>NZ_CP064692.1:0-3755000 GCF_023100985.1 Bradyrhizobium sp. 191
GCGCGCCATGGCGCTTGGACAGTTTCGAGCCGTCCGGGCCATGGATCAGCGGGATGTGGGACATGCTCGGCAGCGCCCAGCCCATCGCATCGTAGATCTGCTTCTGCCGCGCGGCGTTGATCAGGTGGTCGTCGCCGCGGATCACATGGGTGACGCCCATATCGTGGTCGTCGACCACCACGGCGAGCATATAGGTCGGGTTGCCGTCGCCGCGCAGCAGGACGAGGTCGTCGAGGTTCTCGTTCTGCCAGACCACGCGGCCCTGAACCTGGTCCTCGATCACGGTCTCGCCGGTCTGCGGCGCGCGCAGGCGGATGGTGGGCTTGACGTCGCTCGG
Organism: Bradyrhizobium sp. 191; assembly: GCF_023100985.1. Classification (NCBI taxonomy): domain Bacteria; kingdom Pseudomonadati; phylum Pseudomonadota; class Alphaproteobacteria; order Hyphomicrobiales; family Nitrobacteraceae; genus Bradyrhizobium; species Bradyrhizobium sp. 191. Next base: position 338 of record NZ_CP064692.1, read on the forward strand.
AGCCGTCGCGGGATCGCGGTCGCGCCACATGCCGTCATAGAGGCGGGTGCGCCCTTCGGCGCGCGCCTTCTCGCGCATGGCGGCGAGCTCCTCGGCCGTGGCGTAGCAGCGGTAGGCCTTGCCGTCGGCCAGCAGCTGCTCGGCGACCTCGCGGTGGCGGGCGGCGCGGGCGAACTGGTAGATGACCTCGCCGTCCCAGCCGAGCTCCAGCCATTTCAGGCCGTCGAGGATGGCGGCGATGGCGGCCTCGGTGGAGCGCTCCCGGTCGGTGTCCTCGATCCGGAGCAGCATCTTGCCGCCGTGCTTCTTCGCATAGAGCCAGTTGAACAGCGCCGTGCGGGCCCCCCCGATATGGAGGAAGCCGGTCGGCGAGGGAGCGAAGCGGGTGACGACGGAAGCGGTCATTCTTGGCAGGGCCTATGCATGGGAGGCGGTGGTGTATAGCAGGACCGGAGCATAACTAAAGCCCGGCGGCGGACATGCTAGGCCTTGGCTCAGCCACGCGAATTTGGCAGAAGGGCCGCTGATTTCCCTACAGGATTTTCGTGATGACAGAACCGGTGGCGACTGAGGTTGGGCGCGATTTCATTCGTGACATCGTCCAGGCCGACCTCGATCAGGGCAAATACAAGGAGATCGTGACCCGGTTCCCGCCGGAGCCGAACGGCTATTTGCACATCGGCCACGCCAAGTCGATTGCGCTCAACTTCGGCATCGCCCAGGAGTTTCCGGGCCGCTGCCATCTGCGCTTCGACGATACCAACCCGGTCAAGGAAGAGCAGGAATATATCGATTCCATCCAGGCCGACGTGCGCTGGCTCGGTTTCGACTGGGGCCAGAACCTGTTCTTCGCGTCCGACTATTTCGACCGCCTGTACGAATGGGCGGAGCAGCTGATCCGCGACGGGCTCGCCTATGTCGACGACCAGACCCAGGAGGAGATCCGCCTCTCGCGTGGCACGCTGACCGAGCCCGGCAAGAACTCGCCGTTCCGCGACCGCAGCGTGGAGGAGAACCTCGACCTGTTTCGCCGCATGAAATCAGGCGAATTCCCCAACGGCGCGCGCGTACTGCGGGCCAGGATCGACATGGCCGCGGGCAACATCAACCTGCGCGACCCCGTGCTGTACCGCATCCTGCACGCGCACCATCCGCGCACCGGCACCAAGTGGAACATCTATCCGAGCTACGACTACGCGCATGGCCAGTCGGACGCGATCGAGGGCATCACGCATTCGATCTGCACGCTGGAGTTCGAGGACCACCGGCCGCTCTACGACTGGTTCATCGAGAAGCTGCCGGTGCCGTCCAAGCCGCACCAGTACGAATTCGCGCGGCTGAACCTGACCTACACGCTGCTGTCCAAGCGCGTGCTGACCCAGCTCGTCCGCGACGGCCATGTCGCCGGCTGGGACGATCCGCGCATGCCGACAATGGCGGGCATGCGCCGCCGTGGCGTACCGCCGGCGGCCTTGCGCGAATTCGTCAAGCGCATCGGCGTTGCGAAAGCCAACAGCGTGGTCGATGTCGGCATGCTCGAATTCTGCATCCGCGAGGAGCTGAACCGCACGGCGCAGCGCCGCATGGCGGTGCTGAAGCCGCTCAAGGTGGTGATCGAGAACTATCCGGAAGGGCAGACCGAGGAGCTCGAGGCGATCAACCATCCCGACGACGCCAGCGCCGGCACGCGCAAGATCACGTTCGGCCGCGAGCTCTACATCGAGCAGGACGACTTCATGGAGAACCCGCCGAAGAAGTTCTTCCGCCTGTCCCCCGGCAACGAGGTGCGGCTGCGCTATGCCTATTTCGTCAAGTGCACCGGCGTGATCAAGAACGATAAGGGCGAGGTGGTGGAGCTGCGCTGCATCTACGATCCCGCGACCAAGGGCGGCAACGCGCCCGACGGCCGCAAGGTCAAGGCGACCATGCATTGGCTTCCGGCGGCTGCCTCGAAGCCGGCGGAGATCCGCATCTACAACCAGCTATTCGCAAATCCGAGCCCGGATGCTTCGAACTTCGCGGCCGACCTCAATCCGAATTCGCTGGAGATCCTCGCCGATGCGCGGGTCGAGGCTTCCGTTGCGGAGAGCAATTCGACCGCGCCGATGCAGTTCGAGCGCCAGGGCTACTTCGTGCGCGACAAGGACTCGACCCCCGGCAAGCCGGTGTTCTCGCGCACCATAGGCCTGCGCGACACGTTCGCGAAGGAAGTCGCGAAAGGTTGATGCGCCCATGAGCAGCGAAGCCGACGCCATCGTTTCCGCCGTCATCGCGAAATGGTGCGCCGGCTTTGCCAAGCTCGACGCTGTGGCGCTGTCGTCGCTCTATGCGAAGGATGCGTTCTTCTTCGGCTCCAACCCCAAACTCTATCGGGGCAGGGACGGCGTCGTTGACTATTTCAACGGGCTGCCGCGGTGGCGCAAGCCGAGCGCGGCCTTTTCCGAGGTGCAGGCGGCGCAGGCCGGCCCCGATCTGATCAACATGGCCGCGACCATCGCGTTCGATCTTGCCGGCGAGCGGGACGATCTCGTCGTCAAGATGAGCTGGGTCCTCATCCGCGAGGACGGCGAGTGGAAGATCGTCAATCATCACGCCTCGTCGCAGGCACCGCTGATTTAGCGATCGCGCTTAACCAACCGGTTTCGTCATTCCGGGGCGCGACAAAGTCGCGAGCCCGGAATCCATAACCACCAGCGTGAATATGGATTCCGGGCTCGCGCCAAGTGGCGCGCCCCGGAATGACGGAAGGATACGAACCGAAGCTCTCTCCGCGCGTTGAGGTGGCTCCAACCAAGGATCCCGCCATGCAGAACATCGCAGAGCATATGGAAGTCATCGGCGCCGACGGCGTCCACATCGGCACCGTCGATCGCGTCGAGGGCAACCGCATCAAGCTGACCAAGAAGGACAGCGGCGAGGGCAGCCACAAGGGGCACCATCATTTCATCGACAAGGGCCTCGTTGCCGACGTCGAAGGCAACAAGGTCCGGCTGTCGGCCAACGCCTCGGTCGCGGTGACGATGGAAGAGGAAAAGTAGCGCGCTACGCCGCCTGTTCCCGATCTGTACCGCTATTCGCCCGGTCGCGCGTTCCGGTAGCCTCCGCACCCGTCGCGTATCGTAAGGTGCAGGGGAATGGCGGAGGCGGGCCGGCCAGTGCGCTCCCAGGGAGTTGCGGGGACGTGGCCGGTCGGCCGCGCCGCACCGGCCGGCGGCTTTGCGCCGGCGGGCCTTGGCATCTGGCCGGCAATCGTCGGAACGCTACGCGAATGGGCCCGCGCCGAGGCCGGCCCAGGCCGGCTGTTGCCCTGGGTGCCGGTCGCCTTCGGTGGCGGCATCGCGCTGTATTTCGCCGCCGATCATGAGCCGGTGCTGTGGGTCGTTGCCGTGACCGCGGTCATGCTCGCGCTTGGCGCGGTCCTGCTGCGACGGAGCCGGCTGTTTGCCCTGGCGATCATGCTCGCGGCGGTCGCGGCGGGTTTTGCCGTCGCGACCTGGAAGACGGCGCGCATCGCCCACACCGTGCTGGCCAAGCCGCTCTATTCGGTGTCGCTGTCGGGCTTCGTGGAGGCGCGCGATATCCGCGAGCGCACCGATCGCTTCGTGCTGCGCGTCAGCGCGATGGAGGCGCAGCGCAGCGACGTCAAGCTCGAGCGCGTGCGCCTGTCGGTGCGCAAGGGCACTGCGCCCGAGGTCGGCAGCTTCGTGCAATTGAAGGCGCGGCTGCTGCCGCCGATCTCGCCCGTGCGCCCCGGCAGCTACGATTTCTCGCGCGACATGTTCTTCCAGGGCATCGGCGCCTCCGGCTTCGTGATGGGCGCCATCACGGCCGCGCCGCCGCCGGATGCCGTCGGCTTGCGGCTGCGCTACGCGGCTTTCATGCAGGGCCTGCGCGATGCGATCGATGCCCGCATCCGTGCGACGCTCGAAGGCGACAATCGCGCCATTGCGACCGCGCTGCTGACGGGGCGGCGCGATGCGATCACCGCGCCCGTCAACGACGCGATGTTCGTCTCGGGGCTCGGCCATGTGCTGTCGATCTCCGGCTATCACATGGCGGTCGTCGCCGGCGTCGTCTTCTTCGCGGTTCGCGCCCTGCTGGCGCTGATTCCGGGGCTGGCGGCCGGCTTCGCCATCAAGAAATGGTCGGCAGCCGCGGCGCTTGTTGCGGCTGCGTTCTACCTCCTGCTGTCCGGCGCCGAGGTCGCGACGCAGAGATCGTTCTTCATGACGGCGGTGGTTTTGATCGCCGTGATGGTCGATCGCCGCGCCATTACGTTCCGGACGCTGGCGGTGGCCGCGCTGATCGTGCTCGCCGTCGCGCCGGAGGCGCTGGTTCATCCGAGTTTCCAGATGTCCTTTGCGGCAACGCTCGGGCTGGTGGCGCTGGTGCAGATCGGCATGCCGAACCTGCTGGCATCGCCCGATCATTCCGCAACGGCGCGGATCGCGCTGTGGGGCGGCCGCGAGATCGCGATGCTGTTCCTGGCCTCGTTGATCGCCGGGCTTGCGACCACGCCCTATGCCGCCTTCCACTTCCACCGCGTGACGCCATACGGCGTGCTCGCCAATCTCGGCGCGATGCCGGTGGTCTCGGCGCTGGTGATGCCGGCGGGGCTGCTGGGGCTGCTCGCCGCGCCTTTTGGGCTCGACGGCGCGTTCTGGTGGCTGATGGGGATCGGCATCGAATGGATGGTTGCGGTCTCGCGCTGGGTGGCGGCACTGCCCGGTGCAGTCGGTCGCATTCCCGCGTTCGGGATCGCGCCGCTGATCGCGGCGAGCCTCGGGATCATCGTGATGGGGCTGCTGCGCACGCCCCTGCGCTGGTCCGGTGCCGTGGTGCTGCTTGCCGCGATCCTCTGGGCGATGTCGGTGCGGCAGCCCGACATCTTGATTGCCGGGGATGGCGCGAGCGTCGCCGTGCGGGGCCGGGACGGGCGGCTGCATGTGATCCGCGCCAGCAAGGATGGCTTCCTGCTGAGGGAGTGGTTGGCCGCCGATGCCGATCCGCGCGATGCCGGCAGCGCCTCGTTGGCCGACGGTGTGTCGTGTGACGAGTCCGGCTGCGTGACGCCGCTCGCGGACGGACGGCTTGTCGCGTTGGCGTTGCGCATCGACGCTCTGGCTGATGATTGCAGCCGCGCCGCGCTGGTGGTGACCGCGCGGCCCACGCCGCCCGATTGCGCGGCGATGGTGGTCGACAGGCCGCGGCTCGCCAGTCAGGGCGCGCTGGCTCTGACGCAGAGTGGTGACGGCTTCTCGGTTCGGGCGGTGAGGGCGAGAGGCACAAGCCGCCCCTGGCTGCCGGCCGGCGCCGGCGAGGGGGATTTCGACGGCAGCCTTGCGCCGAAGACGGCCGTGCCCCGCAACCGGGACGCAACGCCATCGGAGATGGACTTGCAGGCGGACGATTGAGGAGCGATGCGGGGGAGGTCGGTCGGACGGGATCTCGCAGGACGCAAACCATACCATCTCGCCGGCCTCGGCCGGCGATGGCATTTCATTCCTGGCCCACGACCATCGGCCGGGGGCGACGACGTCAGCCGATCGGCAGGCGCGTGATCGTGGACCGCGTGTCGGCGACGGTCTGCGGCTTGTGCTCGCGTTCGCCAACCGGTTGGGTCACCGGCAGTTGCAGCACGGTCGCGCGCTGGCCTTCGACGAGCTGTGTCACCAGCACGTATTTGCCGTCGGGGAATTCGATCGCGTCATGATGGCGATCGGGAATGTGCGGGTCGATCTTGCCGAACTTGCCGACGCGGGAGTTCACGGTGCGCGTCCAGATCCAGCGATTGTCGTAACGGACGTTGTCGGCGAAAGCGAGCTCCGTTCCCGGCAGCAAGCAGACCGCGACGGAGAGATCGGCTTCGGAGGCGAAGCCGCGCGTCGAGGTGCCACGGAAAGTTGTCGTGACGATCGTCTCGCCGACTTCGGCGGGGCGTGTCGCGACAGCATGCAGGCTGTAGTCACACATTGGGTGCTCCTCATGCGAAGATAGCAACCCGCACCTCTTTTGGAGGCGCAGGCCTCTATCAGGGTGGAAGCACGCAACGTTCTGCTTCGTTGTAGGCAAATCTGCGGCTGGGCGCCGCATGCCGCGATCACATTATCTTTCCCGGATTCGATAGGAACAAAACCGACGCCTGTGTATTCGGAAGGCGCGTGTCAGCGCCTCGTGGGCGCCGACCAGCCTGGGTATTGCCGCTCGCTTTTGCCGAATGGCGGTGCGATTGTATGGCGACGGCTTACATCGCCGATGCTGCGATCGGCGCCGCAACATCGTCCATGATAAGTCTGGCGCATCACGTGTCCTCGCACTCTCAGGCCGCGAAGCGATGATGCGTCGTATCGAGGTTGTGGCGCCGAAAGAGGGGGCCGGACAATCTGAGCAGAACCGGAAAAACCATCCAGCCGGAGCGGACAGCCATCCGCTCCAATCGATATCGAACGACCGCTCAGTACTTGCGGTAAAGCCCGATCAGCTTGCCCTGAATCTTCACGCGGTTCGGCGGAAGAATGCGGACCTCGTAGGCGGCGTTGGCGGGCTCGAGCGCGATCGAGGCCCCGCGGCGGCGGAAGCGCTTGAGCGTGGCCTCCTCGTCGTCGATCAGCGCCACCACGATGTCGCCGGTATCGGCGCTCTCGTTGCGCTGGATCAGCGCCATGTCGCCATCAAGGATGCCGGCCTCGACCATCGAATCGCCGCGCACTTCGAGCGCGTAGTGCTCGCCCGAGCCGAGCATGTCGGGCGGCACGCTGATGGTGTGGCTGCGCGTCTGCAACGCCTCGATCGGCGTGCCGGCCGCGATGCGGCCCATCACGGGCACGGCGACGGGACGCTCGCCCTCGTCCACAGGCGGGCTGGAGGTCGCGCGCACCTTGCCGAGATTGCCCTCGATGACGCTCGGCGTGAAGCCGCGGCGACTGCCGGCGGCGGCCTGCAGCTCGGGCAGCTTGATCACCTCGATGGCGCGGGCGCGGTTGGGCAGGCGGCGGATGAAGCCGCGCTCCTCGAGCGCAGTGATCAGGCGATGGATGCCCGACTTCGAGCGCAGGTCGAGCGCATCCTTCATCTCGTCGAAGGACGGCGGCACGCCGCTTTCCTTCAGACGTTCGCTGATGAATCGCAGAAGCTCGTATTGTTTGCGCGTCAACATCTCGACCAAAGTCCCCCGGTTGATGTCGTTCAAGTCCGAGACGAGGAAGTCAGCGATAAGCCGCTACATCCTCGAAACAAATCATGAACGGACACTATATGTTCGATATGTGTTCCGCAACTGCTTAATTTACGGTGAACAGAGCAAAGCTCGCGCGATGCGTGTGGCCATGCAGCTCAGGCGGGCAGGCGCAGCACCTCGCAAGGCGTGCCGGCCTCGGCCCTCGGCGCGAACGGTGCGCGCACGAGAAGTACCTCTGCCGCAGCGAGATTCGCAAGCAGAGAGGAGTCCTGATGGCTGACGGGAAGAGCGACGAGCGTGCCGTCGTCGCGCTGTTCCAGGCGCGCACGCAGATAATCCTCGCGCTGGTCATTGGCACCGAGATCGCGGCCCAGCACGGCGCGCTCGCGGCGATGATGGATCACTGAACGGCCCGACAGGGCGCGAATCAACGGCACCATGAACAGGAAGGCGCACACGTAGGACGACACGGGATTGCCGGGCAGGCCGATCACGCGCATTGCGCCGAGCCGTCCGTGCATCATCGGCTTGCCGGGCCGAATCGCGATCTTCCAGAACGCCATCGAGATGCCTTCGTCCTTGAGCGCCTGCTGGACCAGATCGTGGTCGCCGACCGAGGCACCACCGGTCGTGATCAGGATGTCGGCGCCGCTCTCCCGGGCGCGACGGATGCCGGCGGAAGTGGCCTCCAGCGTATCGGCGGCGACGCCGAGGTCGATGGTCTCGGCGCCCTCGCTGCGGGCGAGCGCGTGCAGGGCATAGCCATTGGAATAGACGATCTGGCCGTGTCCGGGCGTAGTGCCGGGCATCACCAGCTCGTCGCCGGTGGCGAGGATCGCGACCCTCGGACGGCGGCGGACGGCGAGATGCGCGTGATTCATTCCCGCAGCCAGCGCGAGATCGCGCTCGGTGAGACGGCTTCCCTCGCGGAGCAGCACGTCTCCCTCGCGGAAGTCGACGCCGGCGGGGCGAATGTGCCGACCGGGAATCGCGGCTTCCTTGATCGTGACGAGCTTGCCTTCCGCGACAGTGTCCTCCTGGATCACGACCGCATCGGCGCCGTCGGGAACGACGCCGCCGGTGAAGATCCGCACGGCTTCGCCGGGGCCGACCCTTCCCGCGAACGGACGACCCGCCGCGACCTCACCGACGACCGTCAGCCGGGAATCGATCGTTGCCGCGTCGGCCGCGCGCACGGCATAGCCGTCCATCGCCGACATCGCCTGCGGTGGCTGCGTGCGCCGCGCCGCGACATCGTGCGCGAGCACGCGATGGTAGGCCTCATTGAGGGAGACCATCTCTTCAGGCAGCGGCTCTGCATCTGCCAGCACCGCGGCAAGCGCGTCAGAAACCGGCATGAGGGCCACGGGCGAACTCCGCAACAAATCGGGACTGGGTCGGCATGGTTCTAGCCGAGCGGAGGAGCTGACGCAAAAGGCGGCGCTCAGTCGAAGACGCACTTCCTTTCGGCGCAAGGTCGGCTTAACTTATACTGATGACAAAATTGCTCGAAAAGGCGCTCCAAGCCGTGCGGCAGCTTCCTGCGGATAGCCAGGATGAGATCGCGCGCGCGATGTTGGCTCTGACCGGCAACGCAGGGGAGCCCGAGGAAATCGATCCCAGCCATCTTCCGGCGGTCCTTGAGGGGCTCGCACAAGCGAACCTCCGGCAGTTTGCGTCTGATACCGAGGTCGAAGCCGCGTTCCGCCGCTTCGAGGGATGAAGCTCAGATTCACACCACGCGCAGCCCAAGATCTGATTAGCATTGCCGACTATGTCAGAGAGCGCAGCCCGCGAGGCGCGTTACGCGTGCGTGCTGCGATCCTTGAATCGCTTCAAAATCTCGTTCGCTTTCCGCGGCTTGGGAGACCACAGAAGGTCGAGGGCGTACGCAAGCTGGTGACGCGGCGGTACCCTTATCTGGCTTATTACCGGCTGGACGAAGAAGCTGGCGAAATCGTCATTCTCACAATCCAGCATCCCGCGCAGGAACGCGAGCACTCGGACGTCTGAGGTGACTCAAATCCGCCGGGGCATGATCCGGAAGGCGAGACAGACCGGCACGAGGATGGCCGTGGCGAGGACGAGAATGACGAGCGCCACGGCCAACATCGGTCAACGTCCTGTCGGATCGCTCGGACCGACGTCCGATGCCACGTCGGGAGCTCTAGGATCCTGATCCTTGTCGGGCAGCGGATCGGCCTGGGACTTCAGGTCGGCCGCCTTGCTGATCAGCTTGGCGGAAAGATCAGAATCCGAGGTGGTTCTGGCGAATTCAAGCAGGAGAGAGGCCTGCTTGGTGAGATAGGTTTTGCCCAGCACGTCGATCCGTCCGATGTAGAAATCCCAACCGACTCATGAGTCCGAAGGGTGGTATTCCGTTCCCGGAACTCCGTACAAAAATGCACAGAGGCGTTGGGTTCCTCATCTCCTGCAATTGAGTTCCGGAAACCAAGGGGCGCTGCAGACATCTCGCGGCACCCCGGTTGGCGTCAGATCCCAAGCGCCCTCAATGCGTTCCCGACGTCGCCGGGCGACGTCACGTGCACGGCGTTCAAACCTCGCGCCCGCGCGCCCTCGATGTTCTCCGCGAGGTCGTCGAAGAACACGATACGACCGGCCGGCACGCCGATCGCGGCGACGACGTGGTCGAACGCCTCCGCGTCCGGTTTGCGCAGGCCGATGCTGGACGACAGATACAGCTCGCGGAAATGGCCGAGCAGGCCGGCATATTCCTTCGAAAAATAGTCAACGTGCGGCCGATTGGTGTTGGAGAAGGCATAGAGCGGCATCTGCTTCGCCGCGCGCGGCAACAGCTCGGCGATGTCGGGCATCTCGCCTGCGAAGATCGCGTTCCAGCCTTCCAGGAACTGCGCATCCGAGATGCCGATTCCGAGCGACGCGCGCAGCGAGGCGAAATAATCCTCGTCGCTGATCTTGCCCATCTCGTGCAGGCGGTAGGCCTCGTCACGCACATAGCGCGCGACGATGGCCTCGGGCTCGCAGCCGGCATGTCCCGCCCAGCAGGCGATCGCCTTGGAGAAGTCGATGTCGAGCACGACGCGCCCGAGATCGAACAGCAGCGCATCCGCGCTGCCGGGAGAGAGCGATGTCATTGCGTCCTTTTCACTTCAGTATGGCAAGTCAGTAACGATAAGGCTCATGATCGAACAGCGGGAACGCGCTGAACACGCTGGGGGCGTTGGTGGCGGTTGCCGGATGCAGGCAGGATTTGTCGATCTCGGCGAATGAGGTGGCGCCCAGGAGGCCAAGGCAGCGCAGCACCTCGTCCTCGAGCAGTTCCAGCATCCGGGTGACACCGGCTTCGCCCGCTGCCGCCAGCGCCCAGCATTGCAGCCGGCCGATGCCGACGAGGTCCGCGCCCGCCGCGATCGCCTTGACGATGTCGGTGCCGCGGCCGAAGCCGCCGTCGACCATGATCTTGGCGCGGCCCTTCACGGCATCGACGATCTCGGGCAGCACATGCATGGCGCCGCGGCCGTGGTCGAGCTGGCGGCCGCCATGGTTGGAGACGTAGATCCACTCGACGCCGTGATCGAGCGCGATCAGCGCGTCTTCTGCCGTGGCAATGCCCTTGAGGATCAGCGGTATTTTGAACTTGTCCTTGATCATCTTCACGGTCCGCCATTCCAGGCCCTTCTGGAAATCGCCGCCGGTGGCGCGCAGACGACTCTCGCGAACGTAGCGCTTGGCGATGTCGCGTTCACGACGGCTGTAATGGGCGGTGTCGACGGTCAGGCAGAAGGCGGCATAGGCGTTCTTCTCGGCCCGGCTGACGACATCGGCGACGAAGGCATCGTCGCCGCGGACATAAAGCTGATAGAGGCGCAGCGCGTCGGGCGCGGCTTCGGCGGTCTTCTCGAGTCCTGGCTCGGATACCGAGCTCAGCATGTGCGCCGCACCGAAAGTGCCGGCGGCGCGTGCCACGCTTGACGCGCCATCCGGATCGAAGATCTCGAGGGCGCCGACCGGGGCGAGCACCACCGGCAGGCGCATCCTGCGGCCGAATTGATCGACCCCTCCGTCGACCTTGCGGACATCGCGCAGCACGCGCGGGCGGAAGGCGATCTCGTCCAGCGCCATGCGGTTGCGGCGCATTGTGGTCTCGGTCTCGGCCGCGCCGACGATGTAGTCCCAGGCGTTCTGGTTCAGGTTGGCGCGCGCTTTCCGGATGAACTCGTGCAGGTTCTGGAACAGCTCGTTGCTGGCGCCGAGTTCGACGTTCCTTTCAGGCCGGATGCGGGGCGCTTCGTTCATTGTTGTCCTCCCGAGAATTTGAAGTCTTATTGCCATCGCCTATCGCGTCCGGCTCTGCAAAACCATCCTAAAATCGCATAGCTGCGAGGCGTGGGCGGCCCGACCGGTTTCCGCTTCGCGCGAAACACTCGGAACGTTGCCAAAAGTTTAGGCCAAGGCGAAGGGATTTCTTCGTATACCCGCCAGCGTGGTATCCCGGCCTTGAAGAAACCGGAATGGTATTGTGAGAAGTGGGCTGGATCGCCATTTGCTGTGCATGGCGCTCCCAACCCGAAGAGAACCGCCAAGCAAAAGGCTACGTGATCCATGCGGAAAACCCTGCTGTTCCCCCTCGGCGCGCTCACCGGAGCGTGTCTGACTCTTCTGGTAGCCGGCCCGCACAGCGGAGTATGGGCGGCGCGGGCAGCAGCGACCGCGGACGATGCCTATTCCCAGCTCAATTTGTTCGGCGCGGTGTTCGAGCGGGTCAAGGCCAGCTATGTCGAGAAGCCCGACAACGCCAAGCTGATCGAGGGCGCGATCACCGGCATGGTGACCTCGCTCGATCCGCACTCGCGCTACATGAACGCCAAGGCCTGGACCGAGATGCAGGAGACCACCTCCGGCGAGTTCGGCGGGCTCGGCATCGAGGTCACTATGGAGGATGGCCTCGTCAAGGTGGTCTCGCCGATCGACGATACGCCGGCCTCGAAGGCCGGCATCATGTCAGGCGACCTCATCAGCAAGATCGACGGCGAGGCGGTACAGGGCATGACGCTCGAGCAGGCCGTCAACAAGATGAAGGGCCCGGTCGATACCAAGACCAAGCTCACCATCGTGCGCAAGGGCGCGGACGCACCGCTCGACGTTTCGATCACGCGCGAAATCATCCATGTGCGCCCGGTGCGCTTCCACGTCGAGAACGGCGACATCGGCTATATCCGCGTCACCTCTTTCAACGAGCAGACCACCGACGGCCTGAAGAAGGCGATCGCGTCGATCTCCAAGCAGGTCCCGGCGGAGAAGCTCGCAGGTTACGTGATGGATCTGCGCAACAATCCGGGTGGACTGCTCGATCAGGCCGTGTCGGTGTCGAGCGCCTTCCTGCAGCGGGGCGAGGTCGTCTCGACCCGCGGCCGCAATGCGGACGAGACTCAGCGTTTCACCGCACATGGCGGCGATCTCACCAAGGGCAAGCCGCTCGTGGTCCTGATCAATGGCGGATCGGCCTCGGCCTCGGAGATCGTGGCCGGCGCGCTGCACGACCACAAGCGGGCGACGCTGATTGGCACGCGCTCGTTCGGCAAGGGCTCCGTGCAGACCATCATTCCGCTCGGCTCCGGCAATGGCGCGCTCGCGCTGACCACGGCGCGATACTACACGCCGTCGGGCCGCTCGATCCAGGCTCAGGGCATCGCGCCCGACATCGAGATCCTCCAGGACGTGCCGCCCGAGCTGAAGGGCCGGATGGACACCATGGCGGAATCCCAGATGCGCGGCCATCTGTCGGCTTCCGACGGCACCGAGCAGACCGGATCGCAGTCCTATGTCCCGCCGGAAGAGAAGGACGACAAGGCCCTGCACGCAGCGTTCGACTTCCTCCACGGCGTTACGGCAAATGCCGTCGCTGCCAAGCCTGCGACGAAGGCTGCAGTGCCGAACTAGACCCTGCGAGATCCCCAGACATCGATCGCCCGGGAGTGGATGACCCCTCCCGGGCGAATTCGTTTTGGGTTGTCTCAGCTCGGGTTCATGGCGGCGAAGGTCGTCTCGTAGCGGCCCTCACGCTCGGCCCATCGACGAGCGCGGTCGCGTTCGACAAGCACTTCATCGCGGGGATGAACCCGCAGCTCTAGCAATTGCATGACCTCTGCGATGTAGGCTGGCAACGGCATCGCGCGCTCATCGCTTGCCTGCCGCGCGCCGGTAAGCTCGGTCTGGACATAGGGCGGTGCGAGCTCCAGCACCTCGACCGGAATCCTGCGGAGCTGATGCCGCAGCGATTGCAGCCAGGAATGCAGGAACGCCTTGCTGGCGCAGTAGGTCGGGAAGTCGGCGCGCGGCACAAAGGCGAGATTCGAGCCGGTTGCGATGATCGTAGCGTTCTGCTGCTTTTTCACCGCCGGCAGGAACGCCGCCGTCACGCGCAGCACGCCGAGAATGTTGGTCTCGACGATCGCCTCCGCGTCGGAGGTGTTCCAACCATCATCGGTCATGTCCTCCGCTCGCGAGATGCCAGCGTTGGCGATCAGCACGTTGAGCTCGGGAAATCGTGCGCGCATGTCGGCCGACAGGCGCGGCAGGCTCGATGGATCGTCGAGGTCGAGCGGCATGCCGATCAGGCCGGGGCGCCCAGCCGTGATCTGATCAAGCAGGGCTTGCCGTCGCCCCGTCACGATGACGCGGTTGCCGCGATCGTGAAAAGCCTCGGCGAGCGCACGGCCGATGCCGCTGGTGCCGCCCGTGACGAGAATCGTGTTGCCAGTCATCTTCATGGTGTTGCCTTTCGATTGAAAAGGCCACGGCAACCCTCGAAATCCTCATGGCGAGCCATCCGACAAGACAGCCGGCATCGCGGCATTCGTGCCGGATTCGGCATCTTGAACGGGTAGGCGTCCGCAAATAGGAGGTGTGATGGCATGACCGTGGCGTCTCGTGAATCGAGATCTCCCTGCTGGGATCCTCTCGACAAAGGACGCGTTGGATGACGGTAACGCCTACGGCAGCGGCATCACAGCGGCTGCAAGAGTGGAAATACTTGGACCCAGCGTAACCGTCAAGCGCGATGGGTCGCGGAGGACCTAGCTTGCCTCGCGGCGGCGGCCTTCACTGCCTTCGCGCCGGGCGAGCCGGCTGCGGTGCAGCGCGAACAGCTCCAGCATCTTGTCGGCCGGCTTGGCGGCGCTGAACAGATAGCCCTGCATCTCGGAGCAGCCGAGCGTGCGAAGCAGGCGGCGCTGCTCCTCGGTCTCGACGCCCTCGGCCGTGGTGGTCATGCGGCGGGAGGTCGCCAGGTTGACGACGGCCTGAACGATGCTGGCGGAGCCGTCGGGGCGTGCGATGTCGTCGACGAAGCAGCGGTCGATCTTGATCTTGTCGAAGGGGAAGCGGTGCAGATAGCTCAGGGATGAGTAGCCGGTGCCGAAATCGTCGAGCGCGATGCGCACGCCGATGGCTCGGAGCTGGTGCAGGATCGCGAGCGCGGCATCGTCGTCGCGGATCAGGACTGCTTCGGTGATCTCGAGCTCGAGCCGGCTCGCCGGCAGGTTCGACGCGGCGAGCGCCGCCATGATCTTCAGCGCCAGCGTGCCGCTCTTGAACTGCACCGGCGAGACGTTGACGGCGAGGCGGATGTCGTCGGGCCAGGTGGCCGCGTCCCGGCACGCGGTCGCCAGCACCCATTCGCCGATCTCGTTGATGAGGCCGGTGTCCTCGGCGATCGGGATGAATTCGGCCGGCGAGACCATGCCGCGCTCGGGATGACGCCAGCGCACCAATGCCTCGCAGCCGGTGATGCGGTCATCCTTCAGGCCGAGGCAGGGCTGGTAATGAACCTCGAGCCCGCCTTCGAACCCGCCTTGGGCGATGGCGTGGCGCAGGTCGCTCTCGAGCTGACGGCGCTCGCGGACCCTGGTGTCCATCTCCGGCTCGAAGAAGCGGTAGGTGCGGCGTCCGGCGGACTTCGCCGCGTACATCGCCATGTCCGCGTTCTTGAGGATCTGGTCCAGCACCGTTCCGTGTTCCGGCGCAAGCGCAATGCCGATGCTGGCGTCGGTGGTGAGATGATGGCCCATGCAGTCGAACGGCGTGCGGATGGTCTCGAAGACTCGCGCGACGAGTTCGTCGACCTGGTCCGGCGACATCACCGCGCTCTGCACGATGGCGAATTCGTCGCCACCGAGTCGCGCCACGAAGTCCGCCGGGCCTGCACAGCGCTGGAGGCTCGCGGCTACCGATTTCAACAGCTCGTCGCCGACGAGATGGCCGAGCGCGTCGTTGACGCCCTTGAACTCGTCGATGTCGATGTAATGCACCGCGACCTGCTCGCCGTCGCGGATCGCGGCCAGCTCTTGCCGCAGATGCTCGTGGAACATGGCGCGGTTGGGCAGATCCGTGAGCGCGTCGTAATGGGCGAGGTGGGTGATGCGCTCCTCGATGCGACGGCGCTCCGTGATGTCCTCATGGGTCGCCACCCAGCCGCCATCCGCGAGCGGTTCGTTGAGGATGTGGATCGAGCGGCCATCGGCGGTATCGACCACCATGGAGTTGCGGAGATGAATGTCCTTCAGGACGCGCGCGACGTAGGCGTCGACGTCGCCGGTGAACGAGCCGGTCGCCTTGCGATGAGCGATGATGTCGCGGAAACGGGAGCCGGGCTTCACGACCTTGGCCGACAAACCGTACATCTCGAGATAGCGCTGGTTGCAGACCACGAGCCGCTGCTCGGCGTCGAACAGCAAGAGGCCTTGCGTCATGTTGTTGACGGCGCGGTCGAGCCGCTGTTTCTCCAGCGTCAGCCGTTCGCGCGAAAGGCGGTGCTGCTCCAGCAGCTTGCGCACGATCGCGATCAGCACGCCTGCGATGGCGAGCGCGGAAGAGGCGGCGACCGAGATCAGGATGCCGATCTGTTCCCGCCAGTCGGTCAGGGCCGCCGCGCGCGTCGTGCTGGCCATCATCAGGATCGGGAAGTGCGGCAGGGCACGCGCCGAGATCAGCCGGTCCTCGCCGTCGACGGGGCTCGTGAAGCGGCCGGCGAAGTGATCGAGGCCGAAAATCCTCTGATGTGCGAACGAACCGGTCTTGAAATTACGTCCCATCAGTTCGCTGGAATGGGGATAACGGGCGAGCAGCGTGCCGTCGCGATGCAGCATCGAGATCGTCGCGCCTTCGCCGAGCACGACGGAGGCGAAGAATTTCTCGAAGTTGGCTGGTTCGATGCCGCGTCCGACGACACCGAGGAACTCGCCGCTGGGCCCGACGATCTTCCGGGCCACCAGGATGGTCCATGCGCCCGAGACGCGGCTATGCAGCGGCTCGATCAGGACATCAGGCGAAAAGGGATCGTATTTGAAGGTGCGGAAGTAGGCGCGATCGGCCACGTTCACCTTGGGAGCCGGCCATGCCGTCGACGAATTGATCAGATTGCCTTCGGCATCGGTGACGTTGACGCCGCCGATGTAGGGCAGCGCCTCGATCTTCGACCGCAGCATCCGGTGGACGTCCTCGCCCGAAAGGCGCTTGCGATAGTCTTCCCCGGTCGTGATTCCGATCGAACGGACGTGGTCGACGAAATCCTTCTGGATGACCGCGAAATCCTGCAACTGCTGATCGAAATGATGAGCGAGCAGCAGCACGGTGTTTTCCAGCTCGCGGCCGGAGTTGCGCAGCGCCCGCTCGCGGAAATTCTGCGCCATCAGGACAGAGCCGATGGCGATGGCCGCGATCAGCAGCGTGCCGCCCACCACCAGCCAGCGGATCGGACCGCCGCGCACGAAGGCTTGGTCAAAGAGGCGACTGCCGAATTTCGTCATCATGCTGGATCATTGCCGGGCACACCTCAGGATCAATTCTTGGCCCTGGAAACATCCGTTGGTTTACGGGAACGGTGTGGAGGCAAAGTTAGGAAGCGCGGTTAACGCAACATGAAAGGCCGCGCTCAAAAGCAATCGATGTGCGCCGCGCGAGAGGCGGTTCGCCGCAGCAAGCGGTTTCAGGCGCGGTAGTGGCCGGATTTGCCGCCGAGCTTCTCGACCAGGTGGATGTCTTCGATGCGCACGCCGCGCTCGACCGCCTTGATCATGTCGTAGATGGTGAGGCAGGCGACCGAGACCGCCGTGAGCGCCTCCATCTCGACGCCGGTCGGTCCGGTCACCTTCACGCTGGCCCGTACCACGCAGCCCGGCAGCTTGGCGTCAGGCTCGATATCGACGATGACCTTCGACAGCGCGAGCGGATGACAGAGCGGGATCAGCTCCGAGGTGCGCTTGGCGGCCATGATGCCGGCGATACGCGCGGTGCCGAGCACGTCGCCTTTCTTGGCGTTGCCGGATACGATCAGGTCGAGCGTCGCCCTGGTCATGACGACGCGGCCTTCCGCGACAGCAAGCCGCTCGGTCGCGGGCTTGTCCGAGACGTCGACCATCCGCGCCTCGCCGGAGGCGCCGATATGGGTGAGGGCGGGGCCGACCTTGGATTTGGCCGGCTTCGTCCTGGCTGGCCTCGTCTTGGCTGGCCTCGTCTTGGCTGGCTTGCGCGCCATATCAGCGCGTGCCCATCGTGTTGCGCGCGAGCAGCGCGCGCGTCGCCGCAGCGACGTCGGCCTGCCGCATCAGGCTTTCACCGACGAGGAACGTCGCTATGCCGACGCGCTCGAGCCGGGCGAGATCTTCTGGCGTGAAGATACCGCTCTCGCCGACCATCAGTCGGTCCCGAGGGATCAGCGGCGCCAGCGCCTCGCTGGTCGCAAGCGTGGTCTCGAAGGTGCGCAGGTTGCGGTTGTTGACGCCGATCATCGGCGACCGCAGCTTCAGCGCCCGCTCGAGCTCGGCGCGGTCATGGATCTCGATCAGGACGTCCATGCCATGGGCGACGGCGGCGTCTTCGATATCCCTCGCGGCGGCATCATCGAGCGCCGCCATGATGATCAGGATGCAGTCGGCGCCGTGCGCGCGGGCCTCGACCACCTGATAGGTGTCGAACATGAAATCCTTGCGCAGCACCGGCAGTGACGTTGCCGCGCGCGCCGCCACCAGGAAGTCGAGATGGCCCTGGAACGAGGGCGTATCCGTCAGCACCGACAGACAGGCCGCGCCGCCCGCCTCATAGGCTCTTGCGAGTGCCGGCGGGTCGAAATCGGCGCGGATGAGACCCTTGGAGGGCGAGGCCTTCTTGATCTCGGCGATCAGCGCGTAGTCGCCGTTGGCAACCTTGCTCTTGATCGCGCGGAGGAAACCACGCGGCGTGGATGCGGCCTTGGCTTGCGCCTCCACGGCGGAGAGCGGACGCGTCCGCTTCGCCGCCGCGATCTCCTCTCGCTTATAGGTCTCGATCTTGGTCAGGATGTCGGGCATGCGGGAGTTCAGCTGTTGGAGACTGCGACCAGGTGCTTCAGCTTCGCGTTGGCCGCGCCGCTGTCGATCGAGCGGGCGCCGATCGCGACGCCCTCCTTGAGGTCCTTGGCGCGGCCGGCCACGACCAGCGCGGCCGCGGCGTTGATCAGCGCCACGTCGCGATAGGGGCTCGGCTTGCCGTCGAGCACGCTTTGCAGCGCGATCGCATTGGCATCGGCGTCACCGCCCCTGAGCGCGCCGGCCTCGCAACGCGACAGTCCGGCCTCCTCGGGCGTCACCTCGAAATTCCGGATCTCGCCATTGTGGAGCGCGGAGACGAAGGTCGGGCCGGTGAGGGTGATCTCGTCGAGGCCGTCGGAGCCATGCACGACCCAGGCGGATTCCGAGCCGAGGTTCTTCAGCACCTGCGCCAGCGGCTGCACCCATTGCCTGGAGAAAACGCCGACCATCTGCCGCTTCACGCCGGCCGGATTGGACAGGGGGCCGAGCAGGTTGAAGATCGTGCGCGTGGCAAGCTCGACCCGGGTCGGGCCGACGTTCTTCATCGCGGGGTGGTGGGCGGGAGCGAACATGAAGCCGATGCCGCATTCGCGCACGCAGCGTCCGACCTGCTCCGGCTTCAGGTCGATCTTCACCCCGAGCGAGGCCAGCACGTCGGCGGCGCCCGAGCGCGACGACAGCGCGCGGTTGCCGTGCTTGGCGACCGGCACGCCGGCGCCCGAGACGATGAAGGAGGCGCAGGTCGAGACGTTGACCGAGCCGGAGCCGTCGCCGCCGGTGCCGACGATGTCGACGGCTTCGGGCGGCGCCGTCACGGTCAGCATCTTGGAGCGCATCGCAGAAACGGCGCCGGTGATCTCGTCCACGGTCTCACCGCGCACGCGCAGCGCCATCAGCAGCCCGCCCATCTGCGATGGCGTGGCCTCGCCCGACATCATGGCATCGAAGGCGGAAGCGGCTTCGTCACGCGACAGGCTGGCGCCGGTCGCCACTTTTCCAATGATCGATTTCAGGTCGTCCATCGCGTGCTTTCAACTCACTGGTTCGCGCCGGTCACCTGCGCGAAGGCGGCCTGATTGATGGTGGTCCCGATGTCGGTCTCGAGCTTGTTGACGTAGGAGGCAACCTGCTCCTCGGTCAGGGCCCGGTCGAGGCTCTCCTTCAGCTTCTTGACCGCGTCGGAGGCGGCATCGACCGCGGGATCGACGATGTCGGTGACGCGGAAGACGATGACCTCGCTGCCGCCGCTCACGGCCGTCTGTCCGACGCCGTCCTTGGCGGTACGGAAGGCGGCCGACACGAGGGTGGCGGGCACGCCGGCGGGCGAGTCGTCGCGCTTGAAGCCGGTCGCGGTCTCGACCTTGGCGCCAACAGCGGCGGCCTCGTCAGCGAGCTTGCCGCCTGCTTCGAGCTTCTGCACCATCTCCGTCGCCTTGGCCTTCAGCCTGGCCGCGATCTGGTCCTGGCGCCAGCGCGCCTCGACCTGGTCGCGGACCTCGTCGAGATTGCGGTCGCGCGAGGGCGTGATGGCGAGCACGTCGTACCAGACATAGCCGCCCTTGAACGAGATTGCGTCGTTGTCGACGCCGACGTCGGTGTTGAAGGCTTGCGACACCACGTCGAGACCCTGCGGGATGCTGGCGACCGGCTCGCCGTTCGGGGCGCGGCCGGAGCGGTCGACGGCGTCGATGGTCACGGCGGTGAGGCCCAGCTTCTGCGCCGCGTCGATCACGCTGGAGCCGCCGCCGCGCTCGTCTTCCATCTTGTCGCGGAGATCGGCGACCTTGACGCGCGCGCGCTCGGTCGCGATCTCGCGCTTGATGTCGCCGGCAAGGCTGGCGTAGTCCGCCTCTTTGCCCGGCTCGATCTTGTCGACCCTGACAATGGAGGTGCCGAGAGCGCCCTGGATCGGCTGGCTGATCTCACCGACGGGAAGTGCGAAGGCGGCGTCGCCGACCGCGGGAGTGAGCGAAGACTTGGTCACGAGCCCGAGGTCGATGTCGGAGGCACTCAGCCCACGCTCCTTGCCGAGGTCTTCGAACGACAGCCCGCCGACGAGACGCTCGCGTGCCGCTTGCGCGTCGGCGACGTTCGGAAACACGATCTGCTGGATTTGTCGCTTCTCCGGCGTGCCGAGCCGGTCCTTGCGCTGCTCGAACACCTTCCTGGCGTCCTCGTCCGAGACCTCGGTCCATTTGCCGATGTCTTCCGGCGAGATCACGACGAAGGCGATCTTGCGGTATTCGGGCGCGCGGAACTGGACCTTGTGATCCTCGAAATAGGTGGCGAGGGCTTCGGGCGAGGGCGCGTCGATGGTGCCTGCCTGCGCGGCGTCGAGCTTGACGAATTCAATGGAGCGCTGCTCGTTCTGGAAGCGCGTGAGCGCGTCGATCATGGCCTTCGGCGGCTCAAGGCCGGCGCCGATCGTGCCGGTGATCTGGCGGCGCAGCGACACCTTGCGTTGCTCGGCGACGTAGCGCTGCTCGGTATAGCCGAAATTGCGGATCACGGCCTGGAAGCGGTTCGCATCGAAATTGCCGCCGACGCCCTTGAAGTTGGGATCGTTCATGATGACCTGGCGGATCTGCTCGTCGGACTGGCCGAGCCCGAGCCGGCGCGCCTCTTCGTCGAGGGCGGCTTCGGCGATGGTCTGCTGCAGCACCTGGCGATCGATGCCGAAGGCGCGGGCCTGGTCGGGCGTCAACGGCCGGCCGAACTGGCGGCTGATCTGCTGGAGGCGGTCGGTGTAGATCTGGCGGAACTCGTTGAGCGAAATCTCCGTGCTGCCGATTTTGGCCACCGTGGACTGCCCGAAGCCCTTGAAGATGTCGGCGATGCCCCAAATGCCGAAACTGATGATCAACACGCCCATCACAATGGCCATGATGGTCTTGCCGAGCCAGTTTGATGAGGCCTTGCGCATTCCTCGAAGCATTTGGTCCAACTTGTTTGGTCAGGAGGGGAACGGAGCGCGTCTTAATGCAGATTCCGCAAAAGCGCGTCACCAAATTGATAGTTCATCATAAAGTGGCGGCTTTCCCCCCGCAACCTCGCCTCACGTGGCCGCTCGAGACTGCGGTTAAAGGCCCCAAAGCGTTTTCCAGCGAAGCGGACCCGGTTTGCTTCAAGAAAACGCGTCAAAACAAGAATCTGGAACTGCCGCGACAGCTCTGCTAGCGCATCCACAACCTCATTTCGCTGGACCCTGACATGACCGACGCCATCCGACCGCTGATTGCCGGCAACTGGAAAATGAACGGCCTGAAAGCCCAGGCTGCCGAATTCGACGCCATGCTCAACGGTGCGGCAGACGTAGCCGGCAAGGCCGACCTGCTGGTTTGCCCGCCGGCGACCCTGGTCGCCGCCTTCGCCGAGAAGGCGCGCGGCAAGAAGGTCGCGGTGGGGGCCCAGGACTGCCATCCCAAGGCCTCCGGCGCCCATACCGGTGATGTCGCCGCCGAAATGCTGGTGGATGCGGGTGCAACCGCCATCATCGTCGGCCATTCCGAGCGCCGCGCCGACCACGGCGAGGGCGATGCTCTGGTCCGCCAGAAGGCCGAAGCCGCTTGGCGCGCGGGGGCGACGGCGATCGTCTGTATCGGCGAGACGCAAGGCCGGCGCGATGCCGGCCAAACCCTGGACGTCCTGCGCAGCCAGCTGAACGGTTCACTGCCAGACGCCTCCACCGCAGCCAATCTGGTCGTGGCCTACGAGCCGGTCTGGGCGATCGGCACCGGGCTGACGCCGACAGCCAAGGATGTCGAGCAGATTCATGGCTTTATCCGGGAACTCCTGATCTCCCGGTTCAAAGCCGAAGGTGCCGGAATGCGCATCCTCTACGGCGGATCGGTCAAGCCCTCGAATGCGGCTGAACTGATGGCGGTGAAAAACGTCAACGGCGCGCTGGTCGGCGGCGCCAGCCTGAAAGCAGCCGATTTCCTTGCGATCGCCAAAGGCTGTCCTAACTAAGCGCTGCCCGGGCTCGTTCAAACCGTTGGGTTCGGATCCGATCGGGGGTGGCAATACCCCTCCCGATCGTGTAACACCGCGCAACTTCAGGAAAACCGCGAAGCGCGATCGGCCGCCGTCAGGCGCCGTCCGCTTGTGACGGAAGGATATTATGCAGACCGTTGTCATCGTCATCCACCTCATGATCGTCGCCGTCATGATCGGCACCGTCCTGCTCCAGAAGTCGGAAGGCGGCGGGCTCGGCATGGGCGGGGGCGCCGGCTTCATGTCGAGCCGCGGTACCGCGAACCTTCTGACGCGGACCACCGCGATCCTGGCCGTCGGTTTCTTTCTCACCAGTCTGTTCCTGTCCTGGTACGCCGGCTACGACCGCAAGCCGTCATCGATCATTGGCACGCCTGCGTCGCAGACCCAGCCGGCCGGCGGATCGCCGATCGCGCCGCCGACCTCGGGCGGCATCCTGGATTCGCTGAAGAAGGCTGACGAGCAGCAGAACCAGGCGCCGTCAGGTCCGCAGGTGCCGCGCTCGCAATAAAGCAGGGGGGCCATGCAGGCCGGTCGCTACCGTCCTGCATCAACAATCCCCATCAAGGCACTGTCACCACTGTTAGTTCTGGCTCACCCACAGCCCGCAAAATCTTTTGGGGCGGAATACGAATCGCTTTGGCGAATCGAATTTAGGGGATTAGAGGTTAAGTCCCATGGCGCGGTACATATTCATCACCGGCGGCGTGGTTTCTTCGCTCGGCAAGGGTTTGGCTTCAGCGGCACTCGGTGCCCTGCTGCAGGCCCGGGGCTACAAGGTCCGCCTCCGCAAGCTCGACCCCTATCTCAACCTCGATCCCGGAACGATGTCGCCGTACCAGCACGGCGAAGTGTTCGTGACCGATGACGGCGCGGAGACCGATCTCGATCTCGGTCACTACGAGCGCTTCACCGGCCGGCCGGCGACCAAGGCCGACAACATCACGACGGGGCGCATCTACCAGGACATCATCTCCAAGGAGCGCCGCGGCGACTATCTCGGCGCGACCATCCAGGTGGTTCCGCACGTCACCAACGCCATCAAGGAATTCGTCCTCGACGGCAATGACGATTACGACTTTGTGCTGGTCGAGATCGGCGGCACCGTCGGCGACATCGAGGGGCTCCCGTTCTTCGAGGCGATCCGCCAGCTCAAGAACGAGCTGCCGCGCGATCACGCGGTCTATATCCACCTCACGCTGCTGCCCTACATCCCGAGCGCCGGCGAGCTCAAAACCAAGCCGACGCAGCACTCGGTGAAGGAGCTGCGCTCGATCGGTATCCAGCCGGACATCCTGCTCTGCCGCACCGACCGCGAGATCCCGAAGGAAGAGCGGCGCAAGCTCGGGCTGTTCTGCAACGTGCGCGAAAGCGCCGTGATCGAGGCGCGCGACGTCGACAACATCTATGCCGTGCCCGAGGCCTATCACAATGCGGGTCTCGACGACGAAGTGCTCGCCGCCTTCGGCATTGCCTCGCGTATTCCGCCGGAGCTGCGCAGCTGGCAAGAGATCAACGAGCGCATCCGCAACCCCGAAGGCAACGTCACCATCGCCATCGTCGGCAAGTACACCGGCATGAAGGATGCGTATAAGTCGCTGATCGAGGCGCTCTCGCATGGCGGCATCGCCAACAAGGTGAAGGTCAATCTCGACTGGATCGAGAGCGAGATCTTCGAGAAGGAAGATCCGGCGCCGTTCCTCGAGCACGTCAACGGCATCCTGGTGCCCGGCGGTTTCGGCCAGCGTGGCGCGGAAGGAAAGATCAAGGCGGCTCAGTTCGCACGCGAGCGCGACGTTCCCTATTTCGGCATCTGCTTCGGCATGCAGATGGCGGTGATCGAGGCCGCGCGTAACCTCGTCGGCATCGAGGACGCCAATTCCACCGAATTCGGCCCGACCAAGGAGCCGCTGGTCGGCCTGATGACGGAATGGCTGCGCGGCAACGAACTCGAGAAGCGCTCGCAGGCCGGCGATCTCGGCGGCACGATGCGCCTTGGCGCCTATCCCGCCGCGCTCAACCGCGGCAGCCGCGTCTCTGAGGTCTATGGCGGCGCCACCGAGATCTCCGAGCGCCACCGCCATCGCTACGAGGTCAACACCGCCTACAAGGATCGCCTCGAGCAGCACGGCTTGAAATTCTCAGGCCTCTCGCCCGACGGCGTGCTGCCCGAAATCGTCGAGTACGAGGATCACCCCTGGTTCATCGGCGTCCAGTTTCACCCCGAGCTGAAGTCGCGGCCCTTCGAGCCGCATCCGCTGTTCGCCTCGTTCATTCAGGCGGCGATGGTGCAGAGCCGGCTGGTCTAACCGCTCAGCGCGCGGCGGAGTGGTCGCGCGCGTGATGCATCGGCGCCGGCGCGACCCGCGCCGATGGTTGAGGCGCAAGCGATCCCGTGATCAACTTCATCTGTGGCCGCCGCGTCAGCCTGTAGACCGCGGCCGGCGGCACGTTCAGCAAGGCGCGATCCACGAGCTTTGCGCGCAGGCCCAGCCGGTCGAGCACGGGCCGCGGCACCGGGCAGCTCATGCCATAGGTGAACTGGTAGAAGGCGCCACCGGGACGGACATAACTGAACGCGCCGCCGAGGATCGAGATGACCTTGCGCCTCGACATGTTGAGCAGCGGCAGGCCGCTCACGACCGCGCCGACAGGGGCGCCGTCATAGAGGCGCTCGCTCGCAAGCCGGCCTGCGTCCATCCACAGCACGCGCGCCCCGGGAAAGCGCACTTGCAGGAGCTTCATGAAGTCGGAGCCGTATTCGATCAGCGTGAGATCCTGCGGCCGGACGCCGCGTTTGAGCAGCTTGTAGGTGAATGCGCCGGTGCCGGGCCCGAGCTCGAGAATCGGCCCCGTCGATGCGCTGATCTCGCGCGTGATGAGATCGGCGAGCGCCGCACCCGACGGTGCGACTGCGCCGACCAGACGCGGGGACGACATCCAGGACAGGAAGAAGGAAAGGAAATCGTTGGGCATGCGCACTCCGGCATCTTGGTTTGCACCTCCTGAGATCAGAGGTGAGACGGATGCAATGTTGCGGAGGTGCATTGCGACTGCATTGCGCTTCAGCGGCGAATGCGGATTGAATCAACTCTGTCGGACCGGCGGCAGCGTCATCCGAAAACAGGCTCCGCCCTCCGGCCCGTCCGCTACGGAGACTTGGCCGCCATGCAGCTGCACGATCTCGCGCACCATGTTGAGGCCGAGGCCGGCGCCGCGATCGAGCGGCATCAGCCGATAGAACGGCTCGAAGATCTGTTCGCGCTGATCGGCAGGAATTCCGGGGCCTTCATCGGTAACCTCGATAGTCGCGGGCCTGCTGACGCGAATCCCGATCGCGCCGCGGCGAGGGCCGTGCTGGATCGCATTCTGCACGAGATTGGTCAGTGCGCGCTCAAGGGCTGCCGCATCGCCGGTCGTCTCGACCGGTGTCGCCGGCGCATCAAGCGCCAGCTCGTAGCCGGCGGCAATCGCCAGCGGCGCGAGGTCGGCGGCGACGCTTTGCGCAACGGCGGCGAGATTGACGCTGGTGAAGGGATGGCAGCAATGGTCGAGCCGCTGGATATCGAGCAGCTGGTCGGCGAGCGTCGCCAGCCGTGCGGAATCTTCCAGCAGGCGGGTCTTGTCCGGTCCTGGGGCAAGCGATTCCAGCCGCGTGTTCAGAATCGCGATCGGTGTGCGAAGCTCGTGCGCCGCATCCGCAACGAAGCGCCTGTGGCGGGTATAGCCCTGGTCGAGCCGCGCCAGCGCGTCGTTGATCGCGGTCACGAGCGGCAGCACCTCCAGCGGGATCCGCTCCACCGGAAGCCGCGCGCCGCGCTGATGAATATCGATGCGCCGTGCCTCGTCCGCTGCGGAATCGAGCCCCCTGAACGTGCTCCGCACGATCATCGGCGTTGCGATGAACGTCGCCGTTCCCATCAGCAGCAGGCCGGGCAGGGCAATGCCGAGGAACGCGAGTGAGGTCGTGAACAGCGCCTTGGCGCCGGTGAGACGTCCTTGCGTTGCGGTGATGACCTGCACATTGCCGGCGTCGGTGTCGACCCGCTTCAGCCGCGCCGCCGGCTTGCGCGGATCGTCCTCGAGCAGCTGCCAGCCGAGCCGCGCCTGGCTGATCTGGTCGAGACCACCGCCGATCGTAGCGAATTCGGCCGGCACGGTGCCTTCGCTGAGCGAACGCCCCAGCCGGTCGCGCACCAGGAACCAGAGGTCTGGCGTCTCACTCCGCAACTGTTTCAGCTCGGCCGTCGGCCGCAAAGCCAATCCGCCTTGCGCGTCGCGCGTGAGCGCGCGCTGGACGACATCGATGACTCGGTCCTCGTCCCTCTCGGCCAGCACGAAGCCGGAGGCGCAAAGCCCGGCGAGGACGATTGCAACCAGCGCGACCAGGATCGCGGCCTGAAGCGAGAGCAGGCGCCAGCTCAGCCGCGAGCGCAAGCAATAGGGATCGTCGTGCTTGCTCATGGCAACTTCTTGAGCAGATAACCAACGCCGCGAATGCCGTGGATCTCGATACCCGCATCGGCTTCCGCGAGCTTTCGCCGCAGCCTCGAGACATGCGTGTCGAGCGCGTTCGACTGGATCTCGTCGTCGAAATTGTAGACCGCCTCTTCCAGCGCCGAGCGCAGTACGGTTCGGCCCATGCGACGAACCAAGGCTTCCAGCACCAGGAGCTCGCGGCGCGGCAGCTCGAACGGCTGGCCGTCGATGCTGGCCTCGCGATGGCCGACATCGAAGGCGAGGCGGCCCGCGCGGATGATTTCGGGGGAGAGGCCGGCGGGCCGCCGCAGCACTGCGCGCAGCCGCGCCAGCAGCTCCTCGACTGCAAACGGTTTTGCCAGATAGTCGTCGGCGCCGCCGTCGAGCCCGGCGATGCGGTCGGCGAGCTCCCCGCGCGCAGTCAGGACGATGATCGGTACGCCGTCGGCGCGCGCGCGGAGCTTTGGGATCAGGGCAAGGCCATCGCCGTCGGGAAGCTGGCGGTCGAGCAGGACGGCGGCATGGACGTCGGCGGAAATGGCCTCCTCCGCCTCGGCGAGCGTCGGGGCATGGTCCACCACCATGTCGTAGCGCTTCAGCGCCGAGGCCAGCGCACCGGCCATCTCCGCTTCATCCTCGACGACCAAAATCCGCATGTAACAGGCACCTGAACCGCAACTGAGCCTTTCTAGCGGCCCGATCATTGCGGCAGCATTGCGGGAGTCTGATGCAGCGCCGGAAGCTCAAGCCATGCGCAGAACGCCACAGGGGCGGCCGGGCCGGGCTCAAGACACCGTCGGGGCCAGCCGCTATAACCGCCGGACCTGTTCAGGGAGGAACATGAATGATCTACGAAATGCGCGTCTATCGCTGCGTGCCCGGCCGCCTGCCGGCGCTCTTGAGGCGGTTCGAGACCGTCACGCTGAAGCTTTGGGAGAAGCACGGCATCAAGCAGGCCGGGTTCTTCACGACGCTGATCGGCGAATCGAACCAGGAGCTGACCTATTTCCTGGCCTGGGAGTCGCTTGCCGAGCGCGAGACGAAGTGGGGCAAGTTCATGACCGATCCGGACTGGATGAAAGCGCGCGCCGAGAGTGAAGCCGACGGCCAGATCGTCGGCAATATCGTCAGCCAGCTCCTGACGCCGACTGCCTTCTCGGCCGTGAAGTAGGAACCTGCCGATGCAAGGGCGGCGCCGGCGGCGCCGGCGCAACCCTGATATTCGGGCCGCCCGGACCGAATAGGGTTGATCCGACCTTCGTGAGGGCTATGGTCGCGCCGAAACGAGGGATTTGTCTTGAGCTCTTCGAATTCAGCGGCGCCGGTCGTCACCATTGGCACGGTCAAGTTCGGCAATGATCTGCCGATCTCGGTCATTGCCGGACCGTGCCAGCTCGAGAGCCGCCAGCATGCGCTGGAGGTCGCCTCCGCGCTGAAGGAGATCGCCGCGCGGCTGAACATCGGCCTCGTCTACAAGACCTCCTTCGACAAGGCCAACCGCACCAGCGCATCGGCGGCGCGCGGGCTTGGTCTCGCCCAGTCGCTGCCGATCTTCGCGGAGATCCGATCCGCGCTTGGCCTGCCGGTGCTGACCGACGTGCACGAGGCCACGCAATGCGCCGAGGTGGCGCAGGCCGTGGACATCTTGCAGATCCCCGCCTTCCTGTGCCGCCAGACCGATCTCCTTCTCGCCGCGGCCGCAACCGGCAAGGTCGTCAACGTCAAGAAGGGTCAGTTCCTGGCACCCTGGGACATGGCCAATGTGGTGAGCAAGATCACCGGCGCCGACAATCCCAACGTGCTGGTCACCGAGCGCGGCGTGTCCTTCGGCTACAACACGCTCGTCTCCGACATGCGCGCGCTGCCGATCCTGGCGCGTACCACCGGCGCGCCCGTGATCTTCGACGCCACCCATTCGGTGCAGCAGCCCGGCGGGAAGGGGACCTCCTCGGGCGGCGAGCGCGAATTCGTGCCGGTGCTCGCACGCGCGGCCGTTGCGGTCGGCGTTGCCGGCGTGTTCATCGAGACCCATCCTGATCCCGACCGCGCGCCCTCGGACGGACCGAACATGGTGCCGCTACGCGAGTTCGAGGCGCTGATCGCCAGGCTGATGGCATTCGACGCGCTCGCAAAGAATCCGCGCTGATGCAGGAAGGCGAGGCGCGGCCGCACGATCACGGCTTGCCGACAGCGCTCTACGTCATATCAGGCGCAAGCTTCGCCGCAGCGCTGTCGGCGCGCGCGCTCGATCCGGTGCTGCCGCACGTCGCCGAGGATTTTGGCGTCAGCATCGCCACTGCCGCGGGCTTTGCCGCGGTGTTCGCTTTTACCTTCTCGATCATCCAGCCGATCATCGGCGCCGCCGCCGATCTGTTCGGGAAGACGCGGCTGATGATCGGCTGCCTCGCGCTGCTCGGCCTTGCCAACATCCTCGGCGCGCTCTCGTCCTCGTTCTCGGTTTTATTCGCGACCCGCATCCTCGCCGGCATCGGCTCCGGCGGCGTGTTTCCGGTGGCGCTGAGCCTCACAAGCGATCTCGTCGGGCCCGACAAACGCCAGGTCGCGATCAGCCGCACGCTCGCCGGCGCCATGACCGGCAATCTGCTTGGCGCCTCGGCTTCCGGCCTGATCGGCGATTTCCTCGGCTGGCGTGGGGTGCTGGCGGTGCTCGGCGCGCTCGTGATCGTCGCCTCGATCGCCGTTGCGGCCGGCTTCCGCGGCGCCAAGGTCAAGCATCCGCCGAAGACGAGCCTGTCGGCGCTGAAGGCCGGCTATCGCACCATCTTCACCAATCCGAACGCCTATGTCTGCTACTCGGCGGTGTTCATCGAAGGTTGCTGCGTGCTCGGCCTGTTTCCCTACATCGCTTCGTTCCTGTTCGAGCTCGGCCAGACCTCGCTGTCGATCGCCGGCATCGTCATCGCCGGCTTTGCGGTCGGCGGCCTGTTCTACACGCTGACGGTGTCGCGCCTGCTGCCTTGGCTGGGCGTGAAGGGCATGATGATCGCGGGCATGGCGCTGGTGGCCTCGCAGCTCGTCGCCGTGGCTTTCGGTCCGCGCTGGGAGGTTCAGGCGCTGAGCCTCGTCGTGATGGGCTGGGGGTTCTACATCGCCCATGGCTGTCTCCAGGTCTTTGCCAGCGAGCTTTCGGTCGAGGCGCGTGCCACCGCGCTGTCGCTGCATTCGTTCTTCTTCTTCATGGGGCAGACCGTGGGGCCGCTCGCCTATGGCTTCGGGCTCCAGCACGCCGGCAAGATGCCGACGCTGTTCGCGAGCGCCGCGATCATGGTCGTGCTGGGCCTCGTCTGCGCCCGACTGCTCAAGCAGCGCGCGCCGGCGGATGCGCGCTGACGTCCAGGGGCCCTGGAGTGGGCTGTCGCCTCACCATGACACCGTCAGTCGCGTATGCATGGCACACGAATTGCTTTTAATCCGGGCAAATCGAGGTGGACCGTGGATGCGCAGCCCGACCGTTTGCCCAGCCCAGCAGGCACGCCTGGATCGACCGGGTATCCGACCAGGCCTCCGCTCCGCCGCTTCCTGACCGATTGCCACGAGGAGTTCAGGCTCGATCATTCCGGCGACCTTGCCGACTACATCCCCGAGCTGAAGCGCGCCAACCCCGATCATTTCGGCATCGCGCTCGTCACCATCGACGGCCATGTCTATGAGGTTGGCGACAGCGCAGTGCCGTTCACGATCCAGTCGGTGTCGAAGGCGTTCGTCTTTGCGCTGGCGTTGGAGATGGTCGGCGAAGAGCGTGTCGCGGCCACGATCGGGGTCGAACCGAGCGGCGAAGCGTTCAATTCGATCCGGCTCACCAACGACAACCGTCCCTTCAACCCAATGGTCAATGCCGGCGCGATCGC
Source organism: Bradyrhizobium sp. 191 (assembly GCF_023100985.1). Taxonomy (NCBI): domain Bacteria; kingdom Pseudomonadati; phylum Pseudomonadota; class Alphaproteobacteria; order Hyphomicrobiales; family Nitrobacteraceae; genus Bradyrhizobium; species Bradyrhizobium sp. 191. The sequence continues at coordinate 31,183 of NZ_CP064692.1, forward strand.
CTGCTCGGGCCTGATCTACGAGGTGGACGGGAAGGGCGCCTTCGAGCGCGTCCGGGCCAAGCTCAGCGAGTTCGCGGGCCGCCAGCTCGGCGTCGATGAGGCCGTTCATGCCTCGGAGACGGCGACCGGCAATCGCAACCGCGCCATTGCCTGGCTGCTTCGGAATTACGCGGTGCTGCCGGATGACGTCGACGCCGTGCTCGACGTTTATTTCCGCCAGTGCGCCATCCTCGTCACCGCGCGCGATCTGGCGGTGATGGCGGCAACGCTTGCGAACCGCGGCATCAATCCGGTGACGGGCGCACAGGTGATCACGCCGCACATCGTTGCGCGCACGCTGTCGGTGATGACGAGCTCGGGCATGTACGACTATGCCGGCGAGTGGACCTATCGCGTCGGCATTCCCGCCAAGAGCGGCGTCGGCGGCGGCATCGTCGCGGCGCTGCCCTCGCAACTCGGGCTCGGCACCTTCTCGCCGTTGCTCGACAATCATTTCAACAGCGTGCGTGGTCTGAAAGTGTGCGAGGCGCTCTCGGCGCGGTTCGACCTGCACATGCTCAACCGCAACGCCGATGTCCGCACCAGCATCATGGCGGATTACGACATTTACGGTATTTCCTCGCGCCGCAGCCGTCAGCCGCACGAGCAGCAGATCCTCGACGAGCGTCACAGCGACATCCGCGTGCTCGAGCTGGTCGGGGCGATGAATTTCGGCACTATCGACTACGTCACCCGAAGGCTCAGCAGCGAGCCGCCGAGCGCACCGCTTCTGATCATCGATTTCCGCCGCGTGCCCGACATCACCGCGGCCGGCACCGAGTTGCTTGGCGAGACGCTGACAGCGCTCGGTCATGGCGGCGTCACCACGATTCTGTCGGGCCTCGAGGAGACCTCCGCGGTCTGGTGCGCGATCTCTGCCCGCGCGGCGGATTTGCGTCGGCTGCGGCGCTTCACGCTGCTCGACGACGCCATCGAATGGGCCGAGGACCAGGTGATCTACCGCTTTGGTGGCTTCACCGACGTGAAGGAGAGTGCGCATCTTCACGAGCAGGCGCTGCTCGCCGAGCTCGACGCCGAGGAGATCGCCGCCATCGTTAAGCTGTCGACCACGCGGCATTACGCGGCCGGCCAGCGCATCGTCGCTGCCGGTGCGCCCGCCAATTCACTGTTCTTTCTCCAGAGCGGCATGGTCAGCGTGAAGCTGCCGAGCGGCGTCCGGCTCGCTTCCCTCGGCCCCGGCATGGAATTCGGCGAGATGGCGATCCTGGAGCAAAGCCGCAGCGCCGACGTCTTCGCCGACACACCCGTTACCTGCCTCGAATTGCCGCTGGACAGCTTTGCCGATTATCGCCGGCTGCACCCGGAAACGTCGCTGAAGATCATGCGCAACCTCGCCGCCATCCTGGCGCGGCGGCTGGTGCTGGCGAATGCCAAGGTGGACTTGCTGAGTGCCTATTAGCCCCGCCCGCGATAGGGCGCGACGCCCTGCTCCGGCACCCACAGGCCCTTCGGAACGCGGCCGGTCTGCCAGAACACGTCGATCGGAATGCCGCCGCGTGGATACCAGTAGCCTCCGATGCGCAGCCATTTCGGCTTGATCTCGCTGGCGATACGCTTGCCGATCATCACGGTGCAGTCCTCGTGGAACGCGCCGTGGTTGCGGAAACTGGCGATGTAGAGCTTGAGGGACTTCGACTCCAGCAGCCACGCACCCGGCGCGTAGTCGATCATCAGATGCGCGAAGTCAGGCTGGCCCGTGACCGGGCAGAGCGAGGTGAATTCCGGCACCGTGAAGCGCACCAGATAATCGGTGCCCTTTTGCGGATTGGGCACGCGGTCGAGCTGGGCTTCTTCCGGCGTATGCGGCCACTCGACCGCCCGGCCGAGCTGGAGGGATTTCTTCGCCATCGTCGTCACATCCTGTTTCGGGTGCCGGGATGGACGCAAATGCCGCTGTCGTCAACCGTGCGCGGTCGTCTGGATCATGACGATCCGGTCGTTGCCGGACTCGCAGCCCCACAGCTCGCCCGGCCTGCCATCGAGCTGGCGCACATTGGCGTTGGCCTTGTCGCTGGCGAACACGTTGAACCGCTCGGTGGTGGGATCAAAGCGCACGATGGCGTTGGCGGAGAAATCCGTGAGCCAGACCTTGTCCTTGTCGTCGACATAGACGGCGTAAGCGCGGGGACGCTCGCCCGGCAGCTTCCATGTCTTCCAGGAGCCATCGGCGGGATCGTGCACCGAGACGTGGCCGCTATTCCACTCGCTGACCCAGATCCGCCCCTTCGAATCCGACCAGACCCGCCGCGAACCCTGGTTCGGCGTCGGCGGCTCGACCACGGTCGCATTGCCGCTCGCGAGGTCGATCCTCGCGATGTGGCTGCCGGCGAGGGAGGCGTACCAGACCTCGCCTTTCGGCGTGACCGTGATGCCGTAGGGACCGATGCCCTTCGGCGCCTTGAACACATTCATTTCGCCAGTCTTCGGCGCGAGCCGGCCGTAATAGCCGGACTGGCCGGTAAACCAGTAGGTGCCTTGCTTGTCGAACACGCCGGTGTTGAGATTGGCGTAGGCGAACTTTTCCGGCAGGCGGAACAGCGTGACCTTGAGACCGGTGGGGTCGACCCGCGCGATCGCGTTCTGGCCGCCCTCGGTGATCCAGGGCGCTCCATCGGGGCCGATGGTCACGCCATGCGGCGCTGCGCCCTGGCCGAGGCTGACCGTCTTGAAACTGCCATCCCGGGGATCGAGCCTGCCGAGCAGGCCCTTGCCCTGCGCCGTGAACCAAACCGCGCCATCAGGCGCGGGCGTGAGATCATGCAGGCCGATGCCCGGGCTGATGGGATAGTATTTTGTCCGGAACGGGGCTTCCTGTGCAAACCCTGGGCGGGCAATGAGCAGCGCGGCGCTCGAAGCAAGAAACTGGCGGCGATTCATGGCGTTACCCCGACTGTTTCAGATTGAGGTTGGGCACGCGGACCAGATGCGGTCGAACATAATCCGAGGCGCTTCATGCGTCAGTCGAAGCGGCTCTTCCAAGCGTTCACATTTGCTTGCGGCCCGTGTAAGACCCGCGGCACCGATCAGCTCTAACGAACGGAAGTGGACATCATGACCGCCATCATCGACATCATCGGCCGCGAAATCCTCGATAGCCGGGGCAATCCCACCGTCGAGGTCGATGTCGTGCTGGAGGACGGCGCGCTCGGCCGCGCTGCGGTGCCGTCGGGAGCCTCCACCGGCGCCCACGAGGCCGTGGAACTGCGCGACGGTGACAAGGCCCGCTATCTCGGCAAGGGCGTCTCCAAGGCGGTCGGCGCCGTCAACGGCGAGATCTTCGAGGCCCTGAGCGGCCTCGACGTCGAGCAGCAGGCCCAGATCGACCAGATCATGATCGACCTCGACGGCACGCCGAACAAGAGCCGGCTGGGCGCCAATGCCATCCTCGGCGTCTCGCTCGCCTGCGCCAAGGCCGCCGCGAACTCGCTGGACATGCCGCTCTACCGTTACGTCGGCGGCACCTCCGCGCGCCTGTTGCCGGTACCGATGATGAACATCATCAACGGCGGCGTGCATGCCGACAACCCGATCGACTTCCAGGAATTCATGATCCTGCCGGTCGGCGCGTCGAGCTTTGCCGAGGGCCTGCGTTACGGCGCTGAGGTGTTCCACACGCTGAAGTCGGAGCTGAAGAAAGCCGGCCACAACACCAATGTCGGCGACGAGGGTGGCTTCGCGCCGAACCTGCCGTCGGCGGATGCCGCGCTCGACTTCGTCATGAACGCGATCGGCAAGGCCGGCTTCAAGGCGGGCACCGACATCGTGCTCGGCCTCGACTGCGCCTCGACCGAGTTCTTCAAGGACGGCAAATATGTCTATGAAGGCGAGGGCAAGACCCGCTCGATCTCCGAGCAGGCGAAGTATCTTGCAGACCTGGTCTCGCGCTATCCGATTGTGACCATCGAGGACGGCATGTCGGAAGACGACATGGACGGCTGGAAGGAGCTCACCGACCTCATCGGCAAGAAGTGCCAGCTGGTCGGCGACGACCTCTTCGTCACCAACGTCAAGCGCCTTGCCGAAGGCATCAAGGCGGGCCGCGCCAACTCGATCCTGATCAAGGTCAACCAGATCGGCACGCTGACCGAGACGCTCGCCGCCGTCGAAATGGCGCACAAGGCGGGCTACACCTCGGTGATGTCGCACCGCTCGGGCGAGACCGAGGATTCCACCATCGCCGACCTCGCGGTCGCCACCAATTGCGGCCAGATCAAGACCGGCTCCCTTGCACGTTCCGATCGCACCGCCAAATACAACCAGCTCCTGCGCATCGAGCAGCAGCTCGGCAAGCAGGCGCTCTACGGCGGCAGGGCGGCACTGAAGGCGCTGGCGTAAGCTGGCGCCGCGCAAAGACGGACAGGGGAGGATCGACATGAGCGACAGCAAGACCGGACTGCAATTGCGTTCGCTGCTGAAGAAGAGCGGCGAGCTTGAATTGTCCCTCGTCAATATCCCGACGCCGGAGCCGGCCGACGACGAGGTCGTGGTCCGCGTCGAAGCCTCGCCGATCAACCCCTCCGACCTCGGCCTTCTGATCGGGCCAGCCGACATGTCGGCCGCCAAGGCTTCCGGGACCAAGGAGATGCCGGTCATCACCGCCACGATGCCGGAAGCGGCGATGCGGATGATGGCAGCCCGGCTCGATCAGTCGCTGCCGGTCGGCAACGAGGGGGCCGGCACGGTGATCGGAACGGGATCGTCGGACGCGGCGAAGGCGCTGATGGGCAAGACGGTGTCGATGATCGGCGGTGCGATGTACACGCAATACCGCGTGCTCAAGGTCCGCGACGTCATGGAGCTGCCGGCGGGCACCACGGCCGCGGACGGTGCCTCCTGGTTCGTCAATCCGCTGACGGCGCTCGGCATGACCGAGACGATGCGGCGGGAGAACCACAAGGCGCTCGTGCACACGGCCGCCGCCTCCAATCTCGGCCAGATGCTCAACAAGATCTGCATCAAGGACGGCATCGGTCTCGTCAACATCGTCCGCAGCAAGGAGCAGGCCGACATCCTTCACAAGATCGGCGCCAAGCACGTCGTGGATTCCAGCGCGCCTGATTTCATGGACGACCTCACCAACGCGCTGGTCGAGACCGGCGCCACCATCGCCTTTGATGCGATCGGCGGCGGCAAGCTGGCGAGCCAGATCCTGACCGCGATGGAAATCGCGGCCAACAAGACCGCGAAGGAGTACAGCCGTTACGGCTCCAACGTGTACAAGCAGGTCTACATCTATGGCAGCCTCGACACCCGGCCGACGGAGCTGAACCGCTCGTTCGGGCTGAGCTGGGGTGTCGGCGGTTGGCTGCTCACGCCGTTCCTTCAGAACATCGGCCCGGCCGAGATCGGGCGCCTGCGCCAGCGCGTGGCATCCGAGCTCAAGACCACCTTCGCCAGTCATTACACCAAGGTGGTGTCGCTTCCCGAGGTGCTCGATCCCGCCAACATCGCGATTTACGCCAAACGCGCCACCGGCGAAAAATTCCTCATCAACCCAAATAAATAATCATGACGTGCGACGGCACGTCACCGAAAGAGGGTCTTGCCTTCTGAGCGACGCGGGGGATTATTCCGCCGCCGTTTCAAGCGGAAGAACCGCAAGGCGCTCAGAAGGGACATTCCATGACCGATCTCAATCGCCGTCACCTGCTCACCGGCGCCGCCGCCATGGGCGCGGCGGCTGTCACCGGGTTCGGGCCCATCGCCGCGAATGCCTCAGCCCCGCAAGCCGGGACGCAGGCGCCGGGCTTCTATCGCTACAAGGTCGGCAGCTTCGAGTGCACCTCGATCAACGACGGCGCGCGCACCTTCCCGATGCCGGACAAGTTCGTCGTCAACATTCCGAAGGAGGAGGCGCTCGCGGCCGGCGAGGCGGCCTACATGCCGAAGGGCATGGTCACGGTGCCGTTCAATCCGCAGCTCATCAACACCGGCTCCAAGCTGGTCCTGATCGACACCGGCAATGGCATTGCGAATTTCGAGGCCAGCAAGGGCGCGGTCGGCCGCACGCTGCAAAACCTTCAGGCCGCCGGCGTCGCCCCCAAGAACGTCGACGTCGTGCTGCTGTCGCATCTACACCCCGACCATACCAACGGCATCCGTTTGGCCGACGGCGCGCTGGCCTTCCCGAATGCGGAGATCATGGTGCCGGGCAAGGACTGGGAGTTCTGGACCAGCGAGGACAACGCCGCCAAGGCCGAGGCCAATCCGATGATGAAGAACTACTTCGCCAACGTGAAGAAGACCTTCGCCGGCCTCGAGTCCAAGTTGACGAAGTACGAGTGGGGCAAGGAGGTCGCGCCCGGCATCACCTCCATCGCGACACCCGGCCACACGCCCGGGCACACCTCCTTCGCAGTCGCCTCGGGCGACGCCAAGGTGCTGATCCAGTCCGATGTCACCAACATTCCGGAGTTCTTCCTGCGCAATCCGGACTGGCACGTGGTGTTCGACAACGACGCCGCGATGGCGCAGGCGACGCGCCACAAGTTCTACGACATGGCGGCAGCAGAAAAGGCGACCGTGATCGGCTTTCACTTCGCCTTTCCCTCGGTCGGCCATGTCGAGAAGGACGGCGCCAAATATCGCCTGATCCCGTCGGCGTGGAATCCGACGATCTGATTTGCACGCGACGTTTGCGCGAACCATCGGGCCGCCGCTTGGCGGTCCGATTTGTTTGGGCCGCATTCGCGAAACGCAGCGTTTCCAAATCCGACCAATTCATGCACTTGCATCCATCGGTCCGGTTGGCTTAAGTGCCGGGACGGCACTCCCGCTCAAGCCCTCGAGGACATTCCATGGCCTACAACATCGTCACGATCGCCGGCAGTCTGCGCAACAACAGCTTCTCGCTCAAGATCGCCAATGCGCTCGCCAAGCTGGCGCCTGGATCGCTCAAGCTCGAGGTCGTCACGCCGGCAGGCATTTCGTTCTTCAACCAGGACCTCGAGGGCGCGCCGCCCGCGGACTGGCTCGCCTTCCGCGAGAAGCTCCAGAAGTCGAACGGCGTCCTGTTCGTCACGCCCGAATACAACCGATCGATCCCGGGCGTTCTGAAGAATGCCATCGACGTCGCCTCGCGGCCCTATGGCAAGAGCTCGTTCCTCGGCAAGCCGGTCGGCATCATCTCCAACTCGCCCGGGCTGCTCGGCGGCGTCAGCGCGGCCAAGCATCTGCAGAACATTCTGCCGGGCATTTCCGGTCCGGTTCTCCAGCAGCCGGAAATCTACCTCAGTGGCGTCGGCGACGCCTTCGACGCGGACGGCAATCTGACCAAGGACTCCCTCAAGACGGTGCTGCAGCAATTCATCGACGCCTTCGCCGCGCATGTAGCGAAGAATCAGGGCTGAGGCCGAACGACCCGGCGGCCAGACAGCAGCTCTGCAATCTGAGGGACAGGCCGATCAAATGATCGGCCTGTCCGATTGGACCTTCGAGAGCGCAAGTCTAACTTGCCATGCGCTGCCTCAGGCTCTGATAGAACGCCGTCTCGAAGTTCATGTAGCCGATGAACGACGTTGGATCGCCGAAGGGGAGAATCTGGGTGGCCCAGAACCCGCCGACCCCGTTCTGCCGGTCGATCCAGTAGAACAGGTTGGCGAGGCCGGCCCAGCCCAGCGCGCCGGCCGGACGTCCCGTCGGAGCTTCCTCGTCGTTGATCATGAAGCTCAGCGCCCACGACTTGGACTGGCCCGGGAAGAACTCCGCGTCGTTGCACAGCGCGGGAATGACGCCGGTGATCGGCGTGACCTTCTTGTCGCCGAGATGGTTCTTTTCCGCCATGCGCACGGTTTCGGCCTTGAGCACGCGACCGTGCTCGCCCACGCCGTCATTCAGCCACATGCGAATGAAGCGCATGTAATCGCCGATGGTGCCGTAGAGACCGTGACCGCCCATATGAATTTCGGGCTTGGCCGGCAGTTCGAAATCCATCGGCGTCAGCGAGCCGTCGGCATTTCGCGCGTGGATACCGGCCAGCCGATGGCGCATGGCATCCGTCAGTTCGAAGGTCATGTCCTTGATTCCGAGCGGTTCGAAGATGCGCGTCTTGAAGACGTCACCGAGCCGTCGGTCCGTGATGGCTTCGACGATCTGGCCGCACCAATCGAGATTCGTTCCATAGTCCCACCGCTCGCCCGGATCGAACAGGAGCGGGGTCATCAGGCAGGCCTTGGTCGCAGTGATCACGCTGGGCTGACCCTTTTCCTGGGCCAGGCGATTATAGGTGTGGTTGATGAAATCGTAGCTCAGTCCCGCCGTGTGCGTCATCAGCATGCGCGTGGTGATATCGCGCTTCGGCGGACGCAGGACCGGCTCGCCCTTATCGTCGAAGCCATCGATCACCTGGAGCTTGCCGATCTCGGGGGCGTATCGCTTCGCGGGCGCGTCGAGATCGAGCTTGCCTTCCTCGACGAGTTGCAGGACGGCCGTACCGGTAATCGCCTTGGTCGTCGAGAAGATGGCGAAGATGCTGTCGGTCGTCATGTCGGCCGCGGAATCGAGACGGCGCTTGCCGGCCGCGCCCTCGTAGATGTTGCGATAGCGGTTCGTCACCATCGCGACGACGCCCGGCACGCGCGGCGTCGAGGTAACGACGCCGTCGAGAACGGCGTCTGCTGTTGCGCCAAAATTCATGATCATGATCGTCCTCCCGTCTGGATTGGAATTATCTGGTCGATGCGTTTCGCGCGCTCAGTTCATGGCGAAGCCCTGGTAGCCGCTCGCCGCCACCTCGTCGCATTTCTGGCGATAGGCGCCGACGCCGCCGCAATAGGAGAGAACGCGGCGCGGCTTGCCTTCGACGTTCGAGCCCAGGTACCAGGAATTGGTCTTCGCGATCAGCGTTGCGTTGGCGATCTCGTCGTGATGCGCCACCCAGCCGTCTTCCGCGTCCTTGGTCGGCTCGATCACCTTCAGGTCCTTGGCCCGCATGTACCTGATGCAGTTGTCGATCCATTCGACCTGCTGCTGCAGGCACGTCGTCATGTTGCACAGCGCTGCTGATGGGGCGAGCGGCACGGCGGTCGTGAACAGGTTGGGATAACCGTGAACCTGCAGGCCCATCGTCGTGCGAATGTCCCTGGCCCAGTCCTCTCTGAGCGATCGTCCGCCCCGTCCTCTGATGTCGATGCGCGTCAGGGCGCCGGTACCGGCGTCGAAGCCGGTTGCGAGAATGATGATGTCGAGCTCGTGGACCGTGCCGTCCGCGGTCTGGATGCCGTTTGGCGTCACGCGTTCGATCGGATTGTTCTTGACGCTGACGATCTCGACATTGGGCCGATGGAAAGCCTCGAGGAAGTTCTGCTCGAGCGGCACCCTGTGCGTCCCGAAACCATAGTCCGCGGGGATCAGGAGATCGCACAGCTTCGGATCCTTGAGCCGCTCACGCATCTTCTCGCGGACGAATTCCGAGATTTCGGCGTTGACCGCCTCCTCGAAGAACAGCTCGGCGAAGGACGAGATCCATAGCTTCAGCGAGCCGTCATTCCAGCAATCCTCGATCACCTCGCGGCGTTTCTCGGGCGACAGGCCGGCCCACGCATGCTCGAAGTCATACTCGAAACCCGTGAAGGTGTGCGGCAATCGCTGCTTGAAGTGCTCGAATTTGGACTTGTAGGCCTGCGCATCCGCCGCGCTGTATTTGGGATTCTTCATCGGGATGATGTATTGCGGTGTACGGACGAAGGCCTTGAGATGGCGGACATCACCCGCGATCGTCTGGATGACCTGGATGCCGGTTGCGCCGTTGCCGATGATGCCGACGCGCTTGCCCGCGAGGTCGACCGGCTGCTTCGGCCAGCGCGCCGTGTGGAACAGGCGTCCCTTGAAAGTCTCCTGGCCCGGAAACGACACGTAGGGGGCCGAGAGCATGCCGCAGCAGGTGACCAGGAACTGGGTGTCGATCACGTCGCCCCCGTCGGTCGTGACCAGCCAGCGCTGTGTTGCTTCGTTGAAATGGGCGCTCTTGACCGTCGTGTTGAACTGGATGTCCTTGCGGAGATCGAGACGGTCGGCGACGTAGTTGAGCCAACGTTCGATTTCCGGCTGGCCCGGGAATTTTTCGCTCCAGCTCCATCCCTTGTAGAGCTCCTCGGAGAACAAGTATTGGTAGATGTAGGCCTCCGAGTCGAAGCGCGCGCCGGGATAGCGGTTCCAGTACCATGTGCCGCCGACGCCGGACGCCGCGTCGATCGCCCTGACACTCAATCCCTGCTCGCGCAAACGATAGAGTTGATAGAGCCCGGCAACGCCTGCTCCCACCACGAGCGCATCGAGCCTGGCCGTCGCACGCGCGCCGTTGCTTCCATTGGTCTTGCTTGCGGTTTCCATATTCGTTCCTCCTCACGTTTTCAGAGCGCACGCGACCTTCCCCCGTCCGTGAGATCATCGGACGCTGGTGCATCGCGTCATTTTCGGTCCCGGCAGAGCGATGGAATGGGCTCGTTTGGCCCGCGGCTGTTCCGCCGCTTCTCCTGCTCTGCCTGGAACGCGAGCAAGGCTATGAGGCGGCCGAGCCTTGGGGCTTGAACGGAATCGACAATCCTTTGAACGGAGCCCGGCGCCGGATCTCGACACAGTTCGCTTGGCAAACTGCAAAACCGGCTTATGCTCCCGTCCTGCCGTTCGGCCAATGAGAAGCGGAAGCAAATCAACCGCGCCACAAAATCCCAAGGAGGAGGCTCGCGCGATGGGCCAATTCATCACGGTCGAGGAGCTGCCACGCTACGCGCCCGGCGAGCTGATGCTGGACAGTTCGGCGGTGGGCAAATCCGACTTTCGGTTGCGTGTCTTCCGCTATGCGCCATCCGACATCTGGGTCCCACCAAACGAGAACTTCCTCATCGTCGTGTACCGTGAAGGCACGACGTCTATGAATCGCCGCGTGACCGGCTTCTGGAAGCAGGATCATGTCGGCCGCGGCGTCACGACACTGCTGACGCGTGCGGAGCCTTCGAACTGGCGCTGGAGCCACGACATCGAGGTCAGCCACTTCTACATTTCTCCGACTTTGATGGCGAAGACTGCGAGCGAAGCGTTCGACCGCGATCCGGAAGGCATCGAGCTTCACGACCTGCTCAGGATCGAGGACCCGGTGCTGACCTGGATCGGCGACCGCATGGTGCAGGAGGTGTCCGAAGGAGCTCCGGGCGGGCGGCTCTGCTATGACGCGCTGGCACTTCAGGCGAGCGTGCACCTCCTGCGAAGATACGCCTCCGTGCAATTCAGGATGCCCTGTGCACAGGGGCGCTTCAGGCCAGCCCATGCGCGGTTGATCGAGGACTATATCGAGCAGAACATCTCGAGGAACATCACGCTCGAGGAACTCGCCAATATCTGCAACTGCACGCCGGTGCAGTTTGCGCGCAAATTCCAGGTGCACTACGGCATGCGGCCGCATGCCTATGTGCTGAGCCGCAAGGTGCAGCGCGCGTGCCAACACCTGCGCAAGGACCGGCTCGCTCTGAAGGAGATTGCGCTCTTGAGCGGATTTTCCGATCAGAGCCATCTCAACCGGATCTTTCGCAGACACCTGAACATCACGCCGGCAGAATATCGCAGGAACTGCCTGAGTTAGGTTTGCTGCGCCACCATCGGACCCGCTCCTGACCATGAAGCTTGGGTAGGCGATGGCGTGGAATTAGCACTCCCTTAACCAACCTGTCCCATCATCCCGGGATGGTCTCACGCGCGCGCCTGAAATCGATCCTGACCGGTCTTGCTCTCTATGCGATGGCGGCGGCGATCGTCGGCTATTTCGGCGTCAACGCTTATACCGGCAAATACGGCCTCAACGCCCGCCAGGAGCTCGACCAGGAGATCATCGCGCTGACCAGCGAGCTGGCCCAGCTCAAGCGCGAGCATGCCAGGAGCGAGCAGCGGGTGTCGCTGCTGCGGTCCCAGCGGATCGACCCGGACATGCTGGACGAGCGGGCGCGCTTCCAGCTCGACTATGTCAATCCGCGCGATCTCGTTCGGATGATCCCGGCGAAGTAGCGTTTTCCGCAGCTTTCGAAAGCGGAACGCAACATTGCTGCTGAAATCCGGCCAAGCTAGCCGTTGCCTCCTGCGAAGGTCGTAACCTTGAAACCGGGCAATTGCCTTGACGGCGGCGCCGCGGCGGGCTCATGCCTTTGCTGGCGCTCGCTGAAGTTGACGCAGATCAACCGGGGAGCACCGGCGCGTCCTACAATTAAAATCTGGAGGAAACCGTGATGAATGGGCCAATGCCCCGGCATCACGCGGCCCGTGTCGAGGCCGCTATCGCGTCAGGCCAGGCGGCTCGGTCCGCGCTCGTGGCCTCGTGGCGCCGTTCCTCCCGATTGCATCATCTCGATCCCGGCGGCCACGCCGCGCCGATGCGGCTGACCGAGACCGAGCTGCAGCAGGCGCGCGAGCGCATCGCGCCGCTTCTGGCGGCCGCGCAGGGCGCCATGGACCGGCTTTATCAGGCCGTCGGCGCCGCGGGCTGCTGCGTGCTGCTCGCTGACGGCGAGGGCGTGCCGGTCGATCGCCGCGGCACGGTGGCGGATGACGCGACGTTTCAGTCCTGGGGGCTGTGGACCGGTGCGCTCTGGAGCGAGGAGCACGAGGGCACCAACGGCATCGGCACCTGCCTCGTCGAGCAGCGTCCGCTGACGATCGATCGCGACCAGCATTTCTTTGCCCGCAATACGCTTCTGAGCTGCACCGCCGTTCCGATCTACGATCATGAGGCGGCGCTCGCGGGCGTGCTCGACGTCTCCTCCTGCCGCGCCGACCGCACCGACGCCTTCGCCAGCCTGATCGCACTCGCGACGGGCGAGGCGGCCAAGCGTATCGAGGCCGACCTGTTTCGAAAGGCTTTTGCCGACGCCCGCATCGTGCTGACGCAAGCTGCGGACGGAAGTTGCAGCGGCCTCGTTGCGGTCGATACGGACGATCTCGTGATTGGCGCGACCCGCTCCGCCCGGGCGGCGCTCGGAATCGCGCCCGGCCGGGCCTTGCAGCCGGTGCCTGCCGCCGACCTTCTCGGCGGTGATACCGCACGCGATCACCTTGCCGGCGGCCAGCGCGCCGTGTTGCAGCGGGCGCTGCTTCGCGCCGGCGGCAATGTGTCGGCAGCCGCCAAGGCCCTCGGCGTCAGCCGCGCCACGCTGCACAGGAAGCTCAAGCGGTTCGAGCTGAACCACTGAGCCGTGCTGCTTGCTCGAAACGCAGGTCTCGTGCGCCGGACGCAGCGCAGCGCGTCGCTCTTGCGACGCGGTGCGCTGCTGAGCCGGGGCCCATATTGCCGCATTCTCCCGTGCCGCCTTCTGGATCCGGCTCGGCGCAGCAACGCTAAGAGCGTTGCAGCGCGGCCGGGACACGAGAGCGGCGCCGCGCCACGACTGTCGCAGAACTGCGACAGGTCCGCCCCACCATCGCTCCCGCCCGGGCTGACAGAAAACACCTCCCGCGACATCGTCGGCGCAAGTCGCGACCAGGCGACGAATTGCGCAAGCACAAACATCGGGAGTGATCAATGAACAAGGTGGAATTCCTCAGCGTCACCAAAGTGCCTTTTGCCGAACGCTACGACAATTTCATCGGCGGCAAGTTCGTGGCGCCGATCTCCGGCAAATATTTCGACAATGCCTCGCCGGTGACCGGCCAGATCGTCTGCAAGATCGTGCGATCCGACGCGCAGGACGTCGAGGCGGCGCTCGACGCGGCGCACGCCGCCAAGGCCGCCTGGGGCCGCACCAGCGTCGCCGAGCGTGCCGCGATCCTGAACCGGATTGCCGACCGCATGGAGGAGAATCTCGAGCGCCTTGCGATTGCCGAGACTTGGGACAACGGCAAGCCGATCCGCGAGACCCGCGCCGCCGACCTGCCGCTCGCGATCGATCACTTCCGCTATTTCGCCGGCGTCGTCCGCGCCGAGGAAGGCTCGATCGGCGAGATCGACCACGACACCATCGCCTATCATTTCCACGAGCCGCTCGGCGTGGTCGGCCAGATCATCCCCTGGAACTTCCCGCTGCTGATGGCCTGCTGGAAGCTCGCCCCGGCGCTTGCCGCCGGCAATTGCGTCGTGCTCAAGCCCGCCGAGCAGACCCCGGCCTCGATCATGGTCTGGGCCGAGATCATCGCGGATATCCTGCCGCCCGGTGTCCTCAATATCGTCAACGGCTTTGGCCTCGAGGCTGGCAAGCCGCTGGCATCCAGCCCGCGCATCGCCAAGATCGCCTTCACCGGCGAGACCACGACGGGCCGGCTGATCATGCAGTACGCCAGCCAGAACCTCATTCCTGTTACGCTTGAACTCGGCGGCAAGTCGCCGAACATCTTCTTCAAGGACGTCATCGCCGAAGACGACGACTTCTTCGACAAGGCCATCGAAGGTTTCGTCATGTTCGCGCTGAACCAGGGCGAGGTCTGCACCTGTCCGAGCCGGGCGCTGGTCCACGCGGATATCTATGACCGCTTCATGGAGCGGGCGCTGAAGCGCGTCGCCGCGATCAAGCAGGGCGATCCGCGCGATCCCACGACCATGATCGGTGCGCAGGCATCCAGCGAGCAGCTGTCCAAGATCCTCTCCTATATCGACATTGGCAAGGAGGAGGGCGCCAAGGTGCTGGCCGGCGGCGGCCGTGCCGAGCTCGCGGGCGATCTCGCCGGCGGCTTCTACGTCCAGCCGACCGTGTTCGAGGGCCACAACAGGATGCGAATCTTCCAGGAGGAGATTTTCGGTCCCGTCGTCTCGGTCACGACCTTCAGGACCGACGAGGAAGCGCTCGCGATTGCCAACGACACGCTCTACGGCCTGGGTGCCGGCGTCTGGAGCCGTGACGCCAACCGCTGCTACCGCTTCGGCCGGGAGATCCAGGCCGGCCGGGTCTGGACCAACTGCTACCATGCCTATCCAGCCCATGCGGCCTTCGGCGGCTACAAGCAGTCGGGTGTCGGGCGCGAGACCCACAAGATGATGCTCGATCACTATCAGCAGACCAAGAACCTCCTGGTCAGCTATAGCCCGAAGAAGCTCGGCTTCTTCTGATCGAGCAGGCGGAGCGGACGGCGTCAGTTCGGCGCCGTCCGCTCACGAATCCGCGCGCACCCGCGCGTGCATAGATTTGTTGCCCGATCGGCGCCAAAGATTTTGCAATATTTCGATCACATTGCAGTGCGGCATAATGAAAGTCGTGCCATGCCGCCGCGGTGCTTTCGCACGCGATTGACTTGGGTTAGAGAGGGCGAAAGTTTTCTCTGACCCGGAATTCCCATGGCCGCCCCCAAGAAAGCCGCCGCAAGCCCTCCACAGGACAAGACCGACGGCGGTTCGCCTCCGGAATTCACCAGGGAGCAGGAGCTCAAGGCGCTCCGCGACATGCTCCTGATCCGCAGGTTCGAGGAAAAGGCAGGCCAACTCTACGGCATGGGCGCGATCGGCGGCTTCTGTCACCTTTATATCGGCCAGGAGGCCGTGGTGGTCGGCATGCAGATGGCGCTGAAGCAGGGCGACCAGGTCATTACCGGCTATCGCGATCACGGCCACATGCTTGCCACCGGCATGGATGCCAACGGCGTCATGGCCGAGCTTACGGGCCGCCGCGGCGGCTATTCCAAGGGCAAGGGCGGCTCCATGCACATGTTCAGCAAGGAGAAGCACTTCTACGGCGGCCACGGCATCGTCGGCGCCCAGGTTTCGCTCGGCACCGGTCTTGCCTTTGCCAATCACTATCGCAGCAACGACAATGTCAGCGTCACCTATTTCGGCGACGGCGCGGCCAATCAGGGCCAGGTCTATGAGAGCTTCAACATGGCGGAGCTCTGGAAGCTGCCGGTGATCTACGTCATCGAGAACAACCGCTACGCCATGGGCACATCGGTCTCGCGCGCCTCGGCGCAGCAGGATTTTTCCAGGCGCGGCGTCTCCTTCAACATCCCCGGCAAGCAGGTCGACGGCATGGACGTCCGTGCCGTGAAGGCGGCAGGCGAGGAGGCGGCGGCCTGGTGCCGCGCCGGCAAGGGTCCCTTCATCCTGGAGATGCAGACCTACCGCTATCGCGGTCATTCGATGTCCGACCCTGCAAAATATCGCACGCGCGAGGAGGTCGAGAAGGTCCGCCACGACCAGGATCCGATCGAGCAGGTGCGCAACCGCCTCCTGGCGGCGAAGGTCAGCGAGCAGGATCTGAAGGCGATCGACGCCGAAGTGCGCGACATCGTCAACGCCGCCGCCGATTTCGCCCAGCACGATCCCGAGCCGGATGCCGCCGAGCTCTGGACCGACGTTTACCGCTGAACGCGCGCAAGCTTTCTTTTGGAGCCAATATGCCAATTCAAGTGCTGATGCCCGCGCTGTCGCCCACGATGGAGAAGGGCAACCTCGCCAAATGGCTGAAGAAAGAGGGCGAGACGATCAAGTCCGGCGACGTCATCGCCGAGATCGAGACCGACAAGGCGACCATGGAGGTCGAGGCGACCGACGAGGGCACGCTCGGCAAGATCCTGATCCCCGAGGGTACCGCCGACGTTGCGGTGAACACGCCGATCGCCACCATTCTCGCCGACGGGGAGAGCGCCGCTGATCTCGGCAAGGCGTCCGCGCCGGCCAAGCAGGAGAAAGCTGCCGAGTCGGCGCCGCCTGCCGCCGCCAAGGCCGAGGCGCCGCAGCCAAAGGCCGCGCCTTCTGCCCCGCAGGCCGTTGCCGAGCCGGATCCGGAAGTGCCCGCCGGTACCGAGATGGTGACGCAGACCATCCGCGAAGCGCTGCGCGACGCCATGGCCGAAGAGATGCGCCGCGATGCCGACGTCTTCGTGATGGGCGAAGAGGTCGCCGAGTATCAGGGTGCTTACAAGGTGACCCAGGGCCTGCTCCAGGAATTCGGCGCCAAGCGCGTCATCGACACCCCGATCACCGAGCACGGCTTTGCTGGCGTCGGCGTCGGTGCCGCGATGACCGGCCTGAAGCCCATCGTCGAGTTCATGACCTTCAATTTCGCCATGCAGGCGATCGACCAGATCATCAACTCCGCGGCCAAGACGCTCTACATGTCCGGCGGCCAGATGGGCTGCTCGATCGTGTTCCGCGGACCCAACGGCGCGGCCGCGCGCGTCGCCGCCCAGCACAGCCAGGATTACTCGTCCTGGTACTCGCACATTCCGGGCCTGAAGGTGGTCGCGCCGTATTCGGCAGCCGACGCCAAGGGCCTGCTCAAGGCCGCGATCCGCGATCCCAATCCGGTGATCTTCCTCGAGAACGAGGTGCTCTACGGTCACACCGGCGAAGTGCCCAAGCTGGATGATTTCATCATCCCGATCGGCAAGGCGCGCATCGTGCGTTCCGGCAGCCACGTCACCATCATCTCCTGGTCGAACGGCATGACCTATGCGCTCAAGGCCGCCGACGAGCTCGCCAAGGACGGCATCGAGGCCGAGGTGATCGACCTGCGCACGCTGCGCCCGATGGACACCGAGACCATCGTCAATTCGGTCAAGAAGACCGGCCGCGCCGTGACGGTGGAAGAGGGCTGGGCGCAGAGCGGCGTCGGCGCCGAGATCGCCGCGCGGATCATGGAGAACGCCTTCGACTATCTGGATGCGCCGGTCGCGCGCGTCTCCGGCAAGGATGTCCCGATGCCCTATGCCGCGAACCTGGAGAAGCTCGCGCTGCCGTCGGCGGCGGAAGTCGTCGAGGCCGCCAAAGCCGTCTGCTACAGGTAGATCATGGCGGGCCCCAAGGAGCAGCCACTGCCACCCGACGTCATGGACCGCGAGGACGCGGTCGAGATCCTGCGCGTGTTCGTGCTGGACGGCGGGCTGTCGATGGCGTTCCAGCGCGCCTTCGAGGAACCCGACATGTGGGGCCTCCTGCTCGTCGATCTCGCCCGCCATGCCGCGCGCGCCTATGCGCGCGAGAGCGAATACACCGAGGAGGACGCGTTGAACCGGATCCTCGACATGTTCCAGGCCGAGATCGAGCGTCCCACCGACACCGGCACGACGACGCCGCGCGGCAAAGGACACTGACCATGGCGATCGAATCCTATCATTACGATTTCATGCTCGAGGCGATCCGCGAGGCGGAGACCTCGATCGCGCAGGGCGGCTTGCCGATCGGCGCGGTGCTGACGCGTGATAACAAGATCATCGCCCGCGGCCACAACAACCGCGTGCAGGAGAACAATCCGATCCTGCACGGCGAGATGAGCTGCCTGCGCGAAGCCGGCGCGATCTCGTTCCACGACACGGTCATGTACACGACGCTGTCGCCATGCTCGATGTGCGCGGGCGCGCTCGGGCTGTTCAGGGTCAAGCTGGTGGTGATCGGGGAATCCGTCACCTTCGAAGGCTCCAAGGACATTCTCGACAAGTTCGGCATTCCCTGGATCGACCTTGCCGACGACAGCTCCATCACGATGATGAAGAATTGGCGTTCCATCCCTGCCAATGAGCGCCTGTGGCAGGGCGACATCGGCAACTAAAACCTGGTCCGTTCGTCTTCGCTGTCGAAAGACGACGTTTTGCAAAGTTCTTCTTGAGGTCAGCATGCCCATCAACATCCTGATGCCCGCTCTCTCGCCGACGATGGAGAAGGGCAACCTCGCCAAGTGGCTGAAGAAGGAAGGCGACAAGGTCAAATCCGGCGACGTCATCGCCGAAATCGAGACCGACAAGGCGACCATGGAAGTCGAGGCGATCGACGAGGGCACGATCGCCAAGATCCTGGTACCCGAGGGCACCCAGGATGTCCCGGTCAACGACGTGATCGCCGTGCTCGCCGGCGAAGGCGAGGACGTGAAGGCGGCAGGCAGCGCCAAGCCCAGCGCCTCGGCCGCGCCGCCGAAAGCGGCTGAAGCACCTGCTACTGCACCGGCTCCTGCGCCTGCTGCGCCCAAGACCGCTCCGGCGCCCGCGGCTGCACCTGCGCCGCAGGCGGCAGCGCCGGCTGCGCAAAGCAACGGCCATGGTGGCCGCGTGTTCTCGTCTCCGCTGGCGCGGCGCCTGGCCAAGGACGCCGGCATCGATGTCTCGATGATTGCAGGTACCGGCCCGCATGGCCGCGTCGTCGCCCGCGACGTCGAGCAGGCCAAATCGGGCAAGGGCCTCAAGGCCCCTGCTGCTGCTCCGTCGCCCGCGCCTTCGATCGCGCCGACCATGTCCGACAAGCAGATCCTGTCGCTGTTCGAGCCCGGCTCCTACGACATTGTCCCGCATGACGGCATGCGCCGCACCATTGCGCAGCGCCTGACCGCGTCGATCCAGAACGTCCCGCACTTCTACCTCACCATCGACTGCGACATCGGCAAGCTGCTCGCCGCGCGCGAGGAGATCAACGCTGCCGCGCCGAAGGACAATGAGAAGAAGCCGCTCTACAAGATCTCGGTCAACGACTTCGTCATCAAGGCGATGGCGGTGGCGCTGCAGAGGATCCCGAACTGCAACGTCAGCTGGACCGAAAGCGGCATGGTCAAGCATCACCATTCCGACGTCGGTGTTGCCGTCGCGATGCCCGGCGGCCTGATCACGCCGATCATCCGCAAGGCCGAGACCAAGACGCTCTCGACCATCTCCAACGAGATGAAGGATTTTGCCGCGCGCGCACGATCCCGCAAATTGAAGCCCGAGGAATATCAGGGCGGCACCACGGCGGTCTCCAACCTCGGCATGTACGGCATCAGCCACTTCACCGCCGTGATCAACCCGCCGCATGCGACCATCCTCGCGGTCGGCACCAGCGAGGAACGTCCCGTGGTGCGCGGCGGCAAGATCGAGATCGCGCACATGATGAGCGTGACCTTGTCCTGCGATCACCGCGCCATCGACGGCGCGCTCGGCGCCGAGTTGATCGGCGCCTTCAAGCAGCTGATCGAAAACCCCGTCATGATGATGGTGTGAGCCGCGAGGGTTGAATTCGTAGGGTGGGCAAAGGCGCAACGCGCCGTGCCCACCTTGTTTCTTTGGGTTGGAAGGCGGTGGGCACGCTTCGCTTTGCCCACCCTACGAACTTCGGGGAGCCGCAATGGCCGATACATCCTTCGACGTGATCATCATCGGCTCTGGTCCCGGCGGCTATGTCACCGCGATCCGCGCCGCCCAGCTCGGGTTCAAGACGGCAATCGTCGAAAAATCCTATCTCGGGGGCATCTGCCTGAATTGGGGCTGCATCCCGACCAAGGCGCTGCTGCGTTCGGCCGAGATCTATCACTACATGCAGAATGCCAAGGATTACGGTCTCTCCGCCGAGAAGGTCTCGTTCGATCCGAAGGCCGTGGTGCAGCGTTCGCGCGGCGTCTCCAAGCGCCTCAACGACGGCGTCGGCTTCCTGATGAAGAAGAACAAGGTCAGCGTGATCTGGGGCGCGGCCTCGATCGACGCGCCCGGCAAGATCACCGTGAAGAAGTCCGACGTCGAGGGCCCGAAGGGCGCGCTGGGCGAGGGGACCTACCAGGCCAAGCACATCATCGTCGCGACCGGTGCGCGGCCGCGCGTGCTGCCGGGGCTCGAGCCCGACAAGAAGCTGGTGTGGACCTATTTCGAGGCGATGGTGCCGGAGCGGATGCCAAAGTCGCTGCTGGTGGTCGGCTCCGGGGCGATCGGCATCGAGTTCGCCTCCTTCTTCCACACCATGGGCTCCGACGTCACCGTGGTCGAGGTGCTGCCGCAGATCCTGCCCGTCGAGGACGCCGAGATCGCCAGCCTTGCCCGCAAGCGCTTCGAGAAGCAGGGCATCAAGATCATGTCCTCGACCAAGGTGACCAAGCTGGAGAAGAAGGCCGACAGCGTCGTCGCCACCATCGACGACGGCAAGGGCAAGCCTGTCACGACCGAGTTCGAGCGCGTGATCTCGGCGGTCGGCGTCGTCGGCAACATCGAAAATCTCGGCCTGGAAAAGGTCGGCGTGAAGACCGACCGCGGCATCATCGTCGTCGACGGCCATGGCAAGACCAACATCCCCGGCATCTATGCCATTGGCGACGTTGCCGGCCCTCCGATGCTCGCGCACAAGGCCGAGCATGAAGGCGTGATCTGCGTCGAGGCCATCAAGGGCCTCAACCCGCACCCCATGGACAAGAACATGATCCCGGGCTGCACCTATTGCCATCCGCAGGTGGCGTCCGTGGGCCTCACCGAAGCCAAGGCGAAAGAGAACGGCCGCGAGATCCGCGTCGGCCGCTTCCCCTTCGTCGGCAACGGCAAGGCCATCGCGCTCGGCGAGGACCAGGGCCTGGTCAAGGTGATCTTCGACAAGATGACCGGTCAGCTTCTCGGCGCCCACATGGTCGGCGCGGAGGTCACCGAGCTGATCCAGGGCTACGTCGTCGCCATGAATCTGGAGACCACGGAAGAAGAGCTCATGCACACGGTGTTCCCGCATCCGACGCTGTCGGAGATGATGAAGGAAGCCGTGCTGGATGCGTATGGAAGGGTGTTGAATATTTGACGGGTCCATCGTCGCCCACCGCCGTCATTGCGAGCGAAGCGAAGCAATCCAGGCTGCCTCTGCGGAAAGATTCTGGATTGCTTCGCTGCGCTCGCAATGACGAGCAGAGAGAACCGATTGCAGAATAAGAAGGAAATCAGCCCATGCACGACAACGACAATCTCACTATCGAACGCCCGACCTTCGTCACGCATCTCGAATGCGCGATGGAGGGCGATCATTACGCCGCCGATCAGGTCCACAACCTTTCCAAGGCCGGCAAGCCGCTTCTTGTCCGCTACGACCTCGCCGGCGTGAAGAAGGCGCTGACGAAGGATGCGCTGGCCCAGCGCCCCGGCGACATGTGGCGCTACCGCGAGCTGCTGCCGGTGCGCAAATGCGAGGACATCGTCTCGCTCGGCGAGGTCACCACACCGTTGATCCGGCTGCCGAAGCTCGGCGCAAAGCTCGGCGGCGGCGAGATCATCGTCAAGGACGAGGGGCGGCTACCGACCGGCTCGTTCAAGGCGCGCGGTCTCGTGATGGCGGTGTCGATGGGCAAGGCGCTCGGCATCAAGCATATGGCGATGCCGACCAACGGCAACGCCGGCGCGGCGCTGGCGGCCTATGCGACGTCCTGCGGCATCAAGACCACGGTCTTCTGCCCGGCCGACACGCCGGAGGTGAATGTCAGCGAGATCGAGCTGCAGGGGGCGACCGTCTACCGCGTCAATGGCTATATCGATGATTGCGGCAAGATCGTCGGTGAAGGAAAGGCAAAAGTCGGCTGGTTCGACACTTCAACCTTGAAGGAGCCGTACCGCATCGAGGGCAAGAAGACGATGGGCCTCGAGCTCGCCGAGCAGCTCGGCTGGGACGTGCCCGACGTGATCTTCTATCCGACCGGTGGCGGCACCGGCCTGATCGGCATGTGGAAGGCCTTCGACGAGCTCGAGAAGATCGGCTTCATCGGAAGCAAGCGCCCGCGCATGGTTGCGGTGCAGGCGTCGGGCTGCGCGCCGATGGTGCGCGCCTACGAAGCCGGGACCGAGCACGCCACGCGCTGGGAGGACGCCCACACCATTGCGTCGGGCATCCGCGTGCCGCAGGCAATCGGCGATTTTCTGATCCTGCGCGCGGTGCGGGAGAGCAAGGGGTTTGCGATCGCCGTCGACGACGACAAGATCTCGTCGGCGCTGAACGAGGTCGCGCGCGAGGAGGGGCTGCTGTTGTGTCCCGAGGGCGCCGCCACCTACGCCGCCTACAAGCAGAGCCTCGCCGACGGCCGCGTCAGCAAGACCGATCGCGTGATGCTGTTCAACTGCGCGACCGGCCTGAAGTACCCGCTGCCGCCGGTCACCCGCACGCTCGACCGTCACAAGCCGATCGACTACGCGCAGTTCTAAGCATGATCCGGAAAAGTGCGCAGCGGTTTTCCGAAAAGATCATGCTAGACAACAATCTAAAGCGCGATGACGTTTCATCCTAATCGCATCGCGCTTTAGCGCGGCACTGCGCTACAAACGATCCCTCTTCCCGTACGCGGGCAGAGGCCAAAAAAACAACGACATCGCTGGGGAGAAGACAATGAAGAAGGCCGCTTGGGCTGCGCTGATTGCTATTCTCGCTGTGACCGGCGCCGCGCGCGCCGACGACTATCCCTCACGTCCCATCACCGTCATCGTGCCCTTCGCCGCCGGCGGACCGTCGGATGCTATGGCGCGAGTCCTCGCTGACCGGATGCGGGTGACGTTGGGGCAGCCCGTGGTGATCGAGAACGTCACCGGCGCGGGCGGTTCGATCGGCGTCGCTCGCGCCGTGCAATCGCCGCCGGACGGCTACACCATCTCGTTCGGCCACCTCGGCACCCACGTCGCCAACGGTGCCGTCTACAAGCTCAAATACGATCTCGTCGCCGACCTCGAGCCTGTGGTGCTGTTGCCGAGCAATCCGATGATCGTCGTCAGCAAGAACGCGGTACCTGCGACCTCGCTGAAGGAGCTGTTGGACTGGCTGAAGTCGCGGCCGTCGCCGCCGACCGCAGGCACCGCCGGCGCGGGCTCCGGCAGCCATATCGCGGGCGTCTATCTCGAGAACGTCTCCGGCATCAAACTGCAATACGTGCCGTATCGCGGCACCGCGCCCGCGCTGAACGACCTCATCGCCGGCCAGATCGACCTCATCGTCGACCAGACCTCCAACTCCATCAACCAGGTCCGCGCCGGCACCATCCGCGCCTATGCCATCACCGACGACAAGCGCCTGCGTTCGGCGCCCGACATTCCGACCGCAGAGGAGGCCGGCCTGAAAGGCTTCAATATGACGCTGTGGTCGGGCATGTGGGTTCCGAAGGGCACGCCGAAGGAGATCGTGACCAAGCTCAATGCAGCCGCCGTCGAAGCGCTGAACGATCCCGGAGTGAGGAAGCAGCTCGAAAGCCAGGGCCTGGAGATGACGCCCAAGGATCAGCTCACGCCCGAAGCGCTCGGCACCCGCCAGAAGGCCGAGATCGCAAAATGGTGGCCGATGATCAAGGCGGCGAACATCAAGGTGGATTGAAGCGGGCGCTCACTGCAAGGTTTCGTGACCTGCCGCCAGCGCACGGTCCAGGCACTGCATCAGATCCGAGGCGGCGAACGGCTTGCCGAGAAAACAGATTGCCCCGGCTTTGAGGGCACGCACCCGCACGCTCTCATCCGGAAAGGCTGTGATGAAGATGAACGGCGTCGCCGAACCATGCGCGCGCATCTGCGTCAACAGATCGATTCCGGTCATCAGCGGCATCTGCACGTCGGCGATCACACACGAGGTGCCATTCGAATCGGACGACCTCAAAAACTCATCGGCTGACGCGAATGTGTGGACGACGTACCCGCGTGATTCCAGGAGATTGTTGATAGCGGCCCGCACGTAAGGGTCGTCGTCAAGCACTGAAATGACCGAAGCCGCTGACAAGACGTCCGCTCCTCACCCGGCATCACGTTCGCCGTCGCCACGGCCATACATAAACCGGTAAGGTGGACCTGCCAGTTGCGATTGGAAACTCATACTTAGGTTTGTGCGTCGGGCTTGTTGGACCCTATCCCGAGCGCCTCGCTCATTCTCACCAGATCGGCCAGCGACTTCGCGCCCATTTTCCGCATGATCTGGCCGCGATAGATTTTGACGGTGATTTCCGCCAATCCGAGCTGGGCGGCCACCTGCTTGTTCATCAGGCCGGCCGTCACCAGTGACAATACATCTCGCTCCCGCGAGGACAGTGACTCGAAGCGGGATCTCACGGTCGAGACCGTCCTGTTGAGGTCGCGGCGCTTGCGGTCTCTTTCGATCGCGGCCTGGACTGCATCCAGGATGTCCTGGTCGCGGATCGGCTTGGTCAAGAAGTCGATCGCGCCGCTCTTCATGGCCCGAACCGTCATGGGAATATCACCGTGACCGGTGATGAAGATGATAGGCGTGTGGATATTCGCCTTGGCAAGATCGGATTGAAGATCAAGGCCGCTGGCTCCGGGAAGGCGGATGTCGAGCACGAGGCAACTGGGGACTTCCGGCGGCTTGGCGTGGAGGAGTTGTGGTGCCGAGCCGAATGCTTCGACCTTGAGGCCAACCGACTCGAATAAATTGGTGAGCGCACGGCGCATGGACGCGTCGTCGTCGACGATAAAGACGATTGGCTGATCGCCGTCGTCCTCCTGCGGCGACGGAGGTTCCCCGCGCTGGGTCACGAAGTTTCCTCCCGATGGAAGGGCAAGGTGATCTGAAAGGTCGCGCCGTGCTCCTGGTTGGGGACGGCGAAAAGCCGTCCACCGTGCGCCTCGATGATGGATCGACAGATCGACAGCCCCATGCCCATGCCGGTGGACTTCGTGGTAAAGAACGGCGTGAACAGGCGGTCTATTGCCTGTTCACTGATGCCGACTCCGCAGTCGGAAACGCTCACCAGCACCGCGCCATCGCCGCTCGCCGCCGAACGGATCGCCAGCTCGCGCGGGCGATCATGGACGTCTTCCATGGCCTCGATCCCGTTCATGATCAGGTTGATGAGGACCTGTTGCAACTGGATTCGATCGCCGAATATTTTCGGCAGTGCCGACGACAGCTCCATCCGCACCGACACGGCGTGGCTTGCCATCTCACGCTGAACGAGCGCCACCGACTCCCGTACGACGACATTGGCGTCTAGCGGAGCCATGTCGATGTCGGAGCGCTTGGCGAGCGCTCGAACGCGACGGATCACGTCGCTGGCACGCGTGCCATCCTCGATGATCCACTCGACGGAGCGGCCGGCCGCTTGGAGGTCGGGCGGACTGCGCTGCAGCCAGGCGAGGCAGGCGTCGGCGTTTGCGATCACAGCGGCGAGCGGCTGATTGATTTCGTGGGCAATGGAAGCGGTCAGCTCACCCAGGGTCGTGACACGTGTCACATGGGCGAGCTCGGCCTGGGCCTTGCGCAGAGCATCTTCGGCCTGATTGGCCCGGATGGCCGCGGTTACGTCAGTGCAGACGCCACGATAGCCCAGAAAAGCGCCTTCGGCGTCGAAGAACGGCTTGCCACTGGTCCGGACGTAGATCGTCTGCCCGCTGCGATCCTTGCTGCGATACACCAGGTCACGGAAGGGGACGTGGGCGTCGAGCGCTGCCCGGTGTTGTTGCCATTTCTCCGGTTCGAGATCGGCGTCAGGAGCGATATCCCAACGGGTGAGTCCGATCAGGCCGGCGGGAGCGGTCATGGTATCGGAGTGTTCCGATATCTGGGTGACTCGATGGTCTGGCCCTGTTTCCCAGAACCAGTCGGAGGCGGTTTCGGCATAGTCGCGGAAGCGCTGCTCGCTCGCGCGCAGTCTGCGCTCTGCCTCTTTGGTCGCCGTGATGTCGGTCACCGATCCCACGAACTCCACGCACCCGTTCGAATCCCGCATCGCGCGGGCGACCGCCCGGACGTACCTGATGGAGCCGTCGGGCATCACGAGCCGGTATTCGTGGTCGTAATCCTTTCCCTCTCGCGCGGCCCGAGCCGTTGTCTGTTGCACCGCGAGCCGGTCGTCCGGATGGATTCGCTGGAGCATGAACGGGATCTTCGGCTTGGTTCCCTCGTCGCACTGGAAGATGCGGTAGGTCTCCTTGGACCAGGTGATCTCGCGGGTTGCGGCCTTCCATCCGAAACTGCCCGTGTGGCTCAATTGCTGCGCCTGGGCGAGATAGGCCTCGCTCTGTCGCAGCGCATTCTCGGCTTCCTTGCGCTCGGTGATGTTCTCGCAGGCGATCAGGACGATTGGTCCGCCATCCGCCCGCAGCATGGTCTTGGCATTCTCGCGCACCCATAGCACCGAGCCGTCCTTGCGTATCTTCCGGATCTCCCAGGTGTGGGACTGGTCGACGGTCTCAAGGCACAGCGTGACACACGCGCGGACGAGGTCGCGATCCTCCTCGAAGAAGACGTCCAGCACCGATCGGCCGATCAGTTCCGCGGCGGCGTAGCCCAGTTGCGCGGCGCCGAACGTGTTCACGTTGATCACGGTTCCGGCCGGATCGACCATGAAGTACATGACCGGGGTGTGCTCGAAGACTTGCTGCCACTGCTTGACCGCCTCGAGCAGGTCGTCACCATCGGGCTCGCTGCGCGGCTTAGGGGTTGCGGTTTGCCTTACGCAGCCGGCGAGGAATTGCGCGGCTGACTTCCCGAATGTCGCTGCTCGGCCAGGCTTCATCGCAGATGCTCCCGGCGTTCTCTGCGTGAATACGAGTAGAGCACGTTGCAGCGGGACGAGCAATTCCCGCCAAGCTCGGATGGGCAGTCATGCGTTCGCCTGTGACTTGACCGCTGCCGCCCCGTCCAGTGCGCAGCATCACGTACGCCATGCCGGCAAGATTTTCACGGTGACCGTGCGGCTGGAGCATCGTGCGCCGTCTCGTTGCACATGAGCCGGCGGGGAGCCCCCGGGCGAGTACGGACAAACCTAGGTATAGCTCCTCCATTCCTAGTCATACCGGTCACTTACCTCCGTACAATTGAGCGTCTCGTGCCCTGGGGAATAGCCTCACGACCATCGGGCGTATTGCAGCGAGCGCACGAAACGAACTGGCAAAGCGCGAGCAAGGGAGGAAGACGACAATGTGCGTGACATCGGTGCTTCCTGAGCGTGGCCGATCCGAGTCCGAATGTTGCTCTTCAGTCAATGGCTGCGCGGTGTGCGGCGGCAAGTTTGGCCTGATCCGCTACTATTCCTGGCGCACCGCGCTCTGCTCCAAGAAGTGTGTCGATCGCTTCCGCACGCGCCGCGAGCGCGATCACCGGTGGTTGTTCCGGGTTCAGGCCGCGTGAGGCCGAATTAGAGAGCTGACATCGTCCGAGGATCTGATCCGGGAGCACGTTCGTTGAACCGTTCATGCAAGCTGTTGTGCTCGATGGTTCTCCTCGGCTTCACTGCGACGGTCCGGGCACAGGAGGCGGGACACGATGCCGTACATCGCCGGCACCCACCCCAGGACCAGGCGCTGCATGAGAAATTCTATTCGACCTGGCACATGCCGGATAATCCGAGCGTCAGCTGTTGCAACAGTGCTGACTGCTATCCGACCGATATCAAATACATCGATGACCAGATCTATGCGCGGCGCCGGGAGGACGGGAGATACATTCTGATTCCACCGCAAAAGGTGGAGCGAAACAGGGATAATCCGGACGGCCGAAACCATCTTTGCGCTCCGCCGCCCGCACTGTCGCCGCTGGATAGCGTTTACTGCTTCGCGTTAGGAGGTGCCACATGAGATTCGCGTTCGTGCTGGTGAACGACCGGACCCCGTTCCGGGAGACCTGGTGCATGCAGTGCTGCGAGCCGATCAGCGGCAGCTATCTCCGCGAGATCGCGACCCGTCTGCCTTACTGCGACCATCAGTGCTACGCGCTGTTCTGCGAGACGCTTGCGAAAGACCGCATGAGGGCGGCTTCATGAAGTTCATGGTGGTCAATCACGAGCCCCCGTTGTGCGCGGACACGTGCAGCACCTGCTCGCGATCGATCCGGTCCGGCTATGTCCGGCATGTGCGGACGCAGCGCCTCTACTGTGACTACGATTGCTACCGGCGCGGCGAACTCGTGACGCTGCTGATGCAATGGTCGGTGCCAGGGCGCAACGAGCTGGCCTCCGGGAACGTCGAGGTCGCCGCTCGCAACGCGGTCGAGATGTTTACGGTCCTGGGTGCCGTCTTCTGCTGGAGCTGCACGATCTACGCCTTCGCCTTCGCAAGAATCCTGACCAGCGCATATTCGGACGGTCGCGATCCGATCACGATGGAAGGAGGTGACACCTAGCTACGCGACGGCGCTCGCGTGGAAGCCGCAGCGACGCAACCTGGCAGGCGCCGTGTCCAGCCCCGGCGACGTCGCCTAGGGAGCGGGCGCTGCGGCTGCCACGGGTGCCGTTGCGCCGGCCTCCTGCGTGACGACGCGCTGGTCGCTCTTGCCCGCGACCATGCCGCTGCCCTCGAACCTTGTGCGGTAGACCAGCACGTTCTCCATCACGCGCTGGACGTAGTTGCGGGTCTCCGACAGCGGGATGCGCTCGACCCAGTCGACCGGATCGACATTGGGATCCCTGGGATCGCCGCGCGTCTGCACCCATTCGCGCACGCGGCCACGCCCGGCATTGTAGCCGGCGAAGGTCATGATCTGGTTGCCGCGGTATTCCGAAAAGAGTGCACTGAGCTCGGCCGCGCCCATTTGTGTGTTGTAGACGGGATCGGAGACCATCTTGCTCCAGTCATAGGTCAGGCCGAAGCGCTTGGCGGTATCGCGGCCCGCTTCCGGCGTCACCTGCATCAGCCCGACCGCGTTGGCGTGCGACTTGTCGCGCTGATCGAACGAGCTCTCGGTGCGCGCCACCGAATAGATCACGCTGGTCTCGATCGCTGGTGCGACCTGCTTGTGCTCGGGGATGCCGATGGTGGGGAAGGCGTAGTGGTCGAGCGCGAGCCCGCGCGCCAGCGCCGTCTTGCCGACCTCCAGCATCACGCGCGCATCGTTGCGGCGGTGGGCAACCTCGCCCAGGGCTTCGAGTGCTGCGACATCGCTGCTCTCCTTGGCGAAGTCCTCGGCATAATAAAACACCATGTTGCGCTCGCCGATGGCGTAGAGCATGTCGGCTGCGCGCACGCGCTCGTCCTCGGGGGGCGTGTCGGCCGAGGCCAGCACAGGGGAGGGCGGACGCAGCTCGATCTGGTCGAGGCCGAGCTTTGCGCGGGCGAGCTGGCCGTAATAGGCGGTCTGATAGCGTGCCGCCGCCCGATAGCTCATGCGTGCATCGGCCATGGCGCCCATGGCTTCGGCGGCGCGGCCGCGCCAGTAATGGGCCCGCGACAGCGCGATCGGATTGGACGAGCCCTCGTCGATGGCGGCAAAGTGCATCATCGCCGTCGTTGGATCGTCGAGAAAGCGTAGCGCGATCCAGCCGCACATGAAGTGATAGTCGACGCGGTACACCTCCTTTTCCGGTACGGCCGCCGTGCGCACCACGTCGTAGGCGGTCCTGGACTTGCCCTGGTCGAGCAGCTTGCGTGCGAGCATGCGGCGCTCGCGCCACCAGGCATCGGTGTCCTGGGCGGACATCATGCCGGGCGCAGCGGCCAGGATCACCTCGGCCGCATCGTCGATGCGGTCGTTCTGAAGATGCCACTGGGCGCGGCACAGCACATAGCCGAGATCGCGGCGCGCTTCGGCCGGCACGTCCTCGAGATAATTCTTGGCCTTGCTCTCCTTGCCGGTGACCGCGGCACAGGCCTTGACGATCGCGAGCTCATCCTCGCCGAGCCGTTTGGCGGCGCGCCTCGCGCCTGCGTAATCCTTGGCGCCGAGCCGCTTGTCCATGCGCGCGCGGTGATCGTCCGTGGACAGAAGATCGCGAAACGCCTCGTAGGAATCCTCCTCGCTGCGCTCGGACAATTCGTCGGCGCGCCAGGCTTCGCGCACGAGCCGGGCGGCGCTGTCGGTATCGCCTTCAGCGCGCAATACGCGGGCGAGCGCAAACTTGCCCTTGGCGCTGGTCGGCCGGTCCATCGTGAACTTGTGCACGGTGGCGGCGTCGGCCTTCTCCTGCCACAGCCGCGCCTCGGCACGGCGGCGGAGCAGGGCGCTGCTCGGCCAGTCCGGATTGGCGGCGAGGAAGGCGGCATAGCGCTTGAAATTGGCCGTGCTCTCGGAATGGCGCAGCATGAACCAGTCGGCGAGTTTCTGTCCGGCGGGATCGGCGATGCGGTCGCGCGCCGCGCTCGCGTCATCCGTCTTGCCCTTGCGCGCGAGATCGATGGAGTCCTTCAGCGCGGCGAGGTCGCCGGTCAGCGGCGGCGGTGCCGGCCCATCCGCGGGCTCGACCGTCTTCTTCGACTTGCGCCTGGCCTCGGCACGCTTGGCGTGCCGTGCCTTGCCGGCGGAAGCATGGCGGTGCTTGCCGGCTTTCGCTTCATGCGTTTTCTTCGGCGCGGCCGATTTCTGGCTGCTTTTCGCGACCAGTTCCGTGGGAAGGAGGGCCATCGCGGCCACAGCAACGAAACACGCGAGCGAGCGTAGGCACTGGTTCATTTGATGGTCCCCCTGCGAAACCACTACAAACCAAGGTCCGCGACGACATGCGGCTTGAGAATCGAATATCGAACGATGCCGAGGCATCGTCCCGCGTTCCTGACGCTGTCGCAACAATGCGGCGAAAAACGGATGCGCCGTGGGAACTTCCGCAAAGGAGAAAAGGGCAGGATCGTTAACCTTCGTTAACGGTCGGTCTCGCGCGACGGTTGCATGGTACGGGACGCCAGGAGGGCCAAGATTGCGCGTGTTCCCGCAGCCAGTCCGGTGTATGGAGTTCCCTCGTTCCGTTCTTTTGGCCTTTGCCTTCCGCAACCCATGCCGATTTTCAACCAGTCGATCCGGCGCAAGATTGTCGGAATCGCCCTCGGATTGATCGTCCTGATGCTGGTCACCTCGATCCTGTCGATGGTGATGTCGAGTCAGGTCGGCGTCCTGCTCGACGAGCTGACCAACCGTTACATCCCGGCCTATAGCCATCTGGCGCGCGCCAGCAGTCGCTCGCTGGAGCGGGGGCTGGCGCTGCGGCGGATGGTCATGACCCGGATGGAGGCGCCGTCGGATGAGGAGGCCTATACGGCGCGCCTTCGCGACGTCGAGGAATCGGACCGCAAGATCGAGGAGGAGGCTGAGGCCGCGCGCAAGCTGATCAACGCGATCATCGAGGACCCCAGGACGTTTTCCGACAATGCCGCGCTTGGACGGATTGATATCCGCATCGAGACCGCCGTCGTCGAGCTGCGGCGCGACCTGAGCGAGGACCATGCGAAGCTCCTCAAGCAGGTCGAAGCCAAGCAGATGGCCGAGGCGCGCGGCACGCTGGAACACATCGACGTGACGCGCGAGCAGTTCAACCGGAAGATCGATACGATCCGCGGCGATATGCTGGCGCAGGTCTTCTTCTCGACGTCGCAGGTGATCAACCGCCAGCACCAGACCATCATCGTTTCCGGTGTCGTGACATTGCTCGCGGCGATCGTCGGATTTGCCTTTGCGCTGCTGGTGTCCAGCGGCATCACGCGTCCGGTACGGCTGCTGCTGGCCGGCACCCGCGAGGTCGAGGCGGGCCGGTTCGACAAGCCCATCGCCGTCTCGACGCAGGACGAGATCGGCGAGCTCGCCGCGGCCTTCAACCGCATGATCGAGCAGTTGCGGCACAACGAGCGCATCCGCGAGACCTTTGGCCGCTACATCGACCCCAAGGTGGTGCAGGGGCTGATCGAGCGGCCGGAGGTCGCAATCGACGGCGAGCGCCGGGTCATGACCATCATGTTCTGCGACATGAGCGGCTTCACCTCGATGAGCGAGGGCATGACCCCGCGCGGCCTCGTCAAGGTGATGAACCACTATTTCACGATGATGTCCGGCCCCATCAGGAGCAATCGCGGCGTCATCGACAAATATATCGGCGACGCCATCATGTCCTATTGGGGACCGCCCTTCGTCGAAGAGGACGCGCAGGCCCTACTCGCCGGGCTTGCCGCTGTCGAGATGGCCGACCAGGTGCCCGCGCTGCAGAAGCAGCTGCCCGATCTGCTCGGTATCCGCGCCATGCCCGCGCCGTGCGATCTGCGGATCGGCATCGCCACCGGCGAGGTCCTGACCGGCAGCATCGGCTCCGAGCTGATGATGAGCTTTACCGTGATGGGCGACGCCGTGAATCTCGCCTCGCGGCTTGAGGCCGTCAACAAGGTCTACGGCACCCGCATCCTGGTCTCGCAAGCGACTGCGGACGCGATTGGATCTCGCCTCGAATTGCGCGAGATCGACCGTCTTGCGGTCGCGGGCCAAAGCGCGCCGCAGGCGATCTTCGAGGTGATGGCGCGACCGGGCGCACTCACCGATGCGCAAGTCAGCCTGCGCACGCACTATGTCGAAGGTCTCGCCGCGTATCGTGCCCGGCGCTTCGACGACGCACGTGCTGCCTTCAACGCGGCGCTCGAGGCGGTCCCCGGCGACGGTCCCTCGCGCGCGATGCTCGGCCGCATCGCGCAGTTCGCGGCGAATCCGCCGGATGCCGCTTGGGACGGCGCCTGGCGGCTCGAGCAGAAATAGGCTGCCGCGGAATAATTGATGCTACCCCATAACGATGTTCGCCGTGACCTATTTCCCGGATTTAGGTTAGCTGTCCTTGTGGCGTTTGACGGGGACACGCCGATGACAGAACTTCAGGACAGGTTGGAACGGTTCGAGACGCTCACCGCCGAATGCGAGCTGATCGCCAAGCTCGCCACCGACGGCACCAAGCGCGAGTTCTATCTGAGGCTCGGGGAACAGTATCGCCAGCTGGCGGTGGATATTCGGCAGGCGATCGCGACCACGGCTGCGGCCTGAGGCCGGCTGAAATCCGTTCTTAACATTTAGCGCGCATTCTCGCAGCACGCGGGCATCGCTGATCGGCGATGGCTCGTGGTGGGAAGGCCGGGGTTCGCTGCAATGCAGCGCACCTCGCGAGTATCATCGTGCTGTGCCTGACAGGGCAAGTCCCATGCGCCTCGTTGCCGTGATCATATTCGCGCTCATGACGGCGGCCTGCGACCAGGAGCGGGACATCACCGGCTCGACGACGTCGAGCTGTCCGATACGAAACTACAGCTACAATCCACGCGACCTGAACCAGTGCGTCAACGCCTGCAGATCGTGCGATCGCGGCACCACGGTCACCTGCACGACATCCTGCACCCTCAAGGGGGCTCGCTGAGCGGATTGCCTTCTGCCTTGCGCGGCGTCGCAACCGCGCGATCCCCGGCCCCCATCGTCCCCGCCGTTTTGATCTGATAGGCTCGATCGGAGCAGGGGGACATCGTATGAGATTCGCAAGCTTTGAAATCGACAACGCCGGAGGTCTCGTGGGAACGGCGAGCAACGCGCAGGCTCCCGCGTCCGTGGCGTCGACGGTGCCGAGGCACCGGAACGATTCACATAGGTAGTCATTGGAAGCAGTGGGCAGGACGCGGAGTCCGATGGAATGGGTATGCTCGATCCCGGCCGGTTCCTGGTATCGTGCTCGCATTGCGATGCCTGGCCGATGGCCGCCAACGTGAAACGTTCAAGCTGGTCGGCATCCCCGCATGAGGTCCGTTTCGTCTGCACGCGCTGCCGGCGCGAAGAGACCGCGATCGTCTCGGCGTCCGGCGAACTGACGCCGATCAAGCGCCTCGACGCTCCGCCGCGGGATGTCGCTGTCGCCTGGGCTCAGGCCCAGCGCCCGCGGGGGCGAACGTAGGCGGCGCAGGGCATTGCTCGATTCGTTGTGGAGCCGGCCGATCGCGTCTGCGCCAAGATGCCAGCGGTCGATTGACTCCCGGCCTGGACGCCCCGTAGATTGGCCGCCGACGGTTCTCCTTATGGAGATCAAAAGGGAACGTGGTGCGAGATGTCCCAAGGTCGGGATCTTCTCAATGCCATGGCTGCCCCCGCAACTGTAAGCGGTGAATCTCTCGTCCTATGCCACTGGGAATCTCGGTCCTGGGAAGGCGACGCAGAGGTAACGACCCGCGAGCCAGGAGACCTGCCGTCAGCCGTGGTCACACGCGAAGATGTCGGTCGGGGAGTACAGACATTAGCTTTGCCGGAGCCATCGATCGCTCCGCCGTAAAGCCTCGTTCGCTGTGACGTGCCACTGACGTCATGCCGAGGTTACAATTGTGTCCCGTATTGTCACTGCCGCCGGGCGCCGCTGCGCCGGCATCGTTGCGGCCGTTTCGCTGTATTCGCTCGATCACTCCATCGTCCACGCCCAGCAGTCCGTCGCCGAGCAGCTGCCACCGGTCGAGGTGACCAGATCCGACGATCAGAACCGTACCCGTGCCAGGGCGATCGGCGAGGGCGAGGCGGGGCGGCGCCGAGCGGCGCCGGACGGGGCGCCGAATGGGACCGGCTCGTCCGGCTCGGGCAACGAGGCCGCCGCCGGCAATGGCGGGATCGTCGGCGCCGCCACGACCGTCATTACGGCCACGGACATCGCTCATGCACCGTCGCAGACGCTGGCCGAGATCATCGCGGCGCAGGTGCCGGGTGCCCAGATCACGACGTTCTATGGCGGCCAGATCGGTGCCAGGACCAGTGTCGACCTGCGCGGCTTCGGTGCCTTCGCCACGGCCAACACGCTGGTGCTGGTCAACGGACGGCGGTTGAACGACATCGATATGGCGCAGGTGGACCTCTCCACCATCCCGCTCAATGCCATCGAGCGCATCGAGATCACGCGCGGCAATTCCGGTGCGGTACTGTATGGTGACAATGCGGTCGGCGGCGTCATCAACATCGTCACCAAGAACGGCGTCGGCGGCCCGCCCGTGACGGCGCGCATCGAGGCCGGTTTCGGCTCGTTCAATACCAGGCTCGGCAACGTCTCGGCCGCGATCAATTCCGGTCCGTGGTCGACCTCGTTCTACGGCAATGCCGTCAGGACCGACGGCTATCGCGACAACAATCGCTATTCCCAGGAGAACGGCGTCGGCAATCTGAACTACACGACGCCGGGCCTGACCGCCTTCCTGACCGTCACCGGTGACAATCAGGAGCTGCGACTGCCGGGTGGCCGCACCGTCGATCCCTCCCTCGGCGTCGACGAGCTCGCGACCAGCCGGCGAGGGACCAGCACGCCCTTCAACTACGCCAATCAGCAGGGTTTTGGCGCGACCGCGGGCTTCACGAAAACTCTTGTCAACGGCGTCGATCTCATCGTCGACGGCGGCGTGCGCGACAAGAAGCAGCAGAGCGCGTTCTTCTCGAGCCCGGCGCCGGTCCCGGCTTTATTCACGTCGACCTATGTCGATGCTGACCTTACGACATGGTCGATCACGCCGCGGCTCAGCGTGAAGAGCCTTCTGCTCGGAATGCCCTCGCAAGTGCTGACCGGCGTCGACTACTACGATGCGACCTTTCAGCAGAACCGCGGCGCCGGCCAGGGTCTCGCTCCCTGGCACAATTACGATCTCAGGCAGCGGACGGTTGCGGGCTATGTCCAGCACACGCTCGGCGTCGCACCGGCGACCGATATCTCCTACGGCGCCCGGGTGCAGAACACCAATCTCTCGGCACGTGACAATTTCGACCCGGCGGCTCCGTTCAACGCCGATATCGGCGCGCTTCCACTCGGGAGCGACGAGACGCAATATGCGCTGCATCTCGGTGCGGAGCATCGCCTCAACGACACCGTCGCGCTGTTCGGCCGGGTTGCGCGCGCCTTCCGTACGCCTGACGTCGACGAGCGGGTGTCGTCAGGCCCTTCGTTCGACCCGTTCTTCAATCCGCTCCCACAGACGTTCCAGCTCAAGACCCAGACCTCGCAGGACATCGAGGGCGGGCTGCGCATCAGAGGAGGCGGACTGCAGATGCAGAGCAGCCTCTATCTGATGGACCTCGCCAACGAGATCCATTTCAATCCCATCCTGTTCTACAACACCAATCTGGATCCGACCCGCCGCTACGGCTCGGAGACCAGCGTCTCCTATCGCATCAACGACGCCCTGCTGGTGCGTTCCGGCATGGCCTACACACGGGCCGTCTTCCGCGAAGGCGTCTGGGCGGGCAACGACGTGCCGC
The DNA here is from genome assembly GCF_023100985.1 of Bradyrhizobium sp. 191. Classification (NCBI taxonomy): domain Bacteria; kingdom Pseudomonadati; phylum Pseudomonadota; class Alphaproteobacteria; order Hyphomicrobiales; family Nitrobacteraceae; genus Bradyrhizobium; species Bradyrhizobium sp. 191. The sequence continues at coordinate 67,754 of NZ_CP064692.1, forward strand.
TGGTGTCGCGCTACACCGCGAGCGCGGGCCTCACCTGGAACATCTGGCAGAACTATCTGGTGCTGGACGCCACCGCGCGCTTCTGGAGCGAGCGTCGCATGGACAACGACCAGGCCGGAACCCAGAAGCCGATTCCCGCCAATGGCACGATCGACCTCAAGCTCAGCGGCCAATATGAGCGCTGCTTCTGGTCACTCAGCGTCAACAATGTGCTGAACGCGCTCTACTACGACTACGCCGTCGCAAGCACCTTCACGGACGGTCGTTTCAGCGCCTATCCGCTACCCGGTCGCACCTATCTGCTCAAGGCCGGCGCCACGTTTTGATTTCAATGGGGCTGTCACGGGCGCCCAAATGGACTAAAACTCGAAGAGAAGGAGATCACTTATGGCTCTCAATATCCTGCCGTCCGGCGGCGACGGTTTCCGCCTCCATCCGGTGGCGCCGCGTCTCGCGCCGATGTTCGGCTTCGCGCTGCTGACGGTATCGTGCGCGCTCGCAAGTTTTGCGTTCGCCTGTGCGACGCCGTTCGCGGCCTTCGCCGTGGTCGCGGCTGCAATGCTGCCGCTGCGTCCGGCGCTGCTCGTCGTCACCGGCGCCTGGCTCGTGAACCAGAGCATCGGTTTCGGCGCGCTGCACTATCCCATCGATGGCAGCACCATCGCCTGGGGTTTCGTCATTGGCGCGGCTGCGCTGCTGGCGACCGCAGTGGCGTCGGCCGTGCTCCGCATGCTGCCGCAGAGCCGCACGACGCGGATGCTGGTGCTCGCGCTCGTTGCCGCCTATGCGGCCTACGAGCTCGCGCTGCTCGCCGCCACGCCGCTCCTGGGCGGAGAGGCCGCCTTCACCGCAGCCATCGTCACGCGCATTGGGCTGACCAATGTCGCCTGGCTCGCCGGCCTCGTCGCCGTCTGCGAGGTCGTGCGCCTGCTCGATCCGTTCGGGCGCAAGGGAGTGATGTCGGCCTGAGCAGTCCTCGCGGCGCCTGGTTGGAGCGCGGCGAAATCCGGGACAAATCGTTCCATAGCGCGACACCTCCCGGACTACGCTTCCGCGCCATCCGGGTGGCGTCGCCTGTGTCGTCCTCTGTCAATCCGCCAGTGTGAAAATATTCGACTTTACAGAAATTCGGATTTGTCGTATGTGTCGCCCATCCCGGCTCATCCTTGAGGGGCGATCATGAGGTCGTCATTGTCGCGAGCCGGGCTTGCGGTGGACGCGGCAGCGTCGGGCGCGAAAGGTGCGGGCAGGGAGGGTAGTCCCCGGTGAGCTCGTGGCCGCGCGCGGACGAACGGCGCTGCTAGGCTTCGTCTCGCCTGTAAGTTTCCAGCTCCGTCGACAGGGCTGGAAAAACTGCGGCGAAATGGCGAACCGCGCGTACGGCAAAACCGTGTGGTCCTGGCCGTCGTTGCTACGGTCAAGCTCTTGCGGAGGCGGCAATCGCGTCAACCGGCGCGGAGGTCGGTGAATTTTGCGAGGGTGAGGGAGGCCAGAACGAACTCGGCTCCCGGGAGAGCGCGGCATAAGCCGTCCGACCATCGCGCAGGGAAGGCCGAGTGATTGGCACCACCTGTATGCTGCTGTGCGGTTTTCTGCGTGTGCCTTTTGCGCAGCAGACCGCGGGTGCGTTGTCAGCACCCGGCCTTCCCTGTGCCCTCTTGGCTCGAGAGGGTGAGCGACGAAGCAAAACTCGGGCGAATTCGGCCGCGGGAATGCGAGTGCATGTCCGCAGCCACATCCACCGTCATTGCGAGGAGCGTAGCGACGAAGCAATCCAGAATCCCACCGCAGAAAGGCTCTGGATTGCTTCGCGGAGCCTGTCATCGGGCGGCGCTTCGCGCCGACCCGGTGGCTCGCAATGACGCGGAGGAGAGAGCGTGCGCCAAACTCCACTCTCGTGCCCCGGACGCAGCGCAGCGTCTCTTCGACGGTGCGTTGCAGAGCCGGGGCCCATACTGCTGTGTCGCATACCGTGTGGCCGCGGCAGATATTGGCACCCAATGCCCAAGCCGACTCAGCCGCCATGGCGCGTTGTTCTCGGGGGCAGAAATGGGAGCACTGCGTCCGTTGCAAAATCTGAAGTTGTCAGATGGCTTCTCGGCGGAGGTATCGAAGTAGCCTTAGCCGTGTCTTCTACGCCACGATTGTTGTGACTTCGCAACACTCATGCCGCATTTAACCTTCATCACCGGCGGTTCGCATCGTCGCCGCTTTTTGGCCACACCCGAACATGAATAAAATCACTCTAATGTTTTAAGGCAGTGGCGGTCTTCGAAGGCGACGAGAAAGTCCCAAGGTCGATTCAAATCTTGGCTCTGATTTTTCGGGTCTGAAAGGGTTGGCCGGGGAAGCTGGTTGCGATGGTCGCGAAGATTGACAAGCAGAGGCTGCCGAGCCGTCACGTAACGGAAGGCCCTGCGCGTGCGCCCCATCGGTCCTACTTCTACGCCATGGGGCTGACCACCGATCAGATCCACCAGCCTTTCGTCGGCGTCGCCTCCTGCTGGAACGAGGCTGCTCCCTGCAACATCGCACTGATGCGCCAGGCCCAGGCGGTGAAGAAGGGCGTGGCGTCGGCCGGCGGCACGCCGCGCGAATTCTGCACCATCACCGTCACCGATGGCATCGCCATGGGCCATGACGGCATGCGCTCCTCGCTGCCGTCGCGCGAATGCATCGCCGATTCGGTCGAACTGACGGTGCGCGGTCACGCCTATGACGCGCTGGTCGGCCTTGCCGGCTGCGACAAGTCGCTGCCGGGCATGATGATGGCGATGGTCCGCCTCAACGTGCCCTCGATCTTCATCTATGGCGGCTCGATCCTGCCCGGCAATTTCCGCGGGCAACAGGTCACCGTGCAGGACATGTTCGAGGCGGTCGGCAAGCACTCGGTCGGCGCCATGTCGGACGAGGATCTCGACGAGATCGAGCGTGTGGCCTGCCCGTCGGCGGGCGCTTGCGGCGCGCAGTTCACGGCCAACACCATGGCGACCGTCTCCGAGGCGATCGGCCTCGCTTTGCCGTACTCGGCCGGTGCCCCGGCACCCTACGAAATTCGCGACGCGTTCTGCATGACCGCGGGCGAGAAGGTGATGGACCTGATCGCCCAGAACATCCGGCCGCGCGACATCGTCACCCGCAAGGCGCTGGAGAATGCGGCTGCCGTGGTTGCGGCCTCCGGTGGCTCGACCAATGCTGCGCTGCACCTGCCGGCGATCGCGCACGAGGTCGGCATCAAGTTCGACCTGTTCGACGTCGCTGAAATCTTCAAAAAGACACCTTATGTCGCGGATTTGAAGCCGGGCGGCCGTTATGTCGCCAAAGACATGTTTGAAGTAGGTGGCATACCGCTTCTGATGAAGACGCTGCTCGACAATGGCTTCCTGCACGGTGATTGCCTTACCGTCACGGGCCGCACGATCGCCGAAAACCTCAAGAGCGTGAAATGGAATCCGCACCAGGACGTGGTGCACCCGGCAGATAAGCCCATCACCGTGACAGGCGGTGTGGTCGGTCTGAAGGGCAATTTGGCGCCAGAAGGTGCGATCGTGAAAGTCGCGGGAATGTCCAACCTCAGGTTTACCGGTCCGGCCAGGTGCTTCGACCGTGAGGAGGATGCGTTCGAGGCGGTCCAGAACCGCACCTACCGCGAAGGCGAAGTCATCGTGATCCGCTACGAGGGGCCGAAGGGCGGCCCCGGCATGCGGGAAATGCTCCAGACCACAGCGGCGCTGACCGGCCAGGGCATGGGCGGCAAGATCGCGCTCATCACCGACGGCCGCTTCTCCGGCGCCACCCGCGGCTTCTGCATCGGCCATGTCGGGCCGGAGGCGGCGGTCGGCGGCCCGATCGGGCTGCTCGAGGACGGCGACATCATCGAGATCGACGCGGTCGCCGGTACCCTTAACGTAAAATTGAGCGACGCCGAGCTCGCCCAGCGCAAAACCAAATGGAGCGCGCGCGTGACTAACCATACGTCGGGTGTGCTCTGGAAATATGCTCAGCAGGTCGGACCGGCGGTCGGTGGGGCGGTAACCCATCCAGGCGGCGCGCACGAGAAACAGTGCTATGCGGACATCTAGGCGTGCCATAGTTGCGTTTGTGTTGGGGGCGGCTGCGCTGGCCGCGCCGGCGCTCGCCTTCGACGGCGCGCCGGTCAACCCCAAGGACGCGGCCATCCCGGTCGTAACCACCTTGCCCGGCGCCGCAGGCGCCGTGCGCACCAAGGTTCCGCCGGCAGTCGTACCCCAGGAAACCTCGCTCAGCGCGCTGCAATATGCCGCCGAGGGTGGTCACCCCATCGCGCAGTGGAAGCTCGGCCGCATGTATGCCAACGGCGACGGCGTCGCCCAGGACGATTTGCGTGCATTCGAATATTTCAGCCGGATCGCCAACGCGCATGCCGAGGACAGCCCGTCGGCGCCGCAGGCGCAGATCGTGGCCAACGCCTTCGTCGCGCTCGGCCGCTATTATCTCAGCGGCATCCCGAACTCGAAGATCAAGTCGGACCCGGAACGGGCGCGGGAGATGTTCTCCTATGCGGCCTCCTATTTCGGCAACGCCGACGCGCAATACGATCTCGCGCGGCTGTACCTGAAGACCCCGGACGCCTCGCGCGAGGATTTCCGCTATGGCGCGCGCTGGCTCGGCCTCGCCGCGCAGAAGGGCCAGCACCAGGCGCAGGCGCTGCTCGGCCAGATGCTGTTCAACGGCGACCGCCTGCCGCGCCAGGCCGCGCGCGGCCTGATGTGGCTGACCCTGGCGCGCGACAGCGCCGGCGCCGAGGAGACCTGGATCAAGGAAAGCTACAACCGCGCCTTCGCCAAGGCCTCCGACGACGACCGCGCCATGTGCCTGCAAATGCTGGAGCAGTGGGTGCAGGGCCGCCGGGACTAGGTTAGGTCCCGTGGGATGGGCAAGGGCGCCTTGGCGCCGTGCCCACCGCCCGATCGGCGCTCACGCCGCGTCGAGATCCAGATCCGCCCACACCGGGACGTGGTCCGACGGCTTCTCCCAGCCGCGCACATAGCTGTCGATGCCGACATTGGCGAGCCGGTCGCTGGCCTGTGGCGACAGCAGCAGGTGGTCGATCCGCAGGCCCTGGTTCTTCTGCCACGCCCCGGCCTGGTAGTCCCAGAAAGTGTAGAGCCCGGGCTCATCGGTGACGGCGCGCAAGGCGTCGGTCAGGCCGAGGCCGAGCAGGGACTGGAAGCTCTCGCGAGTCTCCGTCTTGAACAGGGCGTCCTCGGTCCAGGCGGCCGGATTGTGCACGTCGCGGGCATGCGGGATGACATTGAAGTCGCCCGCAAGGATCAGCGGCTCCTCAGCCTTGAGGCGCTCCTTCGAATATTCAAGAAGCCGGGACATCCATTTGAGCTTGTAGGGATATTTGTCGCTCCCGACCGGGTTGCCATTGGGCAGATAAAGGCAGGCGATGCGCAGCACCCCGCGCTTGAGCGTGACCACGCCCTCGAGGAAGCGGGCATGCGCATCCTCGTCGTCGCCGGCAAGCCCCGACTTGGTCTCGTCGAATCGCAGCTTCGAGAGCAGGGCGACGCCGTTGAACGTCTTCTGCCCATGGGTGACGACGTTATAGCCCAGCGCCTCGATCTCCAGCCGCGGGAAGGCCTCGTCGACGCATTTGATCTCCTGAAGGCAGACGATGTCGGGCTGGCACTCCTTCAGCCAGGTCAGCAGGAGATCGATCCGCTGCCGGACCGAGTTCACGTTCCAGGTGGCTACTCTGATGGACATAGGGAGGGGCTCCGGGCGGGGCCATGGTTAGAACAAACTGCAAACGCGCCCGTCAAGGACGCCGCAAAATCTCCCACAAAATTAACCCGGTCTAAGCAGGCGGCGGGCCATTGATGATCGAAAGGTTCCGCGGATGGGTTGGCCGGACGAGTCGATGAAGCGAACTGAGCCGCACGACGGCCTGATCGGCGCATTCCTGTATTGGCTTGGCGGCTTCGAGATCGAGGACGGCCTGACCGCCGATCTCAGCGAGCGCGAGATCCGCCGCATCCGCGCCAAGCAGATCGACGCCGTGACGCGGCTGATGCCGGTGACGATGGCGGTGACGATGCTGAACGTCGCCATCGTGCTGATCCTGTTCTGGGGCAGGGGCTGGAACGACTTCCTCGCGATCTGGGGCCTGACGCTTGCCGTCACCGCCTCGCTCGCGGTGCGCTCCTGGCAACGGTCGCATCAGAACCCGCCGCAGGAGGCTTCGCCCCGCGTCGCGCGCCGGATGTTGCGGCAGGCATTCTTCCTCGCCGCGATCTGGGGCACGCTACCGCTCGCGCTGTTCAGCCGCATCGAGCCGACCAGCCAGCTCATCCTGGCCTGCCTGATGGTCGGCATGATGTCGGGCGGCGCCTTCACGCTCTCGACCTTCCCGCGCGCGGGCCTCGTCTATCTCGCCACCATGACCGTCGCCTGCGCCGGCGCGCTGCTGCTGTGCGGCACCGGGCCCTATCTCGTGACCTCGGTGTTCCTGCTGCTGTTCGCATTCTTCATGGCGCGCAACATCGTCTCGCAGGGCAATCTGTTCCTCGGCAATCTCAAGGCCCAGCTCGAGCTCAAGCGCCAGACCGAGATCATCTCGCTGCTGCTGAAGGACTTTCAGGAGAACGCCAGCGACTGGCTGTGGCAGACCGACGCCGACGGGCATCTGATCGACGTGCCCCAACGCTTCGCGGACGTCGCGCAGCTGCCGCTTCCGCTGTTGAAGGGAACCTATTTCGCCGACGTGCTCGACATGCTCTGCCCGGAAGACAAGCGCGCAGCCTACAACGTTGTCGGCCTGATGGAGCAGAACGAGCCCTTGCACGAGATGAACCTCAAGGTCGTTGCCGGCGGCGAGGCGCGGCTGTGGTCGCTGACGGCGAAGCCCGCCTATGACCGCGAGGGACATTTCCTCGGCTATCGCGGCTTCGGGCGCGACGTGACCGAGCGTTGGCGCGCGGAAAAGGCCGAGGCCGAGAACCGCGCCAAGTCGGACTTCCTCGCAGTGATGAGCCACGAGATTCGCACGCCGATGAACGGCGTGCTCGGGCTCGCCAGCATGCTGCTCGAAACCAAGCTCGATCCGGAACAGCGCGAAGCCGTCACCACGATCCGCGACTCCGGCGACAATCTCCAGCGCATCCTCAACGACATTCTGGACTTGTCCAAGCTCGAGGCCGGGCGCTTCACCTTCGAGGTGATCGACTTCGCCCCGCAGGCGCTGGTCGAGGCTGTCGCGACCGTTATTCGCGCGAGCGCCAAGAACAGGGGGCTGACGGTCAAGGTCGAACTCGATCCGAACCTGCCGCCGACCCTGCGCGGCGACGTCGCACGCATCCGCCAGGTGCTGCTCAACCTCGCGTCCAACGCGGTGAAGTTCACCGACCAAGGCGAGGTGACGATTTCGGTCACCTGCCAGGCGCGACGCGACCTGCTGGCGACCGTCGAATGGACGGTGACCGACAGCGGCATCGGCATCGCCCCCGAAAAGCTCGGCCAGCTCTTCAGCGATTTCGCCCAAGCCGATGCCTCGATCAGCCGTCGCTTCGGCGGCACCGGCCTCGGCCTTGCGATCTCGCGGCGCATCATCGAGCAGATGGGCGGCACCATAGGAGTCACCTCGACGCCGGGCGAAGGCTCGATCTTCCGTTTCACGCTGGTGTTGCCCTGGAGCCAGGCGCAGACGCCCGATCAGGCGGACGGCCGCGACGAGGCCGACGATCTCAAGGCCCGCATTGCCGGCCTCGACCGGCCGCTGAAGGTGCTGGTCGCGGAGGACGATGCCGTCAATCGCATGGTCGTGAGCAAGATGCTGGGGTCCTTCGACGTCGAGCTGCGCGTCGTCGCCGATGGCGCCGAAGCCGTCGCGGCGGCATCCGAGGGCAATTACGACATCGTGCTGATGGACGTGCGCATGCCCGACATGGACGGACTTGCCGCCACCCGCGCGATCCGCGCGCAAGGCGGGCGCTTCGAAGCCTTGCCGATCGTCGCGCTGACCGCCAACGCCTTCCCCGAGGACATCAGGATCTGCCGCGAGGCCGGCATGTCGGACTTCCTCGCCAAGCCGCTGCGCAAGCCCGCGCTGGTCGCGGCACTCCTGCGCGCGCTGGACGGCCACGTCATGTCGGAGGACGCGCCGCTCCAGCCGGGCCTGACGCCGGTCGAGGTGGAGTGGACGGAGGAGGAAAGGCAGATGACGGGCGCGTAGCCGGTCAGACCGAGAAGCTGGTCCCGCAGCCGCAGGACGCGGTGGCATTGGGATTGTTGACGCGGAACGAGGCGCCGATCAGATCGTCGACGAAATCGACCTGCGAGCCCGCCAGGAATGGCTGGGAGGCGGAATCGACCAGCACCACCGCATTGTCCTGCTCGATCACGAGATCGTCGTCGGTGCGGGCACGGTCGATGTCGAACTTGTACTGGAAGCCGGAGCAGCCGCCGCCCTCGACAGAGATGCGCAGCATCGCGCCGGAACCTTCGCCCTTGAGGATCTCCCCAATCCGGCGTGCGGCCCGGTCGCTGATGGTCACGGCAGTCGTCATCGTTCGTCTCCGATAGTCCCGCAGTCATACCCAATTCATTTGGTATCCCGCGCCCGACATAGTTAAGTGCCACCATACGCAGAATCAAATGGATAGGGACTAAATTCGCCGTGTCCGTCGGAATGGCAGCCCCCCGTGCGCCCTATGCCTGCGATCCCGATCGCAGCCGCGGCCGGCTGGTCCCCGAGCCCCCGAGCCGGACCCGCAGCCCGTTCCGGCGGGATTGCGACCGGGTGATCCATTCCACCGCCTTCCGCCGGTTGAAATACAAGACCCAGGTGTTCGTGTTCCACGAGGGCGACCATTACCGCACCCGGCTGACCCATTCGCTGGAGGTGGCGCAGATCGCCCGGGCGCTGGCCCGGCAGCTTGGGCTGGACGAGGACCTCACCGAAACCCTCGCGCTTGCGCACGATCTCGGTCATCCGCCGTTCGGGCATGCCGGCGAGCGGGCCCTGGACGCCTGCCTGAAGGAATTCGGCGGCTTCGACCACAACGCCCAGACGCTCCGTGTCGTCGCCTCGCTCGAGCACCGCTATCCCGAGTTCGACGGGCTCAACCTGACCTGGGAATCGCTGGAGGGCATCGTCAAGCATAACGGTCCGCTGACCGACCGCAGCGGCGCGCCGGTCGGGCGCTATCGCGAGCACGGCATTCCCGTGGGCATCGCCGACTACATCAGGACCTACGACCTCGAACTGTGGAGCTTCGCGTCGCTGGAGGCGCAGGTCGCCGCGATCGCCGACGACATCGCCTACGATGCCCACGACATCGATGACGGCCTGCGCGCCGGCCTGTTTCACCTCGACGATCTCAAGGTGATGCCGCTGACCGCGGAGATCATCGCCGGGATCGCTGCGCATTATCCCGATCTCGAGGACGTCCGGCGCGGCGCCGAACTGGTGCGCGAGCTGATCTCGCACCTGATCGGGGCGGTGTTTGCGGAGGCACGGAAGAACCTCGCCGCCACCAAGCCGCAATCAGCTCAGGAGGTGCGCCAGCAGGGCCGGGCGCTGATCGCGTTCCCCACCGAGGTCGCGGAGGAAGAGGCCGCCATCAAGGCCTTCCTGTACCAGCACATGTACCGCCACAAGCGGGTGATGCGGGTGATGGGGGAGGCGGAGCAGATCCTGTTCGATCTGTTCGCAAAATACCTGAAATCCCCCGGCGAGCTGCCGCCGGAATGGCTGCTCGGGGCGGAGGCAGACGACGAGGGCGATCGCGCCCGGCGGATCGGCAATTTCATAGCCGGAATGACGGATCGTTTCGCACTGACCGAGCACCAGCGGCTCTTTGACTCGACCCCGGATTTGCGTTAGGCGGCGGCCATGCCCCAGACACCCTCATCCCTGCATCTGTTCGCCGACGTGCTCGCGCGCGTGCACGCCGCCTGCCGCGCGCTTGCGGCGGACGCCAATTGGCCGGAGGGCATCGATTTCTCACGCGTGGTGGTCGAACCGCCGCGCGATGCCTCCCACGGCGACATGGCGACCAACGCTGCCATGGTGCTTGCGAAAGAGGCAAAGGCAAAGCCGCGCGACCTCGCCGAGAAGATCGCCGAGCGGCTCCGTGCCGACGCGCTGATCGCCAAGGTCGACGTCGCCGGTCCCGGCTTCATCAACCTGACGCTGAAGCCGGCCGCCTGGGCCGAAGCCCTGCGGACGGTACTGCGCGAGGGCGCCGATTACGGCCGCGTCCGGGGCGGCTCAAGGGTCAACGTCGAATACGTCTCGGCCAATCCGACCGGACCGATGCATGTCGGCCATTGCCGCGGTGCCGTGTTCGGTGACGCATTGGCGAGCCTGCTCCAGTTCGCCGGCCACGACGTCACGCGCGAGTACTACATCAACGATGCCGGCGCTCAGGTCGACGTGCTCGCATGCTCCGCGTTCCTGAGGTATCGCGAAGCGCTCGGCGAGGATATCGGTGCGATCCCCGAAGGGCTCTATCCCGGCGACTACCTCAAGCCGGTCGGTCAGGCGCTGGCGAAGGAGCACGGCGACAAGCTCCTCGCGATGAGCGAGGCGGAATGGCTGCCCCCGGTGCGTGCCAAGGCCATCGCGATGATGATGGACGAGATCAAGGACGATCTCGCCGCCCTCAACATCCGTCACGACGTGTTCTTTTCCGAGCGCTCGCTGCTCGAGGCGGGCAACAACAAGGTCGCCGAGACCATCGATTTCCTGCGTGCCAAAGGCGACATCTACGAAGGTCGCCTGCCGCCGCCGAAGGGCGCCCCGGTCGAGGATTGGGAGGATCGCGAGCAGCTGCTGTTCAAGGCGACCGCCTACGGCGACGACGTCGATCGTCCCCTGATCAAATCGGACAATTCCTACACCTACTTTGCCTCCGACATCGCCTACCACAAGAACAAGTTCGATCGCGGCTTCGCCGAAATGATCGACGTCTGGGGCGCCGACCATGGTGGCTACATCAAGCGCATGCAGGCGGCGGTAAAGGCGACCACCTCCGGAAAGGGGGCGCTCGACGTCAAGATCGTTCAGCTCGTGAAGCTCTTGCGCAACGGCGAGCCGGTCAAAATGTCGAAGCGGAGCGGGGACTTCGTCACCTTGCGTGAGGTGGTGGATGAGGTCGGTCAGGACGCCGTCCGCTTCATGATGCTCTACCGGAAGAACGACGCGGTGCTCGACTTCGACCTCGCCAAGGTCATGGAACAGTCGCGCGACAATCCGGTGTTCTACGTCCAGTACGGTCACGCCCGCGGCCACTCGATCTTCCGCAACGCTCGCGCCGAGGTGTTCCCGGAACTACCTGAGGATAGCGGCAAACGGAGCGCCTGGCTCAGTGAGTCTGCCGTGGAGCGGCTGTCGGACCCGGTCGAACTCGATCTTCTCAAGCGCCTCGCAATTTATCCTCGCATGCTCGAGGCCGCTGCCGCGGCCCACGAGCCGCACCGAATTGCCTTTTATCTCTATGAGTTAGCGAGCGAATTTCACGCACTTTGGACGAAGGGGCGTGATTTGCCCTATTTACGCTTCATTATCAATAATGATGCAGATCTTACAAAGGCGCGACTGGCCATGGTCCAGGGCGTCGTCTCGGTCCTGGCATCGGGCCTCGCCATCCTCGGCGTCCATGCCCCGGACGAGATGCGGTAGTTTGGGGCGAACTACTTAAGGGGAATTCGGGGGGTAACCGGCAGAAGCCGGATCGCTTAGACTTGGTTGAAAGCCTTGTGGGTCGAAGGCCGCGCCTTGGTCGAGGGGCGCGCGGCTTTCCCGAAGGGACGCATCATTACGATGGCCGAACGATATCAGGATAGACCGTTTCCTTCCGATGACTATGGTCGCGGCGGCGATCAGCGTGGGAAGGCGGAAAATGATCCCTTGGCCGAGCTCGCCCGCCTGATCGGACAAACCGATCCGTTTGCAGCGCAGGGCCGGCCGACCGCGCGCGCGCCGGCAACGCCGACCCGGAGCTATCATCCGGACGATTATCGCCAGGACGATTTTCGCCAGGACGATGATCAACAGAATTATGCCGAGCAGGCCCCGCCGCCGCCCGGGCCGCCCTCATGGATGCGACGCGCCAACGTGCAGCCCGCACCCGCGCCGGAGCCTGACTATCCCGTCTCGGTCAGCCCGGTTCATCCGCTGCATCGCTATTCGGCCAAGCCTGCCGCGCCCGAACCCGATGTTCATCAGGCTCAGGCCTATCAGGATCACCCATATCAGGATCAGGCATATCAAGCTCAAGCCTACCAGCAGCACGGCCAAGCTTACCAGGATCAGGCCGAGCAGGAATCGTACGCGCAGACAGATCCGTCGCGCTACGACGATGCGCTCTACGGCCGGCTGGAGACAGGCGAGCAGGACTATCAGCGCGATCCCGCCTATCCGGACGACCCTTACGCGTTCCAAAGCGACTACCCCGACGACGCCGAAATCGAAGAGCCGAAGAAGCAGCGCGGTGGCATGATGACGGTCGCGGCGATCCTCGCGCTCGCCGTGGTCGGTACCGGTGCGGCCTTCGCCTACAAGACCTATATGGGCTCGCCCCGCAGCGGCGAGCCGCCGATCATCAAGGCCGATAACACGCCGACCAAGATCGTGCCGGCGCCGACGGACTCATCGGCCAAAGTGCCGGACCGTATGGCCAGCGGTGACGGCACCGAGAAGATCGTGCCGCGCGAGGAGGCGCCCGTCGACGTCAACGCCAAGGCGGGCGGTCCTCGCGTCGTGTTCCCACCGCTGAACCAGAATGCGAACCCGCCGTCGGTGGCCAGCGTCTCGCCATCTGCGGTTCCGTCGCCCAGCACGGGGCCGGTCCCGGGCAATGGGACGTTGCCGAGCAATTCGCCGCGCCCGATCCGGACCGTCGCCGTAAAGGGCGACCAGACCGACGGCACCGTGCCGCAATCGGCCGCCGCCAAGCCGACGATCGTCGCGCCCAAGCCTGTTGCCGCGCCCGCAGCGACGGCGGCGCCGCACAATTCGCCGACCTCGGCAAATGCCAGCCTCAACCAGCCGCTTTCACTCGCGCCGCAGTCGGGACCGACGGCCGAGCCTGCGCACCGGATGGCTGCCACCAACCCGACGCAGATCGCCCCCGCCAGCAACGGTGGCGGCTACATCGTGCAGGTGTCCTCGCAGCAAAGCGAAGACAGCGCCGCGGCGTCCTACCGAGTGCTTCAGAGCAAGTACGGCAACGTGCTCGGCTCCCGTTCGCCGGTGATCAAGCGGGTTGATCTGACCGACAAGGGCAAGGGGATCGTCTATCGCGCCTTCGCGGGTCCCTACGCTTCGGCCGAGGAGGCGACGCAGGCCTGCAACAGCCTGAAGGCTGCCGGCCTGTCCGCCTGCTTCATCCAGAGGAATTAACGGCCGTTTCCTTGACCCCCTCGCGGGGCAGGGTTAATCGGCCGTTATGAGCACGCGGGCCTTCATTACCGGCGTATCCGGAACAGAACTGACCGCCGCCGAGCGGGAGTTCATCCGTGCCGAACGCCCATGGGGCTTCATCCTCTTCAAGCGCAACGTCGCGACGCCAGCCCAAGTCGCTGCATTGGTTGCGGAATTGCGGGCGGTTGCCAATGCTCCCGATGCTCCGGTCCTGATCGATCAGGAGGGCGGACGGGTGCAGCGGCTGGGCCCGCCGCACTGGCCGGTCTATCCGCCGGGCGCCGTATTCGCGACGTTGTACGACACTGATTCGGCGCTTGGGCTCACCGCGGCGCGCCTTAGCGCCCGCCTGATCGCTGCCGATCTCGCTGATCTCGGCATCACCGTTGACTGCCTGCCGCTGGCCGATGTGCCCGTGCCGGGTGCCGACGCCGTCATCGGGAACCGGGCCTATGGCACCGAGCCGGGCAAGGTCGCGGCAATTGCCCGTGCGGTCACCGAGGGCCTGGAGCAGGGCGGCGTCCTGCCGGTTCTCAAGCATATTCCCGGTCATGGCCGGGCCACCGCCGACACCCATTTCAAGCTGCCGACGGTCGACACGCCCCGGGACGAGCTGGAACGGACCGATTTCGCCCCGTTCAAGTCACTCGCGGATCTGCCGATGGCCATGACTGCACATGTTGTGTTTAGCGCGGTCGACCCCGCCCATCCGGCGACGACATCTGCGACAATGATTGCTGACGTGATTCGCGGCGCAATCGGGTTCCAGGGTTTGTTAATGAGTGATGACGTGTCGATGAACGCGCTGTCGGGGAATATCGCCGAGCGGACCCGCGCCATCTTCGCGGCCGGCTGCGACGTTGCCCTGCATTGCAACGGCAACATCGAGGAGATGCGCGACGTCGCCGGCCAGACACCTGAATTGTCGGGCAGGGCATTGGAGCGGGCGAAAGCCGCGCTCGCCGCACGCAAGCCGCCGCAGCCACTCGACCGGGCCGCCGCGCGCGCGGAACTGGACGCATTGATCGCACGGGCAAACACGGCATCGGCATGACCGCAGAAATCCTATCGTTCGAAACCGGGCGGCCTGCAGAGCTCGCCGAGGGTGAGCCGGCGTTGGTGGTGGACGTCGAGGGCTATGAGGGCCCGCTCGACCTCCTGCTCGCATTGGCGCGACAGCAGAAGGTCGACCTCGCCAAGATTTCGATCCTGGCGCTGGCCGACCAGTACCTCCACTTCATCGAGGCCGCGCGGAAGATCCGGCTCGAGCTTGCCGCCGACTATCTCGTCATGGCGGCCTGGCTTGCCTTTCTGAAGTCGCGCCTGCTGCTGCCGGAGCCGCCGAGTGCGGAAGGCCCGAGCGCGGAGCAGATGGCGACGGCACTGGCCAACCGCCTGCGTCGGCTGGAAGCCATACGCGAAGCGGCCAACCGACTCATGAACAGGCCGCAATTGCAGCGCGACATCTTCCCGCGCGGCGAGCCCGAGCAGATCGCCGAGATCAAGCATCCGAAATACACCGCGACGCTGTACGACCTGCTCACCGCCTACGCCGCACAGCGCCAGTCGCGCGTGCTGGCGAGCGTGCATCTGGCCAAGCGCACGGTGTGGTCGCTCGCCGAGGCGCGTGCCACGCTGGAGCGGCTGGTCGGCAGCCTCAACGAACAGGACGACTGGGGCGTGCTCGACGATTTTCTGATCCGGCATGTCGCCGATCCGACGCAGCGGGCAACGGTGTTCGCCTCGAGCTTTGCCGCCGCGCTCGAGCTGGTGCGCGAAGGTCAGCTTGAGCTGAACCAGAAAGAGGCGTTTGCGCCGATCTATTTCCGGAAGGGACGCCCAAAGCCGGTCCCGGACGCAGCCCCTGCGCCCGACGCGCCGGTCGCCTAAGTGCAAGAAGGAGAATCTGCCATGGCAAGCCTGGCTGAAGTGCGGGTAGAAGAGGCCGAGCCGATGGAGAACGAATCCCAGGCACGTCCCGAAGAATTGCGGCTGCTTGAAGCGCTGCTGTTCGCGTCGAGTGAACCGCTGGATACCGCGACGCTGGCCAAGCGCATGCCCGAGGGCGTGGACGTGAAGGCCGCGCTTGAGCAGCTCCAGGCCGATTATGCCTCGCGCGGCGTCAACCTCGTGCGTGTCGCCAACAAATGGACATTCCGCACGGCCGGCGACCTCGCCTGGCTGATGACGCGGGAGACCACCGAGACCCGCCGCCTGTCGCGTGCGGCGATCGAGGTGCTGGCGATCATCGCCTATCACCAACCGGTGACACGTGCTGAGATCGAGGAGATCCGCGGTGTCGTGACCTCAAAGGGCACGCTCGACGTGCTGCTGGAGACCGGCTGGATCAAGCCGCGTGGCCGCCGCAAGACGCCCGGCCGCCCCTTGACCTTCGGAACCACCGAGGAATTCCTGTCGCAATTCACCCTGGAACAGCTCGGCGACCTGCCGGGCCTCGAAGAGCTGAAGGGCACGGGCCTGCTGGATTCGCGGCTGCCGACTGGATTTAGCGTGCCGACGCCGTCCGACGACCCGGCTCTGCGCGAGGACGAGGATCCGCTGGAACCGGGCGAGGACCTCGATCTCGCGCTGGCGCCTGCGGTCGAGCCCGAGACGCCGGAAGGCGGCAATGAGGGCGGCAGCGAAGGCGGCGCCGAGGACTGATGCCCGTCCGCTTACGGGACCTGCGACCGGTTAACACTAGCAAGATTGCGTAGTGCCGACAGCGAATTGGCGCTGCCTTGGTCCTTGTTTTTGAGACCTGCCAAGCCTAGGTTTCGGTGAAGATCGGCCGGGTCCCCGGCCATGCGCGTTTGGAGGGTTGCAGGATGGGTTCACTCAGCATTTGGCACTGGATCTTGGTGATCGCAGTGGTCCTGCTGCTGTTCGGCCGCGGCAAGATTTCGGATCTGATGGGCGACGTGGCGCAGGGCATCAAGGCCTTCAAGAAGGGCATGCAGGACGACGACAAGCCCGCCGAGAAGCCCGAGCCGGCCAAGTCGATCGAGCACAATGGTGCGCCGACTGCCGCACGGTCCGACGTCGGCAGCAAGGCCGTCTAAGCCAGAGAGCACGCGAGACACGGGTAGCGGCCCCGATCCTGCGCGCGAGGATTGGGCCGGCTCCGGCTGGCGTGAACGGAAGACCTCATGTTCGACATCGGGTGGAGTGAACTGGTCCTGATCGGGGTCGTGGCCCTGATCGCCATCGGCCCGAAAGAGCTGCCGGGCGTGTTGCGCATGGTCGGGCAATGGATGGGCAAGGCCCGCAAGATGGCTGCGGAGTTCCAGGGCCAATTCCAGGAAGCGATGCGCGAGGCCGAGATGGCCGACCTCAAGAAGAGCTTTGACGAGGTCAAGGAAGCCGCCACCGGCTTTGCCAGCAACAATCCGCTGACCTCGCTCCAGAAGGACGTCAGCGACGCGCTCCGCGTCGATGCGCTGGACAAGCCGGCCGAGACGCCTGCCGCCACCGCCATCGATCCGCCCCTCACACCGACGGCACCGGAAACGCCGACGCCTGCGACCTTCATGGAAGCCGAAGCGCATGCGGCTGCGAACGAGCCTCTCGCGATCACGCGTGACGTCGAACAGGCACCGGTTGCGCAGGACACCGCGCCATCCGAGGCGATCAAGGACGCCAAAGCGTCATGACCGACGCCGATATCGAGGCCAGCAAAGCCCCGCTGATGGACCATCTGATCGAGCTGCGCTCGCGGCTGATCAAGGCGCTGCTCGGCTTTGGCATTGCCTTCATCTTCTGCTTCTTCTTCGCCAAGCAGATCTACAACGTTCTGGTCTGGCCGTTCGTGTGGGTCGCAGGGCCCGAGAACTCCAAGTTCATCTACACGGCGCTGCTGGAATATTTCATCACACAGCTGAAGCTCGCGCTGTTCGGCGCCGGCTTCATCTCGTTCCCGATCGTGGCGACGCAGATTTACAAGTTCGTGGCGCCCGGGCTCTACAAGCATGAGAAGCAGGCCTTCCTGCCGTATCTGGTCGCCACCCCGTTCTTCTTCGTGCTCGGCGCGGCGCTGGTCTATTTCGTCGTGCTGCCGATGCTGGTCCGCTTCTCGCTCGGCATGCAGCAGGCCGGTAGCGACGAGACCGCGCAGATCCAGCTCCTGCCCAAGGTCGGCGAATATCTGTCGCTGATGATGTCGCTGATCTTCGCCTTCGGCATCGCCTTCCAGCTTCCGGTGATCCTGACGCTGCTCGGCCGCATCGGCATCGTCACCTCGAAGATGCTGCGCGAGAAGCGCCGCTACTTCATCGTGATCGCCTTCGTCATCGCGGCCGTGCTGACACCGCCCGACGTGCTGAGCCAGTGCTCCCTGGCCATTCCGCTGATGGCGCTCTACGAGGGCTCGATCATCGCGGTCGCCATGGTGGAGAAGAAGGCGGCGGCTTCGCAGGCCGCCACCGGCACCGACGTGTCGACGCCGGCCAATCCGGCGGAGTAGGGCGACCAAGCCCACCGGTGTCATTCCCCGCGAAAGCGGGGAATCCAGTACACCGCGGCCCCTCGGGGAAACACTGACGTCTCTGGAATACTGGATCGCCCGCTTTCGCGGGCGATGACAGAATGCTAGGGGAAAGCGCGCCAATGTAAGTTGTCAGCATAAACGTTGACTATTTGCGCGCTGATCCAGGACCACGGCCATGCACGACATCAAATCGATCCGCGACAATCCGCAAGCCTTCGACGCCGGCCTCGCACGGCGCGGTTTGAAGCCGATGTCGGCCTCGCTGCTGGCGATCGACGAGAGGCGGCGTGCGGCGATCCTCGCCTCCGAGCAGGCGCAGGCGCGGCGCAATGCGGCTTCGAAGGAGATCGGCGATGCCAAGAAGGCCAAGGACGAGGCGCGCGCCGCCAAGCTGATGGCCGAGGTCGCCGAGCTCAAGACCACGATGCCGCAGCTCGAAGCCGCCGCCAAGGCAGCCGACGAGGAGCTGACAAAAGAGCTGTCGGCGATTCCGAACATTCCGTTCGACGAAGTGCCTGACGGCGTCGACGAGCACGGCAACGTCCAGCACCACGTGTTCGGCAACAAGCGCAACTACAGCTTCGCGCCAAAACTGCATGACGATCTCGGCATCGCGCTCGGCTATATGGATTTCGAGGCGGCGGCCAAACTCTCCGGCGCTCGCTTCGTCGTGCTGAAGAAGGGGCTGGCGCGGCTCGAACGCGCCATCGGCCAGTTCATGCTCGATCTGCACACGACCGAGCATGGCTACACCGAGATCAATCCGCCGCTCCTGGTGCGCAACGAGGTGATGTTCGGCACCGGGCAACTGCCGAAATTCGAAGACGACCAGTTCTGGGCGATCAAGGGCGAACTGCTCGCCTCGCCCGACCTTGAGCGGTTGAAGACCGAGCGCCTCGGCCTGATCCCCACCGCCGAGGTGTCGCTCACCAATCTCGCGCGCGAATCCATTCTCGACGAGAAGCAATTGCCGATGCGGCTCACCGCGCTGACGCCGTGTTTCCGTGCCGAGGCGGGCGCGGCCGGGCGCGACACGCGCGGCATGATCCGCCAGCACCAGTTCACCAAGGTCGAGCTGGTCTCGATCACCGCGCCGGAAACCAGCAAGGATGAGCTGGAGCGGATGCTGTCCTGCGCCGAGCAGGTGTTGCAGAAGCTCGACCTGCATTATCGCGTCATGACGCTGTGCGCAGGAGATATGGGCTTCTCGTCGCAGAAAACCTATGACATCGAGGTCTGGATGCCCGGACAGGGCGATGGCGGCATGTTCCGCGAGATCTCAAGCTGCTCCGTCTGCGGCGACTTCCAGGCGCGGCGCATGGATGCGCGCTCGCGTGGGCCGGACGGCAAGCCGCGCTTCGTGCACACGCTGAACGGCTCCGGCACCGCAGTCGGCCGCGCGCTGATTGCGGTGATGGAGACTTATCAGCAGGAGGACGGCTCGATTGCGGTCCCCAGCGTGCTCCAGCCCTATATGGGCGGGCTGAAGGTGATCGCGCGCGACTAAAGCGTTTGCGAGCGAAGTGGATACCGGTTCGCGTCAAGAAAACGCGGCATGACGAGAATCGCGTTGCGAAGATCGGACGGCCGGCTATCCTGCCGGCCCCTCAACGCGACCCCACCCTTCATGCCCTTGCACCGCGACATCTTCTGGATCGGCAGACAATGGGCGGTGACAGGTGCCGGGATCCAGGCCATCGATCAGCGTCTTCGCGGCGTGCTTGACATCGATATCGCGCGGCTCTGGGACGACGATCTCGTGCAGAGCCGACGAGCCAAGCCCGGAGTGAATGCTGCGGATTTCGACAAAGCGCTGACGGTGGCACGCGAACGGTTTCCGCAGGCGCCGACACCTGACCCGTTCGTCGCGCAGCTGGAGGCGCTCGGTGTGATCGAGGCTCCCGTCCTGAATCCGGTCGTGCCGGCGATGCAACTGCGAGCGGAGGGCCGGCTCGCGCGTTTCCTGCCGCAATGGCGCATTCGCCGCTAAAGCGCGATGAGATTTGGATGAATCGTCATCGCGCTTTAGGTCTTTGATTGAGCATGATCTTTTCGGAAAACCGCTTTACACTTTTCCGGATCATGCTCTAGCGGGACCAGGCCGGGAACCTGCTGCCGGGCCCTGATCAGCCGGTTTGCCTGATGGGCTGCGGCCGGATATGACAGATCAAACGGTTTTCGGAATCGACCTCGCGCATGCGCATTCTCTGCACCAATGACGACGGCATCCATGCTCCCGGCCTCAAGGTCGTGGAGGAGATCGCGCGCGCCTTGTCGGACGACGTCTGGGTGGTGGCGCCCGAGCTCGACCAGTCCGGCGTGTCGCATTCGCTGTCGCTGAACGATCCCTTGCGCCTGCGCGAGGTCGGCCCGCGGCACTTTGCCGTGCGCGGCACACCGACGGACTGCGTCATCATGGGGGCCCGCCATATCCTGGGTGCCAAGCTGCCTGATGTCGTGCTGTCCGGCGTCAACAAGGGCCGCAACGTCGCCGAGGACGTGGTCTATTCCGGCACCATTGCCGGCGCGCTGGAGGGCACCATCCTGGGGCTGCCGTCATTCGCACTGTCGCAGGAATTCAGTGTCGAGACCCGTGAACGGCCGCCGTGGGACACCGCGCGCAAATTCGGGCCCGACATCCTGCGCAAGGTGATCGCTGCCGGCGTTCCCAAAGACACCGTCATCAACGTCAATTTCCCGTCCTGTGCGCCGGAGGATGTGCTGGGCGTCCGCGTCACGCGCCAGGGCAAGCGCAATCTCGGCTTCCTCAAGATCGACGAGCGCAGCGATGGCCGCGGCAATCCCTATTTCTGGATCGGCTTCGAGCGCACCGCGATGATGGATACGCCCGCCGACGGCACCGATCTCGCGGCGTTGCGCGAGCGCTACGTTTCCGTCACGCCGCTCAGGCTCGATCGCACCAACGAGGCATTTTCGGAAGAGCTGAGCCTCACGCTGAAATAGGGCTCGATCCCTTGCCGTTCCGATGGAATCGGAACGGGGCTCTGGATTCCTGTTTCGACGCGTTTTCGTGACGCGAACCGGCGTCGACTTCGCTCGAAAACCCTCTAGCCGCCGCGAAGCGCGGCTTCGATGGTTCTGCCGAGCGCATCGAGCTGAAACGGCTTTTGCAGCGACGGCCGGTCGCGGTATTGCTCGGGCAGGCCGGAAGAGCCGTAACCGGTGGCGAAGATGAATGGGCGGCCCTTCGCCATGATGACGTCGGCCACTGGCGAGATGACCTTGCCGTTGACGTTGACGTCCAGAATGGCGAGGTCGAACTCGGTGGATTGCGCAAGCCGCATGGCTTCGGTGATGTCGCCCGCTTCGGCGGCAACCTTGTAGCCGAGCTCCTCCAGCATGTCCGCGACCATCATTCTGATCATGACCTCGTCTTCGACGAGGAAAACAGAGCGGCCCGAAAGCCCTGTCGCAGTCATTGGTGAGTCCTTGTCCATTTTCGTGAACGTTCGCAGATAACGATAGGGGGCGCAATGCGCGTTTCGGCGAACGCAAACCCGCAAACGGCTTAGCGCTTTGAAAGCCCGGTTGTGGTCAAATGCTGCGCCGAAAGGCTATCATGAGTTCCTGAGCCGGAACAAGATTCTCGTCTCGGGTTCTTGCGGTGCAACGCGATGCGCCAGACGAGATGAGCAACAGCAGCTATGACGTCCCATCAGCACCCGCCGGAAAAGATGATGTTTCAGCTGACGCTGAGGCGTCGGGGCATCAGCGATCAGGCCGTGCTGAGGACCATGGAGGAAGTGCCGCGCGAGCTTTTCGTCGAGGACGCCGATCGCGACGGCGCCTATCGTGACAGCGCGCTGCCGATCGCCTGCGGGCAGACCATCAGCCAGCCCTTCGTCGTCGCCTACATGACCGAGCAGCTCCAGCTCAAGAAGCAGCACCGGGTGCTCGAAATCGGCACCGGGTCTGGCTACCAGGCCGCCGTGCTGTCGCGGCTTGCTGGCCAGGTGCTGACCGTCGAACGCTATCGCAAGCTCGCCGACACGGCACGCGCCCGACTCGAAAAGCTCGATTGTCACAATGTCGAGGTGATGCTCGGCGACGGCCTCAATCTGCCTCCCAATATCGGTCCGTTCGATCGCATCATCGTCACCGCCGCGCTGGAGCAGATTCCGGACAACCTGATCGAGCGGCTGGAGGTCGGAGGCGTCCTGATCGCCCCGGTCGGCCCGCATCAGGGCGTGCAGACGCTGACCCGCCTGACCCGCAGCGAGGCCGGAATCGAGCGGAGGGAACTCGTCGAGGTCCGCTTCGTACCGGCACTGCCCGGGGTGGCGCGGGAACTGTAGAACCCGGATCGGCTGTGCCGCCAACACCTTATTGGGAGGGTTAAGCCGTTATTTACTCGGCAGGTGTTTACTTAAAAGACCAGTTCTGTTGCGTACGAGTGAGTAACCATGTCCGCTGTCGCCGAGTTGCTTTACTCGCGCCGCGTGCCGCAGGTCGCGGCGCTGGCGCTGATCTCCTTCAGCTTTGCAGGGTGCAGCGCCGACATGTCGTCGCGTCTGTCCCAGACGAATTTCTCCAATCCCTTCGCCTCGGAATCCACGGGATCGGTGCAGCAGGCACCGCCGCCGCAACGTGAGCTGCCGCAATATGCGCGGCCGCAGACGCAACCCGGCTATTATCAGTCGCAGCCCTTGCCGGCGCCGGCAGTGTCCGCGCCGCAATCCTATCCGGTCGCGTCGGGTGGGGGAGTGTCCGGTGGCGGACGCGGCGTCGGCTCCTATGCGCCTCCGGCGCAGCCGCGTCTCGAGACCACGGCCACCGTGCCGCCGCGCTCGGTTGCGGCCGCCCAGCCGACCGGCGGGACCAAGATCATCGTCGGTACCAGCGACACGCTGGACGTCTTGGCGAAGCGCTATCGCGTCACGCCGCAGGCGATCCTTGCCGCCAACGGCTACAAGGGGCCGCGCGCGCTCTCGCCGGGCCAGCAGCTGATCATTCCGCATCCGGCGACGGCCGCTGCGCCGGTGCCCGCGCCGGCGATGGTGCCCGTTGCGGCAGCGCCCGCGGCCAAGCCGGTTGCGGCCATGGCTGCGCCGTCGAGCACCCATTTCGTCAATCGCGGCGACACGCTCGCCAGCATTGCGCGGAAGAATCGTATCTCGGCGGCTGAACTCGCCCGTGCAAACGGCCTCGATCCGTCGGCCAAACTCAAGCTCGGCACCAAGCTGACCGTGCCCGGCGCGAAGACTGCGGCCGTCGCGGCGCCGGTTGCTGCGGCTCCGGTCGGGGCTGCTCCGGTGGCCGGAACGCTCCAGCCCGTAGCGGCCGCTCCCGCGCCTGTCACCAAGATGGCGGCGGCCACGCCGGTGCAGAGCGCGCGCCTGGCCCAGGCCACGGCCAATGTCGAAGAGAAACCCGCCGAGACGCCGGCGAAGGCCGCGGAGGCCACCGGTGCGCTGCCGACCTTCCGCTGGCCCGTCCGCGGCAAGGTGGTCACGAGCTACGGCGCCAAGACCAATGGCAAAGCCAATGACGGCATCAATCTCGCGGTGCCCGAAGGGACGCCCGTGAAGGCGGCCGAAGACGGCGTCGTCGCCTATTCCGGCAACGAGCTGAAAGGTTACGGCAATCTGGTCCTGGTTCGGCACTCCAATGGCTACGTCACCGCATATGCCCATGCGAGTGAGCTGTTGGTGAAGCGCGGAGACACCATCAAGCGCGGCCAGGTCATTGCCAAGTCGGGTCAATCCGGGGAGGTGGCGTCGCCGCAGCTCCACTTCGAGATCCGCAAGGGATCCAGCCCGGTTGACCCGCTTCAATTTCTGAACGGGGCGTGAGGCCTCCGCAGCCTCCGCACGAACGGCGTCGTCGCCCGGCTCGACCGGGCGACCGGTATTTCAGAGACGGTAATTTATTGAGCCGATAAGCCGCGGCGTACCGGATCGCCCGCTTTCTTGACCGGGCGATGACAGTTGAATTCGGGGTAACAGCTCGCGCTACTTCGCCGTCAGCTTCACACCCAGCCGTCCCGCCAGCTCCTGCACGAACTGCCAGGCGACCCGGCCCGAGCGCGAGCCGCGCGTCGTCGACCATTCCAGCGCCTCGCGCTCCAGCGCTTCGTCATCGATCCTGATGCCGAAATGGCTGCAATAGCCGCGCACCATGGCGAGATATTCGTCCTGGCTGCAGCGGTGAAAGCCGAGCCAGAGGCCGAAGCGATCCGACAGCGACACCTTCTCCTCGACCGCCTCGCCCGGATTGATCGCGGTCGAGCGCTCGTTCTCGATCATCTCGCGCGCCAGCAGGTGGCGGCGGTTCGAGGTGGCGTAGAGAATGACGTTCTCGGGCCGGCCCTCGATGCCGCCTTCGAGCACGGCCTTGAGCGACTTGTAGGAGGCATCGTTGCCGTCGAAGGAGAGATCGTCGCAGAACACGATGAAGCGGAAGGACGAGGCCCGCAGCTGCTCCATCAGCGCGGGGAGGCTCTCGATGTCCTCGCGGTGGATCTCGATCAGTTTCAGCTTGTCGGCCGGTTTGCGCTCCGCGTTGATGCTGGCATGCGCTGCCTTCACCAGCGACGACTTGCCCATGCCGCGCGCACCCCAGAGCAGGGCGTTATTGGCCGGCAGGCCATTGGCGAAGCGCTCGGTGTTCTCCATCAGGATGTCGCGCATCCGGTCGACGCCCTGCAGCAGGAACAGCTCGACGCGGCTGACGCGGGGCACGGCCGCGAGGCGCCCGTCGGGATGCCAGACATAGGCGTCCGCGCGCTCGAACGACTCGGCCTCGGCGGCCGGCATGCCCTGGGCGGAGAGGTGCGCCGCGATCGTCTCCAGCGCGCGCACGATGCGCTCCTGGGAAAGGTCTGGGGCTGCCTTGGCTATGGCTTTGGAGGCTGCCGTGGGGCGTTTTGCCGCGACGCGGGCGGGCTTCCTGGCAGGGGTGCGGGGGCCTTTGCCGGCCGGGCTTTTGCTAAGGTTTTTGGGCATGTCCGAAGTTCCTGAGAACGCAGCCTTATCGGGCCTGACGGCGCGCCGCAAGGTGGCGCAAAAGGGCGGTCTGGCAGCGTTGCAATTGGGGCAATGGCCGCTATAGTCCGCGCGAATTTGACCGAACCGGTCGCCCTCGAGGGCCTGACCGGCTTTCCCCCGTTCTCACGAGGATCGTCCGAATGCTGATTACCCCTGCGTATGCCCAGGCCGCGGGCGCCGGCGACACCAACAGCATGTTGATGTCGCTGCTGCCGTTCGCCCTGATCTTCGTGATCATGTACTTCCTGATTCTGCGTCCGCAGCAGAAGAAGGTCCGCGACCACGCCGAGCTCGTGAAGAACATCCGCCGCGGCGACACCGTCGTGACCTCGGGCGGCCTCGTCGGCAAGGTCACCAAGGTCGTCGACGACGACCAGATCGAGTTCGAGATTTCCGACGGCGTGCGCGTGCGGCAGATGCGCCAGATGATCTCCGGCGTGCGAGCCAAGGGCGAGCCGGCGAAAGAAAGCTCGAAGGATAGCGCCAAGGACGACACCGCGGCGAAGTGAGCGCTCGCGCGAGTCTCTCAAGTCTCCTGATCTGACAGGTCCAGTCGATGTTGTATTTCACGCGGTGGAAGGCGCTGGGGATTATCCTGACGGCGCTGATCGTGTGCCTCTGCGCGATCCCCAACTTCTTCCCCGAGGAGCAGGTCAAGACCTGGCCCGCCTGGGCGCAGCGCCGGCTCGTGCTCGGCCTCGACCTCCAGGGCGGCTCCTATCTGCTGCTCGAGGTCGATTCCAACTACGTGAAGAAGGAGCGGCTCGACCAGGTCCGCGACGACGTTCGCCGGACGCTGCGCGATGCCAAGATCGGCTTCACCGGCGGCGTCACCGTGCGCAACGACGCGGTCGAGGTTCGGATCACCAAGGAAGCCGATGCGCAGGCTGCACTCGCCAAGCTGCGGGAGCTGTCCCAGCCGCTGGGCGGCCTGATGGGATCCAGCGGTCAGCGCGACCTTGAGGTGGCTGATGCCGGCGGTGGTGTGATTCGCCTGAGCATCCCGCAGGCCGCGATGCTCGACCGCATGCGCAAGACCATCGAGCAGTCGATCCAGATCGTCGAACGCCGCGTCAACGAGCTCGGCACCGTCGAGCCCGTGATCCAGCGCCAGGGCAATGACCGCATCCTGGTGCAGGTCCCGGGTCTTCAGGACCCGACGCGCCTCAAGGAACTGCTGGGCAAGACCGCGAAGATGGAATTCCGCATGGTCGACACCTCCGTGCCGCCGGACCAGGCGCAGCAGGGCCGGTTGCCGCCGGAATCCGAGCTGTTGATGAGCGCATCGCCGCCGCCCACGCCCTACGTGGTCAAGAAGCAGGTGCTCGTCGCCGGCGGCGACCTGACCGACGCCCAGGCGAGTTTCGACCAGCGCACCGGCGAGCCGGTCGTCAGCTTCAAGTTCAACTCCTCGGGCGCGCGCAAGTTTTCGCAGGCCACGACGGAGAACGTCGGACTGCCCTTCGCGATCGTGCTCGACAACAAGGTGATCTCGGCGCCCGTGATCCGCGAGCCGATCACCGGCGGTCAGGGCCAGATCTCCGGCAATTTCACGGTGCAATCGGCCAACGATCTCGCGATCCTCCTGCGCGCCGGCGCGCTGCCGGCGCCGCTCACGGTGGTCGAGGAGCGCACCGTCGGTCCGGGCCTCGGCCAGGATTCGATCGAGAAGGGCGAGCTTGCGGCCTATGTCGGCTCGATCCTCGTCATCGTCTTCATGCTGCTGACCTACCGTCTGTTCGGCGTGTTCGCCAACATCGCGGTGGCGATCAACGTCGCGATGATCTTCGGCCTGCTGTCGCTGCTCAATGCCACGCTGACCTTGCCCGGCATCGCCGGCATCGTGCTCACTGTCGGCATCGCGGTCGACTCCAACGTGCTGATCTACGAGCGCATCCGCGAGGAGCTGCGCGGCGGCCGCAACGCGATCTCGGCCATCGACGCCGGCTTCAAGCGGGCGCTCGCGACCATCCTCGATTCCAACATCACCACCTTCATTGCCGCCGCGGTGCTGTTCTACATCGGCACCGGCCCAGTGCGCGGCTTTGCCGTGACGCTCGGAATCGGCATCATCACCACGGTGTTCACCGCCTTCACCATGACCCGGCTGATCGTCGCCTGGTGGGTGCGGTGGAAGCGGCCGCAGAGCGTGCCGATCTAGGAGCCTGATCGTGACTCACACCGTTCTCATCGGGCTCGGCGTCCTCATTGCCATTCTCACCGTGGTCTCGGTGTTCGGCTGGCTGCCGTCGCTGCGCATCGTCCCCGACGATACGCATTTCGACTTCACGCGCTTCCGCCGCATCAGCTTCCCGATCTCGGCGGCGCTGTCGATCGTCGCGATCACGCTGTTCTTCACCCATGGCCTGAATTTCGGCATCGATTTCAAGGGAGGCACGCTGCTCGAAGTGCGGGCCAAATCCGGCGCCGCCGACATCGCGGCGATGCGCACGACGCTGGATGGCTTGCGTCTTGGCGAAGTCCAGCTGCAGCAGTTTGGCGGACCCGAGAACGTCCTGATCCGCGTCGCGGAGCAGCCGGGCGGCGACGCCGCCCAGCAGGAGGCCGTGCAGAAGGTTCGCGCCGCGCTTGACGATTCCGTCGAATACCGCCGCGTCGAGGTGGTCGGCCCGCGCGTCTCAGGCGAATTGCTGGCCTACGGCATGCTCGGCCTGATGCTCGCGATCCTGGGCATCTTGATCTATCTCTGGTTCCGCTTCGAATGGCAGTTCGCGCTCGGCGCCATGATCGCGAACGTGCATGACATCGTGCTGACCATCGGCTTCATGTCGATCAGCCAGGTCGATTTCGACCTGACCAGCATCGCCGCACTGCTGACGATCCTGGGCTATTCGCTCAACGACACCGTCGTCATCTACGATCGTATCCGTGAAATGCTGCGGCGCTACAAGAAGATGCCGATGCCGCAGCTTCTCAACGAGTCCATCAACTCGACACTCTCGCGCTCGATCATCACTCACTTCACGGTGACGCTGGCGCTGCTTGCGCTGCTGTTGTTCGGCGGACACGCGATCCACAGCTTTACCGCAGTGATGATGTTCGGCGTGGTGCTGGTCGGCACCTACACCTCGATCTTCATCGCGGCCCCGATCCTGATCTACCTCGGCGTCGGCGAGCATCGCGAAGATGCGCCCGATACGGCTACGCCGGCGAAGAAAAACAAGGCATGATCCGAACCTCGTGCCCTCGCAGGAGTTTGCGAGGGCAGTAAGCCCATTCGGACGAAGCTCATGGCCGGCGATCCCAATGCTCCGCATTTCCCGCGCTCGGCGCCGATCGATGCCTATGGCAAGGGCGGCTTTGCCTTTGCCGGCATGTCGCATCGGGGCTCGCTGCTCTGCCTGCCGGACGCGATCTGGGCCTGGGACGTGACGGACCCCCAGAAGATCGATCGCTATTCGCTGGATCGCGTCTTCACGGCCGCCAACAGCATCGACACGCTCCTGGTCGGCACCGGAACCGGGCTCTGGCTGCCGCCGCCGGAGCTGCGTCAGGCGCTCAAGGCGGTGAGGGTGGTGCTGGACACGATGCAGACCGGACCCGCCGTACGCACCTACAACATCATGATCGGCGAACGGCGGCGGGTTGCCGCTGCGCTGATCGCCGTGCCATGAGCAGCCCTGCGCCGCCGCCCGATTCCGTTGCCTTCTGCGCCGAGCTGGTGCGCAGCCATGACTTTCCACGCTACGCCGCGACCCTGTTCGCGCCGGTCGCCGAGCGCCGTGCGTTGCTGGCCCTGTATGCCTTCAACGTCGAGATCGTCCGCGTCCGCGACCAGGTGAGCCAGCCTTTGCCGGGCGAAATCCGCCTGCAATGGTGGACCGATATGCTGTCAGGCCATGTCCATGGCAGCGCCGAGGGCAATCCGGTGGCGGCCGAGCTGCTCCGCGCGATCCGTGATTTCAATCTTCCGGTCGAGCCGCTGTCGCTGCTTGCCGACGAGCACCAGTTCGATCTCTACAACGACCCGATGCCGACCATGGCCGCGCTGGAAGGCTATCTGGCCGCGACCTCATCGGCGCTGTTCGGTCTGGCGGCGCAGGTTTTGGGACCTCCGTCGGAGGCGGTCGATCATCTCGCCCGCCATGCCGGGCTGGCGCAGGGCATCGTGCAGGTCATCGCCAACTTGCCGCGCGACGCCGCGCACCGGCAATTGTTCCTGCCGCAGCAGCTGATGGAGAGACACAATTGCAGCATCGAGGATGTCTTCGCCGGCAAGGAGACACCCAATCTCCATGCGGTGCTGGAGCAGCTTGCGGGTGAAGCCCGCCAGCATCTGACGACGGCTTCGTCGCTGCTGGCACAGGTGGCACCGTCGACGCGGCCGGCGTTTCTGCCGCTGAGCCAGGCGCAGGCCGATCTCGAGCGCCTGTCGCGTCCGGGACGCAACCCGTTTACGCTGCAGCCGTCGTCGCGGCTGCGCACGCTCTGGACATTGTGGCGCGCCTCGCGATCGCGTGAATTTACCAAATAGCGGCTGGCTTATCGCCTGAGCCCGCTAAATGCTCTATGCTGTCCTATGGCTGACTTATCCCGAAGCACGTCCGATCTCAGCGGCTTTCCGGTCGCACCAAGCGACATTCTTGCGGCCGCCGAGACCATCCGCGGCGCCGTCGTCGAGACGCCCTGCAGCCATAGCCGAACACTGAGCAGCATCTGCGGCTGCGACATCTGGCTGAAATTCGAAAACCTCCAGTTCACCTCCTCGTTCAAGGAGCGCGGCGCGCTCAACCGGCTCACCGCGCTGACGCCGGAAGAGCGCGTGCGGGGCGTGATCGCAATGTCCGCGGGCAACCACGCGCAAGGCGTCGCCTACCACGCCAAGCGGCTCGGCATTCCCGCCACCATCGTGATGCCGATCGGCACGCCCATGGTGAAGATCGAGAACACCAGGCATCACGGCGCCGAGGTGGTGGTCACGGGCGCGACGCTGGAAGAGGCGGCCGCCTTTGCGCGCAGCCAGGGTGAAGCGCGCGGCATGATCTTCGTCCACCCATATGACGATCCGCTTGTCATCGCGGGGCAGGGCACGATCGGGCTGGAAATGCTGAAGGCGGTACCGAATCTCGACACGCTGGTCGTTCCGATCGGCGGCGGCGGGTTGATCAGCGGTATCGCCATTGCCGCGAAATCGATCAAGCCGTCGCTGCGGATATTGGGCGTCGAGGCCTGGCTCTATCCCTCGATGTACAACGCCATCCATGACGGCAATCTGCCGGCGCGCGGCGACACGCTCGCCGAGGGCATTGCGGTGAAATCGCCGGGCAAGATCACCACCGAAATCGTGCGCCGCCTCGTCGACGACATAGCGCTGGTCAGCGAAGCCGAGCTCGAACGCGCGGTCGCCACCCTGATCTCGATCGAGAAGACCGTGGTCGAGGGTGCCGGCGCCGCGGGCCTCGCCGCGCTGATGTCCGATCCGTCCCGTTTTGCCGGCCAAAAGGTCGGCCTGGTGCTGAGCGGGGGCAACATCGATACGCGGCTGATTGCCTCCGTCCTCACCCGAGAGCTGGCGCGCGAGGGGCGGCTGACGCAGTTGTCGCTCGATATTCCTGATCGCCCCGGGCAGCTTGCCGCCGTGGCCGCGCTGCTGGCCGAAGCCGGCGCCAACATCATCGAGGTCTCGCATCAGCGGACCTTCTCAGATCTTCCGGCCAAGGCGACGCTGCTGCAGCTGGTCATCGAGACCCGCGACAGCGCGCATCTCGACGAGGTGATGGCGAGACTGAGCGCATCCGGACTGAGCGCGCGCTGCACCTGAGCGGTGCGCGGGCATGCCGCTACCGCGACGCCAGAGCCACGAGGTGACCGATCAGCCGATCGACCTCGGCTTCGGTGTTGTAATAGTGCGGCGATGCCCGCACGAGCGGCGGCAGCGAGCGGAGCTCGGCATCGATGCGGGTACTTGCTGGATCCGACGCGCCGATCGTGATGCCGGCGGCGGCAGCGCTGCCCACGATGGCGTCCGCCTCATACCCGTTCATCGTGAAGCTGACGATGGCGCCCGGCGCGCGGCCGAGGTCGCGAATGGCGAGGCCGCGGACCGACGCAAGGCCGCCCCGAAGGCGGTCCGCCAGCAGACGGCAGCGCTGCTCGATGGGACCCATGCCGATATCGAGTGCATAGTCAACGGCAGCGCCGAGCCCGAGCCGGGCCGCATAATTATTCTCCCAGGTCTCGAACCGGCGCGCATCGTCGCGGAGCCGATATTCATCGCGAGAGACCCAGGGTGCTGCAAAATGGTCGATCATCGGCGGCTCGAGCTGCTGCAGCAGTGCGCGGCGGACGTAGAGAAAGCCGGTGCCGCGCGGGCCGCGCAGGAATTTGCGGCCCGTGGCCGACAGCATGTCGCAGCCGATGGCTTCGACGTCGACCGCCATCTGCCCGACCGCCTGGCAGGCGTCGAGCAGATAGGGAATGCCATGCGCCCGCACGATCCTGCCGATTGCCTCTGCCGGATTGACCAGCCCGCCATTGGTCGGAACCCAGGTGATGGCGATCAGCTTCACGCGTCGGTCGATCATGCGCTCCAGCGCGTGCAGGTCGAGCTCGCCGCTGGCATCGCTCGGCACCACGTCGATGATCGCGCCGGTGCGCTTGGCGACCTGGAGGAAGGCGACATAGTTGGCGGCGTATTCCGCTTCGGCGGTCAGGATCCGGTCGCCCTGGCGAAACGGAAGCGAATAGAACGCCATCTGCCAGGCAACCGTCGCGTTCTCCACGAGGGCGATCTCGTCTGGGGCGGCATTCAGCAGGCGCGCGACCGAGCCATAGACCGCGTCGAGCCGATCGGACTCACGGTCGGCGGCGGCATAGCCGCCAATCTCGCTTTCCAGGTCGATATGTCCCTTCACCGCCGCGACGACCGGCGCCGGCATCAGAGCCGCACCCGCATTGTGCAGGTATGCGAGCCGGGAGGCGGCAGGCGTGTCGGCGCGTATCCGGTCGAGGTCAATCACTTGCGCCTCCGCTTCTCGCGATCTTCATGCATGAATTAGACGCGTCGAGGACTGCGAGCAAGACGGCGCAGTCTTGCTCAGATGCAGAGGCTGAGCAGCTTGATGGTGCAGGTGCTGGATTTGGGTTTGGTTGCGGGCGCCGCCTCGCG
Source organism: Bradyrhizobium sp. 191 (assembly GCF_023100985.1). Lineage (NCBI taxonomy): Bacteria > Pseudomonadati > Pseudomonadota > Alphaproteobacteria > Hyphomicrobiales > Nitrobacteraceae > Bradyrhizobium > Bradyrhizobium sp. 191. Next base: position 99,790 of record NZ_CP064692.1, read on the forward strand.
CTTCACGGCAACCAGCGGCTCCTTGTCCTTCTTGCCCTTACCCTTGCCCTTCGGCTCGTAATCGCCGGCGATCACCATGGCCCAATAGGTGCGCTTGCCGCTGGCATTCTTGGCGCTGGCGATGCCGACGCGGGAGGCGTTGTGCAGCAGCAGGTTCTTGCGGTGCCCGGACGAGTCGATCCACTGTCCCAGCGTCTTCTCGAAATTGTCGTAGCCGTAGGCGATGTTCTCGGCGGCGCGGCCCGCGCCCGCCGGCGCGACGCGGCGGTTGAAGGGCCCGAGCGCATCATGACTGAGGTCGTCCTTCGCCGCCATCGCGCGGGCCTGATCCATGGCAATGCGGTCGAGGGTGGCGTCGCGAACGACGCGGACCTCGCCGTGCTTGAGACGGAAGCTCGAGATCAGCTCGGCCGGCGAGTCGGCCATCGCGGGCGCGCCTGCCAGCAGCAGAAGGCCGGCCATCATCCCGCCAATCACACGATGCATCATCCTCCCCCGAGTGCCCATGAGCTTTGCCAGCCCTGCGCCATCCAAGCGTTTCTCTATCGCCAATGTGGACGCTTCAAGGCACGCCGCAATACTAACCCGCCGGCAGCTTCGCCTCGAAATTGAAGCGGTCGCGCAGGTTCTTGCGCTGCTCCAGGATATCCTTGAGGAAGGCGCGGTCCTGCTCGTTCTTCATCATCGGCTCGATCAGGTCGAGCTGGTTCATGGCGACCAGTTGCAGAACCTCGGTGCGCGGCGCGCCGCTCGCGTTGCGCGGCAAGGCGTGCACGATCTGGATGTGCTCGGGCGGCTTCGGTCCCTTGGCGGCGGCAAGCTCGCTGCGGAGCTGGCCTTCGAGCGCGGCCTGATCGGCTTCGACGAAGGCATAGAGCCCGACGCCGGAGCGGCGGTCGGCAAAGGCGACGATGGCGGTGTCGCGCACGGCAGGATTCCGGCGGATCAGCTCGGCGAGCACCGGCGCGTCGTTGACGAGCCGGCGGCCGCCGCCCTCGCGGTCGGTAAAGTTGAACAGGCCGCGGGTGATGGCGCGATAGACCTTCTTGCCGGTGGCGAGCCACAGGCGCGCGGCGAACGACTTCTTCGCCAGGATCTTCCGCTCCCGCGGCGTTAGCGCCTCCGGCGCGTAGGAGCGCTTGTGCTTCAGAAGATGCCGCAGGTCTTCATAGGCCAGGATGCGATAGAGCCGGCCGCGACGGCTGAAGCACGCGGCGAGCTGAAAATCGGTCACGTAGGCGCGGCCGTCGCGGCCGACCAGCCAGTTCTGCTCCTTGGCGAGATCGTTGTGGCAGATACCGGCGCGGCGCAGCCGGCGCAGCGCGGCCTTGGCCGAGCGGAAATAGGCGAGATCGCCATGCGGCTTTGCCAGATGCAGCGCGACGCCGTCGACGAAGCCGCGCACCAGCGCGCGGCGTCCGGCCCACAGCAGCTCGGGACCGACGTTGAGGCCTTTGGCGCGCACCAGTGCATGCTTCTCGCGGGCGAACAGATGGCGTGCCAGCAGAAACGACCACCATGGCACCTCGTCGAGCCGGCGCAGCACCGCGTCGGTCTCGCCGCTCTCGGCGCGGAAGCGGCCGCGCTCCACGGTCGAGAACACGTCGCGCTTGAGCAGCACGCCTTCGGTCCAGCGCGCCGACAGCTCTGCGGCGTCGTCTTTAGGGAGGCTCATCGAAGACTCATGCGGCGGCGGCAATGCGAAGATGATCGGCGATCCAGCGATCGAGATCGGCGAGCGCCCGTGCGCTCAGCGCCTGTTTCTTGGCCACCGTCTTCTCGTTGCCGCGCAATCGCGTGCCGTCGGGCTTCTTCGTCGGTACCGTTGCGAGCGGCGGGAACAGGCCGAAATTGACGTTCATCGGCTGGAACGACCGTGTGCCCGGCTCGATGGTCTCGATATGGCCGCCGGTGATGTGGCCGAGCAGCGATCCGAGCGCAGTCGTGCCCGGCGGACTGACAAGCATCCCGCCGCGTGCGTCCGCTGCCGCATAGAGACCGGCGATCAAGCCGACGCTGGCGGATTCCACATAGCCCTCGCAGCCCGTCATCTGGCCGGCAAAGCGCAGCCGCTTCTGTGCCCGCAACCGCAATTGGGTGTCGAGCAGCTTCGGCGAATTCAGGAAGGTGTTGCGATGCAGGCCGCCGAGTCGGGCGAACTCGGCCTTCTCGAGACCGGGAATGGTGCGGAAGATGCGTTGCTGCTCGCCGTACTTCAATTTCGTCTGGAAGCCGACGATGTTGTAGAGCGTGCCGAGCTTGTTGTCCTGACGGAGCTGCACGATCGCATAAGCCTTCGTGGCGGGATCGTGCGGATTGGTGAGGCCGACGGGCTTCATCGGACCATGGCGCAGCGTCTCGGGGCCGCGCTCCGCCATCACTTCGATCGGCAGGCAGCCGTCGAAATAGGGCGTATTGGTCTCCCATTCCTTGAATTCGGTCTTCTCGCCGGTCATCAGCGCGGCGACGAAGCTGTCATACTGCTCCTTTGTCATCGGGCAGTTGATGTAGTCGGCTCCATTGCCGCCGGGGCCGACCTTGTCGTAGCGCGACTGGAACCATGCCACCGACATATCGATGGACTCGCGGTGCACGATCGGCGCGATGGCGTCGAAGAAGGCGAGGGCGTTCTCGTCGGTCAGTTCGCGGATGGCGTCGGCCAGCGGCGCGGAGGTGAGCGGGCCGGTGGCAATGATGACGTTGCTCCAGTCGGCCGGCGGCAGGCCCGCGACCTCGCCACGGGCGATCTCGATCAGGGGATGATCTTTCAGCGCCTTGGTAACGGCCGCCGAGAAGCCGTCGCGGTCGACCGCGAGTGCGCCGCCGGCGGGCACCTGGTTGGCATCGGCCGCGCGCATGATCAGCGAGTCGAGCCGGCGCATCTCCGCGTGCAGGAGGCCGACGGCGTTGTTGGCGGCGTCGTCCGATCGGAACGAATTGGAGCAGACGAGCTCGGCGAGCCCATCGGTGCGGTGCGCCTCGGTCATGCGGGTCGGCCGCATCTCGTGCAGCACCACCGGCACGCCGGATTTCGCCACCTGCCAGGCAGCCTCAGAACCGGCGAGGCCGGCGCCGATCACGTGGACGATGTTGGATTGGGGTCCTGTCATGGGGCGGACAGGTAGCGCTTTTCGGCGGAGAGTGGAATCGCCGAGATCGAGTTTTCTGCCACTAGAGACGACAACGCCCGCACGAGGCGGGCGCTATCGGGTCGTCCGGTCGGGGCTGAAATGATCAGCCCTGATACTGACCGGCGGCAACGCGCGGGATGTCCGAGCGATCGAGGCCGATATCGGCCAGTTCGCGATCGCTGAGCTGGGACAGCTCGGCAACATTGCGCTGATAGTCCCGGAAGGCCTGGATCATGCGGATGAGCGAGAGCAGCATTGGTAGTCTCCTGTAGTTCGATTCAGCTCTTGCCCGAGCCTCATCGTTGAAGTGAATATAGATGGGAGTAGTGCAGTGCGAAAGTTCCTATGTTGCGATGCAGCTAAGCGCGGGGTGCATAGCGTCTGTAACGAACGATTAACCTGAGGGCGCTTCCGCCCAAGCAACGGGCAGAGTCTCGTGGAGCGAGCAACAAATGTCCGTGAATTCACGGACTTATCGCGCCAGAGTGAGCTGCGATGCGTCAGGGAAATATGTTGCGTTTCCTGCGCCCGCTAGGACCCGCACTAGCTACTGAACCCAAGTCACACATGCGCGATTCGCATGAGTCAGGAATAAAAGATATGAATATTAATTCATTCGTATCTGCTGCGGATCGCCCTGATGTCTGTCGCTTTTTCGACCGGTGAACGTCCCTGCACGCTGAGTGCACGCTTTGCGTGCAGCATCGCTTTCATGAAGACAGCATTTCTGCATGCCGCTCTGCGCCATGCGCGGCATCACGCAATTCTCGCGAAGAATTTATTGCGACAAGTTGACGCGCTCAGATGAAAGTCGTGCCGCAGAATCCGGCAATGTCGCTGGTCTGTGCAAGGACAAGAAGGAAGGTAACGTCATGTCGAAGTTACTCGGGGTTATCGCAATTGCTACCGTCGCGTTCGCCGTTGCGCCGGCTGAGGCCGCCAAGCACGCCGCGGGCGGCTGCAGCGGGACGAATCTGGAGAAGACGGAGACCGCGATCGAGAACATGGCCGACGGCGACAGCAAGCTCGTCGCGCAGAAGGAAATCGCGGCGGCGCAGGACGCGCTGCTCAACGGCAAGATGGGTGTGTGCGGTGCGCATCTGAACAAGGCGATGCAGGCTAGCATGGCCAAATAGAACCAAATAAAACCAAATAGAACCAAATAAAAACTGAGAAGTCAGGGCATCAAAGAGAGGGCCGATCGCCGCGCGATCGGCCCTTACTCGCTTGTCCGAGGGGCTAAGGGGCGCGCGCCAGCTGGGTGGCGAAATAGGCGATGGTCTTGGAATAGACCTCGCTCTTGTTCCATTGCTGAAGCACCGCAAAATTCGGACTGCCCGGCTGCCAATCCTTGCCTCGTTGCCAGCCATAGCCGGCGAGATAGTTGGCGGTGGAGGCGAGCACGTCGGGCGCGTTGTGCAGGAGATCGCGCTTGCCATTGCCGTCGAAATCGACGGCATATTTCATCCAGGATGACGGCATGAACTGGGTCTGGCCGAGCTCACCGGCCCAGGCGCCTTTCATGTCGGCAGGCGCAAGATCGCCGCGCTGGACGATGCGCAGCGCGTCCATCAGCTCGGCGCGAAACTGCTCGGATCGACGGCAATCGTAAGCGAGCGTTGCCAGCGAACGGATCGTTGCGAACTTGCCGATGTTGACGCCGAAATCGGTCTCCAAACCCCAGATCGCAACCAAGACCTCGCCGGGCACCCCATAGGTCTGCTCGATGCGCGACAGCACCGAGCCGTATTGCTTCATCCTGTTGGATCCGCGTTCCAATCGCGGCGGCACCATGCGGCCGGAGAACTCCTCGAAGCTCTGGCTGAAGACTTTTTGCGAGCGATCGCGGTTGAGCACGCTCTGATCGAGCGTCAGGCCGGCAAGCCCCGCGGTGATGGCCTGCTGCGAGATGCCTTTCGTCGCAGCGTCGGTTTTGAAATCCGCAAGCCAGGCATCGAAATTGCCCGAGCCGCAGGCAACAGCAGCGAGCGCTGGCTGGCCTGACAGGATTGAAGCGGAGAGGGCGAAGGCTGCGAGAGCAAGACGAGAAATCGTCGGGGTCATTCGAGTAAATGAATTCCGTGAAGCGATCCGACCGGTCGGTGCAATCTCGGTCGGAACCGCGGCCAAAGCAAGGCGCACAGCAGGGTGCGATCCTGCCCGAACCAGGGCAAGGCAGGATCGCATGTCACGATATCGTCAGGCGTCGGTCCGATTGCGCCAGGGGAAGAGGTTGGCCGGGAAGTCGGCGGCCGGCTTGCGCGGACGATGCGGCGGGGGCGGCACCGGGCGCGCCCCGGGCTCCGAGACGATCACCTTGCGGTAGAGGTGCCACGTGGCATGGCCGAGCAGCGGGATCACCACGGCAAGGCCCACGAAGGCCGGTATTGTGCCGAGCGCGAGCAGCACCGCCACAATGAAGCCCCACGCCGCCATCGGCACGGGGTTTCTTGCGACGACCCGCAGCGACGTCACCATCGACTCGAATGCGCCGGCATGACGGTCGAGCATCAAGGGGAACGACACGACGCTGATGCAGAGCGCGGCGAGTGCGAACAGGAAACCGGTGCCGCAGCCAACCGCGATCAGCCACCAGCCTTGCTGAGTCGTCAGCACACGCGTCACGAAGTCCGAGAGGCCGGTCACGCCCTCATAGCCGAACGCTGCGATGTAGATCGCCTGCGCGGTCGCGACCCAAGTGACGAGCAGGGCGAGCAGCAACGTGCCGAGGCCCAGCATCGCACCGAACGAAGGCGAGCGCAGCACCTCCATGGCATCCCAGGCACTGGCCGGTTCATAGCGCTCGCGCCGGCTGGAGAGTTCGTAAAGTCCGAGCGCCGCGAAGGGCCCGATCAGGGCGAAACCGGCAGCCAGTGGAAACAACAGCGGCAGCACCGAATAGCCCATCACCACGCGGGCGAGCACGAGGCCGAGCACCGGGTAGATCACGCACAGGATGATGGCGTGGCTCGGAACGGCCTTGAAGTCTTCCCACCCGCGCCTGAGCGCGTCCCGCAGATCGGACAGTCGGATGGTTCGGATCACCGGTCCAGCCGCATCCGCGGGCTGGGCCATCGTGGGGACATTGCCCTGGTAGAGTGTGGCCATGGTCGCTAGCTCCCTTGCCGGGCAGCCAAGACCGGCGCCGGTAAACGGCGCAAGCGGCCGCCATTCTCTGAAATCTCGCGATCCCGACCACACGCGAATTCCGGCTGGCATCGCGAGCTGAACGCCAACCATACTCCCAAGTCCAAGTCCTGTCCCTCATGCTTGGGTGAAATTCGATGCCGCGCCGCAACCGCAACCACAACGACGTCATTCTGTCGTCATTTCGCCGCAGATAAGCTGATGCTGCTGTTAGCCTGCGGAACTTCGCGGGCGCAGCGCGGCAACTTCGTCTATAAGTGCCACTCAAGGCCCTTCCAACGGATTCCTTTTCGGGGAGCAGACATGAGCATTTTCGGGAAAATCATGAGCGCGATCTTCGGCAGCCAGCCGGCCTCCGCCGCGCCCGCCGGCGGCACAGCTTCGCCCGGCGCGCCCGCAAGCGCGCCAGGCGCTTCGTCGCCGGCTGCCGCGCCCATGGCTGCCGTCGACGTGGCGGCGATCGTCGACAAGGCGGCGGCCGCCCACAAGGGCGAGAAGCTGGAATGGCGCACCTCGATCGTCGACCTCATGAAGGCGCTCGACATCGATTCCAGCCTCGCTGCGCGCAAGGATCTTGCCAAGGAGCTCGGGTACGGCGGCGACATGAACGACTCGGCCAGCATGAACGTCTGGCTGCACAAGCAGGTAATGTCCAAGCTCGCCGCCAACGGCGGCAAGCTGCCGCCGGAGATCAAGCACTGACCCGCGCCGGGTCGTGCCGCAGGGGCCCGCGATCTCACGGGCCCTTTTGCACTCAGGCGACCAGATCTGCATCCTCCGGATGCCTGTCGAGATAGTCGACGACGAAGCCGCAGCCGGCGATCACCTTCCTGCCGTCGCGCCGGATCAGGTCCAGTGCCCCCTTGACCAGTTCGGAGCCGATGCCACGGCCGCGCAGCGCGCGCGGCGTCTCGGTACGGGTGATGATGACGGCCGACGGCGTCAGCCGGTAATTGGCGAAGGCGACGTCGCTGCCGACATCGAGCTCGAAGCGGCTCCTGTCCTTGTTGTCGCGTACCGATGCCGCCATCAGGGATCCTTCCGAAATGCAGATTGCCTTGTGATCTAGGAGGCGAATTCCGTCCTTGCCAAGGTGAGACCAAGGCAGATTGGCGCAGAGGAGATATCCGCAAATGGGTGCGGCCGTGACCGCAGTGCAGTATGGAAATAGTGTTCTGCGAGCATGGTGCGGCGACCGCAAATAATCCTCGATACGGCTCTTGCAAGCCGAACTTCGGTTCCCACGTCCTGGAGAGGACATACGCCCGAATGCGGCCGGCAGGTCGCCAGACATTCGGAGTGTCGTGATCGCCAGCCGCAGACGTATGCCTCTTTTGCAGGAGGGTACGATGTCGGACTCTGGTTTCTTGAAGACTCATCGAACATGGGAGGACTGGTGCGGGATGCTGCTTGGTGCGGCGATCGTGGCTTCGCCGTGGTTTCCCGTTCAGGATCCGGCGATCACCGGGCACCAGACGGCCATCCTCAACACCGTCGCGATCGGTCTGATCGTGTTTGGCCTCAGCCAGCTCGAATACGTCGCCTTGCAGCGGTGGCAAGAGGTGACCACGATCCTGGTCGGGTTGTGGCTCATCGCCTCGCCTTACGTGATCGGCTATTCCGCCGACGGCTTCCTCCGCATCTATCACACGACCCTCGGTGCGGTGGTGGTGCTGCTCGGCATACTCCAGCTGTGGCAGGACTGGGATCAGACTGACCAGGACCTGCTCAAGCATGGGCAATAGGCCGTAGATGCCGGCAGGCCCGCCGGTCATGGGCGGCGGGCCCGTGCACTCATCTTGTTACGAGATCTGCATACTCCGGGTGCTTGTCGATCCACGCCTTCACGAACGGGCATTGTGGGATCAGCTTCAATCCGGCGGCGCGGACCTGGTCGAGTGCGCCTTGTACCAGCTTCGAGCCAATGCCCTTGCCACCAAGTTCCTTCGGCACGTCCGTATGCTCGAACGTGATCACGTCGCCATCGAGCTTGTAATGTTCGGTCGCGAGATGACCTTCCACTGCGAGCTCGTAGCGGTGTTGCACCTTGTTGTTGATGACGTCGCTCATGTCGTGGCCCTCCAGCTGCCAGCCTCGCGCACGAGGCCGTAACGCGTGGTCGGGTCGGCAGGTTTCCGATGCGGTCGTTCGGTTCAATCGGTCGCTTTGGCCAGCCTGGCATCTTCGGGCTGCGGCGGCTGGCGAAGGCAACCCTGGCAGATGACCAGGGAGCGGTTGACCCTGGCGTCCTGCTCGGCCTCGATGCCGTCCTGCGCCTGCCACCATTCCTTCGAATAGGGCTGAACGCCGGCTTGCGACCTGTTGCGCTCGGAGTGGGCAGCGGTGCGCGTTGGTCGTGAAGCAGCGCGCGGGCTGTTGGGATCCTCGCCGGCGCCATCCCAGGCATAACGCGCAGGCTTGAAGGCGGGATCGGAAGCCAGATGCGCCTGTGGCGCAACGGCACATCCGGCGAGCGCCAGCGTGAGCAGGAGGACGGCGGGCGCTTTGATCATGGAATGCACTCTGTACGCGGAGACGGATGGAGGGTGCGCCGATCATGTTTAAGATTCACTGAACAATTGCAGTCGTGGCTGCGACCAACGCCAATGCGATCTCTGATCCTCCTGCTCACATTGCTCGTGGCCAGTGCGCGCGCCGACGACGCAAAGCCGTTCAGTCCGGCCGACTATCCACCGGGCGTGCAGACCGCGCTGCACTACGCCAATGAGGAATGCGACGCCCAGGAGGGCGGCGAGGTGACCTTCGCGCCAAACACCGTGCGCAAGATCGACCTCACCGGCGATGGCCGCGAGGACTACATCGTCGATTTCCAGGACACCAAATGCGGCGACCGCGAGACGACGTATTGCGGAACCGGCGGCTGCGTCATGAAGATCCTGGTGACGCTGCCGGAGGGCAGGGTGCGCGAGGTGTTTGGCGGCCATGTTCTCCGCTATAGGATCATGGCGCCGCCGTCGAAGCGCGGCGCCGCCCGCACCATCCGCTTCGATCTGCATGGCAGCTTCTGCGGCGGCTTCGGTCCGCAGACCTGCATCAAGCAGAAGACCATCGCGGCGACGCCGTTTGCGTTCAGGCAGCCGTAGAGCTCGTTCGCAGCCGCCGGCCTTGCAGGGGCGCTGGCGATGGCGATAAATGGGCGGCAATGAGCGGGCAGCTTGTGCGCCGCCCGTCGTCGAAGAGGAAGCCCGATGCAGCCCCTGCGCATGTCCCGCCGCGTCATGAATCTCGCCTACATGCTGACCCAGAATGCGCGGCGGCATGGATCGCGCCCCGGCTTCGTCTGGGGTGACAAGTCCTGGACCTGGCGCGAGATCGATGCACAGGTCTCGGCGCTGGCCGCGGCGCTCGCCGCGCGCGGCATTGCCAGGGGCGACCGCATCCTCGTCCATTCCAAGAACGGCGAGGAGATGTTCGTCTCGATGTTCGCCGCGTTCCGGCTCGGCGCGGTCTGGGTACCCACCAATTTCCGCCTGATGCCGGACGAGGTCAGCTATCTCGCGCAGGCCTCCGGGGCGAAGGCGTTCCTGTGCCATGTCGATTTCCCCGAGCACGCTGCGGCCGTGAAGGCGCTGGAATTCACCTGGAGCATCGACGGCAAGGCGGCGTTCGCCGAGCGCTCGGTGGCTGACGCCGTAGCCTCGCATATCGGAGCTGTTGTAGAGAATGTCGCTGTCGAGCACGACGATCCCTGCTGGTTCTTCTTCACGTCCGGCACCACCGGCCGTTCCAAGGCGGCAGTGCTCACCCACGGCCAGATGGGGTTCGTCGTCACCAATCATCTCGCCGATCTGACGCCAGGCGTGACGGAGCAGGATGCCTCGCTGGTGGTCGCACCGCTGTCGCATGGCGCCGGCGTGCACCAGCTGATGCAGACCGCGCGTGGCGCATGCACCGTGCTGCTGCCGACAGAAAAATTCGACATCAACGAGGCGTTCCGCCTGATCGAGGCGCATCGCGTCCGCAATCTCTTCACCGTACCGACGATCCTCAAGATGATGGTCGAGCATCCCGCCGCCGACAAATACGATCATTCCTCGCTGCGCCAGGTGATCTATGCGGGCGCGCCGATGTATCGCGAGGACCAGAAGGCCGCGTTGAAGAAGCTCGGCAAGGTCATCGTGCAGTATTTCGGCCTTGGCGAGGTCACCGGCAACATCACCGTGCTGCCGGCCGCGCTGCACGATCCCGAGGACGGCCCGCACGCGAAGATCGGCACCTGTGGCTTCGAACGCACCGGCATGCAGGTCTCGATCCAGGACGACGAGGGCCGCGAACTCAAAGCCAACCAGAGCGGCGAGATCTGCGTGATCGGGCCTGCCGTGTTCGCCGGCTACTACGACAATCCCGAAGCCAATGCGAAGGCATTTCGCAACGGCTGGTTCCGCACCGGCGATCTCGGCCACATGGACGAGGAGGGATTCGTCTACATCACGGGACGTGCCTCCGACATGTACATCTCCGGCGGCTCCAACATCTATCCGCGCGAGATCGAGGAGAAGATCCTGACGCATCCGGCGGTGGGCGAGGTCGCCGTGCTCGGCGTGCCCGATGCGACCTGGGGCGAGATCGGAATAGCTGTCTGCGTTGCGCGCGAAGGCGCGAAGCCAGTGAGCGAAGCGGAGATGGCGGCGTTCCTCTCGCCAAAAGTGCCGCGCTACAAGATGCCGAAGCGGTTCTTCTTCTGGGAGGCGCTGCCGAAGTCCGGGTACGGCAAGGTGCCGAAGCGGATGGTGCGTGACGAACTCGAGGCGCGCGGGCTGCTCGACCTCGACAAAGCGAAGACGGGCTGAGCGCAGGTGATGCGCAGTATCAAGCAGCCGGGCGCGCCAGTCCCGGAACGCATTCAATGGATGGAGGCGAGGGGGCGCGCTTTCGCATTCACGCTTCAAGCGGATCTGCCGCTGCTGGAAGCCGCGCGGCGCGGTTTTGCCGCGGAAGGTTTTGCCGGCGGCGTGCTGAACTTCCGGCGCGGCACGCTTGGACCGTTCGCCTATGTCATGCCGGCGCTGTCGAAGACCGGCGAGAACGCCGCGTTCTACAGCGACACTTACCGGCCCGGCGGCGTGACCCGCACGAAGCTCGGCAGCATGACGCTCGGCATGCGCGACGGCGCGCCGTTCTTTCATTGCCATGGGCTGTGGACCGAGGCCGATGGCAAGGCGAGCGGCGGCCACATGATGCCGGATGAGACCATGGTTGCCGAACCGTTCGAGGTGGAGGCCTTCGGCATCGAGGGCGCGATGTTCACCGCCGAGCCCGATCCGGAGACCAATTTCAAGCTGTTCGGGCCGGTGTCGGCCGAAAGCACCGGCGCGTGGACGACGAGCCGCGCCTTCGCGCTGCGGCTGCGGCCCAATCAGGACTTTGCCTTCTGCCTCGAAGATTTCTGCCGCGCGCACGGCATCGCGCGCGCGAGGATTCATGGCGGCGTCGGCTCGACCATCGGCGCGCGCTTCACCCATGGCGGCATGACCGAGCCTTTTGCGACGGAGCTTGCCATAACAGCCGGGGCGATCGCGCCCGGCGCCTCCGGCGCGCCGGAAGCCGCGCTCGAAGTTGCCCTGATCGACTACACCGGCGGCATTGCGGAGGGACGGCTGATCCGTGGCGATAATCCTGTGTTGATGACCATGGAGCTGGTGCTCGAGGTGCAGGACTAGTTGCGGCGAGCGGTCAGTGAGCACGTAGCTTGGCAATGGCCAAGAACGTCGATTGACTTATCCCTGAGCCTGATCCCTGAAACAGGTTGAGCAAGGGAGATTGAGCCTGGCCGGTGCTCTGGCTGTTCTTGATGTCATACATGGCGGAGAAACGATTCAACAGCTTTGCAACCTTCGCAGGATCGGACAGGTCCTTGATCTTCATGAATTTGTCCACGTACTTGGCTTGCCGGTCGATCGGCATCGCCGCCATCTGATCAGGCAAATTGAAGGTGGTCCTGAACACCTCCGAAAGCGCCTTGTCGGCGAGGATGTCGTATGCCGACGTGATGTCGCCCGCCTTTCGCTGGAAGTAGAGCGCCAGGCGCACGCCGGGATTCGTGTCTCCTTGCTGCTGCTCCAGGCTTTGCTGGAGATAGTTCGCCTGTGTTTCCCGGAATTGATCCCGCTTCTGGGGGCCCATCATCGGGAGGCGTGCGACGTTGCCCTTGCCGTCGAAGTTGAACGACGCCACGATGTCGGCAAAGCGGGGATCGCTCTGCGTGTTCGCAAAGCTCTTTGGGTCGTTCAGGTCGGAGGCGAAGATCTTCTTGAGAAAATCGGTGCTGACCTTCCTGGGATCCAAACCCTTGGCCAAGAGAATGAAATCGACCATCGGCCTGTTTGCAAGAAGATCGGACACGCTGTCGATGCCTGCAATCGCCTCCTGATAATCCGTCGCATCCTTGGTCGCCTGTGCCCGAACTGCCGCCTGCTGCTGGGTGCTCGCCGTGCTTGCGCTCTTCACCGCTGAAATGACGTAGTCCTTTGTGATCTTGAGCACTTCAGCAGGGTCCTGGGCTACCAGGGGGGTCGTCAGATTGCCCTTTGCATCGAAATTGAAGGCGCGCGCGAGCTGGACATAGCGATCGTCCTTGAGGGTATGGACGTAGCTCTTGGGATCGCTGAGGTCGCTTTCGAGAACGGCCTTGATCGTGGCCTGGGAGACCTCCTTGGGATCGAGGCCGACGGCGCCCAGCGCAAAGACATACACATCCGGCGTCGATACGAACGCGTCGACCGAATTGACGGTGAGGAGAGCCGTTCTGAATTGCCTGATTGCGAAAGCTTCGTTCAGCGGGCTTGCCGCCGAATAGACGGCCGCCTTGCTGTCGTCGAACCGCTGTTTCGTGATCGTGACATTTGCAGCAGTCTGTGCGGACACGCCTGACGGAAGCGATCCGTCGGGCGAAAACTCGAAGGCGCCGGCCACGTCCACGAACCCGTTAATGGTCGCGATCTGGCCGCTGAGGCCGGAAATGCTGCTCGCGTAAGACTCCAGGTGATGTTTTTCGACCAGTATCTGGACCTTCAACTGGGTCACATTGGCTCCCGGTTGCGATAGTTGCGCCGTGTAGTCGGCTATCCTTGAATTTGCGGCGCTGACATCGGATTGGGCTTGAGCAAGCTGGGCCTTGAGGCCATTCAACTGGGAAGCAAAGGTGGTGTTGACGTAGCTGGTTGGATCGGATGGATCGCTGCGCAGGACCTGACTGATCGTATCACGAGGCCACTTGCTTTGATCGATCCCGTATGCCGAATAGACATAGTCGCGCAGACGGTCGTCGTTCAGGAGTTGGTCTGCGCTTGTGATACTACCGATATGGGCGCTGTAGTATTTCGAGTCGTCAGCAAGTGCATCCACCTGGCTTTTCTTGGTCGCCGTATACAGGCCGATCATCTCATCGGTCTGGTGCTCCGATTGTGCGACCGGCGTGGTGCCGCCGGCGAAGGAGAATGCCGCGGCAAACTCCCGGTACCGCTTGTCGACGAGCTTGTTGACGAAGCTTTTTGAGTCGTTGAGGTCGCTCTCGAGCACTTGCTTCATGAAAGCCTTGGCATACGCCATGTCCTCCAGGCCATATGCCTTCATCGCATAATGATACAGGCGATAGTCCTTCATGAAATCGTCAATGGTTTTCACCTTGCCGATGTTGGCTTTGTAATAGGCGGCTTCCCGCGCGACGTCTGGTTGCTGTTCGACCCGGGTGAGGGACTGCTTGAGATTGTGCGTGATGTAGCTGTAGCTGAAATACGTTGTCACCATCGTGCATTCCTCGCGGCTTTGCAGTCCCGGACGTCCGTCAATCATTGCGGGGTCGCGAGGTGGAAGCTGGCCTCATGCCAGCAAGACTGTCTCGTGGTCACGTTTTTCCAGGACGATTCCGAACTGCAATCTGAGATTTTTCAGCTCGCGCCCAAATTGCGCAGATCAGGTAACGCAGATCGAGTTTATCTCCGGTTGTTTCTGGATGTTTCCCAAATGCAGCTTTCGCGAGGGTTGTGTTCCTGATATGTCCCAATTCAGGGATGGGTCCGAATTGGGAGCTAGCATGAGCCGAAGAAGCGCTCGAACGATCAACCTGCCTGCGCCGTATCTGAAGCGGGTCTGGCTCGATCCGTCGCAAGTTCACGATCGGGAGGCCTATCCGTTTTGCCTGCCTATCTTCCCCGATGATTTCGAGCTCAACTTCGATGCGGCCATCACCATCATCGTGGGAGAGAACGGGACCGGGAAATCGACGATCCTCGAAGGCATCGCAGCGCTCGCCGGCTATGACGATGCCGGTGGCGGCAAGGGGTACAGGCCGGTCGATCATTCCGAAGCGCGCGAGAAGATGGGCGGCCAGCTCTCCAGGGCGCTGCGCGCAAGCTGGCTGCCGAAGATCACCAATGGCTGGTTTTTCCGTGCGGAGAGCTTTTTCTCGGTCGCGCGATATCTGGACAAGGCTGCGCGTGATGCCGGTCAGGTCGGCCCCGATTTCCTGTCCCATTCCCATGGAGAGGGTTTTCTCCGCTTCTTCGAGGAGCGCTGCCAACGCCAGGGCATCTTCATCTTCGACGAGCCGGAATCGGCGCTCTCGCCGGCGCGCCAGATCGAATTCCTGAAGCTGCTGCGTCGCATGGAAGAGTCCCGCATCTGCCAGGTGATCATGGCAACGCATTCGCCGGTGCTGATGGCCTATCCAAACGCGCGGCTGCTGCGGCTCGGGAAATACGGCCTGGAGCCAACCACGGTGGAGCAGACTGATCATTACCGGGTGATGCGGGAGTTTTGTGCCGATCCACGCGGGTTCGTGGAAGCGACGCTGGCGGAGTAGGGGCGCACCCGACGCCCACTCGCGTGTCCCGAACGAGCTGCAACGCGTGAGCGTTGCGGCGCAGAGCCGGGACCCATATAGCGCCAGGTAAGCTGCGGTGAGATGGGCCCCGGCTCTGCAGCGCACCGCCAAGGGGCGCTGCGCAGCGTCCGGGGCACGAGAACCCGAATTTCTCTAGCATTGCTACCCGCATTATACGCGCAGTTTCGCGTTCTCGCGGCACATCGTGCCCGAGCTTTGTGTTGATCGCCGCCCTCAAGAGTGCCGAGGGCGCAGGGAAGGCCGGGTGCCGGCTGGCACCCGCGGTCCACTGTGCGAAAGCGTGTGCTAAAAACACTGCACAGCGGCATACAGGTGAAGCCAAACATCCGGCCTTCCCTGCGCAGTGGTTTTACGGCTTATGTCGTGATCTCCTCGGGGAGCGATGCACTATTGCCCCCGTCGCCTTGCGGATGACTGACGGTGCGAACCCGGTCGGGCCGCAACGTCACCACAAGCCTTGGCGCACAGACCCCGGGCGCCAGGACCACACGATTTTGCCGTACGCTGGCTGCGCCCGTCGTGTGCGCGCCTCGTCTGCTCACGGAGTGACCCGCCCTGCAAACCGCCTGCGCGCGACGCTGCCTGCGTCCACCACATTCCCATCCCGCGTTCGTGACGATCGCGATCCGCCCCTCGGCCCGGGCTGGGATGGCCAAAACATGCGACAATTCCGAATTCGAGTAAAGCGAATTGTTTTTGCCGGAGGGAATTGACCCTGGTCTGGCGTGTTTTGCCCGTCGCGCACCGCAACAGGTGGTATGAATGGCAGGGCCTTTGCATGTGCACATTTGGCAGAAGTCGTCATGCCCGGGCTTGTCCCGGGCATCCACGTTCTTGTGCCGAGTGGAAACGCGTGGATGGCCGGGACAAGCCCGGCCATGACGCTGTAGAAGCAGTCGGTGCCCCACAATTCACACCTCACATGCGATTGCCCTGGTGTGAATGGGAGGAAGCCCCGCCACAGCCGCGCCACGAACCGGTCTCCCCACCGTCCAAAAATGCGCTACGATGCTTCCAGCGCGCGTCAAGTCGCGCAGGATCAAGTGAGGAAACGACATGAGGATGACGATGGGATCGGCGATCGCCGGGGTGGCGGCGCTGGCGGTGGCGGGGATGGCACTGACGACGGCGTTCGAGCCGGTCTGGGCGCACGGGCCGACGCGGCAGAAGGTGAGGGAATCCATCGAGATCAACGCGGCCCCGGCCAAGGTATGGGCGGTGATCGGCAATTTTCAGGACATGAGCTGGCTCCAGCCCGTCACCAAGACCACGGGCGAGAAGGGCAACGAGATCGGTGCGACGCGGACGCTGACGCTCACGGGCGGCGCAACGGTCGAGGAGGAGCTCTACAAATACGAGCCCGACATGCTGAGCTATTCGTACCGGATCACCAAGGTCGACGTGAAGGTGCTGCCGGTGACCAATTATTCCTCGACACTGACGGTGTCGCCTGCGCCGGACGGCAAGGCGAAGCTGGAATGGGCCGGCGCGTTCTATCGCGGCTATCCCAACAACGATCCGCCGCCGGAGCTGAGCGACGAGGCCGCCAGGACCGCGGTGAGCGGGCTGTACAAGGCCGGGCTCGAGGCGCTCAAGAAGAAGATCGAGAGCGGAAGCTGACAGTGCGGGCGTTGGTCCTGGCGGCGTTCGCCGCCAGCCTTTGCCTCGTCGCTCCTGGTGGCGCGTTCGCCGAGGAGGCGTTCGTCACCAACCAGCTGAGCGAAGACTTGATGGTCGTCGATCTCGCGACGTCGCGCAGCGTTGCGACCATTCCGATCGGCGGCAAGCCGGCCGGTGTCGCCGTCAGCGCGGACGGGCGCTTTGCCTATGTGACGAGTCCCGACGCCAAGGTGGTCACGGTGGTGGACGCGGCCGCGCGGCAAGTCGCGTGGCGGATCGAGGTCGGCGGCGGGCCGCTCGGCATTGCTGTCGCGCCCGACGGCCGCACCGTCTATGTCGCCGACTGGTATGCCGCCGCGGTGCGGGTGATCGATACGGCTTCGCGCAGCGCCACGGCCAGCATCGCGGTCGGCGCCTCGCCATCGGGCCTCGCCGTGACGCCGGACGGCAGGCTGCTGCTCTCGGCCGACCGCGACGACGACAGCGTCTCGGTGGTGGACACCGCGACGCGCCAGCGCAAGGCGATCATCAAGGTGGGTACGCGTCCCTTCGGCGTCACCATCGACGCCGAGGGCAAGCGCGCCTACACCGCCAATGTCGGCTCCGACGATGTCTCGGTCATCGATATCGCGGAGGCCCGCGAAATCGGCCGCGTGCCGGTCGGGATGCGCCCCTATGCGGTGGCGCTCACGCAAGGGCGCGGCTTCGTCACGGACCAGTATGGCGGCACCGTCAGCGTGTTCGATCTGGCGAGCCTGAAGCCGATCAAGCGCATCAATGTCGGCGACTATCCCGAGGGCATTGCCGCCACCGCTGACGGCAAGCGCATCATCGTCGCGTGCTGGGAGAGCAACACGCTCAGCATCATCGATGCGGCCGAGCTGAAGGTGATCGGCGAGGTCAAGACCGGCGACGGCCCGCGCGCGTTCGGGGCGTTCTTGCGCAGGACGGAGTAGGGGTGTGTAGGGTGGGTTAGCCTTGCGGCTGCGCGAAGCGCAGTCGGAAGGCGTAACCCACCTCTTTGGATTCCGCGGAGACAGAAGTGGTGGGTTACGCTGCGCAGATGCGCTTTGCGCATCTGCAAGGCTAACCCACCCTACCAGTCTGCGCTAGCGTCGGCGCAATCTCATCCATCCGCTCGAACACATGATCCGGCCCCAGCGCCCGCAGCGCCGCCGGTGCCGCATAGCCCCAGCACACGGCCCCGCAGGCAATTCCCGTGGCCCGCGCCGCCTCGATGTCGCGGACCTCGTCGCCGATCGCGATCACCTTGCCGGGCTCGACACCCGCGCGGCGGATGACTCGGCGGAATTTCGCGGGCTTGCCGAACAGTGAGGCAGAGCAATCGAAATGCGCAAACAACGACGCAGCCTCGCCGAGCTTCTCGCGCGCATTGGCCTCGCTGTCCGAGGTCACCAGCGCGAGCTGCACGCTGTTCTCAGCCAGCGTCCGCAGCATCGTCTCGACGCCTGCGAACAGAGAAATCTCAGCTGCTGCCTCCGCCTTCAACCGCCGCGCATGCCGCGCGATCGCCGGCAGCTTCCACAAGGGCACTTCGAGCCGGGCGAGGATCTCGCGGCTCGAGGCATGCCGCAGTTCTTCGATGTCCTCATCGGCGACACGGCGAAAATTGAAGTGATCGGCGACGTCGTTGATGGTGCGCAGGAACCACGGGAAGCTGTCGGCGAGGGTGCCGTCGAGATCGAAGATGGCGAGGGAGTAGGGCATGGAGGTGGAGGTGCCGAGCGGATCGTGCGTCAGGCTGGCCGCGACGCGCTGACAGATATCATTTGAGGTGCTATATTGACGTTCCTAGAGGTGACAGATGTCGGACCTACTGGCAAGGATTACGGTCGATCCGCAGCGCATGCACGGGCGCCCGTGCATTCGCGACCTGCGCATCACGGTTGCCGACGTCCTGGAATTGCTGTCCGCGGGACAGTCGCGCGAGAGCATTCTCGAGGATTATCCATATTTGGAAGAGGCCGACATCGACGCGGTGCTTGTTTATGCCGCCCGTCAGGTCGACCACCCGATCATAGTGGCCAAATAGCTTGCTTTATTTGATCGATGCTCAGCTTCCTCCGGCACTGGCAGAAGCCTTGCGTCGCGCTGGATACGACGCGGCTCATGTGGCCGAGTTCGGGATGGCAAACGCGATCGACGGGGTGATCTGGAACGAAGCCACTTCTCGATCGGCCGTTCTCGTCACCAAGGATCGCGACTTTTCGCTTCTCCGCGTTGCGAAGAGTCAGGGGACCGATCGTGCTGTGGGTGCGCGTGGGCAACATCGACAATCGCACGCTGATCCGCCGGTTTCTAGGCGCCATGCCGCAAATTGCGGAAGCCGTCGCGCGGGGCGAGGCGGTGATTGAATTCGTCGGCAGCTAGCGGGACCGCAATCCGCGGACGTCAACGTTGATATCGAGATCGATGTCGCTGACGCAAGTCTGAGTGGTTCGATGCGAGCCACCTTCATACCAGCGGCCGTCCCGCGCCCGGGCACCACTGACATTTGCCAGCTTCAGGCAGCGCCATTGCGGCAGCGATCCGCTGCTCTCTCCGGCAAATTGCCAGGCCAGCACGGCCTCCTCGCCGGACTTGTTGGTGCCGATGATATGCGGACAGAGCTCGCGATGGCGCCCCTCGTAGACGCAGGTCACCTGGCGTTCGGCGAGGATGGCGTTCCGAAATAGCGCATAGGTCCGGCTTGGCATGGAGATCCCTCCACCTCGCCTTGATTCCGGCTGGTCAAGGCAGCGGGGTTACTCCGCCGCCTCGCTCGTGCTCCTCCGCTTCGGCTTCCTTGCCTTCTTCAGCACCGGCTCCAGGAACTTCCCCGTGTAGCTCCGCGGCGCTTTCGCGATGTCCTCCGGCGGGCCCCAGGCGACGATCTCGCCGCCGCCGTCGCCGCCTTCGGGCCCCAAGTCGATCACCCAGTCGGCGGTCTTGATGACTTCGAGATTGTGCTCGATCACGACGACCGTGTTGCCCTGCGCGACCAGCTCGTGCAGCACCTCAAGCAGCTTCTTGACGTCGTGGAAGTGCAGGCCGGTGGTGGGCTCGTCCAGGATGTAGAGCGTGCGGCCGGTGGCGCGCTTGGACAGCTCCTTGGCCAGCTTCACGCGCTGGGCTTCACCGCCCGACAGCGTCGTCGCCTGCTGGCCGACATGGATGTAGTCGAGGCCGACGCGGTGCAGGGTCTGGAAGGTCTCGCGGACGCGAGGCACCGCCTTGAAGAACTCGGCGGCCTCTTCGACGGTCATGTCGAGCACGTCGGCGATGCTCTTGCCCTTGAACAGGACTTCGAGCGTCTCGCGGTTGTAGCGCTTGCCCTTGCAGACGTCGCAGGTGACGTAGACGTCGGGCAGGAAGTGCATCTCGATCTTGATGACGCCGTCGCCCTGGCACGCCTCGCAGCGGCCGCCCTTGACGTTGAAGGAGAAGCGGCCGGGCTCATAGCCGCGCGCCTTCGCCTCGGGCAGGCCGGCGAACCATTCGCGGATCGGCGTGAAGGCGCCGGTATAGGTCGCCGGATTCGAACGCGGGGTGCGGCCGATCGGCGACTGGTCGATGTCGATGATCTTGTCGATGTGCTCGAGGCCCTCGATGCGGTCGTGCGGGGCGGCGCCCTCGCTGGCATTGTTGAGCTTGCGGGCGATGGCGCGGTAGAGCGTGTCGATCAGCAGCGTCGACTTGCCGCCGCCGGAGACGCCGGTGACGCAGGTGAACAGACCGAGCGGAATCTCCGCCGTGACGTTCTTGAGGTTGTTGCCGCGCGCGTTGACCACCTTGATGGTGCGGCGATGGTTCGGCGGGCGCCGCTCCGGCACCTCGACCTCGAGCTCGCCGGTCAGATACTTGCCGGTCAGCGATTTCGGGTTGCGCATGATCTCGGCAGGCGTGCCTTCGGCGACGATGTGGCCGCCATGCATGCCGGCGCCGGGTCCGATGTCGAGGACGTAGTCGGCGAGGCGGATGGCGTCCTCGTCATGCTCGACCACGACCACGGTGTTGCCGAGGTCGCGCAGCCGCTTGAGCGTGTCGAGCAGGCGGGCGTTGTCGCGCTGGTGCAGGCCGATCGAAGGCTCGTCCAGCACGTAGAGCACGCCTGTGAGCCCCGAGCCGATCTGCGAGGCGAGGCGGATGCGCTGGCTCTCGCCGCCTGACAGCGTGCCGGAGGAGCGGGACAGCGTGAGATAGTTGAGGCCGACGTCGAGCAGGAAGGTCAGGCGCTCGCGGATCTCTTTCAGGATGCGGCCGGCGATCTCGTTCTGCTGCGTGTTCAGCGTCTCGGGCACGCCCGCGAACCATTCGCCGGCCTTCCTGACCGAGAGCTCCGAGATCTCGCCGATATGCTTGCCGCCGATCTTGACGCAGAGCGCCTCGGGCTTGAGCCGAAAGCCCTTGCAGCCCTCGCAGGGGACGTCATGGAAATATTTCGCCAGCTCCTCGCGCGCCCACTCGCTCTCGGTCTCGCGATAGCGGCGGTTGATGTTGGTGATGACGCCCTCGAACGGCTTCTTGGTGTCGTAGGAGCGGACCCCGTCCTCGTAGGAGAACTTGATCTCGTCCTCGCCGGAGCCGTAGAGGATCGCGTCTTTCGTCTTCTTCGGCAGATCCTTCCACTTGGTGTCGAGCGTGAACTTGTAGTGCTTGCCGAGCGCGGTCAGCGTCTGCACGTAGTAGGGCGATGACGACTTGGCCCAGGGCGCGATCGCGCCCTTGCGCAGCGTCAGGTCCTTTTCGGGGATGACGAGGTCCTCGTCGACATGCTGCTCGACGCCGAGGCCGCCGCAGGCCGGACAGGCGCCATAGGGATTGTTGAACGAGAACAGGCGCGGCTCGATCTCGGGGATGGTGAAGCCGGAGACCGGGCAGGCGAACTTTTCCGAGAACAGGATGCGCTCGGGGCCGCTCTTGTCGTGGATCTTCGCGGTCTTCTTTTTCTCTTTCTCTTCGGCAGGCGCGGCCGCCGGCGTGTCGGCGAACTCGACCACGGCGAGGCCCTCGGCGAGCTTCAGCGCGGTCTCGAAGCTTTCGGCGAGGCGCTGGCCGATGTCGGCGCGCACCACGATGCGGTCGACCACGACGTCGATGTCGTGCGGGAATTTCTTGTCCAGCGTCGGCGCCTCGCTGAGCTCATGGAAGGTGCCGTCGATCTTGACGCGCTGGAAGCCCTTCTTGAGCCATTCGGCGAGCTCCTTCCGATACTCGCCCTTGCGGCCGCGCACGACCGGCGCGAGCAGATAGAGGCGGGTGCCTTCGGGCAGCGCCAGCACGCGGTCGACCATCTGCGAGACGGTCTGGCTCTCGATCGGCAGGCCCGTGGCCGGCGAATAGGGCACGCCGACGCGGGCCCAGAGCAGGCGCATATAGTCGTAGATCTCGGTCACCGTGCCCACCGTGGAGCGCGGGTTCTTCGACGTCGTCTTCTGCTCGATCGAGATCGCCGGCGACAGGCCGTCGATCTGGTCGACGTCAGGCTTCTGCATCATCTCCAGGAACTGGCGGGCATAGGCCGACAGCGATTCGACGTAGCGGCGCTGGCCCTCGGCATAGATGGTGTCGAAGGCGAGCGAGGATTTGCCGGAGCCGGAGAGGCCCGTAAACACCACCAGCTTGTCGCGGGGGATCTCGACGTCGATGTTCTTGAGGTTGTGCTCGCGCGCGCCACGGATCGTAATTGCGCGCAGGCTCGAGCCCGCGTTCTGTTGTTGGCGCTTCGCCTTGATCACTTCGTCCATCCCGCTGGTCCTTAAGGAATCCAAAGACGCGCGATCGCGCCAATGTTGAAGGCGCGCTTCGCCCGGAACCGGGAACGGCGCCGATGGGTATGGCAGCGAACGTAGGAAGAACGGGGGCGGATTTCCAGTGCGACTTGCGAACCGTCAACGGATTGTTGGCGCGCTGGCGGCATCTGGCAGCAGCGGGCGTGCGGAACTGCGCTGGAGCGTGCCGCCCAAACAAAAAGGCCGGCGCGAGGCCGGCCTTTCGTGACGATGCGACGTCAGTCGTGATCAGTACTTCGCAACCACCGGCGCGCCGAAGTGATAGTTCACGCCGACCTGCACGGTGTGGAAGTTGAGCGTGCCGGAGTCACCAGGGGCGCCAATGCCACCGAAATAGGTCTCGCTGCCGAGGCTGCGATAGAGGTACTCGCCTTTGACCGACCACTGCGGCGCGAAGAATGCTTCGACGCCAGCGCCGACGGTCCAGCCGGAGTGGAACTTGCTGTCCGAGATGGTCAAGGCGCCCGCGGTGCCGCTGATCTTGTTGTCGATCCAGGCGTAACCACCGGTGCCGTAGAACAGGACGTTGTTGACGGCCCAGCCGATGCGGCCGCGCACGGTGCCCATCGCCTCGGTCTTTGAGCTCACGTTCACGAGACCAAGGCCGGGAACGACGCCTGCGACGGAGGCGCTGACGTCCGCCCAGGCGGCGTCGGCCTCAAGGCCGAACACGACGTTGCCGGTCTGCCAGTTGTAGCCGGCGGTGCCGCCGACGAACCCGCCCTTCATTTTCGGGTCGGCGTCGGACTGCCAAGCGCCGCCGCCGACGATACCAAGGTAGAAGCCGGTCCAGTTGTAGACCGAGGCCACAGGCACAGGCGCCTTGGTGTAGGGGCGGGCTGCCAGATCGGCAGCCGAAGCGGGGGCCGCAAGAGCGAATACACAGGCCGAAGCCAACAAAACCTTCTTCATCTTCAACTAAATCCCAGTCCCAGTTTCTGTTATTGCCTTCCGTGACCGGAAGGGCAGCGGACTCAAACGGCCCAACTGGGGTTGTGCTTACACCACCAAAGCCGCAAGTTGTGTCTCCGAAAAGCCACAACGACGCAAAAGGTAATGGTTACTGACTCGTTTCCCCGCGATCAGTGCGCGCCCAAAACAGAAAGGCCGGCGCGAGGCCGGCCTTTGATCTCCAAACAATATCAGCGGGATATCAGTACCTCGCGATCATCGGGCCGCCCCAGCGATAGTTCAACCGGATGAGACCGATATCGACGTCCTGGCCGATGCGATTGGAGGCCGTGAAAGCACCGAGCGGAGCAGCGACAAAATTGCCGGATCCGGTGAAGTCGATCGTGCGGTGGCCGAGGAAGATGTGATCGTACTCGAAGCCGACCGACCAGTTGGGCGCGAATCCGAACTCGACGCCCACGCCCACCGTGCCGCCCCAACGGGTCTCGTTGGCCCGGTCGAACTCGAGGCCGGTCGCCACATCGTAGGTCCGATAGCGATCACCGACGACGGCGGCGCCGCCCTTTACGTAGAGCAACACGTTGTTCCAGGCATAGCCGATCTGCCCCGTGATCAAACCGAAAGAGTCGATCGTGGACTGGTTGCGAAGGCCGGACACCGCGCTGATGTTGTCGCCGGTAAAGTCGGCCCAGTTGCCCTGGCCCTCGAAGCCGAACACCCAGTTCGTCGACTGCCAGCGGTAGCCGACCTGGCCACCGACGGTGCCGCCCGTCGCATTGTGGCAGCCCTCGCCGACCAGAACGCCGGTTGCCGGGGTCACGAAGTCCCAGCACTTGCGGCTTGTGCCGCCACCGCCGTTGATACCGATGTAGAAGCCGCTCCAATCGTAGATGGTGGCAACCGGAGCTGGAGCCTTGGTGTAGGGACGGGCGGCGAGATCGGCCGCGCTTGCGGGGGCCGCCAGCCCCAACGCCATTGCACTGATTGCACCAAAAAGAATCTTATTCATTGCAGTCTCCCCAGTTTCGCCCGCTTCTCGAAGTCCCCGAAGCGGGCTGATCAGGCGCGACGCCCATATGAATTAATTCCAAGGCAACGATAGCCCAAGGAAAGGGCAAAGTCCGTCGCCGAAATGCCACACTCGCGCACTGATCGAAATAGCTGCAACTTGATGAATGTTAAGCGGTTTTCCTTCTTCTCGGGAACCCGGGAAAGTTCCATCGGGTTCCGCGCCATCGGCGTGTGACCAATATCTGTTCAGTGCTTTTGGCGCGAAGAACAAATCTGGAACATAGTCGGGCGGGATGCTATATGTGGGGATAACCTTGGGGGTGGCGGGCTGATCGATGTCCGCAAGCGTATAGGGTCGCACCAACGGGGTGCAGAGGAACGCGGGCAGCGGGATTCGCCCTTTTGAAATTCAGTGGCATTCGGAGTGGAGAGCGGCGATGGCGGGAAGCGTCAACAAGGTCATTCTGGTTGGAAATCTCGGCAAGGATCCTGAAATCCGCCGCACCCAGGACGGGCGGCCGATCGCGAATTTGAGCATCGCCACCTCCGAGACATGGCGTGACAAGGCGACCGGCGAGCGCAAGGAGAAGACCGAGTGGCACCGCGTCGTGATCTTCAATGAAGGGCTCTGCAAGGTCGCTGAACAGTATCTGAAGAAGGGCGCGAAGGTTTACATCGAGGGCGCACTGCAGACCCGCAAATGGACCGACCAGAGCGGCGTCGAGAAGTACTCGACCGAGGTCGTGCTCCAGGGCTTCAATTCGACGCTGACGATGCTCGATGGCCGCGGTGGCGGCGGGGGAGGCGGCAGCTTCGGCGACGAGCCGGGCGGCGATTTCGGCTCCTCCGGTCCCGTCAGCAGCGCACCGCGCCGTCCCGTCGCCGCCGGCGGCGGCCGCAACAGCGACATGGACGACGATATCCCGTTCTGAGGCTTTGCAATCCCAAGCCTCGGCAATCCCAAGCCTCGGCAATCCCAAGCCTCGGCAGTCCCAAGGGCTCGGCAGTCCAAAGGCTTTGCAAACCGAAGCCTTGACAGTCCTAAGGCTTGGTCCGGAACAGGAAGCGGCCGGCTCCGTTTTCGAGCAACCGGACCAGCATGGGGTCCATAAATTCATAGTCGTCGGGAATATCGAGGCAGATGACCCGCTTGCCATGCAGGCTGGACCGGAATCTCCGATTCAGCTTGTTGCGGTGGGTCTTCTCCATGACGAAGATGATGTCGGCCCATTCGACCTGTTCGGAGGACAACAATACGTCTGCGCCGTTCGAGAGGCCGGCCGAATCGGTCTCGATTCCGGGCCATGTCGAAAAGACCTGCGCTGCGGTCGGGCTCCGGAGGCGGTTGGCGCTGCAGAGAAAAGGACGTTGGTCACCTGACCGCTCCAAGAGAATGATCGGTAGTTTGGGCCGGGTGCCGAACGCTTGCCACTTACACGGCTTTCGATCGGCACTGGAATTGCGACGTTCCGTGCCGAACCAAGCGGAAGCGTTTGCCTTGTACACAGGCTTCGCGCGATGCGACAGAGCTTCTTACCAAACGGCCGGCAGAGCTCGGGTTTCCGGGCTAGCTTCATGCACTGCCTGAGCGCTTTGACGGCACGCGATGTGAATGATATTAACTTTATGTTAAGCCTCTTCACATGGTCGGTTCGCCGTTCTGGGGACTCTCCGCATGAGCCTCGCGCCGCTCTTTGAGGCTGCTCCTGCCGTTCCGCTGCACGCTTTCGCAGCCATGGCTGCGTTCGCCCTCGGGATACTCCAATTGGCCGCGCCGAAGGGAACGCTGCCGCACCGGGCTCTGGGCTGGGTCTGGGTCGGGTTGATGCTTGTCGTTGCGCTCAGCTCGTTCTGGATCCACCAGATCCGTTTGATTGGTCCGTGGAGTCCGATCCATCTGCTCTCGATCTTCGCACTCGTGATGCTGGCGTGGGGCGTTTTGGCCGCGCGAAGCCACCGGGTTCGCCGCCACAAGATCACGATGATCTCGGTCTTCTTCGGCGCCCTGGTCATCGCCGGCCTGTTCACCTTCCTGCCCGGGCGGATCATGCATGCGGTGGTTTTCGGGCCATAGCGCGATGGCAAATCGGGCGCCTGGCGCGGCTGCAGCAGGGCTGAAACCGGGCGCGGGAACAATCTCCGAGGCACCCGGTAAGTCCATGAAAAAACGAAGGGAAAAAGCGCTTCCCTTGGCCTTGCAAGGGTGGTTATCAGGGGGGCGATGCGCTATATGATTCCCAGATAAAATCTCACCGGATTCCCCCTTGGCTGACGACGACGACAAGCCCGGCGACCAGCCGGCGCAACCCTCGGACATTCGCCCCGTCTCCATCTTCGAGGAGATGAAGAAGTCGTACCTCGACTACGCCATGAGCGTGATCGTGGCGCGCGCGCTGCCCGATGCCCGGGACGGCTTGAAGCCGGTGCACCGCCGCATCCTGTTCTCGATGAACGAGCAGGGGCACACGCCCGACAAGAAGTACGTCAAGTCCGCCCGCGTGGTCGGCGACGTCATCGGTAAGTATCATCCGCACGGCGACCAGTCGATCTACGACGCCATGGTCCGCATGGCGCAGGACTTCTCGATGCGCGTGCCGCTGATCGACGGCCAGGGCAATTTCGGCTCGGTCGACGGTGATCCCGCGGCTGCCTATCGTTACACCGAGGCGCGCCTGACGAAGGCGGCGCTGGCCCTGCTGGCCGACATCGACAAGGACACCGTCGACTTCCAGCCGAACTACGACAACAACGAGACCGAGCCGTCGGTCCTGCCGGCCAAGTTCCCGAACCTGCTCGTCAATGGCGCGGGCGGCATCGCGGTCGGCATGGCGACCAACATCCCGCCGCACAATCTCGGCGAGGTCATCGATGCCTGCGTCGCTCTGATCGACAACCCTGCGCTCACCATCGACGAACTCATCAACATCGTGCCGGGACCTGACTTCCCGACCGGCGGTGTCATTCTCGGACGTGCGGGCATCCGCGCCGCCTATCACCTCGGCCGCGGCTCGATCGTCATGCGCGGGAAGGTCGCGATCGAGACCATCCGCAAGGAGCGCGAGGCGCTCATCATCACCGAGATTCCGTACCAGGTGAACAAGGCGACGATGGTCGAGCGCATCGCCGAGCTGGTGAAGGAAAAGAAGATCGAGGGCATCGGCGACCTGCGCGATGAATCCGACCGCGAAGGCTACCGCGTCGTCGTCGAGTTGAAGCGCGACGCCGTGCCGGATGTGGTGCTGAACCAGCTGTATAGATTCACGCCGCTGCAGACGAGCTTCGGCGTCAACATGGTGGCGCTCGACAGCGGCCGTCCGCGGATCATGCATCTGAAGGACCTGCTGGCGATCTTCGTCGACTTCCGTGAGCGGGTCGTCACGCGGCGCACCAAGTACCTGCTCGCCAAGGCGCGCGATCGGGCGCATATCCTGGTCGGTCTTGCGATCGCAGTCGCCAATATCGACGAGATGATCCGCGTCATCCGGAGCTCGCCCGACCCGACTACCGCCCGCGACACCCTGATGTCGCGCGACTGGCCGGCCCGGGACGTCGAGGACATGCTGACGCTGATCGACGATCCGCGTCACCGCATGAGTGCGGATGGCACGATCCGGCTGTCGATGGAACAAGCGAGAGCTATTCTCGATCTGCGCCTTCAGCGCCTGACCGCACTCGGCCGTGACGAAATCCGCGACGAGCTCGACAAGCTCGCCAGCGAGATCGCCGATTATCTCGACATCCTGCGCTCGCGCGAGCGCGTGCTTGATATCATCAAGACCGAGCTTGCCGAGGTGAAGGCGGAGTTCGCCACGCCGCGCCGCACCGTGATCATGGAGCAGGAAGGCGAGGTCGAGGACGAGGACCTGATCCAGCGCGAGGACATGGTCGTCACCGTCTCCCACGCCGGCTACGTCAAGCGCGTGCCGCTGTCGGCCTACCGCGCCCAGCGCCGCGGCGGCAAGGGCCGTTCCGGCATGCAGACCCGCGACGAGGATTTCGTCAGCCGGCTCTTTGTCGCCTCGACCCATACTCCGGTGCTATTCTTCTCCTCGCGCGGCCAGGTCTACAAGGAAAAGGTCTGGCGGCTGCCGATGGCGGCGCCGAACGCGCGCGGCAAGGCGATGATCAATATCCTGCCGCTGGAGCAGGGCGAGCGCATCACCACCATCATGCCGCTGCCGGAGGATGAATCGACCTGGGGCAATCTCGACGTGATGTTTGCCACCACCGGCGGCAACGTCCGCCGCAACAAGCTGTCCGACTTCGTCGACGTCCGCCGCTCCGGCATCATCGCGATGAAGCTCGACGACAACGAGGCGATCGTCGACGTGCAGATATGCACCGAGCGCGACGACGTGCTGCTGACGGCGGCCGGCGGCCAGTGCATCCGCTTCCCCGTCACCGACGTGCGCGTGTTCACCGGGCGAACCTCGATGGGCGTGCGTGGCATCGCGCTTGCCGAGGGCGACAAGGTGATCTCGCTGGCGATCCTACGCCACGTCGAAACCACCTCAGACGAGCGCTCGGCGTACCTGAAGATGCGCCGAGCGGTGGCCGGCGAAGCCGTGGCGGAAGAGGTTCCGGCCGATGCCGAGGCCGAGGAGACGTCCGGCAGCTTCCAGCTGCCGCAGGAGCGCTATGTCGAGATGTCGGCGGCCGAACAGGTCGTGCTGACGGTCTCCGTCAACGGCTACGGCAAGCGGACCTCGTCCTACGAGTACCGCACCACCGGCCGCGGCGGCAAAGGCATCGTCGCCATGAGCGTCAACAACCGCAACGGCAATCTGGTGGCTTCCTTCCCGGTGGAGGATGCCGACCAGATCATGCTGGTCACCGACAAGGGCCAGCTGATCCGCTGCCCGGTCGAAGGCATCCGCATCGCCGGCCGCTCGACCCAGGGCGTGATCGTGTTCGACACCGCCGAGGACGAGCATGTGGTGTCGGTCGAGCACATCACGGAAGAGGCGGAGAGCGGCAATGGCGAGAACGGGAACGGCTCGTAGCTCAAGCAGATCCCGTTAGCTCTCGGTTCTCTGTCGACGGCTGCAATCGATTTGACAGGACCGGCATGGCGCGACGTGCCGGTGTCCGGCCTATGATCGTGGAAGATGCGGCCGGCGCGATGCCTTCCAGCCGAGCACGGCTAGCGGAATTGCCAGTGCTGCCCAGGACAGCGCGTCCCAGCCATCGTCTCCGAACAGCGCTGACGCCAGCCCGACAAGGATGAGCACTCCGAGCAGGAGCGGCCAGCGAAAGATCTCGCCCGTGGTGTGGCGCTTGCGAGTCATGGACGAATTCCGGATGTCGCTGCGGCAGGCGGCCGGTCCTGCGCGCGCGTGGTGATCCGAGGTGATTTGCGCCTGCCGAGCCAGAGATAGACGCCGCTCGCGAGCACGACGATGGCGGCGATGTCGAGAAGCGCCCAGATGATCTTGAGCGGCAGGCCGCCGTAATCCCCGAAATGCAGCGGGCGTGACACCTGCAACGCCCGGAGATACCACGGCAGGCCCTGCGCGGTGACGAGCTGCCCAGTTTCGGCGTCCAGCATCGCTGGCGTGAACAGGCGCGAGGTGATTGGCGTCGATCCCTTGGTCCAGACGATGAAGTGCCGTGGTGTCCCGAACCGCGCGACCGTCGGAAAGATGATGCTGGCCGGCGTATTGCCGTCGATCACCCGGTGTGCCGTCGCCGCGACGTCATCGACGTCGGCCCATTTTCCAAGCGGCGACTTGCCCAAATGCGGCGCGATCAGCTCCGGCATCACCTCCGCGCGCCAAGCGGAAAACAGCGGCAAGGATATCGTGTTGATGACACCGGTGATGCCGACGGCGAGCAGCCACACCAGCGCCACCCCGCCGATCAAATTATGCAGGTCGAGCCATTTGACCCGCGGAGCGCCCGCACGACGCACCGCGCCGAAGCTGAGCCGGCGCATGAAGGGCGCGTACAGCACGATGCCGGAAACGATCGCTACGACGAACAGCAGGCCCATGACGCCGAGAAACAGTTCACCCGGCAACCCCAGGAACATGTCGCGGTGGAATATGCGGATCGCGCTCATCAGGCCGCCCTGCTGCGCGTCCTCACCGATCAGCTCCGCGGTTCTAGAATCGAACGATAGCTTCAGGAAGCGCTGCCCGGGGGGCGCTTCCGGCGTACTCGAGAGGAACACGTTGACGACGTTGGCACGGTCATCGTCCCAGCCGAGCACTTGAAGGTAACGCTGCGGATAGCGCGCTTTGGCGGCGTCGATCAGCCGGCTTAGCGGAGCTTGCGGAGTATCCGCCGGGAGATTCCGGGCTGAGGCCTCCGACTTGAAGAGGTCGTCGATCTCGTCATGAAAGATCAGAGGCAGCCCGGTGATGCACAACATCAGCAGGAACAGCGTGCAGATCAGGCTGGTCCATTTGTGGACCAGTGACCACCATTTGACTGACTGTGCCGTCATTCCCATCACCACCGGTAGGTCAGCGTCCCCAACACCGTTCGTCCCAGCGCCCAGCGGCAACCACCGGCCGTGCAGAACGAGACATAGGTCTTGTCGAACACGTTGTTGACGTTCAGCGCCGCGCTGAGGCCCTTCCACTCCTTGCGCCGCATTCCGAAATCGTAGGAGAGCGCTGCGTCGAACACAGTGCTGGCCGGGATCACATTGGCGGGCACGGAGACGCCGGGAACGATGGTGGGAACGGTAAGGTTGTTCGCATTGGTCGTGTACATCTCGTGAATGTATCGGACGCCGCCGCCGAAGCCAAAGCCGGCAGCCAGGCCGTTTTGCACCACGTAGTTGGCCCACAGCGAGGCCGTGTGCATCGGCGTGAGGGCGAGCCGCTTGCCGAAATCGGCGTCCTGGGGCGCGGTGATCCGGTTGTCGAGATAGGTATATTGCCCACGCAGGCTCAGGCCGGGCAGGGGGCTTCCGACCACCGATCCCTCGAAGCCGCGCGAGCTGACCTCGCCGATCTGTGCGGTGGTGTTGGGCGGAACGCCGGGGCCGGTGATGGTGGTCAGGACATTCCGCTGCTTGAGGTCGTAGATGGCAGCCGTGAACATCAAATTGGTGCCGACCGGCTGGTATTTTACCCCGGCCTCATACTGCTCGCCGGTGGTTGGTTTGCCGGGCTGGCCGTTGACCAGCGTGCCGACGCTGGTCGGTTGGAATGACGTCGAGTAACTGACATAGGGCGCGACGCCGCTATCAAAATTGTAGATCGCGCCGATACGACCGGTCGGTTTCTGATCGTCGTTGAGGACGCGCACGCCGGTATTTTGGGCCAGCGTGTTGCCCTCGGCCCAGTCGTAGCGGATGCCGCCGAGCACGGTCAGCCGCCCGAGCTTCGCCTCGTCCTGAACATAGAGGCCGCGCTGTTGCAGGTGCTGGTCGAGGTTCTGGAACGGCGCGGTCGGAACCAGGATGTTCTGGGTGTAATTCGGTGCCAGAATGTCGAGTATGTTGGTAGCGGCGAAGCGGGCGAAATTGTTGAAGTCGAATCGCTGGTAGTCGAAGCCGGCGAGCACGGTGTGCTGCAACGGTCCCATGTTGAATTTGGCCTGGAGCTGGTTGTCGGCGGCAAACGTGTCGAGATTCTCGTTGGTCGAGAAGAAGTTTCGCCTGATGGTGCGGCCGTCGACCAACCGAAGCGTGGCACCGGCGCCCGTCGTCGTGAAGGCGCTGGGCTGCACTTCGACATAGTTGAGCTCATTGTGCAGATAGCGCACGTTCTGCCGCACGGTGAAGACGTCGTCGAAGCGGTGCTCGAATTCGTAGCCGGCGGTTGCCTGCTTGTATTTGAGGCTCTCATAGTTGAGGTCGCCGGCGAAGAAATTCCTCGGAATTTGCCCGTAGGTGCCGGGCACCAGCGTGCCCTGGATCGGCAACAGTGCGAAAGCTCCGCCCTTCGGGTCCTGCCGGTAGCTGGTCAGGAAGGTGATCGTCGTGTCGACATTCGGACGCCAGGTCCAGGCTGGCGCAATCGCGAACCTTTGCTCGCCGATATTGTCGACCTGCGTGTTGGCGTTGAGCCCGATGCCGGTGATCCGATAGAGCAGGGTCTTGTCCTTGTCCACGGGGCCGCCAACGTCGAACGCACCCTGAATGCGGTCGAACGAGCCGGTTTGCAGCGAGACCTCGCCGAAGGCCTTTTCGGTCGGGCGCTTGCTCACCATGTTGAGGATGCCGCCCGGCGAGGCCGCACCGTACAGGATCGACGCTGGTCCAGTGATGAGTTCGGCGCGCTCGATAAGATTGGGATCGACGCGCGGAAAGCCGAACGGTCCGCCCTGCAGGCGCAAACCGTCCAGATATTGCTCGACGGTGAATCCACGCGCCCTGACCTCTTGGAAGCGAAAGTCGGTATCGTTGCTGAAATAGATGCCGGGTGCGTAGCGCATGAGATCGCGGACGCTCTGTGCGCGCCGCACGTCGATTTCGTCGCGGGTGATGACGGCGATCGATGCTGGCGTCGAGATGATCGGTGAATCCGTCTTGGTCGCGCCGGAGGCTCGCGTCGCGAGGAAGCCTTTGGTCCCGGCATTGACGCGCGCTGCGGTTCCCACCAGTGCGGAAGGCGCGGGCTGCTGCGATGAGCTGCTCTGCTGAGCGGGGCGCCGGCTTGCATTGCCTCGCGCCGTGGCGTCGCGGCGCGGCTGCACCGGACGTTGTGCGCGTTGAACGGGAGCGTCGACCGTCACCGGCGGCAAGGTGGACGCGCCGGACGGGCCGGCGCTCTGCGCGTTGCCAGGCGTGGCCGCCATCAGCAAGCAGCCGAGTGCGAGTAAGCTCGTGGTGTTCTTGAAAGTGTTACTCGAAAGATGATCCGCACGACCACGCGGGCCGTGTCCGTCGCATTCCATATCAGCACCCCATCCGGCGATTGCCGCGCCGGCGGGATGATCATTCTGACCTCACGCGACCTCGCACCCTTGCGCGTGTTAGATGGCCGACAACGGGAGTGTCGAGGCGATCGAACTTTGAATCGCTCGAAATGTCACAACTGGAAGCATTCTTAGAATTTCTAAAATAACGAAGCTAACTGATCGACAGGACGTTGGAATTTGTTGCTGCGCATGTCTGGCGACGGAGCCAGACAAGATTCAGTTGCGCTCGAATGTCGCACACTCCCAGGTAGGCCATCACGCCGAACTCCACCAGTCAGCGATCGCGGGCGGAACGTCGGCTTTGCCACGAGCCTGCGTGCGGCGAGACGTCGTCTCGATCGAGCGCGTCACGGAAGCGGCCGGGAGCGCGAATCGCACCTAGACTAGGGTCTGTTTGGATTCATCTTGAGTTTGTCACGGCGGCGGTCAGATTGATCATTGCTTCGAAGCTCAAATCGGTTTTGTCGGCGCGCATGGCGATCCGCTTGAATTCCTTGAGCTTGCAGAAGAAATTTTCGATCAGATGCCGCCATTTGTACATTTCCTTGTCGATGGCGAGAGGCTTGGCGCGACGTGGGTGCTGGGAAATGACCACCTTGGCGCCGCGCTTGTCGAGGTCGGCGATGATGGCATTGCTGTCGAACGCCTTGTCTGCGATCAGCGCATCGAAGGCCAGCCCTTCGATAAGCGGCGAGACGCCGACCGTGTCGAAGCGCTGGCCGGGCAGCAGCACGAAACGCACGAGATTACCGAGCGCGTCGGTAAGTGCCAGGATTTTGGTGGTCATACCGCCTTTCGAGCGGCCGATGGCTTGGTTTTGCGTCCCCCTTTTGCGCCCTGTCCGTGGCGGTGGACTTTGACGATGGTGGCATCGACCATGACGTATTCCATGTCCGGCTCGTCCGAGACCGCATCGAACAGACGCTTCCAGACACCTGCCTTCGCCCAGTCGCGGAAACGCGTGTATACGGTTATCCAGTTGCCGAAGGCGCGCGGCAGATCGCGCCATGGGCTGCCTGTCCGGGCGATCCACAAGACTGCTTCGACAAATAGCCGGTTGTTCTTGCCGCTCCGGCCGGGATCAGCCGGCTTGCCAAGACAATGTGGTTCCATCTTCGCCCATTGGGCGTCAGTCAAAACGAATCGGTTCATCCCAAGCTTGAATCACAGCCAAGCCCAAATGAGAATCCTGAATCCAAACAGGCCCTAGGCGGACACCGCCGTCGCATCTGGCATTCGCCAGCTCATTCGAAAGACGCGCAAGCGCCTCCCGCTTGCCGATCTGCGCCATCCAGCACCATAATTCGAGCGTGCAATATACGCGGTAGAGATCGAGTGTTTCCTGCCAGTCGGGGCGTTCAATTTCGCCATAGCCCGCGAGCAGTCCATCTCGCTTCGGCGCATCCTCGGGCGTGAAATAATAGATCGCCTTCGCGATATCCATCAGCGGATCGCCGGACGTCGCATTCTCGAAATCGACAATTCCCGACAGGCGAGGCTCGCTCTGCGACGTGACCAAAATGTTTCCGGCGTGAAAGTCGTAGTGGCACAGGCTGGGGCTGGCTGCCGCGTCGAACAGATGCTCACGACCTGCGAGATCGCGTCGGAGCCGCTCGGCAAGCGCGGGATCTCCCCCAAGCGTGCAAAACTCCTTCAGCTTCTTGTCGAACTGCGCGGACATGTAGGCATGATTGCTCGGATATGCCGTCCAGACGCCGCTCGGGCCGATATAGCCGAAACTGTCGAGGGTCACGTCATTGATCCTGCGCAGAGCCGCGCCCATCTCCGCATAGATGTCGAACAGTTGTGAGGCCGTCAGCGCTGCCTCTCGTCGGCCGAGCACCGCACCATCGAGCTTGGTCATGAGAACGTAGTTGTGGTCGATCACCGATCTTGTGTCGTCGGCGAACAGTACGCTGGGAACGACTACGTTGACGTCACGAAGAAGCCCCAGAACGTAGATCTCCTTCGCCATCTTCCACTGCAGCGATGCAGGGTAAGCCTTGAGTACGCAGGCGGGCGAATCCGTCACCGCGATTTCCAGGACGGTACCGATCTCTCCGCCATGCAGTTCGATCACGT
Organism: Bradyrhizobium sp. 191; assembly: GCF_023100985.1. Classification (NCBI taxonomy): domain Bacteria; kingdom Pseudomonadati; phylum Pseudomonadota; class Alphaproteobacteria; order Hyphomicrobiales; family Nitrobacteraceae; genus Bradyrhizobium; species Bradyrhizobium sp. 191. The sequence goes on from NZ_CP064692.1 coordinate 135,225, forward strand.
CCTGCACCGCCGCATGGGGAATTGCGTGACGGACGATCACTTGCGCCTGATCGACCGAGATTGCCAGCCGTGGCTTCAGCTGCAGAGGCGGATCGTTGGACATTCGTGCTGCCTCGTGCAGCGCGGGCGGTCTGCACTATGGCGACTCCTTCACGGACGTACGGGACAAATGCGCCCCCAAAGCAATCGCGCCCAACGGACCATTTCCGAGGGGCGCGAACATCAAACAGTCTGCAAAGGTACGCCGCAAATTGCTACTGGTACAGGCCTGGAAGGGGGTGGCTGACGCGAATCTGACAGGGCCTACGGGGTCCGATCGGCAGTCACGAGGCGCGCCTCGCGGACATTGGTCTTCGTGCCGGCGGTGCGCAGGCAGGAGGCCTCGAAGTTCGGCCAGGCCTGCTGCGAGCAGTCCTTTCCGATGGTGCGGATGTCGAGCCGGTCGCTCTTGGCCAGCGGCTGCGGCACGCTGGCTTCGACGGTGGGGGCAAAGCCGGGCAGGAGGGTGAGCGCTCCGGCAACACATGCAGAGAGTGCGATCGCTGAAAGGGTCTTGATCATTGACGGTCCCCTGTGATGCGGCCGCTCACGCCCGGTGTGCGGCCCGTCATTCGTTGACCGGATTAGTAACCATGGCCAGTTTCCGGACGTCTTCGCCGATGCGGGAAATGGTTTCGTTCTCGCTCCGTTTTGTTTCGTGGCTGCCCGGGGACGAAACAAACCAGCCATGGCCGACACGTCCAGCGAGACATTTCCGGGCGACGTGCCAGGAAGCGGGCAAGAAACGGGCAAGGAACCTGCCCGGCTTGCCGGGCCGGGCCGGGCGCGGTAGGAGGGAGCCATGCCGCGCATTGCCTTCTATCCCGGTTCCTTCGATCCCATCACCAACGGCCACCTGGACGTGGTCCGGCACAGCGCTTCGCTGTGCGACAGGCTCGTGGTCGCGATCGGGGTGCACCCGGGCAAGAAGCCGCTGTTCTCGACCGAGGAGCGGTTGAAGATGCTCCATGACGTCTGCGGGCCCGTGGCAGCCCAGGCTGGCTGCGTGCTCGAGGCTGTGACCTTCGACGATCTGTCGGTTACCTCGGCGCGCAAGCACGGCGCGACGATCATGATCCGGGGCCTGCGCGACGGCACCGACCTCGACTACGAGATGCAGCTCGCCGGCATGAACGAGGCGATGGCGCCCGAGGTGCATACGGTCTTCCTGCCGGCCTCTCCCATGGTCCGCCCGATCACCGCCACTTTGGTGCGCCAGATCGCCGGCATGGGCGGGGATGTCTCGGCCTTCGTCCCGCCGCAGGTCGCTGCACAGCTCAAGGCCAAATTCGCCGGATAACGGCCCGCTTCCTTTCTCATCCTGACCGGAGTTGTCATGATCCGAATTCTCGCAGTTCTTGCCGCGCTTCTGTTCGCGGTGCCGGCGGTGGCGCAGCAATTGCCGGCGAACCTCGACAAGGCCAACGCCATCGTCATCGACAGCACCAAGGGCCGCATCGTCATCAAGCTCAGGACCGACATCGCGCCGCAGCATGCCGAGCGCATCAAGCAGCTCGCGCGGGAGGGCTTCTACAACAACGTGCCGTTTCATCGCGTCATGGACGGCTTCATGGCGCAGACGGGCGACGGCCAGAATTTCAACGGCACCGGCGGCTCGAAATACCCGAACCTGAAGCAGGAATTCTCCAAGGTGCATTTCGCCCGCGGCATCGTCGGCATGGCCCGGCGCGGCGACAGTGTCGACAGCGCCAACTCCCAGTTCTTCATCATGTTCGCCGATGGCGGCAGCCTCGACGGCCAGTACACCGTGATCGGCGAGGTCGTGCAGGGCATGGACGTCGTCGACAAGCTGAAGAAGGCGCCCCCGGGCTCGCCAGGCGGCTCCGTCACCGATCCCGACAAGATGGTGAAGGTTCAGGTCGCCTCCGACATCAAATAGGAGCGACCATGGCGCGCCGCGGTGGCAAGCTGCTGCTGGTTGCCGCGATGCTGCTGCTCGGCGTCTCCAGCACGGCCGCGGAGGACGCGCAGGTCAACACCATCCAGGACATTTTCCGGCACTTGCTTACCTGCTGGAGACCGCCATCGCCGGCCAAGGCCCGCCCACTCGACATCACCGTCGTGGTGAGCTTTAACCGGGCCGGAAACATCCTGGGCCATCCGAGGATTACCTATGAATCCGCGGAGGCCTCCGACAATGACCGGCTGCAATACCGGATCGCGGTGATGGAGGCGTTGCAACGCTGCACGCCGATGCCATTTACCGATGCAATGGCCGGCGCCGCCGCGGGACGTCCGTTCGCGATCCAGTTCCGCAACCGCAAAACGTCACCTGACAAGACTTCACCCCCAACACAAGAGAGACGAGCATGAGCGTCACCGAAAACACCCTGATCCTCGAGACCACGCAGGGCCCCGTCACCATCGAGATGCGGCCAGATCTCGCGCCCGGCCACGTGGCGCGCATCAAGGAGCTCGTGCGCGAGGGCTTCTATGACGGCATCGTGTTCCACCGCGTGATCGAGGGCTTCATGGCGCAGACCGGCTGTCCGCACGGCACCGGCACCGGCGGCTCCGGCAAGAAGCTGAAGGCCGAGTTCAACAAGGAGCCGCATGTGCGCGGCACCGCCTCGATGGCCCGCGCCGCCAACCCCGATTCCGGCGACAGCCAGTTCTTCATCTGCTTCGACGACGCCCGCTTCCTCGACAACCAGTACACGGTGTGGGGCAAGGTCACCGAGGGCATGGAGAACGTCGACAAGATCAAGCGCGGCGAGCCGGTGCAGAACCCCGACAAGATCGTCAAGGCGCGGATGGCCGCGGACAAGGAATAAGCGGCTTTGCCGGTGTCATGCCCCGCGCAGGCGGGCATCCAGTAACCACCAGGGGTGGTTACGACTAAGATCGTGAGTACTGGATCGCCCGCCTGCGCGGGCGATGACAAGTTCTGGGTATGCGCACCGATCTGTTCGATTTCGACCTGCCCGCCGAGCGCATTGCCTTGCGCCCGGCGAGCCCGCGCGACTCCGCCAAGATGCTGGTGGTGGAGAACGGCACGTTGCGCGATCAGTTTGTCGCCGACCTGCCGCAATGGCTGAAGCCGGGCGATCAGCTCGTCGTCAACGACACCAAGGTGATCGCGGCGCAGTTGAAGGGCCGCCGCATCGGGCGCGAGACTGAGCCGAAGATCGAGGCGACGCTGATCAAGCGGCTCGACGGCTCGCGCTGGCAGGCGCTGGTGAAGCCGGCGAAGAAGCTCATGGCCGGCGACCGCATCCGTTTCGGCAACGAGGGCAAGGTGTGCCTGCTCGGCCATCTCGATGCCGAGGTCGAGGCCAAGGGCGGCGAGGGCGAGGTGACGCTGTCGTTCTCGTTTCATGGCCCGGCGCTCGACCAGGCGATCGCCGATCTCGGCAGCCCGCCGCTGCCGCCCTACATCGCATCCAAGCGCACGCCTGACGACCAGGATCTTGCCGACTACCAGACCATGTTCGCGGCCAACGAAGGCGCGGTGGCGGCGCCGACCGCGGGTCTGCATTTCACCCCGGCACTGGAGCAGGCATTGCGCGCGCGCGGCGTCGGCATCGAGCGTGTCACGCTGCATGTGGGGGCAGGGACGTTCCTGCCGGTCAAGGTCGACGACACCGAGGGCCACAAGATGCATGCCGAGTGGGGCACGATCTCGACCGAGACGGCGCAGCGGCTCAACACGGCGCGAAAGAACGGCGGCCGCATCGTCGCGGTCGGCACGACGTCATTGCGCCTCTTGGAAAGCGCGGCGGGCGAGGACGGCACGATCCAGCCCTTCGCGGCCGAGACCGCGATCTTCATCACGCCCGGCTATCGCTTCCGCGCCGTCGATGTCCTGGTGACCAATTTTCATCTGCCGAAGTCGACGCTGTTCATGCTGGTCTCTGCCTTCTCGGGGCTCGAGACGATGAAGCAGGCCTATGCGCACGCCATCGCGAACGGGTATCGGTTCTATTCGTATGGCGATGCATGCCTGTTGTTTCGGGCGGAGCGGTAGGGTGGGTTAGCCGCAAGGCGTAACCCACCGCCGCTCGTCTCCGCGGAAGCACAAGAGGTGGATTACGCCTTCGGCTAATCCACCCTACGCACCTTCCGTTACGCCAACACCCGCTGGGGCAGCAGCTCGGCAATCTGTACCGCATTCAGCGCCGCCCCCTTGAGCAGCTGGTCGGCCGCGACGAACATCGAGATCGAATGCCCGCTAGCGTCGCTGAGGTCCTTGCGGATGCGGCCGACCAGGACGTCGTCCTGGCCCGAGGCGTCGATCGGCATCGGGAAGTAGTTCCTGACGCGATCGTCGACGACCTTCACACCGGGCGCCTGCGCCATGATGGCGCGGACCTCGTCCTCCGTAATCGGCTTCTCGCATTCGAAGGTGATGGCCTCGCAATGGGCGCGCAGCACCGGCACGCGGACGCAGGTGACGCCGACCGCGATGGTGTCGTCCTCGAAGATCTTGCGGGTTTCCTTGATGACCTTGGTCTCTTCGTCGTTGTAGCCAGTGTCGGGATCGACGGCGGTGTTGTGGTTGAAGAGATTGAAGGCGTAGGGGTGCGGCATCACCCTGGGCGTATAGACCTGCCCGTTGAGGTTGGCGCGGGTGGATTCGACGAGCTCGTCCATTGCGGCGGCACCTGCGCCGGAGGCTGCCTGGTAGGTCGAGATGATGACGCGCTTGATGCGGTTCTGCTGGTGGATCGGCCACAGCGGCACCAGCGCGGTGATTGCGGCGCAGTTGGGGTTGGCGATGATACCCTTGTGGTCGCGGATACGGCTGGCGTTGATTTCAGGGATCACTAGCGGCACGTTCGGGTCCATGCGAAAGGCGGAGGAGTTGTCGACCACCACGGCGCCGGCCTTGACCGCCATCGGCGCGAACTTCCTGGAGATGCTGCCGCCGGCGGAGAACAGGGCGATGTCGACGCCCTCGAAGGCGCGCTCGGTCAGCTCCTCGATGACGACGTTCTGGCCGCGGAACGACACCGTCTTGCCGGCCGAGCGGGCACTGGCGAACGCCTTGAGCCTACTGATGCGAAAGCCGCGCTTGTCCATGGTGGCGATGAATTCGGCGCCCACCGCACCGGTGACGCCGACAATCGCGACGACGGGATCGTTACTCACTTTGTCCTCCATTGCTTTTGAAATCCAGACAACAAAAAAGCCCCGGACCATCGAGTGCGGGGCTTGCCGTAGAGCTGATGCGTTTTCGTCGACGACTACGCGCGCACGCCTCCCCGGGCCCCTGAGGCCGTGGTGGTTTTGGTCGTGCGTTTGGTGGTCGTGAACATGGCGGCGACTTATGCGGGAGAGTCTTGCGGCCGTCAATGGCTTTTCGCCCCGGTCGGTACCGGGGGAAAATCTGTCGCTATCGGGCTCGGGCGCCCGGCGGCTCCAGGATGACCTCCTTGAGGTCGTCGCCGCTGATCACGACGATCGCAAAATTGAGCCGGCCGCGTTCGCGCACGAGGCCGCCGCTGATGGCCTTGCCCGAGGCTGCGCGCTCGGCGACGCGCACGGCATCGGCAAGGCGGTGCCTGATCGCACCGAGCGCTGCGAGGTTGCTGCGGTCCTCGTTGTCGAGCTCGGTGAGGGGCAGGGCGGCCTCGCCACCGACGAGCTCGCCGGTCGCCGCATTGATGGTGTGGCGCCAAATCCGGTCGTTGTGCAGGGTCTTCACCCGGTAGACCGGGACGACTGAAGCGCCGTCGAAACTCACGTCGGCGGTGGTGGCGCCGGCATGGCGGGCTTCCGCGATCGCCATGGCCTGGCTGATCGTGATCGACGAGCTGCGGAAGCGTTCGATCTCGCGGGTGACTGCCTGGCGGTCTGCTTCGGCATCACCATCTATGTCGTTGTGGAGCGCGGTCGGCGTGTCCGCGGTCACGATCGCCCGCGACGGCGCGGCGAAGAGCAGCGCGGGCAAGGCGATCGCAAGCAGTTGCAAGGTCCGTCGTCTGGCTGTCGTCATGCTCGAAACCTTCGGCCTGCGAGTGTGCCGGATGAACGTAAAGAATTCGCGGCCGGCCTGGGCAAGGCCGGCCGCGGAACGCCACGGCGGGCTCTGCCTGCCGTGACGATCGAAGTGGTCCGGACCTCTTCGGGGCTGGTGAAAAAGCGGCCCGTACCAACTTATAACTAAACAATACCGTATCGTTTTGTTTCGGTCAATGCCGTTGCGACGGCCCCTTGGGGGAAAGAGCGTCAGCTCACGGAATCGTCAGCGGGAGGAGCGGCGGCGTGCCGGACCCTTTGCGGCGTCCCGGACCCGGTCGGCAGGACCCAGGGCACCGGCAAGGAACAGTCTGATCGCAATGCGCATGCGCTTCTCGGCCGATTTCGGCTCGAGCGCCGTTCCGAATGTCGCCAGGCGGTGGGTGTGTCCAACGACGACGTCGAGGAACACCTCGGCTGCGATGGTGGTGTCTTCGACATCGAGCGCACCTTGCGCCACCAGATGGTCGAAGAAGCGCGCGGTGGTGGCGACGGCCTTGAGCCAGCCTTCCTCCTTGCCGAGCTTGGCGACGTCAGGGAAGTTGATGGCCTGCGACGTCATCATGCGGCTGAAGGCGACGGCATCGGGACCGCAGGTGAATGAGAGCATCTCGCGCCCGATCTCGACCAGCCGCTGCTCGACCGAAATGTCGGCGGCGCTGCTCAGCTGGGTCTCTGCCGCGGCCGACAGCGGCGCGAGCCAGCGCGCGATCTCCCGCCTCAGAACGGCCGCGAACAGCCCGCGCTTGTCGCCATAGCGCGAATAGACCGTGGGCTTGCTCACCCGGGCCGCTTCCGCGACCGCATCGAGCGAGGTCGCCTCGAAGCCGCGATCCAGGAAAAGGCGGGTGGCGACCTCGATCAGCCGCTGGTCGCGCTCGATCGCGGCTGACTTCGTCGGCCGGCCGCCGCGGGATTTCGGCACCTCGCGCCGTGGTACTGCCGGTTTTGTCCTGGTCGCAGTCAATCCCATGCCCAATGATTCCTGCGCGGTCGTGATATCGGTCATTCGCTCTATATCGCGCAGGAGCGGAGGCGTCATCGCGAATCTGGCCGAATTGGCCATATCGTCAACGGTTTCGGTATTGCCTCGTTCCGTCACGCGCATTCACGGAAGCGTCGAGGTCCAGGCCTGGCCGGATGCAGCCTTCTCGTATCCGTACTGATACAGCGCCCGCATATAGGTGGTATCGAACCCTTCGGACGGCGGGGCGGGGTAGTCGCGCGCGATGTAGGAGAGATGGAATCCCAGTCGGTTGCGCTTGGCGAAATCGTACGTCGAGAAGATGATCGAGCGCGTCTGCGATTGGGTGATTGCCGACAGGCTGCGTGAGGCAACGTCGATGGTGCCGTTGGAGACGAGCTCGAAGTTGCGCTCGATCTTCTTGTTGACCAGGATGTAGATGTCCATCCTCGCACTGCCGGGCATGCGGCCGCTCTGGAACAGCAGGGCTTCCGGCAATGTCAGCACCGGGGCCGTCACGCCGCCGTCGACATGCATCTCCTGAAACTTGCGGCCCTGGCCTTCGGCATCGATCATGATCGGCGGAAACACCAGGGGAATGCTGGCCGAGGCCGCCATTACGTCGCGAAACAGCTTCAGGGCCTCAGGCGTTCCGACCGCGGCGATCTTGCCCATGTCCCAGATCGCGGTGCGCTGGGTGTCGAGGTCGGTCGTCACCACGAGCAGCTTCCGACCCTTCGCATTTTCGCGCGCGACTTGCGCCAGGATCTCCGGACCGACATAGCGCGCGACCAACTCGCGCAGCCGCGTGTTGCCGAACAGGCCGGATCCGAACAGCACGCGCATGATGCTGGGATCGTTCAGGAGGCTCTCCGCGATGCCGCTGGTGTAGACCTCCTTCAGCGTGTCGTCATATTGCGGGCCGAGGAACGCAAACGGCGCGATCAGGCCGCCGGTGCTGACGCCCGAGACGACGGTGAAGGTGGGGCGGGTTCTGGCCGCGGTCCAGCCGTTGAGCACGCCGACGCCATAGGCGCCGTCGGCACCGCCGCCGGACAGCGCCAGATAGGATCTCGTCGCGGTGCTGTTGGTCTTCTCGAAGCTGAATTTCGTGACGGGATCGTCGGCGTAGCGCCGGAGGCCGTCGATATCGAGCACGCGCGACGTGCTGGCTTCCGCGGCCGTATAGGGCGTGCGGGGCAGGGAGGTGCAGGCGCCGAGCGCCAGGCTGCACACCAGGACCAGCGATCCGGTCAGGCGGACGATAGTCTGCCTGATCCGGTCACACGTGGAGACGGATGCGTCGGTCGAACATGAAGGGGTGGGCATTGTCGGTGGCTGGCGATCACGCATGTACGACCGCCGGCAAATTCGCCCGCGGCATCCCGTCCAGTCCCCAAGACAAAACTACACGGTATCGTTTTGTTTGGCAAGGGCGGAGAGCGCCGATCCCTCGTGCGAATTGCTGTCCCAGTCTGGAGCATAAATCGGCGGGAGCGCGGTCTGGCGGGTTGATCGGCCTGCCCCGACACGCAATAAGCACCGCCATGAATCCGGACAATGATCTCCCCAATCACTTTGAAGTGCTCGCCGCCGATGGGGCCGCGCGCACCGGGCGGCTGACCACGCCGCATGGCGTTGTGCGGACGCCGGCCTTCATGCCGGTCGGCACCGCCGGTGCCATGAAGGGGATGCATTGGCGCGAGGTGCGCGATGCCGGCGCCGACATCGTGCTGGGCAACACCTACCACCTGATGCTGCGTCCGAGCGCGGAGCGGATCGCCGCGCTCGGTGGATTGCAGCGGTTCACCGGCTGGAACGGACCGATGCTGACGGATTCCGGCGGCTTCCAGGTGATGTCGCTGGCGGATTTGCGCAAGGTCAGCGAGAACGCCGTCACCTTCCGCTCGCATATCGACGGTGCCAAGGTCGAGCTGTCGCCGGAGCGCTCGATCGAGGTGCAGCGTTTGCTAGGCTCCGACATCGCCATGCAGATGGACGAATGCGTGCGGCTTCCGGCCGAGCGCGCCGACATCGAGCGCGCGATGCAATTGTCGCTGCGCTGGGCCGAGAGAAGCAAGCGCGCCTTCGAGAGCGCCCCGGACGGCTACATGCTGTTCGGGATCGTGCAGGGCGGCGACATCCCCCAACTACGTCATGCGAGCGCCGAAGGCCTCGTTACGATCGGCTTCCATGGCTATGCGATCGGCGGTCTTGCGGTTGGCGAACCGCAGGCAGTGATGCTGGCGATGATCGACGAGACCGCACCATTGCTGCCGAGAGAACGCCCGCGCTACCTGATGGGCGTCGGCACGCCGGACGACATCCTCGAAGCCGTGAAGCGCGGCATCGACATGTTCGATTGCGTGATGCCGACGCGCAATGGCCGGCATGGCGTCGCCTTCACGCGCTTCGGCCAGGTGAATCTGCGCAATGCGCGCCACGCCGACGATCCGCGTCCGCTCGACGAAGAGAGCTCATGGCCTGCGGCGCGCAACTACGCGCGTGCCTATCTGCATCATCTCGTCAAGGCGGGCGAGACGTTGGGCGCGATGCTGCTGTCCGAGATCAATATCGCTTATTACCAGTTCCTGATGCAGGGCATCAGAGGTGCGATCGCGCAGGGACAATTCGACGAGTTCTATCAGCGCACGCGCGAGGACTGGGCGAGGGGCGACATCGCCCCGCGCTAGATCAGTTGCAAGTCAACATCAGTTGCAGGTGAAGCGTTGCTTCAGGGCGTGCTTGGTCACGAAGCCATAGCCGCAATTGTCGCAGGTCCAGAGATAGCTGATCATGTGGTCCGAGACGTAGGCGGAAGCTTCGGCGGCGACCATGGAGTCGGCGCAGACGGGACACGTAGGCAACTCGCTGCAACGCGGATCACGCCTTAGCGCTACGGTCGACATCACTTCAGCAACCGCTGACATCGTGGTGACCTCCCTGCTTTGAGACCTAAGTCTAACATAAGCAGAATCAGTTGACGAGGTCGCAACACAAATGCGTAGGTTTTCTGATTTTACCGCTCACGTGATTTTGCGATGCAGCGTATTTAACATGTGCCGCATTGTCGCTTGCGTGTCGCCGCAAGCTGTCTGTAACTGCGCAATGGCCGCGATGGAAGTGCAGATCGTTGCCACAGGGAGTTCATCATGGACGCATCTTCCGCTACGGGTGCAGCGCACCAAGCCGGCCGCGGCCGGATCTATGACTCGATCGTCGACGCGTTCGGCAACACGCCCATCGTGCGCTTGCGCCGGCTGCCCGGCCTGCACGGCGTAAACGCGACCATTTTGGCAAAACTTGAATATTTCAATCCTGCAGCAAGTGTGAAGGACCGCATCGGCGCGGCCATGATCATCGCGATGGAGAAGGCGGGCATCGTCAAGCCCGACACCGTGCTGATCGAGCCGACCTCCGGCAATACCGGTATTGCGCTCGCCTTCGTGGCGGCCTCGCGCGGCTACCGGCTCAAGCTGGTGATGCCGGAGTCGATGTCGATCGAGCGGCGCAAGATGCTGGCTTTTCTCGGCGCCGAACTGGTGCTGACGCCGGCGGCGCAAGGCATGAAGGGCGCGATCGCAGCCGCCGAGGAGCTGGTGAAGACGACGCCGAACTCGGTGATGCCGCAGCAATTCAAGAACCTCGCCAATCCCGAGGTGCACCGCCGCACCACCGCGGAGGAAATCTGGAACGACACCGGCGGCAACATCGATTTCTTCGTGGCCGGCGTCGGCACAGGCGGAACGATCACCGGCGTCGGCCAGGTGCTCAAGCCACGCAAGGCCTCGCTGCGGGTGATTGCGGTCGAACCGGAGGAGAGCCCGGTGCTGTCCGGCGGACAGCACACGCCGCACAAGATCCAGGGGATCGGCGCCGGCTTTGTTCCTGACATCCTCGACCGTTCCGTGATCGACGAGATCGTGAAGATCAACTCGACGACGGCAATCGAAACTTCGCGCGCGCTGTCACGGCATGAAGGCATCCCGGGCGGCATCTCCTCGGGTGCGGCGATTGCGGCCGCGCTGCAGATCGGCAAGCGTCCGGAAGCGGCGGGAAAAACCATCCTGGCGATCGTGCCGTCTTTCTCCGAGCGCTATCTCTCGACGGCGCTGTTCGAAGGAATCTAGCAGATGGCGGATCAACCGAGACGACCGCGCACGCTTGGCGATGCCAGAACGGAAGCGGAGGCGGCGTTCAAGAAGGTGACGGCAAAGGTCGCCGTGGCGCCGCCGAAACAAAGCGCCGTTCCCGGCATCAAGGAGCAGGTCACCCTGCGCATCGACCAGGACGTGCTGGAGTTCTTTCAGGAGGGCGGTCCCGGCTGGCAGGACCGCATCAACGAGGCGCTGCGGAAAGCTGCGGGGAAGTAGGCACCAACTCGACACCACTGCGAGGACGACCAAAGAAAAAAGCCCGGCGTAAGCCGGGCTTTTGTGTTGTCGATCTCGCCTCGGCTCAGCGGCGGAACATGCCGCCCATCATGCCGCCGACGACACCGCCGACGAAGGCCGCACCGGCGGCGTCGCCGGGGCTGCTGCGGTGTTGCGGAGCCGGCGCGCTGCTGGGAGGCGGAGCGCTGGCGCGCCGGGCCGGCTTCTGGCTGGTGTCGCTGGCGGTCGCCGGGGCAGCGACGATCTCCGCGAGCAGGGCCTTGTGCTGGTTCTTGTTGAGATAACCCGACGAGGGATAGCCGCGCGCGGTCTGCCAGCGCTTGAGCACGGACCGCGTCTCGTCGTTGAATACCCCAGTCTGCTTGGTGTCGAACCCTAGCGCCGTCAGTCGACGCTGCACGTCGCGGCGCTTGTTCTTGTCGAGGCCGATCTGGTCCTCCGTGACTTGCGTGGCTTCGTCCGTGAAGGTCGCGGGATCGACGCCGGCGTTGAGCGTGCGGGTCGCGGTCGAGGCGCCGCTCTTGATCGCCGCGAGGCGCGCCAGCGCCAGCGCCTTGAACTGGCCGTTCGGGTAGGCGGTGAGGTAGGCGTTGAGCTCTTCGGGCTTGTTGGACTCCTTGACCGAGCGCCAGTATTCGAGCTCGACACCATCCCCGGCCGCCGCCGGCACGATGCCGGACGCGGTCGGCGCCGCATTGGCGACCTGGGTCGTCGGCGCCTGATTGAGATAGACGGAGCCCGTCAGGTTGGTGTGGCCCCAGGGCAGCTGGCCTTTGCGGGTCTCTTCATTGACCTGGGCGCGCACCGAGGTCATCGCCTGCTGGATCTCAACGCCGGGCTTGGTGATGTTGTCGATCAGCGCGCGGGTGAACGGGCTGTTGTTACCCTCCTGGCCGTCGAGCGCGGTCTGGCCGGGACCGGTGGCGAAGGCGATCAGGGTGCCTTCACCGGACTTCATCTCGGCGAGACCGCTCTGCACGTTGACGCTGCGGGTCGCCGCGTTCGACTTGATCTTGGCGGCGAACGGATTGTCGCGGCAGGCATCGAGGAAGACGAGCTTGACCTTGGCATCGCCCATGGTCTGCTCGAGCGTCAGGTCGATGTTGATGGCGGCCCCTAGCTTGACGTCCATCTCCGATTTGATGTCGGCATCGACCGGGAGAAGATAGTTGGTGCCGCTGACGGCGATGCCGTGGCCGGCATAATAGAACAGCGCGATGTCGGAGCCCTGCGCCTTGCGGCCGAAATCGAGCAGCTTCTCTGTCATCTGGTCGCGGCTGAGATTGGAGCCTTCGATGACCTCGAAGCCGACGTTGCGCAGCGTGGCTGCCATCGCCTTGGCGTCGATCGGCGGGTTCGGCAATTGCGCGACATTCTTGTAGGAGCCGTTGCCGACGACGAAGGCGACGCGGCGGTCAGCCTTGGCGGCACCGATCGACAGTGCCATGCACACCAGCGAAGTGAGGAGGGTGAGATAGCGCATTCTGAAATCCCCAGAATCGAATTGCAGGCAGCAACAAATTGGCAACGAACCTACACGAAGTGCCCGACGTCACGCCACCAAAACGGCCGGTTCGTTGCGTCAACCCGCTGCTGTGTGGCCGAATGTGCACGATGGAATGCCCCTCCAACGTGATCCAGATCACACGGCCACTTCGTTTTGTCGCGCGAGGCGGCGCGAGGTTCACTGCGCGCGAGCGACAACGGGCGAAGCGGGCTTCAAATTCAGCAGATTACCGCCCAGGATCAGCACCGCGCCGAGGACGGTCCAGGCGTCGAGCCGCTCGGAATACAGGAGCCAGCCGGCGGTCGCGGTCAGGGGGACGCGCAGGAAGTCCATAGGAACCACGATCGTCGCGTCGGCGTAGCGCATCGCACTGGCGAGGCAATAGTGTGAAAATGTGCCGCAGACGGCGATCACGCCGACCCAGGCCCAGACATAGACCGATGGCCAGGTCCAGACGAACAATGTCGGAACGAAGCCCGCGGCCGATTGCACCACCAGCATCCAGAACAGGATCGAGAGCGCGCTTTCGGTGCGGGTCAACGATTTGACCAGCGCCATCGACACGCCAAATCCCATGGCGGCTCCCAGCGCGATGAGCTGGCCCGGATTGATCTCCCCGGTCGCGGGTCGGACGATGACGATCACCCCGACGAGTCCGAGCACGATGGCGGCGATCTTCCATGGCGTCATCCGCTCGGACAGGAAGCTTGCCGCGAGGATCGCCGTCCAGATCGGCATTGTGAACTCGATCGCCACCACCTGGCCGATCGGAATCAGCGTCAGCGCAAAGAACCAGCCGAGCTGGGCGACATAGTGCACCAGGTTGCGCCCGACATGCTCCGTCAGGCGCGATGTCTTGAGCACCTTCAAGCCGCCCGCGCGGTAGATGATCGGCGAGAGCAACACGAAGCCGACCAGCGACCTCACTTCCATGATTTGAAAAACATTGAGTTCGCGCGTCGTCTCGCGACCGGCAACCGCCATGACCAGCATCAGCGACAGCCAGCCGGCCATCCACAGTGCAGCCATCGTTCTGGACGGTGTCGCGCTCATTGGGGCAGGATGCCGGAGGAAGGAAACACGAAGGGACGGCCGGTATCGGCGACATCACCGGCGTTTGCAACGGCCAAATCAGCGGATGCAGCGATGCAGGGTGCGTGCTAGGCATCTCTGGACAACGAGAAGATCGGGAGAGCGTCGCTCATGCATATCTTGCAGCCGGCCGAGTGGAAGAAACCGCGCGGCTTTTCCCATGGGGTCGTAGTCGAGGGGCCGGGGCGTTGGGTGGTTCTGGCCGGCCAGACCGGCGGCGACGAAGCCGGCAATTACGCGCCCGACATGGCAGCGCAGGTCGCGACTGCGCTGAAACGGATCATCAAGCTCCTGGGCGAGGCCGGCGCCGGCCCCGAGCACATCGTCCGCCTGACCTGGTACCTGACCAGCCGCAACGAGTATGAAGCGGCTGGTGCTGGCATCGGTGCGGCCTGGAAGGAAACGCTCGGACGAAATTTCCCGCCCTCGACGCTGCTCTATATCGGCGGCCTCGTGGACGACCGGGCCAAGGTCGAGATCGAGGTCACGGCGTTCGTGCCGGGTGCATAAAAAAGACCCGGCGAGACCGCCGGGCCGATTGTGATAATTGTGGTCCGCCTTAGCGCGACATCGAGATGTTGGCGCCGCGGAACTGGCTGTCCGCGCGCATCGTGACGGTCTGCTTGTTGCCGTGCGTCCTCAGCGCGATGTTGGCGTTGAAGCCGGCGGCAGAGGCTACCACCTCGAAGTTTCCGCCGCCACCGCGGCCCTGGAGCGAGCCGGAGATGTTGCGGCTGGCTTCGCTCCAGCTTCCCGTAATGGCATTTCCCGCCGACTGAACGTTGGCGGAGAGGATGAACTTGTAGGCGTCGCTGGCGCAGGTCAGCGTCATTTCCATTGTGGGGCCGACGGGAGCGTATTTGGCCCGGCAACGGATGCGTTCCGTCGATCCGTCCTCGAGGCTGACCGTGCCGCCGCCGCTCCAGCTTCCTGCCATCGGAGCGAATGGACCGGATTGCGCCTTGCTTTCGGAATTGGCGGCCGCAGCCGCAAACAAAACGGCGGCCGCGATCAACAGCCGCCGATTTCGGGCACGAACCTGCGTTGGTTTATTGGCGCGATGCTTCCCAGCGCCCGCTGCAAGGTATGCCTGCTGATGCTCCATTCCACTTCCCCGATCCGGCGTTGCCGTTGAGTTGACCGTTGGCATATGCACCATTGATCGAAACTTTCACAAGTCCCTCGCGGCCGATGGTGCCGGAAACGTTAGCGCCGGGCGCGGTGATCTTGCCATCGGCAACCGTCAGCATGGAACTCGCGGTCGGCTCGCACGAGCCGCTCCTGGTCACGATCGTGACGTGCCAATTGCCGTCATAGGGGCTCTGGGCGAAAGCGGGGGCGGCGAGGGTGCCTGTGAAAACTGAAGCGGCACAGAACACCGCAATGCGACCAAAACGCATAAATCCCATCCTTGAATTTGTCTGATACGCTGACGCTTATTCGGACGAAATGTGACGGAAATTTGTTGCAATGCCAAATCGAAAATTGTTCCTGTTGGTACAATGGTTTATTTGAGATTCCGACTCCGATTTTCGAAGCAGAATCAACGCGGGCTCACATTAAGGGTAAACGTCAGGACAGACTCGGCGCGGAGGTCGCGAACTGTTCGTCCTGGACTTTGGCAGGCAGCGCCTTGTGGACCTTGGCGTAGTCGATCACATCGGCCAGCAGCTTGAGCCCGAGCGGCGCCAGCGCGCGCTCCCAAAGCTCCCGTGCGGTCTCGCCCCTCTTGACGAAGCACCAGTCCTGGGCCGCGATGGCGCCAGCGTCCATACGGTCGGCGAGATGATAGATCGTGCCGCCGGCGATCGGATCGCCTTCCTTGATGGTCCATTCCACGGCGGCCTTGCCGCGATGGCGCGGCAGCAGCGAGGGATGATATCCGATCCCGCCGAGCTTGGCGGCGGCGAGCGCGTCCTTGCCGATCCGGGCGTGGCTGTGGGCCGTGATGATCAGATCGGTGCCGGGGGCGATCTCGGAAGCCACCACCAGCTTCGGATTGGCCTGGACTACGACCTCGATTCCGGCGGCCCTCGCGGTCGCCGCGAGGCGATCCTCGGCATCGGCTACCACGACCCGGACGACCGAGACGCTGTGCTCCCGGAGCATGTTCAGGGTGGTCACGCCGAAATGGCGGGAGCCGACGAGGGTAATGCGCATGGGTGTCCGATCCGTTTCGCAACTGCGTCATTCCCCGATAACACGTCAGCACGCCCTGTCACCACCCGCGCCGCGTTTGCGCGGGTTATCAACAATGCGCCGGGCGCGAGCCTCGGTGCACCTATTTCTGCGTCACGGACTAGCGTTGCCGCGCCGCCACGGTCGGACGATAAGTGACCGATAAGCGGTTCCTGTGTTTCGATTTTAACAAAGATGTCCTCGATCGGCTGATAATGTGCCCCGACCGGGGCTGGCTACATTTCAACCCGCATCCATTTTCGAACCCGGCTTAGGCCGTCGGCGTGATCGCCGGCGGCCTTTTCACGCCACGCATCACGAAATCGTCCGGCGGTAACGCGATCTCAACCAGCTTGGCGTATCGACGAATCCGTCGCGGATTTGTATTGCGTACCGCGACATTGAAAACGTCTGCCGGCGTGGGCGCGCAGCCGGGCCTTTGTCGACGGGACAGATTTCATGCCGAGCGCAATCGAGCAGATCGTCGACGCCCATGTGCGTCTGAAGAACCGCCGCGGGCTCGACGAGCTGATGATGCACCGGCAGCGGCTCGCGGTCGACCTGAAGAGCAGGTCTGGCTATGATTTCAGCCTGCCGATTGGCCAGATCGACGAGGAGATCGCGATCATCGAGGCGGGGCTCAGCCGGCTCAAGGCGGAGAACTCCACGGCGACCTAGAGGTCTGCTGCGCGTGCGCCTGGCATGTCTGCGCGCTGACCGATGGCGGGTCTAAAATGTCTGTCGCTCAATCGCGACGGCCGCCGTCGATGACCGTGAACAGCGGCCGCGCCAGGGTCGGCTCGACCAGCAGCTCCTCCACCAGCGCGGTTGCCGCATCGACATATTTGCGCGTCGGCTTGTCGAGAGGGCGCTTGGCCTCGTCGTCGAGCGCGACCTTCGCGGCCTCGACCAGCTTGCGCATGCGTGCCGCATGGTCGTCGCCGGCCGTCAGCGTCGCGCGTGCCAGCGAGCGCAGCACGAACAGCTCGCCCTCGAGGCGGAGCAGACGGTCGTTGAGCCTGGTCAGGACGGCGTTGAGGTCGGCCATGATTGCGGTTTGGCGCGGAGGATCCTTGCTGATCTAGCTAGCGCCGACCGGTGAACGGAGTGCAAACGGCGGCGGTGCAATTGGGCGGATCCTGCGACGCTGCGGACGGCTTACCACCCGACGCCCGCCCAGCGCCTCCCGAAGACCGGCGGTCTCGTCTTCACGGCCTGCCAGCCGAAGAAATGATGCTTGCCGGACCAGGCGTGCACGACGCCGCTACAGATGCCGCACTTGAAACTGCCGGTATGGGCCTCGCTGTGCTCCTCCCTGGTCGCGGTGTAGTTCATGCCGCAACCCGCACAGGTGAACTCTTCAATCGTCCAGATGCTGTTGGCCATTGCACAGAATGCGTTTCGGTGATGTCGATCGACGATAGCCGCCAGCGTTTGCAGCGGTGTAAACCGGCGCGGGGAAATCCGGTTAACGGGCGTTAGCCAAGCCGGCTGGGGCGCAGGCCGGGATGGTGCGTCATCGTCGCGCAATGCCGGATGCCCCGATGGGGGCCTGATCGAGGCGCGGTCGGTTCCGGTCGTCTTGACGCCGGATGCGTTGCTGGCAATAACGGCCGGGCCGTGCAAGCGCCGGAAGCTGCGTTCATGCCGCAAGGAAAGCCGTGCCCGTGAAAAGTCTCCGTCAGCTCCTGACGGGAGAGGATGTCATCCAGCTCGTGATCCGGCTTGGCCTGCTCGCCCTGCTGATCATCTGGACCTTCCTGATTATCCGCCCGTTCGTGCCGATCCTGGCCTGGAGCGGCGTGCTCGCGGTCGCGTTCTATCCGGCGTTCAGCTGGGTCGCCAAGATCCTCGGCGGCCGGCCCAAGACTGCAGCAGCGATCCTAACCCTGATCACGCTCGGCATCGTCATTGGTCCGGCGACTTGGCTCGGTATCAGCGCGGTGGACGGCGTGCGCGAGCTGGCGCACCAGCTCGGCACCGGCGACCTCGCGCTCCAGTCGGCGCCGGAGCAGCTCAAATCGTGGCCCCTCGTCGGGCCCTGGCTCTACGAGCTCTGGGACCAGGCCTACAACAACATCCGGGCGGTGGTGCGCGAGGTGGCGCCGTATCTCCAGCCACTGGCAGGCCCGCTGCTCTCGCTCGCGGGCGACGCCGGCCTTGGCACGCTGCAGTTTCTCGTCTCCGTGTTCGTGGCCGGATTCCTGTTTCCGCACGGGCCGCGCCTGGTCGGCGCCGGCCGCAGCTTCCTGTTCCGCATCGTGCCGGAGCAGAGCGAGCATTTCCTCTCGCTTGCGGGAGCGACCATTCGCGCCGTGGCGCAGGGCGTGATCGGCGTCGCGATCGTGCAGGCGCTGCTCGCCGGCATCGGATTCAAGCTCGCCGAGGTGCCCAGTGCGGGCCTTCTCGCCTTCATCGTGCTGCTGCTCTCGATCGTGCAGATCGGTGCCTTCCTCGTGCTGCTGCCGGTGATCATCTGGATCTGGACCGCCAAGGACGTCACCACGGCGTTGCTGCTGACCGTGTTTTTCGTCCTCGTCGGCTTCATCGACACCATGCTGAAGCCGCTCGTCATGGGGCGGGGACTGACCACTCCGACCATCGTGATCTTCGTCGGCGTGATCGGCGGCACGCTGGCCCACGGCATCGTCGGACTGTTCATCGGGCCGATCATCCTATCGGTGGCCTGGGAGATCATGATGGCCTGGATCAGGACCGAGGATCAGGCGGAGGCGGGCGAGGGCTGATCTCGCGGCCCGAACGTGCATTCTTCCGGCCCTGCCGCGCCAGGACCCGATGGCTTGTGGCCTGTGATCAAAGCATGCCGCGAACTTGTCTGTTCGACTAGACAAGTTACGATCAGGTCGATTCTGTTTTCGATAACGGCAGCAATGGCAAAGTCTTCCAAGCTAGTTGCCGCCAGGCGCGGCAAGGTATTGTTGGTCAGGCGCCGGTCGGATGGCCTCTGGATGTTTCCGGGCGGCCGCAAGCGTCCGCGCGAGTCGGAGAAGGACTGTCTGCGGCGGGAGATCAAGGAGGAGCTTCCAAAGCTGAAGCTCGGCAGGATCACCCTCTGGAAGGAAGTCAAGACGAGGAACAAGCGCTCCGGCCGCAAGATGAATGACGCGATCTTCATCGCCAAGTCCGCCAAGGGCAGGCTGGCGATCGGCGACAAGAAGGAGATCGACCGCGCCGCCTGGCAGAAGCCCCGCGGCATCCGCCTGACGCCGACCTCGCGCTACATCCGCGACCGCCTGTTTCCGCGAAAGCGGCGGCGGAGCTGAGCTTGGTCCTCTCGCACCGCCCGGCAAATGACCGCGGACCTTGCGCGCATCGCGCCAAGGCGCCGGCTGAAATAGTCGGCCGTTACTGCTTGGCCGCCATCGTCTCCAGGCAACGGTTGAGAAAGGCGGTGCGATCCCTGGGCAGCACCTTCTCGAGATCGGCCTTCAGCGCGCATTCACGCTGGCGCAACTGCTCGGCCCGGCGTTTCTCGGCTGCCTCGCGGTATTCGGGAGCAACCTTGTTGGGATCGACCAGCGTCTGTGCGTGGGCGGCCGTCGCGAGCAGTGCGATGGCGCCGATGAAAATGAATGACCTCAAATGAGCCTCCTTAAAAACGTGCATCCTAACGCGTGGCGGGTGCGCACTCAAACCGGGAGATGAGGTACTCCGTTCCGGCATGATTGGAGCGCCCCAGCAGGTTGGGCGTGGATCATTGGAACGACTCTGCGTGGCGTGCGTCGAATCCAGGCTCACGGCCCATCCCCAAGCCCCAACGCCCCCGGGCCGCGAGAAAACCTTACCCATAAAGGTTGGCGACCTCAGGGCCTCTCGCGCTGAGGTCGTTTGCTCGACGCAAAGCGTGTGAACCAGTTCACAAGCACGCGGCGAAACCGCTGCTATGAAGACGTCATTGCTTAACCTATTCATGTTGACCGAAACGCCCCAGTGTGGCTCCAAGCGCTGGGGCTTTTTCGTGGCTGCATGCGCGCACGACGTCTTCGATCGTCGCAATGCTTGTATCGAGCGATGCCGATCGCGGGCCGCATGAGTTCCGCGCTGCAGGCCCAGCAAACCGCCAGATTGTCGGGATCGCGGCGCCGCCCTTGAACGTTGCGACGAGGGGTGCGTTCGCGGTGCAAATCCCATATGCATGGCGGCGAGCTGCCGATTCGAGATGAGGGCGGCTCGCATTCTGTTGGCTACAATGCAAGACCAGAAACGGGTTCAAGTGAGGCTTTCGAAGAAGACAGGGGTGGCCAGGAAGGCGCCGAAGAAGAGCAAAGGATCGCAGCGCGCCACGATCTCGTCTTCGTCGCCCCTCGGCATGATGGCTCTTCATCTGCTTGCACAATGGAAGCAGTCCGGACGCAGCGGGATCGTCTTCCTCGCCGAGAGCGAGAACAGGGCGGAGCGGCTGGGCAGCGTCATTCACGCGTTCGATCCGTCCTGCGAGGTGCTGGTGTTTCCGCGATTGAACACCTTGCCGTTCGATCAGCTCGAGCCGTCGCACGAGCTCGCAGGGCGCAGAGCCTCGGTGCTGAGGCGCCTTGCAAAATCCAGGAAGCCGTTGTTTCTTGTGTCGACCGCGGAAGCGGTGATGGAGCGCCTGCCGCCGCCGGCGAGCCTGTCGCGCCTGAGCCTGAGCCTGAAAGTGGGTGGCCCGTTCTCCGAGCGGGACCTCGAGACCCGCCTCGAGGCCCTCGGATACGATCTCGACGACGAGCCGGACTATCCGGGCGGTGCGCTGTTCCACGGCCAGACCTTCGAGATATTTCCCGCAGGCGCGCTGGGGCCGTTCCGGATCGAGCATTCGGAGCGTGCGATCAGGCGGATCGTGGCCTTCGACCCGAACGAGCACAGGATCATCTTCGAGACCAAGGAGCTGCTCGTCGATCCCATGTCGGAGCGGCTCGGCCTTGCCGGCAAACGCGGCAAGCGCGCGAGCCTGTTCGACTATTGCGGGGGCGCCAAATGGATCGCGGATGCCGGCGTCCCGTTGCATGCCGACGCCTGGCTGGACACGATCGAGGAGGCCGCAGGCCGATCGGAGCGGGAGCGCGAATATCTCGCACGGCGCGACTGGAAGCAGCTCTCCAAGAGCATGAAGGTGCTGCCGCGGACTGCGTCCTTCCAGCACATCCCCGAGTTTTCGAAGCTGACGTCCACCAGGAAGGCGCTGCGCGCCTTCGTCGAGGAGACACGCCGGGCCGGATCGCGACTGATGCTCGTCGCCGCGCACGAGGACGATCTGCGCGTGATGGAGCGGATGAGCGGCGTCAAGGCGGAGCGCTGCGACGACTGGGAGGAGGCGGCGCGCGGGCGGGGCGGCGAGGCGACGCTGCTGGCCGATCTCGATGCCGGCTTCGTCGTGCCGGGGAAGAAGCCTCTGGTCGTGGTGACGGCGTCGGACGTGCTCGGCAGCCGCGCGCATCATCCGCAACCGATGGCGCGCGCCTGGAGTGCAGCCTTCGACCATGCCGATGTGCCTGAGCAGGGCACGGTGGTCGTCCACCTCCAGCGCGGCCTTGCCGTGCTCGACGGCTTGCAGACCGTCAACACCGGCGGCGGCGCCATGCGCGAGATGATCCGCCTGAAGTTCGCAGGCGACAATGCGGTTCTGGTGCCGCCGGCCGATCTCGCCTTGATGTGGCCTTACGCGACCGAGCTCGGCAAGCTCGCGCTCGACAAGGCGGATGGCAGCACATGGTGGGCCCGCCGCGGCGAGGCCGAGCGCGAGATCCAGGCCGCGGGCAAGGTGCTGGCCAAGCACATCAGCCAGCGCCGGCGGCGGCGCGCCGAAAAGCTGGTGCCGCCGGGATCTACCTACGAGAAGTTCGTCGCGCGCTTCCCTTACTTCACGACGATCGACCAGGCCCAGGCCATCAGCGACGTGCTGGACGATCTCGCATCCGGTCATCCCATGGACCGGGTGATCTGCGGCGACGTCGGCTTTGGCAAGACCGAGGTGGCGCTGCGCGCGGCGGCCGCGGTGGTGCTGTCGGGCAAGCAGGTGGCGGTCGCGGTGCCGACGACGGTGCTGGCAAGGCAGCACGTCGCGACGTTCCAGAAACGCTTTGCGCCGTTCGGCATCGAGGTGGGCAACCTGTCGCGGGCAACGTCCGGCGCGCAGCTGCGGGAGACCAGGGAGGGCCTGCGCAGCGGCCGGATCAAGGTCGTGATCGGCACCCAGGCGCTCACCGGCAAGGACGTCAAGTTCGACGATCTCGGCCTCGTCATCGTCGACGAGGAGCAGCATTTCGGCGCAGCCGAGAAGGCCAAGCTCGCAGGGCTCGCCAGGAACGTCCACGTGCTGATGATGAGCGCGACGCCGATCCCGCGAACGCTCGCCGCCGGGCTTGCCGGCTTCCGCGATCTCAGCGTGATCGCCTCGCCGCCGGTGCACCGGCTTCCGGTCGCGACCCGGATTGCGCCGCTGTCGGATGCCGCCATCGCCTCCGCGCTGCTGCGCGAGCAGCGCCGCCACGGGCAGAGCTTCCTGATCTGTCCGCGCATCCACGATCTCGATCCGATGCTGGCGCGGGTGCAGGCGGTGGCGCCGGACCTGCGCATCGTCTGTCTGCACGGCAAGCTGCCTGCCGACGAGATCGACGACCGGATGATGAGCTTCGTCGAGGGCGGTGCCGATGTCCTGCTCGCGACCAACATCGTCGAGAGCGGCCTCGACATTCCCCGCGCCAACACCATCGTGGTGTGCTGGCCGGAAAAGTTCGGCCTTGCCCAGCTGCACCAGCTGCGCGGACGCGTCGGCCGCAGCGGCATCCGCGCCTTCGCCCATCTCCTAACCGAGACGGAGTCGGGACAATCCGAGAAGCGGCTGGCCGTGCTCGAGGAGTTCAGCCGGCCGGGCGCCGGCTTCGCCATCAGCGAGCGCGACCTCGATCTCAGGGGCGCGGGCGATTTGTTCTCGGAGCAGCAGTCCGGCCATGTCCAGGTGTTCGGGCCCGTGCTCTACAGCCACCTCCTGAAGATGGCCTCGGAGAAGGCCGACGAGGAGCGCGCCGCGGTGTGGGTGCCCGACCTGAACCTGCCGGTCGGGGACATGCTGCCCGAGACCTATGTGCAGTCCGAGCCCGTGCGGCTCGAGCTCTATGCGCGCGCCGCAAGATGCAATGGCGAGGACGACCTCGAAGACCTCGAGGAGGAGACCTCCCGCCGCTTCGGACCCTTGCCGAAGGTGGCGCGCGATTTCTTCGCCGCAGCCAGGCTCAGGATCGAGTGCAAGCGCAGAGGCATCATCCGCCTCGACGTCGGTCCCGAGGCTGTGGCTGCGACGTTCCTGCCGGGGCGCCTGCGCAAATCGAGAGGCAAGTCGCTGCAACGCGACGGCGATCGGGTGGTCCATCACAGTGCGATGCGCGATGCGCCGTTCGAGCGGGTGGAGGCGCTGTTCGAGGTGCTCGACGAGGGGTGATCTGTAAAGAAACGCGAAAACAACCCCATGCACAGTAGCCAAGTGCTTCTGCCACAACGCTTTCTGCATCAGGCGCCAAAAGCCCGTTTGACCTGTCGGGCAAAACAGTGGCATGATGCCAACTTCGGAAAATCCGTCGGGAGGAAGCCGCCGCTGCGGAGCGCGTGCTCGGCGTTCCAGAGCGAGTGCGCAGCACACGGATCCGTAGTCGGCCGGGGGCGTCGGGCCCGTCGGCCGGCCAGGCCGCTAACGTGGAATTAATCCGAAAAGCCTACAATTTTAGGCAGTTGAAGATGGGTGCTGCGTACAGGAGCCGTCACGAGGACGTTCCGGCGATGGCGTCCTGTTGCTCGCTCATTGGGGTCAACGCAGATGACCACGTCCCTGGAAACGCCAAGCTTCGCCGAAGAACTCGACGCGGTGGCCCTTGCCGCCGCCGCAGCTGCGCACGATCCTGCGGCCCCGGAAGCTCCAGTGCCGTACACGCGGCCCGGCCGGAAAACGGTGCTGCTCCTGGCGGTGTGTGCGCTGGCCATCAACGGCGCGGCGGCCGTCTATACGTCGCCGTCCGGCTTTCCGTCGCTGAATGTCGGCAGCCTGGCTCAGCTGCTTCCGCGCCAGGAAGCGCCCGCGCCGAAGCCGGATCCGGTCGTCGCTGCCTTGAAGGACATTCAGTTCGCCCAGCAGCAACACACGGATTCGTTGCAGGCAAACAACCATGCCTTGCAGCAGAATGCGGCTCTGCTGCAGCAGGATTCACTGGTGCTGCTGTCCCTGCGGCAGAGCATCACGGACGAACGGGTCGATGTGAAGAAGATATCTTCGCAGTTGACCACGCTGATCGCGAAGGTCGACTCGCTGCAAAATGTGATGATGTCGGACGTCACGTCCTCGATCCGGCGCGCGAATGCTCGCTATGGGCTGTCCGCAGCGATGCGCAAACGGCTGGTCCGGCCGTCGAAGCCCCTGGGGCCGGTTTCGGTGGGAGGGGCGCCGTTGACCGTGCCGGCTGCGACGTCGGTTCCGGAAAGCTGAAGGCTGGTCAACGATCGTCGATCCGCCGGTTCAGGGCAAGCATTCTGTGAGGACCGCGGTCTCGATCAGTTGAGCCCGTAGCATTTCTTGTATTTCTTGCCTGAGCCGCATGGGCACGGCTCGTTGCGACCGACCTTTGTTCCCGGGGCAGTGAAGGTCGTTGGGCCGCTATCCTGAATCGGCTGGTGGTTGGCAAGACGCCATTCGTTGAGGATGACGACCCAGTCGGCGATCTTGTCAGGTGCTGCGCTCAGGATGGGATCGTCGAGCTCAACCTCCTTGTCTCCCCGGGCGATCTCGGCAAGCAGCAGCATCCCGCTCATCGCCGCCGCCGTATCAGCGTCGGCGTCGAGCAGCTCTTTCCAGGCTGCCGGGCGTAGCGCGACGGCCTTCTCGAACCCCCCGATCCAAAGCTCCCAGAGCACGTCGTCATTACGGGTGTCGACACCTTGGCGCGGCGCGGGGTTGTCAGCGGGCTTTTGGGGGCTCGCCTGGAACGGTCCAGACGTGCTTTTCAGGAATCCGTGACTTGTTCCAGCGATGTCCGCACCCCAGTTGGACAATGTGCGATCAGATGTGCGGAGGACAAAATGCGCGGATTATTGGTGATGTTCCTCGCGGTGGCTTCGCTGAGCCAGGCCCACGCAGAGGCGAAGGTGAACGCTCAGGTCGCCTCGTGCAGCTATACGCTGGCGAACGGGGATACGTACCAGATACCAGCGGGCCAGAATCTCTGCTGGCGCGTCCCGCCGCCCTCCTACAGAGTGTACACGCTCCTGCGTTGTGATCCGCCGTTTCAGGAGCTCAGCCGGGTCCAACATGGCGATGGCCGCTGCAACAAGTATGAGGAACGCCAGTAACTGGTGCTGGATGTGCGCCGTTGATGGCTGCTCTCACCGCGAGGCCTCACTTCAAGGCGTGATCGATCTTGTGCCCCAGATGCCCGGTGTCGTGATCGCGACGCAGCTGGCTCAGCGATGTCTCGTTGAGCTGGGCCAGGACCTCGCTGAGCTGCGCCGCATCGGGATAGCCGGCCGCAAAACCCTTTCCGTAGATCTTGCGCAATGTGCCGACCAGCGTGTTGCCGTGCTTCTTGCTGATCTGGCCATCCCTGTCCCGATGGCGACCATCCAGGCCCGATTCCTTCATGTGTCTCTCCCGTGCGGCGTCTGAAGCGCCTGGAGAGAGCGTGCGCCCAAACGAATAGACTGGCAATGGGAGCGCGCGCCCGCGTCACCGATTGCCGGCGCCGCCGCAAGAGCCCGCGCTTGTCTCGCCTGCTTGTGAAGGCGCGGTCGATTGTGGCGAACCGACAGGTGCAACACATGACGGAACGATTGCTCGATTGGAGCTGATGCGATGCGCTCGCTTTTTGCCTTGTGTCTCATGGGTCTGTCGCTCGTGCTGTGCACCGCCGCAGACGCAGCAACGGTGCATCGCCCGCGCGCACGCCCTGTTGCGGTGGACCGGCCACGCCCGAATGCGACGCCACCGGCGCGCTTCGCGGTCCCCGGCTGGAGTGACGAAGCAACACGGCGCTGGCTCGACAATGCCTCGTCGAACGTCGGCCGCGGCGGATAGCGGCGACAGGCGCGGGCGATCGCTCGGAACTAGGCGGCTTGCTCGTCGAACGAAGTATAGATGCGGCCGCTGGGATCAACGACCCGAACGTCCCGGCATCCGTCCTGAACAAGCTCCTTGGCCTTCTTGAGGGCGGCGGTGAGTGACGGCCGCTTGAGTTTGACGACGCCCGCCGTGTCGAAACCGTTGATTTCAAACATGCTGTCCCTCCGGTTTTGGAGAAGCGTACACGTTTCCGGCGGGGTGTCTTCCGATTTTTGGGGTGGGAGGGCTTTGGGAACAGCAGCCAAGTGCCAAGCAGGAGCGGTAAGCGCGATAGTTGTGTGCACTGTCACCGCAACTCCAACCCGTTCGGAAATGATGACATCAGTGCAGCATCCAGAGGCGCAGAGCTATCGCTGTGCGGCATCGATCGCATCGGGGACGAGGGATTTTCCTTTTGAGAGACGGGAGGTCGGACGACCACCTTATCTCGCCCGGCACTCCCGGCGCTCTGATCCGCAATTGAATCGGCAGCCGGGAGCATTTGGGGGCTGGAACCCGAGCCGTGCCACATTCGCATCTGGGCGGCAATGCGTAGAACATCGCATTCCGGTAGTTATACGGAATCCATTTTCGGAACGGGGTGTTCTATAGAAAGAACACCGGCGCGATTTAAGTACTTGGTTCTATTTCTGCCGGGAATGCCGCAGTGGGGGCTGGAACCACGCTGCGGCTTTTCCCATTTATTCGTTCGCGTGATCAGTCGCCGTGAGGGCCATCGGCGGCTTACTCCGGCCGAACATCGGCGCCGCGCCGACCGCACGCTCTGCAGACAAACCGCCGCTCGAGATCTGACAGCCGCATGTTGGCGGGCCATCGGTCAGCATGAGAGCCAAGCGTTGGCTGCACCAATAGTCGGCGCAACAAGCGAAGACGCCGCGCAACGCCCATCTCGCGCATCTGACGAAGGTGCGACGCCAACTGGCACGCTTCGCGGTCCCCGGCTGGAGTGACGAAGCAACACGGCGCTGGCTCGACAATGCCTCGTCGAACGTCGGCCGAGGCGGATAGCGGCGACAGGCACGGGTGATCGCTCGGAACTAGGCGGCCTGCTCTGCAGGCGGCACGTTATTGGTCTCGGGGATAAATTTCGAAGCGATGGAATTCAAGAAGTGCGTAGGAGGGTTGAGCCCTTGCGAAACCCATCGCCGGCAATTCCGTCGGCCACTCCGCGGTCCTTGAGGATTGCTCCGATAATCGATCGCGGATCGCAGCGGCGCTGATCGCAACGAGCGATGAGTTTCGCCAGAGCTCGACCATCCTACGGGCTGGTCATAGCAGGTAGAGTGCACTGTCACCGTAAGATACGGGAATCTGTCGGAATTTGGCGCGCCCGGTTGCGAGGAAGGCGACGATCCTACGTGCTAACCGCCCGCAGTGCCAATTCGGTGCATCCCTCCGCAGCCCTTTTGAGGATCGCTCAGATGGTCGATGGCGGATCAGTATTGGCGCTTACCGCAACGCGTACTGCGTTCGCAAGAGCTCGACCCGTCCTACGCGCTCTTGATAGAACTTGACGGATCGCAAAATCGCAGGTGAACAAGCCGCATACCTTATTGATAGTCGATCTCCGGCCTAGCCCAGGCTTGGGATCGGCGAGGCCCGGTGGCGCACACGCCCCAACACCAATACCAGCCACCGGGTCGCCCATAACCCTCGCCGTTACAATCAGTACGCAGGATTGGTTGAGCTCTTGCGTACCCATCGCCGGCAACGACTTTACGAACGGTCGAGCGGTGACAGTGCACTTAATTGAAGTCGATATCGCTCTGCGTTAAGTGCACCGTCACCTTTGGTACCCGCGGTCCCATCGCCGGCAATTCGGTCGGCCACTCCGCGGCCTTTCGAGGATTGCTTCGATTATCGATCGCCGATCGTAGCGGCGCTGATCGCAACGAGTGATGGGTTTCGCAAGAACTCAACCCATCCTACGTGCTGGTTTCGTCTGGCCGTAGACGCGGCAGGCGGCACGTCATCGGTCACCGGGATAAATTTCGAAGCGATGGAGTTCTAATCAAGAAGCTGGATGCGCGGCATGCCGCGACTGAAGGCAAAATTTCCCGGTGAGAAAGCGGGCAATTACCTTGTGCCTGTTCTCACCGATGGAGGCGAGGCCAATGGCGACCACATTGGAGAGCGTCACCGCGAGGAGGAACACAAGCGCCCCACGATTTGGGAACAGCAGCCAAATGCCAACCATGATTGTGTGATGAATCAGGTATAGCGAAAAAGAATAGTCGGCGAAGAAACAGATCGCTCGCTGCACCTTCTCCGAAGTGATCCGGTGGCTCCGTTGCGTCGCTTCGACGATGCCGAACACGACCGCTGTCAATAATGGATACCCAACGAAGCTGTATTCTCCGCCGGCGGGTGTGATTGCGATAAAAACAACGGCACTCACGAGAGCCAAGATGACTGTCGCAGGGAGGCGATAAGGCAATCTTGCCAGGACATAGATTGCGGAGCCGGCAAGCCAGAGCGAGAACAGGCCACGGCCGACGCCGTCGCTTTGGAAGGCGCCGAACAGGAAGTGAAGCGGGGTTTGACCGAAGAACAATGCCACGGGTGCCAGGAGTGGGATTGTTCTCAGATTCCGGCACATGAAGAACACGGACCCGGCGAACATATAGATATGCCACTCAATCGCTAGTGTCCAAAGCGGGCCGGCTGACCCGAATGCCGACCATTGCAGCGTGTCGGGATACACGCCGCGGTAGCCCTCCAGCATGAACAGATTGGCGATGAAGGTCTTCAATGTGTAGTAGCGCGCAATCGTCGGCTCGGCGGTCAGATAAAGCACGAAACCGTCAACCACGACGACGAACAGCAAGGCCGGGATGAGCCCCGAATAGATCCTGGCGAAGCGGTCAATGAAGAATTGCAGAAATCCATAACTCGGTTTTGCCGACCGTGAAACGAGTGTGTGAGTAATCAGAAATCCCGAGAGCAGGAAGAACAGGAGAACGCCGGTGTTTTGAATGTACGGGAGACGATTCGGCCAATCGCCAATGAAGAAGACATATGCGTGTCCCACACAGACCATCTGAGCGGCAACGGCGCGCAGCAAGTCGAGTGTCACGGATGTATCGTTCTTTGATCTGTCTAGGCTGAAAGTCATCCCCATGGGGCCCACATAGCACAACGCGCGCGAATGCGCCCCCCGGAAGGGGATGGATTTTGTGGGTTCGCCATCGGCCGACAAGTTCGCGTCGTGTCTCAAGTCTCTTGCGGCGCTTCTCTGTACTCACCGGCCGCAAATGCAGACGAGGCCTCCAGCACCGCCGAGAAGCGGCGGAATGACATAGCGCGTGAAAATGTCGAGCCAGGTGGTTTCAATCATTGCCCCTGCGCGCCTCGCGCACAAAACTAAAACCGGCACTTCTTTCTAAGCTATTGATTTGGTTGGTGAGCGCGCTGGGGCTCGAACCCAGGACCCCGTGATTAAAAGTCACGTTCGTGCACACATCCCATCCTGCTGCAATCATTGAATTTCCTCGCTTGGCGCCTGAAAACACAACGATAGCAGTATTTTCCATCGTTGGCGATAGTTTCCCAGAAATTGCTTGCGTTGACCCGTGCCTGTGTGCATATAGTGTGCACGCGGACCACGTAATGACTCTGTGTGCATGGAGCGACGATGCAGGTCAAGATCAGCAAGACGCAGGTTGACCGGATGACTGCGGGGCAGATCATCGCCGACAAGGAGGTCAAGGGCTTCGTGGCTCGACGCCTCAACAGTGGCGCTGTGACCTACGGCTTTCGCTATCGAGACAAGACGACCCGCAAGCAGCGCTGGCTCGGGCTGGGGCTGCACGGCAGCATCACGGCCGAGCAGGCGAGGGAGCTTGCCAAGAAGGCGGCCGGCGAGGTGGCCGACAAGAAAGACCCTCAGGGGGAGCTTGAGGAAGCTCGAGCCGAGGCCAAGCGGGAACAGCTAGCCGCCGCCAATACCGTCAATGCCGTGCTCGACGCCTTCGAAAAGGACCACGTTGAAGGGCTTCGCAGCGGCGATCAGGTCAAATCGGCATTCACCAACCACGTCCGGCCGCGCATTGGGGAAAAGTCGATTTACGACCTGAAGCGCAGCGACATCACCACCATGCTCAATGAGATCAAGGCCGAGAGCGGCCCGGTGATGGCTGATCGCGTCCTGGCGCACGTCCGGAAGGCGTTCAACTGGCAGATGGTGCAGGATGACGAGTTCAAATCGCCGATCGTCCGCGGCATGGCAAAGACCAAGCCCAAGGAGCGTGCCCGCAAGCGCATCCTGGCAGACGACGAGATCCGGGACGTTTGGAAGGCCCTGGAGCAGATCGAGCAGCCGGCCTGCTATCCCCGCTATGTGAAGTCCCTGCTGCTCGCCATGACCCGCCGCAACGAGTCCGCCCGGATGCACACGAGCGAGCTTGAAGGCGACCTCTGGACGATCCCCGGAGCCCGTTACAAGAACAAGCTCGATCACGTTATCCCCGTGACGCCAGCCTTGCGTGAGCTGATCGGGGACAAGCCCGCCGGCTGCAAGGGCAATTCCTGGTACGTCTTCTCGACCACGACCAGCGGCGGCCAGCTCGACGGCGCCAAGCCCTTTAGCGGCTTCAGCAAGGCCAAGAAGGACCTTGATCGGGCCATCGCGAAGATCCGCAAGGCGGAGGGCAGGGCTCCCATGAAGCAGTGGCAGCTTCATGACCTGCGCCGCACCGGCCGCAGCCTCATGAGCCGGGCCAAGGTCGATGCCGATCATGCAGAGCGCTGCATGGGGCACGTCATCGGCGGTGTCCGCGAGACCTACGACCGCTACGAATACCTGGACGAGAAGCGGAAGGCATTCGAGGCGCTGGCCTCAATGGTCGATATGATCCTCAACCCGCCGGCGAACAATGTCATCTCGTTTGCGGAGGCGAAGCAATGAGCGAGGCGGGGGACGCTAGAGCGCTGCTCCGCATGTTGCTGGAGTATCCCTCCAGCCTTGGCAGGAAGGAGTTGACGCGGCTGAAGGCGGAGGGCTGGAAATTGTTGGCAGAGGAAAGCGACGATTTGGTTGAAATCAAGAAGGTCATGTTCCGCCTCATGGAGGGTCGCAAGAAGAAGCAGGGAAGACCCCTTGGTAGCGTTGCGAAATACAGGCATGAAACTGACTGGCAGGTCTTTGAGCGCATCGCGCAAGGCTCCACCACGGAGGCGGCAATAAGAGGAGTGTATGGCGACCAGGGATTTGAGGGCCACGAGAAGCGCATCAAGCGCCGCAAGCAGACGATGAGAGATCTGGCCGCACTCGCTGCTCGCCATAAGGAAGGGGGACATTAAACCCACCGATTTTCCAAAGATTATTTGGGTCTAAAACTGGAGGGTAATGGGCCGTAATTGCAGTCTTTTTCAACGGAGGACTGCCAAATGACTACCCCCACCAGGACCAGGCGCCCGCCAGTCGATACTCAGGGCGCCGCCATCTACACCGGATTTGCGGAAAGCTACCTCACCAAGATTCGCTGCACAGGCGGCGGCCCCGTTTTCATTAAACGCAACGGTGTCGTCCGCTACGACCTCGATGATCTCGACGCCTGGCTGGAGGCTGGGAAGCAGGCCTCGACCTCAGGCGCTCGCAGAGGGCTGCCCCGCAAGCGCAAGACGGACTCTGCCGCGGAGGTCGCGGCCTGATGCAGCATCACAAGGAAAACCCCGCAACGCTGGCGGCGTGCGGGGCTCCGAAATCTGATCTGGCTGGCGCTTCGATCTGTTCGGAATTTACCTCTTCGCTCCCTCCAATTCAAGCTGATCCTGTTGCCGAGCGGAAGTTCGCTCGCCAGCTTGCCGCTGCCGTATTCGGCACCGTCCCCGTCGTGGTGCGCAAGCGCCGTCGTACTGTCGGGAGGTCGGCACGATGAGACTGGAAGTTTACGAGGCTAGCCCCATAAAACGGCACCGATCCAGCAAGGCCGACGTAGAGAGCCGCCGCGCCGCGCTGTATGAGATCGTCGCCGCGATGCGGCCGATGACCGTCAGACAGGTGTTCTACCAGGCGACCGTCCGCAACCTGGTTGACAAGACCGAGGCCGGCTACACCAAGGTCCAGACCGACCTCGTGCAGATGCGGAAGGCTGGCGATCTGCCATATGACTGGCTCGCCGACAACACCCGCTGGCAGCGCCGACCCCGAACATTCGGGAGCGTCCAGCAGGCCCTCGACGATACGGCGCGGCTGTACCGGAAGTCATTGTGGGCGGACGCCGGCTGCTATGTCGAGATCTGGTTGGAGAAGGATGCGCTCGCGGGTGTGGTCCTACCAATAACATCAATGTACGACGTGCCGCTGATGGTTGCTCGTGGCTATGCCAGCCTATCCTTCCTGCATAGCGCAGCCGAGTACATCGCCGACATCGACGTGCCGACGTACATCTACCACCTGGGAGACTTCGACCCGTCCGGAGTCGATGCCGGCAAGAAGATCGAGCAGACGTTGAGGGAGATGGCGCCGGCAGCGGAACTGCACTTTGAGCGCATCGGCGTCACGCCGCAGCAGATCGGGCAATGGAAGTTGCCGAACCGGCCGACCAAGCAGTCGGACACCCGTTCCAAGAACTTCGGCGACATCTCGGTCGAGCTGGACGCCATCGAACCGGACGCGCTCCGTACCCTGGTCGAGATCACGATCCAGCGTCATCTGCCACGACGACAATTCGAGATTCTGAGGGCGGCCGAGGAGAGCGAGCGAATGTTGCTTCGCTCTTTGGTTGAGGGGCTGACCGCTGGGGGTGCTGCATGAATGCGCATGTCAACCCGCCAGAAATCCGCCCGCTGATCGTCACCGATCCGAAGATCCGCAAGCTGCTCCAGTTCGCTGGCCTGCGCTTCATGTGCAGCCGAGCTCGCTGGCTCGACAGCGAGGCAACGAAGATGGGGCTGGCTCTCAAGGCCGGCACCATGACCTCGGATGAGGTTGACGCCAAGCTGGAGGAAATGGGCGCGCTCGACTTGGTTTACCCGGAATTGATGGGTGTCGAATGATCGAGCCCGAATTTCCCGAGGACCATGACTACAAGGCCGCAGAGATTGAGCGACAGGAAGCGGCGAACCGCTCAATGGCGGTTCGCGCGCGGCTCAATCCACCCTCCGACAGCGCCGATTTAAGGTACCAGATTCATCTACAAGAGGCTGAGCGAAAACGCATGGCGGAAACTCCTCCGGCCGACGAGTGGCCGAAGGATTCCATTGAATACTGGAAATGGATGCGCGGTGAGATTGGACCGCCTTCTTCGATCAATCGCGCGCTCGACATAAAGGTAATCCAGAAGGACCGGGCCGCTACAATGCGCGGCTATCCTCTCGTTACGTTTGACGAGATGGAGGCCGATCCGCCGGCAAAGAATTGGCTTATCAAGGGCATTCTTGCGCGCGGCGAAACGTCGGCATGGATCGCCCCGCCTGGCGCGATGAAGTCAGCGCTGTTGGCAGAAGCCGCAATCTGTGTCGGTGCCGGCCTCGACTGGCACGGCTACCGAAGCAAGGGCGCGGCTGGCGTGCTGTATTTCGCCATTGAGCGATCGGACCTTGTGAAGCGACGCTTGCGGGCTCACCGGGCAAGGCTGGGACTTGCCGGGGCGCCTATTTGCGTCTCCAGCGCGACAATCGATCTGACGCATCCTGAGGCCTTTAAAAAGGTGATCGACACTATCCGCGATGCCAAGACGATTTTGGGCGATGACATTGGACTCGTGATTATCGACACCTTCGCGAAACTGATTGCTGCGGCCGGGGGTGACGAGAATAGTGCCAAGGATCAGGGCGCCGTGTTTGCCAACATGCAGCGGGTGAAGAACGCGACGGGTGTTCATGTCGCCCTGATCGGCCACACCGGCAAGGACGAAAGCCGCGGCGCCAGAGGCTCCAACGCGCTATTGGGCGACGTTGACGTAATGGTGTCGATTTCCGGCGATGAGATCAAATCTGTAACAGTCACCAAAGCCAACGACGCGCCGGAAGGCCCATTGTTTTCGTTCAAGTCCGAGGTTCACGACTTTGGTACGGACGAGGATGGCGACCCGATCACGGTCAACATCGTCAGCAGCGAGGAGGTTTCTGGTCAACCTGGCCAAAAACCTAGCGAGCCAAAGCTGAAGCCAAACCAGCAGACCGTCTTTGCCATCCTGCACGGTGCAGGCTCGGCGGGGATGACATTGGAGGACTGGAACGCCCAAGCAAAGGACGCGGGCATTGGATTGAAGCGAAAGGCTGACCTGACGGACATCCGTAACGCGCTGCTGTCCAAGGGCATTGTTCGCAACTACGGCGACCGATGGCGAGTGGCTCATGATTGAGCGGTTCGGATGGTTCGTAGGTTACGGCTCTTATAGAGAGCCGAACCGTACCGAACCCCGAACCCTGATGACCGAACCCGAACCGAACCCGAACCGAACTATCGAACCATAGGGAATTGAACGTGAACAAACAGACGGTCAGCACAAGGTGGAAGCCGGGCCAATCTGGAAATCCTCTCGGCAGGCCGCAGGGCGCCCGTAGTAAGTTCTCGGAGCAGGCGTGCGCCGATGCGCTGGCGGATTGGACGGCCAATGGCAAGGACACGCTCCAGTGCGTGAGGGCGACCGACCCGAGCACGTATCTCCGCGTCCTGTTCTCCATCATCCCGAAAGACATCGCGGTCTCGATCGAGAACCGCACTGGCCCCATGGACAGCGTCGAGATGCAGATGATGCGCCGGCTGGTGGCGATGATCCGCGCAACTGCTGATGCGGTCGATATCGAGACGGTGTTTGCCTGGCTCGAGGAAGATCTGAGAGCGCGCGTTGCGAAGCGTGTTGGCGAACAACGCTGAGTCATTTTGACGCACAGTTTTGCCGTTTGTGTGCATAGCGTGTGCATCGTTTCCTTCGTCTTACTTATGCCGCTGTTATTGCGGCAGAAAAGCAGACAATGGCCGTGATAAAAGATTACGAAGTCCGGCAAATCGTACTACATTCGTGGTGACTGATTTGAACGGAGCAGCGCCGTTGATGGCGGGACTACTGGACTCATGGGTGCGATCGGGAGCGCTTTTGGCTTGGGCGGCCAACCCGCGCATGCATCCCCGATACAGATGGGGGGACTACTCCATGCCCCGCGTCGGTGACGCCTCTGCATATCAGCCCAATTTCCCGGTCCAGCCTAGCGGGCCGAAGCCAACCTCTAGCGGCTTCTCTGGGGATGCGCCGATCCCAGCCCCTGCGCCGATGCCCGCCCCGTCCATCCAATACTACAAGCCTGGCTCCGTCGATCTATCGGGCCTGCAAAACGCTATGGCGGCGCGTGCTCGCTTCCCATCGAGAGGCTGATCCAATGCCTGAGTTTAGATATGCCCGCGAGGAGCTTCTAAAGGCCGCTGCGGAGCGCAAGGGCCTGACTGTCTCGGCCTACCTGCGATCGATTACGGACGCTGCGCTGGCCTCTGAGGGCTTCCCTGTGGGCGAGCAGCAATATTGCCTGGTTCGTGATGGCGAGCTGATCGCGACCAGTTTCAAGACCACGAAGGATCCAGACGGCGGCGAGTGGCTTCCGATCGAGAACGAGGACAGCGAACCTTTCGACCCCGCCAAGCACTATCGGCTGAAGCCGCTTCCCCTTCGCCTGGATGGGGACCGGGTTGTTCGCGTCTACCCGATCGCGCCCAGGCCCAAGCCTATGTTCGATCCGCAGATATTTGACTACGGCGCCTTTGCCGTCTCTGGAGCGAGCTCCTGATGACCTGGACGCCCGTTACGCCGCAGTCCGAGACGTGGACCGAGCATGCAATCGCCGTTCGTGTCTTTGACCCCCACGTGTTCGATCGAAACCCAATCTTCGACACGGGAAGCAACGCGGGGCTTTGGAACGAGCAAGCCCCGCAAGACGAAGTCTGGACGCCAGCCTGATGGCACTTACCGTTAAACATGCAAGCCTGACCGGCGCGGCGGCTAACCCTGACGTGTTGGTGGACGGCCCGAAGTGGGATGCCGACCATACGGTGACGGGCAGTGTTGACGCGTCGCAGATGCCGGCGCTGACCGGAGACGTGACCTCTTCGGCGGGGGCCGTCGCAACCACGCTCGCGACCGTCAACTCAAACGTCGGCACGTTTGGCAGCGCAACGCAGGTTGCCCAGGTTACGGTCAACGCGAAGGGGCTGACCACTGCTGCCTCGAATGTGACCGTTACCCCCGCCATTGGTAGCGTCACGGGCCTCGGAACGGGTGTCGCGACGTTCCTTGCCACGCCTTCAAGCGCCAATCTCCGCGCCGCGCTGACCGATGAGGTTGGTACTGGCGCGGCTTATTTCGTTGGTGGCGCCTTGGGAACGCCTGCCTCCGCCACTCTGACCAACGCGACTGGTTTGCCGCTGTCTACGGGCGTTACGGGCAACCTATCGGTCAACAATCTCAATTCCGGCACGAGCGCATCGTCTTCGACGTTCTGGCGCGGGGATGGGACGTGGGCGGCTGCCGCCGCCGCAGGTGTCTCGAGCATCGCGGGCAACACGGGAGCTTTTACGCTCTCCAACGGCATCACCAACTCCACGAATGACATTCGCCTCGACATCGGCAATCTGCCCGGCATCGGATCGAACAGCGCGGCTGCATCGGGCAAGATCGGCGAGGTTATTTCCGACGGCGGAACGTCTGGCACGCTGTCGAGTGGCGTTACTGCCGCTCTTGGCTCCGTCTCGCTCACTGCCGGCGATTGGGACGTTACTGCCACGGTGCAGTTCAACACGGGCGGCACGACCAGTACGACCGATTATTACGTGTCGCTTTCTGCGACCAGCGCCAGCGTCGCTGCTCCCTACGGAACGTCGCGCGCGTTGCATGAGCGTATCCCCGCTGCGACCGATCATTCCAACGCCTTCACCATCATGCCGACGCAAGCGCTGCTCAATGCCACGACCACGCTCTACATCAACGCGCAGGCTGTCTATACGGGATCGGCAACCACGGCCACTTGGTCGATCCGAGCGCGGCGGATGCGCTGATGGCAAGCTGGACCGCGAAGATCAAGGCGCACAGCGCCAGCAAGCAGCCGAAGCCACGCCGGCCGCGTGCTGCCTTGCACTCAACAAACTTCTGAGGATCATCTGATGTCCGAAACCGAGACGCCGCGGGACGATGCAACAGGGCAGTTCTCGCCTTCGACTGAGGGCTTGTTCGGCCAGGAAGCAGAACTGGCGAAGGCTGGTTTCAAGCCGATGCCTGATCGCCCCAAGCCAGAGGCGGAAGAGTTCAAATCCCCGCGTGAGGCCGCCGACGAGTTGAGCGCTTCCCGCGGTGCCGCTCCCGTTGTCGAAGTCGCCTACCAGAAAGCGGCTGATGGTGAACGCGCTGATGAGACGGAGGCGGTCACGGTCGAGCGCGCGGCGAGGGACCTTGCGGCCTATCGTAGCGCCAATGCAGACAGCGCCGCCAAAAGCATCAGCAACGACTTTGCCGCTGAAATCGACGCCATGCGTGCTGAGGCGATCAAGGGCAATCCCAAGCGTGCGGAGCACCTTGGACTTGAGGTCGCGGATGCCGACAGCAGAGCCGCGAAGCCGGAAATTTCTTCGGATAGCAGTAAGAGTGCCGACGAAGCCGCAATTGACGACCCGACCGCGGCGTCGATCGACTCAATGGACGGCCTTGATCCCGAGACGAAGGAGGCACTGAAGAAGCCTCAGATCCGGGCGGCCCTGGAGGAAGAGTTCGGCAAGGCGCAACACGTCCAGCAGTCCTTTACGCAGGCGTTGAGCACTGTTCAGTCGTGGGCGCAGGCGAGTTTTCTCGAAAGCTTCCCGGAACTTGCTGGACTGCCAGCAGAGCAACTGGAGCAGGGTCTGACTGCGCTGGCTCAGGTCGATCCGCCGCGGTTCAATGCTGCAATGAGTTTGCTTAATAGGGTTCAGGCCATCCAGGTCGCGCAGCATCAGCAGCAGCAACGTCAGGCGGAAATTGCCCGGCAGAACTTCAATGTTTACGCGAAAGAGCAGGATGCGAACTTTGAGGCGATGGTCGGCAAGATGACGCCGGCCGAGAGCGCGCAGTTTGGAGGGGACTTGCTTTCTTACGCAGGCGAGCTCGGTATTGACCAAGGCCAGCTTGTCCATCTTCTGCAAAACGAACCGATCATGCGTCACGCCGCGTTCCAGCGGATGGTTCACGATGCTGTCAAATATCGGCAGGTTCAGAAGGCGTCTAAGGCTGTCGCTCACAAGGCGCTCCCGCCTGTGATGCGGCCGGGCACGTCGAATGCATCTCGCGCAAGCGACAGCTCGAGCCAGATCAACTCGCTTGAGCGGAAGATGGGCTCTGCCAATGCAACGCAACAGCTCAAGCTGGCTGCGCAGATCACCTCACTGAAGCGTAGTGCGAGAAGGTAAAAGCATGGCTGACGATAAGCCGGATTTCATCGAGCGAACTGCAAGCATTTCGAAGAACTGGACCGGGGAAGAATGGGGACCGGATGAGACCTTGCGGGCATTTCAGCTATACGGTCCCGACAGACGCGCGGCAACGTTGGACGAGATGGATCAACAGTTGCGCGAGATCGAGCCCACGAACCTAAGGCGCTACGCGCAGCTCAATGCGCTGCGGCGTAACATGGACCGGGTCCACCACGCCTTGCGGAAGGTGTGCCGCTGATGAACAGCCCTGTGCTGGAAGCGCTGATAGCCGCCAAGGTGGCCGACATTGTCGATCCCCCGCGATCGTGGGGAAAGGAAGAGAAGCGGCGCTTTCTGCAACTGCCTCGAGACCTGCAGCTCTACTACGCAGAGCGAGAGAAGGAGCGAGATCGGGTAGTGAGGCGGGCGCAAACTGATGCAGCTGAAGCCCGCAGGAAGTTGGCAGAGGCCGAGGCGAAATTAGCAGCCGCGGAAGCGCGGCTTGAAGCAACCCAGAAACCAGCAGAGGCAACCAATGGCACCGAACCGGCCGCCGTCAACCACTGAGGAGCGGGTGAATGCAATCCGCGACGAAATTGACGCATTCATTGACGCCAGGGTTGCTGAGATCGGCAAGACCTGTCCGGGCGTTCCGAGCGGCGTCATTCGTAACTCGATCACCCGCGGCCTGGGCTGCCAGTGCGCGGCTTATCTAGAATTGAAGGCGAAAGACGCAGAAGCACAGAAGGGGGCGGCGTGATGGGCCTGTTGGATGGACTCTCCGACCCGGAAGTCATGGCGCGCATCTCGGAGCGCCAGCGGCTGGCTGAGCGCGTTGCTGAACAAATGGGCGTTTCCCTATCCGAGGCTCGCGCGGCCCTCGCTCACTTTGAGGCCAAGCTGTCGCATGAGGGGCACGAGCTGCACTGATGCATTGGACGGATCAGATCAGCGGCGTGTTGGATCATGCCGAACGGCTTGATACAGATCTCGAATATTTCGCCGAGCACTACCTGAAGATCAGGCCCAAGGCCGGCGGCGTTGTGCCGTTCAAATTCAATCCGGTTCAGCGCAAGTTACACGCTATAATCGAGGAGCAGCGCTCGAAGACCGGCATGGTCCGCATTGTTGTCCTCAAGGCACGGCAGGAAGGGGTGAGCACCTATGTTGCCGGCCGCTACTACCACAAGACTATCAAGAAGCCTGGTTTCCTGACCGCGATCGTGGCGCACGAGAAGCCGGCAGTGCGAAACCTGTTCGGCCTGGTTAAGCGCATGCACGACCTGATGCCCGAGGATATGCGGCCGGCTACGGGCGCCTCGAATGCTGAGGAGTTGAAGTTCAGCAACATCGATAGCGGCTATTTGGTTTCGGTCGCGACCGAGGACGGGGCAGGGCGATCGTCGACTGCGCAGGCTCTGCACGCCTCCGAGGCTGCCTTCTGGGTGAACCTGAAAGAGCAGCTAGCGGCGTTGATGGAAACGGTGCCGGACCTACCGGATACCGAGATCATCGTGGAGACCACGGGCAATCAGTTCGGCGATGAATTTCATCAGTTCTGGTGCAAGGCCCTGGCCGGCGAGAACAGCTTCCTCGCTGTGTTTCTGCCGTGGTCTGAAGATCCAACCTATCGAAAGGCCGTCCCGGACGACTTCGTTATGACGGCGGAGGAGAAGCAGCTAGCAGAGCTGCACGCCCTCGACGCTGAGCAGATCTATTGGCGCCGATGCAAGATCGCGGACAAGGGCGATATCAACTATTTCAAGCGCGAGTATCCGCTGACGCCGGATGAGGCGTTTCTGGCCAGCAGCTTTGACAGCTTCATTCCGCACGCGCTCGTGACGCGCGCCCGCAAGGCGCCGAAGACCGGCTCAGGCCCGTTGATTATCGGCGTCGATCCTGCACGGTTTGGCCCTGACAGTACGGCCATTGCCTGGCGCCGGGGTAGCTGCATCGAGAAGGTGGAGAAGCGGCGCGGGTTGGACACCATGCAGGTCGCCGGTTGGGTCGCGTCCATCATCCGCGGGGACAAGCCGGCCAAGGTGAATATCGACGTTGGCGGGCTCGGCTCGGGCATTTATGACCGGCTGGTGGAGCAGGGATATGGCGGCTCATTCGGTAGTGGCAAGCTCAACGCAATCAATTTTGGCTCGAAGCCGCTCGAACCTCCGCCGCTGGATGACACCGGCAAGCCCTCTGGCGGCCCTGCAAACCGCCGCGCTGAGATGTGGTCGCACCTGAAGACTGCCCTCGAGGGAGCTCACTTCTCGCTGCCAGACAGCGACAGCCTCCAGACCGACATTTGCGGCCCTGGCTACAAGTACATGAGCGACGGCCGGCTGGTGCTGGAAAGTAAGGACGACATGAAGAAACGGGGCATGCAGAGCCCGGACGAGGGGGATGCAGTTGCGCTGTGCTTCAGCGAGCCGGGAGGGGCGCCTGTGGTGGCCAACAGCCATTTCAACCGCCCGATCGAGTATCCGAATGCGGGGATAGTCTGATGGATTAACCCAAAGTAGTATGAGCGCCGCACTTCTCGCAGATTCGGTTGTCACTGACGCGAAAATCTCTAAAATTCCAGCCGGGGAAACAAGAGGGGCACGGGAGCTTTGGCAATCGCTCTGCTGGAAGACGCACCGGATAAGGTCCTCAAGCTCCTGGAGGAGCTCCAGGCCGTCGCAGATCCTTACGCGCCTCTATTCGACGCCATAGATTTCGGAAAATGGGCCGAAATCGATGTCTATATCCCTCACCCTAAAGTCGCATCCAGCATCACCCCTCCCTTCATGGAGGCATTTCTTGAGGTACAAAAGCAAATTTATCAATTGGCTGCCCAAGCCACCGCCGGCATCGCCGATACTTCGCAACTGTCGGAGGGCGAGCGCACACGTCTGCAAATCAATGTGGTCGTCACGGGAGGAAGCAGCAAACTTCAGGCGAAGCTTGAACAAACGATACCGGAGCTTCTGAAGACAATGATCGGAAAAATGACGCCGAAGCAGGCCACGATCGTGGTGGTTTGTGTAGCTGTTCTTGCCGCCGGCACATGGAGCTTCAGTGCCTGGTTGGATCAACGCAAGACCATCCAGCTCGAGGAATTGAAGAGCAAGGATCATATCGAGGCATTGAAGGCATTAAGCCTTGGCGCCGCCGGGCAAACCGAGGCGCTCAAGAAAATCGTGGCGGTCCTGGAAAAGCAGGGAGAGATAGGCGCAAGAGCGCTTGAGGCTGTTAATTCAACGAACGAAGCGCTGCTGAAAGCTGCGTCGAAAACTCGAGAAACGGCAATTAACGGAACGCACCTCACTGGAGAAGAGGCCGAACTCCTAAGGACATCACCGCGCAAAAAGAGTGAAGTGAGGGTCGCGACCCAGCGAATGAAGGTGGTTGACATCAACACCAACGATCCAAACGAGCTCGGGGTTGTGATCAGCACCCCAGACAAGAAGACGCAGTACCGAATCAAGTTCGTTGATTCCCTTTTTTCAGGGCCGGACCGGAAGGCCTTGTTCGACGCCTTGGACAGTCGGGAAGCTATTTGGATGGAGCTTGCCTTTAAGGAGTCAGAGGGCGACGTGCGCTCAGTGCAACTTATTCGCACGACATCGGCTCCGAACATTGCGGACGCTGACGCGGAGGATAAATAGCCTCCTTTGCCACTCTCCCGCCCCGACTCAGGCGCGCCCTTCCGCAGCGCAATTCTGCGCGCTCCAGGGGTAAGCACCTTTGGTTACAGCACTATTCGCCGTCGACTACTCGATCCGGATTGTGCCGTCTGGCAGCAATAGGACAGCTACCGCGCCGGCCTGCTTTGCAGCGCGAATGGCGCGAGCGACGTCTGCTTGGGTGAACCTTGCGGCTGTTCTGCTCATTTGTTCGGATTCGGCAGCCCTTCATGGCGGTCAAGCCACGCTTTTACAGCCGGCCAGTAAGGCCCCATCTCCCAGATAGTCCAGAAACCTGTAACTAACGACTGCTCCGCCCTTCTCGACGTCCAGTTCAAGATGCTTGTACTTTTCCGCTGTCAGCATCGGCACGAGCAACGGGAGGGCGTCGGCCGGCATAAACAGCACGGCTGAGTACCTGGCGCCGCGATAATTGACCTCCCCAACAGGCCGGGGATCCTGAGACGCGCTTGCGTATTCCTTGTAGCCAGCGGTTAGCGCTTCGTATGGAATGCACCTAATCTCGCCAACACTCGCCTTGATGCTCTTTGGTTTCTCAATGCCTGCCTGAATGACCAGGTGTCGAAGATCCGAATACAGCTCGTCACAGAAGCGGCTTTTGCCCATGCCGAACGAATAGTTCAGGCGCCAACTATGGATCTTCAGGGAGTGATTGACGGTTGCTGACTTCGCCATGCCGCATGGCAACACGTTTTGCCCCCGATGGGGAGTGGATTTTTAAACAAATCAGGAGCAGCATGTCCGTGGGTGTAGCAACCCGG
The DNA here is from genome assembly GCF_023100985.1 of Bradyrhizobium sp. 191. NCBI lineage: Bacteria > Pseudomonadati > Pseudomonadota > Alphaproteobacteria > Hyphomicrobiales > Nitrobacteraceae > Bradyrhizobium > Bradyrhizobium sp. 191. The sequence goes on from NZ_CP064692.1 coordinate 178,300, forward strand.
ACCAGTGATAGGCCGCATTCCTTGGTCAGGAAGTCACTCGATTGGCGTCGAGCGATTGCGGCTGAATGAACGGACGCGCTTGGCGGCGCGGCTCCGACCCGACGATTATTGCCTATCGGGATTCCGAGGGCAAGGCCGGGGGCGGACTGTGCTGTCCAGAGGGGGAGATTAAGTTCCCACCCCTTAAAAGCGTCCGACCCGTCTCACTGGCGGGTTGCTACCCCCCGGCTGCCTCGTCCGACACGGGGCGCGGCTGTAGCAGGCCGAACCAGTGAGCAAGAACCATGAAAAGCAGTGCCGAAAAGGCCCTTAGGGAGCCTCAGGAATCGTTTGCCGCCCTCGCGGCTGCCGTTAGCCCGTCGTGGCATCAGGCCATCATACGCCTCGCCAACGCGGCCCAGAGCATTGATGAAAAACTGACCGTAATGATGAGGGAGCCGGGCAACATTCAAAAGCGGTCACGCGACCTAATCGAGAGCCTGATCAATTTCCTCGACATGGTGAGCGAAGACCCCGACCTGGAGCCGTCATGCGGCGTTGCTTACGGCCAACCGCCCGGCGCAGACGAATGCGAGCCGCCAGAGGACGCCGAGCCGAGCCTTGGCAGTCCCGACCGCGCCCTCGACCAGACCCGTTGGTGCGCCGGCAGCAAGGACGACCTTGAGGTCGACGACTGCGACCGGGAGGACGACGACCCGGACGAGGCGAAGCAGCAGCCACCGGAGATGTGCCCATGCGCCTGAGCTAGGTGGAGGCCCGCCGGTTCACGCTGGCGGGCCTTGCTCTTATTTCTGGGATTGTTCTCACTTCCGGGAGCCTGGCCTTTTTCCGACCTCAGCGGCCTAGTTTTATTTAGCGAGTGTCCTTTTTTGACCAGACAGGCCGCACCGCAGTTGATCTGATTTCGTCATGGATTTCACCGCAGACGAGTGCCGGGAAAAGGCCGCCGATAAGCTGGCGCAGGCTGAACATGCTGTTGGCGTTCGCAGGGAGGAACTTCAAAACGCGGCCGAAGCGTGGTTACTGCTTGCTAGCAGGCTAGATGGTGTATTTGACCCCGAGCGTCCCACTTTGAATTTGAGGGTGTCCTAGTTTGCGGGTAGCCTGTTCCCTGCGGGGAACGAACCATGAAAGATATGCTCGAACATCTCTCGACCTTGCGAGAGCAGATCAAGAAGTGCGAACAGTTGAGAGACACAGCAAAGTCGAGCATCAAGCGCGCCGCCTTCGACCGGATCGTCGCTCACTACAAGGTCCTTGCGGCCGAGCTAGAGTACGCAATCAGCCAAGCTGAAAAAGAGTAAGGCCGCGTCAGTCGGCGGCCTCTTTCGCGCCTATGATCGCAAGCTTTGGATTACCCCGATCGAAGTCGGGCCTCACATCGGCACCTCGGCTCCCGCACCCCTGGCAGACGAACTGCGGCTCAATATCAGACAGCCGCACTTCATCGCCCCAGCGGTCGGCGTCCAGAGCAACGTGTCGGCCGCAGTGGCAATAGACCAGCACGCCGCGAACGCCCATGCCGCGCATCTCACCGAAGGCGATCTTGAGCGGCCGGCCGTCTGCGTGCGTTGCTGTGTGGCGTCTGGGGCGAGGCATGCCGCGATCAAAGCGGCGTCGCAAGTACCTCGCAAGGCTCTTCCGTTTATCCCGGAGGGCCTTTCGCGCATGACAGCGTGACCCCCAACGTCACCGCTAGCAATATCCAACCGACGATATCGACGGCGCTCATGGCTGCACCTGCCGAGTGTGCACAGAGTGTGCAGACGACAAAAAGCCTCTCAGATTGAGAGGCTGAATTTCGGCGCTAAGTGATTGATATTGCTTGGTGAGCGCGCTGGGGCTCGAACCCAGGACCCCGTGATTAAAAGTCACGTGCTCTACCGGCTGAGCTACGCGCTCCCATGGCCGCTGATGGCTTCGACAGAGATCGCCATCGTGCTCGGACATTCGAGAAGCATGTCTTGCCGCTGCGCTCTTGAGCTTGCGTCGCGGGGAAAAACCGGCTGTTTCCGGATCATGCTCTCGGCCCGCGCTGTGTAGGGGGAGTGGCTGCGGAGGTCAATAGTGCGGATGGTTGCCGAAGATAGCCGCAGGAGCGGGGATTTGCTCGCTGCTTCCGCTGGTTAGGCCGGGAATTTCAACCTGATTGGCGGCTCGTCGTCCACGCTGAACAGCGATGAGCTCCTGCGCGAGGGGAGGAGGCTGCCGCAAGAGCTGGGCCTTCCATGGTTCGAGACGCCCGCTTTGGCGGGCTCCTCACCATGAGGGTCTGGCAGTCTCGCCGCACAGTACGGCCGCATCCTGAGGGCCCGCCGCAGACGGGCGTCTCGAAGGATGGCCACAGGCGAGCTTTTCGCCCGTCAGTTCGTCTCGCGCCGCACCTCGCTCGGCACGGTTTGCGGCGCGCCGACGGGGGGCAGGGCGACCGGGCGCAGGCCGATCAGCTCGGCGGTGCGGATCGCGCTGTCGCGCCAGAACTGGAACGAGTTGATGCGGCTGAGCTCGAGGATGGCGATGGCGACCGCGGCCAGGAACGGCAGGCTCTGCAGCACCAGCACGCCGGCGAAGATGTAGATCTCGGTGATCTGCCGGAAGCTGTTGGAGGCGACCAGCACGCCGGCCCCGATCAGGAGCAGGGCGCCGATCACGGCTTCCCAGAACGCCTGGAACTCGATCGACATCCTGCTGAGGCCGCCCTTGGAGGTGCGGGCGAACGCGATGTGCTCGGTGATCAGGCCCTGCGCCACCGCGCGCGACACCGTCCACTGCACGCTCATCGCCGCGATCATCGCGCCCAGCATCTGGCCCGGCTTGATCGCGACGCGGGCGCGATACATCGACAGGAAGTGCGCCAGCGAGACGACGAAGGCGCCGATGATCGGCAGCGTCAGGATCTTGTCGGGAATGGCAATGTCGGCGAAGGCGACGATCGGCACCCAGACGAGGTTGAGCAACGCCACGACCACGCCGAGGCTTTCGGCGCCCAGCCAGTTCAGCCAGCCGAGGCCATATTCGCGCTTCTGGTCGGGCGTCAGCCGGCTCGCGCCAGGCAGGAAGCGGCGCCAGTGCTTCTTGACGATCTGCAGGCCGCCATAGGCCCAGCGGTGCCGCTGTTTCTTGAAGGCCTCGTAGGTGTCGGGCAGCAGGCCCGCGCCGTAGCGGGTGTTGGTGTAGTGGGTGGTCCAGCCGAGCTCCTGGATCGCAAGGCCGAGATCCGAATCCTCGCAGATCGTGTCGGACGACCAGCCGCCGGCCATGTCCATCGCGGCGCGGCGGATCAGGCACATCGTGCCGTGCACGATGATGGCGTTGGCCTCGTTGCGCTGGACCATGCCGATGTCGAAGAAGCCGGCATATTCGCCGTTCATGATGTAGTGCATGATCGACAGGTCGCCGTCGCGATGCTCCTGCGGCGCCTGCACGAGGCCGACGCGCGGGTCGGCGAAGGCCGGCACGAGGTCCTTCAGCCAATCGGGCTCGACGACATAGTCGGCATCGAGGATGCCGATGATCTCGGCATCGGCGGCGGTGCGGTCCATCGCGATGCGCAGCGCGCCGGCCTTGAAGCCCTGCACCTTCTCGGCGTTGATGAACTTGAAGCGTTCACCGAGCGCGCGGCAATGGTCCTGGATCGGCTGCCAGAAGGCGGGATCCGGCGTGTTGTTGATGATGACCACGCATTCGTAGTTCGGATAGTTCAGCCGCGACAGCGCATCCAGCGTCTGCTTGAGCATGTCGACCGGCTCGAAGTACGCCGGGATATGGATCGAGACCTTCGGATAGTAGTTCTCGGGCACGTTCGCGACCGGCTTGCTCCTGGTGAGAAGCCGCTGCGGCGGCCGGCCGAAGGCGACCGCGGCGATCTCGTCGATGCGCGCCATCGCGATGAGAACAAGAGGAACAAGGAGGATCATGCCGAGCGTCAGCGCGAAGGCCGAGCCGAAGATGAAGTAGTGGCTGTTCCAGAAGGCGAACACGGTCGCGGCCCAGGCGCCGACGCCGTTGGCGGTCGCCGAGAGCAGGAAGGCCTGCTTTGCGGTCGCTTTCTGGATCCGCAGGATCGGCAGCGACAGCAGGATGCCGACCAGCAGCGCGATGCCCATGAGCTTCCAATAGTCGGGGTTCTCCACCGGACCGGTCCAGGCGAATTTCGGCTCGCGGCTAGCGTTGAGGATGCCCCAGTACGGACCGACGCCGCCTTCGAAGAACTTCCAGGGCTGATCGATGGCTTCGACGATGTTGTATTCCATGCCGATGGCCTCGGCACGCGTGACGAAGTTGCGCAGGATCAGCGCCTGCTGGAACGGACCCGGGTCGGCGTTGCGCAGATTGTAGCCCTGGCTCGGCCAGCCGAACTCGGCGATCACGATGCGCTTGCCCGGGAACAGGTTGCGCAGCAGGTTGTAGCGGTCGACGGCCTGGTCCACCGCCTGGTCAGAGCGGAAGTTTTCCCAGTAGGGCAGCACGTGGGCGGCAATGAAATCGACGTTGGAGGCAAGGTCGGGATTGTCGCGCCAGATGTTCCAGATCTCGCCGGTGGTCACGGGCACGCGGACCGCGCCCTTCACCTTCTTGATCATGTCGATGAGGTCTTCGACCTTCTGCTCGCCGCGGTAGATCACCTCGTTGCCGACGACGACACCGACGACGTTGCTGTTCTTGCGGGCAAGCTCGATCGCGGCCTTGATCTCGCGCTCGTTGCGATCCTTGTCCTTGTCGATCCAGGCGCCGACGGTGACCTTGAGGCCGAACTCGGCCGCGATCGGCGGCACCAGTTCCACGCCGCCGGTGGACGAATAAAGGCGGATCGCGCGCGTCATGGTCGACAGCGTCTTCAGGTCGGCGCGGATTTTCTCGACGGTCGGAATGTTGTCGATGTCGGGATGGGCCGAGCCTTCGAACGGGGCGTAGGAAACGCTGGGCAGGAGGCCCTTGAAGTCAGGCGCGGGTTCCTTGTCGCGCAAGACCCCCCAGACTCCTGCATGGAGCACAGACACGAGCAACAGAACGGCGGCGACAACGCGCATCGCGGCTAAACCAAAAGGGGCTGAGGTGGCAGGGAAGCGGATCCGACCCCTAGATCCGACCGAGTCCGCGGCAAAGGGAGCATACCTCTGCCGCGCGGTTTCACAACTGTCATGGCCTCATGTCCTTATGAGGGCATGCCTTTTGGGATGCGTGGCAGTGCCAACCGTCTCTATCGCCGATCGTTCCTGAACGGCAGCTGAAACGATCGCGCTATTTCGAGGGGGCCGGGGACGGGCTTGCCGCAGGCGAGGGGCTCGCGGCCGGCTGCGGTGCCGGAGAGTTGCCTGCGGCCGGCGCTGCCGGCGAGGAGGCCGCGGCGGCCTGCTGCGGCTGGGCGTTCGGGTTGATCCAGCACGCGTGCACGCGGCTGTCCAGGGTCTCGGCGACCTTCGGATCGATCTGGCCACCGAACCGGGTCAGGCAGCGGAACGCGGCCTGGATGTGACCGCCGGGACAGCCGAAGCGGTCGTAGAGGTCGAGATGGCGGAACGCGGTATCGAGGTCGTCCCGCCACATCAGCCGCACCACGCGCCGGCCGAGCCAGACGCATTCGGGGTTGCCGGCCGGGCCGTTGATGACCTGCGCTGCTTCCGCGAACTCGTCGGTGCGGCGCTGATTCTGGGCTGCGTCCTTGGCGGCGTCGGCGGGCTGGGCGGCCGCCTTGCCTTGGTCAGGAGCCGGCGTGCCGCTCTGGGCGGAGGCGCCGCCGACACCGATCAGAACGAGCAAGGAGGAGACGGCCAAGGTGGCGGCGAACTGCCGCAGGACCGCATTTCGTAACTCGAACACCCGTTGCCGCATGAATTCCCCAATATATCCGCTGACCGTCCGCGCCGAGACCTCGCGGACGCGCTAGCTGATGGCGTCCAAATGGGTCTCCAATGCGGCGGAAAATTCCCGTCGAATCCCATGACCTGTATTTCGAATTTTGTCCAGCAAAGTCACGATCCTAGCCCACGGCTGAAGGGCCGCAGCCAAATTCCGCAGGGTGAGGAGCGGGTCGGTCGCCTGTTACCCCTTGGCAGAAGGCGTGCGAGCAGGTAATCGACGGACCCTTCGCGGAGGACGGAACCGATTTCTCTTCGTACGCCACTGGCGCTTCTGCTCGTTTCATTGGGTGCGATCGCTGCCGTGTGGTGGTGGCTTGCCACGCCGATCACGCTCGCGCGCGCCCCGATCGACCCCGCCGACAAGGTTCAGTGCGTCTCCTACGCGCCGTTCCGCGGCGAGCAGACGCCGCTGGAGGCGTGGACCCATATCGAGGCCGAGCAGATCGAGCAGGATCTCCGCCAGCTCAAAGAGATCACCGACTGCATTCGCACCTACTCGATGGAGAACGGGCTCGACCAGGTGCCGGCGGTTGCCGCCAAGGTTGGCGGGCTGAAAGTGCTCCAGGGCATCTGGCTTTCCAGCAACCGCACCAAGAATTTCGAGCAGGCCGCGCTCGCCGTTCGCCTCACCAAGGAATTCCCCGACATCATCAGCGCGGTGATCGTCGGCAACGAGGTGCTGCTGCGCGGCGAGATGACGACGGCGGACCTCGTCTCGATCATCCGCTCGGTGAAGGCGCAGGTCAGCGTGCCCGTCACCTATGCCGATGTCTGGGAATACTGGCTGAAGAACCGCGAGGTCTATGACGCCGTCGACTTCGTCACGATCCACATCCTGCCCTATTGGGAGGATTTCCCCGTCAGGGCGAAATTCGCCGCCGCCCATGTCGAGCAGATCCGCGAGCGCATGGTGGTGGCGTTTCCCGGCAAGGAGATCCTGATCGGCGAAACCGGCTGGCCGAGCGCGGGCCGGATGCGCGACGGCGCGCTGCCGTCGCGGACCAACCAGGCGCGCGTCGTCTCGGAAATCCTGAGCCTTGCGAAGACGCAGAAGTTCCGCGTCAATCTGATCGAGTCCTACGACCAGCCGTGGAAGCGCAAGCTGGAAGGCACCGTCGGCGGCTATTGGGGCCTGTATGATTCGGTGCGCCGAAACCTGAAATATCCGCCGGGACAGCCGATTAGCAATTTCCCGTACTGGAAATGGTACATGGGCGCGGGCATGGGCCTCAGCGTGCTGGTGTTCGCGGTCGCGCTCATCACACTGCGCCGGCGGCCGTGGACGCCGCGCTTCCCGGCCTGGCTCGGCGTCGGCATCTCGGCGACGACGGCGGGCAGCCTGCTCGGTATCGGCATCGACAAGATGTACTACGAGAGCTACGGCATCGGCGGCTGGCTGCTGTGGGGCGCGCTGCTGCTGGCCGGCATCCTGTCGCCGATCTTCTGCGCGCAGGCGATGGTGATCGGCCGCAGCCTTCCGACCTTCCTCGATCTGCTTGGCCCGCGTGAGGGCCGGAAATGGTCTAAGCTCACCGCGGTGCTCGGCCTGACGCTGGCCGTGACGGCGGTGATCGCTTCCGCGACCGCGCTCGGCTTCGTGTTCGACCCGCGCTACAAGGATTTTCCCTACGCCGCGCTGACGATGGCGGTGGTGCCGTTTGCGCTGCTGATGCTGAACCGGCCCCAGATCGGCCAGCGTCCGATCGCCGAAGCGGTGTTCGCGGGCGTGCTGACGCTTTCGGCGGCCTATGTGCTGGTCAACGAAGGCCGCGACAATTGGCAGTCGCTGTGGACCTGCGCGATCTATCTGTTGTTCGCGCTCACGCTGTGGCGGGCGCGGGCCGAGCAAACCCAAGAATGAACAGGCCGATCGCAAGGCCGGACAGCACGACGTTGTAGAGCACGATGCCGAGGCCGGCGGCGACGATGCCGACGGTGAGCAGCACGATCGACGGCCGCATCAGGTTCAGCGTCGCCACCACCAGTGCGACGATGCCGAACACCGAATTCTTGAACAGGACGGTCGCGACCGAACGCGCCTTGCAGATTGCGGTCTGCAGGCCGGCGTCGCAGGCAAGCGCGACCGTCGAGAGCTCGATGCCGAGATAGCGCAGGTAACTGGCATAGCCGACGGAGACGAAGCCGACGACGATCAGGAACTGCACCTGGTAGGGCGTGAGGCGAAAGGGCTTCTTTGTCATGGGCGCAATATGGTCGGGATGGGGCGGACAGGCAACAGGGCAGGCGATGTTTCCGCTGATCCGATCCGGGCGGACGTGTCATGCCGACGCCAGGATTATTTCAACCCCAGCCGGCGCTCGACCCAGCCCAGCACGAACAGCACAAGCAACGTCACCGCGATGGCTGCTCCGACGAGCAGCCAGGCTCCCAACGCGCAGGCAATGCCGAGGCCGGCCGCGATCCAGACCGTCGCGGCCGTGGTGAGGCCGTGAACTGTCTTTGCCTTGGCGTCGTGCAGGATGACGCCTGCCCCGATGAACCCGACGCCGGTCAGCACGCCGGCAACGACGCCCTGAATGACCCTGGAGATCGCATCCGGGTGGTCGCGCAGGTTCTGGAACTCGATCACGGAGATCGAAACCAGCGCGGAGCCGAGAGCCACCAGCGCCAGGGTTCGCATGCCCACCGGCTTGTCGTTCATGTCGCGGTCGATGCCGATCAGCAGCCCTGTTCCGGCCGCGACGAGAAGCCTCAGGACATCATCCAGTTCGTTCATCAAAACCCACGAGTTCGGAAACAGGGCGACATTCGGATTGCGCCGGAAACGACTGCAAGCTTGCTGCGAAAGAGCGGCTCACGTCCAAGCGTCCGTTGGTCGCATGCAAGGTCGCGCGATCATCGGGATCGTGCGGTGCGGGCCGTCTCTGACAGCGCGACGGCGCCGGCCGGGTCGGTCGGCGCCGTCTGCCAGAGTGGACGACTTTGGCCTTGCACCGTCACTTCCTTGTGGTGCTCGAACCCGTGGTGTTCTGCATCTTCTGTCCGGGAGCACTTTCCGAGTGGCCCGGTCCGGCGGTGGTATTGGTCTGATGGCCCGGCGCGTATTCGGAGGCACCGGGACCTGTCGAAGGCTTCGTCGTGTTCTGCATCTGCTGGCCCGGCGCGTTGCTCGAGGCGCCCGGCGATTTTGTCGTTTGCACAAGCGCCGAGGACGCCGCGAGAACAGCGGCCGTTGCGATGATGAATGTCTTCACGCGTGTCTCCTTTGGTCCATGGAGGCGGGCACGAGTGCTTCTGCCAGTCGGCCGCTCCGGTTCACGACCGGGATAACTTGGCAGTCGGCGGCTGGTTCGATGACGGGCTGAAAATTAAGCCCGTCTGCGCGCGCGACGACATGCTGTCATTCACCGCGGGTTCAGGTGGAAGCGGAGTCCGTCCCAAAGCGCGATGCGATCAGGATGAATCGTTCGCGCTCTAGGTTGTTCTTAAAGCATGATCTCTTCGGAAAACCGCTGCGCACTTTCCGGATGATGCTTTAGCGTCTGAAGAACGACGATAGCGTCGATCCCGCTGACGTCGATGCTGCCTCTGGTTTCGCCGGCGCCGGCGCAGGCTGCGCCGCAGGAGCGGGCGCGGGCTCCTCGCGCTTGGATCGTTTCGAGGAGTAGTTGCGGCGGCGCTGCGGCTTCTCGGGCTTTGCGGCCGGCGCAGTTTCGGCTTGCGGCACCGCGTCCTGATTCTTCTCCGGGCTCTTCTCTTGAACCCTGTCCTGGGTTTTCTCTTGCGCCTTTTCCTGGGCCTTTTCCTGGCCCTTCTCTTGTCCCTTTTCCTGGCCGCCACGCATCGACAAACGTTGACCATCGAACACGGTGGTCTCGCAGTGACGGTCGTTCTCGGCGAGGCTCGCGCAGAATTTTGCGGCGACGGCGGCGTTCACCAGCGGGCCGGCTCCCAAGCGAAGCTGCATGCCAAGGCCGGTGGTGCCTTCCTTGATCATGATGATCGGCCGCAGCGCCGCGATCTCCGGATGGGACTTGGTCAGGCCGCGCCAGAGCGCGCGCAGACCGTCGATCGAGTTGGCGCCGCCGAGATCGATCGCAAAACGCGTCTGCTGAACCGCGATCGCAGGAGATTCGTTCTCAGCTGCTTCCGGTGGCTTGGTTACTGCCGCGACGACCTCGGGGCCGGGCGCCGGCTCGGCCTTCTTCTCGGCGGCCTTCTCGGCTGCCTCGGGTTGAATCAGTTTCGATGCGGACGGATCCGGCAGTGCCATGAGCGGCTTGGACGGCACCAGCGGAATGGCCGGCAGCGCCGAGTTCATTGCCGGCGTCTGTTGCACGAGCGAGGCGGCAGCGGCGGTCTGCGGCGGTGGGCTCGGCGGCTCCTTCAGCGATTCCTTCGGTGGGTCCTTCTGAGAATCCTTGGCGGCTTCCGTGCGCGGCTTGTCGTTTGCCGGAGCTGGCGTCGAGGCGACCGGCGCGACGCTGGGAGCTGCGGGCGCCGGGTCCTGCGGCTTCGCGCCCTGCTGCGGCGTGGCGGTCTGCTTTGCAATGGCGCCGGTGACGGAATCGAGCCCTTGCTCCAGCACGGTGACACGCGAATAGAGCCGGTCGCGATCGGTGTTCAGCGTCTCGATGGCGGCGGCGAGCCGGCGGGCCTCGTTCTGGCTCTCCCTGGTCAGCATCTGGAGCCGGTCGGCCTGGCGCGCGAGATCGGTGGCGGCAGCCTGGTCGCGCCGCCAGCCGAGCTGGGCCTGGTTGGCCATCACCGCGATGACGACCGCGCCCACGGCCGCTACGCCCCACGAGCCCAGCCGCCACATCATGCGACGGTCGAACGCGCTTTCCTCCGCCAAAAGTCCGGAGAACAGCCCGCCGGTCTCCTTGGTGCCGAAGGCATCCGCCAGTCGGTCGGAATCCTTTGCCATGTACGTTAAGTGCCCAGCCCCGGTCCGGGCTTCCCCGAATCAATCAGGGAACATTAACAGGAAAAGCGCCTCGCACTTGAATTCCGGGCGTTTGCGGGGGTAGCAAGGCGATAGCCTTCCGAGGGCGCTCGCTGCCCGTTGCGCCAATTGATTCGGCTATATCTGACAGGATTTCGATGACCGCCCGTTCCAGCCTCACGATCGTGCTCGCCGCCGGTGAAGGCACGCGCATGCGATCGAGCCTGCCGAAGGTGCTGCATCCCGTAGCTTCCCAGACGCTGCTCGCCCACGTGCTCGCCGCCGCACCGACGGGAGCCGGCACCTCGCTCGCGGTCGTGATCGGCCCCGATCACCAGGCCGTCGCGGATGAGGCGAAGCGCATCCGTCCCGACGTGCTCACCTTCGTGCAGAACGAACGCCTTGGCACCGCGCACGCGGTGCTGGCGGCGCGCGAGGCGATCGCGCGCGGCGTTGACGATCTCCTCATCGCCTTCGGCGACACGCCGCTGATCTCGGCCGAGACTTTTGCGCGGCTGCGCGCGCCGCTCGCCGGCGGCGCCGCGATCGCCGCGCTCGGCTTTCGCGCCGCCGATCCGACCGGCTACGGCCGCTTCATCGTCGAGGGCGACCGCCTGGTCGCGATCCGCGAACAGGCCGACGCCAGTGCGGATGAGCGCAAGATCGATCTGTGCAACGCCGGCGTGATGGCGATCGACGGCCGCCGCGCGCTCGACATCCTCGGGCAAATCGGCAATGCGAATTCCAAGGGCGAATATTATCTGACGGACGCAGTCGAAATCGTCCGCGAAAAGGGATGGGAGTCCGTCGTGATCGAGACCAGCGAGGACGAGGTGCGCGGCATCAATACCAAGGCGCAGCTCGCCGAAGCGGAAGGCGTGATCCAGGCGCGCTTGCGCAAGGCGGCGATGGAGGCCGGCGTCACACTGATCGCGCCGGAGACGGTTTATCTCTCCGCGGACACGGTGTTCGGCAAGGACGTGACCATCGAGCCGTTCGTGGTGATCGGCCCCGGCGTGTCGATCGCGGACGGCACCGTGATCCATTCCTTCTCGCACATCGTGCAGACCACGCTCGGCAAGAACGTCTCGATCGGCCCCTATGCGCGGCTTCGTCCCGGCACCTCGCTCGGCGACGGCGCGCGCATCGGCAATTTCGTGGAGACCAAGGCGGCGACGCTGGAGGCCGGCGTCAAGGTCAACCATCTCTCCTATATCGGCGATGCCACCGTCGGCGCCAACTCCAACATCGGTGCCGGCACCATCACCTGCAACTACGACGGCTTCAAGAAGCACAAGACGGTGATCGGGCAGGGCGCGTTCGTCGGCACCAACTCTTCGCTGGTCGCGCCGGTGACAATCGGCAAGGGCGCCTATATCGGCTCCGGCTCGGTGATCACGAAGGATGTACCCGACGACGCGATGGCGCTGGAGCGCAGCCAGCAGGTCATCAGGGAAGGCGGCGCGGCGCGCTATCGCGAGCTGAAGACGGGCGGCAAGAAGCCGGAGAAATGAGCGGCGCTATTCGTCGTCGGCGAATTCGGAGAAGATGGCGCGGGTCAGGCGCCAGCCGCGCGGCTTGGCGCGCTTCACCGGCTCGCCTTCCGCATGCTTGACGAAGACGGGCTTGCTTTCCTTGCCGCGCATGGGCGGCGGCCAATGCGCGAGGCGAGTGCCCGTGGTCTCGCTGGCGCGGACGGACATCGATGACAGGCCTTTGCGGTCGGACGAGCCCTTCATGACCCTGTATCTCCTGGATGGAAATCGTTGGCTAAACCAGTTGACAACAAGTTAATGCGCGCGGTTTAACGCCGGCCAATTCGACGCAGGCGAAGTGCAGGGCGCCCGGTCCTGTCTCAATCGGCAATAATTATTGAGTATCTGGTTCGTCGGGAATTTCGCTAAAAACTGAGCGCGTCGTTTAGGCGATTTTTCGACGATTTGGGGGATAGTGATCCGCATGTGCGGGATTGTCGGCATTCTCGGGCGCGAGCCGGTTGCAGAGCAATTGGTGGATTCGCTCAAACGTCTTGAATATCGCGGCTATGATTCCGCGGGCGTGGCCACGCTCGAAGGTGCGCACCTCGAGCGCCGCCGCGCCGAGGGCAAGCTCAAGAACCTGGAGAAGCGGCTCGAAGCCGAGCCTCTGAAGGGCACCACCGGGATCGGCCACACGCGCTGGGCCACTCACGGCAAGCCGACCGTCAACAATGCCCATCCGCACGCGACCGAGCGCGTCGCTGTCGTTCACAACGGCATCATCGAGAATTTCCGCGAACTGCGCGAGGAGCTCGAGAAGAACGGCACGGTGTTCCACACCGAGACCGACACCGAGATCGTGCTGCATCTCGTCGACGATCTGCTCGCACGCGGCAACAAGCCGGTCGAAGCCGTCAAGCTGACGCTGGCGCGCCTTCGCGGCGCCTTCGCGCTCGGTTTCATCTTCTCCGGCGACAACGACCTCATGATCGGGGCCCGCAACGGACCGCCGCTGGCGATCGGCTACGGCGACGGCGAGATGTATCTCGGCTCCGACGCCATCGCGCTCGGCCCGTTCACCGACACGATCAGCTATCTCGAAGACGGCGACTGGGTGGTGCTGACCCGCAAGAGCGCGACGATCTTCGACAAGGACGGCTACACCGTCCAGCGCGACAAGATCAGGCACGCCGCCTCGACCTCGCTGGTCGACAAGGCCAATTACCGCCACTTCATGGCAAAGGAAATCCACGAGCAGCCGGAAGTGGTCGGCCACACGCTGGCGCGCTACGTCGACATGGCGACCGAGCGCGTCGCGCTGCCCGTCAAGCTCCCGTTCGACCTCAAGACCATCCAGCGCATCAACATCACGGCGTGCGGCACCGCGAGCTATGCCGGCTTCGTCGCGAAGTACTGGTTCGAGCGCTTTGCGCGCGTGCCGGTCGAGGTCGATGTCGCCTCCGAGTTCCGCTACCGCGAGGCGCCCTTGCGCAAGGGCGATCTCGCCATCTTCATCTCGCAGTCCGGCGAGACCGCCGACACCCTGGCCGCGCTGCGCTATGCCAAGGCGCAAGGCGTGCACACGGTCGCCGTCGTCAACGTGCCGACCTCCACGATCGCGCGCGAGAGCGAGACCGTGCTGCAAACGCTGGCGGGACCGGAGATCGGCGTCGCCTCGACCAAGGCTTTCACCTGCCAGCTCATGGTGCTGGCAAACCTTGCGATCGCGGCCGGCAAGGCGAGAGGCGAATTGTCCGACGAGGACGAGACCAGGCTGGTCCATGGCCTCGTCGAGGTCCCGCGCCTGATGGCAGACGCGCTCACCACCGAGCCCCAGATCGAAAAGCTCGCGCACCGGATCGCCAAGTCGCGCGACGTGCTCTATCTCGGCCGGGGCACCAGCTTCCCGCTGGCGCTCGAAGGCGCGCTGAAGCTGAAGGAGATCTCCTACATCCACGCCGAAGGCTATGCCGCCGGCGAGCTCAAGCACGGGCCGATCGCGCTGATCGACGAGACCATGCCTGTCGTCGTCATCGCGCCTTACGACCGGGTGTTCGAAAAGACCGTCTCGAACATGCAGGAGGTCGCCGCGCGTGGCGGCAATATCATCCTGATGACGGACGCCAAGGGCGCCGCGGAGGCGACGGTCGAGTCCCTCGTCACCATCGTCATGCCCGACATGGCGGCGGCCTTCACACCAATGGTCTATGCCGTCCCTGTGCAGCTGCTCGCCTATCACACGGCCGTCGTGATGGGCACCGATGTCGACCAGCCGCGCAACCTCGCCAAATCGGTGACCGTGGAATAGGCAAAACGGACATCGGTCGGTCGCTTCGTGGTCTTCCAAAACCTGCTAGAAGACCCTAGCTTGTTGCTAGCGACCGACCTGGAACCCGAATGACCCCCCGCGACGACGCGCCCGCGCCTCTTGATCCCGTCCCGGAACCGCATACCGGCCTGATGGGCCGCTTCCGCAATTATTTCCTGACCGGGCTCGTCGTGACCGGGCCGATCGCGATCACGCTGTATCTGGTCTGGTGGTTCGTCACCTGGGTCGACGGCGTGGTGCGGCCCTTCGTGCCGCTGGCCTACCGGCCCGAAACCTATCTGCCTTACGTCATTCCCGGCTGGGGACTGGTCGTCGCATTCTTCACGCTGACGCTGGTCGGCTTCCTGGCGGCCAATCTGATCGGCCGGACGCTGGTCGATGTCGGTGAAACCTTGCTCGGCCGGATCCCGGCCGTGCGCGCCATCTATCGCGGCCTGAAGCAGGTGTTCGAGACGCTGTTCTCGGGTAAGGGCTCGAGCTTCCGCAAAGTCGGCCTCGTCGAGTTTCCCTCGCCGGGCATGTGGTCGATCGTGCTGATCTCGCAATCGCCGAACGAGGACATCGCGCGCAGCCTGCCGGGGCAGGAGGAGCACGTCTCGGTGTTCCTGCCGTGCTCGCCGAACCCGACCACCGGATTCTTCTTCTATGTCCCGAAGAGCAAGATCATCGAGGTCGATCTCACCGCCGAGGATGCCGCGACGCTGATCATGTCGGCCGGCGTGGTGCAGCCGGGCTCGGCGCCCGATCCGAAGAAGGCGGCGGCGCTTGCTGGCGTGGCGAATGCCGCGCGTATCGCCAATGCCTCCAAGCTCCAGCCCGA
The DNA here is from genome assembly GCF_023100985.1 of Bradyrhizobium sp. 191. NCBI lineage: Bacteria > Pseudomonadati > Pseudomonadota > Alphaproteobacteria > Hyphomicrobiales > Nitrobacteraceae > Bradyrhizobium > Bradyrhizobium sp. 191. Next base: position 193,694 of record NZ_CP064692.1, read on the forward strand.
ACCTGCGAAGGCGGAGTAGGGCCATTCCCCCGCGGGATGGCCGCGTTCACGCAGGCGTTTTCGTCCTCTGCTATTCTCCGGTTGAACCCGAGCCTGCCGCCCGGAATTCGATCTGGAGTGCATGATGTCCAAAACGACGAAGACCATTGCGATCCTCGCCCCCGGTGCCATGGGCAGCGCCGTGGCCCGCCGTCTCAGCGAGAACGGAGCGCGCGTGCTGACGTCGCTGAAGGGACGGAGCGAGGCGACGCTGAAACGCGCGGCAGATGCCGGCATGGTCGGCGCCGAGGACGAGGCGATCGCCGAGGCCGACATCATCCTCTCGATCGTGCCGCCGGGCGAAGCCGTCGCGCTGGCTGAGCGGCTGGCCGCGCTGATCGTCCGGCGCGCAAAGAAGCCTGTTGTCGTCGACTGCAACGCCGTCAATGTCGACACGGTGCAAAGGATCGAGGAGATCATCGGCTCAGCCCAGGCGCCGTTCGTCGACGCCGGCATCATCGGCTTCCCTCCGCAGCCCGGCGGCAAGAGCCCGGCCTTCTACATGTCCGGCGAGCACGCCAAGGACGTCGCCGTGCTGAAGGATTTCGGCCTCGACGTGCGGATCGTCGAAGGCCCGGTCGGCGCGGCGTCGGCGCTGAAGATGTCCTATGCCGGCATCGTCAAGGGCCTCGCCGGCATCGGCTCGGCCATGGTGATTGCGGCCACGAAAGCGGGTGCGGCCGATGCGCTGCGCGACGAGCTTGCGCTCAGCCAGCCGGCGATCCTGGCGCGGCTCGAAGTGGCGCTGCCCGACATGATTCCGAAAGCCTATCGCTGGGTCGCGGAGATGCGGGAGATTTCCGGCTTCCTCGGGCCCGATCATCCGGCGAGCCAGATCTATGAGGGCTTTGCGCGCTGGTTCGAGCATCTCGCGGAGGATGCGAAGGGCGAGGCGGCGGATGCGGAGCTAATGAAGGCGTTTGCCGCGGGGAACGCGCGGAAGAAGACCTGACGTGCCCACGTACGCTCCCGCAAGGTTTGCGGTTGCGGTGTGCGGGTCTCTATCCACCCGTCATTGCGAGCGCAGCGAAGCAATCCAGAATCTTTCCGCGGAGAGGCTCTGGATTGCTTCGCTGCGCTCGCAATGACGGGGAGGAGACGGTGCGGAGCACATCTGCTATTGTATTTGCGGTTCTTCTGAGACGGGAGTCCGAATGAGAGTGCTGGTGATCGGCGCTGGCGCGCTCGGCGGCTATTATGGAGCTTGCCTGGTTCGAGCAGGCCGCGACGTGACCTTCCTGGTGCGCGGGACGCGGGCGGAGCGATTGCGCCGAGACGGACTAAGTGTCGTGAGCCCGCACGGCGACTTCGCGGTGCAGCCGAAGCTTATCATGGCCGGCGAACTCGAGGAGCCATTCGACATCGTGCTCGTCGGCGTGAAGGCCTACTCGCTCGACGACGCGATGAGCCAGTTTGCGCCCGCCGTCGGCCCCGACACGATGATTTTGCCGATCCTGAACGGGTTGAAGCATATCGACGCTCTCACCGCCAGGTTCGGCGCTGCTCGCGTCCTCGGCGGACTCGCGAATGTCAGTGCCGGGCTCGATGCAGACGGCCGTGTCGTTCAGTTCATGGCCAATCAGACCATCGTCTTCGGCGAGATCGAGGGGGCACTGAGCAAACGTGCGCTCGCGCTGGAGACACTGCTTCAGGTCCCCGGCATCGACGTGCGCGCCAGCGAAGCGATCATGCAGGACATGTGGGAGAAGTTCGTGCAGCTCTCGACGCTCGCCGGCATCACCTGCCTGATGCGCGCGAGTATCGGAGACATTCTGGCCGTGCCCAACGGGGAGCAATCCATTTTCCGCCTGTTCGCCGAATGCTGCGCCGTTGCGACGGCCTCCGGTTTTGAGCCGCGCGCGCCGTTCATCGAGTTCGACCGAAAACTGTTTACGACCCTGGACTCGCCGCTCAAGGCCTCGATGCTGCGCGACATCGAGCGCGGCTCGATCACCGAGGCGGAGCATATCCTGGGCGATATGGCCAATCGCGCCCGTGCACTCGGCATCGACACGCCGCTGCTGGATCTGGCGCGGGCGCATGTGGCGGCTTACGAGGTGGGGCGGCGACGGGCGGCCGGCTAGCCCGCCCCGATCAGCGGGATCGCTTCGTCTCGTTCATATAAGTACAACAGGCACCGTAGCGCCTCGCCGCGCTCGCCCTTCAGCTTCGGATCGTCCTTCAGGATCCGCAGCGCCTCGTCACGGGCCTGGGCGATCAGCTGGCCGTGCACCTCCGGGCGCGCGATGCGGTAGCCGGGCAGGCCGCTCTGGCGCACGCCCAGCACGTCGCCTTCGCCGCGCAGCTTCAAATCTTCCTCGGCGATGCGGAAACCGTCGGTGGTCTCGCGGATCACTTTCAGCCGCGCCTTCGACATCTCGCCGAGCGGCTCACCATAGAGCAGAATGCAGGTCGAGGCTTCCGAGCCGCGGCCGATGCGACCGCGCAGCTGGTGCAGCTGGGCGAGGCCAAAACGCTCGGCGTTCTCGATCACCATGATGGTTGCGGCGGGCACGTCGACGCCGACCTCGACCACTGTGGTGGCGACAAGGAGCCCGATCTCGTGAGCGGCGAACTGACCCATGACGCGATCCTTCTCGGTGCCCTTCATCTGGCCGTGAACGAGGCCGACACGCTCGCCGAAACGTTTTTGCAGGCTCTCGAAACGCTTGGTTGCGTTGGTGAGATGCTCGGTCCCTTCGGCCTCGGATTCATCCACCAGCGGACAGATCCAGTAGACCAGCTTGCCGGTTTCGAGCGCGCGGCCGACACCGTCCATCACCTCACCCAGCCGGTTCATGGCGACGGCGCGGGTATCGATCGGCTGGCGGCCGGCGGGCTTCTCGCGCAGCTCGCTGATGTCCATGTCGCCGAAATAGGTCAGCACCAGCGTGCGCGGGATCGGCGTCGCGCTCAGCACCAGCACGTCGACGGCTTCGCCCTTGGACGTCAGCGCAAGCCGTTCGCGCACGCCGAAGCGGTGCTGCTCGTCGACGACGGCGAGCGCGAGATCATGGAAGATCACGTCGTCCTGGATCAGCGCATGGGTACCGACGAGCAGATCGATCTCGCCTGCGGCGAGCCGGGCGATGATCTCGCGCCGTTCCTTGCCCTTTTCCCGGCCGGTGAGGATGGCAACGCGCATGCCGGCGCGCTCGGCGAGCGGGGCAATGGTCTTGATGTGCTGGCGCGCCAGAATTTCCGTCGGCGCCATCAGCGCGGCCTGCTTGCCGACCTCGGCGACGGCGGCAGCCGCGAGCAGCGCCACGACTGTTTTGCCCGAGCCAACGTCGCCCTGAAGCAGCCGCAGCATGCGCACCGGCTGCTTCAGATCGTCGGCGATTGCCGCGGCAGCGTTGCGCTGGGATGGCGTGAGCGCGTAAGGAAGGGCATCGATGATCTTGTTGCGCAAGTGTCCGTCGCCGGCGTTGCGCACGCCGGCGGGGCGGCGCAGTTGCGCACGGATCAGCGCGAGCGCGAGCTGGCCGGCCAGCAGCTCGTCGAAAGCGAGGCGCGACCAGAACGGCTGGTCCGGCAATATGTCGGTCAGCTCGACCGGCTGGTGCACGCGATTGAGCGCTTCCGCGATCGGCGGGAAGTGGCAGCGGCGCAGCACCTCGGGGCTGATCCACTCCGGCAAGGCAGGAAGCTTCAGCAGCGCCTGCGCGATCGCGCGGCGGAGCGAGCCGAGCGCGAGACCCTCGGTCAGAGGATAGACCGGATCGATGCCCGACAGTTTCGAGATCGCCTCCTCGTCGAGCACGCGGTCCGGATGCACGATCTGCGGGATGCCGTCGTACATCTGGAGCGTGCCGGAGACGTAGCGCTTCTCGCCGACCGGCAGCAGTTTTTCGACATAGCCCGGCTTGGCGCGGAAGAAGGTGAGCACGACGTCGCCGGTGTCGTCGCTGGCATAGACCAGATACGGCGCGCGCGCGTTGCGCGGCGGCGGCGGCCGATGGCGATCGACGGTCACCTCCAGCGTCACCATGGTTCCCTGGGCCGCGTCGCGGATCTTCGGCCGGGCGCGGCGATCGATGACCTGGCTCGGCAGATGCAGCAGCAGGTCGACCAGCCGTGGCGTCTCGCTGCGGCTGAGCAGGTACTGCAGCAGCTTGTCCTGCTTCGGACCGACCCCGGGCAGGCTGGTCACGGGAGCAAACAGCGGATTGAGCAGGCTGGGGCGCATTGGTGGAATCTAAGATTGTTCCTGGCCGTCATGCCCGGCTTTATGCCGGGCATCCACGTCTTTTTTGCAGCCCCACGTGGATGGCCGGGCCTTCGCCTCGTCGAAGTGGCTTCGGCCGCGCAGACGGGACGAGCCCGGCCATGACGGACGGGATGAGCGACTTGTCACAACAAAGGGCTGACACGAGCACCCCGAGTGGCTATATCACCCCGGCCCGGCACGTCCGGGCTTTCTGCGTTTGACTGGATTTGAGACATGACGGGAACGACACGATCGAGCAGCGGGCTGGACGACCGCCGCAAGCGGCTTCTGTTCCGCTGCTGGCACCGCGGTACGCGCGAGATGGACCTGATCCTCGGCCGTTTCGCGGATGCCGAGATCGGCAATCTGTCCGAGGTCGAGCTCGGCGAGCTCGAGCGCCTGCTCGAGGTCAACGATCCCGATCTCTATGCCGCCATCACCGGCGACAAGGTGCTGCCCGCCGATGTCACCGGCGCGCTGTTCGCCCGCATCAAGGCGTTTCCGATCACGGACGGCAATCTATGAAGCAGGGGATGAAGTCGCCGGCCGAGCTGCTCACGCCCGGCCGCGCGCTGACGCTTGCCAATGTCGCGGAGGGCGCGGAAGGCCTCGTCGTCTCCGATCTCGCCCGCGCCATCGCGGCGCGGCCGAAGAAGCCGGCCGTCAGTCTTGCCGTGGTCTGCCGCGACGGCGGGCGCATGCAGCAGCTCGAACGCGCGCTGAGATTCTTCGCTCCGGATCTGCCGGTGCTGACCTTTCCGGCCTGGGACTGCCAGCCCTATGACCGCGTCTCGCCGCATGGCGGCATTCTCGCGCAGCGCCTGACCACGCTGGCGCGGCTGGCTTCGCTGACTGGCAGCGACAAGCCGCTGATCGTGCTGACCACCGTGAACGCCGTCGTGCAGCGTGTGCCCGCGCGCGAGCTCGTTGCGGCGCAGGCGCTGTCGGTCGCACCCGGCAATGTCGTGCCGATGGACACTATCGTCGCCTGGCTCGAGCACAACGGCTACAACCGCTCCTCGACCGTGCGCGAGCCCGGCGAATACGCCGTGCGCGGCGGCATCCTCGATCTGTTTCCGGCCGGCCTCGAACAGCCCGTGCGGTTCGACTTCTTCGGCGACAGCCTGGAATCGATCCGGTCCTTCGATGCCGAGACCCAGCGCACGCTGCTCGACATGCGTTCGCTCGACCTCGTGCCGGTGTCCGAGTTCCAGCTTGTCACCGACACCATCCGCCGTTTCCGCATGGGCTATGTCGCCGAGTTCGGCGCGCCCGAGCGCGACGATGCGCTGTACGAGGCGGTCAGCGAAGGCCGCCGCCATCCCGGCATGGAGCACTGGCTGCCGCTGTTCCAGGACCGCATGGACACGCTGTTCGACTATCTGCAAGGCGCTGTGGTCGCGATCGAGCCGCAGGCCGAGGACGCCGTGCGCGAGCGCTTCAAGCAGATCCTCGATTATTACGAAGCTAGGCGCGAGGCGATGGAGCATCCCGGCGGCGGCGCCATCTACAAGCCGCTGCCGCCCGATCGGCTCTATCTGACCGACGAGGAATGGAGCAAGCGCCTCGGCGATATCCCGCTGGCACGGCTGACGCCGTTCTCCGTGCCGACCGACGGCACTGGAGTCGTCGACGCCGGCGCGCGCAAGGGCCGCGACTTCGCCCCGGAGCGCAACGACACCAAGGTCAACGTGTTCGAATCCGTCGTCGCGCATGTGATGGCCTTGCAGGCCCAGCGCAAGAAGGTCGTGATCGCGCTTTGGACGGAGGGCTCGCGCGACCGCATGACGTCGATGCTGCGCGATCACAAGCTGACCCACACCACCAGCGTCAACAGCTGGCGCACCGTACAGGCGACGCCGCGCAACGAGACCATGCTCGCCGTGCTCGGCCTCGAAAGCGGCTTCGAGACCGACGAGATCGCGCTCATCAGCGAGCAGGATATCCTCGGCGACCGCCTGGTGCGGCCGCGCAAGGCCAGCCGCAAGCTCGACAATTTCATCTCGGAGGTGACGAGCCTCAATGCCGGCGACATCGTCGTGCATGTCGATCACGGCATCGGCCGCTTCATCGGCCTGCAGACGCTCGACGTCGCCGGCGCGCCGCATGACTGCCTCGAGCTGCATTACGCCGCCGAGACCAAGCTGTTTCTCCCCGTCGAGAACATCGAGCTGCTGTCGCGCTACGGCTCCGACCAGACCGACGTCGAGCTGGATCGACTGGGCGGCTCGGGCTGGCAGACCCGCAAAGCGAAGCTGAAGAACCGCATCCGCGAGATCGCGGGCGAGCTGATCAAGATCGCCGCCGAACGCATGCTGCACGAGGCGCCGAAGCTGCCGGTGCAGCAAGGCCTCTACGACGAATTCTGCGCGCGATTCCCCTATGACGAGACCGAGGACCAGCTCGGCGCCATCGAATCCACGCTGAAGGATCTCGAAAAGGGCCGGCCCATGGACCGGCTGATCTGCGGCGACGTCGGTTTCGGCAAGACGGAAGTCGCGCTGCGCGCCGCCTTCGCGGTCGCGCTCGACGGCAAGCAGGTTGCGGTCGTGGTGCCGACCACGCTGCTCGCGCGCCAGCACCACCGGACCTTCAGCGAGCGGTTCAAAGGATTCCCGGTCAATGTGGCCCAGGCCTCGCGCCTGATCCCCACGAAACAGCTCAACCAGGTCAAGAAGGGGCTCACCGACGGCTCCGTCGACATCGTCGTCGGCACTCATGCGCTGCTCGGCAAGGCGATCAAATTCCGCGACCTTGGCCTGCTCATCGTCGACGAGGAGCAGCATTTCGGCGTCAGCCACAAGGAGCGGCTGAAGGCGCTGCGCGCCGAGGTGCACGTGCTGACGCTGTCGGCGACGCCGATCCCGCGTACGCTGCAGCTGGCGCTCACCGGCGTCCGCGAACTCTCGATCATTGCCTCGCCCCCGGTGGATCGCCTCGCGGTGCGCACCTTCGTCGCTCCGCACGATCCCTTGATGATTCGCGAGGCGCTCTTGCGCGAGCGCTATCGCGGCGGCCAGGCGTTCTACGTCGTGCCGCGCATCGACGACCTCGCCGAGGTCAAGGACTTCCTCGACAAGAACGTGCCGGAGATGAAGGTCGCGGTCGCGCACGGCCAGATGCCGCCCGCCGTGATCGAGGACATCATGACCGCGTTCTACGACGGCAAGTTCGACATTCTGTTGTCGACCACGATCGTCGAGTCCGGCCTCGACATTCCCAACGCCAACACGCTGATCGTGCATCGCGCCGACATGTTCGGCCTGGCCCAGCTCTACCAGCTCCGCGGCCGCGTCGGCCGCTCCAAGCTGCGGGCCTATGCGCTGTTCACGCTGCCGGCGCAGCAGAAGATCACGGCGCAGGCCGAGCGCCGGCTCACCGTGCTGCAATCGCTGGAGACGCTGGGCGCAGGCTTCCAGCTCGCATCCCACGATCTCGACATCCGCGGCGCCGGCAATCTGCTCGGCGAGGAGCAGTCCGGCCACATCAAGGAGGTCGGCTTCGAGCTCTATCAATCGATGCTGGAGGAGGCGATCGTCAACCTCAAGGCCGGCGTCTCCGAGCCCGCCGCCGACCGCTGGTCGCCGCAGATCACCATCGGCATGCCCGTGCTGATTCCGGACGACTATGTCAGCGACCTCTCGGTGCGGCTGTCGCTGTACCGGCGCCTCGCCGATCTCGACACCGAGGACGAGATCGAGAACTTTGGCGCCGAGATGCGCGACCGCTTCGGCGTGCTGCCGGACGAGGTGCGTTATCTCTTCAAGGTCGCCGCGATCAAGGCGTTCTGCCGCAGGGCCAATGTCGAGAAGATCGATACCGGTCCGAAGGGGGCCGTCATTGCCTTCCGCGACAATTCCTTCGCCTATCCCGACCGCCTCGTCACCTTCATCCGCAGCCACGGCCAGGCCGCCAAGGTGCGGCCCGACATGAAGGTTGTGTTCCTGCAGGACTGGGAAACCCCGGAAGAGCGCCTCGCCGGCACGACGGAGATCATGCGGCAACTGGCGCAGCTCGCCGAGAGCAAGAAGGCGGCGTAAGCGGTTACGTTCAGCCAAGTGCGGCGCAGCGCACCGCACTTGGGCCCGAAGGGGGCGACATATCGTCACTTGCGGAATGACCAATAAATAGCCATGTTCAAATCTTCGAGTTTCGGCCGAACGACTTGGCCTCGCCGCTATTTGCGCGCCTGACTGATGACCCTCCCTCCAGATCTCGAATTCGCTGACCGCACTTCTGTGCGGCTCTAAAGACTTATCTATCTCAAAGGACGCTCCCCATGACGACGGGAACTGTGAAGTGGTTCAACGGCCAAAAGGGTTTCGGCTTCATTCAGCCGGACGAGGGAGGCCAGGATGTTTTCGTTCATATCAGCGCGGTTGAACGTGCCGGCATGAGTTCCCTCAACGAGGGTCAGAAGGTTTCCTTCGACGTCGTTGCAGACCGCCGGACCGGCAAGTCTGCTGCGGACAATCTGCGCGCGGCATAAGCTGCCGCAGCCGGCGCCTGTCGCTTTGACCATGGATGTATTGGCAGAGCTTCAGGTTTTTGCGACCCGCGACTGGTTTACCGGCCGCGGGTTTTTTACACTGCATGCGCGGTGGTCCGCCCACCGCAACAGCTGAGGTTCGAGCGTGTCTGCGAATATCGAGTCAGATGAGGAACATGACGACGTCATGTATCCGCAGGTTCTGCCGTTCTTGTTGATCCACGTCGGATGTGTTGCGGCGATCTGGTCGGGTGTTTCGTGGCAGGCGGCCGGGCTTTGCGTCGCGCTGTATTGGCTGCGCATGTTTGCGATCACGGCCGGATATCACCGGTACTTCTCGCACCGAGCCTACGCGACGAGCCGGGTGTTCCAATTCGTCCTTGCCTTCCTTGCCCAGAGCAGCGCCCAGAAGAGCGTGCTGTGGTGGGCCGCCAAGCACCGCCATCATCACCTTCACTCGGACACTGCGCAGGATGTGCATTCGCCCCGGCACAAGGGCTTCCTCTACAGCCATGTCGGCTGGATCTTCTATCGGCAGCACGACGGGACCGACCTGGTGAAAGTGTCGGATCTGGCGTCGTATCCCGAGTTGATGTGGCTGCACCGACTGGAGCTTTTGCCGGCGGTCGTGCTCGCGGGGCTCTGCTTCCTCATCGGCGGCTGGTCCGGACTCGTGGTCGGATTCCTCTGGAGCACCGTGGTTCTGTATCACGCCACGTTCTGCATCAACTCGCTCGCGCATGTTCATGGACGCAAACGGTATGTGACGGGCGATGACTCCCGAAACAACTGGCTGCTCGCATTCCTGACGATGGGCGAGGGGTGGCACAACAACCACCACGCCTACCAGGCCAGCGCCCGGCAGGGCTTCTACTGGTACGAAATCGATCTGACCTATTATGTTCTGGTGGCGATGTCCTGGCTCGGAATTGTCTGGGATCTGAAGACGCCACCCATGCAGGTTCTGCGCAACGAGCATCGGCTGGGATCGCGCGCAATAAGGCAAGCGGCCGAGCAGCTTGCCGGCCGCTTCAATCCCGAACACATCGCGTCGGCGATCAAGACATCGATTCATGAAACCGAATTGTCGCTGCGGGACGCGCTCCTTCTGTTGCAGCAGCGTGCCGACTTGCGTCTGCCCAGCGTGCCGACTCGCGACCAACTGCTGGCCGAAGCGCAGCGCATGTTCGCGAAGACGATCTCTCTGGAGGACATTGTCGACCGGGCCCACGAACTCCTGAGCGACTCCGTCAGCTTTCTCCTGGTCACTCCCGCCCAACCGGTCCACGCGAAATCGACGGCGAATGGTGGCGTTTAGCGCGGGCGATACCCATATAGGGGTATGACACATTGGCAGAAGTCCAGTCCGCGACAAGCACCCAGATCCAAGGCCGAACTCCGGGAGATGCTGACCGAAGCGGTCCGCAACACGCGCCCCGTCCTTGACCGAAACCGGGCGAATGCGCCGACGATCGCCGAAGGCCCATCTGTTTCCAGTCAGGCGTTCAAGATCCTTCCGGCGGTTCGCTGACCGGGAGCAGGTGCTGCATGCGCAAGTTTCCCGATCCTACCGAACAAGAGCTGAGCGAGGGCCCGCAAGCCGTGGCCTTCCAGATCGCGAATGGGAATAGGCGGCAGAACTGCATCCTGCAGACGAACTTGCCGACCAAGATGCAGGCGCAGCGATATCTTCTCGCGAACTGGCCGATCGTCGAGAAGATGGCCCGCGACGCTCTCGCGCTGGGGAAGGTCGAGAACGGCGAGATCAGGCTCGTGATGCCGCCGATGTAATCGCATCGCGCTTCAGGATGCCGCCCGCGACGCATCCGCCGATAGTCGCGCCAGCAGCGACCGCGCCGTATCCGACGGGGACAGCGAATCCACACTGACCACGGGATCGCTGCGCATCTCGTGCTTGCCATTGGACGTGTGCCGCATCACCGCCGACAGACGGCGGGCGATCATGTGCGCCGTGCGGAAGTCGGTCTCCGCGAACACGACGATCACTGAACCGTCCTTCTGCGCCGTACCGAAATCCATCTGCCGCATCAGGCGGCTGAGAATCCGTGCGGCATCGAGCTGGGCACGGGAATTGCCGGGATCGAAAGCGAAGCGCGCGACCGAGAGGCCGCCGCCGCGGGCAAGCGCCTGCTCGACCGCCTTGGCAAAATCGCGGGCAAAGGCCTCGACCGTGAGCAGGCCGCTGCGCGGATCGAGCCAGCCGCCCGCATCGATCGAGCGCAGCGTGCGGCTCAGCTGCGCTTCCATCGCATGCTGACGAATCAAGGGCAACGCATTGGCGGCGACCTTCGCAGGCTCGCCGGGGATCAGCTCGAGATTGGGAAGGTCGTAGGCCTGCGTCAGCTGGTGGGCGGTGACAACCACGGGCAGGCTGCGGAAGCGGGCGTCCTCGGCCAGCACTGTGAGGAATGCATCCGTCACGCGGGCGGTAAAACCTTCGGCGAGCACGACGCCGTCGAGGTCGCGGGTATTGAGATGCTTTGCGGCGGCCTCGATCGAGAGCGCGCCGACCACGCCGAAGCGCTCGCCCAGCGCGACGGAGAGCGCGGGATAGGCTGCGCCGCGACCGATCAGGAGCACGGTGGCATCGCGTGCGGGATCGCCCTCCGGCAGCGCGAGCTTCGCTTCCGGCAGCCGGCGCAGAACCGTTGCATGCAGTGTGCGCACGCGTAACGCGGCGCGGAGCCGCGCGATCAGGCGCTCGGGATTGCCGCCGTGCGAGGAGAAGGGCAGCGCGTTGTGCGGCAGCATGCCCGCCGCATCCAGGGTCACAAAGGGAACGTAAGGCGATTGGTCGGCGATCTTCTTTGCGAGCGCCGTCACAGGCGGCTCGTGTTCGGCATGCATCGCAGCGAGAACCGCGGCCGGCTGCACCTCGTCGACCGCGCGCGCCGCGCTGGCCCAATCGGTGTCGACGACGGGAAAGAGCCGGGCCTCGTCCAGCGCGGCCACGAAGGCGGGGCGCTGGGCATCGGACACAAACAGGATCGGGCCCGCCTGGGACATCGACAAACTCTGATCACGCGACAGATGCCGCGCAGCCTAGTTCGGCCGCCTTAATGCAGCGTCAACGGAACGGGCAAAACTATGCCTAGACCGAGCCGGAGCGGTCGCGAAAGGCCTCGACCATCAGGGGGTTAAGTCCGAGCTCGCTGAGCGCTTCGCGGGCGCGGGCATTGTCCTGGGCGCGTCCCGCCAGCCGGTGACCCGAGAGGCGGTCGGGCAGCGCCGTGAGCAGGGCGCCCTGGCCGAGCCGGCGCGCCCATTCCTGGAGATCGTTGGAGAGGAAGCGGTAGCCGCCGACGGCCATGATGCCGGAGGGCGGCGCAGTGATGCAGATCGCGCCGCTCGGTCGGTCGAGCCGCGCGGCGTAACCGGTGTCGACATAGTCGCGCGGCGGCTGCGCGGTCAGCGTCTCGCCGACCGGCTGCGGCGGGGCGTAGGCCGCGATCGGCACCATCGCGCCGCGCAGGCCGAGCGTGCCCTTCGGCGTCAGCAGGATTTCCCCGGCAATGGAGGAGCCCGACTGCTCGCGCGGGGCGCCGTGCGGCCCTGGCATGACCGGCACCGGCATGCCGTCCTCGCCGCGGCGGGTGCCGAACAGTCCGGCCTCGCCGAACAGATAGACGTCGGTCAGCGGCGCATGCGGCGCGATCCAGGCATCGCTCGCCGCGACCTGCTCGGGCGCGCGCCACAGGCCGATGACGTTGCGCAACGAGGGCATCCGTGCCGCGAGGTCGGCGTCACCGAGCCGCAACGCGAGCTGCGCCGGCGCAATCAGCACCTCGCATTCGTGCGCGTTGATCTGCTGCTCCAGCACCTCGTTCTCGAAAGGGTGATGCAGCGCCAGCGTGCCGCCCGAGAGCAGCCATACAGCGAGCGAGGAGGCGAGGCCCGCGAACGACATCGGGGCGAACGCCGCCATCACGGTGGCTCCCTGCCGGATGTCGGCCTCCAGCGACATGGCGAGCCCCCCGGCGATCAGGCTGAAATGCGGCCGCGGCACCGGACGGAAGCCCTCGGCGGTGACGTCGAAGGAGATCATCGCCGCCTTGCGGCCGTCCTGGATCACGGCGCGCGTCAGGCCGGGCGGGCGCGCGAGGACGTCGTCGAGCGACGCCATGCCTTCCGGCAGATCGCCTCCGAAGCCGCAGACGTGACGGATGGAGAAGGCTTCGGCGGCCGCATGCATCGCCAGGTCGGCATAGCTGACGCCGTCGACCGTGCTCATGGTGACGATGGCGCGCGCAGCGGTGCGGTTGAGCGCGGCGGTCAGTTCCGCATGCCGCCAGAGCAGCGGCAGCACCGCGACGACGAGGCCGGCGCGATGGGCGGCGAGCACGGTGAGCACGAACTCGACGGTATTCGGCAGCTGGATCGCGATGACGGAGTTGGCCGGCAGGCCCGATTCGACGAAATGTGCCGACAGCGCCTCGATGGCCGTGTCGGCCTCGGCATAGGTCATCCGCCGCGGCTGGTGCCCGGTCACGCGCGCCTTGTTGAGGGGATCGAGCAGAGCGAGCGCGTGCGGCTGCCGCATCAGCGTGCGCTGAAACAGCGTGTCGAGCGTCGGCGATATTGCTGGCTGGTTCACGGCGTCACTTTGCCTGATGAGCTTGCGGCTGCCCCTTCGCCCACCAGGTCTCCGGCAAATAGCCCGAGAGCGAGGTGGCCTTGGGCCGTTCTATCCGATTCCAGCGCGCGATCCATTGCTCCGATACGTTAAACAGCGGGATTGTGTAGAAGCCCGCGATCAGAGCGCGGTCGAGCGACCGCACCGCCGGGACGAAATCCGTATGTTCACGGGCCTCCAGCAGGGCGGCGATCATGGCATCCACCGCGGGATCCCTGGCGCCCATGTAATTGCGCGTGCCGGGATTGTCCGCGGCGGCACTGCCCCAATAGAAATATTGCTCGTTGCCGGGCGAGAGCGACTGGTCCCAGCGGTTCTGGATCATGTCGAACTCGTAAGCGAGCCGGCGCTGGTCGAACTGCACGGGATCGACCGAGCGAACGGTCGGCTCGATGCCGGCGCGCTTGAGGTCGCGCTGGAAGGCGAGCGCGATGCGCTCCTGGTCGCGGGTCGACACCATGATCTCGAAGGTGAAGGGCGCCTTGGTCGCGCGATTGCGCAGCACGGTGCCGTCGAGATCGTAGCCGGCCTCCGACAACAGCTTCAGCGCGGCGCGCAGCGTCGTGCGGTCGCGGCCCGAACCGTCGGTGACCGGCAGGCGATAGCTGCCATCCATGATATCGGGCGGAATCCGTGCGGCGAATGGCTTGAGCAGCTCGCGTTCGCGTGCATCCGCCGGGCGGCCATAGGCCGACAGGTCCGAGCCGGCGAAATAGCCGGCAGCGCGCGAATAGAGCCCGAAGAAGTAATTGCGGTTGACCAGCTCGAAATCGAACAGCAGCGTCAGGGCCTGGCGCACCCGGATGTCGGCGAAGATCGGACGGCGGGTGTTGAACACCAGGAATTCGGAAGGTTGCGGCACGCCGGGCTTGGCGGTGTCGCGGATCACTTCGCCGCTCCGTGCGGCCGGAAAATCGTAGCCGTCGTGCCAGCGCAGCGGCTCGTGCTCGATGCGAAAATCGTAGAGGCCGCGCTTGAAGGCTTCGAACTGGCCGTTGGCCTCGCGAAAATAGTCGAGCCGGATCTCATCGAAATTGTAGAGCCCGCGATTGATGGCGAGGTCGCGGCCCCAATAGTCGGGATTGCGGGTCAGCGTCACGCTGGCTCCGGGCTTCACGGCTGTCACCCGATAAGGGCCCGAGCCGACCGGCGCCGTCAGCGTCGTCTCCTCGAAGGCCGCGACGTCGACTGCGTGCTTCGGCAGGACCGGCATCAGGCCGAGAATCAACGGCAGTTCGCGGTCGTTGGCGCCTGTGAGATCGAAGCGGACGGTGAGGGGATCGGTCGCCCAGGCCTTGGCAACTTTGGCGTAGTACTGCCGGTGGTTGGGGCGGCCGTGGTCGCGCAGCAGCTGCCAGGAGAACAGCACGTCCTCGGCCGTTACCTGCTTGCCGTCGGAGAAGCGGGCGCGCGGATCGAGGCGGAAGGTGACGAAGCTCCGCTCGTCGTCGGTTTCGACCGTCCTGGCGAGCAGGCCATAGAGCGTGAACGGCTCGTCATTGCCGCGTGCGAGCAGGCTCTCGACCACGTAGCTTCGCATCTGCTGCACGGCCAATCCTCTCACGATGAAGGGATTGAGGCTGTCGAAGGTTCCGAGAATCCCCCAGGTCAAGCGGCCCCCCTTGGGGGCGTCGGGGTTGGCGTAGGGCATGTGGGTGAAGTCGGCCGGCATCGCCGGCTTGCCGTGCATGGCGATGGCATGAACCTCCTCAGCCCGGGCGGCGCCTGCCGAAAGTCCGGTGACCACAGCAAGGGCGAGGGCGAGGGCGAGGACGCAGAGGCGGACGCCGAAGCCTTCGAGGAGGCGCTGGAACATGAACATCGGCACACGGTGATTCGACGACCGGCGGGACTGAATCCTATCACAGGGAATTTGGTGGGGCGTTGGCGCCAAGCCGGCCAAAGGCGGTTGTCGGCATTGATCTTTTCGTCGGCCACGTTAAAAGGCGGGCAATCGCGCAAGAGCGTCGAGCCCGTCACCTATCCGCCTCAATTGACGGGGAGAGAGCCGCGCCCAAGGCGGCCAGGTTCGGCGCTTCGGAGCGGTTCGGGCACTTCCCGTTCAGAAAGGGTTTTCCGCAATGAATTTCCGTTACTTGGCCGCGTCCGTCCGGCCGCGCGGGCGACTTCTCGCCCTGTTGACGGCGACGGCGTTGGCCATTCCGTTTGCCGCCGAGGCCCAGACCCCTGCGCCAGCCCCGGGCGCACCCAAGGCGGCTCCGGCCCCGAAAGCGGCTCCCAAGGCTGCCCCCAAGGCTCCGGCACCGGCAGCGTCTCCGCAGGCCCAGCAGGCTCCCGCCCAGGGCGCTCCCGGGCAGCAGGGCGCGGCCCAGCCCGCTGACCAGCAGATCCAGCTGATCTACGCGCCCTGGACCAAGTTCTGCCTCAAGGGCCAGGACGCCAACGCCAAGCAGGTCTGCTTCACCGGCAAGGACGGCCGCATCGAGTCGGGCCAGCCGGTCATTGCCGCCGTCATCATCGAGCCGGAAGGCGAGCCCAAGAAGATCCTGCGCGTGACGCTGCCGCTCGGCATGCAACTCGTGCACGGCACCCGCATCATCGTCGACAATAATCCGCCGCTGCAGAGCCCGTATGTGATCTGCTTCCAGAACGGCTGCATGTCCGACTACGAGGCCTCGCCCGAGCTCATCAACAACATGAAGAAGGGCCAGAATCTCGTTGTCCAGGCGATCAACGCCAACGGCGCGCCGCTGACCCTGCCGCTGCCGCTCGCCGGCGAATTCCAGAAGGCCTATGACGGTCCGCCGACCGACCCAAAGGTGTTCGAGGAAAACCAGAAGAAGCTTCAGGAAGAACTTCAGAAGAAGGCCGACGAGCAGCGCAAGAAGCTCGAGCAGCAGGGTGGCGCGCCCGGGGCACCTCCGACTGCACAGAAGTAATCAGGCCAGATTCCAATATGAAAAAGGCGCTCGTTTCGAGCGCCTTTTTTGCTAGCCGCCCACCGGCGACGATCAGTTCAGTGATGAGTTGCGGGGGCGATAGCCGCCGGCCTTGTCCTTGATGAAGATCTCGGCGACCTGGGAATGCCGGACCGGCTCGCCGGAATCGTCCGGCAACAGGTTCTGCTCCGAGACATAGGCGACGTATTCCGATTCCGCGTTCTCCGCGAGCAGGTGATAGAACGGCTGGTCCTTGTTGGGCCGCACCTCCTCGGGGATCGACAGCCACCACTCCTCGGTGTTGTTGAATTCCGGATCGATGTCGAAGATCACCCCCCGGAACGAGAAGATCCGGTGGCGAACGACCTGTCCGATCTGGAATTTCGCGGTCCGCGCTTTAATCATTCCCCGTCGATAGACCAGGATTGTGGCCGATGCTAGTGCCCTCGTCTGGAATTAACCTTCGATTCCGGGGCGGATAGCCCCCAAGCCTTCAGAAAACACTTCATCAATGGTCGATATCCTCAATCTGGCGTTGCCTTATTTTGGCTTGATCTTCGTCGGTTTCGCCTGCGGCAAGGTCAAATCCCTCCCGGAATCGGGCCTCGCCTGGATGAACTTCTTCCTACTCTACGTGTCGCTGCCGGCGCTGCTGTTCGCGATCATGTCGAAGACACCGTTTTCGGAATTGAATAACCCGCCATTCCTGATCGCGACCACGCTGTCGACGGTTGCCGCGTTCACGCTGGCGCTGGTCGTCGGCAAGGTCTTGGGCCGGCTGACGCTGCGCGAGGCGACGCTCGCGGGTCTGTCTGGCGGCTACGGCAATATCGGCTACATGGGGCCGGGTCTGGCGCTCGCGGTGCTGGGGCCGAAGGCGTCGGCGCCGACGGCGCTGATCTTCTGCTGCGACAGCATCTTCCTGTTCACGATCGTGCCGCTCTTGATCGAGCTCTCCGACCGCGACCATCCTTCGCTCGTGCACGCTTTCGGCGTCGTGCTGAAGCAGATCGTGCTCAACCCGCTGATCATGTCCGCCTGCTTCGGCGCGGCTGTGGCTGCACTGCATATCGAGCTGCCGGTCGCGCTCGACCGCACCATTACCTTCCTCCAGAACGCAGCCGCTCCGACCGCGCTGTTCGTGCTCGGTGTGACCGTGGCGCTGCGTCCGTTCGATCGGGTGCCGTGGGAAGTGCCTGCTGTGATCGCGGTCAAGCTCCTGATTCATCCGCTCGCAGCGTTCGGCCTGATGCTGGCGTTCGGTCCGTTCGCACAGCCCTGGGCGGCCACCGCCGTGCTGATGGCCTCGCTGCCGCCGGCGCTGAACGTGTTCGTGATCGCCCGGCAGAACGATGCCTGGATCGAGTCCGCCTCCGTCGCGGTGCTGCTCGGCACCTTCGCCTCGGTGGTCACGCTGACCAGCGTGATGTGGCTGCTCCAGACCGGACGGCTGGCATTTCCGTGAGGAGGCTTATCGCCGCCAGGTCGGCGTCAAGCCTTCGCGCATCGCAAAACGCCGGAGCGGGCCGATGGCGCCGAGCAGGTGCATGCCGACGGCGCGGACCGGCTGGAGCGGCAGGAAATCGTTGAGCAAGGAGCGGTTGGCGATGTCGATCGCAAAGGTGCGGCTCAAAATGTCCGGCCGCCGCGCACGGTCGTAACGCCTGAGGATTTCGTCCGCGCCGGGATCCTGCCCAGAGGCGATGGCATCGTTCGCGAGCCGGGCAATGTCGGCGGCGTCGCGCAGGCCGAGATTGAGGCCCTGGGCACCGATCGGCGGAACCACATGGGCGGCTTCGCCGACCAGCGCGATGCGGTCGCAGCCGAAGGATTTTGGACGTTCGATCGCGAGCGGGAACAGGTTGCGGCCGGGCTCGACTGTCATGCGACCGAGGATCGAATGCGACTGCTTCTCGATCGCGCCGGACAGCTGCTCGTCGCTCAAGCCGCGAAGCCGCTCGGCGTCCGCGGGCGCCGAGACCCAGACGATGCTGGAGCGGTCGCCGGGCAGGGGCACGAACACGCAAGGCCCGTGCGGCGTGTGGAACTCGGTCGAGACATTGCGATGCGGCCGTGCGTGGCCGACGTTGAAGGTCAGCGCGGTCTGGTTCAGCTCGCGCCGCGTCACCTCGATGCCGGCGGCCTCGCGGCACAGCGAGTGCCGGCCGTCGGCGCCGACCACCAGGCGGGCCGAGAGAAATTGTCCGGAGGCCGTGCGCACCGCGACGTCGTCGGCTTCGATGACGACGCTCTCGGCCTCGTCGTCGAAGCGGACGAGGTTGGGCAGCTCGCCCGCGCGCTCTTCCAGCGCCAGCATCAGCGAGCGGTTGTCGATGTTGTAGCCGAACGCGTCGAGGCCGATTTCGTGACAGGAGAAGCGCACCTCCGGCGCGCGGAACAACCGGCCGGTGTCGTCGACCAGGCGCATGACTTCCAGCGCAGCCGCCTTGTCCCTGCAGCGCGACCAGACGTCGAGGCTTTCCAATAGATCGATGGAGGCGCCGAGCAATGCGGTGGTGCGATTGTCGGCATAGGGAACGCGGCGCGCCACCAGTGCAGTCCGGGCACCCGCCTGCGCCAGGGCGATTGCCGCGGCAAGGCCGGCAGGTCCGCCGCCGATCACGGCCGCGTCATGGAATGTCGATGCGTCTGTCATGGAACGACATTTGACACGCCGGGCGGCAAATTCAAGCCCACCTATATTTCCCTGATTTTATGGCGAATTGTGCGATCGTGCGCCGCAATGGCGGATGTGCAAACCGGTCGCATTCTGATAGCAGAAGCCATGGATACGCAGCAGGATTCCCTGAAGCCGAGACCGGCGATCCGCGCCGCAGCCTTCTCGGTGCACATCTTCACCGCGTTCGGCGCGGCGATCGCGCTCCTGGCGATGCTGGAGGCCGTGCGCGAGCACTGGTCCGCGATGTTTCAGTGGCTGGGCGTCGCCCTCATCATCGATGCGATCGACGGGCCGATCGCGCGCCGGCTCGACGTCAAGAACGTGCAGCCGAACTGGTCGGGTGACGTGCTCGATCTCGTGGTCGACTTCGTCACCTATGTCTTCGTGCCGGCCTACGCGATCGTGGCGAGCGGGCTGTTGCTGCCGGTCGCAGCTCCCTTGCTCGGCGTCGCCATCATCGTCACCAGCGCATTATATTTCGCTGATCTGCGCATGAAGGCCGACGACAATCATTTCCGCGGTTTTCCGGCGCTGTGGAACGCGGCGGCGTTCTATCTGTTCCTGCTGCACTGGCCGCCGCTCTGGTCGACGCTGCTGGTGGCCGCACTCGTCGTGCTGACCTTCGTGCCGTTCCACGTGCTGCATCCGGTCCGCGTCGTGCGGCTGCGCTGGCTGACGATGTCGCTGATCGCGATCTGGGCGGTGCTCGGTCTCTACACGCTGGCGATGGATTTCCGCGTCGGCACCGGCGTGACCGTCGTGCTCTGCGCCATCGCGCTCTGGATCAGCTTCAGCGACGCCTTGATCCGCCTGATGAGATCCTTGGCGAGATCCTTGGCGTGATGCATCTGTTGACCAGCCCGGAAGCCTGGGCCGCGCTGCTCACCTTGACGGCGCTCGAGATCGTGCTCGGCATCGACAACGTCATCTTCATCTCGGTGATCGTCTCGCGCATCCCGGAGCAGCAGGCGTACCGCGCCCGCCAGATCGGGCTCGCGCTGGCGCTGGTGTTCCGCATCCTCCTGCTCAGCGTGCTGGTCTGGCTGATCGGCCTGACTGCGCCGGTGTTCTCGTTTGCAAGTTACGACTTCTCCTGGCGCGACCTCATCCTGATCGGCGGCGGCCTGTTCCTGATCGCCAAGGCGACGCACGAGATTCACGCCGAGGTCGAGGCCGATGACGGCGAGGGCGACCACAAGTCCGGCGGGAGCGCCTTCTTCTGGGTGATCGTCCAGATCGTCGTCATCGACATCGTGTTCTCGCTGGACTCGATCATCACCGCGATCGGCATGGCGCAGGACATCGAGATCATGGTCGCTGCCGTCGTGATCGCATGCCTGATCATGTACATTTCGTCGGGCCCGGTGTCGCGATTCGTCGCGGAGCATCCGACGACGAAGATGCTGGCGCTGGCGTTCCTGGTGCTGATCGGCGTCGCGCTGGTCGCGGACGGATTGGCGTTTCACATTCCACGCGGCTACATCTATTTCGCGATTGTATTTTCGGCGGCGGTGGAATTCTTCAACGTGCTGGCCAAGCGCAACCGCAGGAAGGCCGGCAAGTCGTCTGCTTGATCGTTGCGGCCGGCCCCGAGTTGACAAGGCTGGCGCGATGGCTTTCGCTCAGCCGCGAGAAGAGGAGGTCAAATGATGACCAAAGCCATCCGCGTGCACAAGGTCGGAGGCCCCGAGGCCCTGGTCTATGAGAGCGTCGACGTGCCGGCGCCCGGGCCGGGCGAGGTGCGCATCCGCCAGCATGCGGTCGGCCTCAACTTCATCGACGTCTATTACCGCACCGGCCTCTACAAGGCGCCGGGGCTGCCCTTCATCGCGGGCAACGAGGCCTCGGGCGAGGTCGTCGCGGTCGGGGCGGGCGTCACGAATTTTCATCCCGGCGACCGCGTCGCCTATTATCACAATCTCGGCGCCTATACCGGCGAGCGCAACATCCCCTGGGAGAAGCTTGTCAAGCTGCCCGACCACATCACCTACGAGCAAGGCGCCGTGCTGATGCTGAAGGGGCTGACGGTCTGGTATCTCCTGCACAAGACCTTCAAGGTCGAGCCGCATCACCGTGTGCTGATTCATGCAGCCGCCGGCGGCATCGGCTTGCTTGCCTGCCAATGGGCGAGGGCGCTCGGCGCGCATGTCATCGGCACGGTCGGCTCGCGCGAGAAGGCCGAGCTTGCGGAGGCCAATGGCTGCGATCACGTCATCCTCTACAACGAGGAGGATTTCGTCGCCCGCGTGAAGCAGATCAGCCGCAACGAGGGCTGCGACGTCGTCTATGACGGCGTCGGCAAGGCCACCTTTCCGGGGTCGCTGTCCTGCCTGAAACCGCGCGGCATGTTCGTCTCCTTCGGCAATGCCTCAGGTCCGGTGCCGCCATTCTCGATCGCCGAGCTGAACAATCACGGCTCGCTGTTCGCGACGCGGCCCAAGCTCAACGACTATGTCGGCACGCGCAAGGAGCTGCTGGAGGGCGCCGACACGCTGTTCGCCGCCGTCATCAACGGCAAGCTGCACGTTCCGATCAACCACGCCTACGCGCTCAAGGACGCCGCCAAGGCGCATATCGATCTCGAAAGCCGCAAGACCACGGGGGCTTCGATCCTGAAGCCCTGAGGCGCCGGCGCGCGCACCCGCAATACGGCGATTTGTCGGTACGGTATCGGACCGTTCGCATCCTGTGCCCGATTGTATCCGCTTTTGCGGCGCATCAAGTTCTCGGGGCGGCCACGATTCGATCCTGATTGTGGCGGGTGGAATGCCGACGATCTGTTGCGGGGGCAATATGTCAAACACTGCAAAATCCGAATTCAAACATCCTGAGGCGCAATGCGTGGTCTGCTCAGCGCGGACGCCGCATTTGCACGAACGGCGGGCGGTCGCGGGGCGCATCGTCGTGCGATCCGTTTGTCTTGCGTGCAACTCCGAAAGGCCCTCGGACTCGGTCAAGAACTAGGCCTACGCCCGTCGATAGGCGTGGGCCGTACGCCCTTGGTCATGAAACGCAATGCTCGCACGCTCGCAATGGCAGATCAGTACGTTTCCGAGGAGTTGCGCGACTTCATCTTGGAGCGGATCGATTCCGTGGCACAGATCGAGGCGCTTCTTCTCATTCGATCCGATCCTCGATCGCAGTGGAGCGCCACACGGCTCGCGGAGCGGCTGTACATCAGCAAGTCGGACGCAGCAGAGGCCTTGAGTCGCCTTTGCGCCTCCGAGCTGTTGTCCTGCACCGACGAAATCTACCGCCTTGAAGGCGTGCCCGATCAGAACCGGATGTTGATCGAGCAACTGGTGGAGGTGTACTCGCACCATCTTATTGCAGTCACGAACCTCGTTCACTCGAAACCTCGCAGGATCGGCTCATTCGCCGACGCGTTCAAATTCCGGAAGGGGTCGTGACCTTGTCCTCCGTCATCTATGGACTGTGTGCGCCGACATCGCTGATCAATGCCGCAGTCACGGTCAAGAACCGGTCGCATTGAAGTCATGCCGATCCGGCTCAGGGATTTCCTCCGCTTCGGCGTGTTCGGCGTTGCCGTCGCCCTGATCGTTGCGTTCGGCATCTCTCCGTTCACGGGTGGAGTCGTTCAGCAATGGTCGCGCAGCGATGTGGAGGCGCGTTCGCGGCTTGTCTTCAATGCGATCCAGCCCTTCCTCGATCGAGACGTCGAGGATCAGTCCTGGGACCGCCTGAGCGATCTGTTTGGGCGCGTTGCGCAGGACAAGAAGATTCTCGCGGTCGGCTTTTGCAGCTACGCGGGCGCGCTGGTCGCGCCGACGCCGGAAATGCCGCCGAATTTCGGCTGCGACAAGATCGCGAGATCGGAAAACGAGAGCTTTGCGGACATCGCTGTCGGCGGCCGACGAATTCTCGTCGCGGCATTTCCCGTCAACGGTTCCAAGGGCCGATCCTATCTCGTGATCCTGACCGACTTGAGCTTTGCCAGCGCGCGCTCGAGCCAGGTCGTGGCCTATTTGCTGGCCTCCCTGGCCGGTGTCGTGCTGGTTTTGACCGTCGGCTCGATCATCTTTGCCGTGTTCATGCTCAGAAGCTGGATGAGTTCACTCAGGCGCGCGGTCGACGAGGTTCGTCTGGGGACGGCGCGGAAGCATCCTCCGGCAACCGGGTCGGCGCTTGATCGCGAGATTCACAAGCTGCTGCGGCGGACCGAAGATTTCAGCGTGGCGCATCAGATCGACTGGACTCCGAAAGCAGTGCAGGACCTGCTCCATGGCGTGTTGCCGGGCGCCGAGGTTCTGGTCCTCTCGAACCGCGAGCCCTACATTCATAACCGGACGGATCACGGAATTGTCGTCCAGCGTCCGGCAAGTGGGCTGGTCTCCGCGCTGGAGCCCATCATGCGCGCCTGCGGCGGC
Source organism: Bradyrhizobium sp. 191 (assembly GCF_023100985.1). Taxonomy (NCBI): domain Bacteria; kingdom Pseudomonadati; phylum Pseudomonadota; class Alphaproteobacteria; order Hyphomicrobiales; family Nitrobacteraceae; genus Bradyrhizobium; species Bradyrhizobium sp. 191. The sequence continues at coordinate 217,054 of NZ_CP064692.1, forward strand.
ACATGGGTCGCGCACGGCAGTGGCAGCGCGGACCGGGAAACCGTCGACGCGAACGACAGGATCAGGGTTCCGGAGGGGGCACCCAGCTACACTCTGCGACGTGTGTGGATATCCGAAGCAGAGCAGGACGGCTATTACTATGGCTTCGCCAATGAAGGGTTGTGGCCGCTCTGTCACATCGTGTTCGTGCGACCGGCCTTTCGAAGTGGCGACTGGCATATGTATCGGGAGATAAACCAACGCTTCGCCGATGCCGTCGTCGCCGAGGCGCGAACCGAAGATCCCGTCGTCCTCGTCCAGGACTATCATTTCGCCCTGGTCCCCAAGATGATCCGTCAGCGTCTGCCGAAAGCGACGATCATCTCGTTCTGGCACATCCCCTGGCCCAACGCCGAGACGTTCAGCATCTGCCCGTGGCGGCGGGAGATCATCGAGGGAATGTTGGGGAGCACGATTCTCGGATTTCACACCCAGTTCCACTGCAACAATTTCATCGAGTGCGTCGATCGCTTCGTGGAGAGCCGGATCGACCGCGAGGTGCAGGCAGTCAGCCTTGGCGGGCACGAAACCAGGATTCGCGCCTATCCGATCTCGATCGAGTGGCCTCCCAGCGCGCTCGCGAGCGTGCCGGCACGGGAGAGGTGTCGGGCGGAAGTCTTCAGAGAGTTCGATCTGGCCGAGGGAACAAAGCTGATCGTCGGCGTCGAGCGCTTCGACTACACCAAGGGAATTCCCGATCGCATGAGGGCGATCGACGCGCTTTTGACGCGTGATCCTTCCTGGGAAGGGCGGCTCGCTTTCGTTCAGGTTGCAGCTCCGACGCGGAGTAAGCTCGACACGTATTCCAGGCTACAGGCCGAGGCTGAGAGCCTTGCCGATGCGATCAATGCTCGCCATCCGGGCCGGCAGACTCCCATTCGACTGGTCGCGCGGCACTATGAAGCGTCCGACGTGCTCAAGCTGTTTCGCGCCGCTGATGTCTGTGTCGTCAGCAGCCTGCACGACGGCATGAATCTCGTCGCCAAGGAATTCGTCAGCTCCCGCGACGACAACGCCGGCGTCCTCGTTCTCTCCAGCTTTACGGGGGCCTCGCGGGAGATGTCGGAAGCCCTGATCGTGAACCCCTATGACACGGAGGAACTCGCGGCCGCCATCAAGCGTGCGATGAGCATGCCGCTGGACGAGCAAGCCGAACGGATGAAGCTGATGCGGCAGCAGGTCAAGGAGAACAACGTCTATCGTTGGGCCGGCACCATGCTGGTCGATTCCGCGCGAAGTCGCACGCGAGAGCGAATTCTTGCTTTGACGTCATCCGGCGAGAGCGCGCATGCCGGCGCGACGCGTGCGCTGGCACACTGGTCGCAGTCCCGAGAATGAAGCGGGTGAGCGGTTGATGCCGGCTCTCGGTCACGCTGGAGTTTCGTGTGTCGCGCCTGCGCTACTATGTCACAATGCAGCCCGGCGATCGAAGGCTAGTTTGCGGCGAAGTCGATGGTCGCTCCGTCTCGCAGACGACCATCTGCCGATTGCGATACCGGGGCCGGTGTAGGACATGTTCGATCCCGTTTCATCGAAACTTGTCGGCGGGGCGCATACGACGCCTTGCATGGTGCAGAATGCGATCCTCGCGACCTTGCCCGAGCCGCAATTCGAATTGCTTCGACCGCATCTCAGGACCGTCCCGCTGAAGCGGAACGAGATTCTCCAGGATGCTTTGCGCCATCCGGACGCTGCATACTTCATCGAGTCCGGCGTGGTCTCGCGTATGGTGCGAACGGTGAAGGACGGTCTGGTCGAAGTGGCGGTCGTCGGGAAGTTTGGCTTTGTCGGCGTATCGCTGGTGCTTGGTGCGGCGCAGACGGTCCAGAGGAGCATTGTCCGCGTTCCCGGCAGTGCGCTACGAATCGAAGCCGGCGCGTTTCGCGAGATCCTGCATCAAAGCCCCGAGATTCGCGAACACATGCTGGGATATGTCCAGCTGTTGATTGCGCTGAACGCGCAGATCGCCTTGTGCAATGCAAGGCACGACATCCCCGAGCGCGTTGCGCGTTGGATGTTGCTCGCCCAGGATCGCATCGGGGGCGACCGTATTCCCGTGACACACGGAGTCATGGCGGCCGCGCTCGGCGTGAGGCGGCCGAGCGTGTCGAAGGCCCTTTCCGATTTCGAGGCGAAAGGCATCATCGAGGGGAGGCGCGGGGCCATTCGCATCCGGGATATCGATGCACTGCGCGGGGAGGCCTGCGAATGCGAGCGGATCCTGAAGGACAGGTTTCGCCTCTTCCGCGACATGCCCCATCATCGTCGCGTCATGTGACGGGAAGTCGTGTTCGAGCCGTTGCGCGCCACGTGCGACGGCACGCCGGCTGGACTCAGTCATGATCGTGGTCCCGCGAGGACTCGAACCTCGGACCTCCGCGCCCGCAACGCGGTGCTCTATCCCCTGAGTTACGGAACCTTGCACCCTCGATCTAGGCCACCCGCCGTGCCGCGCCGGCCTTGGTCAGGATGCCGTCGAGGCAATCGATCATCTCGGCGATCTCTGCCTTCGCGACGTTGAGTGCCGGCATGAAGCGCAGCGTGTCGAGTTGCGGCGCGTTCAGGAGCACGCCGGCCTCGAACGCCTGCGCGACGATACCGGGCGCGATCGGCAGCTTGAGATCGAGCGCGAGCAGGAGCCCGCGTCCGCGGACGCCGCCGAGCCCATGCCGGGCCGAGACTTTCTGCAACTCGCTTTCGAGCAGGAGGCCTGTCTCGGTGACCGCTTTCAGGAAGTCCGGCTTGCCGACCTCCTCGAGCACCGCGAGGCCCGCGGCGCACATGATAGGGTTGCCGTTGAACGTGCCGCCCTGGTCGCCATGCTCGAAGCAGGAGGCGCGCTCGGTCGCCAGCAGCGCGGCGAGGGGCACGCCGCCGCCGATGCCCTTGCCGAGCGTCATGATGTCGGGCGCAATCCCGGTGTGCTCATAGTGGAAGAGTTTTCCGGTCCGGCCCATGCCGGTCTGGATCTCGTCGAAGATGAGCAGCAGGCCGTGCGCGGCGGTCAGCGCGCGCAGCTGCTGCAGGAACTGATCGGTCGCGGGCCACACGCCGGATTCACCCTGGATCGGCTCGAGCATCACAGCCACGGTGTTGTCGTTGATCAGCGCTTCGACCGAGGCGATGTCGTTGAGCCTTGCCTTCTTGAAGCCTGCGACCTTCGGCTCGAACAGCGGCTCGAACGCCTTCTTGCCCGAGGCCGACATCGTCGCCAGCGTCCGGCCGTGGAAGCCGCCTTCGAAGCTGATGATCTCGAACGCACCGCCCTTGTGCACGGTGCCAAATTTGCGCGCCAGCTTGATCGCGCCTTCATTGGCCTCCGCGCCGGAGTTGGCGAAGAACACCTGGTCGAAAGCACTGTTCTCGACGAGTGCCTGCGCGAGCTTGAGGCTCGGCTCGTTGTAGAAAGCCGGGCTCGGCGTCAGCAGCCGCTTGGCTTGCGCGCCAAGCGCGTCAGCGACCGCGGGCGGGGAGTGGCCGAGGCAGTTCACGGCCCAGCCCTGCACGAAATCAAGATAGCGCTTGCGGCTGTCGTCCCAGAGGTAGGAGCCGGCGCCGCGGACGAACACGGTCTTGGGCCGTGCGGTGATGTCCATCAGCGCGTCATACGGATGCGTGGTCATGTCGATCTCCTCTGGAGGCGGGTGGAAAACGGGCGCAAAAAGCAGAAAGGCCGCACCTTGCGGGTGCGGCCTTCTCGAAGACTTGAGCTGAATTCTAGTGGTTCAGCGGCGTCGTCGGACATGGCGCACCCTCTCATCGTCGCGGGAGCGACGACGGAGCATGGCGGTGCGCTGGTTGGTCCGGTTGATCATGGGGCGCGGCAATACATGTGATTGTGGGAGCTTGTCAAGCGGGCGTTTTGCCGAACACCGCGCCTCGCGTGCATCGGTCAGGTCAGGTGGGCGGCTTCCTCGGCGTCTTCGTCGCCCCAATCCGCCTCCGCTATCGCGGTGTCGATCAGTTCGCCGCGCATCAGCTTGAGCGGCGAATTCCAGTACAGCGCGATGTTATGGAACGGGTCGGTCAGCACCTTGAACGCCCATACCAGGCCGGTCGTGAGGTCGCGCGTGACGAAGAGCTGGAGCATGCGCGCCAGTCCGCCGCCGATACCGATCGCGAGCCAGAGCGTGCCGACATGCCGGATGAAGTCGAGACGCCCGGCCGGCGCATCGAAAAGTCCGAACAGCGTCGGATGGAAATACAGCGCGATCGGCGCGCTGCCCCAGACGAAGAGCAAGATGATCTTGCGGGTCTGGTTGTAGCCGACCTTGATCGCTTCCTTGTACTCGTTGCTGACGTCGTTGACGGCATCATAGCCGTTCGGCTCGAAGAAGAAATGCCCGGTCTGCCGCGTCAGCATCGCAAGCCAGCCGACGATGCCGGCGAGCGCGGGGTCTACGAACAGCAGCGCGTAGCAGAACAGGAAGATCACGGCGCTGAAGAGATGCAGTGTCTGGTTGACGGTGCTCTGGTGGTAGAAGCGGTAATCGTCGAAGCGCTGTGTGCGCAGCATACCCGAGAGGCTCATCCTCGTTCCTCGCTCGCGTTGAAAAGCGCGGGCAGAGTTAGGCCGAGTCCGTGACCTCTGCGTGAATGCACTATAGTGTCACAATACGCTCCGCTGGCTGTCTCGCGCGGAGCGCTGCGGCAGCCGAGACGACGAAGCGTGCGAATGAGGCCGACGCGGTTACCGGCGCGCGCATAGTCCGCGCCGGATACCGCTGGTTTCCCGCCATTTCATTGTCGCCGCGCAGAAACCATCGCGTCGCTGGCGCGTTTGTGATCGAGGTACGCGAATTGGTTCGAACCGGACGCACGGCGGCTCGGACCAAGAGGGCGGGACCAACGAAACAGTTTTCAGCCTTGTCCGACACGCCTTATCCGATCGACCTCGACAGCATTCGCGGCGCATTTCCGCCGGGGATCGAGACGCCGCGGCTGCTGGTCGACTTTGCCGGCTGGCTCGAGGGACGTCCCTGGGGCAGCGTCGGCTGCTTCGCGCTGCAAGGCCAGTTCGCAGATCATGCGCCGATCGTCGACGGCAGTCCCCTGCGCGACAGGTTCTCGCTGTTCATGCGATTGGCGAACGGCTCGGCCGTGGGTGGCTGGTATGGTGCCGGTCTCGACCGCGACGATCCGCCGATCGTGGGGCTGGGATCGGAGGGCCACTACGAACTGCTCGCGCCGAGCCTCGATGCTTTGCTCGGCAAGCTCACATCGCAGGCCTTCGACCGCGCCTGGAGCGATCTGCGGCCGCATGAGGATGTCGCGTGTCAGACGGTCGAGCTCGCGCAATGGCTCGCCGGGCAGCCGGTTGGCGACAAGTCGACAGCTGAAGAAGGTGCGCCGGACCTGCCCGACTTCCGCGGCTTCGTCGAAAAATGGAGCAGGGATCGCGAGGACTATTGGGCCAATCACCGCTTGATGGCCGAGCTCGGCTGGCGGCTTGCCGCGCATCTGCCCAAGGGCAAGAACGCCTGGGACAAGACGCATTTCGAGGTCGCGATCGTCGGCAAGCAGTACGAGGCGCGCGTCCTGTCGCGCGGGCCGCAGCCGTTCGAGCAAGCCGCCTCGATCGAATCCCTGCTGCGCGATCTGCGCGAGGAGATGCGCCGCGCGCAGCCCGAGCTCGGGCTATGGTATGCGATGAAGTTCGGCCTCTATGCCGACGGCCGCGTCATGCCGAGCTTCGAATACGATGTGCGCCCGACCATCGACGGCGAGCCTGCGCTGCTATCCGAAGCGAAGGCTGATCTCGCCCGCGCTCCAAGGCCGGAGCGCTGGGTGCCGAAATGGCTGGCGTGACTACATCCACATCGCCGTTTCGAGTGCAGCGAACCCGAATGTGACTCCGTCATCCTGAGGTGCTCTGCTTGCGATGCGGACCCATCGCAAGCAGAGCCTCGAAGGATGAGCGGCCGGGATGCAGCCGGGCCGTTATCCTCGAGGCTCGCCCTACGGCGTAGTTGCGCCGCAGAGCGAACGCCTTAGGATGACGGTGATGGAGGGGTAATCTCGCGTGGCTGATTGCCGCGAGCGAAGCAACCTCCGCGAAAAGATACTGATTGCTTCGCCGCGCTCGCAATGACGGAACGCCCTCAGAACCCCGCGACGCTGCCGTGCAGATCGTATTGGTCCGCGCGCTCGATCTTGGCGGTGACGATCTCGCCGACGCGCAAGGGGCGGCGGCTGGTTAGATAGACCGCGCCGTCGATCTCCGGCGCGTCGGCCTTGGAGCGACCTTTGGCGACGGTCGGGCCGACCTCGTCGATGATGACCTGCTGGCGCGTCCCGAGCTTGCGCTTCAGCCTGCGCGCCGAGATCTTCTGCTGGCGGGCCATCAGCGCGTTGTAGCGCTCCTGCTTGACCTCTTCCGGCACCGGGTTCTCGATCGCGTTCGACGTTGCGCCGGCGACCGGCTCGTACTTGAAGCAGCCGAGACGATCGATCTCGGCCTCATCGAGCCAGTCGAGCAGATAGGCAAAGTCAGCATCGGTCTCGCCGGGAAAGCCGACGATGAAGGTCGAACGCAAAGCGAGTTCGGGACATTCCTCGCGCCAGCGCTTGATCCGCGCCAGCGTCTTGTCCTGCGCCGCCGGACGCTTCATCGCCTTCAAGACCTCGGGGCTCGCATGCTGGAACGGGATGTCGAGATAGGGCAGCACCTTGCCCTCGTTCATCAGCGCGATGACCTCGTCGACATGCGGGTAGGGGTAGACATATTGCAGCCGGACCCAGGCGCCCAACTCGCCGAGCTCGCGCGCGAGGTCGAGGAATCTGGCGCGGACCTGGCGGTCCTTCCACGGGCTCTCTGCATATTTGAGATCGACGCCGTAGGCGGAGGTGTCCTGCGAGATCACCAGAAGCTCCTTGACGCCGGCGCCGACCAGGCGCTCGGCCTCGCGCAGCACGTCATTGGCCGGGCGCGAGACCAAGTCGCCGCGCAGCTTCGGGATGATGCAGAAGGTGCAGCGGTTGTTGCAGCCCTCGGAAATCTTCAAATAGGCGTAGTGGCGCGGCGTCAGCTTGATGCCCTGCGGCGGCACCAGGTCGAGATGCGGATTGTGCGCGGGCGGCAGCGCGCGATGCACGGCATCGAGCACGCTCTCGTATTGCTGCGGGCCGGTGATCGAGAGCACGCCCGGATAGGCCTGCTCGATCGCTTCCGGTTCCGCGCCCATGCAGCCGGTCACGATCACCTTGCCGTTCTCGGCCATGGCCTCGCCGATCGCCGAAAGCGATTCCTGCTTGGCGCTGTCGAGGAAGCCGCAGGTGTTGACGATGACGATGTCGGCCCCGTCATGCTTGCGGGCGAGCTCATAGCCCTCCGCGCGCAGGCGCGTGATGATGCGCTCGGAATCCACCAATGCCTTGGGACACCCGAGTGACACGAAGCTGACCTTGGGCGCAGCCGTCTGATCCATATCTGAACTGCCTGATTGACCGGCCTGAGCTAGTCCCAATTGCCCATAATTACAACCCTTTGCAGGGCGTACCGGCGTGCTATGGATGAATCACCCGCCGCGAGTGAGCCATGAGCGCCGAACAGTCGCCCAAAATCGTGATCGTCGACGAGAGCCCTGTCAGGGCCGCGATCCTCGAGGAAGGGTTGCGGGACGCCGGGTTCACCCAGGTCGTCCATATCAGCGAGATGCAGAGCCTGCTCGCCCGTATTTATGCGGTGGACCCCGACATCATCCTGATCGACCTGGAGAACCCCAGCCGCGACGTGCTGGAGGCGATGTTCCAGGTCAGCCGCGCGGTGAAGCGGCCGATCGCCATGTTCGTGGACCAGAGCGATTCAGCCTCGATCCAGGCCTCGGTCGAGGCGGGGGTGTCCGCCTACATCGTCGACGGGCTGAAGAAGGAGCGCATCAAGCCGATCCTCGACCTCTGCGTGTCGCGCTTCAACGCCTTCGCCAAGCTCCAGGAAGAGCTGGAGCGGACCAAGTCGCAGCTCGAGGACCGCAAGGTCATCGAGCGCGCCAAGGGCATTCTGATGAAGGTGAAGGGCCTGACCGAGGACGAGGCCTATGTGCTGCTGCGCTCCACCGCGATGCGCGAGAAGAAGAAGATCGGCGAGATCGCGCAGTCGATCATCACCGCGTCGGAGATGCTGAAATGACCGTTCCCCTCCGCATCGGGTTCATTCCGCTGGTCGATGCCGCCGCCCTGATCGTCGCCGTCGACAAGGGATTTGCCGCAGCCGAGGGGCTCGACGTCGAGCTGGTGCGCGAGGTCTCCTGGTCCAACGTCCGCGACAAGCTCAATATCGGCTTGTTCGACGCCGCACATCTGCTGGCGCCGGTGGCGATCGCGTCCTCGCTCGGGCTCGGTCACGTCAAGGTGCCGATCGCTGCGCCCTTCAATCTCGGCATCAACGGCAATGCCATCACGGTGTCGCCGGCGCTCCATGCCGCGCTGATGGAGGTGATCGACGGCGATCGGTTTGACCCGATGGCGACTGCGAAAGCACTGGCGAAGGTCGTTGCCATCAGGCGCAAGGCAGGGGCCGAGCCGCTGACCTTCGGCATGACCTTCCCGTTCTCCACCCACAATTATCAATTGCGGTTCTGGATGGCCGCGGCGGGCGTCGATCCCGACGAGGACGTGCGCCTCGTGGTGCTGCCGCCGCCCTACATGGTCGACAGCCTCAGGAACGGCCATGTCGATGCGTTCTGTGTCGGCGCGCCCTGGAATTCGGTCGCGGTCGATCTCGGCATCGGCCACATCCTGCATTTCGTCTCCGACATCCTGATCCGTGCGGCCGAGAAGGTGCTGGCCGTCCGCCAGGCCTGGGCCGACAAGAATCCGGACGTGGTCGTGGCGCTGGTGCGCGCGGCCGTGAAAGCCGCCGAGTTCATCGAGCATCCAGAGAACCGCACGGACGTGGCGCAGATCCTGGCCCAGCCGGAGCGGATCGGCGTCGATGCGGAGGTCATCCAGCGCACGCTCGACGGACGTCTGAAGATCTCGCCCGACGGCACCTTCCGCGAAAGTGGCCGCTATCTCCTCGTTGGGCGCGAGGGAGCAGGGCGCCCGGACCCGGTCCAGGCCGCCTGGCTCTATGCTCAGATGGTGCGTTGGGGGCAGACGGCCCTGACCCCGGACGGCGTCAAGACGGCAATGGCGGTGTTCAGGCCCGACCTTTACGACGCAGCCTTGGGCAGCACGGCGCCCGTTGAAGCTCCAGCGGCGTTCGGCGCCTTCGCCGGACCCGTCTTCGATCCCGACAACATCCGGGGGCATCTCGACGCCTTCGAGGTCGGGCACTGGAAGGCCTGATTCGGATCTGCTTCGTTTTCGAGCACGTAGGTTCGTTGGCTAATGTTTGGGCTGACTGCTCGAATTTCGGGAGAGCTCTCGGGCCAGTATTTCCCATGGACTGTCCTAATCACCTGATATTTTGAGGTTTTTTATTTCGATCGAGCTGGCACGCAACTTGAATATTGCGGTGCGGCCAGCTTGTCATAGGTGCCTGCTGAGCCAAGTCCCACAGCAACGAAGCTGAACGGACCGTCGGGTTGCGAAGCGGGCTCTTGAGCCAGCCGAGTTCCCCGCGGGTCGCACAATTCCCGTCGAAGCCACTTTGGTGGCCGCAGGAGCTTCGTTACCGACCATGAAAATCGAAACGCTCTCAGTCGATTTTACCGACGAGCAGAAACGCTATCTCGAAGGCTTCACGACCGGCTTGCAGATCGGCCGGGTCGGCCGCGGTCTCGGCGCGGGTGCCGGCAAGGCGAATGCCGAGCCTGTTGGTCCCGATGCCGTGCACATCAAGGCGCAGGACAAGGTGATCGCGTCGGGCAAGAAGCTCGCCGACCAGGAGAAGTTCAAGCGCGACGAGCATCCCTTCGATGCCTATCCGCGGCTGCGCCAGCAGGCGCTCGACAACGCGCCGCCGAGCCCGGCGGACAATTTCCGCTGGCGCTATTACGGAATCTTCTACGTCGCGCCGACGCAGGATTCCTACATGTGCCGCCTGCGCATTCCGAACGGCATCATGAAGCACTGGCAGCTGTCGGGTCTTGCCGATCTCGCCGACGAGCTCTGCGGCCCGTACAGCCACGTCACGACGCGCGCCAACCTCCAGCTTCGCGAGATTCCGCCGAAGCATGCGGTGAAGCTGATCGAGGGCATCCAGGACCTCGGCCTGTGCTCGCGCGGCTCCGGCGCCGACAACATCCGCAACGTGACGGGAACGTCGACGGCCGGAATCGATCCGCAGGAGTTGATCGACACGCGGCCCTATGCGCGCGAGTGGCACTACCACATCCTCAACGACCGCTCGCTCTACGGCCTGCCGCGCAAGTTCAACGTCGCCTTCGACGGTGCCGGCAGGATCGCGGTGCTCGAGGAGACCAACGACATCGCCTTCACCGCCTACGAGGTGAAGGACGGGTTCGGCGTCGAGCCCGGCGTTTGGTTCCGTCTCGGCCTCGGCGGCATCACCGGCCACAAGGACTTTGCAAAATATTCCGGCATCATCGTCAAGCCGGAGCAGGCGACGGCCGTCGCCGACGCCATCGTGCGCGTCTTCATCGACCATGGCGACCGCACCAACCGCAACAAGGCGCGGCTGAAATACGTGCTCGACGCCATGGGCCATGACGGCTTTCTCAAGCTGGTCGAGGAGCGCTTGAAGACGCCGTTCACGCGCGTGCCGGAAGAGGCGTTTCTCCCGCGCCCCGCGGCGGATCGCATGGCCCATATCGGCGTGCACAAGCAGAAACAGGCCGGCCTCAACTGGATCGGCGTATCGCTGACACTCGGCAAGCTCAGCTCCGATCAGATGCGGGGCCTTGCCAAGGTCGCGCGCGACCTTGGCGACGGCGAGATCCGCCTCACGGTCTGGCAGAACCTCTTGATCCCGGGCGTGCGCGACGAGAATGTCGAGCTTGCGGTCGCGGCGATCAAGCAGATCGGGCTCGCCGTGGAGGCCTCGCACATCCGCGCCGGCCTGATCGCATGCACCGGCAACGCCGGTTGCCGCTTCGCCGCGGCGAACACCAAGCGCCATGCCGCCGAGATCGGCGACTGGTGCGAGCCGCGCGTCGCGATGGACAAGCCGGTCAACATCCACGTCACCGGTTGCCATCATTCCTGCGCGCAGCATTACATCAGCGACATCGGCCTGATCGGTGCGCGTGTGCCGGTCGGCGAGGAAGATACGGTCGAGGGCTACCATCTCTTCACCGGCGGCGGCTTTGGTCCCGACGCCGATGTCGGGCAGGAGGTCTATCACGACCTCAAGGCCGAGGACGCGCCGAAGACGGTCGAAGCGCTGCTCAAGGCCTACATCGCCCATCGCTCATCTCCCGAAGAAACGTTCCTGTCTTTTGCGCGCCGCCATGACGGCGAAACGCTGCGCAAGCTTGCCGATGCACAGGTGTCCGCATGAACCAGATCACCCCTCCACCCAAGCTCGACATCATCCCACCCAGCGCACCGTTCTCGGACGCGCAACGCTCCTGGCTGAACGGCTTCTTCGCCGGCCTGCTGTCGCCCGGCGTCGCAACTCCATTGTCGGCGGAGCAGGGCGCTGCCGTCATGCAAGCCGGCGACGGCGACGATGGCGAGGCGCCGTGGCACGACCAGACCATGCCGATTGCCGAGCGGATGAAGCTCGCCGAGGGACGGCCCCTGCGTCGCAAGATGATGGCGGCGATGGCGCAGCAGGACTGCGGCCAGTGCGGCTACAATTGCCACGATTATTCGGAGGCGATCGCGAGCCGCAGCGAAGCACGGCTCAACCTCTGCGTTCCCGGCGGCAAGGAAACCGCGCGGATGCTGAAGTCGCTGTACGAAGAGCTCGACAGGGCCCCGGTGGCCAAATCGGCCGACAAGCCGGACGCGGCGGCGCCGGCCGTGACAGTGACGATAGCAGAGCCGGGCCGCTCGCGCGACAACCCCGTGACCGCAACCTTCCTGTCGCGCCGCCTTCTCAACAAGGGGAAGTCGGAGAAGGAGACCTATCACGTCGAATTCGATCTCTCCGACAGCAAGCTCGACTACGTCGTCGGCGATTCCTTCGGCGTGTTCGCACGCAACGATGTCGGCCTCGTCGACCAGATCATCGCGCTGCTCGGCGCCTCCCACACGACCAGGGTCAACGGCAAGACGCTGCGCGAGGTGCTGATCGACGACGTCTCGCTGTCGCCGGCACCCGACACGCTGTTCGAGCTGATCTCCTTCATCACCGGCGGCGCGGCGCGCGAGAAGGCGCGGGCGCTGGCGCAGGGCGAGGATCCCGACGGCGATGCCGCCACCCTCGACGTGATGGCGGCGCTGCAGAAGTTTTCGGGCACGCGGCCGCATCCCGAGGCCTTCGTCGAGGCGCTGGAGCCGCTGCAGCCGCGACTCTACTCGATCTCGTCTTCGCACAATGCGACGCCCGGAAGGCTGTCGCTGACGGTGGACTCCGTGCGCTACGTCATCGGCAAGCGCAGGCGGCTCGGCGTCGCCTCGACCTTCCTCGGCGAGCGCATCAATGACGGCGACAAGCTCAAGGTCTACGTGCAGAAGGCGCACGGTTTCGGCCTACCGCAGGACCCGAAGACGCCGATCATCATGATCGGCCCCGGCACCGGCATCGCGCCGTTCCGCGCCTTCCTGCTCGACCGCAAGGCGACCGGTGCGCCCGGCAAGAACTGGCTGTTCTTCGGCCATCAGCGCAGCGATTGCGACTTCTTTTACCAGGACGAGCTCAACGCCATGAAGACATCGGGCGTGCTCACGCGCCTGTCGCTGGCCTGGTCGCGCGACGGCGAGAAGAAGTTTTACGTGCAGGACCGCATGCGCGAGGTCGGCCGCGAATTGTGGACCTGGCTTGCCGACGGCGCGCACCTCTACATCTGCGGCGACGCCAAGCGCATGGCCAAGGACGTCGAGCGCGCGCTGGTCGACATCGTCGCCCAGTTCGGCGCACGTTCGACCGACGAAGCCGTCAGCTTCGTCGCCGAGCTGAAGAAGACCGGCCGCTTCCAGGCGGATGTGTACTGACCGCTGCCGCTCACCCATATCCGAGCCGGTTCCGACTGGCTCGGATTTGAACGAATAAGATTCTCGGAACCCGGGCCCTCAGAGAATTTACGTCTGCGAGACGGCCGCCTCGGAGGAGCCGCATCGCTATTTTTGCCATCATCTTGCCTCCCGCCCTGGTTGATCCCTCATACTCCCGCAAATGGGGCGTTGGAGATCGACCATGCGCGAACTATCGGCGGAAGCCAGGCTGCACTTCTACGCGCGCTCGCTCTCGCGGCAGACCCGGGCGAACGCCCATCATCTGGCGCTCTACAGCGCCTTTGCCGTCATCGCGGCGATCGTGTTCGGCACGCTCTCGGTGCATCCGTTCTGATGTCTCTGTGTAGGGTGGGTTAGCCGAAGGCGTAACCCACCACTGGTATGGCTGCAGCAGAAAAGGTGGATTACGCTTCGCTAATCTACCCTGCGGCACCGAGTCTGATCACGTCCCGCGCCTGAACGGCGCGACCTCGATCCCCGCATTCTTCAACGCCTGACGCACACCGCGCGCAATCTCGACCGCGCCGGGCGTGTCGCCGTGGATGCAGACCGTGTCCGTGCGCATCTTGATCACCTTGCCGGTGACTGAAATCACCGCGCCGTCCTGCACCATGCGCACCACACGGTCGGCGATCGCCTTGGCATCGTGCAGCACCGCGCCGGGCTTCTTGCGTGAGACGAGGTTGCCGTCGTCCTCATAGGCCCGGTCGGCGAACACCTCGTGCACCATCGGCAGATTGGCCGCTTCGCCGGCCTTCACCAGCTTCGAATTCGCGAGCACGACGAAGATCAGGCCGGGGTCGACGGCCTTGATGCCGGCGGCGATCGCCTTCGCCGTCATGTCGTCCTCGCACGCAACGTTGGAGAGCGCGCCATGCGCCTTCACATGGGTTACCTTGTGGCCGGCGGCGGTCGCGATCGCCTGCAACGCGCCGATCTGGTAGGCGACGAGGTTCTCGATCTCGGAGGCTTTGAGCCCTGCGATCGGATGCCGGCCGAAGCCGTGCAGATCGCGGTAGCCGGGATGCGCGCCGACCGAGACGCCGCGCGCTTTCGCCAGCTCCACCGTCCGGCGCATGATGTCGGGGTCGCCGGCGTGGAAGCCGCAGGCGACGTTGACCGAGCTTGCGAGCTCGATCATGGCGGCGTCGTTGCCCATCTCCCACGCGCCGAAACCTTCGCCGAGGTCGCAATTCAGATCGACTGTCTTCATGGGTTGCTCTCCGCCTCTGGTCTTGTTGTCGCTTACGGCTCGGCCGTGACCTGCCAGGTCCCGGCATCGACGGCGCTGACCGCATAGCCCGCCACGTTAGCATCACTGAGCGCCGCGATGTTGAGCGCGACGGTGTCGGAGGAGCGCAGGCGATCGGGCAGGCTGCGGATCAACCGTGCGAACTTGCGCGCCTCGTCCTGCGCCTCGGCCATGCTGACGACCTTGAAGCGGAACGCGGTTCCCGCCGAGGTCTGGGCGAGGCGGCCGACGTCGGCCGTAATCACGGTTGCGATCTTCGGATAGCCGCCGGAGGTGCCGCGGTCCATCATCAGCGCGATCGGCGCACCATTGCCGGGGACCTGGATGCTGCCGTTGACGGTGCCGTCGGAGACGATGTTGTGGCCGTGCAGATGCTTGATCGCGGGGCCTTCGAGCCGGTAGCCCATGCGGTCGGAGGTTGCCGAGATCTTCCACTCGCTGTCCAGGAACAGCGCCTTGTTGGCCTCGTCGAACTCGTCATCCTGCGGACCCAGCAGGACCCGGATCGGACCTGTCGCAGGCCTCGGCAATTCGATGCCTCGTTCCGGCGCACCGCTCGCAGCATCGACGCTGAACTCGTCGCCGGCCTGGAGGGGGCGCGGGTAGGGGCTGCCGAGGCCGGCGCGGGCATTGACCGCGAGACTGCCGAATACCAGCTCGCCCTTGATCGCGCCCTCGATCGCGAGATAGGTGAAGGCGCCGCCGCGGGCAAAACCGAGCGTCAAGGTCTCGCCGTCCTTCAGCGTCACCGATGTGTCCATCGCCACCGGGGTTCCGGCGATGTCCGCATTGCGCGGCGCGCCTGATATCCCGACGCGGACGGCGCCGTCGCGGGCAGTGAAGGAGGCGCCGAACGGGCCGATCTCCACGGCGGCCGCGAAAGGCTCGTTGCCGAGGAGGGTGTTCGCCGCCGCGAGCGACAGGCGGTCCATCGCCCCGCTGACCGTCAAGCCGTAGCGCTGCGCGCCGAAACGGCCGCCATCCTGGACCGAGCTCGCAGGGCCGATGCTGGCGACGACGAGGCGGCTCATGCGTCCACCTGCTCGGCGACGATCTCGCCGGCTTCCGCTGCGCGGTCCAGGTCCGCGAACGTCTTGTGGTCGATGGCGAAGAACGTCACGCGATCACCGGGCTCGGTGAGGAAGGTCGGCTTGCGGTGGAGCTGATAGGTTCGCACCGGCGTGCGGCCGAGCAGATGCCAGCCGCTCGGCGCGGCGAGGCACTGGATCCCGGCCTGGATGCCGCCGATCGAGATCGTACCGGCCGGCGTCAGCAGCCGCGGATTCTGCCGCCGCGACATGTGCAGCGATTTGTCGAGGCCGCTGAGATAGGACCAGCCCGGCGTGAAGCCGATCATGGCGACCTTGTAGTCACCACCCGCATGCCGGGCGATGATGTCGTCGGGCGTGGTGTTGAGCGCCTTCGCGACATCCTCGAGGTCGATGCCATGCTCGCCGCCATAGGCCACGGGAATGCGCCAGCGGCGCGCCCTGGTGACCGGCGGCAGCGGCCGAATGGCGATCGGAAGGATCTTCTCGCCGAGCGCGTCGAAACCGATCTTTTCGGGGTCGTAGTGCACCAGCAGCGAGCGATAGGTCGGCACGGTCTCGGTGATGCCGTCGATGAGGCTCGCTGCGAGCGCCTTGTCGAGCGCCAGCACGCGCTGGTTGGCGTCCTCGTCGATGGTGCGGCTGAACTCGACCGTGACGGCGCTGTCGCCACTGGGCAGAAGGCGGGGCGGGGAAAGCGTCGCGGCCATTGAGCTGTCGAAGAGCTGTCGAAATCGGACTTTTGGAAGTGCGCGGGCTCGACGTTGAGTTCCGCGTCACCCCTGCTTCGCGTAAATGCGCCCGCAAGTCCAATAAATTAATGCAAGGGGAGCCGATAAAGCCTTGTTATCGCGTCGCATAACAGCTCAGCGGCCCTGCGTAATTGGGCCCCTCTTGGCCCTTGACGCAAGGGCTGCGGCTCGCAAGATGCGCGCGTTCTTTCCCGCCTATCCGGAGCTCGTTCTCGTCCATGTCGCTGTCCCCCGAGGCCCGCAAGACCCTCGCCGGCATCACCACCGCCACGATCACCACGGTCCTGCTGAAAAAGGGGCTGCGCAATGTGTGGATGCGCGGAGCCCGTCCGCTCCGCCCGGGCCTGCCGCGCCTGGTGGGACCGGCCTTCACCCTGCGCTTCGTGCCGGCGCGTGAGGATCTGGCGACGCCGGAATCCTGGTCGTCGCCGATCTCGACCCGCACCGCGATCGAGGCGATGCCGGAAGGATGCATCGCCGTGGTCGACGCCATGGGCATCACCGATGCCGGCATCTTCGGCGACATCCTGTGCGCGCGCATGGTTAAGCGCGGCGTCACCGCGCTGGTCACCGACGGCGTCGTGCGCGACGTCGAGGGCGTGCTCGGCACCAATCTTCCGGTATGGTGCGACGGCTATGCCGCGCCGCCTTCCGTCGCGGGCCTCACCTTCGTCGGCTGGGGCGAGCCGATCGGCTGCGGCGGCGTTGCTGTTTTCCCGAACGACATCGTCGTCGCCGACCAGGATGGCTGCGTCTTGATCCCGCAGGCGATGCTCGATCACGTCCTCGCCGAGGGCGTCGAGCAGGAGCGGATGGAGGCCTGGATCGTCAACGAGGTGAACAATGGCGCGGTGCTGCCGGGCCTTTATCCCATGAATGCCGAAACCAAGGCGCGCTACGCCGCGAGCAAGAAGTAACCGGGAAGAAGAAAGGTCATTTCGATGGAGATCACTGTTGCAGGCACGCGGCCGACCCGCCACGCGCCCAAGGAACACTTCACCGGCACTGTCTTGCAGGACCCCGTGATCATGGCGCCCGCGCCGGCACGGCTGAACTGCTCGCGCGTGTCGTTCGAGCCGGGCGCGCGCACCAACTGGCATCACCATCCGCTCGGGCAGACGCTCTACGTCATTTCCGGCGTGGGCCGCATCCAGGCCAAGGGCGGGCCGATCCGCGAGATCCGTCCCGGTGACACCGTCTGGATTCCGCCGGGTGAACTGCACTGGCACGGGGCATCGCCGACCAACGCCATGTGCCACATCGCCATGCAGGAAGCGCTCGACGGCGTCTATTCGACCTGGCTCGAGCCGGTCACCGACGCGGAGTACGGGGCGGCGGTAGGCTAGATGACGTGCCCCGGAAGCAATACAGCGCGGAACGGTGCGTTGCTGATCCGGGGCTCGAACCTGATGGTTAAGAATTAACTCTGCAATGTCCCGCGTCGGGAGTTCAGGACAAAGAGCGCTCGTGACTCTGGGCGAGCAACGAGCACACTCGCCTCAATTGATTCTCGATGCGGCGATCGTCGTTGGCTGGATACCGAGCTTCGGGGCGATCTGGTTGGCTATTTGTGCGCCTAGCCAAACGCCACCAGTACGTCCGAGTCTGTCGGGTGTTGGAATTCCAAACTCGTCATCGCTATCCGCCGCGTTGCGTCTGGTGATACCGTCAAATTGCCAGTGAACGCCGAGATAGACGCGACTGACCGAGTTTGCGGCAATCGCCTGCCACAGGCTATCGTAACTCAGCGTGACGTGATCGCGAGGCAGCATGGTTCGGGGGTCGGTGTTCCGGCCATCGAATTCGTCGGAGACGAAGTCGAGCCTGAATTTGTCGATTCCATTGGGATGGAACGAGGTGACGCCTTTTTCGACGAGGAACAGCCGCAACAGCTGAAAAGCGGCCGCACCAAAGGTGGCATGTCCTGACGGATAGGCTGGGAAGTCGGGCGTCAACGCGACGCCATTGCCGTTGGTATCCGGACGGCCAAGCGGCAACCAGCTTGGGACCGCCGTTCCATTTCCCGCCTGCGCATTCTGAATACCGACGATTGGTCGCCACATCATATGCGTCGGAGAATATTTGTAGTGCCAAGCGTCGATACCGGCGTCAGCCATGGCAATGGCAACGCCGGCGACGATGGTCAATTCCTCTGCCGTGTTCAGCTTGCTCGGCGTCCGCGCTTCGATAGCGTCGAGCGCGGCGAGAACGATCTGGAGATAAAGCCGGGGCGGCGTACCGATTTCTGGAGGACCGTCATAGCCCCATGCGATTCCGGTGACTTCCTCCTGCAGGCTGCGCGTACCCGCTGTGCGTTGTAACACTCCCTTTTCGACGACCTTTGCATAATCGGCCGCATAGTGAGCCGTCGGATTCACCACGGTTGCGGAAATACGGCCTGGAGGTGGCGGAAAATTCATGATCCGGGTCGCAAGCAAAGGTGTTGCATCGCCCCATTTGCCGCCCGCGTAGTGCTGCATCGGCTGGTTGGGGGGCGCAACATGTGTATAGGGAGTGCTCGTGGGGACGTATTGATCCACCGCAGCGTTGGCCATGTCGGTCGAGCCGAGCGCGTGGATCGCATCGCCAAAGCTCCGGCCGGCGTGTTCAGCCGCGCTCCCACCCTGACCTAGTTCGAAATATTCGAGCCAATGCGACCAGGCGGGCTCCAAGAAACGGAATTGGCTCGGATATCGTCGGAGCAGGACCTGCGAGCAGGCCGCCCCCGCGGCGACTTCGGAATTCGCGCCGCTCAGGCCGGGCGTGGCGGCCACGTTCAGGAGAGGAGAGCCCCCAGAGGCGTGCGCATGAGCATCGTTGAGCGCACCCAATGCCATGCCAAGGGCACGCGCGGTCAAGAAGGGGCCTCTTTGATCGCCGGGACTGAGCGTCTGAGTGTGATCTCGACGAATACACTCAATCGCCATGTCGACCCAATATCGGAGTTTCGCTGAAGTGGCTGTCATCGCAATTGCTCCTTGCTGCCGCCTAGGCGGCTTGCCAATTTGACGAAATAGCAAGACATCAAATGCTTGTTGTAGGGACGGCGCGACGCTGGCTGAGGTCCAGTGCGGCGGAGCTCTACTCGTCTTGCCAATTGTCTACCTTAGAGCGAGTGGCCGAGAATGGATGTGACTTAGGTTACAGGTTTCGGGGGAATCGGAGCGAAGGGTTGCGAGTCTTGCAGCGAAACTCACGGCGGTGTGATCCAATTGAATGAAGTACGTTCTCAGTCGCGCGAACCGAAGGTTGTGAAGCTATTGGTGCTGAATAGGCGCAAAGCGCACCAGCGTGTGCCTGAGTGGAAACACGACATTCATTCGCCCTTGACTACATCTTTTCCGGCCGTCCACGTGCCCGTGCACATCGCGCCGCGCCACGCCTAGTTCGACCTGCGTGAGACGGCGCACGCATTTTCCGCCGTCATTCCGGGGCGGCTCGTAGAGCCAAACTATGGTGCGCAATTGCGCACCTGAGAATCTCGAGATTCCGGGTTCACGCTTCGCGTGCCCCGGAATGACTCGGTAAAAGAAAATTCGAGAGGCTTTAGTTCACGCGTGTCCAGGTCTGGCCGCCGCAGAACATGCCGCCGAAGGCGCAGCCCTGCACACGCAGCCGGTCGGTGCCCTTCATCGCGATCGTGGAATCGTAGGTCGAGCCGGAGTTCGGATCGAGGATGCGGCCGGACCATTTCTGGTCCTTGCCGGGCTTCATGTTGATCAGAACCTGCTCGCCGTTCTGGTTCGATCTGCTGTCGACCGAATAGCCGCAGAGATTACTGCCGCATTGCTCGATGCGGACCTTGCCTTCCTTCTCCTCGGTGAGCCAGACGCCGAGCGGTGAATTGAGATCGCGCGTGGGCGCTGCTGCGGGAGCAGGCGGCGCGACGGCAGCCGCCTGGACGGGGGCGGTTGCCGGGGGTGGAGCGGGCGGAGGCGGCGCCGGAGGGGCCGCAGCGACGGCCGGGGCCGGCGGTGGTGTCACGGCGGGAGCTGCCTGCTGCGTGGCCGGTGCAGGCGCCGGCGGCGGCAGCACGGCAGTCTCTGCCGGCGCATTGCTGGCGGTTGCCGCCGGAGGCGGAGCAGGCGGTGCTGCTGTGGCAGCGGGTGCAGCGGGCACAGGTGCCTGCGCAGCCGCGGGCGGTGGGGCGACGGGAGCGGGGGCTGGCGCTGCCGGCGTTTGCGGCTCGACCGTGGCCTGCTGCGGCGCTTGCTGGCCCGGGGCCGTCTCGTTCTTCTTGACCTTCTTGGGCTTGCTTTGGCCGGTGTTGTCGTAGACGCCGGGGATCTGCACCGTGCCGCGGTCCGGATCGATGCGGATGGTGCGCCCGCCATATTCGAACGTGTACTGCGCCTGCGCTGCGGTGCTCGCCAAAAGGAATGCGGCCGTGGCCAACAGCTTCCTCATTTCCGTCTCCTGAACAGGTGGTCCCGGACCGACGCTTACGCGCCGGCTCGCTCGCCAAAAGTGATCTAGATCACTGTCGTTGGTATGAGTCGTCTTCCGATAGTTCCGGGTTCAATGACAGCAAAGTCAGCCCAGAGTTGGACGGCCGCGGCATCACCCCTGGACGGGGCGGGGAATGGACAAGTATAACCGCTATGGTTGAGAAATAATTGGAATACACGTTGATGTCACGACCAAGGCTTGGCAGAGAAGTTCTGGCCGCAGTCTGGTGCCTCGTCGCGACGCCGGCGCAAGCGGCTGGTTTGAGCTTTCTCGAAGTGCCGGCCGATGCCCGAGGGCCAGCGCTCACGGGGATGGTGTGGACACCGTGCGCGGCGCCGCCGTCTGAGGTCGCGCTGGGGGGCGGGGTTGTGGTTCCAGGCGTCAAGGATTGTCCGGTTTCGGGCAATCGGCTGCCGCTGATTGTCATCTCGCACGGGCGGCGCGTCTCGTTTTTGTCGCATAGTGACACCGCGGCTGCGCTGGCCGACGCCGGCTTCGTAGTTGCCACCGTCAACCATCCGGGCGACACCGCTAGGGACAGTAGCCGGACTGATGAATTCTCTGTGCTGGTCGAACGTCCCACCGACATGAAGCGCCTCACGAATTTCATGCTCGGTGCCTGGAAGCAAGCTGCGGTGCTGGACCCGCAGCAGGTCGGCCTGTTTGGATTTTCGCGCGGTGCCTATACGGGTCTCGTGGTAATCGGCGGCAATCCCGATTTCGGCGCTCTGGCTGCGCTCTGCGAGGGGACCACAACGCCGAAATGTCGGGATATTCGCGAGGGCCGCCTGCCCACCGCGCCGGCGGCCCACGATCCTCGCGTGAGAGCCGCGATATTGGCGGATCCCCCCCTTTTTGAGGGCCTCTTCAGTCGTGAGCGCCTAGCCAACGTGACGATCCCACTGCTGCTGTGGCGTTCTGCGCTCGGTGGCGACGGCGTCGCGCCCGAAGCAATCGATTTGCTGGTACCGCTGCTACCCGTACGGCCCGACTATCGGACCGTGCCGAACTCCGCACACTTCTCCTTCATTACTCCATGTCCGCCTAAACTCGCAGAGATGGCGCCGATCCTGTGCACCGATCCGCCAGGATTCGATCGCACCGCGTTTCACAACGAGTTCAATGCCGCGGCCGTCGCCTTTTTCCGCGCGCACCTGGAGTAACGACGGGCGCACGCCGCGAGGGCATCGGCTAGTCGAACCAGGCGGCGTAGATCTTCTTGTAGCTGCCGTCTTCCATGGCAATGTGCAGCCATTGGTCGACGAAGGCTTTCAGCGCCATGTCGCGCTGGAGCCAATAGGCCTTCTCGGAGAAGTCGAACGGCTTGTCGGGATGGACCGCGCAGAGCACCCCGGCATGCTGCTTCTGCTGGTAGCGGGTTTCGGACGCGTCCGTCATCATCAGGTCGGCGTTGCCCTTGGCAATTTCGTCGAAAATCACGGTGTTGTCGGCGAAGACAGTGATCTCGGCATCCCTGATGTTGGCACGCGCGAAGCGCTCATTGGTCCCGCCGGGATTGACGATGATTCGGATGCCCTTCTTGTCGATATCCGGAAGCGTCTGGTACTTGCCGACGTCGGCGCAGCGCGCGATCGGGGTCTTGCCCTCGCGCATGATCGGTGTGGAGAACAAGCCTTTCTTCTGCCGGTCGAGCGTGACCGAGACACCGCCCATGGCGATGTCGAATTGGTCGGCCTCGAAATCCTTCATCAGCCTCGGCCAGGCCGTGGGCACGAATTCGACCTTGACGCCGAGCGCCTTGCCGAGGGCCTGCGCCATGTCGACGTCGAAGCCGCTGAATTGCTGCGTGGTCTTGTCCAGATAGGTGAAGGGCTTGTAGTCGCCGGTCATGCCGACCCGTAGCGTGCCGCGCTTGACGATCTCGTCGAGGCGCGAAGGCGCGGCCTGCTGAGCCTGCGCCGAGACATTCACCAGCAACGCCACGGCCAAAGCCGTCCAGAACCGAACGATCATCTCTTTTCCACCCATACCCGAGCTGTCATTGTGCAGCCCTTGAGCGGTGGATTTAGACCAGATGCCTCTCGGTGGCGAGGCAGAATTGAATTGAAGGGAATCCAGAGGTGACGATCTCGATGTACGAGGCCTCAGTCGGCCTCTTCGTGCCCTATTTGCGCAACCTGTCCGCGCTGCTCGACAAGGGCGTCGCTGATGCGGAGGCCCGCAAGTTCAATCCGACGGTTCTGCTCGGCATGCGCCTTGCGCCGAACATGTATGATCTGGCGCAGCAGGTCGGCGAAGCCTGCCGCCACGCCACAGTCGCTCCGGCCTTGCTGGCCGATCGCGACCCGGTCACGCTGCCCGTGCTCGAACACGACATGGCCGGGCTTCAGGCGCGCATCGCGACGTCGATCGAGTTCATCGAAAGCCTGCCGCGCGCGGACATCGACGCGGCGGCGGAACGGAGTGTCTTCTTCAGGTTGAAGAACGGGACCGAGCTGCCTTTCACCGGGCGGACGCTGCTGCTGACGTTCAGCATCCCGCAGTTCTTCTTTCACGTCACCACGGCCTACGACCTCTTGCGGCACGCCGGCGTCGAGCTCGTGAAGAAGGATTATCTCGGACGGCGGTAGAGCTTGATCCACACCTCTCCCCGACGGCGGGGTAATCGCCGATGAGGTGTGGGTTGTGGGGCTCCGACTGTTTCTACAGCGTCATGGCCGGGCTTGTCCCGGCCATCCACGCCTCTCCACGCAGCACAAAGAACGTGGATGCCCGGGCCTTCGCCGCGCCGTGGCGGCTTCGGCCGCGCAGGCGGGACAAGCCCGGGCATGACGACCTCTGCCAAAGGTTCAAATACGATTGCCCTGTCTCCGACGGGGAGGAGGTGCAGACACATCCGGTCTGCAAGCTGCCTTACGCTTCGCCCTTGCGCTCGTAGTCGGCGAGCGAGCTTCGGCCGGCGATCTCGCTGCGCAGCTCTTCGAAGCGACGATGTGACTCGTCCTCCCGCTCGTCAACGAAGCGCACGGCGGCCTCGCTCGTCATCGGGCCGCTGACCACGGGGGCAGATTGCTCGCCGATGGTCTCGTGGACGTAGAACTGGCCGTCATCGCCGCGATGGACCGTCCATTTGAGGCGGATCGCGACCATCGGGCCGGGGCCAACCTTGCTGTAGCCGTCCGCATCGGTGTGCTCCGGCACTAGCGGCTGCTCATCGACCATTGGATGCTCGTCGACCGCATGATGTTCTTCGGCGGACGGCTCCTCACCGACGACGACCATCTCGGTCTCCCGGATGGTCTCGGTCTCACGAATGACGAGGACGGGCTCGGGGTGCTCCAGGATGCTGGCGATGGTCGCGAGCGCGTGGTCGGTCGGGTCGATCTCTGACAAGGGTTCATCCTCCAGCTCGACGCGGCCGGCCAGTCTGTCCCACTGCCGCCGCGGCGGATCTTATTACGCGCGTTTGATTAAGGCTGAGTTGGGGCTCGATCTGCACCAAAATGGGACGCTTTCTGGCACTCCGAAGGCGGGCGCACCCGACGCCCGCCCGGAGCTCGGCTCAGCCCAGCACGTCCTGATTGATGACGTTTTGCCGGATGGGATCGCCGTCCAGCACACTCAGGATGTTGCGCGCAGTCTGCTCGCTCATGCGGCTCACCGCCTCGACGGTGACGCCGGCCACATGCGGGGCCATGATGACGTTTGCCAGCGCGAACAGCGCGTTGCTGACCGGCGGCGGCTCCACCTCGAAGACGTCGATGCCGGCGCCGGCGAGCTTGCCGGAGACCAGGGCGTCGTAGAGCGCAGCTTCCTTCACGATGCCGCCGCGCGCGGTGTTGATGAGGTAGGATTTCGGCTTCATCCGCCCGATCCGCGCCGCGTCGAACAGGCCGACCGTCTCCGGCGTCTTCGGGCAATGGATCGTGACGAAATCGGCGTTGGGCAGCGTGGCGTCGAGGTCGGTGACGGGCTCGCAGCCGGCGGCCTTGATTTCGGCGGCTTCCTTGTAGGGATCGTAGACCTGGACGTTCATCTCGAACGCCAGGCAGCGCTTGGCGGTGCGACTGCCGATGCGGCCGAAGCCGACGATCAGCACGGTCTTGCCGTAGAGATCGAACGGCAGCATGCCGAGCCGGTCGGCCCATTTGCCGTCCCTGACACAGGCGTGCATCTCCTGCGCGCGCTTGGCCAGCGTCAGCATCATGAACAGCGCCGCTTCCGCAACCGAGGGCGAGTTCGCGCTGCCCGCCACCATCAGCGGCACCTTGCGGCGGGAGAGGGCGGGCACGTCGACGGCGTCGTAGCCGACGCCGATGCGGGTCACCACCTTCATGTCTTTTGATGCCTCGAGCTCGGTCTCGCCGAAGGCGGTGGCGCCGAGGGCCACGCCGTGGACTGGGGCATGGCTCTTCAGCAAGGTCTCGAAGTCCTTCGCCGAGATCAGGTTCGGAAACTCGACGAGCTCGATATCGTCCCGCTGGGTGAGGAGGGCACGTGCCCCTTGCGACAAAGTTTGTGTAACGAAAATCTTCTTCTTGTTGGTCGCCATCGCTCCCCTGCCTGCTCGCGTTTCTTCACAGCGTCACAACACGACGCCGGTCTCTTCATTTAGCAGGTGCATGTTGTTGAGGTCCATCGCCAGGCGCATGGGGGCCCCGTCCTTGGCGCCGGCATTGGGATTGACGCGGCCGCAGACCGGCGTGCCGTCGAGCCCGAAATAGACCAGGGTCTCCATGCCCATCGGCTCGGTGACGTCGAGCACGGTATCGAAGGTCTCGACCCCGGGCTCGAGATGCGCATGCGACTCGGTGAGATGCTCGGGCCGGAGGCCCAGCAGCAGCTTGTCGGTGCGCGGCAGCGGGTTGTAGCGCGCGGCGCGGGCCGGCGGCAGCGGGAAAGCGATGCGGTCGGTGAGGCGGATCTGGAGCGTGCCGCCGACATCTTCGAGCCGGCACGGGATGAAGTTCATCGCCGGCGAGCCGATGAAGCCCGCGACGAAGCGCGTCGCCGGCTTGTGGTAAAGCTCGTTCGGCGTGCCGATCTGCTCGATCCGGCCCTTGTTCATCACCACCACCCGATCGGCCAGCGTCATCGCCTCGACCTGGTCGTGGGTGACGTAGACCGTGGTGGTGCGCACCTTCTGGTGCACCTTCTTGATCTCGATCCGCATCTGCACGCGGAGCTTGGCGTCGAGATTGGACAGCGGCTCGTCGAACAGGAAGACCTTGGGATTGCGCACGATGGCCCGGCCCATGGCGACGCGCTGGCGCTGGCCGCCGGAGAGCTGCTTCGGCTTGCGGTCGATCAGGTCGGTGATGTCGAGGAGGCGGGCGGCCTCCGTCACCCGTGCCTTGATCTCGGCCTTGGGGTAGTGCTTCAGGCGCAGCCCGAACGACATGTTCTCCGCGACCGTCATGTGCGGATAGAGCGCGTAGTTCTGGAACACCATCGCGATGTCGCGGTCCTTTGGCGGCACATCGTTGACGACGTCGCCGCCGATCATGATGTCGCCGTCGCTGATGTCCTCGAGGCCTGCGATCATGCGCAGCGTCGTCGACTTGCCGCAGCCGGAGGGGCCGACCAGCACGATGAACTCATGATCGGCGATGTCGAGGTCGATGCCGCGCACGGCTTCGACGTCGTCGTAACGCTTGACTACCTTCCGCAAAGCAACGTCAGCCATCGAACTTCAGCTCCTCGTCATCAACCCTTTGTCGCGCCGGCGGTCAGGCCGGCAATGTAGTAGTCCATCAGAAATGCGTAGATGATCAGCGGCGGCGCGGCGCCGAGCAGCGCGCCGGTCATGATCTGCCCCCAGTTGAAGACGTCGCCCTTGATCAGCGTGGTGGTGATGCCGACCGGCAGCACGAGCTGGTCGACCGACGTCGTGAACACGAGGGGATAGAGGAATTGCGCCCAGGACACCGTGAAGGCGAAGATGGTCGCTGCGATCAGCCCGGGCAGGGCGACCGGGATGAATATCCGCGTCAGGGTCTGCAACCAGGAGGCGCCGTCGATGAGCGCGGCTTCATCGAGCTCCTTCGGAATCGAGGCGAAATAGCCGATCATGATCCAGGTGCAGAACGGCACGGTCAGCGTCGGATAGATGAACAGCAGCACGTACCATCTGTTGAGCAGCGTGATGCCGGTGTAGTCCTGGACCAACGCCAGCATCTTGAACAGCGGAATGAACAACAGGCTGTCCGGGATGAGGTAGGTGAGGAAGACGCCGGTTGCCAGCGTCGTCGAGCCCCAGAACTTCATCCGCGCCAGTGCAAACGCCGCGGGGACGCTGATCAGCATGGTCACGAGGACGACCGCGAGCGAGACGATCGACGAATTCCAGAAGAAGCGCAGGAACTGGTTGGAGGTCAGGAGCTCGACATAGTTCGACAAGGTGGGGTGAAACACCCACCAGGGATTGGTCGCCGCCGATATTTCCGCGCTACTCTTGAGCGAGGTGATCAGCATGTAGATCGGCGGCGTCAGGAAGAAGATCGCGAACAGCACCAGGAAGAAATAGGACCAGCGCAGCGCCCAGGCGCGGTCCCGGCTCATGCTGCCGTACTTGACCTTCCGCGACGGTCCGGCCTTGTCGATTGCAAGCGTGCTCATCAGGCTTCATTCCCGCGTTTGGAGACATCGCGCAGGATGAAGATCGCTGCGACGGCGAGGATCGGCACCATGAACAGCGAGACGCTGGCGCCGAGTGGAATGTCGCTGCCCTCGATGCCGACCTTGAAGGCCCAGGTGGCGAAGATATGCGTCTGGTCGAGCGGGCCACCCGAGGTCAGGATGCGCACGATGTCGAAATTGGCGAAGGTCACGATCAGCGAGAACAGCGCCGTGATCGCGATGATATTCCGCATCATCGGCAGCGTGACGTACCAGATCTTCTGCCACCAATTGGCGCCGTCGATCGCCGCGGCCTCGTAGAGCTGGTCCGGCACCGATTTCAGCGCGGCCAGATACATGATCATGAAGAACGGCGCGCCGTACCAGATGTTGACGAGGATGACGGAAAAGCGCGCCCAAACATTGTCGCCGAGCCAGTTGATCGGGCCGATGCCGAAGAATGAGAGCGTGTAGTTGAAGGCACTGTAGGAGGGGTCGAACAGCCACAGCCACGCCAGCGTGCTCATCGCCGGCGGGATCACCCAGGGCACCAGCAGCATGCCGCGCCATTTGCGCTGCCCCTTAGCCGGAATGTTGTGCACGAAATGGGCGACGATGAATCCGATCAGCGCCTTGAAGAACACGGCCGTGACGGCAAAGATGCAGGACTGCTTCACCACCATCCAGAAGGTGTCGCGCTTGAACAGGAACAGGAAGTTGCCGAAGCCGACGAACTTCTGCATCGACTTGTTCAGGGTGGCGAGATGGACGGAGTAGACGGCGGGATAGAGCACGAGGAGCGCTATCAGCAGGATCAGCGGCAGCGTCAGGAAGAACGCGACCGTCGATTTTCGTCCCAGGACATTGCGAAGGCTGGCCGGCTTGCGCGCGCGCGCCGCACGGACCGCTTGACCTTGCTCAACGACGACATCGGCCATGGCGTAGCTTTCTCGGAAATTGTCGACTGGCGAAGCCGGCCCGATCGGCCGGCTCCTCGATTGGCGGCACGCGGTGCATGGCGGCTCACGTCTCAAGCGTGAGCCGCCTGGCACACGCCCGGCATCAACTCCGCATGAAGCCCTCGCACTCGCCTTCGGCCCAGGCGAGCGTGGCCTCCATCTTTTCGCCCTGCGCATAGCGCAGTGCCATCTTGGTCAACGTCGCCTGGAAGTAGATCTGCTGTGCGATCTTGGGCGGCGCCGGAGACGCTGCGATCGACAGCGTCTGATGGTTGTTGGGGTTCGGATAGTGATACAGCGTCCCCTTCGGCGGCCCTTCCTCCGCCCAGGTCTTCAGCGTCGTCATGTTGGCGTAGGCGGGCAGATCGTAGCCGCCGCTCGCCGCGACGAACTTTTCGATGGATGACGGCTGCGACAGGTAGGTGAGGAGGCTCTTGGCCGCTTCCTTGTTCTTGCTGAAGCTCCAGAGACCCCAGAAGTACGGCAGGTAGGGTGCGAAGCGGCCCTTGGGCCCGGACGGCATGCCGTGCGTCCAGCACTGCTCGGCGATCTGCGGCGCGTCGCGCCTTGCGACCGCCCAGGCGCTCGGCGGATTCAGGATCATCGCGCCGCGGCCCGAGATCAGCCATTTGTTGTTCGAGGCATCGTCCCAGGACGGAGCGTCCGGCGGCAGGAAGGCGATCAGCTTCTTGTAGTATTCGAGCGCCTGACGAACGGCATCGGTCTTCACCGTGACGTCGCCCTTGGCGTTGACGAGCTCGGCACCGAACGACTGGAAGATCGCGCCTGCAGTGTCGACGCTGTCGGTGGTTTCGCCGAGGCCGATCCCGAATGGCACGCCGCCTTTGTGGCAGGCCTCGGCCGCCTTGAGGAAGGTCTCCAACGTCCAATTGTCCGCCTTTGCGGGCGCACCGGCAGGGTACATCTCCTGCACGTCGATGCCGGCATGCTTCTTCATCAGATCGATGCGGGAGCAGGGTCCCTTGATCTGGCTTCCCGGGGTTGCGGGAACGGCTAGCCACTTGCCGCCGGCCTGGCCGAGATATTTGACGGTGCCGTTGACCTCGCCGTTCTGCTTGATGAGCGGCTCCATGACGTCGTTCACCGGCTCGAGATTTTCAGCGTAGGCGTGCGGCCACCAGGTCGGCATCTGCAGGATGTCGTGACCGGATTTTGCCTGGGCCTCGGCTGCGACCGTAAGTTGGATCTTGTTGTTGTTGCTGGTGATGTAGTCGATCGAGACTTCGACCTTCTCCTTTTCGCCCCATGCTTTGACCATGGCGGTGGAGGCATCGTTGGCATTCGGAACCCAATGGTCCCAGAAGCCGATCGAGAGCTTGCCGGCGGCGTAGGCGCCCCGGACGTAGGGCGCCGTGATCAGCGCCGCGGAGGACATTGCAGTGGCAGCCACAAATTGACGTCGCGTCAGTGTCTTGCGTGACATCTCGTTTCCTCGCCTGGGTGTTGTTGTTGGAGTTTCCTCTGAGAGACTTTATGAGTTTCTTGTTTTCGAATTTTCTTATTGATGCCGGCGGTCGACGTGAAAACTCACGCCGCCCGGGGCAAATTGGTAGCGCGATCAGATCATGATTGATGGCGTCTGTCGAGAAAGCCTAGCGGCTCCGCGTCTAAAACTAACGTTGTGCCCAAGACGCGCGTCGCCGCATGTCAGGGCCATGCGTCGAACGTGAACCGCGAACGCACATTTTGCGACGCACACAGCGCACGGGCCAACCCGGAACGATCCGTTGCGCAATTACGCCGCAGTTTCGAATGAGCCTGCATAACCGCTTCGCGTGACAGACTTTTCCGGCGTGGACAGCAGTCGGCCGTGTCTGGACCGCAAAGCGCTGGAAACGATAGAGTTCAGCTGGTGGTTTGCTTCCGCCCGCCAAGACCAATTGGATCGACGATGGAGACGAGAATGATCAATGCGGCGCCGCCAGCGCGGCCTTACCTGCGACGATGGCTCGCGCTGGGGTCCATGCTCGCGCTGTTGCTCGGCGCAGCGACGTGGGCGAATGCTCAAGGATTGGTCAAAGGCGTTCAGGAAGGCGCTGCGGCCGGGAACAAGGCGGCAGGTCCGGTCGGTGGCGTGCTCGGCGGCGCAATCGGCGGCGTGGTTGGGGTCTTCACGGGCGTGCTCGGTGTCGGCAACAACAGCGGCGGCAATCCTCCGCCGGCCGCCAGGGAGTCCAGCAAGGACGCCAAGCAGCAAGGCGCAGCCAAGGACAAGGATGCCAAGAGCGCCAAGCCGGGCAAGGGCGCCAAGGCAACCAAGGAGGCGAAGAACGCGCCGCAGGACAAGGGCAACAAGGACGTCACGGTTCTCACCCAGCCCGGGACGCCGCAGCTGACCGCCGAACAGATCGTCGCCAACAGCGATTCCTACATCGAGCGGATCAAGACCCAGCTGAACCTCACGCCGGACCAGGAGAAGCACTGGTACGGCTTCTCGAGCGCGATGCACTACCTCGGGCATAATGGTGCAGAGCGGCTCAACCTGAGGGTTGCGCGCGCCAAGCGGGATCCGCCCGACGACATCATCGAGCAGATGCGCAACGAGGCCCAATTCCTGATTGATCGCGCCGCCGACCAGCGCAACGTTGCCGACGCTGCCGAGCCGCTCTATTCGAGCCTCGACGACAAGCAGAAGCAGGTCTTCATTCAGGAGATGGTGCACCTCAGTCACGAGCGGGGGCTGGACTGATCAAGTTGAATCGGTCCGGGCGGGGCCGAATTAACGGCGCCCGCCACGAATTCGTGAATCCTCCCCGCAATTCGATTATGATTAGCTTCGTAAGCTGACTGCGGGGTTGATATGGCGGACGGACTCTCCGTTTTCCTGGTCGAAGACGAGGCGTTGATCCGGATGATGATGGCCGACATGGTGGCGGAACTCGGCCACCACGTCGTCGCGGAAGCGGATAATGTGCGCGACGCCAGCGCCTTTGCCATGACCGCGCAATACGACATGGCCATCCTCGACATCAATCTCATGGGCGTCTACGTCGATCCCGTCGCCGATCTGATCGAACGTCGCGGAAAACCGTTTCTGTTCGCCACCGGCTACGGTCCGGAACTGCTGCCGTCCTTGCTCCGACGCAGGCCGATCCTGCGCAAGCCGATCGCAATGGATCAGCTCAAGGCGATGATCGATTCGATGTTTCCCGGGCCGTCAACCAAAACCCCAGGCTGACCGATCACGCCCGACGCGCACGGCCGCAGGGTGATTCAGCCGACTCAGTTGCGACCGTTCCTCAGCACCTTGGCAATGGTGTGGGCCGTCATGGCTGCGCGATCCGACGCGCGCTGAGCGGCCAGCCGGTCGCGCGCCTTTTCCTCGATCAGGAGTTCGATCAGGGCCAGCCGCTTGTCTTCGCTGTCCGCTTCGCTCAGCAGACGGTGATAGCGGTGATAGTCGAAACCCAGATCCTGCTTACGCATGTCACGCCCCCGCAACTACGCCACACACGGAGAGATTGTTTCGCATCTGAAACATGCACGCAAGCACGTTCCCGCCTGGAACCGGGCGCGTGCTGAATCATCTGTGAATTACTGGAATACGCCAGCAAGCGGAGCGTGATCGTCCGTCAATCCGCAGTGTGGTCGGCAAACATCTTCAGGCCGACGAAGCTCGCATCGGGCTTGATCACCAGCCTGGTCGGGATGTCGCGCAGATAGTCCTGGAAACGTCCCTTGGCTTCAAAGCGCGCCCGGAACGCGGAGGCCGCGAGGAACTCGCGAAAGCGCGGCACGATTCCGCCGGCGATATAGACGCCGCCGCGCGCGCCGAAAGTCACGGCGAGATTGCCGGCAACCGAGCCAAGGATGGCGCAAAACATCTCCAGCGTCGCGCGGCTGACGGGACAGCTGCCCTCCAGCGCAGCCTTGGTGATGGCGGCGGCGTCGCGATGCGGCACCTGGACGCCATCGATCTCGCCCAAGGCTTCATAGAGGTTCTGCAGTCCGGAACCCGAGAGGGCGCCACGTTCGATGGAGACATGGCCGAGGCGCCGGCGCAAGCAGGCGATCACGCGTTCCTCGCGCTCGTTCTCCGCCGGCAGGGTCGCATGTCCGGCCTCAGTGACGACCGCCAGTCGCGAACCATGGCGTTCGATCAGACAGGAGACACCAAAGCCAGTTCCGGGCCCGACGACGAGCAACGGCTCTCCGGGCAGGCCATCGCCTCCGCCGAGCGGGATCAGATCGGCAGGCTGCAAGGCGGGCAGGGACCAGGCGACCACCTCGAAGTCGTTCAGCACGTGCACGCTGTCGAAGCCGAGCGCGGGCTGCAGCTCGTTGCCGTCGATGACCCAGGGGCTGTTGGTCATGACGCAGCGGTTGTTGGTGACGGGACCGGCAACGGCCAGCACCGCCCTTTGGGGCTGCTCGCCGCCTGACCGGCGCGCCAGGACATCCGCGATGGCTTCCCGTACGGTCGGGAAGTCGGCGACCTTCACGTAGTCGATCGGTCCGGTCTGATCGTTCCGGTTCAGCGCGAAGCGCGCATTGGTGCCGCCGATATCGGCGAGAAGAATGGTTCCTGTCTTGCCGATGCCCATAGCCCTGCGGCTTCCGCGGCCTTGCGGCCCTCGGGAACCTTCTCCTCCGTTCCTGATCCGATCCGCAAACCGCGGACGGTCTGAGAATCCTCGCTTGGTTGTTCCTAGTCAACACGGACAAGGTCAAACCGTTGCATTCTGGGCAAATCCTGGCCGTCAGCGCGGTATCGCCGCACGCGGTCGGTGGTTGCTAAGCTGCGCCGGAAGATCGACATTGGGAAGGAGCGTCCGGCGCCTGACGCCGGACGGATCGAGTGGGGCCCTGCAATGAAAATTTCCGACCGCGACGTGTTGCTGGTGATCGACGTGCAGAACGACTTCTGTACCGGCGGAGCGCTCGCCGTTCCCAGTGGCGAGAAGGTCGTCCCTGCCATCAATCGGATCGCCCAGAAATTCGCCAATGTGGTGCTGACCCAGGACTGGCATCCGAGCGACCACGTCTCGTTCGCGTCAAACCATGCGGGCAAGCAGCCGTTCCAGGTCATCGAGCTCGACTACGGCACGCAGGTGCTATGGCCGGCGCACTGCGTGCAAGGCACGGCGGGCGCCGAATTTCATCGCGATCTCGACCTGACGCGGGCAGGCCTCGTGGTGCGCAAGGGCTTTCGCGGTGGCATCGATTCCTATTCGGCGCTGTTCGAGAACGACCATCGGACGCCGACCGGACTCCTCGGCTATTTGCGCGAACGCGAGCTGAAGACCGTCTTTGTCGCCGGTCTGGCGCTGGACTTCTGCGTCCGCTTCTCGGCGGAGGATGCGCGTAAGGCGGGGTTGGAGGTGGCCGTCATCGAGGATGCCTGCCGTGGCATCGATCTCGACGGCTCGGTGGCCGCGACCCATCAAAGTTTCAGGGACCGCGGCATCGCTGTCGTCAGCCTTGAGGCGTTCCTGTGAGGATCTAGAGGTAGCCATGGTGGACAGGACCGCCAAACAGCCACGTAGACCAAGGCATGCCCCTGACGATCCACGGCTGTGGCCGTTTGCGGCGGCGCAGCTCGCCATGGATGCCTGTTTCTGGTGGCTGGAGCGCGGACCCGCGAAGCAGGGTGAGAGCAGCCTGCCATGGACGACGCCCAACAGCGTTGCCCTGGAGCTCGCAACGATGCAGCTGCGCGATTGCTCGCGGACCCGGTCCGGCCAGCCGGCGCTGGTCTGCGCCCCCTATGCGCTGCATCGGGCCCTGATCGCCGATTTCGCGCCAGGCCATAGCGTAGTGCAGTCGCTGCAAGAAGGCGGTGTCGAGAGGATCTATGTCACCGACTGGCGGTCGGCCACCCCCAGCATGCGCTATCTCTCGATCGACAGCTATCTCGCCGACCTCAACGTCGCCATCGACGAGATCGGTGCGCCGGTCGATCTCGTCGGCCTTTGCCAGGGCGGATGGCTGTCGCTGCTCTACGCGGCGCGCTTTCCAGCCAAGGTGCGGCGGCTGGTCCTGGTCGGTGCTCCCGTGGACTTGTCGATCGATTCCTCGCTTTCGCGCCTCGCCCGCAACGCGCCCGAGCTGGTCTACGACCAGCTCGTCTCGCGCGGCGGCGGCAATGTCAGCGGCGAGGAGATGTTGCACTTCTGGTCCAAGGCGCCTGATAGCGACGATATCGCAGCGGCATTGCAGCGGGATCTCTCGGACGAGCAGGGCACCGCGCTGCTCGCGCGCTTCGACCGCTGGAACGCCGAGACGCTCAATCTGCCGGGCACTTACTATCTCCAGATCGTCAACGGAATTTTCCGGGAGAACCGGATTGCCGGGGGCAGTTTCGTCGCGCTCGGCCGCCCGGTTCATCTGAAGGACGTCAAGACGCCAATCTTCCTGCTGGCCGGGCTCGACGACGATGTGGTGCCGGCGGCGCAAGCGCTCGCCACCGCCGGGCTCGTCGGCACACCGCCAGCCTTCATTGCGGCGGCCTCCGAGCCGAGCAATCATCTTGGACTGTTCATAGGCGCGCGCACCCACGCGCATGCCTGGCGCCGGATCGCCGGGTGGCTGCGCGACGATCTGCCCGGCGTGCTGGCCCGCAGCGCCTGAGCTCGCCGGCGCCGGGCGGGCCGCGCTGCAAGTCCGTTATGCATGCCGGCGGATGGCTCGCACGGGACCCGGTCGATGAGCTACATAGGATCCGGGGCTGAACGGCTTCGCCAGCGAAGAGATTGAAGAGATTTAAGGGTACGGCGCTCGATGACTTTCCACTCGATCTACGCTCACGGATTTGCGCGCGTGGCGGCCTGTGTCACCACGTCCCATGTCGCCGATCCCACGGCCAACGCCAGGGCTGTCCTGGCAGCGGCCGATGCCTGCCACGAGCAGTCGGCGGCGGTCGCGGTTTTCCCTGAGCTGTGCCTGTCCGGTTATGCGATCGAGGACCTGGTCAAGCAGGATCCGCTGCTCGATGCCGTCGAGCGCGGGCTCGCCGCGATCGTTGAAGCGTCCGCGGGGCTGATGACGGTCCTGATCGTCGGGGCGCCGCTGCGCTTTGGTCATCGCATCTACAACTGCGCTGTCGTCATCCATCGCGGCAACGTTCTCGGCGTGGTGCCGAAATCTTACCTGCCGACCTACCGCGAGTTCTATGAGGGACGGCATTTCGCCTCCGGCGCCGGCATCGCCGGCGAGACGATCTCCTTCGGCGGCCTGCACGCTCCGTTCGGCGTCGATCTCCTGTTCGCCGCCGAGGACGTTCCGGGCCTCACCATCGGCGTCGAGATCTGCGAGGACATGTGGATCCCGGTGACGCCGGCTTCGGAGCTCGCGCTCGCGGGTGCGAGTGTTCTGATCAATCTTTCCGGGAGCCCGATCACGATCGGCCGTGCGCGCTCGCGCGCGCTGCTGTGCCAATCGACGTCGGCGCGCTGCCTCGCGGCCTACGTCTACGCGGCCGCCGGGGCAGGGGAATCGACCACGGATCTCGCCTGGGACGGCCAGACCTCGATCTTCGAGAACGGTGTGCTGCTGGCCGAGGGCGAGCGATTCCGCCAGGGTGGCCAGATCACGCTGGCCGACGTCGATCTTGACCTGCTCAGGCAGGAACGCGCGTTGATGGGGACGTTCGACGACAACCGCCGGCAGCGCGAGGCGTTTTTCCGCAAGGTGACATTTGCCCTGAAGCCGCCAGCCGCTGACATCGGCTTCCTGCGCAAGGTCGAGCGCTTTCCGTTCGTGCCGAGCGACGAGAGCCTGCTCGAGCAGGACTGCTACGAGGCCTACAACATCCAGGTCGCCGGGCTGGTGCAGCGCATGCGCGCGACTGGCACCAAGCGCGTCGTGATCGGCGTATCCGGCGGGCTCGATTCCACCCATGCACTGATCGTGGCCGCCAAGGCGATCGATCTGCTCGGCCTGCCGCGCGAGAACATCCTGGCCTACACCATGCCGGGCTTTGCCACCGGCAGCGAGAGCAAGACCCATGCGCTGGCACTGATGCAGGCGTTGCGGACGAGCTGGCAGGAGCTCGACATCCGCACCACCGCAACCCAGATGCTGAAGGACATCGGTCATCCCTTCGGCAAGGGCGAGAAGGTTTACGACGTCACCTTCGAGAACGTGCAGGCGGGCCTTCGGACGGATTACCTGTTCCGGCTCGCCAACCATCACGGCGGCATCGTCATCGGAACCGGCGATCTCTCCGAACTCGCGCTGGGCTGGTGCACCTATGGTGTTGGCGACCAGATGGCGCATTACAACGTCAATGCGGGCGTGCCGAAGACGCTGATCCAGCATTTGATCCGCTGGGTGATCTCCTCCAAACAGTTCAGCGACGACGTCAATCGGACGCTTGGCTCGATCCTTGTGGCCGAGATCTCGCCGGAACTCGTGCCGGTCGAGGCCGGCGAGAGGCCGCAGAGCACGGAAGCGTCCGTCGGACCTTACGAGCTGCAGGACTTCAACCTGTTCTACACGCTGCGCTTCGGCATGCGGCCGTCCAAGATCGCCTTCATGGCGCTTCAGGCATGGAAGGACGTCGCCAAGGGCGAGTGGCCGCCAGCATTCCCGAATGATCGGCGCAAGGCCTATGATCTGGCGGAGATCCGCCGCTGGCTCGAAGTGTTCCTGCGCCGCTTCTTCGCGTTCAGCCAGTTCAAGCGCTCGGCCATGCCGAACGGGCCGAAGGTCTCGGCCGGCGGCTCGCTGTCGCCGCGCGGCGACTGGCGTGCGCCGTCGGATTCGAGTGCGGCCGCGTGGCTCGAGGATCTCGAAAGGAACGTGCCGGATTGATCGGCGCGGCCGATCGGCGTTGTTGGGAGACGATCGATGTCGACCGGAGATGGGGCGCAAACGAGCGAAGAGGCCAAGGTCACCAACGGCCTCTACATTTTCGACATCGAAATGCGTGATGGCAAGCGCGGGCGGGCGCGAGGCGTGGTCGTGCTCTGCGAGGGCCGCATCATGGGCGGCGACAGCTACTTCTACTACACCGGCAGCTACTCTTTCCGGAACGGCAAGTGGCGTGGCGACTTGGTCGTCAACCAGCACGCCGAGGCGGTCGGCAGAACGCTTGCATTCGGCGGCAGGGAGGTCACCTGCGGCTTTTCCGGCGACTATTTTCCCGGCGGTGCGGACGTCGAAGGCATGGCACTGGTCGGCAAGACCAGCGTGACGTTCACGGCGCGACTGACACTCAAGGATGCGATGTGAGGCGCGGCCTGATCGGCCCGCTGGTGAAACGCTACGTTCCCACTCAGGAACCTTCGCAAGAACAGAACGTTCGCGTCTGTTGTTGCGAATTGTCGAGGAGAGGGACCATGCGCAAACACTTGATGCTATCGACTGCAGCCATCGGACTCATGCTCGCATCCGGATTCGCCTACGCTCAGGCGCCCGGTGAGCGAAGGGACGAGCCGAAACGAACCGAGGAACCCGCGAAAGGCGCTGCGCCGCAGCGCGGTGGCGCTGCCCAAGGCGCTCAAGAGCGCGTTCAAGAGCGCGCGCAGGGCGCTCAAGAGAGACTGCAGGGAGCGGGACGGGAGGACAAGGGCGGCGCGGCCAGGCGCGAGGCCGACGACAAGCGCCAGCCGACCCCTTCTGCCGAGCGCGATCAACCGAAGGCGAAGGATCAGGCACGAGACTCTCGCGAACCTTCACGCGATCGCAACCGCGAGGCTGAGAGCGCGAAGCCGGGACGCGATAGCGGCAAGAGCAGCGCGGAAACGAAGCAGGACAAGTCTTTGCCGCAGAAATCAACCGCCGAGTCCGAGAAGTCCAGGACCGCCCCAACTGCTCAGCAGAACGAGCGCAACCAGGCTCAGCCGCCGCGCAATGCCGCCGAGCAACAGCAGCCAGCGCAACAGACCAACCGGCCGGCAACCGCGACGGATACGAGCCGGACGGCTCCGGCCAACAATGCGCAGACCGCGCCCAGCACATCGGGCACGCAGACCAATCAGACCACCCAGACCAACACGCAGGTCAATCAGCAGGCCCAGGTGACGACCGAGAAGCAGGTGCGGATCTCCGAAACGATGAGCCGGACACGACTCGCGCAACCGGAGCGCAATCTGAACATCTCGATCCGGATCGGCGAGACGATTCCGCCGCGCGTGCGTCTCCACCGGCTGCCGCCCGAGATCGTCTCGATCGAGCCCGAATATCGGGACTACGAATATTTCGCAACGGACGACGAGGTGGTCATTGTCGAGCCCCGGACGCATCGCATCGTCAGCCAGGTGCCCCGCGATCCGTCGCGGGCGCGTGCACAAATGGGCGGCAGTGCCTCGTCGAGCATGGCGGCGGCCGGCGGAAGCCCTTTGAACTGCCAGATCATGCGGCGTGACGCTTCGGGCAATGTCGCCCAAGCGGAACCCTCGACCGTTGGCTCGACTGCGCGCACCGATTCCTTGAGCGTGACGGTCCAGATGCCCGACGGCGGCTCGTCCGCGCCGATCGCGCTCGGCGCTCCCGCGGGCAACATCGTGGTCGCAACGCAAGGGCAGGGCGACTGCACGGTGACGATCGAGCCTCAGACGCGCTGACTACGACGACGCTGAAACGACAACGCGCCGCCCGGCAGAAACCAGCCGGGCGGCGCGATTGCGTTCGATGTCGAAAGTTTCGAGGTCCGGAGTGCCTAGGAGTCCGGACCTCGTCACCTTGCCCCAGCCTTAGATCCCCCGCCCCATGTGGTCCCCCAACCCCGAGGTGCGCGATCAGAAGGTGATGCCTCTTGAAGTGCCGCCGATCGATGTCGCGCGATGTACGCGAGATCTGAATAGGATTCAAATCCGGATCACTACGGACACGATCGAACTTGCTGCTTTGGGAATCTGCAGATGCCTGCATTGACGGCAGCACCGCTGCTCAACATCGTTGCTTGCAATGCGCAGGATGTCCACATCTCGTCAGCGCCGCCGAAGACACATTCACGGGCCTGTCATTGAACTGGTCTAGCGCTGCTCCCGTCATCGCCGACGGTCAAGGAGCAAGCCATGTCGAAGCCGGTGCTGGGCGCCGCATTGTCCATCAAATCGATCCCCGCGCATCGCGACTGGCTTCTCGAACGGCAGCGCGATCTCGAGATCCAGGATTTTTTCCGCGCCGATCTGCTCGACAGCGATTGGCGGAGCACGGCGGGCGAGATCAAGCAGATGCTTTCCGGCCATACCGGCCGGCTCGGCATCCACGGCCCGTTCTGGGGTTTCAAGATCGACAGTCACGATCCGATGATCCGCCAGGCGGTGACCAAGCGCCTGCTTCAGGGGCTCGATGCCGCCGAGTTCCTCGGCGCGACGCAGATGGTGATCCACTCGCCGTTCACGACATGGGATCACAACA
Source organism: Bradyrhizobium sp. 191 (assembly GCF_023100985.1). Classification (NCBI taxonomy): domain Bacteria; kingdom Pseudomonadati; phylum Pseudomonadota; class Alphaproteobacteria; order Hyphomicrobiales; family Nitrobacteraceae; genus Bradyrhizobium; species Bradyrhizobium sp. 191. The sequence goes on from NZ_CP064692.1 coordinate 256,487, forward strand.
ATCTCGATCTCTATCCCGAAAGCCGCGGCAACATCGTCGAACGCGTCAAGGCGACGCTCGCCGAGGTGATTGCGCGCGCTGAGACCATCGGCTGCGAGATCGTCATCGAGAACATCGAGGACAAGGATCCGCGCGACCGCGTGCGCCTCGCCAGGGCGCTCGAAAGCAGCAAGGTCCGAGTCTCGCTCGACACCGGGCACGCCAACTACGCGCACATCTCCACCGGAGCGCCGCCGGTCGACTACTATGTCGAGACCGCCGGCGACATGCTCACGCACGTGCACCTCCAGGACACCGACGGCTTTGCCGACCGGCACTGGGCGCCGGGCGAAGGCAATATCCCGTGGGTGGCCGTGTTCCGCGCCCTTGGCCGTCTGACGTCAAATCCGCGGTTGATCCTCGAGCTCCGCAATCACGACGACGTCCGCACCGGCGCCGCCCATCTCGCCGCGCTCGGCCTCGCCGAATAACCGTCATCACAAAGGGCAGGGTCATCATCATGAGCAAGCTCACCCGTCGCAGCATCCTGAAATCCGGTGGCGTTGCCGCGAGCACGCTGCTGCTTCCGCGCTTTGCGATTGCGCAAGGCGACAACCGTCCGTCGGTCACGATCGCCGTGCAGAAGGTCACCAACTCGAACGTGCTCGACGTGCTGCGCGAGCAGTCCAATGTCGGCGAGCGTGTATTCTTCTCCTCGATCTGGGAGGGCCTGATCTCCAAGAACTGGCGCGGCAATCTCGAAGCCGTGCCCGGCCTTGCCACCGAATGGCGCCGCATCGACGATCAGACTGTCGAGGTGAAGCTGCGTCAGGGCGTCAAGTTCCACAATGGCGACGAACTGACGGCAGACGACGTCGTCTTCACCTTCAGCCGCGAACGCATGTTCGGCGAGACCGAGGCCAAGAACCGCTCCACCATCAAGGCGTTCGAGAAGATCCCGACGCCGCGGCCGGGCAAGGAGCTGCCGCCGGATGTGCCGGCCGTCGCCCGCCGCATCTGGCCGGACCTCGTGCGCGTCGATGCCGTCGACAAGTACACGGTGCGCTTCTACAACGCGACGCCCGACGTCACCATCGAGGGCCGGCTGTCGCGCTACGGCTCCGACATCATGAACCGCCGCGCCTGGGATGAGTCCGCGAGCTATCTCGACTGGGCGCGCAAGCCTGTTACCACCGGCCCCTACAAGGTCGTCGAGCTCAAGCCCGACGTCTCGCTGACGCTCGAAGCCCACGACGAATATTGGGGTGGCCGTCCGCCGCTCAAGCGCATACGCTTCCTCGAAGTGCCTGAAGTCGCGAGCCGCATCAATGGCCTGTTGTCGGGCGAATACCAGTTCGCCTGCGACATCCCGCCGGACCAGATCGCCGGCATCGAGAAGAACGCCGCATTCGAAGTGCAGGGCGGCACCATCCTCAATCACCGCCTGACCGTATTCGACAAGAACCACGCTCAGCTCGCCAATCCGCTGGTGAGGCGCGCGTTCACCCATGCGATCGATCGCCAGGCCATCGTCGACAGCCTGTGGGCTGGCCGCACCCGCGTGCCGAAGGGCCTGCAGTGGGAATTCTACGGCGACATGTTCAATGCCGACTGGAGCGTGCCGGCCTACGACCCGAAGCTCGCGCAGGATCTGTTGAAGCAGGCCAACTACAAGGGCGATCCGATCCCGTATCGCCTGCTCAACAACTACTACACCAACCAGGTCGCAACGGCGCAGATTCTGGTCGAGATGTGGAAGTCGGTCGGCCTCAACGTCCAGATCGAGACCAAGGAGAACTGGTCGCAGATCATGGAGCGTGGACCCGCGCGCGCCGTCCGCGACTGGTCGAACTCGGCCGCGTTCAACGATCCCGTGTCCTCGCTGGTCGCCCAGCACGGGCCGAACGGCCAGCAGCAGCAGATCGGCGAATGGACCAATGTCGAGCTGAACAAGCTGTCGGAGTTCCTGGAGACCTCGACCGACCGGCCTGCGCGCAAGAAGGCGTTCCGCCGCATGCTGGAGATCGCCGAGCGCGAAGACCCCGCCTACACGGTGCTGCACCAGAACGCGACCTTCACCGCCAAGCCGAAATCGATCAAGTGGAAGGCATCTCCCGCCTTCGCGATGGATTTCCGCGCCGGCAATTTCGAGGCCTGACGTGCCGCAGCTGGTCAGCATTGCAGGCCTGAGCGTCGCCTTCAGCGGCGTGCCGGTCCTGCGCGGCGTCGATCTGACCTTGGAGAAGGGCGAGGCCCTCGGCCTCGTCGGCGAGTCCGGGTCGGGCAAGTCGGTCACATGGCTCGGTGCGCTGGGCCTCCTGCCGCGCCATGCGCAGGTCTCCGGCTCGGTGCGGCTCGAGGGACGAGAGATCCTCGGCGCGTCGGCCGCCGAGCTCGATCGCGTGCGGGGCGGACGCATTGCCATGATCTTCCAGGATCCGGCGAGCGCGCTCAACCCGGTGCTGACCATCCGCAAGCAACTCTGCGAAGCATTGGCCCTGCATCGTGATCTCCAAGGCAACGCCGTGAAGGCGGAAGCGCGCCGGCTGCTCGATCTCGTCGGCATTCCCGATGCGGCGCGGCGGTTAGAGGCCTATCCGCACGAATTCTCCGGCGGCCAGGTCCAGCGCATCATGATCGCGATGGCGCTCGCCGGAAATCCGGACCTTTTGATCGCGGACGAGCCGACCACGGCGCTTGATGCCACCATCCAGGCCCAAATCCTGGAGCTGCTCTCCACGGTCCGCCGCGAGCTCGGCATGGCGATGGTGCTCATCAGCCACGATCTCGGCGTCGTCGCCGAGAATTGCGACCGTGTCGCGGTGATGTATGCCGGCCGCATCGTCGAGCAGGCGCCCAGCAACCAGCTCTTCGCCGATCCCGTGCATCCCTATGCGCAAGGGCTGATCGGCGCGCTGCCGCCGCTCGATGGACCACGCCGGCGTCTCGTCGCCATTCCCGGGACGGTGCCTGATCCGGCGCACATGCCGAGCGGCTGCGCCTTCGCGCCGCGCTGCACGCTGGCGGCCGAGCCGTGCGGCCTTGCCGCTCCGAGCCTGGCGCCGATCGCGGCTGACCGCAGCGTCGCCTGCATCCGGGCCGAGGCCTCGCGCCGCGCGCTGCTTGGGGTTGCGGCTGAATGAGCCCGCCGCTCGTCGAGGTGTCCGCGATCTCGCGCAGCTATGCCATGCGCTCCGGAATGTTCGGCCGCAGCACGGCCGTGCATGCGGTCGATGGCGTGTCGCTCACGATCGCCAAGGGTGAAACGCTGGGTCTCGTCGGCGAGTCCGGCTCGGGCAAATCGACCACGGGACGTATCGTGCTCGGCCTTGAGCCGCCCGATAAGGGCGAAGTGCGTTTCCAGGGCAAGCCGATGGCCGCTGCCGGGACGGCCGCCTGGCGCGCGCAGCGGGCACGCATGCAGATGATCTTCCAGGATCCGCTCGGCGCGCTGGACCGGCGCCTGCCGGTGGCGACGCAAATCCGCGAGCCGCTGGACATCCATGGCCTCGGCACGCCCGCCGAGCGCGAGGACCGCGTCCGCGAGTTGCTGCGCGCGGTCGAGCTGACGCCGGCGCATGGTGCGCGCTATCCGGGCGCACTGTCCGGCGGCCAGCGCCAACGTATCGTGCTGGCGCGGGCGCTCGCCACCAAGCCTGATTTCCTGGTCTGCGACGAGCCGGTCAGCGCGCTCGATGTCTCGATCCAGGCGCAGGTGGTGAACCTGCTCGCCGATCTCCAGGCGCAGCTTGGGCTGACGCTGCTATTCATCAGCCACGATCTGCGCGTCGTCAGGCAGATCAGCAATGTCGTTGCCGTGATGTATCTCGGCCGCATCGTCGAGATCGGCAGCGCCGACGACCTGTTCGCGCGGCCCGAGCATCCCTACACCCAGGCGCTGGTCTCCGCATCGCCGGCACCGGGCCGCCGCAGCGCCGGCCGCATCGTCCTGTCGGGCGATCCGCCGAACCCGGCGGCACGGCCGAGCGGCTGCGCCTTTCATCCGCGCTGCCCGCGCGCCATCGCGCGCTGTGCGAGCGAGGTGCCGGCACTCGCGGCCGTCGGCGGCAACAGGCAGGTCGCCTGTCATCTCGTCGCGGGCGCCGCGACACGGGACGCAGCCTGATGGGACGTTATTTCGCCATTCGGATCGGGCGCGCGGCTCTGACGATCGTGCTCGTCGTCACCTTTGCCTTCGTCGTGTTGCGGCTGTCAGGCGATCCCGCGCTGATGATCCTGGGGCCTGAGGCGCCGCCGGAGGTGCTCGCGGCGTTTCGCAAGGCCTGGGGCCTCGATGATCCCATCTGGTTCCAGTATCTCGATTACTTCGGGGCCATCGCCAAGGGCGAGCTCGGCCGCTCCATGCGCGACGGACGGCCCGCGATCGAGCTCGTGCTGGAGCGGATTCCGGCGACGCTGGCGCTGACCTTGCCGGCCTTCTTCTTCAAGGTCGCGCTCGGCGTTCCCGCCGGCATCTACGCCGCGCTGCATCGCGGCTCGGCGATCGACCGCGCCGTGATGATGACGGCGGTCGCCGGCTTCACGGTGCCGAGCTTCGTGCTCGCGCTGCTGCTGGTGCTCGTGTTTGCCGTGCAGCTCGGCTGGCTGCCGTCGGGCGGGCAGGACAGCTGGCGTCACGCCATCCTGCCGATCGCAACCCTTAGCCTTGGCGGCGCCGCGGTGCTGGCGCGCTTCACCCGTAGCGCGATGCTGGAAGTGCTCGGCCAGCCCTATATCCGGACCGCCTCGGCCAAGGGCGTGCCGTGGCGAAGGGTGGTGACGTCGCATGCGCTGCCGAATGCGGCGATCCCGACCGTCACCATTCTGGGCTTCATGGTGGGCACGCTGATCGCCGGCGCGGTGGTGGTGGAGAGCGTGTTTGCCTGGCCGGGGGTAGGGCGCCTGCTGGTGGTCGCCGTCGCCAATCGCGATCTCGCGGTGGTGCAATGCATCCTGTTGCTGGTCGCGATGACCATGGTGACGTCCAACCTGATCGTCGACTTCCTCTACGGCTTCCTCGACCCGCGGCTGCGCAGCAAAGGAGCGCATGCATGAGCGAGGCGACGCTGAAGGACACCACACTGCGCCGCATCAACCTGCCGGCGATCCCGATTTCGGTCGCGCTCGCGATCGGCTGGATCGTCGCCATGCTCGTCGTTGCGGCCTTCGCCGAGAAGCTTGCGCCTTACGGCTTCACCCAGCTCGATCTGCGCAATCGCCTCGCCGCACCCGGCAATGCCGCGCACTGGCTGGGCACCGACGAGCTCGGCCGGGACGTGCTGTCGCGGCTGCTGGTTTCCATCCGCATCTCGCTGCTGATCGCCTTCGGCGCCACCGCGATCTCGGCGATCGTCGGCACCACGCTGGGCTTCCTCGCCGCTCATTTCCGCGGCGCCGCGGAGCAACTCGTGCTGATGCTGACCGACTTCCAGGCCAGCATGCCCTTCCTGATCATGGCGCTGGCCGTGCTCGCCTTCTTCGGCAATTCGCTGCCCCTGCTGATTGGCCTGATGGGCCTGTTCGGCTGGGAGCGCTATGCCCGCATCGCGCGCGGCCTCGCCATCTCCGCCAACGCGCAAGGCTATGCGGCCGCTGTTCGCCAGTTGGGGGCGACGCCGTCGCGGATCTATCTCCGCCATATCCTGCCCAACATCGCCTCGACCCTGATCGTCTCGACCACGCTGGTCTTCCCCGAAGTGATCCTGATGGAATCCGGGCTGTCCTTCCTTGGCCTCGGCGTGCAGCCGCCGATGACCAGCCTCGGCAACATGGTCGGTTATGGCCGCGAGTACCTGACCCGGGCGCCCTGGATCATGCTGGCCCCGGCCACCACCATTGTGATCACCACGCTGGCCGTCTCCGTGATCGGCGACTGGCTGCGCGACCGGCTCGATCCGACATTGCAATAGCATGAGAGGCGTCCGGCGGTTACGCGCCAGTGCGACACTCTCAGTCGCCGTCCCGGACAAGCGTAAGCGCAGATCCGGGACCCATACCCACTGGCGGACGTGGTTGCGGGGACTTGGAGCGATCAGCTTCGTGCCCCTACCGCTCCCTGTGGGTATGGGTCCCGGATCGGCGCGCGCTCGAAGGCGCGCTTGTCCGGGACGACAACTGAAGGCGCGGCAGGAGCCCGCGCCGGGAGCAGGGGAGCCCTGTCCGCCCCAAGTTCCCGTTGCGCCCGCTCACCCCGTGCGCTATCCGGCCGGAAAGGCCTGAGGCGGCTCCACATTTTCCCGCCCGGCCCAAACCCGAGGACGGAAACCGCCATGCCAGCCTATCGCTCCCGCACCACCACTCACGGCCGCAACATGGCGGGTGCCCGCGGCCTCTGGCGCGCCACGGGCATGAAGGACGGCGATTTCGGCAAGCCGATCATCGCGGTCGTCAACTCCTTCACCCAGTTCGTGCCGGGCCATGTCCATCTCAAGGACCTCGGCCAGCTCGTGGCACGTGAGATCGAGCAGGCCGGCGGCGTCGCCAAGGAGTTCAACACCATCGCGGTCGACGACGGCATCGCCATGGGGCACGACGGCATGCTCTACAGCCTGCCGTCGCGCGAGCTGATCGCCGACAGCGTCGAGTACATGGCCAACGCGCACTGCGCCGACGGCCTCGTCTGCATCTCCAACTGCGACAAGATCACGCCCGGCATGCTGATGGCCGCGCTCAGGCTCAACATCCCCGCCGTGTTCGTCTCGGGCGGGCCGATGGAGGCCGGCAAGGTCAAGCTGGCCGGCAAGACCAAGGCGGTCGACCTCATCGACGCCATGGTCGCCGCCGCCGACTCCAAGGTCAGCGATGACGACGTCAAGGTGATCGAGCGCTCGGCGTGCCCGACCTGCGGCTCCTGCTCGGGCATGTTCACCGCCAACTCCATGAACTGCCTGACCGAGGCGCTCGGCCTCGCGCTGCCCGGCAACGGCTCGGTGGTCGCCACCCATGCCGACCGCAAGCGCCTGTTCGTCGAGGCCGGCCACACCATCGTCGATCTGGTCCGCCGCTATTACGAGCAGGACGATGCATCCGTGCTTCCGCGCAACATCGCCAACTTCAAGGCGTTCGAGAACGCGATGACGCTCGACATCGCCATGGGTGGCTCGACCAACACCGTGCTGCATCTCCTGGCCGCCGCCCATGAAGGGCAGGTGGCGTTCACCATGCAGGACATCGATCGCCTCTCGCGCCGCGTGCCCGTGCTGTGCAAGGTCGCGCCGTCGGTCGCCGACGTGCATGTCGAGGACGTGCACCGCGCCGGCGGCATCATGGGCATCCTGGGCGAGCTCGACCGCGCCGGGCTGATCGACACTTCGGTGTCGACCGTGCATGCGCCGACCATGAACGAGGCGCTGGAGCGCTGGGATATCAAGCGCACCAAGAGCGAGACGGTGCGCACCTTCTACCGTGCTTCGCCCGGCGGCATCCCGACCCAGGTCGCCTTCAGCCAGGAGCGCCGCTACGACGAGCTCGATGCCGACCGCGAGAAGGGCGTGGTGCGCGACCTCGCGCATGCCTTCAGCAAGGACGGCGGCCTCGCGGTGCTCTACGGCAACCTCGCGCAGGACGGCTGCATCGTGAAGACCGCCGGCGTCGACGCCTCGATCCTGAAATTCTCGGGCCCCGCGCGCGTGTTCGAAAGCCAGGACGCCGCGATCGAAGGCATTCTGGGCGGCAAGGTCATCGCCGGCGAGGTCGTGGTCATCATCTACGAAGGCCCGCGCGGCGGCCCCGGCATGCAGGAGATGCTGTATCCGACCAGCTACCTGAAATCGATGGGCCTCGGCAAAGCTTGCGCGCTCGTCACCGACGGACGCTTTTCCGGCGGCTCGTCCGGCCTGTCGATCGGCCATCTGTCGCCGGAAGCCGCCGAAGGCGGCAACATTGGCCTGGTTCGCACCGGCGACATCATCGCCATCGACATTCCAAACCGCAGCATCACGCTGGAGGTCTCCGACGAGGAGCTCGCCAGCCGCCGCGCAGCGGAAGAGGCGAAGGGTGATGCCGCCTGGCAGGCGACGGGCCGCAAGCGCAACGTCTCGACCGCGCTGCAGGCTTATGCCGCGCTCACCACCAGCGCCGCGCGCGGCGCGGTGCGCGAGGTCAAGCGCCGCTCGAACTGAGCGCACGCTGCGTTTGCGCGGCACGCAGATGGTCAACGAGTTCTGAACGGCCGGCGAAAGCCGGCTGTTCGCATTAAGGATGCCTCGACGAAGTTCGGCAGCCGAGGATTTTACGGCGTATACTGCGGCACCTTCGCAAATCCATTTCGGGCAACTGGGGCGCCACCACAATGTCTCGTACTCTCGCCGTCGTCTTCTCGACTGCCGTCGCCGCGGTTTCCTTGACGGGCGCAGCCTCCGCCGGCTGCTACAATTGCTACACGCCGCCGCCCTGCACGACCTGCTATCAGCAGCAATATGTGCCGCCGCAATACCGCGCGGTCGACGAGACCGTGATGGTCTCGCCGGGCGCCGTGGTCGCGCACCGCACGCCGGCGCAGTACCGTACCGTGATGGTGCCGCAGACCGTGATGGTCGCGCCCCCGGGCGTCCAGTACGAGCGCATCCCCCCGCAATACGCCACGCGCCAGCGCGTCGAGATGGTCTCGCCGGGCTATTCCTACTACGCCCCGGTCCAGATGGGCTGCGCGTCCTGCGGCTACTGAGCCGACACGGACGAGCATCACGCGGCGCTCCCTCGGGGGCGCCGTTTTCTTTTCCGGTGCTGCTTCAGAGCGCGAACAGGCAGAACTTCCGTGATCGCCGGCACAATCGGATCGTTGACACGGATACGCCCGATCCGCAGGCCGCGGAAACAGCAACGCCGCCTGCTTGAAATATGGCAGGCGGCGTTGCTCCAGCCCCAGGGAGGGAAATGCAAAATCCCCGGTTAAAGGTGGGTCTGCATGGCGCGTGCCAAGGTTCATGTGCCAGCCTGGGACAGCCATCGAGCCGCCGACCCGCTGCGAGTCGACGGCTGTCGGTCGCGTATTCCGGGGATATGCGCACCGTTTCCGTCGGCCGCCGGCGAGGCCGCCTGTTGATCAGTCTCGATGATGCGGCGACGATCTGTTCAAGAACGGGATTGCCTTGTTTCGGCTTGATCATGCGGGAGCGGCGACGCGGTTCAGAACCGGATTGTACGTGTTCGCCTTGCGTTCAACGCCACCATTGGCTAAGTGCTTGAGCCCGCTGACGGGGAAGGGTGGCCGAGTGGTTTAAGGCACCGGTCTTGAAAACCGGCGTGCCCGCAAGGGTACCGTGGGTTCGAATCCCACCCCTTCCGCCAAAAAATCAGCAAGATCAGGTGTTTGAGCTGAGTTCGACCGACCGGAGCACGAGCGAACGTACAATCGTTTCGGTACGGCCAAGATAGCGGTCGATATCGTCGGATGGCTTCTGCCGGTGGTGGTGCTCGCAATCACATCAGGTTGGTCTGGCAAAACGAGCCCGCTTCATAGCCAACCATCAAGGCTACCACCGACCAGCATGCGCGTCTCGAGACGCGCAAGATGCCGTTCATCGGGTATTCAGCGCCTCCGTCATACGTTGTGGGGAGGAGACGGATCATGATCATCAGCGTTGCCGCGGCTGCGCTCGCCCTTCACTTCGGGACCCCGGCGGCACAGGACATTTCACCCGAGATTCAGACTGTCCAATATCATGTCCCCGTTAGGCCGCCACCGTGCGGTCATGGTTGGGATGTGAGCGCCCGTGACGGCATGTGCTATCCAAACGGGTACCTTCCTCCTCAGGAACAGGCTGCGCGGCAGTACTACTATCGCGGTGGTGGAGGCTACGGCAGATATCGTGTTCCCTGTGGTCATGGCGCAGACGTCGATGTTCGAGACGGTCAATGCTACCCCAACGGTACGGTACCGCCGCAGTTTCAGCAGGGTCGACAGGGGTACTATGGCTACGACGACTACGAACGCCGCCCCAGACGCCGCTATTATTGAGAAGCCGCGCCAGCGGTGAACTGGCGGGCCTCGGCTTCAGCTCTTCGTATCAGCGCTCTTCAGCGCATTCCACGCGGCTTGGTTCGCTTGATCGAACGCCTTCCGGGATTCGGCGAGCGCGGCGCTCAGGACCGACCAGGATTCGCTGCCGGCCTGCTTCAGCTTCTGCAGACGTGCTTCCGCTTCGGACGCGTCCGATTTCATCTGCTTGAGTGCGGCATCGACGTCGGCGGTGCGCGCCGTAGTCACTTTGCCCGCGGCCTCGCGGAATTTGTCCGCCGCTTCGCGCCAGGCCTTGGCCTGTGCCGCCGCAACGTCCTTGAACGTGGCCTGCTGCTGCTCGAGCTGTTTGCCAGCGTCTTCGAAGAAGGTCTTCATTTGGGCTTCGAATCCAGCCCATTGCCTTTCGAGATCTGTCTTGGCACTAGCCCAAGCGGCTTCGCCCGCCTCCGCCTGGGTCTTGAGCTGCGCCTGAAACTCATCGCGACGCTTCTTCAGGTCGGACAGGAATTGATCAGTCTTGACCTTGGATTCAGCCTTGGCCTGGCCGGCCTTGACCTCGAAGGAAGCCAATGCGGCATCCATTTCGTCGATCCGCTCCTTGGCCCAGTTGAGGTAAAAATGCATGCTGCTCTGCTGTGACATGGCCGCCTCCGTTGACTTGCGAGGTCAGAATTCCAGAGCTCGGGCTGGCCCGTATTGACCTGTCTCAATGACCTTGTGGTCTGCATTCGGCGCTCTCCGCCTTCGAGATGTCGTTCGCTCAGCTTCAGGAACTTGGTCCCGTCCGGTCTGTTGTTCGAACTCTCGACCACATGGAGAGCATGCTTGGAAGTACCATCATCGGAGAATTCGACCACGCGTCGTGGTGCCGAGCTTGCGGTTGAGCACGTCATGCAGGGATGCGGCAACGGCCTTTGCGCTCCGAACCGCGATCGTGGGAACCCCTTGAGCATCCAAGGTGTTTAGATGCGAATGCGAATTGCGAGGTCCACCTGCTTCAGAGTTCATCGATCCTGATCCCCGGCGACACCGTCTGGCGGCGGTGCGAAGCGCGGCGTGTGGCGGTTCTGAACGATGCTGCCGCTTATTTCGCGGCCCTGCGGGAGACGCTGCTGGAGGCGCAAGATCTCGTCTATATCGTCGGGTGGGACATTCACAGTGAAACCCGGCTGGTCGGAGCTTCCGGACGCACGGATGACGGCTTGCCTGAGGAGCTTGGTCCATTCCTGCGCGCGCTGGTCCAGCGACGTCCCGGCTTGCGCGTCAACATTCTCGTCTGGGACTTTGTCTCGTTTTACGCCTCGGAACGGGAATGGAATTCGGCTGCGAAATTCACCGCCGGCACGGACGGCCGCGTGCGGTTTCATCTGGACGCCACGCTGCCGTTCGGTTCGGCCCAGCACCAGAAGATCGTCTGTATCGATGGCTTGCTGGCGTTCGTCGGCGGGCTGGATCTGACGATCAGGCGCTGGGACACGAGTGATCATCGCGCCGATCTCGCCATGCGCTGCGACCCCCAGCGCAAGCCATACCCGCCGTTTCATGATGTTCAGTGCCTGGTCGACGGGGATGCCGCGGCAGATCTGTTCGACCTCGTGGAGCAGCGCTGGCGTGCAGCCGGTCAACCGGTGGACGTACTGCACGCAGCGGAGGGCAGCGCTTGGCCGGCGAACGTGCCGGTCGAGGCCGAGGACTTGCCGGTCGGTATCGCCAGGACCGAGGTGGTCTGTCCGGCAGGTTCGACCATCAGGGAAGTCGAACGCTCCTTCATTGCGGCGATCCGGTCGGCGACCAGCTTCGTGTACATCGAAAATCAGTTCACCAGCGCGACCAGGATGGCGCGCGAACTGGCGGAGCAGATGCGCCGCGTGCCGTCGCTCCGAGCCCTGATCGTCGCTCCGAAACTGCATTCCTCGTGGCTGGAATCCCAGGCCATGCAAAACGGCCGCGGTGCCTTCATCGACTGCTTCAGCGAGGCCGGCGTGGCCGATCGCATCCGCTTCGTCTACCCGGTCTCGCGCAGCGGGAATAAGGAAGCCGCGGTGATGGTGCACAGCAAGCTCATGATCGTCGATAACAGGATTTTGCGGATCGGTTCGGCCAACCTGAACAACCGGTCGATGGGCGCGGACAGCGAATGTGACTTGATCTTTGAAGCCGCGACCGAGGAGCATCGGGATTTCATCACATCGGTCCGCCGTCGCCTGATCGCCCATTTCTGCGATCTCGATGAGCACGCGATCACAACAAACGAGCATCGACTGTTCGCTCTGCTGGGCGAGCTGTCAAAAGCGCGTGGCGCCAAGGCGTTGCGGAAAGTCGAGTCTTCGGCTCTAACCAGTACGCTGGCTACCTTGGTTCAGCCCGTGGCGGACCCTGAGCTGCCTCTTCATCTGGAGCGCGCGGCATCTCGCATGTGGAGAACGAAGACCTTAATCGGGATCGCCTCGATCGTCGTGGCGCTTCTTGGGCTGGCGCTGGCCTGGTCGTACACATCCTTGAGCGGTTTCGCCGATGAGGGCCGCATTTCGACGCTCCTGTCTGCCTATTCGCAATCCATCTGGGGGCCATTGTTCGCGATCGCAGCGTTTGTCGTCGGCGGGCTGGTCGTGTTTCCGATTCTCGTCCTCATCGCCGCAACTGCGGCCGCACTCGGGCCATGGCTGGGTTTCTTCACTGCAATGGCTGGCGCCTTGCTCAGCGCCCTTGTCCTTTTCTCGATCGGACGGGTACTCGGTCGAGAGCGCCTCCAGCATCTGCTTGGACGACGCGCAGCGCGCATCCAGGAACGCATTGTCGGTAGAGGTATTCTGGCCGTCGTCGTCATCAGGATGATTCCCGTCGCGCCGTACTCGATCGTGAATGTCGTGGCCGGTGCGAGCACGCTGCCGCTTCGCGACTTTATGGTTGGAACGCTGCTGGGTATCACGCCCGGGATTCTCGCCATGGCCGTTCTGGGAGCTCAGATCGCGGATCTGGCCAGGAATGCGTCCTGGAGCAACGTTTTGCTGCTCGCACTGGCGTTTCTGGGCTGGCTCGGGTTCTGCGCGGGCGCGCAATTCCTCGCGACCTGGCTCGCCGGGAGGCGCTGATGGCGCCGATGCGCTTCATGACGTGGAATGTGCACGGCACGTTCAGTCTCAATCCGAAATTCGATCTGGAGGGTGTTTGCTCCATCATTCGCAAATGGTCGCCGGATGTCGTCGCGCTTCAGGAGGTGGATTCCCGATCCCGGTCGGACGATCCGTTTGGGAAGCTCGCGCGTGTGGTCGGCGATCATCGCGTCCACGCCAAGTCGATCGTCACGGAGGATGGTGATTACGGTCAGATGCTCCTGAGCCGCTTTCCGTTCTCCGGTGTGCCGGAGATCGTCGACGTGTCGTATCGGGAGCGGGAGCCACGCCGAGCGATTGCCACGGGATTGCTGACGCCTCTTGGCGACGTCCGCGTGGTCGCCACTCATCTCGGCCTGAGTATCCACGAGCGTTATGCGCAGGCTCAGGCCCTGGTGAGCCTGGTGAAGCCTGGAAGAACTGTCGTCCTCGGCGATTTCAACGACTGGTTCTGGGTGAAATCGGTGCGGCGCGTGCTCGCGCAAGCCTGCCCCAACCGTACGCGGCTGCGAACCTTCCCGGCACGCTTACCCTTGCTTCGGCTCGACCGGATCTATGCAACGCGCGATAGCCGGTTCGGGAAAGTCTGGACCGACGACGAGGCGAGGGCCTATTCGGACCATTTGCCTGTGATCGCGGACATCGAGATCTGATTTGCCGGCGCGCCCGTTTCATTTCTCCTCTCGCCGTGGCCCAAAAAGGGGAACCCGGTCAGACGATGTTCCGAGGGATGAACGGGCTCTTGCGCCCTTGAAAAAGCGTTGCGGCAGCAGGACTTATCTGCTGTGCATGGGGTTGTTTTCGCAAATCTTCATGGATGGGCCTATGCCCTTCAACGGGACCATACGGAACTTCTGCCTTGCCGCCGCGTTCATTCGGCATGACTGAAGACCTTTCCTTTCGACGCAAACCCCTGACCCCCGAACAGCGCCAGGCGCGCGATGCGGCGCGCCGGATCGAGGCCGAGAAGGCCATGCGCGATCACGAGGCGGCGCAGAAGGCGTTTTACGCCAACAAGGAACGGCTGAGGGCCGAGCGCCTGGCGCGTGAAGCGGCGGCGCCGAAGGGCTGAGCGGACGCGCTTGCTGCCCAATCCTTGAATCTTTTCTCCTTTCTCCCGGCGGCCTTTTTGTCCGCTTGTGTCGCTTGGACACTCAGGGCCAGCTCAGCGTCAGGACGGCCTCTGCCAAGGCCCGCGGCGCGACGCTTCGGCCGCGCTGCGACAAACGTCGGCGACCTTCAGCAGTTCGTTTCTACGCATCGCCGGCCTGGCCGGGTTGATTGGCGCGGGGCTGGTGCGTCCCGTGCACCCGCGTGCATCGGCAGGCTTGACGCCGTTCGGCTTCCGGGAGGAAGCTTCAAATGATCCCAAACTGACCTGAAGCACGGAGACCTTCGCTCCCAGCAAGTCCGATCCTCATCAGCGAAACCAAAATGGAGCTGACCATGACCACGTTCGACAAGCGCGAGCAGGGCTTTGAAGCCAAATTCGCTCACGACGAGGAGTTCATGTTCAAGGCCACCGCGCGGTCCAACAAGCTGCTCGGGCTGTGGGCCGCAGGCCAGCTCGGGCTCAGCGGGGATGCCGCCGCAGGCTACGCGACCGCGCTGGTGACGGACCACCTGGAGAGCCGGACGATCAACGATATCGTCGGCAAGGTGTCGGGCGATCTCGCAGACAAGGGCGTCGCGCGCGAGCAGGTCGCTCTGAAGCTTCAGGAGTGCCTGCATCTGGCGCTGGCGCAGCTCGAAGCAGACAAGCAGTGAGACCGGCGACCATCACGGGACGACCGGAAGCTGGAGGTGGGGAGTGTCTCGGAGCGGCCTTAGCAAGTGGTCCGGCGCAGTCGCGTGCGCGGGCGCCATGCTGGTTGGTGCAGGCGGCGCCGAGGTCTCGGCGACGCCGCTGACGCCGTTTCGCTACGAGGCGCAGGCGCAGCGTCATTGCCCGCATGACAGGGTGGTCTGGCTCGACTTCAGGAAGGGCGTCTACTACCGCAAGGGTCAGAAGCGCTATGGCCAGGGATTTGACGGCAGCTTCGTCTGCCTGAGCGAGGCGCGGGGCGGCTTCTATCGCCGCTCACTGTTGGGTCTGCGCTGAGCGGCACGTGATCCAGGCTTGCCGACGCGCCGGCTATTTCTGCGCCGGCAGCTTGATCGGCACGTGCTGGCAGGTGCTGATGATCCGGGGACTTCCATCCGGATAGGTACGGTCGCCGCGGATCAAGGATTCCAGGACCAGGAAGAATTTCTCGGCAAGCATCTGCGTCACCCTCGTTGGTGATGGCTCTCCCAATTGGTCGAGGCGCCGAACGCAGAAATTCAATCAACTGAATGGGAGCGGGACAGTGGCGCTTGCCGCGCCGCGGTGCAGCGATGTCGTAGATCGGGAAGCAAGGCCCTCAGGCAAATGCCAGGGCCACGAGGCTCGAGCAGAGCAGCACCAGGCCGCCCGCGGTCAATGCCAGGAAACCATCGGATACGAGGTCATGGTTGCGCATGGGACACCTGCTGCTCTCGTCTACGATGCTCGGTCGGATCCATCAAAATCGTCCGAACGGGCCGCCTTGAAAGAGGTGACGCTTACCGCCCGCGCGAGTGCCTTCAGGCCCTCGTGCGGTAACCTTCGAACGCATGGGCCAGGAAGATCCCCGCGCTTACCAGACCCATCAGTGCCGAAACCGTCTCGATCATCGTTAAATTCCAATCCGCCCCTGCCAGCCGAGAAAACGCGTGCGGCCTTGCACAGTCAAAAGAATTTCGGTGAGCGCCGCGACAATCGGGGTGGGGTGAGGATTTGGCGCAACAGCTTGTCCAGCGGTGGCACAGAGCAGGGCGCCCAGGTTCCGTAGATCAGCGGGAGAAGCGAACCCGCCGTTTACCATGCCGGCGTGATCGGTGTGGGCTCCCCATTTCCGCCGTGTTCGGGTTGCGTTATCCTTACTACTTCCGACGCGGTGGTGGGCCGCCTTGGAATCACAGGACCGGATAGCGCTCTCCGTTGCCAAAGCGGGTTGGGTACGCCTCCGGCGGAATGGTATTTTGGGGCGCATGGGGATCCGACGGTCAGATTCGGTTTTGCGGGCCGCGCGTGGTGTTGCGGCGGTCGCGACCTGCATCGCGCTCGCCAATTGCGCCTCGTCCAACAAATTCGCCAGCCGCGTCGATCCGAAATACGGCGTGTCGTCGAGCCCGCGAGTGGTGGCCTGGGGCGAACCGGTCCCGAAGGGCGGCGGCACCTACCGTGTCGGCAAGCCCTATGTCGTGGCGGGCCGGACCTACGTGCCGGAGGAGGACGTCAACTACCGCGCCGAGGGCATGGCGTCCTGGTACGGCGATGATTTCCACGGCCGCTTGACCGCCAACGGCGAAGTGTTCGACATGACCTCGCTGACCGCGGCGCATCCGACCCTGCCGATGCCGTCCTATGCCCGGGTGACCAATATCTCGAACGGCAAGTCGCTGATCGTCCGTGTCAATGACCGCGGGCCCTATCACGGCAATCGCCTCATCGACGTCTCGAACAAGGCTGCCGAACTCCTTGAATTCAAAGGCAATGGTGTCGCCAAGGTCCGCGTCGAATATGTCGGCCGGGCGCCGCTTGAAGGCTCCGACGACCGCCAGCTGATGGCCACTTTGCGCACCGGCGTTCCGGCACCGTCGCCCTCGATGGTCCGTGTCGCTTCGGCAAAGCCGTTCGTGCCGGAGCTGCCGTCATCGAGCCGCGGCTCCATCCGCGGCGAGGTCCCGATGCCGGAAGGACGCCCCTACAATCTCGGCAACACCTCGGCCGACATGGCATCGCTCAATGCGACCTCGGAAATGTCGGCCTCGAGCCGCGGCCGGGGCCGGCCGCTCCAGAACGCCCGCGCGGTGTCCTATGACGAGGACCGCCGCTACCTCGCCGAGGGCGCGCCCTCATCGGATGGCGCCGCCGAGGCGCGCAACATCCTGAGCGGCCGCGGGCTCTACTGAGCCGCGCTCGCCGTCAGGAATTTCACCAGCGCCGCGTTCACCTCATGGGGCCGCTCCTGCTGCACCCAATGGCCGGCGCCCTCGAGGATCAGCCTGCCCTTGAGATTGGGCAGCACCCGCTCGAGTTCGTTGACGCGCTTGGCGCCGATCAGGCCGGTGATCACGGCGTCTTTTGAGCCTGCGATAAAGAGGGAAGGCTGGTCGATCTGTGCGTCCTGCCAGGGCGCGGTCAGCTCCCAGTTGCGGTCGATGTTGCGGTACCAGTTCAGCCCGCCGCGGAAGCCGGACTTGCGGAAGGCTTCGGTGAAATAGGCCAGATCAGTCTCGCTGAGCCAGCCGGGCAGCGGCTGCTCGGCGCCCGCATGGCCGAGAAAGCCCTTGTCCTCCTGCACGAACATGGCCGCGGTGGGATCGGCGAGGCCACGTCCGCCGAGCACGATGCGCATGGTGCGGGCGACGTCGCGCTCAAGCTCGGCCTCGGCGACGCCCGGTGTTTGGAAATACTGCCAATAGAAATTGGTCACGCCACCCTGGCGCAACAAATCGAGCGGCCTGCCGCGCCCGCGGAACGGTGGCGGCACGCTGAGGCCCGCGACCGCCGTGAAGATGTCGGGCCGGAACAGTGCCGCGTGCCAGGCGACCGGGGCGCCCCAATCGTGGCCGACCACCATCGCCCTGGTCTCGCCGAGCGCCTGGACGAGGCCGACCACGTCACCGACCGTATCGAAGATCGAGTAGGCCGCAACATCGGGCGGCGCCGCGCTTTGGCCGTAGCCGCGCATGTCGGGCGCGACGACGTGAAACCCGGCCTCGGCGAGCGCGGGGATCTGGTGGCGCCAGGAGTAGGACAGTTCCGGCCAGCCATGGCAAAGCACCACCAGCGGTCCCTGGCCGGCTTCGCGGACGAACAGCTCGACCCCGTTGGCCTTGATCATGCGGGTTGAGGACATTCGCTTTTCCGCCTTGTTTCAGGGGTTTGGTCGGGAAATATGAGATGCCACGATAGGGGCGCGAGGAGAATCGTGCAATCTCACGGGCAAGCATCCAACCGCGTGTTGTTCGCATCTGTTCCAGCTGTTAGAACGCCTCCCTCAGGGCTTCGCCATGGCATTTCGTCTTCCTTTGCTTCGTCGCAACCGGCTCACCGCCGGCAGGCTGGTGCGCGGGCTGATCGCTGCGGCCCTGGTGGCGGGGATCGGCTGGGGCGGGGCGCTCTATGCCGCCAACCAGAGCGTCCAGGGCGCCAAGAAAGCGGAAGAGGCCGGATTCGATGGCGATGCCCCGACTGCGATCCTGATCGAAGCCTCCAGCGGCAGCGTGCTGTTCGAGAAGAACGCCGACGAGCTGCGCGCGCCCTCGAGCATGATGAAGCTGATGACCGCGGAGGTCGTCTTCAATGCGATCAAGAAAGGCGACATCAAGCTGACGGACGAGTACCGGATCAGCGAGAACGCCTGGCGCCGGGGCGGCGCGCCCTCGGGCGGCTCGACCATGTTCGCGGCCATCAACAGCAAGGTCTCGGTCGACGATCTCCTGCACGGCGCGATCATCCAGAGCGGCAATGACGCCTGCATCGCGCTTGCCGAGGCCATGGCGGGCAATGAGCGGATCTTTGCTGCCGATTTCATGACCAAGCGCGCACGCGAACTCGGTCTCACCAGATCGACCTTCGCCAATTCCAACGGCTTGCCCGACCCCGGCAACAAGATGACGGTGCGCGAGCTCGGCATGCTCGCCCGTCATATCATTCTCGACTTTCCCGACTTCTACAAACTGTTCGGCGAGAAGGAGTTCACCTGGAACAAGATCCGCCAGTTCAACCGCAATCCGCTGCTCAATTCGATGGAAGGCGCTGACGGTCTCAAGACCGGCTACACCAAGGAAGGCGGCTATGGCATGGTGGGCTCGGCCGTGCAGAACGGCACGCGGCTGATCGTCGTCGTCAATGGCCTCGAAGACCCCGAGGATCGCGCCACGGAAGCCAAGAAGATGCTGGAATGGGGCTTCCGCAATTTCGAGACCCGCATCCTGTTCGCGGCGGAGCAGCCGGTCGGTTACGCCAAGGTGTTCGGCGGCGAGAGCCGCTCGGTCAAGCTCGTCGCCAGGACGCCGGTGAAGGTGATGGTGCACAAGAACGGCAGCGACAAGTTGATTGCGCGCATCGTCTATAGCGGTCCGGTGCGCGCGCCGATCGAGGCCGGCCAGCGGGTCGGCGTGGTCAGGGTCTGGCGCAGCGGCAACATCGCGGTCGAGACGCCGGTCTATGCGGCGGAAGCGATCGGAACCGGTTCGACCATGCGCCGCGCGATCGACGGTGCCAGCGAGCTCGTGATCGGCATGTTCCGCGCAGGCGCCGAGAAGCTCTGATCATGAGTGAGAGTGCGGTACAACGGCCGTCCGGACGTGGACGCTTCATCACCTTTGAAGGCGGCGAGGGCGCGGGCAAGTCGACCCAGATCAAGAAGCTCGCTGACCGCCTCAAGGCGGCAAAGCTGCGCATCCGGGTCACGCGTGAGC
Organism: Bradyrhizobium sp. 191; assembly: GCF_023100985.1. Lineage (NCBI taxonomy): Bacteria > Pseudomonadati > Pseudomonadota > Alphaproteobacteria > Hyphomicrobiales > Nitrobacteraceae > Bradyrhizobium > Bradyrhizobium sp. 191. The sequence goes on from NZ_CP064692.1 coordinate 276,032, forward strand.
CGGGCGGCTCGCCAGGCGCTGAGATCATGCGTCACCTGGTGCTGTCGGGTATGGGCAAGCTGCTCGGCCCTGAGGCGGAGACGCTGCTTTTTGCCGCCGCGCGCGATGACCATGTCCGCACCGTGATCCTGCCTGCGCTCAACCAGGGCACCTGGGTGCTCTGCGACCGTTTCGCCGACTCGACTCGGGCCTATCAGGGCAGCCTCGGCCGCGTTCCCGAGGGCCTGATCAACGCCATGCAAAGGGTCACGATCGGCGATCTCAAGCCTGATCTCACCATCATCCTCGATTTGCCGGTCGAGATTGGCCTGCAACGCGCTGCCGCGCGCCGCGGCAGCGACACGCCTGACAGGTTCGAGGCCGAGAAGCTCAGCTTCCACGAGGGCCTCCGCGAAGCCTATCGCAAGATCGCGGCGGACGAGCCCGCGCGCTGCGTGCTGATTGACGCCAATTCCGATCCTGACACGGTCGCAGCCCGAATCTGGACGGCGCTGCGCGATCGTCTTCTTCCCACGCCGGCTTCGGTGATTTCGGCATGAGCCCGCGTCAGGCCGAACGCGAAACCGCCATTCCCCATCCGCGTGAAACATCGCGGCTGTTTGGCCATCGAGAGGCCGAGGCCGCGTTGCTGGCGGCCTATCGCAGCGGGCGCATTCCACATGCCTGGCTGATCGGCGGGCCGCAAGGCATCGGCAAGGCAACGCTGGCCTACCGCATGGCGCGCTTCGTGCTCGCTCATTCTCAGCCGCTCGCGTCCGCCGTGCAGCGCGCCGAGAACCTTGCGAGCGATCCTGACGACGCGGTCGCGCGGCAGGTGGCCGCCGGCTCGCATGGTGGCCTGCTGGCGCTGGAGCGAACCGCCAATGATCGCGGCGTGATGCGCACCGTGATCACTGTGGACGAGACGCGCGAGACGATTGCGTTCTTCGGCTCGACCGCGGCAGCCGAAGGCTGGCGCGTCTGCATCGTCGACACCGTCGACGAGCTCAATCCAAACGCGGCCAATGCGCTTCTGAAGATCCTCGAGGAGCCGCCCCAGCAATCGCTATTCCTTCTGGTGAGCCACGCGCCCGCGCGTGTGCTCGCCACGATCCAGTCACGCTGCCGCAAGCTGCGCCTGCGGCCGCTCGCCACGGATGACGTGATCGCGGCCACAGCTTCGGCGGCCGAGCTCGATCCGAACGATCCCGCGCTGCGCGAGGCGGCCGAGGCCTCCGAGGGAAGCGTCGCACGGGCGCTGACGCTGCTCGGCGGCGACGCCCTGAAACTTCAACAGCGCACGGCAGCGCTGCTCGCGCGCCTGCCGCAGGTCGATCCACGCGAATTGCACACGCTCGGCGATTCGCTCGGCACCAGCGACCGCGTCGCGCTTGCCGCCTTCATCGACGGCATCGACCGCTGGATCGCGGAGCGGCTGCATGCGGATGAGGCCAATGCCAACCAGAACCTGCCGCGCCTTGCGCGCCTAGCTGAGGTATGGGAAAAGATCGTCCGCGCCGCGCGCGACACCGAAACCTACAATCTGGAGCGCAAGCCCTTGGTCTTCTCGGTGTTTGGCTGGCTGGCGGACGCAACGCGCTAGAGCATGATCCGGAAAAGTGTGGAGCGGTTTTCCGAAAAGATCATGCGCAAAACAACAACCTAACGCAGGTTCGTTTCCAGATTTCGGACAGGCCGGTAAAGGAATTCGTGGTGGCAACGCGAGCTAAGAAGACCGTCAAAGGCAAGAGCAGCAAGAAGAAGTCTGCCAAGAAGGCCGTGAAGACCGTGAAGGCGCGCCCGGCCAAAGCCGCCAAAAAGACCAAGAAGTCCAAGAAGGCCGCCGCCAGGAAGGGCGTGACGAAGAGCGCTGCAAAGACCACGAAGAAGGCCGGCAAAAAGGCCGCGAAGGGGCAGGTCGTCGCCAAGAAGGCTTCGAAGAAATCAGCTGTCAACAAGCCGGCAAAGGCTCCGGCAAGGGCTCCGGCGAAGAAGGTTGCGAAGAAGGCGGCTGCACCTGCCGTGACCGCCGCGCCGTCTCCTGTCGTCACGCCGCCGAGGGCTGTGACGCCCAAGGTATCGAAACCCAAGAGCCCGCGTGCGCCGAAGCCGGTCGCTGCACCTGCCGTGACTGCCGCGCCCGTTACCGCCCCCGCGCGCGACAACGTCTTCTACATCACGACCGCGATCGCCTATCCCAATGGCAGCCCGCATATCGGTCACGCCTATGAGGCGATCGCGACCGACGCGCTGGCGCGCTTTGCGCGGCTCGACGGCAAGGATGTGTTCTTCCTGACCGGCACCGACGAGCACGGTCAGAAAATGGTTCAGACCGCGGCCGGGGAGGGCATGTCCGCCGCCGCGCTCGCGACCCGCAATGCCGGCCGCTTCAAGGAGATGGACGAGCGTCTGAACGTGTCGTTCGACCGCTTCATCCGCACCACCGAGGAGCAGCATCACCGCTCCAGCCAGGAGATCTGGCGGCGCATGGAAGCGAACGGCGACATCTATGCCGACACCTATTCGGGCTGGTACTCGGTCCGTGACGAGGCCTATTACGCCGAGGATGAGACGCGCGTGAACGACGACGGCGTGCGCTTGGGCCCGCAGGGTACGCCGGTCGAATGGGTCGAGGAGAAGAGCTATTTCTTCCGCCTGTCGGCGTACCAGGACAGGCTGCTCAAGCTCTACGCGGACCACCCTGATTTCATAGGTCCGGACTCCCGTAAGAACGAGGTGGTGAGCTTCGTCAGGGGCGGCTTGCGCGATCTCTCGATCTCGCGCACCACCTTCGATTGGGGCGTGAAGGTGCCCGGCGACGAAGGACACGTGATGTATGTCTGGGTCGACGCGCTGACTAACTACATCACCGGCGTCGGCTTTCCCGATGAGAGCGACAGGAACTGGCGCTACTGGCCGGCGGACGTGCACATCATCGGCAAGGACATCATCCGCTTCCATGCGGTGTATTGGCCGGCCTTCCTCCTGTCGGCCGGAATCCGGCTGCCGAGGCGGGTCTATGCCCACGGCTTCCTGTTCAGCAGGGGCGAGAAGATGTCGAAGTCGGTCGGCAACGTCGTCGATCCCTTCAATCTCGCCGACCAGTACGGCGTCGACCAGATGCGCTATTTCTTCCTGCGCGAGGTGCCGTTCGGCCAGGACGGCAACTACAATCACGAGGCCATCGTGGCGCGCATCAATGCCGATCTCGCCAACGACCTCGGCAACCTCGCGCAGCGCTCGCTCTCGATGATCGCCAAGCAGTTCGGCGGCGTGCTGCCCGAGCCCGGGGACTTCAGCGACAACGACAAGGCGATGCTGGCAATGGCCGACGGCATGATCGCTGCGTCGCGCGAGGCCATGGCGACGCAGCAGATCCATCAATGGCTCAACGCGGTCTGGGCCGTGGTCGCGGAGGCCAACCGCTATTTCGCGGGCGAGGCGCCGTGGGCGCTCGCGAAGACGGATCCTGCAAGGCAGAAGACGGTGCTCTACGTCACCGCCGAAGTCGTGCGCCAGATCGCGATCCTGGCTCAGCCCGCGATGCCGACCGCCTTAGCCAAGCTGCTCGACAGCCTCGGCATCCCCGAGACCGAGCGCGGTTTTGCCATGCTCGGCGGTGCCAGGCGCATCGCGCCCGGTTCGACGCTGCCCGCGCCGACGCCGGCGTTCCCGCGCTACGTCGAGCCGGCGGCCTGAAGGCGCTCGCGTGATGCTGGTCGACAGCCACTGCCACCTGGATTTTCCGGACTTTGCGGAAGATCTCGACGGGATCGTGTCGCGGGCGCGAGCGGCCGGAATCACGCGCATGGTCACGATCTCGACGCGGGTGCGCCGGCTCAAGGATCTGCTCGCGATCGCCGAACGCTATGACGACGTCTATTGCTCGGTCGGCACCCATCCGCACAACGCGGACGAGGAGGACGGCATCGCGCCGGACGAGCTCGTTGCCCTGACGCAGCACCGCAAGGTCGTCGCGCTCGGCGAAGCCGGGCTCGATTATTTCTACGACAACGGCTCGCCGGAGGCGCAGGCGAGGGGCTTTCGCGCTCACATCGCCGCCGCCCGCGCCACCGGCCTGCCGCTGGTGATCCACACCCGCGAAGCCGACGAGGACTGCGCACGCATTCTGGAAGACGAGGTGGCAAAGGGATCGTTTCGCGCCGTGCTGCATTGTTATACGGGCGGACGCGAGCTGGCACTGAAGGCGGTGTCGCTCGGGCTCTATATCGGCTTCACGGGAATCCTGACCTTCAAGAAATCAGAGGCTTTGCGCGCGCTCGCGGCCGAGCTGCCATCGGACCGTATTCTGGTTGAAACGGACTCGCCTTATCTTGCGCCCGGCAAGTTTCGAGGCAAGCGCAACGAGCCGGCCTATGTCGTCGAGGTGGCAAAGGTGCTCGCCGAGACACGCGGCGTGTCGTTTGACGAGATCTCGCGCCAGACAAGCGAAAACTTCTTCCGCCTGTTCTCGAAGGTGAGAGCTTGAGACTGGGGGCCACATGACGTTGACGCTGACGATCCTGGGCTGCGGCTCCTCTGCCGGCGTGCCGCGCCCGGCGCTCGGCTGGGGCGCCTGCGATCCCAACAATCCAAAGAACCGCCGTCGCCGCTGCTCGCTGCTGGTCGAACGGACGTCCGAGCACGGCACGACACGCATCGTGATCGACACCTCGCCGGATCTGCGCGAGCAGTTGCTCTCGACCAATGTCGATCACATCGACGCAGTGTTCCTGACGCACGAGCATGCCGACCAGACCCACGGCATGGACGATCTACGCTCGGTCGTCATGCACATGCGCCGTCGTATCCCGACCTACTTCAACCAGTCGACCGCCAAGGACATCCTGTCGCGATTCTCCTATTGCTTCATCTCGCCGGAGGGCAGCGACTACCCGCCGATCCTGACTCGGCATTCGATCGAGGCGGGCGAGAGCCAGACCATCCTGGGGAAGGGTGGCGCGGTGACGATGACAGCCTTCCTGGTGCAGCACGGCAACATTCCCGCGCTCGGCTATCGCATCGGCGATGCCGCCTACACGCCCGACCTCAACGACATCCCGCGCGAGAGCTGGGGCGCACTGGAAAATCTGGACCTCTGGATCGTCGATGGCCTGCGCTACACCAGCCATGTCAGCCATTTCAGCATCAACGACGCGCTGTCCTGGATCGAGCGGTTCAAGCCGAAGCGCGCGGTCATCACCAACATGACCGCCGACGTCGACTACGAGGTCATCCGGCAGTCGCTGCCGGCCGGCGTGGTGCCAGCCTATGACGGGCTGCGACTGGAAATGCACTGAACCTGGGGTGGAAATTCTGCTGCCGGCCGGCATAGACCTTGCTTGCGTTTGCCCCATCATGTTGATCTAACGTCTGAAAGACAGGCGCTGGGCAGGGCGATATTCAAACGGAACCGGCACTACCCAAGTGCAATCGGTCGGTCGAATCGCCTCGTGTGAGGATGGGGATCGCGTTGGCAGAGGACGATGTGGCGGCTCAAGGACCGGTGCGACGCGCTCTGGACCTGCTTTATCTCGGCGCGGGCTACGCCGCGGGCGTCTTCCTGGTCGCGATCTTCGCAATCATGATGGCCATGTCGGTCGGGCGCCAATTTGCGATCAACATTCCCGCCGGCGACGATTTCGCGTCCTGGTGCATGGCCGCGATGGCTTTCCTCGGTCTCGCGCACACCTTCAAGCGCGGAGAGATGATCCGCGTCGGCCTGCTGCTGGAGCGTCTGCACGGGCGGACCAAGCAGATCGCCGAGATCACGGCGCTCGGTATCGCCACCGCCTTCATCCTCTATTTCACCCGCTATGCCGTGCAGATGACCTACGATTCCTGGCGCTTCAACGATGTGGCGCAGGGCGTCGTCGCGCTCCCGCTCTGGATTCCGCAGCTCGGCTTTGCCGGCGGCCTTGCGATCCTGTCGATCGCGCTCATCGATGAGATGGTCAATGTCGTCGGCGGCCGCCGCCCAAGCTACGAGAAGGGCTCGCCCGATGAGACGCCGGACGAATTCATCGAGCGCATCTCGCAGGGCGGCGGAGGTTGACCATGGCCAATCTCGGTATGATCGAGCTGTCGTTCGTTCTGCTCGGCGTCATGATCCTGCTGCTGGGAAGCGGCGTGTGGATCGCGGTCTCGCTTGGACTTGTCGGCTTCGTGGCGATGGCGCTGACGACGAGCCTCCCGCTCGGCGCCGTGCTCGCCACCACCACCTGGAGCGCCAGCTCGTCATGGACGCTGGCCGCGCTGCCGCTGTTCATCTGGATGGGCGAGATCCTCTTCCGCACCAAATTGTCGGAAGAGATGTTCCGAGGGCTGTCGCCCTGGGTTCAGTGGCTGCCGGGACGCCTGACCCATGTCAACGTGATCGGCTGCGGCATCTTTGCGGCGGTGTCGGGCTCTTCGGCGGCGACCTGCGCGACGATTGGAAAGATCGCGCTGCCTGAGCTGGACAAGCGCGGCTACGACAAGAACCTCAGTCTCGGTTCGCTCGCAGGCGCGGGCACGCTCGGCCTCTTGATTCCGCCCTCGATCCCGATGGTGGTCTACGCGGTCACGGCGAACGTCTCCGTGCTTCAGGTGTTTCTCGGCGGATTCCTGCCGGGCGTGCTCGTGATGGTGCTCTATTCGGGCTACATCATCATCTGGTCGCTGCTCAATCCCAAGAAGGTCCCGCCGCGCGATCCGCCGATGCCATTCCGGCAGAAGCTTCAAGAATCGGCGAAGCTCGCACCCTGCCTACTCCTGATCCTGGCCGTCTTCTTTTCGCTGGTGCTGGGCTTCGCGACAGCCACGGAATGCGCGGCATGGGGCGTCACGGGCGCGCTGCTGCTGGCGTGGTGGAGTGGCACGCTGACGCGGAAGAACTTCCTCGAGAGCATCATGAGCGCGACGCGCCTGACCTGCATGATCATGCTGATCCTGGCAGGCGCGGCCTACACCACGGCCGCGATGGCCTATACGGGCATTCCGGCCGCGCTCGCCACCTGGGTCCAGGGGCAGCAGCTCACGCCGAGCATGCTCGCGCTGTATCTGAGCATCATGTACATCATCCTGGGATGCCTGATCGACGGCATCTCGATGATCGTTCTGACCGCCGTCATCGTGCTGCCGATGGTCAGGCAGGCCGGGCTCGACCTGGTCTGGTTCGGCGTCTATCTCATCATTCATGTGGAAATGGCGCAGATCACGCCGCCGGTCGGATTCAATCTGTTTGTGCTCCAGAATATGAGCGGTCGTGATACGTTCACCGTTGCGCGGGCAGCCTTTCCGTTCTTCGTCCTGCTGCTCGCTTCCGTGTTCATCATCACTGAGTATCCGCAGATCGTGATGTTTCTGCCCAAGCTCGCTTTCCCAGACTGACCGCATCCGGTTTTCAAGTTTACTGTGAGGAGAAGTCCAATGATGTCTCGTTTAGTCCGCGCATCCTTGATCGCCGGCGTCGTGATGGCTGCGACACCGGCCTTGGCCCAGACCAAATGGAATCTGCCGGCAGCGTATCCTGCGGACAATCCGCACTCCGAAAATCTGGTCGCTTTCGCCAAGGATGTCGAAGCCGCAACCTCCGGCAAACTCCAGATCACGGTTCATCCGGGCGCCTCGCTGTTCAAGGCACCCGACATCAAGCGCGCGGTGGTGACCGGACAGGCGCAGATGGGTGAGGTGCTGCTGTCGATTCACGAGAACGAGGACCCGATCTTCGGCATCGACGTCGTGCCGTTCCTGGCGACCAGCTTCCCGGACGCGATGAAGCTCTATCAGGCCTCCAAGTCCGCGATCGTCAAGAAGCTCGATGCGCAGGGTCTCAAGCTGCTGTTCGTCGTGCCTTGGGCGCCCCAGGGCGTCTATGTCAACAAGCCGCTCGCGACGATCGAAGACATGAAGGGCTTGAAGTGGCGGGCCTACAATGTCGGGACCGCGCGCATCGGCGAATTGGTCGGCGCGCAGTCGGTCACGATCCAGGCGGCGGAATTGCCGCAGGCGCTGGCGACGGGCGTGGTGAATTCCTTCATGTCGTCCGGCGGCACCGGCTACGACTCGAAGGCCTGGGAGTCGCTCAAATATTTCTATGACGTGCAGGCCTGGATTCCGAAGGACTATACCTTCGTCAACAAGGCCGCGTTCGAGGCGCTCGACAAGCCGACCCAGGAGGCCATCCTCAAGGCCGCCGCGACCGCGGAAACCCGCGGTTGGAAGGCCTGGCAGGACAAGAGCACCTGGTATCTCGATCAGCTCAAGGCGAAAGGCATGAATGTCGAGCCGCCGAGCCCGGCGCTCAAGGCCGGCTTCCAGAAGATTGGCGAACAGCTCACGGCCGACTGGCTCAAGAAGGCTGGGGCCGACGGTCAGGCAGTGGTCGACGCCTACAGGAAGATGTGAGGACTGAGAGAGCTTCCGCCCGCCGTGATCGCGCGGGCGGAAGGCTCTGCAGACCCTGTTCAGGCCGAGATCGCTTTCGCTGATCCGACCTCGTTGCGCAGCAGGAATTTCTGAATCTTGCCGGTCGAGGTCTTCGGGATGGGTCCGAACACGACCGCCTTCGGCGTCTTGAAGCCGCTCATATGCGAACGGCAGAAGGCGATGATGTCGGCCTCGCTGGCGCTGGCGCCGTCCTTCAATTCGACGAAGGCGCAGGGCACTTCACCCCATTTCGGATCAGGTTTGGCGACCACGGCCGCGAACAGCACGGCCGGGTGCTTATAGAGGATGTCCTCGACCTCGACGGAGGAGATGTTCTCGCCGCCGGAAATGATGATGTCCTTGGAGCGATCCTTGATGATGACGTAGCCATGCTCGTCGAGCACGCCGAGATCGCCGGTGTGAAACCAGCCGCCTTCGAACGCTTCGCTGGTCGCCTTCTCGTTCTTGAGATACCCCTTCATCACGATGTTGCCGCGGAACATGACCTCGCCGATGGTCTCGCCGTCGCGCGGCACCTCCTGCATGGTCTGCGGGTTGATGACGGTGACGGCTTCCTCGAGCGGGTAGGGCACGCCCTGCCGGCGCTTCATCCGAGCCCGCTCGGCCGCCGGAAGCTCGTCCCAGCCGGGCTGTTCGGCGCAGACGGAGGCGGGGCCATAGACCTCGGTCAGGCCGTACACGTGTGTCAGCTTGATGCCGATGCGTTCGGCGCCTTCCAGCACCGCGACCGGCGGCGCAGCGCCGGCGATCAGGCCGACGACGCGGCGGGCCGCATTGCCGGTTGACGTTTCCCTGGGCGCATCGGGTGCGTTGATCAGCGTGTTGTACACGATCGGCGCGCCGCACATGTGGGTGACGCCGTGCTGCTTGATCAGCTCGAAAATCTTCGTTGGCTCGACCTTGCGCAGGCAGACATTGATGCCGGCGGCGGCCGCAATGGTCCAGGGGAAGCACCAGCCGTTGCAGTGGAACATCGGCAGCGTCCAGAGATAGACCGGATGCTGGCCGAGATTGCCGGCGAGGATGTTGCTGACGGCATTGAGGTAGGCGCCACGATGATGGGTCACGACGCCCTTGGGATTTCCGGTCGTGCCGGAGGTGTAGCTCAGCGCGATCGCGTCCCATTCATCGCTCGGCCTGACCGCCACGAAGCCGGGATCGCCTTGCGCAACGGCTGCCTCATACTCGATCTCGCCGATGCGCGTGCCGCCCTTGAACGATGCGTCGTCGACGTCGACCACGCGCGGCTTGGGGCCCTTCATCTGCGCCAGCGCATCGGTGATCACGCCGGAGAATTCGGGGTCGACCAGGATGATCCCGGCGCCGCCATGGTCGAGCTGGAACGCGATTGAAGGCGCATCGAGGCGGATGTTGAGCGCGTTGAGCACCGCGCCGGTCATGGGCACGGCGAAATGCGCTTCGTTCATCGCCGGAATGTTCGGCAGCATCGCCGCAACGGTGTCTCCGACGCCGATACCCTTGCCCGCCAGCCACGACGCAAATCGCCTGCAGCGTTCATAGGTCTGCGCCCAGGTGAAGCTGCGGCCCTCATAGACGGTGCTGACGTGATCGGGATAGACGGCGGCGCTGCGCGCGATGAAGCTCAGCGGGCTCAGCGGCACATAGTTGGCGGGTGTCTTGTCGAGGCCGATATTGTACGCGTTCTGCCGCTCACTCATCGACACACTCCTCAAATCGCGTCAAAGAAATCCGATCGAGATCCAGGGGAAGATCGCGACGATGATCAGTCCCACCAGCAGCGCCAGCAGATAGCCCCAGATCGGCCTGATGCCCTCGGCCGGATCGACCCGTCCAATGGCGCAGGCCGCATAATAGCCGACGCCGAACGGCGGGGCGAATAGCCCGATACCCATGGCGAGAATGATCACCATGGCATAGTGCACCTCGTGCACGCCGACGGCGCGGGCGATCGGGAATAGCAGCGGTCCGAACAGCACGATGGCCGGAATGCCCTCCAGCACGCTGCCGAGGATGGTGAAGGCGAGGATCGAGACGGCAATGAAGGTCGCCGCTCCGCCGGGCAGCCCCGTCATGGCCGCCGCCAGCGATCGCGAGAAGCCGGATTGGGTCAGGCCCCAGGCCATGCCGGTCGCCGTGCCGATGATCAAGAGGATCGCGCCCGACAGCGCCGCCGTCTCGACCAGCATCGGAAACAGCCGCCGCCAGTCGAAGCGGCGGTAGACGAGGAGGCCGACGAGGGCGCCATAGACGATGCCGATGGTGGAGACCTCGGTCGCGGTCGCGATGCCCTCGACGACGGCGTAGCGGATCACGAAGGGCAGCGCGAGCGCGGGCAGGGCGACGACGAAGGTCCTGCCGATCTCGGACGCCGTCGCGCGGCGGATGTGGCTCATGTCTTCGCGGCGGTAGCGCCACCACACCAGCATGCACAGCGTGATCGCGAGCACGACGCCGGGCAACAGGCCGCCTGTGAACAGGGCTGCGATCGAGACGCCGGTGACCGAGCCGATCGTGATCAGCACGAGACTCGGCGGAATCGTCTCGGTCTGGGCGCCCGTCGCCGCAAGAAGCGCGACGAGGTCGCCAGGCTTGGCACCACGCTCTTTCATCTCGGGAAACAGCACGGGCGCGACGGCGGCCATGTCGGCGGCCTTGGCCCCGGAAATGCCGGAGACCAGATACATCGCGCCGACCAGCACGTAATGCAGGCCGCCCCTGACATGGCCGAGCAGGCTCGCCAGGAACGCCACCATGGCCCGCGCCATGCCGGTCATCTCGATCAGGAGGCCGAGGAACACGAATAGCGGCACTGAGAGCAGGATGAGGTGGCTCATGCCCTCGTCCATGCGCCCGACCAGCACCATGACCGGCGTGCGCGTGGCGAGCGCGAGATAGCCAAAGATCGCCAGGCCAAAGCCGAACGCAATGGGAACACCGGCAAAGACGCAGAAGCCGGCAACGCCGACGAAGAAGATGACGAGGTTGAGATTGCCGAGCTGCCGCAGGAGCGGCTCCGACAGCCAGAACAGGCCGATTGCGGCAGCAACGGTGACGAAGGCAGTTGCGACCATCCGGTAATCGGCCGCGCGCAGCAGCCGCAGCAAAGCAAAGGCCGCCATGAGGCCGATACCGGTCGGCAGTGCGGCGGCGCGCCACATGTTGGAGATCTGGAGCGCCGGGGTGGTGATGTAGCTCTCTTCGTAGGCATAGTCGAAGGACGGCCAGACGATCAGCGCCAGGAACGCCAGTGCTGCGCAGGTTGCGACCAGATCGAGATAGGCCCGCATCGCAGGCCTGGCGCTGGCGACGACCGCGGTCATGCGCATGTGCTCGGAGCGGCGGAAGGCGACCGCCGCGCCCAGCATGGCCAGCCACAGGAACAGGATCGAAGCGAGCTCGTCGGACCAGATCAGCGGCCGGTGCAGGCCGTAGCGCGCGACCACCCCGGCGAACAGGATCACGATTTCGGCGACGACGAGAATCGCCGCCGGGACTTCGACGAGGAGGCCGAGCACGCGTTCCGTTGAGCCCAGCAACGAAGGTCGGCGAGGGGACTGCACAGCCACCTCGCCCGTTACTTCGGTCACCTCAACCTCGATATGAGCCATGACGGCCCCGACGCGTTACGACAGCTTGCCGACGGCCTTCTCCAGGAGGTCCCAGGCCTGGTCGCCGTATTTGCCTTTCCACTCGGCATAGAAGCCGGCGGCGCGCAGCTTGTCCCGGAACGGCGCAACAGTCGGCTGGTTGAAGGTCAGGCCCTTGCCCGCGAGCTCCTGCTGCAGGCTGGCATTGAGCTTGGCGGTGTCCTCGCGCTCCTTCACGGCCGCGGCGTTGATGTTCTTGGCGACGATGGCGCGCACGTCCTGCGGCAGCTTTTCCCAAGCCCTGCGGTTGGCCAGGAACCAGAAGCCGTCCCACATGTGGTTGGTCAGAGAGCAGTACTTCTGCACCTCGTAGAGTTTTGCCGTCGATATGATCGCGAGCGGGTTCTCCTGGCCCTCGACGATCTTGGTCTGGAGTGCCGAATAGACCTCGCTGAAATTGATCGAGGCGGGCGCGGCATCGAACGCCTTGAACATCGAGGTCCACAGCGGCGACACCGGCACGCGGATCTTGAAGCCCTTGAGGTCGTCCGGCCCGGTGATCGGCTTGGTCGACGACGTGGTCTGGCGGAAGCCGTTGTCCCAGATCCTGTCCATGACCTCGAGGCCGGCCTTCTTGATCTCGCCGCGGACATGGGCGCCGAGGTCGCCGTCCATGGCCTTCCAGACCGTGTCGTAGTCCGGGAACGCGAAGCCGATGCCGTTGATGGACGCCGCCGGCACCAGGGTCGACAGGATCAGTCCCGACAGCGTGAAGAACTCGACGCCGCCGGAGCGGATCTGGCTCAGCATGTCGGTGTCGGACCCGAGCTGGTTGTTCGGGAAGATCTGGAGGTCGAACTTGCCGCCGGTCTCGCTCTTGATCGCCGCAGCCATCTCCTTGGCGCGTACGTTCATCGGATGGGTGTCGGGCAGGTTGTTGGCATATTTGTAGGTGAACTCGGCGCTCTGGGCGCGGGCCACATGGGGCGCACTGAGGCCGCCCAGGACCGCGGTCGCGGCGGAGGCCCTGAGAAGCGTGCGTCGGGAAAAGCGCGTCGAAAAGACCATGGGTCTGCTTCCTCGGAAGGTTTGTTGTTGTTCTGAGATGCAAACCTATACGGACGGTCGGTCTTCAGGTCATCTGCGATCTCGCGAGGCCTCGCTTATTGCAGCCGGACAACGTCACGGCAATATCGGCTTTCGGCACGCAGGCCCGATTTCAAAATCTGAAAAACAACCCCATGCACAGTAGCCGTCAAGAGCTCGGGCGACGTCGAGGCCCAGACCAAAAACCGCGATCAAGTGAAGATGCGATAGCAGGAGTTTCGTCTAAACAATTGATCTGATTGCAGATAAATATATTCCATAATATACCTTATGCGAATCATAGATAAGCCGCAAGGTTCCCGCCTGCTGAGCCTTCTCGCCCTAGAGTCTGGCCGCACCGAGCCGTAGGCCATGATCGCCTTGGACGCGTTCAGCCAATGTCCGCCATTCGATTGGTCGAGTGCAGCTTGGCGCGGTGTGCGTCGCGCCCTTTGTCGAAGAGTCACTTGCGTGAGCGACTCTTGGTCAAATCCGATGGCGTCTAACCGCCAAATCTCTTGACGAGCTTTGAGCCCTTGGCCGTTCTGATCTGCTGGCTGGTCAAGTCGCTTCCCGCGCTCAATCCCTTCACCATGAGGTTCTTGACGCGCTGCGCCGCCTGCTTCTCGTTGGAATAGTCGATCTCGACGTGATCGAGCTCCATCAGATGGCCGAGTTCGTGCGCCCAGGCGCGTCCATTGGCGTGGTCATTGCCATACCACTGGACGAAGCTCGCGGGCTCGGGAGAGCCATTCGGGTATGAACCTCCGCCGGCGTTCAGACTTGCGATCGCATTGACCAGGAAGATGTGGATCGCATTGTCCGGGTCGTGCCGGGATGCGAGAACGCCCAGCAGGACCTCATCGCTGCTGCGCCTGCTCGGCGCCATGTCGAGCGGTTTTTCCATGATGCAATCGCTGATCACGAAGGCGATCTTCGCCTTCGACCAGATCGTATTGACGACATCGAGCGCCTTCTTCGCTGTGTCGCAGTCCCATTGCGCAGGCTCGAGGACGCCCCTGTTGGCGAATGGTGTGACGTAAAGTCTAAGCGGAATGGACATGCGCCGGGCTACCGAGAATCTTACGGCAGGAAGAACGGTATGAAGCCGATTCCGCCACCGCCACCGCCGCTGCCTCCGCCCGCGTTAGCCTCGGGCCTCGGCGGCCTTGCGGGCCGTGCCGGAGCTTCTTCGGGGTCCCTGCTCCTGCGCTCGAGCTTTGCGGATGGTGTCGGACGGGCCCTGCGCTTCTCGCACTCATCGTCATTATTCAGGAAGTAGCCCGCGGCGCAGGTGATCTTGACGCACCGATCTCCATCGCGTTTCTGGCCGGATCCGCAAACTATCGGGCAAACCCGCGCCGATTTAAGCTTGATCGCGTCGAGCGCCTCAGGGCTAGCAGCCTTGGCATCGAACGTGGTGCCGGCATTCTTGTTGTACAACTCGAGCGAACGCCGTGAGGCCGCATCCCAGTCGCCATCGGCCGGTCCGCTGAAACAACCGACCCGGCGCAACTCGGCTTGTACCGATTTTGCAAGCTCGGCCTTGGACGGCGGTGCCGGCGCGGACGTCTGTGGAGCCGGCAGCGCGGCCACTTTCGAATCCAAGTTCGGGCGGGCCTCTTGCGACGGGTCGGATCCAGCCTGAGCGCCAATTCTTCCGACGGCTATTTCAGCTTCCCGGCGACGCTGCTCGGCCTGCGCGGCCAATTGTTGCGCGGTTTCTCTGGCCTTCTCCGCCTCGGCACGAGCGTCCTGCGCTGCTTTCAAGTCCGAGGCGGCTTTGGCCAGTTGTGTCTGCTGGGCCCCCTGGTTGACGAGCCGCGCCTGCTCCTGCTCGGCCTGGCGCGCCTTTTCCGCTGCGGCGGCGCGCTTATCTTCCGCATCGATCTTGGCAAGCTGCAGCTTGGCCAGATTTGCGTAGTAGCCGTCCGGATACTGGGCAAGGAAGTAGTTCAGCGCATCCTTGTTGCCGATCTGCAGCGCGAGTTCGTAATCGTGCCGAATTTCGGCACGCGCCGAGACCGGTGGAGTTGCAGGCAGCGGCGGCGGGGCCGGTTGAGGCGCTGCGGCGGCCGCTTCCTTGGCCGGTGCCGGCACGAGCGGCACATCATCGCCACCAAGCGTACCGTACACATAGGGCTCCTGCTTGTTGCCGGTCGCCTTCATGACGTCGTCGCGGACGAAGCCGAACACCCTGCGCAGGTCCATGCCCGGAGTAGCGATATATTTCACCAGCGCCGAGGCATAGGGACTGTTCTTGCTGCCACCGTCGGACGCCGTCGAGCCAGCCTTGGCAGCGAAAGCAACCAGCGTATTCGAGGTCGCCGGCTCGATCCTGGCGAGGCCCCGGCTGACAGCCCGCGAGCCGACCGTCCGCCTCATCTTGTCGGCGAAAGGATTGTTGCGGCAGGCATCGAGGATCACGAGCCGCAGCTGCCGTGCCGGCTCGATCGCCAGCAGCACTCGCTCGAGCGAAAAGGCCTCGTCGTACACATCCGTGTCGCGCTCGAGCGTCGCATCCGTGGGGATCAGGTAGTTCGTACCTTCGAGCTCGATCCCGTGGCCCGCGTAGTAGACGACGGCGACATCCGAGTCGCGCGCCACATCGGCAAAATCACGCAGCGCCCGCCGCATCTCCGATGCCTGGAGATCCGTGCGGGTCTGGACGACGCTGAATCCCGCTCTCTTCAGCGTCTCCTCAACGATCGCAGCATCATTGGCTGGGTTGGCAAGCGCTGCGGCGTTCTTGTAGGCCGAGTTGCCGATGACGAGCGCGACACGGTTCGCAGCCCATGCCGGCTGACAGACAATCAGCGCAGCGAGAAGAAACAGGGTACGGCGCAATGCCACAGATCGGTGCAAATGCATGGCAGTACTACTTTTTGATCTTCTTCCATCATTTGTGTCATCACGACGGAAGCGGTTCAATGCGATCTCATGATCCGGTTGTGGAACCCACAGGGGCGGCACGACTGCGCAGGCTGGCCGGTCAATTGACCTCACCGCAAGCCTGCCGTCTAATGAGGCAAGTTTCGAACACGCGAGATCACTCCCGGTGACTGACGCGAAGCTCGATCAGGCGGGAACAGCGCGGAAGGAGATTGCCGGGCGCGGGGGCAATGCCCTGTTGGATTGGACCGCCAGGGCAGTTGTCGTGATCATCTATGGCGGGTCTGCTTTTATGGGCGCTGCCAGCGTCCCTCACCTGCTTCCGCCGGACAATATCCACGACTGGCTTTCGCTTGCGGCCAGAATTGCCAACATCCTGTTCCTCGGCCTCGTCGCGCTGACGACCATCACCCGGCTGGTGCCGATCATGAAATCGCAGGGCATCGAGACGCGGGTCTCAGCCTTGCTGGGAACTTTTTTGAGCATCGTCCTCGCATTTCTTCCGAAGGCGGAACTCGGCCCCGTCTGGTCGGCCGTGTCCTCGACGTTGGTCTTGGTGGGTACCTCGCTCTGCATCGTGGTGCTCCGCTGGCTCGGCAGATCCTTCAGCATTCAAGCGGAGGCCAGGCGTCTTGTGACGGATGGGCCTTATCGGATCGTCCGGCATCCTCTCTATCTCTGCGAGGGGATTGCCCTCGTCGGCGTAACACTCCAGGTCCTCTCACCGCTTGCCGTCCTTGTCGCCATCGTGATCGTGATGATCCAATGCCGGCGGATGATCAACGAAGAGCGGATCCTGAAGCGGGCATTTCCCGAATATGACGCCTACCGCACGACAACTCCTTTTCTGATCCCCACGTGCCGGGCGATCGGCCGATAGGCCGGGGCCAGGCACCCGCCAAGGCGATCGATCCGCACGCCTGACACCACGCTTCACATCCGCTCGATCCGCAACCGGCGGAGTTCGATCCGAACCGACTTTCGGCCGTCTTCGGCGCTTCAGGCAAACGATCAAACAGATCAGTAAAATTAGACATATCAACAATTTACCTCAAGGAACCGAAGTGCGAAGAGCGCCGGCGGGACCGCTCGCCGGCCCCCAACAATCGTCCGAGGCCCTTGAACGCGTTCACTGGAATACGCGACCAACATCAGGAATGGAGCGGGCTCGAGACTGTTCCTTGCACGAGCCAGGCGGTCGCCAGGATCTATGAGTTTAAGTCAGCATTCTGCGCGGCCATGCCAACTTCGTTGACGCTACCATTCTTCGGCTGATGTTGGACGTCGCGCCATGAGCAATTACACGCAGATCAAGTTGTACGCTCTTCTTCTTGTTGCCTCGCTGTTCCTGATTGCTCAGCCGGCTTTCGCGACAAAGCGCGTGGCCCTGGTGCTTGGCAATGCCACATATCAAAACGCTCCCCTGCTCCCCAACCCGGCCAACGACGCCGGCGCCATCGCTGCGACGTTGAGAGCCGCAGGGTTTGACGTGGTCGACTCGAGGCTCAACCTCGCAGCGACGGACATGAAGCGAGCCCTGAGGGATTTTGCAGATCAGGCGCGCGACGCCGACATCGCACTCGTCTACTACGCAGGCCACGGGATCGAGATCGATGGCACGAACTATCTGATCCCAACCGACGCCAGGCTTGAACGTGATACGGACATCTATGACGAGGCGTTCTCGCTCGACCGTGTCTTGCTGGCGATCGAGCCTGCAAGACAGCTACGGGTCGTGATCGTCGACGCGTGCCGCAACAATCCTTTTGCCGACACGATGAGGCGAACGGTCGCCTCGCGATCGATCAGCCGCGGGCTCGCCAGGGTCGAGCCAACGGTCTCCAATACGTTGATCGCCTTCGCCGCGAAGGCCGGGTTGACGGCGCTCGACGGCAATAGCCAGAACAGCCCGTACGCGGCCGCACTGGTCAAGTATATCGCAAAGCCGGGTCTCGACCTGCGCAGGGCCTTTGGGTTCGTCCGCGACGACGTCCTGCAAGCCACGGGCAACCGGCAGGAGCCTTACGTCTACGGCTCGTTGGGCGGCGAGGACGTTGCGCTCGTGCCTGCTCCAAAGGCCGTGGAGCCCACGCCCGCAGTGGCCAACCCCCAGTCGGAGGTTCGCCGTGACTACGAACTGGCGCTGCAGCTCAACAATAAAGACGCTCTGGGCGCATTCCTGACCCAGCATCCAGACGGATATTACGCAAGCCTCGCCAAACTTCAGCTCAACCAGATCGAGGCAGAGGAGGCACGGGTTGCGGCAACCGAAAAGGCGCGCCAGGCCCAACAGCAGCAAGCCCGGCTTGCCTCCGAAGGCGCCCTGCGCGCAGAGCAGGAAAAGGCGGCCGCTGATCTGAAGGCTGCGGAGGACGCCCGCATTGCGGCCGAAAGAACAAAACTGGCGGCGCAGCAGCAAGCGGCCGATGCCGAGCGGAAGCGGACCACATCCGAGGGATCGATCAGCACCGCGCTCACTCGGAACAAGGCTGCCATCGACAATTCCAACACGGTGAGTCCGCCCCCAGCCGCTGTGGCCGCTCAGAGTGATACAGACGCGAAGCTCGCCGCTCTGAGCGCCGGGCCGCAGCAGGCCGATCCGGCCAGGGCCGATATCCCTCAGGCCGATCTCGCCAGGTCGGTACAGAGCGAATTGAGCCGCGTCGGATGCTTCACCGGTGCCGTCGATGGCGAATGGAATGCCGCTTCGCAGCGCTCACTCTCGCTCTTCAACCGCCACGCGGGAACCAAGTTCGACGCGAAGCTTGCGAGTCTCGACGCACTTGACGCAATCAAGCTCAAGTCGTCGCGGGTCTGTCCGCTGGTCTGTGAACGCGGCTACAAGGCTGACGGCGACCAGTGCAGCAGGATCACCTGCGCCGAGGGCTCGTTCCTCAACGACGACAATGAATGCGAGAAGCGGCGCGGCAAGAAGCCTGTCGCAAACCGCAACACGGGCGAGCGGCCGACCCGCGCGGATCGCCCGGCCCGCGAGAGGTTCGCGCCGGCTGCGGAGGCTCCCGCGCCACGGCGACAGGCGACTGCCAAGGGAAGCAGTGGCAGCATCTATTGTGACCAGCATATTTGCCGTCAGGTCAATCGTGGCTGCCGCCTCGAATACCGCGGCGGTGGAGGTCCCGGCGGCAACACTGGAAATGTCGAGGTCTGCAACTAGAGCCTTTTCCGTTCCGATGGAATCGGAACGGGGCTCTAGGCTCTTGTTTTGACGCGTTTTCTTGATGCGAACCGGTGTCCACTTCGCTCGAAAACGCTCTAGCGCCACGCAAAAGAGGTGTCCGAAGGAGTGACCTGAGTGACAACCTGCGAGCTGGAGCAGAAAGATGTCGGCGCCTTTCCGGGTGTGACGCTCTTCACGAAACGGCAGGCGCCCGGCATGAGGCCGACGGCGGTCTATCTGCCACCGAAGCACGCAACGGCCGCTACCAAGTTCGATGTCGTAATCTGGCTACACGGTTTCTATGTCAGGGATCATGAATACCTGTTCCGGAACGATCCTGCGCGTCTGCGCGAACAGGTCCGGGATTCGGGGAAGGATGTCGTGCTTGTCGCGCCATTCCTGGGCTACGAATATGCCGTCGGTGACACCTTTGCCGGAAACTACAGCGTGAAGGATCTGGCTTCCGCCAAATGGGGCGAACGCTATCTGGACGAAATTCTCGGGGCTCTTGCCAAGTTCGTGGCGCCTGTCGCCAGCACCGGCAACGGCACCCGGAGCATACCCCAGCTCCAGGTCAGCAAGCTCGTCATCGCCTGCCATTCCGGCGGCGGGAGCGGCATGCGGAACCTGGTCGGAAGCCTCGGAAAGTATCAGCCGAACCTGTCGGCCTGCTGGGGATTTGATTGCCTCTACGGCGCCAAAGCGCAACCGGACGACGCCACGTTCTGGTACCAATGGTTGTCGGGTCAGAGCACCTGCGCGCTCGAAATTGTCTATGGCCCGACCACCCTTTCGCAATCGGTGAAGCTGGATCTGGTCGGACGCGGACTCGCAACGCTCGACGGCAATCGCCCTCCCTCACCGCGCCCTGCTCTCAAAAACCTCACTGTGAGCGTGGGTCACTATGATGCATTTCCGGCCTTTGGGCAGATGGTCAGGGTCAATGATCTGGATCCGGCCTTCGTCGACCGCTTCATGATCCCGCAGGTCGCCGACAAACCTCCACTGGGCCACAAGCCGGCGTCGCGCAATGGAGAATTCCTCAAACAGGCGATTGCCAACGTTCGCGGCGCTTTCCCCTTTCCGAAGGACATTCACTACATGATTGCCCGTGGCGGTTTCTACAGCCGCCTGAGTAGGCTGTAGCGTCGAAGGCCCCTCCCCGACGGGCACGAATTCGCCTGTCACCGGCTCGCTGCTTAACCTTGGCTGTGATGATGCGAGGAGACACGACATGACGGAACCACCTTTCGATCCGAACACCGCGCCGAGAGCCGGCAACTCGGCTCAGGACCGCGCCGCGATGCGGGCGGACATGAACAAGGTCGCGCTGAAGCTGCGCGAAGCCGGCATTCAGCTTTACGGATTCTACAAGATCCACGACCTCGTGCCGTACTGGAATCCGCTTGGCTTCGATTTCATGTGCGACAACTGGCGGCAATTGCTCGACGCCGCCGGCAAGGCACCGCGGCTAGGCTCCGACCAGATCAACATGCCGGGCTACGATCCGTGGCTGCAGGCCGGCGTCAAGAGCGTCGGCTTCACGCAGACCGGTAAGGCTCCGCACGTGCATCTCGACATTGCGATCGATCGGCCCGGGCTCTGTCGGATTTACATCCTGGAGAAAGACGAGGAGCGACGTCTCGACGCCCTGCGACGGGCCCGGGTGGTCACCGCGAGAGATACCGACGTATTCAGGAAGATCCACCGGCGGGTGGAGGGTCTCGGCATCGATCTCGACGATCACATCGGCTCGCACCTGGAGGCTGGGCGGCTCGTGCTCGATGGCATCAATTTCGTCGCCAAGGATCACAAGCGTCTTCTCGATGTGCTGACGAACCTGAAATATCCCGCCGGCAACAATGTCTTTTTTCGCGGAGAGAGATCCGGCCGCGGTCATTTCTTCGGCATGGCCTCGTTCCTGGCCACCGACGGCATCGGCTTTCGGCAAATCTGGCAGACATTTCCGGAGGAAAGACCGATCGCAACACCAGATCCGCGTACCGGACCGGCGATGGATCCCAAGGCTTCCGGACGGTTTGGCGATTCACCGAACCTGCCGGATCTCACCTCGGTGCACTGTGCCGTGTCGAACCGGATCTGCAACGTCCATATCGACGAGATGGGCTTCGTGGTCACGGACAGCAAAGGCACCATCATCGTCGACCCTGACGCGCTGCGGCACATCTTCGTCGAATTGCTCTGGAAGACCAACCTGCAGGGCAAACTGCCCTTCTGGGCGCTCGACAACGTCAATTTCATCATCCCGAGCTCGCCAAACGACTTTTCCCGCGTTGGAGTCAGCGTCGACATCGCGAAGTTCGGGCGTGTCAAGATTGCGCTCAACGGGAGCTGCTCGGCCGACGGCAAGATGGAAGCAGCCGGCACGCTCACGCTCGGGTTCAAATTCTGAGACAGCCGACAGCCACGGCTCACTTGATGGAATAGGATTTGACGTCGAACGACCAATTGCTCGGCACCAGTTTTCCACTGCTGCCGTCCGGCACACGCAGCTCCCTGGTCCACGCCGACAGGTAGCTCAACGTATCGGCTTGATCCTGTAGTTTGCGCGGGAGATCCGGCAAATCGAGCAATTGCACGCGCCGTTCACTCAGGATCGCAACCATGACGGCCGAGCCGGTCGGCGGTGCGACGACATATTCAAAGCCACGTTGCCGCCCTGCCGGGGTCGGCACAACAAATTGCACGCCGGGCTTGACGAGATTGATGTCGCGGCCGTCCGACTGCTCCAACAATTCGGGAGTCGGAAAGATCTGGGACATCCGTCCGTCCGCATCGACATCGACCAGAATGAGATAGCCTGCCTTCTTCGCAGTCACGCCGAATGACACCTTGCCGCCAACGTTGACGGTCAGGCTGGGCAGGATCTCGAGGGACACACTTGCAGCATTGCTCTGTGCGGCGCCGGTCTGTCCGCGCGTCGCCTGGATGCGCCAGAACCATGGTGCGCTCGGCAGGCTCGCATGTAGAGATTCCGGCTGCAACGGCGCCGCGGGCGCGGCCCCGCTTCCCGCCAGCAGCAGGGCGAATGCGAAGCATAGTCGTTTACGGCGGATCAGCTCCGATCGCCACATGGCTCCCCCAAACAGATGTCAGGGAGCGCTGAAAAAGCCGATCGAGGCGATCCGCGCGTCCGCAGGCAGGTAGCGCTCGAGGTTCTTGATCAAGTGCCCTGAGGCGCGTCGCCGATTGAGCTGAATCAGGACGGTCTCGAGATCCACCATGCGCCGCTGCGAGGTTACAGCAACGATCTGCTCGGCACCGAACGGCTCACCCACCCGGAGTGGCAGCCGCAAGTTCGACGATTTGGCCACCGCCGCATCCGTACCGACCGGGTACAACATCTGGATGGTGCCGTCGCCGGATACATTGAACAGCAGCAACGCCCTTGAAGCCACATCGGACAGTTCGACTTCGATGGTCTGACCAGCGCGCTGCTGTCGATCATCCGGCCAAATACGCATGATCTGCGGCGATCGGGTCGCCATTCGCTTGAGTTCGCGCATTGCTGCGGTGCGATCCACGACCGTCGGCAGATTGGCTAGGTCCATCCCATAGGCGACGACATCGCCCCAGGCGATCACGTCATGAGAGACCGGGTCCCAGATCAGGTCGGGATTGTCCGTCGGCTGAACGGCCTGCACGGTGGCGTCCTTCGGCGTCACGCCGGCGAAATAGCTCATCTTGCCGTCGAGCGCCGCCAGACGAATCGGTGCCGCGAGACGGAGGGGCGCCGGTGCAGCGACAGTCGGCGCTGCGCCAGTCGGAGCGGCGACGGGCGCAACCGTATTGGGTGCAGCGGCCAGCGTCGGCAGCGCCGGAGCCTTGGTCGTCGCAGCCGGCGGGGCAGCCGCCTGTGCATCAGCAGCCTGACTGGAGGCCGCCCTCGCGGCTGGGCCCTGAATCAGCACCACGCCGCGCGTCAGCTCGAAGGCGACGGCGGTCTCCGGCACCTGCGCCGGTGACGATATCGTCACGATGTTCTGGCGCTGGTCCGAGAGCTGATAGACCACCTGCCGGACATTGGCGAAGAGCTCCTTGAGCGTCACCTTGCCGTCGCGATTGATGTCCGCGCTGCCCTCCACTGCCCGCGCCACCGCGTAGCTGAGAGCCCCGCGCAGCCCATCGATCCCGGGAATCCGTACTTCGGGCGCCTTGGTGTAGCGATCAACAGCGGCGAGGAACGCCGTGTGGTCGAGATCGAGCTCGGATTTCGGACCGTTGCTGTCCGATACCGGCTTCAATTCATCGACAAGCAACGTGTAGCGCGGCACCTGCCGGAAGCTCATCTCCGCAGCCCGCGGGTCGATATCGCGCACCATTCCGCCGCCATGGCAGGTATCCGCAACGAAGATCACCTTCGCGCCGCGCAGCTCGAGCTGCCGGATGAAATGGTTGAACTCGCTCCCCAGAATGCGCTCGACGGACCCCTTCGACGTGGTTTCGAAGCCGGGCAGCAGGAACACGTTCTCCATCCCATCGGGCTCCGAGCCCTTGACGCGCTCAGGCTCCTGGGTGCCGTGGCCGGCGATCGACAGGAAGACGAGGTCGTTATTCCTTGTCCGCGTCACCAATGCACTGATTTCACGCAAGACGCTCGCCCTGTCCGCTTGGGCATTGGTCAACTCGACGACATCGCTAACCCCCATCGTCTTCAGGCTGGACACGAGATCTCCAGCGTCAGCGACTGCGCCCTTCAGTTTGCGGACGTGCTGGTAATCGTCGATTCCGATCACGAGCGCGCGCACGGCCGCCCCATCCGGATTGCTGATCGCCAGTGCTTCCGCTGCCTGGGCGCGCTGCAGCGGCAGACCGATCACCGCAGCAAGCGCGATGGCGGCAGCGCACCAGATCCCGTACTCAAATCCTCTGGGCCTTCGCATCGTGATCCACCTCGATGTCATGCAGGCCGGTTCCCGAGCCGCGCCGGTCGGACGTGGCGGCGACACCTCGTCCTGTCGTCCCGGGTCCAGCGTGCGAACAGCGTTCGCTATCCATCTGTAGCGCCAGTGACACACATGGTTCAGCGCCTCTTGGTCGCGGTTTTCGCAGCCGCCGATTTGCGGCCCGTCGGCGCATCGGCGTCCTGGTAGGCGTCAGCCGAAACGGTTGTCTGGTCGTCGGCGAAGGCACGGAAGCGAACCGGAGTGTAGCCACGCGCAAGCAGGCTCGCCAACGGATAGATGTTGCGGCAAACGCGTCCGTTGCAGCCGCCGGTCGAGGATTCCATCACCTCCGCCTTGCGATCCGGCGTGAACCGCAGGAACAACATCACATGGGAGCCGGGCTTGTTGAGTGCATCGCCGGGCTTCAACTCCCACGGGTTCGCCACGGGCGCGGCGATCGCGGGAATGGCGGCGGTCGTATAATGGACGGAGAGTCCCCACGTGGCGCTGACGAACGCCGAGCAGTCGACGCCCGCCACATCCGGCCGCGGCGCGTTGCGGGTGCAGACATTCCCGGCCAACGTGCCGCTCTCGATGCGCTGCCGGAAGTTTGCGAGGGAGCCGTGACAGCCCCAGCAATAGGGTACGCCGCGCACCTCCTGGTTCACCTTGCCTTGAAGGTACCATGGGCGGCGAATGCGGTTGAATCCGCTGCACTGGCTGTCCGGATCGTTGCCATAGTTCGCCTGCGTCAGCTTCCACTGCACACCCTCGAACGCAAACGCGGTCTCGATCGCCTGCTGGCGATTTGACGGCCGCACCGCCGCTGTCGCATTGAACTTGCTATTGTTGGAAGGCTGCGCGGTTGCCGTCCGCGACGGCCGAGCGTCGATCACCGACGCGTTGCGCAGGGGGCGGAAGCCGACGCCAACCACATCGACACCGGTTGGCTTGGTTCGCAGGAAATAGACGTCGCCGTCACCCGAGATCGTGACGAACCGCCTCGTCAGCGGGGTGTTCTCGAGAGGCAACTCATAGATTCCCTCGATCCGGCCGTTGGCGGCATAGCGCACGACGAACGTGGATGCGTTCTTTCCCGATGGCGGAATGTCTTCGGCCAACACATAGAAGCGATCGCTATTGTCGATCTCGAGGAACTCGACCGTACCGAGCTGGTCACGCACGCGCAGGCCGAGCGCGCCAATGGTCTCATTGGTGACCATGGTCTGGATCTCGATGCGCACGCTGGAATTGCCCTTGTCCGGGATGATATCGGCGATGACCGAGCCCTTGCTGCGGGACGCGACGTACTGCCGGTCGGGCTGCCGGCCTGTTTTGACGACGGCCGCGCGGGTGTTCTGGTCGAGCAGCTCGGTCGCGCTGCCGGGTGGCTGCGATCCCATCTGGGCGAAGGCGGAGATGGCGACCTG
Source organism: Bradyrhizobium sp. 191 (assembly GCF_023100985.1). Lineage (NCBI taxonomy): Bacteria > Pseudomonadati > Pseudomonadota > Alphaproteobacteria > Hyphomicrobiales > Nitrobacteraceae > Bradyrhizobium > Bradyrhizobium sp. 191. The sequence continues at coordinate 301,503 of NZ_CP064692.1, forward strand.
GTCGTCCGTGCCGCGGCTCGAGACCTCCTCGAGCTGGATTTCGTCGCCGCCGAGCCCGCGCGTGGACTGGTCTGGCGCCGCCTTCAACGTGCGAACGCCGCCGTCCCAAACCATGATGTCGCCGTTGTGAACGACGAGGTCGGTCGGCTGTACATCCCTCGGCATCTTGAGGACGTCAGGATCGGAATTCGGTTGCTTGGGATCGAACTGGAGTATGCGTCCGTTGACCTGATCGAGCACGAACAGGTTGCCCTGCCCGTCGGCACTGAGCGCCTGGGGGCCTGCCAGTTCCACGTCCTCGCCGGCCGGGACGATGCCGACCATGGAGGCAGCCGAGCCGCCCGAAAAGCTCCGCACCACGGTGTCCTCGGCGTGCGTCCCGGTAGCGAAAATGCTCGCACCGGCGATGAAGACCCAGATCCAACTCGTTGGACGAAACATGTTCGCCTCAATGTGCCCGAACCGATTGTCGCGCCAGATCGACTAATCCGAGATGCCGTTGATGCGGCGCGTCAATTAGTGGTGAGCAATCTCAATCGCGTTCAATTCTATCACCGGACGGTGATAGCCCGAATGTCTTCAGCTTGCGGTGCAGAAACCATGGCCAAGAATAGATTTGAGCAGGTCAACGAGATCCAGCCCGACGCCATTACGCTGGTCCTGAAACGCGACATCGACGGCGCCACCGGATCGGTTGTGATGCCGGCTGCCAGCAGCGGCGGGCGGCTGTCCAATGACCAGGTCAGCGCCCCATTGCCGGCCCAGGACGCCTTTCGCGGCGCGATCCGGCTGGCCAATGACGTGAAGCTCGCGATCGTGGTGTGCGATCCGGACGGCGTCTGGAAGCCCGAATGGGGCGATCTTTACCAGGCCCTCGACTGATTCATTGCCGGGCGGACCGGCACATGTTGCGACGCCGTATGGAGACGAGCATGCTGAACGGACCGCTGCCCCGCGCGTCGTTGCGGGTCCGAGCCGTGATGGTCGCCCTGTTGGTTTCGACCAACTGGCCGGCATGGGCCAACGACTCGGCCGCCGAATTGTCGATCGGAGGGCTCCAGTTCGTTCGCACCCGCGATGTGGCCATGGAGAGCGAGGACCTGCGTATCGCACTCGACAGGATCATCGTTCGCTATCAGTTCGCCAACGTCACCAACAAGCCGGTGACGCTGACTGTGGCCTTTCCGCTGCCCGACATCGAACTGTCGGAGGCCGATAACATCGCGCTGCCGTCGAACGACCCGGTGAACTTCGTCGACTTCGAGACCAGGATCGACGGCAGCCCAGCGCCGCTGACGATTGATCAGCGCGCCATGATTGGCGACAAGGATGTCAGCGCACTGCTCCGCCAGTTCAAGCTGCCGCTGTTGCCCATCGGCAACCGCGAAATCCGCATGACCGACCTCCCGGCAGCAACCCGAACCCGACTTGTGGACGAGGGGTTATTGATGCCTGCCGGAATGAGCGACAACGGCCGTCAGCAATATGCTCCAGGCTGGGTCACCAGGACGTCTGCCGTGCGCCAGCAGGTGTTTCCGCCCTCGCGCACCGTTGTCGTCGAACACCAGTATCGGCCGAGCGTCGGCTCCAGCGCTGACACCATACTGCGCCCGGGCCTGCGCCGCAGCAACGCACTCGGCCCGGAAGTCGCGCGTTACCGGAAGGAGTATTGCGTCACGGACGGGTTCCTTGCCGAGCTCGACAAGCGCGCCGGCGACGGCACGGTCAACACCGCCAAGCTGCAGGAGCGGCGCATTTCATACGTGCTCAAGACCGGCGCGAATTGGGCCGGGCCGATCCGGGCGTTCAAGCTGACCATCGACCCCGGTGGCAGCGACCGCATGGTCAGCTTCTGCCAGGGCCGGCTCAAGGCCTCCCCGGCCGGAAACACGCTTGAATATACGGCAAGCGATTTCAAGCCGGATACCGACCTGAAGATCCTGGTGATCGGAAAATTCTGAGCGCCGATCAGTTCGTAAGCATCACGTATCGTGCGGCCGCGGTGATCGTCACGCGGTTGCGCTGGGCGTCACTCAGCGCCTGCAGGAAGAACGTGTCGGCAGCGGTCGGTCGCGGCTGGCGCAACGAGTCCAGAACCTGCGGAGTCGCTACGGCCAAGATCAGTTGCGGACCGCTCGCGCGCGGGACCGGGAGCGAAAACGACAGCGAGTCAATACCCGGCTTCAGGAGGTAAGACAGGCTCTGCACCTCACCGCGATCCGATACCATGAGCAATTCCACCACACGATTGGCGAAGTTCTCGATGGTGCCGTTGAGGGTTTCGCCGGCCTTCAGTTCCGTCGCTGACAGGGTGACGCGCGGCACTCGCATCTGGTCGCTTCCCACCTGGCTTAAGAACTTGACGGCCGGGCACTGGGCCTGGGTCACCTGCCTGACACCGACCGAAGCCTCAAATCCCTGGTCCCGCCGAAACGCCTTGTCGAACGTATCGAACGGGGCCGTCGAGGCGCCGTAGCCTTCGATCACGGCGGCGGTTTGACTGACCGCAACCGGCAAGATGAAGAAGCAATCGCCGCCGGAGTATTGAGCTACATATTTGCGGATGCGTTCGGCGCGTCCCTGCCCCTCGGCTGGCGGAGTAGGCGTTACCGCCGACGGTGGTGACAGCTTCACCGGCTCCTGACGTCCGGGCTGTGGTGCGGAGGGCTCGACTTTCGGCGGCGACATTGTCCCCGCGAGTTTCGGAGGCGGCGGCAAGCCCGCCACGCCAGGCGCCGACCAGACCAGCTTGTAGAAGGCATATCCACCCCCGCCCAACATGAGCAGCACCGCGGCTGCGCTCGCATAGAGCCAGAGACTGCGCGGCCTCTTCTGCGCGGTTGAGGGCGCCCTATCCTGCCAGGCCGGCGCCGCGGTTTCCGGCCGCGCCAGCGGATCGAAGCCGGACAACGGCGCGGTGGATGTCTGGGGCGGACCTGTCGGCGTCCACTTGGCGACCTCCGCCATGGTCGCACGCAACGCCGGATCGGGCTGCAGCATCCGCTCCAGCAAAGGCCTGATGCGCATGTCTACCGCACCGAGATCGGGCACACGCCGGCGCTTCTCCACCAGTTGAAACTGGCTTCCGCCCATGTCGAGCTTCTGTCCGGTCAGCGCATGGAACAGCACGAGGCCGAAGCTGTAGACGTCGGACTTCGCCGTGATCTCGTTGCCGTACAGGCCGACCTGTTCCGGAGACGCGTAGTTGTCCTTGCCGGCGAAGCCCGAACCGATGATGGTCTTGTCACCCATCTGGGTCGATCGGGCGATGCCGAAATCGATGATCTTGGCGCGTCTCACATCGTCGAGCGGCACGATGATGTTGTCCGGGGAAACGTCGCGATGGATGATGCCGTGCTCGTGGGCGGCCTCCAGTCCCGATGCAACGCGCTGCATCAGCTTGACCAGCGCCTCGAAAGTCAACGGCCCTTCGTCGAGCATGTTCGAGAGCGAACGGCCGTTCACGAACTCCATCGCGAGATACGGTCGCTGCAGCACGGGCTCCACGGTGAACAGGAAGTAGCGAACGATCGCGTCGTGCGGGAGATTGTGAAGCGCCGCTGCCTCCCGCCGGAACAGCGCGAGCGCGGCCTCGTTGTCGACCATGTCGGGCAGCAGCATTTTCACCGCAACCGGCGATCCGGTCTGGATCTCACGGCACTTGTAGACCTCGCCCATGCCGCCCGCGCCGATCACGGCTTCGATCTCGTAGATGCCGTTGAGGCGGGTGCCGGGCGGCACACCACGGTAGCCCGACGGGAATGGATCGTTAACGCTCATGGTTGCGGCTCCCGATCCAGCGGCGATCTCGTCGGTTCTGAGGATCGCGGCACCAGCAGCCGCACAACCACGATCGTCACGTTGTCGAGCCCTCCCCGATCAAGAGCCAAAGCGAGCATGTCATCGCAAGCCGCCTGGGCGTGCCGCGTGATCGCATGCTGCAGGATCTCGTCGTCCTGCACATGCTTGGTCAAGCCGTCGCTGCAGATCACGAAGACGTCTTCCGGCTCGGCCGGACCGGTCACGACCTCGAACTCCGGATCATCGGCGACGCCGACGGCCCGGGTAATGGCATTGCTCGGCCAGTCCTTGACGTCTTCGCGCGACACCGCGCCGCCGGCAATCAGTTCCTCCAGCTCGCTGTGATCATGCGATACCTGATTGATGCTGCCCCGGGTGACCAGGTAGACCCGGCTGTCGCCCGCCCATATGCAGGCATAATAGCCGTCGCGCACGAGCAGAACCGCCGCCGTGGTGCCGACGGTGGCACCCTGCCGTTCCTTGCTGAGCGACAGGATCTGCCGGTTCGCATGGAACAGTCGCTCCTCGCACTGCGTCAGCAAGTCGGCGGCCGAGTCCGGCAAGCCGATCGTATCAAGCGACTGCACGACGATGCGGCTGGCGAGATCGCCGGCCTCGTGACCGCCCATACCGTCGGCGACGGCCCACAGGCCGACATCGGTCCGGACCAGGCACGAATCTTCGTTGCGCGTCCGCACCCGTCCGGCATGAGTGACGCTGCCGACATCGAACAAGGAAGGGATATGCACCATCGCGCGTCACCCCGTCCCGGATGCTGTACGGCCGAGATCGCCGGTCAGCATTGTGGAGTAGTGAAATGGGTCCGGCAATCCGCGGCAAGCGAGCGCCATTGATGGAAAGCCTTCGCCACCCGCGGTCCACCAGAAACTTGCCGCAGCATAGATCTGCGGACTGGCAGCGGAAAGCGCGGCAAAGGACTTGGTGAATGCGTCATCCGCCGAAACCGCTCCGACGGTCGTTGCGCCCAGTGCGATCATTTGCGATTCGTCGGCGATCGGCGCCTGCGGTCGCGGCACCACGAGACGATCCAGAGCACCCGATATCTGCTCAAAGGTCGAAGTTTGATCCAGAGTCGAAAGCAGGAACGCCTCCGCCTGCCCGTACCATTCATCCTGAGGATCGATGCTCGGCGGCGGCAGTAAGGCGCTTTCGTCCGACACCGCATGCACCGTCAATGGATAATACCGCCCCACCCCGTCGAGCGAAGGCATCATTGCCCCCGCCACCGTCGTGCCGCAGATGGCGGCGCCAAGCCAGAATCGCCAGACCGGTGCGGTCAGGAACGCCTGCTGCCAGCCCGGGCCAAGCTGATGACGACTGGCCGACAGCGCAGACTGCACCCATGGCTCCCAGGCTTCCAGGAAGCTGCGCGGGGTGGCGATCGCGATGAAATCACGCTTCGCGCCGATCTTGCCGAATAGCCCACAACGCATGTTCATATTCCAGTCGGGCAACGAAACTCGCGGAGCACCGACAGGTTGAGGGGATTGCGCAACGACCCGGTCGAAATCTGATAGTTGAGCTCGCGCCCCGCGACGATGAAAGTCGCGCTGGCGGTTTCTGCTTTCACCACCAAGGATCCAGCCTCGAGCATCCGGAACAACGACCAGGGACCGATGCGCTCGAGCACGGATGGCGGCCCGATATCGTTGCTGACCGAAATTGCCGTCCGCGGCGACGGACCCGGCCAGAGAACGGTGGTCGGTGCGTTGCTCTGAGGCTGCGGCGGTGGTGGCGGAGGTTGCGGCCCGCCGAACATGGACGAAGCCGTGGGCGGGCCCGGCGTGACCGGGCTGGTGATCGTCGTGCCACCAATCTCGGTCTTGACCGTCACGCCCGGCCCGGATGCCCCGGGCGGCCGGATTGCGAACGACACCGCCGGTACGCCACCGCCGGTCTGGAAGAAGGCGTCGCGGACATAGGCCGCATTCTGGAACTGCTTCAGCGTGTCGGGCGAGAACGATCGGCCGACGGGACTCTCCTTCCGCCACGTCCAATCTGATCGCGACGTGTCGGCGTAAGACGCCAGGAACTGGGTGAAGAACTTGTCCATGATGCCGTTCGGACTGAAAAGCTTGGCAAAGTCGGCGAGTGGCACCTCTTGATTGCTGCCGCGGACGAACGGATACCGGTTGGTCACTGTCTGCTGGCAAACCGGCGTGACCTGATCGCGCAGCGCCTGCAGGATCTGTCCGGCAGTCGAGGCGGCAATGCTGCCCTCGAACTCCGCGGCGGCCGCGCGCAGCATGTCGGAGAACGGCGGCGGCATGCGCGAGGCATTGTTGCGCAGGGCCGCAACCTGGCTCTGAAGCGAAGCGGTCGCCTGCGCGGTCAGTTGCGGGGTCTCGATGATCAGCGTCAGATTCTGCGCGATGTCGTTCAGGTTGGCGATGGTCGAGTCGATCGGCCGGCGGGTGCTGTCGCCTTCCAGCACCGCATGATATGGTTTGAACTGTGCTTCGATCGTCGCCCCGAGTGGTCCATCCTGGGCGTTGGTGAACAGTGGCGGCGCGGCCACAGCAGGCGTGGCCGGGTTCGTCGCAGCATTCGCCGGCTTCGGCCGCTCTTTGGTCAGTGTCGTTTCGTCGCGCACCGATTCCAGGATTTGCCGCATCGGTGAGGTCGGCGCGGAAACCGCCCTTAGCACCTCGTATTTCGGCTTGTCGGCAAGCAGCTTCTTCAGACGCAAGCTGCCCAGCGCGGTTCGCCAAGTCGTAACAAACTCGTTGGAATAGATGTTCACGAGGTCGCCGGCGAGGTTGTCGTACTGCTGGTCGATGGCCGACTGCTGGCCGGCATCGCCCAGAACCCAGCGTTCCTTCTTCATGCGCTCCGACAAACCCGGCAGCCGGGCGACGAAGTTCTGCTGGAAGCCGTTATACGTGAAGAACTGGGGCACCCGCACAGCGTCCAGAGGCTGCCCCGTCGTGGTTTCGAACACGACCGCCATGTCAGGGCCGCCGCGGCGGGCGGCGATCCAGTCGCCTGCAGTCGATGAGCGAGCCTCGGATTTCAGGAATTCGTAGGCGCGCTGCGACACGCTCAGGCGCGCGAGGGAGTTCTGCGCCTGCTTGATCAGCCGGCCGTCCAGCTCGACAAGCGGGGGCTGCTCCGTCTCGAGGTCGAACATCGCCGTGAGGTTCTCGTCGAGCAGGCGCCGTCCTTCTGCGTTGGTTGCGCCGGGATAGAGATTGTCCTGCCAGTCGCGCTGCATCCAGGAGCGGATCAGATCGCGGTCCGGCGACTGCAGGCCGCCGAGCATCAGATAGACCTTGAGCGCCTCGTAGACGAATGCAGATTCGTTGATGCGCGCGTTGAGCTGCTCCTCCAAACGATACAGCAGGCGTGGCCTGAACATGCGCTCGAGCGCCGCATGATAGGCCGCCTTGGAGGGCGACATCAGCCGGGCGTGCTGGCTGAGCCCGTAACGGGCCGACAGGGGCACCGACTCGTTGCGCGAACCGTAGCCCGCCGGGGCGTTGCGCAGCCGATAGAGCAGTGGCAACACCTTGTCGAGATCATGATCGTCGATCAGCGTCTGCTTGATGAGAGGCGCTCCGGCGGCTGCATATTCGTTGTCCGCCTGCACACTCTGCGCGATCAAGTCGGAATTGCGCTTGTAGCTGGTCAGCCATCCTGCGATCAGCCCGATCGAGACCAGACCGATCAAGGATAGCGCTGCGGTTTTCAGAATCAGTGCGCGGCGCACCGCCGCACGGTCGGTCGAGACCCAGTCGGCCTCGCCGATGATGACCTTGGAAATGAGATCGGCGAGGAAATAGCTCTTGCCCGTCCCTGAATAGGATCCGGAACCGACCTCCTCCGCGCCGAACGTGCGCGCCAGCGACCCGATCAGTTGGTCGATGGGCGTCCCTTGCTGCGTACCCGAGGTGAAGTAGAATCCCCGCAGGTTCGCGTTCACGTGGTAGCGCGTTGGCTCGAAGATCTGGTTGAGGAAGTCGTGGATCTGGGGCTTGAGCCGAGCCATCTGTGCCGGGAAGCCGAACAGTTGCACACGGTGCTGCGGGGTCGGCTCGTCCTGCAGGCGGTCGAGTGTCTCCTCGCTCAGGCGCTCCAGCAGACGGTCGAACTCGACCGGTATCTGTCCCACCAGATTCTGGGTCTTGTCAGCGGTCTGGAATGTCGCGCCCCAGACCTGGCGACGGCCGGCCTCGCCGAGATAGGCGAAATATTCGGTGAAGCCGGCAACGAGATCGGCCTTGGTAAAAAGCGCGTAGACGGGGAAGCTGACCTTGAGCTTCTGATGCAGCTCGAGCAAGCGCATTCTGATGGCGTCGGCGTGAAGCGCGAGTTCCTGCTTGGGCAGCGTCAGCACGTCCTCGATGCTGATGGCGACCAGGACGCCGTTGATCGGCTGGCGTGACCGGCTCTTCTTGAGGATGTCGAGGAAGGCCAGCCAGCTTTCCTTGTCGGCCTTGGCGCTGGAATCCTGGGTGGTATAGCGGCCGGCCGTATCGATCAGGACGGCCTCCTCGGTAAACCACCAATCGCAATAGCGGGTACCGCCGACCCCCGCAACCGCAGCCGGCGTCGCCCCGCGTGCGAGCGGAAATTTGAGCCCGGAATTGACCAGCGCGGTGGTCTTGCCGGCGCCGGGCGGGCCGATGATGACGTACCAGGGCAGATCGTAGAGATAGCTCGATTTGTTGCCGCTGGCGGTCTTCAGCGTGGCGAGCGCATCCTTCATGCGTTCCTTGAGAACCGGCTCGTCGCTGACGGGCTGATCTGCCGCACTGATCCCGTCGGCGATCTCCTTGGCATTCTTGCGCCGCTTGAAGAAACTGAAGCCGGCGACGCCCGCTGCGGCCGTGACCAGCAGCAGAATCGCGATCTGGCGGATGATGTGGTTCTCGAGCGGATGCCAGTCGCCGAATGCAATGAAGGGACCTGCGAAATAGATCACGGCGCCGAGCGAGCTGAGCCCAACTCCGTAGAGAATGATGCGGATGATATCCTTGGCAAGCATTGATCGGTACCTGTCGCAAACCGCGTGAGCCGTGGAGCCTGCTTATTCGCTGCGTTCGATAAAGATCTCGACACGCCGGTTCTTGGCGCGTCCGTCAGGCGTCGAATTGGGTGCGATCGGCGCGTCCGCTCCCTTGCCTTCAACGTCGACGCGCGAACCATCGGTGAGGCCGGGCTTGAGCGCGGCGGCAACCGCCTTGGCGCGCTCGACCGACAGCTCGAAGTTCGAAGGGAAGCGCACGGTGCGGATCGGCGAGCTGTCGGTGTGACCGACGACCCGGATTCGTCCCGGCTCCTTGTCGAGGGTTACTGCGACGCGGGCCGCAACCGGCTTGAAGCCGTCGAGGATGGTGGCCTGGCCTGACGAGAACAACGCGAGGTCACAGACCCTGATCACGATGAAGCTCGCGGTCTGGTCCGCGGTCATGGCACAGGCGGTGTTCTCCTTGGCGAGCGCATTGCGGATGCGCTGCAGCTGGGTGATACGGTCCGGCGGTGGCGGCGGAGGTGGTGGTGGCGGCGGTGCAATGACCTTGCGCTTGAGCTCGATCGGATCGCTGGGATGCAGCGCCAGAGCGACTTCGGCAGCGTTCTCCGCCCGGCCGGCCAGCAGCGTTCGCAGGACGAAATAGGACCCCGTCAATAGCGCGGCGGCCACGGCTGCCACCAGCCAGACCGGAACGCGGAGACGCTGCCGGCGACCGGCCAGCGCCTGCCCCCTCCAGTTGGGCGACAGGTCGCTCACCGTCTTGGGACGGACCCGGCGCAACAATTCGTAGAGGTTGCGCTGGATCACCTGCAGGTTCGCAAGCCCGCCTGCCGATGTACGGTGGATGCCCTGGAAGCCGAGCGCGAGGCAGGCATGCTGCAGTTCGAGCACTGGATAGTTGATCAGCGGATCAACCTTCAAATGGTCGAGGATCTCGAAGAAACGGACACCACCCACCCGCTCGCCGAAGAACCGGCTCAGCATGGAATATTGCGTCCAGACATGGCGCTCATCGGTCGGGATGTGCTGCACGATATCGTCGGCGGTGGCGCACAGGATGTATTTCGCCGTGTTGGCCTGATGCTCGGAGATCCCCGCCGAACGGATATCCTTCTCGAAGAACTTGATCGCGTCGGCGACCTGCTCCATCAGACTTGCGAATGACGCGCGCATGAGCGCCACGCGCAACCGGCCAAGCAATTGCAGCAAAGGGCCGGCCGCACGCATCACCGGATTGGCGTTTGGCGCCACCAGATCGTCGATGCGCAACGGCGGTCCGGGTGGCAGCATCCCCTGCTGCACCGGTGCCTGCGCGGGTGTCGATATCCATTCCTCGGCCGGCTGGCTGGTCGGCGCAGCGGCGTAGCTCGGGCGCTGCGGAATGGGAGAAGAGGATGACGGCGAGGAAGGCGCGGGCGCGCCGGGAGGCGGCACAGGCGACGGCGAGTAGCTTGGACGTGCCGCGGGTCCCTCGCCCGCCGGAGGCTGAGCGGTGGGCGCCGGCGGCAACCTCCCGCCGGGATTGGGACGAATGATCGTCCGCTCGCCCCGACCGAAAGGATTGACCGGCTTGTCCCTGTCGCTCATGGCCTGTCTTCCAGGATAGCCCAAAGGTACAGCTCGAGCTCCGGCCAGTCGCCGGAGAAATGCATCCCGATCGAGGCCGCCGTGCTGAACTCCGGCCATAGCGGCGACTTGCGATCGAGATAGAAATAGACGTGATCGGTGATGGCCCGGATGTGCGGCGGCGGGGTCGGCAGGTGCACCAGCGTCAACCCTGGCAAGTTGGCGTGCACGATCTCGTTCATCTTGGTGTTCGGGCCGACCTTGAACAGATGCGGGAAGTCGTTCTGGATCTCCACGAGCGGCCGCCGTGCGGCGACCTCCAGCACCAGGGTCGCATTCCGGAACAGCGCCCGATCGCGGATCGGCGACACGAACGCATTCTGGGCGCGCTCGATGATCTCCAGGCGGATCGCCCGCCGGCCCAGCCGCGCGCTCAGGAAGTCCTGGATGTCGCTCACCAGGGGTGTGAAGATATTCTCGAGATCGTCGTGATCGTACGCCGGATAGTTGCGAGCACGGCGTTCTGGTGTGGCAAACGTCGCAAGCTCACCGGCAAACCTCAGCAGCTCCTCGTACAGTCGTTCCGGATGAACACTGCCCGAACGCTGGAAATGGGTCAGCACGGGAATGGTCCGGTTCAGCACCTGCAGCACCAGATAGTCGACGCTCTGCAACCCGCCTCCGGACGACGGATCGACTGCGTAACGTGCCAGCTCGTCGAGCTTGGTCTCGACCCAGCCGATGATGCGGTTGAGCCAGCCGTCGATGATGGGATGTGCGGCGCAGACCAGCATCGGCGGCACGAACTTGTCGTCGAACAGGATGTTCTTGTCGCGCACTTCCAGAATGCGCGCGATGCCGAGTCCCATGTATCCCGGCTTGCTGGTCTTGCGCAGTTCGAACGACAACCGCGGATAAGCGATGTCGATCTCTTCCTCGATGCGCAGCGCCGAGGTCGAATCGATGAAGGTCTCGGACGTGCGAACATAGCGACTGGCGCTGTCGGTGCGATCCTCATCAACCTCGCGGGTGTTTGGCGCTGCGATCGGCATCATCAGCCAGACGATCTGGCCGGCGGCAGAATCCGGCACCTCGATCGCTTCCGGAATCGGGCTGTCCGCGGGGATGTCGAACGGCGTTCCGTCCGGCATGACGCCGGACGCGTTGCGCACCGCGAACTTGCTCTGTTCGGTGAGGTCCTTGTCGATCTCGAGCTGGGCGAACCCCCAGGGGTATGGCGTTGTGTAGCGAACGCGCTTTTCCAGCAAATGTTCGATATAGCGATCGTTCTGCTGCAGATGGTGCGGCCGCAGAAACAGTCCTTCTGACCAGAAAACCTTGCTGTACCAAGACATTCCTACATCCACTCAGCAGCGTTTGGCGACCGCGTGGTCGCCGATAGTCACTTTGATCCGCCCTTGTCGGCGCGGTCGTAATAGTCCGAAAAATGCAACATGAAAGTATCGATCGGCGCGCTATTGTCGCGGCCGAGATGCGCCTTCCAGCGCGTCAGGAATTCGTCCCAGAGTTTGCCCTTGTTCGAGCCGAACCAGGAGTTCGCGCCGCGCTGAAGCTCGAGCTCGCGCGCCATGAGCGTCGGATCGATGCCGGCGATGAGCTCGTGGACGGCGTGCTGCATCGCCATGTACGTCTTCAACTGATGCGATTTGAGGTCGCCGAAGCCCTGCGCGAAGGCTCGTTGCGCGTCGAGATAGCTGCGTGTCCGCGGCCCGAACAATATGCGCATGGCCTCTTCCGAGGTCGGCGAGAATTTCAGCGGGTTGTTCTCCACGGCCTGGACGGTCGTCTGGCTGGTGCTGCGGGTCAGCTGCTTGGCCTGAGTTCGCGCCTGCAGCAGCGCCATCAGATTGTCCACGGTCATGCGCAAGATCATGCCGAGCTGTTCGGCGAGCTCCGCGTCGGTCTTGTTGGCAAAGAAATTGTCCGGCAAGCCCGCAGCACGTGCCACCAGCGGCGCGAACTCGGTGCCGCCGACCGGCTTGGCCGCGGCTGGCCCTTCGCCCACCACTTGTGCCGGGCGGGACTGCTCAACGGGTGGCCGGGCCGGCGATGGCGGCGGCTGGACGGGCGCTGTTTCATCATCGGTCCACGCCGATGGCCGGCGCGGGGTCGGCATGGCGGGTGCTGCCTCGACCAGTGCTCTCGGCGTCGCGACCGGGCCGGCGGCCCAGCTCATGTCGTCCTGCGCATCGGGCTGGTGCGGAGGCGCCAGTGATGGACGTCGAAACGGATCCACTCCCGGCGCCGGGACGCTCGCGGCCCAATCCAGAAACTCCGGATTGATCGGCCGCGCCGCCTCGCGTGGGTTCTTCAGCTGCTGCGGATCGATCGGCGGCGGCACGTCGCGGTCGGCCGCCCAAAGCTCCTGGTACCCGGCAGGCTGCTGGATGGGAGAAGCGCGCGGTTGCGCCTCGCGGTCCGGGACACGCCCGCCCGCCTCGTCCTCCAGCGAAACTCCGATGATGTAGTGGCCAATGGTAAGTCGATCGCCGTCGCGCAACCGGTGCGGCCCCCGGATGCGCTGGTCGGCGCCATTGAGAAAAGTGCCATTGGTCGAGACGTCATGCAGCCAATAGGCGCCGTCGCGAAAATGCACCTCGCAATGCTTTCCGGAAATCATCCGCGTCGGATCGGGCAACGTCCAGTCGAGGTGACGGTCCCGGCCAATATCGACCGAACGCCTGCCGGTGACCGAAAACGATACAGGGCCGCCGTCCGGAAGATTCGGTTCGTTCTCGATATTGAAGCGAAGCACCATCTCATCGTCTCGTCAGCGCGGAGGGCGCGGTTCGCCGCGTGCCAATTGAATACCATCCTCCAGGCATGCCGTCATTATCCGGTCCCGGGACTCGCGGGGCAGCCGGCAAAGGGCAATCAGCAGGGCCGCGCGCACCGCGCGCGCGGCTTGGTCGGGCTTGGCCTCGACCGGCGCAAATTCTGCCGGAACCACGCTTCCGCCGGACCATCCGGCCGCCAGCGCCAGCCATGTCGCCGGCTGCTCGGGATCGTTGGCATTGCCGACCGCCAGCGCCTTGTTCCGGGATTGCTCGTCCGGCTGCCGGACCCAGGTCTCCACGAAATTCAGCGATCTGCTGTCGTTGGCGTCGAACTGGTCGAACATCCGTCGCAACGAGCGGCATCCCCAGGCAACCGCCACGCGCCTGGGCAGCAGATACGCGCAGAAAGAGACGGCTCCGTGCCAATTGCGCGCATCGGTGGCGTCCTGAAGGAAGTCCAGCGAAGGCTTGTCCACCTCGGCCTTGCCGACATCGTGGCGCGCCATCGGATAGGCCTGAAACAGATCCTGCACCGTAGCGAACCGAACCTGGCTCATAGCGGTCAGCCGACAAGAGTTGGCAGGCCGTGGGCGCCCAGCGGTCCCCCGGCTGCGAGTGCCATGGCGCCCTGCGCCGTCATCGCGATCGTCGGCGCGTTGATGACGATACCCGCAGGGGTCAGGATGATCTGGCTGGGACCAACCTGCAGGGTGATGTTGACATTCGCCATGAGCGTGATGGTCAGGCCCGCGGTGACGGACTGATCCATCGTCATGGTGATATGCTGGCCGCCCAGCGCGATGTCGAGCTTGTCATTGCCGTTGACGAGGGTGGTCTTGCGGGTGTCACCACCGAGCGCGGCTTCGCCGATGGTCCGCGTCTCGGTGTCGCGGACCGTCACGTCGTGGTCCTTCTCGGCGTGCACCGTGATCTTCTCGGAGCCCTTCTTGTCCTCGAAGTTCCACTCGTTGTAGCCGCCGCCCCCTTTGGTGGAGTCCGATTTCAATCCCGCGATCGTCTTCTTGGACGGCAGGTCGTAGGGCAGCTTGTATTCGTCGTTATACACCGTGCCGATCACCAGCGGCCGGTCCGGATCTCCTTCCAGGAATTCGACGACCACCTCCTGCCCGACGCGCGGAATGATCTGACCGCCCCATTTCTTGCCGGACCAGACCTGGGCGACGCGCAACCGGCATGACCGCTTTTTCTTCCGGTCCCAGAAGAACCGGACATAGATTTCGCCGAGATTTTCGACGTCGATCTCCTCGCTGGAATTGTCGTCCTTGGTCACCACCTTGGCGGTCTGGACGCCGTTGATCCTCGGCTTCGGCGTCAGCATCGGCGCGCGGAACGGCCGATCGCTCGGCAGAAACTCGTAGCTGCCGAAATAGACGTGTTGGCCGGCGTCGCTCGGGCCGCCGGTGCGATAGGATTCGATCGAGAACGAATGGGTGGCTCGCACCACGAGATATTCGATGTTCTGCGAGTCCTTGTGGTGCTTTTCGAGCTTGGTCAGTCCGCCGGGGAACAGGTTGACCGCGTCGCCGTTGCCGCGCCGCCGCCGGTCCATGGCCTGTTCGGACTGGAGCTGGATCTTCGCGTAACGCTCGCCGTCGGATTTCTCCTTGAACTTGCCTGGATAGTCGTAGAATTCCATCTCCGACCGCGTGTAGTGCTCGTTACCCTTGGCGTCGCTGATCATCTGCGCGTTGGGCTTCTGGTAGTTGTAGTCGTTGAGCTCGACCTTGCCGGTTCGAAACTGGCGTTCCGCGACCCATTCGTAGATGTGTTGCTCGCCGCGCCGGTCGGCTCCCGTCAGTGGAATGTAGGGTATCGTGGCAAGACCGTTGATCGGGCTGTGCGACGATTTGGAGTCCGCCAACACCAGCGTGTGCTTGCCGCCCTCGTGCTTGAAATAGTAGTAGATGCCGTGCTGTTCCATCAGCCGGCAAACGAAGTTCAGATCGGTCTCCCGGTACTGAACGCAATATTCGAGCTTCGGACAGGAGCCCTCTTCGGTCAGCTTGGATTCATAATCGGTGAAGCCGCGATCGTTGAAGACCTCCTTGATGATGTCGGGCGCCTTCTTGTCCTGCCAGATCCGGCAATCGGTGGTTCGCGACAACAGCCATAGCCAAGGCCTCAGCACGATCCGATAGCTGAAGTAGTCGTTCTTCACCCCCAGCCATTGGGCTTCCGTGAGAATGCCGCTGAACTCGCGTTCCTTTTCGTGCAGCTTGATGGTCAGCGTGCACTGCTTGCCGATCGCGCGGTCGAAGTCGAGATCGGCATCCTCGCTGAGACACTCGATGCGGTATTCGAAGAGTTCGCTGAGTCCTTCCGAAGCCTCGTATCCGACGAAAACCAGAACGTCTTTGCCGAGAGGCGTCTTGAGCTCGCAGAGGCGGGTATCCTGGGTAAGCTGGCCCATGTGGGCGTTAACTCCCTCTTCGTCCGCGTGATCGGCAGAAGTGCCGATCAGGCGTCATGCAAGAACCGCGGAAATCCCTTCTGCCGCTGACAGGGCCGGCAAGTCCGCCCCGGGGGTGGGTGGGCCTTCTGACGCGCCACGGCAGCCGTCCAAGGAACCACCTCGCCCCTCAAGTATAGTCGCCTCCAAAAGCTTGCCGGTTCACGCGAAACTGTCATGATCGTTGGGGAATGAACCAGGGCCATCATGGATCTGACCTACCAAGGTAATCAGATCATGATCTTCCCCTGCCCGATCCGCTGGACGACACGGCTTCGGCACAGGGGCGGATGGCTCAGGAGACGGACGATCCTCGCATGCTCGACGTCGCATCCCTCACCCAGGCCATAGCGGCCGATGATCCCTGCGGGCCGGATCTCGACGCCGCCGGCGACATCCAGTACCTCAATTTTTTCGCAGGTGCAGAATCCCTGCTGCCGATGTCGTATTTCGAGGTCGTCAACGCCAACGGAGAGCGCGGACGTTTCGATCCGAAGGCCGTCGATATCGCGGGCCAGTTCGAGGCCGTACGGCCCCTTCTGGCGCGCACCCGCGATCTGCGCCTGAACATGCTGCTGGCCAAGTTCTCCATCCTCAACCGGGATCTCGACGGCTTTCTGAATTGCCTGAAGGCGACCACCACGCTGCTGAGGGATCAGTGGGACGCGGTGCATCCGAGGGCCCAAGACGACGACTATGCGCTTCGGGCCGTCACGATCGAAGCGATCGATGTGTTTCCAACCGTGATCAACCCTCTCCAATTCCTTCCGCTGATCGAGAACCGCAGGCATGGCAGCATCAATTACCGGGCCTATCAGGTCGCCAAAGGCGAAATTGCCCCCGGCGATGCCGACGCGGGCGGCCCCGATCTAGCGACCATCGAGCGCATCATCGGCGATACCGATCTCGACACCCTCAAGGCCGTGAGTGCCCGGTGCTCGGCGGTCGCGGCTGAAATCTCCGGCATCAAGGCGATCTGGCACGAAAAGTTGAACACGGGTCAACCCATCAGCCTCGATCGAGTCTCCGGAGTCGCAAACGGTATGGCCGCGTGGCTTGCGGGTCTTGTCACGGAGCGTGATCCGGCCGCAGCGGCCGCGCTACCGGACGATGCGGCACCGGTTGACGCGCAAGCGCCACTGGAAACGACCGGCGCGCTGGCTTCGTCAGCACAGGCCACCGCAGCGCTTGCGGCCGTGGCGGACTATTTTTCCCGAATGGAACCGTCCAACCCGGCGCTGTTGCTGGTGCGCCAGGCGCAGGAAATGGTCGGCAAGTCATTCATCGAGGTGATGCGGATGCTGGTGCCCACCCACGTGGAGAGCGCCGCGATCAACATCGGACGCGACAAGGTTTTCGACCTGCCGATCGAACGGATGGCGGAGCTCGCCATAACACCCTCATCCACGGTCGAGAACGCATCTCAAGATGTTGTTTTTTGTGTAGAAAACAGAACTCAAGCTCTCGGCCTGCTGGCGAAGGTGGCGGCATTTTTCCGAGCCGCAGAGCCGTCCAGCCCGATCCCTTTTTTGGTCGATCGCGCGCGCGATCTCGCGCAGCGAGACTTCCTCAGCCTCTTGAACGACGTCCTGCCCGAGGGGACGCTCAAGACAATCGACAAATCGCATTGAACCCGCTTTTCGCTCGACGGCACTAACAGGACATAAGGAAGCTTGTCGACTGCGAGTTGAGCCGCCTTATCAGCCTGCGTCGCACAAGTCGGTTTCCAAAGCGATTTTGTAGAGAGGGCAGCCATGGCTACGGACAGCGGTCAAAAATTCATCCGGCGAAACCGCGCACCGCGCGTGCACATCACCTACGAAGATCCCTACGACGCCGAGCGGCTGATCGAGCTGCCGTTTGTCATGGGCGTCCTCTCCGACCTTTCCGGCAACAACGCCGGCGTCGAGAAGTCCAAGGTCGAGGAGCGCAAATTCCTCGAGTTCGACATGGACAATTTCGACAACCGCATGGCGGCAATTCAGCCCGGCGTGACGACACGCGTGGCCAATCGTCTGGGCGATGCGCCCGACGAGAAGATTTCCGTCGCCCTGCGCTTCAACAAGATGGCCGACTTCTCGCCGGTGGCGGTCGCCCGGCAAGTTCCAGCCACGGCAAAGCTGCTGGAGGCCCGCGAACAGCTCGCCAACCTGCTGCGCTACATGGACGGCAAGGTGGCCGCCGAGGATCAGTTGAAGAAGCTTCTCAGCGATCCGCAGCTGATGGCCGCGCTGCAGGAGCGCGCAGCCAGCCAGCCGACCGAACCCGACGTTGAGAAATAAGGGAAGGACTGGGGACCATGGCAAAAGAAGCTGGTCAGAAAGCAACCGTTACTCAGCTCGGGACCGTCGAGGCTGACGAGTTCGCGACCCTGCTGAAGCAAAGCTTCAAGCCTCGCACCGAACGCGCGGCGACCGAAGTCGAGAACGCGGTATCAACGCTCGTCCAGGAAGCGTTGAAGGACACCAGCGTCATCAAATCCGACGTCCTCGACACCATCGAGGAGATGATCGCGCGGATCGACCAGAAGCTCACCGCGCAGATGAATGAGATCCTCCACGCGCCGGAGTTCCAGGCGATCGAAAGCGCCTGGCGCGGTCTGCATTACCTTGTCTTCAATTCCGAGACGGACGCCAATCTCAAAATTCGCGTGATGAACGTCTCCAAGAGCGAGCTCTATCGCAACCTCCGGCTTTACCCGGACGCCCGCTGGGATCAGAGCCCGCTGTTCAAGCAGGTCTACGAGTACGAATTCGGCCAGCTGGGTGGCGAGCCGTTCGGCTGCCTGATCGGAGACTATTACTTCAGCCATCTGCCCACCGACGTGCAGTTGATGCGCGATCTCAGCAAGATTGCCGGCGCGGCACACGCCCCCTTCTTCGCCGGGGCCGAGCCCACGCTGATGGGAATGGATTCGTGGACCGAACTGTCCAATCCGCGCGACATCGGCAAGGTGTTCGACACGCCGGAATATGCGGCTTGGAAGGGTCTGCGCGACCAGGATGACTCACGCTATCTCGGTCTCTGCATGCCGCGGGTACTGGGTCGCCTCCCCTACGGCGCCAAGTCCGAGCCTGTGGAGGAGTTCGCCTTCGAGGAAGAAACCGACGGGCATACCGGCGACAAATACGGCTGGATCAACGCCGCCTACGCGATGGCAGTCAATATCAACCGCGCCTTCAAGGAGTTCGGCTGGTGTACGCGCATCCGCGGTGTGCAGTCCGGCGGTGAGGTCATCAACCTGCCGACGCACACGTTCCCGACCGACGACGGCGGCGTCGACCTGAAATGCCCGACCGAGATCGCCATTAGCGATCGTCGCGAGCACGAACTTGCAAAGGCGGGCCTCATCCCGCTGATCCATCGCAAGAACACCGACAAGGCGGCCTTCATCGGTGCGCAGTCGCTCTACAAGCCGAAGAAGTATTTCGGCGAGAAAGGCGTGGATGCAACCGCGTCCGACAACCTATCGTCACGTCTGCCCTACATGTTCGCAGTGTCTCGCTTTGCGCACTATCTGAAGTGCATGGTTCGCGACAAGATCGGATCCATGAAGGAGAAGGATGAGCTGACGGTTTGGCTGCAGACCTGGATCAACGAATACGTTGATGCCAATCCGGCCCTGTCGTCAGAAGCTCAGAAAGCGCGCAAGCCGCTGGCCGCTGCGAAGGTTGAGGTCATAGCAAACGAGGAGAACCCGGGATACTACAACGCACGCTTCTTTCTCCGTCCCCACTTTCAACTTGAAGCGATGGACGTCGGCCTCAGCCTTGTCTCGCGCCTGCCGGGCCCGAGCTCCTGACGTCACGTCATCGCGACCGTCAATATCAAGATTTTTGAGAGGATTATGCTATGGCTGTCGATATTTTCTTGAAACTCGATCCGATCAAGGGCGAATCGAAGGACGACAAACATCCTGACGAAATCGATATCTTGAGCTGGTCTTTCGGCGAAAGCCAGACCGGTACATTCCACAGCGGATCCGGCGGCGGCGCCGGCAAGGTCAGCGTCCAGGATCTCCACTTCACGCACTTCGTCGACAAGGCCACGCCGGAACTGTTCAAGGTCTGCGCGAACGGCAAGCACATTGATACCGCGATCCTCACCGTTCGCAAGGCCGGCGAGAACCCGCTGGAATATCTCAAGATCGAGATGAAGCAGGTTCTGGTCACCAGCGTGTCGACCGGCGGGTCGCACGGCGAAGATCGTCTCACCGAGAACGTGAGTCTGAACTTTGCGAAGGTCAAGATGACTTACAAGACCCAGACGGAGAAGGGCGCCGCCGGGGCGTCGCCGACCTTCGGCTGGGACGTTCCTGCCAACAAGGAATGGGCTTGATCTACGGATCCTCGTCTGGCGCCGGTTTACCGATAGCGGAAACCGGTGCCATGCGACGCGATCCCGCCCGCACCTTTCGGGCTATCCCGGTTTTCGGGCTGGACGCTTGATCACGGCAGGTCACGCCGGACGCCAATTGCCGCCCCCGAAGCTGCATATGCGCCGGCCGACATGGGGACCGGAATGACGCTTACGCCAAAAAAGGATCGGCTTTCTCCACCGCTCATGCTGGCCTTTCGCGCGGCTCACGAGGCACGTGATGCGCGCAAAGAGCTCAATCTGCGCGACCAGTCAGGTGAACGGATCATCGCAGGCCGGCGCAGCACGGGACGCCATCCGATCTCGGAAACATTGCTGCGGCGCGAGGTCTCCCATGACCTCGAAACGCTCCTGAATACGATCGCTCTAGAATCGACACTGGACATGACCGGCCGGGATTGCGTGCGAATGTCGATCCTGAACTACGGCTTTCCCGATATTGCCCATCGTTCGATCGACGAGGTCACGGACGATGAACTCAGCAGCGCGCTGCGCGAGACCCTGACGACTTTTGAGCCGAGGCTCGATCGCAAGACAATCCGCGTCCGCCGCGACGGCTCGGTCGGCCCTGAGCAGCTCAAGCTGCGATTCATCGTTCACGCTGACATGAAAGCCGAACCGCTCAACGTTCCCGTGGAATTCGTCGCCGACGTCGAGCTCGACAGCGGCGATATTCAGATCAACCGACTTTAGCATGAACCGCGAATTCCTGGACTTCTACAATCGTGAACTGTCACTGCTGTACGAGCAGGCGGGAGACTTCGCCGAAGAATTCCCCGGAATCGCGGAACGCCTCGGCGGCCTGATCCGGGATCGCTCGGATCCGATGATCACCGGCCTGTTGGAGGGCGCCGCGTTTCTCGCCGCCCGCGTCCAGCTGAAGCTCAAGCACGAATTTCCGGAATTCACCGCAAACCTGCTCGAACAGCTGGTTCCGAACTATCTTGCCCCGACTCCGTCGGCCATGCTGGTCGCGGCGCGGCCACCCTATGCCGATCCGGCGCTGCGCGACGGCAAGAAGATCGCGCGCGGCGCGTATTTCGACGCCACGTACCGCGAGAGAGAGCGAAGCCTCGCCTGCCGATTTCGACTTTGCCGCGACATCGTGCTCTGGCCGTTCGACATCAGCGGCGCCGAATACTTTTCGACAGCCGGCGCACTGCAGGCACTCGGGATACCGGTCGGCGGCGATGTCATAGCGGGACTGAGACTGTCGTTGACCCACCGTACCGCGGCCCGGCTCGATGAGGAACCGCCCGACACCGAGGCCCGGACCAAACCGGAAACCTGGTTTGCAGGCTGCCGCGTGGGCGAGCTCCCGATCTACCTCTCCGGCGCGGAGTCAGATTCGATCGCGCTTTACGAGCAACTGATCGCGAATTGCAGAGGTGTCTACTTCCGCCATCTCGACGACTTCGGCGATCCCGTGGTGACGCGTGCGCCGCTCGACTGCGTTCAACAGATCGGCTTCGATGAGAACGAGTCGCTGTTTCCCAACGATAATCGGATCTTCCGAGGCTCGGAGCTGCTGCGGGAATATTTCGCATTTCCACGCAAGTTCCTTGGGGTCAACCTGACCGGACTTCGCAGCGTGATGCCGCGCCTGCGCAGCAAGTCGATCGACATCGTCTTCGCTTTCGATGAACACAATTCGCGGCTTGCCGCCGCGGTGCGTCCCGACGCCTTCAAGCTCTATACTGCGCCGGCGATCAATCTGTTCGAGAAGACGAGCGATCGCATCCCCGTCAAATCGAATACCCACGAATACCACGTGGTGCCCGATCGTAGTCGCTATCTCGAATACGAACCGCACCAGGTGATCGAAGTCTACGCGCACCTTCCGGCGGAGAAGGACAAGCGTCTGGTGCGCCCGCTGTATTCGGCTGCCGTCGACCCGACCAGCGGATCGGTCGAGGGTCTCTATTTCACCGTCCGCCGCCTGCCTCGACGCCGCACAATGGAGGAGAAGACGTATGGCTCTTCGTCCGACTACACCGGGACCGACATGTTCCTGTCACTGCTCGAGCCCGGTGAGCTGAGCGGAGAAAACCCCGTTGCCGAACTCAGCGTCCGGGCACTGTGCTCCAATCGGCATCTCACGGAGCACCTGCCGGTTGGCCACGGCGGCGCCGACTTCCGCCTGCTGGATGATACGTCCCTCGATCTGGTGTGCGTCGCCGGTCCCACACGTCCACGGGAGCCGGTGGTGGCTCAGTTGCGCAGCCGCAGTGAGGTCGCCAATAGCGGAGT
The DNA here is from genome assembly GCF_023100985.1 of Bradyrhizobium sp. 191. Lineage (NCBI taxonomy): Bacteria > Pseudomonadati > Pseudomonadota > Alphaproteobacteria > Hyphomicrobiales > Nitrobacteraceae > Bradyrhizobium > Bradyrhizobium sp. 191. The sequence continues at coordinate 323,761 of NZ_CP064692.1, forward strand.
TGTCAGTTGGCGGCTGATCAACATGCTGAGCCTGAACTACCTTGGTCTTGTCGAGCGTGGTGGCGGCAAGAACGCCGGCGCGCTGCGCGAAATGCTGTCTTTGTTCGCCGACCAGTACGACGACGCCACGGAACGCAAGATCCGCGGCGTGCGCTCGATCGAAAGCCGGCCGGTGGTGCGGCGGGTGCGAGAGCGCACGGGTAGCGGCGCAGCGCGCGGGCTGGAGATCAGCGTCGTACTCGACGAGAAGGCTTTCGAGGGGAGCGGCGTGTTCTTGCTCGGAGCCGTTCTGGAGCGTTTCTTCGCCGACTATTCGGGCTTCAATACGTTTACCCAGACAGTCATCTCAACGCCGGAGCGCGGCGAGATCATGCGGTGGCAACCGCGCATGGGCACGCGGAGACCGTTGTGACGCTGATCGACCAGATGAAGTCCGAGCCCTGGCGGTTCGATTTCTTCAACACGCTGCGCCAGCTGGAGCGAGCCAACCGGGATCGACCGCGGATCGGCGACAGCGCCGCGCGCCGCGAGGAGTATGTCGACCTCGGTCAAGTCCCATATCTGGAGTTCCCCGCCTCCAATCTTGCAGCGGTCGACGACCAGGACGGCCGGCTCAGGATACTCGTCAAGTTTCTGGGTCTGCTCGGGCCGCAGGGTGCGCTGCCGCTTGCCACCACTGATGAAAGTCTCAGCTGGTGGCTGATGCGGGATGACGCTTTCCCGCGATTTCTCGACCTGCTCAACGGGCGCTTCCTGCAGCTGTTCTTTCGCGCCTGGGCCGATGCGCGGCCGATCGCGCAGCACGATCGGCCGGCAGAGGATCGCTTCATCGCCTATGTCGGCTCCTTCGCGGGCCTCGGCTCCGACGTCTTCGCCAATCGGGACACCGTACCGGACATGGCAAAGCTCGGCTTCGCCGGGCTTATCGCCCCAAGGGCGAAGTGCGCGTCACGGCTGACGCGGTTCCTGCAGGGGCTGTTCGATGTCAAAGTCGAGATCGACGAGTTTGTCGGGACCTGGCTCGCGTTCGACCCAAGTCACTGCAGCCGGATCGGGCAGGCCCATGCCAGCCTCGGTCGAGACGCTCTTCTCGGCTCACGGGTGTTCAGCGTCGAGGACAAGATCAGGGTTCGGGTCTTCGTCAAGAATTTTGCTCAATACGAGCAGTTTCTGCCGACCGAAAGCCGCAACTTGTCGGAGCCGCTGGCGGACGCCGTCTTCTTTTATATCGGCGACGAACTGGAGTGGGAGGTTGAACTCGCCATTCCAGCGGGAGAAGTCGCCCCGGTCAGACTCGGCCAGAGCGGGCGACTTGGATGGACCACCTGGGTCTCGCCGAACTGGACGTCCACGGAAGAATATCGCCGCGATGCCCGCTTTCAGCTTGGCGAGCGCTTGAGAGCCCGTCGGAGCAGCGCAGCGGATGCCGCGGCGATTTGAACCTATCGGCCGCCCCTGTCGTCCTAACATCATGGGATTCGAGGCAATTCCGCCAGGTGCGAGGCATCCGCGGAGCAATTGAGCAGGAGGGGCCGCTGTGACCGACATCAGCCTTGAAGCGGTAACCGGCAAATTGAACCGGGCTGGCTATGATGCCTTCATACAGGCTCTCCGCCACGCCAAGAGCGCCGGCAACCGCAACGTCGAGCTTGCGCACTGGCTCTTTCATATCCTGCAGCAGGATCGCACCGACCTCAGCCTCTCGGTCGACCATTACAAGCTCGATCGGTCACGGTTGCTGTCGGACCTTGCTGGCGTCATCAACGGCTTCCGCAAGAACGAAACCGATATGCCGGGCGTCGCCAATCCGGTCATCGATCTTCTCGATCGCGGCTGGCACTACGCCACGCTCTTCTTCGGCGAAACCCAGATCCGCACCGGCCATCTGCTGGTGGCCGGGCTCAAGTCGAATGACATCCGTCGCACGCTGAACAACCTCTCCCAGGAATTTGCAAAGGTGAACGTCGACGCATTGGCCGCGGAGCGCCGCGCCGTCTGGGCCGGCTCCGACGAGGAGTCCATGCGTCCGATGGACGGCTCGGGGCTGGTCGGCGCCGGTACGGAGGGCGCGGATCAGGCGAGCCCCAAGGGGACGACGCCGCTCGACCGGTTCGCGCAGGATCTCACAGCCAAGGCCAAGTCGGGCGAGATGGACCCGATCCTGGGTCGGGACGAAGAGATCCGCCAGCTGATCGACGTTCTGATGCGGCGGCGGCAGAACAATCCGATCCTCACGGGAGAGGCCGGCGTCGGCAAGACGGCCGTGGTCGAGGGGTTCGCCCAGCGAATTGCCGCCGGCGACGTGCCGCCACCGCTACGCGGTGTCAGGCTCTGCGCGCTCGACATCGGCCTGATGCAGGCCGGCGCCTCGATGAAGGGCGAATTCGAGCAGCGGCTGCGCTCGGTGATCGATGAGGTGCAGAGTTCACCGACCCCCATCATCCTGTTTATCGATGAAGCCCACACACTGATCGGCGCCGGCGGCGCAGCCGGCACCGGTGATGCGGCCAACCTCCTGAAGCCTCCCCTCGCCCGCGGCACGCTACGCACGATCGCCGCCACCACCTGGGCTGAGTATCGCCAGTACATCGAGAAGGATCCCGCGCTCACGCGGCGCTTCCAGCCGATCCAGATCGACGAGCCTGACGTCGAGACCTGCTGCGTGATGCTGCGGGGCCTTCTCGGCCCGATGGAAAAGCACCACGGTGTTCGCATCTCCGATGCTGCAATCGTTGCAGCCGTCAACCTCTCGCACCGCTACATTCCCTCTAGACAGCTGCCGGACAAGGCCGTCAGCCTGCTCGACACCGCTTCGGCCCGCGTGGCGATCAGCCAGAGCGCGACGCCGGCCTTGATCGAGGATGCGCGCGTCGCGATTACCGCTCGCGAAGCTGAGAAATCGGCGCTGGTCAGCGACAGCGACCTGGGCATCGAGGACAACGAGCGCGTTGCCGCGATCGACAGCGATATCGCAACACTGAAGGACAAGTTGACGACTCTCGAGGCCGACTGGGCCAAGGAGCAGGAGCTAGTCAAGGACATCCGCAGCATTCGTGACATCCTGTCCGAACCCAAGGAAGATCAGGATCCGGCCGCCAAGCGCGCGGAGCTGCGCGGCAAGTTCGAGACGCTGGAGGGCATCAATCCGGAAAAACGGATGGTCTACGCCCATGTGGACCAGCAGTCGGTGGCGTCCGTGGTGTCCGACTGGACCGGCATCCCGGTCGGCCGGATGATGCGGGACGAGATCGAAACCGTGCTGAAGCTGCCGGAGATCCTCAACCGCCGCGTCGTCGGCCAGTCCCACGGCTTGACGATGATCGCCAAGCGAGTTGAGACCAGCCGTGCCAAGCTGGACAACCCGTCGAAACCGATCGGCGTGTTCATGCTGGCCGGACCGTCCGGTGTTGGTAAAACCGAAACCGCCCTGGCGCTCGCCGAAACCCTCTACGGCGGCGAGCAGAACATGATTACGATCAACATGTCGGAGTTCCAGGAGGCGCATACCGTCTCGACCCTCAAGGGAGCGCCTCCCGGCTATGTCGGGTATGGCGAAGGCGGGCGCCTCACGGAGGCCGTCCGGCGCAAGCCCTACAGTGTCATCCTGCTCGACGAAGTGGAGAAGGCCCATCCCGACGTCCACGAGATCTTCTTCCAGGTGTTCGATAAGGGAGTCATGGAGGACGGCAACGGGCGACGGATCGACTTCAAGAACACCTTGATCATCCTGACCACCAACGTCGGCACCGATCTGATCATGGGGCTTTCGCGCGATCCGAAGTATCGCAATGAGCCGGAAGAGCTCGCCAGGATGCTGAGGCCGGAATTGCTCAAGGTATTTCCTGCCGCACTGCTCGGGCGCATCGTCTCGATCCCATACTTCCCGCTCTCGGACGAGATGCTCGCCGGCATCGCCCGGCTGCAGCTCGACCGCATCGGACGACGACTGCGCGACAATCACAACGCGGCCTTCAGCTACGACGATGCAGTCGTGGAGCACATCGTGTCACGCTGCAACGATCCGGATTCCGGCGGACGCATGATCGACAACATCATCACCAATACCCTGCTGCCGGAGCTCTCGCGCGAATTCCTCAGCAAATCGCTTGCCAAGGAAGAGATCAAGCAGACACGCGTCTCGATCGCGGACGACAAGTTCGCATATTCGTGGAGCTGAGCGCGATGAACATTCAGTCGGAGCATCGCCATCCCCTTACCGGCCCCACGCCGTATGACGAGGTCTACTACCCCGGCCACGTCTACGGGCTCACCCACCCCAATCATCTCGCAACGATCGCCACCGTTTATGGCATGCAGCCTGCTCCGGTCGAGCATTGTCGGGTGCTGGAGCTCGGCTGCGGCGTTGGCGGCAACCTGTTGCCGATGGCCTTTCAATATCCGGACAGTGAATTCGTCGGCGTCGACCTGAGCGGCGTGACGATCGAGCGCGGCCAGCAGAATATCGCTACCTTGGGTCTGAGCAACATCAAGCTTCTGCACTGCGACATCATGAATGTCGACACAAGCTTCGGGAAGTTCGACTACATCATCGCGCACGGCGTTTACTCCTGGGTGCCGCCCCACGTGCGCGAGAAGATGATGGCGATCTTCAAGCAGAATCTGGCGCCGCGCGGGGTCTGCTATGTCAGCTACAATGCGCACCCATTCTCGCATCTTCGCGACATGGTCCGCGACATGATGCGGTATCACACGCGCCGCCTCACCGGCATGAAGGAGAAGGTCGGACAGGCCCGCGCGATTCTGAACTTCCTGAGCGAGGGCTCCAAGGCCGACACGGTGCACGGCGCGATCATGCGGGACCAGTACAATCGTGTCCTCAAGGCTCCGGACGAATTGTTGTTTCACGACGACCTCGACGACGAGGCAACCGCCTTCCTGCTGCACGAGGTCGCCGAGGATGCCGCCCGCCACGGCCTGCAGTATCTCGGCGATTCCCATTTCGCGCGCCGCTATCTCGTCGGCCATTCCGAGGAGGTCCGTGCCACGCTGCAGCGCTTCCCGGAGAGCGAGTTCATGGCGCGCGACCAGTATCAGGACTTTGTCGACGGCAACGGCTTCCGTCGTACCTTGTTCTGCCACGACGATGTTTCCCTCAACCGGCAGATCGACGTGGATTTCGTCAGGCGATACCACCTCCTGAGCACGACCAGCCCGCTCGATCCCGAGGCCTGCCTGACCGACGATTCCCCGATGGAGTTCGAGAACCACGACGGCAGCAGGATTACGGTGACCAATCCGATTCTGAAGGCCGCGCATTTGTGCCTCGGACGGGCCTGGCCGCGGGCGCTGTCATTCAGTGAGTTGCTGGATGGTGCGCGCGCGCTGCTGGACGGCCGCCGAGCCGATGATGACGAACGGGCACTGACGGATGCGATGTACATCCTGGCCTGCAGCGGCGAGGTCTCCTTCCTGGTCTCGCCGCCTTTCCTCTTGAAGGAAGTTACCGACCACCCGCAGGCGAGCTTGCTGGCCCGCAAGCAGTCGCAGACAGGTCCGCTGGTCACCAACCTGCTCCACCAAACGGTACAGTTGGAGGACGACCGGACGCGGCATTTCCTGCAACTGCTCGATGGCGCTCGTACCATCGACGAGATTACGGCCGAGATGACCGAAGCATTCGGGTCGACCATCCGGATCGAACAAAAGGACAAGGACGGAAACCCCGCCGAGCCGCTGTTGCTGTCGACCCGAGAAAGCGTCGAACGCTCGCTTGCGATGGTTGGCAAGCTGGGCTTGTTGGTCGCGTGATGCGATAGCGATCCAACTCGAAACGACGGCGTAAGACCACCGCGGCGGACGTCGAGATACGCGCCTGACCTTCCGAGCTTGGCATTTTGCCCGTGTCATTTGTGCGGGCTTACCGAACGCCGCCCGTATTTGGCTGCCTTGTCTGGCGATGTGCCACATCGCCTCCATTCGCGCAGTTGAGCGTGATCTGACCGCCTGTACTATTGCTACATCAAAGGCAGGCGTGTGTCGTCACGACGGGAGCTGGACCAGTGTCTCGCATGGGATGATTATATTGTTCAACTGTACGGTCGGGTTCATCAGGAAGCCCGTGTTGTTCTTTGTCGTGATGTGGCCCAGACCTAGCGCATGCCCGATCTCATGCGCGGGCACAATATTGGTGTTCACGCTTCCCGGTGTAGCGGGATTGAACCATAGCATCCGATTGCCGGGATCGCCGCGCCCGGCAACGTTCGAGTCTTCGTCATCGATGATTTGTGTTGAAATGAACATGGTGATCGCCGCACGATTAGTGACGAGCGACTTCAGATCGTCAAATCGGAACTCCTGTGCCGTGGTCAGTGGGCCGAAGCCGGAGCGGATGCTGAGCTTCTTGTTCGGATCGATCGGCACTGCCCGGCCTTCGGTGGTCACTGCATCGACGATTCGGCTTGTGCCAGATGTGAACGTCAGGTTTGCCTGATTGTCGTAGATCCGACTGACGACGCTGGTAACGGCGCGCTGTGTAGCGATCATGAGGCCGTTGGCGAGCGTCGCCCGACCGAGATGAACCACGTCGATCGGAATCGAAGACGCCTTGCGCACCTGGAGGCGAACCGGGATCGGACCCCTCTGGCCTTCGACGATGACGCTCAAGTCGGCATCACCCTCCAAACGTCCGATTACCGTGACGGTGTCGCTCGTTCGTTCGAGGATTTCCACCTTAGGACTCTCGAGGGCAAATCCCACCGCGGCGCCATTTGTCCCTTTCAACTTCAGCTTCCGCGTCTTGCCGATCGGAACCATCTGGCGAACCGGCGCAAGGCCGTCGAATGCCGACCATTCGTCGCCGACCAGCCTGAGCCTTGCGGCACTGAAGCCGCGCGCATCACATGGTCCGAATATCGGACCGTCCGGCGTAATCGTCAGGTTCACGTCGAGCCCGCCGCCCTTGCGACGGTTGAACATCAGACGCATGCGCTTGATCGTATTCTTTTCAGGGTCGACGCGACCGTCGTGCAGCAGGCCAGTGTGGGCATTCTGAAACACGAGTATCGCGTCGATCACCGGCTCCATGGCTTCCGGCGTGTTGGTCAGATCGTTGATATCGAGCGTTCCATCGGCCCCGCCGTCCTGGGGCGCGATGCCGTTCAACAGCGTCTTGATCACGAAGATATCGTCGGGCTGGTTCGAACCCTTCAGGCCGACGGATTCCGCGATGGAGAAACCGATCACGTTGATGGGTTTCAGGTTGATCACCATGATCCGCTCCGTCCGATGATCTCCGCGCTTTCCGATGGGTCTCATCGGGGCTAATGAGGTTCAAAGGGCACGGCAGCGATCGCGACGACTTCCCATTCTACCGCACCTTTCCCGCCTCTGACCAAACTGCGGCATCAAACGGCATCGCATGCTGCCCGAGCCTTCAATCCGGTCCTGTCCAATGGGAAGGATTCGAGACGTACATCTTTCCTCGCGTCACGAAAGCGGACAATTCAAGTCCAACACCCAAAAGCGGCAAGTCGAGCACAATGACGCCCGAGCCCTTGGCTGCCTCAAGTCCTCCGTACAGCGTGTGAAGTGCATTTCTCACGTTCTGAAGTATTCCAACAGCCGTAAAGGCGTTTCGCGCATTTAGCGTGGGCGCCACGTACTTACCGTTTTTCAAGCCATCGATGAAGTACTTGCTGTGATGGATGGATTGTAGTGCCGATTTCGAGATCAGCTTTTCGGTAAATGCGACATTGACGCCCCAGTCATTCAAGGATTCATGGTCCAACTCATATGGAACCCTGAACCCAAAGCCGATGACAGCAACGGCCCCTCCGCTGCCTCCAAGACCTAGTCCCCACCGACTGCTGACAATCTGGAGATCAAAGGTCTCCAGATCTCCCAAGTTCACGACGTACGCGGTCGTGCTCTCGACGCCGCCGATTAACAACTGCCCGCCAGACTTAACGCCGAAGCCGAGCCAACGCTTGAAGAATTTGCGTTCAGCCGGATAGTATTGAGGTCTCGTTTGAGGCGGCGGTGGTGGCGGCGGTGGCGGCGGTGGGTTTGGTTTATTCCAAACTGAGATGATGACACCACGCCAGGTCTCGTTTTCCACACCATCCATTTCACCTGCATACATGGCCGCGCGTTCCCCTTTCGCCACCTCGAACGCGACTTTGAAATTGTTGGGCACTTGCTTGCGAAGCAAATCAACTACGGCCCGCAGCCTATTATGCGACAATAGCATGTTGAAATCGTCGCTACCGGTACGACTTGCAAGTCCAATGATCGTAAGGCTTCCTCCGTCCCTTAATTTCGGAGCGACGACGTTATTCAGCCAATTGGAATGTTCCGGCTTTATGGCGAACTTGCCGACGTCAAAGTTGAATAACTTCGCCGCAATCGTATCCGATGCCTGCGATCCGTACTCCTGGATTTTCCCGGGTGATGCCATGTTGCTTATCTCCCAACGGAGAGACCGACTGCGAAACGGGTAGAACTCGGATCGAAAGATCCGCCTATCAATTAATGGGTCGCTCTGGACGTTTTGGCGGTTCATCGTCGCCCTCAGATATCCCGTCAGATACGTGAAGGTGCCATCGACGCCGTCGTGGTAGGTGAAAGCGAAGCCATAGGACACTCCGTGGTTTTGACCGGAATGAGCGTACGCAGCGTTGGTTTCATTGCGATGTCGCAGCGAAGCCGTTCAGTATCGCCTGCAATCGCGAGAGGACCCTGCAGCTTCCATGCGATCTTCCGAGTGTTAGCCGGGGAAGTCGCGGAATTCCTTGACGAGATTGAACGGAATTTTCCACCCGGCGCCTCCCCCGCGCATCAGCATCTTGATGTCTTCCGCCCTGTTTTCGTTTCCGGTTTTCGGATCGGTCTCCAGCGTGTGGCCTTGGCTGTCCCAAGGTTTGGTCGCGCTCTTCGAGTAGTAGCCGAGAAAATGCCCGGCTTCATGGGCAGACGTGTTGGGCCCGCGTTGTGAGCTAATGAAGGCAAGGTCTAACGATCGAGCGAACGATCCATTGAGAGACGAGCCATTGGACCAAAGCTTATCGACGCAGAAAATGGTGAGATGGGCGCCCTTAACCTTGTGTTTGACGAAGAAGCTCTTCAGTTTTTCGACCTCGATTGCATCGGGAAGGGCCGCCAGGCTCGCATCCTTCATGCCAGTGGCATTGGCGAGCTCCTGCTTGACGCGAGCCTGCGAGTCGTCGATGACCAGCCAGTCGCTTGGCACCCGCTCGAAACGGATGTTGGCCTGCGGCCTCCATATACTGTTCATCGTCGCCAATTCATCTTGCTCGTTGCAGGGCTTCTTGGCGTGAAACGCCGGAGCGCCGCCGGTCCCCGGAACCATGACGTTGCGGAACGCCACCTTAATCTTGATCTCTGGCAGCACGGCCACATGGAGCCTGGCTTCGATCTTCCGGCCAGCCGACCGAGCCACCACCTCCAGGCCGGGAAAGCCAATCGGCTTGATCCGGCCATTGATTTCGAAGAACCGTGCATCGCTGTTGAAGGTGGCAGGAAGCGACGCCGCCCTGAGCTGCGGATCGATATCGGGTTCGGAGAAGGTGTCTCTGGCTTGCACTAGGCGCCTACGGATATCGGCGCCATCGATCTCCTTGATCCCGAGGGCATGGGGGTTGGGATCGACTTTGAGCTTTCTTCCGGGGTCGATCAGCGCCACGATGTTGGAGCCCCCGAACGGCACCACCATGCCCGGCGGGCTGCGGTGCTCGTCGATGCCGGAGCGGCGGAAGACCTCTTGAAAGGCGGCCATGGCTGGTTCTCCTGTCCTCGTCCGGTCCGACAACGCCAAATTCGCGCCCGGAAATGAGAGCCTCCGTCCTGTGGGAAGTGGCTAGATCGTCCCGCCGCCGACGAAGATTTCGACGACCACGGCGCGATTGGCGGCCCTGTTCATCACGGTCGTGTTGTCCTTCAGATACTCGTAGTGTGAAGCGGGCTTGACGGAGAAGACGCGCGAGCGGGCGCTTGGGCCGAACAGGCGAAAGACGTTCCTGGCGCGGCCCGTGCGCAGGAAGATGTTGTTCCGTTCGCCGCCGGCGCTGTCGCTGTATCCGACGATCTGAAACTGCAGCGACTTGTCGGTCTCGAATCGGATGAGCTGCGCTACCAACAGCGGATCGCGCTTGGCAATGTTCTTGAGATGCCGCCAGTCGACGCCGAAATCCCAGATGATGAGATATTGGCAAATGCCGGCCGGCGGGACCAGACTGACGTCCACACCGAGATGGCCGACCTCGGTGCGGGACGTTGCGACTTCATTGGCCACGTAGGGAAAGACGGCGGCGCTGTGAACCTTGGCAAGTGGCGAGCACCGCGGTTGCGTCGCCATATTCGGCATCTGTTCCACCGGGCCCGGCGGCGTGTATTGCGGCAGTGGCTGCGGCGCGCGTCCCATGGCCATTTCTCCCGTTGCTGGCGTGTCCTGCGCAAAGCCGAGCACTGGAGGGAGCCTCGGTTCCCACCACGGCTATGACTAGTAGTGACGCGAGCGGTCGGGGAAGTTCAAAGGCAAGGTGCGGCGGCGCTGGTTTGTTTCGGCGACTTTTCGATCTGCGATCGAGAAGAAAGTTCGGAATTGTGGGCCAGTTCATAGAAACAAGGGCGCCGGAGCCGCAGAGTTGGGAAGCTCTGTGGTTCGAACTGCTGCCGCGACGATGACAATGCGGCCGAGAGGCCTGCATCAAAATCAATCAGCGCATCGGAAATCTTGTGAGCCAGATTACATGTTTGCGGAAGCAAAATTGTAGTAGCTGCATTTTCGCGGGCGCAACGCCGCTCGCACGAGGGAGGCAGAGACAATGCGCCGGGATTTGACCATCAAGACCGGCAGCATGGCCGGCACGTCCGATTTCAGGGTCCTTGCTCCAATCAAGAAAGGGTTCGTGCCGTCGCTGGATGCGACCACGTACAAGACTCGCGTCAAATACGTGTTGCGGGCGCTGAATGGCGGACGCGCCAGCGCGTATGAATACGAACTCGCCCGTGTGTTGTCGGACTCCGTGGACCGCGTCGGACGCATTCACTCCGTGGGCATCGCCGTACTCGAACCCGAGGACGATGCCGAGAACGCCGTGGACTATGTGCTGCTGACCGCGACGTTCGACGGCTCCTGGGAAGCCTATGTCCGCGTCATCTGGCAGAAGGCCGCCCGTCTGCTCGACCTCATCTTCTGCAATACCGAGGGCTACAAGCTGGGTCACGAGAACACTTACGAAAACTGGGGCATCTGGCTCAAGAGCAGGCAGACCGAAGCCTATTTCCTCTATTCCACCCCTGACCTGACCGTGGATGACACGCGCTTCCTGCGGATGGAGGAGCGCGTCTATCGGCGAGCCTCGGGCCCAGGCGCCGATCGGATCGTCACGCAGATCAGAATTCCGTCGCCGGAGGATATTGCGCGACGATCGATATTCAAGGTCGACGGCAAGATCGGCGTCGATCCCACCAACGCCGGCTTCAGTCAACCGCTCACCATCGAAGCTGCCGGCCGGCCTCCGTTTCGCCACGGCATACGCGCGCTGGCGGCGCTCTACCATCTGGCCGACTTCTATCCGCCGGGGACGCATGACGGGGTGGTTCTGCATCGGGCCGCCCACGAGCTGCTGCCGGAATTCGTCACCATGATCAACGACCCCATTTACGCCGAAGGCGTCAAGCGGGCCCGCCGTCGCTATGAAGAGGCCCTGCTCTGGTTGATGACCCCGCCCGACGTGGCGCCGGTACGGCGCAACCTGCCGCTCGCCCTGCCGGCTGAACTGCCGTTGCGGGATCTCGGCAACGTGCAAGGCGGGATTCTGACCGCCTACCCCGCGTCGGATCACGGCTGCCTGCTGCTCTTGCAGTTCGCCAGTCCGGTCGCGCTGGCGACTTTTCTCAACGTCCTGCACGTGACGTCCGAAACCGACGCTCTGACCCCGGGGCAGATCGTTACCAACATCGCATTCACGATCGAGGGGCTGCGTCACGCCGGACTGTCCGACGCAGAGGTGCGCACACTGCCGGAAGAATTCTTGCAGGGCATGGAAAGACGCGCCGGCCTGCTCGGCGACGTGCGCTGGAATCATCCCCAGCGCTGGCGCCTTCCGGCAAGCAACTGGGCGCTCGGCATCGGCGCACCGGACCTGCGCGAAGATGATCCTTCGCCGCGCATCAGCATGAGCTCCGTCCATGCCGTCCTTCAGCTTCGCCTGCTGTCCAAGGACCCGCAGACGACGGCGGATGCGAGAAAACCGTTGATGGCCGAAATGAGCCGCCTGGTCGAGGTGGATCCTGGCGTCAGGCCGCTCTCGATTCAGTGGATGCAGCGGCAACGCGATGGGTCCTCCGAGAACATGAAGGACCATTTCGGATTCGCCGACGGCAGTTCGAATCCGGTGCTGTACGAGAGCCAGGCCGGCAAGAGCTATTCCAATCGGGTGCATCTCGGCGAGATTCTGTGCGGCTACCCGAACCTCGCCGACGAGACGGCGCCGCTCGGCGATGCGACCAATCGTGCTCACGCGATGCTCCGCGACGGCAGTTTCATGGCGCTGCGCAAGCTGCGACAGGATGTCGAGCAGCTCGAGGACGTCCTGTCCCGCGCCACGCGACAGGCGACCGAGGCGGCCGGCCCGGACGCACCCGCCCTGACGCGCGAGATGCTGATGGCCAAGATGATGGGACGCTGGCCGACCGGACATCCGAAGGCCGGCCAACCTCTGACCCCTACTCCGCCTCCCGACAAGGGCTGCAACGATTTCAACTACGACGCCGATGCGCAGGCCCAACTGTGCCCGTTTCACGCGCACATACGGCGCGCCAATCCGCGCATCCCGATCACCAAGGCGGATGCCGGCGCCCGGCCCCCCCGGATCGTCAGGCGCGGCATGTCCTACGGTCCGCCCGTCAACCGTGACGACCCGCAAGCCGCCAAATCGGTCCCGCAACCGGAGCGCGGCCTGATTTTCATGGCCTACAATGCCAGCCTCGGCGAGCAGTTCGAGGTGGTGCAAAGCTGGCTCGCCGGCGGCAACAGTTCGGGATCCTCCTCCCAGGAAAGCGATCCGTTCCTCGGCCTCGCCGAACCCGGCCGGCTTCGGCATTTTCGTTTCGAGCATGGCGGCCAGACCGTTCGTGTCGCGCTGGACGGCTCGGACCGGCTCCACGACCAGCCCTGTCCGTTCGTACGTCTGGAATGGGGAGCCTATTTCTTTGCGCCATCGAAGAAGGCGCTTGCCGATCTGCAACAATGGGCGGCGAGCCAGGGGTGCAAACCGGCGGTGACGTGGAGCGTGGATGACGGTGAACGAGAGATCGCGCGTCTGCGCCTGATCGAAAGCCGGCAGGGCGAAGCCGCGGCGATGGCCGCGTGGAAGACGGCGCTCGAAGATCCGGATTCAGCCTCGCATTTCGTCAACGCGTCGATCTGGGGTGCAATCCGCGAGCGCCACGGCGGCGTGCTCCGCACGCCCTTCGGGGTTCTGGTGGCCGACCGCGACCTCGTCCAGCAGGTCTTCACCGATTCCGACACCAAGCTGACCATCACCGGCTATCTTCCCCGCATGCAGCGGTCATTCGGCATCCTCTATCTCGGCCGCGACGCCGGACAGGCAGATCAGGCCTACGAGCAGGAATCCGCGGCGTGCAACGCTGCGATCATGTCCCTCGACCAATTCGCCTCGTTCGAGCTGGCGCGCGCGGTCACACAGAAGGTGCTGGGCTTCATGGTCAAGGAGACGATTGGTTATGCCGCCGCCGACGGCGAAGCGAGCTGGGAACTGACTGTCGACGTGCACGAATTGGTGGATCCGCTGCTCGCAGCCTTCTGCGAAAGGTGGTTCGGGTTGAGCGAAGACGGCGGCTATTTCCGCCGCGCCGGCTATCGCTGGGATTGGAAGCCAGGCGAGCCGCCCGGTTACCCCGGTCATTTCCTCTCCCCTTCGCGCTACATCTTCCAGCCTCATCCGAACAAGGAAGTGGAGGCGGTCGGCGCGGCACATGGCGACGCTGCACGCCGCGCCATGGTCGGGTTCCTCGAGCGGTTCGGGCCGACAAACGGACCCGTCACGAATGCTGTTTTCAACTCTCCGCGGGGCAAGGACGACATCCCGTTCGTGGCGCGCACAATCGCCGGCGCCATGATGGGTTTCATTCCGACCGTCGACGGAAACCTGCGCAGGATATTGAACGAATGGCTGCGTGAAGGAACCCTGTGGGCGTTGCGCGCCCGCTATGCCGGCACCGTGGCAAAGGACTACACCGATGCCCTCAACCGGCTGAGAGACGACTTCATCCCGGCCATGCAACTGCGCGCGGTGCCCGAACTGATCTGGCGGACAGCCATCGTTTCGCACACCATCGGAAATGTCGAGATCAGACCGGGAGATGTCATCGTCGCCGGCGCAGTCTCCGCCACCCAGCAGAATCTCGTCGAAGGGCGTCAGGACATCTATTATGCCTTCGGCGGCAACCGCAGGATCACGGGCCATCCCACGCATTCGTGTCCCGGAGCAGACCCGGCACTTGCCGTGATGCTGGGTTTCTTCAGCGCACTGGTGGAGACGCCGCTGCCCTTGCGCACCGGCCCCATTCCACTGAGCTTGACGATGGACGGCAGGGTTCCCGCGCCGCCGCCCTCACCCTAGAGCAGGGCTATCGCATGTGACGAGGAGCGAGGCGAGCAGCTCGCTTGCGGCATCTTTCGAGACGCCCCCCGGACGCGGGACGCCTTTGCGCGCAGTCGTCGCGCTTGGCTAGATCGCATAGTGCTGACCGCCACCGAGCAGGCCGTGCTCATCGTTGGCGCAGATGACGGGCGTGCCGGTGACAAGCCGGATCGCCCGCTCCGCATGCCAGCGCATGCCGAGCGCCTGCAGTTTCTCGGCGGCTTCCAGTGCGGTCTGGCGGGCCGCCTCGCCCTGCCCCTGCTGCGCGAGAAGCTCACCGCGTGCTGCCAGATTCAGGGCCGCATCGCGTAGCGAGGCCCGCCAGCCTGCGGACGCTTCGGCCCGCTGCAACCAGCGTTGGCTTAGCCTGAAATCCTGGCGCAGGGCCGCGAGTTTCGCGAGCGAACGGCATGCCGCCGCCTCGCCCAGCCGCTCGCCTTCGCGCGCGCGGCGCAGGACATGGACGGCATACCGCCGTGCCGTATCGACATCGCCTTCGGCTGCTGCCGCCTCGACCAGCCAGCTATATTGAACCGACGTGTAGAAGTGGAAGTTTCGCCTTTCCATCCATTGCACGGCGTTCCGCAATTGCTGCAAACCTTCGGCATCGCCGGTCGCCGACCAGCGGGCCAATCCAGACGCGGCGCGGCAATCCGCCAGCAGCAGCAGGCTGCGCATATTCTCGGCAACGCGAGCTCCCTCGACGGCGAGCCGCTCCGCCTCCTGCCAGCGACCTTGCCAGACGAGCACGACCGAAATCCAATTGCGCACCGAACCGACGACCGGGTGGGTCGAGCCTTCGACCAGGGCCATCGCTTCTCTGAAGCACTCGTGAGCGCCGTCGAAATCTCCGCGATCGGCGAGCACACTGCCTTTGCACGACAACGCGTAGGCGGTGCCGATGGCGAGGGCGCCGTGCCGGCGGCTGCGTTGCTGCTTGGTCGAGTTGGCGGCGTCGATCAAGGTGATGGCTTCGTCGTACTGGCAGCTTGCGGCGAGTATCTGGCCCAGCGAAGCTTCGATCTGAGCGATCGGGCGGTGCTCACCGAGCTTGCGTGCCAATTCCAGTGCTTTCCTTGTGTGTGTCACGGCCTCGCGAAAGCGCCCGAATGCGTAGCACATGTAGCCGAGCCATTCATACGCACTGGCCATTGCACTGAGGTCGCCGAGCGAGGACGCAATCGCGACCGCCCGCTCGAACACGGTGGTGTCGTCGGCCAACGATAGCGGGTCGAATACGCTCACCAAACCTAATTTATTGGCCAGCAAGCACCAACGCAGGGACTGCTCGCGCGCGCGGTGCGGCACGCGATCCAGCGCCTCCATGGCAAGCTGATATTGGGCACGTGCACGGTCCAGCGCGAATGCTGCCATGGCCTTGTCACCGGCGCGCTCGGCATAATGGGCCGCGCTCTCCCAATGACCCGCGCCGCGCGAGTGGTAGGCCAGGGCTTCCAGCGTGTCTTCGCGATCAGCCTGCTCGGATCGTGCCAGCAACGCGGCCTCGATGCGTCTGTGCAATGCCTGACGCTCGTGCAGACCGATCGTGTCGTAAACGGCGTCCCGCGTGATGCCATGTTTGAAGCGTAGGACGCCGCCCGCTGGATCAGCGTAGAGAAAGTCGGCGTCGGCCAGCGCCCGCACTATTGCCGGGTCTGGTTCGCTGCCGCAGGCCGACACCAGCAACCCGTGCGGCACCGTGTTGCCAATGACTGCCGCGGCGCGCACGACGTTCACCTCATCCGGCGGCAGGCGCGCCAGTCGCGAGGCGACCAGCGTTGCGATCCATCCCTGCTTGCTGCGCATTTCGAACGAAAGAGGATCGTTGGCCGCGATCGAGTGGCACAGCTCCTCGATGAACAACGGCACCCCGCCGGCATAGCTGTGAACACGGGCCACCAGGAAGGGATCTGCCTGGGGCACCCAGCGTCGCACAGCAAGGTCGGTTTCCGGGCCCTGGAACGGCTGCAGCTGCAGGGACGGCGCGTTGGCAATCCACTCGGTCTCGTCGTCGCGTGGCCGGCTGGCGAGGATGACGCGCGGTCCATTGGGCAATTGCAACAGTGCCTCCAGCAACTGTCGGCTCGCGTCATCGGACCATTGCCAATCATCGATCACCAGCACCAATGGACCCTGTGCCGACAAGACGGTAAAGAATCCGAGCAGGTCACCGACCACGCCATCGACGGTCATCCGGCCGCCGCGCGCATCGGCGCCGGTCGACGCCAGTGCAAGGATCGATTCAGCACGCGGGCCGAGGTGGGAGGCCCATGGCTGCAGGCCGGCGCGGGCAATCTCGTTGGCCTCGACGACAGATGCATCCGGTCGGATCCCCAGGTGGGCGCGCAGCATTTGCAGGAACGGTTGCAGGACTTCGGCACCGGCATAGCTTTCGCAGTTGCCCCTCAGCAGCTTGAAGGGTTCGGCACCACAGTGTCGCAACACTTCTTCCAGGAGGCGCGTCTTCCCAAGCCCGGGGCTGCCGACGACGACCACGCAGCGTTGCCTGGTCGGATGTGCCTGGTTGAGAAAATCGGTCAGAAAGTTGAAGACCTCGTTGCGACCAATAAAGGGCGTCAGGCCGCGACGAGAAGTCGCCTCGAATCGGCGGGTCGCCGTACTTCGTCTCAGCACCACGCGCGCCTGCGGCATTCCGGCCGCTGCACCCGATGTCTGAAGGCGGTCGCCGAGCTCGAAGAAATTTGCATGCGGACCGAGGGCATCGAGGCTTGCAAGGATCTGCCCCGGCGCAGCGTAGCGCGACAGATGCGCCGCAGTGTTCACGACATCGCCGATCAGGTCGTACCGGCCGGACTCGATATCTCCCTCGGTCAGGAGCAAGGTGCCGGCGTGGATACCGGAATGCATTTGAAGCGGCATGAGAGCCGGGGACACGCCATCGTGGCGCAACTGCCCGACCCACTGGTGAATATCGAGTGCCGCCTCCGCAGCACGACGACCGTCATCTTCGCCTGACAGGGGGTAGCCGAACACAGCGAGGGCACCGTCTCCCTGCGTTCTGATGATGCGACCGCCGTGCTTCGCCACCGCCCGATGCCAGATTTGCCGCAGTTGGCTCAGGAGTTCGGAAAGGTGCTCGGATTCGATGTCTCTGCCCAGCGCGGTGGATCCCACCAAGTCAGAGAAAAGCACCGTCAATCGATGACGTTCGCCTTTTCGGTCGCGCGTCTGCGTATTCATCGTCGATCGCAGCCAACTCGTTGCCGAACAGCAAGCACGGTCTCCAGCTGGTGCCAGACCAGATACCGCAAGCCATCATACGCAGCCATAGTATCTCGCCTACCCTCGGCCAGCACAAGTGGAACCCGCGGATCGCATCCTCCGAACATGGAGATCGGTGCGGCCGCGTCGGCCTAACAAATTCAAAAACCTGATGTTTTTCCCCTTGATGCGGTTCGCTGCACTGGCGAAAGCACCGCCGGCCCACCCACAGCGGCTGAGCTGGCCGCCCTGCCCGTGAAGGTCCGGGCGGAGGGTACGCCAGACGCTCGAGCTGCGGCGCCTAGCGCAGCGGCAGCAGATCCAGCTGGCTCTGCGCCTTCTTGACGGCGGCTGCGAACCAGCTCTGGCTTGGCGCTTCCTTGGCAAAGCACTCGGTACGTCCATCGCCTGGTCTTCACGGGCCATGGCGTCCTGCGGGGTCTTCCTGGCCATCATCTGCTTCCAGAGCTTCTCGCAGGCGGGATTTCAGCCGTCTTCACGGCGTCCGATGTGGCGATGAAGAAGACCTTGTCGTCCTTGATGGCGACGACATCGATTTCATGCGGTGGTCCCTTGAGGCCGCCATTGCCGCGCACGCCCTGCACGGCGACCGCGGTACTGGCGGATGCGGGCTTGGTGAGCGGCAGCTCGGCATATCTGGCGAAGGCCGCGTCCTGGATGGCGTAATGGTAAGAAGCGGTCCGACTTGAACGCGGCATCTCTCTCCTGCGGCATGCCGTCCTCGCGGTGCTCGCGCAGCCAGTGCTTGAGCAGCCCGGTCGTGGTCACCAGGGCTTGCATCTTGTCGCTCTCGGAAGCGAAGCCGAGCCCGTGCGGGAAGGTTCATCCGTCGGCGGAGTGCCGGAGCCTACTCTGCCGGTGTCAGTTGCTGCCGGTTCAGGCGTATCGCGGCGGTCTCGCGCGCGCGAACGCGGGCGCGGCGCTTGCGCCACCAGATCACGACGCCGGTGACCGACAGTGCCGCCACGACGAGGCCCATGACCGAGATCAGGATGCGGCCGAACAGCCCGACGATGCGGCCCGAATGCAGCGGGAATTGCGCCTGCACGAAGATGTCGGCGGCGGTGCCGACCCAGGGCAGTCGCTCGCCGATGGGGCGGCCGTCCTCGCTGTCGTAATAGAGCTGCGCCGGGCCGACGCCGCCGGCGCCGTGATCATCGCCGGGATGGAAGAAGGCGGCGGCATAGACGCCATGGGCCGGGCCGTAGCTGAGCGCGCCGACCGGGGTGGTCCAGCCTCGCGCCTTGCCGTCGGCGGCCGCGCGGGCGGCGATCTCGGCGAACGTCACCTTGGGCTCGATGGGATTGTCGAGATCGCGATAGGGGCGCTGCTCGTAGGGGGTCGGGGTGTAGTTCGAGACCATCTTCATCAGCGGCGAGAACACCTCGAAATAGAGGTTGAGCGAGAACGCCGTGAAGGCGATGATGAACAGCACGCCCCAGGTCCACAGGCTGAAGGCGCGATGGATGTCGAAATTGATCCGGTAGGCGCTGCCCGAGGTCTTGATGGTCCAGGCCGGTGCCCAGCGCGCCCAGAAGCCGCGCTCGAGCTGGCGCGCGACTTCGGGCGCCCGCGCCGCCTTGGCGCGCCGGCGCGAGGGCAGCGTCAGATAGAAGCCGACGAAGCAATCGATGGTCCAGATGATGGCGATGATGCCGAGCACGCGCATGCCCCAGCGGTCGCTGCCCCAGAATTCCGGGATGTGCATCGTGTAGTGCAGCTTGTACAGAAACGAGACGAAATTCTCGCGCGTGACGGGCCACACCGCGCCCCAATAGCGCCGGCCGAGCTCCACGCCGGTGTTGGGATCGAGGAAGACCTGATTGTAGTCGAGCGGGTAACGCTTGCCGGTGGCGGGATCGATCCGCGGCATGACGAAGAACCACAGCGAATGGCCCTGCTCCGGCGTCATGAAGAGGTAGACGACGCGCGCACGCGGATCGCGCTGCTCGATTATCTTGGCGAGCTCGAGCGAGGGAATGGCCGGGCCCTTCGTTGAGACATCGAACAAATGGCTGTTCAGGACGTCGTCGAGCTCGTGATCCCAGGAGATGATCGCGCCGGTGATGCCGGAGAAGAACAGGAATCCGGCCGTGAGCAATCCCGCCCAGCGATGCAGCCTGCCGAATATCGCTCTCATCGTCTTCCACTCTCATCCAGCGGTCCGGCCCCCGGTGCCAGACCGTCTTCCGTTCGAATTCACCAGCGATAGGTCAGCTTGCCGATCGCCTTGCGCCCCTCGGCATAGAAGCATCCCGCCAGGCTGTAGCACGCAGCGACGTAGCGCGTGTCGGCAACG
Organism: Bradyrhizobium sp. 191; assembly: GCF_023100985.1. NCBI lineage: Bacteria > Pseudomonadati > Pseudomonadota > Alphaproteobacteria > Hyphomicrobiales > Nitrobacteraceae > Bradyrhizobium > Bradyrhizobium sp. 191. The sequence continues at coordinate 343,951 of NZ_CP064692.1, forward strand.
TTGGTCACGTTCAGCGACAGCCGCCAATTGTCATGGGTGTAGGCCAGCAGCGCGTCCAGCACGGTCGAGGCACCCACCTTGAAGGTGTTGGCCTCATCGCCCCAGGTCGCGCCGACATAGCGGATTCCGCCGCCGAACTGCAAGCCCGCGAGCGGCCCGCTCTGCAGCGTATAGTCGCTCCACAACGAAGCGCGGTTGAGCGGCACCGTGACCGGCGCCTTGCCGACATTCACCGGATCCTGCGTGACCATGGCATCGACATAGGCATAGGCGGCGCGCAGGTTCCAGCCGTCGGCGAGCGACATCGTGCCTTCGAGCTCAATGCCGCGCGATTTCACCTGCCCGATTTGTTCGTAAAAGGTGGCTGCAGGCACGTACACCGCGAGGTTGTCGCGCGTCAGGTCGAAGGCGGCAAAGGTAAACAGCGCGTTCCAGCCGATCGGCTGGTACTTGACGCCGACCTCGTACTGGACGCCGGTCTCGGGATTGAGCATCTGTCCGCCAAAGCCGGTCGCGAGCAGCGGCAGGAACGATTCCGAGTAGCTGAAATAGGGCGCGATGCCATTGTCGAAATTGTACATGACGGCGGCTCGCCCGGTGAAGGCCGAAGCGTCCTTCGCGACCGTCGTGTTGGCGATGCCGTTATCGACCTGCGTCGTCACGAAATCCTGACGGCCGCCGAGCTGGAACGAGAGCCGGCCAAGCTTGATCTGATCCTGCGCATAGAGGCCGACCTGCGACTGCTTGACGCCAGTCTTGTCGCTCGGCACGCCGTCCACAGCATAGTCGTAGCTATACACCGGGTTGAAGACATTGATCGTCGGAGACGAGGTCGTCACGCCATAAGCGGTGTCGCGGAAGGACGTGTTGCGGTAGTCGACGCCGACCAGCGTGGTGTGGCTGAAAATGCCGGTGTTGAACTTGCCCTGGAGCTGATTGTCCACCGCAAAGGAGTTGATGTAGGAGTTGCTGTAACTGCCATAGCGCGCGAGCTGCCCTGCGGCTTCGTCGGTATAGCCGCCGCCGTAAAACACCTTTTCCTCGTTGTGCTGATAGGCGTAGCGCAGGTTCTGGCGGAACGTAATGTTGTCGGTGAAGTTGTGCGCCAACTGGTAGCCGACGGTCGCGATCTCGGTGTTGAACGCGTCGAAGCTCGGCACGCCCGCGAAGAACGAGACCGGAATGGTGCGGCCGTTGTTCGGCCACACCGTACCCGACGCCGGCAAGAACTGGAGACCCCACCCTGCTCGATCGCGCTGATAGTTGGCGAGCAAGGTGATGGTGGTGTCCTCGTTCGGCTTGAAGGTGACGGCGGGCGCGATGAAGACGCGATTGTCCTTGCTGAAGTCGACCTGGGTCTCGCCGTCGCGAACCACGCCGGTGAGACGCCACAGCACCGTGCCTTCCTTGTTGGCGGGGCCGCCCATGTCGAACTGGCCCTGATAGCGGTTGAAGCTGCCGCCAGAGATCGAAACCTCGCCGAACTGCTGCGCAGTCGGCAGCTTGGTCACGTAGTTGAGGACGCCGCCGGTGCCGCTGCCGCCGTACATGGCGGAGGACGGGCCCTTGAGCACCTCGATGCGTTCGGCGCCATAGGGATCGAGGCCGTTGAAATGCACGTAGTTGCTGGACGGAATCCGCAAGCCGTCGACGTAGAGGCCCGGCATGGTCATGTCGAAGCCGCGGATCTGGAGTCCGCCGAAGCGGGTGTCCGAGCCGCCATTGACGTCACCGCTGACGCCGGCGGTGTAGCGCAGGGCCTCGCCGATCGAGACCGCGCCCTGGTTCCTGATCTGATCGGTCGTGATGACGGACACCGACTGTGGCGTCTCGATCAAGGGCGTATCGGTCTTGGTGGCGGTGCCGCTCCTTGTCGCGACGAAACCACGCACCGGTCCATTGGCGCGTTCGCCCGTGGCGCCGTTCGATGATGCCGACTGAGTCGGGGTGGCCTGCTGCGCCGGAGCGCGACGATTGGCGCGTGCGGTGCGAGTTGCCGCCGCCCTTCGCGACGAAGCAATTGCCGCCGAACGGGCGCGCTCTGCCGGCGCTTCCACGGTAACAGCAGGAATCTGCGCCTGCGCTCGCGCGGAACCGAACGGCACGGTGAGAGCAAGTGTGCTGACCGCACCGAAGAAAAGCACCTGAATCAGTTGACGACGCGTGTCGGAACGCAAAGGAAACTGGAAGTCTGTCACGTCTCGTAAAGTCCCACGCACTGCCGGCTTCGCCGGTTTTGTTCTTGATGCCCCGCCCTAACTCAGGCGGTTTGGGAGTGCGATAGGAACAACGTTAGAATTTCTCCAGACGAGTGCGCAGCATGCGCGACCAATGCGCTCATCGGCAGGCTGACGTTGCCTGCCTTCCCTGGGCAACCTTCGTCCCGATCTGACCTGATTGATTTCGGAGTGTTTCTGTGGCGACGCGTGCTGTGTCTGTCAGCGGTGCTATCGGGATCAAATTCCTGCCGACCGATCGCGGCTCATGGCCAATCGGCGAAATTCAGCGTTGGCCTTGATCGCCCCGCCCTCACGCGTGCAGCAACGCGTCGCCGCCACATGCCGGGCGCCTCGCCGGTGTGCTTGCGGAAGAAGCGGCTGAAATAGGCAGTGTCCTTGAAGCCGAGCGCGAACGCGACCTGCTTGACGGCGGCCGTGCCGGCCTCCAGCCGCGCCGCGGCTTCCTTGACGACACGCTGCTGGATCAACTCGCTTGGCGATCGCTGGAGTTCGCGACTGCACAGCGAGTGCAGGCGGTCCGCCGTTATGCCGAGCAGATTGGCGTAGTCGCTGACGCGCAGATGCTGGTGATATCTCTCCTCGAGCAGTCGGCGGAAGCGGCTCAAGACGTCCGCATTGCTGCCCTGGTCATCCTGATCGTTGTTGCCGGCGAAGAGACGCCAGAAGCGCAACACGCACAGCGTGAGCTCGGCCGACATGATCGACCCTGCACCGCTGCGCGTCGGCAATGCGATCTCGGTTGCGATTGCTCCGATCGAACGCGACATCGTCGTCACGAGTTCGGGCTCGACCGGCAATGTCATGATGCCCGCGGCGCTTTCGAGGGCCAGATAGGCCGGCTCCGCCGATGGCGGCAGGAAGCGGTGCCATACGCCGGAGCGCAATTGCAAGAGCTCGGCAGTCGCCCCGGCGGATATCTCCAAATACTCGGCCGAGCCCGCCGGCAACCAGATCAGAGCGGGCCCGGTCAATGCGATCACCTGACCGGCCTGGCGGATCTCGGCAGCGGAGCCGCGATGAAGGCAAAGCAAATGGATGAACGGCCGGGCCGCCTTCGACCCAAGCATCCAGCGTCTCGCAACATAGTGCGATCCGATCAACGCGGCGCCGACCGGTGCCGATGCCGCCGGTGCGGCGATTGCGACCGGATGGACGCCCGCGACCGCTCGACGCACCTGACCGATGGGACCGGAAACGTCCAATCTTTCCCCGGATTTGTCCATTGTGCGAACAAAACCGACAGTGCTTGCTAGGTCAAGTCCCGATCGCGGCCGGCTTCCGAGCGGCGCCGAAGAAATCAGGACGATGAGGAAGCGACCACTTTCATTGTTGCGAACAATCGCTTGAGTGAACACGAGGGAGGATCGACATGTTTTCGGCGAGCCGTCGAACGTTGCTGCGCGTCACTGGCCTGATGGCTTTCGCCACGGCGCTGGGGACCTTTACGTCCGCAGCCGATGCGCAGGAGAAGATCCGGATCGGCTATGCGATCTCCAAAACCGGGCCCTATGCCGGCGGCGCCGGCATCACCACCCTGCCGAACTACGAGCTGTGGGTGAAGGACGTGAACGCCGCGGGCGGCATCAAGCTCGGCGACAAGAAGCTGCCGATCGAGGTCGTTGAGTACGACGATCGCAGCAGTTCGGAAGAAGCGGTCAAGGCGATCGAGCGCCTCGCCAACCAGGACAAGGTCGATTTCATTCTTCCGCCCTGGGGCACTGGCCTCAATCTCGCCGTGGGGCCGACGTTGAACCGCCTCGGCTATCCGCACCTCGCGGTCACCTCCGTGACCGACAAGGCCCCGGAGCTGGCCAAGCGCTGGTCGAACGCGACGTTCTGGCTCGGCACCTCGGCGCAGATCTCCGATGCGCTCGCCGAGCTGCTTGGCAGGCTCAAGCGCGAGAGCAAGATCGGCGGCACCATCGCGATGGTGAGCGTCGCCGACCAGTTCGGCATCGAGCTCTCCACGGCCGCCCGCGAGGCTTTCAAGAAGGCGGGCTTCACCCTGGCCTACGACAAGACCTATCCAATGGGGTCGCAGGACCTTCAGCCCTTGCTCAACGATGCGATCGCCGCCAAGCCCGATGCCTTCATCGCCTTCAGCTATCCGCCTGACACGATTGCGCTGACCGAACAGGCCCAGCTGCTGAAGTTCAACCCGAAGATCTTCTACGTAGGCGTCGGTACTGCCTTTCCGCTCTACAAGGGCAAGTTCGCCGCCAACAGCGACGGCGTGATGGGGATTGGCGGCTGGAACGCGGACTCGCTGCAGCTCAAGGACTATCTCGCGCGCCACAAGGCCGCAACCGGCAAGGAGCCCGATCGCTGGGCGAGTTCGATCACCTATGCGAGCTTGCAGGTGCTGCAGCAGGCCATCGAGAAGGTCGGCAAGCTCGATCGCGCCGCGGTCGCGGCGGAAATCCGCGGGGGCACGTTCGACACCATCATCGGCAAGGTCAAGCTGAAGGACGGGCTGCTCCAGGAGGTGTGGAGCGTCGGCCAATGGCAAAATGGCGAGTTCTACGGCCTCGCCCCAACCTCGCTCCCGGGCGCACGCGCGCCGGTCGTACCCAAGGCGCAATGGCAGTGAGTCCGGCAGGCAGGCCTTGCTTCACGAGGCCTGCCGGCCGTTCGATCCGAGGGGACGCCGTCTCATGCTGCTTGTCGACATCGTCCTGCCGGGTCTGGTGCTCGGTGGCATGTATGCGCTGATCGCGCTGGGGCTGACGCTTCAATACGGCGTGGCGCGGATCATGAATCTGTCCTACGGCGAGTCGCTGGTCGCGGCCGCCTTTGGCGCACTTTCGCTGTACACAGGCCTGGGTCTCAGTCCGCTTGCGGCGCTGCTGCTGGCCGTGCCGGTCGCGATGGTGCTGAACTGGCTGCTCTATCGCTTCCTGCTGGAGCGGCTGATGCAGCGGGGCAAGGACCGGGGCGCGCAGGAGATCGACAGCATCCTCGTCACTTTCGGCGTGTTGTTCGTGATCCAGGGCGCCATGCTGGTCGCCTTCGGCGGCCAGTACTACAGCTATAGCTATCTCTCCATTCCGCTGACGATCATGGGATCGACCCTTGCGGTCAACCGCCTGGTCGCGCTGCTGTTCGCAACCATGGTCGGCGGCGCCGTGTATCTTGCCCTGACCCGCACGCGGATCGGCACAGCGGTCCGCGCCATCGCGGTGGACGCCAATGCGGCGCGCCTCGTCGGGATCGACGTGGCGGCCTTGTCGGGGCTTGCGTTCGCCTTCGGCGGCGGCCTTGTCGCCGTCGGTGGCGTGCTCGTCAGCATGTTTCTCACCTTCAATGCGGCCATGGGCGTGGTCTTCACCATGAAGGCGCTGGTCGTCGTCATCATGGGCGGCGTCGGCAACGTCATGGGCGCGCTGGTCGCGGGGTTGCTGCTCGGCGTGGTCGAGACCGCCGTGGCCCGGCTGGTCGATCCGGGCCTGACGCTGGCTGCGACCTATGCGTTGTTTCTCGGCGTGCTGCTGATCAAGCCGACCGGCCTGTTCGGGAGAGCAGCGTCGTGACGGGGCTCGTCCGGACGTCGCTGTGGTGCGCCGGCCTCGTCGCGGCCGCGGCCATCGCCGCCTATCCGCTGTATGCCGACGGCTATTATCTCGCGCTCGGCATCAGTGTTCTCTATTTCACGATCCTGGCGACCGCCTGGGCGATGTTCTCAGGCCCCACCCGCTACGTCTCGCTTGCGACAGTCGCCTTCTTCGGCCTCGGCGCCTACACGGCCGCCGCCCTTGGGGAGACGATGCCCTGGCCCGTCGTGATGCTGGCCGCCGCCGGCCTCGGCGCGCTGACCGCCGCCATCACCGGGCTTTCCACCCTCCGCCTGTCCGGCATCTATTTCGTGATCTTCTCGTTCGGCCTCGCCGAGCTCATCCGGCAACTTGTGATCTGGTACGAGGTCAACATCCACAAGTCGGTCGGCCGCTACCTGTTCAGCGCGGTGACACAGGACATCCTGTACTGGCAGCTCCTTGGCCTGACCGCGCTCGTGTTTCTCGTGGGCTGGCTGCTCGGGCGGTCGCGCTACGGGCTGGCGCTACGCGCCATCGGCGCCGATGAAACCGCGGCCAGCCATTCCGGCATCGACGCCACGCGGGTCAAGCTCGGCGTCTTCGTTCTGAGCGCGACATTCATGGCGATGACCGGCGCGGTGATGGCGCCGCGCTGGACGTATATCGATCCCGCGATCGCCTTCAATCCGACGATCTCGTTCCAGGTCGTGATCATGGCGTTGCTGGGCGGCGCAGGCTCGCTGTTCGGGCCTGTGCTGGGCGTCGTTCCGCTGGTCTTGCTGTTCGAGGTGCTGACCGCGACCCTGCCCAACCATTTCAGCATCGTGCTGGGCGTCATCTTCGTGCTCATCGTCTTGGCGCTGCCGAATGGCGTGATCGGCTTGTTCAGGACCGGGCGCTGGCGGATTCCGGTGGGTTCTCCCGCCGCAGCGTTCGCGCGCACGATGAACAAGGCACCGCTTCTCGCAGTCGAAGGCGTCAGCAAGTCATTCAGCGGATTGCGCGCGGTCGATGGCGTCAGCTTCACGGTCGCAGCCGGCGAGATCATCGGCATCATCGGCCCGAACGGCTCGGGCAAGACGACGCTGCTGAATACGCTGTCCGGCGCCTTGAAGCCCTCATCGGGCACGATCCGGTTCAGTGGCACCGTCCTCACCGGTTTGCGGGCATACCAGATTGCGCGCCTGGGCCTCGCGCGCACGTTCCAGCTGGTGCGTGTGATGCCGGACCTGACCGTCGCCGAGAACGTAGCGGCAGCGCGGCTGTTCTCCACGTCGGACGGTTCCGACACGACGGGACGCGAGCTGCTCGACCTGGTCGGGCTCGGCACCATGCATGAAACGCTCGCGCGCGAATTGACCTATATCGACCAGAAGCGGCTGGAGCTTGCCCGTGCGCTGGCGCTTCGGCCTCGCCTCGTGCTGCTCGACGAATGGCTGGCGGGCCTCAATCCGAGCGAGCTCGAAACGGGCATCGCCCTGATCGCGAAACTGCGCGAGCGCGGCCTGACCATCATCATGGTCGAGCATGTCATGGATGCGATCCGCGCGCTCTGCGGCCATTGCATCGTCATGAACGCCGGCCGCGTGATCGCGCGCGGCGCGCCGGACGAGGTGCTGGCCGATCCGAAGGTCGTCGCGGCCTATCTCGGAGACGACGATGCTTGAAGTCGCCGCCCTCTCCCATTTCTACGGCAAGCATCAGGCGCTGGCCGATGTCACGCTCGGCATCGCCCAGGGCGAGATCGTCGCGATCCTCGGTGCCAATGGTGCCGGCAAGTCGACCTTGCTCAAGAGCATCGCCGGTCTGATCAAGCCCGCCCTCGGGGCGACCATCCGGTTCGAGGGGGAAAACATCGGCGAGTTGCCGGCTCATCTCATTGTGGAGCGCGGCATCGCCCTGGTGCCGGAGGGACGCGGCGTGTTTGGTGACCTGACCGTTGCCGAGAACTTGCAGCTTGGCGCCTATCCGGCCCGTGCGCGCGCGGGCGAAGCGGACCGGCTCGCGAAAACCCTGGAATTGTTCCCGCGCTTGGCCGAGCGCCTGCCCCAGGCCGTCCGCACCATGAGCGGCGGCGAGCAGCAGATGGTCGCGATCGGCCGCGCCTTGATGTCGAACCCGCGTCTCCTTCTGCTCGACGAGCCTTCGCTCGGGCTGTCTCCCCTGCTCAGCCGCGAGGTCTTTCGCGCGCTGACGCAGATACGCGCCGGTGGCGTCGGCGTGCTGCTGGTTGAGCAGAATGCCCGGGCAAGCCTCGATCTCGCCGATCGGGTCTACCTGATCGAGTCCGGCCGCAACGCCGGCAGCGGACCGGCCAGCGCGATGAAGAACGATCCCGAGATTCAGCGCGCCTATCTGGGCAAGGCGCGCGCTGCATCAAGATAGTCACCCAGCAACCCATATCACCCGGAAACCCATGGAGAGTTCCATGAACGCAATCGACCTTCTCATCGGCGGCAAGGACCAGTCGGCCAGCAATCAGCGCACCTTCCAGCGTCACAACCCGATTTCCGGCGAGATCGCATCCATCGTGGCGGCGGCCTCGATCGACGATGCGATGCGCGCTGCCGACGCGGCGGCCGCGGCTTTTCCGGCTTGGTCGCAGCTCGGTCCCTCCGAGCGCCGCAAGCGGCTCAGCGCTGCCGCCGACATCCTCGCGCGCCGGGCAGCGGAGTTCACCGCGCTGATGGTGGCCGAGACCGGTGCCACCGCGGGCTGGGCCGGCTTCAACGCGCATCTTGCAGAGGGCATGCTCCGCGAAGCCGCGGCAATGACGACGCAGATATCCGGCGAGGTCATTCCGACCGACAAGCCCGACAATCTCGCCATGGCGTTCCGCCAGCCGGTCGGTGTGGTGCTCGGCATTGCGCCCTGGAACGCGCCGGTCATCCTCGGCGTCCGCTCAGTCGCCATGCCGCTCGCCTGCGGGAACACCGTGGTGCTGAAGGCCTCCGAGATGAGCCCCGGCGTGCACCGCCTGATTGGAAGCTGCCTCTCCGAGGCTGGTCTCGGTGACGGCGTCGTCAATGTCGTGACCAACGCGCCCGAGGACGCGCAGGCCGTCGTCGAGGCACTGATCGCGCACCCTGCCATCCGCCGCGTCAACTTCACCGGCTCGACCCGGGTCGGCCGCCTCATTGCGCTGGCTTGCGCCAAACATCTGAAGCGCGCGCTGCTGGAGCTCGGCGGCAAGGCCCCGCTCGTCATCCTCGACGACGCCGATCTCGACGCGGCCGTGAACGCGGCTGCCTTCGGCGCCTTCATGAACCAGGGGCAGATCTGCATGTCGACGGAGCGGATCGTCGTCGACGACAAGGTCGCCGACGCCTTCATCGCCAAGTTCGCCGCCAAGGCAAAGGGGCTTCCTTTCGGCGATCCAAGCAAGGCAAATGTCGTGCTCGGCTCGCTCGTCAGTGCTGCTGCCTGCGATCGCGTCAGGGGCCTGATCGACGATGCCGTCTCCAAGGGAGCGGTGCTCGCGGCGGGCGGACACGGGAGCGGCACCATCATGCCGGCCACCATCGTCGATCACGTCACGCCGGCGATGCGCATCTACGGCGAGGAGAGCTTTGGTCCGGTCGTGACCGTCGTCCGCGTCAGCGGGATCGACGAGGCCGTGCGGGTCGCCAACGACACGGAATATGGTCTCTCGTCCGCGGTATTCGGTCGCGACATTGCGCGCGCCCTCGGTGTTGCCAAGCGGATCGAGGCCGGCATCTGCCACGTCAATGCTCCGACCGTGCACGACGAACCGCAGATGCCGTTCGGCGGCACCAAGGCATCGGGCTACGGGCGCTTTGGTGGCAAGGCGGCGATCGACGAATTCACCGAGCTGCGCTGGATCACCGTGCAGACCGGGCCACGGCATTATCCGTTCTGACCGGACGGACTATTGCTCTTGGCAGCACGAGCTGCCGGCATCCTTCCCGGTGCCGGCCAGCACGCTGCGTCTGTTGCGGTCCGGTGGAATATCTCCGGCCGCATTGGCCGCGAAGAATCCGGTCGGCTTGAGCACGAAGCCGGCATATTCGACCGGCATGATCGGAAAGTCCTCGGGTTTGCAGACATGGGTGTGGCCGAAGGAGTGCCAGACCACGATGTCGGTATTCTCGATGTTGCGGTTCTGCGCGGCGTAGCGCGGCAAGCCGTCGCCGCCGGCGTGGACGTTGGGATAGTCGCCGCTGGCGTATTTCTCGTTGGCATCGAACGCAGTCACCCAGACATGCTTCGTGGCGAAGCCGCCGCGCTTGCGCACATAGCTGCCCTCCTGCGCCAGCATCAGCGGGCTCGGATTGACCACGAGCTTATAGGCGGGAGCATTGCCGACCGAGTTGGTCTCGTTGGGATTGCTGATCTTCCAGAAGCGGCCGATCTCGCCGTTGGCGATCGCCGCTGCGTCACGCTCACGCGACAGGACGCGCGTGGTGGTGTCGAACACGTTGCCGTGTGGATTGTCGTGGCCCCAGGGCCGCGGCACGAACTCGTGCTCGGTGACGGTATTGCCGCCGCCGTCGAGATCCATATGCAGGCGGACGTTGAAGAAGTGCTGATGCGTCGGTCCACCCAGCTGGTCATCGACCATGCCGCCCCATTTGTAAGTCTCGCCAGGCGGCACCGCCGCGGTCTGGATGATGCCGGTGAGCTTGGTCTCCAACTGGATCGTGCCGTCCTGGTAGAGGTACCAGTAGAAGCCGTAGTCGTAGTTGCCGACGGTCGCGAAGAACGAGATCACGAGCCGCCGGGACCGGCGGACCTCGAACAGGCCGTTGCGAAATTCGTAGTGTTTCCAGGCGATTCCATAATCTTCTTCATGCATGCAGATGGCGTTCTGCATGACGAAGGGCTCGCCCTTGTTGTCGGCCGCCGGCACGTCGAAATAGTGGATGTTGCCGAGGCAGTCGCAACCAAGTTCGAGTGCGTTCGCGAGCATGCCGAGGCCATATTCGCCGGCATCGAACGCCGACTTCCAGAAATGGTTCGCGGTCGGGTCGGCATAAGGCACGACCATCTCAGTGACGCTGGCGCGGTGGATCAGCGACCGTTTTCGCGCGCCGTCCTGGTAGGCGAGCTGATGCAGCACGAGGCCCTCGCGTGGCGTGAATCCGACGCGAAAGCTCCATTTCTGCCAATCGACCTTCCAGCCGTCGACCTTGAAGCTCACGCCCTCCGGCTGCTCGATATGCAGCGGCTTGATGTCGGTGCGCGGGTTGGTGACTTCGTGAGCGCCGTAATTTCGCTTCTTGCGCGGGATCGGTACGATCGGATCTGCATCCGTGAGATCGATGACCTTGCCGCCGATCAGATCGACCACGGCGACGACGCCCTCGATCGGATGGGCATAACCGTTGTCCTGCAGATGCTCGCGGAAAAAGCTGACGGCGCGTACGATGCGCGCGCCGCGCTCGAATTCCATGTCGAAGAAGCCCGAGGAGAACGGATCGACCTGGACCAGCTCGATGTCCCTATCGCTGAGCCCGCGCCGATGCATCGCAGCGCGCCAGCCGGGATCGGCTTTCACCACCGCCTCGCACTTGAAGAACTCTTCCAGCATCACCGGTGGCTGCCCATAGGGCACGTCGCGGTTGGGGAGGAGCTTCCGATCGACGATCTCGCCGCGGCCAAGATCGACGATGTGCTCGATGGCCTCGCCGTTGGCGATGTCAAGTGTCAGCACGAAGGCACGGCGCCCTGCTCCGCCCGCGGCCAGCTCCTGCTTGGTCGGCTCTTCCAGCCGTACCGTCGGGAAGCGGCAGTGCTCCGGCGAGCTTGCGGCCGCACGCACCAGCGTGCAGGCCGCCCTGATCTCCTCAGTCGTCAGAGGATCGAGCGCATGCGCGTTGGCGGCCTGGGCGGGCGATCGGGCTTTGGCGTGGTCTAGCATGATGATGTCCAGAAGTCAGCGCGGGGCGAGATGTGCGGTGATGGCGCGGAAGGCAGCGAGCCAGCGATGGTCGAGCGGAACGTCCATCGCCTTCGGCTGCGTTGCGAGCTTGACGATGACAGTGTCGGAAGCCGCGTCGATGTAGAGCCACTGGCCGTGGATGCCGATCGCGGCGAGATCGTACCGCGAAGGATCGATTGTGTACCATTTGCTGCGGTAGCGCGCGCCCGGGAAGATATCGGCGAGGTCGCCGTCGGCCCAGGCCTTGGGATCGCCGTTCTCGTGGATGTCGTCGATCCACCAGCCCGGCACCACCTGCCGTCCCTCGACCACGCCGCGGCAGCGGATCATCTCGCCGAAGCGGATGAGATCGCGGGCAGTGACGGACAGGCCGCCGGCGATGCGGCCCATGCCGTGGCTGTCGAGCGTCAGGGAGCCGTCCTCCTCCGCGCCCATCGGCTGCCAGAGATATTCGGAGAGGATGCGAGGGTAAGGCATGCCACAGGCGCGCTCATACACCCAGCCGAGAACCTCGGTGTTGGTTGAGACATAGTGGAACACCTTGCCGTGCGGCTTGCCGGTGCCGCGCAGGGTCATGAGATAGGCGCGCTGGTGGCTGGGCTCGACACCCGGTGGCGGCACATCCCAGCCCGAGGAGAAGCGGTAACGCGCGACGTCGCCGGCAGGGTCCTCGTAATCTTCATCGAACTCGATGGCGACGGCCATGTCGAGCACGTTGCGGACCGTGCAGCTGCCGTAGACGGAATTCTCCAACTCCGGCACGTAACGCACCACCCTCGCCTCGGGATCGAGCAGGCCGCGCGCGGCCAGCACGCCGCAGAGCGTGCCGGCAACCGACTTGCTGATCGAGCAGATCAGATGCGGCGTTGTCGCGCTCATGCCGTCGCCATACCATTCATGGATCAGCGTGCCCCGATGCATGACCAGCAGTGCATCGCCAAATGTCTCACGCAGCGTGGCCGAGATCGTCGTCGGCTGGCCGTCCGGCGCTTTGAAGCCGAGCTTTGACAATTCGCGCGGCGCCGTTTGAATCGGCGTCGGATGCGTCGAGCGGCGGACTTCTGCGGTCGGCAGCACTTCCCGGGTGTGGGTAAAGCCCCAGCGTATCGCGGGATAGCTGCGCCAATTGGCACGCGTCACCTGGGTCTCGGGCGCGGCTGGGCTGCCGCGCATGACGTCGGTCGGTCGCATCTCGATCCTCCGCAAGGCCATCCCGACTGCGCTGTTGGAACGGCTGGAAGGAAAATCTGCACCGCGGCGCTATCGGGCGTTATCGAAATCCGGCAATATTTTGCTGGACTCGGCCGTCCGCCGTGTCAGTCTTGGCACGTTTATTGCTGATTTTGGCTTGCAAATTTCGACGCATTATCATGGCCTTGAGCGTAATTCCTCCGATTCAGGACTCGGCTGCCGGCCTGCTTGAGGCGAGCAGTACGGATGTTGACGAGCACTGCGCCGCGCTCGGCCGCTGGCGGCTGCGTTACGACCAGATCAGCGCCGGGGCGTTTCGAGGCAGCTTCACCCAGCTTTCTCTGCCCCGGGTCGAGGTGTTCCGCGAAATCACCAGCCAGCAGGTCCGCCAATACGGTCAGCTTGGCGCCGACAGCTTTGGCATCGGTCTACCCTGGCGCGGTGACAGCGAGGTCAATTGCAACGGCGCCAGCGTTGCAGGCGCCCAGGTCATCGCCTGCGTCGACGCCGAGGTCGATATATGCACGCCGAAGTCATTCGAGCTGCGCGGTGTCGTCGCCAGTGCGGCGCTGATCCGGGATCTCGCCGCCCGGCTCGATATCGATCTGCCGCGCGCAGTCTGGCACCAATTGCGGGTGATCGAGGTGGCGCGGGCGCCCGTCGCACGATTGCGAGCCCATCTTGAGGCCATTCACGAGACCATCGCGACCGCGCCCGAACAGTTTGAAGATCCGGCCGTCCGGCAGGCGCTCGAAGACGCCCTCCTCGTCGAGATCATGGACATGCTGCCGACCGCACGCCCCACCGATCCCGGCCGCAGCGCAAACGCACGCAAGCGTACCGTCGATCGCGCGCGCGAGCTGATGCACGGCAACGGCAACCATTCGCTGTCGCTGCTGGAGGTCTGCAAGGCGGTCGGCGCCAGTCCGCGCAAGCTCGGCTATTGCTTCCAGGCGGTTTTGGGCACGAGCCCGATGCACTATTGGCGTGCGATGCGGCTGAACCGCGTACGGCGCGATCTGAAACGCGCCGGCGGCGCTGGGACATCCATCTACGACGTCGCCGTGCAGCACGGCTTCTGGCACTTCAGCCAGTTCTCGCTCGACTACAAGCGCCACTTCGCCGAGCTGCCCTCGGAGACGCTGCGGCGCGCGAGGCGTGCCGCGTGATCCGGTTCAGCGATGCCGCAGCCGGCGATTGACCCGGCGCGCCAGATAGTCGCCGGCGCTCTGGACGAGCTGGACCAGTGCGATCAGCACGACGACGACGGCCAGCATCATCTCCGGCATGAAGCGCTGGTAGCCGTAGCGGATGCCGAGATCGCCAAGCCCTCCGCCGCCGACCGCGCCCACCATCGCGGAATAGCCGAGCAGGCTGACCACGGCGAGCGTCAGCGCCAGCAACAGGCCGGGCAGCGCCTCGGGGATCAGCACCTTGAACACGATCTGGAGCGGCGAGGCCCCGAACGAGGACGCAGTCTCGATCAGGCCACCGTCGACCTCGCGGATCGCGGCTTCGACCAGGCGCGCGATGAACGGCGTTGATGCAATGGTCAGCGGCACGATCGCGGCGCTCGATCCGATCGAGGTGCCGGCAATGAGGCGTGTGAACGGGATGATGGCGACGACGAGAATGATGAACGGTGTGGAACGCGTCGCGTTGACGACGATGCCGAGCACGCGATTGACGATGGGTGCCGCGAACAACTCGCCTTTGCGGCTGGTCGCGAGGAAGACGCCGAGCGGCAGACCGAAGGCGGTGCCGAGCATCGCGGCGATGCCGACCATGTACAGGCTCTCGAAGGTCGCCTGGATGATCAGGTTGATGAGTTCAGGCGACATAGCCGAGATGCTCCGCCGGGAATTGATGTCGAGACAGAAAGGCCAGCGTCCGCGTCACCGCGTCCGCGCCACCGGAAACACCGAGAGGAATGCCGAGAACGAGCGAGCCGACATGCTGGCCGCCGATCTCGTCGATGCGCGCCGACAGCAGCGACACGTCGCGGCCGAGTTCGCGCGCGAGCCGCGCCACCAGCGTGTCGCCGGCCCCTGCCCCACGCACCTCGATGCGGATCACGGCGTGGCCGCCGGCCGATGGCCCCGGCAAGATCCGGCTCGCCAGCGACACTGGCAGGCTGTCGCCGATCACCTCGGCCAGGAAGGACTGTGTGATGGGATGCTTGGGATGGGTGAAGATGTCGGCGACATGGCCGCTCTCGACGACATGTCCAGCGTCGAGCACGACGACCTCCTTGGCGAGCTGGCGTACCACGGACATTTCGTGGGTGATCAGCACGATCGTCACGCCGAGCTCGCGGTTGATGTTCGCGAGCAGATCGAGGATCGCGCGCGTGGTCTGGGGATCGAGCGCCGAGGTCGCCTCGTCCGACAAAAGCACGCTCGGCCGCGTCGCCAGCGCGCGGGCAATGCCGACCCGCTGCTTCTGTCCGCCGGAGAGTTCCGACGGATAGCGGTCGTGCTTGTCGGCGATGCCGACGAGCGCGAGCAGCTCCGTCACGCGGGCCTTGATGTCGGCCTTGGCCCAGCCGGCGATCTCGAGCGGCAGCGCGATGTTGTCGGCCGCGGTGCGCGACGACAGCAGGTTGAAGTGCTGGAAGATCATGCCGATCGAGCGCTGGGCCAACCGCAGCGCGCGGCCGGTCAGCGCCGAGATGTCACTGCCGTCGACGATCACGCGGCCCGTGGACGGCTTCTCCAGGCCGTTGATCAGCCGAACCAGGCTGGACTTGCCCGCGCCGGAGCGGCCGATCACGCCGGTAATGGAACCGCGCGGAATTGCAAAGTCGATATTCTGCAGCGCGTTGACGCCGGGCTTGCCGCGATAGGCCGGATAGGTTTTTGAGATGTCCTCGAAACGGACCATCACGTCCACGGCAGGAGGAATCGCTTCAAGCCTTTCGATCGGCTGTCCGATTGCGAGCGATTGGTAGGCGTTCATGGAGACGGCCTTCATGCACAATAGTTCGCTTGCCCGCGCCGCTCATGGACGTACGGGAATCAGGTCGCAGGGAGCGACGGGGATGGAATTGCGATGCCGGCCGGGTGAAGCGCGCTGCACCGCAGCACGCACCATCGCCGTTTCCAGTCTTCGTTGCAATGTCAGATATTTGCGAGGAGTTGGACGAAGTTTTCCCAATCCGTCACGTGCGAAGAAAATTCATCTTCGGACGGGATCATCGGCCCGTCGCGCCCGATCTACAGGCCCCTGAAGCGTGGCTTTCGGCGGGCCAGGAATGCTTCGACGCCCTCCTTGTGATCCTCGCTCAGGCTGGCGAGCGCGAACTGATCGACATCCATGTGGCTGGCGAGATCGTCAAGCGCGTGCGCGAGCCGGTTGACGGTCAGCTTGGTCATAGCGACCGAGAGCGGTGGCTGCGCGGCGACCTTGCGGGCAAGCTCCATGGCCGCATCGAAGGCATGGCCGGGGTCGGTCACCTGTTCCACCAGGCCCCATTCATAGGCCTCGTCCGCGCTGATGCGCTGGTCGGCCAATATGACCGCCTGCTTGGTGCGGGCCGGCCCGATCAGATGCAGCATGCGCGGGATGCTCTGCCAGCTCATGTTCATGCCGAGCCCGATCTCGGG
This sequence comes from Bradyrhizobium sp. 191, assembly GCF_023100985.1. NCBI lineage: Bacteria > Pseudomonadati > Pseudomonadota > Alphaproteobacteria > Hyphomicrobiales > Nitrobacteraceae > Bradyrhizobium > Bradyrhizobium sp. 191. The sequence goes on from NZ_CP064692.1 coordinate 360,422, forward strand.
CACGCGCAAATGCGCGTTGCGGCCCATGATGCGAAAGTCGAGCGCGACGGCGAGGGCCACCCCGCCGCCGACGCAAAAGCCCTCGATCGCCCCGATCGTGATTTGCTCCATCTCCTGCCAGGCGTGCGTCAGGCGCGGCCCGAGCTTGAGATGCCGCCGCAGCGTGCCGAGATCCATCTCCTTGCGCGAACGTCCCTCCGCATCCTTGAGGTCGAAGCCGGCGCTGAACGCGCCCGAGCTGCCGGTCAAGACGACGACCGACGTCGCGGCGTCATCCTCGAAACTGCGCGCCGCCGCAGTCAGCTGCCGCAATGCCTCCGGCGAGAGTGCGTTGATGCCGTCGCTGCGGTCGAAACGGACCACCGCAATCCGGCCCTCGGGCCCAAGGCCCTTCTCGATCTTCACGTAGTCCGTCACCATCATCTCCACGCTGCTTTCAACGATGTTAGCGCACAATTGTCGTCACGAATATGGGACCCGATCACGATGCAAGGAACACTCGACAGGCCTGGGCCATTGCGCATATCTTTGCCGCCATGAGCCACGATCACGACCATCACCACGATCATTCCGAGCTGTCGGAGACCGAGCTGCGCGTGCGCGCGCTCGAGACGATCCTGACCGAAAAAGGCTATGTCGAGCCGGCCGCGCTCGATGCCATCATCCAGGCCTATGAGACCAGGATCGGCCCTCATAATGGCGCGCGCGTCGTCGCCAAGGCCTGGACCGATCCGGCGTTCAAGACGGCGCTGCTTGAGGACGGCAGCAAGGCGATCGGCACGCTCGGCTATGTGAGCCGCGTCGGCGACCATCTCGTCGTGGTCGAGAATACGCCTGAGCGGCACAACATGGTCGTGTGCACGCTGTGCTCCTGCTACCCCTGGGAAATGCTGGGACTGCCGCCGGTCTGGTACAAGGCCGCGCCCTACCGCTCCCGCGCCGTGAAGGATCCGCGCGGCGTGCTCGCCGATTTCGATGTCACCCTGCCCAAGGACATGGAGATTCGGGTGTGGGATTCGACCGCCGAGACGCGCTTCCTCGTGCTGCCGATGCGCCCTGCAGGCACGGAGGGCTGGAGCGAGGAGCAGCTCGCCGAACTCGTCACCCGCGACTCCATGATCGGCACCGGCTTTCCGCGGAAGCCTGGAGCCCCGTCATGAACGGCGTGCACGACATGGGCGGCATGGACGGGTTCGGCAAGGTCGAGCCCGAGCCCAACGAGCCGATGTTCCACGCGGATTGGGAAGCGCGTGTGCTTGCCATGGTGCGCGCGATGGGCGCTGCCGGCGCCTTCAACATCGATACCTCGCGCTTCTACCGCGAGACGCTGCCGCCGGACGTCTATCTCGCGAGCTCCTACTACAAGAAATGGTTCCTCGGTCTCGAGGAGATGCTGATCGACAAGGGCTACCTCACCAGGGAGGAAGTCGCCGCCGGCCATGCGATGCAGCCCGCAAGGGCACTCAAGCACGGTAAGTTCGATCTCGCGAACGTCGAACGCATCATGGTGCGCGGCAAGTTCGACCGCCCTGCCCCGGCGCCGGCGAAATTCAACATCGGCGACCGCGTGAGGGCGAAGAATATTCATCCGGCGACGCACACGCGGCTGCCGCGCTACGTGCGCGGCCATGTCGGCGTGGTCGAGCTGAACCATGGCTGTCACGTGTTTCCGGACACGGCGGCGATGGAGCGCGGCGAGAATCCGCAATGGCTCTACACCGTGGTGTTCGAGGGCCGCGAACTCTGGGGCCCCGACGCTGACCCGACCACAAAGGTTTCGATCGACGCATTCGAGCCCTATCTGGACCCGGCGTGATGAGCACGACGCTTGCTGCGGCCGCGACGGCGGCCATACCGAGCATTCCCCGCGATGACGACGGCCCTGTCTTCCACGCCCCTTGGGAGGCGCATGCCTTTGCCATGGCGCTGACCTTGCACGAGCGCGGCGTGTTCACCTGGCCCGAATGGGCCGCCGCACTCGCCGACGAGATCAAGCGCGCGCAAGCGGCGGGCGATCCTGATACGGGCGAGACTTACTATCTGCACTGGCTCGCCACACTGGAAGGCCTCGTCGCGCGCAAGGGCGTCGCCTCCGCGGAAACGCTGCACCGCTATCGCGACGCCTGGGACCACGCCGCCGATCGCACACCGCACGGCAAGCCAATCGAGCTCAGGCCGGAGGATTTTGGCTAGCTCGGCCACACCCGTCATTGCCAAGAAGCAAGGTGAGGCCTCGCAGCTCACTCTCGTGTCCCGGACAAGCTGCAACATGCAAACGTTGCAGCGCCGAGCCGGGATCCAGATCGACACGAGGCGGTGCGGAAACATGGGCCTCGGCTCTGCAGCGCACCGCTGAAGAAGCGCTGCGCTGCGTCCGGGGCACGAGAGCCGTGCGGCGGAGCTACTTCCCCGCCACGAACTGCCGCCACCCCTTCGCGCGCAAACTGCAGGCGGGGCACTCGCCGCAGCCGTAGCCCCAATCGTGCTGCGCGCCGCGTTCGCCGAGATAGCACGTGTGCGACTGCTCGCGGATGAGGTCGACCAGCCCCTCGCCGCCGAGATCGTGCGCGAGCTTCCAGGTCGCGGCCTTGTCGATCCACATCAAGGGCGTATGCAGCTCGAACTTTCTGGCCATGCCGAGTGAGAGCGCGGCCTGCATGGCGCGGATGGTCTCGTCGCGGCAATCGGGATAGCCGGAATAGTCGGTCTCGCACATGCCCCCGACGATGTGGCTGATCCCGCGTCGATAGGCCAGCGCCGCGGCGAAGGTCAGGAAGACGAGGTTACGGCCGGGCACGAACGTATTGGGCAGGCCGTCGGCCCCCATCGCGATCGCGACGTCGCGTGTCAGCGCGGTCTCGGACACGGCCGCCAGCGTCGGGATCGACAGCGTATGGCTCTCGCCGAGCTTTGCGGCCCATTCCGCCCGCAGCGCCTTGATACCCTCGAACAGGCGGTCGCGGCAGGCGAGCTCGATGGCATGGCGCTGGCCGTAATCGAACCCCAGTGTCTCCACGCGCGCAAAGCGGCTGAGCGCCCAGGCCAGGCAGGTGGTGGAATCCTGGCCGCCGGAGAACAGCACCAGTGCGGTCTCGGATGAAAATGCGTCACTCATGCCCGCGCTTTAGCATTGCGTGAGGTGCCCGCCAATCGGTGGAAATCGGCCTGTTCCGCCTGCTTGCACTGGGATCGGCGGCCCGCCTTTGGCATAAGGCTCTGGACCCAGGAGACTGCCCCGCAATGACCCCTTCCCGCGAGATTTCCCGTCTGATCGAGATCATGGCGGCGCTGCGCACGCCGGTCACCGGCTGCCCCTGGGACCTCGAGCAGGATTTTGCGACGATCGCGCCCTACACGATCGAGGAAGCCTACGAGGTGGTCGACGCCATCGCCCGCGGTGATCTCGACGATCTGCGCGAGGAGCTCGGCGACCTCCTGCTCCAGGTCGTGTACCACGCCCAGATGGCTTCCGAGCAGAACGCGTTCGATTTTGGTGACGTCGTCGAAGCCATCACCCGCAAGATGATCCGCCGCCACCCCCATGTCTTTGCCGACAAGGACGGCAATCTCGCCTCCTCGCACGTCAAGGAGGTCTGGGATCGCATCAAGGCCGAGGAGAAAGCCGAGCGCGCCGCGCGCCGGCCGCCGGAGGACGCGCCGGCACATAGATCGCTGCTGTCAGGTGTGAAGGCCGGCCAGCCCGCGCTCACCCGGGCCATGGAGCTGCAGCGCAAGGCCTCCACCGTCGGCTTCGACTGGAACGACCCGCGCGCGGTCTTGCAAAAGATCCGCGAGGAAGCCGACGAGATCGAGGCCGCGCTCGACCGCAACGACAAGCAGGAGCTGGCGGAGGAAACCGGCGACCTGATGTTCGCGCTCGTCAACCTCGCCCGCCATGTCGATGCCGATCCCGAGGCCGCGCTCCGCGTGACCAATGCGAAATTCGAGCGGCGCTTCGCCTATATCGAGCGGACGCTGGAGGCGCAGGGTCGGACCCTTGAGCTGGCGTCGCTGGCGGAGATGGACGCGCTGTGGAATGCGGCGAAGGGTGAGGAGACAGCACCAGAGAAGCGGAATCAAGCTCGCGGCTAACTAACTTCACTGTCGTCCCGGACAAGCGCGCCTCAAGCGCGCGCAGATCCGGGACCCATAACCCCAGGGAGCGGTTGTAGCGGCAATCTGATAACCACGAGCCTTCCGCCAAACGGCGTCCTGTGGCTATGGGTCCCGGATCTGCGCTTACGCTTGTCCGGGACGACATCGCTGTTGAGGACGCAATTGGTGCAACTCACGAGGCGGGACCTACGTCGCGTGATGCGGCACGGCGTCGAACCTGTTCACCACGATATCCCGCTTGGTCTCGTCCACCCGCACGGTCATGTCGAAGCGGCCGTCGTGCAGCTCCTTCGACAGGACCTCGGCGTTACGATGCAGCCAGCTGATGCCGGCACCGTCCGAGGCGTCGACGGAGAGATCGAGCGTGGTGCGCTTGGCGGCAAGGCGTTCCTCGATCGCGGCGAGCAGTGCATCGATGCCCTCGCCTGACACAGCGGAGACCAGCATCGCCGGATGATCCTCCGGCCTGCGCGCGGCGATGTTCAGCAGCTCTTCGCGTTGCTCGGCATCGTACCGATCGATCTTGTTCCAGACTTCGATAATGCGGCCACTATCATCGGGGTTGATGCCGAGCTGACGCAGAACGGCATCGACGTCGCTCTGCTGCGCCTCGGCGTCTTCATGCGAGATGTCGCGGACATGCAGGATGACGTCGGCCTCCAGCACCTCCTCCAGCGTGGCACGGAAGGCGGCGACGAGCTGGGTCGGCAGATTGGAGATGAAGCCGACGGTGTCCGACAGCATCGCCTTGCCGCCATGCGGCAAAGTGAGTGCGCGCAAGGTGGGGTCGAGCGTCGCAAACAGCATGTCGGCCGCCTGCACGTCGGCGCGGGTCAGGCGGTTGAACAGCGTCGATTTGCCGGCATTGGTGTAGCCAACCAGCGCGACGACGCGATACGGTACGCGCTGGCGGCCGGCGCGATGCAGACGCCGCGTCGCCTGTACCTTTTTCAGCTCGCTCTCGAGCTTGGAAATGCGCTCCTGAATCAGGCGGCGATCCGCCTCGATCTGCGTCTCGCCAGGACCGCCCATGAAGCCGAAACCGCCGCGCTGGCGTTCGAGATGGGTCCATGAGCGCACCAGGCGCGAGCGCTGGTAGTTGAGATGCGCAAGCTCGACCTGGAGCGAGCCCTCCCTGGTCTTGGCGCGGCGGCCGAAGATCTCCAGAATGAGTCCGGTGCGGTCGAGCACCTTGGCCTGCCATTCCTTCTCGAGATTGCGCTGCTGGATCGGCGCCAGCGCGCAATCCATCACCACGAGCTCGACCTCCAGACTCTTGATCAGCCCTGCGATCTCTTCGACCTTGCCCTTGCCGATATAGGTCGCGGGCCGAATCTGATTGACCGGAGCGATGATGGCATCGGCAATGACGAGATCGATCGCGCGCGCGAGGCCCGCGGCCTCGTCGAGCCGGGCCTCGGTGTTGCGCAGGACATGGCCTTCCGATTGCGCGTCAGCATTCCCTGCACGCACCCGCAAATAGGGGCCGATGACCAGCACCCGCCCCGTATTGGCCCCTGCCGACCGCGGACGGTCGGCATCCCCGTCGAAATTCCGGGGTTCCAATCAGATCACTCTCAAGTCGGCTGATCCTCGCCGCCTTCGAACAACTGGATGGGTGCGCCCGGCATGATGGTCGAGATCGCATGCTTGTAGACCAGCTGCGAGTGACCGTCGCGCCGCAGCAGCAAACAGAAATTGTCGAACCAGGTCACGATGCCCTGGAGCTTCACTCCGTTGACCAGAAAGATCGTCAGTGGCGTCTTGGTTTTGCGAACGTGATTAAGGAATGTGTCCTGTAGGTTTTGTGCGCGGTCTGCCGCCATTGTTTTTTTCTCGCTTTGAGTTTCTTTTTATTGCGCCGGTTGCGGCCCTCTTGTGACGTTCGGGGCCTCTCCCGGTTGCTGTCCCTCATGAGATCCCCCTCGGAAGGAACAGCGGTTCGATTAGAGGACAGGTCGGGATATTAGGCAAGCCGCTTCACGCGGCAGGCCACGCCCTATTGTCCCGGAAAACTACGGAAATCGATGATCTTCCTCGCTTATTCCTGACGCCTGGCCGCAAGGTCGCGCGCTGGCCTATTGTTTTGACGCGTCTTCTTGACGCGAACCGGTCTCCACCCCGCTCGAAAACGCATTAGCCGACGCCGAGCGCTTTCAATTTGCGGTGCAACGCCGAACGTTCCATGCCAACGAACTCGGCCGTACGAGAAATATTTCCTGAAAAACGGCTTATCTGCGCAATTAAATAGTCGCGCTCGAACACTTCGCGCGCCTCACGCAGCGGCAAGCCCATGATGTGCTCGCCATTGTTGCTGGTCGGCATCGCCGGCACCATCGAGCCGACGTCCTGCGGCAACATGTCGGCCGTGATGATGACCTCCGGCCCGCCTGCCGCGAGAATCATCACCCTCTCGACGTTGTTGCGGAGCTGACGCACATTGCCGGGCCAAACATGGGATTGCAGCACCGCCATCGCGTCCTGCCCGATCTGGCGCTTGGGAAGGCCGCTACCGGCGGAAATCTGCTCCATGAAATAGTCGATCAATTCCGGAATGTCCTCGCGCCGCTCCGACAGCGCGGGCACGCGGATCGGCACCACCGAGAGCCGGTGATAGAGGTCCTCGCGGAAACGGCCGGCCGCGATCTCCTCCTCCAGGTTGCGCGCGGTCGAGGAGATGATGCGCACGTCGACCTGCACCTTGGCGGTACCGCCGACGCGCTGGAACGACTGCTCCACCAGCACGCGCAGGATCTTGTTCTGGGTCTCGCGCGGCATGTCGGCGATTTCGTCGATGAACAGCGTGCCGCCATGGGCTTCCTCGAGCGCACCGGGCTTGCGCGGCTGCTCGCCATTGGACTGCTCGATGCCGAACAGCTCGTGCTCCATGCGCTCGGGCGTGATCGCCGCAGCGTTGATCACCACGAAGGGACCGTCGGCGCGGCCCGAGGCCGTATGCAGCGTGCGAGCGGTCAATTCCTTGCCGGCGCCGGCGGGGCCGACGATCAGGATGCGGCTGTTGGCCTTCGCCGCGCGCTCGATGGTCTGGCGCAGCTGGTTCATGCTGGGCGAGCGGCCGACGAGCTGGCTCGCGCTCGGCGCGAGCTGCTTCAGCTCCTTGACCTCGCGCTTGAGTCGCGAGTTCTCCAGCGCTCGGGTCGCGACCAGGATCAGCCGGTCAGCCTTGAACGGCTTCTCGATGAAATCGTAAGCGCCGCGCTTGATTGCGGCGACCGCGGTCTCGATGTTGCCGTGGCCGGAGATCATCACGACCGGCAGATCGGCATTGTCCTTCTTGACCTGCTCCAGCAGCTGCAAGCCGTCGAGCTTGGAGCCTTGCAGCCATATGTCGAGAAACACCAGATGCGGCCGCCGATTGGCAATCTCGGCGAGCGCCGTATCGCTGTCGCGTGCGGTCCGGGTCACGAACCCCTCGTCTTCGAGAATGCCCGCAACGAGATCCCGAATATCGGCCTCATCATCGACAATCAGAATTTCACTTGCCATGGATCGCGCCTGTGTTGTCAGCTGCCCGTTGAGGCTTCGATTTTCGTTGATTCATTGGTCTTTTCAGCCGGCTCTTTGGTTCCGGCAGGCGGCTCTTTTGTTTCCAGCTCGCTGCTGGATTTGTTCACGGATTCCGTGACCGCTGCCTTGTTTTCCGGCTTGGTTGTTTCGCTGGGCGCTGGCTCGGCGCCCCCAGATTTCGCGGGTTGCCCCGAGATCGCAAAGCGCATCCGCATCCAGGCGCCGCGCTGGCCTTCGCGGAAGTCGGAGGCGTCCTTCAGCTCGATCCGCCCGCCATGGTCTTCCAGCACGCGGCCGACGATGGCCAGCCCCAGGCCCGTGCCCTTGGCACGCGTGGTGACGTACGGCTCGAGCAGGCGCGAGCGCGCGACCTTGGGCAGGCCGATACCGTTGTCGATGACGTCGATCAGCACGTCGTCGCCCTCGCGCGACACCACGACGTCGATTCGGCCTTTGCCGAGCTCCTCGGGGGGGACCTGCTCGATTGCCTCGGTGGCGTTCTTGACGATGTTGGTGACCGCCTGGGAGATCAGCCGCCGGTCGAACTGGGCGCGGAGCGGATCGTCCTTGAACTCGGCCTCGATATCGATTTCGGGATGGGCGACCTTCATCAGGAACACCGCCTGACGCACGGTGTCGGCGACGTCCTCGCCTTCCATCACTGGTTTGGGCATCCGCGCAAAACGCGAGAACTCGTCGACCATGCGCCTGATGTCGTCGACCTGGCGCACGATGGTGTCGGTGCACTGGTCGAAGATCTGCTTGTCCTTGACCTCGGTGATGGACTTGCCGAACTTGCGGCGGATGCGCTCGGCGGAGAGCTGGATCGGCGTCAGCGGGTTCTTGATCTCGTGAGCGATGCGGCGCGCCACGTCGCCCCAGGCCGAGGTGCGCTGGGCCGAGACCAGCTCGGTGATGTCGTCGAGCGTGATGATGTAGCTGTCGTGCGGCTGGTTCTTCTCGGCGCTGACGCGGACCGACAGATTGCGCTCGGCACCGTCGCGGGTGATGGTGATCTGCCCCTGCACCAGGCGCTGGGTCCCTTCCCGCGCCGTCTTCATCATCTCGTCGAGCTCGGGCAGCACGTCCGAGAGCGGATGGCCCAGCGTCTCCGCTTCGGAGTGGCCGATCAGCTTCTCAGCCGAGCGATTGAGGATGCCGACGCTGCCGGACGCATCGACGCCGATGATGCCGGCGCTCGCCGAGGACAGCACGGCCTCGATGAAACGGCGGCGGCTGTCGATGAGGTCGCTGGCATTGACCAGTTCGTCGCGCTGGCTGCGCAATTCCTGCGTCATCTTGTTGAAAGTCTCGCCCAGCTGGGCGAGATCGCCTTCCGACTGATGCACCGGCACCTTCACATGGAGGTCGCCGGTCGAAACCGTATGGGCCGCGTTCATCAGCCGCCGGATCGGCGAGACCAGCGAGTTGGCGAAGTTGAGGCCGATCAGCACCGAGGCCATCAGGATGGTCAGCGCGATCACCGCGAACATCAGCGCGAAGGCGACCTGGATGCCGAGGCGGCGTGACTCGATCTGGGCGTATTCGGCGACGCTGACTTCGGTCTGCTTGAGCTGATTGACGACGTTCGGATCGAGCGGACGGGCGACATAGAGGAAGGTGTCGTTGAAGGCGCGCAGGCGGATCACCGCGGCGACGAAGCTCGCGTCCGGGAGGACCGCGATCTCGGGTTCGTTCTCGTTGACGTTGCTGAGGAAGTCCGGCGCGGGCGGCGAATAAGCCAGCCGCATGCCGGTGTCGGCGGATTCCAGGATATTGGTGTTCTTGTCGATGATCATCGCGCCCGGCAAATTGCGCGAGGCGGCACTCGCCGTCAGCATCTCCCGGAACGAGCGGCGATCCTGGTCGTAGAGCGGCCTTGCGTGCGCGATATCGTTGGCCATGCCGAGAATGTCGCCGCGGATCAGCTGCGCGTGGTCCTGCATATAGGCCCGCGCGATCGTCAATGAGTTCTGGATCACCTCCTTGGTCGGGCCGGAGAACAACCGGTCGAGGCCGCGCTCGATGGTGACGTTGGCAACGACGGAGACCAGCACCGCCGGCAGCACCGCCACGATCGAGAACAGGCTGACGATCTGGACGTGAAGACGCGCCGCCGCCCTGCCCCGCCGCCGCGCCAGGATCAGCTGCCAGAGTTCCCGGATGATGATCCCGACCAGCAGCAGGATCGTGGCGGCATTGATCAGATAGAATGTGCGGACCACCCCGGGCGTCGGCTCGATCGTGCTCAGACCCGTCAGGACCAGGAAGGTCAGGAGGGCCGACAGCAGCGCCAGCGCCACGGCAAAGGGTGCCAGCCAGCGGCGCACCGACCAACGCCGGGGCTCTTCCGCTGGGGCCGTGTCAAAGTGTGCGGCCGAGGTATCTGCGCTGGTCATTCCGGCAATGGCGGTGCTGAAAACGGGTCCGCGGACGCGCGGATACTGATGTATTCGTACCACATTGTTGCCGAATTGCGACAATTCCGCGGCGCGTCCGCCATGGCGGACCCGCGCAATCCACAGGCACATGCCGTTTGGGCGGAACGGATTCCCACCATCCCGGCTTGATCCGCATGGATAGGATCTTTCTCGCGACGATGGTTTCGGCCGTTCTGCTGCTGATCGTGGCCGCCGACCTCTTGGTCAACGGCCTCGGTCTTCAGCAGCCGCTCCTGAATCTCGCGAGCGTGGTGCCAGCACCCGGCGGACTGGTCAGATAGATGTGATGGCCGCGTTGCGGCTGGAATGATCAATTTGAATGTGCGGGCGGAACATTACAGTCCCGTCGGGACTTCTGCTCACCGCGTCAGCCACAACGGCCAGCGCGATTCGGACAGGCTCAGCTCCACCATGGTAGGGGGAGCTGAGCTACCGTCCGCTTCGAGGGACTAGCCCCCGCTCCGATAGACCTGGATGTCGAGATCCCGGATTTTCTTCCGCAGCGTGTTGCGGTTGAGGCCGAGCAGGTCGGCGGCACGGATCTGGTTGCCGCGGGTGGCGGCCAGCGCGGCCGTGAGCAGCGGCACCTCGATCTCCTTGAGGATGCGGTGATAGAGGCCGGGCGGCGGCACGCCGTTCGGGAAGCCCTGGAAGTGCGAGGACAGATACGCCTCAACCGCGCCGCCGAGATTGTCGACACCCTGCTGGACCGCGGCGCCCGGACTGACCGAGGGCGGCGCAAGCTCGCCATCGATGACGGAGGCCGTGATCACGTCCTGCGGATAGAGCGCGGCAAGGCGCCGGGCGAGATTTTCCAGCTCGCGCACGTTGCCGGGCCAGCGGTGCTGCTTCAGCCGCTCCAGCGCCAGCGTGTCGAGCTTCTTCGGCGGCAGGCCATCCTTCTCGGCCAGCGTGAAGAAGTGCCGCACGAGATCCGGCAGATCCTCGATGCGCTCGCGCAAGGGCGGCAGCCGCAACGGTACGACGTTGAGGCGGAAGAACAGGTCTTCGCGAAACAGGCCCTGCTGGATCAGGACACGCAGATCCTTGTTGGAGGCCGCGACGATGCGCACGTCCGTCTTGATGGGCGTGCGGCCGCCGACCGTCGTGTATTCGCCCTGCTGCAACACGCGCAGCAGGCGGGTCTGCGCCTCCATCGGCATGTCGCCGATCTCATCCAGGAACAGCGTGCCGCCCTCGGCCTGCTCGAACCGGCCGGAGGCGCGGGTGTTCGCGCCGGTGAAGGCCCCGCGCTCGTGCCCGAACAATTCGGACTCGATGAGATCGCGCGGAATCGCCGCCATATTGACCGCGACGAACGGGCCGTTGCGGCGCTTGCCGTAATCGTGCAGCGCCCGCGCCACCAGTTCCTTGCCGGTGCCGGACTCGCCCGTGATCATCACGGTGAGGTCGGTCTGCATCAGGCGCGCCAGCACGCGGTAGATTTCCTGCATCGCCGGCGAGCGGCCGACCAGCGGGATCGCCTCCATCTCGGCATCTTCGTCCGGCGTCGACGTCCGCTCCTTCGGCTCGGCGAGCGCGCGACCGACGATGGCGATCAGCTCCTTGAGGTCGAAGGGCTTGGGCAGATATTCGTAGGCCCCGCGCTCGGAAGCGCGGATCGCCGTCATGAACGTGTTCTGCGCGCTCATGACGATGACGGGCAGATTCGGCCGCATCTTCTTGATCCGCGGCAACAGGTCGAAGGCGTTTTCGTCCGGCATCACCACGTCGGTGATGACGAGGTCGCCCTCGCCCTGGCTGACCCAGCGCCACAGCGTTGCGGCATTGCCGGTCAGCCGCACCTCGTAACCGGCGCGGGACAGAGCCTGATTGAGTACGGTGCGGATGGCGGTATCGTCATCGGCTACGAGAATGCTACCTGCGGGCATCGTTGATCCTCATTTTGCCCCCTGTGACGCAGGCGACGACTTACCGGCAGAGTCGGCGCGACTGCTTTGATCGGCATGTTTCACCGATGTGGAATACATCGGCATCAGCACGCGGAAGGTGGTCTTGCGCGGCTGAGATTCGCATTCGATGATGCCCCCGTGATCGCCGACGATCTTGGCGACCAGCGCCAGGCCGAGACCCGAGCCGGTCTGCTTGGTGGTCACGAAGGGATCGAACAGATTGGGCAGAAGATCGTCCGGCACGCCTGGTCCGTTGTCCTTCACGCAGAATTCCAGCGGCAGGGATACCCTGGATTTTTGACCGGGAACTGACAGGCGCACGCCGGGGCGGAACGCGGTGGTGAGCTGGATCTCGGCGTCCGGCACGTCGATCAGGGCTTCGGCGGCGTTCTTCACGAGGTTGAGGAACACCTGAATCAGCTGATCCTGGTTCGCCAGCACCGGCGGCAGCGAGGGATCGTAGTCCTCGACGAAGCGGATGTTGCGGGCAAAGCCCGACTGCGCCAGCCGCTTCACATGGTCGAGCACCGAATGGATGTTGACGGGGCCGCGCACCACGGGGCGCTCGTCGCCGAACACCTCCATGCGGTCGACCAGCGTCACGATGCGGTCGGCCTCGTCGCAGATCAGCCGCGTCAGCATGCGGTCCTCGGACGAGGCCTGCTGCTCCAGAAGCTGCGCCGCGCCGCGGATGCCGGACAGCGGATTCTTGATCTCGTGCGCCAGCATCGCGGCGAGCGCGATCACCGAACGCGCGGCGCTGCGATGGGTGAGCTGGCGGTCCATCTTGTCGGCAATGCTGCGCTCCTGGAGCATCACCACGATGTGGCCGGGCCGCTCCGTGAGAGGAGCCACGTGCAGATCGACCTGGCGGTCGCCGCCCATGCGCGGCGTGCCGAGATCGACCTTGTATTCGTTGACCGGCGAATTCGACGAGCGCACCTGGTCGATCAGCGCCAGCAACGGGCTGCCGAACGGCACCAGCTCCTTCAGCGACTGCCGCTTCAGGAACTGCGTCGAGATCTCGAAGAAGGCTTCGGTCGCGATATTGGCGGCGACGATCTTGCCGTCCGGCCCGATCATGAGCACGGGATTGGGCAAGGCGTCCAGGATCGCGTCGCTGTCGGACTGAAGGGGCCGACGATGTTCAGCGGCTGAGCTCATGCAGCAGCGCTCCATGCGAAGTCGTCGAAGGCATCTTGCAGTGACTTGTGAACGAGACGCGGATCCTCAGAGACCAGGATCTTCTGGCGCCAGGATTTCAGCTTCTCCGCCGGCGCACGGCTCACCTGCGCCGCGACGTCGAGTGCCCAGCTCAGATGCTTGCGGGCATGCCTCAGTCCGATGCGCAGGCCATAGAGCGCGCAGACGCCATCATAGAGCGTGCGGACATAATGCAGCTGCGTTTCGAGCGAAGGCGTCGCCTCCTCGGCCCCGCCCTGCAGGCGGCGGCCGATCTGACCGGGCAGCCAGGGCTGGCCCTGAGCACCACGGCCGATCATCACGGCGTCGGCGCCTGAGGCCTCCAATGCTGCGAGCGCCTTCTCGTAAGACGTAATGTCGCCATTGACGACGAGCGGGATCGAGATGGCCTCGCGTACGGCGCGGATCGCATCCCAGTCGGCATCGCCCTTGTAGAACTGGCAGCGGGTGCGGCCATGGACGGTGACGAGCTCGACGCCTGCTGCTTCCGCGCGCCGCGCCAGCTCCGGCGCGTTGCGCGTCTGGTCGTCCCAGCCGAGCCGCATCTTCAGCGTCACCGGCACCTTCACCGCAGCGATCGTCGCATCGATCAGGCTGACGGCATGGTCAAGGTCGCGCATCAAGGCTGAACCGGACTGGCCGCCGGTGACGTGGCGGGCCGGACAGCCCATGTTGACGTCGATGATATCGGCGCCTTCGGCTTCGGCGATCCGGGCGCCTTCGGCCATCCAGTGCGTCTCGCAGCCGGCGAGCTGGACTACATGCGGGCCGATGCCGGTGGCTTCGCAGCGCAACCGGGACATCCGGTGGCCATTGGCGAGCTCATCGCTCGCGGTCATTTCGGACACCACGAGACCCGCCCCAAGCTCGGCGGCCAGCCGGCGGACGGGCGAGTCAGTCACACCCGACATCGGTGCCAGGAAGACCGGGGTGGCGATATCAATATCGCCTATTTTCAACGGCTTAGAGCCGGATACTGCCGAGCCGGTCACAGGGGTCTCGTTGACTGTGCAGCGCTTCATCGCGCCTGCCATGATCTATCTTGCGCACAATTCTTGTGCAGTCAAGCGTCATGCCTACAGTTTAGACAGTTCTGCAGATCTTTCAAGTGCAGTGCAGCAAAATGCTGTTTCCCACAATCCGGGGAAACCCCCTTTTTTTGCGGGCCTGCCGTGCTAGAGGCATGCCGGCAATCCCCTCCCCGACTCCTTGATGAGCAACTGAGTAATTGAGTCCTATGGCGAAATCACAGCGCACCGCAGTCGTTCTCGTCGCAGCCGGGCGTGGACTGCGTGCGGGCGCCGGCGGGCCCAAGCAATATCGCGAGATTGGCGGTGTGCCGGTGATCTACCGCGCCATGGAGGCGTTCAGCCGCCACCCGGAGGTATCTGCGGTGCAGCCGGTGGTGAACCCCGACGACAGCGCTATGTTCACCGCAGCGGTCACAGGGCTGAGGCACGAGCCGCCGACCAATGGCGGCGCCACCCGTCAGGCCTCAGTGCTCGCCGGCCTCGAAGCGCTGGCGAAGCACAAGCCGGACATCGTGCTGATCCACGATGCCGCCCGCCCCTTCGTCTCGGCAGGCGTGATCTCGCGCGCGATCGAAGCGGCGGGCCGCGCCGGCGCTGCGATCCCGGTCGTGCCCGTCACCGATACCATCAAGCTCACCGGCGAGGGCGGCAATGTCGAGGACACGCCGGACCGGGCGCGCCTCAGAATCGCGCAGACGCCGCAATCCTTTCGTTTCGACGTCATCCTCGAGGCGCATCGTCGCGCGGCGAAGGACGGGCGCTCTGATTTCACCGACGATGCCGCGATTGCCGAATGGGCGGGATTGACGGTCGCAACCTTTGAGGGCGATGTTGCCAATATGAAGCTCACCACTCCCGAGGATTTCGTGCGCGAGGAAGCGCGCCTAGCTGCCCTGCTCGGCGACATCAGGACCGGCACCGGCTACGACGTGCACGCTTTCGGTGAAGGCGACCATGTCATGATCTGCGGCGTGCGCGTGCCGCACACCAAGGGGTTCCTGGCCCATTCCGACGGCGATGTCGGCCTGCATGCCCTAGTGGATGCCATCCTCGGGGCATTGGCCGACGGCGACATCGGCTCGCACTTCCCGCCGAGCGATGCGAAATGGAAGGGCGCCTCCTCCGACCAGTTCCTGAAATACGCCATCGAGCGCGTCGCCCAGCGCGGCGGCCGCGTCGCCAATCTCGAGGTGACGCTGATCTGCGAGCGGCCGAAGATCGGTCCCTTGCGCGACACCATGCGCGCGCGCATCGCCGAGATCTCCGGCGTCGATATCTCCCGCGTCGCGGTGAAGGCAACGACCAGCGAACGCCTTGGCTTCACCGGCCGTGAGGAGGGCATCGCGGCCACCGCGAGCGCCACCATCCGCCTGCCGTTCAACGAAAAGACATGGAGCGCGTAAGCCATGGGCGGCAGCGACGCACGCGCCCTCTCCCGCTCGCTGCTCGATCTGTGCCGGATGCGCAAGCTGACGATCGCGACTGCGGAATCCTGCACCGGCGGCCTCGTCGCCGGCGCGCTGACTGACATCCCCGGTTCCTCCGACGTGATCGACCGCGGCTTCGTCACCTATTCCAATGACGCCAAGCGCGCGATGTTGGGGGTCGAAGCGAGCACGCTGACGAATTTCGGCGCCGTCAGCAAGGAGACCGCGACTGCGATGGCAATCGGCGCGCTGGAGCGTGCCGATGTCGATCTCGCCGTCGCCATCACCGGCATCGCCGGCCCTGGCGGCGCCACGCCCGGCAAGCCGGTCGGTCTCGTGCACTTCGCGGCCGCCGCGCGCGACGGCCGCATCATCCATCGCGAGCACCGTTTTGGCGCGATCGGCCGCAGCGCCGTGCGCGCCCGCTCGGTGGTCGAGGCGCTGCGGATGCTGATGGAGCTCGCCCGCGGCCCGCAAGTCGCGGCCAAGCCGCAGCGCACCGCCGCCAGCCGCCTGCGCCCGCGCGTGACCCGCTCGCCGCGCCGGCATGCGGTGAAGCGCAGGCCGCCGCGTTCGCCGCGAGGCTGAAAGATCTGCGCCGCCGAAACGCCTACGCCGCGAGCAGCGCGCTGGCGTGATCCAGCACGCACTGCCTGACCGCGTCCACCTGTGACGGCTTGGCCTTCGCGCTGACCGTCAACTCCACGATCGGCGACGCCGGATTGGCGACATCGACCACTCTGGAAATGTTGACGGCAGGCGCAGCCTGATCGTCCATGCGGGAGTCATTGCGCAGCTCCGTCAGGATCCGATCGGCCAGCGCCGAAGCGGCGCCGGCCGGAACCGGAAACGCCACCTTGACCTCGCCGGTGCCGGGATAGGCGCTGTGGTTGACGATCGCGGCACCCCACACCTGTCCGTTCGGCAGCAGGATCTGCGTGTTGTCGGCCGCGACGAGTTCGGTCATGAACAGAGACAGCGACCTCACCTTCCCCGCCTTGCCGGTGACCTCGACGTCGTCGCCGATGCGAAAGGGCCGGAACAACAGCAGCATCACGCCGGCAGCGAGATTGGAGAGCGTACCCTGCAACGCCAGACCAATGGCGAGAGATGTGGCGCCCAGCACGGCGACGAGGCTCGCGGTCTGGATGCCGAAGAGCTGCAGCACGGCGATGCCGACCACCGCGAGCACGCCATAGCGCGCGAGGCTGCCCACGAACAACGTCACCAGCGGATCGACGCGATGCGTGACGCTCAGGACGCGCGCGACGAAACGCTGCATCGCGCTGGACAGGTACCAGCCGATGGCGAGCAGCAGGATCGCGTAGATCGCGTTCAGCCCATAGAGAACGAGCGAGGCTTTCACCGTGTCGAAATTGACGGTCATGGCGGCTCCAACCAAGGCAATCGGTTAGAACTCGCTGTCGTGGAAAATGATCCCCTTCGGGGCTAGCCAATCGTCAAGCGCCCGACGCGGCATCGCATGGGTGGGAGCGACGTGAAACTCGGGTACTGACCGGCCGGAATTCCAGGTTCATCGCGAATCTCGTTATTGCGCCGCTCGCTCGACACGACACATGACGGGGAGCTTTTGCTCGATCGCCTTCGCAAGCACCGTCCCCGTGGTCCGTCCGAGCTCTCTCGCGATGGTCGTAATCGGCTTGGTGCCTGCAAGCTCCCTGAGTCGGTTGAGGTCTTCCTCGCTCCACGATTGCTTCCAGCGCGCCATCTGTCCCGTCCAGCTCCGCAAGCCCCCGCGCCCGACTCATATTCTAGTTGAATTCCTTAGTAAATACACCCCTTACAGGTGTACCGCTCGCGGGCAAGGGGTGTTCCGCCGCTGCTCTACGTTTTGGCCCGGACCGCACGGGTCACCTTGGCCCGCACGAAGTCTGACTGCTCGATCGTGCGCCAGAGGCTTGCGCGTGACAGCCCATCCCTACCAGCCCTTGTGCTGCCTGTCGGGCAAGACACCCAGCCGGCAGGTCAATCCGCGCCGGCGAAAATATTCCGCTTTACCGAAGTTCGGATTTGGCGTACCCGTCCGTCACCTCATCCCGGTCAGAGGGCGTATCGCGATCGTCACGACACGCGGGGTGAGCTGCGGTGGACGCAGGCAGCAATGCCGCCTGACGTCGTGAAGGCGGTGGATTGAGGGGGACGCCCGTGCCCCCGGACGCGGCGCAGTGCTCTTTTAGCGGTGCGCTGCGGAGCGGAACCCATGCTTTGCTTGCAAGACCTGCGTCCCCGCTCTGCGCAGCAATGCTCGGCATTGCAGCGCGTCGGGACACGAGCGCTACCAACCTACGTCGATGCCAGCTTCGGCCGGCCGTAGATCGCGTCGGCGCGCTTTTCAAACGCGGTCGAGAAGCGCGCGAACGCGGCGTCGAACATCGAGCCCATCAGCATCGCCAGCATGCGGCTCCTGAACTCGTAGGCGAGAAAGAATCCGACATCGCAAACGCCCTCACCCCCCTCTTGGCCCTTGGGCTCGAACGTCCAGCGGTTTTCGAGGTTGCTGAAAGGACCCTGCAGATACTCGACCAGGATCTTCAGATTGGCGCGGTCGAGCGTCACCCGGCTGGTGAAGGATTCCTTGACCAGCTTGAACGATACCGTCATGTCGGCAACCAGCACCTCGGTGCCGTCGGGCTTTGCCATGCGCTGACGAACCTTCAGGGCGCTGCACAGCGGCACGAATTCCGGATAACGCTCGACGTCGGCGACCAGATCGAACATCTCGGATGCGCTGTGATTGACACGGCGCTTGCTGGAAAAACGGGGCATATCGGTTCAGTGGGCGTTAGCTGCCCGCGCGGCCTTCAGTCTCGCAAAGTCCTCGCCGGCATGATGCGACGAGCGGGTCAGCGGGCTCGCCGACACCATCAGGAAGCCCTTGGTGTAGGCGATCTTCTCGTAAGACGAAAACTCGTCCGGCGGCACGTACCGCATCACGGCATGGTGCTTGCGGGTCGGCTGGAGATATTGCCCGATGGTCAGGAAGTCGACCTCGGCCGAACGCAGATCGTCCATCACCTGCTGCACCTCGTGGCGCTCCTCGCCGAGACCGACCATGATCCCGGACTTGGTGAAGATGGTGGGATCGAGCTCCTTGACCCGCTGCAACAGCCGGATCGAGTGGAAATAGCGCGCGCCGGGCCGCACCGTGAGATAGCGCGACGGCACGGTCTCGAGATTGTGGTTGAACACGTCGGGCTTCGCCGCAACGACGACCTCGAGTGCCCCCTCCTTGCGCAGGAAGTCCGGCGTCAGGATCTCGATCGTGGTCGAGGGGCACGCGGCCCGGATCGCGCGGATGGTCTGGGCGAAGTGCTCGGCGCCGCCGTCGGCGAGGTCGTCGCGGTCGACGGAGGTGATGACGACATGAGCGAGGCCGAGCTTGGCGACCGCCTCGGCGACGTTCTGCGGCTCGGCCGCATCCAGTGCATTGGGCAGGCCGGTCTTAACGTTGCAGAAGGCGCAGGCGCGGGTGCAGGTGTCACCCATGATCATGAAGGTCGCGTGCTTCTTGTCCCAGCACTCGCCGATGTTCGGGCAGCCGGCCTCCTCGCACACCGTGTGCAGGCCGTTGGACCGTACGATGTTGCGGGTGTCGGCATAGCCGCGGGTATTCGGCGCGCGCACGCGGATCCAGTCCGGCTTGGGCGGCGAAGCGGAATCAGGCCGGTTCACCTTTTCGGGGTGGCGCGGGCGCAGCGGGTTCGAGATGGTATCGACAATAACGACCATGGGGTGTCCGGTCTGTTCAGGTCCTACCTAATCGGTCTGGCTGCCTGCCGCAACCCGGCTCGCGCCGCTTCAGGGAACATGGCAGATATGGGCAATATCCTGCTCTGTTCTCAGGCGATTCTCACCTCGAATGGCTCCAATCTCGAACGCATCCACACCGCGGCTCGGCAAGCAGCTGAAGCGGACCTTTTTCGGCCGCAGCGTGCATGAGGTCGCACCCGACCTGATCGGCGCGACCATGCTGGTCAACGGTGTCGGCGGGATCATCGTCGAAGTCGAGGCCTATCATCATACCGACCCAGCCGCACACTCCTATCGCGGACCGACGCCGCGGAACAAGGTCATGTTTGGCCCGCCCGGCTTTGCCTATGTCTATCGCTCCTACGGCATCCACTGGTGCGTGAACTTCGTCTGCGAGGAGGAAGGCTCGGCCAGCGCCGTGCTGATCCGCGCGCTGGAGCCGACGCACGGCCTGGCTGCGATGCGCCGGCGCCGGCATCTCCAGGATGCGCATGCGCTGTGCTCGGGCCCGGGCAAGCTGACCGAGGCGCTCGGCATCACCATCGCGCACAACGCCCTGCCGCTGGACCGTCCGCCAATCGCGCTGCATGCGCGAACCGAGGAGGTCGAGGTCGCAACCGGCATCCGCATCGGCATCACCAAGGCGGTCGAGCTGCCATGGCGCTATGGCCTCAAAGGCTCGAAGTTCTTGAGCAAGCCGTTTCCGAAGTAGTCGTCATTCCGGGGCGCGTCGAAGACGCGAACCCGGAACCTCGAGATTCTCAGGTGCGCAATTGCGCACCAGAGTTCGATGCTACGCATCGCCCCGGAATGACAGCGAGATCAAGACGCCTGCTTCAGCCGCTCCAGCGCCTCGAGCAGCTTGGCCTTGCGCGCCAGCGCGGCCTCGCGCTTTTCGCGCTCCTCCTCGACGACCTCCTCCGCCGCGTTGGCGACGAACTTCTCGTTCGCCAGCTTGGACTCGGCGCGCTTGATGTCGGCGTCGGCCTTGCCGATCTCCTTGTCGAGCCGCGTACGCTCGGCAGCAACGTCGATCACGCCCTTCAGCGGCAGCGCAGCCACCTCACCGCGCACCAGGAGCTGAACCGCGCCGTCAGGCGCACGTTCTGCGAAGGAAATGTCCGACAGCCGGGCCATGCGCTTGATGACGTCGGTCCAGCGCGGCGCGCGCTCCCTGGTCTTGGCCGAGGCGCCGGCGAGCACCAACGCCGTCAGCGTCGCCGGCGGGATGTTCATCTCGGCGCGCACCGAGCGGATCTGCGTGACGAGGTCGATCACCCAACCAATCTCGGCCTCGGCCGCGGGATCGGTGAAGTCGGCATGATCGAAGATCGGCAGCACCCAGGCCGGCGAAACGAGTGCATCGGTCGGACCCGTCGTCGCCGCGAGCATCGCGAGTTGCTCCGGCGTCGGTTCGACCTGCTTCAGCGGCCACGGCGCCAATGCCAGCAGGCCCTCGCGATTGGCCGTCACCTCCCACAGCTCCTCGGTGATGAAGGGCATGAAGGGGTGCAGCAGCTTCAGGATCTCATCGCGCGCCCAGGCGACCATGGCGCGGGTCTCGTCCTTGGCGGGACTGTCCGGACCGAGCAGCACGGGCTTTGCAAGCTCGACATACCAGTCGCAATAGACGTTCCAGACGAAGCGATAGATGCTGCCCGCAGCGTCGTTGAACCGATAGGCTTCGATCGCCTCGGTCACCTCACGCGTGGTGTGCGCAGTCTCATGCGCAATCCAGCGGTTTAGCGTCTCCTTCGCGTTCGCCGGCTCGAACCCTTCAGGAACAGCGCAGTGGTTCATCTCGGCGAAGCGACACGCGTTCCAGAGCTTCGTCGCGAAATTGCGATAGCCCTCGACGCGGCTGGTGGCGAGCTTGATGTCGCGCCCCTGCGCCGCCATCGCCGCCAGCGTGAAGCGCAGCGCGTCCGCGCCGTATTCGTCGATCAGGTTGAGCGGATCGATGACGTTGCCCTTCGACTTCGACATCTTGGCGCCCTTCTCGTCGCGGACGAGGGCGTGGATGTAAACGGTCGAGAACGGCACTTCCTTCATAAAGTGCAGGCCCATCATCATCATGCGGGCGACCCAGAAGAAGATGATGTCGAAGCCCGTCACCAGCGCGTTGGTCGGGTAATAGCGCTGCACCTCGGGCGTATCGTCCGGCCAGCCGAGCGTCGAGAACGGCCACAGCGCCGAGGAGAACCAGGTGTCGAGCACGTCCTCGTCGCGGGTGATGAAGCCTTCGCGCTTGTTGCGGTCGAGCGCCATCTCGCGCCCCTGCTCGACCGTGATGACTTCCTGCTCGACGTAATAGCCGAGCGCGTGACTGACGGCCTCCTCCTCGGTCTCGGCCACGAACACCTTGCCGTCAGGTCCGTACCAGGCCGGGATCTGGTGGCCCCACCAGAGCTGGCGCGAGATGCACCAGGGCTGGATGTTCTCCATCCAGTCGAAATAGGTCTTTTCCCAGTTCTTCGGCACGAACGTCGTTTCGCCCGAACGAACCGCGGCGATCGCAGGTCTCGCCAGCGTCTTGGCATCGACATACCATTGGTCGGTCAGATAGGGCTCGATCACGCTGTTCGAGCGGTCGCCGTGCGGCACCATGTGGGTGTGCGGCTCGATCCGCTCGACGAAGCCGAACGATTCCAGCCGCTCGACGATGCGCTTGCGCGCGACGAAGCGGTCGACCTTGTGGAACTCCTCGGCGAACTGCGCGGCGCCTTCAGGCAAGTCGCGCAGATAATCCTCGTTGTCGAGGAGATCGAGGCAACCTTCCCTGTCGAGCACGCTGATCCGGCTCAAGCCGTGGCGATTGCCGACTTCGAAATCGTTGAAGTCGTGCGCCGGCGTCACCTTCACCGCGCCCGAGCCCTTCTCCGGATCGGAGTACTCGTCGGCAACGATCGCAATCTTGCGGCCGACCAGCGGCAGGATGACGTTTTTGCCGATCAGCTTCTGATAGCGCTCATCCTCGGGATGCACGGCAACGCCGGTATCGCCGAGCATGGTCTCGGGACGCGTGGTCGCGACGACGATGAAGCTCGAGGGATCTTCGGGGTTGAAATTCTTGCCCTCGATCGGATAGCGCAGGTACCAGAGGTGGCCTTTGACCTCGGTCTGCTGCACCTCGAGATCCGAGATCGCGGTCAAGAGCTTGGTGTCCCAGTTCACCAGCCGCTTGTCCTTGTAGATCAGTCCCTCGCGGTGCAGTTCGACGAACACCTTGACGACGGCTTTCGACAGGCCCTCGTCCATGGTGAAGCGCTCGCGCGACCAGTCGCAGGACGCGCCGAGCCGCTTGAGCTGGTTGATGATGGTGTCGCCGCTCTCGGCCTTCCATTGCCAGACCCGCTCGAGGAACTTCGCGCGGCCCATCTCGCGGCGGCCGGGCTGCTGACGCTCCATCAGCTGCCGCTCGACCACCATCTGGGTGGCGATACCGGCATGGTCGGTACCGGGCTGCCACAGCACGTCGCGGCCGCGCATGCGCTCGAACCGGCACAGGATGTCCTGCAGCGTATTGTTGAGGGCGTGGCCCATGTGCAGCGAACCCGTCACGTTCGGCGGCGGGATCACGATGGTGAAGGGCACGGCATCACGCCGGTCGGGGCGACCGGCCTTGAAGGCAAGGCCATCTTCCCACACGACGGACATGCGGGCTTCGATATCGGCGGGCTGGTAATTTTTCTCGATCATGGGGCAGCTAGAAAGCCGCGCGAGTGGGCCAAGTCAACGAAAACGTCAGCGCACGGGTTTTCCGGCCCGGTCGACGAGCCCAATATGGCGTACGAGCGGGGCTATATCGGGGCCGTATGGCCCTTCTCAGCGGCCGCCGCGCGAGACCCGCTCGATTTCGGCCTTCACGATGCGTTCAACGAGGCCCGGCAGGTTGTCGTCGAGCCAGGACTTCAGCATCGGCCGCAGCATCTCCTTGACCAGGTCCTCCAGCGTCCGTGCATTGCTGCTGAGCACCGTGTGGGCCAGGGAGTTGAAGGCGGATTCGACCGCGGAGACCGTCGATTGCGCGAGGATCGGCTGCTGCGGCGGCAGCGGCGGGGCGTCAAAGTCCACCGGCGCGTAGGACGGCGGCGGTGTAGGCCGTGGCGGGGGCGATTCGGCGAATTCGAGATCGTCGCGCGGCTCGACCTTGCGGAAGCTGGGCGGCGGCGGAGGCGGTGTCGGATCCACCGCCATCTCGTCCGTCAATTCGAGCACATCGGGTTCTGGTTCTGGCTCGGGAGCGCGGACCTCGGGCGCAGGTGTGGCCGCGTCGAGCCCGGCCAGCAGCGCGTCGATATCGTCCTGGTTGTTGGTGGCGTCCGCCGCGGGCGCGGGTGGCGGCGGCGGAGCCGGCTTCGCAACTGGCGGCGCCGGCTTCTCGGCAGCAGATTTTGCGGGCGCGACCTTGGATGGCGGGATGTCGTTCATTGCCTGCGGCTTCGGCGGCGTCGCGGGCGCTGCGGCCTTCTCGAGCTGGGCGGCCTCAGCCGGCGGGGGCTTTGCCTCATCGTCGGCAATGATGCGCCGGATCGAGGCCAGAATCTCCTCCATCGAGGGTTCTGTGACCTTTGCAGGCTGCGTCATCTCCGACTCCACATCATCAACGCCCTCGCATGCGTCGTTTTACCACCAAGCACGACAGGATTGGCCGGTTCCGGACGGGAGGCCCCTCATTTTCGTCGCGGCAGCCCGACTTGTCCCCAGATCACGGCTCAACGTGCAGCGGTGCGCCCCCGCGCCGGCACTCAAGCATTACGCACACGACATCAACGCGGGGCCGAATCGACCCGCATTATTCTGGCAAGGCTATGTCAGGGATTTTGACGATTGCAAGCAAAGCACCGGTCGACCTCGGCTGTCGGCGAGGTCGCCCGAATCACCAAGGCACGATCCGGAGAGGTATTCCGAAAAGATCGTGCTTGAACAAAAACCTAAAGCGCGATGGCGATTCATCCTGATCGCATCGCGTTTTGGGAGGATCAGCGTCCGTCGGGCGTACGCACGCCGGCCCAGCTGTCGCGTACCTGATGATAGTGAACGCTGGGGTCGTAGGTTGTGGTCCGCAGACCAAGCACCTGCGGCGACAGGCGGCCAACGGTACTGAGGACCCTGTAGGAATTCACAACGCGATCATGCTGCGCGTTCACGAGATTGATGCGGGCGTTGACCAGCGCCTGCTGCGCATTGAGAACGTCGAGCGTGGTGCGCTGCCCGGCCTTTGCCTCCTCGCGCACACCGTTCAGCGCGATCTCGGATGCCGTCACCTGGGCTTGTGCGGACGTCACCTGCGCTTTGGATGCCTGGAGCAGGCCCCAGGCAGATGCGGTGTCAGCGCGAGCCTGGTCACGAGTCTGATCAAGCGTAAGACGCTGCTGGGCCAGCGACTCCTTGGACTGCCGGATCAGGGAATATTCGGAGCCGCCCGCATAGAGCTGCCACGAAGCTTGCGCGACAGCAGAGGCGCTGAACGCCCTGTTTTGAATCAAAGTCTGTTCGTTTGCCTGCTGGGCGGTCGCTTGCAATGTGACCGTCGGCAGCAGCGCGCCTTCATTGATCTTCACGCTCATATAAGCGACATCGATGCCGAACATCGCTGCTGTGACTGTCGGGTTCTCAATAAGCGCAAGCTCGACCGCTTTTGCCAGCGACGGCGGCAGCAAACGATCCACCGGCGAGCCGGGCGCAAGGTTGACAGGGTCGTTGCCGATCACACGGCGATAGGTCGCGCGCGTCGCCGTCAGCGTGGCCTCAGACTGCTGCTCCAACGTTCGTCCTGCAGCCAACTGCGCTTCCGATTGCGCCACGTCGGTGCGAGTGACTTCGCCGACGTTGAAGCGGTCGCGGGTCTGCTTCAACGTCTGCTCGAGGACCCGGACGTTGCTCTTGTTGACCTCGACCGTCGCCGAATCGCGCAGATAGTCCATGTACGTCTGCGCCGCCAAGAACAGAACACTTTGCTCGAGATTGCGCAGCCCCTCGCGCGCGCCGGAGACCTGATGCTCTGCGCCCCGAACCCGGTTGGCGGTTTGGTTGCCGTTGTACAGAGACTGCTGAATGGTAACGGCGGCGCTGCGGGGGACGGTCGTCCCGTTGATTGGTCCAGTGCCCGGCGCGCTCAATATGTCCTGATATTGATAGCCGGCGCTCGCAGTCAGCGAAACTCTCGGGCGATACCCGGACAGTGCCTGAGGCACGTTTTCGTCGGTCACACGCACCTGGGCGCGCTGCGCGTTGAGCTGCGGATTGTCCTGATAGGCACGCACGAGCGCGCCTTCCATCGTCTCCGCCAAGGCAGGCGTCGGCCCGGCAAGCGCCAGCAGCAGGACCGAAACCGCAGCTCCGGTGAAGAGCTTCACCCCATGCATCCCTTAAATTCCGTTCATCTAACGCCCACCCCGTGCCCACGAGCTGGGTTTACCGTCTACGAGGAGTCATCGCCCCGCTGCAACATAGGACGGGGGCAAGCGCGACGGAACTACCTGAGGGTGGTTCTCAGCGGAAACTCTTCACGTGCAGCATCCCTGCCACACTTCTGATTCGGAACGGGATTTTGGCGGGCTTTGGCCCGTCAGAACACGAAGGCGGCGGCCCGTTCCAGCCCGGGAAGGACCGGGGCTGCGGCATCGAACAGGGCCCGATGGCCGAATTCACCGTGGGTACGGGTCACGATCAAGGCCCGCGGCGGCCTGGATTCGGCCGACACCCCCACCAGACGCCCCCCCTCCTTCAGCTGCCCGAGCAGGGCTTCCGGCATCACCTCGGCCGCTCCGTTGAGGACGATGACGTCATAGGGAGCGGCAGAAGGTTCCCCTTCGGGGCACGCCGCCGCCCGGCAGGTAGCATTGGCAAGCCCCAGGGCGGTGAAGGCATCCTTGGCTTTCGCGGCCAAGGCCGAATCGCACTCGGTCGCGGCGACCTGCCGCGCAAGCTTGGCGGTCAGCGCCGCGAGGTAGCCCGTGGCGCAGCCGACGACCAGCACGCTGTCGCCCTCGCCGATTTCGGCGGCCTGAAGCAGCTTGCCGGTGAGCGCCGGCTTGATCAGGAACCGCTTGGCGCCGCCTTCGCTCACGTCGAGGTCGAGATCGAGATAGGCCAGCGCCTGCCGGGCGGCAGGCACGAAGGCCTCGCGCGGAACCGTGAGCATGGCATCGAGAACACGACGATCGGTGACGTCACTGGTGCGCACCTGGCCATCGACCATTTTCTGGCGCGCGGTCGAGAAACCGGACATTTGCGGACCCTGCAATGCGGACGATGCCGCGGAAGAAATTCGCGGCATCTTTGGAGCATGCTCGGTCAAAACGCAACATGGCCGTTGGCCCCGACAGGCCAAGGCTTCCGCAACTGCCCAATCGGAGGATCGACCAGTCCTACTCGATCGCCACCGCGAGGCGGCCGATCAGAGCGGCGACCTCGTCCAGCCGTGCCGAATCCGGCGTCTCGACCGCGCGCGCCAGACGGGCGATGCATTCGTCGTCGCTGAGTTCGGGAACGTCGGCCGGCAGAATCGAGGGGGCCATGAGAGAACGGTCGGCCTGGATGTCTGACATGGAATAAGCTCCGTAAATGTCCGGCGGGTCAATGCTCGATTTGAATTGAGTCGATTTGGCGCCGTCCGCATGGCGCCACCGCGCCCGCGCACACATCTGTTCAAGCGTGATTCCACGCTGGATTACGGAGGCCGTACTCCAAAATCAGGCTAAGAAGATCGCTCGCCGCATTAGGATGCGGGTGTAAATCACTGAATTGTCGGCAAAATTTGGCTCCCCGGGCTGGATTCGAACCAGCGACCATCCGATTAACAGTCGGATGCTCTACCGCTGAGCTACCGAGGAAAAGGCGAACCGTTCGTTCGCGCGCGGCTGCGTATAACAAAGCCGCTTGCGCTTGCAAAGGACGAATTCGTCATCATCCGCAACGCGCCTTGAGGAAGGTCTGGAACGGCCTCCCTTCGGGGACTTTCGAGGATGGGTTCTGGATGCTTGCGCTACGCTCGCAACGTCTCGCCCGAGCTCTGCTGCATCTT
The DNA here is from genome assembly GCF_023100985.1 of Bradyrhizobium sp. 191. Taxonomy (NCBI): domain Bacteria; kingdom Pseudomonadati; phylum Pseudomonadota; class Alphaproteobacteria; order Hyphomicrobiales; family Nitrobacteraceae; genus Bradyrhizobium; species Bradyrhizobium sp. 191. The sequence goes on from NZ_CP064692.1 coordinate 387,881, forward strand.
GATCACGGCCGCCGGCATACCAGATCGATTTCGATCAGCGCATCGTAGGCAAGCCCGGTGACGCCGACACAGGTGCGGGCCGGCAGGCGATCCGGTGCGAAGAACGTGCGGTAGGTCTCGTTCATTGCGGCATAGTCCTCCTTGAAGCGGGTCAGATACACGCGCGTCATCACGACGTGCTCGAGGCCGAGATCGAGGCCGGCGAGCACCACTTTCAGGTTCTCCATCACGGCGCGGGTCTGCGCGACGATGCCCTCGGGCAGCACGCCCGGCGCCTGCGGCGTGTCCGGCATCTGGCCCGTGACGAAGACGAAGCCATCGGTCTCGACCGCATGGCTGAAAGGCGCGACCGGCTTCGGTCCGCCGCTGATCATGTGGAATTTCACTTGGGTGTCCTTGTCAAGATGCGTCCTGAAACAGGCGCTTGCTGAGGATGGCGTGCACGCCCCAATTGCCGTCGACCACCTGCGTCACGCCGAAATCGACGGCGGCCGACATCAGCGCGATCGCCTCGTCCTCGCTGAGGCCTTTGACGTTCATCAGGAAGCGCCGCATCTTGCGGAACGCGTCCTTCATGGCGAGGTCGAGCGAGGACTTGGCGTAGACTTCGCTCTGCCCTTGGGCGCCGAACTCCGCGAGATAGTTCGGGTGGCTGAAGCCTGTCAGCACCCAATCGGTCTCGGTCTCGATCAGGGGGTAAGAGAGATCGGCGAAGGGCTGGCCGGCGAGATCGGCCTTCTTGTGCAGGATCACCTCGAAGGTACCGGTCATCGAGCACTCGATTGCGGTGCCGCTGAGCTCGCCGTCGCCCTGCGCGGCATGGGGATCGCCGACCGACAGCAGCGCACCGGGAACGGAGACCGGAAGATACACGGCTGCTCCCTTCCCCAGCCGCCAATTGTCGAGATTGCCGCCGAAATAGGATGGCGGCACGGAATCGACGAAATCGACCTCGCGCGGCGCCACAGCGATCACGCCGAAATGCGGACGCAGGGGGATCTTGATGCCGTCGAGTACGCCATGGCGGCGCTTGTTCGTGGCGGGTGCGACGGGAACGCCGGGGTAATCGTAGGTGGTGTGCACGACACCAAACGGATCGGTCTGCGGCTCCCAGCGGTAGGAATAGAGCGCACGGGCGTGCGGCACCTCGGCGTCGTCGAAGATCTCGTAGATGGTAACCGCTTCGCGCGGCTTCGGACCGCCGAGAAACTCGTTGTAGTGATAGCCCCACCACGCCGCGACCGAGGAGCCGAACACGCGGCCCGCATGGTTCGGATTGCGGCTCGTCCGTGGCACGATGTCGAGGATGCGCACCTCCAGCACGTCACCTGGCTGGGCGTCCTTCACAGCGACGGGTCCGGTGCAGATGTGCACGCCAAAGCCCTCGCCGGCACCGCGGCCGAACACGCTGGCATCCATGGGCCCTGCGCCGCGGCGGTCGACGTTCTTCCTGTCCCGCGTCCAGCCGAACACGCTTTCGGCGGCGGCATCGCCTGATATCATCAACTCGGGATCGTCGGAGGCGTGCTGCGTCAGCGTCTCGATGGTGATGGTGTCGCCCGAGGCGATCTCGATCTGCGGCGGCAGCGAGCGGCTGAAATAACCCCAATGGACGCGGCTGGCCTCGACCGGCAGATGGTGATGACGGCGTTCGGCGGTCGTGCGCGCCTCGGCGCCCGCGCAGGCGACACTGCTGCGCGTCTCCACGCTTTGATGGACGCGAAGCTGCGCCAGTGCCTCCTGCGGCCAGCCGCGCTGGCCGGCGACGCCGTGCTGTGCCGTCGCGCGCTCCGCCTCCTGCTGGCGAAACTCGCGCGGCGGCAGGCCGAAGCGATGCCGGAAGGCGCGGCTGAAATGCGCGGAGTCGCCAGAACCGTAGGCGTAGGCGATCTCCGAGATCGAGCGATGCGCCTCGGCTGGGTTGGATAGGTCGGCCCAGGCGCGCTGGAGGCGGCGCTCGCGAACGTAGTGGGTGAAATTGTCGCCGACCGTCTCGAACAGCTTTTGCAGGTAGCGTTCGGAAATTCCCTCGGCCTGCGCGACGCGCGCCGGCACCAGATCGGGATCGTCGAGGCGACGCTCGATGGTCTGGCAGATCCGGTGCAGCAGCGCGGCCTGCGTCGCGCTCGATCCAGCATCGGAGGCCGAGGACGCCAGCTGATGCACCAGCGTCAGCAGCAGATCGACGAAGGATTGCGCGACCGAATTCCATTCCGGATCGCTCAGGGTGTCGAGCGTCCGTGCAGTGGCATCGAGCAGACGGGAGAAGACGTCGGCAAAGCCGCTGGGCGGAACGACGCGCGGCCCGCCGAGCCGCGGCTTGCCCGAAAGGCGGCCATGCAGCGCCTCCGACGTCACCGACAGCACGATGGCGCGCATGTCGCGCTGGAACACGATGCTCCAATCGCCGCTGCGCGGCAGCAGCACGAGATGACCGACCGGAACGATACGATGACTGCCGGCGCTCTTCAGCACCATGCCGTCCTCGACCGGCATCAGCGCGATGGGAAGGTCGTCGCTTGCTCGTGAGAGCGGAACGACGCTCTGCGCACCCGCAGCCATGCGCGTCAGCGCGACACCGGCGGCGTGCCGGTGCGATGCGGTCGCGTGTCCGTCCAATACGCTATGGCCACCCGCCGGCTGCAGGCCGACCGCAGCCAGCACGTCCCGCCAGGCTTCCGGGCGGTCGTCTTGCGCGTAGGACTCGCTCGTGAACGGGCGGAAGCTCATCGGATCGACCCAGATTGCAGTCGATCGAAGCAACCTCCGTGCCAGACGCACGCGGTCATCCGTCGCAGCGACGGGCCGAAGACGAGGTTCGTTGGTCAAGTGTTCACCCGGGAATTGGACTGTTCTTCAAAGTGTTAGAGTATGGCGATCCCCCTTCGTCATTCCGGGGCGCGCGCAAGTGCGAACCCGGAATCCATTGCGCGCAGAAGACGGTGGTGCGATGGATTCCGGGTTCGACGCGTTGCGTCGCCCCGGAATGACGAAGGGGAGAGGTTCAGTCGCACCGGAAGATGTTCTTGCGGATCGTGCCGTGGACGCCCCAATTGGCGTCGACGACCTGGGTGACGCCGAAATCGGCCCCGACCGACATCAGCGAGATCGCCTCGTCCTCGCTGAGGCGATGCACAGTCATCAGGAAGCGGCGGAGCTTTCTGAATGCATCGCGCATCGCACGGTCGAGACTGGAGTGATTGGCAATCTCGGTTTGTGCATCGGCGCCGAGCGTGGCGAGATAGTTCGGATAGGTGAAGCCGTAGAACGACCAGGCGTGGTCGGTCTCCAGCATCGGGTGGTCGAGGCCTTCGAGGCTGGTGCCGGCAAGGTCGGCCTTCTTGTGCAGGATGAACTCGAAGTCGCCGGTCAGCGAGGTCTCGATCGCGGTGCCGCCGAGCTCGCTATCGCCCTGCGCGGCGTGGGGATCGCCGACCGAGAAATAGGCGCCGGGAACGGCAACCGGATAGAACATCCGCGCGCCTTTTCCGATGCGCCAGTCGTCGATGTTACCGCCGGTGTAGCTCGGCGGGATCGAGCTGACGAAATCGGCCTCCGACGGCGCGAGGCCCATCGTGCCGAAATGCAGTCGCGCCGGCACCTTCACGCTGGAGAGGATGTTCTCGCGCTTCCTGATGGTGGCGTGATCGACGCGCACGCCGGGATAGTCGATGGTCGGATGCACGATGCCGTCAGGGTCGGTCTGTGGCGTCCAGACATAGTTGTAGACCGCCTTCGCGTAGGGCTCGCCGGAGGTGTCCAGCTCGAAGATGGTGACGACCTCGCGCGGCTTCGGCTCCTCGATCAGGTCGTGATAGTGAAAGCCCCAATTGGCTGCTACGTTGGAGCCGAAGCAGCGGCCGGCATGGCAGGCGCTGCAGCTCGGCCGTGGCCGGACGTCGAGGATGCGCACTTCCAGAATGTCGCCGGGCTCGGCGCCTTCGATTGCGACCGGTCCGGTGAGCAAATGCACGCCGATCCCCTCGCCCGCGCCGCGAATGAACGGGCCCTCCGTCGGGCCGGAGCCGCGGCGCGCGACAGCCTTGTGCTCGCGCGTCCACTGGAACACGCTCTCGGCGCCGGGATCGCCCTGGATCATGCGCTCGTAATCGTCATTGGCATGATGGGTCAGTGTCTCGATGGTGGCGCGATCACCTGAGCGCAGCGTCAGGGCCGGCGCGACTGTCTTGGAGAAATAGCCCCAGTGGACGGTTTTCGGCGAAACCGGCAGCGTGACATGCTTCATCAGATGGCCTCTTCGGGAGTCTTGAACCTTGCGGATGCGCCGCTCATCGCACCGCCTCCGGAGTCTTGTCGGCTTCCATCACGCTGAGGAATCGCGCCGTCAGCGGATTGCGGGGATTGGAGAGCACCTCGTGCGCCGGCCCCTCCTCGATGATCGCGCCGCCGCTCAGGAAGGCGACACGGTCGGCGACCTCGTCAGCGAAACGGATCTGGTGCGTCGAGATGATCATGGTGAGGCCGTCGTCGATGGCGAGTCGGCGGATCACCTCCAGCACCTCGTTGACCAGCTCCGGATCGAGCGCCGAGGTCGGCTCGTCCAGCAGCAGCACGCTCGGGTTCGGCGCCAGCGCGCGGGCGATGGCGACGCGCTGCTGCTGGCCGCCGGACAGATGCCGCGGCAGCGTGTGGGCGCGATGCGAGAGCCCGACGCGGTCGAGCAGCTCGGCCGCGCGGCGGTCGGCGTCGATGCGGGTCATGCCGTGAACCCAGCGCAGGGGACCGGCGATGTTCTCCTTCGCCGACAGATGCGCGAACAGATTGAACTGCTGGAACACCATGCCGACGCCGACGCTGGCGCGCTCATTGGCAATCGCCCGCGGCGACAGCGGCTTGCCATTCTCGCTGAAGCCGAGGCGCCGGCCGCCGACGCGCACGGTTCCGGCGTCCCAGTTCTCGAGGTGGTTGATGCAGCGAAGCAGCGTGCTCTTGCCAGAGCCGCTGGGGCCGAGCAGCGCGACCACTTCACCGATGCGCACCGTGAGGTCGAGACCGCCGAGCACCTTCTGCGAGCCGTAGCTCTTGGTGAGGTCCTTCACTTCGACCGCGATATTGTTGCGCGCAATCGTCGCGGCGCGGCGGGCGCGCTCCTCGCGGGTCAGGGCCAGCGGCGGAGTGGCCGCGAGCTCTGCTGGCGCGGGCTCGGGATCGGCGACGGTCGCATCGGCGAGTTCGACCTTGGAGACCAGATCGACGCGGCGCCAGGGCAGATAATCGGCGAGCTTGCGCTCGCGGCGCGTGGTGCGGTCGAGATCGAGCCACCATTCGACGAAGAGCTGGATGACGCTGATGGCCGTGGTCAGAACGAGATAGAGCAGACCCGAGGCGAAGAAGATCGAGAAGAAATCGAAGGTCGAGGACGCCAGCTGCGTCGAGCGCAAGGTCAGCTCCTGCACCGCGACGACGGAGGCGAGCGAGGAATTCTTCAGCGCACTCACCGCCTCGTTGCCGAAGGCCGGGATCATGGTGCGGATGGCCTGCGGCGCGATGATCCTGCGCATCAGCACTGACGGCGTCATGCCGAGGGCCTGCCCCGCCGTCAGCTGCCCGCGGTCGACACCGAGCACGCCGGCGCGCAGCATCTCCGCGATGAACGGCGCCTCGTTGCAGGCGAGCGCGAGGCCGGCGGCCAGCACCGCCGGCAGCTTGATGCCGATATGCGGCAGCGCGTCGTAGGCGAACACCATCTGAAGGATCAGCGGCGTGCCGCGGAAGATCACGGTATAGGCCCTGGCGATCGCCGCCAGGGGCCAGAAGCGGGAGAGCTGCATTCCGGCGAGGATCAATCCGAGGATCAATCCGCCGCCGAGCCCGAGGGCAGTCACCTCGAGGGTGAGCTCGATGCCCGCGAGCAGATACGGCATGCTCAGGTAGTGGAGGAACAGCGACATCAGTCGGCCGTGAGAATTTCCGGCTCCATGAAGTTGTTCACATCGAGCCCGTGCTTCTTCAGAAGCTCCATGTGCGTGCCGGCCTTCTGCACCTCGATCAGCGCGGCGAGCACGGCGTCGCGGAATTTCGGCTTGTTCTTGGGCACGGCGATGCCGACGGAATACGGGATCGTCACCGCGATCGCCTTCTCCAGCTTGTCCGGATAGGCTTTAACGGCGCTGTCGACGGTGTTGACGTCGTTGATGTAGGTGTCGGCACGGCCGGCGAGGATGGCCTGAATGCAGTTGGCGTTGTTGTCGTAGAGCTGGATGGTCGGTTCGGGCTTGCCGGCCTTCTTGCACTCCGGGATCAACGCCTGGATCAGGGGCACCTCGACATAGCCGGTGTTTTCGGCAGCAGCGGCGCCGCACAGCGACATGTTGATGCCGTTGATGCCTTTCGGATTGCCCTTGGCGACCAGCACGCCGTCGAACACCTTCGAGTAGGTGATGAAGTCGGCGGCCTTGGCGCGCTCCTTGGTGGCGTAGATGTCGGAGATCACGATGTCGGCCTGTCCCGCGGCGAGCGTGGTCAGGAGCGCCGCGAACGTCACCGCCTTGTAGGTCAGCTTGAAGCCGAGACATTCGCCGATGGCTTCGCCGAGATCGATGTCGAAGCCGATATACTTGCTGGGATCCTTGGGATCGATCGTCTCATAGCCGGGCGTGTGCGGGTTGATGGCGTTGACGAGCGTCTTGCCCTTCCAGTCCGGATACTTTTCCTGAAGCGCGGCGCAGGCAGCGGGCGCTGCGGCCCGCGCGCTCAGCGGCGTGGCGACGACGAGGCCGAAAGCAATGGCGGCGCCGAGCATGAGCTTGCGCCGTGGCAATGATGCGCGCGCCAATCCCCGCCGCGCCTGGGGCCCAACCGATTTCTCCATCTCGCCAGTTCCTCCGAAATGTCATGGCGCCTGCCATGGTCCAGTGATCGGGGCGGAAGGGTGCGGGAGTGCGCTGCGAAAAGCTTGTCCGCGGACGTACAAAAAATTGGATGGAGTGCGCCCGGCGTTTGAGCAAACGGCTGCACAAAAACTGTTCGCAAGCCATGAAGCGGCGCGGGGGCGGGATTTTCGAGTTCGGGAGAGCCAAATGATCCCGGCTGCCACAGCGAAACTGTCCGGTCAGAGAATCATTTGGTGAGGTGATTTGACAGAGATGTGACATTTACCGATGGAGATGCGGCCCCGGACAGAAGCATCTACGGTCGGCATCCGCAGCAAATCACCGGCCCTACACAGCCTGTCCGCAGCATATCCACAGGCTCACTATGCCGGATTCGTGAGCCCGTGCGAGGTACTTGCTGCGCACAAACCCACAGGCCGCACAACTCAGCCCGCCAGCTTGCTCGAACACCGCGCGACAGGCCTCGCTGAGGCTGGACCGGTTGCGGCGCAAGCAGGTCGTGATGGCGCGGACGTTTGGGCATTCTCGCCGGCGCAGAGGCGGTAAACGTCAGGGGTGCAGGCCCGTCGCTGCCCTGTCCTGCCCTGCCCGCCCGGCCTGCGCGGGCGACTTTGGTGCGAAGAGCCAGGAGAAATAAGCCAGTGGGAATGTGATCTCTTTCACACCAACGATGTCGTGGCGGCACATAGGAATCGCGCGGGACTTTTTCAGGAACCGCTAACCAATCGGGTCCCGATCGCCGGATCGTTAAAATGCGAGCGATCGGGTCAATCCGAAAACAAGCCGGCTTTGCGACATTGCTTCATCCGCGTTCCGGAGGGTGTGATGAGCGAAGCCGAATTCAACTTGCTGCTGGATGCCGTCCGGGACGTCATGGTCCTTGAGGATCAGGCTCCCACGCCGGAGGAGGAATTCGTGCCCCGCTCGTGGAGTTTCGACGCGACGCCCAGGACGACTCCAAAGGCCGCCAACGACAACGAGGGCGCTTGGCCCCTCCTGCCCTTCCCCGACGGCTGGTATGCGGCCTGCTGAGGGCGCTTTTGCCTGACCGGATGCGGCCCCCTCGCGGGCGCTTTGGCATTATCGAGCCCGGGCCGGGCGCGACCACGATCAACTCTTGACGCGTTCCTCGCCGTCCTGCGGCGCCGGGTCGGGTGCAGCCGGCGGAAAGATGCTGTCATAGATCGCGCGAGCCTCGCGAATGAGGCGAGCCCGCTCCAGCTCGGATTTCGGAACAAATCGGACGATCTCGCCCACGTGCTCTCCAGCTTCAGGGTTTTGAATGCATCTCTTCGCAGATGCGAAGTCTATGCCACCGGGCCTGAATCGCCCCCCCGGGCAAACCCGGTGGCCAAGGCGCAGCAAGTCTCATCCGCGCGTTCGGCGGAACTCGCGGTGATGACAGTTTGCCCTGGGAAATCAGAAGGTTGCGATGGAGGCCACGACCAGAATTGAACTGGTGTACACGGTTTTGCAGACCGTTGCGTAACCACTCCGCCACGTGGCCCCGTAAGGGCGGAGCAATATAGGGGATGAAGCGTTTAGGCAACCGCCTTCGTCCGACCGTGGCGACAACGGGCTCTTCCGGTGTGGATCGAAGTCAGGCGCGTTTGCGACGCCGGAAGTCGCGCCGGTGGCCCTTCGGGGCAGGTTTGGGCGCCAATTCCGGCATCTCGGCCTGGACCTCGCGGTATCGGGTCAACAACCGCTCAAAACTCGCATGCAGCGTGTCGGCGATGTCAGGGCGCCGCTCGAGCCCCGCGAGGATCGTCGCGGCAGCCTCGATGGTCGAGAGCCCGTCGCTGCGCGGCTCGCGGCGCAGACGTCCGTAACGCGAGGGGTGCGCCGGATTGAGGATCACGCGCTGGCACTTGAGCATCCACGGATTGCGCCACCACAAGGCCTTGGCCTGGCTCCAGGTGCCGTCGAGCAGCACCACGCCCTCGAGCTTGGCGAGGATCGCGCGCTGGTTCTCCGCGACCTCGCCCTTGCGGTTGAGAGCGACGATCTCACCTTCGGCCTCGAGATCGGCCGCGCGCGCCGAGCCGAGGTAGAGCACGGCCCAGTGCGAGGCGTTCTCGACCGGCCGCCCCAGCGCCTTGGACAAGCTCGGCCAGGACAGGCCGACCCTCACTGTGGCATCGGCGAAGTGCTTGGCAAGCAGCCGCGCGGTGCCGAGCGCCCTGTCCTGCTCCTGCGGATGCTGGAGGATCAGGAGCGACAGCCGGTTTTCGATCGGCGTGACGCTGTCGCAGATGCACAGCGGCATCGGCTTCTGGCAGTGCGGGCATTCGGGAATGGGATCGGCAACGGCCGTATCTGCTGGGTTCGACATGGGCGCGCTATACGCTTCGCGCGGCGCTTCAACAACCTATTCCGCCGGTACAGCCAGCGGACGCGGCTCGGAACGGCGCCGCAGGCGGTCGATCAGAAGATAGATCACGGGCGTGGTGTAGAGCGTCAGGATCTGCGAGACGAACAGGCCGCCGATGATGGTGATGCCGAGCGGGCGGCGCAGCTCCGTGCCGGGACCGGTCGCCACTACGAGCGGAATGCCGGCGAACAGCGCCGCCATGGTCGTCATCAGGATCGGGCGGAAGCGCGCCTGGCAGGCCTCGAAGATCGCTTCTGCCGAGGACAGGCCGCGCCGGCGTTCGGCGTCGAGCGCGAAGTCGACCATCATGATGCCGTTCTTCTTGACGATGCCGATGAGCAGGATGATGCCGACGAAGGCGATCACCGTCAGCGGCGTGTTGGTGATCTGCAGGGCGAGCAGTGCGCCGAGCCCGGCCGAGGGCAGTGTCGAGATGATCGTGAGCGGATGGGCAAGGCTCTCGTAGAGCACCCCCAGCACGATATACATCGCGACCAGCGCGCCGAGGATCAGGAGCGGCTGACGGCCGCTGGTCCTGGCAAAGTCTCCGGCATTGCCGTCGAAGCTGCCGCGAATGCCCTCTGGCATGTGCAATTCCTCGACCGCGCGCTGGATGTTCTGCGTCGCGGTCTGCAGCGGCACGTCCGGCAGCAGGTTGAACGATACCGTGGTCGAAGGGAACGACTGCGAGTGATAGACCGCCAGCGCGGCGAGCCCGCGCGTCGCATGCACCACGGCCGAGAGCGGCACCTGGGCGTCGCCCGCGCCGGCGACATAGATGCGGTCGAGGTTGGAGGGATCGACCTGGAATTTCGGGTCGATCTCCAGCACGATCATGTATTGGTTGCGCTGGGTATAGATGATCGAGATCTGCCGCTGCGCGAATGCATTGTTGAGCGCATTGTCGATGTCCTGGACCCTGACGCCGAGCGCCGAGGCTTTCTGGCGGTCGATGGAAAGCGTGAGCTGAAGCCCGCCGGGGTCGCGATCGCTGGAGATGTCGGTGATGCCCTCCACGCTCTCCATGCGTTTGGCCACGATCGGCGCCCATTTCTGCAACAGGCCGAGATCGGTGCTGGTCAGCGTGTACTGGTAATCGGAATCGCTCTGTCGTCCGCCGGCGCGCACGTCCTGGGCGGCGAACATGAAGAGCCGGATGCCGGGGACGGGGTATAGCGCCCGCCTGAGGCGGTCGATCACGACCTGCGTCGAGACGTGGTCGCGCTCCTCAGGCGGCTTCAGGCTGATGTACATGATGCCGCGGTTTGAGGTCGCTCCCCCCGGTCCGCCTCCAGCGCCGACGGACGAGCCGATGCCGGCCACGGCCGGATCCTTCATCACGATGTCGGCCAGCCGCTGCTGCAGGCCGAGCATCGACTGGAACGAGATGTCGGCCGAGGCGCGCGTCGCGCCGATGATGAAACCGGAATCGTCCGTCGGGAAATATCCCTTGGGGACCTTGATGTAGAGCGTCACCGTGAGCGCGATGGTGGCGAAGAACACCAGCAGCGTCAGCAGCGGGAACTCCAGCACGGTGCGCAAGGTGCGGGCGTAGAAGGCGACGAGGCGCGACAGCGAGCCTTCGACGACGCGGTCGAACAGGGTCGCGGTGCCTGACGTGGTCTGCCGGATGTAATGGGCGCAGATCATCGGCGTGACCGTGAGCGACACCAGCGTCGAGACCAGGATGGCGAAGGTCAGCGTCAGCGAGAACTCGCGCAGCAGCCGGCCGACGATGCCGTCCATGAAGATCAGCGGCGTGAACGCCGCGATCAGCGACAGGCTGATCGAGACCACCGTGAAGCCGATCTGCTTCGCGCCCTCTTGCGCCGCCCGGAACGGCCGCATGCCATGCTCGAGGTTGCGGTACATGTTCTCGATCATGACGATGGCGTCGTCGACCACGAAGCCGACGGAAATCGCCAGCGCCATCAGCGACAGATTGTCAATCGAGAAGCCCGCGACCCACATGCCGGCGCAGGTGCCGGCCAGCGCCAGCGGCACCGAGATGCCGGCCGCGATCGTCGGGGTCAGCCGTCGCAGGAACACGAACACCACGGCCATCACCAGGAACGCGGTCGCCAGCAGGGTCCACTGCATGTCCAGCACGCTGGCGCGGATCGTGCCGGTGCGGTCGACCAAAGTGGAGACCTCGACGCCGGCCGGTATCCACTGCTTCAGCGCCGGGATCAGCGCCTTCACCCTGTCGACGGTGTCGATGACGTTGGCATCGCCCTGCTTGGTGATCTGGATCAGCACCGCCGGCTGCTTGTTGAACCAGGCGATCGAGCGGGCGTTGCGGACGGAATCCTCGATGTCGGCGACGTCCGAGAGCCGCACGAAATTGCCGTTGGAGCTCTTGATGATGATGTCGCGGAACTCTTTCGCGGTGCGCATCTGCCGATTGAGTGCCAGCGTCTCGCTCTGGCGTTCGCCTTCGAAAATGCCGACCGGACCGAGCGGGTTGGCGTTGATGATCGCGGTCCGGACGTCGTCGGTGGCGATACCGGCGTTCGACAGCGCCACGGGGTTGAGCTGCACCCGCACGGCCGGCTGGTCGGCACCGGACACGGTGACGTCACCGACGCCCGGCACCTGCGAGATGCGCTGCGCCAGCACGGTATCGGCGACGTCGTAGATCGCGCTTGCCGACAGCGTCTTCGAGGTCAGCGCCAGCACGAAAACCGGCGCGCCGGCCGTGTTCGCCTTGCGGAAGCGGGGCAGCGTCGGCAGGTCGCTCGGCAGGTCGACCATCGCGGCATTGATCGCCGCCTGCACGTCGCGTGCCGCCTTGTCGATGTTGCGGCCGATGTCGAACTGGAGCTGGATGCTGGTCGTGCCGAGGGTCGAGGTCGAGGTGATCTGGTTGATGCCGGCGATCTCGCCCAGCCGCCGCTCCAGTGGCGAAGCCACCGTGGCCGCCATCACGGACGGATCGGCGCCGGGCCGGCTGGCCGAGACGAAAATGGCAGGGAAATCGACGTTCGGGACCGAGGCGACGGGAAGGAAATGGTAGGCGACGACACCCAGCAGGAACAACCCAATCGACAGCAGCGTGGTCGCGACCGGCCGGCGGATGAAGGGCTCCGAGATCGACGCCATCACTGCATCCCCTCGGTCGCGCCGGCGACCGGCGGTCCGCCGGATTCGGCGGGCGGCAGCGCCTGCTCGAGGCGGCGGTTGATGCGGTCGAGCGCGAGATAGATCACGGGGGTGGTGTAGAGCGTCAGGAGCTGGCTCAGCAGCAGGCCGCCGATGATGGAGACGCCGAGCGGGAAGCGCAGCTCGGCGCCGGTGCCGCTCTCGATCGCGAGCGGCAGCGCGCCGAACAGCGCCGCCAGCGTCGTCATCATGATGGGACGAAAGCGCAAGAGACACGCCTGCACGATCGCCTCGTTCGGCGACATGCCCTGCCGGCGCTCGGCCTCCAGCGCGAAGTCGATCATCATGATCGCGTTCTTCTTGACGATGCCCATCAGGAGGATGATGCCGATCAGGCCGATCACCGAGAGATCCTGACCGCACAGCATCAGCGCCAGGATCGCACCGACGCCGGCCGAGGGCAGTGTCGAGAGGATCGTGATCGGATGGATGTAGCTCTCATAGAGCACGCCCAGCACGATGTAGATGGTGATCACGGCAGCAAGCAGCAGCCAGGGCTGTCCGGCGAGCGCCTTGGCGAATTCGGCGGCATCGCCGGCATAGACGCCGACGATGCTGTTGGGCATGCCGATACGGGTCTCGATGGTCTTCACCGCCTCGACGGCATCGCCGAGCGCCGCGCCCGGCGCGAGGTTGAAGCTGAGCGACACGGACGGGAACTGCGCCTGGTGCGAGATCGCGAGCGGCGCCGTTGTCCGCTTCAGCGTCGCCACGGCCGACAGCGGCACCTGCGCGTTGGGCGCGCCGACGGTGGTGCTGGCGGCGCCGGGCAGATAGAGCTTTGACAGGATCGAGGGATCACGCTGGTACATCGGCAGCGCCTCCAGCACCACGCGGTACTGGTTGGCCTGCCCGTAAATGGTCGAGATCTGCCGCTGGGCGAAGGCGTCGTTGAGCGTGTCGGTGATGGCCTGAAGGCTGACGCCGAGCTGGCCGGCGCGGGTACGGTCGACATCGAGCTGGGCCCGCAGGCCGCCTTCCTGCGCCTCGGAGGAGACGTCCCGGAACAACGGATCGCGCCGCATCTCCGCAACCAGCTTGCGCGCCCATTCCGAGACCAGCGTCGCATCGGTGCCGGTCAGTGTGTACTGGTATTGCGAGCGGCTCGACTGGGTCGAGATCTGCACGTCCTGCACCGGCTGGAAATAGATGGTCATGCCGGGGATGCCTGATACCCGCTCCTTCAGCCGGGCCACGACGCCCGTGATGTCGTCACGCCGCTCGCCGCGCGGCTTCAGGCTCATGACGAGCCGGCCGACATTGGTGGTCGGGTTGACCGAGCCCGCGCCGATCACCGAGACCACGCCGACCACGTCGGGGTCGGCCCTGATGGCGTCGGCCGCCTCGGCCTGCCGTCTCTTCATCTCCGCAAACGACACGTCGGGCCCGGCCTCCGTCACCGCCGTGATCGAGGCGGTGTCCTGCAGCGGGAGGAACCCCTTTGGCGCGACGACATAGAGCACGAGGGTCGCAATCAGCGTGGCGAAGGTTACGACCAGCGTGGCCCGCTGGCGTTCCAGGACCCACAAAAGCGATCTGTGATAGCCATCGACCGTGCGATCGATGAAGCGGCTGATCGCGGCCAAGCCTGGCACCGCCAGCTCCTCATGGGCGTGCTTGAGCAGGCGCGAGCACATCATCGGCGTCAGCGTCAGCGAGACCACAGCCGACGTCACGACCGCGATCGTCAAGGTCAGCGCGAATTCCCGGAACATGCGCCCGACGAGACCCGACATGAACAGCAGCGGAATGAAGACCGCGATCAGCGACACCGTCAGCGAGATCACGGTGAAGCCGATCTCGCTGGCGCCCTTCAGCGAAGCCTCCATTGCGCTGTCACCGTTCTCCATGTGGCGGACGATGTTCTCGATCATGACGATGGCGTCGTCGACGACGAAGCCGGTGCCGATCGTGAGCGCCATCAGCGAAAGATTGTCGAGGCTGAAGCCGGCAAAATACATGATGCCGAAGCTCGTGATCAGCGACAGCGGCAGCGCGACGCCGGCAATCAGCGTGGCGCGCAGCGAGCGCAGGAACAGCAACACCACCAGCGTCACCAGCACGACGGCAAGGATCAACGTAAACTGCACGTCGCGCACCGAGGCGCGGATGGTGACGGTGCGGTCGGAGACGATGGTGAGGTTGACGCCGGCCGGGATCGCGCGCTGCACTTTCGGGATTTCCGTGCGGATCTGGCTGACGACGTCGATGACGTTGGCGCCGGGCTGGCGCTGGATGTCGATGATGACGGCCGGCGTGCCCTGGTACCAGCCGCCGGTGCGGTCGTTCTCGAGGCCGTCGACGATCTGGGCGACGTCGCCGATGGTGACGGGCGAGCCGTTGCGATAGGCGATGATGACCGGCCTGTAGGCGTCGGCGGCGGCGATCTGGTCGTTGGCTGCGATGATGTAGGATTGCTGCGCGCCGTCGAGCGAGCCTTTCGGCCCCGAGACATTGGCATTGGCGATCGCAGTACGCAGATCTTCCATGGCGATGCCGTAGGCCGCAAGACGCGCGAGATCGGCCTGGATGCGCACGGCCGGCTTCAGCCCGCCGAGGACCGAGACCCGTCCGACGCCGGAAATCTGACTCAAGCGCTGCGCCAGAATGGTGTCGGCGATGTCGCTCATCACGCGCAACGAGATCGTGTCGGAGCGCAGCGCCAGCGTCATCACCGGCGCGTCCGCTGGGTTCACCTTGGCGTAGGTCGGCGGATAAGGCAGCGTCTTGGGCAGCACGCCGGCCGCGGCATTGATGGCGGCCTGCACGTCCTGGGTCGCGCCGTCGATATCGCGGTTGAGGTCAAACTGGAGCGAGATCTGGCTGACGCCGAACGAGCTGGTCGAGTTCATCGCCGACAGCGACGGGATCTGGCCGAGCTGCCGCTCCAGCGGCGCGGTGATCAGCGAGGCGATCACGTCGGGGCTGGCGCCCGGAAGCTGCGTCGTCACCTGCACGGTCGGGAAATCGACCTGCGGCAGCGCCGAGACCGGCAGCGCGAAATAGCCCAGCAGCCCGCCGATCAGGAGCGCGATGCCGAGCAGCGAGGTCGCTATCGGCCGTCTGATGAAGGGTTCGGAGACACCCATGGGATCTGCCTGCCGCTCAGGCGGCTGTTGTCGGGATCATGGCTGCTTCGCTCCACTTCCCGATGCTCCCGGCCCCGGTGCCGGCCCGGTCTGTCCCTTCTGGTCGCCTTCGCTGCTCTTCCGCTTGGCGCGGAATTCGCCCTCCTTGCCTTGCGAATCCTTCTGGCCGTCCTTCGGGCCTTCTTTGGCACCCTCCTTCTTCTGGGCGTCCGGCCCGCGCGAGCGCTTCCGCGGCGCGAGATCGGCCGACGGGGTCTGGTCGTCGCGGCCCACGATCACCTTGGAGCCATCGGACAGATTGGCAAAGCCCGTGGTGACGACCTTGTCGTTCGGCGAGAGGCCGCCGGCGATGACGGCGTCATGCTCGTTCTGCTGGGTCACCGTCACGGGCTTGGCCGAGACGATGTTGTCCTCGCCGATGACGTAGCTGAAGGTCCCGATCGGACCGCGCTGCACCGCAGAGGTCGGCACCACCAGCGCCTGCGTCAAGGTCTCGACCTTGAGGCGGACATTGACGAACTGGCCAGGCCAAAGCTGGTAATGGGCGTTCGGAAATTCCGCCTTGAGCTTGAGCGTGCCGGTGGTCTGGTCGACCTGGTTGTCGATGCCGGTGAGCTTGCCGGTGTCGATCACGGTAATGCCGTCATTTCCGAACACATCGACGGCGAGCGTGCCCTTTGCCGCGGCCGCGTTGACGCGCATGATCTGCTGCTGCGGCAGGCTGAACCACACCGCGATCGGCTGCAATTGCGTGATCACCACGAGACCCGTGGTGTCGGAGGCATGGACGATGTTGCCCTGGTCGACCTGGCGCAGGCCGGCCCGGCCCGAGATCGGCGCCACGATCTTGGTGTAGCTCAGCGTCGCGGCCGCGTTGTCGATCGCGGCCTGGTCGGCCTTCACCAGCGCCTCGGTCTGCGCCACCAGCGCGCGCTGGGTATCGGCCTGCTGCTTGGAGCCGGCATTGGAGGCGGCGAGCTGCTCGTAGCGGGCGAGATCGATGCGCTGATTGGCGAGCTGGGCCTCGTCCTGCGCCTTCTTGGCCACCGCCTGGTCGTACTGCGCCTGATAGATCGCCGGATCGATCTCGCCGAGCACGTCGCCCTTCTTGACGTCCTGGCCCTCCGTGAAGTTGACGGCGATCAGCTTGCCGTCGACCTGCGAGCGCACGGTCACGGTGTTGAGCGCGCGGATCGCCCCGACGCCGTCGAGATAGACCGGCACGTCCTGGATGCGCGGGCTCGCCGCCAGCACGGGCACCGGCAGATCGGGACGCTGGTTGCGGTTGTTGGCCTGTTGCTGATGCGTGACGATCCAGCCGAGATAGCCAAGGCCGCCCAGGATCGCGAGCGTGACCAGGGTCATGACGAAGCCGCGGCCGCGCGATTTTTTCGCCGTCCCCTCTTCCGCGCCCTGCTTCGTATCCGGCTTAAAGAGCATTGACCGGTTTCTCCATTCGCGGCTCCCAACCACCGCCGAGCGCCTGGTACAGGCTGACGATGGCGAGAAGCCGTGCGAGTTGCGCCTGCGACAGCACGTCTTCCGCCTGGAACAGGGTCAGCTGGGTGTTGAGCACCGTCACGATGTCGGCGGTGCCGGCGCGCAATTGCTGCTCCGACAGGTCGAAGGCGCGGCGCGAGGCGGCCACGACGTCGCGCTGCAACTGCAGCCGGATCGTGGTCTGCCTGATCGAGAACAGCGCATTGTCGACGTCGGCAAAGGCCTGGACGATGGTCTTGCGGTAGGTCTGGAGCAGCTCGTCCTGGCGTGCCTTGGCAAACTCGAAATTGCCGAGGATCCGGCCGCCGTCGAAGATCGGCTGCGTGGCGCTGCCAACGAGCTGGAAGAAGGCCGCGTGCGGCTGGAACAGCGAGACCAGCGCCGAGCTCTGGTAGCCGCCATTGCCGGTGAGCTGGATGGTCGGAAAGAACTGCGCGCGGGCATTGCCGATGTTCGCGGTGGCGGAGGCGAGCTGCGCCTCCTGCCGGCGGATGTCCGGCCGCTGCGTCAGCAGCTCCGACGGCAGGCCGGGCGTCACGCGTGGGATCGTGATCCGGTCCAGCGAGCCGCCGAGCACGCGCACGCTCTCCGGCGGGCGCGAGACCAGCACGGCGAGCGCGTTGACGTTCTGGTCCAACGTCTGGCGCAGCGGCGGCACCAGGGCTTTCTGGTTCGCCAGCACGCTCTCCTGCTGGGCGACGTCGAGATCGGTGCCGGTGCCGGCCCTGCGGCGCTCCCGGACCGCATCGAGGATGCGCTGCGCGCTCGCGATGTTGCGCTGTGAGGTCCTGATGCGGTCCTGCGAGGCAAGCACCTGGAAATAGGCGTTGGCGACGGCGGCGAGCGTCGTCAGCGCGACCGTGTCGCGATCGAAACGATTGGCGTTCGCGGTCTCCTCCGCCGTCTGCAGCGCGTCGCGGTTCTGGCCCCAGAAGTCGAGCTGATAGCTCGCGCTGAGCGAGGCCGAATAATTGACGACCTCGCGCCCGCCGATGGACAGACCGGAAGCGCTCGAACCCGAGGTGCGCGAATAGGTTTCCGAGCCGGCTGTCGACAGGCTCGGCAGCAGCGCCGCGCCCGCCTGCCGCGCCTGGGCATCGGCCTGGACGATGCGCGAAACGGCAGCGGCGATGTCGAGGTTGACGGTCTGCGCCTCCACCATCAGCTGCGTCAGCTCCGCTGAGCGGAAGCCGCGCCACCAATCCAGTGACGGCGGCACATCCCCTTTCCCGGCATATTTGTATTGCGCGGGAACATCGAGCGCGGGGTCGGGCAGATCCTGCGTCAGCACGCAAGCGCCTGAACCGGTGGAGAGGCTCAGCACCGCAAGCCAGCGCGCCGCACGACGCGTCCAGGCCGCGGAGCGCAATGATCGCCACATGGCGATCGCCGGAACATGTTGTGTCACATCCACCCCCCGCCGGGCAGATCGAGCCGCCACCCCGCCGCGGGATTAGCCGATTCGCAGCAGGACGGTGGGGGGGCTTTCGGCAACTCGTTCACAGGCGATGCTTTCTGCGGAACCTCGAGCTTCATACTAGCCGGGCACGGAACAGGGGGACAGTGTCGCAGTTGCGAGATACCCGTGCCAGCGAGCGGGCGCGAAACTGACAGGAATGCAAAAAGCGCCTGTCTCGCAGAGACTTCTCTCACTACGTGACGTCGCGAAACGCGATCAAGCTTACCAAGATTTCATGTGATATTGCTGCCACACCGGCTGCTAAGCTTCAATTTGACTGCACACCACGCAGCTTCGGCCCAGTCGTGCCTTCCAAGCACATCACAAGACCGTCAATTTGCCGAAAGCGATTCCCTCCATCGCGCCGACACTTCTCGGCTTTCCACGCGCTGCCCACGCTCCTCGATTTCGACCTGTCTCGTCCCTGGAAAAAATTGATCGCAAGACCGCTCATGACGCGCGCTATCGTTTCGTCCCCCGACGGCATTCAGTGATTTCCTCCTACCGGTATCCCGCCTCGCGGCCGAGCGCATCACCGCCGGTCTCGCCGCTCGGAATATCACTGTTTGGGCGGGCGTTTCGGTCCGGTTCGCCGCAGCGCAAAAGCCTTCCCCTTTGGCCTCCCAGGCACTAGGTTCTGGCCAAAGCTGATCAACCCCTTGCCAGTGATTTCCCCCGACATGACCATTCGAAACGACGTTGTCGAAGCCATCGGCAACACCCCGCTGATCAAGCTGAAGCGCGCCTCGGAACTGACCGGATGCACCATTCTCGGCAAGGCCGAGTTCATGAATCCGGGCCAGTCGGTCAAGGACCGCGCCGGCAAATGGATGATCATGGAGGCTGAGAAGCGCGGCGAGCTCAAGCCCGGGGGTCTCGTGGTGGAGGCAACCGCCGGCAATACCGGCATCGGGCTCGCGGTCGTGGCGAGCGCGCGCGGCTACCGCACCCTGATCGTGATCCCGGAGACGCAGAGCCAGGAAAAGAAGGATTTCTTGAAGCTGTGCGGCGCCGAGCTGATCGAGGTGCCGGCCCTGCCCTATGCCAATCCCAACAACTACCAGCATGTCGGCCGGCGGCTCGCCGACGAGCTGCGCAAGACCGAGCCAAACGGCGTACTGTTTGCCGATCAATGGAACAACCTCGACAATGCCAAGGCGCATTACGAATCCACCGGCCCCGAGATCTGGGAGCAGACCGGCGGCAAGGTCGACGGCTTCGTCTGCTCGGTCGGCAGCGGCGGCACGCTGGCCGGCGTCAGCCGTTACCTGAAAGAAAAGAGCAAGAACGTCCGCATCGCCTGCGCCGATCCGCACGGCGCCGGCATGTACGAATATTTCAGGACCGGTGAGGCCAAGGCGACGCCCGGCGGCTCGATCACCGAGGGCATCGGCCTCAACCGCTCCACTGCGATCGTCGAGACAGCCAAGGTCGACGATACCCATCTCATTCCCGATGCCGAAGCCGTCAGCGCGATCTACGAACTGCTGCAGCACGAAGGCCTGTGCCTCGGCGGTTCCACAGGCATCAACGTGGTCGGCGCGATCCGCCTTGCCAAGCAGCTCGGGCCCGGCAAGACGATCGTCACCGTGCTGTGCGATTCCGGCAGCCGCTATCTGTCCAAGCTGTTCAACGCGGACTTCATGCGGGCCAAGAACCTGCCGGTGCCGGAGTGGCTGGAGAAGCGCAGCAATATCAAGCCGCCCTTCGTGTGATCGTCGCAGAAAGGCGCACGTCGCCGACGTGCGTCCGCAAGGCGCCCCCGGTTCGGTCCACTTATGCGACCTCGCCGCGTTCCGCGGCTGCGGCACAATAGTCGCGCCAGAACTGCCGATAGCCCGCCTCGACCTTGCGCGTGTAGATCTCGACGTTGCCGGCGGGCGAAGCTGCGATCCGGGCCGGCAGTTCCGCGCGCAGCTTCGCCAGATGGGCGGACTGCGCCGCATATTTGCATGCGATCGCGGCGTAGCCTTCGTCGTCCTCAGCGACCCAGTCCTCCAGACCGACGGCCGCGACGATCGACCCTCCGGCGCGCGACGAGGCGCCATTGCCGAGCTTGGCGACGACGGGAACGCCGGCATAGAGCGATTCCCAAGTACTGATGCCGCCGTTTTGCGGGAAGGTATCCAGCGAGATGTCCACCTTCGCGAAGGCCAGCAGATGCTCGTGGCGCGAGGTGGAGCCCATGCAGGTGATATTCTCAGCGGCGATGCCGTGCGCCACGAACCGCGCCACCAGGCTGTCGCGCAGCAAGGGGTCGTCAAGCAGCCCGTGCTTGATGATGATCTTCGATCCGGGCACCTCGCGCATCACCTTCGACCACACAAGGATGGCTTCGTCCGAGATCTTGTAGATGCGGTTGAACACGCCGAAGGTCACATGGCCGTTGCGGAGCATGGGCAGCTCCGACATCGGCACGTCCAGCACGGGCTCGATCGTGATCAGGCACGGCAGATCGTGAACCTTCTCGGCCAACAGATGGCGCGCCGATTGCGGAATGAAGACCGGATCGGCGAGCACGTAGTCCATGGTCTGAAGGCCGGTCCCGGTGGCATGTCCGAAACCCGTGACCTGGACGGGCGCGGGCTTCCGGGCAAACACATGGAGCCTGTTGCCGGTCGTGTGGCCTGATACGTCGATCAGCACATCGACCTTGTCGGCCTGAATTCGATCGGCCAGCTCGTCGTCCGAGAGCTGTCCGGCGTCGACCCAGACGTCCGCCAAAGGCTTGAAGCGTTCGGTCATCTCATCCGGCAACGGAAAGCAGGAATAGCAGATGATCTCGAACCTGGCGTGATCATGATGGCGCAGCACCGGCAACAAAGTGAGCGCGGCCGAGTGGTTCCTGAATTCGGACGCGACATATCCGACCACGATCCGCCTGTCCGGATCGAGCTCCCGTGGCGCGAGCGTCCTTCGCGGCAAATTGGCACCGACCGCGTCCCACCAGGACTTTCGCGCCGCCTGCTGGACCGCAAAACCAGCCTCGGAAAGATAGTCCAGCAGGAAAATCTTGCGCTCGATGGCGTCCGCATAGTCCGGCCTGAGTTCCAGCGCCTTGTCCAGATGCTCAAGCGCCGTCGCGATGTCTCCCTGGCTCGCATGACACGACGCCAGCAGTGCCATGCCGATCTCGGAGCGCGGATTTTCCTCGAGCAGAGTCTTGACGGCCGAAATCGCCTTCGCCGTATTCCCCAGGAGAATGTTGACTTGCGCCTTCCCGCGCAGCGCCAGCTCGAGCGTGGGCGATTGCGCCAGCGCGGCATCGAAGTCTGCGGCGGCCTGCGGCAGCCGCGACAGATCGAAGTTGAGCCGTCCGCGCTGGGCCAGCATCCTCGCCGAATTGGGCTTGATCGCCAGTCCCGCCGCGAGCGCGGCTTCGGCCTCGTCGAAGTGCCGGAGCTCGACGCTCAGCATCCCCTTGCCGGCGATCGCTTCGGCGTGACGCGGCTGAAACAACAGAGCGCGGTCGAAACTCTCCCTGGCGCGATCCAACTGACCCATCATCAGTTCGGCCATGCCCCGATTGCAGAACGCATCGGCATAGTCCGGCTTCAGCTTGATGGCGCGATCGTGCAGTTCGATGGCCTGCTCAGCGAGCTTCATGTGCAGCAGGGTATTGCCGAGATTGGTCAGCGCGAGCGGGAAGTTCGGCTTCAGCGCGATCGCCCTCTCTTGGCACCTGCGCGCATCCTCGAATTTCTTCAGGTCGAAGTAGACGGTCGCGAGGTTGCTGTGGGCTTCGTGCGAACGCGGATCGAGCCCAATCGCACGCTCGAGCAGCTCTTGCGCCTCCGCCAGGCGACGGCCGTCATGGGCGCACAGGCCTAGCAAATGCGTGGCATCGAAATGATCCGGAAGCGCCTTCAGGATCTCACGGCAAAGCGCCTCGGTCTCCGCGTACCGGCCCTGGCCATAGGCGCTCGCTGCGGCGGAGATGACGGCGTCCGCCTGCTTCATCAGTTTCTTCTGCAATCGCGCGTTCTGGAATGCGCGCGCGCCGGCGCCGCTGCTCTGCAAGGTTGCTCTCCGAAGGATGGCCGCACGGAGAGTCTAGCTGATTCGTCGTCAAGGCCGCCCGGTCGGCTGAAGCGGCGAGGCCCCGGGGTTTCCCGGTGCTCAGGGCGAGATCTGGCCCCCGGCCTACGCTAGGTCCCCGCCCTCCGAGGCCGCGGCGCAATAGTGGCGCCAGAACTGGCGATACCCCGCCTCGACCTCGCGCGTGTAGATCTCGACGTTGCCGGCGGGCGAGGCCGCGATCCGGGCCGGCAGTTCTGCGCGCAGTTTCGCCAGATGAGCTGGCTGCGCCGCATATTTGCATGCGATCGCGGCGTAGCCGTCGTCATCCTCGGCGACCCAGTCTCCAAGACCGACGGCCGCGACGATCGACCCGCCGGCGCGCGACGAGGCGCCGCTCCCGAGCTTGGCGACGACGGGAACGCCGGCATAGAGCGATTCCCAGGTGCTGATGCCGCCGTTTTGCGGAAAGGTATCCAGCGAGATGTCGACCTTCGCGAAGGCCTGCAGATGCTCGGCGCGCGCGGTCGAGCCCATGCAGACGACGTTGTCCTCGGCGATGCCCTGCTCCACGAACCGCGCAATCAGGCGGTCGCGCAGCATAGGATCGTCCAGCAATCCGTTCTTGATGATGATCTTCGATCGGGTCACCGTGCGCATCACCTTCGACCACACACCGATGGCCTCGTCCGAGATCTTGAAGATGCGGTTGAACACGCCGAAGGTCACATGGCCGTTGCGGAGCATGGGGAGCTCAGAAGGCGGCGCATCCAGGATGGGATCGATCGTGATCAGGCACGGCAGATCGTGAACCTTCTCAGCCAGCAGATGGCGCGCGGATGGCGGAATGAAGACCGGATCCGCGAGCACATAGTCCATGGTCTGAAGGCCGGTCCCGGTGGCATGTCCGAAGCCCGTGACCTGGATCGGGGCCGGCTTGCGCGCGAAGACATGGAGCCGGCTGCCGGTCGTATGTCCTGATACGTCGATCAGGATATCGATCCCATCGGCCTGGATACGATTAGCCAGTTCGTCGTCCGAAAGCTGCGCGGCATCGACCCAGACGTCCGCCAAAGGCTTGAACTGTTCGGTCATCTCATCCTGCAACGGCCAGCAGGAATAGCAGACGATCTTGAACCTGGCGTGATCATGATGGCGCAGCACCGGCAACAGCGAATACGCTGCCGAGTGGCGCCTGAATTCGGACGCGACATAGCCGATGACGATCCGCCTGTCCGGATCGAGCTTGCGCGGCGCAAGCATTCTTCTCGGCAATTTGGCGCCGATCGCATCCCACCAGTACTTTCGGGCCGCCTGCTGGGCTACGAAATCGGCTTGCGGCAGATAATCCAGCACGAAAATCCTGTATCCGATCGCCTCCGGAAAGTCCGGCGCGATCTCCAGCGCCGCGTCGAGATGCGCGAGCGCCGTCGCGATGTCTCCCTGGTTCACGTGGCAAGCCGCAAG
Organism: Bradyrhizobium sp. 191; assembly: GCF_023100985.1. Taxonomy (NCBI): domain Bacteria; kingdom Pseudomonadati; phylum Pseudomonadota; class Alphaproteobacteria; order Hyphomicrobiales; family Nitrobacteraceae; genus Bradyrhizobium; species Bradyrhizobium sp. 191. The sequence continues at coordinate 411,803 of NZ_CP064692.1, forward strand.
AAGCGCCAATCCCATCTCCGAGCGCGGATTGACCTCGAGCAGCGTCTTGACGCCCGCCATCGCTTGCGCCGTGCTCCCCACGAGGATGTCGATTTGCGCCCTCCAGCACAGCGCGACCTCGAGCCGTGGCGATTGCGTCAGCGCCGCATCGAGGTCCGCTGCCGCCTGCTCCAGCCGGGACAGGCTCAGATTGAGCCGTCCGCGCTGCAGCAGAATCCTGGGTGACCCTGGCTTGATCGCGAGCGCTGCGTCGAACGCGGCGGCAGCCTCGTTGAAGTGCCTGAGTTCGAGGCTCACCATGCCCCTGCCGGCGATTGCCTCGGCGTGGCGCGGCTGAAGCGATAGGGCGCGATCGAAGCTTTCTTTGGCGCGCTCGAATTTGCCGGTCATCAGCTCCGCCATGCCGCGGTTGCAAAATGCATCCGCATAGTCCGGCTTCAGCCTGATCGCGCGGTCGTGCAGTCCGATCGCCTCTTCGCCGAGACCGATGTGCAGCAGCGTATTGCCGAGATTGGTCAGGGTGATCGGACAATTCGGCTTCAGCGCAATCGCCTTCTCCTGGCACGCGCGGGCGGCCTGAAATTTCTGGAGAGCGAAGTACACGGCACCGAGATTGCCATGGGCGTCGGGTGAACGCGGGTCGAGCGCAATCGCGCGCTCGAGCAGGAATTCCGCCTCATCGAGCCGGCCACCGTCGAACGCGCGCAGGCCGAGCAGGTGCGTGGCGTGGAAATGATCCGGAACCTCTTTCAAAATCTCGCGGCAGAGTTCCTCGGCCTCGGCAGGTCTGCCCTGCCCGAGCGCCTCGACCGCGAAGGACATGACGGCGTCCGCCTGCTTCCTCAACTTCTTCTGCAATCGCGCATTCTGGTATGCGCGCGCGCCGAGACTGCTCTGCAAGGTTTCTCTCCGGAGGATGGTCCGAAAAGAGACGAGCTGATTCGCATGGTGCCAAGCTTGCGGCGGCGGTCAGACCGGCGAGGCCGCCGGGTTGCGGGGGCTCACCGCAGGATCTGGCTCAGGAACAGTTTGGTGCGGGCATGCCGTGGGGCGGCGAAGAATTCTCTCGGCGTGTTGGCCTCGATGATCTGGCCGGCGTCCATGAACACGACGCGGTTGGCCACTTCGCGGGCAAAGCCCATCTCGTGGGTGACGACCAGCATGGTCATGCCCTCCTCGGCGAGGTCGACCATGGTGTCGAGGACCTCCTTGACCATCTCGGGGTCGAGCGCCGAGGTCGGCTCGTCGAACAGCATCACCTTCGGGTTCATGGTCAGCGCGCGGGCGATCGCGACGCGCTGCTGCTGGCCGCCGGACATCTGCCCCGGAAACTTGTTGGCCTGGTGCGGGATCTTGACACGCTCCAGGAATTTCATCGCGGTCGCCTCGGCGTCCTTCTTGGGGATGTTGCGGACCCAGATCGGCGCCAGCGTGCAATTGTCGAGCACGGTCAGATGCGGGAACAGATTGAAGCTCTGGAACACCATGCCGACTTCGCGGCGCACGGCATCGACATGCTTGAGGTTGGGACCGAGCTCGATGCCGTCGACGACGATCTCGCCCTCCTGGAATTCCTCCAGCGCATTGATGCAGCGGATCAAGGTCGACTTGCCGGAGCCCGAGGGCCCGCAGATCACGATGCGCTCGCCCTTCGCGACCGCTAGGTCGATGTCCCGCAGGACATGGAATTCGCCGTACCATTTGTTGAGGCCGGAAATCTTGACGATGGGATCGGACATGGTGGCCTCGATCAGCTGCGGCGATGGGCGTTGAGGCGGCGCTCGACGAACAGCGAGTAGCGCGACATTCCAAAGCAGAAGATGAAGTAGATGATCCCGGCGAAGGCGAAGCCGGTGAATGCGGTCGACGGCGTCGACCATTTCGGATCCGAGAACGAGGCGCGAAGCGAGCCCAGGAGATCGAACAGTGCCACGATCGAAACCAGCGAGGTGTCCTTGAACAGCGAGATGAAGCTGTTGACGAGGTTCGGAATGACGTGACGCAGCGCCTGCGGGAGCACGATCAGCGAGGTCGTCTTCCACCACGACAGTCCGAGGGCGGCGGCCGCCTCGCCCTGCCCGCGCGGGATCGCAGCGAGGCCGCCGCGGACGTTCTCGGCCTGGTAGGCGCCGGTGAACAGCGCGATGCCGATCAGCGCCCGGACCAGGCCGTCGACGGTGAAATTGCCGGGCAGGAACAGGGGCAGCATGTAGGTGGCGAAGAACAGCACGGTGATCAGCGGCACGCCGCGCCAGAACTCGATGAAGGCGATCGAGAAGATCCGGATCAAGGGAATGGTGGAGCGGCGGCCGAGTGCCAGCGCGATGCCGATCGGCAGCGAGGTGACGATGCCAGTGACGGAGACCACCAATGTCACCAGGAGGCCGCCCCATAGGTTGGTCGTCACGATCGGCAATCCGCCGCGGTCCAGGCCCATCAGCTTGATGACCATTGCGATGGCAATGAAGGTGGCGATGCTGGATGCCAGAGCCCGCCCGCCGGTGCGAATGCCGCCAGCAAGAAAGAACGCGATCAGGCTGACAATCGCGGCAGTGATGCCGAAATCGGCCCAGACCGGCTGCCCCATCACCTGGACATAGTCGCGCAGCCAGGTGAGCGGAAAGATCAGCCAGGAGATCGCCGTGCCGACCAGCACGATGAGGCTTCCGACAACCCACAGCAACGGTGCGATGGCGGACGTCTTGCTGAGACTGAGGAGCGCCTGCCCGGCACCGATGATGCTCTCGTCGAACAGTTGCAGCAGGCCGGCCGTCCAGCTCAGGCCGAAGCCCTTGATGCCGCCGCCGTGCAGCAGGAAGAATGCGACCACCGGAAAGGCAACGAAGAACAGGCCCGCGTTCAGACCCTTCGCCGGCAGCCGCGGAACGAGCAGCGGAAGCAGCAGCACGACCGCGAGCAACATCGTGAGGTCGACCCGCCAGCGCTCCGCCTCGGGATAGAAGCCGTAGATGAGCTGCGGCAGTTTCGCCTGGATGTAGGGCCAGCAGGCACCGACAGCAAAGCCGGCGTTCTCGGCGAGGCACGCGGTGCGGTCCTGGCCGCTCCAGACCGCATCGACTATCAGGAACCTGACGGAGGGAATGACGGTGAACCAGAGCAGCAAGGCGCCCACGATCGTGAGCAGGATATTGGTCGGCGAGTTGAACAGGCGCGTACGCACCAGGCCGATGAAGCCCGTGGTCTTGATCGGCGCGGGCCGCTCGGCGAGCAGGTCCTGGCGGACGAAGCTGCTTGAGCTGATATCGGTCATGCGCCGAGGCTCCGGCTGACGCGCCAACCGTAGACGCTCATGACGGCGCTGGTGAGCAGCGAGATCAGGAGATAGATGCCCATCGTCATCGCGATGATCTCGATCGCCTGCCCGGTCTGGCTCAGCGACGTGCCGGCGAACACCGACACCAGGTCGGGATAGCCGATCGCGACCGCCAGCGACGAGTTCTTGGTGAGATTGAGGTACTGGTTGGTCAGCGGCGGCACGATGACGCGCATGGCCTGCGGCACGACGATCAGGCGGAGCGTGGCGCCTCGGCTGAGACCGAGCGAGGCTCCCGCCTCCATCTGTCCCTTGTGAACGGACAGGATGCCGGCGCGCACGATCTCGGCGATGAAGGCGGCGGTATAGGACGACAGCGCCACCGTCAGCGCCACGAATTCCGGGATGATCCGCGAGCCGCCCGCGAAGTTGAAGCCCTTGAGCTGCGGCAGCTCGAAGGTGAAGGGCAAGCCGAACACCAGCATGGTCGCGACTGGCAGCCCGAACAGCAGGCCCAGCACATAGGGCCAGATCCGGATCATGCGCCCTTCCTGGAACAGCGCACGCCGCGCATGGAAGCGCAGGGCCAGTGACGCCACGATGCCGAACACCAGCATCGCCAGGAACGGCACGAGACCGCTCTGACCGATCGGGCTGGGAACGACGAGGCCTCGATTGCTGATGAACGCGATGCCGAACAGGGAAATGCTCTGCCGCGGATTGGGCAGGGCCGCGAGCACCGCGAGGTACCAGAACAGGATCTGGAACAGCACCGGCAGGTTGCGGATGACCTCGACATAGATCTCGCCGACGCGCGACAGCAGCCAATTGGGCGACAGCCGGCACAGCGCGACGATGAAGCCGATCACGGTGGCGAAGACGATGCCCACCACCGAGACGACGAGCGTGTTCAGCAACCCGACGACGAACACGCGCAGGAACGTGTCCGAGCCGGTATAGGGGATCAGGGTCTGGTTGACGTCGAAGCCGGCATTGTTCCTGAGGAAGCCGAAGCCGGCGGCGATGTGCTGGTTCTCGAGGTTGGCGCGGGCATTGGAGACGATTTCATAGCCGATCCAGCCCAGGATCGCCGCGAAGGCGAACTGGACGGCAACGCCGTTCCAGCCTGCCTTGCCGCCCAGGATGCGCCGGATCTTCAGCGCAATCTGGGCCGGCGGTTTTCGGGCCTCGGTGCTCATGCCGTTGCCGGCCGATCGGGTGATCAGCGGATCGGCGGCGCGTACTGAAGACCGCCTTTATTCCAGAGATTGTTGAGACCGCGATTGATGGCGAGCGGCGAGCCCGCGCCGACGTTGCGGTCGAACACCTCGCCGTAATTGCCGACCGCCTTCACGATCCGCACCACCCAATCCTTGGTCAGACCGAGCTGTTCGCCGAAATTGCCATCGCTGCCGAGCACGCGCTTCAGTTCCGGATTTTCCAGTTTCGCCTTCTCGTCGACGTTCTTCGAGGTGACGCCGAGCTCTTCAGCGGTGATCATCGCAAACAGCGTCCATTTCACGATGTCGAACCACTGGTCGTCGCCGTGGCGCACCATCGGACCGAGCGGTTCCTTCGAGATGATCTCGGGGAGCACCATGTGGTCGTTGGGACTGGCGAGCTTCAGACGATTGGCATACAGGCCCGACTGGTCGGTGGTGAAGACGTCGCAACGGCCGGCTTCGTAGGCCTTGACGGTTTCGTCGTTGGTGGCGAACGCGATCACCTCGTACTTCATGTTGTTGGCCTTGAAGTAGTCGGCGAGATTCTGCTCGGTGGTGGTGCCGGTCTGCACGCAGACCGATGCGCTGTTGAGCTCGAGCGCCGAATTCACCTTGAGGGACTTCTTCACCATGAAGCCCTGCCCGTCATAATAGGTCACGCCGGTGAAATTGGCGCCGAGCGAGGTGTCGCGCGAGATGGTCCAGGTGGTGTTGCGCGAGAGCACGTCGATCTCGCCGGATTGCAGCGCCGTGAAGCGGTCCTTGGCGGACAGCGGCACGTACTTGACCTTGGTCGGATCGTTGAAGATCGCCCCCGCGATGGCGCGGCAGACGTCGACGTCGATGCCGGTCCAGTTGCCCTTGTCATCCGGGGAGGAGAAGCCGGGCAAGCCCTGACTGACGCCGCAGGACAGCATGCCCCGGTCCTTGACGGTCTTGAGCGTTTGCGCATCGGCGGCTTCGGCAGAGAGGCCGGCGGCGAGAGCAAGGGTGAGAGCCAGGGTTACGCGTTTCATGGGCTTTGGGCCTTTCAAGGTCGTCTCAAGATCAGGAATAATGTTGTCTGTGGGGTCATCTCTGCCAGGGCTAATCGTACCAGGGCTAGCCTTGCAAGAGTCATGCTGGAACACTTGCCGAACACCCGCCGATCCCGGGAGGCCATACCTTAATCCCCGCCGCAGGCGCCCGCCATTACGGCTGTGGCGCAAGGTCCGGTCAGACATTGGATCGAAGGTCGCGGCAGGCCCCTCAACATGCGGCGACTGAATAGCACCCGCGCATCACAGAACGACTGGCCTGCCGGGTCAAGGGGTTGACGAGACTCTTCTGTGTTCTGTTATTAACGACGACGGCCTTTCGGCCCGCCCGCGGGCGCAACGCGCCCGGCGGAAACGCGATTTTGAAAGCAGACGCATGGATTCCTCGCACCCCCAGCAGCAGCATGCCGAGACCCGGCTGGTCACCTCCGGCCGCGACACCAAGGCGCAGAAGGGGTTCGTCAATCCGCCGGTGTTCCACGGCTCGACCGTGCTCTATCCGACCGCCGAGGACCTGCACGCCCATCGCGGCGAGTTCACGTATGGCCGCCACGGCACCCCGACGACCAAGGCGTTCCAGGACACGCTGATGGCGCTGGAGGGACCGCAATGCGCCGGCGTCGGCATCGTGCCCTCCGGGCTTTCGGCGATCTCCACCACCCTGCTCTCGGTACTGAAGACCGGCGACCATATTCTGGTCGTCGATAACGTCTACCGGCCTTCGCGCAATTTCTGCAACGGCATGCTGGCCCGCTATGGCGTCGAGACCACCTATTTCGATCCGCTGATCGGCGCCGGCATCGACAAGCTGTTCAAGCCCAACACCCGCGCGGTGCTGGTGGAGGCGCCGGGCTCGCAGTCGTTCGAGATGCCCGACATCCGCGCCATCGCCGAGGTCGCGCATGGGCGCGGCGCGCTCGTCATCGACGACAACACCTGGGCGACGCCGCTCTATCACCGCTCGCTCGAGCAGGGTGTCGACATCAGCATGCAGGCCGCCACCAAATATATCGGCGGCCATTCCGATATCATGTTCGGCACGATTTCTGCCAATGCCAAGGCTTGGCCGCAGATCATCGAGGGCATCCGCCTGCTCGGCGTCTGCGCGGGCCCCGACGACGTCTTTCTGGCGCTGCGCGGACTGCGCACGCTGTCGGTGCGATTGGCGCAGCATCATCGCTCCGGGCTCGACATGGCGCGCTGGCTCGCTGCCAGACCCGAGGTCGCGCGCGTGCTGCATCCGGGGCTCGAAACCGATCCCGGCCATGCGATCTGGAAGCGCGACTTCACCGGTGCGTCAGGCCTGTTCAGCATCGTGCTGAAGCCCGCGCCGCAGAAGGCGGTCGACACCATGCTCGATACGCTGAAGCTGTTCGGCATGGGCTTCTCCTGGGGCGGCTTCGAGAGCCTCGTGATCCCCTTCGATTGCGATGCCTATCGCACCGCGACCAAGTGGGCGCCCGGCGGCCCGACGCTGCGTCTGCACATCGGGCTCGAGAGCGTCGATGATCTCAAGGCCGATCTCGATCGCGGCTTCGCTGCCCTGAAAGCGACAATGTGAGCCTGCTCGCGAGGCAACGCGCCTCGGGACAGGGCAGCCACGCTCCGGCGGACGCGCAATCGCGCGCCGCGGGAACGCGCCGCTGCCGCAAACGTTAACGCCGATGCGCCGACAAAGGGTTTGATCGGCTCCCGTTTGGCGTTAGCCTCGCCAATCGACTCCAATCCGGACACGGAGCATGGGAACGTTGGTTCTGCTCGATCTCATGGGCGGCGTTGCCCTGTTGCTGTGGGGCCTGCACATGGTCCACAGCGGCATTTTGCGCGCCTTCGGTCCCGACCTGCGGCGGCTGCTCGGCAAGGCGCTGAGCAATCGCGCCAGCGCATTCGCGGCCGGCCTCGGGCTCACCGCGCTGCTTCAGAGCAGCACGGCGACGGCGCTGATCACGAGCTCGTTCGCGGCCGAGGGCCTCGTCAGCCTCGCCGCTGCGCTCGCCATCATGTTGGGAGCCAATGTCGGCACGACGCTGATCGTGCAGGTGCTGTCGTTCAACATCGCAGCCGTTGCGCCGGTCCTGTTCGTGCTCGGACTCGTCGCCTTCCGCTCCGGCCCGCGCTCGCGGATCAAGGACATCGGTCGCGTCTGCATCGGCCTCGGCCTGATGCTGCTCTCGCTGCACATCCTGCTCGACACGCTGGCGCCGGCGGAGAACGCGCCCGGCGTCCGCGTCGTGATGTCGGCCATCACGGGCGATCCGATCCTGTGCATCGTCATCGCCGCCCTCGTCACCTGGGCGGTGCATTCGAGCGTCGCCAGCGTGCTGCTGATCATGTCGCTGGCCTATTCGCAGTTCATCTCGCCCGATGCGGCGCTGGCGCTGGTGCTGGGGGCCAATCTCGGCAGCGCCATCAATCCCGTGTTCGAGGGCGCCAGGCGTGACGATCCCGCGAGCTATCGCCTGCCGGTCGGCAATCTCGTCAACCGCGTGGTCGGGATCGCCCTCGTCCTGCCCTTCCTGAGCGCGATCGCCGAGCACATGCATGCCTGGCAGCCCGATCTCGCCAAGATGACGGCGGCTTTCCACATTGCCTTCAACCTTGGCACGGCCGTCGTCTTCATCGGCCTGCTCGACACCATGTCGCGCCTGCTCACCCGCCTTTTGCCGGATCGCGTGCATGAGGCCGACCCGGCCCGGCCGCGCTATCTCGACGAGACCGCGCTTGAGACGCCGTCCCTGGCGCTTGCTGACGCCGCCCGCGAGACGTTGCGCATGGGCGATCTCGTCGAGGTGATGCTGCGCAAGGTGATGGCCGCGATGATGACCGGCGACCGTGCGCTGGTCGACCAGGTCTCCAAGATGGACAATCTCGTCGACGGTCTCGACGAGGCCATCAAGCTCTACGTGACCAAGCTGATGCGGGGCAGCCTCGACGAAACCGAAGGACGCCGCGCGATGGAGATCATCTCCTTCGCCATCAACCTCGAGCACATCGGCGACATCATCGACAAGAGCCTGAGCGAGCTCGCCACCAAGAAGATCAAGCGGCGCTTCCAGTTCTCGGCGGAAGGGGCCGACGAGCTCGCCGCCTTCCACAAGCGCACGATGGACTCGCTGCGTATCGCATTCGGCGTCTTCATGTCGGGCGACGCCAACGAGGCGCGCAAGCTGCTGATGGAGAAAACTGCGCTGCGCAACACCGAGCTTGCCGCGGTCGAGCGGCATCTCGACCGCCTGCGCGAGGGCCGCCCAGAAACCATCGAGACCACGTCGCTGCATCTGGACGTGCTGCGCGACCTGCGCCGCATCCACTCGCATATCTGCTCGGTCGCCTATCCCGTGCTCGACGCAGCCGGCGAGCCCTACCGCAGAACCGAGGCGGACACAGCCACCCTGCCCGCGTCAGGCGCGGCCTCGGCGCTGCCGCGCTAGATCAGCGATCCAGCGTCTTCGAAGCGCTGCCGCGGTTCTTCCAGATCAGCATGATGTTCCTGATGTAGATGATGGTCGCGAGCGACTGTCCGAGGATGATGACCGGCTCGCGCTTCACGACGCCGTAGACCAGCGTCATCAGCCCGCCGCCCATCGAGCAGAACCAGAACGCCATCGGCACCACGCTGTTGCCGGCGCGCTCGCTCGCGATCCACTGCACCAGGAAGCGCGCGGTGAAGAACAATTGCGCGACGAGCCCGAATGCGAGCCAGAGATCGAATTTGGCGACGAAGACGTCGTAGAGATAATTGCTCAGCGCCTGACCGTATTGAATGATCATGCGTTCACCTCGGTCACCTCAGGAGTCGGCTTCTTGCGGCGGATCAGCCACCACACCCCGGCGAGATCCATGATGCCGATCCACAGCCGGTCGAAGAAGCCGTAGTTCGATACGCCGGAGTGGCGCGGCCGGTCGATCACATCGACATAGGCGATCTCGTAGCCCTCGCGGCGCACCAGCGCCGGCAGGAAGCGATGCAACCCGTCGAAATAGGGCAGCATCAGGAAGACGTCGCGCCGGAACGCCTTCAGTCCGCAGCCGGTGTCGCGCGTGCCGTCTTTCAGGATGGCGTTGCGAACGCCGTTCGCCACGCGCGACTGGAACTTCTTGAAGCCCGTGTCCTTGCGCCCGACCCGCTGGCCGGCGGCCAGCCCGACGCGCGCGCTTTTCTCGACCGCCGCGATCAGGTCCGGCAGGAAGACGGGATTGTTCTGGCCATCGCCGTCGAGCGTCGCCACGATTTGCCCGCGCGCCGCACGCACACCACTGCGCACAGCCGCTGATTGGCCGCCAGACCGCGCATGACGGAGCTGACGCAGATTGCTCCGCTGCTTCATGATCGCGGCAAGCCGCTCGCCGGTCGCGTCGGTGGAGCCATCGTTGACGTAGATGATCTCATAGGCCCAGCGGCCATCGAGCGCCGCCCCGATCTCTGCGATCAGCGGCGCAATATTGTCGGCTTCGTTGCGCACGGGAACGACGATGGAAACCGAAGGCTGGGGCGTCGACAAAGGAGGCTCGTGGTTGGATTTGGCCTGCGCCTTGGGAACCGGCGGTCCCGGCAGGCAGCCGCTTTTATGGGGCGGATGCCCCGTGGGCAACCCTTTTGAGGCGACCCCGGGCCGCTCCCGGAAGAGGCACGATGGTGCCGTCGGCGCGGATGGCAAAGCCGAGCCGCCGGGCCGCGAACCAGTAACGCACCATCATGGCGCCGACCATTCCGACCAGGGCGCCGGCCACGACGTCGCTGGGGTGATGCGCGAGCAGCACCAGGCGCGTCAGCAGGATCACGATTGCGTAAGTGAACATGAACACCCGCAGGCGCGGCCACAGCGCCGAGACCGCAAACGCCAGGGCGAACGCGGCCACTGCATGTCCCGATGGCAGGCTGGCATAAGCCCCCGTTCCCTCGAACGGCACGAAATTGAATGGATTGGCCTTGCCGCCGACGAACGGGCGGCCGCGGCCGATGAGATATTTCAGGATCTCAGCGACAAGCGCCGACACGGCAACAGACAGAAATAAGTACTGAAGCCGCGTGCCGAAGCCGAGCAGCACCGCGCGGCGAGTCCCGTGCAGCCCGGCAGCAACGAACGCCACAGCCACCAGCGCAGCCCCCAGCACGATCAGCAGATACTCGTCCTTGCCGAAATCGGTGAGGATGCGGATCGGCCACAGGGTTGGCGTGCCGCGCGGCGGCATCAGCTCGATCTCGGTCTGATCGAACCCGGCCATCAGCACGATGACCAGCGCTGCGCCCGCTAAGCTGAGCCAGAGCGAGTGCCGCGCCAGCTTTCGAGCGGCCTCGGCCCGGCGCGAATGCGAGGGCGACCGCACGAGCTGCGCCAGCGCGCCCCGGGACACGGCGAGCAATTGTCGGGGATAGCCGGCACGCGGCGCAATGTCGGTCGGCACCTGCATCCTACTCGGTGCCTTCCGAGCGGAAGATCGAGATCGAGATCGCGCGCCCTTGCGAGAAGTTGTAACCGTCGATGCGCGCGCCGACCTTGTAGCGCAGCCCGATCGCCTCGGCGCGCTGCACGAAGCTGCGCTCCGAACGCTGCTCGATCAGCGCGAAGCGGCAGCTGCCCTGCCGCAGGAAATCCGCCGCACCGGAGCCGTCGGTGAGCAGGGTCCGGGTCCCCACCAGGAAGACGAGGCTCGGCTCGTGATAACCGGCCGCAGCGGCTTTCGGTCCGACGCAGGTGACGTTGCGAAGCGCGCGCGCGATCTCGATGCTCGGAAACAGCGGCGTCAGCGACGGCAGGACGATGCCGTAGACCGTCACAGCCAGCATCAGGGCTGCGACCAGCGCGTTGAGCAGCGAGCGTTCGGCACGATTGTTGTCGTAAAGCCACCAGGCGAATAGGCCGAAGATCAGCGATGCCGCGATGAACGGCCAGGCCACGAAGGCCGGCTGCCGCGTCAGAATCACCGACCCGACGACCGCGATGATCGAGGCGGCTGCGGGGATCGCGAACCACCAGGCCGAACCGCGCATCAACCAGGAACGCGACAGCACGCGCCGCTCCACCGCGCCTGCGGTGAGGATCGCGATCGCCGGATAGAGCGGCAGCACGTAATGCGGCAGCTTGGTCAGCACGGCCTCGAACACAATCCAGGACGGGATCAGCCAGGCCAGCAGGAACTGCGCGCCGGGCTCGCGCCGCGCCCGCCACACCGCGGGTGCCGCCATCGCCGCCAGCGGTGCGCCCGGCCAGAACGTGATCCAGAACAACGCGAGGTACAGTCCGGGCGGCGCGCCGTGGGATTCCTGGGCACCCAACTTGCTCAGCATGTCACCGCCGACGGAATCGGCGAAGAAGGTCTCGCCCGCGCGCCAGAAGATCGCGACGAACCAGGGCAGCACCAGCACCAGCATCCACATCAGGCCCCAGACAGGCCTCAGCTTCCACAGCCAGGAGGCGTCACGGTCCTGGATCGCGAGCGCGACGATGGTCAGGCCTGCGAACATCAGGATCAGCGGGCCCTTGATCAGGACGCCCACCGCGAGCGCGGTCCAGAAGATCGCCGGCCAGCTCCAGGGCGGATGCGTCTCGTCCTCGGCGCGCTGCCAGGACAGATAGGCCCGCGCCATCGCACCCATCGCGGCGACGACGCAGAGCAGCAGCATGGCATCGGTCTTGGCCAGGCGCGCCTCGACGCCGAGCAGCACGGACGCGCACATCATCAGCGCCGCCAGCACGGCGGCACGCCGCGTGACGAAGCCGAGCGCGGCCCAATAGGTCATGAGCACGGCGCCGATCGCGCCCATCAGCGACGGCAGCCGGTAGACCCAGATGCGCAATTCGGCCTTCGGCAGCTTGAGCATCGAGGCAGCCTCGACGGTCGCCGATTGCAACCAGTAGATGCCGACCGGCTTCTTGTAGCGGACGTCCTCCTGAAAGCGGATATCGACGTAGTCGCCGCTCTCGACCATCTGCTTGGTGGCCTGGGCGAACCGCGCTTCGTCGCGATCGATCGGCGGGATGGTGAAGAAGCCCGGCAGGAACAACAGCAGCGCGCACAGCACCAGGAAGCCGACCGCGCGCGCATGGCTGGCCGTGACGATGTCGAGCATGCGCACGAGTCCACTGCCCGGATTTGCGGGTGATTTCGACTCGCGGGGTGCTCCAAAACGGGGGCTTGGGTAGGTCTCGGCCATTGGTTCCGCTTACGCTGAAACCGCCATCGCCACAACCGCTTGAGGCAGGGTCATTGAATTCGAATGACGACTGTGTCCGCGGCGCCCGTGGCGTCGATCACGGTGACCCGGGCAAAGCCCGGTCCGGGCGGATCGATCAGCCGCTGGCGGCGGCCGTCGATCTCGCCGAGCGCGGCGCCGTTAACCATGATCGTCATGGGCAGCACACCGCCGGCGACTTTGACCGGCATGGCTGCGTTCTCCCGGCTGCCTGATCGATCGACATCGATCCGCGATCCGTTGAGCGGAAACTGAATGTGCAGCGCCTGTTCGCTCCCGGTGCGCACCAGTTCCCCGACCGGGCGGAACCGCTTCAGGGGCAGCGGCAGCTTGGCGTTGCCCGCCACGAGGGTTCCCCTGGGCGCCTTCGGCAACGGGGCGAGCGTCTTGCCGGTCCTGGCAAAGGCGTCGAACAGGATCGGCGCGGCAGCGACGCGCCCGATCAGGCCGGGAACCGGGGCGCCGTCGGGCCGGCCGACCCAGACGCCGATGGTCATGCGGCCATCGAAGCCGACCGACCAGGCATCGCGATAGCCGTAGGACGTGCCGGTCTTGAATGCGATCCGGTTGTGGGCAGCGTTCTCCGGCGGCGGCGTTCCCAGCAATACGTTGCCGACCTGCCAGGCCGCGACCTGATCGAGCAGCCGGAGCGGCTCGCGGTCGTCCCGATCAGTCACGACCTCACGCAGCGGCTTGGTGGTGCCGAGGCGGGCGAAGCCCGCATAGAGCTGGGCGAGGTCCTGGAGCGTCACGCCCACGCCGCCGAGACCCATGGCGAGCCCTGGTGTCTCGTCCTTGGGCAGAACCAGGTTGCCGCCGGCTTGACGCAGCCGCGAGGTCAGGCGGCTGGAGCCGACGCGGTCGAGCAGCACGATGGCCGGCACGTTCAGCGACAATTGCAGCGCCTTCCTCACCGGCACCGTGCCCTGGAAGGTCATGTCGAAATTCTCCGGCGCGTAGGAGCCGAAGCGGACCGGCCGGTCGTCGATCAGGCTGTCGGGATGGACAAAGCCGTCCTCGAAGGCGAGCCCGTAGATGAAGGGTTTCAGTGTCGAGCCCGGTGAGCGGACGGCGCGGGTCATGTCGACCTGCCCTGCCCGGCTCTCGTCGAAATAATCAGCCGAGCCGACCCGCGCGAGCACGTCGCCGCTTTCGTTGTCGACGACGATAATCCCGACCGAGATGTTCGGCCCGAGCGCGATGGCGCGGTCGCGCGCCAGCGGCTCCAGCACCTTCTGCAGGTTCGCGTCCAGCGTGAGCTTGATGACCGGCGCGTCCTTGACCGTCGAAAGCGCGGTGTCCGAGGCATGCGGCGCCAGGATCGGCATCGGCTTGCGCAGCTTCGGCACGGGCACCGCCTTGGCCTGCCTGGCATCATCTGCGCTGACCACATGCTCCTCGACCATGCGGTCGAGCACGCGGTCGCGCGCCTTGCGTGCCGCGTCCGGGTGGCGGTCGAGCCGGCGCGTTTCCGGCGATTGCGGCAACGCGACCAGCAGCGCGGCCTCCGCCAGCGACAGCCGCTTCGGCTCCTTGCCGAGATAGGCGATGGAAGCCGCGCGGATGCCTTCGAGATTGCCGCCGTAAGGCGCGAGCGCGAGATAGAGATCGAGGATCTGCTCCTTGCTCAGCGTCCGTTCCAGCTCGATCGCGCGCACGATCTGCCGCAGCTTGGCATGAAGCGAGCGCTGCCGCCGCGGCTCCATCAGCCGCGCAAGCTGCATGGTGATGGTCGAGCCGCCCGAGACGATGTGGCCGCGCGTTCCGAGCTGCAACGCCGCGCGCGCCAGCGCCAGCGGATCGAGGCCGTTGTGGGCGTAGAAGCGCTGGTCCTCATAGGCGAACAGCAGTTTCAGATAGGTCGGATCGACGTTGATCTTGGCATCGACCGGCAGACGCCAGCGTCCGTCGGCCATGGCATAGGCACGCAGCAGCTTGCCGTTGCGGTCCACGATGGTGGTGGAGACCTGACGCGCTTCGTCGAACGGGAGAGGACCGAGCGAATAGACCCAGCCGACGAAACCTGCGATGGCGAGGATGAGGGTGAACGCGAGGTCGGAGAGAGCACGAAGGCCCCTGCCCCGCACTCCGTCATGGCCGGGCTTGTCCCGGCCATCCACGTTCTTGCCAGTGGCGCCCAAGTCCGTGGATGCCCGGGACAAGCCCGGGCATGACGACTGAGAATGTGGCGCCGCGTCGCTCATACAATCCCGCTTACGTTCGAACCCACCACCTCACTTCGCCGCCCGCACCTCGACGGTTCCCGTGCCGGTCCGCCCATAGCGCGAGGGATTATACATATCCTCGACATAGGCCTGCGGCAGCACATATTTGCCGGGCGAGACCGCGCGCACGACGTAGGCGACAGTGAACACCGATTTGGAATCCGAGGCGCGGTCGACCGCCGCGGTGAAGCGGTCGTCGCGGAACTCGGTATCCTCAGGCTCCTCGCCATCCTCGATCCAGTCCAGCGTGCCGCTGTCGCCGGAGGACACCAGCTTGGGATTGTCGATCTCCAGGCCCGCCGGCAGATAGTCGGACACCATGATGTGGCCGTATTCCGGCTTGGCCTCGGTGATCTTCAGCACCACCGCAAAGCGCTGGTTCTGCTTGACCTTGCTGATGTCGGCCGGCTTGCCGTCGAGCGTGAAGTAGCTGCGCTCGATCTTGAAGCCGTTTGATGCCGCCGGCTCCGGCGTCACCGGCGAGCCCGACACCGAGACCACCGCCTGCACAGGCGCATCGCCGGTGTTGGTGATCTTCAGCGGCTTGCCGCTCAGCGTGTCCGCCTTGTAGCTGCGGTAGAGCGCGGTCTTGACCGGCTGGCCGTCCACTTCCATGGAGAGGTTCTCCCTGGCCAATGCCCGCGCCGCCAGCACCAGCCACGCATTCTCCTGCGTGGAGGTGTAGGGCGTCAGTCCGCGCGCGGACTCGACCCGCGACACTGCCTGCGTCAACGTCGCTTTCGGCGCGTTGCCTTCACTGGCGAGCGAGACAAGCGCTGCGGCATCGCGGAGCTGCGAACCGTAATCGGTGCGGCCGAACTCCAGCACCGGCTTGGGCGCGAGGCTGTCGAGCGCGGCAGCATAGACCCGCTCGGCGCGATTGCGGTCGCCGACCAGTGCAAGAGCTGCCGCAAGCTGCGACTTTGCGATCGGCGTCGCAAGATTGTTCAGCTTGGTGTCGGCGAGATAGCGGAGATCGCCGATCGGCGCGGCGCCGTTGCGTGCCAGCACGTAGAGGCCATAGGCGAGATCGCGCCCGCCATCCTTCTCCGGCTCGTCGGCATTGACGACGGAGTTGCGGATGCGGTCGAGCGCGGTCTTGAACAGCACGTCCGGCACGGCAAAGCCCTTTTCGCGGGCGCGGGTGAGGAAGTCCGTCACGTAAGCATCGAGCCAGGCATCGTCGCCGCCCGCCGACCACAGGCCGAAGGAGCCGTTCGAGCCCTGGCGGGCCAGCAACCGCTCGATCGCGTCGCGGATGCGCTGGTCGACCTCGGTGTCCATGGCGAGATGCGCGCCGGCGGCGAGATCGTTGACATAGAGCAGCGGCATGGCCCGGCTCGTGATCTGCTCCGAGCAGCCATAGGGATAGCGATCGAGCGCCTTGAGGATCGTCGCCGCATCGAGCGCGGTGGACAGGCTGGCCGAGACCGAGACGCTGCCGGTGCCCGGCACGAGGTCGGAGAACATGTCCGAGGTCAGCGTCAGGCTCTCGCCTTTCGCCAGGGTGCGGATCGAGCGCCGTGCCAGCACCTGCGTCGCCGCCTTGACGTCGAAGGCATAGTGGCGCGCCAGCGCGAGGCCATTCGGGCCCCGGATGTCGACATCCAGCGTCGCCTGCCCCGCCGCAGTCGCGTCGATCGCGAGCGAGAACGCGTTGCGCTGCTTGGCGGCGAGCTTCACGGTGGTCGCGGGATTGCCGGTCATCTTCACCGGGCCGCCCGTCTTCACGTTGATGACGTAGTCGCCAGCCTGGCCCTCGACATTGTCGATCTCGAGATTGACCGTACCGTGGTCGCCGTTGAGCAGGAAGCGCGGCAGGGTCGTGGTCAGCACCACGGGATCGCGGATCACGACGTCGGTGTTGGCGCGGCCGAGCTTCGTGGCGGTCCACGCCACCGCCATCACGCGCGCGGTGCCGGCGAACTCCGGAATGTCGAAGCTCACTTCGGCCGTGCCGTCGGCGGCGACCGTGACGATGCCCGAATAGAGCGCGAGCGGCTTTTGCGCGGGCGGTGAGCCCTGGAGCTCACCAGCGCCGGCGTCGCCGCCGGACTTGATCTGGCCGCGCGTGCCCGACATGCCGTCGATGAGTTGCCCGTAGAGATCGCGGATCTCCGCGCTCAGGCGGCGCTGGCCGAGATAGTAATCGTCCGGCGCCGGCGGCCTGTAATTGGTGAGGTTGAGGATGCCGACATCGACCGCGGCGATGACCACCTTGGCGTCCTCGCCCGGATTGAGCCCGTCGAGCTTGACCGGGATCTTCAGCGTCGAGTTCGGCCGGATCAGCGAAGGCGGCGTCAGCTTCACCTGCAGCGTCCGGGCCTGCTTGTCGATGCCGAACCATTTCAGCCCGATCGCGCGGCCCGGCATGCGCTGGGCCGCCGCATCGAGCGGACGGCGCAGCGTCGCCACGACGTAGGCGCCGGTGCCCCAGTCCTTGCCGACCGGGAGCTTCACCTGTGCGGTGCCTTCCTTGACATCGATGGTCTGCGTCGTGAGGAGGCGGTCGCCGACCACGTTGACGGTCAGCTTGCCGGCGCTGCGGACATTGACCGACACCGTCATGGTGTCACCCGAGGCATATTGCGGCTTGTCGATCGAGGTCTCCAACAGGTCCGGCGTGTCGGCGCTGCCGTCGGAATACCAGCCGACGTCGAACTGCACCGAGGTCACCGGGCCGTCGGCATCGTTCGATTTCACATCGAGCCTGTAACGGCCGGGCTGGGGGCTGAGCGAGATGCGCGATGGCTTGTCGGCGGCGATCGTGACGTCACCGTCGGCCACGCGCGAGGTCGACTTGACCGGCTCGTACTCCCAATAATTGTTCTGGCGGTACCATTGGTAGCGCGACTCCATCTTCAGGAGCTCATAGCGCAGCCCGTCGCGTGGCAGCGTCTTGCCCTCGGGCGAGACGAACACGATTTCGAACTCGGCCTTGTCGCCCTCGGCAACGTTCTTGTCGCCAAACAGGGGCTTGATGCCGATCTGCGCCGCGACGGGCGCGACCGGCAGCACGATCTTGCGCTCGACGGCGCGGCCGCCGGTCTCGACCATGCGGATGAAGATCTGCGCCTCCTGCGGCCGGGTCGAGGCCGGCTGCTTGTCCAGCGTGACCGGGAAAGTCGCAACGCCGTTGGCGTCCGCCTCGGGCAGGTTCTCGAGCGGCGTGCGCTCGTTCGAGCTGGTCTCCTCGTCGTCGACGCCGAACTGATAGCCGGCAAAGCCGGGGCGCTCGCTCGCCGGCGCCACCAGCATGTCGCCTTCGAGCCGGAGGCCGGAAGCCGGCGCGCCATAGAGGAAATGGCCGTCCGCCTTCAGCTCCACTGGAGCATTAGCTTTGATCAGCTTGTCCTTGGTCGACAAATCGAATTCGATCCGATCGGGGACGTAGTCCTCGACCAGGAAGGTGGTCTCGCCGACGGACGATCCCTTCGGATCCGTGAAGGCGCGCACCCGCCACGTTCCGGTGGGGACGGCCGAGTTGAGGGGCACGGCCAGCGTGCGGCCACCGGCGCCCTGGTCGGCCAGCACGGCGCGGCGGAATTCGACGCCGTCGGGACGCTCGATCACCAGCGTCATCGGCCCGCCGGTGACGGCATTCCCCTGACCGTCACGCAACAGCGCGGTCAGATAGACGGTCTCGCTGGAGCGGTAGACGCCGCGCTCGGCATAAACGAACGCGTCGGCGCCGGCCGGCACCGCACGGCCCGAAACGCCGCGGTCGGACAGATCGAAGGCGGAGGACTTGAGGCTGAGGAAGGCATAGTCGGCTTTCTCGCCGGTGACGGTGAGCATCGCCGGCGACAGGCCGCCCTCGCCGCGCGCGAGCCCTGCTTCGAACAGCACGTGGCCGCTGTCGTCGGTCTTGCGCGTGGCCAAAATCTCGTTGTTGCGGGCAACCAGCCGCACCTCGGCCTTGCCGACCGGATCGGTCGAGGCCAGCGAGTTCACGAAGACATGGATGCCGTCATTGCCGGAATAGGCGGAGACGCCGAGGTCGGAGACGATGAACCATTGCGTCGCGAGCTGGGACTCGTCGTCCGAGCCCGGGCCCTTGGCCGCGGCGGTCATCACGTAGACGCCGGGCTGGAGCTCGCCGAGCGCCTGGTCCACCGGGAATGCGGTGGTGACGTCCTGGTTCAGCGTCATCGCGGTCGCGAGCTCGCCGGACCAGACCTTGACGCCGCGCTGGTCGCCGAGATCGGAGAGCTGGTATGTCGACAGCGTCCTCTGGAAGTCGCTGTCGACCACCGTGTTGATCAGATTGCGGTCGCCGATCCGGAAGACGTTGATGTTGACCGCGGGCGTGTTGACGCTGACCACGGGAATGCCACGCTGGCCGGTCCGCGGAAGCACATAGGCGCGGCTGGTGAAGCGCACGAAGGGCTTGCGGTCGCGGACATAGATGTTGAACTCGGCCGATTTCGGCAGGCCCTCCTTCACCGTGGACGGCAGGCCGGCGCGCAGATTGATGTTGTAGCGCTCGCCGTGCTTCAGCCCGTCGACGCAGAGCTGCTTGCCTTCTGCCGACAGAGCCGGCTTGTCCTGCCCCGCCAGCGCCAGGAACGGCGCGAAGTCGGTCCGCTTGGCAAGCTCTTCCGAGAACTGGAAGCAGGCCCGCGGGCTCGCCGAATCCGAGTCCACGGTGTAGTCGAGCAGCCGGAAGCCGTGCTCGTCGCGCATCTTCTCATATTGACCGCGGACGTCGGCGACCTCACGCATGTCGAGCGACAGCCGCAATGCATCCAGCGCCGGCCGCCACAATTTTCGTTCGGCCAGCGACTTGCCGAGCACAGCGAGCGCGTCGGCCTCCTCGCCGGGGTTTCCGGCGCGCTGATAGGCGATATAGGCGGCGGTCGAGGCCCGCTCGAGCAGGAAAGTCTGCTCGCTCGAAGTCTTCGGCGAGATCTGGAAGATGACCTTGGCGAGCCGCAGCCAGTTGCCGGCATCGTCCGGCATGGTGGCCGCGACCTGGCCGAGGACCGAAAGCCCGGTGCGGTAATCATTGCGCCGGAAGGCGGCGTCGGCATCCGTGCGCAGCGTCGCGCTGGACTTGGCGACTGGCCCCGCCTCGCTCTTGATCTGGGCCTCCAGCTTGATCGCGGAATCGGCGAGATCATCGCGTTTGAACGCCTTGTCGGCGGCCTGCGCAGCGACAAGGCCGAGCGCCAGCGCGGCGCAGATCGTGACGGCGCGAACAAGACCGATCATGGATGGACTCCCGGAAATCGCGGACGAACGCCGCTTGTCGCATGAGATGCGCGGAAAGGTGACGGACTCAAGGCGATGGAACCAAAGGTGCAAATCGTCGCAATCGCCATGGCAAGGTAAGCCCAGAGGAGACCGATCAAGATACCGCCGCGTACGCCGTCCTGATGGCGCAGCAATACCGGACCAGTCGACCAGCGGCGGTGTCCCGGAAGCTCCTCAGCGGTCCCGGCGATGCGATCCATCGTCCAGTCCGCTGCCGCTCAAGCCGGCACCCTGACACGCCACTGTTCCACTTTGTCGCGGCATTGAGGAAAACGGTTCGGTTCAGGCTTGGCGAAACACCAGATTTTTCATATTGGCATGTTAGACGAACGGCCAGCCCCCAGACCAGGCGGCTCAAAACGGTCCCGTAGCTCAACTGGATAGAGTAGCGGATTTCTACTCCGCGGGTTGCAGGTTCGAGTCCTGCCGGGATCGCCAGTTCATTGATTTGTCCGGCCTTCACGAATGCGTGGGTCACTCCGCTCCGGGCTTTCAACCGAGCACGTCGGCCCTATCTATCCGCCGGGCGAAGTGTGCCCGAGAAGGACCCCGATGCCTCAACCCGAATGGACGAGAATGGCGATCGCATCTGCGGTGGCGATTGTCGCGATGTCGTACTTAGCGATTGACGCAGGCCTCGTGAACACCAATGTGGTTACAAAGCCCATCAAGGTGGCGCAGGCATCGATCGTCGGCGCCGCGACGGGCCAGCACCACCTTGCCTTTGCCGTTGAGGAGTGGGCGCGTCGCGGCCACGAGAGGCCCGCCCTGGAGCATTGCCTGGCGATCGATTGATGCGGGGCGCGGCTGTCGCCGATGCCGCGCATTCACCCTTCACCTCTGATGCGCCATCCACCACCGCGCGATTGCGGCGGCCAGATCATTCCAAAGCTCCGTCGGAAGATCCGGGACCGCCACCCGGACGCTATATTGGTCCGTGGTCGCATCGTGAAACCATTCGGTCGCCGCGAAATCGAAGCCGAAGCTGCCGGCGTGGCGGATGGGGAAGCCCTCCCCGCGCAATTCGCTGCTCATCTTTTCGGCCGCCTGCCGCGCTGCCGCCTCGTCGAGCACGCGCTTTCCCCGGAGGGTCACGTACAGACCGTGGGTGAAATGAAGCTCGGCCGAGAGCGCCGGGAGCTTCGCGGCGAAATATCGAGCCGTGCTGCGGCCGTTGCGCAAGATCGCCGCGACACGCCTCTTCGTGAGGGCCCAGTACGCCGCACTGCCTGCAAAGGGCGGGAAATGCGCCGGCAACGCCGCGCCGCCGAGCAGCCGCACCGCGCTTCGCGTTTCGGACGCGAGACGAGCCCATTCAACGCCCCCTGCCCGCTGCTGCTGATGCTCGTTCCCTTGCACGAAAACGGCTGAGCCGAGCCGGCCATATTCCGCTCCGAGCGAATCGAGCTTGTTGTGGCTTCGCACCAACACCTGCGGGATTCCGTATCGCCGGGCCCATCTCAGGACACGCCTGATGCGGCCTGACCTGCCGGCGAAGCATGTCGTGTCGAAAACCAGGAGGTCGAGGCCCGAGCCGTCACAGCGCAGCGCCGCCTCGAAAGCGCCGGCGAAGGAGCAGGAATCCAACAGAAGTATTCGCGGCGAGTTTGCCGGAACAAACGCATCGCCCAGCGGCAGCTTCAAGACCTCGAGCCGCAAATGCGGGACGAAGCCCTGGATCAGCTCCAGCGTCTCTCCATAGGAGCCTGGAAGCACCAGGACATCGGCCTTCTCGACAATTTGCGCGGAGGCGAGCAGCACGGCGGAGATCGCGGCCATGCCCGAGGCGGTATAGACCGCGGTGCTCGTGCAGCCCCAGTCGAGTTCATAGAACGAAGGACCGCGCACCGTGAGATCGGCCCGCTGGTAGTCGTAACTGAACGCGAACGGCCCGCTGACGGGATCGGCCGTATGCGACCACGCTGTCTCCGTCGCCTTCCACTCCTGCAACTCGTGCTCCGCCCTCAGCGCGGCAGTGATCTGGAATTTGGACCTGACGACCTCGTCGACCGAACGCGGACACGCCAGATCGAACCGGCTTCTCAGGCAGTCATTCAACAGCCTGAGTTCCTCGTGCTTTCGCTCCAGATAGGCTCGAATGGTCTCCATGCGCTTCTTGACGGTTCCGATGGGACGTCAACGTCCGGAAAACGCCGTGGGTCCAACGCGCCCGCTGCAACGAACGCGCGTCCTCGCAGTTGAATCCACACAAGGAGGACAGCATGGCTGACATCAGAGAGCACATGAAGATCATCGGCAAGGACGGCGCACATGTCGGCACCGTCGATCGCGTCGAGGGCAATCGCATCAAGCTGACGCGCAAGGACAGCCCGGAAGGTCACAAGGACCATCATCACTACATCGATACGAAATATGTCGGTGCCGTCGAAGGCGATATCGTCAAGCTGTCGGTGAATGCCGACGCCGTACCGAAGACGGAAGCCGCCTGAAACACTGAGCTGAAACACTGAGCCCCTTCGGGGGCTTTTTGTTTGTTCACGATCCGACTCCGCTTCGTTCGCAAAGCACGAATCGCGATCGCAAATTGCGGGGCCGAGGATTCGTTAATGACCGGTTCAGCCAGGTCGGTCATGCACTCACGAGCACGGGCCGCAGCCGATAGGCATCGATCGCGGCATTCGACAGCAACAGCCTGCGTCGCTCTCCACGCAACATCATGCGGTCGATCCGGTTCAAGATGAAGCGGGCGGAATCCTTGTGCTCGCCCGTGAGCAGGCCGGACTGGTCGAGATATCGCCAGGCGATCTCGAAAGACTGTGCGCGTAGCTCGGGATCGGTCATAGCCGCACAACGCTGCCCTGGAACGAATGTTCCTGCGCCCCAAGCGCGCGAGCCGTGCAGGAGCTCAGCGCCGCGGACCGATGCGGAACGAACGCGCAAGCAGGGCGTTGCACATCCGACTCGAGTGGTGCCGACCTGCCAACCCCGGTCGGCTTTGAAGGACCCCGTGCTTGTCCCCCGAGCACGGGGTTTTTCTCATTCGGCCGCCCTATTCAATCCGAGCCATGTGGCCGGCTGACGATGAGGAGTCGACATGCTCATCGTGTGGATCGCGGACGAGCTGATGCCACGCCAGGGCCAGCTGGATCAGCCGCTGCCGGTCGGCACCTTCGGCCTCCGCGGCCCGCTTCATTGCGGCCTCGGCTTCGTGCTGTGGATCGTACTCGGTGCACATGGGGCGATCCTAGCCGGTCATCTGGACAAGCCCATGGCAATTTCGTCCGTATGATTGCGGGGTGCTTTGAGGCCTCACGGACAGATCTGTGAACTACGTCACAGCCTGTCCCCGGCAATCTCCGCTAAACAGCGCTTCGACGCTTCTTGGATGAGGCCCGGCCATGACACGCAAAGCAGCCACGGAAGTCATCGTCCCGAAGCAGCGACATAGCTCCAACCTGCTTGGCATCGCGTATCTTGGCACCATCGGCGTGGTGATGGTCGCCTGGATCGGCAGCCTGGTCTGGGCCACGATGGCATTCTTCAGCTGGCTCGTGTCCTGACGCGCGAGGCGAGCGATCGTCCTCGTCCATTGCTTTAGAACAGGCAAGACAGCGCCTGAGAGAGTTTGATCCCGCCGCAAACGATCATGGCCCAAAGCGCCACGCTGATCTGGATGGCATCCAGCATGTCCCACATCCCCCGCGAATCATCCGGATATTTTTCTTTTGAGACTTGCGTGAGGCGGCCGCCAGCGCCAGCGCTCATTTGAAGCCGGCGCACAAAAAAAGAGGCGGGCCTGGGCCCGCCTCCGTACTCAATCCGCTTGGAAAACTCAGTAGCACGCCCGGGGATCGGCCTGCACATATTGGCCGTTCGGATAGCGGTAGTAGCAGGTGCCCTGCGCCCAGTAGTAGCCGGGCTGGGATGCAGCGGTGGCACCGGCGATCGCGCCCGTCGCGCCGCCGAGAACCGCGCCCGCGGCGGCTCCTGTTGCGTTGCCCGAGATCAGGCCGCCCAGCACGCCGCCGACGATCGCGCCGCCGAGTGCGCTGGCGCCGGGGTCAGCCGGTGGCGGAGGCGGAGGTGGTGGCGCGTAGGCGACGGGAGGCGGGCCATAGGCCACCGGCACGTCGTCGATATAGTCCTCCGAAATGTAGGCAGGCGGGCCAGCCATTCGCTGCGGATAATAATACCAGACGCCGCCAACGTCCCACCACCAGCCGGAGCGTCCGTTGCGGACCTCATGACGCCAGCGGCCGCCTTCCCAGGCGCGATTGCCGCGATAGGTGTGTCCGCCCCAGTCACGTTCCGGAGCGGGCCCGCGAGCGACGTGACGTCCCGGCGGCGGGCCGCCGGCATTGTGCCGACCGGGACCCGCATGGGGCTGGTCAGTGGGCCGGGCCGCCTGCTGCGGAGGACCTTTGCGCATGTTCTGATTGGGCGGGGGTGGCGCGCCCACGCCCTGGCGGCCTGGCGGCGGAGCGGCATCCCTCGTCGGCCTTGCGTCCTGAGCCTGCGCCGAAAGCGCCAGCAACGACACGGCCGAAACCATTGGAATGATGATCTTCATGCGTTTGGACGCACTCATGCGTGCTCGCCCCCTGCTCTCTCGCTCGCCGTCATTCCTTGCGCGATAGACGATTCGCTCGCACCAGGCTTATGCCGGCCGACATAACTGACCTGCTTGATCGGCTAAGTCCCGTTACAAATGATTAAGATCACAGCTATTTTTGGCCTCGACGGGCTCCCAGCGGGCCGCGCTGAAGCGCCTCTAGCGAGCCGGCTCAATCACGTTGCAGTTGGTTCGCCCGGACATCAGGCAATCCTGCATCTTGCTGGCTGCGGTGAGGTCCCGGGCAAGCCACCAGCCGACGCCAAGAATCACGATCGCGATGATCAATCCCGCGATCGCGCCACGGCGGTCGTTCCCGGACTGGCGCTGGGGTCGACTGTTCGGGCGAGGATTCGGCTTCTCGCCGGGGTCGGATTTGGACTCGGACATGGCCGCCTGATCGCGCTGGCGAGGCGGCTTTATCACCTCTGCGGCGTCGCGTCACATCCGGATCAGCCTGCCCGAATTCAGCCCCGGGGCGGCGGGGTCGCGTCCTTGCGTGAGGTTTCGATGGCCGGGATCGCCCGCTGGACCCGCGGTGCGCAGGTCGTGAGCACGAATGCGGTCTGGCTGCATTCCCAGTCCGCGCCCAGCACGGCACTGTCAACCGGCTGCGGGCGCGCGAACAGCACTGCGGCGCCGGTCACTCCTGCCAGGACGAAGGCAATTGCGAGCGCCTTCAGGCTCGGTCGGAAGGTCATCATGCCCGTGCTCCGTCTCGTTCCGGGCGGACGCTAGGCGTCGCGCTCGTGCTCCCTTATGAGGGACATCACAATTCAGCAGTTTTTCCGGGCTACGAGAGATCGTCGGGGGGAGGCGATTTTTCGTTGACCTGATCGGCTGCGATTATGGGTGGCTTCGCGACGCGCGCCGATGTACACGCTACAGCGTCGCGTGGCGCCCGCTATGCCCAGCCGACGTACCAACAGGCACGAATGTAGGATCGAAAGCGAGGAAGACAAGGCTCGTAGATGAGTGGATTCAGGGAACCCGGCTTCACGGACCGGCAAAAGGCGGCGCAGGAAGCCCGCAAAAATCTTTTGAACAAATTCAAATCGCAACCGGGCCCCGACGATCCGGCGGTGCTTGCGCGCCGTGCTGAACGCGAGGCACTCGCGGCCAAGCGCGCCGAGGCGAAGGCTGCGCGCGAGGCGGAGAAGGCCGAGCAGAAGCGCATCGAGGAAGAAGCCAAGGCGGCCGAAGCCGAACGGATCGCGCGCGAGGCCCAGGAAGCCGCCGAGAGACTGGCTGCGCTCGAAGCCGAGCAAAAGGCCAAACGCGACGCGCGCTACGCCGCCCGCAAGGCGAAGCGCAAGTAACAAGCAAGGTGCGCTCGTAGCGCCCCATTGAACTTGAACCAAAGCACAGTTCCGGAGGCGGCCTGAGAGGCCGCCACCGGAATTGGAGGGTGCGCGGCCTGCCCCAGGGCAGGCGCCGCGCGAGGACGACGAAGATCAATTCTTCTTCATCATCCCGTCGTCTTTCTTCATGCCGTCCTTCGACATGTGGTCCTTCTTCATGCCGTCGTCCTTGGACATGGTGTCCTTCTTCATCATGCCGTCCTTGGACATCGTGTCTTTCTTCATCATGCCGTCATCCTTGCCCATCTTGTCCTGAGCAAAGGCGGCCGGGGCAAAAGCGAGGCCGAGCGAGAGAGCGGCGGCCGAGAGGCCGAGCACGATGCGGGTGCGAATGGTCATGGTTCAACTTCCCTTCGAGATGGAGTTTGTCAGCGACGGACGCCGCTATTCATCCTGACGGGTCACCAGTCGGCGTTGTTACGCCGCCGCCGACAAATTTCGGTGAGCCTTCCCCTATCTCTCGTTCGGCGTACTTCCGGGCTCGCAACCAGGAAGTGTGCAGTGCAGCACGGCCAGCCCTTGCCCGGACGTTCGGTCTCGAACTATCAGATGAGAGAATATCGGGTGGACGACCGGCTAGGATGGGCCTACCTGCCGGTCTGAAGGACTAGACCGAAATCACACAAACAAGAATCGTCCAAGGAAATCACGCCATGCTCACGCGCCGCCATCTGCTCGCGACCGCCGTCGCTGCGCCCGCCATCCTCCGCTTCGGCACCGGTACGGCGCACGCCGCGACCACGCTGAAGATCTCGCATCAATTCCCGGGCGGTACCATCGACAAGGGCGATTTCCGCGACCGGCTCTGCCGCATGTTCGCCGCCGAGGTCAGCAAGCGCAGCAATGGCGACATTGCCGCCGAGATCTATCCGAACTCCTCGCTGATCAAGACCAACGCGCAGTTCTCCGCGATGCGCAAGGGCGCGCTCGATATCAGCCTCTATCCGATGCCCTATGCCGGCGGCGAGGTGCCGGAGACCAATATCGGCCTGATGCCGGGCCTCGTGACCACCTACGACCAGGGCCTGCGCTGGAAGAAGGAGCCGGTCGGCAAGGCGCTGACCGATTTCCTCGCCGACAAGGGCATCATCCTGCTCACCTGGGTCTGGCAGGCCGGCGGCGTCGCCAGCCGCTCCAAGCCGATCGTCGCGCCTGAAGATGCCAAGGGCATGAAGGTGCGTGGCGGCTCGCGCGAGATGGACATGGTGCTTCAGACCGCCGGGGCTTCGGTGCTGTCGGTCCCCTCCAACGAAATCTACGCGGCGATGCAGACCGGCGCCTGCGATGCCGGCATTACCTCCTCGACCAGCCTGATCTCGTTCCGCCTCGAAGAGGTCGCGAAGTCCCTGACCTCGGGCGCGGGCGCCTCCTACTGGTTCATGCTCGAACCCCTGATGATGTCGAAGGCGATCTTCGACAAGCTGCCGACGAACCACCAAGACATTTTGCTCGCGGTCGGTACCGAGCTCGAAGCGTTCGGCCGCAAGGGCGCACAGGATGACGATGTCGAGGTCGCCAAGGTCTACGAGAAGGCCGGCGCCAAGGTCTCCGCGCTCGACGCCGCGACCGTCGGCAAGTGGCGGGACATCGCCCGCGACACCGCCTGGAAGGACTACAGCGCCAAGACGGCGACCGCGGCAAACCTGCTCAAGCTCGCCATCGACGTCGCGGCATGAGTCACGGTCCGCTTCCGGACCGCGACGACAAGACGATCGCTGCCGCAGGGACCGGCCTTGCGCCAGCGATCGATCGCGGTCTCGCCGTCCTCAACAGCATCATCGTGGTGTTCGCGTCGATCGCGCTGGTCGCGGCCTGCACCATCCTGAGCTACAGCGTGCTCAGCCGCGCTCTGTTCAAGGCCGCCAATTACTGGCAGGACGAGGCCGCCGTGTTCCTGCTGGTCGGCGCGACCTTCATGACGGCGGCCTACGTGCAACAGAACCGCGGCCATATCGGCATCGAGGCCTTCGTCGGGCTGCTCTCGCCGCTGGCGAACCGGATCCGGCTCTGGCTGGTCGACGCCGCCACGTTCCTGTTCTGCGCCTTCTTCACCTGGAAATCCTGGACATTGGCCCATGAGGCCTATGTCGACGGCCAGGTCTCGAACTCGATGTGGTCGCCGCCGCTCGCCATTCCCTATTCGCTGATGGCGCTCGGGATGAGCCTGCTCTGCATCCAGATCCTCGTGCAGCTTGCGCTGCCATTCGTCGGAGCCAAGCGGCCATGAGCGTTTTCGGTATCGGCGTCGCTTACGGCATCGTGACGCTGCTGGTGATGTTCTCGGGCATGCCGATTGCGTTCGCGCTCGGCGCGGTCGCGGTCGTGTTCATGGGCATCTACATGCCCTCGGCTTCGCTCGATACGGTCACGCAGAACGTCTACGAGGAAATGGCCTCGATCACGCTGCTGTCGATCCCGCTCTTCATTCTGAAGGGCGCCGCGATCGGCAAATCGCGCGCCGGCCAGGATCTCTATTCAGCGCTGCACGCCTGGCTGCACCGGGTCCCCGGCGGCCTCGGCGTCGCCAACGTCTTCGCCTGCGCGCTGTTCGCGGCGATGGCGGGCTCCTCGCCCGCGACCTGCTCGGCGATCGGCTCGGCCGGCATCCCCGAGATGCGCAAGCGCGGCTATTCCGGCGGCTTTGCCGCAGGGATTATCGCCGCCGGCGGCACGCTCGGCATCCTGCTTCCGCCCTCGATCACCATGATCCTGTTTGCGGTTGCGGCCGAAAAGTCGCTGGGGCGGCTGTTCCTGGCCGGCATCGGGCCCGGCCTCCTGCTGGTCACGCTGTTCGGCGCCTACGCCGTGATCCGCTTCCGGCAGGAATATGCCGCGGCCGAAGCGGCCTACAAGAACGGCGGACCGGAGGCTCCGATCCTGCAGCGTGACGAGTACACGCTCGCCGAGCGCTTCAGCGTACTGCCGCGCGTGATCCCGTTCGTGCTGCTGCTCACCGGTGTCATGATCGCCCTCTATGGCGGCTACGCCACGCCGTCGGAGACCGCAGGGCTCGGCGGCCTGCTCGCGCTGGCGCTGATCGCCGCGATCTACAGCGTGTGGCGACCGAGCGACCTTGCCCCCATCATGAAGTCGACGATCCGGGAATCGACCATGCTGATGATGATCATCGGCATGTCGCTGCTCTATTCCTACGTGATGAGCTATCTGCACATCTCGCAATCGGTCGCCGAATCCATCGTCGCGATGCACCTGCCGCGCTGGGAACTGCTGTTCGCGATCCTCGTCATGGTGGTCGTGCTCGGCTTCTTCCTGCCGCCGGTGTCGATCATCCTGATGACCGCCCCGATCATCCTGCCGCCGCTCCGCGCCGCCAATTTCGACATCATCTGGTTCGGCGTGGTCATGACCATCGTGATGGAGATGGGGCTGATCCACCCGCCCGTCGGCCTCAACATCTTCGTCATCCGCAACGTCGCGCCGGACATTCCCCTGCGCGAGGTGATCTGGGGCACCCTGCCCTTCGTGCTGCTGATGATGCTCGCGGTGCTGCTGCTGTGCTTGGTACCGGGGATCTCGACCTGGCTGCCGGATCTCGTGATGGGGCCGGACGGGAGCAGGTGACGCAATCGCAACTGCCGCAGGGTGGGTTAGCTGTGCGGATGCGCGAAGCGCAATCCGCGCGACGTAACCCACCTCTTCTGCTTTCGCGGAGACGAACAGTGGTGGGTTACGCCGAGCAGATGCGCTTCGCGCATCTGCTCGATTAACTCACCCTACGAATTCTCCTTCCTCCGCCCCTTCGGCGCGTTCGCCACCACCTGCAGCAAATCCTTCCGCACAGCCTCGATGTGCCGCTCCAGGAAGCGGCAGGCCTCCTCCACCTTCCCTGCGCGGCAGAGCGCGATCAGTTGGGCGTGCTCCTTCTCGGCAATGCCCATCGCCTTGGTGTTGGAGAGCTGCAGACGCGTGTAGCGGTCGCTGGTCTGCAGCAGTGACAGCACGATCGCGCGCGTGCGGGGTTGCGGCGCGTGCACGTAGAGCGCCATGTGGAAGTCGGCGTTAAGCTGCCCCCATTCGCTGACATTGCGCGCCTTGATCGCCTTCTCGAAGCTCTTGTGGATGTCGTCGAGTCCCTCGAAATCCTCCGTGCCGAAGCGCGGCGCCGACTGCGCCAGCAATCGCGGCTCCAGGATGCGGCGCAGGTCGAAGACGTCGTTGATCTCGTCCAGTGACAGCTCGGAGACGATGGCGCCCTTCTGCGGCACGATCCGCACCAGGCCTTCCGCCTCGAGCTGGAACAGCGCCTCTCGCACCGGGATGCGGCTGACGCCGTAAGCATCCCCAAGCGCGTCCTGGCGCAGCTGCGATCCGGCCGGATAGGTGCCGTCGAGGATCGCCTGCCGGAGCTGATCGACGATCGCAGCCGACAGGGTGCGATGCTTCAGAGGCTGTTTCATCTGACCTTCTGTTGTCCTTCCCGACTCGTTCGGCCGACGCGGTCCCTGTCTTGCATGTCGAGGTGCCCGGCAAAAGCCAGGCGCTCCAAAAGCAAGGTGCCCAGTAAAACCGCGCCCTGCCGCCGAAATGACCGCAAACTCCGTTTGACTCCAAAAATGTATAAATTATACATTTGGCAATCGCACGACAATTCTTCGGGGGTTAAGGCCTCTTTCATGATCGAGCAGACCATGCCGGCCACGCGCGCACTCAGCCTCCGACGTACGATCGTCCGGATGTCGAGTGCCCTGCTCGCCTGCGAACGGCTCGCGCTGATGGGCCTGATGTACCTCCTCACCGGACTGATCCTGGTGAACGTCGTCACCCGCTACTCCCATTTCCCGATCTATTGGATCGATGAATCCGCGGTCTATTGCGTGGTCTGGCTGACCTTCATCGGCGCCTCCGCGATGACGCGGCTGCGGCTCGACTTCGCGGTCACGATGCTGACGGAACGGCTGTCGCCGCGGCACCAGAAGATCGCCAAGGTGATCTCGACCGGCCTGGTCGTCGTGTTCGGGGTCGCCCTGATCGTGACCTGCGTGCTCTGGATGGACCCGGTTGGCCTCGCCCGCGCCGGCTTCGACGGGCGCAAGCTCGCCGCCGAAACCTTCAACTTCCTCTACACCGAGCGCACCCAGACGCTGAACTGGCCGACCTGGGTGCTCTATCTGACGCTGCCGATCTTCGCGGTATCGATGACCATTCACGGTCTCGCCAATCTGCTGGAAGATCTCGGACTGGTCCCGCGCACCGCGCCGAAAGGCTTCCAGCTCTCCGAGCTGGACGGGGTCAACTGATGATCACGTCAGCAGCCTTCATGGCATTCATGCTGGTCGGCGTGCCGATCGGCCTGTGCCTGTGTCTTGCCGGCCTCGTTTACATCGCGGCATCCGGCAACCCCGTGCTGTTCCAGTCCTACCCGCTCCAGCTCTTCGGCGGCGTCGACAGCTACGGCCTGATCGCCATCCCGCTCTTCATTCTGATTGGCGAGATCATGAACGGCGGAGGCATCACGCGGCGCATCGTCGACATGGCGATGGCCTTCGTCGGTTCGCTCAAGGGCGGGCTCGCCTACGTCAACATCCTCGCCAACATGTTCATCTCCTCGATCCTGGGATCCGCGACGGCGCAGGTCGCGATCATGGCCCAGATCATGGTGCCGGAGATGGAAAAGAAGGGCTACGATAAGACCTTCGCCGCCGGCCTCACCGCCTATGGCGGCATGCTCGGCCCGATCATCCCGCCGTCGGTGATGTTCGTGGTCTATAGCGTGCTGGCGCAGGTCTCGGTCAGCGACATGCTGATCGCCGGCATCGTGCCGGGCGTCATTCTCACCGTGATGTTCTGCCTCGTCATCGCGCTGATGGGATACGTCTACAACTACCCCCGCGCGGATTACCAGACCCCGCGTCAGCGCGTCATGACGATCCTGCGGACCTCGCCGACGCTGCTGATCCCGATCGTCATCGTCGGCACCATCCTCGGCGGCCTCGCCAACGCCACGGAATCGGCGGCCGTCGGCGCGGTCGCTGCGGCATTGGTCGGAAAATACTGGACCAGGGAGTTTCAGTTCTCGCAGCTGCCGCAGATGATGCTGCGTAGCGCCATCTATTCGGCGATCGTGCTGTTCCTGGTCGCAGCCGCCGCCGTGTTCTCCTGGGTCCTGATCTTCGGCAAGGTGCCGCAGGAGACCGCCGCCTGGATCCAGACCGTCGCCAAGGACCCCGTCAGCTTCATGCTGATCTGCAACGTGATCCTGCTGGTGATCGGCACGGTGATCGACGGCATTCCCGGGCTGATCATGACCGTGCCGATCCTGCTGCCGGTGGCAACCGAAATCTATCACATCGACCCCCGGCAGTTCGGCGTCGTGGTGGTGATCAACCTGGTGCTCGGCCTGCTGTCGCCGCCGGTCGGGCTCTGCTTCTTCGTCGCGGCCGCCGTCACCGGCGCCAAGCCCGGCAAGATGTTCATGGTGACGCTGCCCTTCTTCGTCATCTCCTGCGTCCTACTGGTGCTGCTCTCGCTCTATCCCTCGCTCTCGCTGATCCTCGTCAAATAGGCCATCCAATAGGAGCCCGACCATGTCGCTTTCACGCCGCCGCTTTCTCGCCGCCAGTGCCGCCGCCTCGGTGTTTGCCCCATCGCTTGCCCTCGCCCAGGCCAAGGAATTCCGCCTCGGCCTGATCACGCCCAACGGCCATTCCTGGAATAAGGCCGCGCTCAAATTCGGCGAGGATCTCAAGTCCGCCACCAACGGCCGCCTGACATTGACCGTGTTCCACTCCGGCCAGCTCGGCAACGAGACCGCGATGATGCAGCAATTGCAGTCCGGCGCGCTCGACATGGGCTTCATCCAGGCCGCCGAGCTCGGCTCACGCGTTCCGCACATCGCCGCGATCAACGCGCCCTACATCGTTCGCTCGACGCCTTCGGTCGCAAAGCTCGTGCGACATCCGGCGGCGGTGAAGCTGTTCGAGGTGTTGCCGCAGGAGACCGGCACGATTGGATTGGGCTGGGGCATCACCGGCATGCGCGCGGTGTTTTCCTCCAAGGACCTGAATTCGCTGGCCGACATCAAGGGCATGAAGCTGCGCATCAATCCGACGCCGGTCTATCGCGATTTCTATTCCTCGCTCGGCGCAGCTCCGACGCCGATCCCGACGCCGCAGGTGTTCGACGCCATGGCCAACGGCCAGGTCGACGGCCTCGAGGCCGATCTCGAATTCTCCTGGAACCAGCGCTTCGACAAGGTGTCGAAAGTGATCCTGCAGATGAACGCGGTCTTCATGCCGATGGCAGCCGTCGTTTCCGGCCGCGTCTGGCAATCGCTGCCCGCCGCCGACCGCGAGCTGATCACGAAAACGATCAAGACGACGCTGGACGCGCAGATCGACGAGCTCGCCGGCAACGAGCCCACGCTGATCCAGAACTTCAAGAACGCGCCGATCCCGATCCGCCAGGTCGACGCCAAGGACACCGAGGCCGTGATCGCCGAATTCGACAAGATCTGGCTGCCCAAGGCCCCCGTCCTCGCCGAGCTGCGCAAGGTCGGCGCGACGCTCTGATCCCTACCCATCGCCCTCACGTCAATGCCCGGCGGATCGAACGATCCGCCGGCACCAATTCCAATCGGAGCCAAGCAATGAGCCCACGTATCTCCTGGGAAGGCGTCTTCCCGGCCGTCACCACGCAGTTCAACGACGATCTGTCGCTCAACATCGAGGCGACCGCCAAGGTCATGGACGGACTGATCCGCGACGGCGTTTCCGGCCTGATCGTCTGCGGTTCGGTCGGCGAGAACACCTCGCTCGAGCGCAAGGAAAAGATCGCGATCATGGAAGCCGCGAAGTCGGTCGCGAAAGGCCGCGTTCCGGTGCTGTGCGGCATCGCCGAATTCACCACGGCCTTTGCGGTCGAGACCGCCAAGGAAGCCGCACGCATCGGCATCGACGGCGTGATGGTGATGCCGGCGCTGGTCTATTCCTCCAAGCCGCACGAGACCGCCGCGCATTTCCGCGCCGTCGCCTCGGCGACCGACCTGCCGGTGATGCTCTACAACAATCCGCCGATCTACAAGAACGACGTCACCCCGGACATCCTGGCCGCGCTCGCCGATGTCGAGACCGTCGTCTGCTTCAAGGATTCCTCGGGCGACACGCGGCGCTTCATCGACACCAGGAACATGGTCGGCGACCGCTTCGTGCTGTTCGCAGGGCTGGACGACGTCATCGTCGAGAGCGTCGCCATGGGCGCCGTGGGCTGGGTCTCCGGCATGTCGAACGCCTTCCCACGCGAGGGCGAGACCTTGTTCCGCCTCGCCAAGGCGGGACGCTTTGCCGAGGCGATGCCGCTCTACGAATGGTTCATGCCGCTCTTGCATCTCGACGCCCGCCCGGACCTCGTCCAGTGCATCAAGCTTTGCGAGCATATCATGGGTCGCGGCACCGCCCTGACCCGCCCGCCCCGCCTGGCGCTGCTGCCGCACGAAAAGGCCGAGGTCGAGGCCATGATGGCCAAGGCGCTCAAGAACCGGCCGCGCCTGCCGGATGTCGGCCTGAAGGCGGCCTGACCGCAGGTTTCGTAGGGTGGGTTAGACCTGCGGCTGCGCAAAGCGCAGTCGCTGGGCGTAACCCACCACTTTCGTCTCCGCGGATACCAAAGAGGTAGGTTACGCCCAGTGATTTCGCTTCGCGCGATCACAGGGCTAACCCACCCTACGAAGCTTTACGAGCTCGCCCGATTCTTCTTGGCGTTCAGCGCGGACGCCACGCGGCTCACGGGCGGCTTGCCCAGCACGCCGCTCATCGCGTTGGTGGCCGCCAGCAGCTTCTCCATGTCGACGCCGGTCCTGATCCCCATGCCTTCGAGCATGTAGACGACGTCCTCGGTCGCGACGTTGCCGGTCGCGCCCGGCGCATAGGGGCAGCCGCCGAGGCCGCCGGCGGCGGCGTCGATGACGCGGACGCCCTCTTCCATTCCGGCATAGAGGTTGGCGAGCGCCTGGCCGTAGGTGTCGTGGAAATGCATCGCGAGCCTGGCGGGAGGGATGCTGGCACTGACCGCGCGCAGCATCTCCTTCGCCTTGGATGGCGTGCCGACCCCGATGGTGTCGCCGAGCGAAATCTCGTAGCAGCCGAGCTCGAACAACGTGCTGGCGAGATCGGCGACCGCCTTCGGCTTGATCTCGCCGTCGAAGGGGCAACCGAGCACGCAGGAAATATAGCCGCGCACCTTGACGCCATCGGCCTTGGCGCGCGCTAGCACCGGCTTGAAGCGCTCGATCGACTCCGCGACCGTGCAGTTGATGTTGGCGCGCGAAAAACCTTCCGAGGCGGCCGCAAACACCGAGACCACTTCGGCGCCCGCGGCACGCGCGGCGTCATAGCCCTTCTCGTTCGGCACCAGCACGTGGAATTCGGCGCCCTTGATGTGGCTGACGCCGCGCAGCACGGCATCGGAGCTTGCCATCTGCGGGATCGCCCTGGGCGAGACGAAGGCGCCGACTTCGACCGTATGGAGGCCGGCCGCGACCAGCGCCTCGACGAAGGCGATGCGGGCCTCGACGCCGACGGGCGTCTTCTCGTTCTGGAGACCGTCGCGCGGCCCCATTTCGATGATGCGGACGGGATCGCTCATGTCACTCTCCGGAAGGCTCGACCACGGCGAGCTCGACGCCCTCCTGGACGATGTCGCCGACCTTGCACTTGATCGACTTCAGCACGCCGGCAAAGGGTGCACGCAGCGTCTGCTCCATCTTCATCACTTCCAGGGTCAGGATCGGCGCGCCCTTCTCGAGGCTCTCCCCCTCCACGGCGAGCACGGCAACCACCGTGCCCGGCAAGGGCGCTGCAATCTTGTCCTCGCCGGCCTGCTCCTCGCTCTCGCCGCCGAACGGATCCACCCAGTGCAGGTCGAAGCGACCGTTGCGCGTGCGCAAATATAGCTCGTGGCCGTCGATCACGGCTGCGACCTGCGATTTGACGCCGTCCAGCGTCAAGTCGAAGCCGCCTTCCTTCGCCGTGGTCGTGAACGCCAGCTCGCGTTCGCCGATCACCAGCGTCGCGGGGCCACTCCCGTAATTCAGCGTGATCTTCTGCTCCGGCCCGTGCCCGACACGGAAGGCAAAGTTGCGCTGGCGGCGGCCGACCGGCTGCCAGCCGAAGGTCTGCCAGGGCGAATTCGCCTGCGCACCTGCGGCCTGTCGCTCATCATTGAGGATCGCAGCCACCGCGGCGCAAAGCTCGAGCTCGCCGGGCGCCGGCGGGGCCCGCGTCAGCACCGCGAGCTCGCGCTCGATGAAGCCGGTGTCGATCGCATTCGCCCGCACCTTCGGATGCGTCATCAGCGCCGACAGGAACGGGATGTTCGTGACGATGCCGCGGACGTCGGACTCTTCCAGCCCGCGATTGAGCCGCTCGATCGCGACATCCCGCGTCGGCGCCCAGGCGATCATCTTGGCCAGCATGGCGTCATAGTACGGCGACACACTATCGCCCTCGCGATAGCCGGCATCGATGCGCAAGCCTCCGGCTTCCGCCGGCAGCCGCCAGGTCGAGATCCTGCCGACCGACGGCATGAAGTTCTTGGTGGGATTCTCCGCATAGACGCGCGCCTCGACGGCATGGCCGTTGAGCCGGATCTCGTCCTGCTTCAGCGGCAGCGCCTCGCCGAAGGCGACGCGCAGTTGCCACTCGACGAGATCGATGCCTGATATCAGCTCGGTCACGGGATGCTCGACCTGGAGGCGCGTGTTCATCTCGATGAAGAACACGTCCCTGCCGTCGGAGACGAACTCGATCGTGCCGGCGCCGACATAATTCACCGCTCCGGCCGCCTTTCGCGCGGCGGCGCAGACCGTCTCGCGCTGCGCGGCGTTGAGGGTCGGCGACGGCGCCTCCTCGATCACC
Organism: Bradyrhizobium sp. 191; assembly: GCF_023100985.1. Taxonomy (NCBI): domain Bacteria; kingdom Pseudomonadati; phylum Pseudomonadota; class Alphaproteobacteria; order Hyphomicrobiales; family Nitrobacteraceae; genus Bradyrhizobium; species Bradyrhizobium sp. 191. Next base: position 448,818 of record NZ_CP064692.1, read on the forward strand.
TTCTGGTGCCGGCGCTGCAGCGTGCATTCGCGTTCGAACAACGAGAGCAGATTGCCGTGGCTGTCGCCGATCACCTGCACCTCGATATGCCGGGGATTGTCGACATACTTCTCAATCAGCATGCGGTCATCGCCGAACGCCGCCAGAGCCTCGCGCTTGGCGCTGACGATCGCGGGCCCAAGCTCTGCCGCCGAACGCACGATCCGCATGCCGCGGCCACCGCCGCCGGCCGACGCTTTCACCAGGATGGGGAAACCGATCCTGTCCGCAGCCTTCGAAAGCGTCGCCTCGTCCTGGGCCTCGCCGTGATAGCCAGGCACCAGCGGCACGCCGGCCTTCTCCATCAGCGCCTTCGAGCCGGACTTCGAGCCCATCGCATTCATCATCCCGGCGGTCGGGCCGACGAAGACGAGCCCCGCTTCAAGGCAGGCCTGCGCGAACTCGGCGTTCTCCGACAGGAAGCCGTAGCCGGGATGCACAGCCTCGGCGCCGGTCTTGCGCGCGGCCTCGATCAGCCGCTCGACATTGAGATAGCTGTCGCGGGCCCGGGCGGGACCGAGCAGCACGGCTTCGTCCGCGAGCGCGACATGCATCGCGTCGCGGTCGGCCTCGGAATAGACAGCGACCGTTCGCAGGCCCATGGCGCGGGCGGTGCGGATGACGCGGCAGGCGATCTCGCCCCGGTTGGCGATCAGGAGCGTGCGAAAACGCCGGTAGAGCTTTGAGCGGTCCATCGCATCACATCCTGAACAGGCCGAATTTCGTCGGTTCGATCGGCGCATTCGATGCGGCCGAGAGGCCAAGGCCGAGCACGAGGCGGGTGTCGGCCGGGTCGATCACGCCGTCGTCCCAGAGGCGCGCGGTCGCGTAATACGGGTGCCCCTGGCTCTCATACTGCGCACGGATCGGCTCGCGGAATTTGTCTTCCTCTTCCTTCGACCAGTTCTCGCCCTTGGCTTCGATGTTGTCGCGGCGGACCTGGCTCAGCACCATCGAGGCCTGCTCGCCGCCCATCACCGAGATGCGCGCGTTCGGCCACATCCAGAGGAAGCGCGGCGAGTAGGCGCGGCCGCACATGCCGTAATTGCCGGCACCGTAGGAGCCGCCGATCACGACGGTGAATTTCGGCACGGAGGCGGTCGCCACCGCCGTCACCAGCTTGGCGCCGTCGCGCGCGATGCCGCCGGCCTCGTATTTCTTGCCGACCATGAAGCCGGTGATGTTCTGCAGGAACACCAGCGGAATGCCGCGCTGGCAGCACAGCTCGATGAAATGCGCGCCCTTCAGCGAGCTCTCGCTGAACAGGATGCCGTTGTTGGCGATGATGCCGACCGGATAACCCCAGATATGGGCGAAGCCGCACACCAGCGTCGTGCCGTAGAGCTTCTTGAACTCGTCGAACTCGGAGCCATCGACCACGCGCGCGATGATGTCGCGCACGTCGAACGGCTTTCTGCCGTCGACCGGCACCACGCCGTAGATCTCCTCCGCCGCGAACAGCGGATCGCGCGGCGGATGCATGTTCAGGTTCGGCCGTACCGGCGGCTTCAGCGTGCCGACGATGCGCCGCGCGATACCGATCGCATGGGGATCGTTCTGGGCATAGTGATCGGTCACACCGGATTGTCGCGAATGCACGTCGGCACCGCCGAGCTCTTCCGCGCTGACGACCTCGCCGGTCGCGGCCTTCACCAGCGGCGGGCCGCCGAGGAAGATGGTGCCCTGGTTGCGCACGATGATGCTCTCGTCGGACATCGCCGGCACATAGGCACCGCCCGCGGTGCAGGAGCCCATCACGATCGCGATCTGCGGAATGCCCTGCGACGACATCTGCGCCTGGTTGTAGAAGATGCGACCGAAGTGACGCTCGTCGGGAAAGATCTCGTCCTGCAGCGGCAGGAAGGCGCCGCCGGAGTCGACCATGTAGACGCAGGGAAGATTATTCTGCCGCGCGATGTCCTGCGCCCGCAGATGCTTCTTCACGGTCATGGGATAATAGGTGCCGCCCTTGATGGTGGCATCATTGGCGACGATGACGCATTCACGGCCCGCGATGCGCCCGACGCCGGTGACGACGCTTGCCGAATGCACGTCGCCGCCATAGAGACCGTAGGCCGCCAGTGGCGACAGCTCCAGGAACGATGTGCCGGGGTCGACCAGCAGATCGACCCGCTGGCGCGCCAGCATCTTGCCGCGCGCGGTGTGGCGGTTGCGCGAGACCTCGCCGCCGCCGCCGGCGACCTGGCTGAGTTTTTCGCGCAAGTCAGCGACGAGCGCGCGCATGGCCTCGGAGTTGCGCGCAAAGTCGGATGAAGACGGATCGATGCTGGAATGGAGCGGCATGGTGATTCCAATGAGGTGAACGTTTAAGCCGTCTCGGCCATCAGCTCGCGGCCGATCAGCATGCGGCGAACCTCCGAGGTGCCGGCGCCGATCTCGTACAGCTTGGCGTCGCGCCAGAGCCGTCCGACCGGGAATTCGCTGGTATAGCCGACCCCGCCGAGCGCCTGGATCGCCTCGCCCGCCATCCATGTCGCCTTCTCCGCGGAATAGAGAATCGCAGCCGCCGCATCCTTGCGCAAGCTGCGCGCGTGGTCGGCGCGGTCGCAGGCGCGGCCCACGGCGTAGACATAGGCACGCGTGGCCTGCCAGGTCGAATACATGTCGGCGAGCTTGCCCTGCATCAGCTGGAAATCGCCGATCGGCTGGCCGAACTGCTTGCGCTCATGCATGTAGGGCACCACCGCATCCATGCAGGCCGCCATGATCCCGAGCGGGCCGCCCGAGAGCACCGCGCGCTCATAGTCCAGGCCGGACATCAGCACCTTGACGCCCTCGCCCACCTTGCCGAGCACGTTCTCCTCTGGGACCTCGCATTCGTCGAAGAACAGCGGATAGGTGTTGGAGCCGCGCATGCCGAGCTTGTCGAGATGCTGGCCGTGGCTGAAGCCCTTGAAACCCTTCTCGATCAGGAACGCGGTCATGCCGCGCGGGCCGGCCTCCGGATCGGTCTTGGCGTAGACCACCAGCACGTCGGCATCGCCGCCATTGGTGATCCACATTTTGGAGCCGTTGAGCACGTAGCGGTCGCCGCGCTTGTCGGCGCGCAGCTTCATCGAGACGACGTCGGAGCCGGCGCCGGGCTCGGACATCGCGAGCGCACCTACATACTCACCCGAGATCAGCTTCGGCAGATAGCGCTGCCGCTGGGCGTCGTTGCCGTTGCGGCGGATCTGGTTGACGCAGAGGTTGGAATGGGCGCCGTAGGACAGCCCGACCGCAGCCGAGCCGCGCGAAATCTCCTCCATGGCGACGATGTGGGCGAGATAGCCCATGTTGGAGCCGCCATACTGCTCCGGCGCGGTCATGCCGAGCAGGCCAAGATCGCCAAAGCGCTTCCACAGGTCTGCCGGGAACAGGTTGGCCTTCTCGATCTCGGCCGCGCGCGGGGTGATCTCCGCCTCCACGAAGGCGCGGAGCGTGTCGCGCAGCATGCCGATGTCTTCGCCCAGATCGAAGTCGATGCTCGGGATGTTCAAGGCGATTTCCTCCGTATTTTGGGGTCCGAACCTAGCGGGGTCCCGGCCCTCTTGCAGTCGAAAAGGTTGCATTTTCCGCCAAACTTGGCGAGGATTTTCAGGAGGGATTTCCGATGCCTTTTCAAGCCGCCACCGCGATCCCGCGCCGCGCCGTCACTCCGGCCGCCTTCGTCCGGGGCGTGGTCGCCGCCTATGAGCGATACGGCCGCGATCCCGCGGAGGCATTGAACCGGGGCCAGGTCGCGCCGGACCTGCTCAATTCTCCGGACGGACGAGTCACCGCCGCCCAATTCGAGGCGCTGGCGGGCCATGCCATGCGCGAGCTCGACGACGAGGCGCTCGGCTGGTTCTCGCGGCGGCTGCCTTGGGGCACCTATGGCATGCTGTGCCGTGCCTCGATCACCGCGCCGACGCTGGAGGTCGCACTCAAGCGCTGGTGCCGGCATCACCGCCTGGTCACCGAGGATGTGCTGCTCGATCTCGAGCTCGGCGACGAGACCGCGGTCGTCTCGATCCGTGAGCGACGCGACCTCGGGCCCTGCCGCGAGTTCTGCCTGGTCACGCTGTTCCGCTACGTGCTCGGCTTCTCGTGCTGGGCCGTCGATTCCCAGATCGCGCTCCGCGCGGCTGAATTCCCTTACCCGCAGCCCGGCCACGTCTCGGTCTATCCGACCATCTTCTGCCGGGCCGTCCGCTTCGATGCGAACCGCGCCAGCATCGTCTTCGACAAGCACTATCTGTCGCTGCCGCTCACGCGCAGCGCGGCCGATCTCGACAACATGCTCAAGGGCGCGTTGCGGCTGACCGTGCTGCCCTACCGGCGCGACCGGCTGCTGGTCGAGCGCGTGCGCCGCGTGCTCCGCAATGCGCGCGGGCGCATTCTCGGCGCCGAGGATGTCGCGCGCGAGCTGGCGCTGTCCACCCGCACCATGCACCGGCGCCTGCGCGAGGAGTCAACCTCGCTGCGCGATCTCAAGGAAGAGGCGAAGTTCGAGCTCGCCAAGCAGGAGCTGATGCGCGGCCGCACGCCGATCAAGCGCATCGCGGAGATCGCCGGCTTCCGCAACGAAAAGAGCTTTTCGCGCGCCTTCCGCAGCTGGACCGGGACCTCCCCGCGCGAGTTTCGCGGCCGGTACCGGTGAGCGAGCGCGTGCGCTGCGTGGTCGTCATGAACTGCGGCCCCCGAGATGGATCTCGGAGGCCGTAACGTCTCTGAACCGGTCTCGACTGGCGACGTTAGTTCGAGTTGGTCTGGCCGCCCGACCGGAGCTTGCGCGAGCGGGTCTGCTTCGGCTGCTGAGCGAACGCGTCGTTCGAGGCCTTCGCACCACCGCTCTGCGAGCAGGTGCCGCCGATACCGCCCGCCGCGGCGCGGCACGCTTCCATCGTCGGATAGCCACAGCCGTGAGCGGCCTGCGCGCCGTTGGTGATGCAGAAGTCATCGGCCTTGGCAGCCGGTGCGGTCATCATGAGAAACGCGGATGCAAACAGCGTCGCAGCGGATGCGACGAACGTCTTCGAAATCGATGTCATGGTGTCTATTCCTGCTTCAGGGTCCCACAAAAGAGGCCTCGGCATGCCAACACGCTGAGGGGTCGCCCCTCGCATCTAGGCGGCGCAGGGGAACCGGCAATCACGGCTCAGCGCATTGCAGGGCTTCCCAATTCACATGTCACAGTTAGGTGAGTGACTCATGTATCATTGTTCGGATTGCATGAAATTCTGGTTTGGCCGCACGGGAGCATTTCCGATCCTATCCTGCCGGCGCCGCCGCGGCGACCTCCTGCAACGGCAGCGGCACATCCTTGGCGACGCCGAGCACCGGGAAGCTGCGGACGTTCTTCACATCCGGCATCGCCGCGAAATGCAGGAGCTGCTGGCGCATGCTTTCGACGCTCGGCGCCACGCATTTCAGCAGATAGTCGGTGTCGCCCGAAATCCGCCAGCACTGCTGAATGCGCGGGATCGCTGATATCGAGCTCTCGAACGCCTCCAGCACCGGCTGGGCCTGGCTGCCGAGCTGGATCGAGACGAACGACACCACCTCATAACCGAGCCGCCGCTCGTCGATGACGGCGCGCACCGCCCGGATCACGCCGCGGCTGAACAACGATTTCAACCGCCGCAGGCAGTTCGGCGCGGACACGCCGACGCGCAGCGCCAGTTCGTTGTTGCGCACCCGCCCGTCCTGCTGCAGCTCGGATAAGATCTTCAGATCGACGCCGTCGAGCTGGTCACGCTCCGCCATACCCCGCCTCGCCATGAGCTCGTCACGCGAGGCAGCGAAGCACGTGGCGGAATTGATGCCAACCACCTTAAGCGTCCCCGAGGCTAAAAGCGTGGCGGGAAGCTTGCCTGCGGCCCATCCTTCGAGACGCCCGCCCCGGCGGGCCCTCAGGATGACGTCACGCTTCGCGGCAAGATATCAGACCCTCATGGTGAGGAGCCCGCCAAAGCGGGCGTCTCGAACCATGCAGGCCGAGCTCATGCGGCCAAAACGTGGATGCCGGGACAAGCCCGGGCAATGACGTGCCGATAGAGCTCGCCCGCCCCTCAATGCGTCCAGGGCTCTCCGCGGCGGAACGAGAAATTGTCGGCATAGGCGACCGGCCGGCGGATCGATTCCTGGGGCTCGATGACCTGATAGGCGATGCCCTTGCGCTCGCAATAGGCGACAGCCTCTTCCTTGCTGTGGAAGCGCAGCGTGATCTGCTGCTTCATGTCGCCGGACGACGTCCAGCCCATCAGCGGTTCGACCGAGCGCGGCTGCTCCGGCTCGTAATCGAGCTGCCATTCCTTCGTCTTGGACCGGCCGGATTGCATCGCGTTCTTGGCAGGCTTGAAAATGCGTGCGGTCATGGCTGGTCCGGGCCTCTTCGACTGTTCGTTCGATTTCGATGCGTCACGGTGGCAGTTGGTGGAAACCTCAGGGATAGTATAGAGAAACCGATCGGGACTTGATCGGTGATTCCGGCTCCCCGGCCCCTCGCCAACGGTATAGTCATTATGCTGCACCGTGACAATTCCGTACCTGCCTTCGGCGCCGGGATTCCGCCCGGCGGCACTGCCTCATCAGCCTATCCGATCTCTTCGAGAGCTCCCGTCGCATGGCCTTCCTGAACATCAGTGCAACGCTTCCCGACAAGGGCCGCGATCTCCGGCTCGACCTGTTTCGCGGCGTCGCGAACTGGGCGATCTTTCTCGACCATATCCCCGACAACGTCGTGAACTGGATCACGACCCGCAACTACGGCTTTTCCGACGCGGCCGACCTGTTCGTCTTCATCTCTGGCTATACCGCCTCCTTCGTCTATGCGCGGATGATGCTGGAGCGCGGCTTCATCGTCGGCGCCACGCGGCTGACCAAACGAGTCTGGCAGCTGTATGTCGCCCACATCATCCTGTTCGTGATCTATATCGCGTCGATCAGTTATCTGGCGTTGCGCTTCGGCGATTCCGAGATGATCAACGAGTTCAACGTCGCCGGCCTCGTCGACAACGCCACCGAGACGTTGCGCCAGGGCCTGTTCCTGCGCTTCAAGCCGCTCAATCTCGACGTGCTGCCCCTGTACATCGTGCTGATGGGCCTGTTTCCGCCGGTGCTCTGGTTCATGCTGCGCAAGCCCGACCTGACGATGGTCCTGTCAATCGTGCTGTGGCTGGCCGCGCGCCATTACGGCCTCAACCTGACGGCCTATCCGGCCGGCCAGTGGTACTTCAACCCCTATTGCTGGCAGGTGCTGTTCGTGTTCGGCGCCTGGTGCGCGATGGGCGGGGCCCGGCGCTCGATGACGCTGATCAATTCGCCGATCACGCTGTGGCTCTGCCTCGGCTATCTCCTATTCGCGCTGGTCATGACCATGGCCGGCCGCTTCCCCACCCTCGGCGGCATGTTCCCGGAATGGCTGTTCTCGGCCTTCAACCCGAATGACAAGACCAACCTTGCGCCGTATCGCTTCCTCCATTTCGTGGTGATCGTGATCCTGGTGATCCGCTTCGTGCCGAAGGAGTGGCCGGGGCTGGAATGGAGGGTGTTCGATCCCCTGATCGTCTGCGGCCAGCAGTCGCTCGCCGTGTTCTGCGTCGGCGTGTTCCTGTCGTTCGTCGGCCATTTCGAGCTCTCGATGAGCTCGGGTTCGCTGCTAGCGCAGATCTTCGTCAGCGTCGCCGGCATCGCGATCATGACGACGGTGGCCTATTACATCTCGTGGTCGAAGAAGCAGGACAAGCCGCTGAAGCCGCCACCGCCGAAGCCGGGGGCAGCCGCGACGAAGGCGGCCTGAGCGGGCGCCGCCTTCGGAGCGCGAGGCCTCCGTTGCCCCGCTTGTCGGGCCGGGATCGAATTGACTTGGGTCAACAGAGGCGGCGCCGTCCCGCATAATGTCGCCGCGACATCGCGCCGCCGCGCCGACCGCGGGCGGACTCCTCTCGCACAAGGCCCGAACCCATGCCTTCTCATTTCCACGCCGTGATATGGATCGACCACTCGCAGGCCAGGATCTTCCATTTCGGCCTCGGCGGCTCCGACGAAATCACGCTGCATCCGCACCTGGCGACACGCCATCTTCATCACAAGGCCAATGCGATCGGCAGCGGCCATGCAGCTCCCGACAAGGCGTTCTACACTGAGGTGACCAAAGCCGTCGCCGATGCCGGCGAGATCCTCATCATCGGTCCGGCGAGCGCGAAGACGGAGCTTGCCGACCACATTCACGCGAGCGCCCCCGATCTGGCCAAGCGGATCGTCGCGGTGGAAGCGGCCGATCATCCTTCGGACGCCGAGATCGTCGCCTATGCGAAGCGTCACTTCAAAATGCCGCTGCCGCGCGTGCAGACACCGGGCTCGGCAACAGGCGAGCGGCACTCGGGTTAGGACTGCACGGCCTCGACAGCCCGGGGCGCGATGATGTCTCGTCCCGGTCTCACCGCGCTTCAGGCCGCCTCTTCGCCGTCGAACTCGGTGAATTTCTTGTAGATCCAGTCGCGGCCGTCGCGGCGGCGCCAGACCTTGCCGACCACGAACTGCCCATTGATGGAGCGGCGCGGCACGATCACCGTCCAGAGGTGCCAGATATCGGTCCAGCTCGACTGCGGACCAATGGTGTTGAGGTTGCGATCAAGAGACATGTGGCGGAACTCGCTGGCGCAGAACTCAACCGGCGGGCGCCGCGGCGAACCGTGACCTGTGGTCGCACGGATCGAAGGCCGCCCATCGCGAGCCGGGACAGATCTGATAACAGCCACCCGGACGGCCGCAACGAGCGCTCGCCTTTAACCTAACCGATCAACCTTACTTCTTGGGATGGAGCGGCGCGACCGGTTGTAAGCCGGCGCCAAGTTTTCTAGACTGCACGTGATTTGAGAACGAACGCTGTTTCAGACGCACGTTGATTTTCCAGCTGACGTCGAACTTTGAAAACGACCGGACGTTTGGAAATCATCGACGTGCCGGGATGACAATAATGAAACTGCAATGCGCATCTCTGCGCCTCGCGCTGCGAGTGATGCCACCAGCGTCAGTGGTGAAGACGCCGCCGCAAGAACGGCCGAACGCCGCCAACGACAACGAGGCGATCTGGCCGCTGGTGCCGTTTCCGCCCGGCTGGCACGCGTCGAACTGACCGGCCCGGCCGGAAAAGCGCAACGCCGCGCAAGCGCAATATCATCGCTTGGCGGCGTCCGTTAGGCATTGGGCGCTGAAATCCCCAACACACATATGTCGGTGGCGACGCCCAAAGGTTCGACGAGGTCAACGTCGGGACTGGTCGGGGCAGCTGGATTCGAACCAACGACCTGCAGTACCCAAAACTGCCGCGCTACCAGGCTGCGCTATACCCCGAATGTCCGGCGAGCCCCGTCGATACACGCTTCCCAGGGCGCCAGCAAGCTTCAGAAGGCGCCAGCAAGCTTCCAGAAGGCGCCAGCAAGCTTCCAAAAGACCCGGCAAGGCCGGGCAATCGCCTCGCCCGCCCCTATTTGCTGCCGAACAGGGGGTGGCCGACGCGGTCACCGGGGCGGATGCCGTACTTCTGCGCCGTTCCTGCCACCACCTCCAGCACGGCCCGGGCCGGGCCTCGGGACGAGATGATCTTGGTCGACAGCGGCTCGGTGTTCTCGGCGATGCGCAGGATGCGGCCGTCGGCGCGGATGAAGATCATGTCGAGCGACACGTACGTGTTCTTCATCCACATCGACACCTCCTGCTCGGGATTGAAGTCGAACAGCATGCCTTTGCCGTCCGCCAATTCCTTGCGATACATCAGGCCGGCCTGCTTCTCCTCCTCGGTCGTCGCCATTTCCACCGAGAAAACCTGCACGCCGTTCTTGGTGACGATCTCGAGCGGCTGGAAGCTGGCGGCGCCGACGGGCGCGCTGGCGAGGACACAGCCGATGATGACGAGGATGGCGGCAAGCCAGCCCTGCGCAGCGGACCGGGCGGCCTTTCGATCAGAATTCATGGGGCTCTCGAGGCGTGGGGGACTGGGCAAGTCCTTACGCGGCGGCCACCGGAAAGGAAAGAGGCGCGCCGGCCAGCCGGCACGCCTCTGCTCACGATCGCGAGAACTGGTTGTGTTCAGTGCGACTGCAATCCCGGCGATCCAGTCTCGGGATGGATCTCGGCCGCCATCATGCCCTTGGAGCCGGGCCCGAAGCGGACCAGGACATACTGGCCCGGCCTGAGTTCAGTCATACCGAAGCGGCGCAGGGTCTCCATGTGCACGAAAATGTCGGGCGTGCCCTCGCCGCAGGTCAGGAAGCCGAAACCGCGCAGCCGGTTGAACCATTTGACCTGGGCCCGTTCCAGCCCGCTGGTCGGAGTGACCGTGACGTGGGTGCGCGGCGGCAGCATCTGCGCCGGATGGATCGCGGTCGACTCGTCCATCGAGACCACGCGGAAGGCCTGGTAGCCCTTGGTGCGCTGAATGCACTCGACGACGATGCGGGCGCCTTCATAAGCGGTCTGGAAGCCGTCGCGCCTGAGCACGGTCACGTGCAGGAGCACGTCGGGCCAGCCATTGTCGGGAACGATGAAGCCATAGCCTTTGGAGGCATCGAACCATTTGATGACGCCATGGACCTCGACGAGATTGGCGCTGGCCTCGCCGAGCCCGCTGAAGGGGCTGAGCCCGCTGTCGCGGCCGGCACCGCCGTGCTCGCCCGGCGTCATCCGCCCAGGCGATACTCCCTGCCCGGGAACTCCAAGCTTCTTGGACTCAAATCCGTCCGACGACCCCATAACCCCGGACCCCACAGTGCCATGCCATCCGCCACATTGGCGGCGCTCGAATCACGCGTCTTTTGAAAATCTTCTCAACTCGACGCGACGCGAATCTTCCGACTCAAAAGATAACACTCCCGGTTGAGAGGCATAGACAAAAAAGAGATTCGCCGGAACCTATGAACAGCTTGCATCGCAGCGAATCAAATTGATTCGTCTCAATTGCCGACGAAGGGACCGAGCGTCTCGCCGATGTCGTGATGGATGACGAGGTCGGCGACGTCATCCTGCTCGGTCGGCTCGCGGTTGATGATGACCAGACGTGCACCGGCGCGCTTGGCCATGAGCGGAAAACCCGCGGCCGGCCAGACCACGAGCGAGGAACCGATCGCGATGAAGAGGTCGCAGGATTGCGACAGCGCGGTCGCGCGCTGCATTTCGTCGTCCGGCATCATCTGGCCGAAGGAGATCGTGGCGGTTTTCACCGGCTCGTCGCATGCCGTGCAATTGGGCGCCGCGCCATCGTCGTCGAAACGGCGCCTCACCCAGTCGAGCGGATAGGCCTGCCCACATCCGATGCAGCGCGCATAAGTGGTATTTCCGTGAAGTTCAACCACGTGCTCGCTGGCGAAGCCCGAGGCTTGGTGCAGATTGTCGATGTTCTGGGTGATCACGGCGGGAACCTTGCCGGCGCGGTAAAGCGAGGCCAGCGCGCGATGGCCGCGGCCGGGCTTCGCTGCGGCAAACACCTCCTCCATCGCGAAGCGGCGGCGCCAGGATTCGTCGCGCGCCTCCGGGCTCGCGACGAATTCGTCGAACGGGATCGGACGATTGCGCGTCCAAATTCCGCCCGGCGAGCGGAAGTCGGGAATGCCGCATTCGGTCGAGATGCCGGCGCCGGTGAACGGCACGATGGCCCTCGCCTCGGCGATCATGTCGCCGAGCCGCTCGACGCCGCTCTGAAGATCCGATGCGATCAATCGCGCCTCCGACTCGTTTGGCCTGACAGCAATATGCACAAGCGACAAGATCGCTGACGTATTTATCAAGCGCGAACGCAACACGCTCGGCAACTTTTTCTCCCGGTCTTCGCTTATCACAATCCTGCAATGCCGCCTCCCCATTGACGCCCCATTCAGGAGCGCCAATGGATGTGTTGACGCGACTCAACGTGATTGCGGCGGCAGCGCTTGAGTTCAGATATGCACATACTCAGGTGTGGAGGGGATTTCACATGACCGAAGACGAAGAACGCAAAGCGCGCGAGCGCGATGAGATCGCCGCCCGGGTCGCCGCCTTCCGTGCTACGCAAGAGAAGTTCAAGCGCGAGCGCGAAGAATACTTCGTGTCGACGCTGGAGAACGCCCGCAAGGTGGAACGGCCATCGCTCTGGCCCTAGCATCGTCGCGTAGGCAAGCGCGAGGAGTTGCGAATGAAAAAAGCCCGGAGCAACGCTCCGGGCTTTTCGCTATTGGCGGCTACCAATGGCGCCAGTGGTGATGGCGGTAGTACGGCCCGCCGCCGTAATAGGCGTACGGACCCGGCCCGTAATAATAGCTCGGGCCGCCATAATAGCCGTAACCGGGACCGTAATAGCCATACGGTCGGGAGGCTGCGACCGCGCCCGCGGTGATGGCGCCGGCGGCAAGCCCGAACGCGAGGCCCGGGCCGATGCCGCGACCGCGCGCCTCGGCCGGCGCAGGCGCCGCGACGGCGGTCACGCCGACGGCCGCGATCGTGGCCAGAACTGCCAATGTCTTCTTCATGCTCCTCTCCTTCGCGTCTTCGCGGGATAACCGCGAGCGCCCGCGATGGTTGCGCAACCCGCGGAAACCCGGCGCGGTCAAAAAGCGTTGATGCGAGGGGAACGAAATCGCCGGACGCGAATTGGTTTTCCAAGTGCGGGAGCCTCCGCCATCCGGGTTGAGGCAACAGCACGAAGACCCCGTCAGTATCTCCGCGATGCTGGCGGGGTTTTTCAGTTAACGGGAGCCAATGGCAGCAGACCGCAATTGCTGCCAGCGGGGCGGACGATCGAGGAGGAATTTTTGCCATTAGCCGCTTTGCTGGCCCGTATCCGCAGATTGGTTCCCAGATCCGACGATCAGCACTACGACGAGATCGTCCGCAGCTTCGGTGACGGCACACTGCGCCCGCCGCCGACGCCGATGACGGACGGCGAACTGGCGCGGGCGATCGCCGAGTTCCTGAAGGAGCAGCCGTCGAGCAAATCCGTCGCGGTCCTTGGCCGCCGGCTCGACCCCTCCTCTCCCGTTTGAGTTCCTTTCGGGAGTAGGGAACCAGGATTGCGCGCGGACGTTGAGTCCTTCCTTACGCTGAGCGGAAGGAAAAGAGGTCCGACATGCCCGCGTGGCTCGAAGTCTTGCTCAACCTGTCCGGCTATGCCGGCTTCGTGGCGCTCGCCTCTCGCGGCGGCGTCGCTTGCCCGCAGGCGCCGGCCGACGATCGCATCTACGGCGACGAACGCTAAAGCATGATCCGGAAAAGTGCGCAGCGGTTTTCCCTCGCGACAAACGCGGAACGCGTTTGCGCGGAGATCATGCCCAAACAACAACCTGAAGCGCGATGACAGTTGATCCCAATCGCATCGCGCCTTAGTTGGCGGGCGCCGCCTGGCCCGCCGTGCGCACCAGCCTGTCGGCCTTGACTGCCACGCGCGTGTCCTCGGCCTGCGGCCGCAGCGAGAAGCTGATCACCACGAAAGCGAGACAGAACAGCGTACCGACGACGGCGACGCGCCGGTAGGTGTACCGGTCGCCTTGGTGGAAGGACGGCGTCGAAAAAGGCGTCATGACAAAATTGCTTGTTGGCAAAGTCGCTTCTTGCTTCTTGCCAGACACCTACCCCACCCCGCGGCAAGCGCAACGCGATTGGGCTTTTAACCTAACCGAATAGGGTTATTGGCGTCCGCGCAAGCACTCGTTAGGCACATCAGAGGCGGCGCCTCTGCCGTCGGGACAGGCGAAAGACCGGCCGACTTTGTTCCGGCTTCGACTCCATTTCGTTCTCGAAGAACGAATCGGAATCGCAGAAATGGGTGCGGAGCAGTTCTTAACAAACGCTTTGCGACATCGATCAGAGCAGTGCGCATCCATGGCGCTTTCCTCGCCTCGCGCTTTCGGAGAAGCCACGCGCGGGGGGCCCGGGCATCACTCCGTCTCTTTCTGACTGCGGGGCGCATCGCCGCAGCGAGGCGCCCCCTGTTCTGCATCCGACTCCATTTCGTTCTCGAAGAACGAATCGGAGTCGAGAAAACCGGTGCGGAGCGAATCCTAACGATCGATGAAGGCTCGCGAACTCTCGCACCTTCGGCCGCACAGCTCTTCGCCGCCAAACTCTTCGGCGGTAAACTCTTCGGCGGTATATCGAGCGCGAGCCGACGGAGCGCGATCGCGGGTTGCCGCGTGTCGTCGACGCTGATCAAGCCGCCCGCTTCGTCTTCTTCTTGGAGAAGCATTCGAGGATCTGGATGCGGAGCTCTTCTGCGGCAGGCCCCTCGAGCTTCCTGAGCTCGTTCCAGAGCCTGATCACTTCGCGCTGTTTTTCGACAGTCATGAGTCACCTCCTAAAAAGTCTCCCAAGGCGACCTGCACTAGAACAAAAAGAGAACAAAAAGTCCAGCCCCTCCGGTTAAATTTCGCTGGCCTCGCGTTGAACCTTTTCTAAGCGGCACAGACTTACGGAAGCTGGGGATTTCAGCGCCCAGTCACACGGCAGCGCCGCCTGACGAACATACTCCGTCACCGCGGCGCTGTTGCTTTTTAGATTTTCAACCTTAAGTTTGAAATACGGTTGGCGGCCAGGCGCTGAAATCCCAACGCCGTCAGCCAAGAGAGCCCCGCGCGAAAGCGCGGGGCTTTTCTCTTGAAGTCGGTGTGATCTCTTGAAGGCGACGGGCGCGGATTGCATGCCAGCGAAGCGAAGCCTCGCCCTTGCGCATCGATCGGCTGAAATCCAGCGGGCCGGCAACGGTGCAGCGCAACCGCTCGGCCCTTTGGAAGCCGGCATCGCGAGCTTCGTCGTGGAGACGCGATGATCTGCGAGGTCTGTGAGAACGAAAGTCGCTTGCGCCTCAGACGGCGTCCTTGGCGACCTTCAGCGGCGAGGCCTTGACCGATTTGCTCGCGGGCTTCGCCGCAAACTGCATCGGCTCCTTGGTGAAGGGATTGACGCCCATGCGCGCTTCGGTCGCCGGCTTGTTCACGACCGACATCTTCACGAAGCCGGGAATGACGAACTCACCGGACTCATTGAGCTCCTTGTAGCCGACCGTCGCCATGTACTCGATCACCGACTTCACGTCGTTCTTCGAAAGCTGCGTGCCCTCGGCAATTGCATCGATCAATTGGGTCTTCGTCATCTTCGCCATGTCTGAATTCCTTTGAATGGGGGGCGCGAGCAATTCCCGGAGAGGACGCGGCCGGACCGCGGGGGCGCGCTGCTGATTCATGCCAGAGGTCATGAAGTGTCCGGGCTTAGAACCCATCGAGGCCGAAAACGCAAGCACGGGTTCGCAAGGACTCCCTTCCTCCTGTGAACGATCCCCGCTCTCTTTTTGACCATTCGGCGGCTGGCGCGCCTTAGGATTGAAGTCCCTGAGCCTCCCCTACCAGAGAGCCCCGCTGCCCCCAGGCGGGGTTTCGCTGTCGCGACTCTTCTTGATCCGCCTGCCGGGTCACCTGCACGTGAAACCTGTGGCTCGGCCGGCGTTGTTGACACTTCGGTAACCTAACGCGGCCAAGCTTCAATCAGGTCTGTTGCGTTGGAGTACCCCACAGTGCTGGATTTTGACGAGCTGCGTGAACTCGCGGCTGATGTTCGTATTTTTGTCGAGGTCGCCGAAGACAAGGCCGAAGCGCTCAGGGCCGTCATCGCGGCCTACGACGTCGTGCTGGCGATCTTCCCCGCTGAAGAAGGCATGGGTCTCCACGTCATCAAGGGCCGCGAAATCCTGGACGGGATTGCGAAGTCGCGGACGCATGCGATGTACAGCCACACCGCCATCGCCGTTCCCGACCTCGCACATGCAGAAGCGCTCAAGTTCCTGACGACACCTGTCGACCACCGGATTGCGGCCTGAAGCACGATCCGGAAGAAGTGCGCAGCGGTTCTCCCTCGCGACAAACGCGTGACGCGTTTGCGCGGAGATCATGCTTGAACAACGACCTGAAGCGCGATGACGATTCACAGGCGCATCGCGCCTTGGTCGCTGGTGCGAACGTGCCGGTCTCGCCGCAAGGCACGACCGACGAGGCGCGCGCTCAGCTCGCGAATGAAGCCATATGCGTTCGCCCGGCAAGTCCGGCCGTGGATTTTCTTTTGAACTTTCCGCCGGCTCGCGCGTCTTACAGTTGAAGCGTCCCCAAGCTTCACCCCCGACAGAGAACCCCGCTTCCCCCAGGCGGGGTTTTCGCTTTTTGGCGCGCTCGCGCTGCATCGGCTCGCCCGGAATTTCAAGCCTCTCTTTGCCGTTGACCCGGCTTCCCTCCCGAAGCACCTTTTCGGCGGGCAGGCTTTTGAGGAGGAGTTATGCCGAAAACCCTTGTGGAATTCAGAGCGCAGAACCTTCGTTTGCTGGAACGGCTTTGTCCCGATGATCCCAGATACATCCAGGCTTGGCTGAAGCAATTCGACGAGCAGAACGGGATCACCCCCGAAGCACGTCCAAAGTCCCGCAAAGCGCGAAGGACTTCTCCGCCGAGGAAGGTTGCTTCGCCCGGTCGGACCAGGTCAGCGCCCTCCTCCTCGGTCTCGCCACGCTGATCGGCGCAACGACGAGCGCGCATGCTTCGTTGCTGCGTGCTCCCCGTCGTAACGGGAGCGGCGACACCGGCGACGTGCCCCGATGCGATACACGAGCAACGATACGAGGGCGCAGCCGATCACGGAATATCCGCGGCCTTCCGGCTGTCGCCAATCGAAACCGGCTTGTTCAAAAAATACTCGCGGTTGCCTGTTGCGGCCTCCGCGTACTGGTCGATGGCCACGATGATGGCCTGGACGTGGGCGTAGCACCACCCTTCCCGTGTCGCCTTTCGACGAACGTCCTCGAGCGCGGTCAGGAAGGGCGACAACTCTCTCTCGTCGTCGAACCAGCGCCTGCTCACCATCTCCTCCCGCCGAGCACCCTGCCCTTGTTGTGATGCGGCTCTGCGCTCCTCAGCGCGTCACGCTGGGCGCACAGACTTTCAACCTTCGCCTCCATCCGCGACAGCAGCGCTTCGGCCGAGGCCGTCCCCACGCCTGCCCGCTGCAGCTGCAGGATCTCTTTTCTCTGCCTGCCCATCTGGATGCGCATCCGTTCGATCTCCCGCCTGACAAAGTCCAGGTCCGGCATGTTCAGCCCTCGCGATTTGGATATGGCCAATGAGAACAAAAACGGAACGAAGAGTCGAGTCCGACGTTTGACGGAAAAGGAGATTTTCGATGGCGGACAACACCCGGAAGGAACCAAAGGATTGGGTCTCCGGGGACGACCCGATGACGGGAGCCCAGGAATCCTACCTCAAGACCCTCGCCGAGCAGGCGCATCAGGACTTGCCCGAGGAGGAACTGACCAAGGCCGAGGCCTCGGAGCTGATCGAGGAGATGCGGCAAAAGGCCGGGCTGGAGCGGTGACCCGTATTCTTGCGGGAATCCGGAGCCATGTGTATGCAAACGAAATTGGGAATCGAAAATGCCTTATTTCGTTTGCGCCCGCGACGGAGCGGGCCAGATCATTTTGAAGCGCGACACAAGGGAAGCGGCCGAGAAGAAGGCCGCCGAGCTCCGCGACATGGGCTATTTCGAAGTCGAGATCGTCGCGAAGGGTAACGAGAAGGCGGCATGACGCTGGTCTGATCCGCCTTCGCGCTGCTCACTCGGAGCCAGCGCTTCATGCTTCCCTCAGCGCCTTGAAGGCGCTGAGAATGACGAATGCACCCAGACCGTAGGTCAGCGCATTCACGCCCCACGAGATGGCTATGCCGAGGAAGGTGGATCCTCCGACCGCTCCCCAGAAAAAATAAGCTGCGGTGATGCCCGGCCACTCCAGCGAGAGGAACGCGAAGTCGGTCAGCGGCTCCGCGACGAGGAGCGCTGAGGACATGAACGCCCCGATTGCGAATGCGATGATGAGGCTCATCGTCACGGAGTGCATCACAATCCCACCAGGCCGGCGATGACGGGAATGAAGAAATAGGCGGCGATCCCGAGAAGGCCACCCACGACAAAGCGTCCAGCACGGCCGTGGATCTTCGTATCGAGCCGCGCACAGATGGCCACCGCGGCCTGTCTCAGCCAGCTGGCAGCGATGCTTCTGACGAGGTCAAACAGGAGTTCTGCAACGAGTGCGGCCATGGCGTTTAGTCGGCACCACCTCTAACGGGGTTCAAGTGCCGCGGGGATGACCATGTCAGTTGGCGATCGCGCGAGAGCGAGAATTTAATGTTTCTCGTCAAGAGGGGTCGGACTGTATCGACGTTATGCGCCCTTCGATGATCCTATCCTCAATATAACGATCCACTTCTATTGCGCGCCTTATCAACTCGTTGCGTGTTTGTGGATCAAGCCCAGCTTTATCAGACAGCTTCATTAGTTTCTCAGCATTCGCTATTTTCTTCGCAACAACTGATTGCCGCTTATCCTCCCGGGCCAACGCTCGATCTGGTATCGCGATAAAGCGATCAACGATATCAGTTACGAACAATCGCACTTCTCGGACAACTTTCCCGATCCCCGCAAAGTCCGTGAACCCCGGGCTAGCGAATTCCATACGCTTGAGCTTTAACGGCCAATGCTCTCCGCTCGCTTCCTTAAGGAAGTACCGGAGGTGCTCGTCCGCAACACCGTGCTGGACTGAGCTGCTGCTGGTTTGATGGACACCGAGATTAGGTGTTTCATGAAGCCGGAGGTGGGCGATGAAGAGACGGAAGTTCAGTCGCGAGTTCAAGATCGAGGCGGTCAAGCTGGTTAGGGAGCGTGGGGTGTCGGTGGCGCAGGCCGGGCGCGACCTGGATGTCCATGAGAACGTTCTGCGCAAATGGGTGAAAGAGTTCGGCTCCGATCCGGTGCAGGCCTTTCCCGGTCACGGCCAGATGAAGCCGGAGCAGCAGGAGATCGAGCGGCTGCGCCGTGAGGTCGCCAAGCTGAAGGCCGAGCGCGACATCCTAAAAAAGGCCGCAGCCTTCTTCGCGAAGGAAGCGACATGAAGTTCGTCTTCATCGCGAAGCACCGGACGATCTGGCCGGTGGCATGGCTATGCGATGCGCTCGGAGTATCGCGGTCGGGCTTCCATGCCTGGCTCAACCGCTCTCCCAGCGCCAGATCCCGCAGCGACGAGGAGCTCGGCGGCAAGGTCAAGGCCAGCTTCGCCGCCAGCGACCGCACCTATGGCGCACGCCGGGTGTGGCGCGACCTGCTCGCCGAAGGGGCGGATTGTGGCCTGCACCGGATTGAGCGGCTGATGCGGCTGCAAGGCTTGCGGGCGCGGCCGCGACGTCGACGCTTGCCGAAGGACAGCGGCGATCGACAGCTTGAGACCGTACCGGCGAACCTCCTTGACCGGCAGTTCGCCGCCGAGCGTCCGAACCAGAAATGGATCGCCGACTTCACCTATCTCTGGACGGCCGAAGGCTGGCTCTATGTGGCGGCGGTGATCGACCTGTTCTCGCGCCGGGTGGTGGGCTGGTCGATGAGTGCCGCCATGACCGCACAGCTCGTGACGGACGCATTGTTGATGGCCGTCTGGCGACGCGGCAAGCCGGATGCGCTGTTGCATCACTCCGACCAGGGCAGCCAGTACACAAGCGAGCAGTTCCAGCGCCTGATGGCCGACCACGGCATCGTTTGCAGCATGAGCCGATCCGGCAACGTCTGGGACAACGCGGCGATGGAAAGCTTCTTCTCCTCGCTCAAGACCGAGCGTACGGAAAGCAAAACCTACAGGACCAGAGACGAGGCACGAGCCGATGTGTTCGACTACATCGAAAGATTCTACAACACCACCCGCAGGCACTCGACCATCGGCTATCTCAGCCCGGTTGAGTTCGAGCGCAAGGTAGGATTAGCTTAACCCGGTGTCCATCAAACCGGCAGCAGCTCAACGAATGGTTCGAAAGGTTCAAGCCGCCGCTGCAGATAGGCTCGATGGCACCGATATTCGTGCAAGCGACACCATGGTTGAACCATCAGCTAAAGGAGCACGGTGAAACATGGGAATTTAACCTGCAGGTTGGGCGCGAGATGGACCTACTGCGCTAATGCGTCGCCGGCTCTGCCACTGACCCGTCGCCCTGAAGGGAATTGACTGACGCCCTGTTGAACCTCCTCCGAAATGAGTGGACACCTGTAGTAAGCTCATTGTGTTTCCCTCGTCCGCACCGGCCCTCTGCCCCTCCTCCCCTTTTCCTGCTATCTCACACCCGCCGGCACCGCCGCCCCAAAAACCCCGCCACCCAGGGAGCAACAACCATGCGATACCTCCACACCATGCTGCGCGTGCGCAATCTCGATGTCGCGCTGAAGTTCTATGTCGATGCTTTCGGTTTGAAGGAGGTGCGGCGGATCGAGAACGACAAGGGGCGCTTCACACTGGTGTTCCTGTGCTCGGCGGACGATCTCGAGGCGCTGAAGAAGCAGCCGCCGACGCGCGGCGCGCCGCTGGTCGAGCTCACCTGGAATTGGGACGAGGAGACCTACGGCGAGGACCGCTTCTTCGGCCATCTCGCCTATGAGGTCGACGACATCTATGCCACTTGCGAGAAGCTGATGAAGGCCGGCGTCACCATCAACCGTCCCCCGCGCGACGGCAACATGGCCTTCGTGCGCTCGCCGGACCTGCACTCGATCGAGCTGTTGCAGAAGGGCGATCCGAAGCCGCCACAGGAGCCGTGGGCCTCGATGCCGAACACCGGTCATTGGTAGGTCTGCGCGCGGAACAAGCGCTCACGGCCCGCGTTCATCTTCCAGTGAGGCAATTGGAGGAGGATGCGATGGCGAGAGGGCTGTTGCTGTGGATGCTTGGCGTGCCGATCCCGGTGATCATTCTGTTGTGGCTGTTCTTCGGCCGCTGAGCGTCAGGTTGAACTTTGCAATGAAAGCTCCGCCGCGTGCGGAGCTTTTTGCATGAGGGGCGCGCCGCAATCGCGCATCGCTCCGAGCGGCGAATTCCGCTATCACCCGCAGCAAGCGACAACGCGGGGAGACGCTTCATGCCTGATACCAAGCTGACGATCTGGGGCCGTGCCAATTCGGTCAACGTGCAGAAGGTGCTGTGGTGCCTGACCGAGCTTGGCCTCGCCTACGAGCGCATCGATGCCGGCATGCAATACGGCAAGACGCGCGAGGCCGAGTATCTGACGATGAATCCCAACGCGCGGATCCCGACGCTGGTCGAGGGCGACTTCGTGCTGTGGGAATCCAACGCGATCATGCGCTATCTCTGCCTCGCGCATGGAAGCGGCACGCCGATCTACCCGGAGGCGCCCAAGCAGCGCGCCTCGGTCGACCGCTGGCTCGACTGGACGCTGTCGACCGTGCAGCCGGTCGACCGCCCGGTGTTCTGGGGCATCGTGCGCACCGCGCCCGCCGAGCGCGACATGATCCAGGTGCAGCGCGATGCCGATGCCGCCGCCGAGGTCTGGGCCATCGCCGACCGCCTGCTCTCATCACGCCGCTTCATCGAGGGTGATGCGTTCACGCTGGCCGACATCGCGATCGGGTCCTATGCGCGGCGCTGGCTCGGGGTCGAGGGCATCAGCCGGCCGGCGCAGCCGCACCTCACCCGCTGGCTCGCCGAGCTCGGCAAACGGCCCGGATTTGCACAATTCGTCGCACCGCCGATGTCGTGAGCGCCGGCAGGGTGCAAGCTGCGGCGATCGCGCGAGGAATCGTCGTGCCGGCGCAACCGTCCGGCGTCACGGCAGCACTTGACGGCTACTGTGCATGGGGTTGTTTTCGCAGTTTTGTTGTGGGCCTAGCGCCAGCCGCGCTCGACCAGCAGGACGGCGATGATGAGCACCAGCGTCACCACGGCGGTCGCGAGCCGGGCCGTCCAGCTCAGGCCGCGGCCGACCCACCACAGCAGCGCGCAATACATCATGATGGGAACGATGAGGTCGAGCCGCAGCAGGTCCGCCGGCATGGGTCTCAGCGCCTGACGCTGGTGTCGATGCTGATCGAGCCACCGACCTTCACGCAGGTTCCGGTGCCCTCGACCATGACGAAGCGCGGGCCGTAGGAGGCGCAGGAGCCCGCCCTGGCCTTTCCGGCGGCGCTCTTCAACGGCAGGGCGTTGCCCGCTTGCTGCCGTTCGGCAGGCGGGAGGCGGAGGCTCTCGGCCGCGGCCGCAGGCGTGGCCAGCAACGAGATCAGGATGAGGAGCAGCGTACGCATCGCCGCCTTGTAGCCCGGACCGGTGGGGCGCGCCATCGGGGGCGTTCGCGTCCGCGATCAGATGAACCTGACGCCGGCCGACTTGCCGCGGCGCCAGACCACCTGGCAGCTCCGCCCGGTGCGCGCGTCGCGTGCGAAGGCCATCCGGATCACGCCAGGAAGCTGGCTTGCGTCCTCGTCCAGCGTGATTTTCGCGCCCGTGTCGGAGATGTCCTGGACCAGGCAATGCCGCGCGGCGAAGCCGCCGTCGAGCGTGATCCAGGCGTGCTGCGACAGCAGCTTGCGGGCGGCGCGCTTTTTCGGCGGTGGCATTGGAAAATCTCCCGCTCCAGCGCTACGCAGGGAACCCTAACAAACCGTTGAAATCGACCCCGATGCCTCCCGGCCCGCGCTATCCACGGGCGCCAAAAGTCCGTTCCCGAACGGCTTGCCCGGGAGCGCAAAGGCCACTATACGTTCGCCCGCTGCAAGCCGCCGGGCGCTGTTCGGCCGGCCAGTGGCCGTGCCGCGGCAAGCGGCGGGGCCCTGCGTTTGCTCCCTTCGTCTATCGGTTAGGACGCCACCCTTTCACGGTGGAGAGAGCGGTTCGATTCCGCTAGGGAGCGCCAAAAAGCACCCAAAGTCATAGCGATGTCGGCAGGTTGGACAGACCACCAGGCGACAAGACCCAGGACGCCAAGAGCCGGTCCGAGCTGATCAACGACCTGCGCAGGCAGATGCGGGAGGTGCAAGAGAAGGCCCGCAAAGCTTACCGGGAGATCAGGCGGCGGCAGCAGACGCTCGGCCTGCGGACACATTGTTTCTGCGCAGAAACTCGGCTACCGGTGCGGTTTCAATCTATGGATCCGCAGCGATGACGGCCCGGGGGCTCACGTTCATCTACGTTGAGTATGGCGACATGGAGCGGCTCCAATTGGAGCTGAGGTACAGTCTGTCGACCTTGCTGTATTGGGGCCGCCGATTCCCTTTGGATGTTGTCGTCTACACTGACAAACCATATCGCCACGCGGATTTGCCGGTTCGGCTGGTCGACATCTCCAGCAAGATTTCGGAGTTTTCCCGCGACGGTCTCTACCATCATCGCATCAAGCCATGCGTCCTCCTGACGGAAATGGAGACCAGCACGAACTATTGCGTCATGGCTGATACCGACACCTTCTTCCGCGAGGGATTCTTCGAACGTCTGTTGGCCTCGCTGAGATCCGGTGCTGTAGCCGTCGATCGCCGTCACGGCCGCAATCCCATGCCCCAGCTCGCGGGGTTCGCAACCAGTCTGCCGAATGCAGGTCCCTATCGCTACGATCCAAAGCTCGCCGTTGAATACAACAGCGGGCTCACGGCCGTTGATCCGGAGCGGCATCTTCCGGTGGTGCAGGATGCCATAGCATGGATCGACGCCGTGCTCGACCATGGCGCACGGCAGCTCACCATCGAGCAGATCGCCTTGTCCGAGTGCCTGCGTGCCCACGCGATTCCCATAGCGACGATGCAACCCACTTTCGGGCACTACTATCGGGTCGCTCACAAGCGATACATGCAGTGGCAGCTGCGACGCTGGAAGGAAAAGGACGGCCGGCTGTTCTCACCGCAGCCAGGAACAATCCCGTACACGCGACTTCGGGTGAGGTGGTTCAGGATCTTCGCCAGGATCAGTACGATGCTCGGGCGCAATGTCGAGACGCAGACCCGGTGGAGATGAGCCGTCGAGTTCACGGTCGGCGCCAAAAGACCAGTGAGACGATTGTGACCAGTGGGACCAGCACAGCGGTGACCCTGCCAACCCATCTGGCCATTCGCTCGATCCGAAATTGAAGCGCCGCGTCTGGGGCTGGTGAGGCAGCGGGGTCGGTTGGCTTTCTACGCATGGCAGCTTTCTCTTAGCCGATCCCCTTCAACTTGGCACGCTCGGCTTGGGCGAACGCCTCGGCGTCCTTCAGCCTCGGCCTTCGGGCGCCCCTTTAGCAGGTTAGCCAGCGATCCAGAACGGGCGCGCGACATGCTGGCGAACCACCGCGGTCAACCATCTGAGATTGCTCATGGTGGCCCTTGCTGGCGCTGCTGGTCTGATCGCCACCGCTTGATTCCGCAGCGAGGGTGTTGCGACCTTACGCCGCGAGCCGTCGCTCGACTCCGGTCTGCGCATTTACCGGAAATTTACCCCTGCTCATGTTCGCCGGTATCAATTGCTTAGAGTTTCGCCGCTAGCCGTGGAACCCACGGAATCCCAAACAGATCGGCGCTCATGTCCGTCGAAGAGTTCCTCAGGCAACGGGCAGTGGACGTTGCGGTGAGCGGCAGCTACTCGCTCTCCCGCTGGTACGATTGCGAGGGCAAGCTGCGCAGCTTCGCCTGCCGGACCAAGCGCGTCTCGCCCTTCCGCATGATCGTGGACGTGCCTGTCGTCGGCAAGGTCGGCGAGCGCGTGACCTCCTACTTCCAGGATTTCGGCGAATTCCAGTGCACCATCAGCGCAACACTGAAGGCGGGCTTCCTGATCGAGCTCGACATGACGCGGGCGCGGCGCGCCTGGATGTCGGAAAAGCTGACCTGGCTCGAAAAGAAGCAGAAGGATGCCAGCGTTCGCGAGCTACGGCGTGACGCGCGCTTCGTTCCGCAGGTCTCGCACACCGTCCTGACCCTCGCGGACGGGAGCACTCATTCCTGCTTCATCATCGATGTCTCGACCGCCGGCGTCGCGGTGTCCTCCGAGTACGATCCGCCGGTCGGAACCCCGCTTGCGGTCGGCGCCTGCGTCGGGCGGGTGATCCGCAAATTCGCGCATGGCTTTGCGGTCAAATTCGCCGAGAAGCAGTCCCGGGACGACCTCGTCCGCCTGATCGTGCGCTCATCGCAGCCGGCCTGATCCACCGCGTCGCTGCCCTATCGCGGCCAAAATGCGGTCTCAGCCTATGTAGGTCTGTGCCTCGGGCCGGACGTCATCTGCAGACTTGCGCTCGGGGGACCGAATGGCAGTCGACAAGATCACAGCTGATAAAATCACAGTCGATAAGATCACTTGGGACAGGGTCGGCCGGGTCACCGAGCCCGGCCGCTACATGTACACGTTCGGCTGGCTCACCATCACCGCCGGCGATATCGAGATCTGGAAGCGATACCCACAGGCTGCGTTCACCCTGCTGGCGCAACCGGCCGATCCGGACGCATCGATCGGCGAAGAATTCCACCTCGGCGCCTTCGACGTCGCTCCCGGCGCCGCGCCGCCATTCACCACGCATTGAAGAACGGCTTCGAGGCCGCCGAGTCGCTGCAGCGCAAGTAGTAAGCCGCCGCGCGCTGCCTTGAGAGGTCATACTGCCCGCTGATCCGCTGCCCGGACAGGTGCGCAGTGAATCGAAGAAACCTGCGCATTTCCTTGATCTGGCTTGCCAATCCCGCCCCGACATCCGACGCACGGTCGTTGCCATGGATGACGAGCATTTTTTGTCATGCAATTGATTGCGCTTGTATTCTACTGCTTCGCAGGCGACGGGAATGAACGGCAGCTGTCGCCGGCGTTCAGCGAGCGGACAGCAGGCGCATGACACATGGTCGCATCGGCCGACGTAGATAAGCGGATCAAGGGAACCTATTTTCGGCGCCAATGTACCTGATCGAAGCGCTCCCCACCGTGATTGGAACTGCGGCCATCGCCCCGGCGCTGCTGATGCTGTGGCTTGTCATCGCGGCCGAAGAACGCCCTGGCCCGCCGGCCCAGGTCTGGACTGCCTTCCTGCTCGGCGCGGCCAGCATTTCGCTCCTGGGGCTCGCCCGCGCTCCCTTCGCCAAGATGGTCGCAGCCCCCGACGACCCCTGGGCGGCGCTCGCCATGCATTCGATCTTCGGCGTCGCGCTGCCTGAGGAGGCAGTCAAGGTGATCGCCATCGTGCTGATTTCGTCGACCAAGCGGCGGACCTTCTCCAATCCGATGGACACCGTGGTCTATGGCGCCGCGGTCGGCCTCGGCTTCGCCGCCTACGAGAACCTCGCCTATCTGGTCCAGCACGCGGAGATGTGGCGCTCGCTGGCCGCCCTGCGCAGCGTGCTGACCGTGCCCTTCCACGGCGCACTCGGGATCATTGCGGGCGCCTACCTGACGATCGCGCGCGCAGGCACGGCACTGGGCGCCAACCGCCGCCATCGCGACTGGGCACGCCTCTCCAGCCGGCTACTGATCTTCGCCGCCCCGCTCGCGCTGCATTCGGCCTTCGACTTCCCGTTGCTGGCGCTCCAGCGCATGCCCGATCTCGATCCGACGCTCCGGATGTGGCTGGGCGCCGCGAGCCTCCTGGTCGGCTTCGGCTCGATTGCTTTCGCCATCCGCCTGGTCCGGCGCGTCGCGCGCCACCATGCGCCGCGGACCGATGTCGCGCGCGAGCGGCTCAGCCAGCTCCGCCGGATGTGGGCGCTGCTGCTGGCCGGCGGCGGCATCGGCTTTCTGGGGCTCGCCTTCGTGCTGACCTCGATCCATCACTGGCTGATCAATCCCGAGCGTAACCTGACGCTGGCGCTGATTCCGATTGGTTTCGTCTCGATCCTGCTCGGCCTCGCGCTTCTGATTGTCACGACGGCGATCTACATTCTCGGCCGCAACCGCATCCGCACCAGCGCGGAAGGCTTTTCGTCGGCGCCCGGCGGCGGCTGAGCCGCGCGATGGCAGGCGCGGTGCACACATACTAGATTGAGCGGCATGGGCTGCTGACGAGATCGAGGACTTCATGACATCGCCTGAGGAATTTTCACGGCTGCAATCCGCAATGAACCAGGCGGTCAAGACGCATTGGAAGGCCTTCTTGTTCGAGGGCATCCTGCTCGTGGTTCTCGGCGTTGCTGCATTGGTTCTCCCGCCGCTTGCAAGTCTTGCGACGGCGATCTTCCTCGGCTGGATGTTCCTGATCGGCGGCATCGGCGGGCTGATCGCGACCTATTGGGCGCGCAGCACGCCGGGCTTCTGGTGGTCGCTGATCTCGGCCGCGCTGGCCGTGCTCACCGGCATGCTGCTGCTGGCCCGGCCGATGCAGGCCGTACTGACGCTGACCATCGTGCTTGGCGCTTATTTCCTCGCGGAGGGCGTCGCCACCATCATGTACGCGCTGGAGCACCGCCGCGAGCTGAGCGGCCGCTGGTCGTGGCTCCTGGTCTCCGGTCTCGTCGACATCGCGATCTCGTTCATGGTGATCACGGGACTGCCAAGCTCGGCGGACTGGGCGATCGGCGTGCTCGTCGGTATCAACCTGCTGTTCGGCGGCGCCACCTTGATCGGCATGGCAATGGCGGCACGCAACAGCAAGACCTGAGGCGCCTCGCCGCCCTACGCGCCGATTGGGGGGTGACAAGCCGCCAGCGGCAGGCTATATGGCCTGCCATGATCACCGTCGCCACCAGCTATTTTTGGTATTTTAGCTACGACAGCTCGCTGGCGGCGGGAGGATCGCGCTCAATCTGACACATTGCAGCAAACGTCCGAACAAGCCGCCAGACCTGGCGGCTTTTTTATTGGCCGGCAGGTTCTAAAACAGACAGGAGCCCGCCGTGCTGAGCACGACCGACGATCTTCGTATCCGCGAACTGAAAGAACTGAGCACGCCGGCAGAGGTGATGCGAGAGGTCCCGCGCACGCTCACCGCGACGCGCGTGGTGATGGCCGCCCGCAATGCCATCCACGCCATCCTGAGCGGCCAGGACGACCGCCTGCTGGTCGTGGTCGGCCCCTGCTCGGTGCATGATCCCGAGGCCGCACTCGACTACGCCGAGCGCCTTGCGCGCTTGCGCGAGGACCTTGCCGACCAGCTCGAGATCGTGATGCGGGT
Organism: Bradyrhizobium sp. 191; assembly: GCF_023100985.1. Lineage (NCBI taxonomy): Bacteria > Pseudomonadati > Pseudomonadota > Alphaproteobacteria > Hyphomicrobiales > Nitrobacteraceae > Bradyrhizobium > Bradyrhizobium sp. 191. The sequence continues at coordinate 476,777 of NZ_CP064692.1, forward strand.
CTATTTCGAGAAGCCGCGGACCACCGTCGGCTGGAAGGGCCTGATCAACGACCCAAATCTCGACGGCAGCTTCGACATCAACAAGGGCCTGCGGCTGGCGCGCAACGTGCTGTCGGCCGTGAACAATCTCGGTCTGCCCGCCGGCACCGAATTCCTGGACATGACGACGCCGCAATACATCGCCGACCTCGTCTCGTGGGCGGCGATCGGCGCGCGCACGACCGAGAGCCAGATCCACCGCGAGCTAGCCTCGGGGCTGTCCTGCCCGGTCGGTTTCAAGAACGGCACCGACGGCAACGTGCGGATCGCCGCGGACGCGGTGAAGTCGGCCTCGCATCCGCATCATTTCATGGCGGTGACGAAGCTCGGCCGTTCGGCGATCGCCTCGACCGTGGGCAATGAGGACTGCCACATCATCCTGCGCGGCGGCAGCAGGCCCAACTACGACGCGGCCAGCGTTGCGGCCGCCTGTAACGAATTGACCAAATCCGGCGTCGCGCCGCTCGTGATGGTCGATGCAAGCCACGCCAATTCGAGCAAGAAGCCGGAGAACCAGCCGCTGGTGATGGCCGACATCGCCAGTCAGATTTCGGGCGGCGAAAGCCGCATCATGGGCGCGATGGTCGAGAGCAACATCGTCGCCGGTCGCCAGGACGTGGTGCCGGGCAAGCCGCTCACCTACGGCCAGAGCATCACCGACGGCTGCATCGACTGGCCGACCACGGCAGGCGCGCTCGAGCAGCTCGCCGACGCCGTCGAGATCCGTCGCAACACCCGGCACGCCGGGCGGCATGAACGATCGGCCTGAGAAATCACGAGGCCAATGCATGATCCGGAAAAGTGCGCAGCGGTTCTCTGAAAAGATCATGCTTAAACAACAACCTAAGGCGCGATGACGATTCATCCTGATCGTATCGCGCTTTAGGTTGGCTCGCTCCTGACCTTCCCCGACGGGGAGAGGTCAAAGCAATCAGCAGCCGCGGCAGATGCTCCTGATCTTGCGATCGAGCTCCGCATCTTCCTTGTTCGCGGCGGTGTTCGGATCGCTCAGATTCTTCTCGCTCGGCACGTCAGCCGCACGCGGCTGGCGGTGACCAACGGGCGCCGGCCACACCGTTCCACGGCTTGCACCGGTGGAGGTCGATCCCTTCGAGCCGTTCGGCTGCGCAACCGCCGCGCCACAAAGCAAGACCACGAGCGATGCTGCCACCATGATCTTCTTCATTCTCAGTGCTCCATTCTCAAAACCGGCGCGCTCTCCACCCCACTCAGGTCTCGGGCGGGTAAAGATGAACGTCGCCGCAATAATCGACGATACGATAGCGCGTTTCGGCTCCCGCATCATCCGCATCGGGTGCGGTATTTTGCGGCGCCAGGACGTAACCTGGCCCCACCGGCGATTTGCCGGCGCCGCCGGGAATGTCGATGACATAGTCCGGCTGACATAGCCCTGACACCCGCCCGCGCAGCTGCCGCATCAGGTCCTGTCCCTCCGCCAGCGTCGTTCGCAGATGCGAGGTGCCCGGCGCGAGATCGCCGTGATGCAGATAGTAGGGCTTGATTCGGCATTCGACGAAAGCTCGCATCAAATCCGACAGAGCGGCGATGTTGTCATTGACGCCGCGCAACAGCACGGACTGGCTCACCAAGGGAACTCCGGCGTCGACGAGCCGTGCGCAGGCAGCACGTGCGGGCCCTGCCAGCTCGCGCGCGTGGTTGGCGTGCACTGCCAGCCAGGTGGTCGCGCCCGCGACCTTCAATGCCGCAACCATCTCCTCGCTGACGCGCGCGGGTTCGGCCACCGGTACGCGGGTGTGAAGACGGATGATCTTGACGTGATCGATCGCAGCCAGTTCGGCCATGATCTCGCTCATCCGCCGCGGCGACAGCATCAGGGGATCGCCACCGGTCAGAATCACTTCCCAGATCTCGTCGTGTGCCCGGATGTAGTCGATCGCCGCGCGATAAGCGCTGTCCGACAGCGCATTCTCCTTGCCGGGCCCCACCATCTCGCGGCGGAAGCAGAATCGGCAATAGACCGCGCAGACGTGAACGAGCTTGAACAACACGCGGTCGGGATAGCGATGCACGATCCCGGGAACTGGCGAATGCGGGTGGTCGCCGATCGGATCGGCATTCTCGCCCGGCCTCAGGTCCAGCTCGGCCGCGGTGGGAACGAATTGTCGCGCGATGGGGTCGTCGGGATCGCTGGTGTCGATCAGCTCGATCAGCGCCGGCGTGATCGCCACGGCATAGCGCGCGGCAACGCGTTCGAGCGCCGGCAGCGCCGCCGCGGGGGCCAGACCCTGGGCGACGAGCTCGGCAGGCTCGCGCAGAGTGCGTAAAAGGTTCGCCTTCGTCATCTCTCATCCGCAGGCGGTGTCCACACCACCTGATCAATTCGTGTTGCGCCGCTCGCCAGCATGACCAGCCGGTCGAAGCCGAGTGCGACACCACTCGCCTCCGGCATTACGGCGACCGCGGCCAGAAAGTCCTCGTCGAGCGGATAGGCTTCGCCGTAGCGGCGCTGCTTCTCCCTCATCGATTCCGTGAAGCGTTTTCGCTGCTCCTCGGCATCGGTCAGTTCGCCAAAGCCGTTGGCGAGCTCGACGCCGCACGCATAGACCTCGAATCGCTCGGCGACCCTCGGGGCGTCCGCCTTCACCCGCGCCAGCGCCGCCTCTGGAGATGGGTATTCAAACAGGATGGTCAAACGCCCCTGCCCGAGATGCGGCTCGACATGCTCGACCAGGACCTTGCTGAAGATGTCGGACCATGTGTCATCCTCGGCCACACGGACCTTGCCGCGGGCCGCCGCGGCGAGCGCGTCACGGTTACCCTCGCCACCCGAAATTGTCGACAGCAGGTCGATGCCGGCGAAGCGCTCGAAGGCACCCGCGACCGTCAGGAGTTCCGGCTCGGCGAAGGGATCGGCGGTCCTGCCGCGAAAGGAAAAGGTCCCGATGCCGGTCGCCTGCGCCGCACGAGCGATTACGAGGAGACAATCGGTCATGATGGCATCATAGGGGGCACCCGCCCGGTACCATTCCAGCATGGTGAATTCGGGCAGATGCAGGTCGCCGCGCTCGCGGTCCCGAAACACCCGGGCGAACTCGAAAATCCGCGTCTCGCCCGCCGCCAGCAGCTTCTTGCAAGCGAATTCGGGCGAGGTCCGCAGGTATCGGCTGACCCGACTGCCGTCGGGCCGCATGATCTCGGTCCGGGGGGCGTGCAGATGGGTCTCGTTGCCCGGGGAGACCTGAAGGACCGAGGTTTCGACCTCCATGAAGCCTTGTTCGGCGAAAAGGGCCCGTAAAGCTCCGGTCACCGCGCCCCTGGCCTGGAGGAACGGCCGCCGGTCGAGGTGCCTGCCGGGCGACCAGAACGGCGACATCGGCTTGTCCCCGGCCATTAACTGACCGCTCCAGCCAGCAGCAAAGTGCTGGCATCCAACGGCAAAATCAGTATGTTGCGGCCCGAAACGGGCGCCGAGGTCCGATTTGAGGCCCCAAGTCCCCCATCAATTTGACCACGTCCTGGCCCTCGCCGGGCCAAGCAAGCAGGAAATACAGCTTTGAGAGTCATCGCCAGTTCTATTCGCAAGGGCAACGTGATCGAGCAAGACGGCAAGCTTTATGTCGTCGTGAGCGCCGAGAACATCCATCCCGGCAAGGGCACCCCGGTCAGCCAGATCGAAATGCGCCGAATCTCGGACGGGGTAAAGATCTCCGAACGCTACAAGACCACCGACCAGGTCGAAAAGGCCACGATCGAAGAGCGCAACTACACCTATCTCTATGAGGATGGCGACGGCTACCACTTCATGAACCCTGAGACCTACGACCAGGTCCAGGTCTCGAAGGACGTCGTCGGCGACGCCGCCGCGTATCTCCAGGAGAGCATGACGGTCAAGCTGTCCATGCACGACACCAACCCGGTGTCGATCGCGCTGCCGCAGCGCGTGACGCTGGAAGTGGTCGATACCGAGCCCGTGACCAAGGGTCAGACCGCCTCCTCCTCCTACAAGCCCGCAGTGCTCTCCAACGGCGTGCGCACCACGGTTCCGCCGCACATCACGGTCGGCACCCGCGTGGTGGTGATGACCGAAGACGGCTCCTACGCCGAGCGCGCCAAGGACTAAGCGGGCAATCGAGGATCGGAACAGGTACCGCCGGGGGCGAGGCAGTGGACAGGAAGAATTTCCGCTTCGTCCCGCTTCTCCTCGCGTCGCTGTCGCTCCTCGCTGCCGCGCCGGTCGCTGCGGATGAATTCCGCGGCCCCTCGCTCACGGCCCTGCGCGTCGACTGGCGCGCAGCGCTCGACCAGCTCCGTGTCGAGATCAACAGTCGCCCGCAGATTGCGGGCGACTTCATCTTTGCACCCCGCCGTTCGGTCCCGCGCTACGATCCGCGCGCGATGCCCGCGCTGGTGCAGCTCAACGCGATCTCCTCGCGCTTCTTCACCGGCATCACCCGAAGTCCCGTACCCGTGCTGCTGCCGTTCGACGCTGCCGCGTACCTCGAGGCGCAGCGCAGCGGCGCGCCTGCGTCGCTCACGCTGTCGCGCTACCAGGCCGACTTCAATCCCGTCGACATGTTCGATGCCGGTCCGGCCGGCTACAGCGCGACCTTCTCGTTGGAGCCCGGCGCCGGCGAGGGTATGCCGAGCCGGCTATTCGCAAGGCCGGTCGAGGTGCAGATCACGGGCTCGGCGCTCGTCTACGACATCGCCGATCCAGCCGGCGGCAAGGGGGAGCCAGTCAAGCCGCTCGCGGCAACCTACCCGGACCTGCGCAAGTTCATCCGGGAAGGCTATGTGCGCTACGCTTTCACCCGCTTCGGCGTCGCCTATGTGGTGTCGATCCAGTGCCTCGACAGCATCGCCAAGCCGCGGCGGCTCGCCTGCAAGGAAGCCTATCCAGTTGCCGAGCGCTTCTTGAAGGCCCTGCGTATCGCCGGTGGCCAGCGCATGCGGCCGTTGATGGACATTGCCTCCAACGTCCTCGACCGTCCCGCGGGACGTTCACCGGACTTCAGCTACCGGCCGAGCGGCGACATCATCCCGAACACCGGCTACCGCAAGCAAGGCGGCCATCCCGATATGATGGCCTATGCCCAGATCCGCTTTCCCCTCGACAAGGCGCCCGCCTTCGTACGCTCGCAATCCTACGGCAGGCGCGACAAGAGTGAAGGTCCGACCGCCTATCCCTGGCGCGACAATTTCTGCGAGTCGCGCAGTTTCGAAGTGTGGCAATGTGGCGGAGGCTACGGCCACCAGGGCGAGGACATCCGCGCCGCCGACTGCCCGCCGCCCGGCGAAGGCCGCGAGCCCTGCGATCCCAAGCAGCGCGCCGTCGTCGCCGTGCGTGACGCGATCGTCATCCGCGGAGCCAAGGACCAAGCCGCGACACTTCAAGTCAACAGCCGCACCGAGCACATCCGTTTCCGCTACATGCATATGAACCCGCACGCGTTGAACGCCGATGGCGTGCTCAATGGCCGCATCGTCACCGAAGGCGAGAAGATCGGTGTGATCTCGAACTATCTCGACCATCCCGCCGGCACGTCGATGCACCTGCATTTCGATGTGCAGGTGTTCACACGCGACGGCTGGATCTGGGTCAGCCCCTACGTCACGCTGGTCTCGGCCTATGAGCGCCTGATCCGCGCCCGCGGCCGCGAAGTCGGCCCGGAGATCGCAGGCACGGCGCAGCCGGTCGCCCATGCGCTGCCGGAGGATGTGATCAAGCCGGACCTGCGCGAGGGATCGAGCGGCGAGGACAATTGACGGCTTGCTCGCTCCCGATGCCGGGCGGCCCAAGAGCGTGTCATCGCGCAAACCTGCCGGCTCAATGAAGAAGGGACACGGTTCATGAGTGTCGGACTGATCGGTCTTCTCGACGATGTCGCGGCGATTGCAAAGGTGGCAGCAGCTTCGCTCGACGATGTGGCGAGCCAGGCCGCCAAAGCGGGCACGAAGGCGGCAGGCGTGGTCATCGACGACGCCGCCGTCACGCCGAACTACGTCATCGGCTTTGCCTCGAAACGCGAGCTGCCGATCGTCGGCAAGATTGCGGCCGGATCGCTGCGCAACAAATTGCTGATTCTGCTTCCCATTGCCCTGCTGCTTGGCTACTTCCTTCCCGCCGCGGTCACGCCGCTGCTCATGCTGGGCGGAGCCTTTCTCTGCTACGAGGGCGCCGAAAAGGTGCTCGAAGCCGTGCTGCCGCATCATGCGCACCACCACGAAGCTCAGCTGCAGCCGATTGCGTTGAATGCCCGGTCGGTCGAGGACGAGAAGGTCGCGAGCGCCATCAAGACGGACTTCATCCTGTCGGCGGAGATCATGGCGATCACGCTGGCGGCCCTCCCGGCGGGCAGCATCTGGACGCAGGCGCTGGTGCTGGCGCTGGTCGGCCTCTGCATCACCGTCGGGGTTTACGGCGTGGTGGCCCTGATCGTGAAGGCGGACGATGTCGGCATGGCCCTTGCGCGCTATGACGGCACCTCGATCATCGGCAGCGGAATCCGCTTGCTTGGACGCGCGCTCGTCCGCGGCATGCCCATCTTCCTGGCGGTGCTGAGCACCATCGGCACCGCCGCCATGATCTGGGTCGGCGGCGGCATCATCCTGCACGGCATCGAAAAATACGGCCCACCCGTGGTCGGCCACACGGTCCATGCCGTCACCGAGGCTGCCGCACACCTCCTTCCCTCCGTTGCGGGCGTCATCGAATGGTCGGTCGAGGCAGCCATCTCGGGCGCGCTTGGACTGCTTGTCGGCGGACTTGCGATTCCGGCCGTCGAATACGGTCTCGCACCAGCATGGAAACGGTTGAGGCGATCGCGATCGGCCTGAACATGCGGTGGCGGATTGCGCGTGCAGCTACTCGATGAACGTCGTCAGTTGCGCGCCCTCGTCTGCGACGAACACAGCGATCAACTCCGCCGGCTCCGTCATACTGGCATTGGCCGAGACCAGATGCGTCGAGCCCGGCGGTTCGAAGAAGGACTGGCCGACGCCGAAGGTCTCGACCGGGCCGCCGCCGAGCTGCGAGCGGATCTCGCCCTTCGTGATGTAGGCGGTGACAGAGCCCGCGTGACGATGCGGCCGCGAAAATCCGCCGGGACCGTAGGACACGCGCACGATGGTCACGCGCTTGCCCGGGACGTTCGGAAGCGCATAGGACCCGATCGGCTCGACCTTGTCGAGCGGCGAGCTCTCCGCCGCCGTGGCGCAGAGCGGTGCCAGCACTCCGGATACACTGTCGATCGTCAACGGCAGCACCTTGCCGATCGCAAGCGCGCAGGCGAGCCCTGCGACGACGGCAAGCGCCGTTGAACGTGACGGCATCGGGCACTGCACGGCAGAAAAGCTCATGGCTGTCATCGTGACCTCCCCTTGCCCCTCAGGATGCAGCTGCAGCGGCTGCGACCGGCCGCTTTGCCGGCGTCCAGCGAAACGCTGCGCCGAAACGGTTCCAGACGTTGATCGAGGCGACCGCTGACGTCAGGTACGTCAGTTCCGTCTCGGAGAATTCGCCAGACGCTTCCGCGTAGACTTCCTCGCTGACGCCATCGGGCAGACAGGTCAGCGCCTCGGTCCAGGCCAGCGCCGCGCGCTCGCGCGGCGAAAAAATCGGCGCCTCGCGCCAGACCGCGACCAGATGAAGCTTGTCGACAGGAACGCCGATCCGTTCCGACAGCAGGATGTGGTGCTGCACACAGAAGGCGCAGCCGTTGATCTGCGAGGCGCGCAGCTTGACGAGCTCGAGCAGCTGCTTGTCGAGCCCTGCGTTGGCCGCTAGCTGACCCAGCGCAAGCACCAGATCATACACGTCCGGCGCGATCCTCTTGAAATCCTCGTATTCGCTGCGGGCATGTGACATTGCCGTTTACCTCGGAATGTTATAAGTGTGTTTATATCTTATAAGAGCTCTTATATGACACGCAAGACCGCTGCCAGCACAAGGCTGAAAAACGTGCGCAACGCACCCGCGCCTGCCGGCGACACCACGCGTGTTCCCGCTCCCGGCGAAGGCAAGCGCGGCGAGCAGGGCTATCTCGGCTATCTCCTGCGTCAGGCCCATGCCGCGGTTCGCCTGACGATGGAACGGACTCTCGCCGATCTCGGCGTGACGTCGCCGCAATTTGCGGTAATGACGATGCTCAACGCCTATCCGGGCTTGTCGGGGGCCGATGTCGCCCGCCTCACTTTCCTCACGCCCCAGACCGTCGGTGTGATCATTCGCAACCTCGAACGCGACGGCGCGATTGTGATGTCACCTCATCCCGTCCACGGCCGCATCCTGCAATGGACGCTGACGCCGCGCGGCGCGACGCTGTTGAACGCGTGCCGGCAGCGTGTGCTCGAATTGGAGAAGCGCCTGGCTCGGGATCTGGATTCAAAGGCGGAAACTACGATACGGCGCTGGCTTGCCGGAATCGCGAAGGATCTGCAGGGGGACTAGGCCACCGACATTCGCAGACGTTGGTTGCCGCCTCTGCCGCAGCAGCAGCGCGCCTATCCGCCCTTCAACGCGTTCTTGACCTCGCCATCAGGCCAGGTCTCGTCCGCCGCGATCACCCGCACGCGGCTTTGATCGGCGGTATTCACCAGCACGTGCGAACTCATCGGGTCACTGCTCCGCTCGAGACGCAATTCGGTTTCCGGCTTCCAGCTCAGCGTGGTCGCGAGATCGCCGGGGAAAATCTGCCACTGCGATCCGTCGTCGAGTTCGACGACGTGGCTTTCCGCATGCGTGCGTATCTTCATTCGACCCCGATTCGATTTGCCGATCGTGCGAAGGAGGGCCCCGGCATCAAGCCGGGACCCTGCTCCGTCAGTCGTTGTCGTGAATGACGGTCTTGCTGCGGTTGCCGAATTCATCTTCCTTCTTGATCACCGTGGTGCGGTCGGCAGGCTCGCGTTCCCTGATGACGGTGGTGCGGTCGTGGTCGCGGTCGCGCTCACGATATTCGTGCGACTGGCCGACCGTTACGCCTGCGCCGGCCGGTCCGACGTGAACGCCGACCTCGTCGGCGAACACAGGCGCTGCGACGGCGGTGACCATGGCTGCGGCAAGCAGATATTTCCTCATCTTCTCCTCCTTCCTGGTGTGGAGGGAATGCGGGAGTGCGACACTTGTTCCGGTGGGAACCGCCGACGCAATCAGGCAGAATTCTCACATCGCCGCCGTTCCAGGAACCGACTCACACGCGCCATGTTTCCGGCTAGAATGCGCTCATGACGCACGCTGATTCCTCGCCTCGTCCAACTCGCCGCGCCCTGCTCCAATCGGCGTTCGGTGCAGCCCCCTTGCTCGCCGTCCCGACGCGCGCTTTCGCCGCGCCTCCGGGATTCGACGAATGGCGCGAGAGCTTTCGCGCCCGCGCGATGGCGAAAGGTATTTCAGCCGCGACATGGCAGCGCGCGATGGGGCGGGTCGAGCCGGACATGAGCGTATTCAAGCAGATGCGCAACCAGCCGGAATTCAACGAACAGCTCTGGCAATACATCAACCGCCGCGTCTCGGACTGGCGCATCATCAACGGCAAGATCGCGCTCAAGAACAACGAGGCGCTGCTTGCGCGCATCGAGCGCGATTTCGGCGTCGAACGCGGCACGCTGCTGGCGCTGTGGGGCGTCGAGTCCGCCTATGGCGATCCCCTGGTGCAGCAGAACCACATGAGGCCGGTGTTTCCCTCGCTGGCCGCGCTCGCCTGGAACGAGCCGCGCCGCAAGGCCTATTGGGAGACCGAGTTGATCAACGCCCTGCGCATCGTCGACAAGGGCTGGAGCGCGCCCGAGGAGATGCGCGGCTCGTGGGCCGGCGCGATGGGGCATTCGCAATGGATGCCGGAGGTCTGGCTCAATGTCGGCATCGACTATGACGGCGACGGCAAAGTGTCGCCATTCGGCAAGCCCGACGACGCACTGGGCTCGACGGCGAAGTATCTCGTCAACCGCGGCAAGTGGCATCGCGGCGAGCATTGGGGCTACGAGGTGCGCGCACCCGGCGGCATGAGCGGAAGCCGCACCTACGCGGCCTGGCAGGCGGCCGGCGTCACCCGCGCCGACGGCCAGCCGTTTCCGCAGCCGAACGCATCCGCGCAGATGTGGACGCCGGTTGCGGGCGGGCCGACCTTCCTGCTCGGGCCGAATTTCTATTCGGTGAAGAGCTATAACCCTTCCATGAACTATGCGCTGGCGATCTGCCATCTCGGCGACCGCTGCCTGGGAGCGCCACCCTTCATCCAGCCCTTCCCCGGCTCCGAGCGTGCGCTGACGCTGGCCGAGGTGCAGGAGATGCAGACGCGCCTGACCAAGGCCGGCTTCGATACCGGCGGTACCGACGGACGCGTCGGTAACGACACGATGAAGGCGGTGAAGGATTTTCAGCAGCGCGCCGGCATCACGCCGGCGGATGGTTATGGTGGGCTGAAGGTGCTGGCGAAGCTGCGGCAGGGCTCGTAGGTACCCCGTCATTGCGGAGCTCGCGTAGCGAGAACCCGGAATCTCGCGCCACAATCTCTGGATTCCGGGTTCGAGGCTTCGCCTCGCCCCGGAATGACAGCCTGCCTCAGTGCCTGTATTGCGGCTCTTCCGCATCGAGCTGGCGGCGGACCGCGGCAAGATGCAGCCGCGCGGATTCGGCATCTCCCTCGCGCATCTGCTTGTAGGTCGCGGCCGCAATCGCAGGATCGACCGGCAACACCTTTCGCCCCGTCGACATCGCCAGCACCTGAACCTCGGCAGCGCGCTCAAGGTAGTAGAGATCGTCCCAGGCCTCCGCGATGGTCGGCGCCAGCACCATCACGCCGTGATGCTTCATGAAGACGATGTCGGCATCGCCGACGGCGGAGGCTATGCGCGCGCCTTCACGGTTGTCGAGTGCAAGACCGTTGTACTCGCGGTCGACCGCGGTGCGGCCGTAGAATTTCAGCGCGGTCTGGCCGGCCCAGATCAGGGGCTCGCCCTCGGTCATCGACAGCGCCGTGGCGTAGGGCATGTGGGTGTGGAAGGCGACCTTGGCGCGCGGCAGCAGCCTGTGCATCTCGGCATGGATGTAGAAGGCGGTCGCCTCCGGCACACCCTCGCCGTCGAGCACGTTGCCGTGGAAGTCGCAGATCAGGAGCTTCGATGCGGTCAGCTCGCGGAAAGCGTAGCCGTAGGGATTGACGAGAAACAGATCATCATGGCCGGGTACGACGGCCGAGAAATGATTGCAGATGCCCTCCTCGAAACCGTTGCGCGCCGCCATGCGGAAGCAGGCGGCCAGATCCTCGCGCGCGGTGCGGATCGCGTCGGTCGCGAGGTCCGGCCGGTTGGAGCGGAATGGAGCGGGCGCGGGTGAGGACGCGTGAAGGCTATGCGCCATGGCGAAGGACACCTCTGTCGGTCGGGATCTGTCAGCCTTGTACAGGGACTGCGCCTGCGCGTCAGCCCCTGCAACCGCCGCCCTGCCCTGCGCGGCTCAGGCCCGCCGCGGCACGCCGCCCGCGTTCATGCCGCCGTCGATGACGAGCTCGCTGCCGGTGACATAGCGAGAGGCATCGGACGCCAGATACAGCACGCCGGAGGCGATCTCCGCGGCGTGGCCGGCGCGGCCGAGGGGCGTGACGACCTTGGCGCGCTCCTCCGGATCGATCGGCGCGTTCTGGCCGGCGCCGGTCGCCCCGGTCGGGATCTTGCCCCAGATCGGGGTATCGATGATGCCGGGGTGAACCGAGTTGACGCGGATGCCGTCGCCCGCCGCCGCGCACTCCATCGCGATCGATTTGGCGAACAACCGCACGCCGCCCTTGGTCGCCGAATAGGCCGACAACCCGGGCGAGCCGCGCAAGCCCGCCAGCGACGACATCATGACGATCGAGCCACCGCCGGTCTTGCGCATCAAGGGCAGGCAATGCTTGACCGAGAGGAATACGCCATCGAGATTGATCGCATTCTGCTTGCGCCAGTCAGCAAGCGTCATGTCGACGATCGAGGGCACAGCGATGCCGATGCCGGCGTTGGAGACCATGATGTCGAGCCGGCCGTAGCGCTTGGCGATGTCGGCGACCACCTCCACCCAGCGCTCCTCGCTGGTGACGTCCTGCTCCAGGAAGATCGCCTTTCCGCCGGCCTTGGTGACGCGCCTGGCGAGTTCCGGGCCGCGCAGCTCGTCGATATCGGTGATGACGACCGCGGCGCCTTGGCGCGCGAACAGCTCGACGATGGCCTCTCCGATGCCGGAAGCGCCGCCGGTCACCAGCGCGACCTTGCCCTCAACCTGTCCTGCCATGTTCACTCCCTTTTTTGTTGTTTGAGCGCGTTATCCTTGCGCATGATCTCCGCGCAAACGCGTACCGCGTTTGTCGCGAGGGATCATGCGTCATCTAATCACGGATGGCCCTTGATCGGGTAGCGCGACGTCGACGACGCGGAAATGCACGCGCTCGGCGCCCTGGTAGCGGTCGACCGAGAGCGAGCCCGCGACATGCAGCTGCTGGCCTCGATTGGCGAGCAGCGCATTGCCGAGCTTCTGGCCGACCGAACGGAACGCGATGCCGTTGACCATGGCGCCGTCGCCCGACTTGAAACGCAGGCGCAGATGCGCCTGCCCGACCTCGTCGGCGAACACGAGCTGGTGCGCCGGCAGTGCCAGCACGGGCTCCGGATTGCCGCTGCCGAAGGGACCGGCGCGGTTGAGCGTCGCCGCAAGCTCCGGCGTCACAGCACGTGCAGAGATCGCGCCGTCGATATAGAGCTCGTTGACGTGGCGCGCCTCTGCGACATCGCGTGCCAGCGCGTTTTCGACATAGGCGCGGAATTCGGCGAGCTTCTCTTTCCGCAGCGTGACGCCGGCGGCCATCGCATGCCCGCCGCCCTTGAGCAGGATGCCGTCGGCGACCGCCTGCCGCACTGCCTTGCCGAGATCGACGCCGGCGATCGAGCGGCCCGAGCCGGTGCCGATGCCGCCGGGCTCCAGCGCAATGGCAAAGGCAGGCCGCGAGAACTTCTCCTTCAGGCGGGAGGCGACGAGGCCGACCACGCCGGGATGCCAGCCTTCCGAGGCCGTGACGATCACGGCGAGCTTGTCCTCCAGCCCGATCGAGGCCAGTGCCTCGGCTTCGGCCTGGGCTTCGGCGGCCTGCTCGATGACGCGGCGCTCGCTGTTGAGACGATCGAGCTCCGCCGCGATCCGCGCAGCCTCGACGCTGTCGCCCTCCAGCAGCAACCGCACGCCGAGATCGGCGCGGCCGATGCGGCCGCCGGCATTGACGCGCGGCCCCAGCATGAAGCCGAGATGCCAGGCCTCCGGCGGGCCGTTGAGCCGCGCCACGTCCATCAGTGCGGTATGCCCGACATGGTCGCGCCGTCGCATCGCGATCAGGCCCTTGGCCACGAAGGCGCGGTTCAGACCGATCAGCGGCGCCACGTCGGCGACCGTGCCGAGCGCGACGTGATGCAGCATGCCGAGCAGATCCGGCTCCGGCATCTCGGAGGTCCAGAAGCCGCGCTGACGCAGTTCGCGGTTGACGGCGACCAGTGTCACCAGCACGAGGCCGACGGCGGCGAGATGACCGAGGCCGGAGAGATCGTCGGGGCGGTTCGGATTGACCAGCGCATCGACTTCGGGAAGGTCGAGCCCGCATTGGTGGTGGTCGATCACGACCACGGACATGCCGAGACGTTTTGCTTCTGCGAGCGGCTCGACGCTGGTGGTGCCGCAATCGACGGTCACGAGCAGCGTCGCGCCCTTTGCTGCAAGCGCCCGCACCGCCTCGGTATTGGGGCCGTAGCCTTCGAATATCCGGTCGGGAATATGGATCAGCGGATCGAGCCCGCAATGGCGCAGGTGCCAGGCAAGCAGCGCCGCCGAGGTGGCGCCGTCGACGTCGTAGTCGCCGAAGATCGCGACCTTCTCGCCCCTCGCCGCGGCATCGGCGATCCGCTTGGCGGCGGCTTCCATCTCCGTCACGGTGAACGGGTCCGGCAGCAGCTTTCGGATGGTCGGATCGAGAAAGTCGAGCACCGCGTCGATATCAATCCCGCGGCCGGCCAGCACCCGCGCCAGCAGTTCCGGCAGTTGGTGCCGCTGCACGATGGCGAGCGCCTGCGCCGCCCCGCGCCCGTCCAGCCGGTCGCGCCAGAGCTTGTCGGTCAGCGAACGTGCCACGCCCAGGAAAGCCTGGGGCGCTTCGACGGGCAAGGCGGTGGCGGGCGGCGTCATGGCGGATGCAACTTGTTGGGAGCTCGGGGTCCAGGCGATCACGCGGACGCACGGTTACTGGCTGTCCGAGGATTGGCCGGCAATCGGCCGGGATTTGCAACGGCCCGGACGCACAAAGCGGTGGATGGCCGTTCGGCCGGCCGGGGTGACTACCATTTAGGCATTCCGCCGAACAGCAAATTAAGCAGGCGTTAGGCGGAATCTTCGAAAAAGAATCGTATTCGATCTGTAAGTCGTTGTTCCCCGTTCATTGCAGATCAGGCCTCATTGCCAAGGGAAGCTCCCCGATGTCTGCTGCGCTGGGTCTGAAAGCCAAGCCGATTGCCCCCGAAGCTACGGACGATGATTCCGACATCTCCGCGCTGATCAACCGCCTCACTGCCGAGGTCAACCAGATCGCGATCGACAAGACCAAGTCGATCCAGCAGATCACCAATCAGATGAAGATGCTGGCGCTGAACGCGCTGATCGAGAGTTCGCGCGCAGGCGCGCAGGGCGCAGGCTTTGCGGTGGTGGCGCAGGAGGTGCGCGGCGTCGGCCAGCAGGTCGAGACCATCGCGCGCGAACTCGAAACCCAATTGACGAAACGCACCGGCGATCTCGTCTCCTCGATCGAGCGCATGAGCCAGCGTTCGCGCGGCGAGCGCATGGTCGATCTGTCGCTCAACGCCATCGAGCTGATCGACCGCAATCTCTATGAGCGCACCTGCGACGTGCGCTGGTGGGCGACCGATTCCGCCGTGGTCGATTGCGCGGCCTCGCCTGGGGCTGCGGCCGTCTCCCATGCCTCGCAGCGCCTCGGCGTGATCCTGGGGGCCTACACGGTCTATCTCGACCTCTGGCTCTGCGATCTCGACGGCAACGTCATCGCCAACGGCCGCGCCGACCGCTTTCGCGTCGTCGGCCAGAACGTCGCCCACACCAGATGGTTTCGCGAGGCACGGTCCTTGCGCTCCGGCGATGACTATGTCGCCGGCGACGTCGAGAACCAGCCGCTGCTCGGCAACGCGCAGGTCGCGACCTATTGCGCCAGCGTCCGCGACGGCGGCCAGGCCAATGGCGCGCCGATCGGCGTGCTCGCCATCCATTTCGACTGGGAGCCGCAGGCCCGCGCCATCGTCCAGGGCGTGCGCGTCGGCGACAGCGACAAGGCCCGCGTGCTGCTGGTCGACTCGAATTTTCGCGTGATCGCGGCCTCCGATGGCCAGGGCATCCTCAGCGAGCGCATCTCGCTGTCGCTGGATGGCCAGCGTTCCGGCTTCTATCAGGACCGCTCCGGCACGATGGTCGCCTTCCATGCGACGCCCGGCTACGAGACCTATCGGGGCCTCGGCTGGTATGGCGTGATCGTCTGCGGGGCCTGAGGCGAGCAGCGGCCGTCCGCGAAACCGGATCGTTCTCGGCCACCCGATCCAATCCTCGAAAACAACCCCATGCACAGTAGCTCGAGGGTTGTTTTCATTGGTGTTTCTCAAGGGCACCCTGCCGCCCCGTCTTTCGTCCGTCGAAACGCTTTGACACGTCGGGCAAAACACTGGCAATCTAAGATCATCACAGGTTGCGTGCACGGCATGAGGGACTGATCCCTTCCGCTGCGATCTTGTGATATCGCAGCCCAGCTTCTGAAGCATTTTCCGGCAAGGCTCGCCCGTTACAGGCAAGAGCCTGCGCCATGGCTCGCATAGAGTCGCTTCGCATCACGTTGATCGACGTGACAGCGCGAGCTCCCCTGGTTCGTCTCGCGCTCCGATAGACCGAGGAGACATGCCATGAAGATCGTCGTGATCGGCGGAACCGGCTTGATCGGATCGAAGCTCGTCGCGAAGCTCAAGCAACAGGGCCACGAGGTGGTGGCAGCCTCGCCGAAATCAGGCGTGAACGCCGTGACCGGCGAAGGCCTTGCCGCGGCGCTGGCGGGCGCGGAGGTCGTCGTCGATGTCGCCAACGCGCCGTCCTGGGAGCCGGCTGCCGTGCTCGAGTTCTTCCAGCGGTCGAGCAGGAATCTCGGCGCGACAGAGGCCGCAGCAGACGTGAAACATCACGTGGCGCTCTCGATCGTCGGTACCGACCGCGCGCCCGACAACGCCTATTTCCGTGCCAAGCTGGCGCAGGAAACCATCATCAAGTCCGCCTCGGTCCCCTACTCGATCGTGCGCGCCACCCAGTTCTTCGAATTCCTCGGGGCCATCGCCGAGACAGGCGTGATCGACGGCAAGATCGTCGTTCCCACGGCCCAGTTTCAGCCGATCGCGGCCGACGACGTCGTCGATCGGCTCGCGGAGGTCGCAACCGGCAAGCCGCTCAACGGCACGATCGATATCGCTGGCCCCGAGAAGGCCCCCTTCAATGAATTCATCGCACGCCGCCTGAAGGCATCGCGCGATGTCCGCCCAGTGGTGGGGGATCCGAAGGCGCCCTATTACGGCGCCCTCATTGACGACAAGTCGCTGACCCCGCTCGGCGATGCGCGGCTGGGGACAACGCCGCTCGCAACATGGCTCGCGAGCCTCTGAAGGCTCGGCCAGACTCAACCACGATGGAAATGGCAAAGAAGGGGAAATCCCATGCGAAGATTGCTGATCGCAACCGCGGTTTATGCCGCATCCTTCCTGGCGGCCCATGCAGCAGAGACCGCCGCCCAATCGGCCGCCCCCTTGGCCAAGGTCACGATCGTCTTTGACCAGGCGCTGCCTAATGTCCCCGGCAAGAGCATGAAGGGCGTGCTGGTCGAGTACGGGCCCGGAGGCTCCTCGCCCGCCCACATTCACGCGCCGTCCGCCTTCATCTATGCCACGGTCCTCGAAGGAGCGATCCGCAGTCAGGTCAATGATGGCCCGGCCAAGGTCTTTCACAAGGGAGAGAACTTCTCTGAAAGGCCCGGTGACCGCCACGCCGTCAGCGCCAATGCCAGCAATAGCGAGCCCGCGAAGCTGCTGGCCGTGTTCGTGGTGGACACGACCGACAAGGAGCTAACGACGCCGATCGCGAAGTAACGCCGGACCGGTTCGTGCCGTCAGAGGCCGCGACGCGCCGCCATTTCGGCTGCAAGCAGCAGAGCAGCGTCACAAGCGCGAAGAGGTTCTGCAGGCGGGCTTTGCCGAGACGGAAGGCAAGGACCTCACGCTGAGAATTGCGTAACGCGCAATTCCGCGGTCGCATGCATCCGCCGACCAATTCTACTTGCTAGCTTGTCGTAACAGGCGCAGCATGGCTGCCTCCGGCCACATGGCTGATCAGGCCGGTCGCAACCGCGCGAACAATGGCGCAAGATAACCAAGATAAAAGACTAAAGCGGAGGAAACGCATGACAATCGATGTCTCTCGTCGGTCCCTGCTCGCACTCGGGGCGGGTCTCGGCGCCAGCGCCATGCTCGGCAGCAGCGCGCTGGCGCGGGCTCCCAAGCTCGGCACGCAGACGCCCTACTGGCACCGATTCATTCTCGGCGATGCCGAGGTGACCGTCGTATCCGACGGGCCGCTGCCGCTTGGCGATCCCTCGGGGACCTTCACCGGCGTTCCCAAGGAAGAGGTCAAGAAGATGCTCGCCGACAATTTCCTGTCGCCGGACAACGTCGTGCTGGAGCAGAACTCGCCGATCGTGAACACCGGCGACAAGCTGATCCTGTTCGATACCGGCATGGGCAGCTCAAAGATGTTCGGCGCCAGCACCGGCCGGCAGCAGAAGAGCATGACCGAGGCCGGCATCAAGCCGGGCGACATCGACGCCGTCGTCTGCTCGCATGCCCATATCGACCATATCGGCGGCATCGTCGACGAAGGCGGCAAGCCGTTGTTTCCGAACGCGCAGGTCTACATCTCGCAGACCGATTTCGACTTCTGGACCGACGAGGGCAAGCTCGGCAGCGCGGCCAAGGACTTCGTCGTCCACGCCCGCAAGAACCTGCTGCCGGTTCGCGACCGCATCGTGTTCTTCAAGGACGGCCAGGAATTCCTGCCCGGCGTGCAGGCGATCGCGGCACCGGGCCACACCGTCGGTCACACCATCTTCATGGTCTCTTCGGCGGGAAAATCCTTCGCCTTCCTCGGCGACCTCTCGCACCATTCGGTGCTGCTGCTGGAGCGGCCGCGGATGGAGTTCTCGTACGACACCGACCCGAAGCAGGCGGCCGACTCGCGTGTCAAGCTGCTGACCATGCTGGCCGCCAACAAGGTCCCGGTGATGTCCTATCACTTCGCCTGGCCGGGCTATGGCCATGTCGCCAAGGCCGGAGATGGCTTCCGCTACTATCCGGAGCCGATGCAGATGACGTTGTAACTCTCGTCAGATCAGGTCCGGGCGGCGCTCGCCGTCCGGACTGCGCCCTCGCTGGGCGAGGCGATTTTATAAGCGGTCGAGGCGCGATCGCAGCTGGGCGTCAGTCTCACGGCCCAATGCAAGCAATCCAGAATAAGGGTCCCCTGCTATGCCGAGCACGGCAGCAAACGCAGGCTCCGTCTTCATTCCGCGTCCCTTGTGCCCCACCACCGCCTTCCGCAGGCGTCCATCGTCGAGAGCGAGCAGTCTCCGCTCGATCTCGAAGTGCTGCCATCCCTCCTGCTGATCGACCGGTCTCGGATCTCCGAACAGTTCGAAGGGCCAGCCACCCCATTCGAAACGGGCGACCACCGGCCGCCGGCTGGAGCGCCATTGGTAGAGAGCAAATCCGTCACAGTCCCCGTACTGTCGCCACACCAGCTCCGCGAAAACTGCCGCGTCGCGCACCTGACACACGACATCGATGTCGCTTGTCGGCGTCGAAATTCCCAAGGGCAGCGTCCCAACCACGCGCGGATCGAATCCACTCAGTTCCCCGAGCAATCCCGAACTGCTGATCGCAGCTTCGTAGCTATCGATCCAACTGGTCATCGCCGAGGACCTCGACCAGGCGAAAGCGCTCGCACATCAGCATCATGTCATCGCTATATCGTCCGAGCCTGCCGAAATAGCCTTGATGGGCGCGGCGCCAAAAGGCCAGGCTCCGGTCACCTTCTCCCTCCTCATGAGCAAAGGCTGCGTCGACCTCGTTGAAGCGCCGATATGTCACGTCGATGGTTTCGATGACGCAGCGCGGCTCCGCCCGCCCGTCGAGCACGACCCAGCGCTCACCGGCTGTGGAGGTGTTCGGCTCGTCTTCGGTACTGCATGTCGCGGTCTTGATGCCCTTGATGACGAGTTCGACCAATTGGTCCGCCAGCGTCGAATTGTCTCCGAATGCAAATGTCCGGAGGTGTCGATAGCGCTCGGGGACCGGCTTGCTCATGGTCTTCCAGGCCTTCAGTCGCCTCGACGCCAGGCCACAAGGCATCGTCAGGAAGCGCTGCCTAGCACCCCAATTTGTCGGCGATCCCGCCAAAATCCTTCGCGACGATGTCCCAGTTGCCGGTCGCCTCGAAGTCGACCTTCTGCAGCGGACCGTATTCCGTCGGCCGTGCTACGAACGCCGTCTTCAGCCCGTTCTTCTGCGCGGCCGCGAGATCGCCGTTGTGGGCGGCGACCATCATCACCTCCTCCGGCTTGAGGCAAAGCAGCTTTGCTGCGCCGAGATAGGTCTCGGGATCGGGCTTGTAGTGCTCGAACAGTTCGGCCGACAGGATGAGGTCCCACGGCAGGCCGGCGAACTTCGCCATGTTGGTGAGCAGCGCGACGTTGCCGTTCGACAGCGGCGCGATGACGAACTTGGACTTGAGCCGGGTCAGGCCGGCGACGCTGTCCGGCCACGGGTGCAGGCGGTGCCAGCCCTTGGTGAGATAATCGAGATCGGCTTCCGTCAGCCCCTTGATGGCGAACTTCTCGACAAGCTTGTCCAGCGAGCGACGATGCAGATCATCCAGCATGACATAGCCGCGCTCGGGGTGTTTGCGCACGTCGTCCATCGAGGCCATGTACATGCCGCGCCAACCATCGACGAGTGCGGTCCAGTCGGCGGTGATGCCACGCTGCTTGCCCCACCACATAAAGTCGGCGATGAGACTCGTGCGCCAGTCGACGACGGTGCCGAACACGTCGAAGACGAGGGCTTTGACGGCGGAGTGATCGGATGGTGGTGTCATGTTTCGCTCCGCGGATTTTCCTGCGCCGGGCTGACTCCGGGTTCAGATCGAGGCTTTAAAGCATGTTCCTTCCTATGCAACAATAGCGGTTGTCCGCCACATCAACTTCGTCTGGGGCGAGCAATGTCACTGCCTCGACCAATTGGGACGCGCACCCATCTGCTATGGCAACCATTCCTCTCGCATTCATTCTGCTCAAAGATGCCCGCCTCCCGGATCAGGAGGCCTTGATTCAGTCAATACGCGGTCGTCATCCCGACTTGCAGTGCAGTCGCAGCGCCGCCGTATTGAGCGACGGCGCTACTCGTCCGATGTTGATCCCCGTCGGAAATCACACCCTGACGATCTTCCTGGTACCGGAGCCGGTGCCTTCTGATCAGCAACTTTGGGAGCGAGCCTCTCGGCTATGGCCGGAAGCTTTCCGCGCCGCGGGACGCCATCGCGCGCACCTCGCCATCGCGGTGATGGACTCTGCCAAGAGCAATGCCGAAACGAAAGAGCTGGGATTTGCCGAGCGTACGCTCCTCACAACCGCCCTTGTAGGCGCAGTGCTCGCAGCGACGCCCGGTGTGGTCGCCGTCATCTGGGATGGAAAGGTCGGTCGTTCGCCCGAGATGTGGCTGGAGCGGTCGCGCAGCGCCTTTGCGGCTTATCCAGATCAACCGTTCGCATTGTGGACGGAGATCGTCCCCTACCGTTCCGGCAAAACCATAGGAGCCTATACAGTCGGACTGTCGGCGTTCACTGGAAGAGAGATCGAGTTCGAGGTGGATGGGCTCGATCAAGACACCGTCACCGCCCGTGTCGCCCAGCTTTCGGCCTACTTCATCGCAACCGGCCTGGAGGACGGATTAAGAGCGGCGAGGTGTTCGAAGCCGATTCCGAGATCGATCATCGCGTCGTGGTGCTCCACCGCAATTCGCGCTTCAACATCGGGCCGGTCGTCTCATTCTCATCCCTCGATGACCGATCGGGGAGACGCAGGACCTACCCGATCATTCCCGCCGCAATCGCCCGGAATCATCCGCTGCTGATCATGCTGGGCAAGGTCGGACTTTTCGATCCTGCCGATGCGAAGAACCACATCAGGCTCAGGCCGGATCACTACCAATCGGAGGTTCGCCTCGAGAGCTTCGATCAAGGCCTCTCGCAGGCGCTGTCCGGCATGATCGCAACCGACCTCTATGCCGAGGCCGACACCAAAGCGCGCCGAGCGGTCGCGGGCGGAGACATGGCGTCCGCGAGGTCAATTCTCCAGCCGTGGGCCGAGGAGGTTGGCTTGCTTCAAGGAGCAGCCAAGCTCGCTCTGACTTTGTGCGACGCGTTCTTGTTCGTGCCAGCGCCGCTGCGCGGCCCGTAGCGGGCGGACGTTGGACCCGTCCCGGCCACGTCTGGCTGAGCCAGCCGAACGATCGCGTGGGCGGGCCAGCTTAGTCCAGATGGAACTTCGCGAGCTCGCGATGCTCGGCCTTGATGTAGCGCACGGTGCCGGTGACGGAGCGCATCACCACCGTCTCGGTCTCGATCACGCCGTCCTTGCGGAACTTGACGCCCGACAGCAGCGAGCCCGTGGTGACGCCGGTGGCGGCGAACAGGCAGTCGCCGCGCGCCATGTCCTCGATGCCGTAGATCATCTTGGGGTCGTTGACACCCATCTTCGCGGCGCGTTCGCGCTTCTCGTCGGAATCGAGGATGAGGCGGCACTGCATCTGGCCGCCGATGCAGCGCAGTGCCACGGCCGCGAGCACGCCTTCCGGCGCACCGCCCGTGCCGAGATACATGTCGACGCCGGTGTTGTCGGGGTCGGCGCAGTGGATCACGCCGGCGACGTCGCCGTCGGTGATCAGGCGCACGGCGGCGCCGGTCGAGCGCACGCCCGAAATGATGTCGGCATGGCGCGGCCGGTCGAGCACGAGCACCGTGATGTGTTCCGGCTTGACGCCCTTGGCCTTCGCGAGGCGGCGGACATTGTCGGCCGGCGAGGCATCGAGATCGACGACGCCCTTGTCGTAGCCGGGGCCGATCGCGAGCTTCTGCATGTAGACGTCGGGGGCGTGCAGCAGCGTGCCGCCGTCGGCCATCGCCATGGTGGCGATCGAGCCCGGCATGTTCTTGGCGCACAGCGTGGTGCCCTCGAGCGGGTCGACCGCGATGTCGACCTGGGGTCCGGTCTTGAGGCCGACCTCCTCGCCGATATAGAGCATCGGTGCCTCGTCGCGCTCGCCCTCGCCGATCACGATGGTGCCCTGGATCGGCAGCTTGTTGAGCTCGCGCCGCATGGCGTCGACGGCGGCCTGGTCGGCCGCTTTCTCGTTGCCGTGCCCGCGCAGCCGCGCCGAGGACACCGCCGCCCGCTCCGTCACCCGCACGATCTCCAGCGTCAGAATGCGCTCGAGCAAGGCGTGCGGGGGGACTTCAATATGGGTCGACATCGGCTCACTCCTTCGAAACGTTTGGGCCGGAAATCTCCGTCCGCATCAACTCGTAACACCCACAGTTCGTTCGAACCGTTTTATCGCTTGAGCATGACCTTTCCGGAAAACCGCTCAACACTTTTCCGAGGTCATGCTCTAGTTCTTCTCAATCCTGATGACCTGCGGCCGCCCGCTGATTACCTTGTCCTTCTGCACGGCGGCGAGCGCACGGCGCACGGCATCCTCGTGTGTGGCATAGGTGATCAGGATGACGGGCACCGGGACCGCCTTGCCGTCGCTGGGCGCAGCGCCGCCATTGGGATGACGCTGCACGATCGACTCGATCGAAATCTTCTGCTCGGCCAGCCGCGTCGCGATCGCGGCTGCGGTGCCGGGGAAATCGCGCGCGAGCAGGCGGATGTAATAGCCGCCCTCGTGGCGCTCCATCGGCGCCTTCTTGGTGTCGCGCAGCTGCGAGATCGGCCGGCCGAACGGATTGGCACGGATGCCGCGCGCGACGTCGGCGATGTCGGCGACGACGGCGGATGCCGTCGCAGCCCCGCCAGCGCCGGGACCGACCAGCGTGATCGGCGGAATGCCCTCGCCGTCGATCGTGACCGCATTGGTGACACCCATCACCTGTGCGATCGAGGATGATTTCGGCACCATGGTCGGATGCACGCGCTGCTCGATGCCCTTGGTGGTGCGGACCGCAACGCCGAGCAGCTTGACGCGATAGCCGAGATCGGCCGCCGCCCGCAGATCTTCCGGCGCGATGGATGAGATGCCTTCGACATACACGGCACTTTGAGCAACTTTCGTGCCGAAGGCGAGGCTGGCGAGGATGGCGAGCTTCTGCGCGGTGTCGTGGCCGTCGACGTCGAAGGACGGATCGGCCTCGGCATAGCCGAGCCGCTGCGCGTCCTTGAGGCATTCGGCGAAGGACAGCCCTTCCTGTTCCATCCGGGTCAGGATGTAGTTGCAGGTGCCGTTGAGGATGCCGTAGACGCGGTCGATGCCGGTTCCAGCGAGACCTTCGCGTAACGTCTTGATGACGGGGATCGCCGCGCCGACCGCTGCCTCGAAATTCAGCGCGCCGCCGTGCTTTTCGGCCGCCTTGGCGAGCTTGAGGCCATGCCTGGCCAGCAGCGCCTTGTTGGCGGTGACCACCGACTTGCCGGCGCTCAGCGCGGCTTCCACCGCCGACAGCGCCGGATCGCCCGCGCCGCCCATCAGCTCGACGAAGCAGTCGACCTCGGGATGGGTGGCCAGCGCCATCGGATCCCTGGCCCATTCGACGCCGCGCAGGTCGACGCCGCGCTTCTTCGCCTTCGAACGCGCAGTGACGGCGACGACGCGGATGCCGCGGCCGCTGCGGCCCGCGAGCACGCGCGCCTGCGTTTCGATCAAACGGACAACTTCGGCGCCCACGGTGCCGAGCCCCGCTATGCCCACTTTCAGGGGTGCAACCATGGTGACTTAGAAAACCTGCCGAAGAGAACTCAACGCCGATTGGCGAGCGGAACGACGTTGTGCAACGTTTCGATGCCGCTTTCAAGGAAGCGGCGCACGCCGCGCGCGGCCTGCCTGATCCGTTGCTCGTTTTCCACCATGGCGATGCGGACATATCCTTCACCATGCTCGCCGAAGCCGACGCCGGGCGAGACCGCAACGCCGGATTTCTCCACCAACAGGGTCGCGAACTGCATGCTGCCGACGCTGCGGAAGGCTTCCGGCAGCGGCACCCAGGCGAACATCGAGGCCTCCGGCGCCGGGATCTCCCAGCCGGCGCGCCCGAACGATTCCACCAGCGCGTCGCGGCGCTTGCGGTAGGTGTCGCGCATCTCCTTGATGCAATCGTCCGGCCCGTTCAGCGCCGCGGTCGCCGCGACCTGGACCGGCGTGAACGCGCCGTAGTCGAGGTATGATTTGACGCGGGCGAGCGCCGCGATCACGCGCTCATTGCCGACCGCAAAGCCCATGCGCCAGCCGGCCATCGAATACGTCTTCGACATCGAGGTGAATTCGACGGCGACGTCCATCGCGCCGGGCACCTGGAGCACCGAGGGCGGCGGGTTGTTCTCGTCGAAATAGACCTCGGCATAGGCGAGATCGGACAGGATCAGGATCTCATGCTTCTTCGCGAAGGCGACGAGGTCCTTGTAGAAATCGAGGCTCGCGACATAGGCGGTCGGGTTCGAGGGATAGCAGACGACCAGCGCCAGCGGCTTCGGAATCGAATGCACGATCGCCCGCTCCGCCGCCTCGAAGAATTGCGGCGTCGGCTCCGACGGCACCGAGCGGATCACGCCGCCCGCCATCAAGAAGCCGAAGGCGTGAATCGGGTAGCTCGGGTTCG
Source organism: Bradyrhizobium sp. 191 (assembly GCF_023100985.1). Classification (NCBI taxonomy): domain Bacteria; kingdom Pseudomonadati; phylum Pseudomonadota; class Alphaproteobacteria; order Hyphomicrobiales; family Nitrobacteraceae; genus Bradyrhizobium; species Bradyrhizobium sp. 191. The sequence goes on from NZ_CP064692.1 coordinate 501,819, forward strand.
GACAGAGGATGACGTCGCCGGGCGCGGTGATCGCCTGCGCCACGTTGGCGAAACCTTCTTTCGAGCCCAGCGTCGCCACCACCTGAGTGTCCGGGTTCAGCTTCACGCCGAAGCGGCGGGCGTAATAGGCGGCCTGGGCCCTGCGCAGTCCGGGAATTCCGCGGGAGGCCGAGTAGCGGTCGGTGCGCGGCTTGCCCAGCGTCTCCTTCAGCTTCTCCAGCACATGCGCCGGCGCCGGCAGATCCGGATTGCCCATGCCGAGGTCGATGATGTCGGCGCCGGCATTCCGCGCGGCTGCCTTGGCCCGGTTGACCTGTTCGAACACGTAAGGCGGCAGGCGGCGGATGCGGTAAAACTCTTCCATGGCTCTCTAGGGCTCCGGGCAACCGGTCAGGACAGAATCGACAGGCCACGAGGGCCACTTCAAAAGGCGCTCATGCTCACCGCGAAAATCACTCAAAATCAAATACTTAGAGCAACCATCGACGACGAGGATTGAAGTCGTTCGCCCTGACTCCTGGCTGAACCGAAATCTTTTAGCACGGCAAGGCTGAGGCGCCAGCGATTACCTTGCGCCTCATTTGGCGTCCTTGGCGGCCACCGCCTGGCGATCGCGTGCCGCGGCGAGCTCGGCCTCGATCTTGGCGCGCCGGTCCGGCGGGATGATCGCCTCATCGCGATCCGGCGGCAGGTCATGCACCGGCAGATAAGTGCCGGGCTCCCTGACATGCGGCTGTGCATCCCCCGGCGTCAGATCCGCGAGCTGGCTCGAGCATCCGCCGAGGGCGAACGCCGCGAGCAGCAGCGCGCTGCAGATCGGCCGCGTCTTTTGCAGGTCCCATAACGCCAACACTTGGGAAATCCCCTACTCGTCCCAAAGCACGGCCCCGGGCAACCTTACCCAAGACCGCGCCCAAGCTCAAACCATTGCTGCCCAAATGGTGCGAGCGAAAAAAGCCCTTGCCCAACAAGACGAGCGGTGCGGCTCGATTGTGACGGAACCAAGAAAATTTGTCGCAGTGCAACACATCTTCGAGAGTGTTTAACGTCAAACATGCGAGCTTCGCGGTGACGAATACGGAATGAATCGTTACTGTTCTGCTCATGAGCATGGCCACAACCGACACGCCGAAAACCGGGACGAAGTTCGACGCGGAAGCCTTCGCGATGAATGTCGCGCGGGCGATGGAGAGCGGCGGCAAGGCGCTCGCCGCCTATCTCAAGCCGCGCGAGAGCGGCGAGGTGCAGGACCGCCCGCCGGCCGAGCTTGCCGAGGTCGTCAGGACCTTCACGTCGGTCGCCGAATACTGGCTGTCGGACACCTCCCGCTCCTCCGATCTGCAGACCAAGCTCGCGAAGGACTATCTCGACCTCTGGGGCTCGGCGGTGCGCCGCATGGCCGGTCAGGACGCCCAACCCGCAATCGCGCCCTCGCCGCGCGACAAGCGCTTTGCCGATCCGGAATGGAAGTCGAACCAGTTCTTCGACTTCGTCATGCAGCTCTATCTGCTCACGACCAAATGGGCGCAGGAGCTGGTGCGCGATGCCGAAGGGCTCGATCCGCAGACCCGCCGCAAGGCGGAGTTCTACATCCAGCAGGTCATCAACGCATTGTCGCCATCCAACTTCGTGCTGACCAATCCGGAGGTGCTGCGCGAGACGGTGGCGAGCAGCGGCGAGAACCTCGCGCGCGGCTTGAAGATGCTGGCCGAGGACATCGCGGCCGGCAAGGGCATGCTGAAGATCCGCCAGTCCGATCCGGACAATCTCGTCGTCGGCGTCAACATGGCGACGACGCCGGGCAAGGTGATCTACCAGAACGAGATCATGCAGCTGATCCAGTACGCTCCGACCACGGAGAAGGTGCTGCGCACGCCGCTCCTGATCGTGCCGCCCTGGATCAACAAGTTCTACATCCTCGATCTGAAGCCGGAGAAATCCTACATCAAGTGGTGCGTCGATCAGGGCATCACCGTGTTCGTGATCTCATGGGTCAATCCCGACAAGCGGCTCGGCAACAAGAGCTGGGAAGCCTACATGAAGGAGGGCCCGCTCACGGCGATGGACGTGATCGAGAAGGTCACCGGCGAGATGAAGGTGCACACCGCCGGCTATTGCGTCGGCGGCACCATGCTGGCGACCACGCTGGCCTGGCTCGCCGAGAAGCGCCGCCAGCGCGTGTCGTCCGCGACGTTCTTCGCCGCCCAGATCGACTTCACCCATGCCGGCGATCTCCTCGTGTTCGTCGACGAGGAGCAGATCTCGGCGCTCGAGCAGGACATGAAGGCCGCCGGCGTGCTCGAAGGCTCGAAAATGGCGATGGCCTTCAACATGCTGCGCTCCAACGACCTGATCTGGTCTTATGTCGTCAGCAACTATCTGAAGGGCCAGCAGCCGAGCGCGTTCGACCTGTTGCACTGGAACTCGGACGCGACGCGGATGACCGCAGCCAACCATTCCTATTACCTGCGCAATTGCTATCTGGAGAACCGGCTCTCCACCGGCACGATGGTGCTCGACAACACCCTGCTCGACCTGTCCAAGGTGAAAGTGCCTGTCTACAATCTCGCCACCCGCGAGGACCACATCGCGCCGGCCGAATCGGTGCTGTACGGCTCGCAATTCTTCGGCGGTCCGGTGAAGTATGTCCTGTCCGGCTCGGGCCACATCGCCGGCGTGGTCAATCCGCCCGCCTTGAACAAGTACCAGTACTGGACCAACGACAACGTCAAGGACGTCAGTATCGCGCAGTGGATGAAGGGCGCCGTGGAGCACAAGGGCTCGTGGTGGACGGACTGGCGGGAGTGGCTGGGCGAACTCGATCCCGAGGAAGTCCCCGCGCGTGAGGTCGGCAGCGAAGCATTCCCACCGATCGAGGATGCACCCGGCAGCTATGTCAGGGTTCGCGCATAGCGGAATCTCCCGCGCTTGTATAAGCTCGCTTGCAGCACCGCGACGACTGAGGGAACCGGACTATGACGCGCGAATTGTTCTGGCTGACACTGACGGTGATCCTGACCGGAATCCTCTGGATTCCCTACACCATCAACCGCTGCCAGGTTCGCGGGTTGAGCGGTGCCATGGCCAACCCCTCGCGCGGCGACAAGCCGCAGGCGGAGTGGGCGAACCGGCTGATGTTCGCGCATGACAACGCGGTCGAGAACCTCATCGTCTTCGCCCCGCTGGTGCTGATCCTGAACGCGATCGACTATTCCACGAAATGGACCGTGCTCGCCTGCGCCGTCTATTTCTGGTCGCGCGTCGCACATCTGATCGTCTATGCACTCGGGATCCCGGTGTTCCGCACCCTCGCCTTCACCGTCGGCTTCCTCGCGCAGGCCGTGCTGGCGCTGGCAATCTTCAATATCGTCTAGAGATCAGGCCGCGACCTTGCGAACGACGAGATGCAGCATGTTGGCCGGCGTCTTGTCGAAACTCTGGATCACGTTGGTTTCGGCTGACAGCGTGATCCACGGACCCGCGCCAGCGTAAGTCGCCTCGAGCCATTCGCGCGGCGGATAGTTGTAGTAGCGATCGAGGCTGTCGCGACCGTCACCCTCGCCCATCTTGTAGCTGGCGTAGAACACGCCTGAAGGCTTGAGCGCACGATGAATGCGCCCGAGGATGCCGGCAAGCTCGTCGCGCGGGACGTGCAGGAGACAGGCACTGGCCCAGACGCCGTCATAGGCCTCCTGCGCGTCCAGTTGGTCGAACCGCATCGTCTCGACGGGATGAGCGAGCCGCTGCGAGGCAATCTCGGCCATTTCAGGCGAACCGTCGGTCGCGCGCACCGAAAACCCTTCGGCCAGCATCACCGCCGCATGATTGCCGGCGCCGCAGCCGAGCTCGAGGATCGCGCCGCCGGATGGCAGCAGGGCCAGGAAGTCAAGCAGCCGCGTCGACGGTGCCTTCGCCCAGCCAGCATAGGACGCGGCATGGCCGCGGTAGAATTGCAAGGTCGCTTCGTCCATCGCAGCACCTCGTGTCATGGGAACAGCGCGATCTGCTCCAGCCCCGTCGTCTCAGGCAGCCCGAACATCAGGTTCATGTTCTGGATCGCCTGCCCGGCCGACCCCTTCACCAGATTGTCGAGCGTGGAAATCACGATCGCCCGGTTCTTGATCCGGTCGGCGACAACGCCGATCTGCACATAGTTGGAGCCGCGCACATTCTGGGTCTGCGGCAGCACGCCCTTGCTGGCAACATGCACGAAGGGCTCGTTGGCATAAGCCTGCTCCAGCACGGCTCGCAGATCGTCCGGTGTCGCGCCGTTGAGCTTGACGTAGGACGTGCAGAGTTCGCCGCGCGCCATCGGAATAAGATGCGGCGTGAAGTTGATCGTCACCGCGGAACCGGTGGCGACGCCGATCTCCTGCTCGATCTCGGGCGCGTGCCGGTGGGTGCCGACCGAATAGGGCGACAGCCCCTCGCCCGCCTCGCTGAACAACGTGTTCTGTTTCAGCCCGCGGCCGGCGCCGGTGACGCCCGATTTCGCGTCAATGACGATGTCGTCGCTGTCGATCAGTTTGGCCTTCGCAAGCGGCACCAGCGCGAGCAGCGCGGCCGTGGGATAGCAGCCGGGACAGGCGACCAGCCGCGCCGACGTGATCTTTTCGCGATAAAATTCGGTCAGACCATAAACCGCTTCGGCCTGCAATTCGAGCGCCCGGTGCTCGTGGCCGTACCATTGCGCATAGGTGTTCTTGTCCCGCAGCCTGAAATCGGCGGACATGTCGAGCACCCTGATTTTGGGATTTGCCTTGAGGACCGCGGCGATGATTTCCTGCGTGGTGCCGTGCGGCAGCCCGCAGAACACCGCATCGAGCTTGCTCCAGTCGACCTTTTCCCATTCCACCAGTTTCGGCAGGTTCAGCATGAAGAAATGCGGAAACACGTCGCCCATCGACTTGCCAGCGTGGGTATTGGCGGTGAGCGTGACGATCTCGGCATCCGGATGCCGCGCCAACAGGCGCACCGCATCGGCCCCGGTGTAACCGGAGGCGCCGAGAATGCCGATCTTCTTCGAGCTCATCACGCGTCCCTTCCAGGCGTCATTGGATCGTCTTGCCGGGGTAGAAAGCTGCAGCGTCGCTTCCTTCACCGGGTTGGCCTCGCGAGCAACGCTCGATCAGCTACTTGTCGGCAAGACCCAGCATCAGCCGCATGTTCTGTACGGCAGCGCCCGATGCGCCCTTGCCGAGATTGTCGAGCCGGGCAACCAGCAGTGCCTGATGGTACTTGTCGCTGGCGAAGACGTAGAGCTCTAGCATGTTGGTCTCGTTGAGCGCCTCCGGCTCGAGCCGGCCGGCCTTGGTCGCCTCGTTCTGCAGCGGCATCACCTTGACGTATTTCGAACCGTCGTAACGCTTTGCCATCGCCGCCTGCAGGTCGGCCCCGCCAGTCTTGCCCGGCAGCGCGTCGAGCTGCAGCGGCACCGAGACCAGCATGCCTTGCCGGTAGTTGCCGACCGAGGGAATGAAGATCGGACGCCGCGTCAGGTTGGAGTAGAGCTGCATCTCCGGCAGATGCTTGTGCTCGAAGCCGAGGCCGTAGAGCTCGAAGGATGGCGCGCTGCCGTCTTCGAAGCTCGCGATCATCGACTTGCCGCCGCCGGAATAGCCGCTCACCGCGTTGACGGTGACGGGATAGTCCGGAGGCAGGAGGCCGGCATCGACGATCGGCCGCAGCAGCGCGATCGCACCGGTCGGATAGCAGCCGGGATTCGAGACCTTCTTCGCCGCCTTGATCTTGCCGGCCTGGTCCGGCGTCAGCTCGGGAAAGCCGTAGGCCCAGTCCGGCGCGACCCGGTACGCGGTCGAGGCGTCCAGCACCTTCGGCGCCGAGGCGCCCATGCTGTCGACCAGCGCAACGGTCTCCTTGGCGGCATCGTCGGGCAGGCAGAGGATGACGAGGTCCACCTCCTCCATCAGCGCCTTCTTGGCCGCGGGGTCCTTGCGCTTGTCGTCGGCGATGGTCTTCACGACGACGTCGTTCTGGAGCTTCAGCCGCTCGTTGATGCCGAGGCCGGTGGTGCCGGAACCGCCATCGACGAAGACGGTGGCAGGCTTCTTCGCCGCGCCCGTGGCCGGGGCTTTCGTGGTTTCCGTGAGGCTCATGGCGCGCTCCTTTCGAGCATGTTGGTTTCGTTCACGAAGGCCTCCGGCCTCACGTCCTGCATCAATTGTGCGATCTCTCTGGCGTCGGCCTGGGCTTGCGCGCCGAGCGCATTGGCGATCGCCGTGTAATCGGCGTCCGACTTGTGCTGGTTGAGCTTTAAGCTGCCCTCGACCTCTTCAACCGTCATGACCAGACCCACGATCGCCTTCTTCATCGCCTCGAACCGCCCGGCGGTCATCTTGCCCGACGTCCATGGCTTCTTCGGCAACAGCCAGCTCTCGAACTTTTCGCTGAGCGTGTCGAGCTGCACCGACAGCTCGTCATCCGACAGCAGCCGCACCGGCCCGCTCAGATGCACCGACTGGTAGAGCCAGGTCGGAACCTGATCCGGCGAGACGTACCAGTCCGGCGATACATAGGCATCTGGGCCGTTGACCGCGAGCAGCCACGACGCCTCGCCGCCCGCCAGCTTTAGCAGCGGATTGTGACGGGCCAGATGAAAGGCGGCCTGCGGCGTGCCGTCGGCGCCGTAAGTCAGATAGAACGGCAATGGCGAGGCGATGGGCTTGTGGCCGTCGAAGGCGCACATGGTCCCGAAGCCGCGCTCTTCGGCGAATTTCAGGCTCGCGGCGCGGTCCTGCTTGAAAAAGGGTGGCGTGTACATCGTGGTCTCCTGCTGGGCCTCCTCGGGGGAGCCGCCGGATCAGATCGCGCTGACAGGAGAGAGGATGCCGCGGATCGGGTCCAGCGGCAAAGACGATGATCTCAAACGCGATCGACCGCCCAAACCGCAAAGCTGCGGCGGCGGCGACGGGCGAACAGGATGGTCGCGGCGTTGATCATGGCGCGCGGCTATAAGGCCAGCTGGTTCCATGGTCAAGAGCAAATCGGTTCAGTGGGACGGCAGGATGCCGCACGCGCGACGGCAGGATGCGCACAGATGTCATCGGGCCGCCGTGGAATTTCCACTAGCAATAGGGGTTTTCGAGAACGACCGGCGGGACACAACCTCTTCGCCGGCCCCGAGCCGTTCGCACCCAGCCTCAGGACATCACCATGACCGAGATTACTCGTCGCGCAACGCTAGCCGGCGCCGCCGCATCGGCGCTCCTGCCTTTCGTGAAGATTTCGCCCGCGAGCGCCGCCGCGCCCCCGGCCGAGAAGCAGAATGCGAGCTTCTATCGCTACAATGTCGGGACCCACCAGGTCACGGTGGTCTGCGACGGTGTTGCGACCGTCAATCTGACCGACAATTACGCCGCCGGCGCCAGCAAGGACGACATCAACAAGGTGTTCGCCGAGCACCACCTGCCGGCCGACAAGGTCACCCATACCTTCAACCCGGTCGTGGTCAACACCGGCCCGAAGCTCGTCGTCATCGATACCGGCCTCGGTCCCGACCAGTTCACGCAGACGAAGGGCAAGGTCGGCCAGTTCCAAAACAATCTCGCCGCCGCCGGTATCGACCGCGCGGCGGTCGATACCGTCATCATCTCCCACTTCCATGGCGACCACATCAACGGCCTGCTGGCGGCCGAGAACAAGCCTGCCTTCCCTAATGCCGAGATCATGGTGCCGGCGGTGGAATGGAAGTTCTGGATGGACGACGGCGAGATGAGCAAGGGGATGGGCAATCCGATCCTCGAAAACAATTTCAAGAATATCCGCCGCGTGTTCGATGCCCTGGGCCGCAAGGTCACACAATATGAGGCCGGCAAGGAAGTCGCGCCCGGTATCACCTCGGTGGCGAGCCCCGGCCACACGCCGGGCCACAATTCCTTCATCGTCGCCTCCGGCGCCGAGAAGGTGCTGGTGCAGGTGGATATCACCGCGGGCGCAGCGTTCCTGTTCGTGAAGCATCCCGAATGGAACATCGCCTCCGACGTCGACAAGCCTCTGGCACAGGCAACGCGGCGCAAGCTCTACGATATGGCCATTGCCGAGAAGATGCCGATCCAGGCCTTCCACGCCGCCTTCCCCGGTCTCGTCCGGGTCGAGAAGGAAAAGGACGGCTCCGGCTATCGCTGGATCCCCGCGATCTGGAACGCATCGCTGTAGTCCTCTCCTGACGCCCTGACCGGGCGGCCCGGTGCCCGGTCAGATCACTCGCCAGATCCATTCCATGATCTTGGCGAGCACGTCGCCGAACAGCAGGAGCACGGCCGACCAGATCAGGGCCGAGACGAAATTGGCGGCCTGGAAGCTCCAATAGGGCATCTCGAAGATGCCGGCCGCGAGCGGCACGGAGGCGCGCAAGGGGCCGAAGAAGCGCCCGATGAAGATGCTGGGTATGCCCCAGCTGCGCACGAAAGCCTCGCCTCTGGGCAGCAGGTCCGGATAGCGCGAGAGCGGCCACATCTGGGCAACCCTCTCCTTGTAGCGGTAGCCGAACCAGTAGGAGACCCAGTCGCCCAGCGCCGCGCCAAGGCCGCCGGCAATCCAGACCGGAAAGAAACTGATGCCGCTGGCCCCGATCAGCGCACCGATGGCCACCAGCGCGCCCCAGGCCGGAACCAGCAACGAGATGAACGCAAGCGACTCCCCGAAGGCGAGCAGAAACACGATCGGTGCCGCCCAGGCCTGGTGAACGCGCACGAAATCGGCCAGGGCGTGCGCAAATTGCTCCATCAAAAATAGCCTTCCCGCCCCGTCTCAAGGTGCTGCTCGATGAAAAGGACTGGTAAGCCAAGGACTTGTGTGACATCAAGTCACAAAACCCGACATGACACTTGGCGAACCGTCAAATTGCCGGGAACTTGTGGGCCCTGCGGCGTAAAATCGCCGGGATTAGCTCCCAACCCACACCGCCAGCCCCGGCGCGGTAACCTTTCCAAGGCAGAAGTGGCATAGTCGGCGCAACCGATTCGCCGCCCCTGCGGCCCTCAAGACGCATCAAGATATATGTCCAAGCAGTTGAAGCCCAAAGCAAAAGACGACTTTTTCGGCGGCGACGAGCCGAAACCTCGTGCCGCCAAGGCGGCGCCGCGCGGAAGCGGCGGGGAAGCCGATTACACGGCAGCCGACATCGAGGTGCTCGAAGGCCTGGAACCGGTACGTCGCCGGCCTGGCATGTATATCGGCGGCACCGACGAGAAGGCGCTGCATCATCTGTTCGCCGAAGTCATCGACAATTCGATGGACGAGGCGCTCGCCGGGCACGCGACCTTCATCGAGGTCGATCTCAGCGCGGACGGGTTCCTGACCGTGACCGACAACGGCCGCGGCATCCCGATCGATCCTCATCCGAAATTCCCGAAGAAGTCGGCGCTCGAAGTCATCATGTGCACGCTGCATTCGGGCGGCAAGTTCGACAGCAAGGTCTACGAGACCTCGGGCGGCCTGCACGGCGTCGGCATCTCCGTGGTGAACGCCCTCTCCTCGCGTCTCGAGGTCGAGGTCGCGCGCAGCCAGAAACTCTACCGCATGACGTTCGAGCGCGGCCACCCGAAGGGCAAGCTCGAGGACCTCGGCAAGATCAACAACCGCCGCGGCACGCGCGTGCGCTTCAAGCCCGACACCGATATTTTCGGGCCTAAGGCCGCGTTCAAGCCGCAGCGCCTGTTCAAGATGACGCGCTCGAAGGCGTATCTGTTCGGTGGCGTCGAGATCCGCTGGAACTGCGCGCCCGAACTGCTCAAGGGCATCGAGGACGTGCCGGCGGAAGCGACGTTTCACTTCCCCGGCGGCCTCAAGGATTATCTCGCCGCGGCGATCCACGCCGACACGCTGGTGCATCCCGACATCTTCTCGGGCAAGTCGGGCCGCAACGGCGCGCATGGCGCCTGCGAATGGGCCGTGGCCTGGACCGCCGATGCCGACGGATTCCTCTCCTCCTACACCAACACCGTGCCGACGCCGGATGGCGGAACGCACGAATCCGGCTTGCGCAGCGCCCTTTTGCGCGGCCTGAAGGATCACGCCGAGCGCGTCGGTCAGGGCAAGCGCGCGGCCTCCGTCACCTCGGAAGACGTGATGGTCGGCGCCGCCGTGATGCTGTCGGTGTTCGTGCGCGAGCCGGAATTCCAGGGCCAGACCAAGGATCGCCTCGCCACTGCGGAGGCGCAGCGCATCGTCGAGCAGGCGATGAAGGATCCGTTCGACCATTGGCTCTCGGGCAATCCGAACATGGCCAACCGGCTGCTCGACTTCGTGATCGACCGCGCCGAAGAACGGTTGCGGCGGCGGCAAGAGAAAGAGACCGCGCGAAAAACCGCCGGCAAGAAGCTGCGCCTGCCCGGCAAGCTCGCCGACTGCACCGACGCCGGCACCGATGGCTCGGAGCTGTTCATCGTCGAGGGTGACTCGGCCGGCGGCAGCGCCAAGCAGGCGCGCGACCGCAAGACCCAGGCCGTGCTGCCCCTGCGCGGCAAGATCCTCAACGTCGCTTCCGCCGGCAAGGACAAGCTGACGGCGAACGCCCAGCTCTCCGACCTCGTGCAGGCGATCGGCTGCGGAACGCTGGCGCAGTACCGCGAGGAGGATCTGCGCTACCAGCGCATCATCATCATGACCGACGCCGACGTCGACGGCGCGCACATCGCCTCGCTCCTGATCACCTTCTTCTATCGGCAGATGCCGCGGCTGATCGACGAGGGCCACCTCTTCCTCGCCGTGCCGCCGCTCTACAAGCTCACGCACGGCACCAAATCGGTCTATGCCCGCGACGACAAGCACAAGGACGAGCTGATCAAGTCCGCGTTCAACGCCAACGCCAAGGTTGAGGTGAACCGCTTCAAAGGACTCGGCGAGATGATGCCGGCGCAGCTCAAGGAGACCACCATGGATCCGAGCAAGCGGACGCTGCTCAAGGTGGTCCTGCTCGCCGACGACCGCGACACCACCGCGGATTCCGTGGAGCGCCTGATGGGCACCAAGGCCGAGGCGCGCTTCGCCTTCATCTCGGACAAGGCCGAATTTGCCAGCGAAGAGCTGCTGGACGTCTGAGGCATTGGTCCGTGCCGGGCGCGCCAGCTACAAGCTCGGTGGTCCGGTGGTGGCGAAGTACCGCGCCGCCGCTTCTTCGAAAACCAGCCCCGGCCTCGGCTGGGGCTTCTTGCTTTTTGGCTCCTCCAAGTCAGCCACGGCGTGGACGACACGACTCGCACCGGACCGGGCGACTCGGCCGTCGACTCAGGAGCTCAAACGCCGAGCGAGGATTGCCTCCATTTCGGACAAAACCGGATTTGCTAACGACAGGTTACCCGAAATCGAAGTCTTGAGACTCCAAATAATACATTGAAATATATGACATATTATGGATTCGAGCGGCAGCATTCGAAATACTCCAGCACCGGCGTTTTCGGGCGACTGTGCCTGCCCGGCAACAGCATTTCGGCGAGAACCGTCTATAGTCCGATCATCAGATGACACGAACTTCAGCGCGCTCGCGCCTGCTACGACAGACCAAGGTTGGGGATTTGACATGAAGAAGACTTTGCTCGCTCTGACCGCGGTTGCGGCGATGACCGGTGCGGCCTCGGCGGCTGACCTTGGCGCCCGTCCCTACGTGAAGGCCCCGATGCCTGCGCCCGTCGCCAACTGGACCGGCTTCTACGTGTTCGGCGGTGGCGGTGGCGGCCTCTCGAATGCCGACCAGAGCGTGGTCGACACCGGCACGGGCACCCCGCTGACGATCACCCAGCGCCAAGGCGGCTCGGGCTGGTTCGGCACGGTTGGCGCCGGCTACGACTGGCAGTTCAGCGGCACCTGGGTCGCCGGTGTGTTCGCCGACGGTCAGTTCGGCAGCATTCGCGCCACCATCCAGGATCCGACCCTCGGCATCACTGGCAACCAGAAGCTGGAAACCTCCTGGGCCGCGGGTGTTCGCCTCGGTTGGCTGGTCGCCCCGAACGTTCTCTCCTACGTGAACGGCGGTTACTCGGGCGCTCACTTCGGGCAGACCAACTTCACGACGCTGGGCGGCACTCCCGTTGGCGTCCACCTCAACAGCTACGATCGCCACGGCTGGTTCATCGGCGGCGGCGTGGAGAACAGCCTGAACATCTTCGGCATCACCTCGCCCGGCTGGTTCATGAAGACCGAGTACCGTTCGGCCTTCTACGATACCAAGACTCAGGATCAGATCTCCGATGCCACGGGCCTGCCGACCGGCGTGAACAGCATCCGAGCCAACAGCTGGAACCAGACGATCTCGACCTCGCTGGTCTATCGCTTCAACTGGACCGGTCCGGTCGTCGCGAAGTACTGATCCGATCTCACGATCAAACGTCAAAGCCCCGGCATCGCCGGGGCTTTTTCGTTTTGGTCCGGGTGACCGACGCTCGCTTGCAATGACCTGTACGGCGAACCGGGCTCCGCTCGCCGACTATCGGCACGGCCGATCGCCCAGCCGCGAATTGCCTTTCCAGGGACACGCTTCCTCCCCACCGGCAGCTTGCGCCGGTGCTGCCATTGTATCCACACCGAAGCTACGGTTAGTGTGCGCTCAAGCTTTCGCGGCGCGGCGATCCTCATCGTCGCACCGCTGACAGGAGCGGACCGATGGGAGGAATCCATGCGCAGATTTCTGCTGGTCGCAGGCCTGCTTGCGACTGCCGTCGGGTTGCTCTGGATCGGACAGGGCACGGGCGCCGTTCCGTGGCCGCGATCGAGCTTCATGGTCAACCAGCTGCAATGGGCCGGCTATGGCGCTGCCATGGCCGGCTTCGGGCTGGTGCTGATCTGGCAGAGTCATCAATAAGATAAACCAGGGAATGAAAGCATGACATCCAGCCGGTTCGATCTTCGCGGCAAGGTCGCGATCGTCACGGGAGGCAATGGTGGCATCGGCCTCGGCATGGCGCGTGGCCTTGCCGACGCCGGCGCCGATATCGCCGTGGTCGGACGCAACGAGACCAAGTCCGCCGCAGCCGTCGCCGATCTCAGGCAGCGCGGCGTGAGGGCGATCGCCATCGCCACCGACGTGACCGACAAGGCGGCGGTCGCTGCGATGATCGAGCGCGTCGTCGGGGAACTCGGCCGCATCGACGTCCTCGTCAACAATGCCGGCATGAGCATCCGCAAGCCGCCGCACGAGCTCGAGCTCGACGAGTGGAACAAGGTGATCGACACCAACCTCACCAGCGCCTTCGTGTGCTCGAAGCTGGCCTATCCGGCGCTGAAGGCGTCCGGCAACGGCAAGGTGATCAATATCGGTTCGATGATGTCGATCTTCGGCGCGAGCTTCGCGACGGCCTATGCCGCGAGCAAGGGCGGCATCGTGCAGTACACCCGCGCCTGCGCCAACGCCTGGGCGCCCGACAACATCCAGGTCAACGCCATCCTGCCGGGCTGGATCGACACTGACCTCACCCGCGGCGCGCGGCAGCAGGTGTCAGGGCTGCACGAGCGCGTGCTGGCGCGCACGCCTGCGGGGCGCTGGGGCGACATCGACGACTTCGCCGGCATCGCCGTGTTCCTCGCCTCGCCCGCCTCGAACTTCGTCACGGGCACAGCGATCCCCGTCGACGGAGGCTTCTCGGTGATGGCCTGAGGCCGCGCCTGCCCGCAATCAAACGACACAAAAAGGAAGCCCCGGACCAGGCCGGGGCTTTTGAAATTTGCAGTGCTTTTCTTGATCGTTGGTCGCGTTGCGTCGACGTGCTCAGTAGCGGCCAATGGTCGGTGCGTCGAACTTGTAGCTCGCGCGCACGACGGCCCATTGGATGTCGCGCGGCTTGGCATCGAAGGTGTAGTTACCCGAGGTGCCGCCGAGCTGATAGGTCTGGCTGCCGAAGGCCGCATAGTTGTATTCGAGGCCGACGATCCAGTTGCGGGTGACGCCGTATTCCCAGCCGGCGCCGACGATCCAGCCGTTGGCCCAGTGGGTCTGTTCGCCCGAACCCGTCGCCACACCAGCGGTGTCGGTCACCGAGAGACGGTTGTTCACGCCGGCATAGCCGCCCTTGAAGTAGAACAGGTTGTTCTGCACGGCGAAGCCGGCGCGACCGACGACGGTCGCGAGCACGTTGGCGCGCCAGGAGAACACGTCGTCCCCGGCGCCAAACAGGGTGTTGACGACCGTACCCTTGTTGTCGAGGCCGGAGATCGTGCCCTCAATGCCGAACACGTAGTTGTTGGCCTGCCAGTTGTAGCCGATCTGGGCGCCGCCCATGATACCGGAGTTGCGCTGACGGAAGCTGTCGCCCGGCGAAAGATCGCCGAACGCCGCGCCGGTCCCGTTATTGGTGAACTGCTCGTTGGTCCAGGCGCCACCGATATGGCCGCCGACATAGAAGCCGGTCCAGTTGAACAGCGGCTCGACATAGGCGGGCGCCTTCGTGTAGCGCGCGCCGAGATCGGCGGCGGAGGCCGCGCCGGTTGAAACCAGAGCCGTCGTGCAGGCGAAGGCGGCAATCAATTTATTACGCATGGTATACCCCGTGTCCTTTGATGGGCGCACGGTCACACGCAGGTCTTACTCAAATTTGAATCAAGAAAGTTAAGACGCCGGATTGGCACGCAGCGCGCCCTGAATCCATTGGCGCTGTTGCTCGCGCGCAACGCTTGGCGCGCGATTTAACGCGGCATTATCCCTGGCGGCTCCTGCGTTACGGTGCAGGCGCGGCCCTCGAATGCACGTGCTCCGGTCGCACGCCGAGCGCAAGCAGGCGCGCCGGAATGCCCTGAAGCCACGGCAGCGCGGTGACGAGGCGCACGACCAGAGGGACTTTGAGCGGCCGATCGCCGCCCTGCAAGGCGCCGCTGATGATGTTGTTCTGCACGATCACCTGCATGCGTTGCGTCATCTTCACCGGAAATTCGCGTCGGCGCCTGATAGCATCGAGCTCGTCCTCGCTCGGGCAGCCGCGCTGAAGCTTGTCCGCCAGCAGATTGGCGGTCGCGACCGCGTCCTGCACGGCGAGATTGACGCCGACGCCGCCGACCGGCGACATCGCATGCGCGGCGTCGCCGATGCACAGCAGGCCCGGCTGCGTCCAGCGCTTGAGGCGGTTGATCGCGACCGTGAGCAGCTTGATCTCGTCAAAGCTCTTCACATCAGTGATGCCGGATCGAAGGATCGGCGCCATGCGCACGACGTCGTCGAGCAACGCCTGCAATCCCCTCGCCTTCACCGCTTCGTATTGTCCCTTGGCGATGACATAGGCGCATTGCCAATAGTCGCCGCGGTCGAAGGTGATCATCATCTTGCCGGGCTCGACCCGCGCGAACACGTTCTCGGTCTCGTCGGGTCTGCGGCCGGCGCGGAACCAGAGCACGTCCATCGGCGCGCCGATCTCCTCGACCTCGAGGCCGGCGCGCTCGCGCACCGTCGAATGCCGGCCGTCGCAGGCAATGGTGAGATCGGCCTCGATGTCGATGATGCCGTCAGGCGTTTTCGCCCGCACGCCGGCAACGGTCTCGCCGCGGCGGATCAGATCGACCGCCTCCGTGCTCATCATCACCTCGAGCGAGGCAAAGCGCCGCCCGGCCTCGCGCAGGAAGTTCAGGAAGTCCCATTGCGGCATGAAGGCGATGAAGGGGTATTTGGTATGGAGCCGGCTGAGATCGGCGATGCGCACCGGCGTGCCGCCGAACAAGCCGTCCATCTTCTGCAAGCGCTGATGCGGCAGCTTCAGGAAGCCGTCGATCAGGCCGAGCTCGTCCATCACCTGAAGCGTCGAGGGATGCACGGTGTCGCCGCGGAAGTCGCGGAAGAAATCCGCATGCTTCTCCAGCACGATCACGTCAATGCCGGACCGCCCGAGCAGATAGCCGAGCATCATGCCGGCCGGCCCGCCGCCGACGACGCAGCAGCGGACCTTCATGGTGCGGTTTGGCTGTTTGTCAGATGTCATTGCCGCTGCGATCCGCGATGTGAGTATCGATCAACATATCCCTGACGATACTAGCGCGATTCAGGCCGAACGCAGTTTCAATTTGCGGCCATAGCCGCCGCGACTGGTTCGCAGCAGCACCAAGCCCCCGACAAAAAGGCCCGCAGTGCGCGGGCCTTTGCCTGAAAGCGGGATGACTATTTCTGGTCCTCATTGCTGGTCCCGGTGCCCGGACTGCCGATCGGCAGCCCATTGGGCGCATGACCGACACCCGCGTTTCGCTCGGCTTGCGCCGCCGCGGGCGTCTTGCCGGCCGCGGTCGGGGGCTGAGCGTTCGGATTGTTCAGGCTGTTGTTGGTATTGATGTTCGCTCCGGTCGTGGTGCCGTGCGTCCCCATTCCCGAGGGAGCC
Organism: Bradyrhizobium sp. 191; assembly: GCF_023100985.1. Lineage (NCBI taxonomy): Bacteria > Pseudomonadati > Pseudomonadota > Alphaproteobacteria > Hyphomicrobiales > Nitrobacteraceae > Bradyrhizobium > Bradyrhizobium sp. 191. The sequence goes on from NZ_CP064692.1 coordinate 518,123, forward strand.
GATGGCCCCGAGTTGGCGCTGCTGGATGACGTGCCCATTCCGGCGCCTGAGCTGGCCGCGGATCCCGCGCTGGCGCCACCGGTACCCGCGCCGGCACCGCCACCCGCACCAGCGCCTCCGCCACCACCTCCCCCTTGCGCAAAGGCGGCCGTCGACAGCGCAGCACAAGCAGTGATTACGAAGATGGATTTGCGGATCATGGATCGTCTCCCTGGTTTGACAGACAATCCAGGTGCCCAAGGAGTTGTTCCTTCCGCGGAGATCGACGTGCGCTTGCCTCAGGGCTTCGACGACTTCCGTTCCCATGGGCGCTTGCCGTCGGCGTCGCGATCCCAGGGTCGCGTGATCGGAGCTACCTTCTCATCCTCGGCGGCCTTCGCGCGGTCCGCCTGGACACGTTCACGGTCGGTGAGTGGCGGCGCTGTGGGGACGGGAGTCGTTTGGGCCAAAACCGGAAGCGTCGTAACGACCGCGACGATGATGAACTTTGCCATCCCCGGCTCTAGCACTTCCACCTTGACCTGTCCGATTTAAGTTCGTCCACTTCGTAGGCCGATCGCGTCAGGCCGAACAGCGCGTCAATGATTGCTGCGGTTCGCGCTACGAAAACTCTTGATCTCCGAGACGCTGCCGTCGCGATAGGTCAGTTCCACCGAGATGGACTGCGTGCTTGGCGCGAGCTTCATGTAGAGCGGCATGCCGGCGGTGACCGCGCTGGGATCGCGCATGTCGCAAGGCGGCATCTTCAGCACCTGGTTGGGCACGGCGGTGTCGATGCCGATGCGCACCTCGCGGATGGCGCAGCGGTAGGAGACGAGATGCGTGTAGTAGACCAGGAGCCCGTTGAACTCGCGGAACGACAGCCAGCTCGTCGAGGTCATGTCGAGGATCTTGCGCTGGTCGCGGATCAGCGCGGCCTCGGGATCGAACCTGATCGGGAACGGTCCCTGCATCTCGCCGGACTGATCGACATAGCGGACCTCGATGGTGCCGGCCTGCGCATCCGGCGGCAGCTCGATCGACGGGTTCGGCATCCGCTTGCGCGTGCGCGGATCGAGCGTGTCGATGAATCCGGTCTCGCGGAAATCGCTCTTGCCGGCCATGCGCCAGGAAATGCCGAGTGTCGGATCGGCGAAGGAGAACGTCACGCTCCAGCCGCCATTGTGCCGCGAGAAGCTCGCGATCGGCGCGTTGATGGTCTCCTCCTTCGGCATCTGTGGCACCGACACCGGCGGCAGTGCCGCAAGCTTCTGCGGCGGTGGATCGGCCGGGCGCGCGGCCGCATCCTTCGCCATGCCGCTGAGGAAGACGTCGTCGACCATCTGATCGAAATAGACCGGCACCTGCCTGTGCTTGACCGTGTCGGCCATCTCGCTGACGGCACGGCGCGTGCGTTGCGCCACCTGCACCAGGTTCTCGCCGGGCTTGAGCAGCTCCTTGGCGAAGGTGCGCGTGAACACCGAATTGGGATTGGCGTCGTCGTTGGACAGGCGATCGAGCGCGGTCTGACGAGGTCCTGCCGAGAACACCGAGAACACGCCCTCGGGCAGCTGCGTCATCGGCGCGAGCCCGCCGCCGCCGGCGACCGCGCGGGTGCCCTTGCGCTCGAACGGGTTGTTGCGGCAGGCGTCGAACACCAGGATCGAGGTCCGCGCCTTCTTGTTCTGAAGGCGCTCGACGATGCGGTCGGCCAGGATCGAGGCGTCGCGCACCAGCTCTTCCTGACCTTCCGTCGCCGCCGGCACGTCGGTCGGCAGCAGGTAGTTCTGGCCGGCGATCTCGAAACCATGGCCGGCGTAGAAGAAGAACGCGGTGTCGCCGGGCTCGATTGCCTTGTCGAAGGCGAGCAGCGTCTCCGAGAATTGCTGCCGGCTCTGGTTCTCGGCGACCATCACCGAGAAGCCGAGCTGCTTCAGCGTGTCGCCCATGGTGCGGGCGTCGTTGACGGCCTTGAGCAGCTTCGGGACGTTCTTGTAGTCGTTGTTGCCGACCACGAGCGCGACGCGCTTCTCGGCATGGGCAGGCGCTGCGAAGCCGCTCAGGCTCGCCGCAAGACCAAGGGCCGCCAGAATTCCGAAAAGCCGACGCGTCATCGCAAATTTTCCCTGCAGAACGGCCCTGCGCCGGTTCCTTCGAACAGCAGTTCATGGGATCCCCTGCCGCTGTGTGATAGTCGGCCCAGAGGCAACGACGGTTCAAGGGGCCTGCCCCCCGATTCCTCGATCTGGCTATGGCAGATTGCGCTGGAATCTGCTTCTTCTTGAACGATTTCGCCGGAAACGAGGGGCAGCCATGTTTCACTGGTGTACGGACGAGGTGGAGCCACACGACCGTTTCGAGTATTGGCGCGAGGTGCGCGCCAAGGGATTGTTCGGCGTTACCGCCGAGCTCGAACGCGAGCGGCGAACGAACTTCTTCGGCGAGTTCTCGCTGCGCCAGCTTGGCGGGGCCGGCCTCGTCGAGCTGAAGGCCTCGCCCTACGCGGTCGAGCGCAGCGCGTCCGACATCGCCAACGCCCCGGGTGACGCAATCTGCGTCTACCAGCAGCTCGGCAGCGGCGGCTGGTTCGGCGGCATGCGCACAAGCGACTTTTCGATCGCCAACGGCAGCTTCGCCACCAGCCATACCGACCTGCCTTACCGCACCGCGCCGCAGGGCGCCGGGGGCTTCCACCTGCGGATCCTGAAGATTCCCGTGAGCAGCATCCCGACACAGGACAAGCGCATGCGCGAGCTTGCGCCCCGGACGTTCAACGATCCGACCCTGGCGCCCCTGCTCGCTGCCTGCTTTGCCGACCTCGATGAGGCCGCCGCGGATGATGCTGCCGCCGCGGATGCGCCCCCTCTCGTCCAGACTTCCCTGGTTCAAGCTTTGGCCCATCTGGCGCTGATCGAGCGCGGCATCGTGCGGCCCGGCAGCCGGCGCGGCCAGGCCGCGCTGCGAACGGCCCGCCTGTCGCAGGCCCGGCGCCTGATCGCACGCCACCTGCAAAACCCAAACCTGACGCCGGCCATGGTGGCCGACCTGCTCGGCGTGTCCGTGCGTCACCTGCATATGCTGTTCGAGACAGCCGAGAAGAGCTTCTCGCAGACCTTGACCGACGAGCGCCTGAAACAGAGCCGCCGCCTGATGCGCGAGGCGCCGGAGCGGATGATCGCCGACATCGCGGCCTCCTGCGGCTTCGAGAGCCTGGCGACCTATTACCGGGTCTTCAACGCCGCCTATGGCATGGCGCCCGGAGACTTCCGGGCCAGGGGTTCGGATGGCCTTTAGCCCGTCGTTCGGCGATTGCCGCCGGACCGCGGGCAGAGCGGAAAATCCCAGCAGCGCCCGCGATTTGGGCAAAAACCTCAGGTTTTTTAGAGCCTTCCCGCGCCTGCTCCATTGACTTTGGCCAATTCCCCCCTATGTTCCAGTGCGACGCGGCTCAGATCGACGAGCGATTCCTGAGCCTTGCGCTTTGTTCGCGTGAGTCAGCACCCCCAGCTTCTTCGAGAGCGCGCCGTTTCGGGGTGGAACGCGACAGCCTTAATTACCCTCGATTCCGAACGGCGGTTTCGACCAGAGGCTCAATGTCCTTTTCAAATCTCGGACTATCCGAAAAAGTCCTCGCCGCAGTGGCGGCCACCGGTTACACCAATCCCACCCCCATCCAGGAACAGGCGATCCCTCACGTCCTCGCACGCAAGGATGTGCTCGGCATCGCCCAGACCGGCACCGGCAAGACCGCGGCCTTCGTGCTGCCGATGCTCACCATCCTCGAGAAGGGCAGAGCCCGGGCGCGCATGCCGCGCACCCTGATCCTCGAGCCGACCCGCGAGCTTGCGGCCCAGGTGAAGGAAAACTTCGACCGCTACGGCGCCGGCCAGAAACTCAACGTCGCCCTCCTGATCGGCGGCGTCTCCTTCGGCGATCAGGATGCCAAGCTGATGCGCGGCGTCGACGTGCTGATCGCAACCCCCGGCCGCCTGCTCGACCACACCGAGCGCGGCGGCCTGCTGCTCACCGGCGTCGAGCTGCTCGTCATCGACGAGGCCGACCGCATGCTGGACATGGGCTTCATTCCCGACATCGAGCGCGTCTGCAAGCTCGTCCCCTTCACCCGGCAAACCCTGTTCTTCACCGCAACGATGCCCCCGGAAATCCGGCGCATCACCGAAGCCTTCCTGCACAATCCGCAGAAGATCGAGGTCTCCAGGCCCGCCACCACCGCCGTCACCGTCACGCAAGCCCAGGTACCTGCCGGACGCGAGGCGCATGAGAAGCGCGAGCTGCTTCGCCGTCTGCTTCGCGAGGCCAAGGACCTCAAGAACGCGATCATCTTCTGCAATCGCAAGCGCGAGGTCGCCATCGTTCACAAGTCGCTTCAGAAGCACGGCTTCAGTGTCGGCGCACTGCACGGCGACATGGACCAGTCGGCCCGCACGGCCGCACTCGAACAGTTCCGAAAGGGTGAGCTGCCGCTGCTCGTCGCCTCCGACGTCGCCGCCCGCGGCCTCGATATTCCCGAAGTCAGCCACGTCTTCAATTTCGACGTTCCCCATCACGCCGACGACTACGTTCATCGTATCGGCCGCACCGGCCGCGCCGGCCGCACCGGCACCGCGATCTCGATCGTGACACCACTCGACCAGAAGTCGATGATGGCGATCGAAAAGCTGATCGGCCAGAGCATTCCGCGCGCCGAAGGCGATTACGAAGTCTCGGCCGAGGCATCCGATGCGAGCGAGCGTCCGCGCGAGCAGCGCGGCCGTGAACGTTCACGCGGCGGCCGCGGCAAGCCGCAACGCGGCCGCGACCGTGAGCGCAGCCACGAGCCGCGCGACGCGCGAGGCGAGGCAAGGCATGCTGCCGAAACGAGGCCTCCTGCGGAGCCGCGACAGCCCGCCGAATCACGGCATCGGTCTGACGACAAGCGCCGGGCGGAGCCGCGTCACGAAGCGCGCCAGCAAGCCAACATCTCGCATGTCCCCTCGATCGGCCGTCCCGAACCGCGCCGCCAGCGGGAAGTCGACACCGAGCCGGGCGATCACTCGCATCTGCCGGCGTTTCTGCTGCGGCCGGTACGCTCGCCCGCCGGCGCCTGAAGCGCAACGCGCTCGAGATTCCGGTTGAGCAAACCCGCGGCACACCTTATTAGACACCTTCGTGAACGTATATTTACGGGGCGTTCACGATCGTCCGTTAGCCTACGAACATAATTTAAGCATTGCTGCGGTCGGGGGCGCGCCGGCCGCTGTGGGGTATGTTCCGTGATCAAGGTGCTCGATGAACACGAACGCACGATGGCGTTCGCCGAGGTGGCGCTCGGTCAGATCCGATCGCTTCGGCAGACGGCAATTCCCCGCAACTACGAGATCTGGTACGTCTACGCCACCGGCTACAACGCGCCGCTCAACAAGATCATCAACGAGACGCTGGCGCGCAGCGGCAAGCTGACCGAAGCCGATCTCGAGCAGATCTACGAGACCTATCTCTCCCACATCAAGACCACCGACCGCATCGACAAGGTCGGCGCGCGCGTCATCGGCGAGATCGACGACGTGATGAAGGTCCTGGGCGACGCGCTCGGCATGACCAGCGCCTACGACGCCAGCCTGTCGGGCGCGACCGAGAAACTGTCGTCGGCCAAGAGCCGCGACCAGCTCAAGACGATCGTCGAGGCCCTGCTGCGCTCGACCAGCGAGATGCGCGAGACCAACAAGGCGCTGGAAGACCGGCTCACGCTGTCGAAGAACGAGATCAGCAATCTCCAGCAGAGCCTGGAAGCGATTCGCGCCGAGAGCCTGACCGATCCCCTCACCGGCCTCGGCAACCGCAAATATTTCGACCGCATGATCGGCATGGCCGTGCAGAACGCGCTCGCCTCGGGCGAGCCGCTCTCGCTGCTGCTGTTCGACATCGATCACTTCAAGTCGTTCAACGATTCCTACGGCCATCTCACCGGCGACCAGGTGCTGCGGCTCGTCGGCCTTTCGATGAAGCAGACCATCAAGGGCCAGGATATCACCGCACGCTATGGCGGCGAGGAATTCGCGGTCGTGCTGCCGAACACCGCGCTGCGCCAGGCTCTCACCGTGGCCGACCACATCCGTCGCGCCGTGATGGCGAAGGAATTGAAGAAGAAATCGACCGGCGAGATCCTCGGCCGCGTCACCATCTCCGTCGGAGTCTCCATGCTGAGGGAGGGCGACGACACCGACGCGCTGATCGAGCGTGCGGATGCCTGCCTCTACGCCGCCAAGCGCAATGGCCGCAACCGCGTGATCTGCGAAGCCGATCCGGAATACGCGGCCGAGACACCCAGCCGCGTGGCGTGAGGCCCAATCCATTTATCGATGTCATTCCGGGGCGCGCCTCTTGGGCGCGAGCCCGGAATCCATACTCACGATGGTGGTTATGGATTCCGGGCTCCCGGCTACGCCGCGCCCCGGAATGACGGCGACAATGGAGCATAGTTTGGCTTGATTGGCGGGTCCGCCTCCGCGCTACGACCTGCGGCGGACGCGTCGCTCGGTCCCAGCTTTCTCAGTCCGCCGCTTCCTAGCCTCGGCCTTTCTCGGCTGCGCTTTCTTCGCCGCCGTCTTTTTCGCCGCGTTCTTCGCCTTAGGCCGCTTCTTCACCTTGGCGCGTTGGGCTGCGGCGAGGGCCGCCCTCGCCCATTGTGCAAGCTCTGCGGAATCGTCGAACAGGCGAGCGGGCAGTTCCCAGTAGGAGTTGACCACCACGGTTTTGGCGCGGGTCGAATACTGGAACGGCTTTGAGCCTTCGGCCTCGAAGTCCGGAATGGTCGTTTCGTCGGCGCGGAAGAACAGGCCGGCGCGCAGGGACAGCGCGAAATTGACGCCGTCGGCGGAGATGCCGTAGCCCGAGAACATCTTGCGGATGGTGACGGGGCCAAAATCGGCGAACAGGTCGATCAGGAATTCGCGGTCCATACGCACCCTCGTGCCCCGGACGCAGCGCAGCGTGTAGCGATGCGCTGCTGAGCCGGGGCCCAGTCCCTCTGCGACGGGAAGTATAGCGTGGGTCCCGGCTCTGCGCAGCAGCGCCATAAGCGCGTTTACGCGCGTCTTCGACGCGCTATGACGCTGCAGCGCGTCCGGGACACGAGACGGGAGAGTTGAGCTAATTACCCGTCGATCTTGGCCGGACGCAGCTCGACCGACTCGCCGCAGCCGCAGGCGGAGACCTGGTTGGGATTGTTGAAGACGAACTGCGCCTGCATCTTGTCGGCCTTGTAGTCCATCTCGGTGCCGAGCAGGAACAGCACGGCCTTGGGATCGACCAGGATCTTGACGCCCTTGTCCTCGACGACCTCGTCGGTCGGCCGGATCTCGTGGGCGTATTCGACCGTGTAGGACTGACCGGCACAGCCGCCATTCTTCACGCCGACGCGGAGACCTACGATCTCGGAATCGGCACGCTGGGTCAGCTCGCTGATGCGCTGGGCGGCGGCGTCCGTCAGCCGCATCACCTGCGGGCGCGGCCGCCGTGACTTCGGGGTGGATGCTGGTGTCGAGCCTGACGAAATTTGGGTCATATCAGTGATGTGGTCCGTTGCGGCGCGAATTCAATGCCGGTGGTGGCGTCACCACATGTTGAGCACGAGCCGCGCCTCGTCGCTCATGCGTTCCGGCGACCACGGCGGCTCCCAGACGACCTTGACGTCGACCACGCCGACGCCAGGGACGCTGGCGACCGCGTTCTCGACCATGGTCGGCAGTTCGCCGGCGGCCGGACAGTTCGGCGTCGTCAGCGTCATCAGCACGTCGACCGAGCGGTCGTCCTTGATCTCGACCTTGTAGATCAGGCCGAGCTCGTAGATGTCGGCCGGAATCTCTGGATCGAAGACGGTCTTGAGCCCGGCGATGATCTCGGTGGTCAGACGCTCGGTCTCCTCCGGCGGCAGCGCCGAGTGGGTCTCCATCGGATTGGCTTTGATTTCGGCCGTGTCACTCATGCGAACAAATCCCGCGCCTTCAGCAGCGCCTGTGCCAGATGATCGACTTCTTCCCGCGTATTATACATGCCGAACGAGGCGCGGCATGTCGCCGTCACGTTGAACCGCTCTAAAAGCGGCATCACGCAATGGGTGCCGGCGCGTACCGCGATGCCCTGGCGGTCGATCACGGTCGCGACGTCGTGGGCGTGCGCGCCCTTGAGCTCGAAGGAGATCACCGGGCCCTTGCCCCGCGCCGTGCCGATCAGCCGCAGCGAGTTGATCTCGCGCAGCTTCTCCTGGGCATAGGTGGTGAGATCGTGCTCGTGCGCGGCGATGCGCTCCTTGCCGATCGAATTGACGTAGTCGATGGCGGCGCCAAGGCCGACGGCCTCGACGATGGGCGGGGTGCCGGCCTCGAACTTGTGGGGCGGGTCGCCATAGGTGACGATGTCGCGCGAGACCTCGCGGATCATCTCGCCGCCGCCATTGTAGGGGCGCATCGCGACGAGGTGGTCGTACTTGGCCCAGAGCACGCCGATGCCGGTCGGGCCATACACTTTGTGACCGGTAAAGACGTAGAAGTCGCAGCCGATGTCCTGGACGTCGACCGGCAGATGCACCGCGCCCTGGCTGCCGTCGACGAGCACGGGAATGCCGCGGGCGTGGGCGATCCTCACGACCTCCTTGACCGGCACGATGGTGCCGAGCGCATTCGACATCTGCGTGATCGCGACAAGTCGGGTCTTCGGCGTCAGCAGCTTCTCGAACTCGTCGATGAGGAAATTGCCCTCGTCGTCGACCGGCGCCCATTTGATCACGGCACCCTGGCGTTCCCTGAGGAAGTGCCACGGCACGATGTTGGAGTGGTGCTCCATGATCGAGATGACGATCTCATCGCCCTCTTTGATATTCGGCCCACCCCACGAGGACGCGACCAGGTTGATCGCCTCGGTCGCGTTGCGGGTGAAGATCACTTCTTCGGTGCGCGGCGCGTTGATGAACTGCGCCACCTTGGTACGGCCGCCCTCGTAGGCTTCGGTCGCGGCATTGGCGAGGTAGTGCAGGCCGCGATGCACGTTGGCGTATTCGCTCGCATAGGCCTGCGTCATGCGATCGAGCACCGACTGCGGCTTCTGGGCCGAGGCGGCGTTGTCGAGATAGACCAGATTCTTGCCGTAGACCTGCAAAGCGAGCGCCGGGAAATCCTGGCGCACGCGCGCGACGTCATAGGCGCCGTTCTTGACTGCCGGATGGGGGCTCATGATCGCCGCTCCAGCCAGCGCTCGGCCATGCCGATCACATGCTCGCGCAAACCATCGTCGGCGATCTGCTCGATCGCCTCGCCCACGAAGGCCTGGATCAGCAGCGCCTGGGCCTGCTTCTCCGGCAGGCCGCGCGCCTTGAGATAGAACAACAAGGTGTCGTCCAGCGCGCCGGCGGTGGCGCCGTGGCCGCAGGAGACGTCGTCGGCAAAGATCTCGAGCTCGGGCTTGTTGTCCGCCTCGGCCTCGTCCGAGAGCAGCAGCGCGCGGGTCATCATCTTGCCGTCGGTCTTCTGCGCGTCCGGACGGACGATGATGCGGCCCTGGAACACCGAATGGGCGCGGTCGTCGATCACGGCGCGGAAGATCTCGCGGCTGACGCAGTTCGGCACGGCATGGTCGACCACCAGCGTGGTGTCGCCGTGCTCGGTCTTCTGCAACAGGTTCACGCCGTTGATGGAGAGCTCGCTGCCCTCGCCCGCCAGCGTGATGAAGCCCTGCAAACGGCTGACCGCGGCGCCGCTGGTCATGTTGAAGAAATTGAGCTTGGTGTTGGCACCCACGGTGACGAACTGCGAGGTGATGTTCACCGCATCGGGCGCGTCGTCCATCAGACGGATGTGGGCGACGTCGGCGTCGTCGGCGACCGCGATAATGACGGCGTCATTGACCTGGTAGGTCTTTGCACCGGCTGCGACGAAACTCTCGATGATGGTGGCGCGGGCGCCCTTCCCGACCTTCACCTGCGAGCGAGTGAAGACCGAGACCGACGCGGCGGTCGCCACATGGACGATCTGGACCGGCGCAGAGAGCTGCGCACCATCCGCAATCGACAGCACTACGCCGTCGGTCGCCAGCGCCGCGTTCAGCGCGATGACGGCATCGGTGGATACGGTCTTCAGGACGCCGGCATCCTTCTGCAGCGCCTCCCGCAGCGTCATGAGGCTCACTTCGGATGCGAGCGCCTTCACGTCGGAGAGTTCGGCCGCGAACACGCCGTCGACCAGCACCAGCTTGCGGGCGCCTTCGATCGCATGCGCCTTCACCGCGTCCGAGGCGCGCTTCAGCGCGGCCGCATCGGGTGCAGCCGCCAGCGGTAGCACCTCGCCGACCAAGGCGCGCAGATCGGTATATTTCCATTCCTCGATCCGGCGGTGCGGCAGGCCGAGGCGCTCATAACTCTCGAACGCCTCGCGGCGCGCCGCGATCACATCAGGCGATCCCGACAAGCGGCCTTCGGCGCTGGCGAACAGGTCGCTCACCGCACGGCCGCCTCCGGTCTTTGCCACAGCAACGTTCATCTTCAAAAATCCTTACGCGGCCTCGAACTGGGCATAACCGGACGCCTCCAGCTCCAGCGCCAGCTCCTTGCCGCCGCTCTTCACGACACGGCCTCTCGACATCACGTGCACGAAATCGGGCACGATGTAGTTGAGCAGCCGCTGATAGTGGGTGATCACGACCATCGCGCGCCCCGGCGAGCGCAGCGCGTTGACGCCGTCGGCCGCAATGCGCAGCGCGTCGATGTCGAGACCGGAATCCATCTCGTCGAGGATGCACAGGCTCGGCTCGAACAGCGCCATCTGCAGCACCTCGTTGCGCTTCTTCTCGCCGCCGGAGAATCCGACATTGACGCCGCGCTTGAGCATGTCCTGCGGGATGTTCAGCGACTTCGAGACTTCACGGACCTTCTTGAGGAAGTCAGGCGTCGAATACTCGCTCTCGCCGCGCGCCTTGCGCTGCGCGTTCAGCGCGGTACGCAGGAAGGTCATGGTGGCAACGCCGGGAATCTCGACCGGATACTGAAATGCCAGGAACACGCCCTTCGCGGCGCGCTCCTCCGGCGCCATCTCCAGGAGATCCTCGCCCTTGAACAGGATCTGACCGTCGGTGACTTCATAGCCGGGCTTGCCGGCGATGACGTGCGAGAGCGTCGACTTGCCGGAGCCGTTCGGCCCCATGATCGCGTGCACCTCGCCTTCATTCACGGTCAGCGTCAGCCCGTGGAGGATCTCACGCTCCTCGACACGAACCTTGAGGTCTTTCACTTCAAGCAAAGCCATCATGTTTTTCCATCTATCCCCTCATCCTGAGGAGCGCTGCAAGGCGCGTCTCGAAGGATTGAGGCCAACAATCTTTCCGGTATCCATCCTTCGAGACGGCCGCTGCGCGGCCTCCTCAGGATGAGGTCCGAGCTAGCCGACCGACCCTTCCAGCGAGATCGAGATCAGCTTCTGCGCTTCCACTGCGAATTCCATCGGCAGCTGCTGCAGCACGTCCTTGACGAAGCCGTTGACGACGAGGCCGACCGCCTCTTCCTGGCTGAGCCCGCGCTGGATGCAGTAGAACAGCACGTCCTCGGAGATCTTCGAGGTGGTCGCCTCGTGCTCGAACGTCGCCGACGAGTTCTTCGCCTCGATGTAGGGCACGGTGTGCGCGCCGCATTTGTCGCCGATCAGCAGCGAATCGCAGGCCGTGAAGTTGCGCGCGCCGGTGGCTTTCCGGTGCGCCGTGACGAGGCCGCGATAGGTGTTCTGCGACTTGCCGGCGGCGATGCCCTTGGAGATGATCCGGCTCGTCGTGTTCTTGCCGAGATGGATCATCTTGGTGCCGCTATCGACCTGCTGATAGCCGTTCGAGATCGCGATCGAGTAGAACTCGCCGCGGGAATTGTCGCCGCGAAGGATGCAGCTCGGATATTTCCAGGTGATCGCAGACCCGGTCTCGACCTGGGTCCAGGAGATCTTGGAATTGTTGCCGCGGCAGTCGCCACGCTTGGTGACGAAATTGTAGATACCGCCCTTGCCTTCGGCATTGCCGGGATACCAGTTCTGCACCGTCGAATATTTGATCTCGGCGTCGTCATGGGCGACGAGCTCGACCACGGCGGCGTGCAGCTGGTTCTCGTCGCGCTGCGGCGCGGTGCAGCCTTCGAGATAGGAGACGTAGGCGCCCTTGTCGGCGATGATCAGCGTGCGCTCGAACTGGCCGGTGTTGCGCTCGTTGATGCGGAAATAGGTCGACAGCTCCATCGGGCAGCGCACGCCCGGCGGCACGTAGACGAACGAACCGTCGGAGAACACCGCCGAATTGAGCGTCGCGTAGAAATTGTCCGAGGTCGGCACCACCGATCCCAGATATTTCTGCACCAGTTCAGGATGCTCGCGGATCGCCTCCGAGATCGGCATGAAGATCACGCCGGCCTTCTTCAGCTCGGCCTTGAAGGTGGTCGCAACCGAGACCGAATCGAACACCGCGTCGACCGCGATCTTGCGGCGGGCCGGGTCCTCTTCGCCGGGCTTCGGCTCGACGCCTTCGAGCATGGCGACTTCCCGCAAGGGGATGCCGAGCTTCTCGTAGGTTTTGAGGATCTCCGGATCGATCTCGTCGAGCGAGGAGATCGTCTTCTTCGGCTTCGGCGCCGCGTAGTAATAGAGGTCCTGGAAGTCGATCTTGGGATAGTCGACCCTAGCCCAGGTCGGCTCCGTCATGGTCAGCCAGCGCCGATAGGCTTCCAGCCGCCATTGCAGCATCCAGGCGGGCTCGTTCTTCTTCTCGGAGATGAACTTGACGGTTTCTTCCGACAGACCCTTGGGGGCCTTGTCGGACTCGATCAGGGTCTCAAACCCATAACGATACTGGTCGACGTCGATGCGCTTCACGCGCTCGACCGTCTCTTGTACGGCTGGCATTCCATCCTCCGCTCGCGGTTTCAAGGACCGCGGTGGATCAAACTCGGTCGAGTATTACGATATTTCTCTGCGGAAAGCACGGGCTTAGAACCATTCGAGCCGTGTTTCGTCGCTTAGCCCTTAAGTAGGGTATTACCAAGCTTTCGCCAAGCCTCTAACGCCCTATTGATGTCTTCTGGTCCCGTGGACCAGCCCAAACTGAGCCGCACCGCTCCCTGGGCGACCGCGGGGTCATAGCCCATGGCCGACAGGACGTGGGACGGCTGGACCTTGCCAGAGGAGCAGGCGGAGCCGGAGGAGACCGCGATCCCCTCCAGGTCGAAGCCAATCACGGCGGTTTCGGCCTTCAGATCGGGTGCGGTGAAGAGCAAGGTGTTTGACAAGCGTTCCACGTCGTCCGAGAAGACCGTCACCCTGGCAACGCCACGCAGGCCATTTTCCAAACGATTTCTAAGAGTTGCCATGCGCTTCACATCCTCCGGTAGAGCCTGAAGCGCGGCTTTCACCGCCGCCCCGAAGCCGGCGACCCCCGCGACATTCTCGGTTCCGGCCCGACGGCTGAGCTCCTGCCCGCCGCCCCGCAGCACCGGCTCCAGGCCGACGATCCCCTCGGCCATCACCAATGCGCCGACCCCCTTGGGGCCGCCGATCTTGTGCGCAGAAAAGGTGGCAAGGTCTGCCCCTACCTTATTGATATCGAACGGGATTTTACCAAGCACCTGGATTGCATCGACGTGCAGGAGGCCGCCGGCCCGATGGGCGACGCTTGCGGCCTCAGCGACGGGCTGGAGCGCGCCGGTCTCGTTATTGGCGGCCATGATTGAAACCAGAGCTGGCGGGCCGTCCTTGAGCTCTGCCTTCAGATCCTCGAGGTCGACCACGCCGGAGCGCGTGACCCGGATCAAGCCGATCCTGTCCGGCGGGAACCGGCCGCCGGCCAGCACCGAAGCATGCTCGACCGCCGAGACCAGCAGCCGCTCGACGGGGCCGCCCGAGGGCCCCCGCAGACCCGGCGAGAGCGCCAGCGCATTGGCCTCGGTTCCAGCGGAGGTGAAGATAACGTTCCGTGGCAGCGCGCCGACTGCGGCCGCAAGCGCGGCGCGCGCCTCCTCGACCAACCGTCGCGCCTCCCGCCCTTCGGCATGGACCGATGACGGATTGCCGACGAGGTCATAGGCCGCAACCATCGCCGCCCGCGCCTCGGGGCGCAGCGGCGTAGTCGCGTTCCAGTCGAGATAGACACGTGTCGGCATCTCGCTCTCTTAACACCTTTTGCCAGCGGGCCAACCGGACGGAGCGCATCAGGCCGGCTTATGCCGCTCCGTCCTGAGAACCGTCCGCGGCACCGGCCGCAATCCGAACAGCGGCCGCAGGCAGGCGATGCGCCGGACGATTTCATAGGTCGTCACACATGTGAGTGCGGTCCCAATAATAACGATGAACGCCTCGATCCCGGCCGGCATACCGGTGCCATGCAGTTGATGCGCGATCACGATGATCGCGGTCTGATGCACGATGTAGTACGGGAAGATCGCGTCGGTCAGATAGCGACGCAAGGGACCGTCGGCTGTGAAGTAGCGCCGCGCAAAGCCCAGCACGGCTGCAATCGCGAGCCATTGGTAGCCACCATAGGCCGAGGCGGCGGCCCACTTCAGCGCCGGCGATGGCGCAAACAGACCGGCCCGAACCAGGATGAAGGCCGAGAAGCAGACGGCCGCAGCGACCAATGCCACCCAGCGCCGGGCCTCGACGTTGCGCCAGATCCCTTCCTGCTTCGCCATGAGAAAACCGATCAGGAAGGCCGTGGCGTGGTCCGCGTGGTTGTACCAGTCACCGAACAACGCATGCGTCGACGGGAAGGCCGGGAACAGCACCAGACGCCAAGCCACATACAGCAGGCACGGCACGATCAGGAGCCACGGTCCCGCGAGCAAGACGGCCAGCTTGCGGCCAAGCCAGTCGGCGCCGGCCGGCCAAAGCGCGAGCACGCCCAGCAAGGCCATCGTGTAGACCCACAGATAGACCACGAACCAGAGATGGTTCCAGGTCGGCAGCACGATGCAGGGGTTCGGACAGAACTGCGCCCCGAAGGCAAAATAGTGCCGGGCGTAGAAATCGAAAAAGCCCGCGGAATAGCCGAGGCTCTCGACGATCTGGAGGTAGGACTGCGGCGGCACGATGATGAGCATGCTGAAGATCAGCGGGATCAAGAGCCGCGCCGACCGTGCACCGGCCATCGAGGCGAGACTTGACTTGTCCAGCATGAAGCGCGTGGCAACCCCGGACACCAGAAACAGCAGCGACAGCCGCCAGGGGTTGAGGAACAGCATCACCGGTTCCAGCCAGCTGAGCCGGTGCACGCTCTTGATGTGAAATCCCCAGGACACGTAGAGCATGCCGACGTGGTAGAAGATCAGCAGCCCAAAGGCTAAAATCCGCACCCAGTCCAGATCGATGCGCCTGTCCGAGCTTTGGGATTGCTGTGGTGTTGGCATGGTATTCTGCTCCTTGACGGGACGACGAACGCGGTTTCCGGGCCATGGCTGCTGACACCGAAAATGCTCCGCCGGCGGCGCGCGTCGAGCCGGTTTGGGATCAGAATCGGACACGGGGGGACGAGCCGCCCGCGGCCGGGACGAGTCGCGGGCCTTTCGGGATCAGCGGCGGCGACCGCATGATGTTCGCAGCGATCGCGGCCGTCGCGCTCGCGATAGGAATCGTCAACGCGTTTTCGTTCGCTCAGGACGCGGCCTGGCGCGGCGACAGCTACGACATCGGCCGGCGGCTGTTCTGGGAGATGTCGAGCATTGCCGTCATCCTGCTGCTGCTGCCGATCCTGGTGCTGGCGGTCCGCCGCATGCGCCGAACGCCCGGCCTTGCCGCCCGCGCAGCAATCGGGGCGATCACCCTGCTCGGCTTTTCGGCGCTCCACATCAGCGGCATGGTCTGGGTGCGGAAGCTTGCGCTCTGGCTCGCAGGAGGCGCCTACGATTTCCGTTTCTCGCTTGCGACGGTCCTTTACGAATTCCGCAAGGATGCCGTGGCGGCTGTCCTGATCGCCGGCACGATCTGGCTGCTCGAAAGCCGCCGCGAGCTGAAGAGCGCCGCGGCCGCTCCGCCGGCACCACCGCCCCCCCAACAGGCTTCATCGCCGGATGTGATCTGGCTGCGCGATGGCGCGAGCCGCATTCGCGTGGTGCCGCGCGAGATCCTCTGGGTCGCCTCCGCCGGTAACTACATCGAGTACAGCCTCGCCGACGGCACCCAGCACCTCATTCGGGGCACGCTGGCAGCCGCGGAAAGCGAGCTGGCGCGTTTTTCCATCGTCCGCGTTCATCGGACGAGGCTTGCCAATCTCGACCGGGTGCGCGGCGTGGACCTCAAGCCTTCAGGAGACTTCGAGCTCGCCTTCGACAACGGCCAGACGCTCGGCGGCAGCCGGCGTTACCGGCGGGCGGCCGCCTCGCTCGGAAGTCGAACCGCCCCGGCGGGAATCACCACCGACGATCGACCGGCGAAACAGTCGTGATTCCAATTGGTTGAGCGCTGCCCTGTGGCAGCGCGGCCGGCTCCTGCCGTTCTCCCGTTGAACTCGGGCAGGTCCCGATCAGGGGCGACAGGCCGAAGATGACGCTGCCATGACTGGCTAAGCTGTTGAGCCCATTGAGAGATGTCGAAGAAGCTTGCTTTTTGACCCTTGCCTCGTGTTAGAACGCGCGCGTCAGTTCACCTGCGCGCCACTCGCGCATCATCCGAGGGCGCGCCTCTCCACCCTCATTCGTGCTCCGGTCGGTCGCAACGCTGATGGAGCCACAGTCGGTTGATTGCGCAGGGATCACCTCCAAGGGACTTAAATCAGAGACATCCATGCCTGAAGTCATTTTTACCGGCCCTGCGGGCCGTCTCGAAGGCCGCTATCACCCGGCCAAGCAGAAGAACGCGCCGATCGCGATGATCCTGCATCCGCATCCGCAGTTCCACGGCACGATGAACCATCAGATCGTGTACCAGTGCTACTACGCCTTCGCGCATCGCGGCTTCTCGGTGCTGCGCTTCAATTTCCGCGGCGTCGGCCGCAGCCAGGGCTCGTTCGACCACGGCACCGGCGAATTGTCGGATGCAGCCGCCGCGCTCGACTGGGCGCAGACCATCAATCCCGAAGCGCGCGCCTGCTGGGTCGCAGGCTTCTCCTTCGGCGCCTGGATCGGCATGCAGCTCCTGATGCGCCGCCCCGAGGTCGAAGGCTTCATCTCGATCGCGCCGCCCGCGAACCTCTACGACTTCTCGTTCCTCGCGCCCTGCCCGTCGTCGGGCCTGATCGTGCATGGCGAGAAGGACGCGGTGGTGCCGCCCAAGGACGTCAACACGCTGGTCGAGAAGCTGAAGACGCAGAAGGGCATCGTGATCGACCAGCAGATCATCCCCGGGGCCAACCATTTCTTCGACGCCAAGCTCGAGCCTTTGATGGAGACCATCACGGCGTATTTGGACATGCGTCTCGCCAACGTGCGGTGAAGGATGCAGCTCAAGCCAGCTTGAGCGCGACGATCCCTATCAGCACGGCGACATCGGCGCGCGCTCAGGCCGCAAGCTTGAGCAGATGCGCGTCGTGCCGCACGAGGAAGGCGCGCAGCAATTGCGGATAGTCCGCGCCGACGGCGCTGCGCACACTCGGACGTTTCGCGAGCTCGGCCCGCCACGCACGAACTTTCGGCACATCGCGGAAGATGCCGTGCTCGGTCAGTTCGTCGAACAGATCGAAATAGCGGAAGATCGGCGCGAACACGGCGTCGACGAGACTGAACGCCCCGCCGGCAAAGAAGGGACCTGTGCCGAGCGCGGCCTCGACGCGCGCAAATTTCGCAACGAGCGCCTGACGCTTGTTCTCGAAGGTCGCCGGATCGCTTGTGGTTTCCACGCCCCAGAGATCGCCGAGGATCGCCGAGCCGAACTCCATCCAGGCGCGATGCTCGGCCCGCTTGAGAGCATCCGCCGGATGCAGCCGCGCACCGCCTTGCGTCTCCTCGATGTACTCGCAGATCACGTTGCTCTCGAATAGCGCGACCTCGCCCTTCTCCGTCGTCACCACCAGCACCGGCACCTTGCCGAGCGGCGAAAGCTTCAAGAACCAGTCGGGCTTGCTGGCGAGATCGATGTCGATCCGCTCGAACGGCACGCCCTTCTCCTCGAGCGCGATCACGGCGCGCTGCACGTAGGGACAAAGCTTGTGGCTGATCAGTTTGAGCGAGGCGGTCATGGCGTCATCCCGGCGGCTAGATGCAGATGCATCCAATCTAGATGCATTTGCATGCACTTGTCAAGATCAATGCATCTGCATTAATTGGCCGCGATCTCAGGGCCGCGCCATGACCCCACCCGTCATCGGCATCGGCACGCCCGTGGTCGCCGGATAGGACAACGGCAGACCTTTCATGCCGCGGACGGCGAGGAAGCCGAAGGCCTGCGCCTCGATGGCATCGGAGGCCCAGCCGAGCGTCTCGGCGGCCTCGACCGTGGCTGACCCCACCCGCTCCCGCAGCATCCGCAGCATGGTGAGGTTGCGGGCGCCACCGCCGCAGACGATCCAGCTCCGTGGCCGCCGTGGCAACAACGGGATGACACGGGCGATCGCCGCCGCGGTGAAGGCGGTCAGGGTCGCAGCGCCATCGGCCGGCGCGACGTCGCCGAGCTTCAGGGCGGCAAAATCGTTGCGGTCGAGCGATTTCGGCGGCGGCAGCGCGAAGAACGGCAGCTCCAGTGCCCGCGCGATCCAGGCTTCGTCCACCTTGCCGAGCGCTGCGAATTTGCCTTCTGCATCGAACGCCTGGTTCATGGTGCGGTACATGAAGTCGTCCAGCAGCGCATTGCCCGGGCCGGTGTCACAGGCAATCAGCGCCTCGTTGCCGTCGATATAGGTCACGTTGGAGACCCCGCCGATGTTGACCACGACGATCGGCCCCTCGCGCTGCAGCGATTGGACCAGCGCCCGGTGGTAGACCGGCACGAAGGGCGCGCCCTGCCCGCCGGCCTCGACGTCGGCCGCGCGGAAATCATACATGACGGGAATATGGATCGCCCTGGCCAGTGCCGGCCCATCGCCGATCTGCACCGTCAGCCGCTTCTCGGGCCGGTGCAGCACGGTCTGGCCGTGGAAGCCGACGATGTCGATGTCCTCCGGTCTCATGCGGTTCTGGGCGAGGAAGGCGGTGACCGCCTCGGCATGGGCCCGCGTCACCGCACGCTCGGCATCGGCCAGTATGCCCGGGCGGACGTCGCGTTGCTGCAGATGCACGGCCTCGCTCAGCGCCTGGCGCAGCAGGTTGCGCTCGGCCGGGCTGTAGGCTCGGTAGCCGGTCGGCCCGAACGCCTTCACCTGTTTTCCGTCGGTTTCGATCAATGCGACATCGACCCCGTCCAGCGAGGTGCCGCTCATGAGACCGAGTGCCGTCAACATCATGGATCAGCGTCCTCAAGAGACCCGCCCTGGCCTGCCGATCTTGTGCCAGAGGGACACATCTTATAATGCCAACGCGCCAAGTGGCGGGCGGCCAATCGGGTTCCCACGCAAGACCCTTAAATTGCTCCCGAAACAGTAAACCAAGAATTGTTGGGCATGCCGACAGATGACTGCATTTAAATCGGATTTCCTCAATATCCTGCAGGAACGAGGATTCATCCACCAGTGCTCCGATGTCGAGGGGCTGGATGCGCTCGCCGCCAAGGGCGAGGCCATCGCCTATGTCGGCTACGATTGCACCGCCCGCTCGCTGCACATCGGCAATTACCTGACCATGATGATGCTGCACTGGCTCCAGCAGTCCGGCAACAAGCCGATCACGCTGATGGGTGGCGGCACCACCATGGTGGGCGACCCATCCGGCAAGGACGAGACGCGCGCGATGCGCACCGTCGCCGAGATCGAGGCCAACAAGGAATCGATCCGCGGCGTGTTCGCAAAGGTGCTCCGTTATGGCGAGGGCAAGAGCGACGCCATCATGCTCGACAATGCGGAGTGGCTGACCAGGCTGAACTGGATCGAGATGCTGCGCGACGTCGGCCGGCACTTCTCGGTCAACCGCATGTTGACCATGGACTCCGTGCGGCTGCGTCTCGAGCGCGAGCAGGAGATGAGCTTCATCGAGTTCAACTACATGGTCTGCCAGGCCTACGACTTCGTCGAGCTGGCCAAGCGCACCGGTTGCCGCCTCCAGATGGGCGGCTCGGACCAGTGGGGCAACATCATCATGGGCGTCGATCTCGGCCGCCGCATGGGCACGCACCAGCTGTTCGCGCTGACGACGCCGCTGCTGACGACCGCGTCGGGCGCCAAGATGGGCAAGACCGCGCAAGGCGCGGTGTGGCTCAATGCCGACCAGTTCTCGCCCTATGACTTCTGGCAATATTGGCGCAACACCGAGGACGCCGATGTCGGCAAGTTCCTGAAGCTGTTCACGACGCTGCCGATCGCCGAGATCAGGAAGCTCGAGGCGCTCGGCGGCTCGGAGATCAACGAGGCCAAGAAGGTCCTCGCGACCGAGGCAACCGCGCTGCTGCACGGCCGCGACGCCGCGAACGAAGCGGCGGAGACCGCGCGCCGCACCTTCGAGGAAGGCGCGCTCGCCGAAAGCCTGCCGACGGTGGAAATTCCGCGTGGCGAGCTGGACGCCGGCCTCGGCGTGCTCAACGCCTTCGTCAAGGCAGGCCTCGTTGCCTCCAACGGCGAAGCCCGACGGCAGATCAAGGGCGGCGGCCTGCGCGTCAACGACGCGCCAATTACCGACGAGAAGATGGCGCTGTCGACGGGCAATCTGACTCCGGAAGGCGTGATCAAGCTGTCCTTCGGCAAGAAGAAGCACGTACTCATCAAGCCTGCATAGGCGTATGAGCTTTTCACTGCTTGTCAGGTCGCGCCGAAGCGCGCCTCCTGACCGGCAATGGACCAGAACGCGACCAAAGAAACGACAGCGGAAGCGAGCAAGGAACAAGCTGGAAGCACCAGGCCGACCGCGGCGCGCACCGCTCTCGTCGTGCTCGGCCTGTGCTTCACGCTGGCGGTTCTTGGGCGCGGGCTTAGCGAGAGCTTCACCGTCTTCCTCAAGCCGATCTCCGAAAATCTTGGCTGGGACCGTGCCCAGGCCGTCTCGATCTATTCACTGACCTGGCTCGTCAGCGGGCTGACCGCACCGCTGGTCGGGCGCCTGTTCGATCATTCCGGACCGCGCATCGTTTATGCGCTCGGGCTGCTCCTGCTCGGTTCGGCCTTCCTGATCGCCAGCCATGCGCAAGCCCTCTGGCAATTCCAGCTGTCGATCGGCATCTGCCTCGGCATCGGCGTTGCCTTCATCGGCATTGTACCCAACTCGATCCTGCTCGGCCGCTGGTTCGGGCCGCGGCTGCCGACCGCCACGGCCGTAGTCTATTCGGCGATGGGCGGCGGCGTGCTGGCCTTGCTTCCGGCCTCGCAGCTTCTGATCGATCATCTCGGCTGGCGCGAAACCTATCAGGTCTACGGCCTCGCCGCGCTCGGGCTGCTGGTGCCGCTGCTGCTCCTGCCCTGGCGGGTGTTCGCGGCCGGCTCACCGCACGTCGCCAAGAAGAGCGATCCTGACTTCGTCGACAGCGGCTGGACGCTCGTGAGCGCGATGCGTCATCATGCCTTCTGGGCGCTGTTCTCGACCTTCTTCTTCACTGCGGTCGGCATGTATTCCATCGCGGCGCAGATCGTGGCCTATCTGATCGACGCCGGCTTCCCACCGCTCCAGGCTGCGACCGCCTGGGGCTTCTCTGGCGTCGTGCTGGTGTTCGGCATGCTCGGCGTCTCCGCGCTCGACGGACTGATCGGACGCCGGCCGTCGGTGCTGCTCAGCTACGCGATCTCGATCCTCGGCATCGTTCTGCTCTGGCTGCTGCAGTACTATCCGAACGTCATCCTGCTCACCGGTTTCGTCGTCTGCTTCGGCAGCATGATGGGCTCCCGCGGACCGCTGATCACCGCCACCGCGATGAAGATCTTTCGCGGCAAGCGCGTCGGCACCATCTTCGGCACGATCTCGATCGGCAGCGGCTTAGGCTCGGCCTTCGGCTCATGGAGCGGCGGCCTGATTCACGATGCAACGCACGGCTCCAATCTCCTGCTGGTCTTCGCACTTGCGAGCGTGATCCTCGGAATGATTCCATTCCTGGTCGTCCCCGCCTTGCGGGATTAGGTCTCCCCGACGTAACCTGCATCCCTTGGCGTCACCGGGATATTACGTACGAGCCCGAGGCGAACGCGCAAAAATGGCGGATCGCGCGCGGCTGAAAGGCCGGGCCTGCGGTGTTTTGTCCGACATGACAAAAATGTCAGCGCGGAATTGATCGTAGGTGGCTTGCGAGACGAAACTGAATACGATCCAAGTCGCAGCATTGGATGGAGGGCAAACCAATGGACTTTCCTTATCTCTCTCGCTTTCAACCGGTTCTGCTGAGCCTGTTTCGCTTCGTCACCGGCCTCTTGCTGTTCCAGTACGGCGTCGCCAAGCTGTTCAAGTTTCCGGTGCTTCCCTACTTCGCCAACATTCCGCCGCTGATCTGGACGGCCGGCGCGATCGAGCTCGCGCTCGGCGCGCTCCTGATCCTCGGCCTGTTCACGCGGCTCACCGCGTTCATCCTCTCGGGTGAAATGGCCTTCGCCTACTTCATGGGCCACATGTTCAAGGGCGAGACGCCGGTGCTCCTGCCGCTGCTGAACGGCGGCACCGCCGCGATCCTGTTCTGCTTCGCCTGTCTCTATCTCTCGGCGGCCGGCGGCGGCTCGGTGAGCGTCGATGCAGCGATGGGCAAGGAGAGCGACGCAGGCGGCGCCTATGCGCGGCGCTGACGCGCTTCGCCGGTTAACCTGAAAGCAAGACGGCACCGGCGGATCTGCCGGTGCCGGTCAGCGAGTCCCCAGCACGTTCCAGATGAGAACGAGGACCGCCACGAGCAGCACGGACATGATGATTCGGTGAACGAATCGATTCATGAGCGCTCCTGCCAGGCTGGCTGACCGCCAAAGCGAAAGACCAGTTCTCTCCGGCATCCGGATTGGCCCGCACCGACGCCTGTCGTCGGTTTGATTGAAGGCTTGCGCAGACGGTTGCACGGCAGCTTTCGCGCGGCGCGGTTCTGCGCGCGCATGTTCACGTTTGGTAAGAACTTCCTGCTACCCATGCGAGCAATAACAATCATTCCGTAGGGGCTGTGATGAAGCTGCTGAGCCATTTGAAGATCCGCACCAAGCTTGCCAGCATGGTCTGCCTTGCGGCTCTCACAGTCACGGCCATCATCGGCGTATCGGCTGTGCTCAGCAAGAGCCGCATGATGGAGGACCGCGTCCAGCAGATGCGGACCGCCGTCGAGCTCCTCTACAACTACGCCCAGGCACTCCAGGACGAAGTGACCGCCGGCAAGCTGACGCCGGCCGAGGCCAAGAGCCTGTTCCACCAGCGCGGCCGCCGCATGAACTTCAACGGCAACCAGGGCTATCCGGTGGTCTACAATCAGGACGGCTCCCTCGTCGTGAACGGCGCCAATCAGCAGCTCGAAGGCAAGATCACCGGTGCCAAGGATTCCAACGGTGTGCTGATCGCCGACGCCATCATCAAGGCCGGCAGCGAGACCGCGCAGGGCGGCGTCACCTCCTATCTCTATCCCCGCCCCGGCCAGACCGAGCCGGTCCGCAAGACCGTATTCGCACGCAAATTCGCGCCCTGGAACGTGACCATCAGCTACGGCCTCTATGTCGACGACATCGACGCCGACGTACGCGCGCTGACGCTGGAGCTCGGCGCAATCGGCGTCGGCCTGATGCTGCTGATGGCGGCGCTGTCCTGGCTGATCGCCCGCGACGTGCTCGGCGCGCTCGACCGCCAGAAGAATCGCATGCAGGAGATCTCCGAAGGCGCCATCGACAAGCCCGTCGAGGAGACCGATCGCGGCGACGAGATCGGCCGCATGGCCGAGACCCTTGAGATCCTGCGCCAGACGGCCTTGACGGCGCGCGCGCTGGAGGCCGAACAGGCCGCTACCAAGACGCGCACCGAACAGGAGAAGCGCGAGGCGCTGATCGCCCTCGCCGACCGCTTCGATGCCTCCGTCGGCCAGCTCGTCGGCCTGATGGCCTCCGGCTCCGGTGAGCTCGAGGCCACCGCCAAGTCGATGTCCTCGACCGCCGAAGGCACCAACCGCCGTGCGTCCGTGGTCGGCTCCGCCGCCACCGAAGCCAGCCAGCGCGTCCAGACCGTCGCAGCCGCCGCCGAAGAGCTCTCCTCCTCCATCACCGAGATCAGCCGCCAGGTCGCGCAATCCGCCGAGGTCACCGGCCGTGCCGTCGACAGTGCCCGCCGCACCGACACCATCGTGCGCGCACTGTCCGACGGCGCCCAGCAGATCGAGCACGTCGCCGAGCTGATCTCCAGCATCGCGGCACAGACCAACCTGCTCGCGCTCAACGCCACCATCGAGGCGGCCCGCGCCGGTGAAGCCGGCCGCGGCTTTGCCGTCGTCGCCTCCGAGGTGAAGTCGCTGGCGAGCCAGACTGCGGAGGCCACCCGCGAGATCGGCGACAAGATCGCCCAGATCCAGGGCGCGACCAAGGAGGCGGTGGACGCCATCGGCGGCATCACCGCCACCATCGAAGAGGTCAGCCGCATCGCCACCTCGATCGGTGCTGCCATCGAGGAGCAAGGCGCAGCCACGGCCGAGATCGCCCGCAGCGTCTCGCAGACCGCCGAGGCGACCAAGGAAGTCACCACCAATATCGGTGTCGTCTCCACCGCCGCCAACGAGACCGGCAACGCCGCCGGCATGGTGCTCGCTGCAGCGAGCAACCTCTCCAAGCAGGCCGAGCAGCTCTCCGGCGAGGTCGGAACGTTCCTGTCAGGTGTGCGCGCAGCGTAAGCTGCGCAGCATCTGGGGGCGGTCCGACCGCGACGCCGTGCATCGGCGAATCGATGCCTCGATCGAACCCGGCGGATCCCGCGAACACGGGCACGATCCATTTTTTTTGAATGCGTCGTCGCAAGCGCCGGCCGTTCGCCTGCGTATGCCTGTCCACGACTGCGCAGATTGCGCTGCGCCTGAACGCGCCATCTTCTCCGTTCAGGAATGGTAAGAATTTCCTGATACGGCTGCGCGAGAACAAGCATTCTACAACCGTTCCCGAGGCCGTCATGTCGCTGCTCAGTCACCTGAAGATCCGCACCAAGCTCGCCAGCATGGTCTGTCTCGCGGCGCTCACCGTCACCGCTCTCATCGTCGGGTCGAGCTATCTCAGCAAGACCCGCATGCTCGAAGATCGCGCACGCCAGATGCAGACGGCAGTCGATCTGCTGCACGGCTTCGCGCAATCGCTTCAGGACGATGTGACCGCCGGCAAGATGACGCTCGCCGATGCGCAAGCCCAGTTCAAGCTGCGCGGCCGGCAGATGAAGTTTGGCGGTGGCCAGGGCTATCCCGTCGTCTACACCGCCGATTCAACCGTTATGATGAACGGCGGCGCGCCTCAGCTCGAGGGCAAGAACAACGGGATCAAGGATGCCAATGGCATCGTGATCGGCGATGCCACGGTCAGCACGGCCAAGCAGGCGGCTGAAGGCGCGATCCTGTCCTATCTCTTCCCGCGTCCGGGCGAGACCGTTCCGGTTCGCAAACTGGTGTTCGCGCGCCACTTTGCGCCCTGGAACGTCGCGATCGCCTACGGCCTCTACGTCGACGACATCGACGCCGACGTGCGCGCGCTAACACTGCAGCTCGGTGCGATCGGCATCGGCCTGATGCTGCTGATGGCGGCGCTGTCCTGGCTGATCGCCCACGACGTGCTCGGCGCGCTCGACCGCCAGAAGAATCGCATGCAGGAGATTTCCGAAGGCGCCATCGACAAGCCCGTCGAGGAGACCGATCGCGGCGACGAGATCGGCCGCATGGCCGAGACCCTTGAGATCCTGCGCCAGACGGCCTTGACGGCGCGCGCGCTGGAGGCCGAACAGGCCGCTACCAAGACGCGCACCGAACAGGAGAAGCGCGAGGCGCTGATCGCCCTCGCCGACCGCTTCGATGCCTCCGTCGGCCAGCTCGTCGGCCTGATGGCCTCCGGCTCCGGTGAGCTCGAGGCCACCGCCAAGTCGATGTCCTCGACCGCCGAAGGCACCAACCGCCGTGCGTCCGTGGTCGGCTCCGCCGCCACCGAAGCCAGCCAGCGCGTCCAGACCGTCGCGGCCGCCGCCGAAGAGCTCTCCTCCTCCATCACCGAGATCAGCCGCCAGGTCGCGCAATCCGCCGAGGTCACCGGCCGTGCCGTCGACAGTGCCCGCCGCACCGACACCATCGTGCGCGCACTGTCCGACGGCGCCCAGCAGATCGAGCACGTCGCCGAGCTGATCTCCAGCATCGCGGCACAGACCAACCTGCTCGCGCTCAACGCCACCATCGAGGCGGCCCGCGCCGGTGAAGCCGGCCGCGGCTTTGCCGTCGTCGCCTCCGAGGTGAAGTCGCTGGCGAGCCAGACTGCGGAGGCCACCCGCGAGATCGGCGACAAGATCGCCCAGATCCAGGGCGCGACCAAGGAGGCGGTGGACGCCATCGGCGGCATCACCGCCACCATCGAGGAGGTCAGCCGCATCGCCACTTCGATCGGCGCGGCGATCGAGGAGCAAGGCGCAGCCACCGCCGAGATCGCCCGCAGCGTCTCGCAGACGGCGGAGGCGACCAAGGAGGTCACCACCAATATCGGTGTCGTCTCCACCGCCGCCAACGAGACCGGCAACGCCGCCGGCATGGTGCTCGCCGCGGCCTCGAACCTCTCCAAGCAGGCCGAGCAGCTCTCCGGCGAGGTCGGGACCTTCCTGGCGGGCGTGCGCGCGGCGTAAGCGCTCGTTCACCTCTCCCGGTTGCGGGAGAGGTCGCGCCCACCGGGTCGCGCCGAAGGCGCGCCCGATGACAGGCTCCGGCGCGGGTGAGGGCTTTCTCCTCTAGGGGATTTTCCCATCGCGGAGACACCCTCTCCCCAACCCTCTCCCGCAAGCGGGAGAGGGAGCGCATCTTACTTCGTGGCTGCAATCGAATCTGATCAATGACGAATTAAGACGAGCTCCGCCGCTATCGCCGCGCGAGGCTGCAACCGCTCGACAGCTGGCGCGTCGATCCCGTCGAGCCGTCATTGGACTGCGACGGGAATTCGTCGAACGGCGAGTTCTGCTTGCCGGTGTTGAACTCGAAGATCTTCCGGAACAGGCCGGGGGCCATCGCCGAAATCGGATTGACGCGCATCACCGGGGCCGCCGGGGTGCCGACGACCTCGTAGGTCACGCCGATCAGCCCCTCGTTGTTGCCGCCGCCGAGGAAGATGCCGAACAACGGGATCTGGCCGAAGATGTTGTTGACGCCGTACATCGGCACGAAGGTGCCGCTCATGCACACCTGGTTGCCGGGATAGTCGATCGAGCCCTCGATGGTGGCCCCGATCATCGGCCCCTTGACCACGCCGTCGCGGACCGTGAGCGCGCCGTTCTGCCGCGTGAACTCGGCGCGAAGCGCGCTGAAAGAGACGCCATTCCCGGTGCCGTTGGGCGCGCCGGCGGCAACGCGTTCGAGCTGCGCCTCGCCCTTCACCGTGAAGTCGCGCACATTGATCAGGCCCTCGCGCGCGGTGTTCGGCTCGGAGGTCGGCGGCTCCATCGCCACCACCATCTGGCCGCCGACCGCCTTGGTGTAGGTGTCGGTGAAGCGCAGCAGCGCGCCGGCATCGTTGGTCTGCAGATAGATCACCTCGCGGCTGCCCTGCGCGCGGCCGCCGCGCAGATCGGCTGCCACCGGTGTGTCGCGACCGATCTTGCCGCTCAGCGTGAAGGCTTTGACGGCGCCGTTGCGTTTCGACATCTTGGCATCGACGCTGCGCATGGCCTCGCCGTTGAATCCGGCGACGGCACCGAGCTTCACGTCGATGTCGAAATCGACGTTCTTCAGCTTGCTCTTGCCGTCGTCCTTGGAATTGCCTGAGATCGCCGACTTCAGGAAGCCGCGGCCGTCGAACACGTCGCCGCGCATGGTGCCGCGCACCACGCCGTCCTGGCTGCGCTCCACTTTGAGCGACGCCTTGTCGCCGTCGGACGGCGCATAGGTCGGGAAGTTGGCGTTCATGAGATCGCCGTTCGCGTCGATCTCGAGCGAGCCCTTGATCGAGGCTCCGCCACCTTCGATGACGATGTCCTCGAATCGCGTCGATTGCGCCGTCGGCACCACCTTGAAGGCGGCCTTGGCCGACTTGCCCGGCAGCTTGACCCAGCCGGGAAGGATGTTGTCGAGCTTGACCGAGGTCAGGTCGGCCTCGACGCCGAGCTTGGTCGTCTGATCCGGGCCGCTTGCGATCTTGCCCGAGAGCTTGATCGGCAACGATCCGCTGACGGCGGGGCTCAGATCGAATCCCAGGCGCGCACGGCTGGCATCGTCCAGCGTCGCCTGCAATCGGACGTCCGCGTCGCCCTCGGCCGGCTTGCGATAATCGAGCGAGGCCGCCTGGCCGTTGATCTTGACGTCGCCCTTGACCTGATAGCCCTGGTTGTTGGCTGAAATCTTGAGGTTGTTGGCCTCCAGCTTCTGGTTCATCACCAGCTTCTCGGCGGCAAAGCCGTTGAGGTCGGCGGTGACGGCATAGGTGGTGTCGGCCTTGGTCAGTTCGCCCTTGACCGGCATGCCGAGCTGGATGTTCGCCGAGAACGTCCCCTTGCTGGTGTTGGGATCGACAACGGTCGACGACAGATCGCTCAGGCGATCATTGGCGAGCATTTCAGCGGCCGCGGGCACCGGCCCGTCGACGCGAAACTTGGTTCGCGACGGCGACGGCTTGGGCGCCATGTCCGGCACCTCGAAGGTGAAGTCGGAGATCGTGATCTTGCGGCCGGCGGGCGTATCCGCAACGCCCTGCCCGATGTTCACGGTCGCAGTGCGCCCGGTCACGCGCGCCTTCAAATCGGCATCGCGCACCACCGGCATGCCGTCCACGGGGCGGACCGCGACACCGCTCGCCACGATGTTGACCGACAGGCCGTCGTCCGGAATCGGCGGGCCCCTGCGCGGGAGGTTCTTCGTCGGCGAATTGATGCCGATCTCGATGCGCTGGAGCGTACCGCGCTCGATCCGTTCGATCACCCATTCGCGCAGTTCGGGGACGATGAGCGTCGGCCACATCCGCTTCAAGGCCGAGGCCGACATCGGCGTTCCCGCAAAGCCCAGCGTCAGCCGCGGCTCGCCGGAATAGTCGATGGCACCGGTGCCGGCGACGCCGATCTCGCCATTGCTGATGTCCGCCTGCGTCAGCAAGAGACGCTTGTGATCCGTGTCGAAGCGGAATCCGATCGCAATGCGGTTGAAGACGAGCGGCGGCTCGTTGTCGATGCCGCCGAGCAGAATCGAACCGCCGCTGAAGCCGAGCTGCCAATCGTTGGTGGTGCCGTTGGGCGGCTCGAGATGAGCCAGCAGCGTCAGGCGGTTCGCGCCGGAGAGAATCTTGAACGGAGCGACCAGCACGCGCCGGTTGGCGTCCCACTCGACATTGATCTCGGCCGAGTCGATTGCCATCGGATAGTCGGGCGTGTCGGTGTCGATGATGTTGCCGGCGCCGACGGCGATCTTGCCGCGGAAGAAGGTCGGCACGCCGTCGCGGCCGAGCTCGCCCTTGAGTTCGCCGGTCAGCGGCAGGTCGGCGGTATAGGTGAAGTCCTTCACCCGCAGCGCCAACAGGATGTTGGAGGTCGAGACCTTGTCGGCCTTGATGTCGACGGAGCGCACGCCGTTCTCGGCGGGACCGATCGTGGCGCGCAGCATCCACGGGCGCGCGCCCTCCTCGCCGAGGCTGAGCGCGACGCCGCCGCGGCTCGGCCGGCGCAGGCTGAGCGTGATGTTCTCAAACGACCATTTGCTGCCGCGCTGCTGATCGTCGACGACCAGGTTGCCGTTCTTCAGACCGATCTCGTTGAGGTTCTGGCCGTCGAGGCCGGTCATGCTCAGACTGTCGAGCCAGTCGAGGCCCTGGAGGATGCCGCTCTGCGCTGTCGCCTGCGGTGCGGCTTGCGACACCTCCGGGCTCGCAGGCGCGGTCGCAAATGGCGGCGGCGGGACACCGCCACGCGGGAATGTCGGCGGCAGGCCGGCGTCCTTCTTGGACGCGACGCCGGTCGCGAGCGGCTTCGCGGTGTCGCCGGCCGACACGGTGACGGTGCCATCGGGCGCGATGCGGATCGCGAGCTCGGCATCGACGAGATTGAGGCTCTCGGCGCGCAGGTGCCCCATCAGGAGACCCGCACCCGACAGTTTCACCTCGGCCTTCGGCGCGCTGGCGACGATGGCGTGATCGCGATCGCGAACGATGATGTCTCGGATGCGGACGGCGATGCGGACCCGGCCGGCGCGCTCGATCTGGGTACCGCCGATCTCAACCGTGTTGCCATGGCCGATATTGTCCTCGATCGCGGCTGCCAGCCATGGCGTTGCGATGTCTAGATTGATGGGACCGGCGCCAAGCCGCCACCACAGCGCGCCGAAACAGCCGACGAAGATGACGAGCAGGGTGCCGAGAACCACCGCGATGCGCTTCAGCCAGCGACCACCACCCAGCCGGCGGCGCAACCCGCCGAATCCGCCACCGAAGCGATGAAAGCCCGAACCGGAACGCGCCAGCAGCCGCCGCGCGCGATGACCCGCCGCCGCTTCCTGATCCGGATCCCAGTCGGCGTCGTCCCATTCCTGCGGCTCATGTTGGCCGCCGCGCCGATCGAAATCCCGGTTGTAGTCCTGGGGCGACGTATTCCTTGCCATTGCTTCTCGATACAGGCGCCCGTCGTAGGATTGAGCGCCGCCGGGACCGCAGCCGGCCACAGGAAGCGATGCTCCCTGCGCCGGCACTGCCGCCATACCTCGTATATTCCTGCTGTTCGTCATTTCGCCCCGGGAGCGCGTTCAACGAGCAGTGGGGTGGTCGGTGGAATTCCTTGTAACCATACTCCGGCGTCGTCAGACTTGCCCAGCCGAGGGCGCGATTCCGGCACGCCGGACGAGAGCTGCAATACCGCTTCGGTTGACCCGCCGAAAGCGTCGAAAGGAAGGCGTATGTCCAAGAAATCCCGAAAGAAATCGTCCAAAACGTCCTCCGGCAGTTCGACCGCCAAAAAGAAGACCGCGAAAACGCGGGCACCGACTCAAGCAAAGTCCGCGAAAACACAGCGGACACCGGCAGGCAAATCAACCGGGACCATAGCAAAAGCAGGATCACATAAGGCCGCGTCGGAACAGTTAAATTCATCCAAAACGGCCTCTCCACCCGCTCAGGCGAAATCCGGCCCGGTCGAGGGCCAGAAGGCCCCCGCCTTCCGCCTGCCCCGCGATGGCGGCGACGTGGTCACGCTGGCGGACTATGCCGGGCGAAAGCTCGTCCTGTTCTTCTATCCCCGGGCCGACACGCCCGGCTGCACCCGCGAGGCGATCGATTTCACCCGTCTGGCCGGCGCCTTCACCGCCGCCGGCACGGCCGTGCTGGGCATCTCCGCCGATCCGTTAAAGGCCCAGGAGAAATTCCGCGACAAGCACAAGCTCGGCGTGCCCCTCATCTCGGATGAGAAACATGAGATGCTGGAGGCCTATGGCGCCTGGGGTCAAAAATCCATGTATGGCAAAAGCTTCCTGGGAATTCTTCGCACCACGGTACTGATCGGTCCCGACGGCCGGGTGGCCCGGAGCTGGCGCAATGTCCGGGTCGACGGCCATGCCGACGAGGTGCTGGAGGCGGCAAGGAGCCTTTAACCAGTCCTTCGAATTCGCCCGTTCCCGTTTCCACAAAATTAACCATGACCGGCCCAGATTGCTGCGGCAATTGAGCCGCAAGGAGCCCATCCGACCGGCGCGGGAGTGCCGATGTCGAAAAGTTCTGCCCAATACTCGCACTACCCCCAACATCATCCTCATGACCACGGACGCATCCTCCATCGCCGTCCGGCCGCCCCGGCGGCGGTAACCGCGCTTGCCCTGCCCGCCGCCGACGACGCCTACACCATCGTCCATGCCGGCAAGCAGGTCCGCTTCGGCCCTGTGGTATTCTGGATCGTGGTCGGCACCGTGGTGCTGCTCGGGCTGTGGTCGGCCGCGACGGCCACCTATTTTGCGTTCCGTGACGACGTCCTGACCCGGCTGATCGCCCGCCAGGCCGAGATGCAATATGCCTATGAGGACCGCATCGCCGAGCTGCGCGCCAAGGTCGACCGCGCCACCAGCCGCCAATTGCTCGACCAGGAGCAGTTCGACCAGAAGCTCGACCAGATCATGAAGCGCCAAACGGCGCTGGAGTCCCGGGCCACGGCGCTCGGAGCCATGCCCGACGTGACCGGCTCGATTCCCCGCTCTGCCCCGCAGCGCGGCGATGCTAGCCAGGCCACGCCGAAGCCGTCGCCGATCAGCGACACCGTCATCTTCGTGGCGCCGCCGGACCGCGAAGCGCGCCTCGAATCGCGCGCCCCGACCGTCGTGGCGCCGCCGACCAGCCAATTCGCCAGGAACAACGGTTTCGACAACGTGCTGGCCCGGCTCACGAACTCGCTCGACCAGGTCGAGCGGCGCCAGATGGCGGCGCTCAACGCCGTCGAGGAAAGCATGGATTCGCGCATGCGCCGCATGCGCGGCGTGGTCAGCGATCTCGGCCTGAACCTCACCCATCTCGAAGCTGCCGTGCCGCGCAGCGCAATGGGCGGGCCTTTCGTGCCGGTCAAGTTGACGGCCAATGCCGGACCGTTCGAGAAGCAGCTCTATCGCATCAACACCACGCGCGCCGAGATGGACCGTCTCAACCGCACGCTCGCGCTAGTGCCTTACCGCAAGCCCGTCATCGGCGAGGTCGAGTTCACCTCCGGCTTCGGCGTGCGCAGCGATCCTTTCCTCGGGCGGCCCGCGATGCATACCGGGCTCGACTTCCGCGCCGCCTCCGGCGATCCCGTTCGCGTCACCGCCAACGGCAAGGTGGTCTCGGCGGGCTGGTCCGGGGGCTATGGCCGCATGGTCGAGGTCGACCACGGCAACGGGTTGTCGACCCGCTACGGCCATCTCTCCGAGATCAATGTCAGGGTCGGCGAGATCGTGAAGATCGGCCAGGTCGTCGGCCTCGTCGGCTCGACCGGCCGCTCCACCGGTCCGCACCTGCACTATGAGACCCGCATCGAGGGCGAAGCAGTCGATCCGCAAAAATTCCTGCGCGCCGGCGTGCGGCTCAGCGCGGGTTAGGCTCGCGCTTTTTAGTTTCGCAGCGTCGGGTCTCCCGAGAACCAGAGAAGCGACTGGCGGCCGAGAGCTTACGCAGCAAGCCGAGTGCACGTCCGTCGATCACCAGCAGCGCGCTGCCGATGACGATCGCGCCAGCGATCTCGCGCATCGAGATCGGCTCACCCAGCACCAGCCAGCCCAGCAGGATGGCGGTGACGGGAATGAGCAGCGTCACCAGCATGACATTGGTCGCGCCGGAGCGCCGCAGGATCTGGAAGAAGACGATGTAGGCGAGCGCCGTCGACAGGCCGGCGAGGCCGAGCACCGCAAGCCATGTCGTGACGCTCGGCATCGGAAGACGCCAGGGCTGCTCCACCGCACCGGCGATGATCGCCATCATCACGGTGGACGCCATTAGTTGGAACGTCGCCGTTCCAAGAGGCGGGGAATCCTTCAGCAGCCGCCGCGCCGCCAGTGCCGCAAAGCCGTAGCTCAAGGCCCCGCCAAGGCAGAGGAGGATGCCGAGCCCCTGCCCCGGCCTTGCCTCGATGCCCCATCCGCGCAGGATGATCACGCCGAAGAGCCCCAGTGCCACTCCGGCCACGCGACGCATCTGCAACGCCTCCTCGCCCGCTGCTGCCATCACGAGAACCGCAAACAGCGGCGTGGTCGCGTTCAGGATCGACGCCAGCCCGCTCGGGATGAACGTCTGGCCGATCACGATCAGCGAGAACGGGATGGCGTTGTTGAGCAGCCCGATCGCGACGAACGGCTTCCAGCCAGTCGCTCCGATGGGAAAGCCGATGCCCTGCATGCGAAGCAGCGGCAGCAGAATGGCCGCGCCGAGCGCGACGCGCAGCAACACCAGCGTCAGCGGTGGCAATTCCCGTAAGGCAGCGCCGTTGAAGAAGAACGAGCCGCCCCAGAGGATGGAGAGCACGGCGAGCAGCGACCAGTCTCGTGCGTCGATCCGGCTGTCGTTCGGGGGCATGCGTCTCACCTTGACGGCCAAGTCTGTCCGCCTAGACCGGCGCGATCGACGGCGCCACCCGAATTCCGATGAAACAGAGGTTCACAAGGCCGATGCGCAAAGATGAACCAGACGATCGAAAATGCCCGCGTCGAGCCGCTACGGCGTCTTCGGCCGCGACACCAGCTCGATCATCCTGCCTTCGTCATCGTCGGGCATCTTCGCCGCCGCCTGCGCGTAGGCCTCGACCGCGGCACGTGCGACCAGCGGCTTGTCGGCCAGGAGGCTTTCGGCGAGCTTCACCGCGTAAGCGGCATCCTTGTGCCGCAGCGCCGCTGTGAAGGTCGCGCCGGAGAAATCGCGGGCGACCATGCGCTTGGAGTGACGCGCGACCTGCGGGCTTGCGGCCACGCCCGCCTGGATCGACTCCAGCACGAGGTTCATGTCGAGCCCGGCCTGCTCGGCGATGGCAAGGCCCTCGGCGAGACCGGCGATCTGGATCGCGCCCATGAGATTGTTGATGAGCTTGTAGACCGTGCCGGAGCCGACCGGCCCGAAATGGCGGATGGTCGAGCCGATTGGCGTCAGATAGGGCCGCGCGCGCTCGAGATCGGCCGCATCGGCGCCGGCGAGCAGCGTCAGCTTCCCGGCCGCCGCCGCGTCCGGCAATCCCGTCACGGGGCAATCGATATAGATCAACCCGCGCGCGTTGAGCTCGCGGCCCATCTCGCGCGCGTGGTCATGGGAAACGGTGGAGCATTCGATCGCGATGGTGCCGGCCTTCGCCGTCTTGGCCGCGCCCTTGGGCCCGAGCCAGACCGCGCGCGAGGCCTCGTCGTCGGCGACCATGGTCACGACCGCGTTGGCATCGATCGCCGCGTCCTCCGCCGAGGTCGCCCAATGCGCGCCGCGCGCGATCAGGTCTTCCGCCTTGGCCTTGCTGCGATTCCACAGCGTCACCGTGAAGCCGGCATCGAGATAGCGGCCGGCCATGCCGTGACCCATCCGCCCCAATCCGATGAAGGCGACACGGGGCATGGCTAGTCCACGTCCTCGATCTCGCCGGTCGTGGTGCCGAAGGCGCGCTGCGCCAGCGTCGCGGCCATGAACTCGTCGAGCTCGCCATCGAGCACGCCCGCGGTGTCGGAGGTCTGCACGCCCGTGCGCAGATCCTTCACCATCTGGTAGGGCTGCAGCACGTAGGAGCGGATCTGGTGGCCCCAGCCGATGTCGGTCTTGGCCGCCTGATCGGCGGCGGCCTTCTCCTCGCGCTTCTTCAGCTCCATC
Organism: Bradyrhizobium sp. 191; assembly: GCF_023100985.1. Classification (NCBI taxonomy): domain Bacteria; kingdom Pseudomonadati; phylum Pseudomonadota; class Alphaproteobacteria; order Hyphomicrobiales; family Nitrobacteraceae; genus Bradyrhizobium; species Bradyrhizobium sp. 191. Next base: position 553,535 of record NZ_CP064692.1, read on the forward strand.
TCGTAGAGCCGCGCGCGCAGCATGTCCCAGGCCTGCGCCCGGTTCTTGTGCTGGGAGCGTCCGGCCTGGCAGACCACGGCAACGCCGGTCGGAATGTGCGTCAGGCGCACTGCGGATTCGGTCTTGTTGACGTGCTGGCCGCCGGCGCCGCCGGACCGCATGGTGTCGGTGCGGACGTCGGATTCCTTGATGTCGATCTTGATGCTGTCGTCGATGACGGGGAAGACCTGCACGCTCGAGAACGAGGTGTGCCGCCGCGCGTTGGAATCGAACGGCGAGATGCGCACCAGGCGATGCACGCCGGCTTCCGTCTTCAGCCAGCCATAGGCGTTGTGCCCGGAGACCTGGATGGTCGCGGATTTGATGCCGGCCTCTTCGCCCTCGGATTCTTCCAGGAACTCAACCTTGAAGCCGTGGTTTTCGGCCCAGCGCGTGTACATGCGCAGCAGCATCTGCGCCCAGTCCTGGCTCTCGGTGCCGCCGGCGCCGGCATGAACCTCGAGATAGGAATCGAAGCGGTCGGCTTCGCCCGACAACAACGCCTCGAGCTCGCGCCGCGCCACTTCCTTCTTGAGGTTCTTCAGCGCAGCTTCGGCTTCCCCGACGACACCGTCATCGCCCTCGGCCTCGCCGAGCTCGATCATGCCGATGTCGTCTTCGAGCTCCTGCTCGACCTTGCCGATTCCCGAGAGCGCATCCTCGAGCGAGGTGCGCTCCTGCATCAGCTTCTGGGCTTTCTGGGGATCGTTCCAGAGGTTGGGATCTTCTGCGAGCTTGTTCAGCTCAGCGAGGCGCGCCGTCGATTTCTCGACGTCAAAGATGCCTCCTCAGCAGCCCGACTGACTGCTTGATCTCTTCTACCAACCGTTCGATTTCGGCGCGCATGTCGTTCTCTGGTTTCGCGGAATGGTTCCGCAAGCAATTGAGCTGTGGATGTAGCGGCGGCGGCTGCAAAGCGCAACCGCCGGAACCGCGATCGTCTGTGTTGTCCTGAGCCTTAAAGCGCGATGCGAGTAGGATCAATCGTCATCGCGCTTTAGGTTGTTGTTTAAGCCTGATCTTTTCGGAAAACCGCTGCGCACTTTTCCGGATCATGCTTAGTACAGCCCGCCGGTGCCTGGCCGCATGAAGAAGCCGGAATCCGGCTGCTGCTGCTGCGACGCCGGCATGCGCCCGTCGGCGTCGGCAACGCCGATGACTGAATAATTGTCCGGCGGCGCGGTGCCCGGCTTGAAGGCTTCGAGGATGGTCCCGCCCGTCTCGCCGGGGCCCGCGCGCATGCCGGTCTTGGCGACGACGCGGACCAGCTTGATGCCGGCCGGCACCTTGAACGGAACGGCCGGCTTGTCGGCGAGCGCAAGCTTGAGGAAATCGCGCGCGATCGGAGCCGCCAGATGGCCGCCGGTCGCGGCATTGCCCCGACCCAGCGGACGCGGCTTGTCGTAGCCCATGTAGATGGCGACGGCGATATCGGGCGAGAAGCCGACGAACCAGGCGTCCTTGGCCTCGTTGGTGGTGCCGGTCTTGCCGGCGACGGGTTTGCCGACGTCCTTGATGACCGTGGCCGTACCGGCCTGCACCACGCCCTCCATCAGCTCGGTGATCTGATAGGCGGTCATGGAGTCCAGCACCTGCTCGCGGCGGTCGATCAGCTGCGGCTCGGGCTGGTTCTTCCAGCCGCCCGGCGCGTCGCAGCCGCGGCATTCGCGCTGGTCGTGCTTGAAGATGGTGTGGCCGTAGCGATCCTGGATGCGGTCGATCAGCGTCGGCTTCACGCGGCGGCCGCCATTGGCGAGCATCGAGTAAGCCGTGACCATGCGCATCGCCGTGGTCTCGCCGGCGCCGAGCGCATAGGAGAGATAGTTCGGCAGCTCGTCGTAGACGCCGAAGCGGCGGGCATATTCGCCGATCAGGGGCATGCCGATGTCCTGCGCGAGGCGCACCGTCACGGTGTTGAGCGACTGCCGCAACGCGTTGCGCAGCGTTACCGGTCCCTGGAACTTGCCCGAGGAGAAGTTTTCAGGCCGCCACACGCCGGCGCCCTGGCCCTGGTCGATTTCGATGGGCGCATCGAGCACGACGGTCGAGGGCGTATAGCCGTTGTCGAGCGCGGCCGAATAGACGATCGGCTTGAACGACGAACCCGGCTGCCGATAGGCCTGCGTGGCGCGATTGAACTGACTCTGGTCGAACGAGAAGCCGCCGACCATCGCGAGCACGCGGCCGGTCCAGGGATCCATTACCACCATGGCGCCGGAGACCTCCGGGATCTGGCGGAGCCGGTACTGGCCCTCGACGGGCTGGCCGTCCTTGTAGAGCGGATCGGCATAGATCACGTCGCCGGGCTGAAGCACCTGAGACACGGCCGTCGGCGTCTTGCCCTTCGTGCCGCCCTGCAGGGCCCGCGCCCAGCGCACGCCGTCGACAGTGACGATGCCAGTCTCACGCTGCTTGCTGATGGCGCCGCCGAGCTCGCGGCTCGGCTGGAAGCCGATGCGCGCCGACTGGTCGCTGGTCTCCAGCACCACCGCCATGCGCCATGGCGAGATGTCGGAGAGCGATTTGATCTCGGCGAGCTTCACGCCCCAGTCGCCCGAAACATCGAGCTTGCTCATGGCGCCGCGATAGCCCTGCTGCTCGTCGTAGTTCACGAGGCCGGCGACCATGGCCTTGCGCGCCATGACCTGGATCTTCGGATCGAGCGTGGTGCGAACCGACAGGCCGCCTTCGTACAGCTTCTTCTCGCCATAGCGTTCGAAGATGTCGCGGCGGACTTCCTCAGCGAAATATTCGCCGGCGAAGGTGTGGGCGCCGTTGGACCGGCTGGTGACGGCCAGCGGCTCCTTGCGCGCCTTGTCGGCGTCGGCCTGCTTGATCCAGCCGTTCTCCAGCAGACGGTCGATCACGTAATTGCGGCGCTCGATGGCGCGGTCGCGGTTACGGACCGGATGCAGCGTCGCCGGCATCTTCGGCAGCGCCGCCAGATAGGACGCTTCGGCCACGGTCAGCTCGTTCACCGACTTGTCGAAATAAACCAGCGAGGCGGCCGCGATGCCGTAGGCGCCGAGGCCCAGGTAGATTTCGTTCAGGTACAGCTCGAGGATCTTGTCCTTCGAGTAGGTTTTCTCGATGCGCATTGCCAGCAAGGCTTCCTTGATCTTGCGGGCGAAGGAGACCTCGTTGGTCAGCAGGAAGTTCTTGGCGACCTGCTGGGTGATGGTGGACGCACCCTGCGGGCGGCGGTTGGAGCCGTAGTTCTGCAGATAAAGCAATCCGGCGCGCGCCATGCCGGTGTAGTCGATGCCGCCGTGCTCGTAGAAATTCTTGTCCTCGGCGGCCAGGAACGCGTTGATCACGAGCTTGGGCACGGCCTGGATCGGCAGATACAGCCGCCGCTCCTTGGCGTATTCGCCAAGCAGCGAACCGTCGACCGCGTGCACGCGGGTCATCACCGGCGGCTCGTAATCCTGAAGCTGAGAGTAGTCCGGCAAGTCCTTGGAGAAATGCCAGATCAGGCCTGCCACGGCCCCGACACCGACAAGGAACACCACCGTTCCCGCGGCGAACAGGAAGCCCATGAACCGCACCAGCAAGCGCATTATCTGTTTATCCGTTCAAACTCTGGATCAGCCCAGTATCAGCCCCATGGCGACCCCAAATGGCCGCCAACCTCACGTCGCGAATTCGCCGGCCTACGCAATCACATCAGTGCCGGACTTCCGACGCTTGCCGAGCAGGATTCTCGCCGATTCCGACCCCCTGCGGGGTTTTTATAGAGCGTCCGCTGTGGCCAAACTAGGGCCTTTGGATCAGGCGGGATCAACCCATTCAGTTCGGAGTTCCGGCCGTGGCCATCCGCTTGGTCAGAAACCCGTCGATCGCCTGCGCCATCGAGCCCACGGCACGCGACCGCCACCCCTCGGAGACCAGATGCTCGAGATCCCCCTTATTGGAGACATAACCGATCTCGACCAGCACCGAGGGCACGTCCGGCGCCTTCAGCACCCGGAAGCCGGCGGACTTCAGGGGATGCTTGTGCATCCGTACCGTCGCCTTCATTTCACCCATCAAAAGGCGGGCGAAACGGTTTGAAAAGGTGCGGGTTTCCCTCTGCGTGAGGTCGATCAGGATATCGGCGACGTCGTTGGGCTCCTCCGCGAGGTTGAAGCCGGCAATCGCATCGGCCCTGTTCTCCGCATCCGCCAGCCGCTGGGCCTCGGCATCGGACGCCTTATCTGAGAGCGTATAGATCGTCGCGCCCTGTGCATCGCCCTCGGCACGAGGCAGCGCATCGGCATGAATCGAGACGAACAACGCCGCCTTCTGGTTGCGGGCGATCTTGGTCCGGTCGCTGAGGGGGATGAAGGTGTCGTCGTCCCGCGTCATCACCACGCGGTATTTGCCGGCCTTTTCCAGCTTGTCGCGGAGTGCCAGGCCAAACGCGAGCACCAGGTTCTTCTCGCTCTCGCCCCCCGACTGCGTGCCGTTGTCGATGCCGCCATGGCCGGGATCAATCACGACCACCGGACGGTCGTCGGTCTTCTGCTGAGTGGCATCCGCGGTTGCCTTGGCGGGAACCGTGGCAGGCGGCGCCTCGGCGATCGCGGGCCGCAACTCGGGACGGTTCTCAGGGGGAAGCGATGCCACGAAGGCGGCGCGCTCGATTTCCTCCAGCTCGAGCACGAGCCGGGCCGGCTGGCCGTTGGCGGCTTCGACCACGTAGGAATTGGCGATCTTTGCCGGCCCCGTCAGGTCGAACACGATTCGCGAGCCGCCGGGCATGACCAGCCCATAGCGGAACGCCTTGATCAGCCCCCGTCCCCCGCTTCCGGTGCCGGCGGGCAGCTGGAAATTCACTTGCGGCACGTCCACCACCACGCGGAACGGGTCGGCCAGCGTGGCGGTGCGGAAGGTAACGGTCCGGTCGAGGTCGAGGATAAAGCGGGTCTGCTTGCCATCGCCGGCCAGCCGGGCGGCCGAGGCCACCGGAAAATTCGCTGCGGCAACAACGGGCTGCGGCTGGCTTTCCGCGGCAATGAGGCGCGAGGAATCAGCACACGGCAATGCCGCGGTGCACAGCAACACGCCTCCCAGCAAAACCCGTCGATTCGTGCGGCTCGCCACCGATTCCGTGCCTCCGAGCAGCCCTCTTAACGCAATAGAACCACAGGGTTAATCGCTCCCTAATGACAGAAGCGCGAAATTCGGCGACTGTGACCGCCGTGCGACGCTTCCCTTGCACGGATGGCTCATTCCTCGTATGTACGGAATGCTGACGGCCGATATTTCAGGTTGTGTCGCATTCAGCCTCCCGGCGCTGCGCCGGAACTCCCAAGATTTGGGGATTCCAGCGTTTTCCGCTTCCCTCTAAGACCAGCGCGGTGCGCGGCAGCGAGGTGGAGCGGGTCAGGCACCGGCGGTGGACGGTCTCGGGTTACCACTCATCTTACCGAGACGGTTCTGACGGCGGCGTAACCCATTACCCGGTCCCTTGATCCCAAGGGAGCGGTTCGTGATCCCCCAAGGCGAGCGCGCTCGCGCCGTGCCTGGCCAGCAGCAACTGATTGAAGGGCGGCCTCGCCGCCCAATGTTTCATACGGGCCGACGCTTGATGCGCCAGACTGTGCCGACGAAATCTGAAGGACCATTCGCGACGCTGCGGAGTGACAATCCCGCGCGTCGCAACGGTCCTGAAGCTTCCGGTTCGGCAAGGCGCGAGAGACGGCGTTTCGGCCTTCCCCTCACCCCCGAATCAGGTGGACCGTCGCGTCACCCGGCGGCGCGATACGCGCCCATGGTTTATCGCGTCCGCCGCCGCCAAGAGTTAAGACATGCCCAACAAGATGTTGATCGATGCCACCCACCCGGAAGAGACCCGGGTCGTCGTGGTCCGCGGCAATCGCGTCGAAGAGTTTGATTTCGAAACGGCGCAACGCAAGCAACTGCGCGGGAATATCTACCTCGCCAAGGTCACAAGGGTCGAACCCTCGCTCCAGGCCGCCTTCGTCGAATATGGCGGCAATCGCCACGGCTTCCTCGCCTTCAGCGAAATCCATCCCGACTATTATCAGATCCCGGTCGCCGACCGGCAGGCGCTGATCGAGGCAGAGGAACAGGCCCATCGCGAGGCCGAGGAAGAGAGCGAGAACCGCTCGCACGGCCGCCGCCGTTCGCGCCACCGCAACGCCCGCCGCCGCGGTCATGGCGAGCGCGTGCGCAGCGACATCGTCGAAGGCCTCGAGGTCGGCGCCGATCCCGCAGCCCAGCCCTCGGAGGGCGAAGCTCCGCACACGGAAGGCGTGCCGTACGAGGGCGAGCATCTGCACGCCCATGCCGAGCACCGCGGCGAGCACGAAGGCCACGACCACGATCAGGGCGAACCTGCTCATGGCGAGCATGATCACGACGATCATCATGCCCATGATGACGAGCACGCCCGTGATCACGATCACCAGCGCGATCATCACGACCACGATCACCACCACCATGATCATCACGACCATGATCATGCCGACGAGACGCCCGCGCCCGTTGCGGCCGTCGGCGCCGAGTCCGTGGTCGCGACCGAGGCCGCTGCCGAGCCCCAGGATGCCCAAACCTTCGAAGCCCACATTCCTGAAGCGCATGCGGAAGCTCTGGCTGAGGCCGTGACATCGGCCGCCGAGCCGGCCGATGGGATGTACGCCGACGGCGAGAATGCCGAGACGTCCGCCGAGGCTGCGGAAGCAACCAGCGAAGAAGACGAAGACGAGGACGAGGACGGCGAGGAAGCCGAAGAGGAAGTCGTCGAATCCGTCGGCGGCGACGATGTGCTGGAGGAAGTGCCGGAGCGCACCTTCCGTCCGCGCCGTCAGTACAAGATCCAGGAAGTCATCAAGCGGCGCCAGGTGATGCTGGTGCAGGTGGTCAAGGAAGAGCGCGGCAACAAGGGCGCGGCGCTGACGACCTACCTCTCGCTCGCCGGCCGCTATGCCGTGCTGATGCCCAACACCGCGCGCGGCGGCGGCATCAGCCGCAAGATCACCAGCGCGCAGGATCGTTCGCGCCTGAAGGAAGTGGTGCAGGATCTCGACGTGCCCGAGGGCATGGGCATCATCCTGCGCACGGCAGGCGCTTCCCGCACCAAGCCCGAGATCAAGCGCGACTTCGAATATCTGATCCGGATGTGGGAAACGGTGCGCGACCTCACGCTGAAGTCGCAGGCCCCGACCCTCGTCTACGAGGAAGGCTCGCTGATCAAGCGCTCGCTGCGCGACCTCTACAACAAGGAAATCGACGAGATTCAGGTCGCCGGCGAATCCGGCTACCGCGAAGCCCGCGATTTCATGAAGATGCTGATGCCCGCCAATGTCGGCGCGGTGAAGCAATATCGCGACGGCCAGCCGCTGTTCTCGCGCATGGGCGTCGAGAGCCAGCTGGACGCGATGTTCTCGCCGACCGTGCAACTGCGCTCCGGCGGCTACATCGTGATCAACCAGACCGAAGCGCTGGTCTCGATCGACGTCAACTCCGGACGATCGACGCGGGAGCACCATATCGAGGACACCGCGCTCAAGACCAATCTGGAAGCGGCCGAAGAGGTCGCCCGCCAGCTCCGGTTGCGCGACCTCGCGGGCCTGATCGTCATCGACTTCATCGACATGGACGAGAAGCGCAACAACCGCGCGGTTGAGCGCAAGCTGTCCGATTGCCTCCGGCAGGATCGGGCGCGCATCCAGGTCGGCCGCATCTCGCATTTCGGCCTGCTCGAGATGTCGCGCCAGCGCATCCGCGCCAGCGTGCTGGAGAGCTCGACCGATCCGTGCCCGCATTGCGGCGGCACCGGCCACGTCCGCTCGGTATCTTCCGTGGCGCTGCAGCTGCTGCGCGGCCTCGAGGAGATCCTGATGAAGGGCGCGACCCACAATCTCGTGGTCCGCACCCGCACCGACGTCGCGCTCTACGTGCTGAACCACAAGCGTGGTCATCTGCGCGACCTCGAGAACAGCTTCAAGGTCACGCTGTCGGTCATCGCCGATCCCACCGTCAGCGGACCGCAGGCATATGTGATCGACCGCGGCGAGCAGGTGCATACGCTCGAAGCGGCCAAGGCGCTGCTCGCTGCGCAAGTGGCTGCGAGCCCGCCGCCACAGGCCGAAGAAGCCTATGACGACGAGGATGGCTTCGACCTGGAGACCGAATCCGAGGTCGAGACCGACGAGACCGAAGGTCTTGCTGACGAGCAGGCTGCCGGCGAGGCAGCCTCCGAGCAGGACGGCCAGCGCCGCAAGCGCCGGCGCCGCCGGCGCGGCCGCGGCAGCCAGCGCGAGGGCGAGTTGCGCGAGGATACCGCCCCCACGCTTCCCGAAGCGGCCGTGATGGCCGGTGAAGGTGAGGACGATACCGAGTCCGAGCAGGACGGCGAGGAAGGCGAGGAACAGGCAGCCCGTGGCGAGCAGCAGGGCAACGGCGAGCGCCGGCGTCGGCGTGGTCGCCGCGGCGGACGCCGCCGTCGCGGTGGCGGCGAGGAAGGTCTCGCCGGCTCCATCGGCGACGAGCTCGGCGCCAGTCAGCCGTCGGAGGCGACGGACGCGGTTGCTGATTTCGACGGCTTCGGCAGCGAGCCTGCGCCCTCCATCGCACAGGCCGAGCATATCCAGGCCGAGCACGCCATCGAGCCGCAAATCGCGCAGCCCGAACCGCGCGCCGAGGTGCGGACCGAGGCGCCGGCCCAGCCGGAGCCGGCTTCCGCCACGATGACGGCAACGTCAGAGGAGGAGTCCGCCGGCGACAAGGCCGCGCGGCGCCGCTCCACCGTCCGTGAAAAGGTGAGCTTCCTGCTGAACAGCCAGCCCGAGCCGGCAACGCCGGTGGCGCAGGTGACCGAAGAACCGGTCGCTGCGCCCGTGCCGGCACCCGCGCCTGCGCCGGAGCCTACAAGCGAAACTCCGGCGGCCCCACGCCGCGCCGGCTGGTGGTCGCGCCGCTTCGGCGGCGGTGAATAACAGGGACATCCACGAAACCGCCCGGCCAAACCGGGCGGTTTTTGGTTGGCGAGGTCAGTTTCGATGCGACGTGCAATAGTTCTCGGCGGCGGCATGGTCGGTGTGAGCGCGGCGCTGCACCTGCAGCAGCGCGGTTGGTCCGTCACGCTCGTCGACCGCAGGGAGCCGGGCCGCGAGACCAGCTACGGCAATGCCGGGATGATCCAGGCGGAAGCGGTGCGCCCCTATCCCATGCCGCGCGACTTCGCCTCGCTCTTGAAGATCGCAACCGGCCGCACCAACGACGTGCGCTACAGCCTCTCCTCCCTCCATCTCCACATCGAGCCCCTGCTTCGCTACTGGTGGCATTCGGCGCCGAAGCGGCATCGCGAGGCGATCGAGGCGTGGGCACGGCTGATCGCCTACGCGACGGCCGAGCACGACATCCTGATCCGCGAGGCGCATGCCGACAATCTCATCCGCCGTGCCGGCTACCGAGCGTTGTTTCGCGACCCCGCTTCACTGGATCTCTCGATCAAGGCCGCGGAAGAGGATCAGCGCGAATTCGGCGTGAACTTTCGCGTGTTGTCGGGCAGCGAACTCGCCAAGGCCGAGCCGATCCTGCGCGACGATCTCCCCGGCGCGATCCATTGGCTCGACACCTGGACCGTGTCGGATCCCGGCGCTCTGGTCACTGCCTATGCCGAGTTGTTCGAGCGCCTCGGCGGCACGATCGTGCTCGGTGATGCGCAGTCGCTGCAGCAGACCGCGACCGGCTGGTCGGTCGACACCGACAGCGGACGCCTCGATGCGCCCGACACCGTCGTGACGCTCGGGCCGTGGTCGCCCGACCTCCTCCACAAATTCGGCTATCGCATCCCGCTGGTGCGCAAGCGCGGCTACCACATGCATTACAGCGGCGGCGCGTCGCTCGACCTGCCGCTGATCGACAAGTCCGGCGGCTATGCCATGGGTCCGATGGCCAAGGGCATTCGCATCACGACGGGAGCGGAGCTGACGGGGCCGGATGCGCTGGCAACACCGGTGCAGCTCGCCAGCGCCGAAGCCTCGGCACGCGAACTGATCGACCTCGGCAAGCGGGTCGAGCCGGACCCGTGGTTCGGCACGCGGCCCTGCACGCCCGACATGCTCCCGGTGCTCGGCCGCGCCCCGCGCCACCCCGGCCTCTGGATGAACTTCGGCCATGGTCATCAGGGCTTTACGCTGGGACCTGCGACCGGCCGCCTGCTCGCCGAGATCATGAGCGGCGAGACGCCGGCGGTCGACCCCACGCCATACCGGCCCGAGCGGTTCTAGTCCCATAGAAAAACGGCTGATCGAGGATGCTGATCGAGGATCTCGACCAGCCCTGTCATTCCAAGATCTGACGGCGCGGCCTGCGCCGTCGGACGCGGCTTGCAGATCAGTCCGTCGTGATCGCCGTCTCCATGTCGGTCGGATCGATCTGCTTGGCGAGGTTGGCGTTGAGCTTGTCGCGGTCGAGCTCGCCTTCCCACCAGGCCACGATCACGCAGGCGACGCCGTTGCCGCACAGATTGGTCAGCGCGCGGCACTCGCTCATGAACTTGTCGATGCCGAGCACGATCGCCATGCCCGGCACGAGGCGTGGATCGACGACGGCGAGCGTCGCCGCCAGCGTGATGAAGCCCGCGCCGGTGATGCCGGAGGCGCCCTTCGAGGTCAGCATCGCCACCACCAGGATCGTGAGCTGCTGGCCGAAGGAAAGATCGACGCCGAGCGCCTGCGCGATGAACAGGGTCGCCAACGTCATGTAGATGTTGGTGCCGTCGAGATTGAACGAGTAACCCGTGGGCACCACGAGGCCGACGACCGACTTGGAGCAGCCGAGCCGCTCCAGCTTCTCCATGAGGGACGGCAGCGCGCTTTCCGAGGACGAGGTGCCGAGCACGATCAGCAGCTCGTCCTTGATGTAGGCCAGGAACTTGAAGATCGAGAACCCTGCCACCCGCGCGATCAGGCCGAGCACGACGAACACGAACAGCGCCGCGGTGACATAGAACGTGGCGATGAGACCGACCAGGTTCAGGATGGCGCCGGTACCGAACTTGCCGATCGTATAGGCCATCGCACCGAACGCACCGATCGGCGCCGCGCGCATCACGATCGAGATCACACCGAACACCGCGTGCGCAGCATCGTCGATGAAGCTGCGAATCGTATGGCCGCGCTCGCCGAGGCTCATCAAAGCAAAGCCGAACAGCACCGCGAACAGCAGCACCTGCAGAATTTCGCCTTGCGCGAAGGCGCCGACAACGGTGTCGGGAATGATGTGCAGCACGAAGTCGACGGACTTCTGGCCGGCGGCCTGCTTGGCGTAGCCTGCAACGGCCGCCTCGTTCGCCGCCGCATTGCCGAAGCCGGAGCCCGGCTTGACGACATTGCCGACGATGAGACCGATCACCAGCGCGAAGGTCGAGACGACCTCGAAATAGACCAGCGCCTTGACGCCGATGCGTCCGACCTTCTTGGCGTCCTGGATATGGGCGATGCCGGAAACGACGGTGCAGAAGATGATCGGGGCGATCACCATCTTGATCAGCTTGATGAAGCCGTCGCCGAGCGCCTTGATCCATTCGTTGGTGGCGACCTGCGGCCACAGCCAGCCGACGATGGCGCCGAGCACGATCGCGATCAGCACCTGGACGTAGAGGACCTTGTACCACGGCTTGGCGACGGGCGGCGCGACTGGCGCTCCCGCCATCGTTGTCGTCGTCATGGTTTCACTCCCCCTCAAAACACCGGCCAGCCAAGATCAACTTGGCCGGCCCTGTCAATTGGAACTGCTGGTTGTAGCGCGCTTTACCCGCGGCGCTCGACGATCCGGCGCGCCGCCGGCATCAGGGCCGCGCCGAGTGCATTCTTGACCAATGAGGCCGCAATGAACGGCACGATGCCGACCTGCCAGGCCTTGGCGGCGCCGAGACCCAGGCCAACAGCCAGCCAGCCGAAGCCGGCGGCCAGAATGGCGATATGGCCAACGGCCATCGCCGCAAACAGCAGCATCACGCTGCGATCCCAGCCGCGCTCGGCGAGCCAGCCGGTCACGAAGGCAGCCAGCACGAAACCGAACAGATAGCCCGCGGTCGGGCCGACCAGCGGAGCAATCCCACCCACGGGACCGGCGAACACCGGCAGCCCGATCGCGCCCTCGGCGAGGTAGGCAATCATGGTTGCGCTGCCAAGCCGCCAGCCATAGGCGGCGCCGATCATCAGCACCACCAGCGTCTGCAGCGTCATCGGCACATAGGGCAGCGGCAGGTTCACCTTGGCCGACAGCGCCATCAACGCGGTGCCGAGAACGATCAACACGACGGCACGCAGCGCGCCCACGGCTTCGCCCGGCCGGGTCGGCCACATCAAAGCGGCGAGAGAGGAATGTGGCGCAGCGGCGGACGGGACGGAACGGTCTGACAAGTTGAACTCCGGAAGGCTGAAGAAAACTGGGGCAGTTATTTAAGCCACTCAGCAATCCGGTCAACTGCCTCTCGCATCTCATCGAGCGAGCGGGCATAGGAAAACCGTATGAATGAACGGCCATGGATGGGATCGAAATCGACGCCGGGCGTTGCCGCCACGCGTGCCTGCTCCAGCATTTGCTTGGCGAACTCGAAACTGTCCGAGGTGAAGTCCGAGACGTCGGCGTAAAGATAGAAGGCGCCGTCGGCGGGCAGGAATCTCGTCAGTCCGGCCTTGGGCAATCCATCGATCAGGATACGCCGGTTTTCCTGATAGCCGTGTTTGATTTCCTCCATCTCGGCCGCGCCGTCGAAGGCAGCCTCTGCCGCGATCTGCGACAGCGACGGCACCGAGATCGAGAGGTTCTGTTGGAGCCGCTCGATCGGCCGCACCAGGATCTCGGGCACGACCATCCAGCCGACGCGCCAGCCCGTCATGCAAAAATACTTCGAGAACGAATTGATCACGAGTGCGTGCTCGGACAGCGCCGCCGCCGTCACGGCTGGAAACGCGTAATCGAGCCCGTGATAGATCTCATCCGAGATGAAGCGGATGCCTGCGTCTTCCGCGGCCGCAATGAGGCCGGCGAGCGCTTCGCGGGACATCATCGTGCCCGTTGGATTGGCGGGGCTGCCGACCAGCACGCCCTTCAGCGGCGCCTTGCGATGGGCGGCGATGAGCGCCTCACCGGTCAGCGCGTGGCGCGTCTCGTTCGTGGCTTCGATCAGCACCGGCTCGCAGCCGAGCGCGGTGAGAATATGACGGTACGGTGGATAGCCCGGCACCGTCACGGCGACGCGATCGCCGGGCTCGAACATCGACAGGAAGGCTAGGATGAAGCCGCCGGAGGAGCCGGTGGTCACGACGATCCGCTCGGGGCTGACGTCGCAGCCATAGGTGTCGCGATAATGGCGCGCGATGCGCTCGCGCAGACTGGGGATGCCGAGCGCGGAGGTATAATCGATCCGTCCGGCCTCCAGCGCCGCATGGGCGGCGGCGATCGCGGTCCTGGGCGCGCCGGCCGCGGGCTGGCCGACCTCCATATGGATGACATGACCGCCGGAGGCCTCGATTCGGGCCGCCGCCGCCATGACATCCATCACCATGAACGGGGGAACATCGCTGCGGCGGGAGGGCTCGAGCCACTGCCCCAACCGGTTCCTCAAGGTCGCATCGTGCATCGATTTCTGCTATTCGCTGGCGGACCGGATCCGTCCGGTCCGGAATACAGGGCACTTGCGCCCCAGACTGGCCGCATTGTACGGCTCATAAAGGGCACGGCTCACAAGGGGCATATCGCGGATCCGGTCTGCCGCCAATCGCCAAACCAATCACGAAACTGCTGACCAAGACCGTTTGACCAGACCGCTCGATGTTGCTCAGGATCGCATTGCGCCAGAAGGCCTCCGCTCTCACCGCCCTCGTCACGGCCGCGGCCATCGCGCTGACGCCGTTCTCGGCCGCGCGGGCACAAGCCAAGGGGCCGCCGGTCCTGCGCGACACCGAGACCGAGCAGCTGCTGCGCGAATACACCCGTCCGATCCTGCGCGTCGCGGGTTTGGAGAAGCAGAACATCCAGATGGTGATCATCAACGACGGCTCGTTCAACGCGTTCGTCGCGGACGGCCGCCGCATCTTCGTCAATTGGGGCGCGATCCTCCAGTCGGAGACGCCGAACCAGATCATCGGCGTGCTCGCCCACGAGACCGGACATCTGGCCGGCGGTCACCTGTCCAAGCTGCGCGAGCAGCTTGCCACGGCCCAGACCCAGATGATCATCGCGATGCTGCTCGGCGCCGGCGCAATCGCCGCCGGCAGCACCCGCAGCTCGAGCGCCGGCAACAACGGGCTGGCCAATGCCGGCGCGGCCGCGATCGCCGCTCCGCAGGAGATGATCCGCCGTACGCTGCTATCCTACCAGCGCCAGCAGGAGGAGAACGCCGACCGCGCCGGCGTGAAATTCCTGACTGCGACCCAGCAATCGCCGAAGGGCATGTACGAGACCTTCAAGCGCTTCACCAGCGAGAGCCTGTTCGCTTCGCGCGGCGCCGATCCCTATCTCCAGTCGCATCCGATGCCGGCCGAGCGTGTCGCCGCACTCCAGGAATTCGCAGGCACCAGCCCATACTGGAACAAGAAGGACGATCCCGCGCTTCAGCTCCGGCACGACATGGTCCGCGCCAAGATATCAGCCTTCATGGAGCGGCCGGAGACGGTGTACCGCCGCTATCCCCAGACCAACGACAGCCTGCCGGCGCGCTATGCCCGCGCCATCAGCACCTATCTGCACGGGGATTTGCGCAGCGCGCTCACTCAGATCGACGCGCTGATCCAGGTTCAGCCGAACAACCCCTACTTCTACGAGGTGCGCGGCCAGGCGCTTTTGGAGAGCGGCAAGCCGGCGGAGGCGATCGCTCCCCTGCGCAAGGCAGCGCAGCTCTCGAACAACGCCCCCCTCATCGAGATGTTACTTGGGCAGGCTCTGGTTGGAACCGATAATAAAGCCTACACCGACGATGCCGTTCGGATTCTCCGCGCTGCGGTGGCCCGAGAGCCCGAGGCGGCACTCGGTTATACCCAGCTCGCAATGGCCTATGGCCGGAAGGGAGACTACGCCGAGGCCGATCTCGCCTCGGCCCAGGCCGCTTATTTGCGCGGCGACAACAAGACCGCCCGCGAGCTTGCAACGCGCGCGAAGACCCGTTTCGCCATCGGCACGCCCGGATGGGTCAAGGCCGACGACATCGTGGCGGCGAAGCCGCCGCGCAACTGACGCAACTCGAACGACGCCCGATACCACGACGTCACGACACCGAGCTTAAGTCCGCCGGGACGTTTATCGAAACCTGCTTTGGATAAGAGGATTTACCTATGCCTTCGCTGCGCCTGCTTGCTCCCGCATTGTTCGCGCTCGCCATGTTCGGCGCAGCCGTGCCCGCGTCGGCCGACAGCTTCTCCGATGCCCAGCGCACCGACATCGAGACCATCATCAAGAACTACCTCGTCAGCCATCCCGAGGTGCTCGAGGAGGCCATGGCCGAGCTCAGCAAGCGTCAGGCCGCGGCCGAGACGCAGAAGCACGAGGCCAGCATCGCGCAGAATGCCGATGCGATCTTCAATTCGCCGCGCCAGGTCGTGCTCGGCAACAAGGACGGCGACGTCACCTTCGTCGAGTTCTTCGACTACAATTGCGGCTACTGCAAGCGCGCGATGGACGACATGCTGACCATCATGAAGAGCGATCCGAAGCTGAAGGTCGTGCTGAAGGAGTTTCCGGTGCTGAGCCAGGGCTCGGTCGAAGCGGCGCAGGTCGCGGTCGCGGTGCGCATGCAGGATCCCACCGGCAAGAAATATCTCGACTTCCACCAGAAGCTGCTCGGTGGCCGCGGCGCCGCCGACAAGGCGCGCGCGATTCAGGCGGCGAAGGAAGCCGGCCTCGACACCGCTCGAATCGAGAAGGACATCGCCAGCCCCGAGGTGCGCGCCACCATCGAGGAGAACTTCAAGCTTGCCGAAGCGATGGGCATGAACGGCACGCCGAGCTACGTCATCGGCAAGCAGATCGTGATCGGCGCTGTCGGCGTCGAAGGCCTCAGGGAAAAGATCGGCATCGCCCGCTGCGGCAAGGCGACCTGCTAAGGCGACTTGCTGAAGGCGCCGTTCGCAACTCGTGCATGCAAAAGGGCCGGCTGAAGAGCCGGCCCTTTTTTCGCGCGCCCAACATTGGCGTCTTCGTGCAAAGTCGTTCATCCAGCGTTCAACAAACAAATGCCGCGGAACAGACGAAGTTCCGGAACAACTCAAATCTCCTTTCGTTGTCGGCGCGGGCAATGACGCAGGAAACACGTGAGGAGAATTTCAATGTTGAACCGCTTTATGATCTCGGTTGCCGCAGCTGCACTCGTCGCGGGGACCGGTTTGGCAAACGCACAGGGCAGCATGGGCCGCGACAGCGGTGGCGGCGCCGGTGGCTCGCAGCAGATGCAGCACTTGCAGCCCTCCGGCGGCGCCGCAGAGCGCGGCGGCTCGATGGGGCGCGACTCCATGAGCCATGACAAGGGCACCGTCGGTCAGGCCGGGGGCTCCAGCACGATGAAGTCCGATCGCGCCTCGGAAGACAAGTCCGGTGCGATGAAGGACGAGCGCCCGGGCGGCGCCATGAACAAGAACGCGGCCGAGGACAAGGCCGGCGCCACCAAGGGCCAGCGCACCGATGATCGCGCGCAGGGCCAGATGGACAAGTCCCAGCAGGACAAGTCCAAGAGCATGAGCCAGGACACCAGCAAGTCCGGCAGCAAGGACCAGAAGGACATGAAGGCTGAGGGCAGCAAGAGCGGCACCTCGACCAACAACGCCGAGAACCGGCCGGGCACCGGCACGAACCAGAATGCTCAGGGCCAGAGCTCGACCACTGTCGGCCAGGCTGGCGCCGCTGCCAAGCTTTCGACCGAGCAGCGGACGCAGATCACGTCGGTGATCCGCGAGCAGCGCGTCGCTCCGGTGACGAACGTGAACTTCTCGATCTCGGTCGGCACCCGCATCCCGCGCGAGGGCATTACGCTGCACGCCCTGCCGTCGCGGGTCGTGACCATTTATCCGGAGTGGCGGACCTACAGGTACGTCCTGGTCCGCGATGAGATCGTGATCATCAATCCGGACACCTACGAGATCGTGGCGGTCCTGAACGCCTGAGGCAGGATACCGGCAAGCTCGGGGCGGGCAGCGATGCCCGCCCCTTTGCATTCGTTCCGCAGCCATGCTTCGGACTGGTTAACAAGCAATTTCCGTAGTTTCCGCACAGGTTTTTGCGCACTGGGTGAGGTGCTTGAACCCGCCCCTGAGGCCCTTCGAGGCTTCCCCTCACGCGCTTTGTTACCTATAACCCCGCCACGCCGAAGCACCTCTTTCCGGGATTGGAATGGCCGAAACTGCAACCGACACGATCCTCGTCCTGAACGGGCCGAACCTCAACATGCTGGGGACGCGCGAGCCCGAAAAGTACGGTCATGCGACGCTGGCCGACGTCGAGGCGCTGTGCCGGGAGACAGCGGCGACCTTCGGCCTGAAGGCCGACTTCCGGCAGTCCAACCGCGAAGGCGAGCTGATCGACTTCATCCATGAGGCGCACCGGCACAAGATGAAGGGCATCGTCATCAATGCCGGCGGCTATTCCCACACCTCCATCGCGCTGCACGACGCACTGCTCGCGGTGCAGATCCCGACGGTCGAGGTGCACGTGACCAACATCCACGCCCGCGAGAGTTTTCGTCACCATTCCTACACCGCACGCGCGGCCTTCGCCTCGCTCTGCGGTTTCGGCATCGAGGGCTATCGCCTCGCCATCCAGGGCCTTGCCGCCAAGCTCGGCATCAAGCCCACCGCCTGACGCTCCCTTCCAACAGAACATTCGGATCAAACAACATGGCGCGCCAGCCAGACGACAAAGCAGCCGCAAAGTTTTCCAGCGAGGATTCGGCGCTCATCCGCGAGCTTGCCTTGCTGCTCGATGAGACCAGCCTGACCGAGATCGAGATCGAGCGGGCGGGGCTGCGCCTGCGCGTCGCCCGCAACATCAGCGTGGCCGCGACCATGCCGCTGCCAGTGGCAGCCGCTCCTGCCGCCATGACGGCGGCTGCAAGCGCGGCCGCGACCGCCACTGCCGCTTCCGATCTGTCGAAGCATCCCGGCGCCGTGACTTCGCCGATGGTCGGCACCGCCTATTGGGCGCCGGAGCCGGGCGCCAAGCCGTTCATCGAGGTCGGCACCAAGGTCTCGGTCGGCCAGACGCTGCTGATCATCGAGGCCATGAAGACGATGAACCAGATCCCTTCGCCGCGCGCCGGCACGGTGACGCAGATCCTGGTCGAGGATGGCCAGCCGGTCGAGTACGGCGAGCCGCTGGTGATCATTGAGTGACGCGAATGGGGAATAGCGAATAGCGAATGGCGTCAGCCTTCCCTACTCGCCATTCGCCACTCGCCATTCGCTGCAGGACAACATGTTCGACAAGATCCTCATAGCCAATCGCGGCGAGATCGCCCTTCGCATCCTCAGGGCCTGCAAGGAGCTCGGGATCGCGACCGTCGCCGTGCACTCCACGGCCGACGCCGACGCCATGCATGTTCGGCTGTCGGACGAGAGCGTCTGCATCGGGCCGCCGTCGTCCAAGGACAGCTATCTCAACGTGCCCGCGCTGCTCGCGGCCTGCGAGATCACGGGCGCCGATGCCGTGCATCCTGGTTACGGCTTTCTCTCCGAGAACGCGCGCTTTGCGGAAATCCTCGCCGAGCACAATCTGCATTTCATCGGCCCGAAGGCCGAGCACATTCGCCTGATGGGCGACAAGATCGAGGCCAAGAAGACGGCGAAGCGCCTCGGCATTCCCGTGGTGCCCGGCTCCGATGGCGCGGTCGGCCCCGACGACGACGCGATGGCGATCGCCAAGGCGATCGGCTTCCCGGTGCTGGTGAAGGCGGCGGCCGGCGGCGGCGGCCGCGGCATGAAGGTCGCGCACAGCGAGGCCGACCTCCAGCTGGCGCTGTCGACGGCGGCCAACGAGGCCAGGTCCGCCTTTGGCGATGCGTCCGTCTATCTTGAAAAATATCTCCAGAAGCCGCGCCACATCGAGATCCAGATCCTCGGCGACGGCCGCGGCGGCGCCATCCATCTCGGCGAGCGCGACTGCTCGCTGCAGCGCCGGCACCAGAAGGTCTGGGAGGAAGGCCCCTCGCCCGTACTGTCCGCCGCGGCGCGGGCCAGGATCGGCGAGACCTGCGCCAAAGCGATGCGCGAGATGAAATATCTCGGTGTCGGCACCATCGAGTTCCTGTTCGAGGACGGCGAGTTCTACTTCATCGAGATGAACACCCGCATCCAGGTCGAGCATCCCGTCACCGAGAGCATCACCGACATCGACCTCGTGCTGGAGCAGATCCGCATCGCCGCCGGCGGCGACCTGCCCGCCAGGCAGGACGAAATCCAGGTCATCGGCCATGCGATCGAGTGCCGCATCAATGCCGAGAACCCGCAGACCTTCCGCCCCTCACCCGGCCGGATCATGCAATATCATCCGCCCGGCGGCCTCGGCGTCCGGATCGATTCCGCCGTCTATCAGGGCTACACGATCCCGCCTTATTACGATTCACTCGTCGGCAAGCTGATCGTGCACGGCAAGACCCGCGCCGAATGCCTGATGCGGCTGCGCCGGGCGCTGGACGAGATGGTGGTCGAAGGCATCGAGACCACGCTGCCGCTGTTCCGTGCACTGGTGCGCGAAGACGACATCATCAACGGCGACTACCACATCCACTGGCTGGAGCAGTATCTCGCCGGCAAGCCGGAACCTGAAGCGAGTTAGTCCTCCTCTTGTGGAACCCTTTGGCCCCAATCGCGTTCTGGACGGTTGGGGCCAGTTCCAAAGGGGGGGCGTTTTGATCTTCATTGAGCGCAGACAGGTGAACCGCCGTGACGGCTGAAGGCCAGCGACGGCGCGCATTCTGGCAGATCCTGCTGTTCGCGGCGGGCCTTTTGGTGCTGACGGTGATCAGCGCCGGCTCCGTCTATCTCGTCAACAAGGCGCGGGAAGACAGCAAATGGGTGGTTCACACCATCGAGGTGGAGAACCAGATCAACGCCCTGCTGCTCGAAATCCGGCGCGCCGAGAGCGGCGTTCGCGGCTATCTCCTGACGCAGGGGGAGAATTTCAGGGTCGACCATGAAAAGGCCGTGGCGGCAATCATCCCCGCCCTCGACAAGCTGACGCGCCTGAGCGGCGACAATCCCGGGCAGCGCGAGAACGTCGAAAAGCTGAGCGCGGCGATTGAAATCCGCCTCGGCCAATTCGCGCAGGAAATGGTGTTCATCCAGCAAGGCCAGCCGGACAAGGCCGCGGCACTGGTGCGTGAGGCCGCGGCCCAGGACACCACGACGAGGATCGCCACCGTCGCGAACGCGATGGCCCAGGAGGAGGAGCGCCTGTTCCGCCTCCGCACTGCCAACTCCGACCACAGCCAGACCCTCGCCGCGTCGATGACCGGCATCGGCTCCGGCCTCGTGGTGGTGCTGGCGATGCTCTCGATCTGGCTGGTACGGCGGTCGGCTGGCGCCCGGGACGAAGCCGAAGCACGCCTGCGCGATGCCAACGTCAATCTAGAGGCCGTCGTCGACGAACGCACGGCAGACCTGCGCGAAGCCAACGACGAGATCCAGCGCTTCGCCTATATCGTCAGCCACGATCTGCGCTCGCCACTCGTCAACATCATGGGCTTCACCAGCGAACTCGAGGAGCTCGGCGGCGACATTTTCCGCCGCATGAGCAGCCTCGCTCATGTCTCTGCGGAGGGAGCACCGCTGGCCCCCGCCGGGCCGGGCGAGATCGCGCTCGAGGGCGCCGACAAGCAGCTCTCGGAGGATTTTTCCGAAGCGCTCGGCTTCATCAAGACGTCGATCGCCAAGATGGACCGTCTGATCTCGGCCATTCTCAACCTCACGCGCGAGGGCCGGCGCGAATTCCAGCCGGTGAAGATCGACACGCGCGAGCTGATCGAGGCCATCGTCTCGACGCTGGCGCACCAGGCGGCTGAGGCGCAGGCCGAGATCCACCTCGAGCCCCTGCCAGACCTCGTGAGCGACCGTCTCGCCCTCGAGCAGATCTTCTCGAACCTGATCGACAATGCGATCAAATATCTCAAACCCGGCATGCCCGGCGAGATCCGAATCCGCGGGCGCACCAAGCTCGGCTACGCTATCTTCGAGATCAGCGACAACGGCCGCGGGATCGATCCGAAGGATCACCAGCGGATATTTGACCTGTTCCGCCGCGCGGGAACCCAGGACAAGCCCGGCCAGGGCATCGGTCTTGCGCATGTCCGTGCACTTGTGCGTCGCCTCGGCGGCACCATGTCGGTATCATCGGAACTGAACGCAGGCAGCACCTTCACGATCACGCTGCCGATCGCCTGGAATGTGAGCAACCGGAACACAGATCGATGACCCAGCCTGTCACCATCATCATGATCGAGGACGACGAGGGCCACGCCCGCCTGATCGAGCGCAACATCCGCCGCTCCGGCGTCAACAACGAGATCGTCTCCTTCCAGAACGGCACGGACGCGATGATGCACCTGTTTGGTGCAGACCGCTCCGGACTGGTTCAGAAGGGCAACGCGCTCTTGATCCTGCTCGATCTCAACCTCCCCGACATGACCGGCATCGATATCCTGAAGCAGATCAAGGAGAACAAATATCTGAAGGCCTCGCCCGTGGTGGTGCTGACCACCACGGACGATTCCCAGGAAATCAAGCGCTGCTACGAGCTGGGCTGCAACGTCTACATCACCAAGCCCGTCAACTACGAGAATTTCGCCAATGCCATCCGGCAGCTCGGCCTCTTCTTCTCGGTCATCCAGGTCCCGCCCGCCGCCACATGAACCAGCCCACGCCGACACTGCTCTACATCGACGACGACGACGCGCTGGCGCGCCTGGTCGACCGCGGCCTGACGCGGCGCGGCTACAGGGTCGTTCACGCCGCGAGCGGCGAGGAAGGTCTCGAGCGCATCCGCCGCGCCGGCGCCGAAGGCGGTATCGATGTCGTGGCACTCGATCAGTACATGCCGGGCCTCGACGGGCTGGAGACGCTCGAGCAGATCATGGCGATCCCGGACGCACCGCCGGTCGTATTCGTCACCGCCTCGCAGGATTCCAGCATCGCGGTCACCGCGCTGAAGGCGGGTGCGGCCGACTATCTGGTGAAGGACGTCCAGGGCGACTTCATCCCGCTCCTCCACGTCGCCGCCGATGGCGCGCTGCGCCAGGCCGCGCTGCAGAGGGCGCGCGAGGAAGCCGAAGCCGAGATCCACGCCTCGCGCGACCGCTACGCCGCGCTCGCCGCCGAACGCGAGCTCCTGCTGCGCGAGGTCAACCACCGTGTCGGCAATTCGCTCCAGATCATCGCCTCGTTGCTGCACCTTCAGGCGAGCTCCGCCGCGCAGGACGAGGTCAAGGCGGCACTGACCAATGCGATGGGCCGCGTCGCCGCGGTCGCGCAGGTGCACCGCCGCCTCTACACGTCGCAGGACCTGAAAAGCGTGGTCCTGAACCAGTATCTGGACTCGCTGCTCGAGGATCTCCGCCGCTCGGCCGAAGGTAACCGGATGTCGCGCCTGACGCTGAAGGCCGAGCCGATCGAGATCGATCCGGACCGCGCGGTCGCCGTCGGCATCATCGTCAACGAGCTGGTGATGAACGCGGTGAAATACGCCTATCCCGACGGCGCCGGCCCGATCCATGTCGAGCTGGTCTCGCAGGGCGACGATCTCCTGCTCTCGATCAGCGACGATGGCGTCGGCGACAACGTCAAGGCCGATCCGCGCTCCACCGGCATGGGCCAGCGTATCGTCGCCGCCATGGCTTCCAAGCTCGATGCCTCGGTCGAGCGCGATCCCGCGCATTCCGGAACCAGGGTCGTGCTGAAGTTCGGCCGCGTGCCCGCAGCCCCCGTCAAGGCCGGCACCGCCGCAGCGAGCTGACCTCGCGCCCGGTTGCGCCGCCCATCGCAACCGCATTGCGATCCTGCTATGATGGCAAACCATGACTTCGCGCGACTCCGCCCCGTCTGAAATCACGCCGGCCGTGCTGCTGCGCGCTTATGCCTGCGGCATCTTCCCGATGGCGGAAAGCGCCGATGATCCGACCCTGTTCTGGGTCGAGCCGGAATTGCGCGGCGTCATCCCGCTCGACGGTTTTCGCGTCGCCTCGCGGCTTGCGCGCACCGTACGGTCCGACGCCTTTCGCGTGACCGTCAACACCGCCTTCAAGGCGACGATCGCCGGCTGCGCCGCGCCGCAGACCGGACGCGAGGACACCTGGATCAACAAGCGCATCCGCGACCTCTATGGCGGCCTCTTCGAGCTCGGCCATTGCCACAGCGTCGAGGCCTGGCAGGGCGACGACCTCGTCGGCGGGCTGTACGGCGTGAGCCTCGGACGGGCCTTCTTCGGCGAGAGCATGTTCCACACCGCGCGCGATGCCTCGAAGGTCGCGCTGGTGCATCTGGTCGCGCGGCTCATCTATGGCGGCTTCGAGCTGCTCGACACCCAATATGTCACCGAGCATCTGAAGAGCTTCGGCGCGGTCGAGATTTCGCGGCGACGCTATACGGCACTGCTCGACAAGGCGCTGGCGGGCGAACCAGGCGATTTCCTGAGGCTCTCCGACGGCGAAGCGATCCCCGGCGCACGCGCGCTCGAGATCATCGCCTCGCGGCAATGATCGACAGCGGGGCTCGATCTTAGCGGCCGAACCCGGGGATACCGAACAGACCTGGCCGCTGCTCCGGCGGCGGCGGTGGCGGAGCCGGTTGCTGCTGCGGCGGTGGCGGCAAGGGCTGCGGCGGACGCTGCTGCACGGCCTGCTTGGGCGCAGCCTTCTTCTGCGCGGGCGGCGGAGCTGCGGGCTTGGTCGCAGGATCCGGTGCCGCGGTCGCAACGGTCTGCTGCGGCTCTTTGCAGTCGGTCAGCCAGATGTCGTAGATCGGATGCTCGACGCCGTGCAGGCCCGGGCTTGCCGCATACATCCAGCCCGAGAAGATGCGCTTCACCTCGCCCTGCAAGGTGATCTCGTCGACCTCGACGAAGGCATCGGTGTTGGCGGCCTCCGTCGCCGGCCGCGTATAGCAGGCGTCCGTCTTGACCCTGAGCGCGCCGAATTGGACGGTCTCGCCGATCTCCTCGTCGAAATTGATGATGCGCCCGGTGATCTTGTCGAGGCCGGAGAAGGTCGCCTTCTTGTTCACGATCTTCTGGGCCGGGGGCTCGGTCACGACCTCGTCGCCCGGCTGGAGGCTTGCCGGGGTCTGCGGGACCGTGCCCGGCGCACCCTTCTGCTGGGGCTGGCGTTGACCAGGCACACCTTGCGGACTGGGCGGAGCGATCGCGGCGGACGGCGGCTGGTTTGGCGGCGCCACGGTCGAGCCGGGCGGCGGCGCCAGCGGCTGGCTCTCGACCGGCCCCGGCATCACGTTACCTTGGCGGCCGGGCGGCGGCGCCATCGGCCGCGACGGCAGCACGCGGCCCTGCGGCGGCAGCTCCGGTACCTCTTCGTCGTCCTCGGGGACCTGCGGCTGCGGCTGGCCGCGCGGGATGCTTCCGGGCGGCCGCAGCGGCGGCGGATCCGAGAAGATCGTGCCGATCTGCGCCTGGGCCGGCGTCGCGACGGTCAGCGCGGTGGCGGCCAGCAGTGCCGCAAGGCCTGTCAGGGAAAAGGTTTTGAACATCTCGCGCGGCTTCAACAGCGAATCGGGCTCGTTGGACATTTTACAGGGGATACCGCCGCTCGCAGGCCTCCGGTTAACACGGGGAATACGGCGGGGGAAGGGCGGCATCCCTGCCCTTCCCGGCGCGGTCTGGCCAGGCCAGCTCCCGGATGGGATAGTCATGAGCCCTCCCAGGGCCGAACGCGGGCGTTGCCCCGAAAATACCATCCAATGATAACCGGAAACTCCAAGGTCCCCCTTCATGCCCGTTGTGCTCGATCCCGATGCAGCCGCCGTCTACAAGGCCTTCCAGGAGGCCGGCCGCCCCGCCTACGAGACCCTGACCGCGGACGAAGCACGCGCCTATTATTCGCAGGCGCGGTTTGCCACCAATCCTGACGCGCCGGAGCTCGCGCGCGTCGCGCCGCTGGCGATACCGGCACCGCACGGGGCGATCCCAGCCCGTCTCTACGTGCCCAAGGAACCGCGCCAGCACGACGGCCTGTCGCCGGCGCTGGTGTTCTTCCACGGCGGCGGCTGGGTGATCGGCGATCTCGACTCCCACGACGTCGTCTGCCGCCAGCTCGCGGCCGAAGGCGCACTGATCGTGATCTCAGTCGACTACCGCCTCGCGCCCGAGCACAAGTTTCCCGCCGCCGCCGATGACGCGATCGCAGCGACCAGATGGATCGCCGCGCATGCGCGCGATCTCGGCGTCGACGCCTCGCGCCTGTCGATCGGCGGCGACAGCGCCGGCGGCAATCTCGCCGCGGTCGTGGCGCTCGCCGCGCGTGACGCTGGCGGCCCCGCGCTCGCGGGTCAGGTGTTGATCTATCCGGCGACCGATTTCGCCATGACGCACGCCTCCCATAGCGAGCCCGAGACCAGCGTGCTGCTGACGCATTCGGTGATCCGCTGGTTTCGCGACCACTACCTCAATGGCGCCGCCGACATCCACGACTGGCGCGCCTCGCCGGCGCGCGCGCAGAACCTTGCCGGCCTGCCCCCCGCCTACGTGCTGACCGCCGGCGCCGATCCCTTGCGCGACGAGGGCGACGAATATGCCGAGCGCCTCAGGCAGGCCGGCGTGCCCGTCACCTACAAGCACTTCCCCGGCCAGTTCCACGGCTTCTTCACCATGGGCAAGCTGTTGCGACAGGCCAACGTCGCCGTGAGCGAGATCGGCGTCTGGTTGAAGGGATTGGGCTGACCCCTCCCGCATGCCTTCCGTTCTTCGCCCCATCTTCGCTCTTCCGCTGCGCGGACTGACATGGCTCGGCAGCCAGGGCACCCGCGCGGTCGCAGCCGTCGTCTTCATCGCGGTCGCGGTGCCGCCGCTCGGCGCGCTGCTGCGCCCCTATGTCACCGAGGCGATCTTCCTTCTGCTCTGCATCTCCTTCATGCGGGTCGATCTGGCCGCGCTCTACGGCCATCTCCGCAGGCCGGCGCTGGTCGCGGCCGCCACGGCCTGGACCACGATCGGCGTGCCGCTGATCGTCGGATTGATCGCCCATGCAACGGGACTGACGAGCCACTCACCCGGCCTTGCTCTCGCGCTGATGCTCCAGGGCATGGCCTCGCCGATGATGGCCTCGCCCGCGCTCGCCGCGCTGATGGGGCTCGACGCCACCTTGGTGCTGGTCACGCTGGTGACCTCGACCGCGCTCGTTCCCTTCACGGCGTCGATGTTCGCGGGCCTGTTCCTCGACGGAATGCTCAGCATCTCGCCGCTTGCACTCGGCCTGAAGCTGCTCGGCATTCTCGCCGCATCCCTGCTGGCCGCGACCGTCGTCCGCTGGATCTTCGGCGCGAAGGCGATCCAGCGCCGGAAGCGGCCGATCGATGGCTTCAACATCATCATCCTGTTTGTGTTCGCGTCCGCAGTCATGGGGGATGTCGCGAGCGAGCTGGTGAGCCAGCCGGTGTTCACCATCGGCCTCGCGCTGCTGTCCTTCGCGATCTATTTCACACTGCTCGCGATCACCACGCTGCTGTTCCGCCGCATCGGCTATGAGCGCGCGCTTGCGCTTGGGCTGATGGTGTCACAGCGCAATCTCGGCCTGATGCTGGCGGCGACGGCCGGCGCGCTGCCGCCGGCCACCTGGCTCTATTTCGCGATGACGCAGTTCCCGATACATCTTGCGCCCTACATGCTGATGCCGATCACGCGGCGCTTGACGGAACGGGCAGATGCGTCCGGCGGGGCGGCGGCGAATGGCGCGACATAGGCAATCGCTTCATCAATTCAGGAATGCCGCCCCGTGAGCTACGACTGTTCATTCGCACCGACGCAGTCGAGGAACACGAACGCGGCGATCCCGTTGAAGCCTCTCACCGCAAGGAGGTTCGCGATGAAGTTTGCCACAATTCTGGTTCTCGGCTCGCTCGCCGTGGGCTCGGCAGCGAGAGCCGATCAACCCGGACCCGACTGGATGCCGATGGAGCAAGTGAAAGCCAAAGTCATGGAGTCGGGCTATTCGGAGGTCACCAAGCTTGAAGCCGACGATGGCCAGTGGGAGGGCGAAGGCGTCAAGAACGGACAGAAGATGGAATTCCATGCCGACCCCAAGACTGGCGCGATCGTGCGCGAAAAGCCGGATCGCTAGGCATTGTCGAGGTCCGCTTTTGCACGCGGACGTCACCGTTCCGCAGCGCGCCGAGTTCAAGAGTACGCGCCTATCCCACCCGCGCCGCGCGCCGCAGGGCCTGCGGCGGCTGGCCGAAGGCGCGGATGAAGGCGCGCCGCATTCGCTCGGGATCGCGGAAGCCGGTCGTTTCCGCAACGAGCTCGATCGCCTCGCGCGAGGACTGCACGCGCTCGCGCGCGACTTCGAGCCGCAGGCGCTCGATCGCCTTGGATGGCGTCGTGCCGGTCTCGGCGGCAAAGGCACGGGCAAAATGCCGAGCGCTCATGCCGGCGCGATCGGCGAGATCTTCCACCGTCAGCGGCGCGTCGAGATTTTCACGTGCCCAGGACAGCAGTGCGCCGAACCGCCCGTTCGGCGTCTTCAGCTCCAGCAGCGAGGAGAATTGCGACTGGCCGCCGCTGCGGCGGTGATAGAGCACGAGCTGGCGTGCGGTCTGCTGTGCGATCTCCTCGCCATGGTCCTCGGTGATCATCGCGAGCGCGAGATCGATGCCCGCGGAGATGCCTGCCGAGGTCCAGACATTGTCGTCCTTTGTGAAGATCTGGTCCGGCTCGAACTTCACCTTGGGAAAGCGCGCGACGAAATCGCGTGTCCGCCCCCAATGCGTGGTGGCGCGGCGGCCGTCGAGAAGTCCCGCTTCGGCGAGCACATAGGCGCCCGAGCAAACGCTCGCGACCCGAACGCCACGCTTTGCCAGCCGCTGCAAGAAGGCCCGCGTGACCTCGCAGCGCGCGGCATCGGCAACGCCCACGCCGCCGGCTACCACCAGCGTCGTGATCGCGTTCGCCGCCTTGAAGTCGCGCGCCATCATCTCGACCCCGGATGAGCTGCGCACGAGCCCCGGCTTGACTGCCAGTACGCGGATGGCCGGCGTCTTGCCGGTGCAGCGCGCTGCGATCTCGAACGCCGAGATCGGGCCTGCCGCATCGAGCAGCTGGAAATCCGGGAAGATCAGGATGCCGATCATGGGCCAACTCCTAACGATATGTCCGAAAGTGAGGGAATTAAGCCATTTCGGACGGGAGGGCACCATGACATCCTGCCGGCGTCAAGCTCGCAATTGGAGGATATTTCGATGTCGTCACCGCTCCAGATTGGTCTCTTGGTGTTTCCGCGCGTCACCCAGCTGGACTTCACCGGTCCCCTGCAGGTGTTCGCCATGGTTCCCGGCGTAAAACTGCACCTGATCTGGAAGCGGATCGAACCGGTGCCGAGCGATTCCGTGATGACGCTGACGCCGACCACGACGTTTGCGGACTGCCCTCAACTCGACGTGATCTGCGTGCCCGGCGGCGCCGGCACCAACGACCTGATCGACGACGAGGAGGTGCTCGACTTCCTGCGCAGACAGGCCGACGGCGCCAAATACGTCACCTCGG
Source organism: Bradyrhizobium sp. 191 (assembly GCF_023100985.1). Classification (NCBI taxonomy): domain Bacteria; kingdom Pseudomonadati; phylum Pseudomonadota; class Alphaproteobacteria; order Hyphomicrobiales; family Nitrobacteraceae; genus Bradyrhizobium; species Bradyrhizobium sp. 191. The sequence goes on from NZ_CP064692.1 coordinate 582,275, forward strand.
TCTGCACGGGCTCGCTGGCGCTCGGCGCCGCAGGCCTGTTGAAGGGCTACCGCGCCGCCACCCATTGGAGCGCGATGGACATGCTCGCCCAGTTCGGCGCGACGCCGACTAAGACGCGCGTCTGCATCGATCGCAACCGCATCACCGGCGGCGGCGTCACCGCCGGCATCGATTTCGCGCTGACGCTGGTATCGATCATGATCGATCGCACGACGGCGGAAGCGATCCAGCTCCAGATGGAATACAATCCGGCCCCGCCGTTCAATTCCGGCTCGCCGGACACCGCTTCCGCCGAGGTGAAGGCGTTGCTGAAGGAGCGCGGCGCACAGAACCAGGCGCGGCGGCTCGAAGCGGTCAAGCGCGCGGCTGAAAGGGTGATGTAGCGCAGGCCGATACTCTCGTGTCCCGGACGCGCCGCACCGCGTAGCGATGCGGCGCAGAGCCGGGACCCAGCAAGCCACACGGACCGCTGCAACATCGGCCCCGGCTCTGCAGCGCACCGCTGAACCGGACGACGCTTCGCATCGCCGGGGAAGCGCTGCGCTGCGTCCGGGGCACGAGACCTTCGCAAGCCCCCCAAAAGAAAAAGGCCGCCCGGTTTCCCGAGCGGCCCTTCCTGTCTTACGGCGGCTGCACATTCACATCGGGCGATTTCGGAGCTTCCAGACCGGGGGCCTATCTCCCGATCGAGTCCTGGTCGGCGGCCGCTGCATTTCGGGACAGTCGCGAGCTGTTGCCCGAACCGAACGCGATGGTCTCCCATCACCGTAAGATGGGATCATTGAGCCGCATCGCCCGCGTCAATGCAACGTCGGCGCGAGCGGCATCCCCGCTGTTCCCGTTGTCCACAGCAGTGCGGCGCGGATGCATATGCATCCGCTTCGAACGATGGCAGTTCGCGGGTGGGTGAAAAGGCTAGCCGGGCGTCCAGGGCTGGTAGTCGCCGGTCGCCTTCGGACGCCGGCCGCTGGCAAGCGTGGAGCCGGAGGGACGATACGCCTTCGCCGTGCCGGTGAGGTTCGGCTGGTGCGGCTTTTCCCACTCGCGCGGCTGGTAATTGGCCTCGGTCGGAGGCACGTCGACGACGTGATGAATCCAGCCATGCCAGGACGGCGGAATTCGGCTCGCCTCCGCGTAGCCGTTATAAATCACCCAGCGCCGCTCAAAACCGAGGGTGGGATCGATCGCCCCGCCGCGGGTGCGGTAGTAACGGTTGCCCTGCTCGTCCTGGCCGACCAGCTCCCCGTACCGCTTGGTCCAGAGCTGGGTGCCAAAAGTCTGGCCATTCCACCAGGTGAAGAACTTGAGGAAGAATTGTTTCATGCGGCAAGGGCCCTGCTTCGTCGGGTCCTGATGCCATCCGGGCAACGAAATGTCCAGTTCGGCAGGTGCGTGGGTCTCCTCCCCAATCCGGCTACCGAGCAGGCCCCTGCCGCAAAGCGGTCGCGATTCATTCATGCCCGGTACAGCGGCCGCGCGAGAGGCTCCGTTCGCGCGCAAACCGGCGTGATCCCAAGGAACCCCCGCGCTTTCATAGGGTTTGCTTTCCGGGAAAGGAGTTTAACTATGAGCAGTCTGAAAATCTTGAGTGCCGCCGCGGCGGTGGCGCTGGTTGTTCCCTTTGCCACACCGAGCTTTGCCCAGCGTCCCGGAGTGGGCGGGGGCGGCGGCGGCGCCCATGTCGGCGGTGGCGGCGGCGGTGGCGGCGGCGCTCACTTCGGTGGCGGCGGTGGCGGCGCGCGCATGGGTGGCGGTGGCGGCGGCGCTGCGTTTGGCGGCGGTGGCGGCAATTTCGGGGCCGGCGCCGCGGTACGTCCCAGCGGAGGCGGTTTCGGCGCCGGCCCTGCAATGCGTCCGAGCGCTGGCAGTTTCGCGGCCGGCACTCCGATGCGTCCGAGCGGCGACCGCTTCGTAGCCGGCGCGACGCCCCGTCAGTCCTTCTCGCCGTCCTTCGGCGGCACCCGCAGCGTCGCAACTGCGGGCAACTGGCACGGTGGAAGCAACTGGCGCGGCCGTCACTGGCATCATCATCGTCGCGGCGGCTTCTGGCCGGGCTTCGCGACCGGCGTCGCAGTTGGCGGCCTCGGCTCGTATGCCTATTATGGCGGCTACGGCGGCGGCTACGGCTATTACGATGATCCCTACTACTACGGCAGCTACTATGACGAACCGTCGGTCGCGGTGGTGCAGGATGGCGGCGGCGATTCTGCCTATTGCGCGCAGCGCTTCAAATCATACGACCCGGCTTCCGGCACCTATCTCGGGTACGACGGCCAGCGGCATCCCTGCCCGTAAGCAGACCGCCAAGGCCTGAGGCTGAAGGCGCCGCAGCGATGCGGCGCCTTTCTCGCGGCCGGCGTATCCTCACCCGCTTCGATTTCCGTCCTGCTCGCCCGTCCGAGGACACCGACGGCCGGAGGCAAGCGGACCTTTATGCACTGCGCCGTGCATATCCTTGGGGGACCAATCCAAAATTGACCGGACATACGATTCGCGGATATCACCAAAGGCAGTGGGGACTTCGATCACCTGGGAAGTGTCATGCCGCGTGTTCTCGTGGTTGATGACGATCCGATGGTCGGCGCGACCATCGAGGTCCTCCTGCAACGTCAGGGCTTCGACGTCACGCTGGCCGACGGCGGCGAAACGGGACTGGCTGCGCTGGAATCGCAGGCCTTCGACGTGATGCTGGTTGACATCTTCATGCCGCATATGCGCGGCTTCGAATCCATCCGCATCTTTCACGAGCGCGCGCCGACCACTCCGCTGATCGCGATGTCGGGCTACGCCTTCGCCTCATCCGCATCGCCCTCTCCCGATTTTCTCCGCATGGCGCTGGAGCTTGGCGCAACGCGCTGCCTGCGCAAGCCGTTCACGCCGGAAGCGCTGATGACCACGATCCGGGAATGCCTCGCCGGCGCAGGCGAGAGCGCACAGCCGAAGGACAAGAAAGAAGCCCCTTGATTCCAACGCAGCGCGTCATTTTCGGTGCTGGACTTGCCATCCTCCTGATCATCGCCGCGGCCTCGATCGCCCTCGACGTCAAGTCGCGGTCCGACGCGGCATGGGTCAACCATACCGCGCAGGTGCAGAAGAAGATCTCGGATCTGCGCGTGCTGCTGCGCCGCGCCGAGAGCGCTGCGCGCGGCTACGAGCTCTATCGCACCCCGGGCTTCAGCGATGACTTCCAGGCGGTGCACGCCAGGATCGCGCCGGCCCTCGCCGACCTCAAGCGCGACGTGCGCGACAGTCCCGATCAGGTCGCGCTGCTGGAGGACACCGAGCCGCTGGCGCTGCGCCGGATGGAGATCGCCGCCACGGCGATGCGCCTCCGTGCCGAGAACGACCAGGCCGGCATTGCCGCGCTCAACAGCAGGGCCGAGGGCCGCGGCCTCATGGACACGGTGATGGCCAATCTCGACCGCTTGAGCGCGGAGGAAGAGCGCCTGCTCGCCGAGCGATCCCGGGATTCGCGCCGCACCGGCATCGCGCTGCTCGGTATCGACGTCGCCGGCGCTGTGCTGATCCTGCTCCTGGTCGCACTGGTGATGCGCGAAAGCCGGCGAACCACGGGTGAGCTCCAGAGCTCGCTCGAGCAAACACAGGCCGCCAAGACGGCGCTCGAGGCGGCGGTGGCGGAGCGGACCGAGCACCTGGTCACCGCGCATGACGAGCTGCGCCTGTCGGTCAACGTGCTCCAGAGCACGTTTCGCAGCATGGCGGAGGCGGTGCTGGTCATCGACGACGAGGGCAATGTCCTTCTGTCCAATCCGGCCGCCGAGCGCATGCTGTTGCATCGCGCCGGCATGAACCTGAGCAACCTGCGCGCGCTGTCCGATGTATTTCACGGCGACGGCGTCACGCCGCTCGAGGCCGACGAGCTGCCATCGACGCGCGTGCTGCGCGGCGAGCAATTCGAAGAGCTGGAGATGATCGTCCGCCCGTACAGCGGCGATGCTCCCCGCCATCTCATGATCAGCGGCCGGCCGATGCGGGACGGGCAAGGCAATGTTTCGGGCGCGGTGCTGGTCTATCACGATGCCACGACCTCGCGCGAGACCGAGCGGCAGCTGCACCAGTCGCAGAAGCTGGATGCGATCGGCAAGCTCACCGGCGGCGTCGCGCACGACTTCAACAACATGCTGACCGTCATCTCCGGCAACACCGAGACGCTGGTGGAGAGCCTGAAGGACCAACCCGAGCTCCAGCGCACGGCACGGCTGATCGACGACGCCGCCGAGCGCTGCGCCGAGCTGATCCAGCATCTCTTGGCGTTTGCGCGCCGGCAGCCGCTCGAGCCGCGCAACGTCGAGATCAACGCCGCGATAGCGGACATCGCAAAGCTTCTGCGCCCCACCCTCGGCGAGCAGATCCAGATCGAGACCGTGCTGGAACAGGGGCCGATGACGACGCATATCGATCCGTCCAGGCTGACCAATGCGGTGCTCAACATGGCGATCAACGCCCGCGATGCCATGCCGAACGGCGGCAAGCTGCTGCTCGAGACCCACCGCGTGGTGCTGGACGAGGCCTATGCGCAGGCCAATGCCGACGTGACGCCCGGCCCCTATATCATGCTCGCGGTCAGCGATACCGGCACCGGCATGTCGGTGGAGATCCAGCAGAAGGCGTTCGAGCCGTTCTTCACCACCAAGGAGGTCGGCAAGGGATCCGGCCTCGGCCTCTCCATGGTCTACGGCTTCGTCAAGCAGTCCGGCGGACACATCAAGATTTACAGCGAGGAAGGCCACGGCACCACGATCAAGCTCTATCTGCCGCCGGGCGAAGGCACGGCAGAGGTGGCAGCCGGCATCGCGCCGCAGGCCGAAGGCGGCGCCGAGACCATCTTCGTGGTCGAGGACGACCCGCTGGTGCGCAACTTCGTCACCACCCAGCTCCAGAGCCTCGGCTACAAGACGGTGGCCGCGCCCGACGGCAAAGCCGCGCTGGAATTGATCGGGGCCGGCCAGAAGTTCGATCTGCTGTTCACCGACGTCGTCATTCCCGGCGGCATGAGCGGCCGCGAGCTCGCCGAAGAAGTGGCCAGGCGCCGGCCGGGCGTGAGGGTGCTCTACACCTCCGGCTACACCGACAACGCGATCATCCATCAAGGCAAGCTCGACGACGGCGTCATGCTGCTGACCAAGCCCTACCGCCGCAACCAGCTCGCCGAGATGATCCGCAAGGCGCTGAACGGTGGAAGGATAGCGACGAGCTAGCGCGTGAACTGCCGAAGTCGCTCGGCAGTCACACGATCGATGAGTTCGAGGGCACTGGCTCAGGATGTGAGTTCCAATTGTCCTCTTGAGACGCCGTAGTTCGCCCGGACCCGCGCCAGAGGTGTTCCGACACGGCGCTATGCAGCGAGTGGGGCCGTTTCGATCCGGATCGGTCGGTCTCAAGCAAAAATCAAGCCCATCTCAAGGACAAATCGTCTCATCAGCCCAGTCTCTGAGCGTGCTCTCGGCGACAAATGTTGGAGTCGGTGTCGCGACATTCCGCTTGCGGAGCGCGATACCGAGCGCAGTCAGCAGATGCACAGCTACGATTTTGGTCTGCGGCCGAAATTGACGGCGCAGCTTCGACAGGTGCTCGCATGGAAAGACGAGAGTTCATCTTGTTGATTGGTGGAGGGCTGGTATGGCCTGCGATCGCACGGGCGCAGGGCGGAGCCAAGCTGCATCGTATCTTCTGGGTCTCGACCCAGGCCGAACCGGATCCCTTCCTGGACGGCTTTCGCGAGGGAATGCGCGCGCTGGGTTACGTTGAGGGCAGGACGGTAACCTTCGAGACGCACTATGCCCCCGAAAATCCGCAGGCCCTGCGGAAGATCGTCTCCGAGTTGCTGCGAGGAGATGTCGACCTTGTGGTCTCGAGCGGTCCGGCGACACGTGTCATGACTGCAATCACCGACGTCCCCGTGCTGTTTGCATTGAGCGGTGACCCCGTCGCTCTGGGCGTTGTGAAGAGCCTTGCGCACCCCGGCACCAATTTCACCGGCAGCACATTCCTGTCGCTCGAGCTGGCAGGAAAGCGCGTCGAGCTGCTCAAGGACCTTTATCCAAAGCTGCGAAAACTGGCGGTCCTCTCGAACACGGATCATCCGGGAGAGCCACTGGAATGGCGTGCGACTTTGGAGTCGTGCCGGAATCTCGGGATTGATGCAGCCTACGTCCCCTTCTGCGGCGCTCGCGAAATCGAGAATGCGTTGATGGCTGCCGCCAAGGTGGACGCGGATGCCCTCCTCGTGTTTCCCGATGCTGTGACGCTGGTGCATCGTGCGAGGATTGCGGAGCTTGCAATCGCGCACCGGCTGCCTTCGATGTTTGGCTGGTCTGAATATTGTGACGCTGGAGGTCTCTTGAGTTACGGGGCAAACCAGCGCACGACCTATTTCCGGCTTGCCACTTATGCCGATCGCATCCTGCGCGGTGAAAATCCGTCAGATCTTCCGGTGATGCGTCCCGAGAAGTTTGAACTGGCAGTAAATCTGAAAACAGCCAGGCTTCTGGGGATCGACCTGGATGTGTCGTCGATCCTGTTTCGCGCCAGCAAGGTGATCTCCTGAGACAGTCATGACGGACGGTGCTGCGCAGTCCTCTTCGTGTACGATGCCTCCGCGTCGTTCGCTGTTCTGCAAGTACTTCGCGACGTTGTTTGTCGCTGCGGTGGTGCCTCTGATACTCGGCGCGGCGATCGAGGCTTCTTTCGGTTACCGAGACCAGCGCCGCCAGATCAGCGCGGTGCTGCAGGCCGATGCTCGCGCGGCGTCCGACAGGATCGAGGCGTTCACCGATGGCATCCGAGATCAGCTGGGTTGGATGGTGCAGCTTCCCTGGTCTGCCGGAGACGATGCGCAACATAAGATCGATGCCTTGCGCCTCCTGCAGCAGGTGCCTGCAATCGTTTCGGTTTCGCTTCTGGATGAGACCGGTACCGAACGGGTCTTTGTTTCCAGGCTGCTTCTGAACAGGACCGGTCGCGGCATTGATATGTCTACGGATCCCGCTGTTCTGGGCGCACGCGGCAACAAAGTCTGGTACGGACCGGTTCAGTACCAGCGAGATTCAGAGCCCTATATGAGGGTCGCGGTTGCCGGGAGCCTGCCTGCCGCAGGGGTTGCGATCGCCGAGGTCAATCTGAAGCTGATCTGGGATGTCATCGCAGCCATTAGAATTGGCGAGACCGGCTACGCCATAGTTGTCGATGATTCCGGTCATCTGATCGCACATCCCGATATCAGTCGGGTCCTGCGCGGCCGCGCCAGTTCGAGCAGTTTTGGCCGGATCAAGCATCTCGTCAGTGCGGCGAGCGGAGCGGCCGTGATAACCGGGGAGCGAGGCAACCCGGTAGTGGCGCTATCCGTTCAGGCTGCCGATTTGGGATGGACGGTGATCGCGATGCAGCCAACATCGGAAGCCTTTGCATCAATTCGCGCGGCCCTGTGGCGATCCTCAATCCTCATTGGCCTTGGTGTTCTTATCGCGCTGTCGCTCGCCTATTGGCGCGCGCACAGAATGTCCGGCCCGATCAAGCAACTGGAAGAGGGCGTGGAGCGGATCAGAGCCGGACAATTCGAGCATCGCATCAAGATCTTTAGCGGTGACGAGTTTCAGCAACTGGCGTTGCGCTTCAATGAAATGGCTTCTGAACTGGCGATCTCACAGCAGAAATCTGCGCGGATCGAACGGCTGAAGCAGTTCTTGCCGTCACAGGTCGCCGAATTGGTCGAACATTCTCATGAATTGCTCGAAGCGCGGCGACGTGAAGTGGCCGTCATTTTTGGTGACCTACGCGGCTTCACGGCGTTCTCCACGCGCAACGAACCCGACGTCATCATGGCCGTCATGCGAGAGTACTACGCGGCCGTCGGCGCCGTGACGACTCGTCACGAGGCAACGCTCATCGGCTTTGATGGCGACGGAGTCATGCTCCTGGTCAATGCCCCGATCGCATGCGAACAGCCGGCAACTCAAGCGGTCCGACTCGCGATCGACTTGCAAATGACGGTGCAGTCCCTTGCCGGCAGATGGTGTGACGCCGGCCACGCGATCGGCTTTGGTGTGGGCGTTGCCATGGGACCGGCAACGGTGGGCACGGTTGGCTATAACGGTCGGCTGGACTACACGGCGATGGGAGCGGTGGTGAATTTGGCGTCGCGGCTCTGCAATCTCGCGAAGGATGCGCAGATCCTGGCTGATCCCACGATCGCTGGAAAGGTAAGGGATAGCGTTCCGTTGGCATCGCTCGGACAGCGGAACATCAAAGGCTACGACCAGGCTCTCGAAGTCTTTGCTGTCGCACCTGCTGACCTCTCGTGGAAACCGCCGGGCTCGGCACAACGCGGGCGAGAGAAAGAGCTTCAGGACCACTGATACCCCGGCGTCCGGACACCTAGCGCGGAATGGCTTTATCACGCTTCTACCGCGTCGCCAGCACCACGGCGGCCAGCGTGAAGACCAGCGCCGCGATCTGCCCTGCCCCGAGCGGCTCGCCCAGCGCGATCGCCGAGGCGACGACGCCGATGACCGGCACCGCCATGGTCCCGATCGCGGCGACGGAGGCCGGCAGGCGCGCCAGCGCCGCGAACCAGCTGACATAGGCGATGCAGAACTGCCCGACGACCGAATAGACCAGAAGCCACCAGCCGAGCGGCGTCACGTTGGACAAATGTGTGGTCTCGATCAGGAGGCCGACGATCGAGATCGGCAGGCAGCCGATCCCGATCTGCCAGGCCGCCGCCGAGAGCGGCGGCAGGTGAATCGGGTATTTCTTCGAGAGCACCGTGCCGAGGGCGAAGCCGAATGCGCCGGCGAGCACCATGATGATGCCCGGCAGCTTCGAAGCGCTGGCGGCAAAGCCGTTGCCACCCATGATCGAGGCGAGCCCCGCGAAGGCCAGCACCAGCCCGAGCGTACGCAGGACCGTCGGCCGCTCCCCCAGCACCGGCCAGGCGATGATGGAGGCCCAGACCGGCATGGTATAGGCGATCAGCGCCGCCTCGCTCGCCGGCAGCCAGAGCAGCGCCAGCCCCATCAGCACCATCCAGCCGGTGACATTGAGCACGGCCGCGGTCAGCAGGCGCGGCCAGATCGCGCCCTCCACCCGCAGGCTTTGCCGGCGCATCACCGCGAGCAGCGCCAGCAGCACCGCCCCGAGCACGCCGGTCACCCCGCGCAGGGTCAGCGGCGGCAGCTCGGCCAGCAGGAATTTCGTCACCGGCCAGTTGAAGCCCCAGCCGATCGAGGTGATCGCAAGGAACATCAGGCCGGCCGGGGCGATGCGCGGCCGCGCATCCCGGCGAGTCGAATCATGCATGTGGGCAATCCGGCAAAATCTCGCGGTCAGCTTGGCCCGGATTCGCGGGCCGAACCACCGTCCCGGCGGGCATGCCTGCCCTCACCTTCCGTAGGGCTACGTGAGTCCCCCTGGCGCAATCCCGGTCCGGAAAAATATACCTGCCCTGTGAACAGCGGGATGAAGCCTCCGCAGCTCGCCGGATACGAATTTTTTCGGTTGGGAATCTCTGAGGACTCACTGATACTTGGCTCCACAACAGGCGCGGCGAAGACCCCTGTTATCCCCCACAATCCACCATATTTAGTATTTGATTCAGGAACTCGCACTAGTTCTTGACGGGCGCAACGGAGAGTCCTAGCTTTCGGTCCGTTCGGCGCGAGTGAGTTTGCGTCCCGCCGGCACTCCCCCAAAGGGTCCGCAAGACTGCACTCCGCCAAGCCAGACGAAGGCAGCGGGATGAGGGCTTGTCTGCCCTCGACATGCGGACTCCCCGGGGGCGCCGGAACGGGCCGGCAACAGGCTCGGAAGGTAGACTTCGCGGTGGTGCCGAAGTGACACCTGCGTGAAGTGAGAGAAGTAGCGGCGTTGTGGGGCGTTGAACGCATGTCGCGCACATCCCCTTGGGGGCGGATGGGTGTGGACGTGCCGGCGGGATGATCGATGCACGCATCGACGTCGCGCCGGGAAAAAACAGGGCCGGATCCACCGGCTGAACTGCGGTGACCGAAGGCCGGACGGCCGGAAGGCGCCGCGAAACGAAATGTCGACCCGGCACGCCCTCAACGAGGGGCGGGACCGGTCAAAGATTAAGGACGGGGCAAGACCATGCGGATTGAGCGGCGCCACACCACTTCGGGACAGTCACCTTATGCGGGAATCGAATTCCGCCTGACCACGTCGGAGATTCGCAATCCCGACGGCTCGGTCGTGTTCAAGCTTGAGAATGTCGAGGTGCCGGCCGAGTGGTCGCAGGTCGCCTCCGACGTGCTCGCCCAGAAATATTTCCGCAAAGCGGGCGTTGCGGCGCGCCTGAAGAAGGTCGAGGAGGAATCCGTCCCCTCCTTCCTTTGGCGCTCCGTGCCCGACACCGATGCCCTCGCCGCTCTCCCCGAGAAGGAGCGCTATGTCAGCGAGCTCTCGGCCAAGCAGGTGTTCGACCGCCTCGCCGGCTGCTGGACCTATTGGGGCTGGAAGGGCAAGTATTTCTCGTCCGACGACGATGCCCAGGCCTTCTACGACGAGCTCCGCTACATGCTCGCCATGCAGATGGTCGCGCCGAACTCGCCGCAATGGTTCAACACCGGCCTGCACTGGGCCTATGGCATCGACGGCCCCGGCCAGGGCCATTATTACGTCGACCCCTTCACCGGCAAGCTGACCAAGTCCAAGTCCGCCTACGAGCATCCGCAGCCGCATGCCTGCTTCATCCAGGGTGTCGGTGACGACCTCGTCAACGAGGGCGGCATCATGGACCTCTGGGTCCGCGAGGCCCGCCTGTTCAAATACGGCTCCGGCACCGGCTCCAACTTCTCGCGCCTGCGCGGCGAAGGCGAAAAGCTCTCCGGCGGCGGCCGCTCGTCCGGCCTGATGAGCTTCCTCAAGATCGGCGACCGCGCTGCGGGTGCGATCAAGAGCGGCGGCACCACGCGCCGCGCCGCCAAGATGGTCGTGGTCGACGTCGATCACCCCGACATCGAGACCTATATCGACTGGAAGGTGAAGGAGGAGCAGAAGGTCGCCGCCCTCGTCACGGGATCCAAGATCAACCAGAAGCACTTGAAGGCGGTGCTGAAGGCCTGCGTGAACTGCGAAGGCTCGGGCGACGATTGCTTCGACCCCGAGAAGAACCCTGCCCTGCGCCGCGAGATCAAGCTGGCGCGCCGCAGCCTCGTGCCCGACAACTACATCAAGCGCGTCATCCAGTTCGCCAAGCAGGGCTACAAGGACATCCAGTTCGACACCTACGACACCGACTGGGACAGCGAAGCCTACCTCACGGTATCAGGCCAGAACTCCAACAACTCGGTCTCGCTGCGGGACGACTTCCTGCGCGCGGTCGAAACCGATGGCGACTGGAATCTGACCGCCCGCACCTCCAAGAAGGTGACGAAGACGCTGAAGGCGCGCGACCTCTGGGAGAAGATCGGCTACGCCGCCTGGGCCTCGGCCGACCCGGGCCTGCACTTCAACACCACGATGAACGACTGGCACACCTGCAAGGCGTCCGGCGACATCCGCGCCTCCAATCCGTGCTCGGAATACATGTTCCTGGACGACACGGCGTGCAACCTCGCCTCGGCGAACCTGCTGACGTTCTACAACACCGAGACCAAGCGCTTCGACGTCGAGGGTTACGAGCACCTGTGCCGGCTCTGGACCATCGTGCTGGAAATCTCCGTCATGATGGCGCAGTTCCCGTCCAAGGCGATCGCCGAGCTCTCCTACGAGTTCCGCACGCTCGGCCTCGGCTACGCCAATATCGGCGGCCTCCTGATGACCATGGGCCTGCCCTATGACAGCAAGGAAGGCCGCGCGCTCTGCGGCGCGCTGACCGCCGTGATGACCGGCATCACCTACAAGACCTCGGCGGAGATCGCCTCCGAGCTCGGCACCTTCCCCGGCTACAAGAAGAACGCTCAGCACATGCTGCGCGTGATCCGCAACCACCGCCGCGCCGCGCACGGCCAGTCCAACGGCTATGAAGCGCTCAGCGTCAACCCGGTGCCGCTCGACCTCGTCTCCTGCCCGCAGCCCGACCTCGTCAGCCACGCCCAGGCGGCCTGGGATGCGGCGCTCGAGCTCGGCGAGACGCACGGCTATCGCAACGCCCAGACCACTGTCATCGCGCCGACCGGCACGATCGGCCTCGTCATGGATTGCGACACCACCGGCATCGAGCCCGACTTCGCCCTGGTGAAGTTCAAGAAGCTCGCCGGCGGCGGCTACTTCAAGATCATCAACCGCGCCGTGCCGGCCGCGCTGCGCGCGCTCGGCTATCGCGAGAGCGAGATCGCCGAGATCGAGGCCTACGCCGTCGGCCACGGCTCGCTGGCGAACGCCCCCGGCATCAACGTCACCACGCTGAAGTCCAAGGGCTTCACCGATGAGGCCATCGCCAAGGTCGAGAAGGCCCTGCCGACCGCCTTCGACATCAAGTTCGCCTTCAACAAGTGGACCTTCGGCGAGGATTTTATTCGCGACCAGTTGGGCATTGGCGCTGAAGCCATTGCCGCGCCGGGCTTCGATCTCCTTCAGGCCGTCGGATTTACAAAACGCGAGATCGAGGCGGCCAACGTCCACATCTGCGGCGCGATGACGGTGGAAGGTGCCCCGCACCTCAAGGCCGAGCACTATCCGGTGTTCGACTGCGCCAACCCCTGCGGCAAGATCGGCAAGCGGTACCTCTCGGTCGAGAGCCACATCCGCATGATGGCAGCTAGCCAGCCCTTCATCTCGGGCGCGATCTCCAAGACCATCAACATGCCGAACGACGCCACGGTGGAGGACTGCAAGTCCGCCTACATGCTGTCGTGGAAGCTCGCCCTGAAGGCCAACGCGCTCTATCGCGACGGCTCCAAGCTCTCCCAGCCGCTCAACTCGCAGCTCATCAGCGACGACGAGGACGAGGACGATGCGGTCGAGACCCTCTACGAGAAGCCGATGGCCGCGCGCGCGGCCCAGGTCTCGGAGAAGATCGTCGAGAAGCTGGTCGAGCGCATCATCGTGATGCGCGAGCGCGAGAAGATGCCGGACCGCCGCAAGGGCTACACCCAGAAGGCGGTCGTCGGCGGACATAAGGTCTACTTGCGCACCGGCGAATATGACGACGGCCGTCTCGGCGAGATCTTCATCGACATGCACAAGGAAGGCGCGGCGCTCCGCTCCTTCATCAACAACTTCGCCATCGCGGTGTCGCTCGGCCTGCAATACGGCGTGCCGCTCGACGAATATGTCGACGCCTTCACCTTCACCCGCTTCGAGCCGGCGGGCCCCGTGCAGGGCAACGACAGCATCAAGTACGCGACCTCGATCCTCGACTACGTCTTCCGCGAACTCGCGGTGAGCTACCTCTCCCGCTTCGACCTCGCCCACGTCGATCCCAACGAGACGGGCTTCGACGCGCTGGGCAAGGGCGTCGAGGAAGGCAAGGAGCCGGACGAGGACAGCGGCCACCACGCGACCAAGCTGGTCTCGCGCGGCCTCACCCGCTCCCGCACCGACAATTTGTTCGTGATGCGCGGCGGCTCGACCGCGGTCAGCCAAGGCAACGACAGCGCTCCCTCAGGCGGCAGCAAGGTCACGGCGATGGCCTCGCATGGCGCGAGCGCCCGCCTCAGTGACGCCCTCGAAGGCGCCGTCGCCCTGAAGCAGGAAGCGAGCCACGATCTGTCGCCGACGGAGAAGCTCGAGCAACTCCAATGGAGCAAGGCCGGCACCGCGCAAACGCTCGTCCCCACCAAGGCCGAGCGCCGCGCCGAAGCCAAGGCCAAGGGCTACGAGGGCGAGATGTGCTCGGAGTGCGGCAACTTCACGCTGGTGAGGAATGGGACCTGCATGAAGTGCGATACGTGCGGCAGCACGACGGGGTGTAGCTGATACCAACAGCGCAAGCCGCCTGGAGGCATCGATGCCGGTTGCATTACGCCAGGGCGGCTTGCGCTACTACTTCTTCTCGAACGAGGGGCAGCCGCCCGAGCCGGCGCATATTCACGTCAAGGGCGGCGGCCGGGATGCCAAGATCTGGCTCGAACCGGCCGTATCGATCGCCGATAGTTATGGCTTCAATCCGCGGGAACTTTCGAATATCCTGGCGTCGTCGAGGACAACCGCGATCTTCTCCTGAAGGCTTGGCATGACCATTTCGGCAACTAGCGTTCGCTTTGACGAACACACGATGTGGGTCGAACTGTCGGACGGCCGGACGCTCGGAATTCCGTTGGCGTGGTTTCCACGCCTGCTGCACGCAACGCCTGACGAGCGCGACCGAGTCGAGCTGAGCCGCGTCGGGCTGCATTGGGAAGCGCTCGACGAGGATATCTCCATCGCTGGCCTGCTTGCGGGACGTGGGGATGTTACCCGATCGACGGAGCACGCGGCGTAGGCCGAGCGCCGCGCCGAAACGTGGAAACGGTGACAGTGCACTAAATTCGTTCGCTATCGCCGAATCTGGGCTACTTCGGCCGACTTTCGCATGCGCCCCCGATTAGGTGCACACCGCATTCCTCCGAATTGCCCTTGCGGTCGAGCCCTTCCCTCCTAAACTCCACCCAACCGGCATGGGTTCCGACGGGCCCGGTAGAAGCGGAGTCAGATTATGCCCAAACCGGAAAGCTTCCCGATCGAGAAGATCTTCGTTCCCACGAAGCAGAAGGCCATCAAGCCCGAGATCGTCGGGGAGATCGCGGAAAGCATTCTGGAGATCGGACAGCAGGCGCCCATTTCCGTTCGGCGCGACGGAGACCGCCTCGTTCTGGTCGAGGGACTGCATCGGCTCGAAGCCTGCAAGGCGCTCGGCGAGACGACCATTCTCGGTGTCCTGGTCCCGGCCGAGCTTGCTCAACACAGGCCGCAGCTCGCCGACCGACCCGAAGTCGAGGCGGAGCGCATCAAGATGGCGCGATTGAAACAGTTGCGCCTGGAGAAGGAAGCCGCGGAGGCATCGTCGGCTGCCGCGCAGCGCGTCATCGCAACGCAAGCGCCGCGCACCGGTCCGACGAACGGCCTCCGCGACGCTCCGAAGGTATCAGCGGGTCGGATTGCGAAATCGAAGCCCAAATCATTGTCGGACTGGATCACCCAGCAAAAGGGCAGCGGCGGCCGCTATTGATTGTCGGCGCCAGAATTTCGATGCCGGTGCGCCACGGCAATCCCGCAGCGATCAGGATCGGCGACTTCTTGCCGGATGCATCAAACATGCAGCGGCAAAATCTCACCACATGGCCGCCACGCAAGCGACAGCCCACAATCGCGATTTCAGCGCAAACGCGACGGAGGCTCGCGGCTTCATCGATATTCGGGAGCCATTTGCAATGTTGAGTGCGGTGGACAACAAGCCGACGGGAAAATCCGGCCGGCGCGGCGGTAAGAAGAAGTCGGGACAACGGACCGGGGCCGGCGAGCAACGCGCAAGTGCAGCGCATCTATTGTCGGATGCCTCGGCGGAGAACAGGCAAGATTCCGAGCAAAAGCCGGGCCGAGAGATCAGTGGGGAGATACCTTCGGCTGCAGCCTTGCCGGACGAGTCGCCCGGGATGGAGATCGCTGCAAGCCCGCCCGTCGCGCCGGTCGAACCCTTCCAGGCCAGCACGCAGGCAATTGCCGACGCCTATAGCGACTACATCAGGACGTCGCTCGAGCAAGCCTGGAGCTTTCTGGGAAAGCTCGCGGCGGCGCGTTCACCCGTCGAGGCGTTTGAGCTTCAGATGGCGTACGCGAAGCAGGCGAGCGATTCGTTTGTCGCCGAATCCCAGAAGATCACCGAGTTGCATGAACAATTGACCAGACAAAGGGTCATGCATTTTGAGGGGTTCGTGGCCAGGCTCACCCAGACGACGCTCGAAATCCGCGCGATGCGTCACTGACGGCAGTTCCGCGCGCCGGGATGAACGAGGTGGGTTACGCCACGCGAACTGCGCTTTGCGCCGTCGCGGAGCTAACCCACCTTACGCGCTTGAGGACCGCCTGGAGTTCAGTACCCTGACTTCGAGCCGGTGGTCGGCCTCGTGCTCGCGCCGGTGGTCTGTCCTGTGGTTTGTCCTGGAGCGTAGCTCGAGGCACCGGGGCCGGTGCTCTTCGAGGACTTGGCGTGCTTCTTCTTATGCCCAAGAGCATAGCTGGAAGCGCCCGGCTCGCCCTTTTTGGAACCTATTTGCTGCATCTCATGACCTGGCGTCTTGCTGGATACACCCTGAGCAAACACGGCTGGGGCTGTAGCCATGACAACGGCAGCCGAAAGCGCAATGATCATTGCTTTCATGACGTCTTCCTCCCAAGAGCCCCGCAATGCAACGAATGGACCCAACGCCCCGTTCCTCTCGAACGAATTTTCATGAATGTGGGATCTCCCACCAGCGAGAGCCGGCAGGAATGAGCCAACGGTCGGCCCCCAGGATGTGAGGCATAGAGCGGCTTATCCACCGTAGCTCGGCGAGCGAGCGCGGAAGTGATACCCATCGACTGCTGCGCCGAAAGTGAAGGGTCTTGCAAGGCCCCAACCCATCCCGCGGCGCTTGAGTAGCGGAACTTATTCGTCCGCTGTTGCTTTGAAATGTACTGCCTCCGTTACGGGTGGGCAGTGACAAGTTGAGAGGCGAAAATGTTCCTGACGGGACTTGGCGCGCTGCTCATCTTTGGTGGACTCCTGTACATGCTGCGCGCCACGATTTGGCGGGGGCCCCTTAGCGGTCGGGATTCCTCTCGACCGGTTCGCGGCACGCTGGAGCCGCCTCGCCGCGGCCTGGGATTTCTTGGGATCGCATCGAACTGGCCGGGAATCGTTCTGATGGCCGCCGGTGCCGTGCTGATGGCGTCGGGCGCGAACTTTTAGCCCGTAGGGCGAGTTACGCTGTGCCGCAAGCAACACCGATCACGACTGTTCGATCAGGATCGGTGAACCGATGATTACGGTAACAGCTCGTAGGATGGGCAGAGCCCTTGCGAAACCGATCATTCCTCGACGACTATTGATGGGTTCTCGCTTTCGCTCTAACCATCCTACGAGCCACTGCCGTTCCGACGAAGACACCCTTTGCGCCGTCATTCCGGGGCGCGCCCGCTTGGGCGCGAGCCCGAAAATCCATCGGCACGACGAGTGGCGCAATGGATTCCGGGCTCGCGCTTCGCGCGCCCCGGAATGACGGTGGGTTCTGCTGCGCTCCACTTCTTCGTGGTTGCCACCGCATGACGGCCGCAATCCCAGCGATCGCGGCCATCTCTCCCTCACCGATCAACCCAATGCTCTCACGCCGCCTTCGCCTGCTCCGGCGAGGCCGTTTCCATCGCCCGCATGTAGAGGTCGAGCAGGCTTTCGCGCTCGTCGCGCTCGTTCTTGTCTTCCTTGCGCAGCTTGATGATCTCCTTGAGGATCTTCACGTCGAAGCCCTCGCCCTTCGCTTCCGCGAAGACTTCCTTCTTCTGCTCGCTCAACTCCTGCATTTCGCTGTCGAGGTTCTCGATCCGCTCGACGAAGGAACGGATCTTGCCGCCGGGAATGGTGATGTCGGACATGGTGCCTCTTTGCTGACTAAGGTCGTGAAAATGACCGCAAAGAAATGTCCAATGTGTTAACCCTCGCCGTCTTCACGGGACGCGCAAACTTGCCGTGGCGATCTCGACGAACGCTGCCGCGGTTCCATGCACGCCACCAAACTCTCTCCCGAATTCCTACAAATCTCTGCCATCTACCAAAGGTAGATTTCTCCCCTGAAGCGTGGTCAACAACGCGACTTGCAAGAAACTCTGCAGGCGTCAGGCCCGCTTCCGATAATGAAATGGGAGCTACGCCATGCAGCATCTGCCGAACGATACCATCGACGTCACCCTCGACCAGTTTGGTCAGATCGAGACCGTCTACGGAGACCCCGGCTTTCCCGCAGCCAGGGACGTCTGGGGCGGCAACGATACCGTGACGGCCACCGTCACGGAGCTCAATACGCGCCTGACGATCTTCGGCGATGACCACACGATGCTGCTTGATCACTCGCAAGGCGGCAATGACACGCTCATCGCCGACATCGGCGGCGGCTGGAACACCGGCCTCGTGGTCGGCGACACCCAATCGATGATCGACGACGCCAGGGGCGGCAACGACACCATCGTCGCGGATGCCCATGGCACGGTCTACACCACTGTCTCGGCCTTCGGCGATGTCGCGGGCGACATGTCGGGCAATGCGCAGGGCGGCAATGACGACATCACCGGGTCGATCGGGTGGCGCGGTGGCGCCAACCTGTTCGCGGGCGATGCCGGCGGCTCCATGATCGACACCTCGCACGGTGGCAACGACACGCTCGATGTCAGCGTGCTCACCATCGACGGCGCGGCGACGGTCAGCGGCGACGCCATCGGTTCCCTGCGCGGCCTTGCGCAAGGCGGCAACGACAGCTTGACCGTCACGCTGAACGGCGACAGCCCCATATCCGGCGCATCCCTGTCGGGGGATTCGTCGACGTCCCTGATGGATTTTGCCCAGGGCGGCGACGATGTCCTCACCGTCGAGATCGACGGCCAGTACGCGGATGCGATCTCGTCGGTGTTCGGCGACGCGCCGGTCATGGCGGGTCATTCCCAGGGCGGCAACGATATCCTCGACGGCGGCGCCGGCCGGGACTTCATGTATGGCGATGCACGGACCTATGAACCCGCATCGCCCGGCTCGATCACCGGCGGCATCGACACGCTGAACGGCGGAGCCGGCGACGACCAGCTGTGGGGCGGGGGGAACAGCGACCTCTTCGTCTTCAACACCGGTTCCGGCAACGACACGATCAACGACTTCGATCAGGGCAACAGGGCCGTCGGCAGCACCGCGGCGGAGCACGATCTGATCGACGTGCAAGACTACGGCTTTGCCGACTGGGCGGCACTGTCGAGCCTGATCAGCGACAACACCGCCGGCGATGCCGTGATCCACCTGTCGGCCAATGATGCGATCACGCTGGACGGCGTCAAGACGGCGAACCTGCATCCGACCGACTTCATCATCTGAGGAACTGAATCGAAAAGCCGCGATGTCGCTCCGTGGCGCATGGGGCGACATCGGAGATTGCAACGAAATGGGAGTTACGCCATGCAATATCTGCCAAACGACACCATCGACGTCCTGCTCGACCAGTTTGGTCAAATCGAAACCCTCTACGGCGATCCGAATTTCCCGACCGCCACGGATGCCTGGGGCGGCAACGACACCGTGACGGTCACCGTCACCCAGCCTGAAGTGGACGTCACGATCTTCGGCGAGGACAACACGACGCTGCATGGCCACTCCCGCGGCGGCAACGACACCCTGACCGTGACTGGCAGCTACGGCTGGAATGCCTTCCTCGTGGTCGGCGACGCCGGGGCGATGACCGACGACGCCAGGGGCGGCAACGACACGATCAGTGTCGGGGCCGACTCGCTTTACACCGACGTGCATGTTTTCGGGGATGTCGCCGGCGACATGTCCGGCAATTCGCACGGCGGCAGCGACACCATCACGAGCGCGGTGGGCTGGCGAAGCTACGACCACGTGTACGCCGGCGATGCCGGTGGTTCCATGACCGGCACGGCGCAGGGCGGCAATGACACGCTCGCAATCGATGTGGACACCCTGCAGGGCTTTGCGACAGCCAGCGGCGATGCCATCGGCTCCATCGGCGGCGATGCGCATGGCGGCAATGACAACATCACCTTCACCTTAGGCACCGAGGTCGTCATGACCGGCGGATTTGGCTACGGAGATTCGGTGACCTCGCTGACCGACAATGCTCGAGGGGGAGATGACATTCTCACGCTCGAATTCGATGGCATCGACACCATCCAGTTTGCGCACCCGGAGCTCTACGGCGATGCGCGGACCATGTCCGGCAATGCCCAGGGCGGTAACGATATCCTCACCGGCGGGGCAACTTACGATCACCTCTATGGCGATGCCGCGAGCTATGCCCCAGCCACGCCGGGCTCGATCACCGGCGGCAGGGATATCCTCAACGGCGGCGCCGGCGATGACCAGCTTTCCGGCGGCGGCAACAGCGACACCTTCGTCTTCAACACCGGCTCCGGCAACGATCTCGTCACCGACTTCGATCAAGGCAACAAGGCGGTCGGCAGTACCGTGACCGAGCACGACCTGATCAACGTGCAAGACTATGGGTTTGCGGACTGGGCGGCGCTGTCGAAACTGATCAGCGACAACACCGCTGGCGATGCCGTGATTCATCTCTCGGCGAACGACACCATCACGCTCGACGGCGTCCAGGCGGCGAGCTTGCACGCGACCGACTTCCTGATCTGAGCGAGTTGGTCCAAGTAACCGTCTCGCTCCGCCTGCAGCGGGGCGGGACGCGGGCTACACCTTCGCCGCCCCGCAAATCCCCTCAACCCGGGACGTTCGCATAAGGGAAGCGGATTGCCTGCGGAAGCCGCTCTCAAATGCGGGATCTGCGGCCCGCTTCACGTGGTAGACAGCGCCAACCAGGTCCACAGTCTCCGCGATTGCGCGCTCACAGCCCATGCCAACCAAAAGCAAGAGCCTCCTCTCCCGCCTTCGCAGCGTCCGGCGGAGCGCTCGGTGGGTTCGAAGGAGGTTCGCGCGCGCACCGCGGACGGTCAGGATCGGAGGCAGCGTGGCGGTGCTGCTTGCGGCCGTCGCGCTTCTGAACATCGCCTTTCAGTTGATCCGCAAGCCGACTGAGCTGTTCGTCCTCGTCGGCCACGCCCTCGACAAGGAGCCGGCGGAGACTTGGGCGAGCTACGGTCCGCTATTCCGGAAAGCTTCCACCGCGACGATCCCGCCGGAATTGCTGGCCGCGCTGGCGCAGGTCGAGAGCTCGGGCAATCCGGTGGCGCGCACCTATTGGCGCTGGCGATGGAGCTTCAATCCACTGGCGATCTACCGGCCCGCCTCAAGCGCGGTCGGCCTGTTCCAGATGACCGACCCGGCCTTCGCGGAGGCCGCGCGGTTCTGTGTTCGCGGCAACGCGGTCACGCAGACCGGCTGCGGCTTCACCAGCTTCTACATCCGCGCGGTCCCGAGCCACGCCATCGAGCTGGCCTCGGTGTATCTCGACCGCCAAATGGCGCTGGTTCTCTCCCTCGCGGACGATATCAAGGCAAACGCGACGCAGAAGCAGGATCTGGCCGCCTTCATCCATCTCTGCGGCGCAGGCCCCGCCACGGCCTATGCGCGCCGCAAGTTTCAGATGCTCGCCGGCGAGCGCTGCGGCGATCACCTCGTCGCGGGTTACCTCGCCAGGGTCAACGCGATGAAGCGGCAGTTTCTGCGGCTTGCGGCGGAGGGCGGCGATTAGCCGTAGCCCGGATGAGCGAAGCGACATCCGGGGACTTCCGTTGCCGAATCACCCCGGATATCGCTTCGCTCATCCGGGCTACGAGACCACGCGCGTGGCCCGGCTCTACCACCAATACGGCCAGCGCCATCCCTCGTAGCGAACATAGGACGGCACCAGCGGCGGACCGTAGGGATCGACCTTGTCGTCCTCGGGACGATAGCGATAGCGCGGAACGATGTTGTAGTCCCACGGCGTCGGCCGCAGCACCGGCGCCGTGACGATCAGCCGCTCCTGCGGTGCGCGAACCACTTGCTTCCGCGGCTTTGCGTCGGCAGCCGATGTTGCGAGGCTGAGCACCAGGGCCGTTCCGAGCGCATAGGCGACGGTCATCTTTGTCATGCGTTGGTCTCCTTCTCAGCGAGAGTGCAAAAGGATGCCGGGCAAGGCAAGCAAATTTCGCGCGAGTTTTTCTGCGGCCATCCTTCGAGACGCCCGCTTTTGAACGGCATTTCAGCGCGCGCAATGCGAACGGACCGAGACCGGGCGACGGACCGTGACGTCCTACGCCGCATCCACCTCCTCCGGCGCCGGGCCCGCCACGAGCCCGTCGAGGCCGACCATCAAGAGATCGGCGATGTGCATCAGCTGGTACAGTGGAATGTCTACCTCGCCCTGCTCGGCCTGCACCACGAACGCCGGCGTCACGCTGAGGCGCTCGGCGAGCTGGGCTTGCGTGTAGTCGCGCTTTTCGCGCGCCGCCTTGACGCGCGCGCCGATGCCGAGGCGGTGCCGGGCCTGTTCCCCCGCGGTCATCATGGCGGCCTGCTCGTCCACGCTGGCATAGCCGTCCGCAAACGCGCTGCCGATCAGCCGCTCCTTGCGCCAGGCAACGCGGCAGGCCTTGCGCAGGCCGCTCGCGAAAACCAGCGTGAACGCTTCGGCGACCCATAGCGAGGAGTTGAGTTGCAGTCGCGCGCCGGTGCCGGAGACGTCGCGAATCGTACAGGGCACGCTGACGGTGCTGCCGGTGCCGTTGTCGAATTCGACGATGCCGGTGCGCAAGGTGTGATGCCTGACTGCGGCGCGATGATCGCTCATGACAGATCCCGTGATCGTGCGGCGGCGTCGCACGGCGTGTCCGACGCATCCGCAATCACAGCGAGGATACCGCAGAACTTTGGCGCAACTCCTAAACGTCCGGCGGTTCGGCCGGGACTGGATGGCGTGGTAAAGGAATCCCTCCCGGCCTGCGCAAGCTACTCCCGCGCCCGGCGCAGCGCCTGCTCCAGCTTCATCCGCTGCTTGTCCCAGCGGTCCTGCTCGGCCTCGGCGCGTTCGTCGAGCGCGGTCCGCTCGGCTTCGATCTCCTCCGCCCGCGCCTCGTGCTCCCGCCTCGCTTTGTCAAACGCCGCCTGCGCTGTCGCGACAGCCTTCTCCCGGCGCGCGCGTTCCCTGGCGCGGGCGGCCTCCTCTTTCCTTCGCTCGGCTTCGCGCCGCCGTTCCTCCTTCTCGAATGCCGCCGCAGCCTTGCGCGCCGCCTGATCGTCGATCTTGCGGGACGGTTTCCTTGCGGTCCTGGCCGTGCGCTTCCTGGATTTGCTCTTGGGCGACCTCTTGGGCTTGCGTTCGGACTTGCCCTCGCCGAGATCGGTCGGCAGCTCCGCACTCTCGGTGAACGGGCCGTCCGAGCCGACCGGACGTCTGAGCACGACACCCGGCTTCGCCATGGTCGCCGCGACGATGTCGGGGTCGTCGGTCTCCTTCGCCGCGCCCTGATGGAACAGGTTGGAGCTGGCGCCCCAGGCCTGCAGCGCTGCCTTCATCGAGGGCGCGGCGATCGCCTGATCGTAGAACCCGAGCGAGGTCTGGTAGGTCTTCAGCTTCCTCGTCGATTTGCTTTTCGCCTGCTTTGGCATGCCGCCCCGATTCTGGCTTCGCTGTCCCGCTGGCGATCGTAGCCCGGTCGCGAACTACGAACTCCCCAACAACGCGTCATACCCTCTCGCGCTGAACGCCAGCAGACAGAACCCGTGCCCGAACGGATCGGCCAGCATCGCGATCCGGCCATAGGGCGCATCGCGCGCGGGCGCCTCGAGGATCGCACCCGCACTGAGCGCACGCGCGACGGCGGCGTCGACGTCGTCAACGACGACGTCGATATGCATGGGCGTCCAATGCCGCTCGTAGCGGCGGCGGTCGCCGCCGGCGCCGATCGTGCCGGCCTGCTTGGTCAGGAGATACACCGGCGCCGGCCAGCCGTTGAGCTCGACGAAGTCGGCGCCGAAGCGGCGGCCGACCGTCAGGCCGAAGGCTTCGGTGTAGAAGGTCGTGGCTTTGGCGACGTCGGGGACGTCGATGTTGAGAAGGAAGGACATGGCGGGCTCGTCGCGCGTTACGGGCGGAGGCTACGCATCGAGCGCCTGGACGTCGAGGGGACTCCACCGTGACATCATGCACCTGTTTTGCCCGACGGCGCAAACGAAATTCGGTATCGCCGAAGTCAGATCAAATCCCCAGCGATTCCATGGCCATGCCTACTGTGCATGGGGTTGTTTTCGCAAAGATGTGCTTTGGCCGGTCCCTCATTCGCTCTTGAGGCTGAGGATATAGGCCGAGAGCGCATCCGCCTGCTCCGGCGAGATCACCAGGTTCGGCATGTTCCGATGGCTGGTCCGCCAGAACACCTTGAGCGACAGCGCGGTGGTGCCTTGCCGGTCTGCGATGGCCTGGAAGCTCGGCGCTTCGTCGAAGAAATCGGTCATGTGCCGCTCGACCGCGTGACACGACTGGCACCACGCCTGCGCCAGGCGCTGTCCTTCGGCGATCGTGCGCGAGCCGGGCCTTGGGGCCCCCGCGGCGGTGTGGACGACGCTGAAGAGGAACAGCAGCGACAAGGCGATCAGGATGACGATGCCGATGGAGATTCGAACAGTGTGCGACATCGCCAAACCTCACCGCGATTGAATCATCGATCGAACCTAGATTTGCAAGGAAAGGCCGGGTTGATCTGCGTCAAGGGAGGAGCGGATGACCGCTCGTCTTCGCAGACCACCGCGCGCGTCATCAGCACGTCACGAGATCGGTGTGGCCAAATCCCTTGGAATAATCGAGCAGCGAGATCACCGTCGGCGTGAGGCGGATCAGCCGCACCTCGGAAGGCTTTGGCACCGTCAGGCCCAGGGCCTTCTGCTCGGGATAGCGCGCCATCAGCAGCGCGATCGCCTTCTCGGCTTCGGCCAGATCGGTCACGGCCACCGCCCGCGCCGCCATGGACAGGCCGGTGATCTCCATCACTTCCGCCGGGTCGTCGTCGATCGCCAGCGAGACGCGGTCGTCCCGGGACAGGTTCTGCGCCTTCTGGCTGTCGATGCCGCAGAGGAAGTAGATGGTGAAGCCTATGTTGGCGTAGCCGACGGTCGTCACCTGCGGCCAGCCATCCGGGCGAACGGTTGCGATCCGCATCGTGCGGTGCTGGTCCAGCAAGGCCTGGATTTTTGCTCTGAGCGTGTCGTCCATCGCTTCGCCTCCGGTGGTCATTCGGCGAGAGGATACGACCCTAACGCGTAATGCCGTTGACGCAGCTCAATCCCGCGCGGGCGACGTCGGTCGATTGATCATGCCGCTCGCCAGGATCACGGCGACCGCATAGGCTCGGCGCTCATCCGACGATTCAGGAGACATCACCATGAACGGCAACCGCTATTACGGCGTCCGCGTCGAGGGCGCGAAATACGGCGTGGGATTCGGCTCGGCGCTCGCCATCGCGATCTCCTACACCAACAACCATTCGATCCTGTGGGCGATCATCCACGGCATCCTGGGCTGGCTCTACGTGATCTTCGTCGCGCTGTTTCGGTGATATCGCACCGGCAGGCGAGGCCCTGCCGTGCGGCTTGCAGCTTTTCCTTGCTTTCCCGGTTCCCGCCTCTACGGTCGCGCCGCGAACGAACCGTTGAGACGAGACAGACATGACCGACACGATGAAATGCCCGGCCTGCAGCTCCGAGCACGCCTATCAGGACCGCGATCTCTGGGTCTGCCCGGAATGCGGCCATGAATGGAGCGGCACGGCGGAAGCGGCCGCGGACACGGCGCGGGATGCCGGCGTGCGCGATGCCAACGGCAACGTGCTCGCCGACGGCGACAGCGTCATCGTGATCAAGGATCTCAAGATCAAGGGCTCGTCCTCGGTCGTCAAGGGCGGCACCAAGGTGCGCAACATCCGCCTGCAGGACGCCAGCGACGGCCACAACATCGCCTGCAAGATCGACGGCATCGGCGCGATGAATCTGAAATCGGAGTTCGTGCGGAAGGCTTGAGATCCGCTAGCTTTGCCGTTGTGCCAGGTAGAACCCGCACAGCACCGTCACGAGGCCTGCCGTCTGCAACATCGTCGGCGGCTCGCCGAGCAGCAGCCAGCCGGTGAGCAGCGTCAGCGCCGGCACGCAGGCCGGAAACACCGCGGCGCGGGCAACGCCGAGGCGCTGAACCGAGACGGCGTAGAGATAGAGCGCGGCGGGGCCGGCAAGCACGCCCTGCACAAGCGCCTGGATCGCGTTCTCGGTCACGCCGATTGCCGCAATATGGGCGAGGCCGACCGTGGCGACGTAGACCGGCACCAGCAGCAGCGACAGCACGTTGATGACGAGCGCGGCCGGCACGGCCGAGACGCGCCAGCGGCGCAGCATCGCGCCGAAGCCGGCGAACATGAACCCGGCGAGCACGAAGATCAGATCACCCTGAATGCCGTCGGCCCCGATATGGCCGATCGATTCCGCGCCGATCACGCCGAGGCCCCCGACGATAACGAGCGCGCCGGCAAGCCGCGAGGCGGAGATCCGCTCCTTCAGCACGACCGCCGCGAGCAGCAACCCGCCGAGCGTCGCGCAAGAGGGCTGGATCACGCTGCCATGGCCGAGCGGCACGAACAGGAAGCCGCTGTAGGAGATCAGCGACATCACGGGGCCGCCGAGCACCATCAGCACGAGGCCCCTGCTCCAGCCGATGCCGCAGAGATCGGAGATTCCGGCGCGCAACACCAGCGGCAGGAACGCGATCCCCGACCAGACATAGCGATGCACCAGGAGATCGACCGGCGTGAAGCCGATCTTGAGGCCGTGCCGCGTGGCGGCAAAGCCGAGCGCCCAGAACAGCGCCGCGGCAAGGCCGCAGACCACGCCGAGCAGTGCCGGCGCTGCGTCGTTCTTTTGAGTGAGAGCGTCAGCGCCGCTCGTCCGCTGATCCATGGATCAAGCGATATGTCGGCGCGCTACGCCGCTCAACCCACGCGGCTGCAGGGCTGGCACGCAGACATCGCGACGATGCCGCGTAGAACGCAATTGCCGCACGCGCAATGCGCATGCGGCGTCATCATGTCAATGGCCGCACGAGGCGGTGAAATCTCGCTCTGCGCGAGACCCATCTGCCTCAGGCGACCTCAGTCTTAGCGGGCCGCGCCCGTGGTGACGTCCGCGGTCGTCACCTTGCGGGGGCTGAGCACCTTCGCCTGGTGGACCGAGGCGACCGTGGCGGGCGCGGCGACCTGCTGCTCGACATGCGCAGCCCCGAGCACGCGCACCTGCAGCGGCGAAACCGGCAGGCCGTTGGCCTGATAGGTCGGCAGCTCGGCGGCGACGGCGGCGGTGCCGCCCACGATGGTCAGGATGGCGGCGGCGATCGACAAAGTCTTCTTGTTCATGGTGATGCTCCGAGAGTGAAGGTCGGAGCCTATTTAGGCGCGTCTTGCTGCATTGCGACATGTTTTGCTGCATCGCAACAGCGCGCGCGATGCATGGCGATATGCCTAATGCGTACAGGGCGTTGGCCGAATCACGCTGGCCGCGACATGGCCTTCTGCCCCGTGCGGTACTCAGCCACCCAGCACGTTGCCCCAGCCATCGAAGAGATAGGTCTTCCAAGCTACGGTTCCGTCCCCAGCGGGCCTGCTGGCACAGCGATAGTCATCGGCCTGATCGGCGGTCCAGGTGATGATCGTGTCCGAAAGACGATCGTGCAGGATGGCGGGCTCGGTGGGATCGAAGGCGTCCATGGGACGAAGCGTGGGATGCGTCATGGCGCCTCCAACGCAGCAGCGTCCGCAAAGTTGCGGCACGGCCTCAGGCAAAGCACCGCGTGGAACCTCGCGTTGCAACTCGGCAACACCCGCCGCGAAAAGCCCGCAGCCGCCGATTGCGCCATTGCGCCGCCACACCATCCCCCGAACAATCGACGAGCTGCGTTGCCTTTCCGTGCAAGACTGTTTCGTCAACTGTTTGCATCATGACTGTTCGGACAAGATGGTTCGGACGGAACCGTTTGGAGGCAGGGGTCATGAACGATCGGCGGTCTCTTCTAGTGGCGGTGTCGTGTCCCTCGGCCGTTCTCGCCGGCTGGCTGGTGTTGTCTCTCTCCGCCCATGCGCCTGCCCTCATCGAGAACAGCGGTGCCAATGCGGCTGCCGTCTCGCGCGCCAAGGATGTTAGTCGCCTCGACCTCGCCGACGTGCCGCGCGCTGCAACGATCGAGGACGGCATCGCCTTGACCGCCGACATCGCCGCCGCCGTCGCTGCGGCGCCTGCCCCGGCGGCGACCGCGCAGGAAATGCCGGAGGGGCTCGCCTTAGCCATCAAGCTCGCTTCGGCCGACCCGGCACTGATCCTGCCGACAGAGGCGGCGCCCGCGCCGCAGATTTCGCCTGAACCGGTAGCCATCGTCAGCGAGGCTGACCCTGCTCCCGCGCCAGAGCCCGTCAAGCTCGCATCCGCGGATCCCACTGAGATCGTGACGACGGACGCACTGTCGCCTGCGGCAATCGCAAGCGGCCCCGTCACGCCCGCAAGCAAGCCATCTCCGCCGGCCGATACCGTCGCCGTGCTCGACGAATGCTTCGTCATGGAGGCCTGCATCGACCGCTACCTCTGGGCGCTCTATCAGCGCACCGCCAAGGAGGACACTATCAAGGTTCAGGAGCGGCGCGCCGTCACCGTCAAGCGCAAGGGCAAGACGGTCACGGTGATGCGTAGCTTCACGAAGCTGGTCGATCAGGACTTCGGCTGGAAGGATCCGAAGGCGGCCGAGCGCGCCGGCATGTCGATGATGGACTACGTCATCGGCGGCATGGACAAGAGTTTCAAGAAGAAGCTGTTCCGCACGCTGCTCGCAGCCGAAGCCGCCGGCCTGTCGCCGGGCATCACCAGCGCATTCCGCGACGACTATCGCCAGTCGATCGCGAGCGGCCTCAAGGCTGCCTCCGACCGCTCCTATCACGGAGGCAGCACGCGCGGCGGTTATGGCCACGGCATGGCGGCCGACATCGTCAGCACGCAGGGCAACAACCGCGCGCAGCGCTGGGTCTCGACCGAGATCCTGTGGAAGTGGGTTGACGCCAACGGCAAGGCGTTCGGCATCGGCCGCCCCTATCTCGGCCGCGATCCGCCGCATGTCGGCCCGATCGACGGGAAGGAATACATCTCGCGCCGCGGCGTTGCGACCGACAGCAAGGAAGCCGCGAACGTCAAGCCGAAAAAGACGCGGGCCGCCGCCAGCGCCAAGCCGTCCAAGGCGCACGCCGCACGCGAGCAGAAGAGCTCGGCCAAGCAGCAGAAGTCGGCGCAATCGGCCGTCAAGCCCGCGACCTGAACCGTCAATCAGGCGTCAGGCCCGCGCGTCGGCAGCGGCACGAGCCGCATCTCGGCGGAGCCGGCGTCCTGCGTGCGCACCAGCACCGCGAAGATCGCGTCGACCGCAAGCCGTACGGCCGACTCGAGCGCTTCGCCCTTGGCCAGATGCGCCGCGATCAGTCCGGTGAG
This sequence comes from Bradyrhizobium sp. 191, assembly GCF_023100985.1. Lineage (NCBI taxonomy): Bacteria > Pseudomonadati > Pseudomonadota > Alphaproteobacteria > Hyphomicrobiales > Nitrobacteraceae > Bradyrhizobium > Bradyrhizobium sp. 191. The sequence goes on from NZ_CP064692.1 coordinate 611,373, forward strand.
GAGGTCGCCGGTGCCATAGGGACGGATCGGCAGGCGCGGCGTCGCAAAGCGCGACAATCGCCCGTCGGCGCACAGGATCGTCTCCACCTGCCCCGCCGCCGTGTCAGCGAGCGTGCAGCCGGTGGCGACCACGTCGATGCGGCCCACCCCTGCGAGCGTAGAGCAGGCCGCGCGGAGTCCCTGGGCATCGGCAATGGTGAGACCGGAGAGCAGCTCGAGCTCGAACTGGTTCGGCGTCGTGAGGTTCGCCGCCGGCAGCAACCGGTGCCGAACCACATCCAAGATGCCGTCCGCGACATAGACGCGGCCGTCATCGCCGATCACGGGATCGCAGAGATAGACGAGCTTCGCATTCCGCGTGAGCGCCCGCTCGACGAAATCGGCGACCACGGCAGCATTGCCCGGCGAGCCCAAATAGCCGGTGACGAGCACCGCAGCCTCGTCGACGAGGCCGCGCTCCTCGACGCCCCTCAGGAGATCGGCGACGAGATCGCTCTCCAGCACCCGCCCGCGCAGGCTCGGATAGCGCGGATGGTTTGACAGCAGCGTCGTCGGCACCGCCGCAACGTTCACGCCCTCCGCCTGCATGGCGTAGGCGGCCGCGCTGTTGCCGACATGGCCGTGGACCACCTGGCTCTGAATGGAGATGACGAGCATGAGGAAGGTCCGTAAGGTCAAACGTTGCGCGAGGCAAGCGTTACGGCATCTCGTATCCAAGCCCCTGCCGCAGCGCCTGCATCTTGCGCGCCAGCCGCCGGTGACCCGACTCCTCCGACCGCGCCAATCGATCGGCGACCGCGACATGGTCAGCATCGCTCTTGTGCTGGTTGAGCTTGGCCTGCCCTTCGACCTCATCCACCACGAGATCGACGACGCGGATCGCAGCCAGCATGCTCTCACGCTTGCCCGGCTCCATCTGCGCGAGGTCCCAGGGTTCTTTCGGCAAGCGCGCCTCGGAGATTGCGAGCAGCGCATCGCCGTGCCCGCGGTTCTCGTCGAGCCCGCGCAGATGGGCCACGCCCGACAGGTGCACCGCTTCGTAAAGCCAGGTCGAGACGTTGTCGCGTGAGGCATACCAGTCGTTGGAGACATAGGCATCGTCGCCGGTAACGATCAGCAGAAATCGTCTGCTGCCATCGGCCAGCGCCACAAGCGGATTTTTGGCGGTGAAGTGAATCTGCACGACAGTGTGCCCGCCGCGCTCGGTCAGCACGAATGGCACGTGCGAGGCCCGCGGCCCGCGCTCGTCCGCCACCACGATCACGCCGAAGCCGCGAGATGCGGCAAATTCCAGCGCGCGCTGTGTCTCGATGCGGAACTGGGCGCGGAGAACGTGCATGGCGCGGGGTCTCGATGAATGGATGACGAACGCGGCGAGGCTAACCCATAATCCCCCGAAATCTGAACAACAATCAACCTTCGAACGCTGCTGCCGGCAATCCCTCAGCGCCGCGATTCGGATGACGCTCGATCTGCTCGAAGACCGTCTCAAGCCGGGCGCGATCATCGTCGCCGACGACAGCCCAGACTATCTCTCCCGCATGCGCCAGCCCGGAAGCGGCTATATGTCCACGGCCTTCGCCGAGGACGTCGAGCTTTCGATGCGGATCGATTGAAGCCACGCGCGACCGTCGCTGTATCATGGAGCCGCTGCGCGATTCATCGCGCGGCGGCTTGGTCATCCGGACCGACCGCAGAGCCTTTGCACCACGCTCCAAGCTGTCGCAGGCACGTCACCCCCGCGTGGTATGCGCCGTCATATGTCAGCCATCGTCGGCCTGGTCTCCGCATGAGCTCCGTCTTCAACGCCTATACGGCTCTTGCCCTCGCCATCGTGTTCGAGGTCACCGCGTCGGCGTTCCTGCAGCAGTCCGCGCAATTCACCCGTCCCTGGCCGACGCTGGCGATGGTGCTGTTCTACGTCGCCTCGTTCTACGCGCTGTCGGTGGCGATCCGGGTCATCCCGTTGAGCATCGCCTATGCGATCTGGGGCGGGGTCGGCATCATCCTGACCGCCACCGTCTCCTTCGTGCTGTTCCGCCAGATCCTGGACGCCGCAGCCTTCGTCGGCATCGCGCTGATCGTGTCCGGGGTCGTGGTCATTAACCTGTTCTCGGAGACCACGGTGCGTTGATGCCGGCCCGTTGCCGGCCCGCCTACTGGCTCTGCACCGGCTTGGGCTGACGCGGCGCGGATCGAGGCGGCTTTGCGCCAGGCTTGGCCGCGCCCCGGGGCGGCGATTCATCGACCGACACGAGGTAGGCGGCGAGTGCCCTGGCCGAGTCGGTGCTGGTTGAGTAATGGTCCTTCAGGAACCAGGACAGCGTCAGGCTGAAGCGGCCCTTGGCGAGACCGCGCGGACTGCGATGGCAGGTCGCGCAGCCGTCGGCAAAGAGCTTCGCGGGCGATTTGCCCGCGTCGAGATTTTGCGCGGCCGCACCCGTCACCGTCAGCACGGTGGCGGCTGCGACAGTCATCAGGGGCATAGTCGGGCCGCGCCAAGGTCGAAACAACGACGTTAAACTGTCGTCCCCTCGCCCCGTCTCGCGATCACGCAGCCGACTGCTGATCGAATTCGGGCGGCGCGTAGGCCTTGCCGTCCTGGTCGGTGATGACGACCCGCCATCCCTCGCTCGCCCACACCTTTGCCTTCGCCACGATGACCAACCGGCTCTCGCGGGCGAAGCTGTACTTCTCGTTGTCGCGTTCTGCGACCATTTTGTAGGCCAATTCGCATCCCCTAGCGTCGCCCTGCACCCAGCCTTCTCGTGACAGCGGGTTTTGGCGGCAATTCGCCGGGAGCGTGGCAATTTGATGCCATCCGCAGGCGGTATGGGCACGCCTCGTGCCATCGGCAACGGAGCCGATCCTGCCGCGCCGGATCGGCGCTAATGCACGCGAATAACGTGGGGGCGGCCGAGATTGATCAGGCCCTGCACCGCCGAGAGGCGGTCATCGAGGGCTGCAATGGTGAGCAATAGATTGTTGCGGCGCTCGTCGAGCAAACCCATCTCGGCGCCGCTGAGCTTTGTGCTCGTCCGTTCCTTGTGGATCGCTTCGAGGGACTTGCGCAGTCCGGCAATCAACCCGGCCAGCTGCTGGGCCTCCTTGGTCATCGACCGCTTAGCGACATTCTGCTGACGGCGCGTCTCCGCCTGGCTCTGACTCATTTCATCCTCCCGTGCCCCGCTGCCCCGAGTGGATGACTGCATCTTTGGATACACATGTTACGATCGATGAAATCTGCCCGCGAAGAACTTTCTTAAATTGTACGTGCAGGGAACTCGACGCCGGGCGTCAGATCACCTTCAGCATGAAGCGGTCGAAGTACGATGCAAGCCCGGCATAGTCGTCGAGCGGCAGCACATTCGCGACATACTGGTCGGGCCGCACCACGACCATGCAGCCGCGCTTTCGATCGATCCCTCGCATTGCGAAAACGTCGTGGCCCCCTTTCAGGTCCGGGCAGAACATCTTTTCGTAGTCGATCAGACCATAGCGGCCCTTGCGCGGGAGCAGCAGCGACGGCATCGCCGCGACGGCAAGCTGACGATGATCCTGCTGGAAGACGGCACGCAGGTCGATCACGCTGTCGACGTCGGCGCCAACAGGCGTGTATCGCCGCAACGGTGATTCCCGAGCCTCGGTGAGGAAGCCGCACAGCGCGCGGATGGCCGAGCCGGCAGCCGCAGGATCCTCCGCAGGCGAAAACGCGTAGATGCGGAAACGGCCGTCGGCCTGCGCGGCGTGGCCGAGATGGACCGGCTTGGCGTCCGCCAGCCGGATCACCGGCGCGGAATGGAAACGCTTGCCGATGACGAGGCCCTGCGCGAGGTGCTGATGCGAAGTCGCGCCGGTGAGCACCGATGGTCTGTAATGCGTTGCCGTGCCCGCGGTATAGCGCCCATGCCTGACGAAATAGTCCTGCGTTTTGGCGGCATCGGCGCCGCCCGCCTTGGCGGCCGAGGCGAGAATCCCCGCCCATTCGCGGTCGAAATCGATCAGCTCTTTCGCGACCGCCTGGCGCTCCGCCGAATAGGAATGCAGCAGGCTCGGGGCGCACCGGCTCCGGAGGACACCGGCGAGCTTCCAGCCGAGATTGAAGGCATCCTGCATCGAGACGTTCATACCCTGCCCCGCCTTCGGGCTGTGCGTATGGCAGGCATCGCCCGCGATGAAGACGCGCGGCAGGCGCGTGTCGATCTCGGTCTCCGGCACGTCGTCGAACTTGTCGGTCAGGCGCTGGCCGATCTCATAGACCGACCACCAGGCGATCTCCTTCACCTCGAGTGTATGCGGGTTCAATATCCGCTGCGCCTTGGCGATCACGTCGTCGGCGGTGATGTTGCGGCTCGCAACGCGCTCGCCGACATCGAGTTTTGCGAGCTCGACATAGATGCGGACCATGTAGCCGCCTTCACGCGGAATGATCAGCAGGCTGCCGTCCCTGGCCGACTGGACCAGCGACTTGAAGCGGATGTCCGGAAAATCCGTCACCGCCAGCACGTCCATCACGCCCCAGGCGTGGTTGGCGGAATCGCCATGCAGCTCGCGCCCGATCGATTTGCGCACCGTGCTGCGTGCGCCGTCGCAGCCGACGACGTAGCGCGCCCTGATGGTCTCGACCTTGCCCTCGTGCGCGGCATCGACGCGTTCGAGGCGCACGCTCACGGCATGATCGGCAGCAGGATCGACATGGAGATCAAGCACGCGTCGGCTGTAATACGGCTCGAGCTTCGCCGGCGACCTGCGCATGACGTCGAGGAAACAGTCATGGATGCGCGCCTGGTTGAGGATGACGTGCGGGAATTCCGACAGCCCATCCTCGACGTCCTGAACCCGGCCGCTGCGGGCGATCTTCTCCGGCGTCAGCTCATCCGGCTTCCAGAACGTCGTTTCGTTGACCCAATAGGCCTCCTTCAGCACCCGCTCGCTGAAGCCATAGGCGTGGAACATCTCTATCGTGCGGCAGGCGATGCCGTCGGCCTGGCCGACCAGCAGCCGGCCCGGCTTCTGCTCGACGATGCAGGTCTTGATGTCAGGAAACTGCGCAAGCTGGGCGGCCAGCGTCAGACCGGCAGGTCCGCAGCCGACGATGAGAACATCAACCTCGTCAGGCACGGTGCCCGTTGCGCCCGGTGCCTGAACACGCTCGGCGGGATCGGCAATCTCGGGGTCGCCCGGCTGAAATCCATTCAGATGGAACTGCATGAGCACCTCTCCCGTCAAATTTCTATTTGGATATTGCTCAGTATGCTGACTATCAGTATGCTTGTCAACGACCCTCGAAACCTCCCTGCCTCCGCGGAGACGTCGGTGAAAGACAACAACGACATGCCCGGGCATCTGGCGCGCCGCTTCCAGCAGATCGCGGTCGCGGTGTTCCTGGCCGAAGTCGAAGACGCCGGCTTCGATCTCACGCCGGTGCAGTACGCCGCGCTCGCGACCATCAAGGCCAATCCGGGATTAGACCAGGTAACGCTCGCCGGATTGATCGCCTACGATCGCACCACCATCACCGGCGTGATCGATCGCCTCGTCCAGAAGGGCCTCGCGGAGCGCCGCCCCTCCAGCCGCGACCGCCGCGCGCGGGAGCTCCAAATCACCGATGAAGGCCGGCGCACGCTGCGCAAGATCACGCCGGCCGTCGAATCTGCGCAGCGCATCATGCTGGGCGGCCTCAGCGCGAAGGAGGGCGAGGAACTGATGCGGCTGCTGCGCAAGGCCATCGCCGCCGGCAACGAGCTCAGCCGCGCCCCGCAACGCGATGCGCAAATCTAACTCCAAACCACGTCCGAATTTGTCGCAGCGCACGAAACCAGGAACTAACCTTCGCCTGCTAAGCTCGGCCGTATTGGGCACTTAACGTGCGATTAACTTTGTGGGGCGGAGTTCGGAATGTTCAGGTTCCTCGTTATGGCGGCAGCCATGACGCTCTCGACCAGTCATGCAGTCGCAGGCGGCCACGGGGGCGGCGACCCTCCTCCGCCGAAGGTCGAGGCGCCGACGGCTCCAGCGAAGGTGATCCTGACCAAACAGGGTCGCAAGCTCGTCGATCTCAACGGCATGACGCTTTACATTTACGAGCGCGACACCACCGGAAAGTCCTCGAATTGCAACGGTAAGTGCACCGAGAACTGGGTTCCGCTGGCCGCGACGGCCGACGCCAGGGCCGTCGGCGACTTCACCGTGATCAGCCGCGACGACGGCAGCAAGATGTGGGCCTACCGCTATCGTCCGCTCTACACGTCACCCGCTGACAAGGCGCCGGGCGACGCCAACGGCAATGCCACGACGCTGCAATGGCGGATCGCGCGGCCCGAGTAGGAAAACGCATCCCGGCAGCGTCGCCGGCTCACCGACGACCCTGTGCGACGGAACCGACCGTTCGCACAGCTCTCAGCTTCGCCAGCGCATACCCGTCTCGGCCTGCGCGTTCTGCCCGGGCGGCAGCACCACGACCGTCGAATTGAGCTTTACCCGGTCGTAGAGATCGATGACGTCCTCATTGCGCATCCGGATGCAGCCGGACGAGATCGCCTGGCCGATATATTCGGGCTGGTTCGTGCCGTGGATGCGGTAGAGCGTGTCCTTGTTGCCGACATACAGATAGATGCCCCGCGCGCCGAGCGGATTGGCGGGACCGCCTGGAACGCGCGCCGGATACGGGCCGAGCCGCGCTTGGATGTCCGCCGTCGGAACCCAGTCCGGCCACTCCGCCAGGCGGCCGACCCGCGCGACGCCGGAGAACGCCATGGCTTCCTCGCCGACCGCAACGCCGTAGCGGATCGCCTTGCCCTCGGGCAGCACGTAGTAGAGATAGCGCGCATCGGTATCGACCAGGATCGTGCCCGGCTGTTCCTTGCGGTGGTAGTCCACGATATGGCGGAGATATTGCTCAGGCACCTTCGCCTGAGCGTAAGGCGTATGCGCGAGCAACTGACGGTCGCGCGGCGTCATGCTCGCGTCCGTCGATGGCGAGAGTGTCGTCTGCATGCAGCCGCCCAGCGGCAACAAGGCTGCGACGAACAAAACGAGTAGAGATCTTGGCACCGCCGGCCCCCCGATAGCGGATAGCAGCACCCCCAGCACCGCCACATATCGCCAAAATCGCGCTGAAAACAAGGCGGGAGAGGAACACGTGCGCGTGTTCGATCAACCGGGTTCCATCACCATAAACGGCGGAAGACCGTCGCATCATCTCCATCCCCTCGCCTTGCTTTGGTCAAACCCGGCTGGACTCGTGCGCCCTGGGGCTCGGGATGGGCTCACCTCAACCGATCGGCGCCGCGCCAATGCGGACGACCTAGGCTTCAAACACCAGGCTTCAAAGGAGTTGCGATGCTCGCGACGCTGAATGCCAAGCAAATCGTCGATGAGATCGTGAAGGACACGGTCAAGGACAACGACCCTCACGACGCGGTTCAGATCTCTCCCGAGATCGTGCTGGCCTCCCGGCCCACCAGCGCGTCTCCTGCGCTGGCGCCGGAGATCGCGCCGCGTCCGGAGCCCAGGTTCACCCCGGAGGCCAAGCTCACTCCGGAGCCCAAGCTCACTTTGGAGCCGAAGTTCGCGCCGGAGCCGGCACGTGCGCCCGAGCCCACCATCAACGTCGTCTACGGAAAGCCCGCCGCGGCACCATTTGTCGACACGGCTGTCCGCGTCACGTCCAGCGACGTTCCTGTCAGGCAGAAGCGATCCTCGGTCGGCAAGTGGCTGCGCGGTGCGTCCGTCGCGTTCCTGTTTGCCGGCGCCAGCGTGGCCGCCAGCATCGCCTGGGAGAAGCACGGCGACACGGCAACGCAAATGCTGGCCGAATGGACGCCGACACTGACTTCGTTGCTACCTGTGACCTCGTGGCTACCTGCGACGTCGCAGACCGCTCCGGTCGCCGCCACGCAGGCCCCACCGGCCGCAGTGGAAGCCACGGCAGATCAATCGGCCAACCAATCCGCGCCGCCGCCCGCCGCCCAAATTGCCGCAGTCGCGCCTGCCGCGACACTGCCGGTCGACACAACGCAGTCGGTGCAATCGATGACGCACGATCTCGCCGCGATGGCGCAGCAGATCGAGCAGCTCAAGGCCAGCATCGCCGAGCTGAAGGCCGGGCAGGAGCAGATGGCGCGTGAGATGGCGAAGCCGCCTGCACCGAAGCCGGCAGCCGAAGCGAAGCCACCGGTCGATCCGCGCGCACGCGCTGCTGCGCTTCCGCCGCAGCCTGCCGCGCCTCCGGTTCGCAAGCCCAAACCGGCCGTGGCACGGAACTACATGCCGGCCTCTTCGCCCGCGCCGCTCGCACCTCCGCCGCCGCCATCGCAGGCCGCCGCGGTCGCGCCGCCAGCTGCGCCGGCCACGACGACGCAAGCCGTTGCCGATGACGATGGACCTATCGTGCGCCCGCCAATGCCGCTGCGTTAGTCGCGATCTCGCGCACGCTGTCCGAGTCGATGTAATGCGTTGAGTCCGGGCTACTACGGGAAGCGATGCCTTGCACGTCTTCCGATCAAGAGAAAAGGCCGTCGGGATCTATGCCGCCGGCCTTCTCGTGCAGCTGCCGGTTCCCGGAGCCCGGTTCTGCTGCAATTCCATGCCTCATGGTCGCCCGGACATATTTAATAAAATGTTAACGCGCCCACATGCTGCACATCATTTCTGCGCCATAAGCTCAGAGATTGCGCGGCCTGTTCATTCGGCAACTATCGACTCAGTGGTATCATCCGGGATGTGTTGAGACTTGCACTGAAGCTCAGATCGTCACACGGGGGAATTCAGATGCCCTACTACTATTTCGATCTCGTGGTTGGTGAAGAGTTCAAGAACCAGGGGGGAATCATCCTCGAAGACATCGAGGTTGCCTCCGATCGCGCCGATCAACTGGCGTGTGAGCTGTCACAGGTGAAGCCGGAGCTGCAGCAGAAGGGTTGCGCGGTGCGCGTCACCGATCGCGATCACAACGAGCTCTATCGCACACCGCTCGATCCGGTGCCGGCCTGGCAGCGCTAAGCACAGCGTTTTGCTAAGCACAGCGCTTTCAAGCGAAGCGGATGCCGGGTTGCGTTGAGAAACGCGTCAAACCAAGACGCCAAAGTTCGTTCCGATGGAATCGGAACGATCTTTACTCTCCAAGCGTCGGCGGCTCGAACCAGTTCGTCAGCGACAACCCACCGTCGACGACGAAGGCCGCGCCGGTGACGTAAGCGGAGAGCTTGTTCGACAGCACCGTGAGCGCCATCGGCACGAGGTCCTTGGCCTCGCCGAGACGCCCGAGCGGAATGTGCCGCGCCAGCGCGGGATCCGCAACGAATCCGCCGGCCGCGATTGCGCCGGGCACCAGCGCGTTGACGCGGATATCGTGGCGGCCAAACGTCTTGGCCAACTCCTTCACCAGCATCGCCAGCCCCGCCTTCGTCGTCGAATAATGCGGCAGGTTGCGCGGGGTGCCCGCATGCAGCGAGGTCAGAAACAAGAACGAGCCCGGTCGTTTCGCCGCGATCAGCCGTTTTGCGAGTTCACGCCCCAGTTGAAAGCCGGCATCGAGATTGACGGCATGCATCTCCTGCCAGGTCCTGCGATCGACCGCGAGGGCATGATCGGCCTCGCGCCGCGGCGGCGAGGCGCTGTGGACGAAATGGCTGACCTCGCCCAGCGCTGCGTGTGCGGCAGCCAGCAGCTCATCGCAGGCCTCGAGCCTGGCGAGATCGCCGACCCAGGGCACGGCCAGAGCGGGCTGCTCGCTGGCGCTGATCGCGGCATGTACCCGCTCCGCGCTCACATCCGCAAACACGGTCCGCACGCCCTCACCGACCAGGGCCTGCGCGATCGCGCGGCCGATGCCATTGCCTGCGCCGGTGACGAGCGCGGTGTCGCGTGCTGGATCGAACGGCGTGCTGAACAGGCTCATGTCGTGCTCCGAGGCTGGGGAGCGGCAGGTTAGCCCACCGCCTGGACCGACGACAATTGCGCAGCGCGCCATTGCGGAGCGGCGCGCCGGACGCTAGCCTCCCAAAAAAACGAGGAGGTTCCAGGGATGCGCACCGGTTTTCTGATGACGGGCCTGTTGCTGCTGCTGGCTGCGCCGGTCCAGGCTGGCGACGCGCCGCCGCGGTCGACCTATGTGACGATGGTCTTGCAGGCCTTCGCCGCCAAGGTCGAGTGCCCCAACACGGACCTCGTCTATCAGGACCTCGTGCAGAGGGCGCAGCAGATGCACCTGCCCGACGGCACCACCGAGAAGGTGCGCAAAGCGATCGCCTGGATGCACACCGGCGGCAAGATGGGCGAGAAACAGGACGATGACTTGATGGCCGAGGTCGCGGTCGCGACCCAGGCTACCGACCTCGACCAGCGCCGGCTCGGCATGCCCGGCTGGTGCGAAGCCCAAAAGACCAACCTCGCCGGCCTGATCCGCAGCAAGGGCGGCTAAAGCATGATCCGGAAAAGTGCGCAGCGGTTTTCCGAAAAGATCATGCTTAGACAACAACCTAAAGCGCGATGACGATTCATCCTATTCGCATCGCGCTTTAGCGAGCCCTGGCTTTCGCCGCATTAAGCACTCCGCGACGGAACCGCTGGCCCGGCCCAAAATCGTCACAATCCTCGAAAGCATGCGACCTCTTCGAATTCGAACAGGAGGTCCTCATGCGGAGTATCCATTTCGTTTTCGCAGGCGCGATTGCGGCCGCCACGGTCCTGATCGCGCCCGCACAGGCGAGGAATGCCGACGCCCAAAAAGGCGAGGAAAAATCCACCCCGTCCTCGTGCAGTGCCTATCAGCAGGCGCCGGATGGCTCGTGGGAGCCACTCCCCTGCAAGGCGACAGGCGAGCGCGGGCAGCCGCAGACACAGAACCGCACGTCGCCGCAAGGCAGCGATCGTGGGGAGCGTTGAAGGCGCTCGCGCTTACGAATGTCAGCTCTGATGCGGGCCGCGCATGATCTTCATGGCGTCCACGATGTGACGCCATTCCCTGGCCTCGTCGGTCTCGCCGCGGCCCTCGCAGGCCCGGGCCTGCTCGGCGGCTTTCGCAATCGCAGCAAGTCCGTGCTGTTCGAGCATCTGCCGGGCAACGGTATGAACCTGGACCTCGGACATCATGGGCGCTCTCCCGCTTGAGGGAACTGCGGTGCAGCGCACAACTGCCACCGCGGGTGTCTCACAACGATCGAGGCCCCGAGCTCGTTCCGTCCCGTCGATGTGAGCCGCCCAAGACAAGCTCAAGACAAAGGCGGCCCGCCATGCCCGGCGGACCGCCTTCTCACCCACCCCAAACGGAGGTCCGCGGCCGCGCCCCCTACGCGACAGCCACCTTCTTGCGCTCGAAATCGTTCGGCACCTCGATATCGACCTCCAGGGTCGAAACCTCGTCGCCGCGCTCGAGCCGCACGATGACCTTGGTCGGATCCAGCGTGACGTGCCTGGACACGACGGCGAGAATTTCCTCACGCAGCACGCCGAGCAGATCCGGCTGGCCACGCATTCCGCGCTCATGGGCAAGCAGGATCTGCAGCCGTTCGCGCGCGACGGGTGCCGAGGCCTTCTTACCGCGGAGAAGTCGAAGCAGACCCATGCTCATGCAGCCCTCCGTCGCAGCAGGCGATCCATCAGACCTCTGCGCTCGGCAGGAACATGCATCGTCACGTTCTCGCCGCAGAGGCGCTTGGCCGCGTCCATATAGGCCCGCGCCGGCGCTCCATCCGCGTTCGACAAGGTCACCGGCGTGCCGACGTTGGACGCCTTCAACACGTCCTGGCTCTCGGGGATGATGCCGAGCAATGGCGTTGCCAGGATCTCGAGGATGTCGTCGATGGTCAGCATCTCGCCGCGCGCGGCACGCGAGGGATCGTAGCGGGTGATGAGGATGTGCTTCTCGACGCGCTCGCCCTTCTCGGCCCGCACCGTCTTGGAATCGAGCATGCCGATGATGCGGTCGGAATCGCGCACCGAGGAGACTTCCGGATTGGTGACGATCACGGCCTCGTCGGCAAAGCGCATCGCCATGGAGGCGCCGCGCTCGATGCCGGCCGGGCTGTCGCAGATCACCCAGTCGAAGCGGCTGCGCAGATCGTCGATGACCTTGCCGACGCCCTCTTCCGTCAACGCGTCCTTGTCGCGGGTTTGCGAGGCCGGCAGCAGCCAGAGATTCTCCAGCCGCTTGTCGCGGATCAGCGCCTGCGGCAGCTTCGCAACGCCCTGCACCACGTTGATGAGATCGAACACCACGCGGCGTTCGGCGCCCATCACGAGGTCGAGATTGCGCAGGCCGACGTCGAAATCGACGACGACGACCTTGTCGCCGCGTTGCGCGAGCGCTGCTCCCAGCGCGGCGGTCGTCGTGGTCTTCCCGACCCCGCCCTTGCCTGATGTCACGACCAGTACCTTACTCATCTGAAATGTCTCCTTTGCTGGTCAGTTCAGTGCTGTAATTCGCATGGTATTCCCCTGTAGCCAGGCCTGCGCCGGCTTGCCGCGCAAGGCGGCGTCGATGTCGTCCGCTGTCTGGTAAAACCCGTCAATTGCAAGCAGTTCAGCCTCGATCTTCTGACAATAGATGCGCGCGCTGGTGTGACCGTTCACGCCCGCCATGGCGCGGCCGCGCAGCGCGCCGTAGACGTGGATGGAGCCGCCGGCAACGACCTCGGCGCCGGAGCCGACCGAGCCGAGAATGGTGACGTCGCCTTCCGGGAAGATCACGGTCTGGCCCGAGCGCACGGGGTGTTCGAGCAGCAGCGAGGTCGGCTTGGTCTCGGCCTTCACCTCGGCCTTCTTCGGCGCGCTCGGCTCGACCACGCAGCTGCGCCCGCCCGACAGGAGCGGCGGCATCATGGGGGTCAGCCGGCCCTCCTCCACCCCTTCGATGCCGAGCACGCGAATGTTGCGGTCCTGAAGGCTGGTGAGCAGATGGCCGATGCCGGCCTGGCTGAGATCGACCGACGACAAGTCGATCACCACGGGCCGACCGGCGAAAAAGCCGGGCGAGCGCGCGATGGTGGCGTCGATCTCGTGCAGCCAATCCTGGACCGGAACCGTCGGCGTAAACACGAACGCCACATAGGAGCGCCCGCGCAGGCGCACCATTTGACGTTGGACTTTTGCTGCAGCCTCCATAGCGGCCGACTCGTTCCCTGTTATTGAATGGTTAACGATGCGGCGGATATGGTTAACAGCCGGTTAATTCTCCATGGAGTTACGGAGGCTGGGGGCTCGGGCTGGCTGGGATTCGCTCTCGTGTCCCGGACGCGCTGCAGCGTGTAACGCTGCTGCGCAGAGCCGGGACCCAGACCGCGCGGATGGTGCTCTCGGTGAAATGGGCCCCGGCTCTGCAGCGCACCGTCAAGGGACGCTGCGCTGCGTCCGGGGCATGCGCGGAGAACGGGCGACGCCTACCGCCCTACTTCTTCACCTTGCTCGCATCCATCTTGATGTTCGGATCGAGCATCTTGGTCGTGAACGCCGTGGTCACGTCGAACGGCTTCTCCATGCCGAGATAGGTCTGGACCAGTTCGTAGTCTTTCTTCATCCGCTCGCCGTCGATCCAGCCGAGACCCTTGGTGGTCGTGAACTCGTCCGTCATCAAAAACTTGATGCGCTCCCACTGCCGTTCCTGATTGGCCCGGTCAAGCCCCGAGACCTGCTCGAGCAGCGCGTTCAGGCACGGGGCCACGTCGGCGACGCAGGCCGCGAAGGCTTTCTGCGTGACGCGCACGACATCTTCGACGACCTTCGGGTTCTTCTGCAAGTAGGCGCCGTTGACGATCAAGGAATTGCCGTAAGGGTTGAGCCCGATGTCCTTCCAGTTGACGTAGCCGAGATCGCCGCCGAACTCGATCACCTTCAGGTCGTGCTCGTTGTAGAAGTCGCTGATGATATCGACGGTGTGGCTCTTCAGTGCCGCGATCTTGGCGGTCGGTCCGACATTGACGAAGCCGACGGAATCGGGCGCAAGCCCCGCCGCCTTGGCGAAGGCCGGCCACATCACGCGCGAGGCATCGCCGGGCGGGTTGCCGATCTTGTGCCCGGCGAAATCCTTCACCCCGTTCACGCCATAGCTCTTCAGCCAGTAGAAGGTCTGGCCGGTATTGGCATAGACGCTCATCACCGCGACCGTGTCGGCGCCCTTGCTCTTGGCCACCAGCATGGTGGCGAGATCGGCGACGCCGAAGGGCGAGCCGCCGGAGCCGACCTTGGCCGCGGAGACGCCGGAGCCCTTGCCGGTCTCGATGGTGAGGTCGATGCCCGCCTTCTCGTACCAGCCCTGCGCCTTGGCGTAGTAATACGGCGAGTGGTCGGCCGTCGGCGTCCAGTTCAGGATCAGATTGACGGCCTCTCCCGCATGCGCGGGCATCGCCGACACACCGAGCCCGAGAGCCAACACCAGGGCCGAGCCCGCCGCCTGCAAACGCTTCATCGCATCTCTCCTCGTTGCCGCGACCCGGCTTGTCGCTCTCCCCTTGTGAGGATACCAATGCAACAAGCCCGCCCTCCACTTGTCAACTGTTTGGTTGGAAATGCCCGCAAAACGATCTGGCGACACCGTGCCGCAGCGCCGCGATCCCGTCGCCACCCGCAGGAAGCTCCTGACCGCGGCACGCCAGGAATTCGCCCGGCATGGCTTTGCGGGCGCCCGTGTCGACGAGATCGCCGAGCGCGCCGGCGTAAACAAGCAACTCGTCTACCACTATTTCGGCGACAAGGACGCGCTCTACCTCGCCGTGCTCGAATGGGTCTATGAGGACATCCGCGAGCAGGAGCGCAGGCTCAATCTCGAAGGCCTGCCGCCGGAGAAGGCGATCCGCAAGCTGATCGAGGCATCGTTCGATCACCTGGCGGCAAACCCTGATTTCATCGTGCTTTTGAACGACGAGAACCGCGGCGGCGCCCGTCATGTCCGCGGCTCGACCCGGCTGGAGGCGATGCACTCGCCGCTCGTCAAAAGCGTCTCCCACATCCTCAACGAGGGGGTGCGATCTGGCGTATTCCGCAAGGGGATCGATCCCGTCCAGCTCTACATCTCCATTGCGGGCCTCAGCTATTTCTTCTTCTCCAATACGCCGACGCTGTCGGCGATCTTCGGCAAGGACCTGTCGAGCCGGGCCCAGCGGCGCGCCCGCCGCCGACACGTCGCCGACCTCGTGCTCCAGTCGCTCCGGCCCTAATCAACCAATTGGTTGAAACTTCCCTCGAGTCCGGCTAGGCTCGCGACCCGCGGCAGGGTGGCTGTCGGCAACAGGGAGCAGGCGGTGGCAGGAGACGGGGCACGCACCTCGCGCAGCTTTGCGATCATCCTGATCGTGCACCTCGCCGTGCTCGTGCTGTGGCAGGTCGCGGTCGACGCCTTCCAGGTCCCGAAATTCATCCTGCCCTCCCCGCTTGCGACAATTCAGACGTTGGGGACCACAGGCTATGCCTGGGGCGCCAACACGCTGGTGACGGCGGTCGAGATCCTCGGCGGCTTCGCGCTCGGCGCCTTCGTCGGCGTCGCGCTCGCCGTGATCTTCAGCTGGGCACCGCTGCTCAGCCTCGTGCTGCTGCCGCTGTTCGTCACGCTGAACATGATTCCGAAAGTGGCGCTCGGCCCGCTCTTCATCGTCTGGTTCTCCTACGGCATCGTGCCGAACATCCTGATCGCTTTCAGCATCTGCTTCTTCCCGATCCTGCTCACCACCGCGCGCGGCCTGCGCGAGGTCGAGCCGGACCTGCTCGATCTCGTCAAATCGCTGCGCGGCTCGCGCTGGACTCTGTTCCGCAAGATCCAGCTGCCGGGATCGCTGCCTTACATCTTCTCCGGCATGAAGGTCGGCGCCATCCTCGCGGTCGCCGGCGCCATCGTCGGCGAGTTCATCGCCTCCGAGCGCGGGCTCGGCTACCTCATGATCCAGGTGCAGTCCTCGCTCGACACGCCCGCGATGGTGATGGCAGTCGTGCTGCTGACGCTGCTTGGTGTCGCTCTCTACGGCCTGGTGCTCGCCCTCGAACGCATGTTCGTCGTCGGCGACACCAGGCAGACCTGAAGACCAAGGACGACGTATCCATGCTGCTCACCCGCCAGACGCTGCCGAAGACCATCCCTGACACCGCTGCACTCGACGATCTCCTGTGCCGGCCGAGCCAGGCCCTGATCGACGATCTCAAGAAGGTCGAGGGCGACATCATGATCCTCGGCGTCGCCGGCAAGATGGGCCCGACGCTGGCAGGACTTGCGAAGGCCGCCGCGCCGGATCGCCGTATCATCGGCGTCGCCCGCTTCAGCGACGCCGGCGTGAAGGACTGGCTGCACGCGCGCGGCGTCGAGACGATCAACTGCGACCTCATGGACGAGAAGGCTATTCAGGCCCTGCCGAAAGCGCCGAACATCGTCTTCATGGCCGGCCGCAAGTTCGGCGCCGAGGGCGATCTGTCGCTGACCTGGGCGATGAACGCGCATGTCCCGGCGCTGGTCGCGCAGGCTTTCCCCTCCTCGCGCATCGTGGCGTTCTCGACCGGCTGCATCTATCCGTTCGTCCCCGTCGACGGCAAAGGCTCGAGCGAGGACATGGCGCCGAATCCGCCCGGCGAATACGCCCAGTCCTGCGTCGGCCGCGAGCGCATGTTCGAATATTTCTCGCGCAAGTTCGGCACGCCGGGGCGCCTTTTCCGCCTCAACTACGCGATCGACATGCGCTATGGCGTGCTGCACGACATCGCGACGAAAGTTCTGACGGGCACGCCGATCGACGTCAGCCTCGGCCATGTCAACTTCATCTGGCAGGGCGATGCGTCCTCCCAGGCGCTGCGCTGCCTGGCGCATTGCACGACGCCGACCTCGCCGATCAATGTCAGCGGCCATGAGATTTTGGCGGTCCGCGATCTCGCGCAAAAATTCGGCGCAAGATTCGGCCGCGCGCCGATGCTAACGGGCAAGGAAGTGCCGACCGCGTGGCTGACCGACACGTCGAAGGCGGTCGAACTGTTCGGCCTGCCCGTCGTTGACACCGAGCAACTGATCGCCTGGACGGCGGATTGGGTCTCTCGCGCCATGCCGAGCCTCGGCAAGCCCACCAAATACGAGGTGCGCGATGGTCGCTACTGACGGTCCGCACATCGTCCGGCTCGGCGTCGAGGACGCCGCGGCTGGCCTTGTGCTCTCGACCGAAGCGCACTGGAACCAGACCGAAGAAGACTGGCGCATCTTCCTGCGCGACGGAGTCGTCCTCGGCATCCACGACGGCGCGCGACTGGTCGCGACTGCGGCGCTGCTGCCCTATTCCGGCAACAATGCGTGGATCAGCATGGTGCTGGTAACGGCAAGCCATCGCCGCCGCGGTCTTGCCACGCGGCTCGTCGATGCCTGCCTCGAGGCGGCGCGCAAGGACAGGCTGACGTGCTGGCTCGATGCGACGCCCGACGGCGCCCGGGTCTATGGCCCGCTCGGCTTCACCCCGACCTCGCAATTGCGCCGGCTGAAGCTGTTGAAATCCACGTCCGGATCCGCGCAAGCTCCGTCAGCCGCAACGCTCGATGCACTTCGCGCGCGGGACCGGCGGGCGACCGGTCTCGACCGTACCGCCCTGCTCTCGGCGTTCGCACAGCGACCCGGCTCGCGCATCGTCACAGCGAACGGCGCCATCGCGCTGGTGCGGGACGGCCGAGCCGCGTGCCATATCGGCCCGTTGTTCGCCGATCACACCGCAGTCGCGCTGACCCTGGTCGACGCGATCGCGCGGTCGCAGGACGGACCGCTCCTGCTCGACGCCGTCGCGTCGCAAGCCGCATTCCTGGACGGACTGACGGCGTCCGGCTGGACCATCGAACGCCCCTTCCAGCGGATGCGTCTCGGCCCCGCCACCGCCATGGCCGAGGAAATGCCATTCGCCGTCGCCGGCCCCGAATTCGGATAGGACATCATGCACCACAGCCAGATCAATAGCGACGTCCGCAAGCTGATCGCCAACGGCACCGTGCTGCCGGCGCATCCGCTCGCGCTCACCGCCGAGCGACAGCTCGACAAGATTCATCAGCGTGCGCTGACGCGCTATTACATCGACGCCGGCTCGGGCGGCCTTGCCGTCGGTGTGCACACTACGCAATTCGCGATCCGCGACGTCGGCCTCTACCGTCCCGTGCTCGAGCTCGCCGCGGAGACCGCAGCACACTGGACCCAGCGGCCGCTGGCGTTGGTCGCGGGCCTCGCCGGCCCAACCAGCCAGGCGATCACCGAGGCCCGCACCGCACGCGACATCGGCTATCACGCGGGCCTGCTCAGCCTCGCCGCGATGAAGAGCGCCTCCGAGGACGAGATCATCGCGCACTGCACGGCCGTGGCCGCCGAAATTCCGCTGGTCGGCTTCTACCTTCAGCCGGCCGTGGGCGGCGTCATCCTGTCGAGCCGGTTCTGGCAGCGCTTCGCCTCGATAGACAACGTCATTGCGATCAAGATCGCACCGTTCAACCGCTACCGTACCCTCGATGTTCTGCGCGGCGTCGCGGCCGCCGGCGCGCTCGACCGCGTCGCGCTCTACACCGGCAATGACGACCACATCCTGCTCGACCTGATGCTGCCGTTCGATCTCCGCGACAAGGGCGTCACCACGCGGACCTATTTCAAGGGCGGCCTGCTCGGCCACTGGTCGGTCTGGACCGCGAGCGCCATCCAGCAGTTCGAGCGCTGCAAGGCGGCGCGGCACAAGGACACCGTGCCCGCCGACCTGCTGGCGCTCGATGCCCGCGTCACCGATTGCAACAGCGCCTTCTTCGACGTCGCCAACAATTTCCATGGCTGCATCGCCGGCTGCCACGAGGTGCTGCGGCGCCAGGGCCTGATGGAAGGTTTGTGGTGCCTCGATCCAAACGAGGGTCTCAGCCCCGGCCAGAAGGAGGAGATCGATCGCGTCTGCCGCGAGCACGCCGACCTCAGCGACGATGCCTTCGTCGCCGCGAATTTGAACAAATGGCTGGCATGAGCTCAGAGCCCTTCATCAGCCTGCAAGGCGTCCGAAAGGTCTATCGCAGCGGCGGCACCGAGTTTCTGGCGGTGTCCGACGTCACCATGGACGTGCAGGAAGGTGAGCTCGTCTCGCTGGTCGGCCCGTCCGGCTGCGGCAAGACGACGGTGATGAAGATCCTGGCGGGCCTGCATGGCGCCGACGGCGGCACCGTGACGATAGGCAATGCCACGAGCCCGTTCGATCCGACCCGCGATATCGGCATGGTGTTCCAGCAGGCATTGCTGCTGAAATGGCGGACCATCCTGGACAACGTGCTGCTGCCGGCCGAGATCGTCGGCCTGCCGATGAAGGCCGCGCGCGAGCGGGCGCGCGACCTTCTCAACCTCGTCGGGCTCTCCGGCTACGAGCAGAAATATCCGCAACAATTGTCCGGCGGCATGCAGCAGCGCACGGCGATCGCGCGCGCCTTCATCCACGATCCGAAACTGATCCTGATGGACGAGCCGTTCGGCGCACTGGATGCGCTGACGCGCGAGCAGATGAATCTGGAGATGCTGCGGATCTGGCGCGAGAGCGGCAAGACCATCATCTTCGTCACGCATTCGATCCAGGAAGCCGTGTTCCTGTCCTCGCACTGCGCCGTGCTGACGGCGGGCCCGGCGAAGATGGCCGACTATTTCGCGATCGACCTGCCCTTTCCGCGCGACCTTCCGCTGAAGACGACGGACGCGTTCGGCGCCTATGCAAGGCGCATCTATGCGAAGCTGGGCTTAGGGACGGCGTAATTCGCCAAACGAAAATTCTCGTAGGGTGGGCAAAGCGGAGCGTGCCCACCAATGCAAGTGAAGCACGTGATGGTGGGCACGGCGCAAGTGCGCCTTTGCCCACCCTACGAGGGCGCGGCGCGATCGCGGCACCGCGCCCCTTACGTCAGCTCTTGTTGCGCATCTTGCTGAGCAGATAGTTGTCGTAGAAGTTCTCCGCGATCTGCGTGTAGAAGAGCAGCTCCTTCATATACGCGTCGTGGCTCTCCTTGGTCCGCTTGAACAGGTCGCTCTTGGCGGCGAGCTCGTTCAGATGGTCCTGGGTGGCGTTGTAGCAGGCCTCCAGCACCGGCTGCGGAAACGCTTTCAGCTCCGTGCCGCTCGCGATCAGCCGCTTCAGCGCGGCCGGATTGACGCTGTCGTACTTCTCGAGCATCCAGGCGCCGGCCGCCGCGCCCGCCTGGTTGACGATCGCCTGGTATTGCTTGGGCAGCGAATTCCACTTTTCGTCATTGACGATCATGTGCAGCATGGCGCCGCCTTCCCACCAGCCGGGGAAGTAGTAATATTTGGCGACCTTGTAGAAGCCGAGCTTCTCGTCGTCATAGGGACCGACGAACTCGACCGCGTCGATCGTGCCCTTCTCCAGCGCCGGATAGATATCGCCGCCCGCGATCTGCTGCGGGACGACCCCGAGCTTTGCCAGCACGTGGCCGCCCATGCCGGCGATGCGGAATTTGAGACCCTTGAGATCGTCGACGGTCTTGATCTCCTTGCGGAACCAGCCGCCCATCTGGGTGCCGGAATTGCCGCACAGGATGGCGTGCGCCTTGAAGGGCTTGAGCGCCTCGTTGGTGAGAGCGGCGCCGCCACCGAAGTGCCACCACGACTCCTGATGGCGATGGTTCATGCCGAACGGCGCACCGGTGGCATAGGCCAGCGCCGGCTCCTTGCCGATGTAGAAATAGAGCGGCGTCTGCGCCATCTCCACCGATGCGGTGCTGACGGCATCCAGCGCCTGGAGGCCGGGCACGAGCTCGCCCGCCGAGAAGGTCTGGATCTGGAATTTGTTGTCGGTGGCCTCAGCGACGTATTTCGCGAAGGTCTGCGCCGTGCCGTAGATGGTGTCGAGCGATCTCGGAAAGCTCGAGGTCAGGCGCCATTTGATCTCGGGCGCGCTCTGCGCGATCGCAGGTGCAGCAACCAGCGTCGTCGCGCCGGCGACCGCGCCGCCCTGGATGAATGTACGGCGTTTCATGATGTGGACTCTCCCTGGAAGTAGATTTCAAACATATGGTTTTGTGGCGATGGCCTTCGCGGACCGTTTGCCCGTTCCTATAGCGGAGTTCAAGTTGCGAGGAGAAGGCCCGTACGGAGCTCTCAGAGCAGCTTGGCGCTGACGAACAGCGCGCGCACGGCGTTGGTCGCCTGCACCGCCAGCATAGCGTTACCGGCGGCACCTTCCAGGGCTGCGACTGCGTCCTCGTGCAGGGAGCGAAATTCCATCCACTCGACCGACTTGAAGTTGGTGAGGAATTGATAGGCCTGACCGACGGTTGCGATCGCCAACGTGTCACCGTTCAGCTTGATCTTGAACGTCGTGCGCAGCGGGGTTTCGGAACTTGATGGATCACTCATGGGCTGCTTCTGGGCGAGGACGGCTTAACGAAGGGGAAACGGCAGCCCCGCCGTCGCAGACAAGGTCAGGAATTGGTGCTCGCGCGCTGCGAAGCGGTGGCCGTCCCGCGCAGGCTCGGCACCACGACCAGGCGGTTGAACTCGCCATTGTCGTAGGCTTTCAGGAAACGGTCGTAGTCCTTGATCGAGACGCAGCCGTTGGAATCGCCGCGCGGCCCGAGCAGGTAGTTGTGCGTGAGCAGACCGACGCGCCCAAGCGCACTGGTGCCCTCAGTCGGCGTCATGCGCAGTGCCCGGACGCCGTGGAACAGCTTTTCGCGCGGCTTGAGGTCGTAGGTCGCCGGCGGCGTCGCGCCGACCATCCGCCGGTCGACGTGGTCGGGGTCGTCCATCAGCGCACCCAGGCCGGAATGGGCCTCCAGCGCAACGCCGCTCGGCAGATAGACCGCCTTGGCCGAGATGTCGTAGACCGCGGTTCGCGAGTCGTAGCCGAGGGAAGCTAGATCAGGCGCCTTTGTCAGCAGCCCGCTATCCGGCGTCAACGAAGCCAGCTTGATCTTGTCGGTGAATTTTTCGAAGAAATTGCGGTTGTCGGTCCTGGAACCGGTATCGGCATAGGCCTGGCTGGAGGCGATCTGGGCGGCCAGATCTGCCTGGACCGGACGCGAGCGCGGCATCGGGATGGCGTCGGCACGCTGCGAGGGCCTCGCCTCTTCGGCTGCAGACTGCTCGTCATCGGACAGCATCGAGCGCCAGTCGTCGCCCTGGAGCTTCTGGGCGAGCATCTCCTTGGCATCTCGCAGCTTGAGCTGGACCGCATTCACCGCGGAGCGCTCAAGCGCCCGCAGGCCGAACTCGCGCGCCGGCGGGCTGCCGGCAGCAGACGCGAAACGGTCCTCGAACGAAGAAGCATTGGCCGGCGGCAGCGCAGCGGAGACCAGCGGAGTCGAATCGCCGATGTCAGAAACCCACGCGGCGGCGCCAAGCGCCAGCGCGACCGCTGCCACAGACAGTAAAATCGTCTCGGCCCGCCCGACACGGCGGCGCGACAACAGCCTATCGGCGTTTGCTGCGTCGGAAACCATCAGATCCCCAAAATCGACCCCCGGGGGTGCCCACCCCCACCCGGAGACTCTATACCAGCTACCACATTGGGAGCCAAAAGTTAGGCATAATCGCGGCCGGAAAACCTCCCAAAGGTATCCAATGACCGATCTCTTCGATCTCAACCGCTTTGTCCGGGCCCAGGACCCGGTCTATCGCGAGGTCCAGGCCGAACTGGCCCGGGGTCGAAAGCAGACTCACTGGATGTGGTTCATCTTCCCGCAGGTCGCAGGCCTCGGCTTCAGCGCCATGTCGCAGCGCTACGCCATCGGGTCCCGCGCAGAGGCGGAGGCCTATCTCGCCCATCCCGTCCTCGGGGCGCGCGTGATCGAATGCACGAGGCTCGTGCTCGCCGTCGAGGGCCGGACCATCAACGCGATCCTGGGCGCACCTGATGACGCCAAATTCCGCGCGTCGATGACTCTGTTCGGCGCGGTGTCCGACGAACGCGTCTTCGATCAGGCGATTGCCCGTTATTTTGCTGGTGAACGCGACGGCGCCACGCTCGAGATCCTGTCGCGGCTCGACCGCGCATCCGGCTGAACCTACCGCCGGGGGCGTAACCCGAGATTAACACGGGGTATCTATTGTCCGTGCAAATTTAACTCTCGTCGCACGCCATTGCCGGACAGATCATGAAAATCGGTACGCTCCTGACCAGCGCCATCGTCTCGCTCTCGACCGTCGGCGGCGGCCTCGCCGTCTACGTCGCCGTGACGAAATACCAGACCATGGAACGGGTCGGCGAGGCGCAAGGCCGCCTGGCCATCGTCCGCGCTGTCAGCGATATCCCGCGCTATCTCAATCCGGAGCGCGGCTTTTCCACCAACATTCTCTACGGCCCTGCGAGTATCGACCCGGCACTGCTCACTGAGCAGGACAAATTGCGCAAGCAGACCGACGGCGCCCGCGACAGGATGAACGCACGACGCAAGGAGCTGCCCGGCTCCTTCGAGGACGGCAGCACCATCGGCAGCAATATCGACGGGATCAATGCGAAATTCACCGCCTTGCGCGAAGCCATCGACAAGGCGCTCGCCGGACCGGCGGAGGCCCGCAAGGACGCGGCTAAGAAGATCGTCGCCGACAATGCCGTGCTCAATGCAGGTGTGACTGCGCTTCTCAACGAGCAGGTCCGCCGCATGGCGATCCTCAATGGCGATGCCTACCGACAGGCCAGCTACGCCAACATCGCCATGACGTTGCGGGACGTCGGCGGCTTCAATTCCAGCCTCCACAAAAATCTCGTCGGCGGCAAGAAACCGGCGACTGACGCCGAAAAGGCCGACATCGCCCGCTCACAGGGCCGCAACGACCAGATCGTGATGGCGCTGCAAGAACTGCGCGGCAATCCGTCAACCCCTGCGAACGTCGCCGAGGCCCTGGAGAAGTTCAACGCGATCTATGTCGAGGAATTCGGCCGCGAGCTCAAGCTGGTGAAAGACGGCGCCGTCACCGGCAAGTACGAGCACGATATGGACACCTATTACGCCGCGACACAGCGCGGCCTCGGCACCATCATCGGCGTTCGCGATGCCTTCTACGACAATGCCGAGCAGATTCTCGCCAGCGCATCTTCCGCCGCCCGCACCAGCTTCATCATCGCCCTTGGCGTTCTCCTCGCCGTGCTGATCGCCAGCGCCGGCCTGATCGTGATGGTCCGCCGCCGCGTCTGCGCCCCGATCGTCGGCTTGACGACGCGCATGACACAGCTTGCCGATGGCGACGTTGCCGGCGACATCCCCGGCGCCCAGCGCTCCGATGAGATCGGCGCGATGGCCGCGGCGGTTCAGGTCTTCAAGGACAACATGATCCGGGCCGACCGGCTCGCCGCCGAGAAGCAGGCTGAGAACGACGGCAAGATGCGGCGCGCGCAGGCGCTCGACAGCCTCACGCGAGCCTTCGAGGCCAAGGTCACCGAGCTCGTCGGCGGCCTGTCCCAGGCCTCGGCGACCATGGAAAGCACCGCGCAGTCGATGACCTCGACGGCGGCGCAGACCAACAGCCAGGCCGCGGTGGTCGCCGCCGCCTCCGAACAGACATCGAGCAACGTGCAGACCGTCGCCAGCGCCACCGAAGAGCTGACCTCCTCGATCGCGGAGATTGGCCGTCAGGTCGCCCAAAGCACCGAGATCGCCGCCCGTGCCGTCGACAACGCGCGCCGCACTGGCGACACCGCCCGCGCGCTCGCCGAGGGCGCCCAGAAGATCGGCGACGTCGTCACGCTGATCCAGAGCATCGCCGAACAGACCAACCTGCTCGCGCTGAACGCGACCATCGAGGCCGCCCGCGCTGGCGATGCCGGCCGCGGCTTCGCCGTGGTCGCCTCCGAAGTGAAGTCGCTGGCCGGCCAGACCGCCAAGGCCACCACCGAGATCTCCGAGCAGATCACGGCGATCCAGACGGCAAGTGACGAGACCGTGGCCGCGATCCGCAACGTCGCCGACGTCATCGGCGAGATCGACCAGATCGGCACCGCGATCGCCGCTGCGATCGAGGAGCAGGGCTCGGCTACCAAGGAGATCGCCCGCAGCGTCCAGGAGGCCGCCCGCGGCACCCAGGAGGTCAACAGCAACATCTCCGGCGTGCAGCGCGCCGCCGACGACACGGGAGCTGCCGCGAGGGAGGTGCTGGGCGCCGCCGAGCAGCTCTCGACGCAGTCGCGCGATCTCGCCGGACAGTTCGACCGCTTCCTCGGCGAGGTCAGGACCGCTTAAAGCATGATCCGGAAAAGCGCGCAGCGGTTTTCCGAACAGCTCATGCTGAAACAACAACCTCAAGCGCGATGACGGTTCATCCCGGTCGCATCGCGCTTTAGTACGGCGGCGCCTTCCGCGCCCGCTGCGCTTTCGCTGCCTCGATCCACCACAGGAGATCGTCGGCAAAGCGGGGGAACGAGCGCTCCAGCGCCTTGCCGCCCTCGCCGATCGGCTCGGCCTCCGCCGACAATGTCTGCGCGATCGGGCCGACGCCGATGGTGCTCGACACCACCACCATCCCCATCTCCGACAGCGTGCCGTGCCAGGCCGTCGCCGCGCGCGCGCCGGACAGTCGGCCGGCGGAATAACTCACGATCGCGGCCGGACGCCAGAACCACTCTTCGAGGAAGTGGTCGGTAAGATTCTTCAGGCCGGGCTGGATGCCCCAATTGTACTCGCCGGTGACGAAGACGAAGCCGTCGGCGCCGCGGATCTGCCCGGCCAGCTTCTCCAGCGCCTCGGGCGCCGAACCCTTGGGATATTCCTTGTACATGCGGTCCAGCATCGGCAGGCCGATTGCCTTGGCGTCGATGAATTCGACCTCCTCGCCGCGGCCGCGCAGCCGATCGACGACGAAATTCGCAAGGCGGATGCCCATGCGGTCGGAACGGTAGGAACCGTAGAGAACGAGAATGCGATTGCTCATGGCCGGACGGTAGCACGAAACCGGCGCTCGTCCCTACCCGATTTGTCGGACTATCGTCCGCGACCGCGGCCCAGCGTTTGCGACGGCGACTCGCCGAACTGGACGCGGTAGCTTCTGGAGAAATCGCTGAGATGCCAGAAGCCAAACGCCAGCGCGACCGCCTTGACGCTATCGGCGCCGGCGAGAAGCTGCCGCCGCACCAGCCACAGCCGGCGCAGGCGCAAATAGCGGTGCAGGCTCATGCCCCGATAGCGGCGGACGACGTCGTGCATGGTGCGAACGGACAGCCCGAGCTTGCGCGCGATCTCATCGCTGTAGATCGGCTGCGACAAATCCTCGGTCAGCAGTGCGCGGATGTCCTGGAACATCCTGAAATTCCGCTCGTCGTTGGGGCCGAGGGTCCAGCGGGCCGAGACGACGCTTTCGAAGGCCTCGTCGACGGCTCCGAGCAGGGACTCCTTCATCGCCGCGCCCTTCAACGAAAGCTCCGGCGCCTCGGCCGGGCCGGACGCCTCGGCCAGCACCTCACGAACCACGGTGCGCAGCCGGAACAAGCCGGCCGCCGAGACCTCAAAAATCTTGAAGCTCGAGAGCGTGGCCGGCCAGCCGCGGTCCCGCACCTCCGGCCTGAAAACCACCGAGGCGATTTGTCGCTGCACCTCCTCAACGGTGGTGTAGGCGGCGCCGCCGCTGCCAATGACCACGACCGGTCGGGCGCGCTGCGAGCCATTGAAGCGAACGGGCACGTCGAGGTCGTCCATCGTGAAGCCGACCGCCGTGCAATTCTCGACCAGCTGTGCATCGACCATTCGCGGAAACGTCCGCGTCAAATTCACGTCGCAACCGGGCAACGACAGGATTGTCTGCTCAGCCGAAATCCTCCGTACGAAAGGCGTGAATTCGAAATTCAGCCCGCGTATCGCACTTCGAAATTCGTCGACGTCTGAAAAGCGAAAAGTGTTGAGTGCCAGTCTCGGCACATCGTCAATGCTGTTCATGAAATATGAAACGCGACGTGGCGTAGACGTGCGTCCGGCCGCGACGCCGGTTCGTTTCCCCTTCGGTTTTCCGTTACCTAGAAAGGATCAATCTTAACGTGTCCTGACAAATTGGCGAGGAGCCAGTTGAAAGAACAAGCGACCACGTCTGTCTCTCGCCGAATTTCGATAGCGTTTCCCGCACTGTGATGGTGCCAGGCTACCTGACCTTCGATATCTAAAATTCAAAATTAACGACTTTGAGGCGCAATAGCTCTCGTTTGATCGTCAAAGTTATTTCGAATTTCAGGCCCCTGCCATGACGGCAAATTCGCCTGCTGATGTTCTGGTCGAGTTGGAGGACGCGGTCGCAACGTGTCCGCTGGACCGCTGCGCACGCATTCTTTCCGGCATCATGCAGCTGCTCACCAGCAGCCGCGACCGGCCCCAGGAATTGCTCGCCAGTGTGGTCGACGGCGTTCTGCTGCGGCTGACGGAGCGGGTTGAGGCCAGTGCGTTGATCGAGCTCAGCACCGCACTCGCGGAACTCGCGGTGGCTCCGCCGAAGACCATGCGGCGTCTCGCCTCTCACCACGATCCGGAGGTGGCGTGCCCCGTCTTGCTGCGATCGCCGTCACTGTCCACCGCCGATCTCAAATCGATCGCGGCCTCGAGCGGCGAACGGCAGCAATGCGCGATCGCCGCCCGCGCGCCGATCGATCCGCCGGTGATCGAGACGCTGATCGAAGGCGGCTTCCGCAGCGTCCTTATTGCGCTGATCGCCAATACGGAGGCACGATTCTCGGACGCCGCCTACGCCGCGCTGGTCGGGAAGTGCCTGACGGATGATGAGCTCACGAAGGCGCTGGCACTCAGGCCGGACACGCCCGACACGGTCATGCGGAAGTTGCTGTCGGCCTCACCGGCTCCGAAATCCGGCACAGGGCCGACGGCGACCGTCTCGCTTCAAGCGGTAGCGGCCGCGCCAATCGTCCCCAAGCTGCCCTGCGCGGCCGCCTATGCCGGCGCGCGGCCGGAGATCGTTGCGCTCAACCGCATCGGCAAGCTCAACGATTCCACGGTGAACCGCTTCGCCATCCGCGGCGAGACCGCCAACCTCGTCACGGCCCTATCGGTGCTTTCGGGGGCTCCCATCGAAATCGTCGAGCATGTCATGACCGACGACGATTGCGAGGGTCTCGTGATGGCCTGCCGTGCCTCGCGGCTGAACTGGCAGACCACGTTGGCCATCTTGGGCAATCGCTGCGGCAGAAGGCTTTCCTTCGCCGAGCGCGAACGCGCGCAGCACATTTTTGAGACACTGCTCCTGTCCACCAGCCAGTGGACGGTGCGTTGGGGGGAAATTGCCGCAAGTGCCAAGGAGAGCAGTCGGGAACATCGCGGCGCAAAGATGGGGATGAGCCGATGAAATTCGACGGTCGCAAAGCCGCTCGTGTGAAAATGGACCACAGGCAGCCGGTCAATCTCATGGGTTCGGACGGGACCTGGCGACGCAGCTGCGTCCTGCTGGACGTATCGCAAAGCGGCGCCAAGATCGAGGTCGAGGGCACACTCGACGTGCTCCAGGCCAAGGAGTTCTTCATGCTGCTGTCGTCGACCGGCCTCGCCTACCGGCGCTGCGAACTGGTCTGGATCGACGGCACCACGGCTGGAGTCCACTTCGTTACGGCTGACGGCAAGAAGAAGCCTGCAGGCGCACCAGCGCCTGCGCAGACCGCGGCTCAGGGTAAATAGATTCGAACATTCCACCTGGTGTTTGACTTTCATACGGTCGCAAAGTGTAGGTCAGATCGTGCAGCACGCGCCAACAAGATCCGGCCCGGTCGATGGTGACGGCGGTATCCGTCAGACACGAACCGATCGCCCCTTCCTGCATGTGCTGGCCGACACGTCCGACAAGCTTTCGGGCGTCTGCTCGATCCTCCAAGAGAAATTCACCATTGCCGGCGAGCGACTCGATGCCGATTCCAGGCTGTCGCAGACGCCGGCCGCCATCGTCATCCGCGCGGAGCTGCGCGACGTCGACAACATCGCCGCGATCAAGAAGCGGGCCGGCAAGCTGGCGAAGGCCAGGAAGCGCATCTTCCTGCTCGAGCACGCCTCCCACGTCTGCATCTCGCAAGCCTACGCGCTCGGGGCGACGCTGGTCCTTCCCGGCACGGTCAGCCGGACCAGGCTGCTGGCGGCGCTGGCCGATCCGGCCGACGGTCCATCCGCTTCGTCAGGCGACGCGTCGCAACCGGACGACGCCGTCGAGACCGCCGCGACCGCGATCGCATCGATGTTCACGGCTGTGACCCTCGGCCAACCGCTCGACGTCGACGGCACCAAGGAAGCCGGTCGCCAGATTGCCGACCGTATCACCCGGCATGGCCTGACGGAGTGGCTCATGACGGTGCGCCGCCATCACGAAGGAACCTATCAGCATTGCCTGCTCGTGACAGGCGTTGCCATCGACTTCGGACTGAGCCTCGGCGTCGGCAGAGCCGACCTGGAACGTCTCTACTCGGCTGCCATGTTCCACGACATCGGCAAGGCGCAGATACCACTCGCCATCCTCGACAAGCCGGGCCGTCTTGATGCCGCCGAACGCGCGCTGATCGAAACGCATCCGGCCGCCGGTTACGAGTTTCTCAAGGGACACGACGGAATCTCGCCGGAGATACTCGATGCCGTTCGCCATCATCACGAATACCTCGACGGGAGCGGTTATCCCGACGCGCTCTGCGCCGAGAGGATCGGCGACATCGTGCGAATTCTAACGATCTCGGACATCTTCGCGGCGCTGATCGAGCACCGGCACTACAAGCCGACCATGCCGCGCGCGGACGCCTACAATATTCTGTGCGGGATGAACGGGAAGCTGGAGAAGGTGCTGGTCCACTCATTCAAGCAGGTCGCGCTCACGCGGTGAGCGCGGCAGACCGGTCTCGAACGCGGCCTAATGAGTAGCGCGATGGCTGGCGCGGCGCGGGATGGACCGGCAGGCCAGCCCCTCGGCCAGCAGCTTCATGTCCTCGTGCCGGCCGCTGCGTATCAGCCGGCCGAACTCTTCGGGTGTGAAAGGAAGACTTGGATCGTCATCGATCTTGTGCCGGAGTCGCGGACCGAAGAACCGTCGAACCAGGCTAGCCAGCCGCCGCATGTCAATTCCCTCGCGCCAGCAACAAACCTCTCAGTCCGCATATTGTTCCTCCTGCACCTTCGAGATTGCAAGAGGCCGCTTGGGACTCCGCACCAAAAATTTCCGCCAGAGAATAATCTCCTCCTGTCGTGCTAATCGGCAAAACCCACGTAACGCACGAACTGGTGGTTGTGCTCGCGGTCCGAACGCACCGCGTTCGCGGCAAAGCCGTCGTCGGGATAGCCCATCGCGACGCAGGTCATGATGACCTCGTCCTCCGGAATCTCGGCGACCTCGCGCACGATGTCGGAACGCATGATGCCCTGCCCGTTGATGACCGAGCCGAGCCCGCGGTCCCACGCCGCGAGCACGATGCCGTAGCAGAGCGCGCCGAGATCGAAATGGCAGACGGCGCCGGGATCGAGCACGCGGTCGTAGGTCAGCACCAGCGAGACCGGCGCGTCGAACTGGCGGAAGCCGCGCAGCACCCAGTCCTGCCGCATCGGCTTGTCGTCGCGCGCGATTCCCATCGCGCCGAACAGCTTCTTGGCGATGTCGACCTGCCGGGTGCGATGCACGCCCTGGTATTCGCCATGGCTGATGATGTCGCGCTTGACCTTGGCGCCGCCGGCCATCTCCGCCATGTTGCGGCGACGCACCTCCTCCAGAGGATGGCCCGTGAGCACATGGACATGCCAGGGCTGGGTGTTCATCGACGAGGGCGCGCGTTTGGCGCTCTCGATGATCGCCTCGATCACCGCGCGCGGCACCGGCTCGTTCTTGAAGCCACGCACGCTGCGGCGCGACTGGACCAGCGTCTCGAATTCCACCTCGTGAACCTCCCTGCCCGTTCGTCCGGCGTTGCGACGCAGGCCGGTTGCCGATGCGGCCCGCAAAACCTATGCTGGCCCGCAAGCAAGACCAAGAATCCTGGAGGACCCGTCATGGCCGCGCCGCTCGATCCCGTCATCGCCCAGATCATTCCGCTCATGCCGATGCGCGATCCCACGGTCATGACGCCACAGAGCGCCCGCGATTCCTTGCGCGCACTGGCTGCCTCACGTGCCGCCATTCCGCCGCCGCCGGTCGATAGCGTCGAGGATATCAGGGTGAAAGGCGGCGCCGGTCCGCTACCTGCACGGGTCTACCGGATCGGCACCGCGCCGGCACCGACCGTGGTGTTCTTCCATGGCGGCGGCTGGGTTGCAGGCGATCTCGAAACCCACGACCGGCAGGCGCGCAACCTTGCGATCGAGACCGGCGCGGTCGTCGTCTCCGTCGACTATCGCCGCCCGCCCGAGACGCGCTTTCCCGGCGCCTTCGAGGACGCCTTCGCCGCGGTGAGCGACGTGTTTGGCCGCGTCGCGGAATTTGGCGGTGACGCAAAGCGCTTCGGCGTTGCCGGCGACAGCGCCGGCGGCAATCTCGCAGCCACCACCGCGATCGCCTGCCGCGATGCCGGCATCAATCTCGCCGCGCAAATGCTGGTCTATCCCGTGACCGACGTTCTCGGCAGCTACGCGGACGCGCGCGAGAACGCGCGTTATCCCTCCCGCGAGGAGAATGCCGAGGGCTACTTTCTGACGCGGGCGACGATGGAATGGTTCTGCGGCCACTATCTCGCCGATCCCGGCCATGCCACCGACTGGCGCGCCTCGCCGTTGCGTGCCGCCTCACTGGCGGGCGTCGCGCCGGCCATCGTGACCACCGCCTGGTTCGATCCCTTGCGCGACGAAGGTGCCGCCTATGCGCGGGCCCTGGAGGCCGCCGGCGTCCGCGTCAAGCACCACGAGGGCCCCGGCCTGATCCACGGCTATTTCGGCATGGGCGATGCCTCGGACGTCGCACGCGCCGAAGCGCAGCGCGCGAGGGCCGACTTCAAGGCGTTGCTCGCGCGAGGCGCCTGAGGGGGGCTAGCCGCGAGATGCCTGTTGCGCGCCGGTATGCCCCCAGGTCTCGTCCCAATCCTGACCGGCTGCGTCGACGACGCGGCCGCCGGCTTCGAAGAACTTGTTCGGCACCTGGAAGATCGCCAGGATCAAGGCGCCGTCCGGACACCAGGCGGCGTGGCGGCTGCCCGCCTCGCGCCAAATGAATTCGCCGGCCTTGCAGGCAATGCCCTTGGCCGGGCCCTCCTGGTCGACGAGCGCGCCTTCGATGACCCAGCTCTGCTCGATGCCGACATGCTCGTGATCGGGCAGCACCGATCCTGGCGCAAAGCGCATCAAGGCGGTCATCAGGCCCGTGCTGCGATCGAACAGCAGCGTCTTGGCCTCGCAGCCGGGAAAGCGGGTCTTCTGCCAGTCCATGTCCTGGGGCCGAACCAGGTGGGAATGCCGGTCGGCAGACTCTGCGCCCTTCGAGATCGTAGCGTCCATGACGATGCTCCATCCAGCTAAGCTGATCGAGGCTAGCAGCATCCCACGACGGGGTCAGCGAGCAGTGCAACAAGGATGGGCCGCCGCCGACCGCGCTCGAAAAATCGGTACGTCGACCGGACGACGTCCGCTCATCCTGCTTGATTGCGCCATGATTCCCGGCTCCAATCTCCCGGCCATTTCTGGTTTCAGGAGACACCCATGATGAAGCGGATTTTCCTCGCAGCGATCGTTGCCGCCTTTGCAGCGGGCTCGGCATTCGCACAAGAGACCTGCGAGAGCAAAGCGATCGGCAAGGACGGCAAGCCGCTGGCCGGCGCCGCCAAGACCTCGTTCCTGAAGAAGTGCAAGGCGGATGCCTGCGCACCCAAGGCAGTCGGCTCCGACGGCAAGCCGCTCGCCGGTGCCGCCAAGAACAGCTTCATGAAGAAGTGCGAGACCAGCGCGTAAGCGCGCGGTCCATTCCCGGCTTTTTCAGCAAGCCATCACAAATGAAATGCCGTCATGGCCGGGCAGAAGCGCGTCTTCGCGCGAGATGTCCCGGCCATTTGCTTTTTGTGCCTCCCCGCCGCCAGTGTGCGACACGCGCCGAGCGCGTGGAGCAAACTCGCCGCGACCCTAGACAGAACGCAGCGGCTGACGGATCATGCCGCGCTGAGTGAACCGGGGCATCGACGAGGCTTCCAGCAAAGGATGGGCGAGATGTTGCAGTTTCGCGTGCGAGATCACATGATGGCGACGATGAGCGTGCTCTTTACGCTGCTCATGATTGTTGACGTTGCCAACGCAAGAGGCCCTGGCCTGCCCAACGTCGTGGTTCTCGCAACCGGCGGCACGATCGCCGGCAGCGGGGCGAGCAGCACCACCGTCGTCGGGTATACCGCAGCCACGGTGGGCATCGAGACCCTCTTGAACGCCGTCCCCGAGTTGAAAACGGTGGCCAACGTCAAGGGCGAGCAGGTCTTCCAGATCGCCAGCGAGAATATGAACAATGATTATTGGCTGAAGCTCGCCAAGCGGGTCAATACGCTGCTCGCGCAGGACGACGTGGACGGGATCGTGATCACGCACGGGACCGATACGATCGAGGAAACCAGCTATTTCCTGAATCTGGTCGTCAAGAGCAAGAAGCCTGTGGTCGTCGTCGGTGCGATGCGCCC
Source organism: Bradyrhizobium sp. 191 (assembly GCF_023100985.1). Lineage (NCBI taxonomy): Bacteria > Pseudomonadati > Pseudomonadota > Alphaproteobacteria > Hyphomicrobiales > Nitrobacteraceae > Bradyrhizobium > Bradyrhizobium sp. 191. Next base: position 644,864 of record NZ_CP064692.1, read on the forward strand.
ATCGACCGCGATCAGCGCGGACGGCCCGATCAACCTCTTCAATGCGGTGATCCTCGCAGGCAGTGAAGAAGCCGTCGGCAAGGGCGTGCTCGTCGCGCTCAACGATCAGATCAACGCCGCGCGCGACGTCACCAAGAACAACACCTCCACGGCAGACACCTTTCGCACGCCTGAACTCGGCTTTCTCGGCTACATGCAGGGCAACAAGCCGTATTTCTATCGGCAATCGACCCGCCGGCACACGGCGGATTCCGAATTTGACGTGTCCAAGCTCGATGTTCTGCCGCAGGTCGACATCGTCTACGGCTACGCCAACATGAACCGGGTCGCGATCGACGCTTTTGTAGCCGCTGGCGCCAAGGGGGTCGTGCATGCCGGCGTGGGTGACGGCAGCCTGGCCCGCCCCGCGGTCGAGCCGGCGCTCGACGAAGCCCGCAAGAAGGGAGTGGTGATCGTTCGTAGCAGCCGTGTCGGCAACGGCATCGTCGCGCGCAATGGCGAGGCCAAGGACGATGAGCACGACTTCGTCGTCTCGGATACGCTCAATCCCCAGAAGGCGCGCATTTTGCTGATGCTGGCGTTGACCAAGACGACCGACACCAAGGAAATTCAGCGGATGTTCTTCGCCTATTAGAGGCTACTCGCGCTTGAAACGGTAATCGAACGCGGCGCCGAACGACTTGATGAGCCCGGCCGTCGGCGCCGGAATGGATCGGCAGGATCAGCTCCGCAATCCCGGCGCCTCCTGTCCGGTGCGCGCGACATACTCCGTGTAGCCGCCGCCGTACTGGTGGATGCCATCCGGCGTCAGCTCCAGCACCCGGTTCGATAGCGTCGCCAAAAAATGCCGGTCATGCGAGACGAACAGCATGGTGCCCTCGAAATCCGACAGCGCGTTGATCAGCATCTCCTTGGTGGCGAGGTCGAGATGGTTGGTCGGCTCGTCCAGCACCAGGAAGTTCGGCGGATCGAACAGCATCTTGGCCATCACGAGGCGCGCCTTCTCGCCGCCGGACAGCACGCGGCAGCGCTTCTCGACGTCGTCGCCAGAGAAGCCGAAGCAGCCGGCGAGCGCGCGCAACGAGCCCTGCCCGGCGGTCGGAAATGCATATTCGAGAGACTCAAACACCGTCTGCTCGCCGTCGAGCAGGTCCATCGCGTGCTGGGCGAAATAGCCCATCTTGACGCTGCCCCCGAGCGCCACGGTGCCCTGGTCCGGCTCGCTCGCGCCGGCGACCAGCTTGAGCAGCGTCGACTTGCCGGCGCCGTTGACGCCCATCACGCACCAGCGCTCCCTGCGGCGGATCATGAAGTCGAGGCCATCATAGATGCGCTTAGCTCCATAGCCCTTGTGCACGTTCTTGAGCGCCACGACGTCCTCGCCCGAGCGCGGCGCCGGCAAAAAGTCGAACGCCACGCTCTGGCGGCGGCGCGGCGGCTCGACCCGTTCGATCTTGTCGAGCTTCTTCACCCGGCTCTGCACCTGTGCTGCATGCGAGGCGCGCGCCTTGAAGCGCTCGATGAACTTGATCTCCTTGGCCAGCATGGCCTGCTGTCGCTCGAACTGGGCCTGCTGCTGCTTCTCGTTCTGCGCCCGCTGCTGCTCGTAGAACTCGTAATTGCCGGTGTAGGTGGTGAGCGAGCCGCTGTCGATCTCGATCACCTTGGAGATGACGCGGTTGATGAACTCGCGGTCATGCGAGGTCATCAGCAGCGTGCCTTCGTAATCGTGCAGGAATTTTTCCAGCCAGATCAGGCTTTCGAGATCGAGATGGTTGCTCGGCTCGTCGAGCAGCATCACGTCGGGACGCATCAGGAGAATACGCGCCAGCGCCACGCGCATCTTCCAGCCGCCGGAGAGTTTTCCGACGTCGCCGTCCATCATCTCCTGGCTGAACCCGAGGCCGGACAGCGCTTCGCGCGCACGGCCATCGAGTGCATAGCCGTCCAACTCCTCGAAACGATGCTGCACCTCGCCGTAGCGCGCGATGATCTCGTCCATCTGATCGGCCTTTTCAGGGTCGGCCATCGCGGCCTCGAGCTCGCGCAGCTCGGCCGCAACCTCGCTGACGGGGCCGGCGCCATCCATCACCTCGGCCACCGCGCTGCGGCCGCTCATCTCGCCGACGTCCTGGTTGAAATAACCGATGGTAATGCCGCGATCGGTCGAGACCTGCCCCTCGTCAGGCAGCTCCTCGCCGGCGATCATCCGGAACAATGTGGTCTTGCCGGCGCCGTTCGGCCCGACGAGGCCGATCTTCTCGCCCTTGTTCAGGGCGGCGGAGGCTTCGATGAACAGGATCTGGTGGCCGGCTTGCTTGCTGACGTTGTCGAGGCGGATCATGAGGTCTTTTTGGGGGGATTTTTGCGTTGCAGCGTCATAGGCCATACGGGCTTCCAGGGGAAGCCCGGGACCAGCGCACCACCCGGCCGCAATACCGTCGTTCAAACCGCAGCTTTCGGGATTATAACCCCCGATGAGCCACCTCTTGGTGGTCGAGCCGCCGCCCGGTCTTGATGATCGTCACTTCTTGAGGATGCCCGTATTGGTATTTCCGAGCTGCTGGATGGCAGCGTTTGCGGCGGGCGTGTTGTAGGTCGGTCGAGATCCACCGCCTTCCTGATCAGAAGGGGTAGCACCGGGTCTTGCGCCCGTCCTTCCCCGGCTTTTTGCATTGAGCGTGTTGGGGCCTGGCGAACCGCCTGTTCCGCTGAGCGTCGTCCCATTCGAGAGCGTCGAGCCGCCCGCGCCGCTCGAACCAGCCGCACTCGCGCCGCCGCCGGATGAAGAACCGCCTGAAGAGCCTCCCGAGCTTTGCGCCATGGAGAACGAAATGGTGCCCAGAAGAATGGTCACGACCGCCGCCAGAAGCCTCATTTGTCCTCTCCGATTCCGGCCAGCTCCGAAAGCGCTGGGTTCCTGGTGATGAAATCGCGCAGCGCGCAGCTCCTATCGACGGCGAGCGATCCATGCTCCGGCCAGAAAGGCAACAAGCAAAGACACCAAAGGCGCCTTCACTGTCACCTCGCGCAACTGGTCGGCCCATCGCTTCACCGAATCCGACGAGGGCGAGTGGAGCTGCCGGCTGGAAGCGCCTCTTTGCTCTCCGGAACCTGACCGCGGGCTCGAAGCCTGCTGTATGCCGCCCTGATCGTCCGTCAGCCCGGAGGCTTCCGTCATGGCCGCGGCTTCCTTCATGTCCATGGGCGCGCTCCAATGCTGGTGCGGTTGCGGAACAACGACTTAATCTCGGGTGCCCGTCCGGCGCTGCTGACAAGCGCGTTGGGAACCAATGGGAGCAGCTATGGCGGCGGCATTCATGCGAACTATATAGTTTCGTCGAAGCCCCTGCCGTACCGCTCCCTTGAAGAAGCCCTTGCTCATCTTTCTGTTCCTCGTCATCGCACCGCTTACCGCATCAGCGGCGAGATATTTCTGGCTGGGCGATGGCCGCCAGAATTGGCAAACGGCCGATCGGTCGAGCGCGGGGCTTCTGGCCGCCGCGGCCGATCATCGCGAAGCCGTCGTACGGGTATTCGGGGCGAGAACGGTGAGATGGCGCAGCATCTTCGCAATTCACACCTGGATCGTCGTAAAAGAGAAGGATGCCGCGACCTACACCCGGTATGACTACACGGCGTGGGGCGAGCCGATCCGCACCAACGGCTTCGCTCCGGACGGGCGGTGGTTCGGCGCTGCGCCGGAAACCATTGTGGCCGTAGATGGAGCGCGCGCGGAGGCGCTGATCCCGAAGATCAGAGATGTGATCGAAAACTACAGGTTTCGATCCTATGGAGATTACAGCGTCTGGCCTGGTCCCAATTCAAACACCTTCGTGCAGGCCGCACTCGACTCCGTCCCTGAGCTCCGAGCCGTCCTGCCGCCGACCGCGATCGGCAAGGACTTCCCGTATACCGGCAGATGGTTCGGCGTAACGGCGTCCGGCACAGGCATCTATGCTTCACTTGCCGGATATATCGGCTTTTCGATCGGCTGGGTCGAAGGCCTGGAGATCAATTTCTTCGGCGCCGTGCTCGGCGTCGACATCCGGCGCCCGGCGCTCAAATTGCCAGGCCTCGGCCGCGTTGGGGTCACCACCGGCGTGTAAGAACAGATTCCGAATTGCCGGAGCCCCGGGCCCATTCACGCCGGCCACGCGTGAGGCATCCTTGATTCCGGGAAACAGTCCTACGCCCGCCGCATCAGCTTGAGCGACGCCGCAAGCCGTAAGCTGCGCTTCCCCGCGAGCGCGATGCCTTCGAGCTCGCCGCTGTCGGCCGTGCAGGTGCCGGAGAAGCCGATCCCGACCTCGAAGCCGCCAAACACGGGGTTCTCGCCTTTCGCCGGCGTGTGCTCCTGGTTCAGCATCTCGCCCTTCCACCGGCCGTCCGCCGAGGAATAGGAGCCGAGATAGTAGAAGAACGCATCGCCGCCGAGGATGCGCCCGTCGATCAGCAGCATCACGCCGGACAGTCCAGCATCGATGCCGTCCAGCGCGCTCAGCTTCATCCCGTAGAGCCCGTTGGCGATACCGCCTGGCCCGACCGCACCGCTCGGCGGCCCCCCCTCGTCGTCGAGCCGCGTGAGATTGGCCCAGAACCTGGCGCCCGGCATGGTGTCCGCGCCGCCCTCGAGACGGATCTGGTTGCCGTAGAGCCGGCCGCGCGCTGCGATCGAGGCGACATCCGCTCCCATCAGCGGCTTGTAGCTGGGGTCCAGATTGTGCCGCTCGGTGATGACCTGGGCGATGATCTCGCCGTCACGCTCGACATAACTGCCGAGATGCGCAAAGCCCGAATTGCCGCCCAGCATCTTGCCGTCATGCAGGCACATGATGCTGCGGCCAAACCCGTCGTTGACGCCGTATTCAACCTTGTAGAGCCCGTCCAGCAATGCCTTGAACTCGCAAAATCGGAAAACAATTGTCGGCTACCTAGCATCGTCGCGGCACTGAAGCCACCGGCTTTTCCGCGCAGCACCGGCCACGGAACGCACGTCCACCACGATGCCATTATGCCCCTGTTTTGCCCCGACGGGTCAAATCGACTTCGCAAAATCCGCATGCGTGTGATTTCAACGGCTTGGCTACTGTGCATGGGGTTGTTTTTCGACTTTTGTCTCTGACTCGCGGAAAAGGCCCTCACGCGTCAGTGACGCTTGAAGTACTGCACCTCGCGCTCGTGCTTCTCGGCGGCTGCACGGCTCTTGAACGTGCCGAGATTGCGACGCTTGCCGGTCTTCGGATTCACCTTGCGTGAATAGAGGCGGTATTCGCCCGATGCCAGTTTGCGGATCATGATCGCGCTCCGTTTTGTCCGGACGACAACGACGTACGCGCGAGCCGGGTTCCGTCAGGTCCCGGCTCTGCTCAGAAACACAGCGTGGTGACGAGCTTGCCCTGCTTGTCCTTGATCGCATAGGGACAGCGAATGCGCTCCAGCGCCTTCTTCGCGTCCTCGTCGCCGAGCGCCGCAGCGCGCTCGTAATAGGCCTTCGCGGCGTCCTTGTCCCTGGGCCCGCCGCGGCCTTCCTGCGCGAAGGCGCCCATCCGCTCCAATGCGCCGGGATGGTTTTGTGCCGCCGCCTTCTCGAACAGCGCACGCGCCGCGGCGTCGTCCTTCGCACCGCCCGCGCCTTCGGAGAGCATCAGGCCGAGCTGGTACTGCGCTTCCGCGTTGGTCTCGGCAGCCTTGCCGAGCAGCGCGCGCGCCTGCGCGGGATCGGCCGGCGCGGCGCCACCTGCGCCGCCGAGCGCGGCGAGATTGCTGACGCCACGGGGGTTGCCGGCCTGCGCCGCCTTCTCGAACAGCTTTCGCGCTTGCGCCTCGTCCTTGGCAACGCCCGCGCCGGTGGCGTAGGCCACGCCGAGTTCGACCATGGCCGCGCTCGATCCCTTGTCGGCGGCCTTGCGCCAGGCTGCGATCGCGTCGGCCGTCTGCCTGTTGGCCGCATAGGCGCGGCCGAGCGCGAACATCGCGCGCCGCGAGGATGGCGCGGCCTGCTTGCAGAACCTGACCGCGGTCGCAATGTCGGAGGCCGCAATCTCCGCCGCGCCCTTGACGTCGGCCGGCTTGTCGGGATCGCTGGGATCGGCGGCGACCCGGTCGCACAGAACGAGGTCGGCCGATTGCGCCTGCGCCGTCAGGGGCACGGCGAGCGCAAACAGCATGGCAAGGAGGTAAGTCCGCATGGTCGTCACGTTGCGTCCCCGTCCCGGCAAATTCAAGGCTCGAGTCCTGATTGGCGCAGCACGGGCACGACATCAGGCGATGCCAGATAGCGCAGCAGCCGGTCTGCGGCGTCGGCATGTTTCGCATTCGCCATGCGGCCGGCGGAGAACACGGCCGGCGTCTGCAAATCGCGCGGAATCGGGCCGACGACCTCGATGCCGCCAACCTGCTTCAGCTCGCTGATCTGCTGCACGGCGAGGTCCGCCTCGCCGGTCACGAGCCGCTCCGCCGTAAATCCCTGCTCGACGATGGTGGCCCTGGCGTTGATCTCCGCCGCGATCCCCATCCGCACGATCAGCTCAGCGAAGTACACGCCGCTCGCACCGAGCCGCGAATAGGCGACGGACCGCGCTGCGAGCAGGGTCGTGCGCAGCGCCGCTTCGCTGCCGATGTCGGGGTGCGCGTGCCCGGCCCGAACGGCGATGCCGACGAAGGACCGCGCCAGATCGGCCGCGCTCTCGGCAAGCACACGCCCCTCGCCGATCATCTCGTCGAGCCCTTCGCGGGTGAGGATGACGAGGTCGGCGGCCTCGCCCTCGCGCAACCGCTTCAGCAGCGCCAGGGTCGGCGCGAAATCGGCATCGACATGGATGCCGGTTGCAGTCTCGAAGGCCGAGGACAGGCTGCGCATCGCGCCCATGAGGCCGAGCGTCGAGAGCATGCGGACATTTTCCATGCGCGGTTCCTGGCGCGATCAGGCGCGATGCATCAGCTTCAGCGCGGCGGTGAGGCGCAGGCTGCGCTTGCCGGCAAGCGCTGTGGCCTCCAGCACCGCGTGCTCCGCATCGTAGCTGCCGGAGAAGCCGATGCCGACCTCGTGGCCGCCGAAGATCGGATCGTCCTTGGCCGGCGTGTGCTCCTGGTTGAGAATCTGGCCCTTCCAGCGGCCGTTCGCGGCGGTGTAGCTGCCGAGATAATGGAATGATGCGTCGCCGCCGAGGATGCGGCCCTGGTTGAGCAGCATCACGCCGGTGAGGCCTCCGTCGAGACCGTCGAGCATCCGCAGATGGATCGAGTAGAGGCCGTCGGCGATGCCGGCCTCGCCGACGCCGCCGGCGATCGGTACTTCGTCATCCGTGATCGGCGTCATCACCGACTGGAACGGCACGCCGGGCAGCTCCTTCAGCTCACCCTTGAAGCGATAGAGATCGCCGTCCGCCCAGCCCTTCGCGATCAAGGTCGCATCGTCCGTGCCCGCCATGGCGCGGTAGCTCGGATCCGGGTTATGGCGGACGGTGCTGATCACGACGTCCACGCCCTCGCCGGTCTTCACGTAGGTGCCGATATGAGCGAAGGCCGAATTGCCGCCGAGCATCTTGCCGTTGCCGGCATGCATCACGCTCCGGCCGATGGCATCGCCGAGCTGAAATCTCACCTTGTAGAAGCCTTCAAACACCAGCCGTGCCCCGGCCCTGCCCGCATCCTGGAGCACTCTATCCCGCTTTCGGCAGCAATGGACAAGTTTCGCGGAGCCGCGGTCGGCAGACACGGAAACGACCGTCATTCAAATGCAAAAATCCGCCGGAGCCTTGCAGCTCCGGCGGATTGAGACCAACCCGGGCCAGCCCCCCAGCCCGGGCCGGGAGGATCTTAGGCCGCGGCCTTCTTGTCGGTCGGCACGGACGCGATCGTCTTCAGGATCTGCGAGGCGATCTGGTAGGGGTCGCCTTGCGAGTTCGGACGGCGGTCTTCCAGATAGCCCTTGTAGCCGTTGTTGACGAAGGAGTGCGGAACGCGGATCGACGCGCCGCGGTCGGCAACGCCGTAGCTGAACTTGTTCCACGGCGCGGTCTCGTGCTTGCCGGTCAGACGCTTGTCGTTGTCCGGGCCGTAGACGGCGATGTGGTCCATCAGGTTCTTGTCGAAGGCGGCCATCAGCGCCTCGAAATACTCCTTGCCGCCGACCGTCCGCATGTACTCGGTCGAGAAGTTCGCATGCATGCCCGAGCCGTTCCAGTCGGTATCGCCGAGCGGCTTGCAGTGGAATTCGATGTCGATGCCGTACTTCTCGGTCAGGCGCAGCATCAGGTAGCGGGCCATCCACATTTCGTCAGCGGCCTTCTTGGAGCCCTTGCCGAAGATCTGGAATTCCCACTGGCCCTTTGCGACTTCCGCGTTGATGCCTTCATGGTTGATGCCGGCAGCCAGGCAGAGGTCGAGATGCTCTTCGACGATCTTGCGGGCGACGTCGCCGACGTTCGAATAGCCGACGCCGGTGTAGTACGGACCTTGCGGCGCCGGATAGCCGGCCTCGGGGAAACCGAGCGGCCGGCCGTTCTTGTAGAAGAAGTATTCCTGCTCGAAGCCGAACCAGGCGCCGGCGTCGTCCAGGATGGTGGCGCGCTTGTTGGACGGATGCGGGGTCTTGCCGTCCGGCATCATGACTTCGCACATCACCAGCACGCCGTTGGTGCGCGCGCCGTCCGGAAACACCGCGACCGGCTTCAGCACGCAATCAGAGCTGTGGCCTTCGGCCTGCATGGTGGAGGAGCCATCGAAGCCCCAGAGCGGAAGCTGCTCGAGCGTCGGGAACGACGCGAATTCCTTGATCTGAGTTTTGCCGCGCAAATTCGGAGTCGGCGTATATCCGTCGAGCCAGATGTACTCGAGCTTGTACTTGGTCATTGAGCCTCTCTGTAGATGATGCGAAAGGTTGGGGGCCTGAAGGCCCCCGCACGTTTTGTACCCGGCCATCATCGGCCGGCGCTTCCCAAGCATTTTACGTGCCAAAAAGCCGCAGTACGGGCGGTTTTCCACCGCGGCCGATCTCCCCACGTCGCCGGCGAACCACTCACGGCACCGTGCGTCATAGCCGCGCACCTTCACGTGAAGCTGCACTGCAAAATTCCTCGGAAAACGCCCGATTCTGGAGCAGCTAGCATCGTCCCGGAAGTTGCCGACTAAACGCGCATCAACGTCCGGCAATTTTCGCAAACTATCCGCCCCCTGCACCGCAACCTTCGGAATGGCCCATGCGTTGGTCAGAGGGATCGTGCCTTAGACGATGCAGAAGGCTGCCTGCCCACAAATTGGGCGAAAACTGATTTTCTTTTCAGCACTTTCCAATCCGGGAAGCCCGGCCGATATGGGGATTCCAGTAACCACAATCGAACGAGTCGGGCGCACCATGGAGGCCAAGGCGCTTCGACCAAGGAGAAATCGTAATGATGAACAATGGTCTTAGTCACGGATCTGCGAAGATCTACCAATTCCCCGTCGGCGGCCGTGCGGCGCTCGGGGGACGCCGTTATGGCGAGACCCGCCTTCCTGCCGATCACGCCTCGTTGCCCTCGAACGTCTCGATCTGCAGCGACAGCTGGTATCACCAGGATGCGGTCGACGAAGCCAAGCCGAAATGGGATCGCTGATGCCTATCGTTGGTTTGAGACCGCCGCGCTCTCGAAGTCGCCCGGCGGCAGTTTGAAAAGGGCCGAAACAACGGCGTTTCGGCCCTTTTTGATTCCTGCCTGAACCATGCCGATCAAATCACCGCGCAGGCCGTGACCGGCCGCTTCAGATGCTTGACCGTGGTGGTCCCGGCCTTCCCGATGGTCAGCGTGATACCGGCTCCCGAATAGCGCGCGCCAGAGACCGCCAGCCGCTTCGCGAGCGTTACGGGCTCGCCGTCGATCTGCAGAAAGGCGCGCTTGTCGCCATCATAAAAACCAACGATGAACCGTGTACCATCGGCACAGCGATAGGTCCGGAACGTCTGCGCATCGGCCTGCGGCGCGTGGCAAATTCCGCCCGCCAGCATGGTGACCGCCAAAAGAATGGCCTTGTGGCAGCCCATGATCGCCCCCTCTAGTAGCCCTTAAGAACGCCCGTCGTGCGTCCAATGGAACATAACCCAAGCTGATCTCATGTCAGACTCTCCTGCCCGCCATCTCGCCCTGCAAGGCGCCAGCAATTTTCGCGATCTCGGCGGCTATCCGACCACCGATGGCCGCATCACGCGCTGGCGGCACATCTTCCGCTCCAATCATCTCGGCCAGCTCACCGCAGCCGACGTCGAGATCGTCCGCGCGCTGGGCGTCAGAAGCGCATTCGATTTCCGTGGCCTGGAGGAGCGCGCAGCTGGCATCTGCGTCGTGAACGAGATCACGGTGCATTCGCTGCCGATCGAGCCGACCGTCGTCGCCGCGCTGCGCGCCGAGCTCACCCGGGGCACGCTCACCGCGCCCGTGGCGCTCGAGCTCATGCGCGAGTCCTATCGGAACTATGTTCGCCACAACACGCACTGCTTTCGTGCGCTGTTCGGCCATTTGCTGGAAGACCGCGCGCCGCTCGTGATCCACTGCACCGCCGGCAAGGACCGCACCGGCTTCGCCAGCGCGCTGATCCTGCATGCGCTGGGCGTGCCCGACGACATCATCGCCGAGGATTACCTCTTGACCAACCGTCACTACAAGCGCGATGCGACGGCCGCCACGGATCTGCCCGAGGACGTCCGCAACGCCATCGGCAGCGTGGAGACCTCGTATCTTGCTGCGGCCTTCGAGGCCGTCGGCAGCGAGTATGGCGATCTCGAAACCTATCTGCGCGACGGGCTCAAGCTCGGCGAAGCCGAGCGGGCCGCGCTGAAGGCGCGCTATCTGCAAGCCTGATCAGGACGTTGCTTGGTCGGTCAGCCACGTCCCCGGCGGGACAGCGTCGGTGATCGCCTGACACAGGGCTTTGGAGACCTCAAGCGTGCTCCAGTCACTCTGGTGAAGCATGTCGGGCCGATCCGTTGGATCGACCATCTGGTCGAATGGCACGCCATTCTGCACATGCCAATGCCGCATCAGGGCCCAACGTCGGAACACATTGACCTTCGCAGCTTCCGCGATCTCCCGGATCTTCGAGACCATCTGCTCCGAAAGCTCGGCCTTGTCGTCGCGGAGCATGGCGGTGACATATTGCGGATCAATCAACACAACATCCATTGGATGCTGCCCCAGCCGGCGCACGCCTTCGGCGATACTGTCCAGCACCTGCTGAAAGTTGAACTCGTTCTTGCGGAAGACAGCGTTGGTCCCGACCTGCCAAAGCACCATCGCGGGCCGGTCCGCGAAAATATCTGCGTCGAACCGATCGAGTTCTGTCGGCGCCTCCTCTCCGCCCTTGCCGCGGTTCAGGACGTCGATGCGAAGCTTCGGCAAGGGGCCGGCGTAGTGCTGCCTCAAATACATCTCCAGGCGGGCGGGGTAAGGCACGACATCCGCACGTCCCGCCGTTGAGGATGATCCCATCGCCACGATGCGAGCCGGACCTTCTCCGCGCAGAGCCTCAAAGAAGCGTCGCAGCGGGTATTTGAGCGCGATGATGTCCTGCGGGATGTCTACGGCTGGCAGACTTTCGGACATACCAACACCCTCACGCTATTCAAGGTTGCAGAACTCATTCAGCCTTGAAGCCGCCGGCATTGCAAGTCCAATTCGGCCCGCGCAATGTCGGAGCGCAAGAGGTAACGACGGAGAGCAACGTGCACGGAAAAGTGGTTCTCGTGACGGGCGCACTCGGCGCGCTCGGCAAGGTGGTCGCCGAGACGGCGCTGGCGCGCGGCGCGCGCGTGGCCGGCATCGATCACGCGCCTTCGCAAGTGCCCCCGACGCCCGACCGCATCGAGATCGGCGGCGTCGACCTGTCCGACCCGGCGCAGGCAACGACGGCCGTTGAGACGGCCGCAAAGCAATTCGGCCGGCTCGATGCGCTGATCAACATTGCCGGCGGCTTCGCCTTCGAGACCATCGGCGACGGCGACGTCAAGACGTGGCAGCGCATGCACGCGCTCAACGTGCTCACCGCGCTCAACGCCTCGCGCGCGGCGCTGCCGCACCTCGCCGCGTCCAAGGCCGGCCGCATCGTCAATATCGGCGCGATGGGCGCGCTCCAGGCGGGCAGCGGCATGGGGCCCTATGCGGCCTCGAAGGCCGGCGTGCATCGCCTCACCGAGGCGCTCGCCAACGAATGGAAGGGCAAGGTCACCGTGAATGCCGTGCTGCCCTCGATCATCGACACCGCGGCCAATCGCGCCGACATGCCGAAGGCCGATTTCTCCAGATGGGTGACGCCGCAGGAACTCGCCGAGGTCATCCTGTTCCTTGCCAGCGACGCCGCGAGCGGCGTCACCGGTGCGCTGATTCCGGTAGGTGGTCGGGTGTGATTGCGTTTTGATCTGATCGTCCGAACACCGGCTTGATTCAATCAGAGGCGAGAAGGCACTAGACTAGCCGCAACTGATTCTCCGATCGGAACCGCCTTGGAAACCGCGCTATACCTGCCCGTCAAACGCTTCCTCGAAGAGCTTGGCTTCACGGTCAAGGGCGAGATCGGCGGCTGCGATCTCGTCGGTCTCAGCGCCGGCGATCCGCCGGTCGTGGTCATCGGCGAGCTCAAGCTTGCCTTCAATCTCGAGCTGATCCTGCAGGCAGTCGACCGCGCGCCGGCCGGCGACGAGGTCTGGATCGCGGCCAAGATGTCGGCGCGCGGCAAGGGACGCGAGAGCGATGCGCGCTACCGCAATCTCTGCCGCCGTCTCGGCTTCGGCATGCTTGGGGTGACCGATCGCGGCCAGGTCGAGGTGCTGGTGAAACCGCCGACCGCTGCGCCGCGCCGGGAGCCGAAGGTGCGCTCGCGGCTCGTCGCCGAGCATCAGCGGCGCCAGGGCGATCCCGTGCTCGGCGGCAGCACCCGCGCACCGATCATGACGGCCTATCGGCAGCAGGCACTGGCCTGCGCGTCGGCGCTCGCCGAAGGCCCGAAGCCCGTGCGCGAGCTGCGGGAACGTTGTCCCGATGCCGGCAAGATCTTGCTTAACAATGTGTATGGCTGGTTCGAACGCACTGAGCGGGGAATTTACCGGCTCACCGAAGCCGGAGACGCAGCTCTGAAACGCTGGCCTCAGCAACGTGTGGGGGTCGTCGCAGGTGCTGTGTCACCGCCATGACACCCGAACGGTGCATAGCTGAGCTGCCACGCCGATTCCATATTGCAATGCAACATTCAGGGCACTAGGTATCCCGGCATCAAAACGAGGCCGTTATGAGCGCAGACTGGAACACCAAATATGGCACGCGGCGCGTGCGCCACGATCCGCCCACCCTGGATGAGGCGATCTTCGCCGCCGTCGGCATCACCGACGATCAGGCGCAGCAGGCCGAGATCGCCGCAGCCTTGATGGGAATGCCGCTCGACGTTGTCCAGGCCGAGGTGAAGAAGCAGGCCCGCACCAACAGCCGCATCACGGCCACGCGCGTCATCGCTGGCGAACAGGGCGCGCAGCGCTCCGTGGTGGTCGAGCGCCGCGTCGTCCGCCGTTTCGGCAACGACAAGCGCACTGGCACCTGAGCGTTCATTTCACCACCCCGAATACGAAAGCGGACCGGCCGTGCCGGTCCGCTTTTTGATTCGTGTCCGGTGCCTTCAGGCTATGCGGCGCGACTGCCGTACATGCTTGAGATGAGCTTCCAGCAAGTGCTGTTGAAGCTGAGAAGAGCGCGCCCGGCCGTGAACGGCGACGCCGCGAGATCGGCGAGTTCGGCCTCAGGCGTCCTCGCGAGGTCGATCGTACCAGTCGATTCGCCGTGGCGGAAAGCCAGATGCGCCCCGAACTTCCTGGCGAGCGCCCGCATCGCGTGGTTCTCGGCACCCGTCGTGATGCGCAGCTGCTTATAGCCTTTCCAGCGCGCCTCCGCGATCAGGCGGCGGAACAGCACTGTGCCGACACCCTGGCGGCGCGCGGAAGCTTCCACGCTGAAGGCGACTTCGGGCAAACAATCATGCTCCGGCGGATGCAACTCGGCCGCGCCACGGACCACGCCATCGACGATATAGGCCACGATCACGGTGCCGTCTTCGGCGCAGCGGGCGGCGTAACGCTCGATGAAGCTGTCGTCGAGAAAGCCGTTGAAGCGGTCGTGTCGACTGCCGGCATCAAGCCTCAGCAGATGATCGCGCAGGAGCGGCAATTCTTCCTGCTGGATCAAGGTCCGCACATAGCCGGGAGCGGTGCGGACGGTCTCTTCAAGTACCACGTCAGAAACTCCTCTTGGTGTCCCTCGAGGAGGCGTTCGAATCCCTAGGCCTCTTATATTGTGCATCGCACCATAATTTTCAAGACGGAGACCTGCCCAAGTTAGAGGCAGCGGGAGCGACTAATTCGTTAATAAAATCAAACTCCCGTAGACTTACAGGACCAGCTGCGTCTGGGTCACTACGGCAACCAGCTTGCCATCCTCGGTTTCCAGCCGGGTGGTCCAGATCTGGGTCCGCCGGCCACGATGAACCGGAGTGGCGGTGGCGATGACTGTGGTTCCCTCCTTGGCCCCGCCAATGAAATTGGTCTTGCTCTCCAGCGTGGTCGTGCCCTTGGCATCCTCGGGCAGATTGATCACGGTCGCCGCCGCGCCGACGGAATCGGCGAGCGCCATCACTGCCCCGCCATGGATGGTGTGGTGAAGCGTGCAGAGATCGGGCCGGACCGTCATCCGCGCCACCACGCGGTCCTTCTCTGCCTCGACGAACTCGACGCCCTTGAGCTCGGCGAACGGCATCTTCATCGCTTTAAGTTTCTCGAGCGGCGTCATCAAAAGCCCTCCCAATTCATTGTTGTCTCAACGTGAATGGCTTCGCGCGGCAAAGCAATGACCTCCGAGGTAATGGCGGTGCTGACATATGAGCCGCGTTTGCGCATATGCTCGCTCCATGCGCCACTTCCCGCCCCGCCGCGTCGTCTGTCTCACCGAAGAGACGGTCGAGACGCTCTATCTGCTCGGCGAGCAGGACCGTATCGTCGGCGTCTCCGGCTACGCCGTGCGGCCCCCGCAGGTGCGGCGCGAGAAGCCACGGGTGTCCGCTTTCGTCTCAGCGGACATCCCGAAGATCCTGGCATTGGAGCCGGACCTCGTGCTCGCATTCTCCGATCTCCAGGCCGGCATCGCGGCCGATCTCGTCCGCGCCGGCATCGATGTCCACGTCTTCAACCAGCGCGACATCGCCGGGATTCTGGCGATGATCCGCACGCTGGGTGCACTGGTCGGCGCCGCCGGGTGCGCGGAACACCTCGCGCAAGGCTTCGAGCGGCGCCTTGCGGCAGTCGCCGCAGCGCCCCGCCCCTCGCCGCCGCCAAAAGTCTATTTCGAGGAATGGGATGATCCGTTGATCTCGGGCATCGGCTGGGTCTCCGAGTTGATCGAGATCGCTGGCGGCATGGATGTCTTCCCGGAACTGAAGCATCGGCCGGCGGCAAAGGATCGCATCGTTTCGACAGAGGCGGTGCGCGAGGCCGCACCTGACGTCATCCTCGCCTCTTGGTGCGGCAAGAAGGTCGTGCCCACCCGCATCAAGCAGCGCGATGGATGGAGCGGCATCCCGGCCGTGCGCGACAATCGCATCGTCGAGATCAAGTCGGCGATGATTTTGCAGCCGGGACCCGCGGCGCTGACGGACGGACTCGATGCGATCGTAGCGGCGTTGTGGGGATGAACGCGCCAGATCTATTACCGTCATGCGCGCGAGGCGACGCAATCCACAGTGTCACAGCGGAGGGATTCTGGATTGCTTCGTCGCAAGCGCTCCTCGCAATGACGTCTGAGGAAGCGACCTTCCTCACGTCACCGCGTTGACGACCTGGTACTCCGGCCGGCGCCACACATCGCCGACGATGACATCCTCGATGATCTCGGCCGCCTTCATAACGTCGCGCTCGCCGACATAGAGCGGCGTAATCCCGAATCTCATGATGTCGGGCGCGCGGAAATCGCCGATGACGCCACGCGCGATCAGGGCCTGCATCGCGGCATAGCCGCCCTCGAATGCGAAGGAGACCTGCGAGCCGCGGCGCTCATGAGCGCGTGGCGTCACCAGCTTCAGGGACGGACAGCGGCGCTCGACCTCGGCAATCAGGAGATCGCCGAGCGCCAGGGAGCGGGCGCGGACCTCGGCGAGGTCGACGCGGTCCCAGATGTCGAGCGAGGCTTCCAGCGCCGCCATTGCCAGCACCGGCGGAGTGCCGACGCGCATGCGCTCGACGCCGCCGGCGGCGGCATAGGCAAGCTCGAAGGCAAAGGGCTTGGCATGACCCATCCAGCCCGACAGCGCGGCCCGCGCGCTATCGGCATGGCGCGGCGCGACGTAGAGGAAAGCCGGCGAGCCGGGACCGGCATTGAGATATTTGTAGGTGCACCCAGCGGCGAAATCGGCCCCGCTGCCGGCGAGATCGACCGGCAGCGCGCCGGCGGAATGCGCGAGATCCCAGACAGTGACGATGCCGAGGGCATGCGCTTTCGTGGTCAACTTCGCCATGTCGTGACGGCGGCCGGTGCGGTAGTCAACCTCGGTGATGTAGAGCACCGCGACCTCCTCCGACAACGCGGTCTCGATCTCCTCCGGCGCCACCAGGCGCAATTGATGGCCGCGCCCGAGCGTTTCGATCAGGCCCTCGGCCATGTAGAGGTCGGTCGGGAAATTGCCGGTATCCGACAGGATCACCTTGCGCGAGGCGTTCATGTCGAGCGCGGCGGCGAGCGCCTGATAGACCTTGAGCGACAGCGTGTCACCGACCATCACGGAGCCCGCTTCCGCGCCGACCAGCAGCGCGATGCGGTCGCCGACATGACGCGGCTGGGCGTACCAGCCCGCGGTGTTCCAGGCGCGGATCAGCTCGTTGCCCCACTCGTCCGTGATGACGCGGCCAACGCGCTCGGCAACGCCCAGCGGCAGCGCACCCAGCGAGTTGCCGTCGAGATAGATCACGCCGTCGGGCAAATGGAACAGCGCCCTGGTGTCGTCGTAGACGCGAAGCCGGGTCATGGACACCCCTACAGAATCGTGCGCACGCGCCAGAGTTCGGGAAACAGTTCGACCTCCAGCATGCGCTTGAGATAGCTGACGCCGCCAGTGCCGCCGGTGCCGCGCTTGAATCCGATGACGCGCTCGACCGTCGTCACATGGTTGAAGCGCCAGCGCCGGAAATAGTCCTCGAAATCGACCAGCTTCTCGGCCAGTTCGTAGAGCATCCAGTGCGTCTCCGGCGCCTCGTAGACGATACGCCAGGCCTGCAGCACGCCCTCGTTGAAGCTGTGGGTCTCGCGAACATCGCGCGCCAGCACTGCCGCAGGCATCTTGAGCCCGTTGCGGTCGGCGAGGCGCAACACCTCGTCATAGAGGCTTGGCGTTGCAAGTTCCGCTTCGAGCAGCTTCGTGGTCTCCGCATCGTGCGCGTGCGGCTTCAGCATGGCGTGGTTGCGGTTGCCAAGCAGAAATTCGATCAGCCGGTATTGCCGCGACTGGAAGCCCGAGGATTGCCCGAGCTGCGAGCGGAAGCGGGTATATTCGCTGGGCGTCATCGTGCGCAGCACGTCCCAGGCGCCGTTGAGCTGCTCGAAGATGCGCGACATCCGCGCCAGCATCTTCATGGCGGGCTGCACCTCGTCTTTCGCGATGGCCCGACGCGCGGCGCTGAGCTCGTGGATGGCAAGCCGCATCCAGAGCTCCGTGGTCTGATGCTGGATGATGAACAGCATCTCGTCATGCGCCTCCGACAGCGGGTGCTGCGCGCCGAGGATCGCATCCAGTGCAAGGTAGTCGCCGTAGGACATCCGCCGTGCGAAATCGGTCTCGGCGCCTTCGCTCGTGGGATCGTAATCGCTGGACGTCATGCCAAGTCCTTTCGATCGATCTTCCATGCTTCGTCAGTCGAGGCCGATCAGGCGGGCGGTGATCGGCGACGACGGATCCTTCAGTCCGTCGATCACGGTAAAATGGTTGAGGCCGGGATCGATGACGAGGTGCGTCGGCACGTCGAAGCCGGTCCAGATATTGGCAATCAGATCGGACTGGCGGATGAATTCGGGCCGCTCGCTGCCGCCGACCCAGGCGGTCACAGGGGAATGCCCGCGCGGCAGATGCAGCACGGCGCTTTCCAGCGTCGCCTCCTCCATCGTCATGCGCAGCGTCTCGTTCATCTTGGTCTTCAGCAGCGGACGCAGATCGTGCAGGCCGCTGATCGAGAGCGTGCCGGCGATGCGGTTGTAGACGGCGGGCTCGAGGCGGCTGCCGTCGCACAGCATGCGGGTGACGAGATGGCCGCCGGCGGAATGGCCGGCGAGCCGAATCGGACCTGCGACCAGCGAGGCCGCCTTGGCGATCGCGGCGGCGATCTCGGCTGTGATGTCGGAGATGCGCGCGGCCGGCGCCAGCGTGTAGCTCGGCAGCGCCACCGTCCAGCCATGATGGCGCGCACCTTCGGCGAGATCGGTCCAGGTCGATTTGTCGAAGCGCAGCCAGTAGCCGCCATGGACGAACACGACGAGGCCCTTGCTGTCGCCGTCGGGCAGGACCAGGTCGAGCTTCTGGCGCTCGCCGGCGCCATAGGCGATGTCGGAACGAAACTCTGTCAGTCCGGCGCGGTACGTCGCCGCCCGCTCCGCCCACAGCGCCGGCATTTTGTCCGCGCCCGGGATATGGGCCGAATTGGCATAGGCGTCATCCCAATCGCGCATCGTGACTCCCGCGAACTCGTCTTGCGACCGGGCGCCAGTCTGCCACCGGTCGGGGCGGCATCCTAGTCTTTATTTTAAGCTTAAAGGATATAGAGAGCCGGTGGATTGGGCATTGGGCGCTCCTAACGAGACGCCCTACGGTAGGTAACGCGGGAGCGTGCCCACCAATTCATTCGGGTGATAAACGATGGTGGGCACGGCGCAAGTACGCCTTTGTCCACCTTACAGGACTATCATCCGTCATTGCGAGCGCAGCGAAGCAATCCAGTCTGCCTCCACGGCAACAGCCTGGATTGCTTCGTCGCAAGGGCTCCTCGCAATGACGGCGGAGGGCCTAAGCCTTCTCGACGCCGCACCATTCGGCAATGAACAGCGCCATCGCCTTGGTCGTCTTCTTCAGCGACTCCAGGTCGACGAACTCGTTGAAGCCATGCATCTCGCCTCCGCTGGCTCCGAAACACAAGCTCGGAATGCCGTGGTTGAGGCCATAGAAGCGCGTGTCGGTCAGCGCGGTGAAGACGAGATCCTCCGGCATACCGCCATAGACCTTGTTGAACGCCCTGCCGAACGCAGCCTCGGGCTCTGCCGCGTCGGTCAGCTCGTAGCCCTCCGACAGGAAGCCGGACCATTCGACCTCAGGCGGATTGTTGGCGAGGAAGCGGTGGTTGCGCGAAGCGGCGGCGACGCAAGCCATGATCTCCTTCTGGTGATCGGCGATCGACCAGCCCGGCAATACCGCAATCCGGCAATCGACGTCGCACCAGGCCGGCACGCTCGAGGCCCAGTCGCCGCCCTTGATGATGCCGGGGTTGAAGTTGATGGGATGGTTGAGCGTCTTGAAGTGACGATCGGTCTTGGCGCGCTCATTCCATTCGATCTCGAGCTTCTGCAATGCCTGGATCAGGTGATACGCCGCCATGATCGCGTTCGCGCCCGAACCTGCGAAGGCAACGTGGGTCGGATGGCCCTTCACGCGCAGGCGAAACCAGATCACGCCAACCTGCGAGCGCACCATCTTGCCGCCGGTCGGCTCCGGAATGAAGCAGGCATCCGCGCGATAGCCGCGCTGCAAGGTCGAGAGTGCGCCGACGCCGGTGCTCTCTTCCTCGATCACGGACTGGAAGTGGATCCGCGCCGTCGGCCTGAAGCCGGCGGCCTTGATCGCGTCCAGCGCATAGAGTGCACCGATCGTGCCCGACTTCATGTCGCAGGCGCCGCGGCCGAACATCTTGCCGTCCTTGATGACCGGCGAGAATGGCGGCGTATCCCACAATTCCAGCGGGCCGGCCGGCACCACGTCGCAGTGCCCCTGCAGAATCAGCGATTTACCGCCATTGGTCTGGGGACGGTAAGTGCCCACCACGGAACGCGCCTTCGAAAATTCGTGCTCGATCGGACCGAAGCCGCGCAGATCCTTCAAATCGTCGACATTGATGTGCCAATCGTCGACCTCGTAGCCACGTTGCCGCAGGAGATCGCCGATCATGTCCTGGCACGGCCCCTCCGCCCCGCGGGTCGAAGGGATCGCAACGAAATCGCGGGTGGTTGCAAGCTGAGCTTCGAAGCCGCTGTCGACGGCGTCAAGAATCCTCTGCTGCGTTTCGGCATTCATCAGGGCAACTCCAGGCATCTCAATGGTTCTCAAGGAGTGCGCAAACTAGCCGATTTCAGCCGTTCGGATACTCCACAAAATAAGCATCCCGCAATGCATCTTCGAGCAGCCGGCCTTCGGAATAGCCATTCAGCGTCGCGGGCCGGCTCACACCGTCGAGCAGGCGCGGGCACGGCTCCGGAGCGCCGAGCACGGTGCGGACCGGAATGCGCTCCGCATAGATCGGCAACGCATAGTCCTCGTCGTCGTCAGCGACACCCTTGGCGCGGATCTTGGCCGAGGCTTCCTCGATCTCCATCGCGATGAAGGACGTCGCCTTGATCTCCTGCGCGGTGCTCTGCCGCAGGCCGGCGGTGCGATCCGGGAAGAAGCGGTCGACCATGGCGATCACCGCCCGCTCCTTCTCCTCGGGGTCGGTGACGAGATAGGCCGTGCCGAATGCCATGACTGCGCGGTAATCGGCGGAATGGTTGAAGCCGCAGCGCGCCAGCACGAGGCTGTCGAGATGGGCGACCGTCAGGCAGACGCGCTCGCCCTTGGTCTGATTGCGCAGCATGCGGCTGGCGCTCGAGCCGTGCCAGTAGAGCCTGGTGCCCTCGCGCCAGAAGAAGGTCGGCGTGCAATAGGGCTGGCCGTCGATCACATAGGAGACGTGGCACAGCATCGAGGCATCCAGGATGCGGTGGACCGTGGCGTGATCGTAGAAGCCGCGGTCATGCCGGCGCTTCACCTGGTTGCGCGCCGACGTCGGATAGGAATTTGAGGTCTCAGTCTGGCTCACGGCCGCTCCCGCTCGGATTGGAACAATTCCAGCGCAGTTGTAGCGGGGCTTTTGGTCTGCGATAGTTCCAATTCCATGCGAAAAATTCCAACCAATTCCTCCGCGCCCGGCAAGACCGAGCTTCCCCTCGACCTCACAGGGCCTCACATCACGGCCGGCGCGTCCGCCGCGCACCGGCTCTATCAGGCGCTGTGCGAGACGATCGTCTCCGGCCTCGTCAAGCCCGGCGAGCTGCTGCCGCCATCGCGGACGCTGGCCAGGCAGACCGGCTTCCGGCGCAACGCCGTCGTCACCGCGTATGAGCGTCTGATCGCCGACGGCTTTGCCGACGCAACCGTTGGCTCCGGAACGTTCGTCGCCGCACGAATCCCTGCGCGGGTGGCCGAGCGGAATCAGCCGAAGGTGGTTGTCGAAACGCCCGGGCAAGGCGCGTTCGCGCTCGGCTGCACCCACATCGACGAGCGCGCGGTGCAGCGTTTTCGCGCCTTCGTCGGCCGCCGCATGCGTGCGTTCGGGGCCGAGCACCTGCATTATGGCGATCCCCGCGGCAGCCGCGAGCTCCGCGCGGCGATTGCCGATCATCTGCTGTCGGCCCGCGGCCTGCGCTGCGATCCCGATCAGATCATGCTGACGTCGGGCACGCTGCACGCACTGCGCATCGTGCTGAGCGCGATCCTGAGGCCCAACGACCAGGTGTGGTGCGAGGACCCCGGCTATCCGGCCGCGCGAAAAACCATCGCGCATTGCGGCTATCGCGCGGCACCCGTCCCCGTCGACGAGCACGGGATGCGTGTCGCCAACGGCCGTATCGCGGCGCCGTCCGCGCGCGCAGCCTACGTCACACCGTCGCATCAATTTCCACTTGGCGTGCAGATGTCGATGCCACGGCGGCTCGAGCTTCTGGACTGGGCAAGGCAGGCCGGCGCCTTCGTGCTCGAGGACGATTACGACAGCGAGTTCCGCTATGACGGCGCACCGCTGATGTCGCTCGCCGGCATCGATCGCCTCCAGCGCGTGATCTACCTGGGCACGTTTGCCAAGACGCTGTTTCCGGGCCTGCGCATCGGCTATTGCGCCCTGCCCGAACGCCTGATCGCGGACGTGGCGGCAGCTCGCGCGGCGCTCGATCGCTTTCCCGGCACGCTGATGGAAGGCGCGGTGGCCGACATGCTCAATTCCGGCGCCTTCGCCGCGAACCTGAAGCGCGTGCGAAAACTCTATCGCGAGGCGCGTGATGCGCTGGCCGAGACGCTGGAGGCCAAGTCCGACGGCGTTCTATCCGTGCCGGTGCCATCACAGGGCCTGCATCTTGTCGCCCGGTTCGATCCTTCGGTCGACCTGTCGGTGGCAGCGCTGGCCAAACGAGCGGCCGGCGCCGAGGGCTGGCTGTTGGCCGACACTTATTCGCGTGCGCGTCCGCTGCCCGGATTCGTGCTGGGATTTTCGGGGCACGCAGTTCCGCAACTCGTGGCGGCCGCCGACCGGCTCGCGCGGGAATCGCGCTCGGCCTTGCGCGCGAACAGCAGATCGGGACGGCGGACGTGACCAAGCTTCACTATCAGAATCGCTGACCGGCCCCTACATTGCAGCTTCAATTCCGGGAGCTTCCGTCATGTCATTTCTTCGCACCGCCTGCTGTTCGCTCCTGATCGCCACCGCGCTTGCCTCGACCGCGGGTGCTGGCAGCGTCGGACGCGAGCAGGACATCGTCGATCTGAAGCTCGGTCAGCGTGTGCTCGTGGATGACGGAACCTGCCCCGCCGGTCAGGTCAAGGAGGTGCGCGGCGCCAAGATGACGGACAAGGGTGTCTCGCGCACGAGATCCTGCGTGCCGCGGCACGGGCCGAAATCGAGATGATCAGCTGAGAAGCTACTTCGCCGGATCGAACATGCACTGCAAGGTCGGTTTGGCGATCTTGGTGAAGGTCGGGCCGATCTCACCCTGCTTGGAAACAGGTACCCAATCGGTCTCGATCGTCGGCACGCCGGTCTCTGTGATGCCGCGCAGCAGCGCCTCGCGCAGATCGCGGTCCTCAACGGCAGCGGCGGCATGGTCGTGGAGGCAGCTGCAAACCGCTTCCGGATGCTCCCAGCGCCCGAGCATGCGCGGCGCGCACTGGCGCACGAATTCGCTGCGTGGATCGGGTAGCCGGGAGGGTGTGCGAACCTGCGCCTGAACGGAACCGACCGTCAGAAGGGACACGAACGCCGCGGCGCAGAGACGAAGCAACATGATGGCTTTGCCGGCTGTTGTCTTGTGTGCGGTCAGAAGCGCGCGGCGACCACGATCGGCTGCGCTGGCGTGATGGTGACGGGCGAGCCGCTGTACTGGAAGGTCCCGACACCGGGGAGATTACCGTCAGGCGCCCCCGCGAACGAGGAGCCGGCGAGCACGAAACCGAAAGCAAGGATGAAGCTGAGCGCGCGCATGATCTTTTATCCCAATTCGGTAGCCGGCGGTGCGCCGTCGTCGTTGTGACGCTGATAACCATGGGCGGTTTCGCGCGTGATGCGCGAAAAGCTGAAAATGGTTTCGTCGCCGTGAGAATTGTTTCGTCCCGTCCGTGACGACGAAACAATTTTCGGAAAATGCCAGTCATTTCAGAGAGGTCAGGGTGCAGCTCAAAGTGGCCCGGCAAGTTCCGGCTCCAGCACCGAAAACGCCCCCTGCACCGGCGCCGTCATGCTCCCGCCTCAAGCGCTTCATACGCATTTTACGTTTTTCTGCTGAACGGGGCAGCAAACGAGGGCCGGGTCGATCCTATTGAACCGGGCGCGGTTCGGCCGCGACCCAAGCCATCGAAACCGAGACGCCCGATTCATCGGGCGCGTTCACGTGAGGAATGGCCGCCATGATGACGGGAAATCGCGCAACGCCGCGCGATGCGGATCCACCGAGGGATCGCGGAGACGAACTCCCCGTTCGCGGCAGCGCCGGCGAAATGGCGCTGCAATCGAGCCGCGGCTTCGAGGCTGTACCGCAGATGTTCGTGCGGCTGACCGGTTCGCATCTCGCGAAACCGGGCGATCGTCTTTGAGCGAACGCAAGCGCGTCACTGAGTGAACGCTAGGGCGTCACTGAGTGAAGAACTCGCCGCACTTCTGGACGTTCGCGTCTGCCGGTCCCCACGGCATGATCGGCACGGTCGAGGTCGAGTTCTTGGGCGACCCCTCGATCAGCTTGTCCGAATAGACCATGTAGACCAGCACGTTGCGCTTGGCGTCGCAGCCGCGCACGATCTGCATCTTCTTGAAGAACAGCGAGCGCCGCTGGCGGAACATGTCGTCGCCCTGCTCCATCTTGTTCTTGAACCTGATCGGTGCGACCTGGCGGCAGGCGAGCGAGATGTCCGAGACCTCCTCGGCAAGGCCCAGCCACCCCTTGAAGCCCCCCTTCTCCGGCACCGTGAAATGACAGGCGACGCCCTCGACTTCCGGATCGTCGAGACCATAGGTCGCGAGCTTGTCGTTCGGGCTCATCCATTTGAACACGGTCGAGCGGCGGAAGATCAGATCGGGCTCGTCGGCGGCGGATGCCGACGCCATTGGCGCAGTTAGAGCCAGGAGGAATAAAGCGAGGCCTTTCAAGCGGATGCCCGAAAGACCGGGGAAACGAGATGACATGAAGTTCTCCGGTAACACGTCTCCGCAATGTAGGAACGCGAAGGCCCGACAGGAAGACGACAGCCAGCCCGGCGCGGCCGCCGTTTACCGCTCCGTGAGGCTTTTCTGCTACGGCTTGGACAAAAGTAGCTGATCGCAGAACCACCCTGCTGGTGAACGCGTATCCTCCTTGCGAGACTAACGTCTGATTTGGAATTGTGGATTCGAGGATGAATAGCGTGAATGGGTCGGGTTCTTCCGCCAAGTCGGTGCGGCTTTGGCAGGTCGCCATTTTGACGGCGGCGGGTGCGATCGGCACGACTAGCCACGCAGACGCGGCGTTCTACTATTGGACGGATTATTCCGACGGCTCCTATTACGTCCGGCAGCGTCCCGAGCCACTGCGCCAGAAGCCGCAGAAGCGCCAGACAGTCGGCAAGAAGGAAGTCGCCGAGAAGGAAGCCGGCACCAAGCCACAAGGACCGCTCGTCATCGTCGTATCGATCGACCGGCAGAAGGTGACGGTCTACGACAGCAAGGGCGCGTTCGCAGAATCCCCGGTGTCGACCGGCATGAAGGGTCATTCGACGCCGATGGGTGTGTTCAGCGTCATCCAGAAGCACAAATTCCACCGCTCCAACATCTATAGCGACGCGCCGATGCCGTACATGCAGCGGATCACCTGGTCCGGCGTCGCCATGCATGCCGGCGTGTTGCCGGGTTACCCGGCCTCGCACGGCTGCATCCGCATGCCGACGTCGTTCGCGGTGAAGATGTGGAACTGGACCAGGATGGGCGCGCGCGTCATCGTTGCGCCCGGCGAGATGACGCCGCACAGCTTCTCGCATCCCCTGCTCGCCTCCGTGCGCGTGCCGCCGCAACCCGTGGCGAGCCTCGAGCCGCAGACGACTACGGTCGGCGAGAAGGGCGACAAGGGCGCCGCCGAAGCCAATCCCGTGGAGACGAAGACTGCAAGCGCTGACAGCATGCTCGAGCTGCGCGCGTCGGTCGGCCACGCCGTGATGTCGGATGTGACCACTGGCAGAGCGCCCGCACGCCAGGAAGCCGTCGCACCGGCCGATAAGGCCAAGACGGCCGAGGCATCCGGTACGATCAAGCCAGGTCACGACGACAAACCCGCCGATAAGGTCGAGGCGGTCAAAGCCGAACCGGTCAAGACGGAGGCGGTGGACTCCGCGAAGACGCCCAATGCGCCGGCCACGGCGCCGACAATGACTGCTTCGCCCGACGCAAAGAAGGACGAGACCCGCGTTGCTGACCCGGCGCCAGTTGCAAAACCGGAAACGCCCAAGCGGGCCGGCCAGATTGCCGTCTTCATCAGCCGCAAGGATTCCAAGCTCTATGTGCGGCAGAATTTTGCGCCGCTGTTCGAGGTCCCCGTCACGATCGCCGCGAGCGACCGGCCGCTCGGCACGCATGTCTTCACCGCCGAAGTCGACAAGGCCGATGCCAATTCGCTGCGTTGGTCGGTGGTGTCGCTGCCCGTCTCCGCCCGTTCCGCGGCACGCGCGGACGACAGCCGCCTCGCGCGCGGCCAGCGTGGCGCCGCAGTGATCCCCGTCGCCGTCAGGCCCGTGGTCACGCCGGACAGCCCGGCCGAGGCCCTCGACCGCATCTCGATCCCCGCGGAGACCATGGCGAGGATCAACGAGATGCTGACATCCGGCGGCTCGATCATCGTCTCCGACCAGGGCATCAACCAGGGCGAGACCGGCGAAGGCACCGATTTCATCGTCCGCCTGTACTAGGCTTCGTCGCTCCCGATAACGCGGTGTTGAGCAGTCCGATCGTGCCGGCGGGGTAACATGCTGCCCGGATCATTTCGGGGGACGCCGTCATGATGAATCGCAGGGCCATGCTCGTCGCAACGGTTGCAGGCGCCATCGCGCCGGCAGCACGCACTTTCGCCGATGGCGGCATGAGCCGGATCTCGGCCTACGCCTTCTCCTTCCCCGCATTGTCTGGCGACGACATCCGCCTCGCCGCGTTCACCGGCAAACCGCTGCTGGTGGTGAACACCGCCTCGCTCTGTGGCTACACGCCGCAATATGCCGGCCTGCAAGAGCTATGGAACGAATTCCGTCCCCGCGGGCTCACCGTGATCGGCGTACCTTCCAACGACTTCGGGGCCCAGGAGCCCGGCGGCGCGAACGAGATCACGGAGACCGCGCATCACCAATATGGTGTTACCTTCCCGGTTACGGCCAAGGCCGTGGTGGTCGGAGCGAAAGCGCATCCATTCTACAAATGGGCCGCCGAGGCGCGACCGAAGGAAGTTCCGAGGTGGAACTTCCACAAATACCTGATCGGCCGCGACGGCTATATCGCCGACATCTTTGCGTCCGCGGTCGAACCGGCCGACACGCGAATCAAAACGGACATTGCCAGGGCGCTGGCCGACAGTTCACGCAAGCGCCGCATCCGGCTGGGCACAATTGTGGCCGGGCGTCAAACAGCCGTTGCAATGGCGATGGCCCACCATCTAGGCTAGGATCGTTTGGGCAGGATGGGTTTTGCCGCAGGCGAAAAGCCGCGGCGGGACAACGGGGCCAATCTCGAGGACAACACCATGCGTGTGGCGGCAGGACTGATTCTGGCAGGCGCGATGTCGGTTGCGATGACAGGCGCAGCATGGTCGCAGACACCGGCCGCGAAGCCGGCAGCTGCGACGCAAACCGCACCGGCGGCGACGCCGGTCGCATCGGCGCCCGCGACGGCTCCGGCCGCCGCCGCTCCCGCGACAGGCGCCGCGCCAGCAGGGTTCGTCAATCCGCCTCCGCCCAAGCAGCCGCCGCAGCCGGCGCGCGCGGCCTGCAACACGCCGGGCGCGCTCGGCGTCGCCCGCACCGTCGAGATCGATACCACGGGCGGTCCCGGCTTCGGCTTCGAGCATTTCAAGGAGCTCGACTTCCTGCGCGACAAGGAGGTGGTGCTGACCTTCGACGACGGCCCCTGGCCGCGCAACACGCCCGCGGTGCTGAAGGCGCTCGCCGACGAGTGCACCACCGGCATCTTCTTCTCCATCGGCAAGCACGCGACTTATGAGCCGGAGATCCTGAAGCAGGTCTACGCGGCCGGCCATACCGTCGGCGCTCACACCTGGTCGCACGCCAACCTCAACAACAAGAAGCTCACCGAAGCGCAGCGCAAGGAAGAGATCGAGAAGGGCTTCAGCGCCGTGAGATGGGCGCTCGGCGGCATCTCGCCCTCGCCGTTCTTCCGCTTTCCGGCGCTCCAGCATCCGCCGGAGATGGTTACCTATCTCGGCAACCGCAATGTCGCGATCTTCTCCTGCGACATCGACTCGTTCGACTTCAAGGCCTCCAAGCCCGAGAAGGTGGTTGAGACCGTGATGAAGAAGCTCGATACCAAGGGCAAGGGCATCATCCTGATGCACGACTTCCAAAAGCACACCGCGGAGGCCCTGCCCGAGCTGCTCAAGCGGCTGAAGGCCGGCGGGTACAAGGTGGTGGCGATGCGCGCCAAGTTCCCGGCATCGACGCTGCCGGAATACGACCAGGAGCTGCTCAAGGACGCCAAGCTGCCGACGGTGAGCCAGCGCCCGGTCAATTCCGTGGTGACGACCGTTTCCGAATAGAAGGCCGTTGTCTTTCCGTATCGAAGGCTACGTCATCGTCTCGGCGGACGGCATGCTTGCCGACGCCGATCGCGTCATGCCCGACAGCCTGAAGTTCGAAGCCGACAAGCTGTTCTTCGAGCAGGCGCTCGATCGCGCCGCGCTGATCGTGCATGGCCGGCACTCGCACGAGCAGCAGCCGAATTCGCCGAAGCGCAAGCGGCTGATCCTGACCCGCAAGATCAGGGACCTCACCGTCGACCCGGAGATGCCGAATGCGACGCTGTGGAATCCTGAGCACGCGAGCTTCGATGAGGCCTGCGCCTTCGCGGACGTCGCCTCCGGCATGATCGCCATCATCGGCGGTCCACTCGTGTTCGACCTGTTCATGGACCGCTACGACACGTTCTGGCTCTCGGAGGCCCCGCATGTGCGGCTGCCCGGCGGCGAGGGATGCTTCGTCGGCGTACCCCAGCGGACGCCTCACGAGGTGCTGGCTGCGCACGGGATGAAGCCGGGTGCGCCGTATCTCCTCGACGCGGCGCATGAGGTGACCGTGACCCCGTGGCGGCCGGGTTAACCTCTCGACAGCGGCGACGCGGCCTGGCTCCAACTCAAAACTGGAAAAACAACCCCATGCACAGTACCGGCAACAGAATACCATTTGGTATCTTGCTGGTTTTGTGAGCTAAAATTGGTCCCGCCGCCGGCCAGCGCAAAGCCGGCTAGCATATTTGCCGAGACCTGATAATCGGCCCCGACGGCGGTCGTGGCGCTATAGCCAACGTCCCAGGCGCGGCGTCAATACGAGCCGACAACTGAGACACACCGCATAAATAGACTGAGACAAAAGCGCAAAACTGACCGCGGCCAGAATGAGCGACGACTGCACGACCACAGGTCCGACGGACGCCTCCGGATTGAATGATGATGTCGCCCTGATATCGTCCCTGCTGCCGGCATTCGGCTTCAGCGCCGATCAGATGGAGACGGAGGCGAACGTCGCAGCGTGGCGGGAAGCCGTCGCCACGCTGTTCGAGGTCGATGAGCTCGCCGCAGATGAACCGGTCCCGTTTCGCGCCGACCTCAGCTCCTACGCCATGGGGCCGGTGCTGATCGGGCTGAGCCGTGCCAGCGGCCAGCGTTTCCGCCGCACCCCCGAAACGATTGCGCGCAGCGGCGTCGACCACATCATTCTCCAGCTCTATCTCAAGGGTGGCTACGACGGGGTCGCCGGCACCCGGCCGATCCGTGTGCGCGCCGGCGACATCTGCCTGTTCGACCTTGCCCAGACTCTGGAGACCAAGGCGACGGCTTTCGAGAATGTCACGCTGGTCGTGCCGCGCCCGATGTTCGGCACCCATCTCTTGCGAGTCGATGACCTGCACGGCCTGGTCCTGTCCGGCAGCAGCGTGATCGCAAGGCTGCTGGCGGGACATCTCACCGCCCTGGTCGAATTTGCGCCCCGCATGACGCTCGACGAATGTCAATCGGTGGTGATGCAACGAGCAGCGCAACGATTTCCCGCTGGATGCGCGAGATCGCGCCCCCAAGGGCGCATTGATCGCTACACGTCGCCGTAGGCCGCCTCTGCCGGACGCGTGGTGCGGCCGTAGCCGATGATCATGCAGAGCGCGCCGATGATCGACAGGTTCTTGAGCGCGTCGACCAGCATCTTGGCGTTGTCCGGCGGGGTCTGGTTCCAGAAATCGTAGAACAGGACGGTCGCGACGGCGACGTAGATGATCAGCAGCATCGCGAAGAAGCGCGCGCCGAAATTCAGCGCGATCATCAGCCCTGCGATGACCTCGAGTCCGCCGACCGCGATCGCCAGCAGCTGCGGCGTGGTCATGGCCGTCGCCGTCTCGACCTGCGTGGCGTAAGGCGCGATGACATCAGGCACCACGACCCTGGTGGCGATGAAGTCGGCAGTCTCCTGGATGGCAAAGAGCTTGGTCGCGCCCGTGTAGATGAACAGCACGGCGAACAGGATTCGCCCGAAAGTCACGAACGCTGGCATGATCGGCCTCTTGGCAAAGCGCTACAGCACGGAACGCTTGAAGAGATTATGAAGAGTCGTGCGCCGGTTTACAAACGGGGAAATGGAGAACCGTTTTGAAAAGATTGAGATCGAGAGGCTCGGGCGCTGCGCTCCCTCGCCCCGTTCTTACGGGGAGAGGGTTGGGGTGAGGGGCTGCTTCCGCAATCGCGGTGAGAGCTGGATTCGCGGAGACTCCCCCTCACCCGGAATTTGCTGTCGCAAATTCCGGCCTCTCCCCGCGCGCGGGGAGAGGCGAAGCAGCGTCGGCGACCGTCTCAGGTAAACAACGTCGGCTGCTGCCTCGCCGCGCGCTCCTGGGCTTCGACGACGGCGACAGCCGTCATGTTGAGGATGCCGCGCGCAGTCACCGACGGCGTCAGGATATGCGCGGGGTGCGCCGGGCCGACCAGGATCGGGCCGACGGGGAGCGCGTCCGCCAGCGACTTGATCATCTGATAGGCGACGTTGGCGGTGTCGAGGGTCGGCATGATCATGATGTTGGCCTCGCCCTCCAGCTTGGAGTGCGGCAGCACCATCCTTCGCGCGGCGGCGGAGAGTGCGGTGTCGCCCTGCATCTCGCCGTCGGCCTCGATCTCCGGATGCTTCTCCTTCAACAGCTGGGTCGCCCGCCGCATCTTGCGCGAGGATTCGGTGTCGTAGCTGCCGAAATCCGAGTGCGAGACGAAGGCGATCTTCGGCTTGATGTTGAAGCGCTGCACGTGGACCGCGGCGAGCGATGCGATCTCCGCGAGCTCTTCCGCGCTCGGGTTGGGCCGAACCTGCGTGTCGGCGATGAAGAAGGCGCCCTTGCTGGTGATCAGCAGCGCAAGCGCCGCGTAGTCGCTGATCCCCGGCGAGAAGCCGATGATCTCGCGGACATGGCGCAGATGGCTCATGTAGCGGCCCTCGACGCCGCAAAGCATGGCATCCGCCTCGCCACGCGTCACCGCGAGCGCCGCGATCACGGTGTTGTTGGTGCGCACGACCGTGCGGGCGGCATCCGGCGTGACGCCGCGGCGGCCCGCGACCTCGACATAAGACTGCACATAGGAGCGGTAGCGCGGATCGTCCTCGGGATTGACCAGGTCGAAGTCCTTGCCGGCGCGGATCGAGAGCCCGAAGCGCTTGATGCGCGCCTCCACGACAGAAGGACGGCCGACCAGGATCGGCCGCGCCAGGTTCTCCTCCAGCACGACTTGCGTCGCGCGCAGCACGCGTTCGTCCTCGCCTTCGGCATAGATCACCCGCACCGGCTGGGTCTTGGCCTTGGCGAACATCGGCTTCATGACGAGGCCGGAGCGGAAGGCGAAGCGCTCGAGCAGCGCGGTGTACTCGTCGAAATTGGTGATGGGTCGCGTCGCGACACCCGACTCCATCGCCGCCTTGGCGACAGCCGGCGCGATGCGCAGAATCAGGCGCGGGTCGAACGGACTCGGGATCAGCGAGCCCGGGCCGAACCCTTGGGTCTCGCCCGTGTCAAAACCCTGCGCGACCGCATCCGACGGCGCCTCGCGCGCGAGCTGCGCGATGGCCTCGACGGCGGCGTGCTTCATCTCCTCGTTGATCGCGGTGGCGCCGACGTCGAGCGCGCCGCGGAAGATGAAGGGAAAGCAGAGGACGTTGTTGACCTGGTTCGGATAGTCCGAGCGGCCGGTGCAGATCATGGCGTCGGGGCGCGCCTTCCGCGCCTCTTCCGGCATGATCTCCGGCACGGGATTGGCGAGCGCCATGATCAAGGGCTTGTCACCCATCGCCTTGGCCATCTCGGGCTTGAGCACGCCGGGTGCCGAGAGCCCGATGAAGATATCGGCGCCGCCGATGACGTCGGCGAGCGTGCGCTTGTCGGTCTTCTGCGCATAGACCGCCTTCCAGCGGTCCATCGAGGTGTTGCGCCCCTCATGCACGAGACCGTCGATGTCCCAGACCCAGATGTTCTTCCGCTGTGCGCCCATCGAGACGAGCAGGTTCAGCGTAGCGAGCGCGGCGGCCCCTGCCCCCGAGGCCACGATCTTGACCTCCGACAGCTTCTTGCCGTTCAGCCTGAGGCCGTTGGTGATCGCCGCGGCGACGATGATGGCGGTGCCGTGCTGGTCGTCATGGAAGACCGGGATCTTCATGCGCTCCTTCAGGCGCGTCTCGATCTCGAAACACTCCGGTCCGCGGATGTCTTCCAGATTGATGCCGCCGAAGGTCGGCTCGAGCGCCGCCACCGTCTCGACCACACGGTCGATGGTGTCGGCGGCAATCTCGATGTCGAACACATCGATGCCGGCGAATTTCTTGAACAGGACCGCCTTGCCTTCCATCACCGGCTTGGAGGCCAGCGGGCCGATATTGCCGAGGCCGAGCACCGCGGTGCCGTTGGAGACCACCGCGACCAGGTTGGCGCGGGTGGTGAGCGTGGCCGCCTCGGCCGGGTTCTTGGCGATCTCGGTGCAGGCGGCGGCAACGCCCGGAGAATAGGCGAGCGCAAGATCGCGCTGGTTGGCGAGCGGCTTGCTTGCCTGAATCTCGAGCTTTCCGGGGCGCGGCAGACGATGATAGGCCAGCGCCGCCTGGTGGAGATCATCAGAATAGGACGACATGCGGAGTCTCGCCTCACGTTACCGGCATCAAAATGCATGATCCGGAGCTGCCGCCCAAGCGAAACGGTATTTCCGGGTCATGGAAACGGGATGAAGCACGCCGGGTGCCCCGGTGGCAACATCCGATTGCGACCCCATCAACAGGGCGCGCAGTCAACTGTCTGAAAACCATAGCTTTCCCTGGACCGCGCGGCGTTTGCCGAATATGGCAGGTTGCGCGGTGTAGAACGAGCAACTGGAGCCGGGAATGAAGCGAATCCTGATCGGCCTGATCATGGCAGCCGTGCTCGGCGCGGGCGGATGGTTCGGCTTCAATCTCTACGTCCAGCACCGGGCCACCAGCGAGGTCGAGGCAGCCTTCGAGCAGATGCGCGCGGGCGGCGGCAAGGCCAGCCATGGCAAGATCACGTTCGAGTTCGCGACCCGGACGCTGACGATCGAGGACATCGCGGTCGAGCCTGCCCACCAGCCGCAGGCGAAGATCAAGATCGCCGGCATCAAGGGCACAGGCGTCCACTTGATCGATGATGCCAGGTTCTCGGCCGACAGCATCGACATCACGGGTGTCGAGATTGCGTTGGACGACGTCGGCCCCGGCAAGTTGAAAGTGGCCTACAAGGTCCCGCAGACGACACTGCGCGACTATGCAGGTTCCCTCCACGTTCAAAACATACCGACATCGAGCTCTCTGATCGACGCGTACCGGTTCGTGCTTGTCCAGTTCGCGAGCGTGACGGCAACGTCCGTGACGGTCCCGTCCATCAACATCAATTTCGACGCCGGCAGCAGCGGCGGCAGCGGTGAAGTGCTCTATTCCGGCCTCGCGCTGCAAAATCTCGGCCGCGGCAAGGTCGATGCGATGAAGACGGACCGCGCCACCTTCACGATCAACGTGACGCAGCCGGGCAACGCGGACAAGCTGACTGGCGAGATCTCGACCCTCATCGTCAACGATTTCGACTCGACCCCGATCCTCGCCGCACTCGATCCACAAGCGAGCGGTGACGACAGCTACCGCCGGGTCTACCGGCAAATCTCGAGCGGCCCTTATGTGCTGAAGTCCGCGCTGGGCCTGCGTATGGATATCGACGGCTTCGCCATGGAAGACATCGACGTGCAGCCGTCGAGGCTCCGTTTGTTCGAGATGTTTGCCATGCTGCCGCAGGACAAGTCGACCCCGCCAACGCAGGCGCAAACGCGCGAGCTGATGGAGAAGGTCGCTGGATTCTACGACGGCATTCGCGTCGGCAAGGCCGAGATCGGCAAGACCTCGATCGGCACACCGCAGGGAACCGGGAAGATCAACGCGATCCGCTACCGGCAGGGCGACTTCGCAATCGAGGGCGTCGATGCACCCTCGCCGCAGGGTCAGTTCAAGATGGAGCGCTTCGCGCTCAAATCCTTCAGCATGCCGAACTTCATGCGCTGGGCCTCCGGTCTCAGCAGTCCCGGAAAGCCGCCCTCGCCCGACCAGATGCTGGGCCTGTTCCGGGTACTCGAAGGCGCCGAGATCAAGGGCGTCGTCTCACCATACAAGAACACGCGTCAATTCGTTACCATCGATACAATCAGCCTGAACTGGGGCCAGCTGGTCGGCTCGATCCCCAGCAAGGCCAATCTGGTCGTGAAGATGGTCACGCCCACGGATACCGCCAATCCGGCGCTACGGCCGCTGATCATGGCGGGTGTCGACAAGCTCGCGATCGACCTCGATCTCGGCGCCGCCTGGACGGAATCGTCCGGCGCGTTCGCGCTCGCGCCGGCGAGCATCGAGCTCGG
Source organism: Bradyrhizobium sp. 191 (assembly GCF_023100985.1). Taxonomy (NCBI): domain Bacteria; kingdom Pseudomonadati; phylum Pseudomonadota; class Alphaproteobacteria; order Hyphomicrobiales; family Nitrobacteraceae; genus Bradyrhizobium; species Bradyrhizobium sp. 191. The sequence goes on from NZ_CP064692.1 coordinate 679,579, forward strand.
CGACCTCGCCAAGGCGCAAGCCCGCTTCGCGCTCGCCAATGTGCCGCGCGGCCTGTTCACCACGACCAACCCAGTGCAGGCGATGGGTCAGGCGGCGCAGGTCGAGACCGGTGCGATCGAGCTCTCCTTGCGCGACAGCGGCGTCGTCGATCTCGTCGTCGCGCAGTTCTCGCGCATGCAGAATGTCAGCCGCGACGCCGCGCGCAGCGCCATCGTCCAGACGATCCGGGCGCAAGGCGAGAGGATCGCGGCGTCCAATGCCGACGTGAGGATGGCGGTGGATGCGCTGGCCGGCTTCGTCGAGACGTCGGGGCAGACACTGACCATCAAGCTCACGCCCCGCGCCAAGGTCTCGCTGATGCAATTGATGCAGCTTTCGCAAAGCGACCCGGAGAGCGCGCTGGCGCAGTTCAGGATCGAGGCGTCGACGGGGCTGTAGCGGCGCTTATCACTGCGAAGAGGCGGCAGCTGGCCTGGCGTAAGTCCCTCCCCGTCATTGCGAGGAGCCCTTGCGACGAAGCAATCCAGAGTCCCTCCGCGGAACGATTCTGGATTGCTTCGCTTCGCTCGCAATGACGGTGGAGGGAGCGGACCCAATATCAGCCAGATCGACTCGCGGAGAATTCCCCTCACCGCCCCGCATCTTCGATGCGACGCGGCCTCACCCGCAAGCGGGGAGAGGCGAAAGCCTCACTTCTGCGGCAGGTTCACCCGGATGTGCAGCTCGCGGAGCTGCTTCGTCGTGGCTTCCGACGGGGCGCCCATCAGGAGGTCCATGGCCTGCTGGTTCATGGGGAATAGCGAGATCTCGCGCAAGTTCGTGGTGCCACAGAGCAGCATCACGATGCGGTCGACGCCGGCGGCCATGCCGCCATGCGGCGGGGCGCCGTACTGGAAGGCGCGGTACATGCCGCCGAAGCGGTCGACCACTTCCTGCTCGCCATAGCCTGCGATCTCGAACGCCTTGACCATGGCTTCCGGCACATGGTTGCGGATGCCGCCAGAGGCGATCTCGTAGCCGTTGCAGGTGATGTCGTACTGGAACGCCTTGATGGTCAGCGGATCCTGGCCCTTCAGCGCCTCCAGGCCGCCCTGCGGCATCGAGAACGGGTTGTGCGAGAAGTCGACCTTCTTGTCGTCCTCGTTGTACTCGTACATCGGGAAATCGACGATCCAGGCGAGCTCGAACCGCTCCTTGTCGGTGAGGTTCAATTCCTCGCCGACCTTGTTGCGGGCAAGGCCTGAGAATTTCCAGAACTTGTCGGGATCACCGGCGACGAAGAAGGCGGCATCGCCCTCCTTCACGCCGAGTTGCACGCGGATCGCCGCGGTGCGCTCAGGCCCGATGTTGTTCGCAAGGGGGCCTGCGCCCTCGCCGCCCTCGCGCCACATGATGTAGCCGAGGCCGGGCTGGCCTTCGCCCTGCGCCCATGAATTCATGCGGTCGCAGAACGCCCGGCTGCCGCCGCCCTGTGCCGGAATCGCCCACACCTGGTTCTTGGGATCCTCGAGCATGCGCGCGAACACCTTGAAGCCGCTTCCGCGGAAGTGCTCGGAGACGTCCTGCATCTCGATGGGATTGCGCAAATCCGGCTTGTCGCTGCCGTATTTGCGCAAGGCTTCGGCGAACGGAATCCGGCGCCAGTTCTTGCTGACCGGCTTGCCCTTCGCGAACTCCTCGAACACGCCGGTGATCACCGGCTCCATCGCCGCGAACACGTCTTCCTGCGTGACAAAGCTCATCTCGACGTCGAGCTGGTAGAATTCGCCGGGCAGACGGTCGGCGCGCGGGTCCTCGTCGCGGAAGCAGGGCGCGATCTGGAAATAGCGGTCGAAGCCCGACATCATCAGCAGTTGCTTGTACTGCTGCGGCGCCTGCGGCAGTGCGTAGAACTTGCCGGGATGAATGCGCGAGGGCACCAGGAAGTCGCGTGCGCCTTCCGGCGAGGACGCGGTCAGGATCGGCGTGTTGAATTCGAAGAAGCCCTGCCCCTCCATGCGCCGGCGCATCGACTTGATGATCTCGACGCGCGTCATGATGTTCTGGTGCAGTTTTTCGCGACGCAGGTCCAGGAAGCGATATTTGAGCCTGATGTCTTCGGGATATTCCTGGTCGCCGAAGACAGGCAGCGGCAGGTCGCCGGCCGGGCCCAGCACCTCGATCTCGCTGACATAGACCTCGACCTTGCCGGTCGGCAGATCGTCATTGTCGGTGCCCTCGGGGCGACGGCGGACCTTGCCATCCATCTTGACCACGAATTCCGAGCGCAGCTTTTCGGCCAGCGAGAACGCCGGCGAGTCCGGGTCGACCACGCACTGGGTCAGGCCGTAATGGTCGCGCAGGTCGATGAACAGCACGCCGCCATGGTCGCGAACGCGATGGACCCAGCCCGAGAGGCGGATCGTCTCGCCGATGTTGCTCTCGCGGAGCGCGCCGCATGTATGTGACCGGTAGCGATGCATGGTCGTCCCAAAAATCAATGTCGGAGGATGCGAATCGAACGGCCTGTCACGGCCGGTCCGAAGTTGCGGCAGGGTTTACCTCGCTAGGACCAAGGCGGCAACCAAGGGAACGCCCTGTTTTGAGCTGGAAGTGCCCATTTTCAGGGGCCGAGCCTTTGCCATCAAGCGTTCCAGCCCTATCTTGAGCCTATGACGGTACATTTCCCCTTCCAGAACTCCTATTCGGCGCTGCCGGACAGCTTCTTTGCCCGCGTCGCGCCGACCCCGGTCGCCGCCCCCCGGCTGATCAAGCTGAACCGGCCGCTGGCAATCCAGCTCGGGCTGGATCCGGACCTGCTGGAAACCCCTGAGGGCGCCGAGATCCTGGCCGGCAAGACGGTTCCCGCCGGCGCCGATCCCATCGCCATGGCCTATGCCGGCCACCAGTTCGGGCATTTCGTGCCCCAGCTCGGCGACGGCCGCGCCATCCTGCTCGGCGAGGTCATCGACAAAAACGGCATCCGCCGCGACATCCAGCTCAAGGGGTCTGGCCCCACCCCGTTCTCCCGCCGCGGCGACGGCCGCGCCGCGCTGGGTCCGGTCCTGCGCGAATACATCGTCAGCGAAGCGATGTACGCGCTGGGCATCCCGACCACGCGCTCGCTTGCCGCCGTCGTCACCGGCGAGCACGTCATCCGCGAGACCGCGCTGCCCGGCGCTGTGCTGACCCGCATCGCCTCCAGCCACATCCGCGTCGGCACCTTCCAGTTCTTCGCCGTCCGCCGGGACACCGAAGCGGTGCGCCGGCTCGCCGACCATGTGATCACCCGCCACTATCCGGACCTGCTCCAGGCCGAGCGCCCCTATCACGATTTGCTTGCCGCCGTCGTCGCGCGCCAGGCCGAGCTCGTGGCGCGCTGGCTGCTGGTCGGCTTCATCCACGGAGTGATGAACACCGACAACACGTCGATATCAGGCGAGACCATCGACTACGGCCCCTGCGCCTTCATGGACGCCTACAACCCCGCGCAGGTGTTTTCCTCGATCGACGAGATGGGCCGCTACGCCTATGCCAACCAGCCGCGCATCGCGCTGTGGAATTTGACGCGCCTCGCCGAATGCCTGCTGCCGCTGTTCTCCGACGAACAGGAGAAGGCGGTCGCGGAAGCCCAGGACATTCTTGGCGCCTTCTCGGACACGTTCAGCGCTGCCTATCAGGCCGGCCTGCGCAGGAAGGTCGGCCTGTTCACGGAGCGTGACGGCGACGATGCGCTGATCCAGGACCTGCTGGATGCCATGGCCAAGAACCAGGCCGACTTCACCCTCACCTTCCGCAAGCTGGGTGAGGCCGCCGGCGATGACGCCGCCGACGTGCGCGCCCAGTTCATGGAGCCCGCAGCCTTCGACGAATGGGCCGCCCGCTGGCGCGCCCGCATCGCGCTGGAGCCGCAAACCGCCGCCGAGCGGCAGGCCGCTATGCATGCCGTCAACCCAATCTTCATCCCGCGCAATCACCGCGTCGAAGCCGCGATCCAGGCGGCGGTGAACGACGACGATTACGCGCCGTTCGAGGAGCTGGTGAAGGTGCTGGCGAAGCCGTTCGACGACCAGCCGGAATATGCGGCCTACGCCGATCCGCCGCTGCCGGACCAGCGGGTGCTGCAGACGTTCTGCGGGACGTAGCCGCAAACTCAGTGCGTAGGGTGGATTAGCCGCAGGCGTAATCCACCATTTCTGTCAACACGCGGTTAGAAAGAGGTGGATTGCGCTTCGCCAATCCACCCTACGAGCTGTCGCACCAATCACGCCCGTTCTCCGAAGTCGCCGACTGCCTTCACGTCACCGCCCCAATCCTCGGGAAACAATCCCGCGCGGACGTCACGGTGAAACGACGAGTATGGCCACTCGCAGACCCGCGACACATGCCCGTACTTGACGGGATTATAATAACAATACTCGACGTGGCGGGCATAGTCGGCCTCGTCGCGGATGAGATGCTCCCAGAACCGCCGCTGCCAGATGCCGCGTTCATTCCGTGCGAAACGAACAGCGCTCAGCCGCTCCGTCGCCGGAAGTGCTTTGGCAAAACGGGTCTTGATCAACCGCCAGCGCACCGAAAAATCGGCGTCACCGGACGGCAGTTTCCAGATTGCGTGCAGATGATCCGGCAGGACCACGAACGCATCGATCTCGAACGGATGGCTCCGGCGCGTTGCTGCGACCGCGTCCCGCAGGATCTCGATCCGGTCGATCAAAAGACCCTTCCGTCGATCGAGCAAGTTTACGGTGAAGAACCGGGGACGAATGCGCGGCGATAGTCGGACATGAGCCATCAATAGCACAACTGGAAGTTGGCTCACAGGAGGTGGATTACGCTTCGCTAATCCACCCTACGACATCGGCGCTTGTGGACGCCGGAACCGCTGTCATCAAACTGAAACACACGCGCTCTAACCGCCTGTCAGGGTCGTCTGCCGGAGACGTCCATCCTCCAACCGTTCCGACAGCGCGCCATGCCCTTCAAATTCATCCACCTCACCGACACGCATCTCGCGAATCCCGGCTCGACGCTCTATGGCCTCGACCCCCGCGCCCGGCTGGATGCGGCGATCGCCGACATCAACAAGCATCAGTCCGACGCTGCGTTTGCTGTGGTGACCGGCGATCTCACGCATTGGGGCGAGCCGGAATCCTACGCCAATTTCGCCGAGGCGATGGCCGCGCTGAAGATGCCTTACATCGCCATGGTCGGCAATCACGACAAGCGCGTCACCTGCCTCGATGCGCTGAAGGCCGCGCCGCGCGATTCCAACGGCTTCGTCCAGGGCACGCGCACCACCGAGCACGGCCTGTTCGTCTTCATCGACACCCTGGACGAGACCAGCCATGCCGGCGAGATGTGTGCCAAGCGCCTCGGCTGGCTGGCGAGCACGCTCGCGGCTGCGCCCGCGGACATGCCGCTCGTCGTGTTCATGCACCATCCGCCGTTCCCGGTCGGCGTGCACGCGATGGATGAGATCGGGCTGAAGCAGAGCGCGGAATTCGCCGAGGTGATCGCGCCTTATCGCGCGCGCATCCGCCATCTCTTCTTCGGCCATGTGCACCGGCCGATCTTCGGCAGCTGGGGCAGGATCCCGTTCTCGACCCTGCGCGGCACCAACCACCAGGTCTGGTTCGAGCTCGACCAGGGCGCGCCGCACCTCGCCAGCCACGAGCCGCCGGCCTACGGCGTCGTGCTGATCGACGACGAGAACCTCGTCGTGCACAGCCACGACTTCCTCGACACCAGCCTGCGCTTCCCCTTCGAGCCACCGGCGGGAGTGGACGGCCGCGACTACGCGCTCAATTTCCGAGCGCCATGAGATGAGCCTCGCTGAACCCGCGGCTCTCCCGGTCGCGACTTCGGCGGCACCGCGTCTGCACGTCCTGAAGCGGTTCTCCAACCGCTTCAAAGCCTCGTTGCCCGCCTACCTGCTGCTGCTGCCTTCGCTGGTCTTCCTCGCGCTGTTCACCTATGGCGCGATGGGCCGCGTGCTCGTCGATGCGCTCTATCAGCGCGCCACGCCGAAGGCGCCGCTGCGCTTCGTCGGTCTCGACAATATCGCATCGGTGCTGGCCGATCCTGCCTTCACCGGCGCCGTCGTCAACAACCTGATCTACGCCGTGGGCACGGCGGTGCCGAGCATCGCCCTCGCGCTGCTGTTCGCGCTGGCGCTTGCGCGCACCCATGCCGTGAACAGCGCGCTGCGCGCCGCGCTGTTCCTGCCGGTGCTGATTCCGATGGTCGCGGCATCAGCGCTGTTCCTGTTCATCTTCCTGCCCAATGTCGGCCTGCTCGACTACTACATCGGCCGGCTGCTGCCGGTGCTGCCGAACTGGCTCGGAGACCCCGACATCGCGCTCTATGCGATCATGATCATCACGATCTGGAAGAACGCCGGCTACTACATGCTGTTCTTCCTCGCCGGCCTCCAGGCCGTACCCGAGGACGTGATGGAAGCCGCGCATCTCGACGGCGCGGGCCCATATCAGCGCCTGCGCCACATCATCCTGCCGGAGCTCAAGCCCACCTTCCTGTTCGTCACCGTCATCGCGATCCTCAACGCCGTGACGCAGGTCGACCACGTCTTCGTCATGACCCAGGGCGGGCCGTCAAATTCGACCAATCTGGTGCTGTTCTACATCTACCAGCAGGCGGTGGAGCACTACGACATCGGCAAGGCCTCGGCGGCGACGCTGCTGACGCTGGCAGCGCTGATGGGCCTCACCGCGCTCTCCTTCCGGACCATGGCGAACCGCGAGGGCGGGTCATGAAGCTGATCGATACGCTCTGGAAGGACGCCCCGCTCGCCACAAGGGGCGAGATCACGCCGAAGCTCGGCTTTTTGCTGACGGTGCTGCTCGCGATGGTCTGGCTGATCCCGTTCCTGTGGATGGTCGTGGCGACGCTGCGCCCGGCCTCGGACGGCATCAACGCCATGGCCGAGCTGATGCCGAGCCTGAAGCCGACGCTCGACAATGTCAGGGATGCCTGGGAGATCGGCGATTTCCCGCGCTACACGCTCAACACCACGATCATCTGCACCGGCATCCTGCTGGTGCAGTTCGTCACCATCACGCTGGCGGGCTTTGCCTTCGCCCGCCTCGACTTCGCCGGCAAGACGGTGATCTTCTACCTGTTCCTGATGCAGCTGATGCTGGTGCCGGTGCTGCTGATCGTGCCGAACCTGTCGCTGGTGGCGCAGCTCGGCCTCTACGACACGCTCGCCGGCGTGATGATGCCGTTCTTCGCCTCCGCCTTCGGCACCTTCCTGATGCGCCAGGCGTTCGAAGCGATCCCGACCGAGCTGGAAGACGCCGCCCTGATCGACGGTGCCAGCCTGCTCCAGCGCATCCGCCACATCTACGTGCCGCTGTCGATGCCGAGCTTCTCCGCGTTCGCCATCATCTCCGTGACCAGCCACTGGAACGACTTCCTGTGGCCGCTGATGGTGATCAATTCGCCTGACAAGCGGCCGCTCACGGTCGGACTCTCGGTCTTCACCAAGACCGCCGAAGGCACGCAGGCCTGGGGCACCATCGCCGCGGGCACGCTGATGGTGATCGCGCCGCTGCTCCTCACCTTCCTGGTCTTTCAGAAACGCTTCATCAGCTCTTTCGTCACCTCAGGCATCAAATAGGAGATTGTCCGATGCTGTTCTCCCGCAGGCTCATGCTCGGCCTTGCCATGATAGGCACCATGGCAGGCGCCCTCGCCGTCCCGGCGATGGCCGAAGGCCCGACCGAGATCGATCTGTTCTTCCCCGTCCCCGTCGACGGCAAGCTCGCCCGCGACATGGGCACCTTGATCAAGGAGTTCAACGAGACCCATCCGGGCGTCAAGGCGACCGCGGTCTACACCGGCTCCTATGACGACACGCTGATCAAGACGCGCGCCGCGATCAAGGCCGGCAAGCCGCCGGCTGCCGTGATCATGTCGGCGAACTTCCTGCTCGACATGCAGATCGAGAACGAGCTCACCAATCTCGACAGCCTGATCGCTGCGGACGGCACCACCAAGGAGAAATTCCTGGGCCAGTTCTTCCCGGCGCTGCAGGGCAATGCCGTGATCAACCGCTCGGTCTACGGCGTGCCGTTCCACAATTCGACGCCGCTGCTCTACATCAACGCCGACAAGGCCAAGGAAGCCGGCCTCGATCCGAACAAGCCGCCGCAGACCTGGGCCGAGCTCACCGACTGGGCCAAGAAGCTGACCAAGCGCGAGGGCGACAAGGTGACCCAATGGGGCATCGCGATCCCCTGCGCCTACGACTATTGCGGCTGGATGATGGAAACGCTCACCATGAGCAATGGCGGGCGCTACTACAACGAGGAGTTCGGCGGCGAGGTCTATTACGACACGCCCTCGATGCTCGGTGCGCTCACCTGGTGGAACGACCTCGTCTACAAGCACAAGGTCCACGCGCCCGGCGCGACGCCCGGCCCTGCCGTCAGCACCTCCTTCATCTCCGGCAATGCCGCGATGATGATGCTGTCGACGGGCTCGCTCACTTACGTGCGCGACAACGCCAAGTTCAATTACAAGGTCGCCTTCATCCCGCGCAACGTCCGCAACGCCGTGCCGATCGGCGGCGCCTCGCTGATCGTTCCGGCCGGTCTCGAAGCGGAGAAGCAGAAGGCCGCCTGGACGCTGATCAAGTGGATGACCTCGCCGGAGAAGAGCGCCTGGTGGAGCCGCGCCACCGGCTATTTCGCGCCGAACATGGCCGCCTACAAGACGCCTGACATGGTCGACTTCCTCAACAAGAACCCGGATGCGAAGACCGCCGTCGAGCAGCTCGACGTCGCAAAACCCTGGTTCGCGACCTACAAGACCGTGCCGGTCCGCAAGAACCTCGAGGACGAGGTGATGCTGGTCCTGAACGGCAAGAAGCAGCCGAAGGAAGCCCTCGCCGCCGCGCAGAAGGCCGCCGACGAGACGCTCAAGCCGTACAACGCAGAGACCTCGCTGAAGCTGCCGTAAGGACCGCCGACAACGGCAACAAACATCGGCGCTCCGTCATGCGGGGCGCCGAATTCGTTTGGGCGGGTCTGTCCATTAACTCCCCGTCCACCATCCGGCTGCCCACGCCGCCGGTAACCACGAGAATTAACAGACCCTCAACGTGCCACCGACAAATCTACCAATGTTTCTGGAGGTTTCGCCGTGGATCTGTTGGTTATCGAGTTCCTGGGACTGGCTCTGGTCGCCATGTGCGTCCTCGTGGTGGCGCTGCCCTGCGCGCGAAAATCCACGCAGCGGGTCCGCTACGAATAGGATTTTCATCGGAAAATGGCGCCTCCGGCCCAAAAGCAAGGCTCGAATTCGCATCGAGCCCCTTGACATCACAGCACTTTCGGCAGAACGGCTGATATCACGTGTCATGGGCCGTTCATGGATTTGATTACCACCACCGCTGACCTCGCGGCTGCCTGCAGCCGGCTGGCCAAGCACCCCGTTATCACCGTCGATACCGAGTTTCTGCGCGAGACCACCTATTACCCGCTGCTGTGCGTGGTGCAGATGGCCAGCGCCGAGGAGGCCGTTGTCATCGACACCCTGGCCGAGGGGATCGACCTCAAGCCGTTCTTCGAGCTGATGGCCAACGAAGGCGTGCTGAAGGTGTTTCACGCCGCCCGCCAGGACATCGAGATCATCTGGCACCAGGCCAATATCATCCCGCATCCGGTGTTCGACACCCAAGTGGCTGCGATGGTGCTCGGCTACGGCGACAGCATCGCCTATGACGCGCTGGTCGAGAAGGTCACCGGCCACCGCCCGGACAAGACCCACCGCTTCACCGACTGGTCGCGCCGGCCGCTGACCAAGGAGCAGATGCATTACGCGGTCTCCGACGTCACCCATTTGCGCGACGTGTTCGCCGCGCTCGACGCCGACCTGAAGAAGCGCCGCCGCAGCGAATGGGTCTCCATCGAGATGGAGGTCCTGACCTCGCCCCGCACCTACGACTTCCACCCCGAGCGCGCTTGGGAGCGGCTGAAGACGCGGGTCCGCAAGCCCAAGGATCTCGCGGTGCTGATGGAGATCGCGGCCTGGCGCGAGCAGGAGGCGCAGAGCCGCGACGTGCCGCGCGGCCGCGTGCTGCGCGACGAGGCGATCACTGACATCGCAACCCACGCGCCGACCACGCTCGAGAAGCTCGCCCATCTGCGCTCGGTGCCGAAGGGCTTCGAGAAATCCAAATGGGGCGCGGACATCATCGCCGCGGTCGAGCGCGGGCTGGCGCGGGACTTTACCAAGCTGCCCAAGCTGGAGAAACCGCGCAACAACTCCAACGGCGCCGCCATCGTCGAGCTGCTGAAGGTGCTGCTGCGGATGACCGCGGAGCGCCATGCGGTCGCAAGCAAGGTCATCGCGACCGTCGACGATCTCGAAGAGATCGCGGCGGACGACGAAGCGGATGTACCGGCCTTGCGCGGCTGGCGCCGCGAGCTGTTCGGCGATGCCGCGCTGAAACTGAAGCGCGGCGAGCTGGCGCTGGCGATCGAGAAGGGCCGCGTGATCGGGGTGCAGCGGGCGTAGCTGTCGGCTGCTTCCGCAGCGTCATTGCGAGCGAAGCGAAGCAATCCAGAGTCTTTCCGCGGAGACAGTCTGAATTGTTTCGTCGCCAGCGCAAAATCGCTTCGCGATTTCGCGCGGGCTCCTCGCAATGACGGGGAGAGAGCCTTACGCCGGCGTCAGCTTCGCCACCTCGCCCTTCATGTCATTCAGCACGCCGGAGATCGCTCCGACCAGCTCATCGATCTGGGCCTTGGTCGTGATCAGCGGCGGACAGATGGCGATGGCATCCAGCATGTTGCGCGAGATCACACCGCGCTCCTGGAGCATGCGGCTGGCGATGCCGCCCACGGCGCCCGGCGTGCTGGCGGCGGTCTTGCGGCCCTTGTCGAGCACGAGCTCGAGCGCTGCGATCATGCCGACGCCGCGGACCTCGCCGACCAGCGGGTGGCTCGCCAGCTCCCGCAGCTTGCCCTGCATGTAGCCGCCGAGCTCGGCGGCATGCGCGACCAGGCCGCGCTCCTCGATGATCTTGAGGTTCTCCAGCGCAATCGCCGAGCCGACCGGATGGCCGCCCGCGGTAAAGCCGTGGCCGAGCACGCCGATCTTGTTGCTCTCGTCCGCGATCGGCTCGAACATGCGGTCGTTGAGGATGATCGCCGACAGCGGGAAATAGCTCGAGGTGATCTGCTTGGAGACCACGATCGCGTCCGGCTTGATGCCATAGGTCTCGCAGCCGAACATCTTGCCGGTGCGGCCGAAGCCGCAGATCACCTCGTCGGCGATCAGCAGGATGTCGTACTTCTTCAACACCTTCTGGATCTTGTCCCAATAGGTCGCCGGCGGCACGATGACACCGCCTGCTCCCATCACCGGCTCACCGAAGAAGGCGGCGATCGTGTCAGGCCCCTCCTTCTGGATCAGCGCATCGAGCTCCTCGGCGCGGCGCGTCGCGAAATCCTCCTCGCTCTCGCCGGGGGCGCCGTCCTTGTAGAAATGCGGCGAGCCCGTGTGCAGGATGTTCGGCAGCGGCAGGTCGAACGAGCGGTGGTTGTTCGGAAGGCCGGTGAGGCTCGCGGAGGCGATGGTGACTCCGTGATAGGCACGCAGGCGGCTGATCACCTTCTTCCGCTGGGGCTGACCGAGCGCGTTGGAGCGATAGGCGATCAGCTTCAACACCGTGTCGTTCGCCTCAGAGCCGGAATTGGTGAAGAACACCTTGCTCATCGTAACAGGCGCGAGCGCGACCAGCTTCTCGGCGAGGTCGATCGAGGGCCCGTGCGATTTGGCGGAGAAGGTGTGGTAGAACGGCAGCGCCTGCATCTGCTTGTGCGCCGCCTCGACCAGCCGCTTCTCGTTGAAGCCGAGCCCGACGCTCCACAGGCCGGCCATCGCTTCGAAATAGCGCTTGCCCGTCGCGTCGAAGACATAAGGCCCCTCGCCGCGCTCGATCACGAGGGGGCCAGCCTGCTGATGCGTGCGCGCGTTGGTGTAGGGATGGAGCTGATAGGCTACATCCCGGGCCTCTTGCGAATTGGGCAGCATGGACATTTGCGAAGATCCTTGAAAGCGTCACGTCGCAGGCAGAGCCGGCGTCATCACTTGATGGCAAGTACCTTGGCTATTGCGACAGCGCAAAACATGCAACGCCAATTCGTCGGCAGCAAACGCTCAGCAGCGATGCACAAAGCCGCATGTCACAAATCCGCACATGACAGGACCGCACATCACAGAGCCGCACGGTGGCAGCTCTCACGCCGCGCCGTCGTCGCCATCGTCCTCGTCGTCGGCCGCGGCGGCACTGGCTTCCCGCACCTCCACCAGCGCCATCGAGAGCAAGTAGAGGGTCGTGGGCAGACCAAGCCTGCGCGCCCTCTCGGCGGCACGCGACAGATCGCTCGCCAGCTCCTTGAGCTCCTCCCCCCGTGACAATCTCTCACCCCATCCGCCGGTTGCGGACGCCTACACCGCAACGGCGCCGCTGGTTCTGATCAGTTCGGCGCTGGACTGCATTGTAGCAAAGTTTCCGATGACATTCACTACCGCATGCCTGTAGGCGGCGGCATCGTCCGTGCCCGGCTGCCGGCAGGCCGCGGCGTCAGTGACGACCTGGTAGCGATGGCTGCGATGAAACCCGTCGACGGCGGTGGCCAGGATGGTCTCGTCTAGGGAAAAGCCGATCAGAATGCAGCGCGTGGTGCGGATACTGGACATGTAGTCTACAAACCGCGACGAGCTGTAGGCGGACGGCAGCGGGTGCTCGAACGTCATCTCCCCCGGCCGCGGCTTGGTTTCCGCGATCCAATCGGTCAGCCCGGATGCCGGATTGAACCAGGCCGCTTGCGCGATACGCTTCAGATGCATGACCGGCCACAAATTGCTGCGCCACAGCGTGAGGAGTTCCAGGCAACGCGCCGTCACCGCATCGGCGTCGAGGACGACATGGCGACGGCCCGGCGTCAGATATTCGACCTGAAGATCCGCACAGACCAGTATCGGCGGATCATCATGCATGGAAGCCAGCATCTCGTTGCGCGCAGCTGCACCAGTTTCAACGGTCGGCAAATGCGAGGTCCCGCAGCGGTGAGGTCACCGCCCGCCCCGCCGAGGCATCAAGCACGCCCGGCCGGTCCCAATCGCCCTCGGGACGGATGATCACATAGGGATCGCTCTCCAGCGTGATGGCGTCCGGACCCGGCTCGATCTCCAGCAACATTTCTGTGTAGGAGAAATCCGAGAACGTGATCTTGCGGTTGTGACCGAGCGGCTTGGCGCCGAAATGGGCCCAGAAATCGACCAGCCGGTCCTGCGCCTGGCCGTAGATCTTGCGAAAGCCCTTGCGCTTCACATAGTCGACGCTGGCCTGCACCAGCTTGAACGAGACGCGCGAGCGCCGATATTGGTGACGCACCGCGAGCCGCTCCACCTTGGCGAAATCGCCGAAGAACCGCACCCGCAGGCAGCCCGCAGGCTCGTTGCCGACGAAGCCGATGAAATGCGCGGCGACCATGTCGTTGCCGTCGAATTCCTCCTCGAACGGACAATCCTGCTCGGCGAGATAAACCGCCGAGCGGATGGCGGTCACCAGCATGAGATCGTTCGGATCGCGCGCGAGGCGGATGGTGATGGCGCGGGAACAGGGCTTGGCGAGAGGAATCCTAGTACCGTGCATCTGCAAAGCTCCTTGATTGGATGATCGCGCCTGGCATGCGCATCGGCTGCCGATGCCAGGGACGCTCGTAGCACCAAAGGTCGGGTTGGAAGCTCGGGACAGGCGCAAAGCCCGTCGCCTTCATGATGTCGCGTCCGGCCACCGTTGACGGCTGCGCATAGCAATCCGCGCCGCGAAACCTTATCTGCCGCAGATGAGCCGCGGCCTTGCCGAGACCGGCGATGCCGCGACCCGTCGCCGCGATCGCCCAGATGTAGATGGCCGCGACGTCTTCGTCCGCCGACGCGAGATGGCGCGTCTCGGGCGCGGTGAGGCAGATCTCGTCGAGCAGCAGCGCATCGTGTCCGCGATCATTGAGAAACAGGAAGGCCATGCCGCCGACGAGGCTGCCCTTCCGGCTGAACGTCAGGATGCTCTGAGGATCGAACGTGAAGTACCTCGCAAGCTCCGCTGCGCCGATCTGCACGCCCGGCACCAGCCGATGCGCCATATCCGAAAGCGCGGCGATTTCGGAGAATTGCGCACAGCGCACGTCGACATCCGGGCTCAGCGGCAAGGCATCGAAATCGTGCCTTGCGGCAAACGGGCCCCTTTCCATACTCATGTCACGCCTCTATCGTTCGAGGCTTTCGTGCCCCGCTATGACGACGAGCTTAGCGGTTGGGGATCAGGAGTATGCAGCAGTTATTGCACCGGGGTGCTGCGATGATGCAGCACCGTGAAGAAGCCCTGGATGCGTCCTGGGACGATTTGAAGCTGTTTTTAGCGTGCGCAAAATATAAAAGTTTCCGCAATGCGGCCGAAGAGCTCGGGCTCACCTCCACGACCTTGATGCGCCGCGTCGATCGGCTCGAAGAGAGGATCGGGTGCAAGCTGTTCCTGCGCGACCAGAGCGGACTCACGCTCAGCGATGAAGGCACCGCAATGATCGCCGACGTTGCGCATATGGAGCGTCATGCCTTCAACATCTTCCGCCGCGCCTCGCGATCGTCGAACGACACCTCGGGCACCGTGCGCGTCGCGGTGACGGAAGGCCCCGGGAATTTCTGGATCCTGCCGCGACTGATCGACTTCCAGAAGACCTACCGCAAGATCACGGTCGACCTGCGCTGCGCGATGGAGCAGGCCGACGTCGCGCGGCTCGAATCCGATATCGCGATCCAGCTCGAGCCGCCGACCAATCCCGATCTGATCGTCGCCAAGCTCGGCCGTCTCCACATCTATCCCTTCGTCTCCAAGGAGTACGAGACTCTCTACGGCGTGCCGACAACGCTCGCCGAATTGAAGAACCACCGCATCATCAAGCAGAGCGCGCCGCAGGTCGACGACGGCGCCTATGCCCGTGTGCTCGGGCTGCACTCGCTCGAGGGCATCGTCGGGATCAAGACCAATTCGTCGGTCGGCGTGCTCTATGCCGTCGAACGCGGCGCCGGCATCGGCTTCCTGCCGACGGTGTCGATCGCACTCGGTGCGTCGCTCGTTGCCGTCGATCTCGGCGTCAGCCACCACGCCGATCTCTGGCTCACCTATCACAGGGAGTTCCGCACCTCCGAGCGTCACAAGGTTGTGGTCGACTGGCTGAAGAAGATCTTCGACGCCAGGACCTATCCCTGCTTCCGCGACGCGTTCATCCATCCGAATGCGCTGGTGCCGATGATGACGGCCGCGCGCGAGGGGTTTGGATTGGCGGGCTATGTCGCGGCAACACCGACCTGAGCGTGGACGAGCTTCAGCTCACCATTTGTATTCGAAGCCGACAGTGCCCTGGTGCAAGGTGAGCTCGTTGCGGAACTTGCCGTCGTAATTGACGTAAAGCCGTGCCACGCTGGTCAGGCTGAGCGAAGCCGAGGCACCGGCATCCGCGCCGTAGCGGCTCTCGCCGATGCCGGGGACCACGATGCTCTGGGCGCCCAGGCTGACCTGAATCGATCCCAGGTCCTGGTGGAAATTGTCGACGAGCTTGCCGTAGGCCGAGAGGTCCAGAATCTTCTGGTCGAAGATGAAGTAGCGGCCGATCTCGGCGCCGATCATCACGCGTGCACGGGAGAGCGCCGTCGAGCCGACGCTGAGCGGATCGAGACCGCCGGATTCCTGGAACGCGGCACTGGTGGCGCGCACATATTCGAGCGCGCCCTTGGGCACGATGCGCATCTGGTCCCTGGTCCAGTAATAGCTGATCTCGGTCAGCGCGCCGTCGACCGCGGCGCGATAGCCGGCGGTCGCAAGGCCAAGGCCGGTATCGCGGCTGGACCGGACCTTGCCGAAACCGTGCACCACGGCAAAGGCCCAGGTCCATGGACCCTTGTCGACCGAACCATTGAAGCCAAGCTGGGTCAGGTCGAGCGTGGCCGACTGGAGCGCGAGCGGTACGTCGATGTCGGTGTGGCTCTGGTCGATGGAGAAGCCGATGTTGACGCCGGGCGCGAGCCGCGCGCCGAGGCCGGCGACGCCCCCAAACGTCCTGCGCTTGTCGCCGACGAAATCGCCCTGCGCCTCGGTGCGGACCGAGATGCCGTAGCCTTCGAACCAGGTACGGTAGCGCGGATCCTCCGTGCTCGCGGAGGCACCGCCGCCGCCGGGATTGGTCCGGAACGACCGGTTGAAACCATTGGCGGCCTGGTTGCCGAGCCGCTCCAGAAATCCCGAGCCGAAATTGAGCATGCTGTTGCCGGCCGACTGATCGTAATTAATCGCGGTCGGCATCGGGATCGGGGTCGGCGACGGTGTGGGCGTCGGGGTCGGCGTGGGTGTCGGGGTCGGAGTGGGTGTCGGACTTTGCGCGAGGACGGATGTCGCGGCCGACATCGTTACGACCAGCGCAAGCGCGATGGCTGCAACCGTGTTGGCGACCGCTGCCGCGATCCGGCGGACGCGGTCCGGGCCGATCGTCTGCCGTGTCCCGGACGGCTGCGAGGTGCAGCGCATGACGACTAAATCCCAAAGCAAAAGGCGGCCCGCAAAAATGCAACACGAGCGGCTCGCGCCGTGTGGCGATTTGTGCCGAACTGCAACGGAGGGTCAACCTGTTGGCCTGCTGTCTCCGAGGCTATTGCCCTCGATTGTGGTTCCGCGGCCACAGGTCGCAAATTGCAGACGACGGTGCCCACCCCGGACTTGAAATTCGCACTCTGCTTGCTAACGCGCGATTTTCATGTTGCAATATCGGACACAATCGGAATTGGCCGCTCTGCTGTGCGTTTCGCGACATTGAGACTCAAGACTCGAACAGGCTTCCGGAAAACCCGTTTGTGGCGTGGCACGCGAAAAGCGGCCGCGTCTTTTTTATCTAGTGGAGGAGACTAGCGATGCCGCAAAAGGGCACCGTCAAATGGTTCAACCCGACCAAGGGTTATGGGTTCATCAAGCCGAACGGCAGCGACAAGGACGTATTCGTCCATATCTCCGCCGTCGAGCGTGCTGGACTCTCCACCCTCAACGAGAACCAGGCGGTTGAATTCGACCTCGTGGAGAACCGCGGCAAGACATCCGCGGAGAACCTCAAGGTCTCCTGATTTCTCTCGAGCTTGACAAGCGAGAGATCATGACGTTGCCCCCGGCTCTGCCGGGGGATTTTGTTTGGGGGCGATGACCCCGCGATTGCCCCTAGGTCAATTTCCGGTTATATTACCAGAGATTGAGATGAGTTCGTGACAACCAAATCCCAGCGAAAGGCCACCCGTACCCATCGGCGCCGTGCTGAGGCAGTTGGTTTGGTGCGCGTTGAAGTGCAGGCAGCCAAGAACGACGCGAGTCTCATCCGCGCATTGGCCGAGACCCTGCGAGACAAATCGGAGCGAGCCGCGGCGCTCCGATCAATGCTCGTCAAAGCCCTCCTCAATCCCGACGTCAGGACAGCCTTCGACATCTTCGGTTCCGAGCTTCCCGATGACGTGTTTGACGGTGTGTTTGATCAGCCGAGGTGCACGGCCTGACACTCGTTGCGCGTAACATTGCCGATATGGCGGCGATAGGCGTATCGTTGCTCGAGCCGTTTTCAGTACCGTGATTTGAACTGAGTGATGCGCAACGGTCAGACTATTTCTCAGTCGCGAATGATACCAAATGGCGCGAGCTTCGCGAGGCTGTACTCAACCTCAAGTCTTCTGATCCACCCAGATTTCGCTGCAAGAACCTCGAAACTGGAAACCTGAGCCAGTGGGACGGCGAATGGTTCTATCACTGGACCAGCGGTGGATGGGACTGGATGGAATGGGCTGAACTATCTATTGCGGCGCCCCATCAGCGCACACTTGTCCGCGCGATCCTGAAGCGTATCCGGTTTGTCGGAAAGGAAACGGCCGCGGGTTTCCGCATCTACGGATATGTCCGCAATGGCGAGGAAGCAGGTTACGTCGAGTAAGCCTGAGGTGCCCAGCTCAGCGCACCACCGGCGCAACCAGAAAATTCTCCGAGGGCCCGCTGCCCTCCGTCCTGCAGACATCACCTTCGATCCGGACCTTGCCGGTCGCGAGCAGCCGCAGCGCTTCGGGATAGATACGGTGCTCGACTTCGAGGATGCGCTCCGACAGCGTATCCCCGGTGTCGTGATCGCTGACGGGCACCGCGCCCTGCATCACGATCGGGCCGGCATCGGTCTCGGGGATGACGAAATGCACCGTGGCGCCGGACAGCTTGACGCCAGCGCGCAAGGCCTGGCCGTGCGGATCGAGGCCGGGGAAAGACGGCAGCAGCGAGGGATGGATGTTGAGCATCCGCCCGTACCAGGCCGTCGTGAACTCGGCCGTGAACAGGCGCATGAAGCCGCCGAGACAGATCAGCTCGATGCCGTGCCGATCGAGCGCTGCCTGCAGCACCTTCTCGAAGCCGGCGCGATCCTTGCCGAACGGCTTGCTCTCGATCACCAGCGTGTTGACGCCGCTCGCCCTCGCCTTTTCCAGTCCGAGCGCATCGGCCTTGTTCGAAATGACGAGCGAGATCTCCGCCGGAAAGTCCGCGGCAGCGGCGGCCCTGATCAGCGCGGCCATGTTGGAGCCGCGCCCGGAGATCAGGATGGCAACGCGGCGCTTCATCACAGCGCCAGATCGAGGTGGCCGTTATAGACGACGCGATTCTCGCCTTCGGCCGGGATCACGGTGCCGAGCTGCGCCACGGTTTCGCCGGCGTCGGTGAAGACCTCGACGACCTCATCGACCTTGTCGGGCTCGACGATCGCGATCATGCCGATGCCGCAATTGAAGGTGCGCAACATTTCCAGCTCGGCGATGCCGGCCTGCGCCGCCAGCCATTTGAACACCGGCAGCACCGGCAGGCGTGCCAGATCGATGCCGACGCCCAGATCCTTCGGCAGCACGCGCGGGATGTTGTCGGTGAAGCCGCCGCCGGTGATATGGGCAAGCCCCTTCACCGCGCCGGTCTCGCGGATCGCGCGCAGGCAGGATTTGACGTAGAGCCGCGTCGGCGTCAGCAGCGCGCCGCCGAGCGTCATCACGGGCGCGAACGGCGCCTGTGCCGCGAAGCCGAGACCGGATTGTTCCACGATCTTGCGCACCAGCGAGAAGCCGTTGGAATGCACGCCTGATGAAGCAAGACCGATTACGGCGTCGCCTGCGGCGATGTCCTTGCGCGGCAGCAGCGTACCGCGCTCCGCAGCGCCGACGGCAAAGCCGCCGAGGTCATAATCGCCGTCCTTGTAGAGACCGGGCATCTCCGCGGTCTCGCCGCCGATCAGGGCGCAGCCGGATTCGCGGCACCCCTCCGCAACGCCCGCGACGATCGCGGCGGTGGCCTCGGGATCGAGCTTGCCGCAGGCGAAATAGTCCAGGAAAAACAGCGGCTCGGCGCCCTGCACCACCAGGTCGTTGACGCTCATGGCAACGAGGTCGATGCCGATGCCGCCATGCAGCCCGGTCTCGATCGCGATCTTGACCTTGGTGCCGACACCGTCTGTCGCGGCCACGAGGACCGGATCCTTGAAGCCGGCCGCCTTGAGGTCGAACAGGCCACCGAAGCCGCCGATCTCGGCGTCGGCACCCGGCCGTGCGGTGGCGCGCACCATCGGCTTGATCAGGTCGACCAGGCGGTTGCCCGCGTCGATATCGACGCCTGAATCGGCGTAAGTGAGGCCGTTTTTGCGGTCGGTCATGCCCGATTTCCAGTGGGTTTGCGGCTGGTTACGTCGAATTCCGGGGACACGCAATGGCTCGCATGGCGCTCCTGCCTATACTATGTAGATATCAACCGGTTCAGCCTCCCGCGGGGGCCGGATTCGAGGTCAGACCGGGTGCCGGGAAGCGCTTTCGTGAGTATTCCGAACATCATTACCCTGGGCCGCATCATGCTGGTCCCGATCATCGTCTGGGCCATCGTGTCGAGCCAAATGGAGGTCGCCTTCGCCGTCTTCCTGATCGCCGGCATCAGCGATGCCGTGGACGGCTTTTTGGCCAAGCGCTTCAACATGACGAGCGAACTCGGCGCCCTGCTCGATCCGCTCGCGGACAAGGCACTGCTGGTCTCGATCTACATGGCGCTCGGCATCTGGGGCGCGATCCCGCGCTGGATCGTGATCCTGGTGGTCTCGCGCGACATCATGATCGTCGCCGCCGTGATCGTATCCTGGCTGTTCGACCGGCCGGTCGAGATGAAGCCGTCGAAGGTATCCAAGCTCAACACCGTGGCACAGGTGGCGTTCGCGGCGCTGGTGCTGGCAGCGCTTGCCTTCGGCTTCAAGCCGGCACCTTATGATATCATCCTGATGGGCCTCGTCACGATCTTCACGCTCTCCTCCGTGTCGCTCTATCTCGTCGAGTGGCTGCGGCACATGAGCACGATCGAGGCCAAATGAGCCGGGATGCGGCCCCGCAAAAGGCCAAGTCTCACAAGATCAAGTCTCGCACGAACAAGTCCCGCGCGATCAAGTCGAACCTCTTCAAACGGGCCGGCGCGCCGGCATGGAGCAAAGCAAGCGTGGCAGGCCGCGTCCATCCCCGACAATTGGCGTTCGCGCTTCCGCATGCGGAGAGCCTCAGCCGGGACAACTTCCTCGAAGGCCCCGCCAATGCGGCCGGTCTCGGCCTGATCGACAGCTGGCCGGAATGGCCGAACCGGATCATGTGGCTGGCCGGCCCGGAAGGAAGCGGCAAGAGCCATCTCGCCGCGATCTGGGCCGAGGAAGCCGGCGCCCGCTCGACCACGGCCAATGCGCTGACGGCGGCAGGCGTTCCGGGCGCGCTCGCCACCGGCGCGCTGGTGGTCGAAGATCTCAAGGCCAAGGATTTTGACGAGCGTGCCCTCTTTCACCTGATGAACCTCGCCCGCGAGGACGGCGCCTACGTCCTCCTCACCGGACGCGAGGTGCCGGCCGCGCTGGAGATCGAGCTTCGCGACCTGCGCTCGCGTCTGCGGGCCGTTCCGGTGGTCGCGCTGCTGCCCCCCGACGACCAGCTCTTTCGCGGCCTCATCGTCAAATTCTGCGCCGACCGCCAGCTCACCGTGGACGAGAGCGTAGTCGGCTACCTCGCCACCCGCCTGGAGCGGTCCTCGGCCGCGGCCCGGCAGGCCGTGGAGCTGCTCGACAGCGAAGCCCTGCGGCTCGGCCGCCCCGTGACCCGGGCGCTCGCCGCCGAGCTGCTCCGGGACCCCTGATCGGCCCCGTAGGCCCGACGCCTTCTGCAACGGCTTGACGCGGCGGAACGGCGGAACATCAATGTCATCGAAACGTCATCGCTGTAACACATGCTCCCCGGGGTTTTGCGCATAAGTCGCAAAGTGAGGCGAGACAGGATGGACCGACTTCTGATGGACTCTGCGCAAGCCGTTGAAATTAAAGAAAAAGCCCCGGAAGCCGAGGGCCTGCCGGCGATCGCATCCAGCCCCGAAAGGTTCATCAACCGCGAGCTGTCCTGGCTGCATTTCAACCGCCGCGTCCTGGAGGAATCGGTCAATCCCAACCACCCCGTGCTGGAGCGGGTGCGATTCCTGTCGATCTCGGCGAATAACCTCGACGAGTTCTTCATGGTCCGCGTCGCCGGCATCAAGGCCCAGGTGCGCGAGGGCATTGCCGAAC
Organism: Bradyrhizobium sp. 191; assembly: GCF_023100985.1. Taxonomy (NCBI): domain Bacteria; kingdom Pseudomonadati; phylum Pseudomonadota; class Alphaproteobacteria; order Hyphomicrobiales; family Nitrobacteraceae; genus Bradyrhizobium; species Bradyrhizobium sp. 191. The sequence continues at coordinate 701,275 of NZ_CP064692.1, forward strand.
GCAGCCCCGACGGCCTGACGCCGTCGGAGCAGCTCGCCCTGATCAACCGCACCGTCTCCCAGCTCGCCTCGGACCAGCAGGCGATCTGGCGCGACCTGCGCAGCACGCTGGCCGAGGTCGGCATCGTGCTGGTCGACGGCAAGGACGTCTCCAAATCGGAACGGACCTGGATCGAGGACTATTTCCTCAACAACGTCTTCCCGCTGCTGACGCCGCTCGCGATCGATCCGGCCCACCCCTTCCCGTTCATTCCGAGCCTCGGTTTCACCATCGCGCTCCAGCTCACGCGCGCCGCCGACGGCAAACAGATGAACGCGCTGATCCGCATGCCCGGCAAGATCGACCGCTTCATCCGCCTGCCCGCCGAAGGCACGGTGCGCCTGATCTCGCTGGAGCAGGCGACCGCCCTGTTCATCAACCGCCTGTTCCCCGGCTACAATCTGCACGGCCAGGGCTCCTTCCGGATCATCCGCGACTCCGAGCTTGAAATCGAGGAAGAGGCGGAGGACCTCGTCCGCCTGTTCGAGACCGCGCTGAAGCGCCGCCGGCGCGGATCCGTGATCCGGCTCGAGATCGACGCCAAGATGCCGGAGGAACTACGCAGCTTCGTGCAGCATGCGCTGTCGGCGGCCGATGACGAGGTGTTCCTGGTCGACGGCGTGCTCGCCATGAACGAGCTCTCCCAGCTCACGCGACTCGACCGGCCTGACCTCGAATTCACCCCTTACGTGCCGCGCCATCCCGAGCGCGTGCGCGAGCATGGCGGCGACATCTTTGCCGCGATCCGGCAGAAGGACCTCGTCGTCCATCACCCCTACGAATCCTTCGACGTGGTGGTGCAGTTCCTCCAGCAGGCCGCGCGCGACCCTGATGTCGTCGCGATCAAGCAGACGCTCTACCGCACCTCCAACAACTCGCCGATCGTGCGCACGCTCGCGGAAGCGGCCGAAGCCGGCAAATCGGTCACGGCCTTGATCGAGCTGAAGGCGCGGTTCGACGAAGAAGCCAACATCCGCTGGGCGCGCGATCTCGAACGCGCCGGCGTGCAGGTCGTCTACGGCTTCCTCGAACTGAAGACGCACGCAAAACTCTCGATGGTGGTGCGCCGCGAGGGCGGCAGCCTCACGACCTACGTCCATACCGGCACCGGCAACTATCATCCGGTCACCGCGCGCATCTACACCGACCTCTCTTACTTTACGTCCGATCCGACCATCGGCCGCGATGCCGCGCGCGTGTTCAATTTCATCACCGGCTATGCCGCGCCCAGCGACCTCGAGAAGATGGCGGTGTCGCCGCTGACCTTGCGCAAGCGCATCATCGAGCACATTCAGGGTGAGACCGCGCATGCGCGGCACGGCCGGACCGGCGCGGTCTGGATGAAGATGAATGCGCTGGTCGACCCCGACATCATCGACGCGCTTTACGAGGCCTCCCAGGCCGGCGTCCAGGTCGAGCTCGTGGTGCGCGGCATCTGTTGCCTCAGGCCCGGCATCCCCGGCCTGTCGGAGAACATCCGGGTCAAGTCGATCATCGGGCGCTTCCTGGAACATGGCCGAATCTACTGCTTCGGCATGGGCCAGGGCCTGCCGAGCGCGAAAGCGGCTGTGTATATCTCGTCCGCCGACATGATGCCGCGCAACCTCGACCGTCGCGTCGAGGTGCTGTGCCCGCTGCAAAATCCAACGGTGCATCAGCAGGTTCTCGAACAGATCATGGTCGCCAATCTGAAGGACAATGAGCAGAGCTGGCAGTTGTTGCCGGACGGGTCGTCAACGCGTATGAAGACCGCGAAAGGCGAGGAGCCTTTCAACGTCCACAACTACTTCATGACAAATCCGAGTCTGTCTGGCCGTGGAAAGTCGCTCAAGGAATCCTCGCCGCGTCGTCTCACGCGCCGGAACGAACGTCATCCATCCTGATCGGGGATCTGCCACGTGAAGCGGCCGCGCAAGCGCGGCTCGAGCGTCGCGGTTATCGACATCGGCTCCAACTCGGTCCGTCTCGTCGTCTACGAGGGACTGACGCGGAGCCTCATCCCGATCTTCAACGAGAAGACCCTGTGCGGCCTCGGGCGCGAGGTGCAGAGCACGGGTCTGCTCGCCCCCGACGCCGTCGACAAGGCGCTGACCTCGCTCAAGCGCTTCCGCGCATTGTGCCGCGTGATGCAGGTCGGGCGCGTGTTCGCGATTGCGACCGCGGCCTGCCGCGACGCCTCCAACGGCCCCGACTTCATCGCCAAGGCCGAGCGCATCTGCGCGGTGAAGATCGAGATCCTGTCAGGCCCGCGCGAGGCTCGGCTGTCGGCGCTCGGGGTGATCTCCGGCATCCATCTTCCCGACGGCATCGTCGGCGACCTCGGCGGCGGCTCGCTCGAGCTGATCGACGTGCGCAGGAACAGCGTGCGCAGCGGCGTGACGCTGCCGCTCGGCGGGCTCGCGCTTCAGGACCTCGCGCACAAATCGCTCAAGCGCGCCGATCGCATCGTGCGCGAGGAGCTCGACGAGGTGCCGCAGCTCACCGCGGGCCGCGGCCGCACCTTTTATGCCGTCGGCGGCACCTGGCGCGCGCTCGCGCGCATCCACATCATCCAGAGCGGCTATCCGCTCCAGGTGATGCACGGCTATTCGATTTCGGCCGCCGAGGCGCTCGACTTCTCCCGCCGTCTCCGGCGCCTCGCTGCCGCCGACATGCTCGCCGACATCGAGATCGTCGCCGATGCGCGGCGCCCGCTCCTCACCTATGCGGCGCTGGTGCTCGAGCACGTCATCCGCGTTGCAAAGCCGAAGAACATTGTGTTTTCGACCTTCGGTGTGCGCGAAGGCCTCCTGCACGAGAAGCTGCCGGAGACCGAACGCAACAAGGACGGGCTGATCTGCGCGGCCGAGGAGCTGAACCAGTTGCTGTCACGCTCGGCGAAGCACGCCCGCGAGCTGATCGCCTGGACCGACCGCCTTGTGCGCGTCGTGAAGCTGCGCGAGACCGAAGAGGAGCGCCGCCTGCGCCGCACCGCGTGCCTGCTGTCCGACATCGGCTGGCGCGTGCATCCCGACCATCGCGGCGAGCAGACGCTCAGCCTGGTCGTCAACGCCAATTTCGGCGCGATCACCCACACCGAGCGCGCCTTCGTCGGCCTGTCCGTGTTCTATCGCTATGCCGGCCTGAGCGAGGAAAACCAGCCGCCGACCACGATGCAGGAGCTGTTGACGCCAGCCCAGCTCGAGCGCGCGCGCCTGCTGGGCGCTGCATTCCGCGTCGCCCACCTGATCTCGGCGGCGCGTCCGGGCGTCCTGCCCGCCACGCATTTCCGCAGCGAGGGCCGCAAATTGATGCTGGTGTTCGAGCACCGGCTCGGAGACCTCGTCGCCGACCGAGTCGGCAGCCGCTTCCGCCAGCTCGCCCGCCTGATCGGCCGTGCCGGCTCGATCGTGAGGCGCTGACGAACAGAAACAGTGGCGCTGCCGGGCCGTCGGGGTCGCGCAACAAGCAGGCTGGTCACGCGACGAGGCGTCGGCTGTCCTGCGGCGCGACGATGGCCTTCAGTCCGCCGAGTTCGGAATCGGCGAGAACAAGCTGCCATCCATAGGCACTGAGCACGTCCTGAACGATCGCAAGGCCGAGGCCGGCGCCTTCGCCGCGCTCATCGAGCCTAACACCGCGTTCGAGCACGCGGGCGCGTTCAGCGGACGCGATTCCCGGCCCGTCGTCCTCGACTGAGATCGCCGGATTCGCAGTGGCACCGGCGCCAATGCGCACCTTGCTCTTGGCGTGACGGGCGGCATTTTCCAGGAGATTGCCGAGCACTTCGGCCAGATCGGTACGATCGAGCGGCACGCTCGGCTCGCCCGTTATGCAGATCTTGAATTCGAGCCGCTGCGCAGTGGGCGTGCGCGCCAGCGTAAGCACCAGGGACTCGACGAGCGGTCTAAGGGGCGTGGAAATTCCGCCGCGCTGTCGTGCCGTCCCCCGCGCCCGGGCGCGTGCCAGCTCGCGGTCGACGTGACGGCTCATCGTGTCACCGACGGCTTCGATTGCCTGGGCGACGTCCTGCTCACCTCGCCGGCGCAATAGCGCGACATCGGCGGCGAGTGCGGCGAGCGGCGTCTTCAGCCCGTGCGCCAGGTCAGCGGCACGGCTGCGCGAACGCTCGATCTCGCGTTCCTGTGCCTCGATCAGGCTGTTTACCTCTTCCACCAGAGGCGTCACCTCGGCAGGGACATCAGCGGGAAGATGCTTGCGTTGCCCGGAGCGGACCTCCGCGACGCCGCGGCGAAGTGCGTCGAGCGGACGTAAGCCCAGCCCGACCTGGATCGAGGTGGCCGCCGCCAGCACCAGCCCCAGCAGGCCGAGCGCCAGCGTCAGCTCCCTGGCGAATTGCGAGCCGGCGGCCGACACGCGAGCGAGATCGGCCGCCACAACGACGCGCACCGGCGCACGGCGGTCGCCGACGGTGAGCAGCACGCGGCGTTCACTGACCAGGAGCCGTGCGTTCGCCGGCCCGGGGATGACATGACGGTGCAATTCGCTCGGCGACGGCTCGTCCTGCGGCAGGTCCAACGCCGTGTCCCACAGCGAACGCGAACGCAGCACCTGACCACCGTCGTCTGATACCTGCCAGTACAAGCCCGAAAGCGGATCGGAAAAACGCGGATCGGCCGGCGGCCGGCCCACCACCAGCTTGCCCCGCGCATCGGCGTCAATACCCGCGACGAGTTGCTTCAGATAGATGTCGAGGTCATCGCCGATGGTGCGCGTGACGTGGCGTTCGAACAGCAGCGTCAGCCCCGCGCCGGCAATCGTCAGCGCGATCAGGATAGCTGCAAGTCCGCCGGCGACCAGTCGCAGCCGCAGCGAGCCCCAGCTCATGGCGGCATCTCCGGCACCAGATAGCCGAAGCCGCGCCTCGTCTCGATCAGGTCGGCACCGAGCTTCCTGCGCACTCGGCCGACCAGCACCTCGAGCGCGTTCGACTCGTGGTCCTCGCCGTGGCCATAAACGTTCTCGTCGAGTTCTTGCTGCGACACCACGCGGCCGCGGTGGTGCAGGAGAAAGGCGATCAGGCGGTATTCCAACGGCGACAACGCGACGGGTACGCCGCGCAACGTCACCTTCATCTGACGCTCGTCGAGCTCGACATCGCCCGCAACGATCCGTGGCGAGGCGTGCCCCGCCGAGCGGCGCACGATCGAGCGCAGCCGCGCCAGCAATTCCTCCATGCGAAACGGCTTGGGCAGGTAGTCGTCGGCGCCCGCGTCGATCCCATCGACGCGCTCGGCCCAGCTGCCTCGCGCCGTCAGGATCAGCACCGGCATCGACCTTCCGTTGGCGCGCCAGCGCTTGAGGACCGCCAGACCGTCCATGCCGGGCAAGCCGAGATCCAGGACGACGGCGCCGTAGTCCTCGGTGTCACCGCGGAACCAGGCTTCCTCGCCGTTGCGGACGGTTTCGACGACATAGCCGGCCGCGCGCAGCGCCCTCTCCACATCGGCGGCGATCCGTCGGTCATCCTCCACAAGCAGCAGCCGCATCACTTCTCCTTGATGCGTTCAATCTCGCCGCTACGAGCGTCCACGTACGCTTCGTAGAGGCGGCCCTTGTCGTCGACGAGGCGAAACTCATAGATCCAGCGGCCGCGCTCACGTTCTATTTCGACGCCGGCAACCTCGCCCGGCAGCTTGCCACGGACGGATGCGAGGATGTCGGCGAGTGACTTGATCTCGCCTGCCTCGACCGCGTGGCGCACTGCGTCGGGCGCGCCTTTATCGTGGTCGCTTGCGGCCGCAGGCTCCGACGGGAGCAGGACTCCCACCAGCAATGGCACCGCGAGAAATTCCAGAAAGCGAGACGGCTGCATCCATGAAGCATGCCGCAATCGACCTGACAGATCGCTGACGTGGATCAACAGGCGGCGGTCAGGGCGCTTCTGCCAGTGTCCACGCATTGCCTTGCCGCATGATGTGGCCGGGCCATGCACACCGGAGAGAACCATGCGCAAGATCACCATCTTCACCGCAGCTGCCGGCGCCCTGCTCGCGGCCGCCGCGACCGCTCATGCCGGCAGCCTCGGGCGTCCCTGCACGGCAGCCCCGGCAACCCGCTGGCTGCCGCTCGAAGAACTTCAGGCCAAGATCGAGGCCCAAGGCTACAAGGTTCAGAAGGCCAAGCTCAAGAACGCCTGTGGCGAACTCTATGCGATCGACAAGTCCGGCAGCCGGGTCGAACTGTTCGTCGATCCGACCAATGGCCAGATCGTCGGCCAGCTGTAGAGGGCGCCACCATGAGCGCCATCAACGACGGGATCGAGGCCGGCGGCGAGACGCCGCCGGCATCGGTCAAGGTCTGGGACCCTTTCGTGCGCGTGTTCCATTGGTCGCTGGTCGGGCTGTTTCTGCTCGCTTATGCCACGGGTGACGAGATCGAGAACGTCCATATCGCCGCCGGATACACGATTGCCGGATTGCTTGCGCTACGGATCGCGTGGGGCTTCGTGGGGCCGCGCAATGCGCGCTTCAGCGATTTCGTGCGCTCGCCGCGCGCGGTACTCGCCTACATGCGCGACGTGGCGTTGCTCAGGGCGCCGCGTTACCTCGGCCACAATCCAGCCGGCGGCACGATGGTCGTGGCGCTGATCGTCACGCTGATCGTCACCTGCTCCACCGGTTACATGATGACGACCGGCACCTTCTGGGGGGCAAAATGGGTCGAGGAGATGCATGAGGCGTTCGCCAACCTCACGATCGGCCTCGTCGTCGTCCATGTGCTTGGCGTCCTGTTGGCGAGCTTCGAGCACAGCGAGAATCTGGTGAAGGCGATGATCACGGGAAGGAAGCGTGCATCGTGAGTGACCGAAACGCTGCACGAACGGCGAGCGGCTTTCCACGATGGCTGGCCCGCTTGAGGCAAATCAACCCGCCAAAACGCCGGTGGAGTAGTCGAAACCTGCAATCGGGCTGGGCTTCGTCCGCCCGTGGGTGTGGGACATCCCTGATGCGAATCCTTCGCAATACTCTCCTTCCCACCTCGACAGGGGGCGCGTTCGTTCGCACACTCCTCGCCGTTGCGGTCGGCTTGTTGCCTTCCGTATCGATGGCGCAGGACGAGCTGAAGCTGAGCGATGCTCAGGCGCGCAATCTCGGAGTGCGCGTGACCCACCCGGTCGCGATCCGGACCGATCTGACGCTGCCCTATCCGGTCAAGATCGTGATCCCCACACCGCAAATGTGGGTCGTCAGTGCGCCGGTGGCCGGCATGGTCGCCACTCTCCTCGTCGGGCGCGGTGACCACGCCTCGGCCGGCCAACCGCTCGTCACGCTGGAGAGCCCAAGTTTCGTCTCCCAGCAGCGCGACTACCTGCACGCGATCGCCCAGGAGCATCTCGCCAGCCAGCAGCTGAAGCGCAACGCCGATCTGTTCGAGGGCAAGGCCGTGCCGCAGCGCGCGCTGGAGGCCAGCCAGGCTGAAGCGCGCCAGGCCGCTCTCGTGGTCGCCGAGCGGCGTCAGATGCTGCATCTGAGCGGGATGTCCGACGAAGCCATCTCTCGGCTCGCCCAGCAAGCGGCGATCAGCGCGACACTCACGGTCAATGCGCCGCAAACCGCATCCGTCGTCGCGGTCACGGTGTCGCCGGGGCAGCGGCTCGAACAATCCGCACCGCTCGTCAAGCTGGCGCGGCTCTCACCGCTATGGGCGGAAATCGCGGTTCCTGCAGCCAATATTCGCGCGATCCGCGCCGGCGCGAAAGTCGAGATCGAGGGCTATTCCATCCCTGGCAAGGTCGTGCTGGTCTCCGAGACCATCGACCCTGCAACTCAGACCATTTTGGTTCGTGCGGAAATCCCCAACGACGGAGAGCTGCATCCCGGTCAGACCGCCGCCGCCCGCATCGGCTTTCTCTCCGCCGGCGAAAGCGCGTGGGAGATTCCCTATCATGGGCTGGTCCGGCGGGGCGAACGGACCTCGGTGTTCGTTGCCACAGCCGGTGGCTTCCGGCTGGTCCCGGTCAAGCTTGTTGCGGACGACCAGGACCATGTCGTGGTGTCCGGTCCCATCACGGAGCAGGACGAGATCGCGATCGGCGGCATCTCGGCGCTTCGCGGCATTCTCTCGGGCCTGGGGCAATAGATGCTCCGGCGCCTGGTTGCGTTCGCGCTTTCACAGCGATTGTTCGTTCTGCTGAGTGTGCTGCTGCTGGTGGGTGCCGGCGCCGTCCTCCTGCCCGGCCTGCCGATCGACGCGTTTCCCGATGTCTCTCCTGTTCAGGTGAAGATCATCATGAAGGCGCCGGGCCTGACGCCCGAAGAGGTCGAGCAGCGCATCACGGTCCCCGTCGAGCTCGAACTGCTCGGATTGCCGCACAAGAAGGTCCTTCGCTCGACCACGAAATATGCACTGGTCGACATCACCGTCGATTTCGAGGACGGCACCGACATCTACTGGGCGCGCAACCAGGTATCGGAGCGGTTGTCGAACATCGCGCGCGATTTCCCCGAGGGGGTGAGCGGAGGTCTTGCGCCGATCACGAGCCCCCTCGGCGAGATGTTCATGTTCACGATCGACAGTCCCGAGCTTTCGCTCGCCGAGCGCCGAACCTTGCTGGATTGGGTGATCCGTCCCGCGCTGCGAACGGTCCCCGGCGTTGCGGACGTCAATGCGCTCGGCGGTTACGTCCGCGCCTTCGAGATCGTGCCGCGCAACGATGCGCTCGCCGCGCGCGGCATCTCCTACGACGTGTTTCGCCGCGCCATCGAAGCCAATAGTCGCAACGACGGTGCCGGACGGGTGAACCAGGGCGAGGATAGCGCGTTGGTCCGGATCGAGGGCAGCATCCGATCGGTCGAAGACATCAAGGCGATCGTCGTTGACACCCGCGAGGGCGTGCCCATCATGGTCAACGACGTGGCGAGCGTCAAAGTCGGAACGCTGACCCGCTATGGCGCAGTCACGTCGGACGGCAGCGGCGAGACGGTCGAGGGGCTCGTCCTCGGCTTGCGCGGCGCCAACGCCGGCCAGCTCGTCCGCGACGTGCGCGCCCGGCTCGCGGAGCTGCAACCCTCGCTGCCGAAAAGCGTCTCCATCAACGTGTTCTATGACCGCAGCCACCTGGTCTACCGCGCGGTCGGCACCGTGGTGCGGGCGCTCGGCGAGGCGACCGCCCTTGTCATCGTTCTCCTGCTGCTTTTCCTCGGCAACTGGCGGGCCTCGCTGGTGATCGCTCTCAGCCTGCCGCTGGCCATCGTCTTCGCATTGATCGTCATGCGCGTGGTCGGGATGTCAGCCAACCTGATGAGCCTCGGCGGACTTGCGATCGCAATCGGCATGTTGATCGACGCGCTGGTCGTCGTGGTCGAGAACATCGTCGGCAATCTCGGCAAGCACGAACCGGGCAAAGCTGCTCCGCTGATCCACCTGGTGTACCGTTCGGTTTGCGAAGTCCTGGAACCGGTAGCCTCGGGCGTTCTCATCATCATCATCGTGTTCATACCCCTGCTGACGCTGCAGGGATTGGAGGGGAAGCTGTTCATCCCGGTCGCGCTCGCCATCATCTTCGCGCTCACCGGTTCACTGCTGCTGGCGCTCACCGTGATCCCGGTCATGACCTCCTATGTACTCAAGTCCGGATCGCATCGCGATCCCGTGCTGGTTCGTGCGGCGCAACGGGTCTACGCGCCTGCGTTGGACTGGGCCCTGAAGAACGAGCGCAAGGTGATGGCCGCGGCGCTGGTCGGCCTGATCGCCGCGGGATTCGCCTATACCAGGCTCGGCAAGACCTTCATGCCGACGATGGACGAAGGCGATGTCATCGTCAGCGTGGAGACGCTTCCGTCCGTCAACCTCGACGAGTCGCTTGCGATGAATGTCCGGCTACAGAAGGCCCTTCTGGCCGTGCCTGATATTGCCGGCATCGTCGCGCGGACCGGGTCGGACGAGCTCGGCCTCGATCCGATGGGGCCCAACCAGACCGACACGTTCCTCGTGCTCAAGCCCGCTGCCGAGAGGCAGACCGACAATCGCGAGGCTCTGCTGCAGAAGCTCCGCGAGGTCCTCACCGGCTTTCCGGGCATCTCGCTCAGCTTCACCCAACCCATCGACATGCGCGTGCAGGAGATGATCAGCGGCGTGCGTGGCGACGTCGCCGTGAAGATCTTCGGGCCCGACATTGCCAGGCTGAACGAGGCCGCGGCCAAGCTGTCGGCGATCCTGTCCGGCATCGACGGCGCCGAGGACGTCTACACCACGCTGAACGAAGGCGCTCAATACTACACGGTTGCGGTCAATCGCATGGAGGCCGGCCGCCTCGGCCTGACCGTGGATTCCATCGTGAACTCGCTCCGTACCCAGATCGAGGGCCGAACGATCGGCACGGCGCTCGAGGAGGGCCGCCGCACCCCCATTCTCGTCCGCGGCAGCGAGACGACCAGGGAGGCGCCGACGCTGCTGGCGAGCCTGCCGCTGACGCTCGCGTCCGGACAGCATGTCGCGCTGTCGCAGGTGGCGCGAATCCAGCGCGTGGACGGGCCGGTGAAGATCGACCGCGAAGACGGCGCGCGCATGAGCGTCGTTCGCGCCAACGTCCGCGGCCGCGACATGGTCGGCTTCGTCGAAGCGGCCCGCCAGAAGGTTGCGACCGAACTTCCGCTCCCGATCGGCTACCGGCTGACCTGGGGCGGGCAGTTCGAGAACCAGCAACGCGCCGCCGCACGCCTGTCCATCGTGGTCCCGGTTGCGATCGGTCTCATCTTCCTGCTGCTCTTCACCACATTCGGCGCCATCCGGCAGGCCTTGCTGGTGCTGGTCAACATTCCCTTTGCCCTGATCGGGGGCGTCTTCGCACTGGTCCTGACGGGCGAGTATCTGTCGGTGCCGGCCTCGGTCGGATTCATCGCGCTGCTCGGCATCGCCGTCCTCAATGGAGTCGTTCTGGTGTCCTACTTCAACCAACTCCGGGCCCATGGCCTGAGCGAGGATCGTATCGTCGTCGAAGGTGCCATGCGCAGGCTTCGTCCGGTGCTGATGACGGCGAGCATCACCGCGCTGGGCTTGATCCCGCTGCTGTTCGCGTCCGGGCCAGGATCCGAAGTGCAGCGGCCGCTCGCGGTCGTCGTGATCGGAGGGCTGCTGTCCTCCACCCTGCTCACCCTGATTCTCCTGCCGATCCTGTATCGCCGCTACGGCGGAACGTCGAAGGGGGCGAAATGACCGACCAGCCGGTCTGTCTCACGCTGATTGTGCCGCATCAGCTGCGCGAGGAGGTGTTCGACTATGTTGCCGAACAGACCGACCTCGTTTCGGGATTCACCGCATCGCACGGCGCGGGTCACGGCGCGGACGTTCGATTGCGGACGGCCGCCGAACGCGTGAAGGGCCACGCCGATCAGACCACCGTGCAGATGATCCTGGCGGAGAGAGATGCCAGCAGCCTGCTCGACCGGCTGCGGGTCTCATTTGCCGGAACCAAGCTCGTCTATTGGACGATTCCCGTGGCCGAATTCGGCACGATCTATTGAGACCACCTCAGAAATCCGTCGACATCGACAAGAGCAGGGTTCGCGGCGCCCCTTGCGCCAGTGCCGAGTAGCTTGCGACGCCAGCCCAGTAATTGGTGTCGAACACGTTCTGGACCAGGGCCCGCAGCGTGACGGGCCGGTTGTTGATGCGCGTGCTATAGCGCGCGCCGAGATCGAGCCTAGTCCAGGCGGGAACGACCTGCACGTTTGCCGCATCCAGATACTGATACCCGGTATAGACAGCGTTTGCGACCAGCGTCAGTCCTGGCGCGAACGGGGTGTCCCATTCGGTGGACAGATTGGCCTGCACCTGGGGCACGCCGATCGGCGACTTGCCTAGATTGGCGAGCGTGCTGGTCTTCGTCAGCTCCGCGTCGATCAGCGTCACGCCGCCGAGGACTCGAAGGCCCGGCTGAACTTCTCCGAACACGGTGAATTCCACGCCGCGATTGCGCTGTTCGGCATCCGCCCGGTAAATCTTGTCGAGGCCCAGCTGTCCCGACGGTTTGGTGATCTCGAACAGGCTGATCGTGGTGGCGAGCATGCCGAGATCGACCTTGACGCCTGCTTCCTTCTGCTTGCTGAAATAGGGCGCCAGGACCTCGCCTTGATTGCTCGCCGTCGTCGGTGCGATGTCGCCTTTGCTGAGACCCTCGATGTAATTGGCGTAGAGCGAAACGTGGCTCCAGGGCTTGACGACGACGCCGACCATCGGCGTGTACGCCGTCTGATCGTAGGCGGAGGTCACGGCTCCCGTGGTGGTGTTGTAGTTGTTCGACTTGACGCCCTGTTGCCTGACGCCGACGGTCAGCTGAAGCCGCTCCTGGAAAACCGACATGGTATCGGCCAGCGCAAGACCGGTCAGCTCGGTGTCCGACAGCTTCGGCACGGTCGCGGGAGCCGGAACGAGCTGCTGGGGACGAGCGATCGGCGCATAGATATTGGAGAGCACCGGCGTGCCGTTCACCGAGCCGCGCGAAACCTCGTCCTTGTAATAGCTGCCCTGGAAGGTCACGGCGTGACTGATCGCCGCGGTGTCGAACCGGGCGCGAAGGCCGGCGTCGGCCACATTCCTGTCGATGTCGAATTTGAACCGCCCCGGGGTCGACGTGGTGTTGCCCGCCGCGTTCAGGATCGTCGGCGTGCCGAACAGACGATCGACCTGGGTCCTGCCGCCGCCGGCATCAGCGAACACCGTCACGCTCTCGGTGACATCGTATTCGGCGCGCGCCAGCAGCGAGTTGTCGTGAACCTTGGCCCATTCCCAGGACTGCGTGACATTGCGCCGCCCGACCGGCGCCGTCGGGACGGCGACGCCGGTTGCGACCAGGAACGGCCTCGTTGGTGCGTCGAACTTTTCTTCCTGATCGATGAAGTCGAGCGAGGCTCTGAATTTCTCGCCGCGATAGTCGAACGCCGCGGAGCCGACATGCGCCTCCCGGCTCTGGTTGTCCAGCGGCGTATCGCCATTGTGATAGCTGCCGTTGACGCGAATGCCGAATTCGCGGTTCTCGCCAAACCGTCGGCTCACGTCGACATGGGTGCCGAGCTGGGTGCTCGTCGCATAGTCGGTCGTGACCCGCGTGAGGTCGACGTCCCCTGCACGCTTCGGAACGATGTTGATGGTGCCGCCGACGCTGCTGTTTGGCGCCATGCCGTAAAGCAGCGCAGTCGGGCCCTTGATGATCTCGATGCGCTCGACATAGTCGGTGAACACACGATAGTTCGGCGCAACGCCATAGACGCCGTTGAAGGCAATCTCTCCGACATTCCCCTCGCCGATCGGAAAGCCGCGGATGAAGAAGGAGTCGAGGATGCCGCCGGCCTGGCCGGTGAAACGGACCGAAGGATCGTTGCTGACGACGTCGGCGACGGTGACGGCCTGTTGATCTTCGATCTTCTTCGCCGTGTAGCTCGTGATATTGAACGGCGTATCCATGAAATCCTTGTTGCCCAGCAAGCCGACCTGTCCGCCGCGGGCCACCTGCCCGCCTGCGTAGGTCGGCGGCAGTGCGCCGGGCCTCGCAGCCGTGGGGGTCGCTTCCGCCTGCAACTTGGCCCGATCATTCGCAGGCGCGCCGCGGCCCGCCCTCCTGACTGGATTGGCCCGTGGACGCACGCGCGGCTTCGGCGCGTCGGCGGTGACGGTCACGGCCGGCAACGTGCTTCCCCCCGCCGCCTCGGGCGCGGCGCTCTGCGCGCTGGTGCCGTGCAGGACGCCGTCGCTGCACAAGGCAATGGAGACCACGGAAATCGCGAAGGCTCTCGGGCTGGCGCACGTCAGAAGCGTCTTGATGCGAGCGGCAACAACGGCAAAAGGACGACAAAGCACTTTCGACGACATCGCACCTTCCGATTTCATGAACATGAACGTCGGGGCGAGGTGCCGTGGGAACCTTCGTCGAGTCAACGAAAGTACCCTTGAATCTCAGTAGTTTATAATGAGACAAGATCTAAATCGCGTGAGGGTTGCGCAGGACGACTCTCCACGCAACGTCCGCGCGCACGACGCGAGCTCCCGCGAAGCGCGATGCGCGCCGGTCATACGAACGCAACGATGGAGGGATTCGGGCGCCTGCGCCGAAGAACCTGTGGCCGGTGATCGCTCGCGTCCTGCCGACGCGGCACGCGTCTCGGTGATGTGGTCGCCTCTCATCGCCGGAGAGGAAGGCCGCGCCGATCAGAGCCGCAGCATCACTCCGCCGAGGCCTTGGCGTGGCGCTCGGAGGATTCGAGCGCTGCCTGGGTCAGGCTGCGTCGGCGCCAGATGTAGCCGACCACCAGCACGACCACGACGCCGAGCATGGCACAGAGATATTCGCCGCCTGCCCCGCCATGTCCGAACTGCGGCGGGATGCGCAGCGCGCCGAGCATGCTGTCCAGCGAGGTGCCCAGCGGGCCGTCGAGCAGCGTGTGCAGCTTCGGCGCGACGCCCGGGTCGGTCGCGATCACCTCGCCCGCGACCCAGCCGAGCAGCGCCGCACCGGCCCAGACCAGGACCGGCAGCTTTGCGAGCAGCGCCATGATCAGCGCGGCGCCGGCGACGATCAGCGGCACGCTGATGGCGAGGCCGAGGATCAGGAGCGGCACGCTGCCATTGGCCGCGGCGGCGACCGCAATGACGTTGTCGAGACTCATGACGATGTCGGCGACCACGACGATCTGGATGGCGTGCCACAGATGCGAGGCTGACTCGACGTCGTCCTCGTCATCGTTTTCCGGTACCAGCAGCTTGGCCGCGATCACGATCAGCGCGAGACCGCCGATGAGCTTGAGGTACGGCAACCCCATCAGGGTGGCGACGATGCCGGTGAAGATGATTCGCAGCATCACCGCTGCGCCGGCGCCGAAGATCATGCCCCAGAGCCGGTGGCGCGGCGAGAGACCGCGGCAGGCGAGCGCAATCACCAGCGCGTTGTCGCCGGAGAGCAGGATGTTGATCCAGATGATCTTGCCGACCGCAATCCAGAAGGTCGGTTCGGCCATCTCGTTGCGGAACTGGGTGAAGAATGCCCCGATCGTAGCGGGATCGAAGATCTGCCAAAGCCAGTCCACAATCAGTCCTTTCGCCCGTCGTCCCTAACCTGTCGGCCGATCGATCAGCCGACGATCTCGTTGCCCGAGAAGAACTGCGCGATTTCGATCGCGGCCGTTTCCGGCGCATCCGAACCGTGCACCGAGTTCTCGCCGATCGACTTTGCGTAGAGCTTGCGGACGGTGCCCTCGGCGGCCTTGGCCGGATCGGTCGCGCCCATCACCTCGCGGTACTTGGCGATCGCGCCCTCGCCTTCCAGAACCTGAACCACCACCGGGCCGGAGGTCATGAATGCGACGAGCTCGCCGAAGAACGGGCGCGCCTTGTGGACGGCGTAGAAGGTCTCGGCCTGCTCCTTGGTCATGCGGATACGCTTCTGCGCGACGATACGCAGGCCCGCCTTCTCGATCACGGCGTTGACCGCACCGGTCAGGTTACGCTCGGTCGCGTCGGGCTTGATGATCGAGAAAGTGCGTTCGATGGCCATAATGTTGTCCTTGGGAAGAAGAAAGCGGCGGTTCGGAGTTGCGGGGCTTATATCGGCGCCTTTGCCGGACGGCAAGCGACCCGCCGAAACGGCCGCACCGGCGCTTGCCGCGGGGGCGGCTGCCAATCCAGCATGGATGACAACGATTTCACCCAGATGAACCCAATCTGAAACCGCCGTCAGGGATCGGTTCAGCTTCACCGGCGTAAGGTCGGCCCCATCGAAACCGAAGCCTGATCACCGGGCGGATCGTTTCGGCGGCCTTACCATCGGCGCGATAGCCCCGCGCCGGCAGTCTTTAGGAGATCACCATGTGGAGGAAACTTTCGCTTGCCGCCGTCGCCGCGGTCGCGCTGGGTGCCGCGCTGGCACCGACCTCGGCCTCCGCGCACTGGCACGGCGGCCGGGGCTGGCACGGCGGCGGCTGGCACCACGGCCACGGCTGGGGCGGACCGCGCTTCTACGCCGGCGGCCCCGTCTCCTACGGTTATGGCGGCTGCTATGTGCGCCGGCTGGTCCCGACCCCCTGGGGACCCCGCTGGCGGCTGATCAACCGCTGCTACTGAGCCCATCAGCACCTTCCCGAGGGTACCCAAGCCCCCAGGTACCTTCCAGGAGAAGCCCCGGCGCTCCCTCGCCGGGGCTTTGCCTTGAGCGTACAAGGCACCGCTCATACAATTTTTACGAGAATGCCCGGCTTTCCTCATAGCCAGCGAAACCATTTGGCCGGCAATGACTTGGTACGGTGTCCTTAGTTCGAGAACACGGAACCTTGCGATGGCTGGGCTTTTTGCCGATGACAGCGAACAGATCGACCGGCGCACCAGCCGCGCGATCTGCGATGCCGTGGGCGAACGGCTGCAGCAGAGCCTCCGGCCCGAGCCGCGCCTGCCGACCCATCTCGAGCAGCTCCTGAACGAGCTGCAGCGGCGCGAGCGGGAGCCGCACTGACGGAAAAACGAGTTGCGTTCGACGCGCCTTGCGGTGACAAGGCCGCATGCTGTCCATCACCGATCTCTCCATCCGTCTCGCCGGACGCCTTTTGATCGACGAGAGTTCCGTGCAGATCACGCCCGGATCACGCGTCGGCCTGGTCGGGCGCAACGGCACCGGCAAGTCGACGCTGTTCAAGGTGATCCGCGGCGAGCTCGCGGCCGAACACGGCTCGGTGACCCTGCCGCCGCGCTGGCGCATCGGCAGCCTCGCGCAGGAGGCGCCGAACGGCCCCGAAAGCCTAATCACGGTCGTGCTCAAGGCCGATCTCGAACGCGATGCGCTGCTCACTGAGGCCGAGCACGCGACCGATCCGCACCGGATCGCCGAGATCCAGACCCGGCTCGTCGACATCGATGCACATTCGGCGCCAAGCCGTGCGGCCGCGATCCTCTCCGGCCTCGGCTTCTCGGCTGCCGACCAGCTGCGCCCCTGCGCGGAATTCTCCGGCGGCTGGCGCATGCGCGTCGCGCTCGCCGCGACGCTGTTCGCGGCCCCCGACCTTCTGCTGCTCGACGAGCCCACCAACTACCTCGACCTGGAAGGCACGCTGTGGCTGGAGGACCACCTCGCGCATTATCCGCGCACGGTGATCGTGATCAGCCACGACCGCGACCTGCTGGAAAGCTCAGTCGACCAGATCCTGCACCTGGAGCGCGGCAAGCTCACGCTCTACAAGGGCACCTATTCCTCGTTCGAGGAGCAGCGCGCCGCGCGCGAGCTGCTCGACGCGAAGGCGGTCAGGCGCCAGGAGGCCGAGCGTGCGCGCCTGCAGGCCTTCGTCGACCGCTTCAAGGCCAAGGCCTCCAAGGCGCGCCAGGCGCAATCGCGCGTCAAGATGCTTGAGCGGCTGAAGCCGATCACGGCGCTGGTCACCGAGGACGTGCGCGAGATCAGCTTCCCGGCGCCGGAGAAGATCCTGTCGCCGCCGATCATCGCGGTGGACAACGCCTCGGTCGGCTACGATCCGGCGAGCCCGGTGCTGAACCGCGTCACCCTGCGCATCGACAATGACGACCGCATCGCGTTGCTCGGCGCCAACGGCAACGGCAAGTCGACGCTGGTCAAACTGCTCGCCGGACGCCTCGCGCCGTTCTCGGGCAAGGTGACGCGCGCGGACAAGCTGTCGATCGCTTATTTCGCGCAGCACCAGCTCGACGAGCTCAACGAGGACGCCTCGGCCTACGATCACGTCCGCAAGCTGATGGGCGATGCGCCCGAAGCCAAGGTGCGCGCGCGTGCCGGCGCGATCGGCTTCTCCGGCAAGGCCGCCGACACCAAGGCCGGCAAATTGTCGGGCGGCGAGAAGGCGCGGCTGCTGCTGGGTCTTGCGACCTTCTTCGGCCCCAACATGATCATCCTCGACGAGCCGACCAACCATCTCGACATCGACAGCCGCGGCGCGCTGGCGGAAGCGATCAACGAGTTTCCCGGCGCGGTGATCATGGTCTCGCACGACCGCTACCTGATCGAGGCCTGCGCCGATCGTCTCTGGATCGTCGCCGACCGCACCGTGACCAATTACGACGGCGACCTCGACGAATACCGCCGCCTGGTGCTGTCGGCGCGCAACGCGGACGCCCCGCGCGAGCGCAGCGTGCCGGCTGAGAAGCCGCAGCGTCCAAGGTCGGACAATCGCGGCTCGCTGAAGAAGCGCATCGCGGAAGCCGAGGCCGAGATCGCCCGCGTCAGCGAGATCATCACGAAGATCGACACTGCGCTCGCCCTGCCCGACATTTTTACGCGCGACCCCAAGCAGGCCGCGCAATTGTCGAAGGCCCGCGCCAATGCCGCCGACGCGCTGGCGCGCGCGGAGGAGCAATGGCTGGAGGCGAGCGCGCAGTTCGACGAGGCGGCGGGGTAGATTCAAAACCTCGAAAACAACCCCATGCACAGTACAGGTAACAAATTACCCAACTACAAGTCACTGAGCTGCATGTTCTTACGGGCTAGCTCAGTCCGCGTATTGCCCGGCTGCCTTGATGATCGGCGCCCAGCGGTCGATCTCACTCGTCAGCATCGCACCCAGCGCCTCGGGCGTCGCCTTGTCCTGCGGGACCGGCTCGGTGTTGATGTCATTGAACCGTGCGATCAAGGCGGGATCCTTAAGAGCGGCCTGGAGCGCCGCCGTCAGCTTCTGAACGACTGCCGGCGGTGTGCCCTTGGGCGCATAGATCCCGTGCCAGACGCCGAGTTCGAAACCCTTGAGGCCGGCCTCGTCGGCCGTCGGCAGATCGGGCAGGCTCTTCAGCCGCTCCTTGGTGGTGATCGCGTAGGCCTTGACCTGCTTCGCCGTGATCGGCCCGGTGGTGTTGGTGGCCTGATCGCAGGTGAGATCGATCTGCTTGCCGAGCAGATCGTTCATGATGGGACCGTTGCCCTTGTAGGGCACCGTGGTGAGCTGCTTCTGGATCGCCGTCATGAACAGCATGCCGCACAGATGTGATGCGGCGCCGAGCCCGGCATTGGCGTAAGTCAGCTTGTCGCCCTGCTGCTGGGCGTAGGCGACCAGTTCCTTGAGCGTGTCAGCCGGGAAATCGGGACGCGCGATGATGGTCATCGGCGCGTTGGTCACGAGCCCGATCGGCGCAAAGGCCGTCTTGGTGTCATAGCTGAGATTGCGGTAGAGCGTCGCGGCAGTCGAGATGCCGACATGATGGATCAGCAGCGTGTAGCCGTCCGGCTGGGCGCGCGCGGCGCGGGTCGTGCCGATGGTGCCGCCGGCGCCGGTCGCGTTCTCGACGATGACCTGCTGTCCCAGGGATTTCGCCATGCCGGCCGCGGTCAGACGCGCGATGGTGTCGGTCGGTCCGCCGGCGGCGAACGGCACCAGCATGGTGATGGTTCTCGACGGATAATCCTGGGCAAATGCCGCGCCAAACGGCAGAAGCAGAGCCGATACGAGGGCAATGAACCGCATAGTCTCCTCCGGATTGTTGTTGGCGCCATCAAAGCGCATTCCGGGCCGCGCGGCCATCACGAAAGCGACTTCATCGGCAGTGTGGCGATCACGATCATGATCGCGCCGCCGACGCGCGAAAAGCGGCGGGCCCTGAGCTGCAGGCTCGCGACGAGCTCTCTCTGGCACCGTGTCATGCCCCGGTCGGATTGAAGACCGGGCTGGTGCGTTGCCGCGCGATGCGTGCGCCGCGCCGGGTCAGGTCGCGCAACTGCACGAACATCATCGCGGTCATCAATGCGTCGTTGAAGGCATCATGCTGTCCGAGCGGCGGAATGCAGAGGTCGCGCAGCATCGCGGCGAATGACAGGTCGACCGAGGTGTTTGGCGGCGCGTCGCCGTATTTGCGGTCATAGTAAAGCCGCGACACTTCGATGCGTTCGTTGGGCAGCTCAATGCCTACCAGCGGCAGGATGTACTTGTTCAGCATGGCGATGTCGAAATCGACATAGTAGCCGATCAACGGGCGCGGCCCGATGAAGTGCAGAAAGCTCGGCAGCACCTTCCAGACGATCGGCGCCGCTTCAACGTCGGACCGGCGCAAATGGTGAATTCTGATCGCCTCCGCCCCGAGCTCCCTGTCAGGGTGGACGATGGCTTCGAAACGCTCGCTGGTCACAATCCGGTTGCCGCGGATCTTGATCGCGGCAATCGCGACAACGTCGTCCGTTCGCACGTTCAGACCGGTGGTCTCGCAATCGATGACGACGAACTCGTCGTCAGGCGCACGGCCGAACATGAAGCGGTAGGATTGGTCGCTCAGGGTCGCCTGGTGCAACAGCCGCTTGATCGCGCGAGGCAGCATTCTAGAACATGCCGAGCTTGAAATGATGACCGACGATCTCGCGAAACTTCTTCACCACCTGGAGCGTATCGCGCAGAAGGTGGCGTTCCATGCTGGACAGCTGCGCCGGTCGCACCAGTGTCCCCGATGTGCCGGCGGACGCGGCCAGCTGCCCGTCGAGCCGAAGCATCAGCAGGAAACGGAAGGCCTGTTTCAGGTCGCGTCCAAAGTCCGCTTGCAGCACGCCGAGGTCACATAGCCGGGAGATGCGCTTGTCGGTGGAGGTCTCGCGCAGTCCCTGTTCGAGCGCCAGACTGCGAACGCCGTGCACGATCGGAAAGATGCCACCTTTCTTGAGGTCGAGCGCGTCTCCCGTACCCTCGGACGTGATCAGATTGTTGAAGAGGCCGATCGGCGTCTCGAACGCGTCGACCGCGCGCGCAAAGTGGGCCATGAACGCCTGCTCGCCCCGGGTCATGTCGATCAGCGCCGACTTGGCGTCGTCCAGCAATTGCTGATCGCCCGCGATCGCCTGCGCATCGTAGATGATGGCCACATTCATGTGCCCGTCCTGGCTGGGAAGCACGATCCAGCGGCGCAGATCTGCGAGATAGTCGGAGAGCGGCCTCGACCATGCCGGGTTGCGCACCATGATGTCGCCGGGACAGGGTAGAAAGCCGAAGCTCTGGAGCGCGGCGAAGAATTCGTGACGGAACGTCTCCAGGACTTCACCCTGCACCGGACCGGGCAGGATAAGGCCGTTGTCCTGGTCGGTCCGTACGGTCTGCTCCCCCCGCCCCTCGCTTCCCATCACGATCAGACAGCTGCCGGTGCGCAGTTCGGCCGGCGCGACCATCTCGAACAACCGCGACAGGAGGCGCCGGTTGAGATCGGAGACGATCTCCGCAATGACTTCCACCTTGACGCCCTGCCGCCGCAGCACGCGCGTTTGCGTCTCGATCTCGCGCGCCGCGGTGGCAAGGTCCTGCGGGCTCGAGGCGCGGTCGATGCGGCCGGCGGTGACCTGGGCGCTTCCGGCCAGAAATCCCAGAAGATCGATCTCCTCCAGAATTCCGACGAATTCATCGTCCTCGCGCACGACGAGCCTGCGCTTGTTGTGCTTCGTCATCAACAGGAGAGCCGAAGATACGAAATCGTCACGTCGCAAGGACACGATGTCGTAATTCGCGAGCGTTCCGACCGGAGTCTGGATGGACTGGCGCCGCAGCACCACGGCCTTGGACAGATTCATGCCTGTCACGATGCCGATCCGCTCGCCGTCCCGGACGAACAGCGCATTGCTGTTGATCTCGCGCATCAGGTGACCGGCGGTCTCGATCGTATCGCTGGCAGCCAGAAACACCGGCGGATGCAGGAACAATTCGCCGACCTTGGCATGCATCAAGGAGCCGTAACGTCGCGCCTCCTCGTCGTTGGCGAGCTCGTCCAGCTTCTGGGATATCTCGCGGTAAAAGAACGCGGCAAAGCGTGGATTTGCCCTGATCAGATCGAGGGCGACCCTTCTGGGGATCACGTAGCAGAGCGTCTCGTCACGGGCGATGAACCGGTGGCCGTTGTGATCGTGAACGAGCGCGCGACTGTCGAACGTGTCCTTGGGGCCGAGCAATGCGAGCAGGTCAACCTCGCTCCGCTCCTCGACGATGCCCTTGATCACGACATAGAGCGCCTCCGCCGGAGCGTCCCGCCGGATGATCGCTTCTCCCGGACTGAAGTAGGCGATGTCGAGCGCGGCCCGCAACGTCTCGGCCTCGTTCGGCGTCAGACGATCGAACGGCGGGTTGTTGATATCGAACGCCTTCGGCATTTCGACCTTTCGAAGATGCGGACGATCCACCCGACGATCGACCATCTAACGAGCCGCACCGGCGGGGCGAGCTGACCCGGCCGGTGCAGAAGCGGTGTCCTTGGACCCTCGTTCAGTGAGCCGTCGCCGAGGCAGCTCCGATACCGGTCTGGGACCGGACATATTGCGCATCAAAGCCGTCGCGATCGACCGCGGCACGCTTGCTGCGATCCAGGATCGAGACCAGCCAGATCCCCGCAAAGGCGATGGCCATCGAGAACAGCGCCGGATTGTCCAGCTTGATGGGAGCGGAGCCCTTGGCGAAGCCAAGCGTCACCTCCCAGACTGCCGGCGAGAGCACCACGCCCACGACCGCGCTGATCAGACCGAGGAAGCCGCCGACCACGGCTCCCCGAGTCGTCAGGCCCTTCCAGAAGATCGACGTCACCAGCACGGGGAAATTGCAGGACGCCGCGATGGCGAAAGCAAGGCCGACCATGAAGGCGACGTTCTGGTTCTCGAACACGATGCCGAGGACGATCGCAAGTACGCCAAGCACCAGTGTCGCGATCTTCGACACGCGGATCTCGTCCTGCTCATTCGCGTTACCGCCCTTGATCACCATGCCGTAGAGATCGTGGCTGATGGACGATGCCCCCGCCAGAGCCAGCCCTGATACGACGGCCAAGATCGTGGCGAAGGCGACGGCCGAAATGAAGCCAAGGAACAGATTGCCACCCACGGCATTCGCGAGGTGAATCGCCGCCATGTTGGAGCCGCCCTTGATCGCCGCGATTCCGCTCTTGGTCTTCTCGAGGATGCTCCCGTCCAGGAACATCGCATCGGTCGAAACCAGCGTGATTGCGCCGAAGCCGATGATGAAGGTCAGGATGTAGAAATAGCCGATGAAACCCGTGGCGTAGAAAACCGACTTGCGGGCGGCCTGGGCGTCCTTCACGGTGAAGAAGCGCATCAGGATGTGAGGCAGGCCCGCCGTTCCGAACATCAGCGCCAGGCCGAGCGAGACAGCGGAGAGCGGATTGGAGATCAGGGTGCCGGGCTCCATGATCGCGAGCTTCTTGGGATGCACTTCCGTTGCCTTGGCGAACAGCGCTTCCGGACTGAACCCGAACTTGTAGAGAACGGCGCCGGCCATGAACGTCGCCCCCGAGAGCAACAGCACCGCCTTGATGATCTGCACCCACGTCGTCGCCTTCATTCCACCGAACGTCACGTAGATCATCATCAGGCCGCCGACCAGGACGACCGCGATCCAGTAATCGAGACCGAACAACAGCTGGATCAGCTTGCCGGCCCCGACCATCTGCGCGATCAGGTAGAATGCAACGGTTACCAGCGAGCCGCATGCCGCCAGGATCCGGATCTCGGTCTGCCCTAAACGAAACGAAGTGACGTCGGCAAAGGTGAACTTTCCGAGATTGCGCAACTGCTCGGCGATCAGGAAGGTGACGATCGGCCATCCCACGAGCCAGCCGACGGAGTAGATCAGGCCGTCGTAGCCGGAGGTGTAGACGAGACCCGATATGCCGAGGAACGACGCCGCCGACATGTAGTCGCCTGCGATCGCAAGTCCGTTCTGGAATCCCGTGATTCCGCCGCCGGCCGAGTAGAAATCTGCAGCCGACGCGGTCCGCTTGGCGGCCCAATAGGTGATGACGAGCGTCAGGCCGACGAACCCGACGAACATGCCGATCGCCGCCCAGTTGGTCGCCTGCTTCGAGCCGCCCTCGACGGCGCCGGCCGCGAGCGCGATGGTGGGAATGCTTGCGAGCAGAATGACCGGTAGCCAGGTGAATTTCTTCACGAGCGGTTCTCCTCGACGATTTTGCGGATGAGCACGTCGTAGCTGGAGTTCGCCTGGCGGACGTAGATGCCCGTCAGCACGAAGGCGAGCACGATGACGGACAGTCCAATCGGAATACCGATCGTCGTCACACCGGTGCCCAGCGGTATTCCCAGAAACTTGGGAGCGTAGGCGACCAGCAGGATGAAGCCGAAATAGATGACAAGCATGATCGCCGACAGCAGCCAGCCCAGCGACGAACGTCGGCGCACCAGCTCCTGGTAATTCGGATCGCGTTCAATCTTTGCGAGGTTGCTCATGTCAATGATCCCTGGATGATCCTCTGAAATCTGTTGCCATGACGGCAGCCCCTTCTCTCGGGGGACTATTCCAGCCTGCACTGATGGCCGACAGAGCTCCATGATCCAGATCAAGCGCGATCGATCCCGCTGCGATGTGTCCGCAGGGCCGTCCGTGCGTCCGACGCGAGGCAGAGAGGCGATGGCTCGGGAACCATCCGCGCCTGCCGACCAAATGGCCCGTGTCGCTTCCGCGCATTTGGGATTAGGCTGGACGGAATTTGCATCAGCGCATCGCGGATGACCCGGCTCCACGATCGAGGACGATCGGCATTTTCTGCCCAAGCGATTTCCAGCCCAACCGATTTCCAGCCCAAGCGATCTGCAAGCAAGGGAATGATGAAGGGATAGCTCCAATGTCGACACCCGAACCGATCAAGTTCACCGACGGCGCGGCTTACGAACGCTTCATGGCACCCTGGAGCCGATCGGCCGGGGCACTTTTCCTGGATTGGCTGGCGCCGGGACCAGACCTGTCATGGGTCGACGTCGGCTGCGGAAACGGCGCATTCACGGAGATGATCCTCGCCGGAGCTGCTCCCTCGCACGTGAGCGCGATCGATCCGTCCGAAGCTCAGATCGCAGCGGCACAGCAGCGGATATCGGCGAAGCAGGTCGAGCTTTCGGTTGGCGATGCGTTGGCGCTTCCCTATGACGATGCGCGCTTCGATGCGGCTATCATGGCGCTGGTGCTGTTTTTCGTGCCCGATCCCAAAAAGGGTGCGGCCGAATTGGTGCGCGTGACCAAGCCCGGCGGCATGGTCGCGTCCTACACCTGGGACATCACGCGCGGCGGCACGCCGACACAGCCCTTGTGGGAGGAACTGGATGCCATGGGCCAGCCGACGGCGCGCCCGCCGAGCGCGGATGTCTCGCGTTTTGCGGCCCTGAAGGCACTCTGGGCAGAGCTGGGGCTCCGCGATGTCGAAACCCGCGAACTCGTCGTCGAGCGGACGTTTGTGAACTTCGACGACTATTGGCTGTCGATGGTCGTGAGCAGTCCGACCGGCGTCGTGGGAAAGCTGTCCGATGCAGAGAGCGCCGAGTTGAAACGCCGGCTGCAGGACAGACTTCCGGCAAGCGCGACAGGAGCGATCACGGTCCACGCCTGGGCGACGGCGATCAAAGGGCGAAAAGCCGCGTGACGCGCGGCCCTTACGTCGCCGCCTTCTTCGGCTTCGGCTTGGCCGCCCTCGGCACCGGCTGCGGCTCGGGATTGCCCTCGATCGAGGACAGGCGGCCGGAGGTGAAGGTGTAGATGCCCGCGCGAGGACCGGTGCTCCAGGTGACGACGGCGACGCGTCGGCCGACGGCGTCAGTGGACAGGTTGACGTTCGAAGGCGCGCCGATGCCGCGCACAACGTCGCATTCGGTATGCCCGAGCGCGACCGTGCCGCCCATCGGTGCGGGGGTCGTCGTCGACGCATTGGCGTCGGCGGGCCCGGGAGGCGGCGCCATGCCCGGACAGGCGCCGTCGGCGCTGACGAGGTCCTCGGCTCCCACCGGCTTGTCAGGCGTGAGCGGCGGCGATTCGATCGAGATGTTCTTGATGAAGAGACGCCCCGGCTTCTGGAACCATTCTGCGTCCTTCGACAGCAGATCGGTCCCCGAGCAGCCCGCGAGCAGCGGTGCTACGGCGGCCAACGCAATCATGAGCGAGCCGGGAAGCTTTTGATGTCGCACGATAAACCAAATTCCCCGCGTGAAGGACCAGCCCTAAGCGATTGTCCCAACATCCCTTTGCGGCACGAAGGTGACAAAAGCCAGCATCGCCCGAAAAGTGCAAATTATCATTAATTGCTGGCGGCCGCTAATTCCGCTTCTGCCACCGGCCCCGCTCGTCGGCCTGCCAGTAGGTGACATCAAATCCCCGCGCCTTGCAATCGGTCCAGGCCGCGCGGGCGAGCGCAAGCGCATCCGGATCGTCGCCGTCGAACAGCAGGACCATGCGCTCATAGCCCTGCGAGTCCTCCGGCAGTACGGCATTGTCGATCAGGAAGCGGACATTGGCACCGTTGGGATTGCCCCCCTCGATCGCCAACACGATCGGCTGATCGGCGACGTCGTTCACCCGCCACGTCGCGTGCGGCAGGAAGGAATCGTCGCGATAGGTCCACAAATGCGAATCGAGCGCATCGGCGCGTTCCTCCGAACTCGACTGCACCACGACGCGCCAGCCGCGCTCGAGCGATTTCTCGAGAAGCGGCGGCAACACATTCTCCACCGTCATGTTTTGGAGATGGTAGAACAATACTTCAGTCATCTCGGGTCATTTGCGCTCGTAGTGGTCGGAGACCAGGCGATCGAGCAGGCGGACGCCGTAGCCGCTTCCCCAGCTCTGGTTGATGTCGGTCTTCGGCGCGCCCATGGCGGTGCCTGCGATGTCGAGATGCGCCCAGGGCGTGCCGTCGACGAAGCGCTGGAGGAACTGCGCCGCGGTGATCGAGCCGCCATGGCGGCCGCCGGTGTTCTTCATGTCGGCAAACTGGGAATCGATCAGCTTGTCGTATTCGGGGCCGAGCGGCATCCGCCAGACCTTCTCCCCACTCTCGACGCCGGCCACGAGCAGCCGGTCGGCGAGTTCGTCATTGTTGGAGAACATGCCGGCGTGCTCGGTGCCGAGCGCCACCATGATCGCGCCGGTCAGCGTCGCCAGGTCCACCATGAATTTCGGCTTCGCCTTCCTGGCGACGTACCAGAGCACGTCGGCCAGAACGAGGCGGCCCTCCGCGTCGGTATTGATGATCTCGATGGTCTGACCGGACATCGAGGTGACGATGTCGCCCGGCCGCTGGGCGTTGCCGTCGGGCATGTTCTCGACGAGGCCGATGGCGCCGACCACGTTGACCTTGGCCTTGCGCGCAGCGAGCGCATGCATCAGGCCGACGACGCAGGCCGCGCCTCCCATGTCGCCCTTCATGTCCTCCATGCTGCCGGCCGGCTTGATCGAAATGCCGCCGGTGTCGAAACAGACGCCCTTGCCGACGAAAGCGACCGGCGCCTCGCCTTTCTTGCCGCCGTCCCAGCGCATGATCACGGTGCGGCTCGGCCGCGCCGAGCCCTGGCCGACGCCGAGCAGCGCACCCATGCCGAGCTTCTGCATCGCCTTGACGTCGAGCACCTCGACATTGACGCCAAGCTTGCGGAGCTGACCGGCGCGGCGCGCGAACTCCTCGGGGAAAAGCACGTTCGGCGGCTCGTTGACGAGGTCGCGCGCAATGACCACGCCGTCGATGACGTGGCCGGCCGAGGCAAACGCCTTCTTCGCAGCACCGGCATCGCCCACCGCAAGCGAGACGTCGGCGCGCGTGCCGCCCTCCTCGCCCTCCTTCTTCTTCGTCTTGTAACGGTCGAACTTGTAAGTGCGTAAGCGAAGGCCCGAGGCGATCGCCACCGCCTGCTCGCTCGTCATCGCGCCGCCGGGCAGCTCCGCCATGATGGTCATGGCGCTGGTGCCGGAGGGCAGCTTGCTCGCGGCCACCCCGCCGAACTTGAGGAGATCGTTCGCCTTCAGGCCGGTCGCCTTGCCGGCGCCGATCACGATCAGCCGGGTCGCCTTCACGCCCTCCGGCGCCAGAATGTCCAGCGCTGCCCCGCTTTTGCCCTTGAAGGCGGCCGCGGCCGCCGCACGCTTCACAAGATCGACAGCGCCGCCCAGTGCCTTGGCCGTCGCCGGGCCGAGCTTCAGGCCGTCATCGCAGAACACCACAAGGATGCCACGGGGGGCGGCAGACAAGGGGACAAAGCCGACCTTGATGGCATCGGACATGGGTAACTCCTTTAATGCATGAAACTTTTCGCCGTTCGGCGGTGCCGGTCCCAGCCGAAGCTGAACGGCGATTCACTGGGGCTTGCCCTACTATGGGCCAGCGGGCTGCCCGATGCCAAGCGCCGCCGTGGCCGCCCGGCCACAACCAGCGAAATATTAACCATATATTGAAGGTGCCACGGGGCAGCCATTTTGTTGACGGATCAAAGGGATGGTAGTGAGAAAGTGAACCACCGGAAGAGCTGATGGCCAACCTTGGGGATCCCCTGATGGGGGATTGGTTGGACAGCCGGAATTCTGGTCGACATCGGGGCTGATGGGGATTCGTGCGGTAGCGCATGGGGTCGATCGATAGGTATATTTTCCGCACGACGCTGGCGTCGTTTGCGTTGGTCCTGGTCAGCCTCACCGGCGTGATCTGGATTACGCAGGCGTTGCGCGGCATCGACCTGATGACGAGCCAGGGTCAGACCATCCTCACCTTCCTCGGCATCACCAGCCTGGTCATCCCGGCCCTGGTCCTGATCATCTCGCCGATCGCGCTGATGATCGCGATCTCGCACACGCTCAACAAGCTCGCGACCGATTCCGAGATCATCGTGATGAATGCCGCCGGCTTCTCGCCGTTTCGGCTGTTCTATCCGTTCTTCTATGCCACCTGCGTGGTGGCGCTGCTGGTTGCCTTCATCGCGGCCTATCTCGCCCCCGACGGCATGCGGCGGATCAAGCAATGGGACGCCGAGATCACCGCGGACGTGCTCACCAACATCCTCCAGCCCGGCCGCTTCGCCCAGCTCGACAAGAACCTCACGATCCGGATCCGCGAGCGCCTGCCCGGCGGCATCCTCGCCGGCATCTTCATCGACGACCGCCGCGATCCCAACGAGCGCGTCTCGATCGTGGCCGAGCATGGCGAGGTCGTGAAGAACGAGACCGGCTCGTTCCTGGTGCTGGAGACCGGCAATCTGCAGCGCTTCGAGGCGGGCAAGCGCGATCCCGCGCTGGTGGCCTTCGGCCGCTACGGCTTCGACATGTCGAAGTTCTCGGGCCAGGGCCGCGACGTCACCCTCGGCATCCGCGAACGCTATCTCTGGGAGCTGTTCTCGCCGTCCGAGGACGATCCAGTCTACAAACAGATTCCCGGCCAGTTCCGCTCGGCCCTGCACGACAGCATCCTGGCGCCGATCTATCCCTTCGCCTTTGCGGTACTGACCTTCGCCTTCCTGGGCGCGCCTCGCACCACCCGCCAGAGCCGCAATTTCTCGATCGGCTCCTCGATCATCGCGGTGTTCGGCCTGCGCATGGCCGGCTTCGCCTGCTCGGTGATGGCGGTGAAATCTCCAGGCGCGGTGCTGGCCCAATACGCGATGGTCATGGGCGCCATCGGCGTCGGGCTGTGGATGATCGTCGGCGGCCTCGTGGTCGAGCCGCCCCCTGGCCTGATGGAGGCCATCAACAGGTCGAACGCACGGATCGCGCGGCTGTTCGGACGCCCGGCCGCCGCATGAGCATGCTCACCAACACACTCGGGCGCTATTTCGCCGGCCGCTTCGTGGTGGCGGCGCTCGGCGTGTTCGCCAGCATCTTCCTGCTGCTGGTGCTGGTCGACTACATCGAGATGGTGCGCAAGACCTCGGGCCTCGCCTCCGCCTCCGCGATCATGGTGGCCGAGACCTCGCTGTTCCGGGTGCCGCAGCTGCTGGAGAAGCTGACGCCGTTCTGCATGCTGATCGGCGCCATGACCTGCTATCTCGCCCTCTCCCGCCGGCTCGAGCTCGTGGTGGCGCGCGCCGCCGGCATCTCCGCATGGCAGTTCATCTCGCCGGCGCTCGGCAGCGCACTCTTGATCGGGGTGATCGCCACCGTCGCCTACAATCCGATGTCGGCCAATTTGCGCGAAGCCTCCAAGCGCATGGAAGCCGAGCTGTTCGGCTCGGCGCCCGGCGGCGGCATCCAGGACGCCTCCGGCTTCTGGCTCAATCAGGTGACCAGCGACGGCCAGACCATCATCAACGCGGCGCGGAGCGAGCAGCAGGGCATCCGGCTGACGGGGCTCACGCTGTTCCGGTTTGACCCGGACCAGCACTTCAAGGAACGGGTCGAGGCGCGCGAGGCGACGCTCGAGGCCGGCCGTTGGCTGTTCAAGGGCGTCCGCCGCTTCTCGCTGGACGCGCCGCCGATCGAGCAGGCCAGCCTGGAGATTCCCACCACGCTGACCGAGGCGCAGGTCCGCAACAGCTTTTCCACACCCGAGACTGTGTCTTTTTGGCAACTACCGAGCTACATCCGCTCCTCCGAGAGCTCGGGCTTCGCGACAGCCGGTTACCGACTCCAGTATCAGAAGCTTCTGGCACAGCCGTTTTTGCTTGCGGCCATGGTGATGCTCGCGGCCTCCGTGTCGTTGCGCTTCTTCCGGATGGGCGGCGTGCAGAAGATGGTTTTGAGTGGCGTGGGCGCAGGCTTTCTGCTCTACGTTCTGTCGAAAGTAACTGAGGATTTGAGCAAGGCTGAGTTGATGCATCCGATCGCTGCGGCGTGGTTGCCCGTTGTGGTGGGCGGCCTCACCGGCTTTTTGGCCTTGCTCTATCAGGAGGACGGATAGTGACTGCCGTCCACCGAGGGCTCGTGTCTCGTTTGACGCGGCGCATGTTGGTGCGTGCGGACGGGTGCGGCTGGTCCATTCGCAGGCTCCTGCTCGCTGTCGCCGCTGCCGCCTCGCTCGGCGGGCTGATCGGCGCTGCCACCGTGGCGCCGGCCAGCGCCCAGAGCTTCACCTACAATCCGCTGCCGCCGCGTCCGAAGCCGCCGAGGGTCGCCAACGACAACCAGATGCTGGTTCAGGCGACCGAGGTCGACTACGACTACAACAATTCGCGCGTCTCCGCGGTCGGTAACGTCCAGCTGTTCTACAACGGCACCAGCGTCGAGGCCGACAGGGTCATCTACGATCAGAAGACCAAGCGGCTTCATGCCGAAGGCAACATCCGCATGACGGATGCCGACGGCAAGATCACCTATGCCGAGATCCTGGATCTCTCCGACGATTACCGCGACGGTTTCGTCGATTCGCTGCGCGTGGACACGGCCGACCAGACCCGCATGGCCGCGAGCCGCGCCGACCGCTCCAGCGGCAACTACACGGTGTTCGAGAACGGCGTCTACACGGCCTGCGCGCCGTGCAAGGACGATCCGAAGAAGCCGCCATTGTGGCAGGTCAAGGGTGCGCGCATCATCCACGACCAGCAGGAGAAGATGCTGTATTTCGAGACCGCACAGCTCGAATTCTTCGGCGTGCCGCTCGCCTACATGCCCTATTTCTCGACGCCCGACCCGACCGTGAAGCGGAAGAGCGGCTTCCTGATACCGGGTTATATTTCCGGCACGGACAACACGGGCTATGGCGTCGAGGTTCCCTATTATTGGGCGATCGCGCCCGACATGGACGCAACCTTCACCCCGCGCATCCTGTCGCGGCAAGGCGTGCTGCTGCAGGGCGAATTCCGACAGCGCCTGATCGACGGCGCCTACCAGATCCGCGCGTACGGCATCAACCAGCTCGATCCCGGAGCGTTTGCCGGGCAGCCCGGCGACCGCGACTTCCGCGGCGCCATCGACACCAAGGGTCAGTTCGCATTGAACGACAAATGGGTCTGGGGCTGGGACGGCGTCCTGATGTCCGACTATTATTTCTTCTCGGACTACCGGCTCTATCAGTACCGCGACCCGCTCAGCTCGTTCCTGCTGCTGCCGACGGAAGCGCTGTCGCAGCTCTATTTGACCGGCGTCGGCAACCGCAGCTACTTCGATGCGCGCACGATGTACTGGCTGAGCTATTCGGGCAACCAGAGCCAGGTGCCGATCGTCTATCCCGTGATCGACTACTCCAACGTGCTCAACTATCCGGTGTTCGGCGGCGAGTTCAGCTACAAGACCAATTTCGTGAACCTGTCGCGTGACGATGCGGTGTTCGATCCGATCACGACGGTCGCCAACACCAGCAGCCTGTGCACCACGGCGTCGGCCGATCCGCTGGCCCGTACCCCCTCGCAGTGCCTGCTGCGCGGCTTCCCCGGCACCTACACCCGCCTCACGGCGGAGGCGCAGTGGCGCAAATCCTTCACCGATCCGCTCGGCCAGATCTGGACGCCGTTCGCCAGCCTGCGCGCCGACGCGATCAACTCCTCGGTCTCCAACCAGCCCGGCGTGTCGAACTACCTGCCCGTCGGCGACACCCAGGCGTTCCGCCTGATGCCGACCGTAGGCCTGGAGTACCGCTATCCGTTCATCAACATCCAGCCCTGGGGCTCGACCACCGTCGAGCCGATCGCGCAGATCATCATCCGCCCGAACGAGACCTATGCCGGCAAGCTGCCGAACGAGGACGCCCAGAGCATGGTGTTCGACGCCTCGAACCTGTTCAGCGTGGACAAGTTCTCCGGCTACGACCGCGTCGAGGGCGGCGGCCGCGCCAATGTCGGCGTGCAGTCCACCACGCAGTTCGACCAGGGCGGCGCCGTCAAGGCGCTGTTCGGCCAGTCCTACCAGCTGTTCGGCCTGAACTCCTTCGCGGTCCAGGACACCATCAATACCGGCCTCGATTCCGGCCTCGACAAGCCGCGGTCCGATTACGTCGCAGGCGCCAGCTATTCGCCCAACAGCACCTACACGTTCAGCGTCCGCTCCCGCATGGACGAGCAGACCTGGAACGTGCAGCGCTTCGAGGCGGAAGGCCGCGCCAACTTCAATCGCTGGTCGGTCAGCATGCTGTACGGAAACTACGCGGCCCAGCCGGAGCTCGGCTATCTGACCCGCCGCGAGGGCATCCTGACCACAGGCTCGCTGAAGATCGCGACCAACTGGGTGGTGTCGGGCTCGGCGCGCTGGGACCTCGAGGCCAACAAGATCAACCAGTATGTGGTCGGGGCCGGCTATGTCGACGATTGCTTCGTGCTGGCAGCGAACTATGTAACTTCGTATAGCTATTCGGCGGGCACCGCACCGCCCGTGCTGAGCCACGCGTTCATGTTCCAAATCGGCCTGCGCACGCTGGCGAACTCGTCGACGACCAGCGGTCCCACCGGCCTCCAGTGAACGGTTTGAAGTGCCGGCCGCGTATGCCTCATCACGACGCGGTTGACCTGCGAGCGACATCATGACGATCCCATCGACTGTCTTCCGCTTCCTTCTCGCCCTCGGTGCGGGGCTGATGCTGACCGGCCTGCCCTCGCCGTCGCACGCGCAGAACATCGTCGTCATGGTCAACGGCGATCCGATCACCGATTTCGACATCGAGCAGCGCTCCAAGCTGGACCAGCTGACGACGCAGAAGACCCCAAGCCGGCAGGAGGTCATCAACGAGCTGATCGACGACAAGGTGAAGCTCAAGGAGGGCAAGAAGTACGGTGTCGACCCCGGTGTCTCCGACATCAACCAATCCTATGAAGGCATGGCGCAGCGCATGCGCATCACGCCGGATCAGCTCACCAAGTCCCTCGAATCCAAGGGCGTCCGACCCGAGACGCTGAAGGGCCGCATGAAGGCCGAGATGGTCTGGACCAGCCTGGTGCGCGGCCGCTACAAGGAGCGCCTCCAGGTCGGCGAGCGCGACGTCGCGCAGGCCGTGCAGGCCCAGACCGGCGAGAAGCTTCAGGTCGAGGGCACCGAATACAAGATGCAGCCGATCGTGCTGATCGTGCCCCGCGGCTCGTCCGCTGCGTTCCTGGAAACGCGGAAGAAGGAAGCCGAGACCTATCGCACGCGCGTCGGGAGCTGCGAGGAAGCCAATTCGCTGTTCCGCTCGACGCCGAACGCCACCATCCGCGACACCGTCACCAAGACCACCGCGGAGCTGCCCGAACCGCTGCGCAAGGTGCTCGACGACACCCCGATCGGCCATCTGACCGCGCCCGAGGTGACCAAGGCAGGCATCGAGATGGTGGTGCTGTGCTCGCGCAAGCCGACCATGATCGACACGCCGAAGAAGCGCGAGGTCCGCGAGAAGATGTACCAGGAGAAGTACGAGAAGACCCAGAAGGCCTATCTCGATGACCTCCGCAAGGCCGCGATGATCGAATATCGCAACCGCTGATGGCCAAGTCCCTCCTAGAGCCTTCCGCCAAATCCGCAGCCGAGTCCGCAGCCAAGCCCCTTGCCCTGACCCTGGGAGAGCCCGCCGGCATCGGCCCGGACATCACGATCGCGGCCTGGCTCAGGCGCCGTGAGCTGAACCTGCCCGCCTTCTACTTGCTCGGCGACGAGGCGCTGATCGCGCAGCGCGCCAAGGCGCTCGGCGCCGATATCAGGATCGCCGCGTTGAGCCCCAGTGAGGCCGCTTCCGCCTTTACTGATGCCCTGCCTGTGGTCGCGACCGGCGAGCGCGCGACCGCCGAGCCGGGCAAGCCCGACGCATCCAGCGCGCCGGCCGCGCTCGCCTCGATCCGGCAGGCAGTCGTCGATGTGCGCGCGGGTCGCGCCGGCGCCGTCGTCACCAACCCGATCGCCAAGAGCGTGCTCTACCGCGCCGGATTCCGTCATCCCGGCCACACCGAATTCCTCGCCGAGCTTGCCGCGGAGAACGGCCGCGTGCCGCAGCCGGTGATGATGCTGTGGTCGCCACAGCTCGCCGTTGTGCCCGTGACCATCCACGTCTCGATGCGCGACGCGCTGGGAGAGCTCACCAGCGCCCTGATCGTCTCGACCGTCCGCATCGTCGCCACCGAACTGAAATCCCGCTTCGGCATCGCAAGGCCGCGCATCGCGGTCTCCGGCCTCAATCCGCATGCCGGCGAAGACGGATCGCTCGGCCATGAGGAGCAGACCGTCATCGCCCCGGCGCTGAAGGTGCTGCGCAACGAGGGCATCGAAGCCAGGGGCCCGCTGCCCGCCGACACCATGTTCCACGAGGCTGCGCGACAGACCTATGATTGTGCGGTCTGCATGTATCACGACCAGGCGTTGATCCCGATCAAGACGGTCGCCTTCGACGATGCCGTCAACGTCACCCTCGGCCTGCCCTTCATCCGCACCTCGCCCGATCACGGCACCGCCTTCGACATCGCCGGCACGGCCAAGGCCAATCCGGCGAGCCTGATCGCGGCGCTCAGGCTTGCGCGCCGCATGGCCGCCTCCCAAAGCTGATGGGCGCGATCGACGACCTCCCGCCGCTGCGCGAGGTCATTCGCCGGCACGCGCTGTCGGCCAGGAAATCGCTCGGCCAGAACTTCCTGCTCGACCTCAACCTGACCGCGCGCATAGCGCGCGCGGCTGCGCCGCTGGACGAGGCGACCATCGTCGAGATCGGCCCCGGCCCGGGCGGGCTGACGCGGGCGCTGCTCGCGCTCGGCGCCCGGCGCGTCATCGCCATCGAGCATGACGAGCGCGCGATCCCCGCCTTGCAGGATATTTCGGCGCGCTATCCCGGCCGGCTCGAGATCGTGCATGGCGACGCCATGACGTTCGATCCGCGCCCGCTGCTCTCAGGCGAACGCGCCAAAATCGTCGCCAACCTGCCCTACAACATCGCGACCCAGCTTCTCATCAACTGGCTCACCATCGAGCCCTGGCCGCCCTGGTACGAGATGATGGTCCTGATGTTCCAGCGCGAGGTCGGCGAGCGCATCGTGGCGCGCGAGGACGAGGAGGCCTATGGCCGGCTCGGCGTGCTCGCCAACTGGCGCTGCGAGACCAAGATCCTGTTCGACATTGCGCCGTCCGCCTTCGTGCCGCCGCCGAAGGTCACCTCCTCCGTCGTGCGCCTGATACCGCGCGCAGAACCGCTTCCATGTGACCGAAAACTGCTCGAGCAGGTCGCTGCCGCAGCCTTCGGGCAGCGCCGCAAGATGCTGCGGCAGAGCCTGAAATCACTGGGTGTTGATCCCGCGCGGCTTGCGCAGGCGGCCGGCGTCGACGCGACGCGGCGCGCCGAGACCATCCCGATTCCAGGCTTTGTTGCCATGGCGCGCGAATTGGCCGATATACGCAGCGAAACCTGACAATCAGAATTTCGGAGGAAGGAATATGGCGTTGATGCGTCGGCAATCCCTGGTCAAGTTCGATGCGCCGCTGTGCGAGACCATCGTGGACACGCCCAAGCCGCAGGGCCGCGAGGTGCTGGTGCGCATCGAGCGCTGCGGCCTCTGCCATTCCGACCTGCACATCCAGGACGGCTATGCCGATCTCGGCGGCGGCAAGAAGCTCGACACCACGCGCGGCATGACGCTGCCTTTCACGCTCGGCCACGAGATCGCCGGCGTCGTCGACGAAGTCGGCCCGGATGTCGCGGCCAGCCTCGTCGGTGCCAGGAAAGCCGTCTTCCCCTGGATCGGCTGCGGCCAGTGCCGCGATTGCCTGAACGGCGACGAGAACCTCTGCGTCAAGCAGCGCTTCCTCGGCGTCTCCATCGACGGCGGCTTTGCCACCCACGTGCTGGTGCCCGACGCGAAATACCTGCTCGACTACGATCCCCTTCCCGTCAACCAAGCCGCGACCTTGATGTGCTCCGGCGTCACCGCTTACGGCGCGCTCAAGCGCCTGGTCGACCGTCCGCGCCAGCGCAACCTGCTGCTGATCGGCCTCGGCGGCGTCGGCATGATGGGCCTGTCGTTCGCGCAGGCGATGTTCAAGCAGCCGATCACGGTCGCCGACCTCTCGCCGGCCGCGCGCGAGACCGCGCTGAAGAACGGCGCGGCCTTTGCCTATGACCCGGCCGAGCCTGACGTCATCAAGCGCATCCTCAAGGAGACCGAGGGCGGCTTCGACGAGATCGTCGATTTCGCCGGCAACGAGAAGTCGATGGCGTTCGCGGTTGCGGTCGCCGCGCGCGGCGGCAAGATCGTGGTCTCCGGCCTGATGGGCGGCCAGTTCACGCTGCCCATGGTGCAATGGGTCTACAAGCGCATGACCATCGAGGGCTTCATGGTGGGCACGCTCGCCGAAGCCCACGAGCTGATGGCTCTGGCGCGCGCGGGCAAGATCAAGCCGACGCCAATGCGCGAGGAGCCGATGGGCGACGTCCAGAAATGGATCGACGAATTGCGTGCCGGCAAGGTCGTCGGCCGCATCGTGCTGAAGAACTGACGGAAGCGCGGCGGGCACGACGCAAGTCTGGCCCGCCGCACGGAACGCCTGCGGCTGCGCTGCGTTGGCAGCGCATGTCGATCCGTTGCACCGTTGAAAGCGCATTCTTCATCGCCTGGAGCTGCCTGGAAAAGAGCGGCGAGCTCGGTCCGCCGGACGAGAGCGCGAACTTCCTGCTCGACGCGATCGAGGCGCAGCTCAGGACCGGTGAACGCCGGCAATTGATGCTCGCCAACAGGGCGATCGACGCGTACCGCGCCGCGGCTGACGATCCTCGCTGCCGTCCAGCCCGCTGAAGTCCAGGGCAATCGCATTTGAATATTGCAGAGGTCGTTATGCCCGGCCATGACGCTGTGGAGACAGCCGGTGCCCATAGCCACATCTCATGAGCGATAGCCCTGCGCTGAAGTCCGCGACGCTGTGCTCTAATTTTCCACGTCCGAACGTCCGTTGTGTGCACTTTGGAACCGTCGGTTCCGCCGCGGAAACGTAGGTTTCCCGCTGGCGCCGATTCCCGGCCCGCCAAGAGAACACATTGTGACCGGTCGGCCCCAGAACGATCTGCTCCGGCAGCTCAATCACCAGGACTTCGAACTGCTCGCGCCGTACCTCCAGCCGGTCGAACTCGAGGCGAGCCACATCCTGCATCACGCCGGCGACGACGTCGCAGCGGTTCATTTCCCCTGCGGTCCCGCGCTCGTGTCCTTTGCGGTGCCGGTCGAGGACGATCGCGAGGTCGAAAGCCTGCTGGTGGGACATGAGGGCGCGGTGGGCATTTCCCCCGGCCGCACGCCTTCGCTCGCCTATTCGCGCATCGTCGTGAAGCTCGGCGGCACCCTGGTCCGGCTGCCGCTGCGCGCGCTCGAGCAGGCGCAGCAGAGGTCGGCAACGCTCCAGGAGGTCTTCTTGCGCTATGCCGACTGCCAGTTCGCGCAGCTGCTGCAGACCGCGGCCTGCAACGCTGCGCATTCGATCGAGCAGCGCGCCGCCAAGTGGATCATGTCCGCGCAGGAACATATCGGCGGAGCCGAGATCCCTCTCACCCACGAGCAGCTCGCCGGCATGCTCGGCGTCTCCCGCAGCTATGCCAGCCGTGTCATCCAGATGTTCAAGGCGAGGCGCATCCTCGCGACCCGCCGCGGCGCCATCCTGATCCTCGACGCATCGGCACTCGAAGCAAGAGCCTGCTGTTGCAACAACTGGGTGAACAAGTATTTCGACGAGGTGCGGGGCGCAGCGGCAGCCGCCGAGGGCTGATGCCTCCATCTCACGCAAGCGGCGGCGACTGCCGCTTCAGGTGCAGATAGACCGGACTGAAATCTCCGAGCCGCTGCAACTCGCGCCATTTCAGCACGATCAGCTCCCCCTCGCGCAGATCCATGACGCCGCTTCGCCTGAGGTCGGCGAGCGTACGGTTCACCGTCGCGATCGCCATGCCCAGCGTCTCGCCGAGCTGGGCCAGGCTGATCGGCACGCGGCAGCGATTGCCGCGGACCAGATCCGCCGCGCGGGCGCGGTAGAACAGCTCGCAGAACAGGTGCGCCATGCGCGCCTGCATCGGCCGGGCGCTGTTGTTGGTGATGGCCTCGCGAAAGATCGCCGCGTCGAGCAAAGTCTCGCGCCACACGGACAGCGCAAAGGTTGGCCGCTGCCGGAAGGCGATGAACAATTCGCGATGCGGGATGAAGGCGACTGAGGCCGGCCCCAGCGCGCTCAATCCGTGGTCCATCTGGTCGATGAACAGCCCCTGCGCATCCGGAAGGTCGCCGGTGAGATGGAACGCCAGGTACTGCCGCCGCCCGCTCCCGAGCAGGTGGTAGCGCGCGACCATGCCGGAGACGACCAGCACCGAATGTTCGGGTTCGTCGCCCTGACGGATGAAATCCTCGTTGGGCTCCAGATCGCGCAGCGTGAAGGTGAGCGCCCGGATTTCCGCGATGTCCTCCTCTGCCAGAGCGGTATGCTCGGAAAGGTTCCGGATCAATACGTCGTGGGCTTTTTCCATGGGGCCGCCAAAAATCGCGCCGGTTCTATCAAATGATACGTCCGGCTTGCATTCAGCGGATTAGAACGCGTGTCGAGAGCACAGGTTGCTGACCGGTTTGCCACCGTACCAAGTCGCATCCAACCCGTCCCCCTCGACCGCGAACGAGCCGTCCCTTCATGAGCCCTACGACCATCCTGGAGCGCATCTGCAGGCTATTCACATCAGATGCGAGCGAGCACCTCGACAGCATCTGCGGTGCTATCGTCGCTGGCACGCTGAAAGAGCCGGTCCGGCCAATGTCCGATCAGGAACTCGCCCGCGCCATCCGCGAGTTCCGCTCCGCGCCGGTCTCCGACGGGACCCTCGCAAAACTCTCGCAGCGCTTCGTCGCGGCGTCGGTGCCGCGAGACGTCTGAAGCAGCACGCGAGGCTCATGCCGCATCCGAAGTTCATCGCGCGTCTCCAGGCGATCGAAGGCCTGTCCGAGGACGAACGCCGGCAGATCGCAGGCTTGCCGTCTACGCTGCGCCAGGTCGCGGACGGCGAGATCGTGCTGCGCCAGGGTGAGACCGCTTCACGCTGCGTCTTCGTCGTCAGCGGCTTCCTCTACCAGGCCCGCATCGTCGGCGATCGCAGCCAGATCCTCGCCTTCCACGTTCCCGGCGACATGCCGTGCCTGCACACGCTGCTGGTCTCGCCGCTGGATGCGGACCTCGTCGGGCTCGGCTCGACCATCGTCGGCACCGTCGCGCACAGCCAGCTGCGCCAGCTTCTCGACGGCTCGATCCACCTGACCCGCGCCTTCTGGCGCGAGACGCTGATCGACGCGGCGATCTCGCGACAATGGATCGCGCGCCTCGGCGCGCAGGCAGCGCTGCCCAAGGTCGCGCATCTCATCTGCGAACTTGCCGCAAGGCTGGAGGTCGTCGGCCTTGTCAGGGAGGGCAGTTTCCAGATTCCGATGACCCAGCGGCACGTTGCGGACGCCTGCGGGCTCTCGAGCGTCCACGTCAATCGTACCATCCAGGAGCTGAGGCATCGCGGGCTGATTGCATGGGAGGGCAGCGAGATCGAACTGCTGCAGCCCGACGAACTGCGTAAGCTTGCGGATTTCAGGCCTGATTATCTGTGCTGAGCGCAGTGCCGCACGAGGCGCTCGTACGTCGAATCTCCTCCCGCTCGGATTCGACCTCCTCGGCGTCTTCGTCGTCGACCTTCATGACGTGGTCGCGGCCGGCCACCTTGAGCAGCTCGTCGAGCTTGGCGTGAATCGCCTGGGTGTCGCGGTGCTCGGCGCGCTGGATCACCAGCGTCATGCCCCATGTCGCCAGCGTCGCGAACGAGTGCCATTCGAGTCCGTTGCCCAGCGTGATCCAGGCGAGGCCATAGACCACGTAGACGGCGAACGCGGCCGGGCGCGAGGTGGCGACGCCGATCTCGGTGAGCCAGCCCTTTGACTTCGGGAGAGACATGTGCGGCAACTCGCGTAGGCCGCCGGCGTTCCCGCGGAAGCCGAAGATGCGCTGGCCAGGTCGCCCTCTAGGATCGCGAGGAATGCGGCCGCCAGTGTCTGAGCAGCGGACCGCCGGCCCCCAGCACAGGATCCGTCTTCGGCTTGCGGACCTTGGCGATGCGCTTGATCGCGTCAGTCCGCTCCCGCGTGTCGGTGCACTCGTCGTACGTGCCGTCCTGCGGGTAGGCTCCGACGACCAGAAAGTCCCGGCCGGACTCGATCAGCCGGTGGCCCGTGCCCGCGGGTAGAACCAGAACGTCACCGGCTTTCACATTGAGGATGCGACCCTTGATGCCGCCGCACTCGATCCTGGCCGTGCCGCGCGCCACGCCCATCACTTCATGGATCTGCGAATGGTAGTGGACGAAATCGTACACGGTGTCGCGCCACGACCGGGCCCAGCCGTTCGTGGCGAACAGCGTGTCGATGATGACCTCGGGCGGAAAACGCCGGCCCTTCAGCTTCACCGCCCCGCGATAAAGCAGCGCCGGCAGTTTCGGATTGTTCGGCACGATGCCATCGTCGCGAAAATGGATGGCAGTCGGTTTCCGCGCCCGCACCAGCGCCCGCAGCGTCGCCGCGTCGGGATGCTCCTCCACGAGCTTCCTGGCAAAATTCTTGATCTGATCCTTGACCGGCATGCCTGCTCCTCAGCCGCGATTCAACGACGGCGGAGGCGAGAAGTTTCGAGGTGGAACGGCGCTTGATCGGGAGCAAGGACTCAGTCCCCTCCCACGGAGCTGAGCTCCCGGGCGTGCAGCAGTTTCGCTTGTGCGAGAGCGACGTCGTAAGATGCGTCACGCCCATTGGGAGCAGCCGGCAAGAGCGGACGCGGAGGGCAGCCCTCGCGCTTGGTACAGCCAAAATTCACAATCTTGGTACTGTTTTCGTGACGAGGCGCAACGCATCTATTCGCTATAACCACGACCGGAGCGATCCCGATAGTCAGTCTTAGTTGGGAGCCCCGGTCAATGCAGACGAATAGACCGCAGACACCCGGACAACACTGCCACGCCGCCGCGGCGTGTGGATAGCCGGCGCGTTCCCGCTCGCTGCAACAGTTGCACCAAGAGACAAGGACCGAGGAGATAATTCCCATGAAGGCGATCGTCGTAACGGAACAGGCCGCGGGAACGGCCGGGTTGAAGCTGGTGAACCGGCGCGATCCGATGGCATCGATAAACGAGGTCGTTGTTCAGGTTCATGCGTCGGGATTTGTTCCGACCGAGCTCACGTGGCCCTCGACCTGGACCGATCGTCTCCAGCGTGACCGAACACCGTCGATCCCAGGACACGATCTGGCTGGAGTGGTTAGCGCTCTCGGATATGGCACTACAGGATTATCGGTGGGGCAGCGGGTATTCGGCCTCACAGACTGGTACCGCGACGGCACGCTGGCCGAGTACGTGGCGGTCGAGGCACGCAACCTCGCGCCGCTACCGGGTGACGTCGACTTCACGGTGGGCGCGAGCCTGCCAGTCTCGGGCCTGACCGCATGGCAAGGGCTGTTCCAGCACGGCCGTCTCAAGGCGGGGCAGAGCGTCCTCGCACACGGCGCGGCCGGCGCAGTCGGTTCGATGGTGACGCAACTCGCACGAGAGGCCGGCGCCCACGTCATCGGCACCGGACGCGCCGCCGACCGTCAGACGGTGCTCGACTTCGGCGCTAAGGAGTTCGTCGACCTCGACAACGACGCCCTGAACGACGTCGGCAAGGTCGATCTGGTGTTCGATGTTATCGGAGGTGACATCCAGAAGCGATCCGTCGGCCTGCTTCGATCTGGAGGAACGCTGGTGTCGATCGTGGGGCCGGCCGAGGCACGGCCCGCCGACGGTGTGGCGGTCGACTTTGTCGTCGAGGCCGACCGGGCCCAACTGAGTGAGATCGTCCAGCGGGTGCGGGATGGACGACTGCGGACGAACATCGGGAATGTCTCGACTCTCGACGGCGCCGCTGCCGCCTTGAATCCGACTACGCGACGCAAGGGAAATACGATCATTCGCGTTCGCCCCTGAACGACACACGCCCGTGGATGCACGCGGCCGGCCGGCCCTGTCTGGCTCGGCCGAACGTTGAGAAAATGTCCGCGACGGACCATAAACTGCGGTGATGGAGTTACGGAATGCTCTTCGGCAACTCGCGTTGCGCGACAACCCGCACGGGTGGAAAAAACGAAGTAATCCACTACGTCGAAAATCACTTCGATGCTTCCGTCGAACGACTGCGCAAAGGCGATAGCCTCTTGCTCTTTCCATCCGTGATGCGCGTGCCGAGTGTGCAGTGGGGCGTCCAAGCGCCGGGCCTTGGTCCACCCCTCGGAGGTCCGCAACGGGTCAAGATGCGAAGAACTCAATCTGAGCAAATGTAGTCCGCCGTGCCTCAATGAGCGGAATTCATGGGAGGGATTCGCCAGTTCGCTGTCGGCCGGAACCGGACTCCCGAGGCGTCACTCGATGACCTGGTCGGCCGTGGCCAGCAGCGAATGCGAAACGGTGAGACCGAGTGCTTTCGCGGTCTTCAGATTGATGACCAGCTTGAGACGCGTGGGCTGCTCTATGGGCAGATCGCCGGGCTTTGCGCCTTTCAGGATCCTGTCGACATAGCCGACCGCCCGCCGGAAATGATCGGGAAAATCCGGTCCATAGGAAAGCAGCAGGCCGTAAGGGACCTGTTCAGCGTTTGACGCAATTGTCGGCACCTTGTGCGCCATGGCTGAGGCGCCCACCTGTACCCGTTCATTGTACATCGGCGGCCCAACAGCAAATGCGCCATCAAAGCCCTCGCGTGCAATGGCCGAAAAGGCCGGGTCAATTTCATCCGCCGTCGTCACTTCGAATACTTTGATCAGGCATCCCGCAGCTCTCCCCGCTGTTTCGTTGGCGATGGCGGTGGGCTTGGAAGACGGCTCGCGCGGATCGAGCACGAGGGCCAGGCGGGTCAATTTCGGAACGATTTCCCTGAACAGCGCGAGCCGCTTGCCGGAGAGATCAACGGTCATCAGTGAAAGTCCGGTCACGTTGCCACCGGGACGCGCGAGGCTCTCGACGAGCCCACGACCGACCGGATCCGGGTCCGCGACAAGCACGATGGGGATCGTGCTGGTCGCTCGTTTGGCCTCCCTGGCGCCAAGTCCCGTCACAGCGACGATCACATCGACTTTGCCTTCCGCAAGTTCCTGCGCCATTGCGCGAAATCGTTCAGGTTGCTCGGCAGGAAAGCGGTGCTCCAGTTCAATATTCTTGCCGTCGAAATAGCCAAGCTCCTGAAATGCCTTGATCAGGACGACCAGATATTCCTCTTCCTGCTTGGCGTCGGCGGCATGCCAGAGCACGCCGACCCGCGCGTTCGGTTTGCGTCGCTGCGCGCGCGAGGTTAGTGGCCATGCTGCAGCAGTGCTTCCGAGAAGCGTGATGAATTCGCGGCGTTTCATTCGATCACCTCGCCACATTCCGGCTGAGCTGCGGACCGCATTGAAGCACGATCCAGACGACGTGAAACACAGGTGGCTACGAGCAGTCGCGAATGCTTCGCCATGAACGCAAGCACCGCCTGATCATAGGCGTCGGCGACACCGGAACTTTTCAGAAAGCACGATTGCCCTCTGAAGGAAACGTCTGCTTCGGTCACAGGCGGCGGCCGAGGCGAACGCGTCCCCCGCGTCCGGGTGTCGTCGCAGGCCAGTGTCCATGTGCCCTTTGGCCTCCATCGGGCCATCGCACGGCATGTCGCGCCGCTTTTCGTCCGCGCGCCGGGCTGGTAGGATGGCGTCGTTATTTTGA
The DNA here is from genome assembly GCF_023100985.1 of Bradyrhizobium sp. 191. NCBI lineage: Bacteria > Pseudomonadati > Pseudomonadota > Alphaproteobacteria > Hyphomicrobiales > Nitrobacteraceae > Bradyrhizobium > Bradyrhizobium sp. 191. Next base: position 745,627 of record NZ_CP064692.1, read on the forward strand.
GGCATTTTTGATGCGCGCGAGGATTTTCAATCGCGTCCTGGGGTTGGCCGCGCTGGTCGCCGTCATGCTCGCTGCCACGACGCTTCGAGCCTCGGCCGAGAAGCGCATCGCGCTCGTGGTCGGCAACTCCGCCTACAGGAACATCACCCCGCTCGACAACCCGTCGAGAGACGCCAGCCTGATGGCGCAGACGCTCGGCGCGCTCGGCTTCACGCTGGTCGGCGGACGCGCGCAGCTCGATCTCGACAAGGGCGCGATGGACCTCGCGGTGCAGAGCTTCGGCCGGCAGGTCCAGGGCGCCGACGTCGCGCTGTTCTACTATGCCGGCCACGGCGTGCAGGTGGCGGGCTCCAACTACCTCGTGCCCGTCGGCGCCAATCCGACCCGCGAGGCCGACGTCGATTTCCAGATGACCGATGTCAACCTCGTGCTGCGCCAGATGCAGGGCTCCGGCACGCGGCTTAACCTCGTGATCCTCGATGCGTGTCGCAACAACCCCTTTGGCTCACGCGGCCTGCGCGCCTCGGACGGCGGCCTGGCCCAGATGCGCGCGCCCGAGGGCACGCTGATCTCCTACGCGACCCAGCCCGGCAACGTTGCCCAGGACGGCAGCGACGGCCACAGTCCCTATACCAAGGCGCTGGCGACCACGATCCGGGTCGCCGGCCTCGACGTGTTTCAGACCTTCAACCAGGTCGGTCTTGCCGTGAAACGCGCCACCGCGGGCGCGCAGCAGCCCTGGGTGTCGTCCTCGCCGATCGACGGCACGTTCTATTTCGTGCCGCCGACGCAAAGCCCGCCGCCGCAGGTCGCGGCGATGCAGCCCGATCCCCTGCCCGCGGCGCGCCTGCGCGCCGACCCCGACCGCGTGCCGTTGCGCGATGCCGCGCTGCTCAGTGAACTGAGCGAGCGGCTCTACGAGCTCAATTTCGATCCTGACACGCCCGACGGCCTGACGCGCGCGATCACAAAACTCCAGCAGCGGATTTCGATGGCCGCGACCGGTGAAGCAACCGAAGGCCTGCTGCTGCGAATGCGCAAGATGGAGGATCTGAAGCCCTGGGGCTCGATCGTCTACGGGCCCGACAGCAGCAAATGGGGCATGTCGTGGAATCACGCCTCGCGGCGTGCCTCGGTCGCGGATGCGCGTGGCAATTGCGCCGGCGCCAAATGCCCGATCGAGCTCTCGTTCTACGGCCGAAGCTGCGGCGCCTTCGCCATCTCCGACAAGTCGTGGTCGCTGGTCCAGCGCGACAGCGTGCAGCGCGCCCGGGACGCCGCGCTTGACGAATGCGGCAAGGCTGGCAAAGCTTGCCGCATTATCGGATCCGTCTGCGCCGACGGCTCCGGCCGCTGATATATTTTTCTTGTTTGGATTTTTTCTCATGCCCAATGCCGTCATCCGTACGACTGCCCTCGCCCTTCTCCTCAACCTCGCCATCGCCTCGTCAGCCGCGTACGCGCAATCCGGCAGCGCCGGCGGCTCGATCGGCAATGACGAGAAGTCGCTGTCAGGCTCGCGTTCGGAGCGCTCGGCCGAACCGGCTCCGTCCGCACGCCGGAGCAAGCCGGCCGAAGAGCCGCGCTCGTCGTCCCGGCGAGGCGGTGGCGGTGGCGGTGGTGGCTTTGACGGCGCCTGGGTGGTGACCAGCGTCGGCTGCGGTGGCTCCACGTCCGGTGCGGTCGTCGTCTCCTCGGGCAAGGTCATCGGCCAGGGGGTCAGCGGTACCGTCAGCCCCGCCGGCGCCGTCAGGACAGTCGGTCAAGGCGATGGCGTGACCTTCACGGGCTCCGGCCGTCTTGGCGGCCGCAGCGGGTCCGGGACGTGGCGTCGCTCCGACGGCTGCGGCGGAACCTGGACTTCAGCCAAGCAGTAAGGCCGAAAAAGCCTGACCTCACCGCGGAACGATCGCGCCACAGGCCCGATTCAAGCCACATCCTCTCCGGATTTGCGGCTCATTGCCACCCAACTCTTTGACGAGAAAGGGCTGGTTGAGAGTTGCGTCATGCGTAACCGGGAGACCAGCATGGCCAACCGAACCGCAAAATTCGTATCTGCGCTTATTGGCGGCATCATTGCCGGCGCACCGCTGGCTGCCGTGTCGCAGAACGCGCCGGCTCCGTCGAGCGCTGCCAGCACAGCTTCCGACTGCCTCGCAGCGCCAAAGGGCCCCGCGCCGCAGGGACAGCACTGGTACTACCGCCTCGAACGCACCACCAAGCGGCAATGCTGGTACCTGCGTGCCGCCGGCGACAAGGACAGCGCAAAGACAACACAGACCGCGCAGGCTCCGAGCGATACTCCGACGGCAGATGCGCCGGCGCCGCAGCAACACGCTGTGCAGGACGCGCGCGCCGAATATCCGACGCCGCGGAGCAGCGCCGCCCCGAAGACGCCGAACGCCCCCGCGCAAGCTCCCGCCGCAACACCGGTCCAACAAGCCGCGGAGCAGACCGCGGACGGCAACGCGCAGCAACCCGCCGCCGCTACGCCCTGGCCCGATGTCTCCACAGCGTCCGCTCCGCCGGCGCCAACCGTCGTCGCAGCCCCCACGCAGCCGGCCGCAAAGCCGTCAAAATCCCCGTCGCCGGTGACGCTCGCTGCGGCCGACAGCACGGCCGACAAGCCGACCGGCTCGCTCCAGACGCTGCTGCTCGTGGTTGGCGGCGCGCTGGCGCTCGCCGGAATCCTCGGCAGCGTGATCTACCGCTTCGCCGGCCCGCGCGTCCGCCTCCAATCCGCCGACCGTCACGGACATTGGCGCGATTCGGAGATGCAGGACCAGGACGGAAGCCGTGCGCCCTGGCTCGCTTCAACGCCGGCCGACGCCCAGCCGCCGCACCCCATCGACTTCGATGCGGTACGTCCGCAGCCGAAACAACGAGGGACAAAACTCGCCGCGATCGGCCGCGAGATCGAGCTGATCGACGCGCGCAGGCAACGGGCCGCCGCCATGGCCGCAGACCCTGTCGAGGTCAAGAGCGACAAGGTCGAGATGAAGGTGGTCGGCAAGCAAATCGAGACCGTCGCCGCGGCTCCCCAGCTCCCCGCCGCCGAGATCGGCGAGGACCACGATGGCGCGCCGGCAGGCCGTGACGCCGATGCCGTCGATGTCGACGTCATCACGACGATGCTGGAACAGCTGGCGAAGGAGGGACCGCGCCTGTCCCGGCCTAACCTTGAAGCTGACCTTGCAAACTTCGCACGAAGCCTACGAGGCCGATCCGCCGCTCGCGCTTGAGACGTTCGGCCTTCAGGATCGACTGCACCTCGGCGAAGGCCTCGTCGATGTCGTGGTTGATCACGATGTAATCGTACTCGGCCCAGTGGCTCATTTCGTGGCTGGCGCGGCTCATGCGCTTGCGGATCACCTCGTCGGAATCCTGTGCGCGCGAATGCAGGCGCTTCTCGAGATCGCTGGCCGAGGGCGGCAGGATGAAGACGCTGACGACGTCGGCGCGCGCCTTCTCGCGCAGCTGCTGCGTGCCTTGCCAGTCGATGTCGAACAACACGTCCTGCCCGGCCGACAGCGCCGCTTCGACCGGCGCGCGCGGCGTGCCGTAGCTGTTGTCGAACACGGTCGCCCACTCCAGCAGCTCGTCGCCCTTCACCATGGCGTCGAACCTGGCCTTGTCGACGAACAGATAGTCGCGCCCGTCGACCTCGCCGGGGCGCTTGGCGCGCGTGGTGGCGGAGACCGACATCCTGAGGCCCGGCATCCGCTCGATCAGAAGCCGGGACAGTGTCGTCTTGCCCGCGCCCGAGGGCGAGGACAGCACGAACATCAATCCGCGCCGCTCGACACCGTCAGTTCCGTGACCGCCCGTCGTCATCGATCACTCCAGATTCTGGACCTGCTCGCGGAACTGCTCGACCACGTTCTTCATGGCCAGCCCCGTGTTGGTCAGCTCGATGTCGTTCGACTTCGAGCAGCAGGTGTTGACCTCGCGGTGAAACTCCTGCGCGAGGAAATCGAGCTTGCGTCCGATCGGGCCGCCCTTGCCGATCAATTCGCGCGCTTGCGCGATGTGGGAAGCGATGCGGTCGAGCTCCTCGCGGATGTCGGCCTTGGTGGCGATCAGGATCGCCTCCTGCATCAGGCGGTCGGAATCGAACCGGTCCGAGGTGTCGAGCAGGGTTGCGATCTGCTCGGCGAGCCTGGTCTTGATCGCCTCGGGCTTGCGGCCCGGCGCAGCTTCCGCCTTGCTCGCAAGCTGCTCGATCTCGTCGACACGCTGGGTCAGGATCTGCCCGAGCGAAATCCCCTCGCGCCTGCGCATCTCGACGAGGTCGGCGAGCGCCTTGTCGAAGGTTTCGGCCGCGGCGGCACGCGCGGCCTTGTCCTCCTCCTCGTCGCCCTCGGGCTCGGCGATCTCGACCACGCCCTTGATGGCAAGCAGGCCGTCGATGCTCGGCGCCACCGCGTCGACCTTGCCGGAGATCAGCGCGGCGGCCTTGAGGACCGCATTGAGCACGTCCTCGTTGATGCGGACCGTGGCGGCCGCATTGGTGCGCTTGACGTTGAGATTGGCATAGACCGTCCCGCGCGACAGAAGCTCGCCGGCGTGCTTCTTGGCATGGGCCTCCAGCTCCTCGAAGCCTTGCGGCAGCCGCACCCTGAGGTCAAACCCCTTGGCGTTGACCGACTTCAATTCCCATTCGAACGTGTACGGCCCGCTCGCGCCGTGGCTTCGGGCAAAGCCGGTCATGGACGACAAGGCCATCGGTTCAGATTCTCCAGGAACACGGGATTCGCGAGGCTATCAAGCCACGCGAATCTTAAGACTATTTTGCCGGAAAGTGGAATCCGCAATGTCCGCAGGCAAGGCCCGCAAGTCTAAAGCGCGATGCGATTGGATGAATCGTCATCGCGCTTTAGGTTGTTGTTTAAGCATGATCTTTTCGGAAAACCGCTGCGCACTTTTCCGGATCATGCTTTAGCGCTGGACCACCGGCGGAGAGGATTGCACCGCGCCCTGCCGGGCCGGCGCAGGATTGGCGGGACGAGTGGCCGGCGGTTTCTTCTGCTGGCTCGGCCGCGCCGGCGTGGTCGCGGTCGGGGTATCGGCGGCCGCCGGCGCGCTGGCCGCCGGTGGCTGCGCCTCCTCGGCCGGCTCGACCATGTCGTTCTGGATCTGCTTTTCCATCGCGCGGAGCTTCGCGACGTTCTTCTGATGCGCGTCGTAGGTCTCGGTGAAGGCATGCCCGCCGGTGCCGTCCGCGACGAAATAGAGGTCGCGGGTGCGGGCCGGATTGGCAGCGGCCTCGAGCGAGGCCCGGCCGGGATTGGAGATCGGGCCCGGCGGCAGACCCTCGATCACATAGGTGTTGTAGGGCGAGGGCTGCGTGATCTCGCTGCGCTTGATCGGCCGGCCCAACGTGCCCTTGCCGCCGACGAGGCCGTAGATGATCGTCGGATCGGACTGCAGCTTGATCCTCTGCTTCAATCGGTTGACGAACACCGCGGCGACCCGGCTGCGCTCGTCGGGCTTGCCGGTTTCCTTTTCGACGATGGACGCCAGCGTGACCAGCTGTTCCGGCGTCTTGACCGGAATGTCGGGATTGCGGCGCTCCCAGATCTCGGCCAGCACGCGCTTGTGCGCCTGCTGCATGCGCTGGACCACCTGCTCGCGCGGTGTGCCGCGGGGGAACTTGTAGGTCTCCGGCAACAGCGTGCCTTCGCGCGGCAGCTCGCGCACGCTGCCGGTGAAGATGTCGTTGTCGGACAGCCGCGCCACGATCTGCTCGGAGGTCAGGCCTTCCGGAATCGTGACGGCATGCTGCACCACCTTGCCCTCGACGATGGTGGCGATGACGTCGCGCAGCGACGCGTTCTTCTGGAACGAATACTCGCCCGGCTTGAGGTCCGAGCTCGCCTTCAACGCGGCGACGCTGGCGATGAACACCCAGGGATTGATGTCGGTCACCCCTTCCCTGTTCAGCGTCTCGGCGATGTCACGCTTGCCCGCGCGCTGCGGGATGTTGACGATCTTGTCCTCCGTAAGCGGCCCGGGTGCCTCGAGCAGCTGCCGGCCGTAATAATAGACGCCGCCGGCGCCCAGCATGGAGATCAGCAGAAGGGTGATGATGGCGTTGCCGACGATCACGAGCGGATTGCGCGCGCGGTCCGACCGCTTGGGCGGCGGCGGGAGCTGCTCGGGCTCGAGCGCTGCCCGCGGACTCCGGGGTGAAATGGGCGGCCTTTCACTCATCGAGACAACCTGAATCCTGCCGGTTCAATCGCGGCCGACAATCGCTTGCCCTGCCAAAATGCACGCGCCCACGTCCATGACTATCGCCGAATGCGGCAAAACGGTGGTTTCGTCTCAAACGCAAACTAACCGGCCAAGCGGCGGAAGATCACCGACGCATTGGTACCGCCAAAACCAAAAGAGTTCGATAACGTGACGTTGACCTCACGCTCCTTCGACTTGTGCGGCACGAGATCAATCGCAGTCTCGACCGAGGGATTGTCGAGGTTGATCGTTGGCGGCACGACGTTATCGCGAATCGCGAGGATCGCGAAGATCGCTTCGATCGCACCGGCCGCGCCGAGGAGATGGCCGGTCGACGACTTGGTCGAGGACATCGCAACCTTGGAAGCGGCATTGCCGAGCAGACGCTCGACCGCGCCGAGCTCGATCTCGTCGCCGAGCGGCGTCGAGGTGCCGTGCGCGTTGATGTAGTCGAGATCGGACGGCGTGAGGCCCGCGCGCTTCAGCGCCGCCAACATGCTGCGGAAGCCGCCATCGCCGTCAGGCGACGGCGAGGTGATGTGATAGGCGTCGCCCGAGAGGCCATAGCCGATCACCTCGGCGTAGATCCTGGCGCCGCGGCGCCTGGCGTGATCGAGCTCTTCCAGCACGAGGACGCCGGCGCCCTCGCCCATCACGAAACCATCGCGGTCCTTGTCGTAGGGACGCGAGGCCTTCTCGGGCGTGTCGTTGAAACCGGTGGAGAGCGCGCGCGCAGCGTTGAAGCCGGCAATGCCGATGCGGCTGATCGGCGACTCGGCGCCGCCCGCGACCATCACATCGGCATCGCCGAGTGCGATCAGGCGGGCAGCATCGCCGACCGCATGCGCTCCGGTCGAGCAGGCCGTGACCACGGCATGGTTCGGCCCCTTCAGCCCGTGCGCGATCGAGACGTAGCCGGAGGCGAGATTGATCAGGCGGCCCGGAATGAAGAACGGCGACACCCGGCGCGGTCCACGCTCCTTCAGGAGGATGGCGGTTTCGGCGATGCCGTTGAGGCCGCCGATGCCGGACCCGATCATGGTGCCGGTCGCGCACTTGTCTTCTTCCGTCTCGGGATGCCAGTTGGCGTCGTCGAGCGCCTGGCCGGCCGCGGCCATGCCGAAGATGATGAAGTCGTCGACCTTGCGCTGGTCCTTCGGCTCCATCCACTTGTCGGGATTGAAGCTGCCGTTGGTCCCGTCGCCGCGCACGACCGTGCAGGCGATCTTGGTCTGAAGATCGGAGACATCGAAGCTCTCGATCCTGCGCGCACCGCTTTCGCCGTTGAGGATGCGTTTCCAGGTCGGCTCGACGCCACAGGCGAGTGGCGAGACCATGCCGAGACCCGTGACGACAACCCGCCTCATATCCGAAAACTCCGCATCGAAAGACTCACGGCCAATAACAAGAAACCGGCTGACCGCTGCGAAGCGGCCCGTCCGGTTTCAATGTTGTCCCCGCGAAAATGAAGAGCTTAGCTCTTCGCGTTCTTCTCGAGAAACTTCGTCGCGTCGCCGACGGTGAGAATCGTTTCCGCAGCGTCGTCCGGAATCTCGCAACCGAATTCCTCCTCGAACGCCATCACCAGCTCGACGGTATCCAGACTGTCGGCGCCGAGGTCGTCGATGAAGCTCGCGTTGTCGACAACCTTCTCGGGCTCAACACCAAGGTGTTCGACCACGATCTTCTTAACCCGCTCGCCAATGTCACTCATTGCTTAACCTCGTGTTGTTCCCTGTAGACCCGACCCCCCGGGACGATACGAGCCGTCGTGGTCGTTTGACTGCCTTCGCTTACGAACTTGATTTGGCCCATCCTAACCGATGCAGGCCCGGCGAACGACGGCCAAAGGCTCCGCATCGCCAATATACAGGGTTTCAAAAACCTGCAATGGCGTTCTTTGCCCATCCGTTGAAGGTCCGGTTATCATACTTCAATTGCCTTGACTACAAGCCTCATTTCGCTCCGGAAACGGCCGTTTGCCGCATCCGGCACCGCCTTGACGGCAGTGCGGCACGAGGCGTCAGATCATGGCCATGCCGCCGTTGACGTGGATGGTCTGCCCGGTGACATAGGATGCTTCGTTCGAACTCAGGTAGACCGCGGCTGCCGCAATGTCTTCGGGCGTACCCAGGCGGGCGGCCGGAACCTTGGTTAGAATCGTTTCACGCTGCTTGTCGTTGAGCGCATCCGTCATCGGCGTCTTGATGAAGCCGGGCGCGATGCAGTTCGCGGTGACGCCACGCTTGGCATATTCGGCACCCAGCGTCTTGATCATGCCGATCAGGCCTGCCTTCGACGCAGTATAGTTGCCCTGCCCCGGATTGCCGGTGACACCGACCACCGAGGTGATGGCGATGATGCGGCCGAAGCGCTTGCGCATCATCAGCTTGGTTGCGGCGCGCGCCAGGCGGAAGGTCGCGGTCAGATTGACATTGATGACCTCATCCCAATCCTCGTCACGGAGTTGCACGAAGAGGTTGTCGCGCGTGATGCCAGCGTTGGCGACGAGAATGTCGACCTGGCCCATCGCAGCTTCCGCAGCCGGCACCAGCGCCTCGACCTCGTCGGCCTTGGAAAGATTGCAGGGCAGCACATGGGCGCGCTCGCCGAGCTTGCCCGCAAGCTCGTCCAGCACTTCCTTCCGCGTCCCCGATATCGCAACGGTGGCGCCCTGCGCGTGCAGCGCCTGCGCGATCGCGCCGCCGATGCCGCCGGTCGCGCCGGTGACGAGCGCCTTTCGGCCAGTCAGATCGAACATCGATAACTCCTCCAAAGCACGACCCGGAAAAATGCGCAGCGGTTTTCCGGAAAGATCATGCGTCAACTCGAGAACTCAAGCGCGGCGACCATTCATCGCGCTTCAAGCCTGCTTCGCAGCGGCCAATGCATCCCTGGCGGCGGCAATATCGTTCGGACCGCCGACCGCAACGCCCACGGCACCGTCCGCGATGCGCTTGACGAGACCTGTCAGCACCTTGCCGGCGCCGATCTCGAAGAAGCGGGTGACGCCCTGCCCGGCCATGTAAGCGACCGACTCACGCCAGCGCACCGTGCCGGTGACCTGCTCGACCAGGCGGCGGCGGATCTCGTCGGGATCGGTGATGGCGCTTGCCAGCACGTTCGACACCAGCGGCGCGGCCGGCGCCTTGATCGTGACCTCGGCCAGCGCGGCCGCCATGGCGTCCGCAGCCGGCTGCATCAGCTTGCAATGGAACGGCGCGGACACCGGCAGCAGCATCGCGCGCTTGGCGCCCTTGGCCTTGGCGATCTCGACGGCGCGGTCGACCGCGGCCTTGTCGCCCGAGACCACCACCTGCCCGCCGCCATTGTCGTTGGCGGCCTGGCAGACCTGCCCCTGCGCCGCCTCGCCGGCGACCTCCATGGCGGCTTCATAGTCGAGACCGAGCAGCGCGGCCATCGCGCCGGCGCCGACCGGGACGGCCTTTTGCATTGCGAGACCGCGCGTGCGAAGCAGACGGGCGGTATCCGAAACCGTCAGGCTGCCGGCCGCGGCCAGCGCCGAATATTCACCAAGCGAATGACCTGCGACGAAGGCGGCATCTCGTCCCACGGAAAAACCAGCCTCGGCCTCCAGGACGCGCAGCGTGGCGACGGACACCGCCATCAGCGCCGGCTGGGCGTTCTCGGTGAGCTGGAGGGTTTCGGCCGGACCTTCCCAGATGGTGGCCGTCAGCTTCTCGCCAAGCGCGGCATCGACCTCGTCGAATACGGCGCGCGCCACCGGAAAGGCGTCGGCCAGGGCCTTGCCCATGCCGACCGCCTGGGAACCCTGCCCAGGAAATGTGAATGCAGCCGTCATCGGCGCTCCCTGCTTGTCGGGCATGGTCCTATCGAGAACCGGCAGCCGATTGCGCACGGCCTTAGGCCATGGTTCCGGATCATGCTCCAAAGGGGGCCGTAGACACCGTCCGGGGCTGCACTGTCAAGCCGAGATGGGGGCTTCGACCAGCATTCAACGGGGAATGCGCCTCCTCAAAACCCGCCGGCGGTCTGGTTGGCATCGACGTCCGCCCCGGACTGCGCGCGGCGCGCACTGTTGACGAGTTGTCCCGGCCGATCCTCGCGGTTCGGCCTGGCCGTCGCCAGCCGCAGCACCGCCGCGTAATTCGGCTGCACTTCCATGCGGCCGGCGTGCCGGCTCGCACTGAGGAGGCGATGCACCTTCGGCAGATTGTAGCAGGGCACGTAGAACAACAGATGATGCTCGAGGTGATAGTTCACGTAATACGGCGCGATGAACAGGCGCTCGAGAAAATTGGCATGCGTGGTGCGGGTGTTGCGCAGGGGATCGCTGCTATCGGGGACGACGGCGTGCTCTGCAATGTTGCGAATGCGGGTGATGACCATCATCCAGGTCAGGAGCGGCACCAGCCATAGCAGCGGATAGGCCCACCACACGCCAGCCGCAGCGAGCGCCGCAAACATGATCGCGTTGACGATGCATTGCGGGCCAAGCTTCTCCCAGAAATGCGCCGCACGCCGCCGCCACGGCCAGTCCTTTGGCCCAAGCGCGTTGAGCAGTTGCGCCTTGCGCTGCTGGTAGCCAGTCTGGCCGGTGATGTCGCGAATGAACTTGCGGCGGTAGCTCAGCCTGGTGATCGGAAACGGCGCCGACAGCACGAGATCGGGGTCGTCCTCCTGCTGGGTGCGCGCATGGTGCTGAAGGTGATAGCGCCGGTAGCTGCGCGTCTCCGCAAACAGCGGATAGGCGCAGAACCACTGGCTTAGCGCCAGATTGGTCTTCTCGTCGGCGGACAGGCAGCCATGAGCACCGTCATGCATCAGGATCGCAAGGCCGAGCTGGCGCGAGCCGATGATGGCGACGGCCAGGACGTAGGTGATCGGATTGGGCCACCACGCGACCAAGGCGATGGCACCGATGATCAATGTCCAGGCGTGCGCGATCAGCGCCACGCCTTTCCATGTCACGCGCTGGCGCACGTCGGCGAGTTGATCGTCGGTCAGGAAATCGCGGGCACGCATGCGAAGCGCGGTCATGGCCTAACCCTCCTCATTCGAATTGCTGGATGCGCCGGCCTCCTCGACGAGACGCAGGCGCCCGGTGTCTTCAGTGGATTTCGCCTGCTCGCCCAGCACGCGCAGCATCTCGGCGCAGAGCTCCTCGGGCGAACGGCCCATGGCATAGCCTTCGAGAATGACGCCGATGGCGACGGCCCAGAACCGCCGCGAGGTTTCGTCGGGCGCACGCAGGGAGCGCCAGCCGTGCCGCGCCACCTGGCCAGCATAGGCGCGCGCGCCTTCACCGTGCAGGCGCTCGATGGTCCGCTCGACCAGCGGTGCGAGATCCTGGCGACGACGCGTCAATGTCAGCGCTTCCGCGAAAAAAGCGACCGAATCGCTCGCCGTCACCGTCGCGGCCAGCGCGTGGATATATTCCCGCGGCGTGCGCGCCCTCAGCGCCGCCTGCTCGGCCGCACGCGCCAGATACAGCAGATCGCGGCAGGCGCATTCGACGAACAGCGCCTCCTTGGTGCGGAAGTAATAGGTGATCTGGCTCGGGAACGCGTCCGCGGCAGCCGCGATGTCGGTGATTGCCGTGCCGGACAGCCCCCGCTCCCGAAACAGCGGGCTCGCAGCATCCAGGAGCAGCGACCGCATTTTGCGGCCGGCCGAACGCGTCGCACGCGCGGCGTGCTTGGGGTCGCCCGCCGCCTCGAGCGGCTCATCAGTCGACGTTTCCGCCATGGGATCATCTCCGCTGACTTGTTTGTATGTCATACAAACAAGTAGATCAAGCCGAATTTTGGTATCGGAGGATGGGGTCTGGCTGCCGTCGGAGGGGCGGCCCCCGGCTCGGCTTGAGAATGCCCCTCCAACCTTGCAAAGCCAGCCAAAATCCGTATAAGGCGCCCATCCGCAGACCCCGGCCGGGAGCTGAACGGACGGTCTCAGCAAATCATTCGTGATTTTGGTGTGGCAGGGCCAGTCGGTCCGTCGTCCCGTGTTTCCGCCTTCTGAGCTTGATCCCAGAGTCCTTTCCGAAGGTCTCTTAAGGGTTTGACGCCGGGCGATGCGCCAACATGAGGAAAGGACGTCCATGCCTCTTTACGAGCATGTTTTTCTTGCGCGCCAGGACGCGAGCCCGCAGCAGGTCGAAGAGCTGACTGCGCAGATGACCGGTATCGTCGAAGGTCTCGGCGGCAAGATCACCAAGACCGAGAATTGGGGCGTGCGCTCCCTTACCTACCGCATGAACAAGAACCGCAAGGCGCACTTCGTGCTGCTCAACATCGACGCGCCGTCTGCGGCGATCGCCGAGATCGAGCGGCAGGAGCGCATCAGCGAAGACGTGATCCGCTATCTCAGCGTCCGCGTCGAGGAGCTCGAGGAAGGCCCGTCCGCGATGATGCGCAAGGCCGACCGCGATCGCGAGCGTGACGATCGTGGCGGTGGCTTCCGCGGCGAGCGTGAAGGCGGCTTCCGTGGTGACCGCGAGGGTGGTTTCCGCGGCGATCGCGGCCCGCGCCGTCCGCGCGACGAAGCTGAAACCACGACGGATGGGGAGTAAGACCAATGGCTGAAGCTGGTGCACGTCGCCCGTTTTTCCGTCGTCGCAAGAGCTGCCCGTTCACGGGTGCCAATGCGCCGAAGATCGACTACAAGGACTCCAAGCTGCTGATGCGTTACGTCTCCGAGCGCGGCAAGATCGTGCCGAGCCGCATCACGGCGGTGTCCGCAAAGAAGCAGCGTGAACTCGCCCGCGCCATCAAGCGCGCGCGCTTCCTGGGCCTCCTGCCCTACGTCATTCGCTGATACGACCAATTCGACCGGCGGCCGCTGGGCCGCCGGTCGTGACTTTCTGAACTCATAAGGCTTCCGGGTCGTCCGGTCGCCGATGGTTGGGGCAAACGACGCCTCTAACCGCTCGAAGGGAGCGGGACAGCTGATGATGGCATTTGGACTCATTGCCCTGATCGCCGGCGCCGCGTCGGCCCTGATGTTCGCCTCGATCATCTCGGGCGCGATGATCTCGCTCGTCCTGTTCTATCTCGCACCGCTGCCGCTGATGGTCGCCGCGATCGGCTGGGGACCGCTTTGCGCCAGCCTCGGCGGCATTGCCGCTGCGACCGGCCTCGGCGCCCTGTTCGGCCTGCCCTACTGCATCGCCTTCGCCGTCACCGTCGCGTTGCCGGCCTGGTGGCTCGGCCATCTCGCCCTGCTCGGCCGGCCGGTGGGAAGTCTCGCGCCGGACGCCGCCTCCGCCAAATCGGCGCCAGCCCCCGAGATCGAGTGGTATCCGGTCGGCCGCCTCCTGCTCTGGATCGCAGGCTTCGCCACACTGACCACGATGGCCGCCCTGCTCACGCTCGGCAGCGACGCCGAGACCATCACCGGCACGCTGCGGCGCGGGCTGATGCGCCTGCTCCGCACCACCGACCCGCAAACCTCGGGCGAAGCCAGCCAGTTCGTCGACGCGCTGGTGCGCATGGTCCCGGCCGGCGCCACGATCATCGCGATGATGACGCTGACTCTCAACCTCTGGCTCAGCGCAAAGGTGACCGCGACGTCGGGCCGGCTGCGCCGTCCCTGGCCGGATCTGATGGCGGCCGAACTGCCGCCAATGACCCTGGTGGCGCTCTGCATCGCGCTGGCCTTCTGCTTCACCGGCGGACTGCTTGCCATCGTCGCGCAGATCGCCACGGCCGCGCTGATGATGGCCTATGCGCTGACCGGTTTCGCCGTGCTGCATACGCTGACGCTCGCGCTGAAGAGCCGCACATTCTGGCTCGGCTCGACCTACGTTGTCGTCGTCGTGTTCGGGTGGCCCGTGCTCGCGATGGTCATCCTCGGTCTTGCGGATGCCGTGTTCGGCTTTCGCGAGCGCTTCCTGCGCGGCCGGCAGCCGCCACCACTGCCAACGCCTTAAGTCACCCCGAAACTGAAACCTACAGAGCACTTCAAGAGGAGAACGAATATGGAAGTCATTTTGCTGGAACGCGTCAACAAGCTCGGCCAGATGGGCGAAGTCGTGAAGGTTCGCGACGGCTATGCCCGCAATTTCCTGCTCAAGCGCGGCAAGGCGCTGCGCGCCACCGCCGACAACCGGGCCAAGTATGACGGCATGAAGGCCGAGCTCGAGGCCCGCAACCTCGCCTCGAAGGCCGAGGCGTCCAAGGTCGCCGAGAAGATCGAAGGCAAGAACATCATCGTGATCCGCCAGGCGTCGGAAGCCGGCCAGCTGTTCGGCTCGGTCAACGTGCGTGACATCGTCATCGCGTTCGAAGCCGATGGCGTTTCGCTGGCTCGCCCGCAGATCCAGCTCGATGCGCCGATCAAGACCATCGGCAAGCACACGATCACCGTCGCCGTTCACCCCGAGGTCGAGGTCGAGATCACCGTGACGGTCGCGCGCAGCCAGGACGAGGCCGAGCGCATCAACCGCGGCGAGGATATCTCGACCCGCAACGAGGACCGCGATGCGGCTGCCGAGGCGATCGCCGCCGCCGGCGAGTTCTTCGATCCGGACGCCCAGCACGACGAAGTCGAGCCGGCCCCGGCTGCGGAAGAGAAGTAAGTACGCCAGCTCGTCATTCCGGGGCGATGCGAAGCATCGAACCCGGAATGACGAACAAGAAAGCCCGGTCGCCTCAGGCGGCCGGGCTTTTCATTTTGCCGGCGACATCCTCGCTCAGCATCGCGATCGAGGCCAGCGCGGTTGCCGTGTGCTTCTCAACTCCGTCGCTGACGCAGAACACGTCGGCCGCAACCACAGCGACCTGTCGGCCCGGCTTGATCACCTTTGCCCGGCAGATCAGCTTCTCACCGACCGCTGGCGACAACAGGTTGAGCTTGTATTCGGCCGTCAGCGCCGCCTGGCCGCGCGAGGTCGCGGCCGCGATCGTCGTGGCGTTGTCGACCAGGAAGGCGGTCACGCCGCCATGGAAGAAGCCGTGCTGCTGAAGCAGCTCCGGCCGGCGCTCCACCGCGATGGTGCAGGTGCCGCGCGACAATTCGGAGAGCTCGGCGCCCACCAGGTTCATGAAACCCTGCCGGCCGACATTGGCGTGGATGCGTTCGGCAACGGCTGCGAATTCCGGATCAGCTTCGGCCCGCATGCGGTCTCTCCCTATTGCTTGTTGATGCGATCGAGTGGCCTCAGCGCACGAATGGCGCAAGCGCTCAGGGTGTCGGCCTCACTGCGCGGATCGGTGCGGTCACGCCCCGACAGGAAGGCACGGCAGAAGATCTGCGCCGGACCGATGAGCTGGCTGACGAACATCACCGGCGTCATCGGCAGCAGCTCGCCGCCTGCAACAAGCGGCGCCCGCCAGCGCTCGATGCCTTCGGCAAGCCGCGCGTTCTGCGCGCGCTGGGCATCGCGCACGTCCTCGCCCCATTCGCTGCGTGAAATCTCGAAGAGGTAGCGCGCCTCGCGCCGGCTGGTCACGACCCAGTCGAGATGCGCCCGGATCAGGCGATCGATGCCCTGCTCCGCATCGGGCACGGGATCGAGCGCGGCCAGCACCGCGGCGTGATAGTGCCGCAAGACCTCCAGGAGCAGCGCACCGGCGAGCTCCTTCTTCGAACCGAAGGCATGAAAGAAGCTGCCGTTGGAGGCGCGGGCCCGGGTGCGGATCGCGGCCACCGTCGCGGCTTCGAAGCCGACGCGGTCGAACACCAGCAGGCCGGCTGCCAACAGATCGTCTCGCACGCTCGCAGCCATCGACGCCTTAGAGTATCACTCTAGAGTAGCACTCTAGTCGTAGTCAATGCGATGCGGAGACCGCATTGAAAGCGGCCTCCGCATGTCGGCGAGAAGGTAGCGGATCTAGCGCGAGATCGGCGGTACCGGCGGGCCGGACGGCGCCGGCGGGGCTGCAGCGGTCGCGGGCGGTGCCGGGTCCTGCTGCGGCCTGGCCGCCGGCTCGGGGCTCGCTGCAGGCGCGGCCGGCTTGGAAGCGGCCTCGTCCGCCGGCTTGGACGACGCTGGTTCGGCGGGCTTTGCCGCGGCAGGTGCAGCCGGCGCCACCTGCGGGACCGGGTCGGGTCGCATTGCCGGAGCTTCGCTGCCGCGCGTCTCGACCTTCGAACTGTCCGGCCTGGCCTCAACGGGCTTGTCGGAGGCCTTGCCGCTGTCGGGCTCGGCCTTGACGCTGTCGGGCTTGACGCTGTCGGGCTTGACGGCCTCAGGCTTTGGCTCGCTCTTCTTGTCCTCGGTCGCCGGCGCGGCGGCATCGACCTTCGGAGCTTCCTCAGTGCCCGGCTTGGCGCGCCGCTTGCCTTTGCGCGGCTCGGGCGCTGCCTGTCCCTCCGGCGTCGCACCTTCCTCGGCGGGTCGCGCCGCGCGCTTCTGGCGCGCGCCCTCGGGGGCCGGAGTAGCACCCTCGCCCTCCGGCCTGGCGGCCTCTTGCGAGCGGTGGCGGCGGCCCTGATGCTCAGGCGACTGGCCCGGAGCGGAGTTGGCTTCCTTCTCCCTGGCGCCGTCCTTCTTACCGTCCTTGGCCTGGTAGCGGGTGTCGGTGGCACCGTTGGAGACCAGGTAGGAGGCGAGGACGCCCGCCATGTCCGAGCTCGTGGTGTAGTGCTGGCGCAGGAATCCCGGCAACGAGCTCGGCGTGACGGACTTCAGGAGTCCGCGCGGGCTCTTGTGGCAGGCGTTGCAGGTCTGCGCGAAAAGCTGGGACGGGGTCTTGCCGGCCTCGAGGTTCGTCGCCTGCGCAAGAACGGTATCGGCCGCGCCGAAGCCGGTCAGAAGCAATACCGTCGCGAGGCTGAGCGCTCGGCTCGACATTCCCATCATCTCCATTGAATTCCGCGAATGCAGCCGGCCTCCGGCGCGGCGGCGGTCACCTTTTAACCGATTAAGCTGCGAATGGAAGCAGGCTCCGCGCGCAAGGATGTGATTAAGCCATTTTCGAATATCGGCTTTGAATACAGCGCAATAGCGCAGCCGGAACCGCCTCGCTAGATTTGGATGCAAACGCATAGGAACCGTTGCGGCGCCTGGGCGTCAGATGTGAAGGCCGGGTTAGTCGCATCTTTCGGGTTCGCTCGAGAGGACATGTCGATGGACCGTTTGTTGCACAGATTCCTGTCTCAATTCATCCGGCGCGGGTCGATGACGGTGACCAGCTCAAGCGGATCGAAGTTCACCGTCGGCGACGGCTCCGGCGAGCCGGTCGCGGTGCGCTTCGTTACCGCGGACGCGGAGCGGAAGAGCCTCATCAATCCCGAGCTCGGGCTCGGCGAGGCTTATATGGACGGCGAGTTCGTGGTCGAGCGCGGCACCATAGCCGATGCCCTCGCGATCCTGCTCAATCAACCCGACCTATTGCCACACTGGGCTAAACCGTGGTGGCACCTGCGCTACCTGACGCGGCACCTGAAGCAGTTCAATCCCCGCACCCGCGCCCGCCACAACGTCGCCCATCACTACGATCTCGACGGCCGGCTCTATTCGCTCTTTCTCGATGCCGACAAGCAATATAGCTGCGCCTATTTCGAAACGCCCGAGATGCCGCTCGACGACGCGCAGCTTGCCAAGAAGCGGCACATTGCAGCGAAGCTCCTCATCAAGGACGGCCAGCGCGTGCTCGACATCGGCTCCGGCTGGGGCGGCCTCGGGCTCTATCTCGCCGAGATCGCGGGCGCCGACCTCACCGGCATCACGCTGTCGACCGAGCAGTTGCAGGTCGCCAATGCGCGCGCTGCCGAAAAGGGCCTGACGGACTCGGCCAGATTCCAGCTCCAGGATTATCGCGACATTGACGGTACCTTCGACCGCATCGTCTCGGTCGGCATGTTCGAACATGTCGGGGCAAGGTTCTACGATGCCTATTTTCAGCGCTGCGCCGAATTGCTGAGCGAGGACGGCGTCATCCTGCTGCACGCGATCGGCCGTTCGCAGGGCCCGGACTCGACCAATCCCTGGATCGCCAAATACATCTTCCCCGGCGGCTACATCCCCGCCCTGTCGGAGGTGCTGCCGGCGATCGAGCGGGCGGGCCTCTTGGTCTGCGACATCGAGATTCTGCGCCTGCACTATGCCGAGACGCTGAAGGCCTGGCGAGAGCGCTTCATGGCGCGGCGCGAGGAGGCGGTGCAGCTCTACGACGAGCGCTTCGCCCTGATGTGGGAGTTCTATCTGGCGGCCTGCGAGATGACGTTCCGCAAGCAAGCCATGATGAACTTCCAGATCCAGCTGACCCGTCGCCAGGGCGTGGTGCCGATGACCCGCGACTACATCCAGCGGGAGGAAGCCCGGCTGCGGGCGCGTGAGGCCTCGGCCATGCCCAGGCTCAAGCTGGCTGGTGAATAGACCCCAAGTCCTAGTGACGCAGGGTCGACATCAGGGAGGTCCGGGAAGAGGCCGTCAGCGCCAGTTGCGCGCGCAGCTGCAGCAGGATCTCGGGTGCGACCGGCTGGCGACGGACGTCGGGCCGTTCCGCGTGCTCCATGGCCGCGATCAGCCCGGACAGCCAAAGCCGGCTGCCAGCCTCGCTTCGCCAGTTCTGGTGCTGCCGTTCTGGCTGCATCGCTTGCCTCACGTCCCTGTTGGCGGGGGTTAGGACA
The DNA here is from genome assembly GCF_023100985.1 of Bradyrhizobium sp. 191. Classification (NCBI taxonomy): domain Bacteria; kingdom Pseudomonadati; phylum Pseudomonadota; class Alphaproteobacteria; order Hyphomicrobiales; family Nitrobacteraceae; genus Bradyrhizobium; species Bradyrhizobium sp. 191. The sequence continues at coordinate 764,422 of NZ_CP064692.1, forward strand.
ATCCCCGGCCGGCCTGGCTGTTCCGCATTATCCCCGAAAGAATCCGGGGAGATGTGATCTGCTTCACATAAGTCTGGTCGGGGCTGTCTTAGACCGTCGCCATGAGCAAAGAGACCCGAACCTCATTCGACGTGCCGGACGACCTCCGCACCGATTATGCCCTGATCGTCACCGGCGTCGGGGCCGCCCTGGTCGCGCTGGTCTACCTCCTGCTGGTCTGAACCGAGCCGAATGCGGCCAGCGTGCGTCATTTCGCGCGCTCTCAATACGTCTGCCCGCCAGTCGATAGGGTTCATGGGTTTCAGTATTTTTCGATGGCGCGGCCGCTGCCGCGCCGCGCGAGTTCCGCGGAAATCCGTCAAGCGCGGCGCATGCTGCGACTGCTAATCATCCACCATTTTAACTGAGCGGTTGATAGCGATCAGCTTTTGCTTCCGCTTTCGCCTGCGGCGGCGCTTTATCCCGGCCCCGCATCTGCCCAAGAAAATTGCTAAGCACCTCCGACCATGGCCCTGACTGATTCGAACGTTCTCAAACTCGCGCCCGATGCCGGGACTCCCGCCTATCGGAGCGCGCCGCATAATATCGAGGCGGAACAGAGCCTTCTGGGCGCGATCCTGGTCAACAACGACGCCTTCTACCGCGTCTCCGACTTCCTGGAGGCGAAGCATTTCTTCGAACCGCTGCACCAGACGATCTTCGAGACCGCCGGCAGCCTGATCCGGATGGGCAAGATCGCGACGCCCGTCACGCTGAAGACGTTCCTGCCAGCCGATACCGATGTCGGCGGCATGACCATCGGACAATATCTGGCGCGGCTCGCCGCCGAAGCTACCACCATCATCAACGCCCAGGACTACGGCCGCACCATCTACGACCTCTCGTTGCGGCGCGACCTGATCGGCATCGGCGAGGACATGGTCAACGTCGCCTACGACGCACCGGTCGACTTCCAGCCACGGGCGCAGATCGAGGACGCCGAGCGCAAGCTTTATGAACTCGCCGAATCCGGCCGCTATGACGGCGGTTTCCAGAAGTTCTCGCAGGCGTTGGCGGTCGCGGTCGATCTCGCGGCAAAGGCGTTCCAGCGCGACGGGAAACTGTCCGGCATCTCGACGGGCATGCGCGACCTCGACACCAAGATGGGCGGCCTGCAGCACTCCGACCTCATCATCGTCGCGGGCCGTCCCGGCATGGGCAAGACCTCGCTCGCGACCAACATCGCCTACAATGTCGCACGCGCCTACGTTCCGGAACTCCAGGCCGACGGCACCACGAAGGCTGCCAATGGCGGCGTGATCGGCTTCTTCTCCTGCGAAATGTCGGCCGACCAGCTCGCCACACGTATCGTGGCCGAGCGCACCGGCGTTCCCTCCTCCCACATCCGCCGCGGCGGCATCTCGGAAGCCGATTTCGAGAAGATCCGGGAGGTCTCGATCGAGCTGCAATCGCTGCCGTTCTATGTCGACGCCACCGGCGGTCTGTCGATCGCGCAGCTGATGGCGCGGGCGCGCCGGCTGAAGCGCCAGAAGGGCCTCGATCTGCTCGTGATCGACTACATCCAGCTGCTCTCGGGCTCGAGCAAGCGCGCCAGTGACAGCCGCGTGCAGGAAATCACGGAGATCACCACCAGCCTGAAAGCGCTCGCCAAGGAGCTCAACGTTCCCGTGATCGCGCTGTCCCAGCTCTCACGCCAGGTCGAATCCCGCGACGACAAGCGACCGCAGCTCTCCGACTTGCGCGAATCCGGATCGATCGAGCAGGACGCCGACGTTGTGCTGTTCGTTTACCGCGAGGAATATTACCTCGCGATGAAGGAGCCCCGCCCAGGCACGCCTGAACACGAGAAGTGGCAGCTCGACATGAGTCTTGCGCACGGAAAGGCCGAGGTCATCATCGGCAAGCAGCGCCACGGCCCGACCGGCACCGTCGATCTGGCGTTCGAAGCCTCGGTCACGCGGTTCGGCGATCTTGCGCCTGACAGCCAGCTGCCGGCTCGCAGCGACAACGACTACTGAGTTCCTTGAACCGGACCGGCCACTTGCGTAAAACGGCGCCATGACAATGGCGTCCGACCCGAAAACCCTCTCGCAATCCGGCCTTCTCTCCGCGGAGGCCAATCAGGCTGCCGCGCTCGCGGCCTATGGCGGCGTGCTGACCGTCGATCTCGATGCGATCATCGCCAATTGGCGCAAGCTCGAGAAGACGGCGGTGCCGGCCGAATGCTCTGCGGTGATCAAGGCCGACGCCTATGGCTGCGGCGCCGAGCAGGTGTCACGGGCGCTGAGCAGAGCGGGCTGCAGGACCTTCTTCGTCGCCACCCTCGAGGAGGCGCGCAAAGTGCGCGCCGCCGTGCCGGAGCCCACGATCTACGTGCTCGGCGGTTATTTCCAGAACACCGGCGAGCACTACGCCAAGTTCAATTGCCGTCCGGTGATCGGCGATCTGAACGAGCTCGCCGAATGGGACGTATTCTGCCGCCGCAGCGGCTGGACCGGGGGCGCGGCTGTTCACATCGACACCGGCATGAACCGGCTCGGCCTGACGCTTGCGGACGCGCAGGCCATCATCCCCCGCATCAACGCCGGCGATCACGGCATCACGCTGGTGATGAGCCATCTGGTCTCGGCCGAGCAGCTCAACAACCCCATGAATGCCAAGCAGCTCGCGACCTTTCGGAGCATTGCCAGCGAGTTCACGGGCGTCCCGGCGGCCCTCGCGAATTCCTCCGGCATCTTCCTCGGTGCGCCATTCCAGTTCGACCTGGTCCGACCAGGGGCTGCGCTCTACGGCGTCAACCCGACGCCGGAGGCCGACAATCCCATGCAGCCGGTGGTCGAGCTCAAGGCGCGCATCGTGCAAATCCGCAATATCGAGCGCGGCGAGAGCGTCGGCTATGGCGGCACCTGGACCGCGCGGCGGCCGACGAAACTTGCGATCATCGCGGTCGGTTATGCCGACGGTTATTTCCGTGCCGCCAGCTCCAATGACGGCACCCGCGGCGCCGACGTCATCGTGGCCGGCAAGCGCTGCCCGATCGCGGGCCGCATCTCGATGGACCTCATCGCCATCGACATCACCGACCTGCCGCCGAACGCGGCGCGGCGCGGTCACATGGTCACGCTGCTCGGCGACGGCATCACCGTCGACGAACTCGCACACCATTTCGGCACGATCGGCTACGAGGTGCTGACCAGCCTCGGCCACCGCTATGCGCGCGTCTACAAGGGCGGCGATGTGGTGGAGCCGCTGGCAAGGCCGGAGCCCGAGGCGAGTGCCGGGCAGCCGCCTTCCCCACCGCCGATCGAGCAGCCGGCTGCCCCGCCTCCGCTGCCGTCCTAGTCAATGCTCTCGTGCCCCGGACGCAGCGCGAAGCGCCGCACTTCGCGGCTTAGTGCGCTGCAGAGCCGGGGCCCACATCTCAACAGTGCATTGTGTCGCCTTCTGTTGGGTCCCGGCTCGCGCTACGCGCGTCCGGGACACGAGACTTACTTCTTGACTTACTTCTTGACTTACTTCTTGCGGCTGTCCAGCGCCGCCTTGCAGGTGTCGCTGAGCTGGTCGCGCTTGCCGTTGAGGCAGGCGACGACGCGGCCGCCGCCCGGCGCGATGCCGGCGCAGAATTTGTCGTAGTCCGCCTTGCACGCGCCGCGCGGATCGGACGATTGTGCCGATGCGCCTCCGGAGAACGCGACGACGAGTGCGATGGCAACAAAGCTCAATCTGGACATTGTATCTCCGGTGACGGAAGGCAGGAGCCGGTAGCTCTACATGAAGATTGCGACATTCAACATCAACAACATCAACCGCCGCCTGCCCAATCTGTTGGCATGGATGCGCGTCGCAAAGCCCGATGTCGTCGCGCTTCAAGAGTTGAAGGCAAGTGATGGCGAATTTCCGGCGGCTGCGATCGAAAAGGCCGGCTACGGCGCGGTCTGGTGTGGACAGAAGACATGGAACGGCGTCGCCATCCTTGCCCGCAATGCCGAGCCCATTCTCACCCGCGACCGCTTGCCGGGAAAACCTGGCGATCTCGAAGCCCGCTACATCGAAGCTGCCGTGCGCGGCATCATCGTCACCAGCATCTACCTGCCGAACGGCAATCCGCAGCCGGGGCCGAAATTCGACTACAAGCTCGACTGGTTCGCGCGGCTCAAGCGCCACGCCAAGACGTTCATCAAGCAGGATCTGCCCGTGGTGCTCGCCGGCGACTACAACGTCGCACCAACCGAGATCGACATCTACCCGACGCGCTCCTGGGACAAGGATGCGCTGATCCAGCCGAAGAGCCGCGCGGCCTTTGCATCGCTGGTCGAACAAGGCTGGTGCGACGCGGTGCGCGAGCTCTACCCGGGCCAGCGCATCTACACGTTCTGGGACTACAAGCGAAACCGCTGGCCGCGCGACGCAGGGCTGCGGCTCGATCATCTCCTGCTCAGCCCTGCCCTCGCCCCGCGTCTGGCAAGAGCCGGCGTCGACAGGAAGATCCGCGGCGAGGATGGCGCGAGCGATCACGCGCCGGCATGGGTGGTGCTGCGGTGACCCTCACCGCAAGTTCCTGCCATCGATGACGTTTACAGGCACCGCATCCAGATCGAAATCGTCGTTGCCGGCCCCTGCTGCTTTCAGCACCGGAACGGTCAAAGCAAAAAAGTGAAAAACAACCCCATGCACAGTAGCCGCCCCCTGCCCGGTCAATGACTTGCGGCTATTCCGAAATACACATTGATCCGTCGGGCAAAACACTGGCATGATGTCACCATCGAAAGACGTCCACCCGCATCGCCGGCAGTGAGAGCCCTTCAGGTTGCCCCTTCATCGGGAATATTGAGGATCTTGCCACAGGCCTTGCAATGCACCGCATCGGCGTCGTGCCTCTGGAGCCCGCAAGCCGGACACGGAAATCGCACCTTGTTGGGACTGAGGAGCGCGCGGGCGAGATTGAAGAACAGCGTTACGCCGAAAATCATGATCACGACGGTTATCAAGCGACCGACCGTGCCCGACAGGGTGATGTCGCCAAAGCCGGTCGTCGTCAGTGCCGTGACGGTGAAATACAGGGCGTCGGCATAGTTCCGGATCTCGTCGTTGCGAAATTTCTGGGTCTCGTAAACGATCCCGGTCATGACGAATATGAAGACTGCCAGGTTCGTGACGGCGAAGATGACGTCTTCGTTGCGACGAAAGAACGGAGAATCGATGCGCAACCTCACCAGCATCTGGTAGTCACGAAGCAGCCCCAAGGTTCGCAGGATCCGGAGAAAACCGCCCGCCTCGCCGGCAAGTGGCGCCAGGAAGGATACGATCGCAACCATGTCGGCCCACGTTGCGATTTCAGTGAATTTTCGAAACGGATGCCGATCGACGAGGAGCCGGGCCGAGAAGTCGGCAAGTAGCATGACGCCGAACAGGACATCGAGCGTTTCAATGATTTCACTGGGCTGCAGGAACGAGGTTGCGATGATGAACAGCACCGTCACGATATCGAAGACGAGCAGCGCATAGCGGAAGCGCACGCCGCTCGACGTCGCACCCTCGTAAAGGTCGCGCACGTTGCTTCTGAGAGACGTGAGGGTCACGGCATCATGATCCCGGTTCGCACCGATGATTGCAATTCGAAAAGCCCGCGGCAAGCACAGGTTCCCTCGCCCGGCGCGGATCGCCGGTATCGCTGCCAAGGGCTAAACTCTCCCGATTCGTGGAGACTGTCTTGGCCTTTCTCTTCGTCCTCAGCGTCGGCCTCGTCGCCGGCACCATCTCAGGCATCGTCGGCACCGGCTCGTCGATCATGCTGATGCCGGTGCTGGTCTATGCCTATGGGCCGAAGGAGGCCGTGCCGATCATGGCGGTCGCCTCCGTGATGGCGAACTTCTCGCGGATTCTGGCCTGGTGGCGTGAGGTCGATTGGCGGGCCTGCGCGGCCTATTCGGTCACGGGCATTCCCGCCGCAGCGCTTGGTGCGCGGACATTGCTGGCGCTGCCCTCGCACGTCGTCGATCTCGCCATCGGTATCTTCCTGATCGCGATGGTGCCGGTGCGGCACTGGCTGGCGCGGCATGACCTCAAAGCCAATCTCTGGCATCTGGCCGTCGGCGGCGCCGTCATCGGCTATCTCACAGGCATCGTCGTCTCGACCGGCCCGCTCAGCGTGCCGCTGTTCCTGTTTTACGGGCTGAGCAAGGGCGCTTTCCTCGCCACCGAAGCGGCCTCATCACTCGGCCTCTACTTCGCGAAATCAGTGACCTTCGAGCGTTTCGGCGCGCTGACGGGCGATGTGTTCGTGAAGGGCCTGATCGCGGGCTCCTCGCTGATGTCAGGTGCCTTCATCGCAAAACGCTTCGTGCTGCATCTGAGGCCGGACGTGTTCCGCCTGGTGATGGATGCGATCATGATCGCAGCCGGGCTCTCGATGCTCTGGAGCGCGGCCCAGCCGTAAGACAGCCGCGTTCAGGCGGCGAATTCCGGCGCGACCGATGGGCTCCCGGTGGCGCCGCGTTTCGGCGCCGCCGACTGCCTGTTGAGCCATTGCAACAGGACCTCGAGCGGCTGCGGCCGCTGATAGAGGAAGCCCTGCCCGAACCTCACGCCCATGTCACGCATGGCCTCGGCCTGCTCGGCGCGCTCGATGCCCTCTGCGACCAGGGTCAGCCCCAGCGTGTCGGCGAGCGATGCGATCACCCCGACGATGGCCTTGTCTTCCGCGCTCTCGGGAATCTCCCGGATGAATGCCTTGTCGATCTTGACCTTGTCGAGCGGGAATCGCCTGAGGTGAGCCAGCGAGCTGTAGCCGGTGCCGAAATCATCGAGCGCGATCGTGGCACCTAAGCGCCGCAGGCGATGCAGCGTTTCGGAGGCGCTGGCGATGTTGTTGATCAGCGACCCCTCGGTGATCTCGAGCTCGAGAGATGAGGCCGGAACGTCGAAGCGCGCACAGGTCGCGCACAGCTCGGCGGCGAGCGAATGGTCGGCAAGTTCGGACGGCGGCAAATTGATCGCGATCCGGATCTGCGGCCTGCCGGCGGCGGCCAACCGTTGCAAGGCCCAGCAGGCATCGGTCAGCACGTAGCGGGTCAGCCGCGCGTTGTTGCCGCTGCGCTCGATCAGCGGCAGGAATTCGCCGGGGCCGATCACGCCATGTTCAGGATGGCGCCAGCGGATCAGCGCTTCCAGACCGACGATGTCGTGGGTTTCGAGATCGACCTGGCTCTGATACCAGACCTCGAACTGTCCCTCGGCGAAGCCGGTGGGAATGGCGAGCTCGAGATCCCTGCGGCGACGGTAGTCGCGCTGGAGCGCTTCGTCCAGCACGGCGACCGTGCCCGGTGCCTTGCTCTTGGCATGATAGAGCGCGATGTCGGCGAGCGTCGGCAAATGCGACAGCTCCGGATCGTCGGCGCGGCGCACGGCAAGGCCGATGCTGGCACGCGGCACCACTTGCTTGTCATGGAGGCGGATCGGCTCGGAAATGGCCTCCAGCACATGCTGAGCGAATGCCTGCGCCGCCTGCTCGTGGCTCACCTCGGGACGAATGACGACGAACTCGTCGCCGCCTAATCGGGCAACCCAGTCCTCCGCTTCGACCGCACTACGAAGACGCTCTGAAATCTGAACCAGGAACTTGTCGCCGGCCTCGTGACCGAAGGTGTCGTTGACGCCCTTGAAGTCGTCGAGATCGATGAAGCAGAACGCGACCAGCGTATCCGGCGAGCCTCCGTCCCGGCTCGCGACGGCCAGGCGCTCGGTCAGGGAGCGTCGGTTCGGCAGTCCCGTGAGCGGATCGTGCGTCGCCATGTGCCCGAGCCGGTCCAGCGCGCCTGACGTCGTGTGCTGCATGGCGTTGAAGGCACGCGCGAGCTGGCCGAATTCGTTCGAGGACGTGACGTCCGCCGGATAGGCGCGGCCATCCTGCTTGCTGCGCTGTATCGCCGACATCATGGCCGCCAGCGGCCGGCCGATGAAGATGTTGGCGGAGATCCGCATGGCGATCAGGGTCGCAAACGTCGCGAGCAGGCCGACCACCAGCAGCAGCACCAGGCGGCTGCCCGCATCGGCGTACAGCGTCGCACGCGAATAAGCGATGGCGATGCGGCCGGCCTCAACGGCCATGTTGCCATTGCTGTAGTGGATCGGACGCGAGACTTCCGCGACCGCCTGGTCTTCGGCCCGCGCGACCACGCGGGCAATGGCGGCGCCGGTATCGTCATAGACCGCCGCCGCGGCGATGGTCTCGTCGTGCATGATCTCGTTGAGCACGCCGGTGACCTGGTCGTAACGCATCTTCCACAGCGGCTCGGCGATCAGCTCGGCCCGGCTCTCGGCGACGCGGGCGATGCGGGCGTCGAGCTGCCTGACCTGCGACCAGAAGCTCGATGCCTCGACGCCGGCGGAGGCGAGCAGTTGCACCAGCAGCAGAACGGGCACGGTGGCCCAGATCATCGCGTGGACGACCGAGCCCAGGCGTGCTGGCGCCTGCTCGTTGCGATCCGGCTCCGTCACCGCCTCATCCTTCCGCATCAGTCCGCAACGCCTTCGGGAAGCGGCAGCGACGAGATGAGCGCATCGAGGGAGAAGTCATATTGGCCGCAGCGTCCGGCCTTCGCACGGAACCGCGCAAAATCGATCCGGTCGAACGCACGCGTCCTGACGAGGTCGCCAACCGAAGCGAGGTTGTCGCGCGTGATCGCAGACGTCTTGACCTCGACGTGGGGGGAAACGGCTGCGAAATCGCAGCCATCAGCATAATCGCGCAGGAGAACGATCGACCAGCCGCCGAGCAGGAAATGCCCGCCGTCGGTCAGGAGCAGGCGACCCGCCTTGATCTCGCGCAGCGCGTCCTCCGACCAGTTGAGGCCCACCACCTGGATGTTTCGACCGGGCACAAGGCCGGCAGCGATCGCCGCGCGGAGCGCGCCGAGCGCCATCGGATCGTTGCCGGCCCATATGCCGGCGGGCCGGATTCCCTTGCGAGAAGCCCAGCCCAGATAATTCGCCGTGACCCGCTCGGCCTCCGACTGCGTCCAGTTGGCGAACAGCAGCCGGTCCACCACGACGTCGGGCGCGGCATCCACGGCCAGCTTGAGACCGGCGTTGCGGGCAATCGAGGCCGGTGTGATCTCGTCGCCGCCGATTCCGAGAATGTGGATCTTGCCGTCGGGGCTCTGCGATTTCTCGGCACGCGCCACCCCGATCAGCGCATTGGCCATCCGTGCACCCGCAGTCTGCAGATCGGTCGTGATGTCGCCGAGCCAGGTCTTGAGCTTCTCGCGCGGCGGTCCAAGACGCGCCGCATCCTCGCCGATCAGCGTATTCGAGAGCAGCAGCGTCTTGACGCCCGCAGCCTCGGCCGCCTCCAGGATCGGGACGGCGGCGGACTCCTCGTTCGACAGGATGAGGAAATCGGGCTTGTCGGGCCGTGCCACCACGCCGAAACCGAGCTCCTGCATGGTGCGGTAATTCCGCTCGCTGGTCAGCACCTCGACATGCGCGTCGAGCCTGCGGCCGGCCGCCTGCATGGTCTGCGCGACCATGTCCCAGTAGACCTCGCCGGTCTTGCCGGGATTGACGAAGACGATGTCGAGGGGCTTGGCGAGGCTACCGCCGGCATACGCGAAAATGCTGCAGGCCATGCCCGCGGCAAGCAATATTCGTCGGAATCTCGGCATTTCCATTCCCAACCCGATCGGTTCCGAGATTGGACGCGCGTCGGCTAACACTTTGCAAAATCAACCCGGCCACAGCGGCACAGAGCTAATGAACGGTATATCTATCGTGTCGGATTGAGATAATCGAAGCGTTGGCGATCAGGCATCCCCTTCCGTGCCCTCAGCCATCGCTGGGTGGCCGCGAGTTCTCAGGCGTGCCATGTTGATCGACGCTCCGTGCACGATCGCACGATCTGATGTTCGACCGGGGAGATGTGTCTTGAGCGTACTGGCGGAAGCGGCCGATATCACAAGTCTCCGAAGCAAAGCGGCCGGGCGAACCGACCACCAACAAGACACCCTCAAATTCGCCGAATCTGCCCTTGCCGACAGCAAGCGTGATGGCCTGCTGCTGGCCGTCCGGGCCCGCTGGGTCGCGCTCGCGGTTACTGCCGTTACCCTGTCGCTCATCAACCCGAACTGGGATGTCGTCTATTACATCCTGATGCTTGGCTTCTTTGCCGTCATCGGCTGGGCGCAACTGAAGGTCGGCAAGGTCGGCCGTTCGCGTCCCGAACTTTTCCTCATATTTTGCGACCTGGCATTATTGGCCTTCCTTAGCGTCGTGCCCAATCCCTGGAGCAACGTTCACTGGCCGATCGGAATGCAATTCCGATTCGACAGCTTCATCTATTTCTTCATTTTCCTCGCCACTGCCACGCTCGCTTATTCCTGGCGAACCGTGCTCACGATTGGCATGGGGACCGGAGCACTCTGGGCCATCGCCGTCGGCTGGGCTTATCTGCAACCGGAAACCCATGCCGCGCTGTCGGAGCGCGTCAGGGAGGCGATCGGTGCGGATACTCGCATGTTCAACATCCTCGACCCCTCCTCGATCGGTTTCGGCGAGCGCTTCCAGCAAGTGATCGTGTTCATCGTCGTCGCCGCTATCCTGGCGCTGGCGGTGCGCCGTTCCAATGCGCTCCTGATCAGTCATGCCGGACTCGAGCGCGAACGTGCCAATCTGGCGCGTTACTTCTCCCCCAATGTGGTCGATGAACTCTCCGGCAATGACGAGCCCCTCGCGAAGGTCCGCACGCAGGACGTCGCGGTGCTGTTTGCAGATATCGTGGGATTCACCGCCTATGCCGATGGACGCGACCCGAAGGACGTCATCGAGACGCTGCGGCAATTCCATGAGCGAATGGAACGGGAAGTGTTCCAGCACGGCGGAACGCTCGACAAGTATCTCGGGGATGGACTCATGGCGACTTTCGGTACGCCGTTCGTCGGCGATTCCGATGCGCTGAACGCCTTGCGTTGCGCGAGGGGCATGATCGCCTCGATCGCCAAGTTGAACAGAGAGCGTAGCGATCGCAACGAACCGCCGATCCAGGTCAGCGTCGGCTTGCACTACGGGCAAGTGGTGCTGGGCGATATCGGCCTCAACCGGCTCGAATTCGCCGTGATCGGAACCACCGTGAATGCGGCGAGCCGCCTCGAAGCGCTGACCCGCGAATTCGGATGCGCTATCGTCGTCAGCGACGCGCTGGTACAACAGGCCCACGCCGAACCGAATCACGCGAGTACCGATTTCGCAGCGCTCGTCGAGCGGCCGGCCCAGACCATTCGCGGCCTCGAGCGCCCCGTCGGCATCTGGACATGCGCTAACGTCACCCCTTGAAGCTTGCGGTGGATGCATCGGCACCCCAGCCTTCGCAGCTCCTATTCGTGCTAAGAACTGCTCGCCCGTTACACCGAGACCGCTATTTCCCCATGGCCAAGAGCACCCTCTCCTTCGTCTGCCAGAACTGCGGCGCGGCCTATAACCGCTGGCAGGGCAAATGCGAGTCCTGCGGCGAGTGGAATACGCTGGCGGAAGAAGACACCAGCGGCAGCGTGCCGGTATCGATCCGCTCCAAACGCAAGGGCCGAACGTTTGCGCTGGAGAGCCTTGCCGGGAAAAGCCCGGATGCGCCGCGCCTCTCCTCAGGGATGACCGAGCTCGACCGCGTCACCGGCGGCGGCTTCGTCCGCGGCTCGGTGCTGCTGGTCGGCGGCGATCCCGGAATCGGCAAGTCGACGCTGCTGACGCAGGCAACCAGCCTCTTGGCGCGCGCCGGCCATCGCGTCGTCTACATCTCCGGCGAAGAGGCGGTGGCCCAGGTGCGCCTGCGCGCCGAGCGGCTCGGGCTGTCGGATGCGCCGGTGCAGCTGGCCGCCGAAACCTCGGTCGAGGACATCGTCTCGACGCTATCGGAGGGCGCGGTTCCCAGGCTGATCGTGATCGACTCGATCCAGACCATGTGGACCGACACCGTGGAATCGGCGCCCGGGACCGTGACGCAGGTGCGCGCCTCGGCGCAGGCGCTGATCCGCTTTGCGAAGAAGACCGGCGCCGCCATCATCCTGGTCGGCCACGTCACCAAGGACGGCCAGATCGCGGGCCCCCGCGTCGTCGAGCACATGGTCGACGCGGTGATGTCGTTCGAGGGCGAAGGCTCCCAGCAGTTCCGCATCCTGCGGGCCGTGAAGAACCGTTTCGGCCCGACCGACGAGATCGGCGTGTTCGAGATGACCGGCCTCGGCCTGCGCGAGGTCACCAACCCCTCCGAGCTGTTCTTGTCCGAGCGCGATCTCGGCACGCCCGGCACCGCAGTCTTTGCGGGCATCGAGGGCACAAGGCCCGTCCTGGTCGAATTGCAGGCGCTGGTGGCGCCGACCTCGCTCGGCACCCCGCGCCGCGCCGTGGTCGGCTGGGACCCGAGCCGGCTCTCGATGGTGCTGGCGGTGCTGGAGGCGCATTGCGGGGTCAAGCTGTCCGGCCACGACGTCTATCTGAACGTCGCCGGCGGCCTGCGCATCCACGAGCCCGCGGCCGACCTCGCCGCCGCGGCGGCGCTGGTGTCGTCCCTGGTTAATGCGCAGTTACCCACCGATGCCGTTTATTTCGGCGAGATCTCGCTCTCCGGCGTGGTGCGTCCGGTGGCGCAGACCCCGGCGCGGCTGAAGGAGGCGGCAAAACTCGGCTTCCAGCGCGCCGTGCTGCCCGAATCGGCACGCGGCGAGACCGCCGGCGATGCCGGATTGTCGCTGAATGCGGTGAACAGCCTGACGACATTGGTGGCCGAGATCGCCGCCCGGGGCTCCCGCCGAGGCGAATCGAACGCCCCGGCAGAGAAAAATGCCACACCGGCAAGATTCCGCCGCGGAGAGGGTTAGGTGGAGGTGACGCCGGAGGCCCTCGCCGCTATACAGCCGTCACAAAAGCAGCATGGGATTGCGTGGTTGCGGCCTTGCCGGGAACGCCGTCTGCCCTTCTTTTAGGGCAGCGGCCAAACACCGATTCGCTGAGCGCCTTTGACAGTACGAGCGGACCAGACCAGCCGATGCCAGTAACACTCCTCGACCTGATCCTGCTCGGTGTGATGCTGATCTCGGGCCTGCTCGCGATGGTCCGCGGCTTCATGCGCGAAATCCTGTCGATTGCGGCCTGGGGCGCGGCGGCGATCGTGACCTTGTACTCGTTCTCGAAGCTGCTGCCGACCGCCAAGACCTATTTCAACAACGACACGGTCGCGAGCGTGGTCGTCGTCGCAGGCGTGTTCGTGGGCACCCTGGTCGTGGTCTCCGTGATCACGGTCCGGATCTCCGACATGATCCTGGATTCGCGGATCGGCGCGCTGGACCGCACCCTCGGCTTCCTGTTTGGCCTGGCTCGCGGCCTTTTGATCGTCGTGGTCGCTTTCCTGTTCTTCACCTGGCTTGTTCCGGACAAGCAGCGTCCGGACTGGGTCACGGGGGCTAAGTCCCGCGTGGTGCTCCAGGGAACCGGGGACTGGCTGATGGCCCTCTTGCCTGACGACCCCGAGAACACCATCTTGAAGAGATTCAAGAAAAACAAACCAGATGATGACCAAGCTGAATCCGAGCAGCAGCCTTCGGGCAGTGGCGACGGATACAGTAAACCTGCTCGTGACAGCCTGAAAAAGCTGATCGAGAAACCTGCGGCGCGTTGATTTAGGCCCAAAGAGAGGCGCGGACGAGATGCGACACCCTGACCAGGACGCCCAATTCGATCTCGCCCTGAACCGGCCCTCCGGGCCTGCAGCGATCGAGCTACAGGACGATCTGGAGGGGGATACGCTGCGCGAGGAATGCGGCGTGTTCGGCATCTACGGTCACCCCGATGCGGCCGCCATCACCGCGCTCGGCCTTCACGCCCTCCAGCACCGCGGCCAGGAAGCCGCCGGCATCGTCTCCTACGACGGCAGCCGCTTTCACTCGGAACGCCGCCTCGGCCTCGTCGGCGACACCTTCTCCCGCCGCGAGGTGATCGACCGCCTGCCCGGCAATGTCGCGGTCGGCCATGTCCGCTATTCCACCACCGGCGCCACCATCCTGCGCAACGTGCAGCCGCTGTTCGCCGAGCTCAATGCCGGCGGTCTCGCCGTCGCCCATAACGGCAACCTCACCAACGGCCTGACGCTGCGCCGCGAGCTGGTGCGGCATGGCGCGATGATGCAGTCGACCACCGACACCGAGGTGATCCTGCACCTGGTCGCGCGCTCCAAACGCGCTCGCTTCATCGAGCGCTATATCGACGCGCTGCGCGAGATCGAAGGCGCCTATGCGCTGGTCTCGCTGACCAACAAGAAGCTGGTCGGCGCGCGCGATCCGCGCGGCATCCGCCCGCTGGTGCTCGGCGATCTCGACGGCTGTCCGATCCTGACCTCCGAGACCTGCGCGCTCGATATCATCGGCGCGCGCTTCGTCCGCGACATCGAGCCCGGCGAAGTCATCGTGTTCGACGAGAACGGCCAGGACATCCACAAGCCGTTCCCGCCGATGGCGCCGCGTCCCTGCATCTTCGAATACATCTACTTCTCCCGGCCGGACTCCATCGTCCACGGCCGTTCGGTCTACGAGGTGCGCAAGGCCTTCGGTGCGCAGCTCGCGCGCGAGAGCCACGTGCCGATCGACGTCGTCGTGCCGGTGCCGGATTCCGGCGTGCCCGCCGCGGTCGGCTACAGCCAGCATTCCGGCGTGCCGTTCGAGCTCGGCATCATCCGCAACCATTATGTCGGCCGCACCTTCATCCAGCCGACGCAGGCCATCCGCGAATCCGGCGTGCGCATGAAGCATTCGGCCAACCGCGCCGCGATCGAGGGCAAGCGCATCATCCTGATCGACGACTCGCTGGTGCGCGGCACCACCTCGAAGAAGATCGTGCGCATGATGCGCGATGCCGGCGCCAAGGAAGTCCACTTCCGCCTCGCTTCGCCCCCGATCCTCTATCCAGACTATTACGGCATCGACCTGCCCGACCGCGGCGGCCTGCTCGCAGCGACGCATTCGCTGGAGGAGATGCGCGAGATCATCGGCGCGGACTCGCTCGCTTTCCTGTCGATCGACGGCATGTACCGCGCCATGGGCGAGCCCGGCCGCGACCCCGCCAACCCGAAATTCTCGGACCACTGTTTCACCGGCGCCTATCCGACCCACCTCACCGACCAGACCCAGACCGAGCCGCAGCCGCGGCAATTGTCGCTGCTGGCCGAGGCGAGCTGACGGCGGAGCCGTCATCCCGGGGCGATGCGAAGCATCGAGCCCGGGATCTCGAGATTCCGGGTTCGGTCCTGCGGACCGCCCCGGAATGACGGCGGGATGGGGGCTTGTCCCGGCCATCCACGGCTGTAAAACCCCGCCATGACACAACCCCTCGCCAACCGAATCGCTCTCGTCACCGGCGCCTCGCGCGGCATCGGCTATGCCACTGCGATCGCGCTCGCCAAAGCCGGCGCGCATATCGTCGCGGTGGCGCGGACGCAGGGCGGGCTGGAAGAACTCGACGACGAGATCCGGAAAGATGGCGGCAGCGCCACCCTGGTGCCGCTCAACCTCACCGATTCCGACGGCATCGCGCGGCTGGGGGCCAGCCTGCACGAACGTTACGGCAAGCTCGACATCCTCGTCGGCAATGCCGGCGTGCTTGGGCCATCCTCGCCGATCGGCCATATCGAGCTGAAGACCTTCAACGACGTGATGGCGGTGAACGTCTCCGCGAATTTCCAGTTGATCCGCTGCATGGAGCCGCTGCTGAGGCAGTCCGATGCCGGGCGCGCCGTGTTCGTCACCTCCGGCGCCGCCAACAAGGCGACCGCCTATGTCGGCCCCTATGCGGCGTCCAAGGCCGCGCTGGAAACGCTGGCCCGCGCCTGGGCGCAGGAGACTGCGAATACGAAGCTGCGCGTCAATCTGTTCAATCCCGGCCCGGTCCGCACGCGCATGCGCGCAACGCTGATGCCGGGCGAGGATCCTGAGACGCTCGACACGCCCGAGCAGGTTGCAGAATTCATCGTGCCGATGTGTGGCCCTGACTGGACCGAGACCGGCAAGTTCTACGACTACAAGACCCGCACCCTGATGAGTTTCCGCGCGCCGGCCTGATTGACACCACGCCGATGACGTCAAGGGTAACGTCTATACCGCCGTGGTCGACACCGGAAATTCAAGCTGACAACGGACGCGCTGGATTAGCGCCTCAACGCATTTTGCCCAAAGGTTAACCGACGGATGACGCTAGGACGCAGCGTCATCCGGCTTTAGGTGCATTGCCGCCGGCCGCGGGACAGGCTAGAGCCATCAGCCGGAAACAAGGCTCCGGAAGAGAGCCGTCCGCATATTTGACATTGGAGGAGACCTTTCATGACGACGACGTTCGCACGCCGCACCGCGGCCCTTCTGGCCTGCGCCGCTTTCGGTTTTGCCACATCCGCCTACGCCCAGGACAAGACCGTCAAGATCGGCGTGCTCAACGACATGTCGAGCCTGTACGCCGACATCGGCGGCCCGAATTCGGTCGCGGCGGTGAAGATGGCGGTCGAAGACTCCGGCCTCAAGGCCAAGGGCTGGACCATCGAGGTCCTCTCCGGCGACCACCAGAACAAGCCCGACATCGGCGTCAACATCGCCCGGCAGTGGATCGATGCCGACAAGGTCGACGCCATCGCGGACACGCCGAGCTCCGGCGTTGCGCTCGCGGTGAGCAACCTCGTCAAGGA
This sequence comes from Bradyrhizobium sp. 191, assembly GCF_023100985.1. Lineage (NCBI taxonomy): Bacteria > Pseudomonadati > Pseudomonadota > Alphaproteobacteria > Hyphomicrobiales > Nitrobacteraceae > Bradyrhizobium > Bradyrhizobium sp. 191. The sequence continues at coordinate 781,127 of NZ_CP064692.1, forward strand.
AAAGAACGCGGTGCTGCTCAATTCGGGCGCCGCCACCGCCGACCTCACCGGCAAGGCCTGCACGCCCAACACCGTGTCCTTCACCTACGACACCTACATGCTCGCCAACGGCACCGGCAAGGCGCTGACCAAGGCGGGCGGCGATAGCTGGTTCTTCCTCACCGCGGATTATGCCTTCGGCCACGCGCTGGAGCGTGATACCGGCGCGGTGGTCACGGCCACCGGCGGCAAGGTGCTCGGCGGCGTCAAGCACCCGCTGAACACGGCGGACTTCTCCTCGTTCCTGCTCCAGGCGCAGTCCTCCAAGGCCAAGATCATCGGCCTCGCCAATGCGGGCGGCGACACCACCAACGCGATCAAGCAGGCCGCCGAATTCGGCATCGTCCAGGGCGGCCAGAAGCTCGCCGCGCTGCTGCTGTTCATCAACGACGTGCACTCACTCGGCCTGAAGACCGCGCAGGGCCTGACCTTCACCGAGTCGTTCTACTGGGACCTCAACGACCAGACCCGCGAATGGTCGAAGCGCTTCCAGAAGGTCTCGCCCAAGGGCTCGATGCCCTCGATGACGGTTGCGGGCCTCTATGCCGAGATCCTGCATTACCTGAAGGCGATGGACGCGCTCGGCAGCAATCCGCATGACGGCGCCAAGGTCGTCGCCAAGATGAAGGAGCTGCCGACCGACGATCCGCTGTTCGGCAAGGGACCGCTGCGCCAGGACGGACGCCGCCTCATCCCGGCCTATCTGTTCGAGGTGAAGAAGCCCGAGGAGTCGAAGGGCCCGTGGGACTATTACAAGCTGGTCGCCACCATCGCGCCTGAAGACGCGGCCAAGCCGCTCAAGGACAGCGACTGCCCGCTGGTGAAGAAGTGACCGCGTAGCGGTCGTGCAAGGTCTTAACGGCGTCATGCCCGGGCTTGTCCCGCCTGCGCGGCCGAAGCCGCTTCGGCGAGGCGAAGGCCCGGGCATCCACGTTTCAGGCCAGAGGGAAAGAACGTGGATGGCCGGGACAAGTCCGGCCATGACGGACAATCAGGCCGTCTTCGTCGCACCCAGCGTCCGCACCGCGATCGCCACGCACACCACCATCAGCACCGCTGCGAGCAGGAACGGCGCGCCCGGCAGATGCAGCGGCGCGCTGGCGCCGATGAAATACGAAAACGTCAGGGTGAACAGGAACGGGCCGACGAGCTGCGACACGCTCTGCACGCTCGCGGTCGCGCCCTGCAGCTGGCCCTGCTGATCGGGCGCGACCAGCCGCGTCATCAGCGATTGCGAGGCGGCACCCGAGATGCCCCACAGCGCCAGAATGGGAATGCCGAGCCAGGACAGCGGTCCGGTCGGCGCAGCGCCCAACACCACGAAGCCGAGCGCACCGCAGCACAGGCCCATCAACAATGCGTTCCGCTCGCCGAGCGCGCGCACGATCGGCCCGATCGCGAGCCCCTGCACCACCATGGCGCAGATGCCGACCATCGCTAGCGTCAATCCCACGGTCTTGGAGTCCCAGCCGTAGCGATAGGTCGCATAGAGCACGAACGCCGAGGGCAGCACGACATGCGCGACCTGCGCGATGAAGTTGACGACCGACAACGCGGCGAGCACCGCGTTGGATCGCAACAGGTGCAGCGCCCCGATCGGATTGGCATTCCTCCAGCGGAACGGCGCGCGCTTGTCGGGCGCGAGCGATTCCGGCAGGACAAAGAGCCCATAGAGCGCATTGGCCAAGCTCAGGGCCGCCGAGGCCCAGAACGGCAGGCGCGGATCGATATCGCCGAGCAGGCCGCCGAGCGCTGGCCCTAAGATGAAGCCGGCGCCGAAGGCCGCACCAATCCTGCCGAAGATCGCCGCGCGCCGCTCCGGCGGCGTGATGTCGGCGATATAGGCAAAGGCGGTCGAGATGCTCGCCGAGGTGATGCCGGAGATCACGCGGCCGATGAACAGCCACGCAAGCGACGGCGCCAGCGCCATCAAGACGTAATCGGCCGCGAGCCCGAAATTCGACAGCAGCACAACCGGCCGCCGGCCGAAACGATCCGACAGCGCGCCAAGCACCGGCGAGAACACGAACTGCATCAAGGCCCAGGCGGTGCCGAACAGGCCGAAGATGCGCGCCGCATGTGCGGTGTCGTTGTCGACGAAGCTCTCGATCAGCTTCGGCAGAACCGGCATGATCACGCCGAGCGCGACCATGTCGAGCAGGATGGTGACGAAGATGAAGGCGACCGCGCCGCGCCGGGCCGGCGCAGCACGTGCCGCGACCGCCTCGCCGGCGCCGTCGCTCACGACGGCCGCTTGCGCTTGTGCGCGAAGGGATTGGCCTTCTCGCGCAGCGTGATCCGCACCGGCGTGCCCGGGAGATCGAAGGTCTCGCGCATGGAATTGGTGAGGTAGCGCAAGTAAGATTGCGGCACCGCGTCCGCGCGCGAGCAAAACAGCACGAAACTCGGCGGGCGCGCCTTGTTCTGCGTGATGTAGTTCAGCTTCAGCCTGCGGCCGGACACCGCCGGCGGCGGATTGGCCTGGACCGCCTGCTCGAACCAGCGATTGAGCGCGGAGGTGGGCACGCGCCTGTTCCAGACCGCGTAGGCGTCCTGGATCGCCTGCATCAGGCGGTCGATGCCCTCGCCCATCAGGCCCGAGACGGCGACGATCGGCACGCCCTTGAGCTGAGGCAGCCAATGATCGGCATCGCGGCGCAGGCCCGAGATGGCGCCGCCGCCCTTGGTCTCCATCAGGTCCCATTTGTTGACGGCGAGCACGACCGCCCGGCCCTCGCGCTCGATGAGATCGGCGATGCGCAGGTCCTGCTCCTCGAAGCGGTTCTGCGTGTCCATCATCAGCACGACGACCTCGGCAAAGCGCACCGCGCGCAACGCATCGGCGACCGAGAGCTTCTCCAGCTTCTCCTCGATCCGCGAGCGCCGGCGCAGGCCTGCCGTGTCGAAGACGCGAAAATCGCGGCCCTTCCAGTTGATCTCGACCGCGATGGAATCGCGCGTGGTGCCGGCCTCCGGGCTGGTCAGCAAGCGCTCCTCGCCGAGCAGATGATTGATCAGCGTCGACTTGCCGGCATTGGGCCGGCCGACGATGGCGACCCGGATCGGACGCGTCGCGGCCTCCTCCTCCGAGATCGGCGCGTCGTCCTCGCCGTCGTCGTCCTCGTCAACGGGCTCCGGCATCAGCTTGGCCAGTGCGTCATAGAGCTCGCCCATGCCCTCGCCATGTTCGGCGGAGATCTGGATGGGATCGCCGAGGCCGAGCGCAAAGGCCTCCATCGCGCCGGCATCGCCATGCTTGCCTTCGCTCTTGTTGGCGATCAGCAGCACCGGCTTGTTGGCTTTGCGGGCGAAATCGGCGAAGGCGCGATCGGTGGGCGTGAGACCAATGCGGGCATCGACGACGAAGAACAGCGCGTCGGCTTGCGCGATCGCGGTTTCGGTCTGCTCCTGCATGCGCGCGGTCAGCGAGCCCCTGGCGCCCTCGTCGAGGCCGGCGGTATCGATGATGGTGAACTGGAGGTCGCCGAGCCTGGCCTCGCCTTCGCGGCGGTCGCGGGTGACGCCCGGCAGGTCATCGACCAGCGCGAGCTTCTGTCCAACCAGGCGGTTGAACAGCGTCGATTTGCCGACATTGGGCCGGCCGATGATGGCGATTGTGAAGGACATCGGTCATTCGTGCGCTGCCGGGGCTGCGCCTGTCAATGCAATGAAGAATATCAGCGCGAGAAGCTGCCACTCGGCAGCGGCGCCGGGAAAGCACTCTGCGATTGCTGCTGGGTGGTCTGGGCCGGTTGCGCCTGCTGGACGGGCTGATCCGGCGGCGGTGCGGTGGTGCGCTTGCGGACGATCTTGTGCTTGGGCGGCGGAGCGGCCGTGGCTGGCGCAGCCTCCGGCTGGGCCTCGCCGTCGATCTCGCCGGCGGGCGCTTCAGCCGGCGCCGCTGCGGCTGGCTGCCTCGCCTGCTTCGCCTTGGTCCCCTTCGCTGGCCTAGCGGGTTCCGGCGGGGGCTCCGCGGGCAGAGCCGCGACGGCAGGCGCGTTCGGATCAGGCTGCTGCTGCGCGCCCTTGTACAGCTCCCTCGGCACGCCCTGCTCGAGGCCCGGCACGCCCTCCGGGAAGACCGGCTTGCGGTCGCCCGGCAGCTTCTTCTTGGTGTCGAGGAAGTCGAGCATGTCGCTTGGATCGAAGCTGGAGCAGCCGCCCAGCACGCCCGTGAAGGCGATCAGGACGGCGGCTGCGATCAAGCGTGGCGTGCGGCGCATCTTGTCTCTCGTCTCAAGTCAGAGGGCCGGCATCAGCTCTTGGCGACGGGCGGCAGCAGGGCCTGGAGCGCCTCGGCGCGCGAGCGCAGGCCGGGCGGCGTTTCGCCGTCTCCGTCAATCGCGTCGAGCCATTTGCGGGCTGCGGTCAAGTCGTTGTTACGCCAGGCCGACAATGCCAGCATCTCACGGGCGCTGTGGCGGAAGGTCGACTTCGGCGCAGCGGACGGCTCCAGCCGCTGCTGCATGTCGGCGTAGCTGGCGCTGTCGAGCAGCAGGCCGGCGGCGCGGATCTTCGCCAGGTCCTGCCACTCCCCGCCGACGCTGCGATCGGCGGCAATGTCGTCATACATCTTCGCGGCGGCCTTGGGATCGCGGCTCGCGGCCTCGGCGGCGGCACGCAGCCGCGCCAGGGTGCGATAGCCGGACGGAGCCGTGGCGGCGAGCTCGGTGAAGGCCTTCTCGGCGTCAGCGTGCTTGTCCTGCTCGGACAGTTCGACGGCCTTCTCGAAAGCGGCGCCGGCCTCGGCGGCCTTCCTGGCCTCCAGATATTGGTAGCCGCGCCAGCCACCGACGGCGGCCACGACCAGCACCATCAGGGCGATGAAGTAGATCGAATACTTGTCCCACAGCTTCTTGAGCTGTTCGCGACGTACTTCCTCGTCGACTTCGTTAAATAATTCAGACACTTATGCTAATCCCATGCCCGTCCGGGTGCGCGCGCCGAAGCGTCCGCGTCAGGAATCCCGTCCCCGCTTGGCGGCGAGGTACCCTAACGATATGGCGGTGGCAAGGCAAAGCGAGCCCGATCAAGGCGTTAACCAGCCGGGAGAGCCCGGGATGCCCGCTGCCCGGCTCAAGCCCCCAGGAGTTCCCGCAGCTGCCGCTTCAGCACCTTGCCGTTGGCATTGCGCGGCAACGGGTCTGCCGTGATCGCCATGGTTTCGGGCACCTTGTAGTCCGACAGGCGCTCCGCGCACCAGGCCCGCAACTCGGTGTCCGCGACCGAGCTGCGTGTCACTACGACGGCGTGGACGCGTTCGCCCAGCACGGGGCACGCCCTGGCAATGATCGCGCTCTCGACCACGGCGGGATGCCCCGCCAGCACGGATTCGACCTCGGCCGAATAGATCTTCAGGCCGCCACGGTTGATCATGTCCTTCTGCCGGTCGAACACGCGAACGAACCCCTCCGCATCCACAGAGCCGAGATCGCCGGAGTGCCAGAACCCGCTGGTGAAGCTTTCGGCAGTGGCTTTGGGGTTATTCCAATAGCCCTTGATGACGGAGGCGCTCTGGATCCAGAGCTCGCCGATCTCGCCAGGAGGAAGCTCCCGCCCGTCCGATCCCATGGCGATGATGCGCGCGCCGGGACACGGCAGGCCGACGCTGTCGATGTGGCTCGCCGTCAATTCGCCCGGCATGATCGTCGACGGCGATGTCGTCTCGGTCGCGCCGTAGCAATTCATCAGCTTCAGGCCGGGGATCTTCGCCTTGAGCTTCTCGATGGTCGCGACCGGCATCGGCGCGCCGCCAAAGCCGCCGATGCGCCAGCTCGAGAGATCGTAGCCGTCGAAATCGGGCTGCAGCAGGCAGAGATTGTACATCGCCGGCACCATCACCGTGTAGGTGACGCGCTCGCGCGCGGCGAGCTTGAGGTAGTCGGCGGCCTTGAACTCCGGCATGATGATCAGCGCGCCGCCGCAGCGGATCATGGTCGTGATGTTGGCGACGACGCCGGTGACATGGCCGAGCGGCACCGCTGCAATGGAACGGTCGGCTTCCGTCAATTGCAGACAGGAGACGAAGACCATCGAGGAATGCACGATGTTGCAATGGGCCAGCATCGCGCCCTTCGGCTTGCCCGTGGTGCCCGAGGTGTAGAGGATCATCGCGGTGTCCTCCTCGGCGACCTCGACAGGCGCCGCCGCCGACGGGTTGTCGGCGAGCACCGCGAAACGCGACAGGGCCGGATCATCATCGACGGCGATACGGTGCATCACATCGGGCACATCCTGCGCATCCGGCAGCCGCTCGGCGAGCGCCGCTTCGTGGATCAGGATCTTTGCGCCGCAATCGGTCAGCACATAAGCGATTTCCGGTTTCTGTTGGCGCGTGCCGAGCAGCACCGTCACCAGCCCCTCATGCGCGGCGGCAAACAGCAGCAGGGGAAACTCGACGCAGTTACCGAGCAGGATCGCGATACGGTCGCCGCGCTGCAATCCGAGCCTGCGAAATCCGGCTGCAATCCGTGCGGCCTGCTCCACGGCCTGCTGCCAGCTCAGGCGGACATTCCCCGCGATCAGCGCTTCACCGTCGGGATTGCGGGCGCAGGCTTCCGCGATCATCGCCCACAGGCTCGCCGGCCGATCCCGGAAGGCGGGCACGACCCGATCGCCAAAGCGCGCCTCATACCGCATCGGCGGGATCTGCGAATGCGACCAATCCATCGAAGGCCCTCGGCTTGTTGCTCTTACTAGCTTCCGCGCATGGACATCGGGGTCTCGTCTTGTGCTGACCGGCTAGACACCGATGACGGGAACACCGATCACGACCGGATGGAACGCGAACGCCAGCGCCAAATAGGCGACGATGCCGACCGCAACTGCGATCAGATCGTTGGTGATGCCGCCGACCGGAATCGGCGGGCCGCCGGCGTCGGTGCGATGCTTGAGCGAAATGCGGTCATACACCGCCCAGCCCAGGAACGAGCCGAACAGGATGATCGAGCCGAGATCGCCATTGGCGAGCAGGTGCGCGGCAGCCCACAGCTTGATGCCCGCCAGCATCGGGTGCTTCAATGTCACATAGATGCGGCCGCGCAAGTAAGAGGCCACCACCAGGATGACCGCGGGCAGCATCAATGCGAGCGTGATGTGCTTCATCGCCTTCGGCGGATACCAGACGTCGATCCAGCCGGTGGCGCGATACTGGGCATAGCCCCAGATGATCATCGCGAGCCCCGCCAGCGAGATGAGCGAATAGAGGATCTTGTAGGACCCCTCGCCCAGCCTTGCGATCGCCTCGGCGCGCATCTCGCGTTTGGTGGTGAACACATGCGCCGCAAAAAACAGCGCAAGCCCCAGGATCATGACCAGCAGACCCACGACATCCTCCCCTTTTGGCCACAGCCCCCGCCTCTGAGGTATCATCGATTGGCTCGCGGTCGCAACTCTTCCTCCTCATGGTGAGGAGGCGCATCAGCGCCGTCTCGAACGATGCAGGCCCGGCTGTGCGACAGCGGGGCCTTTCATCCTTCGAGACGCGCGCGATGCGCGCTACTCGGGATGAGGAGACGGAGCGGTGCTACTTCGCAAGCTCGCGATTGTCGACATAGCGGATCGCGATCGGCTTGCCCGCCAGCGCGCCGCCAAAGCCGCTGGTGAATTTCAGCGGCAGGCAGGCCTTCAACGATGCGTTGATGGCATTGAGATAGGTCGCGCGGGTGTCGGCGGGGACGCCCGCGGTCGCAAATGTCATGCGCGGCGGGCCGATCAGACCGCCCGATCGGTTGAGGCTGAACCGCACCGACATCTGCATGCCCGCCCGCGCCTGGTCAGCGGGAGGAGGTGACCAACACGAACGCAGCTCGGCGAAGAGGTCGCCGATCGTATCAAGGTCATGATCGGGCCGCCGGTACTTCGCAATGTCGGCTTGCGATGGAACGCTTTCGACCGTGAGCTGGAGAGTCTCGCCGAATGGAAATGGAATTTCGGTGATGCAAGGTCCCTGAAACGGCCCGCCGCACGGCTCATACGAGAACGGCTCCTCTTCGAGAGGGCGGCTCCGCGCGTCGGCGACGGCCGAGATTGTTACCAGCAACAGAAGAACATGAATGCAGCGCCACATGCGTCGAGACCGAAATGGTATTTGCAATAAGTGGCAACGGCTGTGAAAGGTTCAAGGCTGGCCGCGATGGTTCGCTTCACTCGATAATCTGATCCGCTTGTGCCACCAGCGTGGGCGGCAAACTCAGCCCCAGCGCGCTGGCCGTCTTGAGATTGAGCAGGAACTGGAATTCGTTCGGCTGCTGGACTGGTAAGTCCGCAGGACGCGCCCCTCTCAAGATGCGGTCGACATAGTCCGCCGAGCGACCGACAAGATGCGAGATCGAGACTCCATAGGACATCAGCCCACCGTCCGTGACGAAGAAAGGGAACGGATACATCGCCGGCAGACGGTGCGCAGCCGCCAAGTCGAGAATCAATCGCCGGTGAACGATTGGAAACGCGTCGGGAAAGATCAGCAGCCCGCCGTATGGCTCCTCCGCAAAGCGCGAGATTGCCTGTTCGAGCTCGGCGGCATTGTGCGCCGGCGCCGGAACAAGCTGGAGCTGGACTGCCGGAATGAACGCCTCCACGGAGGGCATCAAGATCATGGGTGCTGTTCGCGGATTGAAGACCGCGGCGACCCTTCGTATCGCCGGTGCCGCCTGCTTGAGCAGTTGCAGCCACTTGCCGGCCATGGCGGGCTCGAACGTCGTGAAGCCCGTAATGTTTCCACCCGGCTTGCCGAGACTTTGCACGAAACCGGCACCCACTGGATCGGCAACGACCGTGAAGACAATCGGCAAGGTCGGCGCACGTCGCCTAAAGACTTCCACCGACGGAGTACTGATTGCCAGAAGCACGTCCGGCCGCATATCAACCAGTTCGGCGGCCTGGGCATCCGCCAGATTCGGATCGCCGGCCCACCAGCGATATTCGATATGGATGTTACGTCCCTGCTCCCAACCGAGTTCACCCAGACGCTGCCTCAGTTTTTGGTAGCTGGCCTGGCTCTCCGGATCGCTGGCCTTGCCTCCCGCCAGCGCACCGATTCGCCTCACATCACCTTGCGCGGATGCGCCAAGTGGGTAGGTCGCCGCGCCTGCAGCGAACATGATGAATTCGCGCCGCCTCATGACCGTCTACCTCGCTGAGCGTTGCCGTCCAGCATCACGAGAACGTCCGGGAAACACTACCCCTTCTTCTTGACGTCCTTGACGTTGCTGAACTCGATGCCCTCGGCGCGCTCCCTGGTGTAGCCGAGATAGAATTCGTTCCGGGCGAGATACACGGGATCGCCGTCGACGTCGTCGGCGATGCTGGAAGTGTTGGCGGCGATGAAGGTGTCGAGCTTCTTGCGGTCCTCCGAGGAGACCCAGCGCGCCAGCTGAAATTCGCTGACCTCGAACTCGACTGGAAGCGAATATTCCGCCTCGAGCCGCGCCTTCAGCACGTCGAGCTGGAGCGCCCCGACCACGCCGACGAGCGCCGGCGCGCCGTCGCGCGGGCGAAACACCTGCACCACGCCCTCCTCCGACATCTGCTGCAGCGCTTCCTTCAGCTTCTTCGCCTTCATCGCGTCGGTGAGACGGACGCGGCGGACGATTTCCGGAGCGAAGCTCGGCACGCCGACGAAGTTGAAATCCTCCCCTTCCGTCAGCGTATCGCCGATGCGCAGCGTGCCGTGGTTGGGAATGCCGACGACGTCGCCGGCGAAGGCTTCGTCCGCCACCGAGCGGTCCTGGGCGAAGAAGAATTGCGGGCTCGACAGCGGCATGCTCTTGCCGGTACGCACCAGTTTCGCCTTCATGCCGCGGCTGAGCTTGCCGGAGCACAGACGTGCGAATGCAATGCGGTCGCGGTGGTTCGGATCCATATTGGCCTGGATCTTGAACACGAAGGCGCTCATGCGCGGATCGGTGGCCTCGACCTTGCGCTGGTCGCTGTCCTGCGCACGCGGCTCGGGCGCGAACTTGCCGAGGCCTTCCAGCAGGTCGCCGACGCCGAAATTGCGCAGCGCGCTGCCGAAATAGACCGGCGTCAAATGACCTTCGCGGAACGCCCCGAGCTCGAACGGCTTCGACGCCGCCGTGACGAGCTCGAGTTCGTCCTTCACGGCCGCGACGTCGAGATTGGCGTTGAGCTTGGCCAGTTCCTCGATCTCGATCTGCTGCGCCGCGCCGGTCTTGGCGCCACCGCCTTCGAGCAGGCGCACGCCGCCATTGACGACGTCATAGGTGCCGAGGAAGTCGCGGCCGCGACCGACCGGCCAGGTCATCGGCGTGGTATCGAGCGCCAGCGTCTTCTCGATCTCGTCGAGCAGCTCGAAAACGTCGCGGCTCTCGCGGTCCATCTTGTTGATGAAGGTAATGATCGGAATGTCGCGCAGGCGACACACCTCGAACAGCTTCCGGGTGCGCGCCTCGATGCCCTTGGCGGCGTCGATCACCATCACGGCGGAATCGACCGCGGTGAGCGTGCGATAGGTGTCTTCCGAAAAGTCCTCGTGGCCCGGCGTGTCGAGGAGGTTGAACACGAGGCCTTCGAATTCGAAGGTCATCACCGAGGTCACGACCGAGATGCCGCGTTCGCGCTCGATCTTCATCCAGTCGGAACGCGTATTGCGCCGCTCGCCCTTGGCCTTGACCTGGCCGGCAAGATTGATGGCGCCGCCGAACAGCAGCAGCTTCTCGGTCAGCGTGGTCTTGCCGGCGTCAGGGTGGGAGATGATCGCAAAGGTCCGCCGCCGCGCCACTTCAGCGGCAAGCGGGGAACGGGCCGGCGATTCGGCTGTGGTGATGGCGATGTCGGACATGGCGGGAGCGTGTGGCAGGGAAAACGGGCCTGATCAAGCCTCATTTGGTGATTGCGGAGCCATTCGGCCAGCCCCATATCGGCTTTCGGGAAGGAAGGCCTTCCGTTTCTCAGCACCTCAGCCGCGGGGACGACCGTGCCTGAAATGGAGGGGTCGTCATGGCCTGGAGCATCCTGTTTGTCGCCGGCCTTCTCGAGATCACCTGGGCGATCGGCCTGAAATACACTGAGGGGTTTACCAGGCTTGTGCCGTCGGTGATCACCCTGGTTGCCATGGCCGGCAGCGTCATCCTGCTCGGATTTGCGCTCAAATCCCTTCCCGTCGGAACCGCCTATGCGGTCTGGACCGGCATCGGCGCGGTGGGCACCGCGACGCTCGGCATTGTCCTGTTCGGCGAGCCGGCGACGGCCATGCGCCTTGCCAGCATCGCCCTGATCGTCGCCGGGATCATCGGACTGAAGCTCGTCACCTGACGAAGATCTGGACCAGCCACCACGTCAGCGCCGCGACGATGGCCGAGGCCGGGATCGTGATCACCCAGGCATAGACGATCGAGCTTGCGACGTTCCAGCGCACCGCCGAGACGCGGCGGGCGGCGCCGACGCCGACGATGGCACCGGTGATGGTGTGAGTGGTCGAGACGGGAACACCGAGATAGGTCGCCATGAACAGGGTCGCGGCGCCCCCCGTCTCGGCGCAAAAGCCCTGCATAGGCGTCAATTTCGTGATGCGCAGGCCCATGGTGCGGACGATGCGCCAGCCGCCCATCAACGTGCCAAGCGCCATCGCCGCCTGGCAGGACAGCACCACCCAGAACGGCACCGAGAACTCGGTGCCGAGATGACCCTGCGAATAGAGCAGCACCGCGATGATGCCCATGGTCTTCTGCGCGTCGTTGCCGCCATGGCCGAGCGAATAGAGCGAGGCGGAGGCGAATTGCAGGATGCGAAAGGCGCGATCGACCGCGAACGGCGTCGAGCGCACCGAGGCCCAGGAGACGATCGCCACCAGCATCATGGCGAGCAGGAAGCCGACCAGCGGCGACAGCACGATTGCCAGCACCGTCTTGGACAGGCCGCTCCATACCGCGGCCGAAATCCCCGCCTTGGCCATGCCGCCGCCGACGAGGCCGCCGATCAACGCGTGCGACGACGACGACGGGATGCCGAGCGCCCAGGTCACGAGGTTCCAGACGATCGCGCCGACCAGCGCTGCGAAGATCACCTGGGCGTCGACGACCGCGGGATCGATGATGCCGGTGCCGATGGTCTGGGCGACGTGCAGTCCGAACACCATGAAGGCGATGAAATTGAAGAAGGCGGCCCAAAACACCGCGAATTGCGGGCGCAGCACGCGGGTCGAGACGATGGTCGCGATCGAATTGGCGGCGTCGTGCAGGCCGTTCAGGAAGTCGAACAGCAGCGCGACGGCGATCAAGCCGACCAGGATGGGAAGACCCAACGCGGCATCCACGGCGGCCCTGCCTTAAAGTTGGCGCATGATCTCCGCGCAAACGCGTTTTGCGTTTGTCGCGAAGGAAAACCGCTGCACACTTTTCCGGATCATGCGCTACACCTGCTCGATGACGATGCTGTTGATCTCGTTCGCGACGTCATCGAAGCGATCGGCCACCTTCTCGAGATGATCGTAGATCTCGACGCCGACGATGAAATCCATCGCATTGCCCTCGCGATGCTTCAGGAACAGCTCCTTCAGGCCGATGTCGTGGAGATCGTCGACCCGGCCCTCCAGCTTGCCGAGCTCTTCGGTAATGGCGGTCAGCATGGCGACGTTCGGACCGATCGACTGCATCAGCGGCAGCGCACGCCCGACCAGATTGGCGCATTCGATCAGGAGGCCGCCGATCTCGCGCATGGGCGGCTCGAAGGTGCGGACCTCGAACAGCATGACCGCCTTGGCCGTCTGCTGCATCTGGTCGATGGCATCGTCAAGCGACGTGATGAGGTTCTTGATGTCGCCGCGGTCGAATGGGGTGATGAAGGTGCGCCGCACCGCCGTCAGCACCTCACGAGTGATGTTGTCGGCGTCGTTCTCGAACTGGTTGACGCGCTGGCAATAGACCGGCGTCTCCTCGCCCCCATTGAGCATGCCCTGGAGCGCGATCGCGCCCTGGATCACCGTCTGGGCATGCCGGTCGAACAGATCGAAGAACCGTTCTTCCTTGGGAAGGAACGCACGAAACCAACGCATCATGGGGATAGGCTACCGGTTGGAAATGGTCAGGCCCGGAGGGCTGTCATGAAACTGTCATAGACCATTTTCGATCCGCGCGCGTGTCATCTCACGCCCACGGAGCCGGGTCATCCACCGCTTTCATGCACCAGTGAAATTGATGCAAGATCAATCGCTTAGAGCGACCTGCGGAAGTAATGCGCGATTTCGCCGATGATGCCGCGGCGGAAGGTGAGCACGCAGATCACGAAGATCGCGCCCTGGATCACCGTCACCCACTGGCCGAAGCCTGCGAGATATTGCTGCATAGCAATGATGACGAAGGCGCCGACCACGGGACCAAAGATGGTGCCGAGACCGCCGACCAGCGTCATCAGCACGACTTCGCCCGACATCGTCCAGTGCACGTCGGTGAGCGAGGCGTTCTGCGCCACGAACACTTTCAGCGAGCCGGCAAAGCCGGCCAGCGTGCCGGAGAGCACGAAGGCCAGGAACTTGTACTGGTCGGTGCGGTAGCCGAGCGAGATCGCCCGCGGCTCGTTCTCGCGGATCGCTTTCAGGACCTCGCCGAACGGCGAGTTGATGATCCGGAAGATCAGGAGGAAGCCGGCAAGGAAGCCTGCAAGCACGACGTAATAGAGCACCGTGGGCTTGGAGAGATCGAAGACGCCGAACATGTGCCCCTGCGGGATGCCCTGGATGCCGTCCTCGCCGTGGGTGAATGGGGCCTGGAGATAGATGAAGTACAGGAGCTGCGACAGCGCCAGCGTGATCATCGAGAAATAGATGCCCTGGCGGCGGATCGAGATGTAGCCGGTGATGATCGACAGCACGAACGCCGCAGCGATGCCGACGAGGATGCCGAGCTCCGGCGGCAGCGCCCACACTTTCAGCGCATGCGCGCTGCAATAGCCGGCCGTGCCCAGGAACATCGCGTGGCCGAACGACAGCAGGCCGCCATAGCCGATCAAGAGATTGAAGGCGCAGGCGAGCAGCGCAAAGCACAGCGCCTGCATCACGAAGAAGGGATAGACGCCGGTGAACGGCACGGCCGCCAGCAGCAGCGCCATCAGCACGAACACGATCATCTCGTCGCGCATCGCGCGCGGGGTTGCCGGCAGCGTGTCGTCCGTCAGGGTTGTCATCTCAGGCCGCCCTTCCCGTCAATCCCGTTGGCTTCACCAAGAGCACCAGCACCATCAGCACGAACACGACGGTGTTGGACGCCTCGGGGTAGAAATATTTGGTCAGGCCCTCGATCACCCCGAGCGCGAAGCCGGTGATGATGGAGCCCATGATCGATCCCATGCCGCCGATCACGACCACCGCGAACACGACGATGATGAGGTCGGCGCCCATCAGCGGCCGCACCTGGTTGATCGGCGCCGAGAGCACGCCGGCGAGCGCGGCAAGGCCGACCCCGAGACCATAGGTCAGCGTGATCATGCGCGGCACGTTGATGCCGAAGGCACGCACCAGCGTCGGATTTTCGGTGGCGGCGCGCAGGTAGGCGCCGAGCTGCGTCTTCTCGATCAGGAACCAGGTCGCCAGACACACGACCAGCGAGAACACGACGACCCAGCCGCGATAGACGGGCAGGAACATGAAGCCGAGATTCATGCCGCCCCTGAGCTGATCCGGAATGGCGTAAGGCAGGCCGGAGGAGCCGAAATAGTTCTGGAACACGCCCTGCACGATCAGCGCGATGCCGAAGGTCAGCAGCAGGCCATAGAGATGATCGAGCCCGGTCAGCCATTGCAGCATGGTCCGCTCGAGGATCATGCCAAAGATGCCGACGATGATGGGCGCGAGCAGCAACGCCCACCAGTAGTTGATCCCGCCGAGGTTCAGCAGGAAATAGGCGACGAAGGCGCCCATCATGTAGAGCGCGCCATGGGCGAAATTGATGATGTTGAGCATGCCGAAGATCACGGCAAGCCCGAGACTGAGCAGCGCGTAGAACGAGCCGTTGATCAATCCCACCAGTAGCTGAGCGTAGAGAGCCTGCATCGATCCCGCACCCGGTCCCTTCTATTCCTCAACAACAGGCCGGTGCCGTTGCGCGCCGGCCTGCATCGTTCACGGTTACTTCTTCACCAGCGGACAGGCGCTTTCCGACAGCGGCCGGAAGGCCTGGTCGCCGGGGGTCGTGCCGACCAGCTTGTAATAGTCCCAGGGCGCCTTGGATTCCTCGGGCTTCTTGACCTCGAACAGATAGGCGGGATGAAGCTTGCGACCGTCCACGCGGATCGTTCCCTTGCCGAACAGCGGATCGTCCGTCGGCATCTCCTTCATCTTGGCGACCACCTTGGCCCCGTCATGCGGGTTGCCACCCATCGCCTCCAGCGCCTTGAAATAGTGGAGCAGGCCCGAATAGACGCCGGCCTGCACCATCGAAGGCATCGCCTTGTTCTTCATGCGCTCGGAAAAGCGTTTGGAGAAGGCGCGCGTGCCGTCATTCAGGTCCCAGTAGAAGGTCTCGGTGAAGTTCAGGCCCTGCGCCACCTTCAGACCGAGCGAGTGCACGTCGGTGATGAAGAGAAGCAGGCCCGCAAGCTTCTGGCCGCCCGAGACGACGCCGAACTCCGCCGCCTGCTTGATGGTGTTGGTGGTGTCGCCGCCGGCATTCGCCATGCCGATGATCTTGGCCTTGGAGGCCTGCGCCTGAAGCAGGAACGACGAGAAGTCGGCAGTATTCAGGGGATGCTTGACATTGCCGATCACCTTGCCGCCCGACTTCACCACGACCGCGGCGGTGTCGCGCTCGAGGGCATGGCCAAAGGCGTAGTCCGCGGTGAGAAAATACCATGTGTCGCCGCCCGCCTTCACCAGCGCCTGCCCGGTACTGTTGGCCAGCATATAGGTATCATAGACCCAGTGGATCGTGTTCGGCGAGCATTGCGCGTTGGTGAGATCCGACGTCGCCGCACCTGTGTCGATCAGGATGGAATTCTTCTCTTTGACGATGTTGTTCACCGCCAGCGCAACGCCGGAGTTCAGGACATCCATGAAGATGTCGACCTTCTCGACGTCGATCCATTGCCGGGCAATCGTGGAGCCGATGTCGGGCTTGTTCTGATGGTCGGCGGAGATCAAGTCGAGCTTCCAGCCCTTGGCAGCGAGCCCGGAATCCTCGATCGCCATCTGCGCGGCGACGGTCGAGCCAGGGCCACCGAGGTCGGCATAGAGTCCCGAATTGTCGGTCAGCACGCCGATCTTGATGTTCTTGTCCTGCGCGACTGCGCCACCTGCCGCACCGAGCGCCAGGGCCGTCCCGAGCAACATTGCCGAAATGCTGTGCTTCATAATCCGCCTCCCAATATTCCTTTGATAGTCGCTCTTGATCGTCCGGCCTGCTCGGCTAAACACCGAGATAGGTGTGGAGCTTGTCCATATTGGCGGCAAGCTCCGAGTTGGAAAACCCGTCAATGATCTTGCCGTGCTCGACCACATAGTAGCGGTCGGCCACGGTCGAGGCGAAGCGGAAGTTCTGCTCGACCAGGAGGATCGTGAAGCCCTCCTTCTTGAGCCGCGCAATGGTGTGACCGATCTGCTGGATGATGACGGGCGCAAGGCCCTCGGTCGGCTCGTCCAGCATCAGGAAGCTCGCGCCGGTGCGCAGGATGCGCGCGATCGCGAGCATCTGCTGCTCGCCGCCCGACAGCTTGGTGCCCTGGCTGCCCAGCCGCTCCTTCAGGTTCGGAAACAGATCGAAGATCTGGTCGAGCGGCAGTCCGCCCTCGCGGACGACAGGCGGCAACATCAAGTTCTCCCGCACGTCGAGGCTGGCGAATATTCCCCGCTCCTCCGGGCAGAAGGCAATGCCCATCCGCGCGATCCTGTCGGAGGTCGCGCGGATGATCTCCTGGTTGTTGAACTTCACCGAGCCGGTGCGCTTGCCGATGATGCCCATGATCGACTTCAGCGTGGTGGTCTTGCCCGCGCCGTTGCGCCCGAGCAGGGTGACGACCTCGCCCGCGTTCACGTCGAAGTTGATCCCGTGCAGGATGTGAGACTCGCCGTACCAAGCTTCGAGGTTGCGGACCTGGAGGATAGGTCCGCCGGTCGCAGCCCTGGCCGGGGCCTCGGCGATCGCAGTGTCAGGCATGACCGGCTCCCAGATAGGCTTCCTTGACGCGCTCGTCCTTGGTGAGCTCGGAGTAATGGCCCTGGGCGAGCACCTGCCCGCGCGTCAGCACGGTGATGATGTCGGAGAGATTGGCCACGACGCTCAGATTATGCTCGACCATGAGGATGGTGTATTTCGCTGAAATGCGCTTGATCAGTGCCGCGATCTTGTCGATGTCCTCGTGGCCCATGCCGGCCATCGGCTCGTCGAGCAGCATCATCTCCGGGTCGAGCGCCAGCGTGGTTGCTATCTCGAGTGCGCGCTTGCGCCCGTAGGGCATCTCGACCGCCGGCGTGTTTGCAAACTCGCTGAGGCCGACATCGTTGAGCAGCTCGCGCGCGCGATCGTTGAAGCGGTTGAGCACGGACTTGGAGCGCCAGAAATCGAACGAAGAGCCGTGCTGACGCTGAAGCGCGACACGGACGTTCTCCTGCGCAGTGAGATGCGGAAACACCGCCGAGATCTGGAACGAACGCACGAGGCCCATGCGGGCCACATCCGCCGGCGCCATCGCGGTGATGTCCTGCCCCTTGTACAGGATTTTCCCGGCCGACGGCTTGAGGAACTTGGTCAGAAGATTGAAGCAGGTCGTCTTGCCGGCCCCATTCGGGCCGATCAACGCATGAATGCTCCCACGGCGAACCTTGAGCGCAACGTCGCGGACGGCAAAGAAGCCCGCGAACTCCTTGGTCAAGCCTTCCGTTTCGAGAATGAACTCATCGGCCAAACAGATTTCCCCCTGCCCGCACACGGCGCGTGGCTGTCCTTGTTGCTTCGGCTGTCCGGAGGACTTGCAGCCCACCCGGAGCGCCGCCTCCGGGCGCGGAATATGCCGGAGGTGACGGGGGTTAGGCAAGGCGGAAAGCTGAGCAGGTCAGGCCTCCGGCTGGGATACAAATGCTCCCTTAGTCGGAGATGTCTGGATGTCGTGCCTGCCCGGCCTCCCGGTTCGCAAGGCACCGGCCATCAAGCCGTCGTTAACGGTCTTTCGTTCCGTGCGCCAGCCTTCATCGAAAATTTTCCCACAAGCGGGATCATGCGCGCGTCTTCACGTGCGGAGAATATTGCTTTGGATTTTGCAAACGCCGCTCCCTCCGTCGTCAAATCGATCCGGCAACGCGATCTCCTGAACACGTGGCTGCGACTTTATGCGCGCCAGCAGATCGCGCCGGCGATCTGGGAGTATCAGCCCGCGCGACTCGAGGAAGAGCTCTCGGATCTCATCTACTATACGGTCGAATCTTCGACGCCGACGCCGCGCCTCGTCATCCAGAGCGAGGGCACGCGCATCTCGCGTGCCTATGGACATACCGGCAAGGGCGTTTCGCTCGATGATTACGTCGGGCCGCGGCTCGCGCCGTACGTGTTGCCGATCTATCATGAATGCGTCGCGCGCAGGTTGCCCGTCTACAGCGTCGCCAATGTCGAGGACGTCTACGGGCGCATCGTCGCCTATGAACGGCTGCTGCTGCCCTTCCAGACCGACGGCAAGGTCTGCCACGTCGTCGCGTCGATCAAGACCTTCTGCGAGGACGGCGGCTTCGAGATCAAGAACCTGATGCGCGGAAATGACGCGCTGCCGCGTCCAAAGCTACGCGCTGTGATCGATCGGGAGCTGTTTCATCGTGCCCCTGCCCGCATCGCTCCTGCCGAGACGGTCGAGTTCTCCGACCAGCCGGAGCCCGCCATCACCGCCGAGACCATCGAGCTGAACTAGCGGTCAGCGCCCTTTGGCGCCGACCTCCTTGGCATAGACATCCGGCTTGAAGCCGACCAACAGCTTGCTGCCGATTTCCAGCACCGGCCGCTTGATCATCGATGGTTGCGCTAGCATCAATGCCAACGCCTTCTTCTCGCTCAAGCCTTCCTTGTCGGAGTCCGGGAGCTTCTTGAAGGTCGTCCCTGCGCGATTGAGCAGCGTCTCCCAGCCGACCTTGTCGCTCCACTGCTTGAGCTTGTCCTTCTCCACGCCCGCCGCCTTGTAGTCGTGAAACTCGTAAGGCACGCCATGAGCATCGAGCCAGGCGCGGGCCTTCTTCATGGTGTCGCAGTTCTTGATGCCGTAGATGATGTTGGACAAGACGTTTCCTCGTGCATGCGTGATGCTTCGGTTGCGGCGTTGTACGAAACTCCGGTTCGCGCGACAATATTGCGGACACCCCAACTCTCCGAGCGAACATCCCATGCACGTTACCCACGATCCCGCAGCTGCCGCCTCACCGACGATCGACTTCAACAGCTTCCTCGCGGTCGATGTCCGTGTCGGCACCATCGTCGACGCCAAGCCGTTTCCGGAGGCGCGCAAGCCGGCCTGGCGTCTCTGGATCGATTTCGGCCCCGCCATCGGCGTGCGCAAGAGCTCGGCCCAGATCACCGAAAACCACCCGCTCGATACCCTCGTTGGGCAACAGGTCGCGGCCGTCGTCAACTTCCCGCCGCGCCAGATCGGCCCGGTCGTGTCCGAGGTGCTGACCCTCGGCTTCCCCGATGCAAACGGCAAGGTCGTGCTGGTGCAGCCGAGCAGGCCCGTGCCGAACGGCGGACGCCTGTTCTAGGGAAGCTCACGGCCGCTTCGGAATGTTCAGCCCGCGCTGCACCGCCGGACGCGCCAGCCCGCGTTCGAGCCAGCCGCTGACCGCCCTGAACTGGCTGAACGCCACGAGATCGCCGGCGCCATAGAACCCGATGAGATTCCGCACCCAGCCGAGCATGGAGATGTCGGCGATGGTGTAGTCGTCATCCATGAACCATTGCCGGCCGGAAAGATGGGTCTCCATCACGCCGAGCAGGCGTTTGGACTCATCGACGTAACGCTCGAGCGGCCGCTTGTCCTCGAAATCCTTGCCGGCGAATTTGTGGAAGAAGCCGACCTGGCCGAACATCGGCCCGATGCCGCCCATCTGAAAGTGCACCCACTGGATGGTCTGGTAGCGCCGCGCAGCATCCTCAGGCAGGAGCTTGCCGGTCTTCTCTGCAAGGTATTGCAGGATCGCTCCAGACTCGAACAGCGGCAGCGGCCTGCCCCCGGGACCGTTGGGGTCGAGGATCGCCGGGATCTTGCCGTTCGGATTGAGCGAGAGAAACTCCGGCGTCTTCTGATCGTCCTTGCCGAAATCGACCAGATGGACTTCGTAGGGAAGTCCGATCTCCTCCAGCATGATCGAGATCTTGACGCCGTTTGGCGTTGGCAAGGAATAGAGCTGGAGCAGTTCGGGACGTTTCGCCGGCCAACGTTTGGTGATGGGAAAGGCGGACAGATCGGACATCGGGACCTTTGGTGCATGGACTGAGGCGTGCTCAATCTAGGCGAGGCGCCGTGCGGCGCAAGTCACACTTCGTCCCGGCGAACCTGCGCCTATCGCGGCAGCGTTGCCATCGCCACGATCGGGGTCATTGCCTCATGCTGCAGTCGATGCTCGATGAACCGTTCACCCGTGATCAACAGCACGGCCGTAAAGGCGATCGCGAGCATCGCGGTCGCCAATTGGCACACGTCGTACATGGCATTTTGTCCCTCAACAGCCTATGGCATAAAACGTCGGCTCCAGCGCCACGTTCCGAGGCGACATTGAAATATTGCTATTTTTTCCCGGATTGCGCTGCGAAGACATCGCGCTGTTCCGGCAGCCCGCGGAGGGACCAATGCCCTCCTCGAGCGTTGTCGCTGGATGAACATCGAGAAACGCGCTCTGCTCGATCACGCTGAACGCTGTCGCCGCGTCGCGAACGATCTCGCGCACAGCGAAGCCGCGCAACGGTTGCGAGCGATGGCCGACGAATACCAAGCGAGAGCAACAAGACTGAACGACGAGGGCGTCTCCTCGAATCCAGGCCGCAATAGTCGCAGCCATTTCGAAAACAATGGCGATTGGGAGGGCTGACCTCAACAGTTGATCTCCATCCGCAATCCGCGCGGATCGATCTCCTCGCCGCCGACACGTTGCGTACTGTCGCGTGCCGCGACCGCGCAGGCGCACGCATCGATGAGATCGTCGCGGCCGATGCCGGTGCCGTGGCGAAGCGTCAGCCATCTTTCGACCTTGCTGAAGCCCCGGTCTCTCAGCAGCGCAACGCGTTGCTCGCGGCCCCGCGGCGACGTCTTCGGCGCGAGCCGCACGCGCCCTGCCAGATTCCAGAACACCAATTCCGGATGCGCTTCGCCGATCGTCGCCTGCCGCGCCGGCGTCATGACCTCGTCGACCTCTCTGATCTTATCCCTGATATTCCAGAGCTGCGCCGACACGCCCCTGCCCTTGCCTTCCTGCTCCCAGTAATGCCGATTGGCCGTGGCCATGTCCGGGAATGTCCAGAGGTCGCGGCGCGCACCGAGAAATACGGCGGGGCCAATCAGCTCGCGGGCGCGTAGATCGCAAGCGCGGTAGCCGCTCGGATTCAATCCGATCGGCATGTCGATCATCGCGCGCGCATGCGGCAGCGCGAGCAGGCGCGTCAGGCCCGGCGAGTAGTCGAAGCCGTGATCGCCGCGCTCGTCGATCCAGGCTGCGACCCAGCCGTAGCGAAATCCATCGAGGCCGAGATAGTTTGGCAATCTATGGATTCCGATATCGCATCCTCTGAGATGAGCCGAGGCTGAATACCCCGACCATCAAGAGGGCGCGCTGGCCGAAAAGGATTCGCGGGCGCGTGCAATTTTTTGGCGGTCAGCCTCCGACCGCCTGATAGGCCAGGCGCTTGAACTCGAAGAAGAACGGATTCCAGAAGCCCATGTAGCGCTGGGCCATCAGCACGCCGGCGGTATTGGCCTCAGGGCAAATCCACCAATGGGTGCCGGCAAGGCCGCCCCACTGGAATTCGCCGGTCGAGTTCGAGGGATCGAGAGGCGTAGGCGCGAAGGTGACGGCGCCGCCGAGACCAAAGCCCTTGCCGGGGATAGGGCCGAGCGTGGCGAAACGGATGGTCTGCCCCGCCGGGAGCTGGTTCGTCATCATCAGCCGCAGCGTCTCCGGCTTGAGCAGCGCGTCAGACCCGGGCAGCAGCGCGCGGATCAGTGCGAGCATATCAGGCAAGGTCGAGACCAGACCGCCGCCGCCCGAGAGCCTCGGGAACGGCCGCCGATAGGCTTGCGGAAAGGGAAGATCGTCGGCACGCGTGAGACCCGGCTTCATCGGGTCGAGCACGTCAGCGCCATTGTAGAGCGCGACCAGCTTGCCCTGCTCCGCCTCGGGGACATGGAAACCGGTGTCGGTCATGCCGAGGGGATCGAAGATGCGCGCCTTGAGGAAGGCATCGAGCGGCTGGCCGAAGACGACTTCGGCGACGCGGCCGAGCACGTCGGTCGCGACCGAATATTCCCAGGCGGTGCCGGGATGATAGGACAGCGGCAGATCGGCGAGCTTGTCAATCATGTCCGAGAGCGCGGTCAATGGATTGAGCACACGCGTATCGTTGTAGCCCTTGAACAGCACCGTGCCGGGATCGAAGATGCCGTAGCTGAGACCGGAGGTGTGGGTCAGAAGCTGGCGGATCGTGATCGGGCTCTTCGCCGGTTCGACATCGGCAAGGCTCGAAGCGTCCTGCTTCAGGACCTTGCGATTGCCGAGCTGCGGCAGGAATTTTTCGACGGGGTCATCGAGCCCGATGCGCCCTTGCTCGACCAGCAGCATGATCGCGCAGGTCACGAAGATCTTGGTGTTGGAGAACGCGCGGAAGATGTGGTCGGGCCGCAGCGCAGTGTTCGCCTCGCGATCGGCAAAGCCGACGCATTGCTGATCGACCACCTCGCGGCCGCGCAGCACGGCCCAGGATACGCCGGGAATGATCTCCTGATCGACGTAGCGTTGCATCGCCGTCCGTACGGCGGAAAAATCAGGTGTTCTGGCGTCCACGGGCTCCCCCCAATTGTGGTTGGAATCGATATAGCGAGATTTCGCACAACATGAAGCCCATCGCGCGGTTCATCCCTGCTTCATCAGCACTGTGACCTGCAGGCGGCGCCTCGTCCGCATGCCCTGCCGCTGGTACAGCGCAATGGCAGACGTATTGCTCGAGAACACGTGCAGGAACGGAATTTCCCCGCGCGCCTCGATCTGGCGCGCGATGGCGGCGAGCAACGCCTGTGCGTAACCGCGCCCGCGATGATCGGGATGCACGCAGACCGCCGTCATCTCGGTGAAATTTCCGGGCTTCATCCGCTCGCCGGCCATGGCGACCAGCCCTCCGCGCGCGCGAATGCCGAGGAAGGTGCCGAGTTCGTGCGTCCGCGCCGCGAACGGCCCGGGCTTGGTCAGCTCGGTCAGTGCCATCATGGCCGGAACGTCGGCCGCGCCCAGGCGGACGATCTCGGCATCGCGCAGCGAAGCGTCGGCGGGCGAACCGATCATCTGCTCGCCGGGCTCGGCGAGCAGCACCTTGAAGCCGGCGGGAATTTCGACCGGCTCGGGCGTGAACAGCACCGCGACTTGCGAGCCCGACATGAGATCGCCGAGCGCCACAAAGCTTGCCTCGGACATGTCGACCATGTCGGCAAACGGGGTCATGTCCACGGGATAGCGCAGCGCCCGCGGGCCGCCTTCCGCCAGGTGCTTCTGGCTGGTTGTCAGCGCGCTCCAGATCGGACGATCCAGCAGCGCCTCATCGCTGTCGGACATCGGCCTAGTCCTTGTCGAAGCTGACGATGACGGCGGCATTGGCGATGAGAATGGGGTCGTTGGCTACTTCCGTGGCCGAGGGAATCTCCAGCCCGCCCTTGACCGCGTTGACAGTCACCGTGCCGTAAGGCAGCTCCCTGGCGACGGCTTCCTTGTCCACGCTTTCCGGATTGGGCACCGCGATCGTGACATCGACGAACATGTCGTTGGCGGTCTTGCCGATCATCCGGAAGAAGCCGAGGCTCGAATGCCTGATGGCATCCGACACGGCACGCTTGGCCGCCTTGGTGGCGTCCCTGCCGTGGACGTCGACGCCCATGCCCATCTCGGTGACACAACGAACGCGAGTCATTTCATATTCCTGTGGTTGATTGGATGATTGGGAGTGTCGGCGATCGGCGACCGCAGCACAAGTGCGCTCGCCCCTCTCGTGTCCCGGACGCGCAGCAACGCTCTCGCGTTGCTGCGCGTCCGGGACCCAGGAAGCCACAGAGTTCGCTGATGCATGGGCCCCGGCTCTGCAGCGCACCGCTGAAGGAGCGCTGCGCTGCGTCCGGGGCACGAGGCCGCTGTCGTCACGCCTTTGATTTCTCATGTGCGCGCAGCTCGTCGACGAGTACCCGCACGTTCTCCGAATAGTCGATCGGGATCGAGACGAGATGCACGCCGCCCTCCTCGAATGCGGCCTCCAGAGTCGGGCCAAAGCGGTCGATGCTCTCGATCCGATGCCCTTTCGCCCCGTAAGCCTTCGCGTAGATTACGAAGTCGGGATTGCCAAACGTCATGCCGTAATCGGCGAAATGATCGACGGCCTGCTTCCAGCGGATCATGCCGTAGGCGTTGTCCTCCAGCACCAGCACGACCAGATTGAGCTTGAGACGGACCGCGGTCTCCATTTCCTGGCTGTTCATCATGAAGCCGCCGTCGCCGGCGACCGCGAGCACGCGGCGATCCGGATAGAGCATCGCGGCCATCATCGCCGACGGCAGGCCGGCGCCCATGGTCGCCAGTGCGTTGTCGAGCAGCAGCGTGTTGGCGACGCGGGTGCGGTAGTTGCGCGCAAACCAGATCTTGTACATGCCGTTGTCGAGCGCGACGATGCCGTTCTCGGGGATCACCTGGCGGATGTCGTGCACGATGCGCTGCGGCGTCGGCGGCCAGCGCGCCTCGGTGGCGCGATCGGCAATATGCCCCAGGATCTCTTCGCGCAGCGGGAGCAGCGCCGCGGCCTGCGGCAGCTTGCCTTCGAGCCGATCCGCCAGCAGTTCCAGGCTCGGGCCAACGTCCCCGACGACCTCGGCATCGGGGAAATAGACCTGCTCGACGCTCGCCGGCGTGTAGCTGACGTGAATGACCTTCGGGCCCGAGGGGCCCATGATGAAGGGCGGTTTCTCGATCGGATCGTGGCCGATCGCGACGATCAAATCGGCGGCATCGATCGCGTCATGGACGTAGTCGCGTTCCGACAGCGCGGCGGTCCCCATATAAAGATTGGTGCCGCCGGGCACGGTCCCCTTCCCCATCTGCGTCGTGAAGAACGGAATGCCGGTCCGCCGCACGAAGCTTGCGATGCCGTGGGTCGACCGCGGCCGGCTGGTCGCCGCGCCCATCATCACCAGCGGGCGCCTTGCGGCCATGATCATTTCGGCGGCGCGGTCGAGCGCCGCACGATGGGCGACCGGGATCTCGATCGGATGGACCTGGATCACGGGGACCGCAGGCACCTCGTCGCCCGCGATGTCCTCGGGCAATTCGAGATGCACCGGCCCGGGCCGCTCCTCCATGGCGACGCGAAAGGCGTCGCGCACCACGGTCGGAATGCTGGAGGCGCTGACGATCTGCCGCGACAGCTTCGTCAGCGGCTTCATGGTCGCCACCACGTCCACGATCTGGAACCGGGCCTGCCGGCTGCTCATGATCGGCTTCTGGCCGGTGATCAGGATCATCGGCATCGCGCCGAGATGCGCATAGGCCGCCCCCGTCGACAGGTTGAGCGCGCCGGGGCCGAGCGTCGACAGGCAGACGCCGGGCTTGCCGGTCAGCCGCCCATGTGTGGCGGCCATGAAGGCGGCGGCCTGCTCGTGGCGGGTCAGGATCAGCTCGATCCTGGAGGCGCGCAGCGATTCGACCAGATCGAGATTCTCTTCGCCGGGAATGCCGAAGATCCTGTCGACACCTTCATTCTCCAGTGCCGCGACAAACAGGTCAGATCCCTTCGCTTTGCGTTCCATCCCGCTCAATGCCGCCTCCCAGTAATCCGGCTCCCGTACTCCACGGCAGCAGCCGATGGTAACGCTCCGCGGCGCGGGCACAATTCACAAAGAGAGGCGCAATTAAATCAACCTCGTCACTGCAAGCGCCGCGACATCCTGCAGCGCCCTGGCAGCCTCAAGCCGTTCCACCACGCAAGGTCGCGGCCAGTGCGCCGAGCAAGTCCGCCAGTCGCCTTGCAGTCTCCGGAGGCGGAAGCGGAATCTTGAGGTTGTGCGCACCTGTTGTCGGATCGCGCTCGACCCATGGATGTCCGATCGCGCCATCGCCGCGCGCCGCCACGATGGCGCCGACGAGCTGCGCACCCATTTGAACCAGACCTTGCCAGTGATCGGTCGCCGCGACGTCCCGAGCTTCGCTGGTGCGCTCGCGGGCTTGCGCGGTCGACGCCGCCGCGGCGTCTTCGTCGGCTGGTCCAGCCTCGGCGGCACCATCGACCTGTCCCACCTCCTCCGCCGCCGTGGCCACCTCGCCACTTCCCATGCTTCCAGTGACGCTCTCGACGTCCTTCATAAAGCGGGTCAGCCGCGATCCGCCCAGCGAGACCTCGTTGCTGCCCCCATCGAGAATGCCCTCCGCCAGAGAGCGCTTGAAGGCCAGCACCGACAGCATGCCTTCTTCGATCGTCCCCTTCGCGACGAAATTGACGATCTGTACCGGACGGGCTTGGCCGAGCCGATGGACGCGGGCAATACGCTGCTCGAGAACGGCAGGATTCCACGGCAGGTCCATGTTCACCAGCGTCGAGGCATGCTGGAGATTGAGACCCGTGCTGCCTGCGTCCGTGGACAGGAACACGCGACAGGCCGGATCGTCCCGGAAGCGCTGGACCAGCTCGGGCCGCTTCTCCGAAGGGATGCCGCCGTGGAAAGTGACATAACCGATGCCGCGCGCAGCAAGCCGACGGATCACCACATCGTGTGTCCGCGTCCACTGTGAAAATACCACCGCCTTTGCGTCCGGCACGACGAACAGCTGATCGAGCAGCGCGGCGAGTTCGTCCGATTTGAGACCGTGATCGCTCTCCTGGTCGAGCAGATAGGTGCTGTTGCAGGACATCCGCATGTTCTGGAGCGCACAGGTCAGCCGACGCTGATCCTTGTCCGACAGGAACTTGGTCTTGCGCCAGCGCTGCACGATCTTGACCACCTGGTCGGCGTTCTCGCGGTGCAGCTCCATCTGCGGACCGGTCATGGGAATCAGCACGTTCTGATCGGTGCGATCGGGCAGCTGCCGCAACACCTCCGATTTGCGCCGACGGATCATGATGGGTGCGAGGGTCTCGCCGATCCTGCCGAGATCACGATAGCCGGTGACACGACCGGTCTCATCCTGACCTGATGTTCGTTCAGGAGCTTCCAGGTTGGACCCAGACGATGCTGATCGACGAACTGCACGATGGAGACCAATTCTTCGAGCTTGTTTTCCAGGGGCGTTCCCGTCAGCACGATCGCATAGGGGCTGTCGATGCGCTTCAGCGCACGCGCGGCAACCGTATTCCAGTTCTTGACGCGCTGCGCCTCATCGACAACGCCAGTTCCGGTGACCAAGCGCCGATCAAGTCGAGATCGGGCTGCAGCTTCTCATAGTTCGTGATCTTGCAAAAATCGTCCTCGATATAGGCCTTCTGTCGCTGCGCGCAAACGCCGCTTTCGCGCCGCGCTTCTTTTCCAGCTGGGCCAGCGTGAACTCGAGGTGCTTGCAGGTGCCGAGCTCCTTGGTCGCATAGTCCGGACATGAGCAGAAATTGCCACCGGGCCCAGGGCCACGGATCACGACGCGATAGCTCGATTTGAAAACCGGGTTAGTGACCCTGAATTCGGAGAAGAAGGGTTCGGCGCCGATGTTCTCCAGGCGAAAGGACTGCTCGCGGCCGAACTGGCGGCGCAGGCCACGTTGCCATTCGACCGGCGACAAATCCGTCGGTGGTGAGGTGCGCGACAGCTTAGGCTGCTTGCGGGCCTCGGTGAGTCCTGTCGAAATCGTCATTTCCGGCTTCCGTTTCACGAATTATGGGGTGCGATTTGTAGCCTCGGTGCAACCGCGACATAACCGGCCTCGGACGAAATCCACTGCCGACTTCGAGAGGGCTGAGGCCCGGGGAGAAATGCGCGCGTCGCGCGGACCTCCGTGCGCGTTGTGGCTTGGCGACGGGCGCGATTGACAGACCGAAATATCTGACTAAAGTCAGACATCATGCTCGATGCCGTCTCCCGCGTTCGCCGCTTCAACCGTGCCGTCACGTCCTCCGTTGGAGCGCTCGACAATTCGTTCCTCGGGCGCAGCCGGCCGCTTGGGGCAGCGCGGGTGCTCAATGCGATCGGGCACGGGCGCTCGGACGTGGCGGAAATCCGCGACTATCTCGGTCTCGATTCCGGGTTGATGAGCCGGCTGCTCCGCAGCCTCGAGGACGAAGGGCTGATCGAGACCACCGCGCGCGAAGACGATGCGCGCCGGCGCATGGCAAAGCTGACGCGGGCGGGCCGTCGCGAGTTCGCGGCCTACGAGGCGCTGTCGAACGCGCAGGCGGAAGGCTTCCTCGCGCAACATTCGCAGCGCGAGGCGCTGCTGGCGGCGATGGACCTGATCGCCTCCGCGCTGACGCGCGAGCGCGTGGCGCTGGAAGAGATGGATCCGCGGTGCGAGGAAGCGCGCTACTGCCTCGGCGAGTACTATGCCGAGCTCGGCCGCCGCTTCAAACACGGCTTCGACGTCTCATTGTCGCGCGGTCCGGATGCCAAGGACATGCGCCGTCCGCGCGGCACCTTCATCGTCGCGATGTCGGACAGGCTGCCGATCGGCTGCGTGGGCTTGAAGGGAACCGATCACGGCTATGCCGAGATCAAGCGGCTGTGGGTGGCGCCTGCCGCGCGCGGATTGCGGCTCGGCCGCCGCCTGATGGATGCGGCCGAGAGCGCGGCGCGGGAACTCTGCATCACGCTGCTGCGGCTCGACACCAACAGTGCGCTGCCCGAAGCCGGTCAGCTCTATCGCAGCACAGGCTGGCGCGAGATCCCGCGCTTCAACGACGATCCCTATCCAGACCTTTTCTTCGAGAAGCGCCTCTGAGCTGGACCGGTTCGCAATCCTCGTGCGTTATGATCGAAGCCGCAGGAGCTTCGCCATGACGAAAGACGACCTCGCCGCCATCTACGGCGACTACATCGCTTGCCTGAACCGGCGGGACTGGTCGGCTCTCGGACAATTCGTGCATAAGGAGGTCGTCCACAACGCGCGGCCCCTTGGACTGGCGGGCTATCGCGCGATGCTGGAGCGGGACGTTCGCGAGATTCCAGATCTGCAGTTCCACGTCGAGATGCTGATCTCCGATCCTCCCCGCATTGCGGCCCGGCTGAAGTTTGATTGCACGCCAGCCGGAACATTCCTGGGTCTTGCGGTCAATGGAAGGCGCGTGTCCTTTTGCGAGAACGTGTTCTACGAATTTCAAGACCGAAAGATCCGGCAGGTCTGGTCGGTGATCGACAAGGCGGCAATCGAGGCGCAGCTCTGACGCCCCGCCTCGATCTTGAACTCACGCCGCCGCAGGCGCCACTTCGCCTTGCGGCTTTGCGAAGGGGCGGAACGTCATCGCCATCAGGAAGGCACCGAGGCCCATCGCCCAGGAGGCGATATAGAGCCAGGCATAGCTGGAGAAAGCGTCATAGATCAGGCCGCCCGCGAGCGGGCCGGTCGCCATGCCGAGGCTGCCGGCCATCGCCGTGCCGCCGATCACCGTGCCCATCATCTTGAGCGGGAAGTTCTCGCGGATGAGCACGGCGTAGAGCGGCATGGTGCCGGCATAGATGAAGCCGAAGATGGCGCCGACCGCATAGAACGTCGTGAGCTGATGCGCGAAGACGTAGGCGAGCGCGCCGAACGCCTGCAGCAGCAGGCCGGAGACCAGCACGCGCTTGGCGCCGAAGCGGTCGCCCATCAGGCCGAAGGCGATGCGTCCGCCGAGGCCGGCAAACCCCTCGATGCTGTAGATCGTCACCGCCGCGACCAGAGGGATGCCGCAACTCACGGCATAGCTGACGGTGTGGATGATCGGGCCGGAATGGGTCGCGCAGCAGAAGAAGTTGGTGGCAAGCAGAATGAGGAATTGCGGCGAGCGCAACGCTTCGCCCATCGACATCTCGCCTTGCGCTGCGCCCTCGCCCGCCGGCGCGGCCGCGGCCTGCGCGAGCGCCGGCGGACGGCGCACCAGGAACGAGACCGGGATCATGATGGCGCCGACCACCAGCGCGACGATCTGCATCGAGGTGCGCCAGTCGTGGCCGGAGACGAGCCAGGCCGCCAGCGGCGACATCGTCATCGGCGCCATGCCCATGCCGGCGGAAACCAGCGACACCGCGAGGCTGCGATTGGTGTCGAACCAGCCGGTGACCGTCGCCATCATCGGCGCGAAGATCGCCGCACAGGCGGCGCCGACCAGAAGGCCGAACACGACCTGGAACACGAGGAGCGAGGTCGCGTGGCTCGCCGCGAACAGGCTGAGCGCAAGCACGATCGATCCCGTCAGCACCACCGGCAGCGGCCCGAACCTGTCCGACGCCGTGCCCCAGGCCATGCTAGTGAAAGCCATCGCCAGAAAGCCGATCGTCATCGCGCTGGAGATGCCCGTCACCGACCAACCGGTGTCCTTTGCGATCGGCTGCAGGAACACCGGCAGCGAAAACATGCCGCCGATCGCGACGCAGCCGAGCAATCCACCGGCGGCGACGATCACCCAGCGATAATTGGAGGAAGTCATGTCGGTCTCCCGTCAGGTCTGTCTGAATGGAGGACGAATGGGAACGGCGCCGGCCGACAGGCTGACGTCATTTTTGCCGCATGCCTTTGTGACCTGCCAACAAAAACTGGAAAAACAACCCCATGCACAGTAGCCGCACCAGCGGGATCAATGACTTACAAGGACGGTCATTTGCGATGTCAGGGCGCGATTTGACCTGTCGGGCAAAACACCGGCATAATGGCATCATCCCCAATTCGAGAGCATCAGGCCCCGGAGGCCAACGCCGGCCTGCGCTCGCCGCAAGCCGCGTTCAGTCAAGCCTCGAACGAGGCCTTGACGTCGTCCTCGGTGAGCGCCGAAGCGATCTGTCCATCGCGTTCGAACAGGCTGTCGGCCAGCGCCCGTTTTCGGGCCTTCAGCTCGTCCATCTTCTCCTCGATCGTGCCGGCAGCGACCAGCCTGTAGACGAACACCGCCTTGTCCTGCCCGATCCGGTAGGCACGATCGATGGCCTGTTCCTCGACGGCGGGATTCCACCAGGGATCGAAGATGATGACGGTATCGGCAGCGGTGAGATTGAGACCCACCCCGCCCGCCTTCAGACTGACGAGGAACACCTCCGCCGCACCGTTCTGAAAGGCCTCGATCGCCGTCTTGCGGTCCTTGGTATCGCCGGTGAGAAGACTGTAGCGCACGCCGTCGGCGTCGAAGCGCCGCCGGACCAGGTCGAGCATGGAGGTGAATTGGGAGAAGACAATGATCTTCCGCTCCTCGCCCGACAGCTCCGATACCATCTCGATCAGCCGCTCGAGCTTGGCCGACGGCCGCTCCACGCCGTCGCGCAGCTTCAGCAGCGCCGAATCGCAACAGGCCTGCCGCATTCGCAACAGGGCTTCCAGCACAACGATGTGACTTTTGGCGAGGCCTCGCTCTGCGATGGCGTCGCGAACCTTGCGCGACATCGACAGCCGGATCGAATCGTAGAGATCGCGCTGCGGACCTTCGAGCACGATGGTCTCCAGGATCTCGCTCTTGGGCGGCAGTTCCGTGGCAACTTCGGCCTTGGTCCGACGCAGCAGGAAGGGTTTGGCCCGCTGCGCCAGAGCCGCGGCACGCATCTTGTCGCCGCGCTTCTCGATCAGGGTGCGCCATTAGCGCGAGAACGCGGCTTGTCCCCGAGATAGCCCGGCATGACGAAGCTCATGATCGACCAGAGCTCACCGAGATGATTTTCCATGGGCGTGCCGGTGAGGCAGAAGCGGTGCGCGGCCTTGACCTCCCGCAGCCAGCGTGTGGTGGCGGCATCGGGATTCTTGACGGTCTGGGCCTCGTCGAGCACAGCGACGTGCCATTCCCGCGTCAGCAGCACCTCCCGATCCCGTGCGATCAAGGGATAGGTCGTCAGCACGAGATCGTGCTCGGCAATGGCCGGAAATTTCTCCTTGCGGGTCGGCCCTTGCAGGACGAGCACCTTCAAATCCGGTGCGAATTTCTCCGCCGACCAGTTGGTCATCAGGCTCGTCGGCGCGACGACCAGCACCGGCTTCGTGAGCCGCCCGCGCTGCTTTTCCAGCGCGATCAAGGCCAGGACCTGAATCGTCTTGCCGAGGCCCATGTCATCGGCGAGGACGCCGCCCAATCCGCTCTCGCGGAGCAGGTCGAGCCAGGCAACGCCCTGGGCCTGATAGGGTCGAAGGGTTGCACGGAACGTCGGCGGAAGGTCCGGCGCGGCCAATCCACGCAGCTGAAGCAGGTTGGCGAGACGGCGGAGATTGTCGGCGCCGCGAAAGACGAACCTCTCGTTCTCCACGCCAAGCAGCGGAACGATTTCGGCTTGCGACAGCCTGATCTTCTTCGAACCATCGAGGCTGCCACTCAGGTGCAGGCCGTGCAGCGCCAACACCAGGGGAAGGAAGCGATCGGCGGCCAGCGCCAGCTGGCGGCCGTCGGCCAGCGGCAGATAGAACCGCTCGCCCTTGTCGGCGAGTTGCCTCAACCGGTCCGGCGTGAAGCCGGGCGCCGAGACCAGCGCGGCCACGTGCGGGGCGAGGTCTTGGCGCTCACCGTCGATGTCGATGCCGAGCTCCAGCTCGAACCAGTCGATGCCGCTCGATTCCAGCGCGGCATCGAAGTCGCCGGAGGAGTCCGCGAGCCGGTACGGAAAATCGTCGTCGACCAGGATCTCGTAACCTTCCGACCGCAACTGGCCGGCATGCTGTGCGAGAAAGTCGAACCAGTCGCCCTGGTCGCTCAGCGTGAAGTCCGCGGCATGGCGGTAATCGAGCGTCGGCAGAACTGCCCTCGCATCGCGAAGACCGACATCTGCCAGCCGCTTGCGTGCCTGCTTTTCCTTGCCCTGTCGCCGCGTGATCGCAAACAACTTGCCGGCCTGAAACAGCTCCACCCGGCTCGCGCGCTGGGTCGGATCGATATCGAACCCGCCATAGCGGAATCCGAGGCTGGCGACGGCCGCCGGCCCGCGCTGCTGGGCTCCGCCGCGCGCGTGGTAGTAGTACCCGGCGAGGTGACTTCGCCGCAGCCGCAGCACCGGCCGGGGGTCCTCTTCGATCGTCACCGCAACGGTCGGCTGCGCCGGCAAGAGGCCATGATGAAGCTCGGGAAGCCTCTGGCTGAGGCGGCGCGAGACTTCCTCCACCTGCGCACGCGGAATGGCCGGAGCCGACAGAAATTGGAAGGCCAGTCGGGGCGGCAGGCCCAAATGCGCCACCCCGATCAGGCCGGCGGCCTCATCGATTTAGACCGGCGGCTCCGCATTGAGCGCGACCGCTCCATCCAGGACGAGATGAGGGGTGAGACCGGGCTTTCCCGCCGACTGCCATTCGATCCGGCCCTCCCGCGCGTCTGCCCATTTCAACGGGGTTCGCTTGTGGTCCAGCCAGAATGCCCGGCCGGTGGCGACCATGCGCTTCAGCAGTTCCTCCGCATAAGGTCCCTGCTCGACATAATCGCGGGTGCCGGCCGCCGCTTGGGTCACGATGTCGATGTCGACGTCGCGAGAGTACTTCGGCGCCCGCACGGCCTTGAACTCGTGGAGGATGGGGCTGGTATAACTCTCGGCGAAGCCGCCGCCCTTGAGCGCGCGGACGGATCGCAGGGACAGGTTCAGCCGCGGCATCGCGTGGTCGGATGGCTTGAAGCAATAGAGCAGGCACTGGCTCTGATCCTCTCCAGCTCCGTCACCGCGCGCCGCCCGGCCGACACTGTCGATCCAGCTGGTGAGCTCGGAAGAGAGAACCGGAGGGGCCGTTGGGCCGCTAGGGGCGGCGTGCGTGTGCGTCGCCGGGGACTCCTTCCCGCTGAGCGCCTCGAGCAGGGGTGCGGCGACATGCTTGCAATTGTAGGTCATCGGACAAGTGCAATCGCCATCGTGATCCGTGAGCGCGTCACCGTTGAACGCCAAGGCGATATCGACGCGATACCTGTTCGAACCGCTGCCGCGCACGGCGGCGCTGACGTGTTTCAGGTCGTCGCTGACCTTCAGGTTCGAGACGCGGCCCTGAGCCTGATAGGTGACCGCCTTCTCCATCGCCGTTCGGCTGAAGTAACTGTAGATCGACTTGCGCTTGAGAACGTCAGAGAGCACTTGCAACGATTCCAGGGTTCGGCTTCAAGCGTTCAGCATAGCCGCTCGGACCGGATCGTTGTAGCTGCAGTGTCCAGGTTGCGCACAGCACGCGCCACGGATCGGCAAGGACGACATCCCTACCCGCGCTCAATCCACCGCCAAGACAACCTTTCCAAATCCCCCGCCGCGCTCCACGCTGCTATGGGCATCGGCGGCGCGTTCAAGGGGAAACACCTGGTCCACCAACGGTTTCAGCTCACCCGACGCAAACAGCGGCGAAAACCCCTCGGAGAAGCGACGGACCATTGCCCGCTTCTCGTCCACGCCTCGCGATTTCATGACCGTGCCCGCCAATCGCAAGTGGTTGTGGAGCAGCAGGTTGAGCGGAATCGAGGTGGCGTGCTGGCCGCTCAAAATACCGACCTGAACCAGGATTCCGCCTGGCCGAAGGCTGCGAAGGTTGCGCGGCAGGTAGTCGCCGCCGACGAAATCGATCACGGCGTCAACGCCGCGATGATCGGTAAGCCTCGCGACAACGCTTTCAAAATCGTCGGCACGATAGTCGATCACAGCGGCGGCGCCGATGCTGCCGACGTCCGCCAACCGCGAAGCGCTCGCCGTTGCGTAGACGGTGGCGCCCAGCGCATGGGCGACCTGCACGCAGGCGGAGCCGACTCCGCCCGCGGCACCGTGAACCAGGACGGTTTGACCTTGCCCGACGCCTGCAACATGTGAAACCGATTCGACGGCCGTGACGAATGATTCCATGATCGCCGCGCCCTCGACGAACGAGAGATTGCCGGGAATCCCGATCGCCATGCGACGGTCGACCCGGGCGAATTCGGCATACGCCCCTCCGCCGACGATCGCCATCACACGCTGCCCGATCGAGACGTCGTCGACTTCGCTGCCGACGCCAACGACTTCGCCGGCCAGTTCGAGGCCAAGCAGGGTGCTCTCGCCAAAGCTCTGGTTGCCGTAGGCGCCGTTTCGCTGGAGAATATCCGCGCGATTGACGCCTGCCGCCTTCACACGCACCAGCAGGTCGTGGGGACGAATCTCCGGCCTCGGCACTTCGGCCAGGCGGAGAACCTCCGCCGGACCGAAGCCGTCATAGACGATGCCTTTCACTTTGCCTGCTCCTGTGCATGGGCCTTGGCGCGCCGCGCGATGCTGGCGGCGAACAACGGCGTCTCGCGGCGATTGTGGTCGCTTCCGGCCGCTTGGCGCGCGTTGGCGGCGTCTTCGAAGGAAATGCCGTGCTTGTCCAGGAATGCCATGAAGACGTCGGTCGGATGTGCCGTGACGCTGTTCGTATAGCGTGTGCGCCCGTCATCGATAGTTTCGGCCTTCAGCTCCCAGATCACGTTGACCTGGGTCCGGCCGTTGGTCGTAAACACGTCCGAGATCGAATTCATACGGCAGTAGGTCTTGCCGGCCTCTTCCGCGACGTAGTGTTGGATCACCAGCCCGGTGCCGATCTGCTCGACGTTGATCATCATGCGGCGTCCGTCGTCTGTGGTGCTGACACCGGCCGCAATGTGATCAGGCGGGCAGCAGCGCAGATATTCGGCTTCGGAGAGCGTGAACAGCCATTCGGCGATGTCCACCCGGTCGAGCGGCACATCAATGACCGCGGTATAGGCCGATTGCGACAGGATGCGATCGAGAACCTTCATGATAATCTCCTTCCATTCAATGGCTTAGGCCGATAAGGCCCGCCTTCGAGAGAGGAGATACGGTCTTTGAGGGTTGATGATAATGAACGTTCAGCTCGAAACCCTTTTGCGAAAGGCGCAAAGATGAAAGACCCGCGTTTTGCGGAACATCTGGCCATCTATGTTGACGTGGTTCGTGGCGGGAGCTTCTCCAGCGCCGCACGTCATCGCGGTGTGACACCCTCGGCCATCGTCAGGCAGATCGACGCGCTGGAGCACAGCGTCGGGGTGCCCCTGCTAGTGCGCTCGACCCGCGCGCTCGCGATGACCGACGCCGGAGAACGACTGTTCGAACGCGCACAGCGGTTGCTCGACGACCTTGCCGACACGCACGCCGAGATCGCCGCTTTCGATGGTGCGGTCGCTGGTGTTCTTCGCCTTGCCTGCTTTCCCACCTTTGGCAAGCGCTACGTGATCCCTACCCTGGAAACGGTCATGCGGGATCATCCCGGCCTCACGGTCGAGCTCGATCTCACGGAGAGGCTCGCTGATCCCGTCCTGGAGCGGCTCGATGCAGTGATCCGGATCGGCGAACTTGCCGACAGCACTCTCATCGCGACCAAGCTGGCATCGCAGAACAGGATGCTGGTCGCCGCTCCTGCTTATCTCGATCGTCACGGCACACCGACCGAAGCGAAAGACCTCGCCGGCCATCGGCTGGTCGACAAATTGCACGGCGCCGACCTGCTGGGCTGGACGGACGTGCTTGGTCACCCCGCGGGCGCAGCGCCCGGGCCGCAAGCCGTGTTTCGGTGCGACGACTTCGAAGCGATGCGGATCGCGGCACTCGCCGGCATCGGCATCGCATTCCTGGCAGACTGGGTTGTCGGGACGGACGTACGCGCCGGTTCATTGACACGAATCCCGCTCCACGACGAACGGTGGAATGAGGCAAAGGCCGGCGTGTATCTGTTGCGAGCTCTGGCCCAGCCGTCTGCCAAACTGACGATCCTGACTGCCGCGTTGCGGAATTCAATCGGGTCGCCGCCGGTGTGGGCTTAGTTGCCGACGCCAATGACATCATGACCATCCGCCCCATCATCAGTGCCTGAAATTGCAGGAGACCCCTCCATGCCAAAGATCGACATTGCCGTCGTGCCGGCCCGCAAGGGCTCCGGCTACCCCGCACCATTCGATGCTACCTGTGCCGAGCGCATCCGGCAGCGGCTCGGCGATGCCGGGGGCTTGTCGGATTTCGGGGTCAACCTGATGCGCCTGCCGCCGGGCGGCTGGTCGAGCCAGCGGCACTGGCATTCGCACGAGGACGAATTCGTCTACATCCTCGATGGCGAGGTGACGCTGATCGAGGATGGCGGCGAAACCGTGCTGCGCGCCGGCGATTGCGCGGCCTTCCCCAAGGCAAGCGGCAACGGCCATCATATGATCAACAGGTCGAATGCGACGGCTGTCTATCTCGAGGTCGGCTCGCGCTCGCAAGCCGACCTCATCACCTGCTCCGACATCGACATGATGAGCCCGGCATCCGACGGCCGCTTCCTGCACAAGGACGGGACGCCTTATCCGGACGCGTGAAGCGTCTGGAGCAACGCCTCACATGGCCGCGCTGCGGCGCCACGTGCTGACGGTGAGCCAGACCGCCGAGACGAGGAAGTAGAGCGCGCCGACCGCAGCATAGCCCGCAACATTAGCGATCGATGGCACCGCAGGCATCGAGGCCTGAAAGATGAAGAAGCCGCCCGCCAACGCCGACTGGCCGCCGCTGAGCACCATGGTCCATTGCGCGCCGAAACGCTTCCAGCGCCGCACGGCGGTGCCGAGCTGGAGCAATCCGGACAGGATCGCCCAGGCCCCGAAGATTCCGAGCACCCAGTTCATGCTCACCTGCAAGGCCAGGATGACCGCGATGGTGGTCGCCAGACTGACCAGCACGTTCAGGCCCTGCGTGCGGTTCTGGTTCAAGCCGCCGCTGGAGAGCGCGTCGAGATAGTTGGCGGCTGCGTCCCAGGCCGGATAGGCGACGAGCAACACCGCTGCGATCACCGCCGACGTTGGCGCGATCACGAAGGCCGCAATGACCCAGGCGACGGAAAACGCGGCACGCAGGAAGTAGTATTGCTTCAGCCATTGCGCCTGGTCGGCCGCCTCCAAAGCGATCTCACGATCTTTCATTTCTCTTCTCCTTACCTACTAGTTGGTAGTTTTCATAGAATGCGGAAACGCCGGGCCGCCCTGACCAGCATGGCCTGTGTCGACCTCGTCAGTGCCTGGTGGAAAGCCGGTCCAGCAGCGGCCGGATGATGGTGCCGAACATCTTGGGATCGCCATAAGCGCGCGCCGACAGCATCGCGCCGTGAACGGTCGCCATGAATCCCTCCGCCTCGACCCGTGCCGTGCTGGCGAGATGGAGCCGTCCTTGCCGCTTGCCGCGCTCCATGACCGATGCCAGCCAGGATGCCAGGAAGCGGAAGTGCGCGCGGACTTCGAGCGCCACCTCCTCGGGCAGGATCGGAAGTTCGCTGGCCAGGAGCGCACACACGCAGAACGGAGCCGTCGCATCCTTGATGCACGCCTCCCAATACCCCACGTAGTTCCTGAGCTGGTCGGCGGGATCAGCGACATTGCGTTCGAGCGCCGACAACCCCGCCTGGGCCTCCTCGCGATAGCGCGACACGAGGGTACGGACCAGGTCGACCTTGCTGGCGAAATGGTGATGGATGCTCGGCTTGCGGATGCCCACGACGTCGGCGATGTCGGCGTAACTGAAGCCGTTATAGCCACCCGCGATGATCAGCGTGCGGGCGCAGGCAAGAATGTCGTCGGCGGTTGAGGAAACGGTGCTCATGCGATTTAGCTACCTTCCAGTAGGTACGTCGTCAAGCTGGAATGGTTCAATGATCCGTGAGTGAGTGAGTGGTAGGAGCCTGCATGACCATCCGCCCGATCGTGCGCTATCCCGACCGCCGGCTCGCGCTGGCGGCCCACCCCGTCACCGCCTTCGACGAGTCCTTGCGCGACCTCGCGAACGACCTGCTCGAGACCATGCGTGCCGCGCCCGGCATCGGCATCACCGCGCCGCATATCGGCGTGCCCTTGCGTGTCGTGGTGCTGGAGCTCGACGCCAAGGACGGCGCGCGCACTTACGTCAATCCGGAGATCACATGGGCCTCGCCCAAGATGATCCTGCACCGCGAGGGCAGTGTGTCGATGCCTGGGGTCAACGACGAGGTGCAGCGCCATGCGCGGGTGCGGATCAGCTATCAGGATCTCGAGGGCAATGTGCAACACGAGGAATCGGACGGCTTGCGCGCGGTGTGCCACCAGCACGAGATCGATCAGCTCGACGGCATGTTCTGGCTCCAGCGGCTGTCGCGGCTGAAGCGCGAGCGGCTGGTGAAGAAATTCGAGAAGATATCGCGGGGCTCGTAGGGTGGATTAGCGATAGCGTAATCCACCAATCAGAGCGCGGCCTAACGAGGGAACGGTGGATTACGCCGGCGGACTGCGCTTCGCGCAGCCTTCGGCTAATCCACCCTACACGCTCAGATCATCCCGCGTTGGCGGGTACGGGTGTGTTGAGCAGCTGCTGCTCCCACAGGAACGCGATGCCGCTGCCGCCGGCATGCTGCGTGATCACCTTCGTCAGCGCGGCAGCTTGATCGGTCCGAGCCCAGTCGCGCTGCCATTCGGCCGCGAGCGCCAGCCAGGTCATCATATTTACGCCCGCCGCGATCATGCGCTGGATTGCGACCTGGTGGGCCTCCACCGAAACGGCGCCAGAGGCGTCGGTGATCACCGTGACATCCCAGCCTTCGCCACGAGCCTGAATCGCCGGCATCGCAACGCAAATTTCGGTCCACAGGCCGGCAATGATGAGCTGCTTGCGGCCCGTTGCCTTGACTGCGTCCACCACCTTTCGATCCTCCCAGGTGTTGATGAACGTCCGGTCGATGATTTCCTGGCCAGGGAAAACGTCCGTGATCTGAGGGAAAAGGAGACCACCCCGTTCAGCGATCACCGTGGTGAGGATGGTGGGGACGCCGAAGGCTTTGGCGGCCTTGGCCAGACCGGCGGTGTTGTTGATCACCATCTGCGGTTCATGGCTGTTCACGTTCGCGAGTTGGTAAGGCTGGTGGTCGATCAGAACGAGCACGGAGTCTTCGGGACGAAGAAGCGAAGCAAGGCCGTTACGAAAAGTCATCGTTGCATCCTTTACTGCCGTTGTGAGCGGCACTGGTTTTTCGAAGACATACGCCAGCAGCGACGTAGCCGACGCCGAGATTGGTGTTCCCGGAGGCGATACGGTAGTGTCGCGGCGGGGTACACCGTGTCGCGGAACCAGGAACGCTGAATTGGACATTGAAGACATACGGACGTTCGTCGAAATCGCCGACGCTGGGGGAATTTCGTCCGCCGCGGCCCGGCTGGGCGTCGCCAAATCGATCGTCAGTCGTCGGCTGCTGCGGCTTGAAGCGGAGCTTGGCGTCCAACTGCTTGCAAGAACGACCCGCGGGGCTGCACTCACGGAAGCCGGCGTCACTTTCCGAGACCATGCCGCCAGAGTCGGCGCCGAGATCGACGCGGCGAGGGAGGCGATCTTACCCGCGGGAGACCTGCGCGGCCGCTTGCGAGTTGCAGTGCCGCTGTCTTTCGGTCCGACCCACTTCGCTCCTATCCTTGCGGAAATGGCTCGCCGCCATCCGCATCTCCAGATCCACACCTGCTATAGCGATCGCTTCGTCGATCTCGTCGCAGAAGGATATGATTGTGCGATACGGATTGGCTATCTTCAGGACTCCAATTTGATTGCGAGACGCCTCGGACCAATCCATGGGAAGCTGCTCGCGAGCCCTGACTACATCAAGGCCCATGGGTCGCCCGAGTCGCCGGAGGAACTCGTCGCCCATGAAGCCCTCATGCAGGGCACCGAAGCGTGGCAACTCATGGATGGCGACAAGATCATCACGGTTCGTCCGCAGGGGCGCTTCAAGGCCGACAACGGCACAGCGCTCCTCGCCGCGGCAACGGCAGGCCTCGGGATCGCCTATCTTCCCGACAGGCTCACCCATGAATATGTCACTTCCGGCGCGCTTGTGCCGGTGATGACACGCTATCCCCCACCTCCGGCGGGTGCATATGTAATCCGCCCCCCGGGCCAGCATCCCGCAAGGAAGATACGGGTTCTCACCGAAGTGCTGATCGAGTATTGCGAGCCGGCTCCGCAGCTCGCGTAACTTCGCTCCTCACTCCCAGTTCGCGATCACTTCAAGCTCTTTTCCCGCTCCTTTTGGTGAGCGGCGCGTTGCGACGCTCACGTTTGCCGCGCGCGATCTCGGTGGCCAGTGCGTCCAGCTTGGGCTCCCAGAAATTCCTGAACTGACCGATCCAGGCATCGACCGCTTGAAGCCCCGCCACGTCGACCGAATAGAGCCGTCTTTGCGCCTCCGCCCGAACGGTTGCGAAGCCGCTCTCGCGCAGCACCCTGAGGTGCTGCGAGACCGCCGCCTGGGTGATGCCGAATTCGGCCCCGATCGCTTCGACGACCTCGCCGGACGCCATCTCCTTGAGGCCGAGCAGCTCGAGGATGCGACGGCGCACGGGATCGGCGAGGACCTCGAAGGCGTGCATCAGCTTCCTGTGCCGGGATGTGCGATGTCGGGCGGCATCTCGCCGCGATAGAACGCAATGGTGCGGTCCGAGCGCTCTTTCGCCGCGGCCGGATCGACCCCGCTCGCGACATGCGCCGCACGCCAATATTCGCCGCTTGTCGTCATGAAGTCCTTGCCCTCGGGCGAGACCATCCACGCCTCTGCCGTCTCGTGGTCAACCGACGCCCCGGTCGCAAGATATCGCTCGAGTCCCGCGAGCGCGAGGTCCCAGCCGATGCCCACCGCACCGGGGCCGAACTGATTCCAATGATCCTCGATGATCGCGGTGTGCTCAAGCGTCAGGCGCGCCTGGCTTCGTTCTGCCGAGAGCTGGACGTCGATCCAACTCGTCGCGCCACCGAATTCCCATGTCGCGGCGAAATGGGTCGGCGGCGTACAGGCCGTGATGGTGCCGCCCGCATTGCCCTTGACCTGATACCTGCCGCCGAGCTGGAGGTCTCCCTCGACCGGCGCAAACCAGCGCGGTATCCGCTCTTTGCTGGTCACGGCGTCCCAGAGATCGTCGACGCCGGTGTCGTAGAGACGCGTCAGAGTCACCGCGCTCGCCGGCTTCCCGTCCTTCTCAAAGCTCCTCACCGAGCGCGTCACAAGTCCCAGGACCTTGGCGACGTCGATCTGCATTGCGCCTCTCCTTGCTCCGCTCTTCTTTGATGAATATCAACCATCACTAATATAAGTCAACACTGATATTAAGCCGCGCCGCTGCGTCAAACCGCCTCGTGAGGCGATGCGAACAAAATGCCTGCCCAGGCGTCTATCGGTGCCCAACCCGCCAGCTCGCACAAGACGGAATGAATTCATGAAAGTTCGCAAATTTGCCATCTCCGACGCTTCGCTCGAGCGCTCGCCGGGACAGGACGGCAATATCTTCGTCGGCAACCTGGTCGACCAACGTCACGGCGGACCGATCACGATCGGCTTCGGGCGTTACGCACCGAACCAGAATCTCGAGGAGACGATGAGCGTCGACGATGTCATGATCGTCCTCGAGGGGAAGCTCTCGGTCACGAGCGACGGCGACACCATTACCGCAGGTCCCGGCGAGATCGTCTACATGCCGAAAGGTGAGACCATCACCATCCGCTCGCACGAGCAAGGCGCTCTCACCGCCTACGTCACCTATCCGCACTGGCAGGAGGCGCATGAGGCGCGAGCTCGTGGCAGCCGTTGATGTCGACCTGCCCGCCTGCTGTGACCCGACGGGATTGGGCCCGACCCGGAGACCGCTATTTCAGCGGGAGAAACAGTTCCGCGACCGTCTCGTGCTCAGGCACCTCCGGGAAGAAGCTCAGCCGCTGGCAATAGATCGGGAAGTCGCGCACTTCCTCGCCGCTGCCCGGCAGCCAGTTGCGATAGAGGTAGAGCGCGGCCGGCTCCAGATTGTCGGTGTAGCCGACGACGCGCAGCACGGCGCAGCGTCCGCCGGGGATCTCGCCGGCCTTGATCCCGTCGCCATCAGCCGCGATCTGCTGGTCGGTGCCGACACAAAGATCCACGCTGTAATCGGCCGGGCGCGCAGGACGCCGCTCGGAACGCCAGACATTGAAGGTCGGGTTTGTGCCGGGGTGCAGGCCCGCCGCCTTCCGCCACGCGATGAAGCGCTGGATGGTGGCGGGAAGCGTCGCCGGGTCGCCCCGATGCTCCATGATCGCCACCTTCGTGGTGGGCACCTCGCGGATCGTCACATCGTCAGTCGTGAAAGTTCTCTGCATGAGCTTGCTCCTCGCGATATCGAGAGGCCCGAAGGCCGCAAGCCACGGCTCCCACTCGGGAGAGTTCCGGAACGACGATGGCGATTGCCCGAACCGTTGCCGGAAGGCGCGGGCAAAGGCATCCGGTGCTTCGTAGCCGGCATCCATCGCAATGTCCGTGACGCTTTGGGCGTCGGCGAAGGCGAGCTGATGCGACGCGCGCTTCAGACGGGCCAGCTGGACATAGCTGTGCACTGACAGACCGAAGGTCGCCGAGAACTGCCGGTGGAAATGGAATTTCGAGAAGGCCGCAACAGCGCTCAAACTTTCCAGATCCAGATCATCGTCGAGATGCCGGTCGATATGGTCCAGCACCCGCCGCATCCGGGCCTGATAATTTTGCAGCGCCGCCTTCATCGTCCCTCCTCCGTGGCGGGGCTCATCTAGGCGTGAACGGCCGTGGCATGCTCGACCGATCTTGCGGTTTTAGGCACACTGTCGTTGGCCGACTCGGCCGGGCGATGACAGCGAGTGCGTGACGGACGACGCGCCCTACCCGCCCGCCATCAGCGCCTTCGCCAGCGCCATATACGCCGGCAGCGTCACGGGGTCGTTGGCGGCGTTGCCCGCCATGGGGTGCGAGGCGTAGCGGGCGATCACCATCTCGGCCTTGGGATCGATGTAGATGCCCTGGCCGTAGACGCCGCGCGCCATGTAGGCGCCGTGCGCGTTGTGCGTGACCCACCATTGATTGCGATAGGACGCGCCCGGCAATGTGGTGTAGCCGGCCGGCTTGAATTTCTCCGGGTCGCCGCCGCGCGCGATGTCCTCGACGACCGTTGAAGGCACGATCTGGCGGCCGTTGAAGCGGCCGTGATTGCGCATGGTCTCACCGAAGCGGGCGAGATCGCGCAGCGTGGTGGAGAGCCCGCCGCCGCCGCTCTCGGTGCCGATGCGGTCGACGTGATAATACGCGTCCTCCTCCGTGCCCATCGGCTGCCAGATCCGCTCGGAGAGCAGGTCGGACAGC
Source organism: Bradyrhizobium sp. 191 (assembly GCF_023100985.1). NCBI lineage: Bacteria > Pseudomonadati > Pseudomonadota > Alphaproteobacteria > Hyphomicrobiales > Nitrobacteraceae > Bradyrhizobium > Bradyrhizobium sp. 191. Next base: position 825,555 of record NZ_CP064692.1, read on the forward strand.
GTCATGCCGCTGGCGCGCCGGATGATCCAGGCCAGCACGTCGGTGTTGACGGTCTTGTAGGCAAAGGCCTTGCCGTGCTCGCCCTGCTTCTTCTGCGCGATGAGGAAATCGAAAATGTTGGTGGGTCCGTCGTAGCCCGGCGGGATCGGCGCCATGCCGTTGGCACGCCGCAGACCCCACACGTCCGAGTTCTTGTCGGTGTAGACCTCGGTGTAGGCGAGCCCCGTGGTCATATCCATGACCTCGTGCACGCGCGCATCGCCGAAGGCGCTGGCCTTCAGCTCGGGCACGTAATCCGTGACGGGCGCCTGCGGATTGATCCTGCCCTCGGCGACCAGAATGCCGGCGAGCACGCCGGTGAACGACTTCGTCACGGACATGCCGATATGCGGCTTGTGCGGCTTCAAGGCGCCGAAATAGCGCTCATAGATCAGCTTGCCCCGATGCAGCACGGCGATGCCGTCCGTATACGTCTCCTCCAGCATCTGCGCGAAGGTCATGGGCCGGCCGTCCATCGTGGTCGAAGCCACCGCGCCGATGTCGTGGTCTTCGCGCGGCAGCATGGATGCGGGCCCTGCCCCGCGCCAGACATTCACGGTGGGCACCAGCTGGCGGATGTTGCTCCAGGCCCAGCGCAGTTCGGGGAAGCTGCGGAACGAGCCATCCTGGAAGGTGATGGTGCGGTCGGGCGACGGCGGAAAGCCGCGCATCCAGCCGAGGGTTTCGGGGTCGGTTTCAACGGCAGAGGCGGGAAGCTGGCTAGCGGCAGTCGCGACGGGCATCAAGGCGGGCTCCGGAGGGGACGATGCGGATGTCGTATCACGAGAGGCCGTGACGGAGATCCGACGTTTACGCCGGGCGCCTACGCGCGGACGGGACGGCAAGCCGCGGCCAGATCGAGCTTGCCGAAGCATCCAGGAGATCGAGGGTGCGGCAGCCTCTCTACCCTGTCTTCAGCAGCCATCGGATCGGCACTGCAATCGCCAGCAGCGCGATTACACCTGCGGCCCAAAGCGCAACGAACCACAGCAGCTGCCGCCAGGTTTGAGACACGCGCAGCCTCAATGATACCCCTCGCCGTGCCGCACCTTGCCACGAAATATCCAATAGACGTAGCCGGTATAAACAAGGATCACCGGTACCAGCACCGCCGCACCGACGAGCAGGAACAACTGGCTGCTGGGATGGGTGGCTGCCTGCCAGATCGTAATCGAGGGCGGCACGATCATCGGCCACATGCTGATGCCCAGCCCGGCATAGGACAGCAGGAAGAAGCCCAGCGCGCACAGGAACGGCATCCCATCCTCGCCCTTGCCGAGCGCGCGGTGAAAGCGCCAGGCCAGCAGGGCCACGAGAACCGGCACAGGCGCTGCGTAAAGCATGTTCGGCAGCGTCAGCCATCGCTCCCGGAACGCAGGGCTTTGGATGATCATCATCAAGGATATGACGGCGATGAAGCCGAGTGTCGCAAAGCCGAGAACGCGTGCATAGCTCCGGCAGCGCGCCTGAAGCGCCCCGTCGGTCTTCCAAATCAGCCAGCACGCGCCGAGCAGGCCGTAGCCGACAACCAGGGCAACACCGGTCAAAACCGAGAAAGGCGTCAGCCAGTCCCACCATCCGCCGGCGTAGGCACGCCCCTCCACACGAATGCCTTGCACGATGGCGCCAAGGCAGACGCCCTGAAGAAATGCGGCGGCAAAGCTGCCCCACGAGAAGGCGCGGTCCCACCATACTTCACCGGCGGACGTCCGCGCTCGAAACCGCATCTCGAAGGCCACCCCGCGAAACACCAGCGCCAGCAGCATCAGGATGAGCGGCATGTAAAGCGCGGGAAAAATCGTCGCGTAGGCCAGCGGAAACACCGCGAACAGGCCGCCGCCGCCGAGCACGAGCCAGGTTTCGTTGCCGTCCCAGACCGGCGCGACGGAATTGACCATGACATCGCGGTCGGCTCTCGCCACCTCGGCCGGAAACAGGATGCCGACGCCGAGGTCGAAGCCGTCCATCACGACGTAGAGCAGCACGGCCGTGGCGATCAGCAGGGCCCAAATCAATGTGAGGTCGATGCTCATGGCCGGATCCCCGCTTGCCGCGGCTCTGCTCTGTGCGTGTCTGACCCTACTATCAAGGCTGGCGCAGGCGTGATGCCGGCCGTGCGGACCGGCTGGCCTTGTGGCGGTCCTTGCTCGCCGGCTTCAGGCGTCTGGCGGAAGAGGTGAAACAGATAAGCGATCCCCGCGCCGAAGACGACGAAGTACACGACAATGAATGCCGCCAGAGACGCGGCGACGGCCGGCGCTGCGACCGGCGCCACGCTATCGGCCGTCCTCAGCAGTCCATAAACCGTGAATGGCTGGCGTCCCGCCTCCGTCACCGTCCATCCGGCCGTCACCGCGATCAGCCCCGACGGCCCCATGGCCACGGCAAAGCGGTGCAGCCATGGCGTGTCGTACAGAGCGTCGCGCCAACGCAGAACGAGCGAGGTCATGCCGAGCACGATCATCAGAATGCCCAAACCGACCATGATGCGGAACGCCCAGAAGACGAGCGGAATGTTGGTCGGCCAGGTATCCTTCGGGAAAGCCTTGAGCCCCTTGACCTCTCCATCAAGGCTGTGCGTCAGATAAAGGCTCGCAAAACCTGGAATGGCGATTTGGCCGTGCGTCACCCCGACTTCGGCATCCGGCATGCCGAACAGGATGGAGGAGGCCCGGCGCTCGGTCTCGAAGTGGCCTTCCATGGCCGCGACTTTGACCGGCTGATGGTGGTAGGAATTCACGCCGTGCAGATCGCCGATCAGGAGCTGCATCGGCGCCACGATCGCGGCCATCCACATCGCCATTGAAAACATGATGCGAGCGCGTTCGTTCATCCTGTCCCGCAGCAGGTGCCAGGCACCCACGGCACCCACGATCATCGCGGTCGTCAGGTAAGCCGCTGTCACCGTGTGGGCGAATCGATAGGGGAACGAAGGATTGAAGATGATCCCGAGCCAGCTCTCGGGAATGAACTGGCCGTCCGCCCCCGTGGCATGTCCCGCCGGCGTCTGCATCCAGGAATTCGCGGCTAGAATCCAAAAGGCCGAGAGCAAGGTGCCGCCCGCGACGAAACAGGTCGCAACGAAATGCAGGCGCGGACCAACGCGGCCAAGGCCAAAGAGCATCACCCCAAGGAAGCCGGCCTCGAGAAAGAAGGCCGTCAGCACTTCGTAGCCGAGCAGCGGACCGAGCACCGGCGCCGTCTTGTCGGCAAACACCGACCAGTTCGTGCCGAACTGGTATGACATGACCAAGCCCGACACCACGCCCATGGCGAAAGCGACGGCGAAAATCTTCAGCCAATAGCGATAGGTGTCGAGATAGGCGCCGCGGCCCGTCCACAGCCACAGACCTTCGAGCACGGCAAGATAGCTAGCCAGTCCGATGGTGAAGGCCGGAAACAGGAAGTGCCAGACCACCGTGAAGGCAAACTGGAAGCGCGCAAGATCCAACGCGCTGGGCAGTAGATCGGACATAGCTCCGCCCCTCGACATCAATTGCGGCCCGCAGCCAACGTTCCCAGCCTGCGCCGGTTCCAACTGCCTCGATCATCAGATGTCGAGAGTTTTAAGCATTCTGCGGGCAGCGTCCCTTGGAGGATATCGTTGGAACGGTACCGTCTCAATATGCCTGAATGTCCTACCGCGCACCCGGTCTGCAGCGGACGAGCTGCGATCGGAGCGCGCGCTAGGAGCGCTAGAGCGGACCGCTTGCGCGTCGAGCTTTTGGCGGCGGGTGCAGCAGGCGGGTGCTGCGCGCCGATCACGACGGCATACCGGCTCGCTGCAGTTGTAGAACTCCGGATTTCCAGCTATATCACTGGAAATAGCCGAGGACGGCATGGGAGACTCACAGAAGCGCGCCATCCAGAACTATCGGTCACGCCTCGGTAAGCGCGGCTTGGCGCGTTTCGAAGTGCTCGGCCGGAATGCCGACCGCGATCTCATCCGTTCGTTCGCCAAACGCCTGTCGGAGGATACGCCAGAGGCCTCGGCGCTTCGCGCCGCCGTGCGCAAGTCGATCGCAGGCGAGCCAACCCGGCCGGGCGGGATTCTCGCCGCATTGCGCCGTTCTCCGCTCGTAGGGGCTGATCTCGATCTTTCTCGCCCCCGTGAAAAGGGCCGCAAGGTCGACCTGTGACGCGCTATCTCCTCGACACCAACATCATCAGCAACGTCGTCAAGCCGCGACCGTCGGACTCTCTGATGTCATGGATGTCGATGCAGCGCGACGAGGACCTGTTCATCGCCTCCTTAACCGTTGCAGAAATCCGCCGTGGTATTTTGGAAAAACCGCGTGGCAAGAAGCGCGATCTCCTCGACGTCTGGTTCTCGGGGCCCGAAGGACCGCAAGCGCTTTTTGCGGGCCGCATCCTGTCCTTCGACGACAAGGCCGGACTCGTCTGGGCCCGACTGATGGCCGAAGGCAAAACGGCCGGCAAACCGCGAAACGCGCTCGACATGATCATCGCCGCCGTCGCCAATACAAACGACTGTGTCGTGGTGACGGATAACGAAACGGATTTCGCCGGGATCAAGGTCTTCAATCCGGTACGCGGATGAGCGTGATGTAGTCGTCGGATGGGTGAAGTGCAGCGATACCCATCAAGTCCGCTCTACAAGCGCGATGGGGCATTCTACGGGCACTGTCCTTGGACAATATCGTTGGCACAATACGGTCTCAAGAGGCCCGAATGTCCTACCCCCCGCAGAAGGGCCGGCGCCGACCTTCTTCGATCAGTGCAAGTTCGCTGACGCGCTGCCGTCGGGGCAAGCCTCACAAGAGACCATTGTCCTTGAGCAGTTGAACCTCATCACCCGTAATCCAGCCGAAAACCTTCAACATCCCATCATTCTGCTCGAGCAGATAGACGTTGGTGAAAGGCACATCGATACGCCTGCCATCTTTCTCGAACTCGCTGCTCCAGCCCACGTGGACCAGGCAATGTGTTTCATCGATCGAATGCATCTCGATCCCGGAGACGGTGACCGCCTTGTTGCCGATCTGACGATAGTGCTCGTATCCCTTTGAAATCCGCTCGACAAAAGTGTGATCGTTGTCCCCTGCCATGACACCTTTTGGTCCTGCAGCGATATACTGGGTGGAAAAAAGCGAACGGAAAAATTCCTCATCAAGAGTACCTTCCAAGCCATCCCTGAAGGCTTGGGCATATCGTTCAAAGAACTGTTCCACTTCGCCTTTCGAGATGGTCATCCGCAGCTTCTCCTTCGACTTCGAGAAAGCGTTGCCAGATCCGCCACAAGCTGACGGTCCGCTACCTTATCGATCTTGGCATTCGGCTGTTGTTATCGGCGGGCCGTTCGAGGGCCAGTTGTTGGCTAGCGATCGTTCGCGGTTCATCGAACTCCGCTTTCCCATTGATGCTGGTCGAGTAAACAGCGAGGCTATGCCACCGACGCGGGTCTTGCCGGTGCTCGCAAGCACCGGACTGAAAACGAAGAAGCCCGCATCTCTGCGGGCGTTCCAGGCTTCGCAGGCTTTCCCGCTACGATACTGGATCTCAGTCAGCCCAACTAGCCGCTTACGACGAGGTGTCCCAAACTCGCAGCGACGCCTTCAGGCCGGACCGGCGCTCAGCTGTCGTTCGCGCCACAAGGAGGGCGACAAGCCCGTCATCCGCTTGAAGGCATTGCTGAAGGCGCCCTGCGAGGAATAGCCGGCCAAAGCCGCAACCGACGCCACGGAAAGTTCTTCGTCCCGCAGCGCCTTGCAGGCGAGATGGATGCGCCAACGCGCAAGATAGCCGAGCGGCGCGATACCGGCCGTCGCGGTGAAGCGCGCGGCGAAGGTCGATCGCGACATCGCGCAGGCGCGTGCCAATTCGTCGAGATGCCACGCGCGCGCCGGATCGTCATGCATGAGCTGCACGGCCGGCGCGAGGCGCGGATCACCCAGCGCGCGCAACCACCCCGGCGGGATGCGGTCGTTGCCGTCCATCTGCGCTCGCAGGATCTGCACGAACAGCAACTGCGCGAGCTGCGTTGCGACAAGGGCGCCTCCCGGCAGCGGCTGCTGGCGCTCATTCACGAGTTCGCTGAGCAACCAGCGAAACCGCGCTGCTTGCTCGGTCGCGCCGTCGACGCGGAGCCACGGTGGCAGCGCTTCCGACAGCAGGGTCCCGCTCGTCGGATCGAGCAGGACATGCCCGCCCACATAGCTGAAGTCGGTTCCATCGCCCAAGGTGACGAACGAGCGGCCACGCCCGGAAAACAGCGCCATTGCGTCGACCGGCGTCACCGACGGATCGCTCGACAAGGTGTAGGGACGCTGCGCCGTCAGAAGGCCCACATCGCCTTGTCCGAAGCGCATCGGTGCTTCGCCGTCGATCCGAGCCCAGCACCGGCCCTGGGTCAGCGCGAAGAACTTGATCGACTTCGGTGCCGGAAACCGAAGCGCCCAGGCACCTCCCGCGTTGAAGCCGCCGGTCACCATCGACTCCACCGTTGTCAGTCTGAGAATTTCGGAAAGCACGTCGGACGGCATTTTCGGATTGTCGCGTATAAATGCCGGACGTTCAAGCATTCGCGATCCAGCTTCCTGCCCTATCTTTCAAAAGGCATCATCAATTCGCTTTCGGAGCAGCCATGGCGGACGACACCATCCTCATTACTGGTGGAACAGGATTTATCGGACAGCACACGATCATCGCCGCGCTCGCCGCCGGCTTCCGCGTCCGCACCGCCATCCGTTCGCTCGACCGGGCGGACGAGGTTCGCGCCTATCTGGCCCATGGCGGCGCCGAGCCGGGAGAGCGACTGAGCTTCGTTGAGACCGACCTGCTCAAGGACGAGGGATGGGCCGAAGCCGCACAAGGCTGCGTCTATGCCATTCATAGTGCGTCCTCGACGCCCTCGGGAAACTATGCGAGCGAAGAAGACTGGATCCGGCCCGCTGTCGACGGCAACCTTCGGCTGCTCCGTGCCGCCCGCGACGCTGGGGTGAAACGGGTGGTGCTGACCTCGGCCTTCGGGGCCATCGGCGCCGGCAAGGCCAGTCCCGGTCGACCCTTCACCGAGGAGGACTGGAGCGATCTCGATGGTCACATCGCGCCTTATCAAAAGTCCAAAACGCTGGCGGAGTGCGCGGCTTGGGAATTTATCGCTGAAAACGGCAACGGGCTGGAACTGGCAACGATCAACCCGACCGCCGTGATGGGCCCGGCGCTTGGTCCGGACACCTCGCATTCGCTGATGATGCTGAAGGGCATGCTCGAGGGCCAACCCGGGCAGCCACGTATCCAGTCATGTTTCGTGGACGTACGCGATGTGGCCGACCTTCAGTTGCGGGCAATGACCGATCCGGCCGCAGCAGGCGAACGATTTCTCGCAACCTCCGGTGACGCGCTGTGGCTCGTCCAAGTGGCCGAAATTCTTAAGGAACGCCTCGGGGAACAGGCCCGTAAGGTATCCACCATGCAATTTCCGGACATCGCCATGAAAGCCAAGGCCATGGTGGATCCCAAGGTGAAGGCGCTTCTTCCCCTTCTTGGCATCGATCTGTCGGCCAGCGGCGAAAAAGCGAAACGCGTGCTCGGTTGGGATCCCCGCCCGCCAGCCGATGCTATCGAGGCCGCGGCACGCAGCATGATAGAGGTCGGCATAGTCAAGGTCTGAACGCCCGTCCAAGGGCGGGCGGCCCTTGCTTCCGGGGCACCGGGGCAGGAATCTGCGCCAGATCGTCAGGCTGGGATCTCAGGGGCACCGAATAGCAAAGGCGGCCAATTGGATTCGCGATCATTTCCGCGAGCACTTCCACATCGAGCAGTTGGCGACGATGATCGGCATGGGCGTTTCAACCCTCCACCGGCATTTCCAGGAGCTGACGGGAATGAGCCCGCTGCAATACCAAAAGCACCTGCGCCTCCATGAAGCGCGCCGGCTGATGCTGATCGAGGAAACGGACGTCACCACAACAGCTTTGAAAGTAGGATATGAAAGCCCGACCCAGTTCGTGCGGGAGTATCGGCGACTTTTTGAGCAGCCCCCGTTGAAGAACATCAAGTCGATACGTTCGGAAGGCGGAGAGCGGACGGCATTCTGATCGCCCCCGGATTTATGCGCTTGTTGTGTTCTCGCGAGAAATCCAGAGGCGCGGTGAGACACGCCCGCCTTAGTTGAGGTGAGAGCGGCTTGCGGCTCGATCTGCGAGCGCAAAACCCAGCTGCGATCATGACTTATCGAACGCACAGCCAGCTAACAGCGGCGACCTAGATCAATTGACATCAATCGGTCCCTATCGAATGTTCCGCGTCATCAATATTCGCTGCTGTATCCCACAGTATCCCAAAATACGACCCGTCACTCCCACTCAATCGTCCCGGGCGGCTTGCTGGTCACATCATAGACCACCCGGTTCACGCCCTTCACCTCGTTGATGATCCGCGTCGCGGTCTCGCCCAGAAACTTCATGTCGAACTGGTAGAAATCCGCGGTCATGCCGTCGGTCGAGGTGACGGCGCGGAGCCCAACCACGTAGTCGTAAGTGCGGCCGTCGCCCATGACGCCGACGGTCTTGACCGGGAGCAGCACGGCGAAGGCCTGCCAGATCTCGTCGTAGAGGCCGTGCTTGCGGATCTGGTCGATGTAGACGGCGTCCGCCTTGCGCAGAATGTCGAGCTTGTCCTTGGTGATGTCGCCGGGGCAGCGGATGGCGAGGCCGGGGCCGGGGAACGGGTGGCGGCCGACGAAGATTTCGGGGAGGCCGAGTTCGCGCCCTAACTTGCGCACCTCGTCCTTGAACAGCTCGCGCAAGGGCTCGACGAGCTTCATGTTCATCCGCTCAGGGAGACCGCCGACATTGTGGTGCGACTTGATCGTCACCGAGGGGCCGCCAGTGAAGGAGACGCTCTCGATCACGTCCGGGTAGAGCGTGCCTTGCGCCAGGAAATCGGCGCCGCCGATCTTCTTGGCCTCGGCCTCGAACACCTCGATGAAGAGGCGGCCGATGGTCTTGCGCTTGGCTTCGGGGTCGGTGACGCCTTCGAGTTCGCCGAGGAATTGCTTGGACGCGTCCACATGCACGAGCGGGATGTTGTAGTGGTGGCGGAACAGGTCGACGACCTGCTCGGCCTCGTTGAGGCGCATCAGGCCGTGATCGACGAAGACGCAGGTGAGCTGATCGCCGATGGCTTCGTGAATCAGGACGGCCGCGACGGCCGAATCGACGCCGCCGGAGAGGCCGCAGATCACCCTGCCCTTGCCGACCTGCGCGCGGATCTTGGCGATCTCCTCCTCGCGGAAGGCGCGCATGGTCCAGTCGCCAGAAAGGCCCGCGATCTTGCGGACGAAGTTGCGGATCAGCTTTGCGCCGTCGGGCGTGTGCACCACTTCGGGGTGGAACATCAGGCCGTAATATTTGCGCTTCTCGTCCTGGATGATCGCAAACGGCGCGTTCGGCGAGGTGCCGGCGACGGAGAAGCCCGGCGGCATCCTGGTGATGCGGTCGCCATGGCTCATCCAGACCTGGTTCTTGCTGCCTGACGACCAGACGTCCTCGAACAGCTTGCTCTCGGCCTTGACCTCGACGTCGGCACGGCCGAATTCGCGGTGATGGCCGCCCTCGACTTCGCCGCCCAGCTGCGCCGCCATGGTCATCTGACCGTAGCAGATGCCCATCACGGGCACGCCGGAGGCGAAGATCAGTTGCGGCGCGCGGGGCGAGCCGGCCTCGTGCACCGACTCGGGGCCGCCGGAGAGGATCACCGCCTTCGGCTTCATCTCCTTGAAGGCCTGTTCGGCCTTGTTGAACGGGACGATCTCGCAATAGACGCCGTCCTCGCGCACGCGGCGCGCGATCAGCTGCGTCACCTGGCTGCCGAAGTCGACGATGAGAATCTTGTCGTGCGCCGAGGCCACCGAGGGCGTCGACGCGGAGCGGTCGTTCTGTGCTGCTGTCATGGCCAGCAGATACGCTGGCAGCGGGCGCGCCGCAACCGCGCACGCGGCGCGCCCACATGCTTCTTTGGGCATGGACAAGTGGATATATGTCAGTAATATTGACCTATTATCGACCCGCTCTGAGAAAGGGTCGATCAGGGAGAATGCCATCTCCTGCGCGGGTGAACGAAGCGGTGCTGATCGTGTGGGGATCGGCGAACTGTTTCATGGGATAACAGTCCTACGGACTCCATTGTGACAATAAGACGAAGGCCGGCGCTCCCCGGTGCCGGCTGCGACCATCCGCGCGCCTCGACCGGATGCGAGCCGTCTGGTAATCTCTACTACTGATTGAAATTCATTTTCATCCCTGGGAGATTTCATGAAACTCGCATCCTTCAACGTGGAAAACCTTTTCATGCGCGCGCGTGCGCTCAGTGGCCCCGGCTTTTCGGAGGAAGGAAGGACCATCCTGAAGGCGGAGGCAGACATCAACGCCATCCTCGGCAAGCACAAGTACACCGCGAACGACAAGAAGAAGATCGTCGAACTGCTCGATACTCTCGGCCTCAAGAAATCGGACGAGAGCAAATACGCGATCCTGCGGCAGAATCGCGGCCATCTCGTCAAGCGGCCTCAAGGCAAGCCGATTGACGTCGTGGCCAACGGCCGAGACGACTGGATCGGCTGGGTCGACCTCCAGCTGGAGCAGGTCAACGAAGAGGCAACACGCAATACCGCCCGGGTCATGAAGGCGATCGATGCGGACGTGCTCGGCGTCGTCGAGGCGGAAAGCCGGCCCGCCCTCGTCCGGTTCTGCAAGGACGTGATGCCCGCCGTCGACGCGACGCCCTACGACCACATCATGCTGATCGATGGCAATGACGATCGCGGCATCGACGTCGGACTTATGACCAGGAAGAAGTTCGAGATCGTCTCGATCGCGAGCCACGTCGATGACGAGGACGAGGACGGCCTCGTGTTCAGCCGGGATTGCGCGCAATTCGAGATTCAGACCGCAGCGGGAAGTTCGCTCGTCGTGCTCGCCAATCACTTCAAGAGCAAGGGATTCGGCTCCCCGGCGACCTCGAACGCGAAGCGGAAACGCCAGGCCGCGCGCACCGCAACCATCTATCGGCAGCTTCGCCAGAAGCACGACTTCATCGCGGTGATCGGCGACTTGAACGACACACCGGACAGCGATCCGCTCAGCCCCCTGTTTCATCAGACCGGACTGAAGGACATCAGCGAGCTCGAAGGGTTCGACGACGGCGGGCGCCCCGGCACGTTCAAGAACGGTACCGCCTCGAACAAGATCGACTACATCCTGCTATCACCGGCCCTGTTCGACAAGGCGACCGCCGGCGGCATCTTCCGCATGGGGGTCTGGGGCGGCAAGAACGGCGACCTGTTCCCGCATTTTCCGGAGATCACCAGAGAGGTCGAGGCCGCGTCCGATCATGCGGCGATCTGGGCCGAACTCGACGTCTAGTCGACCGCCGTGGGCGCCGGCCGGCGCCAACGGCTTGCGACCGTCGCGTTTGCGGCTATGAGGAGACCGTAACAAACCGCATCGACCGGATTCTCTCCCATGAAACTCCCCACCTCCCCCTTTACCGTCACCGACTGGAGCCGGATCGAGGCGACCACGCATCCCGGCGAGAGCGGTGAGGCCAAGTGGCGCACGCTCAATATCGGCGATCTCCGGGTGCGGATGGTGGAATATTCGCCGGGCTATCTCGCCGATCATTGGTGCGATCGCGGTCACGTGCTCTACGTGCTGCAGGGCGAGCTCGATTCCGAGCTGCGTGACGGCCGCAAATTCAAGCTGACCGCAGGCATGAGCTACCAGGTCTCGGATTTCGGCGACGCCGCACACCGGTCCTCGACGGCCACCGGCGCCACGCTTTTCATCGTCGATTGAGGCTCGCCGTGACGGTTAATTTGCACCGCAAAATAGCAAAGACGGGCGACATCCCGAGCCGCGGGTGGTGCCTTGAAGTAGCCCCAAATTCTCGCTATATTGTGATCATCGATACTTGGCCGAACGACTGGGCCGCTTCGCTTCGTTGCAGACGGGCGCGCACGCTTCAGATGACTTCTCCAAACATCGACTGAACAGGATCAAGGGCGCAGCGACGCGTACCGGTCCGCGTGCGTACCCTCTCTAACAAAGGAAATTCCCATGGCTATGGGCACCGTGAAGTGGTTCAACACCCAAAAGGGTTATGGTTTCATCCAGCCGGACGACGGCCAGAAGGACGTGTTCGTGCACATCAGCGCGGTCGAGCGCGCCGGCCTCTCCACCCTCAACGAGGGCCAGAAGGTCTCGTTCGACATCGTCGCCGACCGCCGCAGCGGCAAGTCCTCGGCTGACAATCTCCGCGTCGGCTAACGCCCGCGCAACGTTCTGACCACGGACGTACCGGCAGAACGCTAGAACAAGAACGCCCCGCGACCGGGATCCGGTCCGCGGGGCTTTCGTTTTGGCCCCCTGTCATTCCGGGGCGCCCGGAGGGCGAACCCGGAATCCATCGCACGGCGTTTCTCTGCGGCTCCATGGATTCCGGGTTCTCGCTTCGCGAGCCCCGGAATGACGGCGGGGTGCGGTCAGCCCGCCTTCCGCAGCACCGACACGAAGAACCCGTCCGTTCCGGTCCGTCGCGGCGTCATCAGCCAGCCCTCGCCCGTCTGCAGCGCGGCCTCGCCAAAAGCTTCCGCCTTGTCCCAGAGCACGCTCGCGGTCTGCTCGGGCGGCACCACGCCGAACTCGGGATGGCGCGCGACGAATGCCCTCACCTGCTCGCCGTTCTCCTCCGCCAGCACCGAGCAGGTGATGTAGGCGATGCGGCCGCCTGGCTTCACCAGCGGCACGGCACGCGCGAGCACCTCGGCCTGGTCGCGCAGGCGGATCTCCAGCGCGCCGGGGCGCATGCGCCATTTGGCATCGGGGTTGCGGCGCCAGGTGCCGGTTCCCGTGCAGGGGGCGTCGATCACGACGAGGTCGGCCGAGGCGCGAATGTCCGCCAGCGGATCGGCCTCGCCCTTGGGCGTGCGAACGTCGGCATTGTGGACGCCGGCGCGCGACAGCCGCTCGTGGATCGGGGCGAGCTGGCGCTTGTCGCGGTCGGTCGCGATCAGGCGGCCCTTGCCCTGCATCAGGGCGGCGAGCGCCAGCGTCTTGCCGCCGGCGCCGGCGCAGAGATCGATCACCTGCTCACCGGGCTTTGCCGCGGTAAGCTGGGCCGCCAGCTGCGATCCTTCATCCTGCACTTCAATTGCGCCCTTGATGAAATCCTCTTCCGCCTGGACGCCCGGGTTGCGCGCGTCGGCCGAAAGCTCGATGCGCAGGCCCGTTGCCGACCACGGCGTCGGTTTCGCATGAAGATGAGAAAGCGCCTTCAGCACCTTGTCGCGATCGGACTTTAGCGTGTTGACGCGCAAGTCCAGCGGCGCCCGGCTGGCCATCGCGGCCGCCTCCGCCGCACGGTCGTCGCCGAACACTTCGGCAAGGTGCGAATCCAGCCATTCGGGATAGTCGCCGGCCACGGCGGCAGGCGCGTCCTTCAGGGAGCGCGAGGCGAGCGCGGCCTGCTCGGCCTCGGTCAGCGGCGCCGGCGCGAACCGGCTGCCGTCGAACAGCGCGGCCATGGTGGCCGTGTCCATATTGCGCTCGAGGCGGAGCATGCCGATCAGGCGCGCCCGCGCGGTATCGGAATCCATCAGGAACGCGCTCGAGGCGTAGCGGCGCAGCACGTCCCAGACGAGACCGGCGATCGCGGCGCGGTCGCCCGAGCCGGCGAAGCGGTGCGCGGTGCCCCACTCCTTCAGCGCCTTGGCCGCGGGCACGCGGTCCCTCTCGATGGTGTCGATCAGTTCGATGGCTGCGGACAGCCGGGCAGCGGGGGTCATTTGAATTCTTTCAAGCGGCGCGCAAGCGCCTAGATCAGCAGCAAGAGCTTCAGCGCGAAGTAGATCCACATCGCCAGCAGCACCAGCACGCCGGCAAGCCAGACGGTGGAGCGCCGGCCCAGATCGTTCGAGGACACGAAGATCCCGGCATGGGCAAAGCGCGCCACGACGAACACCCAGGACATCAGCACGATGAAGAGATCGGCGCGGCGCAAAGGCAATGCCAGCGCGATCAGGACGTAGAACAGCACCGGCAGCTCGAACTGGTTGCGGTAGCAATTGGCGATTTGTGTGGCGCCCTTCGGCCAGTTCGGCTCGCCCAGCGCAATGTCGCGAATCCTGGTTTCGCCGGAGACCAGCGTCTTGCGGCGCGCGACGACCATCCCGATCAGAAGCGCGAAGGTGAGAGCGACCTGCACGAAGACCGGCAGCAAAACCATTTGAACGGACATCGGAACTTTCCCGAGAGGCGAAATGCCGCCGACCGTCATTAGCCGCGACTTCTGCCGCTGACAATGAACGACTTGAACCGGCGTTCCCGGCCTTGCGACCAATCATCGACCGCTAAAGCGATTTCGGCCCCTGGCACCTCGCCGATCGCATCGCCTCGCCGCTCGCCGGCCCCGTCGCCCTGCAGGACGGCTACACCATCCGCTACCGCGTGCTTTAAACTTTGTTCGTTGCGATCCATGCCCGCGCCGTCATCGTTCCGACGCGCGACGACGGGTAGGATGATCGCATGCCCGAATTTCGCCTGACCCAGATTTCCGACACCCATCTCGGCCGGCGCTTTCCCGGCCTGATCGCCAACTTCCACCGCGTCAGCGAGCACATCGATGCCGACAGGCCCGATCTCGTCGTCAACACCGGCGACGTCTCGTTCGACGGGCCGGCCGGCCGCGACGACGTCGAATTCGCGAAAGGCCTGCACGAGGCCCTACCCGTCGCCTGCCGCTACCTGCCCGGCAATCACGACATCGGCGACAATCCGACCGCGATCGGGCCGGCGCCGAAGCCGCCGGTCAGCGAGACGCACCGCCAGCAGTTCTGCGACATCATCGGCGAAGACCATTGGTCGTTCGACGCCGCGGGCTGGCGCTTCATCGGCCTCAACTCGCTGGTGATGAATTCGGGACTCGCCTTCGAGGCCGAGCAGTTCGACTGGCTCGCCTCCGAGCTATCGCGCGCGAACGGCAGGCCGGCCGCGCTGTTCCTGCACAAGCCGCTGTTTCTCAACCTGCCTGACGACCCCGAGACGCCGGAGACCTCGATCCGCTATGTGCCGCAGCCGGCGCGGGCGCGGCTGATCGAGATGTTCGGGACTATCGACCTGCGTCTCGTCGCCAGCGGTCATGTGCACCAGCGCCGCGACTTCACCTGGCGCCGCACCCGCCACGTCTGGGCGCCGTCGGCCGGTTTCGTCATCAACGATCAGCGCCAGGACCGGATCGCGATCAAGGAAGTCGGGCTCGTCGAATACCGCTTCCAGCCCGACAGTCTCGAGGTTCGTCACGTCCGCGCGGCGGGCCAGGTGGACGTCGACATCGAGGAGCTGCTCGTCCAGATGGGCGGCGAGCATTAGCTCGCGACCGGTTCTCAGGCGACGCTCTTGAGATCCTGCTGGATCGCTGCGAGCAGGGATTGCAGAGCCTCGCTGTTCACTGGTTTGGCCGCCAGATCATTGGCGGGCGGATGCCCTGGAGCTTGCGCAACCTTGACCGGACGCTTCGGGAATGGAGGCGGCACCGGCATCGCGGCCTGCGTGAAATCGCCCTCCTCGTCGACGTGGACGAACTTGCCATGGATGACGTCGTCGCGACGGCCCATGACGAACATGGTCGCCCAATAGGCGGCGGCCAGCACAATGACGCAGAAAATACCAATCTCTAACATCGCAACACCTGAAATATGCGCGATGATTCAATGCCTTCGCCGGCCCGTCAATCGACCGGCGCGCCCACCGGCGGTTTTTGCGAGCAGGTGTGGCCGATCGGTGACTCTTTCTTAACCATTCCCGGCCCTTCCGGGGCGGGAAGCGGCGGCTCAGGCCTTGTCCGGCCCGACCCGCACCAGCTGCTTGCCGAAATTGGCGCCCTTCAGGAGGCCCATGAAGGCAGCCGGCGCGCTCTCCAGGCCCTCGGTCACGAACTCCTTGTACTTGACCTTGCCCTCGCGGACCCAAGTCGACATGTCGCGAAGGAAGTCGCCATGGCGGGCAGCAAAGTCGGAGACGATGAAGCCGCGGAAGGTCAGCCGCTTGGTGAGGATGTTGCGCATCATTGCGCCGGCCCATTTCGGCGGCTTGGCCTCGGTGTCGTTGTAATGGGCGATCAGGCCACAGACCGGCACGCGCGCGAACGGATTGAGCAGCGGGAACACCGCCTCGAACACGGCGCCGCCGACATTCTCGAAATAGACGTCGATGCCCTTCGGGCAGGCGAACTTCAGCTTGGCCGGAAAATCGGTTTCGCGGTGATCGAGACACTCGTCGAAGCCGAGCTCCTTCACCACATAGTCGCACTTGTCCTTGCCGCCGGCGATGCCGACCGCGCGTGCGCCCTTGATCTTGGCGATCTGGCCGACGGCCGAGCCGACCGCGCCGGAAGCACCGGCAACGACGACGGTCTCGCCGGGTTGCGGCTTGCCGATGTCGAGCAGGCCCGTGTAGGCCGTCATGCCGGGCATGCCGAGCACGCCGATCGAGGTCGAGATCGGCCCGAGCTTGGGATCGACCTTGATCAGGCCCTTGCCGTTCGAGATCGCATGCGTCTGCCAACCGGAGCGGATGCGCACGATGTCGCCGACCGCGAAATCGGGATTGTTGGAGGCCGCAACCTCGCTGACCGCCTCACCTTCCATCACCCCGCCGATTGGCACCGGTGCAGCGTAGGACGGCCCCTCGCTCATGCGCCCGCGCATATAGGGATCGAGCGACAGCCAGATCGTGCGCAACAGGACTTCGCTCGGTCCGGGCGTCGGAACGGCAAATTCCTCCAGGCGAAAATCAGACGGCTTGGGTTCGCCGACGGGACGCGCGGCGAGAACGATGCGTTTGGCTTGGACCATGGCTTCCTCCGGATTGCTTGTCGGCGCGAGCGAAGCGGAGGGAGAGAAGCGCGTCAATATAAAAGCGATGGAGTTTGATGGCGTTTCGTCACGCGCATCCCTCCTGTCCCGGACGCGCTGCAGCGCTCTTGCGCTGCTGCGCAGAGCCGGGACCCAGATCGCGAAACGCGACCAAGCCTCGCGATGGGCCCCGGCTCTGCAGCGCACCGCTGAGGAAGCGCTGCGTCCGGGGCACGAGCGCGGCGTCAAAGGTGAGAGTAGAACTAACCCCCGCCCGGATAGTTCGGGCTCTCGCGCGTGATCGTCACGTCGTGGACGTGGCTTTCGCGCAAGCCCGCGCCGGTGATGCGGACGAACTGGGCCTTGTCGTGCAGCTCCTTCATGTCGCGTGCGCCGACATAGCCCATCGCAGCGCGCAGGCCGCCGGCGAGCTGGTGCATGACGTGGCCGACCGCGCCCTTGTAGGGCACCTGGCCCTCGATTCCTTCAGGCACGAGCTTGAGCGTGTCCTTGATATCCTGCTGGAAATAGCGGTCGGCCGATCCGCGCGCCATCGCGCCGACCGAGCCCATGCCGCGATAGGCCTTGTAGGAACGGCCCTGCCACAAGAACACTTCTCCGGGCGTCTCGTCGGTGCCGGCGAGCAGCGAGCCGACCATGGCGATGTCGGCACCGGCCGCGAGCGCCTTCGCAAGGTCGCCGGAATATTTGATGCCGCCGTCGGCGATGACCGGGATGTCGGACTTCTTCGCCGCTTCCACCGCATCCATGATCGCGGTGAGCTGGGGAACGCCGACGCCGGCGACGATGCGGGTGGTGCAGATCGAGCCCGGGCCGATGCCGACCTTGATGCAATCCGCGCCCGCGTCGATCAGCGCCTGCGCGCCTTCGGTGGTGGCGACGTTGCCGGCGACGACCTGCACCGAGTTGGACAGACGCTTGATGCGGTTCACCGCGTGCAGCACGTGACGGGAATGGCCATGCGCGGTGTCGACGACGACGAGGTCGACGCCGGCATCGATCAGGCGCTCGGTGCGCTCGAAGCCGGTGTCGCCGACGGTGGTAGCCGCGGCGACGCGCAGGCGCCCTTGCGCGTCCTTGCAGGCGAGCGGATGGGCGACCGCCTTCTCCATGTCCTTCACGGTGATGAGACCGACGCAGCGATATTGCTCGTCGACGACGAGCAGCTTCTCGATGCGGTGCTGGTGCAGCATCCGCCGGGCCTCGTCCTGGCTGACATTCTCACGGACCGTGACGAGGTTTTCGTGCGTCATCAGCTCGGAGATTTTTTGCTGGCGATTGGTCGCAAACCGCACGTCACGGTTGGTGAGAATGCCGACCAGCTTGCCGGGCGTGGACTTGCCCGCGCCGGTGACGACGGGAATGCCGGAGATGCCGTGATCGCTCATCAGCTTCAGCGCGTCATCGAGCGTGGCGTCGGGGCTGATGGTGAGCGGGTTCACCACCATGCCGGACTCGTAGCGTTTGACCTGCCGCACCTGGGCGGCCTGCCCTTCGGGATCGAAATTGCGGTGGATGACGCCAAGGCCGCCGGCCTGCGCCATGGCGATCGCCATGCGGGCCTCAGTGACCGTGTCCATGGCGGAGGCCATGATCGGAATATTGAGCGGAATGGCGCGGGTGACGCGGGAACGGATGTCGACCTCGCCCGGCATGACGTCGGACAGGCCCGGCTTCAACAGCACGTCGTCGAACGTAAGGGCTTCGCGGATGCCTTGAAGTTGCACCGTGGCCATCTGCCAACTCCTTCCTGCGGCCCTGCCGCAAATGCTTATGGATGAGCGCCGCCCTCGGCGTGCCTTGCGGCATCGCCGGAGAATCGGAGCCCATCGGTGGGGTTGACGCGGGTCGATAGCACGGCCGCGTGACGAATCAAAGCAATTCGGGCCGCCGGCCAGCCATGCACAGGGGTTTTTTGGCCGATTCAGCTGGGCGGGGTCGGTACGCCGCCCCCTCCGCCGTGATTCCGGGGCGCGACGAAGTCGCGAACCCGGAATCCATCTCGCAGCGGATCTTACGGTCCGATGGATTCTCGGGTGCGCAATTGCGCACCATAGCTCGCGCCACGGGGCGCGCCCCGGAATGACGGCGGAGCGAGAAGCGACGCCCCGAAATGACGGAGACGCAGGGTCACACCGTTGTTACGCGGGACTTAGGTGCCATGCGCCGATCCACAATGGTCTCCGCCTGGTGGCAATGATAAGCCGCAGCTCCGCCCTTCCTTCCGATTTCATTACCAATCCGTCATGGTCGACAAGCAACGCGTCATCCCGCTGATCGTGGCCACTGCTCTCTTCATGGAGAACATGGACTCGACGGTGATCGCCACCTCGCTGCCGGCGATCGCGGCCGACATCGGCACCAGCCCGCTGACGCTGAAGCTCGCGATCACCTCCTATCTGCTGTCGCTGGCGGTGTTCATTCCAGCGAGCGGCTGGACCGCCGACCGGTTCGGCGCACGCATGGTGTTCGCGATCGCGGTCGGGGTGTTCATGGTCGGCTCGGTCGGCTGCGCGCTCTCGACCTCGGTCACCGACTTCGTCTTCGCACGCATCCTGCAAGGCATGGGCGGCGCGATGATGACGCCGGTCGGGCGCCTCGTGCTGCTGCGCTCGGTCGACAAGAGTGCGCTGGTCAATGCCATGGCCTGGGTGACGGTCCCTGCCCTCATAGGCCCCGTGATCGGCCCGCCGCTCGGTGGGTTCATCACCACCTACGCGTCCTGGCACTGGATCTTCCTGATCAACATCCCGATCGGGCTGCTCGGCATCTTCATGGCGCTGCGCTTCATCGACCCGATCAAGAGCGAGGAACGCGAGCCGTTCGATCTCTACGGCATGGTGCTCGCTGGGCTGGGGCTCGCAGGCATCGCCTTCGGCCTGTCGGTTGCCGGCCTCAATCTGCTGCCGTGGAGCACCGTTGCCGCGCTGGTCGCGGGCGGCGCGATCTCGATGACGCTCTACGTCATGCATGCCCGGCGCACGGGATCGCCGGTGCTGGATTTCTCACTTCTGAAGCTGCCGACACTGCGCGCGGCCGTGTTCGGCGGCTTCCTGTTCCGCCTCGGCATCGGCGCGCTGCCGTTCCTGCTGCCGCTCTTGATGCAAATCGGCTTCGGGCTAACCCCGTTCCATTCCGGCCTCGTCACCTTCGCCTCCTCGCTCGGCGCGATGGGCATGAAGACACTGGCCGCCCGCATCATCCGCACCTTCGGCTTCCGCAATCTGATGACTGTGAACGCGATCGTCAGCGCGTTCTTCCTTGGCGTCTGCGCGCTGTTCACGGTATCGACGCCGCTGCTGATCATCATGGTCATCCTGGTGGTCGGCGGCTTCTTCCGCTCGCTCGAGTTCACCGCGATCAACACGGTCGCCTATGCCGAGGTCGAGACCGCGCAGATGAGCCGTGCTACCACCCTCGTCAGCGTCAACCAGCAGCTCGCGGTCTCGGCCGGCGTCGCCGTCGGCGCGGCGAGCGTGGAAACCACGATGTGGCTGCACCATGTCAGCGAGCTCAATGCCACCGTGTTCGCGCCGGCCTTCGTCGTTGTAGCGCTGACCTCTGCGGCGTCGAGCTGGTTCTTCTGGCAGATGCCCGCGGATGCCGGCCACGAGATCTCCGGCCGCAAGGCGGCGGAGATCGCGAGCCGCAAGGGCGCCGGCAAGGGCGCGGAGAAGGCTGCCGTCAAGGCGGCGAGCGAGGATACGCAGGACGTGCGGGACCAACGGCTGGGGTAGTTTCTCGCTCGTCATTGCGAGCGCAGCGAAGCAATCCAGAGTGCCTCCGCGGCAACAGCCTGGATTGCTTCGTCGCTACGCTCCTCGCAATGACGGATGATGTGGCTACTGCTGTGTCCCCCCGCGAAATCCCGACGCGAGCACGTAGCGCTCCGAGGAATCCTGCCGGCTCGCGGCGGGCTTCACATGGCGCACGATGGCAAAGTCGCGCTTGAGCTGGGCGAGCAGCTCGGCGTCGGCGCCGCTCTGGAACGTCTTCGCGAGGAACGTGCCGCCGGGCTTGAGCACGTCGCAGGCAAACGCAGCGGCCGTCTCGACCAGGCCGACGATGCGGAGCTGGTCGGTCTTGCGGTGGCCGGTGGTGTTGGCGGCCATGTCGGACATCACGACGTCCGCCTTGCCGCCCAGCATCGCGGTGAGCTTTTCGGGGGCGTCATTATCCATGAAGTCGAGCTGCGCGAAATCGACGCCGGGAATCTCCGGCATCTCCAACAGATCGATCGCGACGACCTTGCCCTTGCCTTCCGTCGATCCGACGCGCTTGGCTGCGATCTGGCTCCAGCCGCCGGGAGCCGCGCCGAGATCGACCACGGCCATGCCAAGCTTCAGAAGCCGGAACTTATCGTCCATCTCCAGCAGCTTGAACGCGGCGCGCGAGCGATAGCCCGCCGCCTTGGCCTTGGCGACATAGGGATCGTTGAGCTGCCGCTCCAGCCACAGCTTCGACGACAGTTTGCGCTTGCCGCCGGTCTTGACCTTGGTCTTGACCTGAACGTGCAAGCGGCCGGTGGTGTCCTTGGCCATACTCACCAGCTCCTGAGCGCGCCGTCCTCGCGCATCATCTCGACCAGCATGCCCTCGCGCAAGCCACGGTCGGCGACACGCAGGCGCGGCAGCGGAAAGGCGCGGCGGATAGCGTCGAGAATGGCGCAGCCCGCCAGCACGAGATCGGCGCGCTCGACGCTGATGCAGCTGTTGTTCGCGCGCTCCTCGTAGCTCATGCCGAGCAGCCTGCTGATGGTCGCGGTGATATCGGCATCGTTCATCCAGATGCTGTCGATACGGCGGCGGTCGTAGCGCGCGAGGTTGAGATGGATGCCGGCCAGCGTCGTCACCGTGCCGGACGTGCCGAGCAGGTGCATGTCGGCGAGATCGCGGCCGTACTCCTCCGCGAACGGGGCGACATGGTTTGCGACCTCCTGCTCCATCGCGGCATAGATCCCGGGCGTCACGTCGCGGCCGCCGAACTGCTCGGCGAGCGTGACCACACCGTACGGGATCGACATCCAGGCCTTGATGCGCGGCTCCGGGTTTTCCGGGTCGCGCTCGATCCGCACCAGCTCGGTCGAGCCGCCGCCGATGTCGAACAGAATCGCGCCGCGTCCTCTGGGGTCGACCAGCGGCGAACAGCCGAGCACGGCGAGAGAGGCCTCGGTCTCGCGGTCGATCACCTCGAGCTCGATGCCGGTCTCGGCCGCAACGCGGCTGCGGAACCCTTCCGCGTTCGAGGCCGCACGGCAGGCTTCGGTCGCGATCAGCCGCAGCCGCCGCGCCTTCCGCAGATTGATCTTGTCGCGGCAAATGCTGAGCGCCGCGATGGCGCGCTCGATCGCGGCCTCGCTGATGCACCCGGTCGCGGAGACGCCCTCGCCGAGCCGGATGATGCGTGAGAAGGAATCGACCACGCGAAAGCCGTCCTGGGTCGGACAGGCGATCAGCAGCCTGCAATTGTTGGTGCCGAGGTCCAGCGCCGCATAGACGCCGGTTCCCGGCCCTTGCACGCCAATGGCCGAATCGGCGGCCAACGCCACCGCCGCCATCGACCGCTCCAGCTCGCCGTGCGGCCCATGTTGGCTTACATGGCCGTCGCGGAGCCGCGTGTGGTCATTCATACAAATTGTCTTTCCGCGGCCGGTCGGGCCGGTCTGGAATTGATTTTTCGCCTGAAACATTAGCAGCGCGGCAGGCCTGCGCAACAACGCATCACATGGGACCATGCCCATTCGTGCGTTGTCGTGAACGGGGTGGTGGGTTATCTGAGGAGAGTCCGGTCTCCCGCTGCCGCGAAAATGCGCAAATGCCGGCTTTTCAGGTCAATTCCATGCAAGAACACACCAAATCGTCCACGCTCGAGAACGCTATTGCACTGCAAAAATATGGCGTCGGGCAACCGGTCCGCCGCAAGGAGGACGACACGCTGGTGCGCGGCAAGGGCCGCTACACCGACGATTTCAACCTGCCCGGCCAGGCCTATGCCGTGATCGTCCGCTCGACCCATGCCCATGGCATCATCCGCGGCATCGGCCTTGATGCCGCCAAGGCGATGCCGGGCGTGCTGGGGGTGTGGACCGGCAAGGACCTCGATGCTGCCGGTTACGGCCCCTTCACCTGCGGCCTGCCGCTGAAGAGCCGTGACGGCTCGCCCCTGCTCCAGACCAACCGCCAGCCGCTCGCGACCGACAAGGTCCGCTTCGTCGGCGATCCCGTCGCCTTCGTGGTGGCGGAGACGCTGGCGCAGGCGCGCGACGCCGCCGAGGCGGTCGAGCTCGACATCGAGCCGCTGCCGGCGGTGACCGATCCCGAGGAGGCCGCCAAGCCCGGCGCGCCGCAGCTTTACGACCACATCCCTGATAACGTCGCGCTCGACTACCATTATGGCGACATGGACAAGGTCAACGCGGCCTTTGCCAGCGCCGCCCATGTCACCAAAATCGACATTGAGAACACCCGCGTCGCCGTGGTCTCGATGGAGCCGCGTGTCGGCCTTGCCTCCTACGACAAGAAGACCGAGCGCTACACGCTTCAGGTGCCGACGCAGGGTGTCGCCGGCAACCGCGCCAATCTCGCCAAGAACCTCAACGTGCCGAATGACAAGGTGCGCATCCTGACCGCCAATGTCGGCGGTTCCTTCGGCATGAAGAACATCAACTATCCCGAATACATGTGCATCCTGTATGCGGCCAAGGCGCTGGGACGTCCGGTGAAGTGGCTCGACGAGCGCTCCACCAGCTTCCTCTCCGACAGCCATGGCCGCGCGCAGAAGATCCATGCCGAGCTGGCGCTCGATGCCGAGGGGCATTTCCTCGCGGCAAAGCTTTCCGGTTACGGCAATCTCGGTGCCTACATCACCGGCGTCGCGCCGGGGCCGCTCTCGCTCAACACCGGCAAGAATTTCTCCAGCGTCTATCGCACGCCGCTGATGGCGGTCGACATCAAGACGGTGCTGACCAACACCACGTTGATGGGCGCCTATCGCGGCGCCGGCCGGCCCGAGGCGAACTACTACATGGAGCGGCTGATCGACCGCGCCGCCGACGAGATGGGCATCAACCGGCTGACCTTGCGCAGGCGCAACTTCATCAAGCCGAACCAGATTCCGTTCCCGGCCTCCTCCGGCGTCACCTATGACAGCGGCGACTTCCAGGCCGTGTTCAACAAGGCGCTCGAAATCTCCGACCACGAGAATTTCGCCAAGCGCAAGAAGGAGAGCAAGAAGGCCGGCAAGCTGCGCGGCATCGCGGTCGGCTCCTATCTCGAGGTCACTGCGCCGCCGAGCCCCGAGCTCGGCAAGATCGTGTTCGACCCTGATGGCACTGTGCAGCTCATCACCGGCACGCTCGATTACGGCCAGGGCCATGCCACGCCGTTCGCGCAGGTGCTGTGCGAGCAGCTCGGCGTCCCCTTCGAGAGCGTGAAGCTCGTGCAGGGCGACAGCGACATCGTCCACACCGGCAACGGCACCGGCGGCTCGCGCTCGATCACCGCGAGCGGCCAGGCCATCGTGGGGGCCGCAAAGCTCGTCATCGAGAAGGGCAAGCGCGCCGCCGCACATATGCTGGAAGCGTCCGAGGCCGACATCGAGTTCGAAGGTGGCAGCTTCACGATCGCCGGCACCGATCGCAGCATCGACATCATGGAGCTCGCCAAGAAGCTGCATGACGGCAAGGTGCCCGAGGGTGTGCCTGACAGCCTCGACGTCGACCACACCAGCGAGCCGGTGGCCTCGGCGTTCCCGAACGGCTGCCACGTCGCCGAGGTCGAGATCGATCCCGACACCGGTGTGGTGCAGATCGTGCGCTACAGCGCGGTGAACGATTTCGGCACGGTGATCAACCCGATGCTGGTCGCGGGCCAGCTCCATGGCGGCGTCGTCCAGGGCATCGGCCAGGCGCTGATGGAGCACGTCCGCTACGACGAGAGCGGCCAGCCGATCACGGGCTCGCTGATGGACTACGCCCTGCCCCGCGCCGAGGACGTGCCGAACATGGCGGTCGGCGACCACCCGGTGCCCGCCACCACCAACCCGCTCGGCAGCAAGGGCTGCGGCGAAGCCGGCTGCGCCGGCAGCCTGTCCACGGTGGTGAATGCGGTGATCGATGCTCTCTCCGAGTACGGCATCAAGCACATCGACATGCCGCTGACCCCGGAGCGCGTGTGGCGCGCGATCCAGGAGGCGCAGGCCAAGGCGGCGTAGTTGTGTGTTCACCTCGCTTGCGGGGAGAGGTCGAAGCCGGAGCGCAGCGAGGCTTCGGGTGAGGGGGACTCTCCGCGAATCCAACCTCTCACCGTCCTTGCGGAGACTCCCCCTCACCCGGCGCTTCGCGCCGACCTCTCCCCGCAAGCGGGGCGAGGTGAAGAGCCTACGCCGCCGCCTGCTCGCGCGGCTGGTAGATCGCGGTGTGCTGGCAGTGCGCGAGCGGCGTCGTGCCGTTGGCGACGACGAGCGCGTCGAATTCGACCAAGCGGTGGCCCTTCTTTTCGTAGTTTGCGATCACCCTGGCTCGCGCAGCGATCTCGTCGCCGGCGCGTGCGGCGGACAGCAGCTGCATACGGCTGCCGACGTGAATCCAGGGCCCCAGAATGGTGTTGTCGACGAGGACGCGGTTCATCACGCGCTGGATCAGTCCGGGATGGCCGAGATCCTCGCGCGTGAAGATCGGGTCGGTCTCCCTGATGTCGGCGAGATAATCATTGGCGTCCTGCCCGGCCCAGCGTCGGGGCGTCGTGCCCAGCCACTTGCCCAGCTCGAACGTCGCGGGACTGACCGGCTTGCGCTCGGCCACGGCAGGCACCTCCACATAGTCGCTCAACGACACCGCCGGCACCGCCGCCGGCAGCGAGGCCGTCCCGGTCGCACACAGCTCGGTGCGGCTGAACACCTCGATGGTCAGCAGGCCGTTGTGCTCGGTGGCGTCGACGTCGGCGGTCTCGCCGTCATAGACCGGCTTGATGAAGCGGGCCTCGACCAGCCCACGGGAGAGGAAATCGCGCCCCCAGCGCGCGATCGGCACGTGCATCATGTAGGCGAAGACGTCGACGCCGGGGACCAGCCCGCCGGAAAAACCGAAGCGGCGCGCCACGTTGTCGTCGTGCATCTTGTTTTCGGACTGTTTGGCGGTGTTGTGGGCCTCGACGCGGTAGGTTTCGAGCCGGTTCGGCATGGGGCATCTTCCCTGTTTTCTTGTTGTTCAGGAGCAATCGTACGGCCTGAGGAACCGGGGTCAATCCCCTCGCCTTTAGGGCCCGAATGGGGTACCACGCGGCGAATGACTGACACCCCCACCCGCATCTATGTCGACGCCGACGCCTGTCCGGTGAAGGACGAGATCTACCGTGTCGCGCTCCGGCACGGCGTGCCCGTGAGCGTCGTTGCCGGCAATTTCATTCGCGTCCCGCAGGCCCCCTTGATCGAGCGCATCGCCGCGGGCACCGGCATGGACGCCGCGGACGACTGGATCGCGGAGCGTGCCAGGCCCGGCGACGTCGTCGTGACGTCGGACATTCCGCTGGCGAGCCGGTGCGTCAAGGCGGGCGCCGACGTGATCGCGCCGAACGGCAAGCCGTTCACCGAGGAATCGATCGGGATGACGCTGGCGGTGCGCAATCTCATGACCGACCTGCGCTCGGCCGGCGAAGTCACCGGCGGCCCGCGATCGTTTGCGCCGCGCGACCGCTCCGCCTTCCTCTCGGCGCTCGACCAGACGCTGCGCCGGATCCAGCGCCGCCGCGCTGATGCGGCCGCCACCAGTCGGGGCTGATGATGGCGCCACCGCTGATCCAATTGAAAGACATCAGGCTGACCTTTGGCGGCACGCCGCTCCTGAGCGGTGTCGAGCTCAATGTCGCGCCGGGTGAACGCGTTTGCCTGATCGGCCGCAACGGCTCCGGCAAGTCGACGCTGCTCAAGATCGCCGCCGGCCTCGTCGAGCCCGATGGCGGCACGCGCTTCGTGCAGCCCGGCGCCACCGTGCGCTACCTGCCGCAGGAGCCGGATTTCGGCGACCACAAGACCACGCTTGCCTATGTCGAGTCCGGGCTCGCGGCCGGCGACGACCAGCACCAGGCGCGCTATCTGCTGGAGCAGCTCGGCCTGACGGGCGACGAGGACCCGCACAATCTCTCCGGCGGCGAAGCCCGCCGCGCGGCGCTGGCCTTTGTGCTGGCGCCCTCGCCCGACATCCTGCTGCTGGACGAGCCGACCAACCATCTCGATCTCTCCACCATCGAGTGGCTGGAAAAGGAGCTCGACAGCCGCCGCAGCGCGCTGGTGATCATCAGCCACGACCGCCGCTTCCTCACCAATCTGTCGCGCTCGACCGCCTGGCTCGACCGCGGCAGGATCAAGCAGATCGATCGCGGCTTTGCCTCGTTCGAGACCTGGCGCGACGAGGTGCTGGCGGAAGAAGAGCGCGACCAGCACAAGCTCGACCGCAAGATCGTCGACGAGGAGCACTGGCTTCGCCACGGCGTCTCCGGACGGCGCAAGCGCAACGTCAAGCGGCTCGCCAATCTGCATGCGCTACGCGATCAGCGCCGCAATTATCGCGGCACCGCCGGCAGTGCCAATCTCGCAGCCGCTGAAGCCGAGCAATCCGGCAAGCTGGTGATCGAGGCCAAGGGCATCACCAAGGCCTATGGCGAGCGCAAGATCGTCGAAAATTTCTCCACCCGCATCCAGCGCGGCGACCGTCTCGGCATCATCGGCCCGAACGGCGCCGGCAAGACCACGCTGGTCAACCTGCTCACCGGCGGCATGCAGCCTGATTCCGGCACGGTGCGGTTAGGTGCCAATCTGGAGATGGCGACGCTCGACCAGCACCGCGAAAGTCTCGATCCCAAGTCGACGCTGGCGGAAGCGCTGACCGGTGGCCGCGGCGACCACGTCATCGTGGGCGGCAAGCCGAAGCACGTCGTCGGCTACATGAAGGACTTCCTGTTCGCGCAGGAGCAGCGCGGCACGCCGCTTGAAGTGCTCTCCGGCGGCGAGCGCGGCCGCTTGATGCTGGCGCGCGCACTGGCAAAGCCGTCGAACCTGCTGGTGCTGGACGAGCCGACCAACGATCTCGATCTCGAGACGCTCGACGTGCTCGAGGAGATGCTGGGCGACTACGAGGGCACTGTGATCCTGATCAGCCACGACCGCGATTTTCTCGACCGCGTCGTCACCTCCGTGATCGCGCCCGAGGGCAACGGCAAGTGGATCGAATATGCCGGCGGCTACAGCGACATGCTGGCGCAGCGCGGCGCCGACCTGAAGCGTGAGACGGCGAAGGCGCAAGCTCCGGCGGAGAAGAAAGAGGAACGCTCCGCTGCTCCAGCTTCGGCGCCGAAGCGGAAGCTGAGCTTCAACGAGAAGCACGCGCTGGAAACGCTGCCGAAGAAGATGGAGACGCTGCAGGCAGATATTGCGAAATTGCAGCGCGTACTCGACGATCCCAATCTCTACACCAGGGATCGCAAGACATTCGACGACACCTCCGCCGCGATCGCCAAGGCGCATGACGAACTGTCCGCCGCCGAAGAGCGCTGGCTCGAACTCGAAATGCTCCGCGAAGAGATAGAACAGGCCTGAATCATGACCACATCCCTCGCCGCCAAGATCGCCCGCGAATACGGCACACCCTGCGCCGTGATCGACATGGACAGGGTCGAGCGCAACATCGCGCGCATCCAGAAAGCCTGCGACGACGCCGGCATCGCCAACCGCCCCCACATCAAGACGCACAAGAACCCGACCATCGCCAGGATACAGGTCGCGGCCGGCGCCAAGGGCATCACCTGCCAGAAGCTCGGCGAAGCCGAGATCATGGCCAATGCCGGCATCGACGACATCCTGATCAGCTACAATCTGCTCGGCGAAGAGAAGATGGCCCGCCTCGGCGCGCTGCAGGCGAAGGCCAACATGACGGTGGCCGCCGACAATTCGACCGTCGTCGCCGGCCTGCCCAAGGCGGCTGCGGCGTCGGGCCGGCCCCTCTCGGTCGTGGTCGAATGCGACACGGGGCGCAAGCGCGCCGGCGTCGAGACGCCGGCCGAGGCGATTGCACTGGCGCGTGAGATCGCAGCCTCCAAGGGACTCGAGTTCGCCGGCTTCATGCTGTATCCGACCGAGACCGGCTGGGCGGATGCGCAGAGATTCTACGACGAGGCGCTGGCCGGCGTGCGCGCGCACGGGCTCGATGCCAAGATCGTCTCGACCGGCGGCACGCCGAATCTCGTCAATATCGGCAAGCTCAAGGGCGGCACCGAGCATCGCTTCGGCACCTATATCTACAACGATCGCATGCAGGTCGCCGCAGGCTCGGCGACCTGGGACGATTGCGCGCTGCACATCTATTCGACCGTGGTGAGCCGCGCCGCGCCCGAGCGCGGCATCCTCGACGCCGGCTCGAAGACGCTGACCACGGACACCGGCGGCCTCGACGGCCACGGCCTGATCCTGGAGCATCCCGAGGCCAAGATCGCGAAATTCGCCGAGGAGCACGGCTTCCTCGACCTCTCCCGCAGCAACACGCGGCCGAATGTCGGCGACGTCGTCCGCATCGTGCCGAACCATGTCTGCGTCGTCGTCAACATGATGGACGAAGTGGTGATGGTGCGCGGCGAGGAGATCATCGGCACGCTGCCGGTCGCGGCACGGGGGAAGCTGCGGTAGGGGCACAGTCGCTGGCGTCGAGCGCCCGCGCATCCTTCGAGGCTCCCAGCGCGATGCCTTGCATCGCGCCGCTCGCACCTCAGGATGACGCTCTCTCTAGACTAAGCCAGCGCAAGCTAACGCTCTTTCGTAGCCGTCACCCTGAGGTGGCCGCTTCTTCAGCGGCCCTCGAAGGGCGGCGGCGTTCTACGAACGCTTCAGCCATTCCAGCACGCCCCTGCCCGCAGCAAGCCCTGTCGCGAATGAGGCCTGCAGCAGGTAGCCGCCGGTCGGCGCTTCCCAGTCCAGCATCTCGCCGGCGGCGAACACGCCCGGCAATTTGCGAAGCATGAAATGCTGGTCGAGCTCATCGAAGGCAATCCCGCCCGCGGTCGAGATCGCCCGCTCGATCGGGGCTGTGCCGGTGAGCTGAACCGGAATGGCATTGATCAGATGCGCCAGCTCGGCCGGCGAAAACGACGCCAGCAGCCGGCCGGAGGCGATGGCCGCCTCCTGCATCAGGCCGATACCGACCGGCGACAATTGCGCCGCCTTGCGCAGGAAGTTAGCCAGCGATTGCTTGCCGCGCGTGCCCGACAGGCGCGTTGTCAGGTCGGCGACGGCAAGGTCCGGCCGCAGCGCGATCATCAGCCGCGCGTGCCCGAGATCCAGCACCGCCTCGCGCAGTTCGGCCGAGAGCGCGTAGATCGCACCGCCTTCAATGCCGCTGCGCGTCATCATCGCTTCGCCGCGCACCGTGTGCGCACCAATCGTCAGCGCCACGCCCTTGAGCGGCTGGCCCTCGAAACGCTCGCGGAACACTTCCGACCATGCGACCATGAAGCCGGAATTGGCCGGCCGGAGCTTCGCGACGGCAATGCCCCTTGCGGCGAGAAGATCGACCCAGCCGCCGTCCGATCCGAGCCGCGGCCAGCTTGCGCCGCCAAGGGCGAGCACCACTGCCCCGGCCTCGATCGAGCGTTGGCCGGCGCCGGTGCGAAACAGCAACCGGCCGTGCTCGTCCCAGCCAATCCAGCGATGACGAAACGCAAACCGCACGCCGGCGGCATCGAGCCGCCGCAACCAGGCGCGCAGCAAGGGCGAGGCCTTGAACGCTTTCGGAAACACCCGCCCGCTGGTGCCGACGAAGGTCGGCTCGCCCAGCGCCTCGCTCCAGGCGCGCAGCGCGTCGGGCGGGAACGCCTCGACCGCCGCCTCCAGCTTCGGTGCCGCCTCGCGATAGCGCGCCATGAACTGCGGCAGCGGCTCGCTGTGGGTGAGGTTGAGCCCGCCGCGACCCGCCATCAGGAATTTGCGCCCCGCTGACGGCATCGCGTCAAAGACGGTGACGCGCGCGCCGCCCTGCGTCAGCACTTCCGCCGCCATCAGCCCGGCGGGACCGGCGCCGATGACGGCGATGTGGGTGTCGGGTGGAGTCATGGCGGGAGCTTAGGCTGAGCCGCGTGTCAAACCAAAGGTCGTCATGCCCGGGCTTGTCCCGGGCATCCACGAGTGCGATGCTGGTGGTGACAAAGACGTGGATGGCCGGGTCAAGCCCGGCCATGACGGCTGAGAGTGCGGCGATGCCCGCTCCTAAAGCTTGATCCCCGCCCGCGCCGCGGCCTGCGCCACGTATTTCTGCGTCTGCTCGAACGCGCCCTGCAGCGCCCTTGCCTTCGACATGTCGCTGATCTCTGCGAAATGCGCAGCAACCGCGTCCGGCGTCCATTCGGACTCCGGCAGGTTGATGCCTTCGCTCTCCAGAATCTTGATCACGGCGAAGGAGCCGGCCCCGGCACCCATGATGGTGCGGGTCGGCGCGTCCTCGCTGAGCATGTACTCGACCGCCGGCGTGATCGCGTTCGGCTTCATCAGTTGCAGCGCCTGCGGCGGCAGCAGCTCTTCGGTCATGCGGGTCGCTGCCGTGGGCGAGATGATGTTGACGCGGATGTTGTTCTTGCGGCCTTCCTCGGCGAGCACGTTCATCAGGCCCACCATGCCGGACTTCGCCGCACCGTAATTGGCCTGGCCGAAATTGCCATAGAGGCCGGAGGACGAGGTGGTCAGCACGATGCGGCCGTAATTGCGGTCGCGCATGCCGGCCCAGGCCGCCTTGCAGCAATAAAAGGTGCCGACGAGATGCACGTCGAGCACCTTCTGGAAATCGGCGGCTTCCATCTTGCCGAACGACTTGTCGCGCAGGATGCCGGCATTGGCGCACAAGAGGTCGACACTGCCCCATTCCTTGGTGGCACGCTCGACCATGGCGGTGACCTGCTCGAAGTTCGAGACATCAGCGCCGTCGGCCATCGCGGTGCCGCCGGCCTTGCGGATCTCCTCGACCACGGATTCGGCCGGCGACAGCGAGCCGCCGGTGCCGTCACGCGCGCCGCCGAAATCGTTGACGACGACCTTGGCGCCGCGGCTGGCCAATCCCAGCGCGTGCGCCTTGCCAAGACCATTGCCCGCGCCGGTGACGATGGCGACGCGTCCGTCGAACCTGATTGCCATGGATTACGTCCTGTTCTTCCCTTCTCCCCTTGTGGGAGAAGGTGGCGCGAAGCGCCGGATGAGGGGTCTCTCTCGGCAGATGAGTTCGCGGAGAGAGACCCCTCACCCGCCTCGCTTCGTGAGGCAGCCTCCCCCACAAGGGGAGAGGGGACGCCCCGACTTTGGTCAGCTTTTGACCAGCGTTGGGTTGCCGGGTCAAGCCCGGCAACGACACGCGGCATCAGGCGAAATAGATCAACCCGAGCCAATCCGCGACCAGCGCGGGCTTGTCCTCGCCTTCGATCTCGACCGTGACGTTGGTGCGGGACTGCAACTCGTTGGGCTTGCGGAGCTTCGCTTCCGCCAGCACGAAACGGCCGCGGACGCGCTTGCCCGAGCGGACCGGCGAGATGAAGCGCAGCTTGTCGAAGCCGTAGTTCACGCCCATCGTGGTGCCCGCGATCACCGGCATCACCTCGTAGGACATGATCGACATCAGCGACATCGTCAGGAAACCGTGCGCGATGGTGCTGCCGAACGCGGTCTCTTTCTTCGCGCGTTCCGGATCGACATGGATAAACTGGTGATCCTCGATCACGTCGGCATAGGTGTCGATGCGGGGCTGGTCGATCAGGTGCCACGAGGACATGCCGATCTCCTTGCCGACCATGGCCTGATAGGCCTGAAGCGTAATCGGCGGCTTCTTCCAGACTTCGTTCATTTGGTCACTCCTGGTGCCGTCATTCCGGGGCGATGCGGAGCATCGAGCCCGGAATCCATCGCGCCGCAGAGCCTGTTGCGAAATGGATTCTCAGATGCGCAATTGCGCATCATGGCTCGCGCTTCGCGCGCCCCGGAATGACGAAATCTCACTAAGTTTCGCCGCGTGTCTTTGCCAGCTCCGGAAACTCCTCCTCGCGGAATTCCCGGCCACGCAGCGGATCGTCGTGATCATTGTCGCGTTCCAGCCGTCGTAGCTGGACGCGACGGATTTTTCCAGAGATCGTCTTCGGCAGCTCGGTGACGATTTCGAGACGCCGAATGCGCTTGAATGGTGCGAGGCGCGCGTGGAGATGTTTGAAGATGGAGAACGCGGTCTCGGGTGAACGCTCCGCGCCCGATGTCAGCAGCACGAAGGCCTTGGGAATGGCGAGCCGGATCGGATCCGGACTCGGCACCACCGCGGCTTCCGCGACCAGCTCGTGCTCGAGCAGCACGCTCTCGAGCTCGAACGGACTGATGCGGTAATCCGACGACTTGAACACGTCGTCGGAGCGGCCGACGAAGGTGAGATAGCCCTCGTCGTCTTCGAACACGACATCGCCGCTGCGATAGAGCTCGCCTTCGGCGCCGGACAGTTTGCCGTCGTCGCTTTGATAGCCCTGCATCAGGCCGGCCGGGCGCTCAGTCCCGAGCACCAGCGTGACCTCGCCTTCCTTGGCCGGGTTCCCATCGGCGTCGCTGATCTGGACGCGATAACCCGGCAGCGGCCGGCCCATCGAGCCGACCTTGATCTTCTGGCCCGGCGAGTTGCCGGCGAGCGCCGTGGTTTCGGTCTGCCCGTATCCGTCACGGATGGTAAGTCCCCAGGCCGCCCGCACCTGATCGATCACTTCAGGGTTCAGCGGTTCGCCGGCTCCGCAGACCTCGCGCAAGGCCACCTTGAACGATGCAAGGTTCTCCTGGATGAACAGCCGCCATACCGTCGGCGGCGCACACAGCGTGGTGACGCCGCAGCGGCCGATGGTGGCGAGCAGCGCCTTGGCATCGAAGCGCGGCTGGTTGACCACGAATACGGTCGCGCCGGCGTTCCACGGCGCGAAGAAACAGCTCCAGGCATGCTTGGCCCAGCCGGGCGAGGAGATGTTGAGGTGAATGTCTCCGGGCTTCAGCCCGATCCAGTACATCGTCGAGAGATGGCCGACCGGATAGCTGCGCTGACTGTGCCGGACCAGCTTTGGTTTTGCCGTCGTGCCCGAGGTGAAATAGAGCAGCATCGGGTCGTCGGCGTTGGTCGGGCCATCCGGCGTGAAGTCCTCCGGCATTCTGGCCGCCTCGTCATAGGCGAGCCAGCCGTTGGCAGCCGCGCCGACCACGATGCGAACGACATTCTCGGTGCCAAGGCTCGCGAACTTTGCGACCTGATCCTCGGCGGCCACCACCGCCTTCGCCTTGCCGCGATCGAGCCGGTCGCGCAGTTCGTCAGCGGTGAGCAGCGTCGTCGCGGGAATCACGACGACGCCGAGCTTGATCGCCGCCAGCATCGTCTCCCACAACGGAACCACATTGCCGAGCAGCAGCAAAAGGTGGTCGCCGCGCTCAAGGCCCTGCGCGCGGAGGAAGTTGGCGACCTGGTTCGAGCGCTTCGAGAGCGCCGCGAAGGACAGTTTTGTCTGCTTGTCCTGTGCGGCATCGACAATCCAGAGCGCAGGGCGGTCCTTGCTGTCCGCACTCGCCGCCAGCTCGGCGTCGAACCAGTCGAGCGCCCAGTTGAAGGGAACCGGATCAGGCCAGCGGAATCCTTTGACCGCCGCCTCGTATTCCGTGCGGTGCTTTAGCAGAAACGCGCGCGCTTCCTGGAATGTCGTCATCAAGCTTTCCCGGCCAGACTCCTAACGTGCTTGATAATTCCGGAAAAATCCACCCCGCCCTGGCCGGCTGCGTCGAAAGACTGATAGATCTCCTGCGCATGCTTGCCGAGCGGCGTCGCCGCGCCCGCAGCCTTCGCGGCGTCCTGCGCCAGCGTCAGATCCTTCACCATCAGCGCAGAAGCAAAGCCCGGCTTGTAGTCGTTGTTCGCCGGCGAGGTCGGCACCGGGCCCGGCACCGGGCAATAGGTCGTCAGCGACCAGCACTGGCCGGATGAGGTCGAGGCGACGTCGAACAGCGCCTGGTGCGAGAGCCCGAGCTTCTCGCCGAGCGCGAAGGCCTCGCTCACCGCGATCATTGAGATGCCGAGGATCATATTGTTGCAGATCTTGGCCGCCTGGCCGGCGCCGGCGCCGCCACAATGCACGATCTTCTTGCCCATGTTCTCCAGCACGGGCTTTGCCGCCGCGAATGCATTCTCCTCGCCGCCGCACATGAAGGTGAGCGTCGCCCCCTTGGCGCCGCCGGTGCCGCCGGAGACCGGCGCGTCGACCGAGAGCACGCCGTGCTTGGCGGCCAGCGCATGAGCCTGCCGCGCGCTTTCGACGTCGATGGTGGAGCTATCGATGATCAGCGCGCCCTTGGTCATGGCTGGAACGACCTCGTTCCAGACGCCGAGCACGTGCTTGCCCGCGGGGAGCATGGTGACGACGACATCAGCGCCCTTCACCGCGGCGGGCGCGCTGTCGGCAATGCCAGCGCCGTCGGTCCTGGCCTGATTGCGGGAGGCCTCGACGAGGTCGAACGCCACCACCTTGTGGCCGGCCTTGACCAGATTGGCGGCCATCGGGCCGCCCATGTTGCCGAGACCGATGAATGCGATCGTGGCCATTGTCGTTTCCTCCGCTGTCGCGTTGTTAGTTGAACTTCAGCTCATCAGTGCCGATCTCGGCGAGATACGGCGCAAGCATCTCCGGCGTCACATCCTCGATCCGCGGCGGCGACCAGGTCGGGTTGCGGTCCTTGTCGATCACGGCCGCGCGCACGCCCTCGCGAAAATCATCGCTCCGAAACACTTCCAGCGCAGCGCGGTATTCACGCACCAGGCACTCTTCCAAGCTCGATCCGCGCGCAAGCCGCAGCAATTTGAGCGTCACCACCATGCCGCGCGGCGATTTTTCATTCAGCGTCTTCAGCGTGGCCAGCGCGAACTCGGAACCATCGCGCTTCAGCGCAGCGAAAATGTCCTCCATGCGGTCGAAGCCAAACAACGCATCGATGACGGGCTCCCTGGCGGCGACCGGCCCCGCGGTCTCGCCGGTGGCAAAGCCGCCGATGAGCTTGGCGATATCGGCGGCGGTCGCACCAAGGCGCAGCTTCGTCAGCGCCTCGCGCAGCTCTGGCAGCCTCGAAGCGGCCACGACCCAATCGGCGAACTTGGCGTGGATCGCGTCCGGCCCGTTCATGGTCTGGCCGGTCAGCCCGAAATAGGTGCCGATC
Organism: Bradyrhizobium sp. 191; assembly: GCF_023100985.1. NCBI lineage: Bacteria > Pseudomonadati > Pseudomonadota > Alphaproteobacteria > Hyphomicrobiales > Nitrobacteraceae > Bradyrhizobium > Bradyrhizobium sp. 191. The sequence goes on from NZ_CP064692.1 coordinate 861,718, forward strand.
TCGCCCGGTGAATGCGACAGCAGATAGGTGCCGCCGACGTCGGGGAAGAAGCCGAGACCGACTTCCGGCATGGCGAGCTTGGTGCGATCGGTGACGACGCGGTGACTGGCATGCGCGGAAAGGCCGACGCCGCCGCCCATGACGATGCCGTCCATGAAGGCGACATAAGGCTTTGGAAACTTCTTGATCCGGGCATTGAGGATGTATTCCTCGCGCCACAGGATCTTGCCGAGGTCGCCCTTGACCTTCGAGCTTTCCCAGAGCGTGCGGATGTCGCCGCCGGCGCAGAGGCCGCGCTCGCCGGCACCTTCCAGCACGATCACGGCGACGGCGGGATCGGCCTCGAAGCGGTCGAGCGCCTTCTCGATGTCGCGAAACATCTCCAGCGTCACGGCATTGATGGCCTTCGGACGGTTGAGCCTGATGATGCCGGCCGCGCCCTCGACACGGGCGACGAGATCGCCCGCTTCCACTCCGCTCATCGTGCGCCCTCGATCAGTTTGCGCGCCACGATGAGCCGCATGATTTCATTGGTGCCTTCGAGGATCTGATGCACGCGCAAGTCGCGCACGATCTTCTCGATGCCATATTCGCTGAGGTAACCGTAGCCGCCGTGAAGCTGCAGCGCGTGGTTGGCGACCTCGAAGCCGACATCGGTGCCGAAACGCTTGGCCATCGCGCACAGCATGGTGGCGTCGGGGTCCTTGCGGTCCAGCGCTGCCGCGGCACGCCACAGGAAGGTGCGCGCGGCCTCGAGCTCGATTGCCATGTCGGCGAGGCGGAATTGCAGGGCCTGGAATTCGTCGAGACGCTTCCCGAACGCCTTGCGCTCCTTCATGTAGGCGCGTGCCTTGTCGAGCGCAGTTTGGGCACCACCAAGAGAACACGCCGTGATGTTGAGGCGGCCGCCGTCGAGACCAGCCATCGCGATCTTGAAGCCGACGCCCTCCTCGCTGAGCCGATTGGCGACGGGCACGCGGGCGTTTTCGAACATGACGGCGCGGGTCGGCTGTGCATTCCAGCCCATCTTGCGCTCGTTGGCGCCAAAGGAGACGCCCGGCGTCTTGCCGTCGATGACGAGGGTCGAGATGCCGCCGGGGCCATCACCGCCGGTGCGGACCATCGCGACCAGAACGTCGGTGCCGCCGGCGCCGGAGATGAACTGCTTCTGGCCGTTGAGGACGTAATGATCGCCGTCGCGCACCGCACGGGTGCGCAGCGCTGCCGCATCCGAGCCGGCGCCCGGCTCGGTCAGGCAGTAGCTGGCGATCAGTTCCATGGTGCAGAGCTTCGGCAGCCATTGATGGCGCTGGGTGTCGCTGCCGAAGGCATCGATCATCCAGCTCGCCATGTTGTGGATGGAGATGAAGGCGGAGGTGGTCGGGCAGCCCGTCGCCAGCGCCTCGAAGATCAGCGCCGCGTCGAAGCGGGTCATCGCTGAGCCGCCGACATCGTCGCGGATGTAGATGCCGCCCATGCCGAGCGTCGCGGCCTCGCGCATCACGTCGACGGGAAAATGCTTCTCCTCGTCCCAGCGCAGCGCATGCGGCGCGATCTTCTCGGCCGCAAACGCAAGCGCCATGTCGCGAACCGCGATCTGATCCTCGTTCAGAGCGAACTGCATTGCCGCCTACCCTCTTGCCCCATCGTCATTGCGAGCCACCGGGTCCGCGCGAAGCGCGGCCCGATGACAGGCTCCGCGAAGCAATCCAGGCTGCCTCCGCGGAAAGACTCTGGATTGCTTCGTCGCTACGCTCCTCGCAATGACGGGCTGGGCTACAGCCTTACTTCATCAGCGGGATCGAGAACTCCGCGCCTTCCTTGACGCCGGACGGCCAACGCGAGGTCACCGTCTTGGTCTTGGTGTAGAAGCGGATCGAGTCCGGGCCGTGCTGGTTGAGATCGCCGAAGCCCGACTTCTTCCAGCCGCCGAAGGTGTAATAGGCGATCGGAACCGGGATCGGCACGTTGATGCCGACCATACCGACGTTGACCTTGGCTGCGAAGTCGCGCGCGGCGTCGCCGTCGCGGGTGAAGATGGCAACGCCGTTGCCGTAGTCATGATCCGACGGCAGCGCCAGCGCTTCCTTGTAATCGTGCGCGCGCACCACCGAGAGCACGGGGCCGAAGATCTCTTCCTTGTAGATCCGCATGTCCTTGGTGACGTTATCGAACAGCGAACCGCCGAGATAGAAGCCGTTCTCATAGCCCTGCATCTTGAAGCCGCGGCCGTCCACGGCGAGCGTCGCGCCTTCCTTGATGCCGATGTCGATGTAGCCTTTGACCTTTTCGACCGCCTCGCGCGTGACCAGCGGACCGTAATCGGCCGACGGATCGATCGAGGTGCCGATCTTGAGCGACTCGACGCGCGGGATCAGCTTCTCCATCAGGCGGTCGGCGGTCGACTTGCCGACGGGCACCGCGACCGAGACCGCCATGCAGCGTTCGCCGGCCGAGCCGTAGCCTGCGCCGATCAGCGCGTCGACAGCCTGGTCCATGTCGGCGTCGGGCATGATGATGGCGTGGTTCTTGGCGCCGCCGAAGCACTGGCAACGCTTGCCGGTCTGCGCGGCGCGCTCGTAGATGTACTGCGCGATCGGAGTCGAGCCGACGAAGCCGATGGCCTTGATGTCGGGATCGTCGAGGATGGCGTCGACCGCCTCCTTGTCCCCGTTGACGACGTTGAGGATGCCGGCCGGCAGACCCGCTTCCATCATGAGCTCGGCGAGCAGCATCGGCACGCCGGGGTCGCGCTCCGACGGCTTGAGGATGAACGCGTTGCCGCAGGCGATCGCCGGGGCGAACTTCCACATCGGGATCATCGCCGGGAAATTGAACGGCGTGATGCCCGCGACGACGCCGAGCGGCTGGCGCATCGAATAGATGTCGATGCCGGGGCCCGCCCCTTCCGTGTACTCGCCCTTCATCAGATGCGGAATGCCGCAGGCGAATTCCGCGACCTCGAGGCCGCGCTGGATGTCGCCCTTGGCGTCCGGCACGGTCTTGCCGTGCTCGCGCGCGAGCAATTCGGCGAGCTTGTCGTAATCGCGCTGGACCAGCTCCACGAATTTCATCATCACGCGGGCGCGGCGCTGCGGATTGGTTGCGGCCCATTCGGGCTGTGCTGCGCGCGCGTTCTCGACGGCGGCGCGGACTTCGGCCTTGGAGGCCAGCGCGACCTTGGCCTGGACGTCACCGGTCATCGGCTCGAAGACGTCGGCAGTGCGGCCCGAGGTCCCCTTGACCTCCTTGCCACCGATGAAATGTCCGATTGAACGCATGGGATGATCTCCTTAGGCCGAGCGTGGTCGCTTTGACAAATCCTATCGACCTGCATTTTATAGGATTCAAGTCTGAGATAATGCACCATAGATGTGCGAAAATGCTGGATCAAGGCGCTATCGACTGGGACGACTTTCGCTTCGTGCTGGCCATCGTGCGGGGCGGCTCGGTTTCGGCTGCGGCAAAACAGCTCGGCGTCGACCATGCCACGGTGATCCGCCGCGTCGATCGGCTGGAAAAGCACCTTTCCGCCAAGCTGTTCGACCGGCGCAAGACCGGCTATCTCCTCACCGAGGCAGGCCAGCGCGTCGCCGACAGTGCGGAAGCGATGGAATCGACCATCGTCGCCAACCAGGAGCAGGTCGGCGGCTCGGTGGCACGGCTGACCGGCACCGTGCGGATCGGGGCACCCGACGGGTTCGGTACCGCCTTCCTGGCGCCGCGACTCGCGCCCTTTGCTGACCGCTACCCCGATCTCGATCTGCAACTTGTGGCAACCGCGCGGCTGTTCAGTCTCTCCAAGCGCGAGGCTGATATCGCCATCAGCCTGACCATGCCGAAGGAAGGCCGCATCGTCGGCCGCAAGCTGCTCGACTACCGCCTAGGGCTCTATGCCTCGCCAGCCTATCTCGACCGCTTTCCCAGGATCTCGTCACGGCAAGACCTGCCGCAGCACCGCTTCGTCGGCTACATCGAGGAGTTGCTGTTCACGCCGGAGCTCGACTATCTGCCCCAGGTGTCGCCGCGGATTTCCGCGCGTTTTCGCAGCGCCAATCTGATCGCCCAGCTCAATGCTACGCTCTCGGGCTTCGGCATTGCGGTGCTGCCGCATTTCATGGCGAGCGATCATCCGCAGCTCGTCGCAGTGCTGCCGGACGACATATCGATCATGCGGACATTCTGGATGCTGATGCACGCCGACAGCAAGGACCTCGCGCGGATCAGGGCGGTGGCGGACTACATCAGCGAGATCGTCGAGCGCGAGCGGTCGTTGTTTGCGGGACGGTAGCGCCGTTTCCGCAGGGTGAGCGAAGCGTGCCCACCATATCAGTCGCGCGAGTGGACAGATGGTGGCACGGCGCAAGAACGCCTTTGCCTACCCTACGGCTGCCGAGGTCGGCCTAACTCTGCTTCACCTTCTTCCCCGCAGGCACCTTCGGCTGGCGCTTCACGCCATCGAGCGCGCTATCCCGGCCTGCCTTCAGCACCTCGTCCGACAATTCGTTCGATCCGGCGATGCGCGCCAGCAGCATGGTGCCGGCCAACGTCGCCAGCGTCGCGATCGCCTGCTTGCGCGCGGCCTTGCGTGGCATGTTCGGGATATAGTCGGTCATCATCTCGATCATCTGGTCGAGCTTGCCGGCAAAGGCCTTGCGTGTCTTCGGGCTCTCGCGGGCGATCTCGGCGCCAAGCGCCGGGATCGAGCAGCCATGGCCGGGATTGTCGCGATGCAGCGTGGACAGATAGCTCTCCGCGACCAGCGCCAGGCGCTTTTCAGGAGCGGCCTCGCCGGTGAGCTTGCGCCAGTACTCCATCGAGCGGTCCATGGCATAGCCAAAGGCCTCGATCACCAGCGCCTCGCGGGAATCGAAATGCGCGTAGAAGCCGCCATGAGTCAGGCCCGCCTCCTTCATGAGATCGGCGACGCCGATACCATGGGCACCCTTCTCGCGCAGCCGCACGGAGGCCTTCTTCACGATGCGGTCGTGGGTTTCCTGCTTGTGTTCCGGGGAATAGCGCATGCGGATCTCATTGGATGTCGAGAGTCATCTCATAGCACGCAAATGCCGCGATCGGTGCATTAATTCACGTTAAGTTACGCCGATCATGGAAAAGGTTGCAGTTGCATGGACCGCCAGGGCCCCCTTTCCGTCGCGGACAAAGCCCTCGGTGTAGCTGGTCTGGCGTCCCAGCTTGATCACCTTGCCTTCGGCGGAGATCAACCCGGAACGAACCGACAGCGGGCGCAGATAGGTCAGCTTCAGATCGAGGGTCACCGAGCTTTGCCCGGCCTCGAGCCGGGTCGAAATCGCACATCCCATGGCCGTATCGAGCAGCGCCGCTGCGGTCGCGCCGTGCAGGAGGCCGATGGTATTTTCGAGATCTTCGCGCGGCTCCAGTTCCATGACGATCCGGCCCGGCTCGACAACGGCCATGATGAACCCGATCAGCTTCGCAAAAGGCGGCGGCGGCAGCCGGCCGTCGCGAATGCCGAGCATGGCGTCCATGCCGGACAGGCCCATCGCCGCTTTCGCGACCGGCGCCGGCACCTGCCAGTCCACCACGCGCTCCCGCCGCTGCGCCGGCGAAAACAGGGCGATTTGATCGATGTCGGTCATGGCCACCTCATTAAATGATATGTGTCATACTATGCCACGGACTTCGCGCTGGCAACTCGGTCTCATGGGCCCCGCTTGACAAGCCGGCCGTTTCGGCCCGGAAGTGATCCCGACCAGTGCGCCTCGCACGCGTCCACGAAACCTTCGAGATGCCCCGATGGAAATGCTCAACAACCACTGCGGCGTGACGCGCGACGCGCGCGGCGTCGTTCATGTCGCGATCTGCAACGCCGGCCCGCTCAACATTCTCGGTTCGCCCGTCACCGAGGCCGTGCGCGAAGGCCTCCAGCAGCTCGCCTCCGACCGCAGCATTCGGGTCGTGGTGCTGCGCGGCCAGAGCGAGAAGAGCATGATCGGCGGCGCAGACATCAAGGAGATGGCCAAGCTCGACCCAAAATCCGCCGAAGCCTTCATCAGCCGCCTGCGCGATCTCTGCGAGGCGGTGCGCCAATTCCCTGCCCCGGTGATCGCACGGATGCCCGGCTGGTGCCTCGGCGGCGGGCTCGAAGTGGCGGCGGCCTGCGACTTCCGCGTTGCCGCGCATGATGCGCATTTCGGCATGCCGGAGGTGCGCGTCGGTATCCCCTCGGTGATCCATGCCGCTCTCTTGCCGCGCCTGATCGGCTGGGCCCGCGCGCGCTGGCTGGTGATGACGGCGGAGAACATCGATGCTCCGACCGCGCTGGCCTGGGGACTGATCGACAAGGTCGCGCCGGAAGGCGAGCTCGATGCCGTGATCGAGCACACCGTGAAGGCACTGCTCGAATGCGGCCCCGAGGCGCTGCGATCGCAGAAGGCACTGTTGCGGCAATGGGAAGAACTGCCGCTGACGGAGTCGGTGAACCTGAGCGTCAAGGTGTTCGGCGAGTCGTTCCTGACAGACGAGCCGACGCGGCTCATGCAGGCATTTGTGAACCGGAAGCGGTAGGCGCACCAAAGACGGTGTCATGCCCCGCGAAGGCGGGGCATCCAGTACGCCGCGGCTTCTCGGTTCTAGCCGCACAGCCTCTGGAATACTGGGATCACTCGCCTTCGCGGGTGATGACAGCGTGCTGTGGGCAGCACCTCCTCCACTCGAACAACCAAATCTCATCTGAGCCACGACATTTTCTCATCCCTGGCGCGGTTGCATTTTTTGCGTCGCATCATATGATGACCATAATCCTACCCGTCATTGCAGGGAGTTCCGTCATGGCCGAAGCCGCCGATCCCGTCGTCATCGTCTCCGCCGCCCGCACCCCGCTCGGCCGCTTCATGGGCGAATTGTCGCCGCTGGCCGCCCACAAGCTCGGATCGCACGTGATCGGGGCGGCCCTGGAACGCGGCAAGCTCACCCCCGAGAAGGTCGACGAGGTCTTCATGGGCTGCGTGCTGCCGGCCGGACAAGGCCAGGCGCCGGCGCGCCAGGCGGCGCGTGGCGCGGGTCTGCCCGATGCCACCGGCGCCACCACGGTGAACAAGGTCTGCGGCTCCGGCATGAAGGCGACCATGCTGGCGCACGACATCATCCGCGCCGGCTCGGCCGAGATCGTCGTCTCCGGCGGCATGGAGAGCATGAGCAATGCGCCCTACCTGCTCGCGAAGGCCCGCGGCGGCTATCGCGCCGGCCACGACCGCATCATCGACCACATGATGATGGACGGGCTCGAGGACGCCTACGAGACCGGCCGCTCCATGGGCGATTTCGGCGAGGCCACGGCGGAAGCCTATCAGTTCACCCGCAAGGACCAGGATGCCTATGCGATGGAAACGCTCAGCCGCGCGCGCAAGGCCGTCGAAGACGGCGCGTTCAAGGCCGAGATCGCGCCGATCACGCTGACGGAGAAAGCAGGTCCGCGGATCATCGCCAATGACGAACACCCGCTGAAAGTCGACCCCGCGAAGATCCCGGGCCTGAAGCCAGCGTTCCGCGCCAACGGCACCATCACGCCGGCGGCCTCCTCCGCCAATGCCGACGGCGCCGCTGCGCTCGTACTGACGAAGCGCTCGCTGGCCGACCGGGGCGGCCTGCCTGTTCTCGCCGAGATCAAGGGCCACGCCACCCACAGCCAGGAGCCGCAATGGTTCACCACGGCGCCGATCCCGGCGATCCGCAAGCTGCTCGACAAGGTCGGCTGGGCTGCCTCCGATGTCGACCTGTTCGAGATCAACGAGGCGTTCGCCGTGGTGGCGATGGCGGCGCAGCGCGATCTCGGCATTCCCCGCGAAAAGCTCAACGTCAACGGCGGCGCCTGCGCGCTCGGACATCCGATCGGCGCTACCGGCGCGCGGCTAATCGTGACGCTGCTGCATGCGCTCGAGGCGCAGAACCTCAGGCGCGGCATCGCCGCGCTCTGCATCGGCGGCGGCGAGGCCACGGCCATCGCGGTGGAGCGGCCGGCGCACTAGCCGTCCGCGCAATGGCCGAAATCAAGGGAAGTCTGCCATTTCAGACTTCCCTCGCCTGTGCCAGAATGTAACGATGACGCGGGTCTCCCGGAGCTCGCAAACCAAGATTGAGGCCCAATGATCTCGAACTGGCTCGCGGCAGCGCTTTCCCGCCGCAACATTCACTATGGCTGGGTGATGGTCGGCGTGACCTTCCTCGCCGCGCTGATCAGCGCCGGCACGGTCGGCGCCCCCGGCGTGTTCATCGTGCCGCTGCAGAAGGAGTTCGGCTGGAGCACGGCGGAGATCTCCTCCGCACTGTCGATCCGCTTCATCCTGTTCGGGCTGATGGCGCCGTTTGCGGCGGCCCTGCTCAACCGCTACGGCCTGCGCAACGTGACGCTGCTCGCGCAGTTGATCGTGGTCTCGGCGCTCGTGCTCTCGCTGGGCATGACCGAGGTCTGGCAGCTCATCGCGCTGTGGGGCGTGGTGATCGGGATCGGCACGGGCATGACCGCCCTGGTGCTCGGCGCGACGATTGCCACGCGCTGGTTCGCAGCAAGACGCGGCCTCGTCGTCGGCATCATGACCGCGAGCGTCGCCACCGGCCAGCTCGTGTTCCTGCCGCTGCTAGCGAGCCTCACCGACCATTACGGCTGGCGGCTCGCACTCGGCTTCGTCTGCATCGCGCTCGGCGTGTCCGCGGTCGCCGTGCTGCTGGTGATGCGCGACCGGCCGAGCGACGTCGGCCTGCGCCCGTTCGGCGATGAAGGTACCGAGCCCTTGCCCGCCCCGCCGGTCAGCCACGGCACGATCACCGGCGTTGCGCTCGGCACGTTGCGCGATGCCTCGAAATCGACGGCCTTCTGGATCCTGTTCGCAACCTTCTTCGTCTGCGGCGCTTCGACCAACGGCCTCGTCCAGGTGCACCTGATCCCGATGTGCCTCGATTTCGGCATCCCGCAGGTTCAGGCGGCGAGCCTCTTGGCTGCGATGGGCATCTTCGACTTCTTCGGCACTATCATGTCGGGCTGGCTGTCGGACCGCTACGACAATCGCTGGCTCCTGTTCTGGTATTACGGCCTGCGCGGGCTCTCGCTGATCTTCCTGCCCTTCAGCGACTTCTCGTTCTACGGCCTCTCCGTCTTCGCAATGTTCTATGGTCTCGACTGGATCGCCACAGTGCCGCCGACCGTGCGGATCACCGCGCAGAAATTCGGACCGGAGCGCGCCAATCTGGTGTTCGGCTGGATCTTTGCCGGCCATCAGCTCGGCGCCGGCGCCGCCGCCTTCGGCGCCGGCCTGTCGCGCACGGTCTATGAAAGCTACCTGCCTGCGTTCTTCATTGCCGGCGCGCTCTGCGTGTTCGCCGCGCTGATCGTGCTGGCGCTGTCGCGGCAGCCCAAGCCGCAGCCCGCGATGGCGTAGTATCCGATCGTGCTGGTGACGCCGAGTACGGCGGCGTCACCAATCCGCTCGAGCCGGCTACCCCTTGAGCACCGGGCGCGCCGAGGCGGAGAGCGATGGCCGTGCATGGAAGTGACGGCACGAGGATCGGCGTCACTTCGAATCCTTGTTCAATTCGATCGCGACCTCCGACATCCAGGACCCCGGCGCCTCCATCAGGAAGGATTGATGATTGCTCTTGGTCTGGATCGTCACCAGCGCGGCCACCGTGTTTCCCTCGATTCGCGCCTCGATCAGGCCGTCCTTGTTCGTGCCGTAGACCTTGCCGCCCTGTCGATATTCGCTCTCGAACCAGTTGCCGGAAAGCTCCGTCCCGCTCTGCTCGATGTTCGCGGACAGGACCATCTTGTAGGCATCGCTTGCGCAGCGCAGATCGAGTGTCAACGACCGTCCCGGCCTGGTGACGTTGTATGCCACTTTGCAGCGGACCTTCTCACGCGGACCATCCGACGGCTTCATCGTACCGATCCCCGACCATGCGCCGGCCAGGCTGTCGAACACCGGCTCTGCGCACAACGGGCTGATGCCGATAAGCACGAGGCAGGCCGCGCCGATGCCCAAGCGCGCCGCCGGAAACCTCAATATCATTCTGCCGATCCTGATTTGTAAAGTCTGGGCGCGTCCTACGCCCGAACAGCCGCGGGATGTTGACGAAGCTGTTTAGAAATGTTGCAAAGATTGTCTGAACGTTGCCGGGATCGGCACATCGAGTACACGCCAAGATGTACCCAAGGGGAAACAAAATGCCGGCTCCGTCGTCCGCACCCATCATCCCGACCACTCCTGTGACCGCCGAGATGCGCGATGCGTTGCGCGCGATCGTCGGCGAGAAGGGATTTATCGAGGACGAGCATGGCAAGCAGCCGTTCGTGACGGATTGGCGTGGGTTGCTGGTCGGCGGGGCCGGCGCCGTCGTTCGTCCCGGCAGCACCGAGGAAGTGTCGAAAGTGGTCCGGCTTTGCCACGCGCACGGCATCGCGATCGTGCCGCAGGGCGGCAACACCGGCTTGATGGGTGGGGCCACGCCCTGGCCGGCACACACCGGCATTGTGCTGTCGCTCGGCCGCATGAATCGCGTGCTGGATGTCGATCCCGTCGGCTATTCGATGACGGTCGAGGCGGGCTGCGTGCTGCAGACGCTGCAGGAGACCGCCAGCAAGCACGACAGGTTCCTGCCGCTCAGCCTCGGCGCCCAGGGCTCGTGCATGATCGGCGGCAATCTCTCAACCAACGCCGGCGGCGTGCAGGTGCTGCGCTACGGCAACGCCCGCAATCTCGTGCTGGGGCTCGAAGTCGTCCTGCCCAACGGCGACGTCTGGGATGGATTGCGTGCGCTCAAGAAGGACAATACGGGTTACGACCTCAAGCACCTGTTCATGGGCGCCGAAGGCACGCTGGGCATCATCACCAAGGCCGTGCTCAAGCTGTGGCCGGCGCCGAAGGACGTCAGCACCGCGTGGCTGGCGATCCGGGATCCACGCGCGGCGCTGGAGATCCTGTCCGAAGCCCATAGCGCCTCCGAGGACAATGTCGGCTCCTGCGAGCTGATGAGCCGCGCCGCTATCGATATGGTGCTGCGCCACATTCCCGGCACCCAGGATCCGCTCAAGGCGGACACGCCATGGTATCTCCTGCTCGAATGGTCGTCTGCGCGCCCACGCCGGGATGGGACCGAGGGCATGTCCGAGAAGCTGGAGCAGTTCCTTGCCGACCAGTTCGAGGCCGGCCGCGTGCTCGATGCCGCGATCGCTCACACGGTCGGCCAGTCGCGCAACATGTGGCGGATCCGGGAGGGTGTGGCCGAGGCCTCCCGGGCCGAGGGTCCAGGGCTGAGCTACGACGTGTCGGTGGCGATCTCCAGGATACCGGACTTCATCGACAAGGGGACCAAGGCCGTGATCGACATCCTCCCGACCATCCGCCCCTACCCCCTGGGACACATCGGCGACGGCAATCTGCATTTCTCGTTCATGGGGCCGGCCGGCATGGATCAGCAGACACTGACCCAATACAAGGGCGCCATCACGCGGGCCGTGAACGACCTCATCACTTCGATGGGCGGATCGATCTCGGCGGAGCACGGCATCGGCATCGACAAGCTCGACGAGCTCAGTCACTACCGGTCGAAGACCGAGCTCGACATCATGCGCACTATCAAGCGCGCGCTCGATCCGCAGAACATCATGACCCCCGGCAAGGTGCTGCGGCTTTGACTGTCGCTCAACAGGTCTTCTTCTGCAAATGCTCGACGCAGGTGCAGGTCTTGGTCGCCGGATACTTCACGTCGTAGTAGGGGAAGCTCGATGTGGCCGGGCTGTTGGTCGAGCAGCGCGGGAACAGATAGTAGTTGTCGGACAGCTTCACGGTGCCGGCGATGGTGAAGCCGAGGTTGGGCGCATAGTCATAGGTCACCTCGCTCAGGACGAGCGAGATGTTGGCATTGGTGGTGCCGCTCGGCCCCGTGAACTTCGACAAGGTCATCGGGTCACCCTGCTTTCTCGCGCCCGTCGAGCTGGTCGACGTGCTCCATTGCACCGTCGCATTGCCGTTGCTGTCGGTCGACACGCCCGAGACGGTGATCGTCATCAAGGACGTGCTGCCGCTCTTGGTCGGATAGGGAGCCATGATGGCGCTCGCAGCCGCGAGAATGCCGTCCATCTGAGACGAGGTGACGGCCGTGTTCTGCGTGACCATGTCGGCGACACTGTGTGCGGTCGCGCTGACCTTGACGTTCATCGAAAGGCCGGTAGCGAGCTCGACGCCGCCGACATAGAGCACCAGCATGAACGGCACCACCATGGCGAACTCCGTCGCGGCGACAGCGCGGTCATCGGCCAGCAGGTGCCGGGCGCGAGATGACAGGGAGATCATCAGGGGGCTCCTGGCTCGTTCTGGAACGCGGCGGACGACATGATCAGCCGGTTGCCGTTGCTGAGGTTCGAGAGGTTGAAGCCGAGCGGCCCGAGCACGACCGGCCAGACATACATGACGCGGAGCACGACGATATCGCCGGCATCGCCGGGATCGTACTGCCAGGAATTGGTGACCTTGCCCGATCCGTCGAAGGTCAGGGTCGGCATTCCCGTGTTCGCCGACGTCCACGAGGTCGCCACCTGCATATCGATCATGATACCGCTGCAATTGAACAGGATCACGATCTGCTCGCAGACCTTCTGCTTGAAAGCCGCCTGCGTCATCTGTGCGGATTGAACCTGTCCGGTCATGACGAGGCGCGCCGACTGGCGCACGATGGTTTCGAGCGTCTGCTGGGCGAAGAAAACGAGGAACGTCTGGATCAGCGCGATGATGAGGGCGAGGAACGGCGCAGCGACCAGCGCGAATTCCACGGCCGTCGCGCCCCTCTTGTCCCGCGCGAAAGCCGTGCAGCGATTGCGGCGTCTCTTGGTCGTTGCAGCGGGGCCGGTCATGGCTCTACTTCTCTACTGCACGAGGCTGGCTGTGCTGGACGCGACCTTGATGAACAGGTCCGTCAGCGCCGCGGAGATATCGCCGCCTGTTTGAACATGGGCATAGAAACCGGGCGAGGCACACGCCTGGAGGTTTTGCGCGATCTTGCCGGTTGAGGAAGTAGGCTGGTTATACTTGTGAATCCAATCCATATACCAGTCATTGGTTTTCTGGATGCCGGTATTGGGATCGGCGATGAGCTGTAGATACTCCGTGTAGAGGACGGCGATCTTGATGCCGCGGTTCTTGATGGTCGTGCACATCGTCGTGTCGAGCGGCTGCTGGCATCGATTGTTGGAGGCGAAGCTCGCGTTGGGGCAGGTCGTGGAGATCTTGTCTTCGACGCCGTCGGTGACGAGGAATACCACTTGCTGCGGCGTATCTCCCGCCGCGTTGCTCCCAAGCCCGGGCGTGGGCATGACGTCGTTGAGGCTCTTGAGCGCGCCTGCGATGTTCGTGCCATTGTCGGTCTTACAGTTGGTCTTCACAACAACGCAGTTCTGGTAGGCGACTGGCATCAGCGAGATGCTGGAAACCTTGGTTCCGGCGAGGGTCGGGGTGGTCAGCGTGGCCAGTGTGTTCAAACTCAAGTCGAACGTGTAGAGCGCCGCCTTGTAGGTGGTGTTGTTCAGCGCCGCCATGCACTGCATGACGCCCCCCGAGATGCCGGACTGCGGGCAGTTCGACCATGAATTGAGCAACTGATTGACGGCATTTGTCACCAGATCAATCCGTAAAGTGATACTTCTGTTTCGCGCGATCGTGAGGTTATCGTATTTCCCGCCGTCGTGGGCGATATCGGTCTGATGACAAGCGAAGCCGCAATTTTGCGAGGCCGTTGCCGACTGATACGCGGAGGCGGTGTACTTGATGAGATTGCTGATGTCGCTCGCGGTCGCGCCGATCCCCATGGACGGCGAGTCATCCATCAGCAGATAGAAATTCATGTTGGGCGCGCTGGACGCCCGCGCCGTGGCGGATCCGTTGACCTGCCAGGTCTGCTTGCCGAGAACACCGGGGAAATTATTGATGGACTGCGCGGTGTAGGACACCGTGATCGTGCGAGCGAGACCGGTATCAGTGACGGTGACCGTCGGCGTCGGGACCGAAGACAGGCCGGGAAGATTCGCCTTCGCCGCGAAAACGGCTTCCGCGGTCGCCTTGACCACGGCCGTGTCACTCTGCACCAGCATCGCCGGCCGCACGGCTGCGATCGCGGCGGCGTCGGCGGCGGCGTTCAACTGCTCGCGCTTACGCAAAGCCAATGTGTAGTCGAGCGTCATGCCCAAAAGAAAGATGATCGGAACCATCGTGAGTGCGAAGATGATGGCGACGTTGGCCTTCCGATCACTCCCGAAACGGAGCACTGCGCGGCGGAGCATGACCTACATCCTGATTGCCGTCGTTACGGCAAAAAACTTCCCTGAAATCTCGTGATGGGAGAGGCCGCAGCATTGCTGCGATCACCCCCACATCGCAGGCTGCAATATGCTTTTGGCCTTCTTAATCAAGACTTACGGGCGATCGACAAACATGGACCGCAACAAAGTGCGATATATCGTATTGAGAAAGCATCATTAACGTCGCTTAAACGCGATCGCAGAGATCGACGGTTAACGGAATCATGCGCAAGGTGCCGGCGGGTACACGACGTGCACCGGCAGACGAAGAGCGCGTCAGGCGCGCCTGGCGCGGACGGCGGCTCAAACAAGACCCCCGAAAACGCCCCCATGAACTGCAAAAAACGCCCTGATTGCCGGGCTTTCCGGGCCAAGAATGCGCACCATCAAGCGGGCGCTCGATCCGAGAGAACATCATGAATCCCGGCAAGGGTGCTCGGCCCGGCGCCAACAATTGGTCCAGCGTGGGAGGGTCGCAAAGATGTTGCGACCCGTCCGTGGTCTTGTCGAGCGTGGCGTTAGCTGTCCTCAAGCCACCGAACCGCCACGGGGATTGACGATCGTATACCCCCGCAATGAACGTGCGTGGATTCGCGTCGCGCGCCCGCCCGAGTTGGCGTCATAGGCCATCCAGACGTCGCCCCCGAGGTGCTGCTCCAGGACGAAAACGTGTCCTCGTCGTGCAGCAACCATTCCTGGTGCGGGTGATGTCCGCGGAAAGCGCAGCCAGTTGGCCGCAAGATTCAATTCCGGCACAATCCGGCCAAACACGCGCAGCGCAGCGCCACAGCCGCAGAAGGACGAAGGACAACCGGCCGGACGGCCACCGACAATGCGAGCGCTGGAGACACCGGAGACGGTCGCCGACGTGGCGGTGCCCCCCGCATCAGTTACCGTCAGTTGCGTCGAGCGGTAGGCTTGCAGCGAGGACCTGGAAACCGGTGAAGATCTGGAAGCTGACAAGGATCGCGAAGTCCGCTCGCGTCGCGTCTGCGAATACGAGAAGTCGCAGGGCATGGTGACATTGCATTCAGGAGCTTGATGAAAGCGATAAGGCCGTGCTTCCGATGCGACAGAACCAAGGACAATGAAGAGGCACGCAGAAAATACTTGCTTGAACATTGCAGGACTCCAAATGAGAAACCCTGCCCCGGATCATGAGAAACAAATACAGTTTGGCTGAAATGGGACTAAAGGCCGGCTGAAAACCGACTGCATTACGCGACACGGCCGGCAATCGTCATAGCCTACACGTAGCGACCGAGATGATTAACTCGCGGCGCACGAATGCCCGCTCAGCGCGTCAAGCCTGCGGCATGCAATCAAGTCAGATTCGCATTTGGAGCGTTGCGAGGGCAGACCTCGCTGCCGCTCACTGCATCATCGCGGCCGCGATCTTCTCCGCCGACATCAGGACCGGGAAGTTGGTATTGGCGCACGGCACCACCGGGAAGATCGAGGCGTCGACGACGCGCAGGCCCTGGATGCCCTTGACGCGGCCCTGACTGTCGACCACCGCCATGGGATCGTCGGCCCGGCCCATGCGGCACGAGCAGGAGGCGTGCCACACGCCGATCGTCGCCTTGCGCACGAAGGCTTCCAGCGCCTCGTCGTCGTTCATCACCTGGTCGAAGGTGAAGCCCTCGACCACGAAATTGTCGATCATGTAGTGACGCAGCGCAGCCGGCCCGTCCATCAAGGCTGCGGCGATCGTGGTGAGGATTCTGTTCCTGGTGTTGACCACGCCGATCTTGCGGACGCGGTCGGTATAGGCGGCAGGGAACGGCTTGTCCGTCACCTTCCTGACGACGTCGCTCATCTGCACCGCCGCCATCTTGCGGAAGCCGCTCATCAGGCGATCGAGGTCGCGCCGGTCGGACAGCAGGTTGAACTCGACGATCGGCTCTGCCGAGGGATCGCGCGAGGCGAGCTTGACCTGTCCGGTCTCGGAATAGGTCTTGTTGACGAAGGTCAGGAGCGAGCCGATCTGTGCGCCGACGGCGTGCCAGGCCGATTTGCTGATGACCACGACGAACATGTCACCCTTCGGCACATCAGGCAGCCCGGACGAGTAGCGCAGGCCGAGCTGCATGTGGCGCCGGGTGTGCCCGTTCATGCGGGCGCCGCGGCGGACAAAGGACGACAGCGAGATCGAGGGATGATCCATCAGGCGCTGGCCGACGCCCGGCAAGCCCATCAGCACAGGAATGCCCATGTCCTTGAGGTCGCCGACCGGTCCGATACCCGCGCGGAGCAGATGCGCCGGCGAATGGATCGCGCCGCTGGAGAGAATGATCTCGCGTCCGCGGAATTCCTGCTCGCGTCCGTCAACCGTCGCCTTCACGCCGACGCAGCGCGTGCCTTCGAACAGCAGCTCTTTGACTTGCGTGTTGGTGGAGATCGTGAGGTTGGTACGTTTGCGGGTGTCGCGGTCGAGATAGCCCATCGCGGCCGAGACGCGCTGCTCGGCCTGGTTGGAATGCGTCACCGGAAAATAGCCGTCGACGAACTCGCCATTCTGGTCGGGCACGAATTGATGCCCGGCCTGCTGGAAGGCTTGCGCGAAGGCCTGCGAGTGCCGCGTCCAATGCTCCTGCGGGATGCGGCGCACCGGAATCCGGCCGTCCTTGCCGTGATACGGTCCGTCGAAGTCGAGATCGCGCTCGACCTTCTTGAAGAAGGGCAGCACATCGGCCCACGACCACCCCTCGGCGCCCCGCGCCTCCCATTCATCGTAATCGGTCGGCGCGCCGCGATTGGCCATCTGCCCGTTGATCGACGAGCCGCCGCCCAGCACGCGCGCCTGTTCGTATTTGCGTAAGGGGGGACGCGATTCGTTTGGATTGTTGTGACTGACGACCTGCGTCGTGACCTTGAGCTCGGTCCAGTGAAAGCGGGGATCGAAATAGGCCGTGCCGGGATAGCTGTCCCTGATCTCGGCCGGTTCATTGCCCGGTGGTGTGTCCTGCCCGGCCTCGCACAGCAGGACCTTGTTGGCGCTTCTAGCGGAGAGCCGGTGGGCCAGCACGGACCCCGCCGAGCCGCCGCCCACGATGATGAAGTCGTACACGATTGGCGTTTCCTGTTGTTCTTGTTGGCGGAGCTTAGCTCGTTATTGTTTTGTCGTGGAAGTGTCTTAGATGCTGTCGGTGCCGCGCCTCGTGTCCCGGACGCGCTGCAACGCTTCAAGCGTTGCGGCGCTGAGCCGGGACCCAGGAGGCTCCGAGTTCGCGTTGAGATGGTCCCCGGCTCTGCAGCGCACCGCTGAAGGAGCGGCGCGCTGCGTCCGGGGCACGAGCATCATGTCCTGGCACGAGGATGCTACGGCCGGATCGAAAAGTTCTCCGGCGGCCCCGGCTTGCGCAAGGGCTCCGCCAGCCGGGCGAACTCGCACAGCAGCGACCGCGTCTTCCTGGGATCGATGATCTCCTCGACCCAGAATTTCTCGGCCGAGCGGAACGGCGAGCGCAGCCTGTTGAGGCGCTCCTCGATCTCCTTCAGCTTGCCCGCCTTGTCTTCCGCCGCATCGATGTCGGCACGGTAGGCGGCTTCGATGCCGCCTTCGAGCGGGAGCGAGCCCCAATAGGCCGACGGCCAGGCATAGCGGATCGAGAAGCGGTCGGCGGGTTGATGCACGACGCCGGCGACGCCGAAGGCGTTGCGCAGGATCACGGTGCACCAGGGCACCGTGGTCTGGTTGACCGCGGCCATGGCGCGCACGCCGTGGCGGATGGTGGCCGCCTTCTCGGCATCGAGACCGATCATGAAGCCGGGGCAATCCATGAGATAGACGACCGGCAGATGGAAGGTTTCGGCAAAGTCGACCCAGCGCACCACTTTCTGGCAGGCATCCGCGGTCCAGGAGCCGCCATAATGAAAGCTGTCGCTGGCCAGCAGGAGCACCGCCCTGCCCTCGAGCCGAGCGAGGCCGACAATGATCGGCTTGCCGAAATTCCTGGCAACCTCGAAGAACGAGCCCCTGTCGACGACGGACTCGATGATCGGTCGCATCTTGTAGACCTGCTTGCGGTTGCGCGGCACCGCATTCATCAGCGCCTCGTCGCCGCGCTCCGGATCGTCGGTGCAGGGCAATGTCGGCGGCAGCTCGTAGACCGATGACGGCAGATAGGAGAGGAAACGCCGCGCGCAGGCAAAGGCCTCCTCCTCGGTGTCGACGGCGTGATCGACCGCGCCGGCGCGGGTCTGAATGTCAGCGCCGCCGAGCTCCTCCTTCGTCAGATCCTGCCCCAGCGCCTTCACCACCGGCGGCCCGGCGACGAACATCGCGGACTTCCGGGTCATGATGGAATAGTGGCTGGCGGCAAGACGCGCCGCACCCAGGCCCGCCACCGAGCCGAGGCCGAGTGCGACCACAGGCACGCGCGACAGATTTTCCGTCGTGAAACGATACCAGCGCGTGCCGCCGATGCCGCCGGGCAGGTTCGCCGCCCCCTTGGTCTCGATGGTCTTGACCGAGCCACCGCCGCCGGAGCCCTCGATGATGCGGACGATGGGCAGACGGAAATCGTGCGCCATCTCCTCCGCCATCAGCGGCTTGGCGGAGATCGATGCATCGGCCGAGCCGCCGCGCACCGTGAAATCGTCGCCGACCACGACGACGGTGCGGCCGTCGACGCGCCCGCGGCCGAACACGCAGTTGGCCGGCGTCAGTTTCTGCAGCTCGCCGCTGGAATCGTACTCACCGATGCCGGAGACGGCACCGATCTCGTGAAAGCTGCCTTTGTCGATCAGCTTGTCGATACGCTCCCGAACAGTCAGCCGGCCCTGGTCATGCTGTCGCTTGACCTTGTCAACGCCGCCCATCTCCCGCGCGAAGGCTTCGCGCCGGGCGAGCTCGTCGAGTTCCGGCTTCCAGTTCATTCACTCCCTCCGAATTGATCGGCTTGTTATTGTTGTGCACGGCCATGGCGACCGGTTTACGCGAGATACGGTTGCTGAAGGCGTCGCCCTCCGCGCCTTCCATCAGGCTGCCGAGCGAGCGGCCAAGCTGCAGCATCAGCGGGGCGACTTCGGCATGCAGACGCTGTTCGTCATACATCGCGGCCAAGAGGCCGATCGTGATGACGACGAAGGTCTGGTATTGCGGCGACCAGATCGGTACCGCGAGGCCGTTGATGTGCGGGCTCCAGAGGCCGCAGGCCACGACATAGCCACGCTCGCGCAACGACTGCCTGTTGGCCTCGATGCGAGGCTTGAGCATCTTCGCCGCCTCGGGCGCTTCGCGCTCCATCTCAGCGATGAAGGCATCGCCGACTTCCGGCGATAGTGCCGCCGTGTAGGCCGCGCCTGCTGCGGTCGAGGCCATCGCGATGCGGCTGCCGGTGCCCTCGTGTAAGCCGAGTGCAGAGGGCGAGCGCGCGAACTGGAGATAGACGAGATGGAAGCGATCGGGGACGACGAAGCCGACGGTGCCCGGCAATTGCTCGGCCACTTCCTGCAGCCGCTGCCGGATCATGCTGCGCAGCTGTGCACCCTTCATCATCGAGGCACTCATCGCCACCGCGCTCGGGCCGATGCGATATTTCTGATCGCGCGGCAGATAGACGAGCTGGCCCATGCGGGTCAGCGTGTGCGTGAGCCGCGACACCGTCGAGCGCGGCAGACCGCAGCGGTTCGAAATCTCGAGATTGCCGAGCCTCGCCTCGTGGCCCTCGAAGCATCGCAACACGTCGAACGCGCGCGAGACCACCTGGATGACATCACCCTCACCGGCATCGCCAGCGAGCGCACCTTGCCTACTCAACCGCTCCGAACGTCGTCCCATGATCCCTACCGTTATGTTCCGCTGTGCGGAATTAAATTCCACTTGCAGACGACGCTACCTCAGGCATTTTGCGACGACAACAAAAAGGCGATGGCATGCCAGAAATTAAGATCGTCACGGAGATCGCGGGACGCGTCTGCGCAACTCCCGTGCAAGTTGGAGGAACCGTCGCGGATGGCGATGACGTTGTAGTTGTCGAAGCAATGAAGATGGAAATTCCGGTGCCCTCGCCCGCGAGCGGCACAATCACATCGCTTCTGGTGAAGCTCGACGACGTCGTTGCCGAGGGACAGGCGATCGCGATCGTCGCGAACTGACTGTATTCTTCGCGGTTTCCGTGACAATCTGTCAGGCTCATTCCCGAATGCTCGGTACGGCGTTGCCATCGCTTGATCGCGGTGACATGATCTGTTGCAAACAAAACGTTGTTTCAAACAAAGAAAGAAAATCCTCACAAGCAAGCGAGGATCATTGGAGGGAAACATGCTTCGTGGGCTGCTCGTGCTCGCGCCTGCCTTGGTGGTGGGCATTTCTTTTGCGTCTACACGCTATTCGTTCGCCGAAGACATCAAGCTGCCGGCGACATTGACCTTCACGGCCTATGACACCGGAACCGCCGGCTTCAACATCGCGGTCGGCGTCGGCAAGATGATGAAGGACAAGTACGGCACCGATGTGCGCGTGCTTCCCGCAGGCAACGATGTCGCCCGCCTCGCGCCGCTGCGCGCCAAGCGCGCGGCCTCATCGGCGATGGGATCGGGCACCTACTTCGCGCAGGAAGGTGTGTTCGAGTTCGGCTCGAAGGAATGGGGGCCGCAACCGCTGCAGACCCTGCTCTCGACCGTCGACTGCAACTGCGCCTCGCTCGGCGTCGCCGCCGACACCGGCGTGAAGGAGCTGAAGGACCTCAAGGGCAAGCGCGTCGGCTTCGTGGTCGGCTCGCCAGCGCTGAACCAGAACTCGCTCGCGGTGCTCGCCTTCGCCGGGCTGACGCAGAAGGACGTCAAGGCCGTCGAGTTCGCCAGCTACGGCGCGATGTGGAAGGGCCTCATCAACAACGACGTCGATGCCGCCTTCGGCACCACCATCACCGGCCCTGCCAAGGAGGCGGAGACCTCGCCGCGCGGCCTGATCTGGCCGCCCCTGCCCGCCAACGACAAGGAGGGCTGGGCGCGCATGCAGAAGGTCGGCTCGTTCTTCTTTCCGCAGCTTGCGACCTGCGGCGCCGGCATCTCGCCGGAGAAACCGGTCGAGCTCGGCAACTATCCCTATCCGATCTTCGTCGCCTACGCCTCGCAACCGGCCGATCAGGTCTACGCAGTGACCAAGGCGATGATCGTGAACTACGACGCTTACAAGGACTCCGCGCCCGGCGCCGGCGGTCTCGCCGCCGACCGCCAGACCAAGAACTGGGTGGTGCCGGTGCATCCCGGCGCGGTGAAGGCGCTGAAGGAAGCCGGGCAATGGAGCGATGCGCAGGAGGCGCACAACAACCAGCTGATCAAGCGGCAGGAGGTGCTGGCAGCCGCGTGGGCCGATTACGGCAAGTCCAATCCAGCGTCGGAGGACAAGGCGTTTCTCGACGGCTGGATGAAGGCCCGCGCGACAGCGCTCGCCAAGGCCAACATGCCGAACGGGTTCGAGGAATAGTCGCACAATGGGATTGTCGGTTGCCGGACCGCGGTGCGCCCCCTCTCCCGCTTGCGGGAGAGGGTTGGGGAGAGGGTGTCTCCACGGTGGGACTCCCCCAGAGTAGAGAACCCTCACCCGCCGCTTCGCGGCGACCTCTCCCGCAAGCGGGAGAGGTTTCGTCGCCCGCGGCGCGAGCGATTCAAACAACTGTCGTTCGCCTGATCTGCACAGTAGCCCACGCGCGGGATCAATGATGTCTTCCTCCACCACCACCGCCCCGCAAGACGAGACCAAGCGGGTCGTGTTCGACGATCCGCATGGCGCCGCCGCCAACATGCAGGAGGCGGAGGTCACGCGCGTGCGCACACTTCGCGGTGCCTGGCGCTGGGCGCTGGTCGTCGCGACCGCGGCGACGATCCTGCTCTGCATCAATCAGCAATTCTCGCTGCGCTTCTTCATCGGCTACACCCAGCTCAACACGGAGTATTTCTATCTCCTGATCGCCTTGATGCTGCCCTTCACCTTCCTGATCTTTCCGGGAACGTCGCGTGCGTCGCTCGATCGCATTCCCTGGTACGACCTCGTCCTTTTTGTCGCGACCTTCGCGGCAGCGCTCATGCTGATGTCGAACGTGCGCAAGGCGGCGGAGGCCGGCTGGGAATTCGGCGGCGCGCCGACGGGCGTGATCGCCGCCGGCCTCGTGATGTGGGGAATGCTAATGGAGGCGCTGCGCCGCACCGGCGGCTGGAGCCTGCTGCTGAGCGTTTTGCCCTTCACGGTCTATCCGCTGTTCGCCGAAGCCGGCTGGCTCGGCCCGTTCCGCGGCACTCAATCGACGCTGGAACAGGCGACCGCCTATCACGTGCTGTCGGGCGAAAGCCTGCTCGGAATTCCCATCCAGGCCTTTGCCGACACCGTCATCGGCTTCCTCGTATTCGGCACCGCGCTGATGATGACCGGGGCCGGAAAATTCTTCATCAACCTCGCCTTCGCGCTGTGCGGCACCTTCCGTGGCGGCGCGGCGAAAGTCTGCATCTTTGCCAGCGGCCTGCTCGGCATGATGTCGGGCTCGATCATCTCCAACGTGCTGACCGCCGGCACCATGACCATCCCCGTCATGAAGAAAAGCGGCTTCCGCGCCTCCTATGCTGCCGCGATCGAGGCCTGCGCCTCGACCGGCGCGGTGCTGGCGCCGCCGGTGATGGGCGCCACCGCCTTCGTGATCGCGCAGTTCCTCAATGTCAGCTACGCTGACGTCGCAATCGCCGCGATCATTCCGGCGGTGCTCTATTACATCGGCCTGTTCATGCAGGTCGACGCCTATGCGGCCCGCCACAAGCTGAAAGGCATCCCGCGCGCCGAGCTGCCGCGGATCATGGATACGATCAAGGACGGCTGGTACTACGTCTTCGTCATCGCGCTTTTGATCGTGATGCTGCTTTACTTCAAGCGCGAGAGTCACGCGCCGTTCTACGCCACCGCGCTGCTGCTGGTCCTCAACCAGTTCTTCTCCAAGGACACGCGCTGGACGTTGGCGACGATCGGCAAATTCCTCGAGGTGAACGGACGCACCTTCGTGGAGCTCGTCGGCATCCTCGCCGGCTGCGGCCTGCTGATCGGCGCATTCTCGATGACCGGCGTCGTCTCGAGCCTCGCCAACGACCTCCTGCACATCGCCGGCGACAACGCCTTCCTGCTGCTCGGCATGTGCGCGCTCACCAGCCTCATTCTCGGGCTCGGGCTGACGACGACGGCCTGCTACATCTTCCTGGCCATCCTGGTCGCGCCCGCGCTGGAGAAGCTCGGGCTCAACCGCATGGCGGTGCACATGTTCATCTTCTACTGGGGCATGCTGTCGTCGATCACGCCGCCGGTCGCGATCGCCTCGTTCGCGGCCGCGGGCATCGCCGGCTCGCCGGCGATGAAGACCGGGTGGGAATCGATGTGGGTCGGCAGCATCATCTATTTCCTGCCGTTCTTCTTCGTGCTCAATCCGGCCCTGGTGTTGCAAGGGCCGAGCCCCTATCTCGCCGGCCTCGGCCTGATGGGGCTCGCCGCCTTCGGCACGCTGTTCATCTGCGGCGGCATCCAGGGCTACCAGCCCTTCGTCGGCGATCTCCGCGGTGCCGGCGCGCTGGAATGGCCCATTCGCGTGCTGCTCGTGATCGGCGGTTTCGTGGTGGCGACCCCCGGCGGCGGGATCATGCCGCTGTCACAGATGCAGGTGACCTTGCTGGGCCTTGCGATCTTGCTGCCGACGATCTTGATCGCGCTTCTTCTGGTCCGACGCCAGCCTGTGATGCCGGACGGGTTGCGCGTGCCTTAATTGCGTTGCACAAGTGCGGCGATGAAGCCGCACCTGTCCGCCGCCTCCGCCTGGACCCGCTCGAAACCGCCTTTGCTGCGGTTCCTGGACAATTGCCTCAGCGAATTCTCCGCCGAGACCTCGGGCCATGTCGCCGACTACATTCCTGAACTCGGCAAGGCCGACCCTGCCTATTTTGGCATCAGCCTCGCCACACTGGACGGCCATGTCTATGAAGTGGGCGACAGCCGGGTACCCTTCACCATCCAGTCGATGTCGAAGCCCTTCGTGTTCGCACTGGCGCTGGACCTGCTCGGCGCCGGCAGGGTCGAGAGCGCGATCGGCGTGGAGCCATCGGGCGATCCCTTCAACTCGATCCGGCTCAATTCCGAGAACCATCCGTTCAACCCGATGGTCAATGCCGGCGCGATCGCCTGCACCGGGCTGATCTACGACAGCAAGGGCGTGGAGGCCTTCGAGCAGATTCGCACTGCGCTCAGCCGCTTTGCCGGACGCGACCTCGCGCTCGACGAGGCCGTCTATGCTTCCGAAAGTCAGACCGGCGACCGCAACCGCGCCATCGGCTATCTGCTGAAGACCAATGCGGTCATCTCGGACAATGTCGCCGGTGTCCTCGACGTCTATTTCCGCCAATGCGCCGTGCTGGTCACCGCGCGCGACATCGCGGTGATGGCGGCGACGCTCGCCAATCGCGGCATCAATCCCGTCACGGGCGAGCAGGTGCTCAGCGCTTACGCGATCTCGCGCACGCTCTCGGTGATGACGTCGTCGGGCATGTACGACTATGCGGGCGAGTGGATCTACCGCATCGGCATTCCTGCCAAGAGCGGCGTCGGCGGCGGCATTTTGGCCGCCCTCCCCGCGCGTCTCGGTCTCGGCAGCTATTCACCGCGCCTCGACAAGCACGGCAACAGCGTGCGCGGCATCAAGGTCTGCGAGGCGCTGTCCTCACATTACGATCTGCACATGCTCAACCGCAGCGACGACGCGCGCAATGCCGTCATCGCCGATTACGACATCGGCAAGAGCCCGTCGCGCCGCGTGCGCCGCCCGCAGGAGCGCGAGATCCTGGCGGCACACGAACAGGAGGTGCGGATCATCGAGCTGGTCGGCACGCTGTCGCTGTCGGCCGTCGATTACGTCTCGCGGCGCCTCGCCGGCCGGCCGCGGCCGCAATTCGTGATCTTCGATCTGCACCGCGTGACCTCGACCACGCGTGCCGGCGCGCGGCTGGTCGCAGAAGCGTTCGAGGAACTGGCTGCGCTGAATGTCACGGTGGTCTTGTCAGGCGTCCGGCGCGCCTCCAAGGAATGGAACACGTTGCGCGAATGGACCGCCGAGTTGAAGAACGTGCGCGACTTCTTTCTGCTCGATACCGCGATCGAATGGGCCGAAGACCAGATCGTCTATCGCTACGGCGGCTCGATCGATTTTCACGAGACCACCGAGCTTGCCGAGCAGCCCCTGCTGGCGGGGCTGAGCGAGGAAGAGCTGACGGATCTCGCTTCGCTCTGCACCGTCAGGACCTATCAGTCCGGCGCGAAGATTCTCACGACCGGCGATCCTGCGGATGCCCTGTATTTCCTGCGCAGCGGCGCGGTGCACGTCACCTTGCCAGACGGCATACGGCTGGCGACGCTCACCGCCGGCATGGCATTCGGCGAGATGGCACTGCTGGAGGCAACGCGTTCTGCCGACGTGTCAGCCGACATGGCGGCAACCGCATGCGAAGTGTCGCTGAAGGATTTCGAACGCTTCCGCAAGCAGCATCCACGCGCCAGCGAATGCATCATGCGCAACCTCGCCCAGCTGCTGGCCGACCGCCTGATCGTCGCCAACGCGAAGGTGGATATTCTGACGTCGACGTGAGCGGTAGGCATTCATTCCCATGAGATCGTCATGCCCGGGCTTGTCCCGGGCATCCACGTTCTCCGTGCTGCGTGGCAAGGCGTGGATGGCCGGGACAAGCCCGGCCCATGACGCTGTGGAAACTGTCGGTGCCTCAGCCGACGCCGTTTGCTCAGCGGCTCGCAGCTTCGCTGATGCGTCGCTTGATCTTGGCAGCACTGGCATCGAGCAGCGCGGATGGCTGCTGGCCGGTGGCGGCGCACAGGCAGGCCCAGTAATAGACGACATCGCCGAGCTCTTCGACGAGACCCGCCTTGTCGAGCCAATCGTCGCGCAGGAGCTTCTTGATGTGGTCGGCGACCTCGCCGGATTCACCGGCAAGGCCAAGACCGAGATAGGACAACCGCTCGTTGGACGGATGCTCGTCGACTTTGGCAACGCCAGCGGCCCAAGCCGCATATTCATCGATCGTCATCGACTTCCCTCGCCGCTTCTGTCTGATTAGCCCACCACTTCCGTGACCGGCTGGAGGTCGATCTCGAAGGTCTCCAGGAATTTCGAAGTCATGATGTAGAAGCCGACCGAGAGCTGCAATTCGACCAGAGCGGCCGGCGTCAGCTTCGACGCGATCGCCTTGAACGTCGCGTCCGTCGGCTTCTTCAGCTTCACGACCTCGTCGGTAAAGGCGAGCGCGGCGCGCTCCACCTCATCGAAGCAGGACGCCGCCTGCCAGTTCTCGAGCGCCTCGTTCTGCTCGTCGGTGACGCCGACGTTCTTGCCGATGCGCTTGTGCGCGACGATCTCGTACGGCGCCTCGCACAAGATGCCGGTGCGGGTGATCGCGAGCTCGCGCACGATGGGATCGAGCTCGCCCTTGTGCCTGATAGCGCCACCGAGGCGGCAATATTGCTCAAAGTAACTCGGCGAATGCGCCATCATCCGAAAGATGTTGGCATGACGGTTCTTGTCGAGGATTTCGCGGGTGCGGTCGGATGCCTTGGACGGGTCGCTGTACGGGATGCGGGCCATGATTTTCCTGAAGTTTTCCCTGAGCTTTTGATGCTTCTTGTCGCCACCGGCGAAAGTTCCCGAAGACTCTATTCGCGGGCGGACGCAGGAGCAACATCATCGAGTCAAATTGCCGCCGCATTGCTGATCGACCCTGACACTGTCGATATTCGCCGCGTGGGGACAAATCGCGGCGGATACTCGCAAGGGGTGTTCCGAGTAAAAACAATTGGCCATCATGTGCGCTAACCGCGCAACGATGAGTCATGCCCAAGTCTAGGGAGAGAACGGCATGAAGGAAGCCACCAAGGGGGCGGCCTCGGGAGCGCTCGCGCATATGCTGGCGGTGACGGCGATGCTCGTCATCGCCAGCATCTTGTTCTACGGGCGTTAGTTCGAGTTTTAGCGTTTTCGTCATTCCGGGGTGGCCCTCGCACAGGCCAGGCCCAGAATACCCGTTCCAGGCTCGGTCCCATGACCGCCCCCGAATGACGAATCCCGCTAGGCCCTCTTCGTGAAGAACGGCACGAGCTTTCCCGCAAAGGGCTTGAAGCTCGCGACGACCGAATCGCCGATGGCGAGATCGTTCGCGCCGTGCGCCATCATGCGAAACCCCTCGGCGCAATCGACCAGCAGGATGTTGTAGGGCACGTGGGCGCGCGTCTCGGGTGTTGCCGCGCGGCAGACCAATGAGGTCGCGTAGACCCTGCCCTTGCCGCTGGCACGCTGCTCGCGCGGATCAGGTGCGCCGCAGGCCGCGCAGAAGGCGCGGTGGAAATACTGCACATGGCCGCACGCGTCACAGGCCTGAAACGTGATCGCCTCTTCGCCCTTGGTCCAGTCCGCGAGACGCTCGCTCATCTGACCCGCTCCAGAAACATGCTGACGTGAGACGACAGCACGCCGCCGTCGCCGTGCAGCAGCGCGATCGAGGCATCGCGCACCTGCCGATTCGTCGCCCGGCCCGTCATCTGCAAATGCGCCTCGACCAGATGCGCCATGGCGCCGCCGACGCCGCAATGGCCGTAGCTGAGCAGACCGCCATGGGTGTTGAGCGGCATGGCACCGTCGCGGCCGAAATGGCCGGCGCGGACGCGCGCGGCCGCTTCGCCGCGGCCGGCAAGACCCAGATCTTCCAGCAGCATCGCAAGCGTGATCGTAAAGCTGTCGTAGATCGCGGCATAGCACACGTCGGAGATCGCGAGACCCGTGGCCGCCTTTGCTCGCGCGATAGAGATCTCGGCGCCGAGTTCGCCGAGGGCGGGCGCTGCCGTGACATGCTGATGCGTGTGGGCCTGGGCGCAGCCGCGGATGCGCACGCCCGCTTCCCCGGTTCTCTCTCGGCTGACGACGAACGCCGCGCCGCCGTCGGAGACCGGGCAGCAATCGAGCAGCTTGAGCGGCATCGCCACCGGCTTAGAGGCCATGACGTCGGCGACCGTGATGGGATCGTGGAATTGCGCGCCGGGATGGGTGCAGGCGTGCTTGCGCATCAGCACCGCGAACTCGGCGAGGTCCTGTTCGGTCACGCCGTATTCGTGCATGTAGCGGTTGGCGACGAGGCCGTAATAGGCGGGAATGGCCGGGCCGAGCGGCACCTCGTAGTCGGGATGGCCGACCTGCGCCAACGCCTGGATCGAGGCATCGCGGCTCTGTCCGGTAAGGCGGTTCTCGCCGGCGACGACGAGCACGTGGCGCACGACGCCGGCGTCGACGAGTTGATGCGCGAGCATCGTCATCGCGAGTCCCGTGGCGCCACCGACCTGCACCGCATGGGCGTAAGACGGACGAATCCCGAAATGCTCGGCAAACACGGTGGCGAGCATGATGTGCGGCGAGACGGTGGAGTAGCCGCAGAGGATGCCGTCGATGTCCGAGCGGTTCAGCCCGGCATCGTCGAGCGCGGCTTGGGCGGCCTTGCTCATCAGGTCGAGCGAGGACGAGCCTTCGTGCTTGCCGAACGGCGTGAGGCCGACGCCGGTGATGAAGCTCATGGCGGGCTTTCTCCTCTGTCATTCCGGGGCGCGACGAAGGCGCGAGCTCGGGATCCATAATCACCATCGGGAGTATGGATTCCGAGCTCGCGCCTAACGGCGCGCCCCGGAATGACGGATGAGAGAGTATGGGCCATCACCTCCTCCTACTCCGGAGCCGCGCGCGTGACGCCATCGCGGACCATGGCGGCGATCTCGTCCTGGGAGTAGCCGATCTCGCGCAAAATCTCCGCGCCGTGCTCATTGAGCCGCGGCGCCAGGCGCACCGGCTCGGCCTCGGTCTCGGACCAGGTCGCCGTCACCTTCATGCTGCGAATCGGACCTTCGGTCGGGTGAGTGACCACGGGGAAAAAGCCGGTCGCCTCCAGATGCTCGTCGTGCAGGATCGAGGCGAGGTCGTGCATCGGCATGACCGGCACGTCGGCCCTGGTGAGCAGGTCGATCCACTCGGCCGTGGTGCGCGTCTCGAAGACGCGCGCAAGCTCGGCGTAGACCACATCGATGTTGGCGGCGCGGCCGGCGAAAGTCGCGAATTTGGGATCGGCGCGCAGATCGTCGCGCCCGGTGGCCTTGAAGAAATTCTCCCACTGCTTGTCGTTGTAGACGATGACGCTGAGATAGCCGTCCGAGGTCTTGTAGGGCCTGCGGTCGCGCGAGAGGTGGCGGGCATAGCCGCCCTTGTCGAGCGGCGGCTCGAAGGTGAGCCCGCCCATGTGATCGCCCATGACGAAGCCGGCCATGGTCTCGAACATCGGGATGTCGACGCGCTGGCCGCGGCCGGTGCGGTCGCGGTGCACGAGGCTGGCGCAGATCGCCCCGACGGCGGTGAGGCCGACGATGCGGTCGACCAGCGCATTCGGCACGTAGCGCGGCACGCCGTCGCCGGTCTGCGCCATCAGCGCCGGCAGCGCGGTGGCACCCTGGATCAGATCGTCATAGGCCGGTTTTGCGGCGTAGGGCCCGTCCTGACCGAAACCGAACACGCCGGCATAGACGAGGCGCGGGTTGATGGCGGAAACGACATCGTAACCGAGCTGAAGCCGCGCCATGGCCTGCGGACGGACGTTGTAGACGAGCACGTCGGCGTCCTTGAGCAGCCGCAGCACGGCCTCGCGCCCCGAGGGCTTTTTCAGATCGAGGCAGATCGAGCGCTTGCTGCGGTTGGTGTTGAGGAACACCGGGCCCATGCCGGCGTGTCGCATCGGGCCGATCAGGCGGGTGACGTCGCCGTCCAGCGACTCCACCTTGATGACGTCAGCCCCGTAGTCGCCGAGCATCTGGGTCGCATAAGGACCCATCAACACGGTGGTCATGTCGATGACCTTGATGCCCTTCAGCGGCCCCATCGTTTGCTCCCGAAATGCGCGAGGCTCAAGACGCGGCCCGCGAATTCGGTCCAGCTAACGGCAGCGCCGCCGCTCGCGCAAGGGCGGGCGGCGTATGGCGGCATGCGCAGCGCGGCGGCGATATCGGCCGCTATTTCTTCTGGCGGGATTCCCGGATCTTCAGGAGCCGGTCGAGCTCTTCGTTCTGCTGGCTGATCCGGTCGGCGATGCGCGACTCGTTCTGCTCGCCCGAGGCGGCAGCTGCCTGCTCGATGAGCTGGCGGATATTGTCCTCGAGGATCGCGATGCGGTCGTTGAGTGCGTCGAGGGAGAGAGAGTCTTCGTAGTCGTTGCTCATGATGCGCGTCTCGCCAATCAATCAGGAGCCGTAGGGTGGGCCAAGCGAAGCGGGCCCACCATGATCTAACGCAAGGAAAAGGTGGGCACGGCGCTTACGCGCCTTTGCCCACCTACGAGAGCCTACTTCAGCGGCTCCAGGATGGAGACGTAGTTGGCGACAGCCGCACCGCCCATGTTGAAGATGCCGCCGAGCTTGGCGTTCTTGAGCTGCATGCCCTCGGGGGCCTGCCCTGCGAGCTGCATCGCGGTCATCACATGCATCGAGACGCCGGTAGCGCCGATCGGATGGCCCTTGGCTTTCAGGCCGCCGGAGGGATTGACCGGCAGCTTGCCGTCCTTGAGCGTCCAGCCTTCCTTGATGGCGCGGGCGCCCTGCCCCTTCGGCGTCAGGCCCATCGCTTCGTACTCGATCAGCTCGGCGACCGTGAAGCAGTCATGGGTCTCGACGAAGGAGAGATCGGACAGCGTCACGCCGGCCTTTTCCAGGGCGCGCTGCCAGGCGACCGTGCAGCCCTCGAACTGGAGGATGTCGCGCTTGCTCATCGGCAGGAAGTCCTGGGCGTGCGCGGTGGCGCGGAAGCCGATCGCCTTGGTCATGCCCTTGGCGGTCTCGGCATCGGCCAGCACCAGCGCGGCGGCGCCATCGGAGACCAGCGAGCAATCGGTGCGCTTCAAGGGGCCTGCGACGTAAGGGTTCTTCTCGCTCTCGGCGCGGCAGAAGTCGAAGCCAAAGTCCTTGCGCATCTGGGCGAAGGGATTGGCGACGCCGTTCTTGTGGTTCTTGGCCGCGATCAGCGCCAGCGCATCGGACTGGTCGCCATATTTCTGGAAATAGGAGCTGGCGATCTTGCCGAACACGCCGGCGAAGCCGCCGACGGTGTCGCCGTCCTCGGGCAGGTAGGACGCCTTGAGCAGGTTCTTGCCGATCTCGGCGCTAGGGGTGCGCGTCATCTGCTCGACGCCGACGACCAGGACGATCTTGGCAGCCCCTGCGGCAATCGCGCGCAGGCCCTGGTGAACGGCGGCGGAGCCGGTGGCGCAGGCGTTCTCGACGCGGGTCGCCGGCTTGAAGCGGAGCTTCGGGTCAGCCTGGAGCACCAGCGAGGCGGTAAAATCCTGAGGGGAGAAGCCGGCGTTGAAATGGCCGAGCACGATCTCGTCGACGTCGCCGGCCGAAATGCCGGCGTCCGCCAGCGCTTCGTTGGCCACGCGGGTGACGAGGCTTTCGACGGTTTCGGTGTCGAACTTGCCGAACGGCGTATGCGCCCATCCGACGATGCTGGCGGTCATGATGTTCTCTCCCTGGGATCTCTTCCTGAGCTAAGTCTTAGCCCAGAGATGGCAAGACTTCACGCGGCTTTCAGGGCCTGGACGGTGCGCTGGCAGATGGCAGTTATGCCGGCCCAGTTCCCGGCCCGGATCTCCGCCATTGGGCATAGCCAGGAGCCGCCGACCGCGACCACGTTGGGCTCCGCCAGCCAGTTCGCCGCATTGGCCTCGCCGACGCCACCGGTGGGGCAGAACCGCACGTTCGGGAACGGCCCGCCGAGGGCGCGCAGGCCCTTGATGCCGCCGGCCTGCTCGGCCGGGAAGAACTTTGCGACGTCGAAGCCGTAGGACAGCGCCATCATCAGTTCGGAGGCCGTGGCAATGCCCGGCGCGAACGGCAAGGAGCTGTCGGTTGCTGCCTTCAGCAGATCGGGCGTCAGGCCCGGGCTGATGCCGAACGCGACACCGAGCTTCTCGACGCGGGTGAAGTCGGCCGGATTGAGAATCGTGCCGATGCCGACGACCGCCTCGGGCACCTCGGCCATCATCGCCCTCGCGGCTTCGATCGCGACGGGGGTGCGCAGGGTCACCTCCAGCGTGCGGACGCCGCCGGCAACCAGCGCACGTGCCAGCGGCACCGCATCCTGGATACGCTCGATGGTGAGGACGGGAATGACGGTCGCCGCCTTGAACAGCGCGACGAGGTGGTTCTGTTGGGCGGACGTGGTCATAGGACTCGATTCATTTGGTCGCTTTTCACTTGCTGGCCTGGCGAGAGGCCGCCGGCCGGTGCCGCTTCTTCGGGGGCATGGCATAGCCCGGAATGATGGCGCCGGGATAGCAGATCACGAGGCTGGCGAGGCGATGTCCGGCCTGGGCCGCCTCGACCGGATCGGAACCGGCGAGGCGCGCCGCGATATAGGCCGCGGCGAAGCTGTCGCCGGCGGCGGTGGTGTCGACGACCGGTTTCGTCATGGGTTCGGCGCGAACCTCGCTGGTCCCGCCGGGAAAGCGCAGCAGGCTGACGGGCTCGGCGAGCCGGAACACCAGCTCCGGGCTCGGGAGGCGCGCCATCAGCTGGTCGTGACTCTCGCCGGGATAGAGCGCGAGCAGGTCCTCGGTCGAGGTCAGCACGATGTCGGCGATCGCGAAGGCTGCGGCAAAGACCTCGCGGGCGACATCGCGATCCGGCCAGCCGCGTGCGCGAAAGTTGGTGTCGAACACGAAGCGGGTGCCGAGCAGGCGGGCGCGCTTGATCGCGGCGAACAGGCGCTCGCACCCGGGCGCATCGTAGATCGAGAGCGTGATCGCGGAGAGATAGACGATGTCGTAGCTCATCAGCGAATTGAGGATCTCGTCCGTTTCCGGCAGGCTCATCAGCTGCCGCGCCGCCGCGCTGTCACGCCAGTGGAAGAACTGCCGCTCGCCCTTCGCATCCAGCTGGATCATGTAGAGGCCGGGCAGCTTGCCCACCAGCCGCACGACACGCCGCGTGCCGACGCCCTCCGCGTTCCAGGCCGCGATCATCTCATCGCTGAGACCGTCATCGCCGAGCGCGGTGAGATAGTCGACCTTGACGTCGAGTCGCGCCAGATAGACGGCGGTGTTGAGGGTATCACCGCCGAAGCCGCGTGAGTACAGGCCGCCCCCCTGCCCGGCGGACGCACCTCCTTGCGCCTGCCTGAGCTCGACCATGCATTCGCCGATGCAGGCAACGCTCGCCATCACTAGGGCCCGCTCAGTCAGAGGTCTCAGGCGACGAAATTGCCGCCGAGCTCGTCTTCGATGTGAATGCGGATGATATCGTCGAAAGTCTTCTCGGCCGTGGTGAAGCCGAGCTCGCGCGCACGCTTCGGGTCGAAATTGCGCGGCCAGCCGCCGACGATGCCGACGATGAAAGGATCCGGCTCGCGCTTGATGCGGGCGGCAACCTTCTCGCCGGCGACGCGCTTCAAGGCCGCGATCTGCTCGCCGACCGTTGCCGACAAGCCCGGCATGGTCAGGTTGCGGCGCGGGCCGACGGTGGCGAGGTCCATGGTGCCGGCGTGCAACAGGAAGCCGACGGCCGAGCGCGGCGTGGCGTGCCAGTGGCGGACGTCCTCGGACACGGGGAGGACCGCTTCCTTGCCGGCGAGCGGCTCGCGCAGGATGTTGGAGAAGAAGCCCGATGCCGCCTTGTTGGGCAGGCCGGGGCGGATGCAGATGGTCGGCAGGCGGATGCCGATGCCGTCGAGGAAGCCGCGGCGCGAATAATCGGCGAGCAGGAGTTCGCCGATCGCCTTCTGGGTGCCGTAGCTGAGCAGCGGGGTGTGGAAGAACTCATCGCCGATCGCATCCGGGAACGGGGCGCCGAACACCGCGATCGAGGACGTGAAGACGACGCGCGGCTTGTAGCCGCCGCCGACGAGTCTGATCGCATCGAGCAGCATCCGCGTGCCGTCGAGATTGATCCGGTAGCCCTTGTCGAAGTCGAGCTCGGCTTCGCCCGAGACGATCGCGGCGAGATGGAAGATCACGTCGGGGCGGCCGGCGATGAGCTTCTCGGCCGCGCCCGGCACGGCGAAATCGCCCGACACGGTCTCGACCGGGAAACCGGCCTTCTCCGGCTTCTTGGGCTCGACCACGTCATGCATGGTCAATTTCGTGATGTCGCTCTTGCCGAGCCGGCCGTCGCCGAGCAGCCGTTCACAGAGTTTGCGGCCGACCATGCCGGCGGCGCCCAGAACCAGAATGTGCAAGAGCCTACTCCTTCTTATTGGCAGGAGCGCACCGCTCCTGATGCGCCCTCGGCAAGCCCCGCGATCATTCCTTCACGGCGCCGGTCATCGCCGACACATAATGCTCCACGAAGAAGGCGTAAAGGATCACGAGCGGCAGCGAACCGGCCAGGGCTCCGGCCATCAGCGACCCCCAGCGGTAGATGTCGCCGTCCACGAACTCGTTGACGATCGCGACCGGCACCGTCTTGTTGCTGGTCGACTGCAGGAAGGTCAACGCATAGATGAACTCGTTCCAGCATAGCGTGAAGCAGAAGATGAAGGCCGAGATCAGGCCGGGAATCGCGAGCGGCACCACGATCTTGACCAGGATCTGCCAGCGGCTCGCCCCGTCGATCAGGGCGCACTCCTCGAGCTCGAAGGGGATGGTCTTGAAATAGCCCATCAACAGCCAGGTCGAGAACGGGATCAGGATCGTCGGATAGGTCAGGATCAGCGCCAGCGGCGAGTCGAAGAGGCCGTACTGGTACACGACAGTGGCGAGCGGAATGAACAGGATCGACGGCGGTACGAGATAGGCGAGGAAGATCAGCCCCCCGACGAGATTGGCGCCCTTGTAGCGCAACCGCACGATGGCGTAGGCCGCGAACACCGATGCGACGATCGAGAGCACCGTGGCGCAGATCGCCACGTACATCGTGTTCCAGAGCCAGTGCGGATAGTAGCTCTCGAACAGCAGCTTGTGGAAGTGCTTGAACGTCGGATTCCAGGTCCAGAACGGGTTGTACTTGTCGAGATCGAGCAACTGCTCGTCCGGCTTCACCGAGGTCAGCGCCATCCAGTAGAACGGGAACAGCAGGACCACGACGATGATCGTGAGCGGCAGATAGAGCGTCACGAGCCTGCGCGGCACCGACTGCAGGTAGCTCATGCCCTCGCTGTTGTCGACGCGCGACGGCGCCGATATGACCGACTTGAGATCGACTTTCGAGGCAGGAAGATCAGTCATTGCTCTCTCCCTGCTGCCACTTGCGGCGCTGCAGGCCGAACCAGGAGACCATGATCGCAGCGAGCAGGAACGGGATCATGGCGCTGGAGATCGCCGCGCCCTCGCCGAGCTGCCCGGCGATGATCGCCCGCTGATAGGACAGCGTGGCCATCAGGTGGGTTGCGTTGACCGGGCCGCCACGCGTCATCGCCCAGATCAGCTGGAAGTCGGTGAAGGTGAAGAGCACTGAAAACGTCATCACGACGGCGATGATCGGCGTCAGCAGCGGATAGGTGATGTAGCGGAAATTCTGCCACCGCGTGGCGCCGTCGAGCGTTGCCGCCTCATAAAGCGAGGGCGAGACGGTCTGCAGGCCCGCGAGCAGCGTGATCGCGACGAACGGCACGCCGCGCCAGACATTGGCGAAGATCACGCAAATCCGCGCCCAGGTGGTGTCGCCGAGGAAGTTGATGTTCTGGCTGATCAGGCCGAGGTGTTTCAGCGACCAGGAGATGATCGAGAATTGCGAGTCGAAGATCCACCAGAAGGCGAGTGCCGAGAGCACGGTCGGAACGATGAAGGGGATGAGCACCATCGCGCGCAGCATCGCCTTGAAGGGCATGTGCTCGTTGAGCAGCAGCGCGAGATAGAGTCCGATCGCGAATTTGAAGGCACTGGCGACGAAGGTGTAGAGCAGCGTATTGAACACCGACAGCCAGAAGATGGAGTCGTCCCAGAGCCACTCGTAGTTCTCGGTGGCGATGAACTGCCCGACCCTGCCGATGCGCGTGTCGGTGAACGACAGCCAGATGCCGAGCCCGAGCGGATAGGCCAGGAAGAAGATCAGGAACGCCATGGCCGGCACCATGAACCAGAAGCCGAGCCAGTTGCGATTGTATTTGAGCTGGGTCCAGGCGTTCGCCTCGCTCATCTGAGGCTTGGCCCGGGGAATTGCGACATCAGCCATGCCCGATATCCCTGATCGAAATGTTGAAGAGCGGGCGGCCGGAGGTCCGCCCGCTCCGTGACCGTCAGCGATAGATGCGCTTCAGCTGGCGCTCGGCATCCGCCATCGCGCCCTTCGTATCCTTGGCGCCGGTGCAGTAGTTGGCGAACATGTCGACGACGATGAAATCGGCGATTGCGGTCGCCGCCTTCTCGCCGACCGTGCCGATACCGGACGCCGGCAGCGTGCGCTTGGAGGCCTGCGAGAACACGGTGTTCTTGGGATCCGCCGTCCAGATCGGCGCCGTCTCATAGGCGTTCAAGGTCTGGGTCAGGTAGCCCTGCGCGCCATCCAGCCACTTCTCGTAATTCTCCTTCTCCAGCATGAAGGCGACGAAGGCCTTCGCCGCGTTCGGATATTTGGTGAAGTTGAAGGCGAGGATCGGAAGCGCCAGCTGCAGTTCGGTCGGCTTGCCTATCGGACCGACCGGCCAGAGCGCGTGATAGGTGTCGGCGGCAAGCTCCTTCTTGCTCGCGTCGGTTTTGGCGGCCACGTAGATCGAGATGCCGTTCGCCGTGCAATAGAGCTCTCCGGCGAGGAA
Organism: Bradyrhizobium sp. 191; assembly: GCF_023100985.1. NCBI lineage: Bacteria > Pseudomonadati > Pseudomonadota > Alphaproteobacteria > Hyphomicrobiales > Nitrobacteraceae > Bradyrhizobium > Bradyrhizobium sp. 191. The sequence goes on from NZ_CP064692.1 coordinate 898,840, forward strand.
TGCCTTGTTGTTGGAGGAGTCGTTCCACGACGCCGTGCCCGGGATGAAGCTCTCGTACAGCGCCTTGCAGTACTCCAGCGCCTTCGCCGTCTCCGGCGAATTGATGATGATCTTGTCGTTCTGGTCGACCGTGTAGGCGCCGTGCCCCCACAGCACCCAGTGCAGCCACGAATTGCCGTCGCCCGATGCATGCCCGAGCGCGAAGCCGGCCGGCGTATTGTTGGCCTTCAGGGCCTTGCACATTTCGAGGAAGCCGGGGAAATCCTTCGGGAATTCCTTGAAGCCAGCCTTGTCGAGCGCCGACTTGCGGTAGTTCATGTAGCCGCCGTTGGTCGCGACGGGAATGCCGAGCCAGTCGTTGCCCAGCTTGCAGGTCTTGGCGGCCGCATCGGTCCAGCCGCCATATTTCTTGCCGAGATAATCGGCGACGTCGTTCATCTTCAGCACTTTGGTGGGGAAGAGCTGCGGCAGCGTGTGCAGGCCCCAGGCGAGATCGAGCCCGGAGCCGGTATTGGCCGCAACCGAGGCCTTCGGCTGCACGTCCTCGAAGGATTCGCTGAACACGTTCATCTCGGTGCCGGTGGCAGCCTTGAACGCAGCCACCATCGCGTTGAACGCATCGTCCTCGGCCGGCACGAAGCGCTTCCAGCGCATCACCGTCAGCTTGGCGCCGGGCTCGGCCTTCCAGGGCGCGCTCTGCGCCCAGGCCCTGGCGAAGTCGAACAGCGCCGGCCCGGTCAGCATGCCGGTCGCAGCCAATGCCGTTCCGCCCTGAAGCAGAGTCCGGCGGGTAAAGTCTTGCATGTTGTCCTCCCTGTGATGCTTTTTTTGTCGTCTTATGCTTCGTGGTCTGATGCCCTAGGCGTTCATGCGTTTGCCTGTCGCATCGTCGAACAGATGAACCAGTGACGGGTCGGGCTTCAGCCGCACCTTGTCGCCCGGGTTGAACTGGTGACGCTCGCGGAAGACCGCGACGACCTGCTCGCCGCCGACCTTGGCGAACACTTGCGTCTCCGAGCCGGTCGGCTCGACCACGATGATCTCTGCCTCGGCGCCGTCATCGGCGATGGTGAAGTGCTCCGGCCGCACGCCGTAGACTGCGGGCCGGCCGTCCGAGCCCGCCGGTGCGGTCTTGAGCGGCAGCTTGACGCCGTTCGGTCCTTCGAAGGTGGCAACGCCGTTGACGCGAACATGACCCTTGAGGAAGTTCATCGCGGGCGAGCCGATGAAGCCGGCGACGAACTGGTTGTCGGGCTTGTCGTAGAGCTCTAGCGGCGTGCCCATCTGCTCGACGATGCCGTCATGCATGACGACGATCTTGTCGGCCATGGTCATCGCCTCGATCTGGTCGTGGGTGACGTAGACGGTCGTGGTCTTCAGCCGCTGGTGCAGCTCCTTGATCTCGGTGCGCATCGCGACGCGCAGCTTGGCATCCAGGTTCGACAGCGGCTCGTCGAACAGGAAGACCTGCGGATCGCGCACGATGGCGCGGCCCATGGCGACGCGCTGGCGCTGGCCGCCGGAAAGCTGGCGCGGGTAGCGGTCGAGCAGCGGCGACAGCGCGAGGATCTCGGCGGCGCGCTTGACGCGCTTGTTGATCTCGTCCGAGCCGGCATTGCGCAGCTTCAGCGAGAAGCCCATGTTCTCGGCCACCGTCATGTGCGGATAGAGCGCGTAGTTCTGGAACACCATCGCAATGTCCCGCTCCTTGGGCTGGACATTGTTGACGACGCGGTCGCCGATCGAGATCGTGCCGGAGGTGATGTTCTCGAGACCGGCGAGCATGCGCAAAAGCGTCGACTTGCCGCAGCCGGAGGGGCCAACCAGGACGACGAACTGGCCATCCTCGATCGGAATCGTCACGCCGTGCAGGACTTCAAAATTGCCGAACGATTTCCGCACGTCGCGGATTTGCACAGACGACATCTAGCTCCCTCCTCGAAAGTCCACGACGCCTCTCGCGCCGCGACCGTCTTGTTTTTCAGACTTCACCGAACGAAGCCCGATCTTAGCGGGCGACATTGTCGGTAGTTTGTGCGGTTTTGGCAATTTGTCTTTGGTTAGTCGTTGCTGGTAGCGCTGTCAACGTTCCTTTGTTTGCAGGACTGACTGTGTTAAGAGCAGCAAATGGGTCGAAAACGCACCAAGTCAGGCAAAATCCGGCTGGCCGAAGTCGCCGAGCTCGCCGGCGTCAGCCCGATTACCGCGTCCCGCTTCTTCCGCAATCCGGAGGCCCTGTCGGTCGCCAAGCGGACGCGGGTCGAGAGCGCCGCCAAGGAGCTCGGCTATGTGCCCAACCTTGCCGCACGCGCACTGGCCTCGCAACGCACCGAAGTCATCGGTGTATTGATCCCCTCCCTCACCAATAACGTGTTCTCGGACGTGCTGCGCGGCATCTATGACGCGTCAGAGGGCAGCCGTTACTCGATCCAGTTGTCCAACACGCGCTACAGCATTCTCCAGGAAGAGAAGTTGCTGCGCCTGTTTCTGGCGCAGAAGCCGGCCGGGCTGATCGTCACCGGCATCGACCAGACCGCCGAGTCCCGCGCGATGCTGGAGGCCGCGGACTGCCCGATCGTGCAGATCATGGAGATCGGACCGGATCCGGTCGACATGATGATCGGCTTTTCGCACTATGATGCAGCCCGCGCGGCGGTTGCGCACCTGTTCGAGCAAGGTCACCGCAGGATCGGCTTCGTCGGTGCGCGCATGGACCCGCGGGTGCAGCGGCGGCTGGACGGATATGTCTCGGCCATGGAGGACGCCGGATTGTTCGAGCAGCGCCTCGTCGTCACGACGGCCACGCCGACTTCGGTGACGCTCGGCGGAGCTCTGTTCACCGATCTCCTGGCGCGGGAGCCCGACATCGATGCGGTGTTCTGCGCCAATGACGACCTCGCGCTCGGCGTGCTGTTCGAATGCCGGCGCCGGGAGATCGCAGTCCCCGGGCAGATCGCGATCGTCGGCTTCAACGACCTCGAATTCATGGCCTCCGCCGTCCCCACCCTCACCAGCATCCGCACCAACCGCTACGAGATGGGAAAGACGGCCGCCACCATGCTGATCAACGCGATCGAAGGGCGGCGCCCGGAGCAGCCGGTGCTCGATCTCGGCTTCAAGGTGATCGAGCGTCAAAGCTCGTTGGCACGACGTTCGGACAGCAGGCCAGTCGTTTCCGGCGCGGGCGCGGTGAACAAAATGATAGCGTTACCAAGTAGCCACGACTAGTATTCGGACTCGTGAGGAAACGACCCGCCAGCCGGGAAGGCAGATCATCGCTCGCGCCGTTGGGCATCGCACATGCCGACACCATGAGACGGACGCCAGCGCGTTTGCATTGCAGGAGAAACCAATGACAAAGAAACCAACCAATGGGCATGCCGCCGGCAGCAACGGTTCTCGCCGCCACCTTCGCTCGCAGGAATGGTTCAACAACCCGCACAATCCGGGCATGACCGCGCTCTACATGGAGCGGTACCTGAACTACGGCCTTACCCGTGCCGAGTTGCAGTCGGGCAAGCCGATCATCGGCATCGCCCAGACCGGCAACGATCTCTCTCCCTGCAACCGCCACCACATCGAGCTCGCCCATCGCGTCCGCGAGGGCATCCGCGAAGCCGGCGGCATCGCGATGGAATTCCCGACCCACCCGATCCAGGAAACCGGCAAGCGCCCGACCGCGGCGCTCGACCGCAACCTCGCCTATCTCGGCCTGGTCGAGGTCCTTTACGGCTATCCGCTCGACGGCGTCGTGCTCACCACCGGCTGCGACAAGACCACGCCGGCCTGCATGATGGCGGCGGCCACCGTGAACCTGCCCGCGATCGTGCTGTCGGGCGGACCGATGCTGAACGGCTGGCACAATGGCGAGCGCACCGGCTCCGGCACCATCGTATGGAAATCGCGCGAGCGGCTCGCGGCCGGCGAGATCGACTATGAAGAGTTCATGGAGATCGTGGCCTCCTCGGCGCCCTCGGTCGGCCATTGCAACACGATGGGCACCGCCTCGACCATGAACGGGCTTGCCGAAGCGCTCGGCTTCTCGCTGCCGGGCTGTGCGGCGATCCCCGCCCCCTATCGCGAGCGCGGCCAGATCGCCTACGAGACCGGAAAACGCATCGTCGAGATGGTCTGGGAAGACCTGAAGCCCTCGGACATCCTGACCCGCAAGGCGTTCGAAAACTGCATCGTGATCAACTCGGCCATCGGCGGCTCGACCAACGCGCCGATCCACATCAACGCCCTGGCCCGCCACATCGGCGTCGAGCTCTCGATCGAGGACTGGCAGAAAGTCGGCCACGACGTGCCCCTGCTCGTCAACATGCAGCCGGCCGGCTTCTATCTCGGCGAGGAATTCCACCGCGCCGGCGGCGTGCCGGCGGTGGTGCGCGAGTTGATGAAGCACAAGCGCATCCATGAGGATGCAGTTACGGTCAACGGCCGCGGCATCGGCGAGAACTGCAAGGATGCGCCGGCGCCCGACAACGACGTGATCTGGGCTTACGACAAGCCGCTGGTGAAGGATGCCGGCTTCCTGGTGCTGAAGGGCAATCTGTTCGATTCCGCGATCATGAAGACGTCGGTGATCTCCAAGGAATTCCGCGACCGCTATCTCAGCAATCCGAAGGACCTCAATGCCTTCGAAGGCCGCGCCATCGTGTTCGAAGGGCCGGAGGATTACCACGAGCGGATCGACGATCCCTCGCTCGACATCGACGAGCGCTGCGTGCTGTTCATCCGTGGCACCGGTCCGATCGGCTACCCCGGCGGCGCCGAGGTCGTGAACATGCAGCCGCCGGCAGCATTGATCAAACGCGGCATCCTGTCCCTGCCCTGCATCGGCGATGGCCGCCAGTCCGGCACCTCGGGCTCGCCCTCCATCCTCAATGCTTCGCCGGAAGCCGCCGCCAATGGCGGTCTTGCGATCCTGAAGACCGGAGACAAGGTGCGTATCGACCTCAACAAGGGCAGCGCCAACATCATGATCTCGGACGAGGAGTTGAAGAAGCGCCACGCCGAGCTCAGGGCCAATGGCGGCTTCAAGCATCCGCCGAACCAGACGCCCTGGCAGGAGATCTACCGCAACACCGTCGGCCAGCAGTCGACGGGTGCCTGCATGGAGCTTGCCACGCGTTATCAGAACGTCGCCGGCACGTTTGGCGTGGCGCGGGATAACCACTAGGAAAGATTGTCATTCCGGGATGCGCCGTAAGGCGCAGACCCGGAATCCATATTCCCGATCGTGGTTATGGATTCCGGGCTCGCGACTGCGTCGCGCCCCGGAATGACGAGAGACAATTCAAAGGAGAACAACATGGCAGACCGCCTCAAGGGCAAGCGCGCCGTCATCACGGCTGCTGCGGCAGGCATCGGGCGCGCATGCGCCATCGCATTCGCGCGCGAAGGCGCAACCGTGATCGCCACCGACATCAACGAGGCCGGAATCGCGAGCCTGACCAAGGGAGGCATCGCCGAGGTCGCCAGGCTCGACGTCCGCAACACCGCCGACGTCAACGCCTTTGCCAAGCGCGTCGGCAAGATCGACATTCTGCTCAACGCGGCGGGCTTCGTGCACCACGGCACCATCCTGGAATGCTCGGAAGAGGATTTCGACTTTTCGTTCGACCTCAACGTCAAATCGATGCACCGGACCATCAAGGCGTTCCTGCCCGACATGATCGCGGGCGGCGGTGGCAGCATCGTCAACATCTCGTCCTGCGCGGCCTTGCGGCCGCCGGCCAATCGCTATGTCTACAGCTCGTCGAAGGCGGCAGTGTCGCTGCTGTCGCGCGCGGTCGCGCTCGACTTCATCACCAAGGGCATCCGCTGCAACTCGATCTGCCCCGGTACCGTCGAGACCCCTTCGATGCTCGACCGCGCCGCCGCGCAAGGACCGCAGGGCAAGGAGATGTTCATCTCCCGCCAGAAGATGGGCCGGCTCGGCACCGCCGAGGAGATCGCATCCATGGCGGTCTATCTCGGCAGCGACGAGAGCGCCTTCACCACCGGCGTCGATCTGGTCGTCGACGGCGGATACATGCTCTGACGCTCGGGAGCAGATCTCATGAACAAGATCGATCTCAACGGCCGCATCGCCATCGTCACGGGCGGCGCGCAGGGCTTTGGCCGCGCCATCACCGAACGCTTCGTCGCCTCCGGCGCCAAGGTCGCGATCTGGGATTTCGACGCTGCACTCGCCGAGAAGACGGCAAAAGAGATTGGCGGCGAAACGAAAGTCTTCAAGGTCGACGTCACCGACACCGCGGCCGTCGAGCAGGCGCGCGATGCCACGCTGGCCGCCTTCGGCAGGATCGACATTCTCGTCAACAATGCTGGCATTGCCGGAATCAACAAGCCGGTCTGGGAGACCGACCTCGAGGAATGGCGCAAGGTGCTGCGCATCAACCTCGACGGTCCCTTCATCGTCTGCAAGGCCATCGTGCCCATTATGCTCAAGCAGAAATACGGGCGCATCGTGAACATCGCCTCGATCGCCGGCAAGGAAGGCAATCCGAACGCGGCGCATTATTCGGCGTCCAAGGCCGGACTGATCGCGCTGACGAAATCGCTCGGCAAAGAGCTCGCCGGCCACGACATCCTCGTCAACGCGGTGACGCCGGCAGCGGCGAAGACCGCGATCTTCGACCAGATGACGCAGCAGCATATCGACTTCATGCTGTCGAAGATTCCGAAGGGACGGTTCGTGCTGGTGGAAGAGCTCGCCGCGATGGTGGCCTGGCTCGCATCCGAGGATTGCGCGTTCTCGACCGGCGCGGTGTTCGACATCTCTGGCGGACGCGCGACCTATTGAGGAGCGCCATGATTCGGGAAGGCGGATGCCTGTGCGGCGCGTGCGGTTCGAGGCGGAGGACTCAACGTCCGCATCTTCCACTGCGATGAGGAGAGCCTGATGGAGTTCTATTGGGAAGCCAAGGACGACAAGTGGTTCCTGCGTCCCGCCGTCGAGGCGCCAGAGCAGGCTCCTATCACCGTCGAGCAGGAGGACTGGTATTGGCTGGTGAAGATCGGTGGTCGTCCTCTCAATTTCCGCTTCACGGGTCTGATAGGAGCGAGGCAAAGCGCTTGGGAGTACGTCAAGCGCTACAGTCACATGCACTATGGCATCAAGTCGATCACGCTGCGGTCGATTGAGGAGCCTCAGCGATCAGCTTCATGAAGACCTCAGGCTTGCTTATCGCTGCCTTTGCCCGCGGTCGTCGCGACCCAGATCCCGGCAAACACCGCGACGATGCCGGCCGCTAAATTCCAGCGCAGCGGCTCGTTCAGCAGCCAGGCCCCGACCAGCGATGCCGTGACCGGATTGACCGTCACCGAGATCGCGACGCGCGTCGGCGTCGTCCGCTCCAGCGCGAAGGCCCAGAGATAGAAGGTCAGCGCTGCGCCGAAGGCACCCAGATAGAGGGCGCCCAGCCACTGTGGCAGCCCGAAGCCCGCGACGGGCGCAAAACTGCCGCGGATGGACGAGAGCAGGACGAGGGAGGCCGCGCCGGCCGCCATGCTCATGGTCGTAAAGGCGATCGGACTGGAACGCCGGATCAGCGGCTTCGACCAGATGCCGTAGAGCGCCATGCACAGTGCAGCCGCCATCATCAGGAGATCGCCGCGCCAGGCGCCCGACGGGGCTGAGGTCAGGTCGGACAGAAGCGCCACAGCAACGCCAAGGGTCGCGATCACGACACCGACCGATTTGCGCCAGGTCAGGGCTTCGGCGCCGAGCGCAGCCCCGATCACGAGCGACAGCAAGGGAAGCGTCGACAGAGCCAGCGCGCCGCGCGCTGCGGTCGTGAAGATCAGCGACGCGTTGAACAGGATCGGAAACAGCGCAAAGAACAGGATGCCGAGCGCGACGGCGGCACCCCAATCCCCTCGCTTCGGCCAGCGATCGCCGCGCAGCAGCGCCAGCGGCAGCAACAGGAGAAAGCCGATGCCGAACCGGAACGAGCCGATCGCGAGCGGATCGATGCTCCCCACGAGATAGCGCGTGGCACCGATGGACGTCCCGCCCAGCGCGCTCGACAACACGGCGGCAAGAACGCCGAGAACCTCGCCCACGATTCCTCCCGATGGCTTTCGGTCAGCATAGGAGACGCGCCGAAACGGGGAATGGAATTTCCGTCATGCCAGGATAAGTTTTCGTCATGACCGCGTCCGATCTCGACCCCGACCTTCTGAGGGCCTTCCTCGCCGTCGCCGATCATCGGTCGTTCACGCGCGCGGCCGCGATCCTCAACCGCACCCAATCGGCGGTGAGCGTCCAGATCAGGCGCCTCGAAGAGCGGCTTAACGTCAGGCTGTTTCACCGCACAAGGTCGGGCGTGGCGCTGAGCGCGGCCGGTCACGAGCTGCTCGTCTATGCAAGACGGCTTCTCGACCTCAATGCAGAGGCGGTCGATGCGCTCCGCCCGAGCAAACCCGATGCCGTGGTCCGCCTCGGCGTGATGGACGATTACGGCACGATCGTCATTCCGCCATTGCTGGCGCATTTTGCCAGAGGTCGTCCGGAGATCCGGGTCGAGATCGAGACGGGGCTGACGGCGACGATGCTGGCCCGGCTCGGCGAAGACTATGACCTCGTCATCGCCATGCATCCGGAAGGAAGCGGCAATGGCGAACTGCTGAGACGCGAGCAGGCAGTCTGGGCCGCAGCCGCGTCCTACTCAGCCGGGCCACAGCGCCCCACGCTGCCCGTCGCACTCTACCCGCCGGGCTGCCTGTTCCGGCAGTGGGCCACTGAGGCCCTCGATGCCGCCGGCCGTCCGTGGCGGCTCGCCTTCGTCAGCCGGACGCTTGCAGCGGTGGAAGCGATCGCGGCAGAGGGTCTCGCGATCACGGTCGTGAAGGCTAGCACCCTGCCCCCTCGCCTGCGCGTTCTGTCCGAACGCGACGGCCTGCCGCCGCTGCCGGCGGCGGACATCCGCCTCCACCGCGCGCGCAACCTGTCGCGTCCGGTGGCACTGCTGGCGGATCATCTGCAGCGGGCAATTTCGCAATTGGGCGCCATATAACAGTAGATCGTAAAGGGTTGTGGCCCTATACGGCCTGCTTTGCAAAGCGCGCATGCGAACCGGAACGGACGAGCCGTGAACATCTCCTTCTATGATCTTTCCGTCTGGGTGCTGCCGCTGGTGCTCGCGATTACCTTTCATGAGGCCGCGCACGCCTTCGTCGCGGACCGGCTCGGGGACAACACGGCCTCGCAGCTCGGCCGCGTCAGCTTCAATCCGCTTCGGCATATCGATCCGTTCGGCACCCTGATCCTGCCCGCGATGTTGCTATTCGCGCATTCGCCATTCCTGTTCGGCTATGCCAAGCCGGTGCCGGTGAACTTCCGCAAGCTGAACAACCCCAGGCTCGACATGGTCTGGGTGGCGCTGGCTGGGCCCGTCACCAACATCCTGCTGGCGCTGGCCGCGGCCCTCGCCTTCCATGCCCTCCCCCTGGTACCCGCGAGCTCGGCGAAATGGGTTGCCGACAACCTCAAGAATGCCCTCGTGATCAACGCGATCCTGGCCGTGTTCAACATGATGCCGATACCGCCACTCGATGGCGGACGCGTTGCGGTCGGGCTGCTGCCCCGCCCCCTCGCCGCGCCGCTGTCCCGGCTCGAGCCGTTCGGTATGCTGATCCTGATCGGCCTGTTGATCCTGCTGCCGCTTGCGGGTTCGCAGTTCGGTCTAAATCTTGATGTTATTTCAGCAATACTGCGAACGTTGACCGGTTATGTGATTCAGGCTGTTCTGTTCCTCACCGGCAACGTTTAGTTGAACAGAACACTCCTACGCCGAAGGGCCAGAGGCCGACTTGGTCAAAGCTGCCGATATGCTGATCGCGCGACGCGCCGACACCCGCGCCCGCGCTGATTTTGCCACCTGGAACATGATGGCCAAGCTCAACGGGGCGTCCGCGCTGCCACCTGAGGCCCAGGAGTTTCTCGCCAGCTACAGGAACCTGCTGACGCAGATGAGCGAGAACGAGGCCAGCGAAGCCACCATCGGCGCGATCTACAGGGCCTATTATGTCGAGATGGGCGGCGCCGGATCGCCACCCGACGTCCGCCCCCGTCCGTCTGAACCAGCGGCGGATAATGTTACCGCTTTCCGCCGGCCGGCGCCGAAACCGAAGAAGGCCGCCTCCTTCGGAGCGGCGGCGTTCGCTGGAAGCCAGAAACGGCCGCTCCCGGTAGCGCTGATCTTTGTGTGCCTGGTCGTGGTCTATGTTGGGATCCGGCTCTACTGGCGCTGAGCCGTCTTTTTCTTCTTCGCGTCCGGCGGAGTGAAGATGATGTCGACCGTACGTTCGAACCGGTCTTCGGTCAGTCCGGCGGGCGGCTGCGGGATGGGATCGGACTTGCGGACGATCGACACCGCCGCCGCATCGTAGGCTCCATCCCCCGACGATTCCACGACATCCACCGACAGCACGTTGCCCTTCCGGTTGATCGCGAAGCTCACCTTGACCTTCTGGTTATTGGGCACTTTGCCGTCCGGATTGACCTTGTGCAGCGCCAGATGCGCGCTGATCTTGCGGTTCCAATCGGCCGTCAGCTTCAGGATGTCCTTGCCGATACCGATGACGGGCGCCAGTGCCTTCTCGGCCTCGCGCGCATCCTCCTCGAGCGTCTGCCGCGCGGTGGCAACCGATTTCGGCGAGGCTTCGGCGGCGGGAGTCTCGACCGCCTGAATCTTCGGATCGTCCTCCGTCGGCTTCTTCGCGTTGTTCTCGGTCACGACGCGGTCGGGATCCTCGACCTCCTGAGACTGATCCTTTGGAAGCTCAGTCTCCTTGGTCTCGGCCTTCTGCTCGGGGAGCGCCTGCTGTTCCTGCATCGCTTCGCTGTCGGGTCCGGGCGGCAGATCGGTCTCGGGCGCCTTGGGCGATGCCATCTCGACGGCGAACTCTGCACCGTTGGCACCCAGGCCGTCGCCGTCGTCGTCGGCCCGCAGATGCGCCAGCGCGAGCGCAGCACCACCCAGATGGAGCGCGAGCGCCGCGACCGCCGCGAGGATCCAGAGCTTCCGGGATGGCCTGACTTCGTCCGACATTGTGCGTCTTCTTAGGGCTGAGCGGCGCCTGGAGCAGGCGCCCCCGGCGCGCCTTCCAGCGCGACCAGTTTCACCCGTGTATAGCCGCCTGAGCGCAAGAGCTCCATAACTCCCATTAATTCGCCATACGGCACCGAACGATCGGCGCGCAGGAACACATACTTATCCTTGCTCATGTCGGACAGGCCGTCGAGGGTCCCGATCAACTCGGCCCGGTGAACCGGGTTCTCTCCGATCGCGAGCGTCAGATCGGGCTTGATGCTGAGGTAAGTCGGCTTGTCCGGCTTCTTCTGCGGCGTCGCGCTCGACGTCGGCAGATCGATCGGCAGGTCGACCGTGGAGAGCGGCGCCGCGACCATGAAGATGATCAGCAGCACCAGGATGACGTCGATGAACGGCGTGACGTTGATGTCATGCGTCTCCGAGAAATCGTCGTCTTCGCCGTCGTTGTCTGCGAGCGAAACACCCATGGTTCACTCCGCTGCGCGCGAATGCACGCTGCCGTGGCTGCGGTCGAGATCGCGCGAGAGCAGCCGTCCCGCCGCGCCCGAGGCGCGGCTGACGAGCTCGAGATAGCCCTTCGTCACGCGCGAAAAATGATTGTAGATGATGACGGCGGGAATGGCGGCGACGAGGCCGATCGCAGTGGCGAGCAGCGCTTCGGCAATGCCGGGCGCGACTACGGCGAGGTTCGTGGTCTGCGACTTCGAGATTCCGATGAAGCTGTTCATGATGCCCCAGACCGTGCCGAACAGGCCCACGAAAGGCGAGGTCGAGCCGATGGTCGCAAGCACGCCCATGCCGATCCGGATGCGCCGCTGTTCCGCGCGCACGATCTCGGAAAAGCTGGAAGCCGCGCGCTCCTTGATGCCGGCATCGCTGGACAAGCCGGCCGACATCCGCGCCTCACGCAGCGCTGCCGTCAGGAAGGACGGCAGGATGCCCTGCTTGGTGCCGAGGGCCATCTGCGCTTCGGCGAGCGAGCGCGCCTCCGCAATCTTCTTCAGCGCCGACCGGAGCTTGGTAGATGCGACCGACAGCTCGATCGACTTGGCAATGAAGACGGTCCAGGTCATCAGCGAGGCGAAGGCGAGCCCGATCATCACCGCCTTCACGATAACGTCCGCCGACATGAACATCACCCAGGGCGACAATTCCTTCATGGCCGGCGCGACGGCGGCCGCATCGGGCTTTGCGGTCGTCGAAACGGTGGCCGCGAGAGGCGCCGTGGGAGCGGCTGGCGTCGAAACCGAAGGCTCCTGGGTTGCGGGCGCGGAGGCTCCTGGCGCCATCGGGGTCGGGCCGGCCGGGGCTGGCTGAGCCACCGATTGCGCCGGTGCCGGGGGGCTTTGTGTCTGGGCAGAAACGGGGGATGCGAGCCAGGTGGCCGCCAGCATCAAAGCTGTGGCAAGGCTTGCTTGGAAGGACATAGTCTTCATACTTCGGCCCAGTAGCGAATGAGGTTGTGATAGATACCCGTCAATTTGACCGTTTCGGGATCGTCACGCCCGAGCCGTTCCACCAGCGCCTGTATCGCGGTGTCGAGGTCAAAGATCATGCTCCGAGCTTGATCGTCCCGTATCATGCTCTGAAGCCAGAAGAAAGACGCAACCCGCGTTCCCCTGGTCACGGGGGTGACCAGATGGAGGCTGGTCGAGGGATAGAGCACGCAGTCCCCGGCTGGCAACTTGACCTCGTGCGAACCATAGGTGTCCTCGATCACAAGTTCGCCACCGTCATAGTCTTCCGGCTCGGCGAGGAACAGCGTGACCGACAGGTCCGTGCGGATGCGAAGGCCCGTCAGGCGGTCGCCGCGGATCGCATTGTCGACGTGCAGGCCGAAATGATGGCCGCTGCTCGCCGCATAGCGGTTGAACAGCGGCGGGAAGATTTGCAGCGGGATCGCCGCCGCAATAAAGCGCGGGTTCGAGGTCAGCGCCGAGATGATGCGGTTGCCGAGCTTGCGCGCGACCTCGCTATCCGGCGGCAATTGCTCGTTGCGCTTGACCATCGCTGACTGCGCGCCGGCGGTGGAGCGGCCGTCCTCCCAGTCGCTGACGTCCATGATGCGGCGGAAATCCGCCACATCATCCTTGCTGAGAACGCCAGGCAGGCAGGTCAACATGATCAGAACTTCGCTGTCGTCACGACGTAGAATGCCCGTCCCGGCGCGACCGCCACGAACGGAACGTTGCTGCGATAGAACGAGTCGTAATAGAGCTTGTTGGTGAGGTTCTGCGCGTAGAGCTTCATGGTCCAGTTCTGGTCGATCTTCTTCTCGACGAACGCATCGAAACGCCAATAGCTCGGCAGCTCGTTGGTGTTGGCCGCGAACGTGCCGCCATAGACCTTCGAACGGTACACCGCCTGCCCGCCGAGTTCCCAACCGCCATCGAACTTGTACTTGGTGAGCATGCTGAACGACTGGTGGGCGATGTTGGCGAGTTGCAGCCCGATATTCGAAGCAACGCCGCTCTGCGTGACCTTCGACTGCATCAGCACCAGGCCGCCGAAGATGCTCCAGCGGTCGGTGATCTTGCCCTCCGCCTCGATGTCGATGCCTTGGATCCTGTAGGCAGCACCCGATGTGAGCAGGTTGTTGACGGTCTCGCGCGCGTTGTCCTTGGTGGTCTGGAACAGCGCACCGGTCACCAGCAAGTGGCGATCCGCAAGCTCCCATTTGGTGCCGAGTTCGATCGCCTTGTTGCGCTCGGGCCCGAGCAGGATGGTCGAGTTGGGGGGAACGCCGCCGTATTCGGTGCCGGTCGCATCCAGCTCCGACCCGAACGGATTGGCCGATGTCGCATAGGCTGCATAGACGCTACCGATCGACATCGGCTTGTAGACCACACCGACGTTGTAGTTCACCAGATCGGAATTCTGCTTCACATAGTTCGGGCTATTATTCGAGGCACTCTGGCTGTAGCCGTCGTAGCGCACGCCGCCGTTGACGATGATGGTGTCCTGCCAGTTCGCGGTGTCCATGACGTACACGCTGCTGGTGTTGACGCCATAGCGGGTCGGATTTCCAAGCAGGGACGGCGTACCGAAGGGAATATTGGTGTATTGCGGGGAGTACAGATTGACGTTCTGGACGGCACCGCTGCTCGTGAAAGCGGAGCCGGACAGTTCTGACGCGAGACCGGCATAGCGGTCGATCGAGATGTTCTCGTTCGAATATTCGACGCCGAACACCGCCGTGTGCTTGACCCCGCCGGTGTCGAGCTTGAAGGTGGCCTCGTTCTGGTTGGCCCATACGTCGACGTTCTGGTAGCGGCTCTGCGCGCTCGCCGTCGTGGTCCAGAGCAGCGGATTGGGGCTGGTCGTGTTCGGGTTTTGCGGCAGCGTGCCGATGTAGTTGAGCAGCGAGTGCTCGCCGCGCACCTTGCTGGTCAGGGTGATGGCCTCGTTGACCTTGTACTCGATGGTGCCGGTGCCGAAATCCTGCCGCGCGGTCTGGAAGTCGCGGTTGAGGAAGCCGTACCAGTTCTCGCGCGGAATGCCCGCCGAGGTCACCGGCACGTTGCCCTGCTTGTAATAGGGCACGCCGAAATCGGGATAGCCGCTGAGATCGGTATGGACGTAGTTCGTCGTGATCTTGATGTCGTTGGTCGGGGTGTACTTGGTCGAAATGAAGCTGCCCCAGCGATTGTCGGTGACGTAGTTGCGTCCGGCGATGTTGGCGTCCTGGAACAGGCCGCCCGTGCGCACCGAGAAGGTCGGATCGATGACCTGGTTCACGTCGAGCGTGACACGCTTGGTCATGTCGGTTCCGAACTCGCTATCCATCCGCTTGAAGTTGACGTCGCCGGCCTGCTTGGTGACGATGTTGATGGCGCCGCCGGCGGTGCCCCGGCCGGCATAGGAGGATGCCGGGCCGCGCAGAATCTCGATCTGCTCGGTGAAGAAGTTCTCGCGGATCGAGACCGCGGGATCGCGGATGCCGTCGATGAAGACGTCGTTGCGCGCGTCGAAGCCGCGGATGAAGAAGCGGTCGCCGAACGCGTTGCCGCCCTCGCCCGAGCCGAGCGTCACGCCCGCCGTTGAGCGTCCGATCTCCTTCAGCGTCGTGGCGTTCTTGTCCTCGAGCACTTCCTTGCTGAGCACCGTAATGCTCTTCGGCGTGTTCAACATCTTCTCGGGAAACTTGCCCGAGGCCTGCACGTGATCGACCTTGTAGGGCGCCGCGGGATCGGCATAGGGATTGGCGTCGGCGGGGCCTGACGGCGTGACGGGAGCCGTCTGCGGCGCTTGCTGCCGCTGCGCGGCGCGGCGAAGCGCGTTGCGGGCACGGACCTGCTCGGGTGAAGGCTTCGAGGCAGCCGGACGCGGCCGCTCGACCGGAGCATCGACCGTCACCGGCGGCAGGTTCGACTGCTGCGCCTGCGCGCCGCCCGACACCGACGCCACCGCGATCAAGCTCGCGACCGCCGAAACTTTTTTGCCGGAAACGCCCGCGAACCTCTCATCCATCAAATCGAATGCTGCGACCGAACGCAACGACTTCGGTGCGACCACCTGCCCCATTACCAAACGCCCCATATTCCTGTTCGCTCATTCACTTCGACGAACGATGGCTGTTGGTATCGGCCACAAAATAGCGGGTCAATGCGAGCCGCCCGCGAGAACCCTTGAATCAATCCAGATCAAAGCGATTCTAAACTACAGTTTGAAATCGTTCTAAGATCGAGATTGGACTCGTTCTAAAGACAACGCAGAAAGACGTTCGCTCTCAGTCGCTACTCGGCGGCTTCATCAGCGAGAACAATTCGTCGACCGTCTTCTGCGCGACCGCGCGCACGCGATCGGTGCTGTCCATGCCGGCGATGTTGACGCCGTTCACGACGGCTTTGATCTCGTCGCGAAAGTCGGTGAGGAAGCGCAAGGGATCGCGCTGCTCGTTGGCGACACGCGCGATCAATCCCGTGATCAAAATCTGACACGCGATCAGCTTGCCGTTCAGCTCGTCCATCCTGCGCTCCATTCGTGGCGGCGCCGATATGAACGATGCCGAAATCCCTGACAACCGAAACGGCCTCCGCGCGATTTAGAACCGTTCTCGTGACTGATCCGAACCAGGACTCAGCGCAGCGCCATTCGGCCTGAGCACACCGCTATCGGTGCTGCGCAAGAGGGGGCACGCCGATCGGTCGCGCCCGCAAAAATGCAGCCCTGCACAGCGCGGCGCCAGAGCACTGCCCAGGGCGTGCAAAGCTTTCCAATTGTTTAGGTTTCCGAACTGATAGTGCTGTTTACACTGGAACTTGGCGTGTATTATACAAGCGCGCTGGAACCGTATGATTGGCCCCATATTTCGTAAGCGTAGGGCACGAGAGCCGACACGAGACGATATGAAAAAGTCCCGGCCGATCCTCTGGATTTTGATCATCGCGGCCGTGGCCTCCGCAGGTTACTATGGATGGCAGAGATTTGGCTCGGCCGGACAGGCCCAGACAGCACAGAAGGCGTCGCCCCGCCCGTCCGCTATTCCCGTCAGCGTCGCGCCGGTCCAGAAGGCCGACTTCCCGGTCTACCTGACCGGTCTCGGCACGGTCCAGGGCTTCAACACCGTCCAGGTCCGCAGCCGGGTCGACGGCCAGATCATCAGGCTCGAGTTCAAGGAGGGCCAGATCGTCCAGCAGGGCGACCTTCTGGTCTCGATCGATCCCCGGCCCTACCAAGCCGCGCTTGACCAGGCCAAGGCCAAGAAGGCGCAGGACGAGGCAAACCTCGCCAACGCCAATCTGGAGCTCCAGCGCGCCGTGAAGCTTGGCGAATTCGCAACAACACAGCGGGTGGATACCCAGCGCTCCACCGTCGCGCAGCTCACCGCCCAGATCGCCGCCGACGAAGCCGCGATCGCCAACGCCCAGACCCAGCTCGACTACACGCAGATCAAGGCACCGATCACCGGTGTCGCAGGGCTCCGCCAGGTCGACATCGGCAACATCGTCAACGCCTCGACCCAGACGGGCATCGTCATGATCTCGCAGGTCGAACCGATCGCCGTGATCTTCACCGCTCCGGAAGACCAGCTCCCCTATATCACCGAAGGCCAGAAGGCCGGCGCGCTGAAGGTGATTGCCTTCACGACCGACGGCAAGAAGACGCTGGCCGAGGGCAAGCTCGCGGTCATCAACAACCAGGTCGACACGACCAGCGGAACGATCCGTCTCAAGGCGGTGTTCGACAACAAGGACCACGCGCTGTGGCCGGGCCAGTCGGTTTCGACGCGGCTCCTGGTGCGGACGCTCAAGGATGCGACCGTGGTTCCTGATGATGCGGTCCAGCATTCTACCAACGGCCTCTACGCCTATACGGTCAATCAGGACAACAAGGCCGAGGTTCACAAGGTCAAGGTCAGCTATGGCATCGACGGACGTTCGGTCATCGAGGAAGGCTTGAGCCCGGGCCAGCAGGTGATCGTCGGCGGCCAGTTCAAGGTCCAGCCCGGAAGCCTCGTGTCGACGGCAGTGGCAAGCTCCGATCGGGCCCAGAGCAAGGTACGACAGGAATGACCGAAGGCGGGATTTCGGCACCTTTCATCCGTTATCCCATCGGCACCTCGCTGCTGATGGCGGGGATCCTCTTCGTCGGTCTCGTCGCCTATCCGCTGCTTCCGGTTGCGCCGCTGCCGCAGGTGGACTTTCCGACCATCCAGATCACCGCCAACCTGCCCGGCGGCAGCCCCGAGACGATGGCCTCCTCGGTCGCGCAGCCGCTGGAGCGGCAGTTCGCCCAGATCCCCGGCATCGCGCAGATGACCTCGACGAGCTATCTGGGCACGGCGTCGATCACCATCCAGTTCGACCTCAATCGCAACATCGACGGCGCCGCGAATGACGTCCAGGGCGCCATCAACGCTGCCAGCGGGCAGTTGCCCAAAAACCTGCCCTCGCCCCCGACCTACCGCAAGGTCAACCCGGCCGACGCGCCGATCCTGCTATTGTCGGCGACATCAGAGACGCTGCCGCTGACCAGCGTCAGCGACGCGGTCGACGCCCAGCTTGCTCAGCAGATCAGCCAGCTGTCGGGCGTCGCCCAGGTCTTCATCGGCGGCCAGCAGAAACCTTCGATCCGCATCCAGGTCGACCCGGCGAAGCTCGTCGCCAAGGGCCTGTCGCTGGAGGACGTGCGCAGCCAGATTGCGATCACCACGGTGGACAGCCCCAAGGGCAATATCGACGGCGAAAAACGCGCCTATACGATCTACGCCAACGACCAGCTCACCCAGTCGAAGGACTGGAATGACGTCATCATCGCCTATCGCAACGGGGGTCCGTTGCGGATTCGCGACATCGGCCGAGCGGTCAGCGCCGCCGAAGACGCCAAGCAGGCGGCCTGGGCCAATGGCAAGCGCGGCGTCTTCCTGGTGATCTTCAAGCAGCCCGGCGCCAACGTCATCGAGACCGTGGACCGGATCAAGGCGACCCTGCCCCGCCTCGTGGCAGCGATCCCGCCCGCGATCAAGATCGAGCTCATCAGCGACAGAACCACCACCATCCGCGCCGCGGTCGAGGACGTCCAATTCACGCTGCTGCTGACCATCGCACTCGTGGTCATGGTGATCTTCATTTTCCTGCGCAGCTTCTGGGCGACGGTCATTCCTACCGTCACGGTGCCATTGGCGCTGCTGGGCGCGTGCGCCCTGATGTGGCCGGTCGGCTATTCGCTCGACAATCTGTCGCTGATGGCACTCACCATTGCGGTCGGTTTCGTGGTCGACGACGCCATCGTGATGCTCGAGAACATCACCCGCTACATCGAGGAAGGCGACTCGCCGATGGAGGCCGCCTTCAAGGGCTCCAAGGAAATCGGCTTCACCATCGTCTCGATCAGCATCTCGCTGGTCGCGGTGCTGATCCCGCTGCTGCTGATGGGCGGCATCATCGGGCGCCTGTTCCGCGAATTCGCCGTGGTGCTGGCGATGACCATCTTCGTTTCGATGTTCGTGTCGCTGACCCTGACGCCGATGATGGCCTCGCGCTTCCTGCGCGCCCATGGCGAGGTTCAGCACGGCCGCTTCTATCAATGGAGCGAGCGCGCCTTCGACGCGATGCTGCGCGGCTACGAATATGTGCTCGATCACGCCCTCGCCTGGCGGCGCACCACGCTTGCAATTTTCTTCGTCACGCTCGGACTGTCGATCTACCTGTTCGTCCTGATCCCGAAGGGCTTCTTCCCGCAGCAGGACGTCGGCCTGATCACCGCCACCTCGGAAGCCTCGCAGGACATTTCGTTCAAGGAGATGACCCGGCGCCAGGAGGAGCTCGGCAAGATCATCATGGCCGATCCCGACGTTGCCAGCGTTGCCATGTCGATCGGCGGCAGCGGCCGCGCCGGCAACAACGGCAACCTGTTCATCACGCTGAAACCTCGCGATCAGCGCGAGGCCTCTGCTCAGCAGATCATCGCGCGGCTGCGTCCGCAGTTCGACAAGGTCGAGGGCGCCCGGCTTTACATGCAGGCGGCCCAGGACGTCCGGCTCGGCGGCCGGCCGACGCGCACGCAGTTCGAATTCACGCTGCAGGACGCCAATCTTGACGAGCTCAACGAATGGGCGCCCAAGATCCTCGCCAAAATGCAGACCCTGCCGCAGCTGCGCGACGTCGCGACCGACCAGCAGACGCAGGGCACAACGGTGCAGCTCAAGATCAACCGCGACACCGCCGCCCGCTACGGCATCCAGCCGCAGCTGATCGACGACACGCTGTATGACGCCTTCGGACAGCGGCAGGTCACGCAGTATTTCACCCAGCTCAACACCTACAAGGTCATTCTGGAAATCCTGCCGGAGATGCAGGGCAATCTCGACAGCTTGAACAAGCTCTACCTGAAATCGCCGCTGACCGGCGACCAGGTGCCGCTGTCGACCTTCGCAACCTGGACTACCGACCCGGTCCGTCCGCTCTCGATCAGCCATCAAGGCCAGTTCCCATCGATCACGATCAGCTTCAACCTGGCGCAAGGCGTGGCGCTCGGCCAGGCCACGGAGGCGGTGCAGCGGGCAATGGCCGATCTCGGCGCACCGCCGACGCTGAACTCCAGCTTCCAGGGCACCGCGCAGGCGTTCCAGCAGTCGCTCGGCACCGTGCCGCTCTTGATCCTCGCCGCCCTAGTCGTGGTCTACCTGATCCTCGGCATTCTCTACGAGAGCTACATCCACCCGATCACGATCCTGTCGACGCTGCCCTCGGCCGGCGTCGGCGCGCTCGCAATCCTGATGGCGGCGGGTTTCGACTTCAGCCTGATCGCGCTGATCGGCATCATCCTGCTGATCGGCATCGTGAAGAAGAACGGCATCATGATGGTCGATTTCGCGATCGCCGCCGAGCGCGACGAGCACAAGACGCCGGAGGAATCGATCCGCCAGGCCGCGTTGTTGCGTTTCCGCCCGATCATGATGACGACGATGGCCGCGCTTCTGGGCGGCGTGCCCTTGATGCTCGGTCACGGCACCGGCGCCGAGATCCGTCAGCCGCTCGGCTACGCCATGGTCGGCGGCCTGATCGTCAGCCAGGCGCTGACGCTGTTCACCACGCCCGTGGTTTATCTCTATCTCGACAAGCTCAACAACTGGTTCGCCACCTGGGGCCGTTCGGGCGATGGCGAAGGCGACGAGGCCCCCGAGCACGGCAGCGTCAAGGAAGCCGCCGAGTAAGCTTGCGCTGCGGCTTCGGCGACGCTACAGCGAGGCGCCTGTTTCACGCCAGCGCAGTTTCGCCATGCTCATGCAATCCAGACTTGTCGCCCTTGCCGCAGCCGTCTTGTCAATTGGCGCTGCGCATGCCCAGCAGGGCGCCAAGAGAAACACCGCGCCCCCTGCCCCGGCCACACAGCCTGCGCCTGCCCCGACGCAATCACAGGCGGACGGCACTCCCGGGCAGTCCGGCTGGATCGTCCGCTGCACCAGCGCCAGCCGCGATGCGCCACTCGAATGCGCGATGGAGCAGAACGCGGTACTGACCAAGACCGGCCAGACCGTCCTCCTGATCAACATCCGCATCGCGCCCGACACCCGCACGCCGGTAGCGCTGCTGCAATTGCCGCTTGGCCTCAACCTTCCCATCGGTGCCAAACTCCAGGTCGACGAGGGCAAGACGGTCGATCTCCAGATCCAGACCTGCGAGAACCGCGGCTGCTACGCCTCGACCCCGATCGCGCCGGACCTGCTCGCCGCCTTGCGGTCAGGCAAGCAGCTGAAGGTCACCTTCCAGAACATGGCCAAGGAGACGATCGCGATCCCGATGCCGCTGGGCGATTTCTCGGCCGCTTACGACAAGATCAAGTAGCCGCTCCGCCTCACGTCACGACGTCGCTCGCCCGGAGCAGCGTCGTGAAGCCGCCATAGATCATGCGCTTGCCGTCGAACGGCATGCCCTCCATTTTCAGCCGGGGATCCGCCATCACCTTCTTGTTGATGGCATCGCGGCTCTCCCGGTCCCGGTAGACGATCCAGGCGAACACCACGACCTCGTCTTCCTTCGCCATCACCGCGCGCGGAAACGAGGTGAGCTCCCCATAGGGAACGTCGTCGCCGATGCATTCGACATAATCGAGCGCGCCGTGCTCCATCCAGATCGCACAGGCGGTCGCCGCCATCGCCTTGTAGGCCTCGAGATTGTCCTTCGGCACGGCGAGAACGAAACCATCGACATAGGGCATTAGGGATCTCCTTGGGTTGTACGGCCCAAGGACGATACTGCGCGCGGCGATCCGACCCGGAAATACGAATGCGAGTGAGGCAAAGCGTCGCGAGCGCGACGCGGCCGATCAACTGGGCAAATCCTGGTCGGGAGGACAGGGAACTTCACATGGGAAGAGGGCCAGGAACTGGCTGGGGAACCTGGATTCGAACCAAGACAAACAGAGTCAGAGTCTGTTGTGCTACCGTTACACCATTCCCCACCGAAGCGCTTGAAATTGCTAAGCTTTCTTCGGAGTTCTGCAAGACTGACTGAAAGTTCCGCAAATCAGCGGCTCGCAGGCCGGTCATATAGCCGCGCCAGCGTTTGCGGTCCAGTCCTTCTGTGAACATCGTCGCATGTTCTTACTGCGTTCACGCCCGAGAAACGTTGCTGCTCTTTCGGACAGTCCCGGCCTCGCCATGGGTTGACTAGACGACGATGCGATCGAAGTCTGCGGCGATCCGAGTGTTCGGGAAGATCCTTGCCGCCTCGGCGAGTATCTCCTCGTCTTCGTAGCGTCCCGACAGATGCGTCAGCACGAGTTGTCCGACGTTGTTCGTGACAGCCAAGGAACCCGCTTCCGCCGCGGTGAGATGGCCGTAGTTCCGCGCGATCGGCGCGTCGCGATCGAGAAACGTCGCCTCGATCACCAGCACGTCGGCGTCGGCAACGTATTGCGACAGCCCCTCGGTGGTCTCGGTGTCGCCGATCACGACGAGTTTCCTGCCGCCGCTCGGCGGGCCCAGGACGTCTTCCGGGTCGACGGTTCGGTCGGCAAGCACGACCGGGCGCCCCGCGGCCAATTCGCCGCGCAAGGGACCGTCGGGGACACCAAGCGCCATGAGCCGATCAGGCCGAAGACGACGGCGCGCGGGGCTTTGGAAGACGAAACCAAAACTGTCGGTGTCGCGGTGGCGGACCGGAAAACAGTCGATGGTGAAATCACCGGCATCGATGACCCGTCCTTCGGTCAGCGGCGCGAACTCGACCGGGATCGGCGCCCTGCCCGCGCCCCACAGGCCTGCGAGCATTCGGATGACGATGTCGAGCGTTCCTTCCCCGCCGTGAATTGTCATCACGTCGGAGGTCTGCCGCAAGCCCAGCGTCGAGAACAGGCCGGGGATGCCGAGCATGTGATCGAGATGCGCGTGCGTCAGCAACATGCGGTCGAGCCGCCGAAAGCCGGCGCCGCTGCGCAACAACTGGCGCTGCGTGCCCTCGCCGCAATCGACCAGGACACGCTTGCCTGCGGCCTCCACGAGGAGCGCGGGATGGTTGCGCTCGGTCGAGGGAACGCTGGCGGAGGTCCCGAGAAATGTCAGGGCGAACATGGTCGTCACGAGCCCAGAAGGTGGTTGAGGCCGCCCGTCCGGCCGGCCTCACCGTCCCCAATGCCACGCGAGCAGCAGCGCGTACAGGGCCATCGACGCGACGTAGAGCGCCGCAAGCAGTGCGTAGCCCGCGATCTGGCGACTGATCGTCGCCGTCGGCCTCACCCACCAGTCGAGCGCCCTGAAGGCGGCGGGCACCAGCCACCAGCCGAGCAACTGGGTGCTGACGAGATTGCCGACGAACAGCGATAGCCAGACCGGCACGCCATGACTGTCGATCAGCGGCCGGCTGATGAAGTAGCCCCAGAGATAGACCACGGGATAGAGCACCAGCAGGACGATCAGGTTGCTCTTCCAGATGAAGCCCGGCCCTTGCTCGGGAGCCGGCGTCTTGCCGGCCGGGAACCAGAAATTGAATCCGTAGCTCGCCCGCTTCACGTTCATGCCGGCATTGAAGCGTTCGCCCTCCTTCAGCAGGGTCTGCCGCAACGGCGAGTCGAGCCACGCATTGAGATTGGCATCAGAGTCGAACGACAGGATGATGATCCATTCGTCGTGCAGGCCCGGAATCGGCCGCTCGATCTTGTGGCGCAGGAAACCCTTGAACTCGGCCTCCGCCGCCTGGATGCGCTGCTGCCATTTCAGGAACGCATCCTCGAGCCCATCAGGGACTTTGAAGGAGATGACGGCCGAGACCGCGCTGTCACGCTGAACGCCGGTGTCGGGCAGGATATGGACGTCCTCCGAACCGACGAAGAAGCGCTGCACTTCCGCGATGAGTCGTGCCCGCACATCGCTCTGGAGCCAGGCGCGTGCTGCGGAGGGGCTGGAGAAACGCAGTATCGTCACCCAGTCCACATGCGCTGGCGGTCGCGGCGGCACCACCTCCTGGCCGAGAAAGCCGGGCCAAGCCTCGAGCACCTCGCCGACCTCGCCGTTCCAGCGTGCGAACGCAGCAAAGCCATCGTCGGCAATGCGGCGTTGGATGACGAGTGCGACCGGCTGGCCAGCCGCGTCAGGAGTTGCGCTCATTGGCAGCCGTCCGCTTCAGCTCTTCTTGTAGAGACGCTTGCCCATCACCCAGGTCTCGTCGACGCAGCGATCGTCGCCGACCATCATGACGGCAAACAGCATGCTCGCGGCCTCGTCCATCGTGCGCGGGCTCCCGCCATCGGCGATCAGCGACTGATGCCACGCTTGCGCGGCCTGTCCGCCGTTCGGATCGAGGGCGACGAAATCAGCTTCCTTGCCGGGCTCGAAATTGCCGAGCTTGTCGTCGATGTAGAGACCTTCGGCGCCGCCGAGCGTGATCGACCAGAAGCCGCGATAGGGCGAGAGCTTGTTCCGCTCGGCCTCGGCAAGGTCCTTCCGCGTGGGATCGATGCTGCCGTCGAGCAGCGTGTTGTTGCACATGCCGACCTTGTAGGCGTCGTCGAGCACGGAGATCATCGAGAAGCGGTTGCCGCCGCCGACGTCGGTGCCGAACGACATCTTCACGCGATGTTCGGGATCGGTGGCGCGGCCGAGCCGGAACAGGCCGCTGCCGAGGAACAGGTTCGAGCACGGGCAGAACACCACCGCGGCGCCCTTCTTCGACATGCGGCGGAATTCGTTGTTGGAGAGATAGACGCCGTGGCCGCCGGAGAACTTTGGACCGACCAGGTCGAACTTCTCGTAGACGCCGAGATAGTCCTGGCAGTCCGGATGCTCGACCAGCACGCCGCTGCATTCGGCCGGGTTCTCGGAGATGTGGGTGTTGACCCAGCAGTCCGGGTGTTCGTGCTTGAGGCGCTGACACGCTCTCAGCAATTCCGGCGAGGCACCGAAGGCAAAGCGCGGCGTGATGGCGTAGAGGTTGCGGCCCTTGTTGTGGTACTGCGCGATCAGCCGCTTGCTGTCGCGATAGAAATTGTCAGGAGTATCGATGAAATCGGCTGGCGCGTTGCGGTCGATGCCGGTGAGGCCCGCGATGACGCGCATGTTGCGGCGGGCCGCTTCCTCGAACAGCTCTTCGGTCGAGACCGGCGAGGAGCTGGTAAAGGCCTGGCAGGTGGTGGTGCCGGAGGCGAGCAGCGCGTCGAGGAAGCGCTTGACGCCCTCGCGCGCGTAGTTGCGATCCCGGTATTTGAGCTCTTCCGGATAGACCCACTTCTGGAGCCACGGCAGCAACTGCTCGCCATAGGCCCCCAACACGCGGGTCTGCGGCAGATGGATGTGACCGTCGATGAAGCCCGGAACGATGATGCGGTCCTTGATGTGGGTGATCTCCACGCCCGGATGGGCGGCGGCAATCTTGTCATAAGGGCCGAACGCCTTGATCACGCCGTCGGTGACGACCATGAGGCCATCCTGGTGAAAGCGCGCCGCGGCCTGCTCGTCGCCGACGTGCTTCCAGGGATCGTCGACGAAGTCGAAGAACGTGCCGCGAATGGCAACGGTGGTCATGATTGGTTCCTCCCTTAAGTCTGTGTCGAGTGGCGCGCCGATGGCAGCGAGATCGCGAGCAACGTTCCGGCGACGGCGCAGAGGCCGAGATACAGCCATCCGAGCGGCGCCTGCGTTGCTTCAGGCAGCACCGCCGCGATCGCCATGGCGCCGCTCACCGCGAGATAGCAGAGCGCGCTGATCAGGCCGCCGATCAGGCCGTGGTCGCTTTCGAACAGGCCGAGCGCCATGCCGTACATCATCGGGCACAGCACGCCGCAGCCGCCGAGCACCAGCGCGCCGCCGATCGTGATCGACGCAAAATCGAGGCCCAGCGTCATGCCTGTTACGGTCAGGACGGCGGCGCCGGCGAGGAATAGCGCGAAGGCGCCGAAGCCCATCACGCGGGCCGGCATGAAGCGCGCGAAGTGCGCGCAACCCAGTTCGCCGGCGAGATTGACGCCGCCAAGGCCGAGCGCGACGAGGCCGTAGATGGCCGCCGAATAGCCGAGGCCAGTCTGGTAGAAGAACGGCGCGACGACGCCGAATGCCAGTTGCGCGCTGGCGGCAGCGGCGAAGACCAGCACGAAAGCCAGGAAGCCCCGACGAACGAGCGCCTCGCGCAAGATACCGGCAGTGCGGCGCGGATCGAACGGCGCACGCCGTTCCGCTGGCAACGTTTCAGGCAGAAGGAATACGACGATCGTGGCAACGATCGCCGCGGCGATCGCAATGACCACGAAGACACCGCGCCACGACGTCAGCTCGACGATGAAGCCGCCGGCTGCCGGTGCAAGCACGGGCGCCAATCCCCATGCGGCTCCAAGCAGACCCGAGATCGCAGTGAGCTCGCGCCCGCGGAAGCAATCGGCGGCGACCGCATAGGCGACAACGAGGCAGGTGCAGCCGCCGATGCCTTGCAGGAAGCGCAAGCCAAGCAGCAGCGAGGCGCTGGTGGCCAGCGCGCAGGCGATGCTCATCGCGATCAGCACCGACAGCCCTGCGAGCAGGACGTTGCGGCGGCCGAGCGTGTCGGAGGCGATGCCGACCGGCACCAGGGCAAGGCTCATGCCGAGCATGTAGGCGGTGACGGTGTTCTGCATCGACGCCGCGTCGGCGGCGATATCCACCACCATCTGCGGCAGGCCGGGCGTATAGGCATCGAGCGGAATCTGGCTGAACGGCACGACGCACAGCAGGATCGGCACGATCCCGCCCTTCGCGCGGCCGGTGTCCGAAGCAAGTGCAGTCATCGCTCACGCCCCCTCGATGCCCGCAGGTCCCCGTCTTTTCGTGCGCGCAATGAGAGGCGACGATGCAGGTTGCGGATCTTGACGCGCGGAGCGTGCCAGAACTGTGTATAAAAACTCTTAGGAGGTCCCGTCGCGATACGGAATCTGACAGCTGATGCTGTGGCCGCGGAGCACGCCGACAAAAAACGCGAAAACAACCCCATGCAAAGTAGAAATCACTGAAGAATTTCGTCCGCCGCGACTCTTGCCCTGTCGGCACGAAGGTTTGACTCGTCGGGCAAAACAGGCGCAGAATGACAACATCGCCAATTTCGAGTTCGTCGTTGCACCGACGCCATTAACCGCTCGGAAGGCATTGCTGTTTCCGATACGCGACCGGCTCTGGCCGGGCGAAGATCAGAGCAAGAATCCCTCGATAGCTCCGAGAAACTGCCGCGGCGATTGAAGCTGCGGCACGTGCGCGCATCCTGGAATGATCTTGAGCTCAGCGTGCGGCAATCCAGCGGCCAGCTCGTGCGACATCGGCGGAGGCGTTGCTTCGTCGTGCTCGCCGACCAGAACGAGGACCGGAACTTTCACCGCGGCAAGCTCGGCGCGGAGATCGAGGCTAGCCAACGCCTCACATGCGCTGCGAAACACATCGGGATCGGTCCGTAAGAATGCGGCGCGACGATCCTGCATCAGGTCGGGGTGCCGTTCCTGAAACTCGGGCGCGAACAGGCGCCGCATCGCGACGTCAGTGATGGCCTCCAGCCCCTTTGCCCGGGACACCTTCGCCATGTTGCGAAATGCCTCGCGTCCGGGCTCCGAAAAGGCCGCGCCGCAATCAGCGAGAACAAGCCGGCTGACGATCTTCGGATGCCGGATCGCCATCTGCAGGGCGACGAAGCCGCCATAGCCATTGCCGAGCACGATCGACGGCGCGCCGCCCGCGGCATCCCGCACAGCCTCTGCCATCCGGTCCGCGACAGCAGCAAGCCCGCCCTCGACCGTGCGTGAACGGCCGAACCCGGGCAACTCCGGCACGATGGTCTGAAACGATCCCGCAAGCTCCGGCACGACCGCATCGAAGCTGGCCCGGTCCGACAGCAGCGAATGGAAAAGAAACAGCGGCGGCCCCTCGCCCGCCTGCGCGGCGTTGACGGTCTCATTGGCAAGAAGCCTGTCCATGTCCGGCCTGTCCCAAACTGCATCGATCGGATCACGCCCTCTCGCGTGCCCTGGAAGCTCCGATTGATAAATCAATTGACAGGGAATTCAAGCATTCGGCACTTGACGTGAAATATCACGAGTAGGATATTAGCCAGCAGGAGACACCAATTTCCATGCTTTTACGCGAGAATATCTACGATCTTCTTCGATCTGATATTTTAGCCTGTCGCTTTGCGCCGGGCGATGAAATGCGAGAGCAGGATCTGGCCGAACGCTATTCGGTGAGCCGGCAGCCTGTTCGAGATGCGCTTCTGCGGCTCCAGCGCGAGCACCTCGTGACGGTGCAGCCGCGCCAGGGCTACCGAGTGACGCCGATCTCGCTCTCCGATGCCCGCGACCTCCTGCGCTTCCGACTCGCACTGGAGCCGGCCTGCGTTGCTGAAGCGATCGAGAGCGCTCCGGACAGCGTTTTGAAATCGCTCGACGAATTTCGCCGGTTCTCGGGCAGCCACGAAGACTTCATCGCCTACAATCGCGGCTTCCACACTGCGCTGGCCCATGCCTCCGGCAATCGCCGCATGGCGACGGCGCTGTGCGACCTGATCGGCCAGGCCGACCGGCTGGTCCGCGTCAGCATTTCCAACCTGAAGGGCCACGACCCCGCAAAGCTCGTCGCAGAGCACGTCGCACTGATCGACGCCATGCAGCAGCGCGAAACGCGCACCGCGGCGCGCATCATCAAGGCCCACATCGGGGACACCGAAAAACGCGTTCTGCCGGCGCTCAAGCGCAACGCCGTCATCGTCGAAGAGAGGTCATCATGAACGTTCCCTCGAAACCCGCGTCGATCGACGTCGAAACCCACGGCAATTTCATCGATGGACGGGAAGTCGAAGCCGGAGACGGCGCGATGCTGGACGTCCGCAATCCCGCGACCGGCGATGTCATTGCCCGCATTCCCAATTCAACCGCTGAGGATATCAACCGCGCCATGAAAAGCGCGCGCGCCGCGTTCGACGGCAAGGCCTGGGGCGGCATGGACACGCGCGCCAGGGCCAGACTGGTCAACAAGCTCGCCGATGCGTTCGAGGCCAATCTCGACAGCCTGTACCGGCTGGAAACCCTCAACAATGGCCGCCCGGTCAACGAGACCCGCGCCCAGCTCTCCCGCCTGCCCGATTTCTTCCGCTACTTCGCCGGCCTCGCTTTGTCGCGCCGTGACTCCGTGATCCCCGTCGAAGGCGCCTATCTGAACTACACGCTCCGTACCCCCATCGGCATCGTCGCCAATTGCACCCCGTTCAATCACCCCCTGATGATCCTGTGCAAGTCGCTCGCCGTGGTGCTGGCGACCGGGTGCGTCACCGTGGTGAAGCCGTCCGAATACACGCCGCTCACGACCTTGAAGCTCGCACAGATCTTCACGGAAGCGGGCCTGCCGCCCGGCGTCTTCAATATCGTGCTCGGCCTCGGCCCGAGCGCCGGCAAGATGCTGGCCGAGCATGGCGACATCAACAAGCTGGTCCTGACCGGCGGCACGGAGGCCGGCCGCATCGCCGGCAGCGCGGCCGCAAAGGTGTTCGCGCATCAGACTATGGAGCTTGGCGGCAAGACGCCGGTGATGGTGTTCGACGATTTCGACGTCGACCGCGCCGTCAACTATGCCGCCTTCGGCGCATTCATCGGCGCCGGACAGACCTGCGTCTGCGCCTCGCGCCACATCGTCCAGGCCTCGATCTACGACGAGTTCGTGGAGAAGCTGCAGGCCAAGACCCGCACGATCCGCGTCGGCGATCCCTTCGATCCCAGCACCCAGATGGGCCCCGTGATCTCGGCCAAGCAGCGCGACCGCGTTCTCGCCTATGCAGGCTATGGTCACGCCGACGGCGCGCGTCTCGTCACCGGCGGTGTTGCCGCCAAGGTGCCGGGCCATGACAACGGATATTTCGTGGAGCCGACGGTCTTCGCCGACGTCAAATCCGACATGCGCATCTTCCAGGAGGAAGTGTTCGGTCCCTTCACCTCGGTGACACCGTTCAAGGACGAGGCCGATGCGCTCCGGCTCGCCAACGACTCGCCGTTCGGCCTCGCCGCAGCGATCCGTACCCGCGACGTCGCCCGCGCTCACCGTGTCGCCGCCGCGGTCAAGGCCGGCATCGTCTGGATCAACGATCATCACCGCCTCGACCCGGCCTCGCCCTGGGGCGGCGTCGACGATTCCGGCATCGGCCGCGAATGCGGCGCCGAAAGCTTCAACGACCATTTCAACACCAAGAGCGTGATGGTCGCGACCCACGAGCAGCCGTTCGACTGGTATCGCGACACGGCCAATCAGAAGCGGCTGAACTAGCAGATCTTCACCCGGCCGACCGCCCATAGAAGGCGGGCCGCATCAACCAGAATGACAGTCAAGGGAGAGCGTCAATGTCGACATCGGTAAACGCGGGCAGCCGTCTCGATCGGCTGCCGATCGGGCCATTCCACCGCCGCATCATGCTGCTGATCGGCATCGGAATGTTCTTCGACGGTTTCGACATCTACATTGCCGGGACGGTGCTCAGCGTCACGCTGAAATCAGGCTTTTCGACGCTCGCTCAGAACGCGGCCTTCATCTCCGCGACGTTCGTCGGCATGATGCTGGGGTCGTTCGGCACCGGCTTCCTCGGCGATCGCCATGGACGCCGCTTCACCTATCAGTTCAATTTGCTCCTTTTCGGCATCGCTTCCCTTGCCGCGGCATTCGCACCGAATATGGCCTTCCTGATCGCCTGCCGCTTCGTGATGGGCGTCGGCCTCGGAGCCGAGAACGTCGTCGGCTATTCGACGATGACGGAGTTCGTGCCCGCCCGCACCCGCGGCAAATGGCTCGGCCTCACCGCCGTATGCGTCGTGACGGGCCTGCCAGCGGCACTTTTGATCGCATCCGTGCTCGTTCCGCAGTTCGGCTGGCGCTCGATGTTCGTGCTCGGCGGCATCGGCGCGCTCGTCGTCTGGTACATGCGCAAGTCGCTGCCGGAATCCCCGCGCTGGCTCGAAGCCGTGGGACGCACCGCCGAGGCGGAAGCGTTGATGCAGGCGATCGAGAAGGAAGCGGCGCAAGGACAGCCCTTGCCTGCTCCAGCGCCCACGACACCCGCTCCGGTCGCTCCCGATCTCGGCACGTTGTTCACTGCGCCCTTGCTGTCGCGGATGATCGTCGGCGCCGTCTGCCTGATCACGATCAACACCCTGCTCTATGGCTTCGTGACCTGGCTGCCCGTGTTCTTCGTCAAGCAGGGCCTGTCGGTCGCGACATCGTTCGGCTATTCGCTGCTGATGGCGCTCGGCGCGCCGATCGGCGCGGCCATCGGCGCATTGACCGCCGACCGCTGGGGCCGCAAGCCAACGATCATCGGCGCGTCGCTGATCTCGGTGGCGCTGGGCATGCTCTATCCGATGATTTCGGATCCGATCCTGCTGCCGGCCGTGGGCTTCGCACTGACGGTGCCGATTTATGTCCTGGTCGCGCTCCTGTTCGGCATCTACGTTCCAGAGCTGTTTCCGACCGAGGTCCGGCTGCGTGCGTCAGGCATCGTCAATACGCTGGGGCGCGGCGCCACGATCGTCACGCCGTTCCTGGTCGTGTCGCTGTTCGAATCGCGCGGCATGGCAGGCGTCATGGCCCTGATGATCGGCTTGCTCGTGGTGCAGATCGTCACGGTCTGGGTACTCGGCATCGAGCCCCGACATCGCAGTCTCGAGGAGCTGAAGGCGGAGGAGACTCCGGCGCCGGTCCTCAAGGAAGCGTCCTGAGAGGCCTTCGGACGAGCGCGGCCTACATGGTTCGAGACGCCCGCTTGCGGCGGGCTCCTCACCATGAGGGTCTGACATCTGGCTACATAACGCCACCTCATCCTCAGGGCCCTCCGTAGGCGTGCGTCGCGAAGGACTGGGGCGCAGGCAGCTTGCCACCCCGACCGATGGGCAGATCTGCGAGATAGCTACGTCTTGTCGGCCGATTGCGCTTCCACCGCCTGGACGGCGACATCAGCGACCTGCCGCAGCGCTTCGCGGTCCGCGCCCGAGGACGCCATCACGCCCATGCCGACCGACACCGCGGAGACATAACGCGCAAGCGCGGCGGGATCGGAGGTTGGCTTGAGATCGCCTTCGGCCTTGGCGCGAATGAAACGGTCGCGGAGCTGGTCCTCGTTCTGGGCGCGGCGCGCGGCCAATTCGAAAGGGACGTTCTCGGAACCGCTGCCGCAGGCGATGCCGCCTTGTACCAGCAGACAACCGGGCGGATTGGCAGGATCGGTCTGCTTGTCGGCGATGCCCATCAACATCCGCTCGGCGACGGCGCGGGCGGTGGGCGCTGCCACCACCTCCTCCATCCAGATGTTGCGCAGCTTGGTGTAGCGGTCGAGCGCGGCCTTCAGCAGGCCCTCCTTGTTGCCGAAGCAGGCGTAGAGACTGGGCGGGTTGATGCCCATGGCCTCGGTGAGCTGGGCAATCGTCGCGCCCTCATAGCCATGGCGCCAAAACACTTCCATCGCCTGGTCCAACGCCATTTCGGCGTCGAATTCGCGGGGGCGTCCCATGCCCATGTGCCTGTCTCCTCGGAATTCGCGTTCTGCAGAAGGCTTAACGTCGATTCCTAACTATTTGTTCTAATTCTACTTTCCCAGGGCCTTCCAATTCTTGCGGTATGCCGCTACAATTTTCTTAGTGAATGGTACATAAGTATCTTGCACTGCGGTATCCAGCTCCACATCTGTAGTGAACACTACATATCTGGAGCGCGCAAATGCCCCCCTCCCAAAACACTTCCCGCACCGGCCGTTTCCGCCGCCTTCTGGGCGGCGTCGCCATCGTGGGCGCCCTCGCCGCGGCCGGCTCGATTGCGACCGGCCGCTATTTTCACGCGGCGCAAGCGACGGCACCGGCCGCCGCGGCCGAACAAGCCGTTTCCGTCACCGTCGCGATGATCGAGCCACGGCAGACCGTGCTGTGGGACGACTTCTCCGGCCGGCTGGAGGCCATCCACCGCGTCGAACTCCGTCCGCGCGTTGCGGGTGCGATCCTGTCGGCGAACTTCACCGAAGGGGCGCTGGTGAAGGCCGGCGACGTGCTGTTCAAGATAGATCCCGCCCCTTATGCGGCCGAGGTCGACAAGGCCGCGGCCCAGCTCGAAGCTGCGAAAGCGCGCGTCGTCTTCACCCAGAGCGAGCTCGAACG
Organism: Bradyrhizobium sp. 191; assembly: GCF_023100985.1. Taxonomy (NCBI): domain Bacteria; kingdom Pseudomonadati; phylum Pseudomonadota; class Alphaproteobacteria; order Hyphomicrobiales; family Nitrobacteraceae; genus Bradyrhizobium; species Bradyrhizobium sp. 191. The sequence goes on from NZ_CP064692.1 coordinate 931,968, forward strand.
CGGTGCGCAGCTCGTCGGCAACGCCGTGGTGACGCGCCGCGACTATGACCAGCGCGACAACGCCAACCGCGAAGCCATCGCCAATGTGAAGGCGGCCGAGGCGACGCTCCAGACCGCAAAGCTCAATCTCGACTACACCGAGGTGCGCGCTCCCGTGGACGGCCGCGTCGGCAAGATCGAGGTCACCGTCGGCAATCTCGTCGCCGCCGGCACCGCGTCCCCGGTCTTGACCTCGCTGGTCTCGATCAATCCGATCTACGCCTCGTTCGATGCGGATGAAGAGGTCGTGCTGCGCGCGCTGAACTCGATCGCAGATGCCTCCGGCAGGCGCGGCGAGCTCGACCAGATCCCGGTCGAGATGACCACGTCGGGCGGCCTGTCCGCGAAGGGCCACATCCAGCTCATCGATAACCAGGTCAACGGCCAGAGCGGCACCATCCGTGTCCGCGCGGTATTCCGCAACGAGGACGGGCGCCTCATCCCCGGCCAGTTCGCCCGCGTGCGCATGGGCCAGCCGAAGCAGCAGGCACTGGTGATGATCGACGAGCGCGCGATCGGCACCGACCAGGACAAGAAGTTCGTGATGGCGGTCGGCGACGACAACCGCGCCGTCTACCGGCCAGTCACGCTCGGCGGCACCGTCGATGGGCTTCGTATCGTCACCTCGGGTCTGAAGTCCGGCGAGCGCATCGTCGTGAACGGACTACAGCGTGTGCGTCCCGGTGCCCTGCTCAAGACGGAGATCGCCGCAATGGGTGCGCGCGGGCAGCAAGCGGCCTCCAACCACAGCAACCAGGACGTGGTGCAACGCTAACACTCTTCGTCATTCCGGGGCGCGCGTAGCGCGAACCTGGGATCTCGAGATTTAGATACTCCGATCTTCTCACTTCTGGATTCCGGGTTCGCGCGCGATGCGCGCGCCCCGGAATGACGGTGAAACGGTCGGAGTTCGGGAAGATATGCCCAGGGGCAAAACCAATGAATCTCTCGAAGTTTTTCATCGACCGTCCGATCTTCGCCGGCGTGCTGTCGGTGCTGATCTTCCTCGCCGGCCTGATCTCGCTGTTCGCGATGCCGATCTCGGAATACCCGGACGTGGTGCCGCCCTCGGTCGTGGTGCGCGCGACCTATCCCGGCGCCAATCCCAAGGTGATCGCGGAGACGGTGGCAACCCCGATCGAGGAGCAGATCAACGGCGTCGAGAACATGCTCTACATGTCGAGCCAGGCGACCACCGACGGCGCGATGACGCTGACGGTGACGTTCCGGCTCGGCACCGATCCCGACAAGGCGACGCAGCTGGTGCAGAACCGCGTGCAGCAGGCCGAGCCGCGCCTGCCGTCCGTGGTGCGCCAGCTCGGCATCATCACCAAGAAGTCGTCGCCCGACCTCACCATGGTCGTGCACCTGCTGTCGCCGAACGGCCGGTACGACATGACTTACTTGCGCAACTACGCCGTGCTCAACGTCAAGGACCGCCTCGCGCGGATCGACGGCGTCGGCGACGTGCAACTTTATGGTGCCGGCGACTATTCGATGCGGGTCTGGGTCGATCCGCAGAAGGCCGCCGAGCACGGCCTGACCGCGAGCGACATCGTGCGCGCGATCCAGGCGCAGAACGTCGAGGCCGCCGCCGGCGTGGTCGGCTCCTCCCCGAACGTCAAGGGGATCGACCTGCAATTGTCGATCAATGCGGAAGGCCGGCTCGCGAATGAGGAGCAGTTCGGCGACATCGTGGTCAAAACCGGCGCACGCGGCGAGGTCGTACGCTTGCGCGACGTCGCGCGCGTCGAGCTTGGCGCCTCCGAATACGGCCTGCGCTCGCTGCTCGACAACAAGCAGGCGGTGGCGATCCCGATCTTCCAGGCGCCCGGCTCCAACGCGCTGCAGATTTCCGACAACGTTCGCGCCACCATGGCCGAGATCAAGAAGAACATGCCCGAGGGCGTGTCCTACCAGATCGTCTACGACCCCACCCAGTTCGTGCGTTCCTCGATTGAAGCCGTCATCCACACGCTGCTGGAGGCCATCGCCCTTGTCGTTCTGGTGGTGATCCTGTTCCTCCAGACCTGGCGCGCCTCGATCATCCCGCTCCTGGCCGTGCCGGTGTCGATCGTCGGCACGTTCGCGGTGATGCACGTGTTCGGCTTCTCCATCAACGCGCTCAGCCTGTTCGGCCTGGTGCTCGCGATCGGCATCGTCGTCGACGACGCCATCGTCGTGGTCGAGAATGTCGAGCGCAACATCGAGGCCGGCCTGTCGCCGCGCGATGCCACGTACCAGGCGATGCGCGAGGTGTCGGGTCCGATCATCGCGATCGCCATGGTGCTGATCGCAGTGTTCGTGCCGCTGGCCTTCATCTCCGGCCTCACCGGGCAGTTCTACAAGCAGTTCGCGCTGACGATCGCGATCTCGACCGTGATCTCGGCCGTCAACTCGCTGACGCTGTCGCCGGCGCTGTCGGCGCTGCTGCTCAAGGGCCACAACGAGCCGAAGGACAAGCTGACGCTGGTCATGGAAAAGAGCCTCGGCTGGTTCTTCCGCGGCTTCAACAAGGCCTTCACGCGCTCCTCCGAGAACTACAGCGGCAGCGTTGGCAAGGTGATCTCGGGCAAGGCCGCCGTGATGGGCCTCTACGTGGTCCTCGTCGGCATCACTGCCCTCTTGTTCCAGCAGGTGCCGAGCGGCTTCGTGCCGGGGCAGGACAAGCAGTACCTGGTCGGCTTCGCCCGCCTGCCCGATGGCGCGACGCTCGACCGGACGGAAGAAGTCATCCGCAAGATGAGCGACATCGCGCTGACCCAGCCCGGCGTCGAGAGCTCGGTGGCATTCCCGGGCCTGTCGATCTCCGGCTTCACCAACTCGTCCAACGCCGGCATCGTGTTCTCGACGCTGAAGCCATTCGACGAACGCAAGGATCCCTCGCTCAGCGGTCCCGCCATCGCGGCCGAGCTGAACAAGAAGTACGCGGGCATCCAGGAAGCCTTCATCGCCATGTTCCCGCCGCCGCCGGTCAACGGCCTCGGCACCATCGGCGGCTTCAAGCTGCAGATCGAGGACCGCGCCGGTCTCGGCTATGACGCCTTGAACGAAGCGACGAACGCATTCATGGCTGCAATGCAGAAGGCACCGGAGATCGCCGGCGTGTTCTCGAGCTTCCAGGTCAACGTGCCCCAGCTGTTCGCCGACATCGACCGCACCAAGGCGCTTCAGCTTGGCGTGCCCGTGACGGAGGTGTTCAACACGCTCCAGATCTACCTGGGCTCCTATTACGTCAACGACTTCAACAAGTTCGGCCGCACCTATTCCGTTCGGGTTCAAGCCGACGCGCCGTTCCGCGCCCGCGCCGACGACATCAGGCAGTTGAAGGTGCGCTCGTCCTCGGGCGACATGGTGCCGTTGTCCGCGCTGCTCACGATCCGCCAGAGCGCGGGTCCGGAGCGCGCGATCCGCTACAACGGCTTCCTGTCCTCGGACATCAACGCGGCGGCCGCGCCCGGCTTTTCATCGGGCCAGGCGCAGGAGGCGGCGACGCGGATCGCCGCAGAGGTGCTGCCGCCGGGCTTTGCCTTCGAATGGACCGACCTGACCTATCAGGAGTTCATCGCCGGCAATTCCGGCATCTGGGTCTTCCCGCTGGCGATCCTGTTGGTGTTCCTGGTGCTGGCCGCGCTCTATGAGAGCCTGACCCTGCCGCTCTCGATCATCATGATCGTGCCGATGGGCCTCCTGGCAGCGATGTTCGGCGTCTGGATCTCCAAGGGCGACAACAACGTCTTCACCCAGATCGGCCTCATCGTGCTGGTCGGCCTCTCCGCCAAGAACGCGATCCTGATCGTCGAATTCGCGCGGGAGCTCGAATTCGCAGGCCGCACGCCGATCCGGGCCGCGATCGAGGCGAGCCGCTTAAGGCTGCGTCCGATCCTGATGACGTCGATGGCGTTCATCATGGGCGTCCTGCCGCTGGTGCTCTCGACCGGCGCCGGCTCGGAAATGCGGCGAGCCATGGGCGTTGCCGTATTCTCCGGCATGATCGGCGTCACAGTGTTCGGCCTGTTCCTGACGCCGGTGTTCTACGTGCTGCTCAGAACCGTCACCGGCATGAAGCCGCTGATTCATCATGGCAGCGACATCAGTGCGGCGCCGGTCCATGGACCTGCCGAGTGAACCGCGTCCCGCCGCGGCACGCCCCCGGCGGGACCACCAAGATCGGATCGATTATTTCCGATTCTCTTCGCAGAATTTCAGCGCCGCCAGCGCCTCGCCGGCACGCGGGATCTGCATCTCGATGCTGTCGTCGTCGTCCTCGAAATCGAGCGTAAGGCGCTTGGCCTTCGCGAGCCGATCCATGATCGATTGGTCGTAGGCGAAGATGCCGCGCACGGTGGTCTTGTCCATGACCTCCCACTTGGCCTTCTTCATGATGTCGGCGTCATCGGTGCCGAGGTCGGCCCGGAGGACCTCGCCGGACCTATCCCATTCCCAGCCATCGTAGATCATCACGATCACGATCGCCTGCTCGGAATAGGTGATCACGATGACGTAGTCGCGGTTCTCGTCATCCTTGTCCTTGTAGCCGCGGCTCGCATTGCAATGCGTGTCCTGCGCGCGCCTCTCGATGGTCCAGTCGCCGACTTTGGATTGTTGCGCAAGGGAGGGGCCGGCGCTCAAGATGCCTGCAAGCAATGCAGCGCCGCGACTGAATCGACTCATATCGGCCTCCAGCACGCTGCCCCGTGCTGAGATGATCACCTCTGTCGGCGGCTCGCAAGGATTTCAGTCGCCCGCACAGAACGCGGCTGTGCCCTACCCCTGCCGCGGCACGATCGCGATCGGAGTAAAGGTGTAAACCTCCTCGCCGTTCTGGTTGAACATGGTCCATTTCACCAGCGCTATGCCCTGCGGCTTCGACTTGGACGGCGTCAGGCTCATGACTTCGCCGACCAGATGCAGCCGGTCGTCGGGGCGCACCGGCATCGTCCAGCGCAGGCCGTCGACACCGGCGCCAATGAGCGGATGCGGGCCGAACGGGCGGGTCTGGATTGCGAGGTTCATGGCGATCGCGGCGGTGTGCCATCCTGAGGCGGCAAGCCCCTTGAACAGGGTCGTCTTGGCGGCCTCGTGATCGAGATGCATCGGCTGCGGATCGAACTCGGCGGCAAAGCGCTTGATGTCGGCCTCGGTGACCACAACTTCGGGGGACTTGAACCGCATTCCGACGGTGAGATCGTCGAACCACTCGACCTGCGCCATGATTTTGCCCCGCAGTATGATGCGCCGCCTCGGAGAGGCTGCCTAAAGGGCTTGGGCAATGACGGGATATAGCGGGCTCGCACCGCGTAAACCAGCGCCGGGTTCCGCGCGAAACCCCTTTCCCGATGCGACGAAACACGCCTGAAACAGATCGCCGGTTAAGTGGTTGTCAAAATAAGTACAGGGACGGCCACCATGCAATTCATCCTCGACCTGATCTACGAATACTCCTGCTGCCAGAACCTCGTCGCCCAGCCGCTACGGGAGGACGAACTATGATCGAGTTGATCTCAGCCCTGCTCGCCCTTTGCAGCGTCGGCGTCTTCGCGGCGCATGCGCTGGACGCCTACCGCTCCACGCATTACTGACGCCTCGGCCTTCCCGGCGCTAGAAGGGCCGGCGGTAGAAATGCTCGGAATGCGTGGCCGGCGGAAACCGGTTGGCGAGCGCCAGCGCTCCCCTCTCGTCCGTCTCGAGCGCGATCTTCTGCGCCAGCATCACGTCGCCTGGCACCAGGAAGCCTGACGGAACGAAGCACCAACCCATCGTGGCGCGCCCGTCGCCGTCGATCTCGTGCACATTGGCGGCCGTGCCGTAGTGGATGCGATAGGTTCTGCCGGTATCGCAGCCGACGACGTCGAAATACCGGTGCTGCTCGAACTGAACGCGCTGCGCCGGCGACAGCCATTCGGCCAGCAGCCGGCGACCGCGCGCATCCGGCGTGTTCTCGCCGAAGAAGCGGCGGTAGAGTTCACGCAGCGCATGCAGACGCGCACGCGCCGGCGCGCGGAGCCAAACTGCCGCGATCATGGGCAGCTCAGATCAACCGCCGACCAGGCGGGGATAGAACAACGTTTCCTGCGCGGTCGGGTCGAACGATCGGATCCGGGTAACTTCGCCGGGCCCGGTTCGAAGAGCGGCGGTGAAGCCGGCTCCGGTCAGCTCCCGAAAGCGCCGTTCGGCTCGCGCCAGCGCCTCGGCATTGCCAGGATCAAACTCGTGGCGCGTATCGCCAGTTTGGTCCATCACGATCTGGGTAGCCATGTTGAGTCTCCTCATGCCCAGCCCTGAACTCGATCAAAGCAAACGTCGTGCCGTCAGTTCCAGTTGGCAACAACTTTCTCGCGCCGGCGCATCACTCCTTGCTGAGCAGCCCAAGACGAGACGAGATTGTCATCGCGTTCTAGGCTCTTGTTTAAGCATGATCTTTTCGGAAAACCGCTGCATACTCCTCCGGATCATGCTTCAGCGCGAAGCGGCGGCGCCTCCGCCCTCGTCGATCTGCCGGCCCATCAGCGCGATTGCCTTCTGATAGACGCCTGCAGCATTCCAAGCCTCGATCGCGGCAAAATTCGGCTCGCCGGGCTGGTACCCGGCTCCCGCGCGCCAGCCATGGGCCTTGAGGAAATTCGCCGTCGAACTCAGCGCATTGGCGGCAACTTCGAGGTTGCCGGTGCCGTAGGCCAGAATGCTCTTGGGCATGAACTGGGTCTGACCGACCTCGCCATGCATGGAGCCGCGGGTTGATCCCGACAGCGTACCGCGGTCGATCAGCTTCAAGGCAGCATAGAGCTGGTCGGTGAAGAATTCGGGCCGCCGGCAGTCATAGGCAAGCGTCGCGATCGACGACAGCATGTTCTGATTGCCGCGCTGGCTGCCGAAGCCGGTCTCCATGCCCCAGATCGCGATCAGGGGTCCGGGCGGGACGCCATAGCGCTGCTCGATCGAGGCGAACAAGGCGGCATGCGACTGCTTGAGCTGCCGTCCCTTGGCAACGATGGTGGTGGCGCCGCGCTTGGCGAGGAACTGATCGAGCGTCAGCGAGAAGCTGCGCTGGCCGCGGTCGGCCGCGATGGTGGCGCTGGCATAGTTCGTCTGCATCAGGGCCGAGAGTGCGGTGGGGCCGACGCCCTTGCCCTGCGCCTCCGCGCTGAATTCGCGTTTCCAGGCCTCGAAACCCGCCGGCGAGCTGCCGCATTGCGCAGCCTCAGCCGGGGAGGCCAGGCAACCGAGCAGCGTCATTGCGCCAAAAACCGCTCCCGCAACAACCCTGCCCCTGATCATACCAATCTCCGTCCTGTACCGCTCGGCCGCGCCATCTTAACCGGTGGAACGCGCCGACTCCATGGCCGGATCATAGGACAATTCGAGGCCTTCCAGATCGCCCTCCTTGCGCCATTTGTCGAGCAGCCGCAGGAATGCCATCGGCCCGCGCCAATATTGGCTGTTTCTTGCCGCGATCGGATCAAACACGCCTTCGTTGTTGTAGTAGCCCGGCGTGCATTCGGCGAGATAGGTCTGCCGGCCGAGTGCGGCCCTGACGACCTCGTCGACCCAGGCGTTCTCGGCGGCAAGCGTCGGCTCCAGGGTGCGCGCCTTACGGTCTCGGGCCTCCTTGATGACATAGGCGATGTGCTGCGATTGCTGGTCGATAATGTGCGGGAAATTGGCGCTCTGTCCGGCCTGCACCGTGACGATCAGGAAGCAGTTCGGGAAACCGCGGCTGTAGAAGCCGTGCAGCGTCTTGACGCCGTCACGCCACCGCTCGGACAGGCTCATGCCGTCGCGGCCATACACCTCGAAGCCCATGCGGCGCGCGTAGTCGGTGCCGACCTCAAAGCCGCTGGCATAGATCAGGCAGTCGAGCTCATAGGCCTTGCCGTCGACGACGACGGCATTCTCCGTGATGCGCTCGACGCCCTGCCCTTTGGTGTCGACGAGATGCACGTTGGGGCGATTGAAGGTATCGAGATATTCGTCGTGGAAGCACGGCCGCTTGCAGAATGCCTTGTACCAGGGCTTGAGCGCAGCCGCGGTCGCCTCGTCCTCGACCACCGCGTCGACGCGGGCGCGGATCTCCTCCATCTTGCGGTAATCGGCCTGCTCGATCACCTTCAGCGCCTCGTCCATCGAGGTCACCGGCTGGGGCTGACGACGCGGCGCCAGCAGGATCTCGCCGAGCAGGCCGGTCCAGCCGTCCTGCACCAGATCCTGTTCGAACGGCTCGCCTGAAATCACGGCCGTAAAATTGTCCATGCGTTCGCGCTGCCAGCCTGGCTTGAGGCTCTGCGCCCAGGCCTGATCCGTCGGACGGTCATCGCGAACGCCGATCGCAGACGGCGTGCGCTGGAACACATAGAGCTCCTTCGCGGAACGGCCGAGATGCGGCACACATTGCACGGCGGTGGCGCCCGTGCCGATGATGCCGACGCGCTTGCCGGCGAGACTGGCCAGGCCACCGTCCGCATCGCCGCCGGTGTAGCCGTAATCCCAGCGGCTGGTATGAAAGCTGTGGCCCTTAAACGTCTCGATGCCGGGAATGCTCGGCAGCTTCGGGCGGCTCAGCGGACCGCCTGCCAGAATGACGAAGCGCGCGCGGATGCGATCGCCCCGATCGGTCTCGACCAGCCAGCGCGCTTCCTGCTCTTGCCAAGCCATCCGCGAGATGACGGTCTGAAACAGCGCGCGCTCATAGAGCCCGAAATGACGGCCGATGCGGCGCGAATGCTCGTAGATCTCGGGAGCGCGTGCGTATTTGCGCACCGGCATGTAGCCGGTCTCTTCCAGAAGCGGCAGATAGATGTAGCTCTCGGTATCGCAGGCGGCGCCGGGATAACGATTCCAGTACCAGGTGCCGCCGAAGTCGGCGGCCTTTTCCACGATACGAAAATCCTCGATGCCGGCATCGCGCAACCGCGCACCACACAACAGACCGCCGAAGCCGCCACCGACGATGAGCACTTCAGTCGCTTCGCTGACGGCGGCGCGCGCAAATCCGGGATCGGCCCAGGGGTCGTCGAGATAGCGACCGAATTCGCCCGTGACCTCTACATACTGCGCCTTGCCCTCGGCGCGCAGACGACGGTCGCGCTCGTCGCGGTAGCGGGCACGGAGCGCGGAAACATCGACCGTAGATGCGCCGGTTGTGCCGGTCTTGTGTCTTTCCGCTGACATTCATCTCCTCCACCGCGAACGCTGCTTCGCCGGCAGCTCACCTCACGTTAGCTCTGAAAAAGTGCCGCATGCAATCATGCTCGCCGTTTTTCGCGTGAACGCCGCGTGGCGTTCCGCTAACCTCGCGCGCAAAATCACAAGCCTGCGCCATGCAACGACGCGGCGATCTGGAGGAAACCATGCAGGGATTGATGATGGACATGCCGCTTCTGATCAGCGGCCTGATCCAATACGCAGCCGACTATCACGGCGAAGCGGAGATCGTCGCGCGCGAGATCGAAGGCGACATCCATCGCTACACCTATGCGGACGCCCATCCCCGCATCAAGCGCATGGCGCTGGCGCTCAAGCGGCTCGGCATGAATCCCGGCGACCGCGTCGGCACGCTGGCCTGGAACACCCATCGCCATTTCGAAATGTTCTACGCCGCGCCGGGCATGAACTACGTGCTGCATACAGTGAATCCACGGCTGTTTCCCGAACAGCTCGTCTACATCATCAATCATGCCGAAGACCGACTGTTGTTCATCGACCGTGCCACGCTGCCGCTCGTCGAGGCGATCGCGCCGCAGCTCAAGACGATCGAGGCCTATGTCGTGATGTCCTCGCGCGAGCGCATGCCCGAGACGACGCTTGCGAACGTCCATTGTTACGAAGAACTTCTGGGACGCGAGAACGAGGCCGGCTTCGCCTGGCCGGAATTCGACGAGAAGTCCGCCTCGACCATCTGCTACACCTCGGGCACGACCGGCAATCCGAAGGGCGTGATCTACTCGCACCGCGCCGCGATCCTGCAGACCATGACCTGCTGCAATTTCGACTTCCTGCCGGGCCATGTCGAGGGCGTGCGCGAGGTGATGATGCCGATGGCGCCCCTCTTCCACGGCAATGCCTGGAACATGCCGTTCACGGCGCCCTATACCGGCTCGAAGCTGGTGCTGCCCGGCCGCAACTACGAGCCCGACAAGCTCTATGAATTGCTCGAAGGCGAGAAGGTGACGCTCTCGGCGGGCGTGCCGAGCTTCTGGCTGATCCTGCTCGACTGGCTCGGCCGCACCGGCAACAAATTCTCCACGCTGCGCGCAACGTTGTCGTCCGGCTCGGCGCCGCCGCGCGCGATGGTCGAGAAGCTGAAGCGCGATTATGGCATCGACTATATCCAGGCCTGGGGCATGACCGAGGCCCTGGGCTGCTCGATGCCGGGCTTGCGGCCCGGCTCGGAGCACCTCAGCGAGACGGAGAAATTCGACCGGCGCCAAGTCTCGGGGCGCGCCTGTTTCGGCACCGCATTGCGCATCGTCGACGACACCGGCAACGAGCTGCCGCGCGACGGCAAGACCGTCGGTCATTTGCGCGCGCGTGGCCCCTGGGTCGCATCCGGTTACATGAAGTTGGAGGAAGGCCTCGATCGCGACGGCTGGCTGATCACCGGCGACATGGCGGTGATCGACTCGCAGGGTCACGTCACGTTGACCGACCGCTCCAAGGACGTGATCAAGTCCGGCGGCGAGTGGATCTCCTCGATTCAGCTCGAGGACATCGCCTTGTCTCACCCCGACGTGCTGCAAGCCGCCGTGGTCGCGATCGCGCACGAGAAATGGCAGGAGCGTCCCCTGCTCCTCGTCGTCCGCAAGAAGGGCGCGACCGTCGACGGCAAGACGCTGCTCGACCACATGCGCCCAAAGATCGCGAGCTGGTGGATGCCGGACGCGGTGGAATTCCTGGACGAATTCCCGATGACCGGCACCGGCAAGGTGCTGAAGTCGGCGCTGCGCGAGAAGTTCAGGGAGTACCGCGTCGCGTGAAGCGACGCATCATTGCGCGAAAGTCCGCGCCGCCCTCGATCCAGGAGACGAACGATGCTCTACCCGATGTCACCCAAAGTCGTCGAGCTCAAGCGCAAGCTCGAAAGCTTCATGGACCGGCACATCTATCCGAACGAGGAGCGCTTCTATCGCGAGGCCGAGGAGCTCGGGCCGTGGAAGGTCTATCCCGTCGTCGAGGAATTGAAGCCGCTGGCGCGCGCCGAGGGGCTCTGGAATCTGTTCCTGCCGGAGTCCGGCCACGGCGCGGGTCTTTCCAATCTCGAATATGCCCCGCTCTGCGAGGTGATGGGGCGCTCGCACCTCGCGCCCGAGGTGTTCAACTGCTCGGCGCCCGACACCGGCAACATGGAGGTGCTGGAGCGCTACGGCACCGAGAAGGACAAGGAGCGCTGGCTGAAGCCGCTGCTCGCAGGCGAGATCCGCTCCTGCTTCGCCATGACCGAGCCGGCGGTCGCATCATCCGATGCGACCAACATCGAGAGCTCGATCGTGCGCGATGGCGACCACTACGTCATCAACGGTCGCAAATGGTACACGACGAATGCGACCGACCCGCGCTGCAAGATCTGCATCTTCATGGGCAAGACCGATCCCGACAATCCTGACCGCCACAAGCAGCAGTCGATGATTTTGGTGCCGATGGACACGCGCGGAATCGAGGTGAAGCGTCCCCTGCCCGTATTCGGCTTCTACGGCGTGCCCGACCGCGCCTCCGAAGTGGTGTTCACCAATGTGCGCGTGCCCAAGGAGAACATGCTGCTCGGCGAGGGCCGCGGTTTCGAGATCGCACAGGGCCGCCTCGGGCCCGGCCGCATTCATCACTGCATGCGCCTGATCGGCCTGGCCGAGCGCACGCTGGAGAAGATGTGCCGCCGCGTGCGCAGCCGGGTCGCCTTCGGCAAGCCGGTCTCGGAGCAGACGGTGACGCAGGAGCGAATCGCGGAATCCCGCATCATGATCGAGCAGGCCCGGCTGCTGACGCTGAATGCCGCCCACGCGATGGACACGGTCGGCAACAAGGTGGCGAAGGCCGAGATCGCCATGATCAAGGTCGCCGTGCCCAACATGGCCTGCCAGATCATCGACTGGGCAATTCAGGCCCATGGCGGCGGCGGGACCTCGAACGATTTCGGTTTGACCCAGGCCTATGCGACCGCGCGGCTGCTGCGGCTTGCCGACGGGTCGGACGAGGTTCACCGGAACCAGATCGCACGGTTCGAGCTGAAGAAGTATTCGAATGCTTGAGCGGCGCGCGGTCCGCACGACGACGGCGGTGCCGCACTTCCTTCTCCCCTTGTGGGCTAAGGCGTGCACAGAATTTTCTTGCCTTAAGTGAATCGAGTCTGATTCTTTGTAATGCGGTTAAGAAGGATAACCGCATTGAAGGCAGGAATGGATTGGTCGGTCGGCCGTTTTGGAGACGTTCGACTGGCCAAAAGGGGGCGCTGTTGTTGCGGCGCGCCGTCGAACGCGTGACGATGAATCTGCGAGCAGCGGCCGATGGCCGCGCCGAATGGGTCGGCTTCAGCCGGTGGCTGAACAATCCGAGCGTAACGGTGGACGAGATCGTCGGGCATGGCGCAGAGGTGCTGTCGAAGCAGTGTGCAGGCCTGCATGTGCTTGCGATCCAGGACACGACGGAACTGAACTACGCGAGGCATGCGGGCCGGGTCCGCGGCCTTGGCCCTTCCGGGAACGGGATTGACCCAGGCCTGTTTGTGCATCCGGTGTTGGCCGTTGACGCCGGGAGCGGAGCCTTGCTCGGGCTCGCTGGGATGCAGATTTGGACGCGCCAGGGGCCTGCGTCGCCCGATTACCAGAGCCAGCCAATCGAAGAGAAGGAGTCCTATCGTTGGATAAAGAGCGCGGCCGACGCCAAGAGTGCGCTTGCTGCTGCGGCGATGGTCACGGTGGTTGGCGACCGTGAGAGCGACATTTACGAGGAATTTGACCGGATTCCTGACGCACGGACCCATTTGCTTACACGTGCCTGTCGCGATCGCGCCCTGGTGGGCGGCGGAAAGCTGTTTGATATTGCCGAAAGTTGGCCGGTCCAGCATAGCTTCGACTTGGAGGTTCGGGCACAGCCCGGCCGTGCGGCACGAACGGCCAAGATCGCACTGCGCTTTGGCGGGGTGACCATCAAGCGCCCGGCCAACTGCAGCGACCGGAAAGCTGCGCGTCAATTGACGTTGCGCTTGGTTGAAGTGAAGGAACTGGATCCCGTTATCGGGGAGTCGATCCACTGGCGCCTTCTCACCACTCATACGGTGACGACCGTGAAGCAGGCGCTGCAGATCGTTGATTGGTACCGTCAGCGCTGGCACATCGAGCAGTTGTTCCGCACCAGTAAAAGCCAAGGCCTCGACATCGAGAGCAGCCAAGTCGAGGCGGCTGAGGCATTGTTCAAGCTCGCTGCCATCGCGATGACGGCAGCTACCAAGATCATGCAGCTCGTCCTCGCCCGTGATGGCACGGTCGACCGCCCCGCCACCGACGTGGTGCCTCCGGACCAACTGCCGATCCTCGAAATCTTGCAGGTCCAGCTCGAAGGCAGGACTGTCAAGCAAAAGAACCCTCACTCCAAGCACTCTGTCGCATGGCTCGCATGGATCATCGCTCGCCTCGGAGGATGGACCGGCTACGCCTCGGAGCGGCCACCAGGTCCCATCACTATGCGCAGAGGATGGCACCGCTTCAAGCAAATGTCAGCCGGTTGGAGGCTCCGAGATATGTGCACGCCTTAGCCTTGTGGGAGAAGGTGGCGCGAAGCGCCGGATGAGGGGTTTGCATCCACGGAGACAGACCCCTCACCCGACTGAATGCGTGTCGAGCAGCGGAGCTGCCCTCTCCCACAAGGGGAGAGGGCGCAATCACTCGCAGCCCGATCAGTTCACCACATACACATCAGGATCGGCGCTCGAGCTTGGCTTCTTGAAGGCGTTGCGCAAGGCCGGCGACAGCGGGACGTTGTAGTTGAGGCCGTTCGGCGGGGTTGGCGATTGCAGCCACTTCTTGTAGAGCACCTCGATCTCCGGGCTGGCATAGAGCTCCGCTGTTGCGCGGTCGGCGAGCGCCTTGAATGGCGCGTCCTCCCGCCGCAGCATGATGCCGTACGGCTCCGGTTTCGAGAACGCCTCCTCGCTGATCATGTAAGCTTGCGGCTCCTTCGACCGCGCGATGGCGACGGCGAGTTGCACGTCGTCGAGCGCGTAGGCCTGGGCGCGGTCGGTTTCCAGCAACAGGAAGGCTTCGGCCTGGTCCTTGGCCGGCATCACATTGATGCCGAGATTGCGCTCGGTGTTGACCTTGGCAAGCTGCGTCAGGTTGACCGATCCCGCCACCGCCGTGACCGCCTTGCCCTTGAGATCGTCGATGGTCTTGATGTTCGCCGCCTTCTTGGCCGCGAACCGCGTCGCGCTGAGGAAATGCGTGTTGGTGAAGGCGACCTGCTTCTGACGGTCGGCATTGTTGGTGGTCGCCGAGCAATGCAGATCGAGCGTGCCGTTGACCATCAAGGGGATCCGGTTCGACGAGGTCACGGCGAGCGTGTCGACGGCGATGTCGGGCATGCCGAGCTGCTTCTTCACGGCCTCGACGATCCTGAGGCAGATGTCCATGGCAAAGCCGACCGGCTTCTGGTTGCCGTCCAGATAACTGAACGGGACCGAGGCCTCCTGGTAGCCCAGCGTGATCTTCCTGGTGTCCTTGATCTTCTGGAGCGTGCCCGAGAGGTCTTCCGCTGACGCTGCGCCGGCGAGACTACTCAGGGCCAGGAAAAGAACGGGTAGACGCATCGGCTGCTCCTCAATGGGGTCGTCGACCTTGTCGCGACGGAATCGCGGAGGTGATAACCGACGCATGCAGCGCCCGCCAGACGGGGCAGCGACTACCAGCTATCGCACTTTTCAATACTGGGCGAACGGGAGCCGTTTCACTGACACGTCAGCTGCTGTTCGAACCAGCCGCTCAACCGCTCCGCCAGGGGCGGCCACATCCGCTGGAAGTTCGCGAGCTTGCCGACATTGGCGCGGTATATGTCCCGCAACTCCCGCTCGATGGTCGGCAGATCGACTCCGGTACAGCCCCCGTCCCTGACGATGGTCTTGCCGGCGACGACGACCTCCTTCACCAGGGACGCATTGCCGCGCGCGAACAGCAGCGCCATGGGGTCGACCGGCATGATCCGGTCGCGATCGAGCCGGTCGAGATCGATCACGACGTAGTCGGCGGGGCTTCCGGTACCCAGTTCGCCGCTCCCGGGCGCGCCGGTGGCGCGGCGCCCGTTGCGGATGGCGAGCGAGAACATCTCGGCCGGCGTCCACGTCTGCCTGAAGCCGAGGCCGCCATGGGCCATCTGCACCAGCCGCATCTCGCGCAGGATGTCGTCGTCCTCGTCCAGCGCCAGGCCGTCCACGCCGACGGCGATGGCGCAGCCGCATCTGTGCGCGGCGGCGATCGGGGCGAGGCCAGAGCGCAGATGCATGTTCGAGCTGAAATTGGTGACGATGCGCGCGCCGGAGGCCGCGATCATCTCAAGCTCATCCGGGCGGGCATGGATGCAGTGCGCCAACGTCAGCCGCTCGGAGAGGAAGCCAACGTCGCGAAGCCAGCGCACCATGTCCGGAAAATTCTGATCGGCCCAGGCGCGCTGGTACACGGTCTCAAGCAGATGCATGTGAATGCGCCGGCCGGTCCGCGCCGAATTCTCCGCCACCGCTTCCAGCAGCGGCTTCGAGCACCATTGCACGCCGGCCGGCCCGAGCTGCACGTCCACCATCGGACCGGCGATGGCCGCGGCAATGGCCTCCGTGAGTTCAATATACGCCTTTGGCGACATCGGCGCGCGGACGAACAGCTCCTCGACGGTCTTGCGAGCATCGCTGGAGAGACCCGAGAGCACCGGCTCGGCATCACCGTAGACGATCGGATTCTGGTCACGCACGGCCATCGCAAACGCGATGCGGATGCCGACGTCGGACGCAGCCTTCGCAATGGCTTTCGCCTCGTCGACCAGGGGCATCGTCCCGCTCGGGCGCGTGTAGTGCACCATCATCGCCGCGCAGCCGGCCCGGGCGGAACGCGCCAACGCAGAGGCCGCGGTCAGATAGGGATCAACAGGCGTGCCCAGTGCGGTGCGCAGGATCCAGCTTTCCAGGGGCATGCCGACCGCGCCGAAGGACGACGCGGCGGCACGGGCGTGGTCATGGGCGTTGACGAAGGCCGGGATGACGAAGGAACGTGGCCCCGGCCCCGCTCCTTCCGCGATATCGGTGATGACGCCGTCATCGTGCCGCAGCACGACATTGTCGCTGACACCGAGGTCAGGGCCACGGAACAGGCTCGTTGCCGAAATCTCCGTGGCCATGGCCGTCGCTCCGGGATCAGTTGGCCGTATACACCAGCTCCCGCTCCGCGCGGGGCGGCAGGAACTCGCGCGAGAACACCTCCGCCGGCGTCGGCGTCCGGGCGAGCTGATAGCCCTCGACCACGATGCCGATGGCGCGGGTCATGCGGTCGTCCTTGATGTCGCCGATGCCGATCTCCTTCATCTCCGGCGAGACGATCAGCTTCTCGAAGGAATATTGCAGGCGGCGCTTCTCGACGTCGGCGTTGATGAGGTTGTCGTAGTTCGTCGCAGCCTTCATGCCGGCGTTCTGGTCCTTGGCGACCGCGATCGCGCCCTTGTTGATGGCGCGCACCAGGCCCGCGACGGCCTTCGGGTTCGAGGCGATCAGCTTGCGGGAGACCATCACGCCGTTGGAGTAGAGATCGAGGCCGTACTCACCGAACGAGAACCATTTGAAGTCCTTGTCCGGATCCTGGCGGTTGAGCACCAGGTTGAAATAGCTGGTGATATTGAAGACGAGGGCGGCATCGATGTCGCCCTTGATCAGCATCGGCTCCTGCAGGTTCGGCGCCATGTTGGAGATCTTGATCTTCTCGCCGTCAAGACCGTTCTTGCGCGTGAACACCGGCAGGAGGCGCGTCGTCGGCGTGCCCTGCGCGCCGCCGAGCGTGTGGCCTTCGAAATCCTTGATGGTGTTGATGCCGCTGGTCTTCTTGGTGACGATCGCGAACGGCGGCTGGTTCCACATCATGTAGACCATGACGGGCGCCTCCTGCGGCTTGCTCGAGGCATTCTGGATGATGGCATTGACGTCGCCGAAGCCCGCGTCATAGGCGCCAGACATCACGCGCGTGACGGTGGCACCGGAGCCCTCGCCCTGGTCGATGACGACGTTGAGCCCCTCCTCTTTGAAGAAACCGTTGTCCTTGGCGTAGAAGAACGCGGCATCGCTGCCCTGGGTTTTCCAACCCAGCGTGAACTTGATCGTGGTCTCCTGCGCCATCGCGGCCCCCGTGGACAGGGCCAATCCCAGCAGCGCGGCAGTTACGTTTCTCAACATCGAGACCTCCTCAAGCTTCGTTGCGTGACAGTTGGAAAATCAGGTTGCGATCACGTCGTTCTTGCGCGTGGCCCAGCCGGTGACCCGCCCTTCGATCAGCGAGAACACGACGTAGAGTGCGACGCCAAGCGCGGCGAGCACGAACAGGCCGGCAAAGACCAGCGGCACGTTGAAATTGGAGGACGCGGTCATCATGACGTTGCCGATGCCGCGGTTGGAGGCGACGGTCTCCGACAGCACCGCGCCGACGAAAGCGTACGAGATCGCGACCTTCAGCGAAGCGAAGAAGAAGGGCATGGTCCTGGGCAGGCCGACGTTCCAGAGGATGTCGAGCTTGCTCGCGCCGAGCGCCTTCAGCACGTCCTCGAGCTCGGGCTCGGTGGTCGCAAGGCCCGTGGCGATATTCACGACGATTGGAAAGAAGCAGATCGACAGCGCGGTCAGCACCGCCGGCACCGTGCCGGAGCCGAACCACAGCACGAAGATCGGCACCACCGCGACCTTGGGGATGGAAGAGAAGCCGATGAGCAGCGGATAGCAGGTGTCGTAGGCCGTCTTCGACACGCCGATGATGGCGCCGAGGGCGACCCCGAGCGCGACGCCAAGCACGAAGCCGAACATGGTGGTCGCGAGCGTCTGCACGATGTGCGGCCACAGCACCGGGAAGCGCTGGTACAACGTCAAGAACACCTGCGAGGGCCGCGGCAGCACCAGATCCGACATGCCGGTCATCAGGCAGAACAGCTCCCAGGCGACGAAGAACAACACGATCAGCCCCGCCGACCACGCTTTCTGCCTGATATCGATCCCGAACATCAGCCTGTCCCCTGCTCAGCGGCGCTGCGCGCATCCTCGATGAAGGTCCGCAGCTTCTGGTTCAGCGCGACGAATTCCGGCTCAAAGGTCATGGCGACGGTGCGCGGGCGCGCAAACTCGACGCGGCTGTCGTCGAGGATGCGGCCGGGGCGCGCGCTCATCACGCAGATGCGGCTGGCGAGAAAGCCGGCCTCGCGCAGATCGTGGGTGACCAGCAGCACAGTCGGCTTGTGCGTCATCCAGAGGTTCTGCAGGATCGCCCAGAGTTCTTCGCGGGTGAACTGGTCGAGCGCGCCGAACGGCTCATCCAGCAGCAGCATGCGCGGTTCGTGGATCAGGGCGCGGCACAGATTGGCACGCTGGAGCATGCCGCCGGAGAGCTGCCAGGGGTAATTGCTGCCAAAGCCCTTGAGGCCGACCTGCTCCAGCAGCGCGTTGGCCTTGTCACGGAATTCGGACTTGCGCAGCTTCCGGAAATTCGAGCGGAACGGCTCGACGATCTTCAGCGGCAGCATGATGTTCCGCTCGATCGTCATCCACGGCAGCATGGTCGGGTTCTGGAAGGCCATGCCGACCCGCATCGCGCGCGCCGCGACTTCGCGGCCGCCGACGATGACGACGCCGCTGGTCGGCTGCACCAGGCCGCTGACCAGACGCAGAATGGTCGATTTGCCGCATCCTGACGGGCCGACCAGTGCGACAAACTCCCCGTCGGCGATCTTCAAGGTGGTCGTCGACAGGGCGGGCACGGCGCGGTCGCCGCGCCCGAAGGTCACGGAGGCCTCGGACAGTTCGATGGCCGTGGCGGCGGCGCCTTCGGGAACGGGCTGGCCGTCAAACTGGGCGTTGGGTTGCATGCGCATCACAGCCAAAGTGCATGCAAGCTAGGTGCCAGCCTGCCGTCCCCGCAAAATCAATGATTTGCCAGATGCCCTCGGCGAACGGCCGGAGTCGATTTAGGCAATCTGGACATCAAACTGCATGCAATTGGAGCGCCGGATCGCAGCGAGACTGTGCTACAGAGAGGTTTCGACCCATCCCAAGGATTCGCCGATGGCGGCGCGCGCGAGCAGCAAGACTTCTGAATCGTCGGACAAGGTCAGCGTGATCTGCCGCGCGCTCAGGCGCGCGATCATCGAACAGGCGCTGGAGCCTGGCGCCAAGCTGCCGGAGGATGCGCTCGGTGAACGCTTCGGCGTCAGCCGCACCATTGCCCGCCATGCGCTGGGCCAGCTCGCCGCGGAGGGCCTGGTCGAGCTGCGCCGCAACCGGATCGCGGTGGTGGCGACGCCGAGCTGGCAGGAGGCGCGCGATGCCTTCGACATCCGCATCGAGCTCGAACGGCTCGTCGTGCGCCAGCTTGCGGGCAAGCTGACGAAGGCGCAGATCGCCGAGCTGAACGCCCATGTCGATGCCGAGGACCGCGTGCGCGGCGGCACGGACGCCGTCTCGATTCGCCTCGCCACCGAATTCCACATCCTGCTCGCCCACATGACGAACAGCCCGATCCTGGTGCGCTATGTCAGCGAGGTCGCCTATCGCTGCTGCCTGACGCTGTCGCTCTACAGCCGGCCGCATTCCAGCGAATGTGCCATCAACGAGCACCGCGCCATCATCGCCGCGCTCGCCAAGGGCGACGCGGCCAAGGTGATGGAGCTGATGCACCATCACCTGGATTCCGTGGCCAATCGTGCGCTGGTTGCTCCCACTCCGCAGCGCGGCCGCGATCTGCTCGACATCCTCGCACCCTATGCGGACGAGGTGACGAGCAGTCGGGTGATCAAGCTGCCGAAGCTGGCTCGACGGAGTTAGGCCTCGATCCCGCGCTGAACGAGAATGCGCTCGGCGCTGTCGTTCCACACGTCCATCTTCACGATCTGCCCGCCCCTCACGACGAAGCGATCGACATAGCGGTTGCCCTCGAACGGCGTGCCGTCCATCCATTCGCCGTAGAGCGTGCCGACGCTGTAGACGACGGTCTCGTCCGCGCCCGGGCAGACGTCGAACCGGTCCATCTTTTTCTTCACCCAGCGATAGCGCCTGGCGTTGAAGCCGGTCGGCCCGCGCGGATGATCGAACGCGCGCCCGCCGGTGAACGTGATCACCGTGCCCGGCTTCATATAGGCCGCCGCAGCATCGGGATCCGGTATCATCGAAGCGGTGAGATAGGCTTCGACAATCTCGGCGTCAGTCATCGGGCTTTCGGCTTTTGCGGGAGTAGACATCGCGGGGTTCTCCGGATGTCGCCATTTTACAATCCGGGCTTCAAAGTGCATGCACATTTTTTGGACAATCTGAACCGAGCACTGCACACAATCTGGAGCTGCCCGCTCCCACGGCTTCCGCTAGGCTGCCATAGCTGAATCCAACGCCATGACCACCCAAGCCGCCTTGGACCTGATCTTCCGCAACGCGCTGTTGCGCTCTTCCGCCGCACCCGTCGATATCGGCGTGAAGGACGGTCGTATCGCCGTGATCGCGCCCAAGCTGGCCTGCGAGGCCGCCGAGGTCGATCTCGGTGGCCGCCTCGCCCTGCCCGGCTTCGTCGACACCCACATCCATCTCGACAAGGCCTGCCTGCTTGGCCGCTGCGGCCACGATCACGGCAGCGTCTCGGAGGCGATCCGCGCCGTCGCCGCGATGAAGAAGGATTTCACGATCGAGGACGTCTACGCACGTGGCGCAAAGGTGCTTGAACGCGCCATCGTCAACGGCACGACGCGGATGCGCACGCATGTCGAGATCGACCCCCGCATCGGCCTCCGCGGCTTCGAGGCGGTCAAGGCGCTGAAGCGCGATTACGCCTGGGCGGTCGACCTCGAGCTCTGCGTCTTCCCGCAGGAAGGCCTCACCAACGATCCCGGAGC
Organism: Bradyrhizobium sp. 191; assembly: GCF_023100985.1. Lineage (NCBI taxonomy): Bacteria > Pseudomonadati > Pseudomonadota > Alphaproteobacteria > Hyphomicrobiales > Nitrobacteraceae > Bradyrhizobium > Bradyrhizobium sp. 191. Next base: position 953,094 of record NZ_CP064692.1, read on the forward strand.
CGAGGAGTTGCTGATCCAGGCGCTGCGCGAAGGCGGCGAGGCCATCGGCGGCTGTCCCTACATGGACACCGACCCGAACGCCCATCTCGCGCGCATCTTCGATCTAGCCCAGGAATTCGACGTCGATGTCGACCTTCATCTCGATTTCGACCTCGACCCCTCCTGGTGGCACCTCGACGAGGTCTGCCGCCAGACCGAGCAGCGCAACTACGGCGGACGCGTCGCGATCGGCCATGCGACAAAGCTGTCGGCGTTGCCGCCGGACCGGATGAAGGCCGCCACCGCGCAACTGGCGAAATCCGGCGTTGCCGTCACCGTCCTGCCCGCGACCGATCTCTATCTGATGGGGCGCGAGGCCACGCACAACGCGCCGCGTGGGCTGACCCTCGCCCACAAGCTTGCCGACGATGGCGTGCTCTGCTCGGTCGCGACCAACAACGTGCTCAACCCCTTCACACCGTTCGGCGATGCCTCGCTGCTGCGGATGGCGAACTTCTACGCCAATGTCGCGCACGCCTCGGTCAGCGACTTCGACACCTGCCTGGACCTCGTGACCGAGCTGCCGGCCCGGCTGATGAACCTCGCCGACTACGGCATCGAGGTCGGCAATCCCGCCGATCTGATCGTGCTCGATACGCAAGACAGCCGCTTCGCTATCGCCGAGTTGCCCGATGTCCTGATAGGCTTCAAGGGTGGCCGGCAGACATTTGCGCGGCAGCGGCCTACCCTGTTCACTCCCAAGAGCTGAGAGCGGTCATATCCCGGACATTCCGCGATGCTGCACGCGGAGAGTTTTCAGACCGGCGGCGCGGTCTTGAGCTGATTACTTGGTGCGGTTGATCTTCGCGAGGATCCGGTCAGCCTCGGTCCGCCAATCCGCGCTGCGGGCGAAGTCTTCCGTGCTCCTGGGACCGAACAGCCCCTCATCGGCGAGATCAGCCACCCAGGCCTGCCGTTCGGCAGTGCCTTGCGCGGACCATGGCGTCAAACCCGCCTCGCGCACGGTTTCAGCGACCTCACGCACCTCCTCGGCGCGGCGACGGCCGTGCTCGATCACGCGCTGGAAGACATAGGCGCCCTGCTTCTCCCAATCGATGCCGGGAAAAGTTTCCGCGAGCGAGGCCAGCACCGCATCCTCGACACCATAGGCGCGCGCGGTGGTGAAGCTCTCGATGACCATGGCCTCCAGGCCCTTGATCATGATGCTGCGGCACATCTTCACCGCAGAGGATACGCCGAGCCTGTCGCTCGCAACCTTCGCGGCGAAGCCGATCGCGTTCAGCAGTGGCTCCAGCTCCCTCGCGCCGGGCCCGCCGAGCAACAGCGGCACCTTGATGCGATAGGGCGGCACCGAGGTCATCACCGCGCCCTCGACATAGCGCGCGGCAGCGCCGTCGATCAGCGCGGCGGCGCGCTGCTTGGCACCCGGAGAAGCCGAATTGAAATCGAGAAACCAGGTGCCCTGATTGATCGCCGCCGCGCAGGCCTTTGCGACCGGAACGGCCTGGCTGGCAGTGACCGCGGAGACAATGAAATCGCATTTCGCGGTCAGCTCGGCGTGAGACGCTGCGAGTACCACGCCGAATCTCGCCGCATGCTCCTCCAGCGGCGCACCCTGCTCGCCACCGAGCTTGATGTCATAGGCGGAGACCCTGAGGTCCTGCTGACGCAAATCCTCGGCCAGAATCCTGCCAACCTCGCCATAGCCGACCAGTCCGATCTGCCAGCGCCTGGGATCACCTGCCATCAGTTCAATCCTCGTATCGTCTCGTAGAAGAGATCCTCGACCGCATAGCGGCGCGGAATCAGCGCCTGCTGGAATGCATAGTCGATGATCAGCTCGAGCGGCTTCCTGTTCGCTTCGATCCCGAACGGAACGAGGTCGGGCGTTGCCGCGGGCCCTGCCTGTTGCTTGCTCCGCTTGAGCAGATCATAGAGGCCCGCGACCACGTCGGGCCGCGATCCGGCAAGCTGCTCGGTCACGACCACGAGATGGTTGACCGGCACGACGCCGCGACGGGCGTACCACTTGGCGGCCTCGGCGGCGGGATCAGGGAACAGCGGCTTCAGCTTGGGATGATCAGAGGTTTCGCCGAGCACGGCATCGAGCTCGCTGTCGATCAGCATCTGGAGAATCTTCTTGTCCTTCGGCGCGCGCTCGGTGGTGTCGACATATTCGGACACGTGCGGATCCTCGAAGGTCACCCAGCGGATCCTGTCGAGATCGACGCCATAGTCGTTGGCGAGGATGCCCCTGATCCAGGCGCCCGTCGTGGTCGTGAAGGAGCGGATGCCGACACGCTTGCCTTCGAGATCGGTCGGCCCGAGCGTCCCCCTTTCAGGATTATAGAGCGCGTAGGCATGCTGGAAGCGTCCGAGCATGGTCGCCGGCAGCAATACCAGCGGCTTGCCGTGCGCCTTCGCCATCAGGTAGGTGACGATCGCCATCTCGCAGACGTCGAAGGCCTGCTCGCGCACCATCGGCTTGAACGCCGTGTTGGTCGGTGTGTACTCGATGAAGTCGAGATCGAACAGGTCGGAACGAAGCGCGCCGCTCTTCACCGCCTGGACATGAGGGTGGCTGCCGAGAACGGCTTTCAGCTTGAGACGATCCATCCGCCCGCTCCGCTTCTCTAGAGCATGATCCGAAAAAGTGCGCAGCGGTTTTCCGGAAAGATCATGCTCAAACAATATTGCCGCTCAGACGTCCTCGGGATTGTCGACGTACACCAGTCCGGCCTTCGTCAGCGCCTCGCGCATCCCGTACATGTCGAGACCGAGCTCGCCGGAGGCAAGCCGCTTGCGCTTGCCGCCCTCGTCCGCGTTGCGCTTCTTCGCCCTTTCGGCCACCTCGGCCGCATAGCGCTTCGGCACCACCACCACGCCGTCGTCATCGGCCACGACGATGTCGCCGGGGTCGACATTGACGCCGGCGCAAACCACGGGGACATTGACCGAGCCGAGCGTGGCCTTCACCGTGCCCTTGGCGGAGACCGCGCGTGACCACACCGGAAAGCGCATCTCGTGCAGCGCTTTGACGTCGCGGCATCCGGCGTCGATGATCAATCCCTGGACGCCGCGCGCCTGCAGCGACGTCGCAAGCAGCTCGCCGAACATGCCGTCGGTATTGTCGGTGGTGCAGCCGACGACGAGGACGTCGCCCTTCCTGCATTGCTCGACCGCGACATGGATCATCCAGTTGTCGCCGGGCTGCGCCAGCACCGTCACCGCCGGTCCGGCGATCGACGCACCCGCCCAGACCGGACGCAAGTAAGGCTTCATCAGGCCGATGCGGCCATAGGCCTCGTGCACGGTTGAGACACCGTATTCTGCCATCCCGGCGGGATCGGCGCGCTTGATGTTGCAAACGACGACCGGCTTCATGCCAATTCCTCGGCGACGGTCGGAAACAGGCGCTGATAGGCCTCGCCATAGGTCATGGGCACGCCGGTGTTGCGGCTGCCCTGGATGCCGCGGTTGAGCGCGACGCGCTCGTAGTAGCCCCAGAGATGCTTCTGCGCGGCGAGGATCTGGAACGCCTCGTACTTCTCCTTCCAGACCTCGTCGATCTTGAGGAGGAGGTCCGGCTTGTAGTTGCACTGCTCCGGCTGGTGCGGCTCGAACAGGAACACCGGCGGCGCAGAATATTTGTACTGCGCGCCGGGCTTGTGGCCCATCGCCTGCGCGACCACGCGCGTCTCCTGCGCGAAATGCGCCGCATTCGGATGGTCGAAATTATAGGGATCTTCCAGCGCGTGCGTCAGCACGAAGCTCGGATTGAGCTCGCGGTAGATGTCGACCATGCGGTCGAAATGTACCTCGGTGAGCTTGAGCGGATAATCACCGCAGTCGAAGAACTCGATCTCGGCACCCAACAGCTTTGCGGCCCGCTCCGCCTCGTCCTTGCGGCCGGCCTTGACCGATTCCAGCGTCGCGCCTTTCTCCTTCCAGGCGAACTGGCTCTCGCCGCGCTCGCCGAACGACAGGCAGACGATCTTCATGCGATAGCCCTTCTTCGCATGCAGCGCGATGGCGCCGCCGGCGCGCCAGACGAAATCGCCGGGATGGGCGGTGATCACGAGACCTGTCTTCATGGGACGAACTCCCTTCTTTCGCTTGTAGGCAACATATTGATCGGAGCCCCTTCATTGGTCGAAGCCAAACAGGCGCGCGGGATTGTCGACCAGAATCTTCTCCTGAAACTCCGGCTCCGGCGCGAACAGCGGGATCAGATCGACGAGATCGCCATCATTCGGCATCACCTTGACGTTGGGATGCGGCCAGTCCGTGCCCCAGATGACGCGATCCGGCGCGGTCTCGACGATCTTTCGCGCAAACGGCACCGCATCCGTGAACGGCGGACCGGCCGAGGACACCCGCTCCGAGCCGCAGATCTTGACCCAGCACTTCTCATCGCGCTGCATCAGCTCGATCAGGATCCTGAACGGCAGCTGATCGAGTCCGTCGGCAGCCTTCACCCGCCCCATATGGTCGATGGTGTAGATCAGCGGCAGCTTTGTCAGCATGTCGGCATATTCCGGCAGGTCGATCGCATCGAAGTGCAGATCGATGTGCCAGCCGAGCGGCGTGACCATCGCGACGATGCGGTCGAACACACGTCTGTCCGGCACGCCGCCGAGATGGCGAACGAAATTGAAGCGGCAGCCGCGGAAGCCGCCGTCATGCAGCACGCGGAGCCCGCGTTCGGTGATGGTATCGTCGATATTGGCGACGGCACGGTAGGCGCCGCCGCTCTGCGCGATGGCATCCAGCGCGACCGTGTTGTCGGTGCCGTGCACGCTGGCATTGACGATGACGGCGCGCTCGACGCCGAGCTTGGCGTGCAGCGCGCGAAAATCCTCCAGCGGCGCGTCAGGCGGCGTGTAGGAGCGATCCGGCGCGTAAGGATATTTCGCACCGGGCCCGAAGATGTGGCAATGCGCGTCGCAGGACAGCTTCGGCAGCTTGAATTTCGGCGTGCGCGTGTTCGGATCTGGCGGCGGAATGGTCGGCGTGTACATCATCGTCATCAGGTGAGCCCGCCGAAGCGGGACCGCTTGCTTCAAGACTTGCTGCTGACGACCGGCCGCCGCCGCGCCGGCGCGGCTTGATCGAGCGCGGGTGCCTGGAATGCGGCGACCGTGGCCTGCACCAATTGCTCGATGGCCCCTGCGGCATCGCTGCCGTCGGCCTCGCCGCGCGACAGGCGCGAAACGCGCTCCGGCGTCACCAGCGAATAATAGAGCGCACCGAGCAGAAAGTGGCTGCGCCAGACGATGTCCGTACGCGGAATGTGCGGCAGGCTCTCATGGATCGCATCGATGAAGGCGTGGCTGGTGTCGTCGAAGGTCTGTGCGATGATCTTTCGCGCGACCTCGTTGCCCTCCGCCGACATCACCGCGCGCAGCCGCGTGAAGCGCGCGCCGCCGCCCGCGAGATCGCTGCCCGAGGTGAAGGCCGGCACCACATAGGCGCGCACGATCGCCTCCAGCCGGTCCTGCAGATCGCGCACACGCCTGGCGGCGGCAAGTAGCTCGGAACGGCGCAGGTTCATCGGCCCGCAATGGCGCCGGTAGATCTCCAGCAGCAACCCGTCCTTGGTCCTGAAATGATATGTCACGCTGCCCGGATTGGCCCCGGCGGCATGCGCGATATCTCGCACCGAGACGGCATTGAAGCCGTTGGTGGCGAACAGCTCCTCGGCCGCGGCGAGGATCGCCTCGCGCATGTTCGGCTTGCGGGCTGTTTCCCTGCTGGTGGGCTTGCGTATCATGTGATTTGTACTATCGTACAAAAGATCAGGTCTCGTCAACAAAAACGATGGCAGGGTACAGTCGGCCTGGAAAGAGCGCCGCTGGAATGCGAACGCCGCCTATGGAGTGCTGGGAATATGTTGGATTTGAACAAGAAGATCGGCCGCCTGCTGCTGGGCGCCATATGGCTGCTGGCAGCGGGTGCAGCTCAAGCCGACAGCTATCCGAGCAAGCCGGTCCACATCCTGGTGCCCTATGCAGCGGGCGGAGCAGTCGACGTGCTTGCGCGCACGTTGGGCCAGGCGCTGGCGAAGACCTGGGGGCAGCAGCCCGTGATCGACAATCGTCCCGGCGCGGGCGGCATCGTCGCCTCGCAAACGCTGACCAAGTCCGCGCCTGACGGTTACACGCTGATCCTGGTCGCGAGCGGCCATCCGCTCAACCAGTTCATCTATCCAAGCGTGCCCTACGACACGTTCAAGGATTTCACCCCGATCACCGAAGTCGCTTCGTCCCCGCTCGCGATCGTGGTGGCCAAAGACAGCCCTTACAAGACGCTCGGCGATCTCCTCGCCGCCGCCAGGAAGGAGCCGGACAAGCTCTCCTACGGCATGTCCGGCAACGGCACCTCGGCGCATCTCGCAGGCGAGCTGCTGAAATACATGTCCGGCACCAGGATCGTCGCGATCCCCTACAAGGGCGGCGCGCCGGCGCTGACGGCCGTGATCGCCGGCGAGATTCCGCTCAGCATCAATCCGCTTGCCGAAGCGATCGGCCAGCTCGAGGGCGGCCCCGTGCGCGCGCTGGCGGTGACCTCCGCCGAACGCGCGAAGGCGCTGCCGGATGTTCCGACCATCGCCGAGGCCGGCGTGCCCGGGTACGACGTCTCTGTCTGGTGGGGCGTCCTTGGACCGGCAAACATGCCGCCGGAGATCGTGTCCAAGCTCGAAACCGATCTGAAGGCCGCGCTGCAGGATCCCGGCGTGCTATCGACGCTCAGCAAGATCGGCGCAGCGCCGGTCGGCTCCTCTGCCAAGGAGTTCGACGCCTACATGCACGCCGAGGCGACCAAATGGGAGCCGGTGCTGAAGGCCGCCAACATCCGCGCGCAGTAAAGCGCCCTTCCGGGTGCATCGCGCACCGCATTGCTTGCATCTGCGGTCATTGCTTCGCTGACGGCGCCTGCCCGTGCTGACGGCGAAGCAAGGCTACTGGCGCCGGACAGCAAGCCGCTTCGCCAAGGCAGGACGCGCAAGGCAGAACGCGAATGGGTCCGCATTCGGTGTCGGCCCGCGGATCGGCCAGCCGGCCAGCCGTGGTCGGCGCCGGCTGATCGCGGAGTCAATTGCGCCCGCCTGCCCGCATCTTCTCCGGCGGCGTGACGCGCCGCACGAAATCAGCATCATCGTCGCCAGACGGGATCAGGATCGCGCGTTCGCGCGGCAGCGCCTCCGGCATCTCGTCCCGGATGAAGGCCAGGAGCTTCTCCCTGATCTCGCAGCGGAGGTCCCACGACTGCGGTGCATTCCTGGCGCTGACCAGCGCCCGAAGCTCGATGGTGCGCGCGTCGGCATCGATCACCTGGAGATTGACCACCTCGCCGTCCCACAGCTTTGACTGCTTCACCGCCTGCTCCAGCCAGCTCCTGATGCGTTGGACGTCGGCACGATAGTCGACATGGACCGCGATCACGCCGATGAGGGATGCGGTGTCGCGCGTCCAGTTCTGAAACGGCTTTTCGATGAAATAGGACAGCGGCACCACCATGCGGCGCCAGTCCCACAGCCGGATCACGACATAGGTCGAGGCGATGTCTTCCACCCAGCCCCATTCGTTCTCGATGATCACGGCGTCCTCGATGCGGATCGGCTGGGTGATCGCGATCTGCAAACCCGCGATCAGGTTGCTCAGCAGCGGGCGGGCGGCGAGACCGACGATGATACCGGCCGCGCCCGCGGAGGCGAACAGGCTGACGCCGTATTGCCGGACCGAATCGAACGTCATCAGCGCGGCAGAGATCGTGATGACGACGATGATGGTATCGGTGACGCGCTTGAACACGCGCACTTGCGTGACATGCTTGCGTGCGACGAAATTCTCGGTGACATCGCGAAAATTCTGGAGATAGCGCGCAGCACTCATGTCGACGATCCGGATCGAGATCCAGCCGATCAGCGCGATGAAGGCCACGACGAACAGCCGCATCAGCGGCGTGCGGATCGCGTCATCCAGCGGAGCGAGCGGCAGCACCAGTGCGACGGCGGCGAGACAGAGAGCGAGTTGGGCGGGGCCAGCGGTCCGATCGATGAACACGCTCAGAAGGGGAAAGCGGGTGCCGAATGCGCGGCCAAGCAGCCATATGGCGACCCGATAGACCAACAAGGCGAGCAGGATCGCGCCGGCAACGAGGCTGAGGCCAATGAACCATGAGGGTATCCAGCCGAACATCCCGTCGATGTCGGCCATGAGAGCCTGCCAATTCATCGCCGTCCCCGTCTTTGCATGCGCACCAGCGCGCTCAACGCCTTCCCGGCCGGCTTGGCTCCCCCGTTCAGTGCAACGCAGCATCCCGCTGGTGCAACCGTCGCCGAATTGCACTAGATTGAACCGCATGACTCGACGAACCGGCAGCGCCGATCTCCCTCTTCACACCGGACGGGTTCCGCCGTGGCTGGCAAGTCGCATGTCGTCGCTGGGAGCGATCGTCACCCAGGCGATCGTGCATCATTACGGCCGCGATGCGTTCCTCCAACGGCTGTCGCATCCGTTCTGGTTCCAGTCGTTCGGCGCCGTGATGGGGATGGACTGGCACTCTTCCGGCATCACCACCTCCGTGATCGGCGCGCTGAAGCGCGGGCTCGGACCGCTTCAGGACGAGCTCGGAATTTATGTCTGTGGCGGCAGGGGCCAGCATTCGCGCAAGACGCCGGACGAGCTGCTGCAGCTCGGCGACCGCGTCGGATTCGACGGCCCCAGACTGACCCGCGCCAGCCGCCTGGTGGCCAAGGTCGACAGCGCCGCGGTCCAGGACGGTTTCGACCTTTACCTGCACGGCTTCTTCGTGACGGCCGACGGCAAATGGACGGTGGTGCAGCAGGGCATGAACGGCGACAAGCGGCAGGCGCGACGCTATCACTGGCATTCCGAGGCGCTGAAGAGCTTTGTCGATGCGCCGCACAGCGCGATCGACGGGCCGCAGCAGGGGGAGATCGTCAATCTCACCGATCATCGCGCCGACATCTCTCGGGCGGCGCAGCTCGAATTGCTCTGCGATCTCGGCCCCGATCGCATCGTCTCCGAATTCGAACGGCTCATCGGGACCGAGTCCACGCCGGCACAAGGCACGCTGCCGCATCTGATCATGCCCTCCCATCACGACGTCCGTCCCAAGGACGTGTTCGCGCGCCGCCTGCACGGCACGCTGGCTGCCGCAGCCGAGCGGGGCCCGGTCGATTTCTCGGAGCTGCTGCTCACGCCGGGCGTCGGCGCGCGCACCGTGCGGTCGCTCGCGATGGTCGCAGAGGTCGTGCACGGCGCACCCTATCGCTTCAGGGATCCCGCGCGTTTCTCGCTCGCCCATGGCGGCAAGGACCGACATCCCTACCCCGTTCCGATCAAGGTCTATGACGAGACCATCCGGGTGCTGAAGGGCGCGATCCAGAACGCGAAGCTCGGACGCGAGGAAGAGATGCATGCGATCAAGCGTCTGGACGACCAGGCGCGGCGGCTGGAGCGGACCGCTCGCGGCCCTTCGGTTGAGGCTTTCATCGCCACTGAGCGTGCGGCCTCCCCGGATCTCGATGGCCGATCGGTGTTCGGCTGGGAGCGCGATCTTGCGCCCACACGAAAACGGACCGGCTGAACACCGGTCCGCAAGTTGGCGGGAGGAACGATCTCAGGTCTCGTCGGTCTCCGGCTCCTCCTCAAGCCGGTTGGCTGCGTGGTCCTGATATTGTTCAGTCTGGATGGACTTGCCGTCCATGCCACGAATGTCCGAATGCTGTTTCTTGTCACGGTTGGACAGCACCATGTTGTCGCCGATCATGTCCTTGGGAACGTCGGTCAGTCCGCCGGTGCCGTCGCCCTTGCCGTGCATGCCCGATCTGAAATGCGTCTTGCTGCCATGCCCACTCGGCATTTGTCTCTCCTGTTGCAGTGATCTTCCGAAGACTTAGTGCTTCACGGTGGCCCCTTCGATCCACCGATCAGGGGATTTTCACGCATGTCCTTCTCGCTCGGCGCGTACAGTTTGGGTTGCCTGCTGCTCATGAGTCACCTGCCTCCAGTCACCTGCCTCCGCCCTTTCCGGCCTCGTCATGCCTGTGATGGGAATCGTGCTCTCCACCGCCGCCGGAAATCCGGCTGTGGCTGCGCTGCGGGTTATCCGCCGGTGGCTTCTTGATTTCCAGCGGCGCCTTCGCGTTCTCGTGCGATGCGCCGGGTCCACCCTGACGGATGCTGTTCAGGGTCTTGGTGGATGTCGACATGGGATGTCGCCCTCCTCAACGATCTTGCTGGTAGCCTTGATTGGTCGTGTTCTGCTTGATGTTGCCCTGCTGTCCCTGCTGGTCCGGATTTTGCGCACGTTGCTGGCCATGTGGCGCCTGATCGGCGGACGTTTGCTTGCTGTCGCCAGTTCCCTTGCGGCTCTGATTGTCCGGCGGAACAGGTGGCATCCTGCTGGTCATGATCTTGTCTCCCGTTAGGACGTCGATCCGAGACCTGCACGGCCAAGGATCCGCGCGTCCAAGAGACAACAGGTCCAGCGGCACACCGTTCCTGACCGATCACGCGCGGCAAAGATTTTCCGAACGGACGCTGATCTCAGCTCGCCGCGGTGAGGGAACGCTCAGGGCTCGCTCCTGCCCGCCCCGGTGTTCCACGGCTCTCAGCCGTGACGGGAAGTTTCGCGATCGCGCGCAAGCCCGGCCGTCTGCGCCAATGGACCTCGGCGGGATCGACAGCTAGACCGAGTTTGGGCCATCGCACGAACAGCGCTTCCAGCGCGCAGGCTGCCTCGATGCGCGCGAGCTGATGGCCGAGGCAGAAGTGGATTCCCGTGCCGAATGAAATATGGCGGTTCGGCTTGCGCTCGAGATCGAGGCGCTCGGGACGATCGTGCACCGCCGGATCCATGTTCGCAGCGGCAAGCATCACCATGACGCGGTCGCCCTTCTTCAAGCGCACGCCTTCGACCTCGACGTCGCGGCGCACATAGCGAGGCTTGGAGAATTGCACCGGCGACACGAAGCGCAGGAACTCCTCCACCGCAAGCCCGACGCGGCTCCAGTCCTGTTCCAGCCAGTCACGCAAACCGGGATTCCTGAGAAGCTCATACGCCGAGCCGCTAATGAGATGAGTGGTCGTCTCGGATCCCGCCGCGAGCAGCAGAAACACCATCGAGACCATCTCGCCCGGCGTGATCTGACCGCCTTCGCGCTCGACCTGGACCAGTTCGGCAATCAGGCCCTCGCCGCCTTGCACGCGTGCGGTCTGCAACTGCCGTTCGAGGTAGACTCGCATCTTGCGGAAGGCGAACAGCAAGCGGAAGAAGCTGACGACATTCGTCAGCGAGGACATCTCATTGGCCCAGGCGATGAACTTCGGGCGATCGGCCGGCGGCAGACCCAGGAGTTCCGAGATCACCGCGAGCGGCACGATGCGCGCGTAACACTGGACGAGATCGGCCGGGCTTCCCGCTGCGAACAGTTCGTCCGCAAGCGTGTCGGCGATGGCACGGATGCGCGGCTCCATCGCAACGATCGCGCGGCGGCGAAACGCCTCGTCCACGATGCTGCGCAGCCGGGTGTGATCCGGCTCGTCCATCGTCAGCATGTTGTTGGCGATGGTCCTGACGTATCTCGGCATCCACCAGCGCAGACCCGCGACGTCGCCGTCCTCCTTGCGCAGCGTGAAGGTCGCGCCATCCTTCAGCACCTGCGCTGTCGCATCAAGGGTCGTGGTGATCCAGACATCGCCGACGATCGGGAATCGCGTCGCAACCACCGGGCCGGACATGCGCAACGTCGCGATGGCCTTGGGCGGATCGCGGAAAAAAACCTCGCTGGTAAAATCGAGGCGCACAGTCATGGGATCACCGGACTGATTGCTGGCGTTTCACCCAGATGGTGCGCGGCGCGGCCCGCGCAAGGGTCGCCTCGTCGATCGTCAACGAGAGGCGTCTATCCGCGCCCCGGCGGCGAACGCTGGCCGGTCTTGCGCTGCTGGGTGTAGGCGTCCCAATGGCTCCAGCTGCCATTGCTGAGGCTCTGCAGGTCGGTTGCGAGCGGACGGCGCGTGCGCTTGTCGTGATCGGCGATCACCCGCTCCGACTGTGCGATCTTGCGCTTGAGTTCCGCGATCGACTTTTGGGTCTGGCCATCCCGCTTCGATGAGGCGATCTCGCCCATCGTGAAGCGCGCGGTCTCCAGCGCCTTCAGCTCGGCGCGGTTCTTCTTCAACTGAACCCGGTGCCAGGCGATGTTGCTGTCGCTGTCCGCAACCATGTGGGAACTCCGCTGATTCGCTCCCACATAGTATCAAGCGCCGAATCGGCGCCGCAACGGGCCCCACGCGGCGAAAATACGGTCTTATCGCGCAGGAATTGCGGGATTACCGCTCGGCGAACGCCTTTTCGACCACGAACTGGGCCGGCTCGCCGTGATTGCCCTCGGCGAAGCCGCGTTCGCCCAGGAGCGCGCGGGTGTCCGCCACCAGAGCCGGGCTGCCGCAGATCATGACGCGGTCATGCGCGGCTTCCAGCACCGGCAGGCCGATATCGGTGAACAGCTTGCCTGACGTGATGAGGTCGGTGATGCGGCCACGGTTGCGGAAGGGATCGCGGGTCACGGTCGGGTAGTAGATCAGCTGATTGCGAATGTATTCGCCGAGCAGTTCGTCCTTCGGCAGATGCTCGGTGATCATCTCGCCATAGGCGAGCTCCTTGACGTGGCGGCAGCCGTGCAGCAGCACCACCTTCTCGAACCGCTCATAGGTTTCGGGATCCTTGATCACGCTCAGGAACGGCGCAAGCCCGGTGCCGGTGCCGATGAGGTAGAGGTTGCGCCCCTCTTCCAGATTGTCGATCACCAGCGTGCCGGTGGCCTTGCGGCTGACGATGATCTCGTCGCCTTCCTTCAAATGCTGGAGCCGCGAGGTCAGCGGGCCGTCCGGGACCTTGATCGAGAAGAACTCCAGCGTGTCCTCGTAGTTGGCGCTGGCGACACTGTAGGCCCGCAGCAGCGGCTTCTCGCCGACCTTGAGCCCGATCATGGTGAATTCGCCGTTGCGGAAGCGGAAGGTCGGGCTGCGGGTGGTCTTGAAGGAGAACAGCGTATCGGTCCAGTGGTGGACGCTCAAAACGCTTTCCTGATTGAAATTGCTCATCTCACCTTCCCTGTCGCGTCAATTGCGGTTCCGAGGCCGGCAGCTATGCGTCGTTTGTACACGCTCATTCGTATACTAATGAATAATCCGGCTTGATCCCGCGGTCAAGGCTGCCCAAGATCGGAAGCGTTGCAGTTAGGAATGAGGAGCCCTTCCATGGCGCATGACGCCCCCCAGGCCACCGGACCGTCGAAGCTCGTGATCCGGAATATCGGCCTGATCCTGTCCGGCGCTTTGGAAAAGCCGATCCTGGACGGCGACACCATCGTCGCCGAGAACGGCAAGATCACCGCGATCGGCCGCTTCAAGGACGTCAACACCGAGGGCGCGACCACCATCGTCGATGCCCAGGGCACCACGGTGGCGCCGGGCCTGATCGACAGCCACGTCCACCCTGTCGCGGGCGACTGGACGCCGCGCCAGAACCAGATCAACTGGATCGACAGCTACCTCCACGGCGGCGTCACCACCATGATCTCCGCGGGCGAAGTGCACATGCCCGGCCGCCCCCGCGACGTGGTCGGCCTCAAGGCCATGGCAGTGTTTGCCCAGCGCGCGTTCTGGACCTTGCGTCCCGGCGGCGTGAAGGTTCACGCCGGCGCGCCGGTGATCGAATGCGAGATGGTCGAGGAGGATTTCAAGGAGATGGCTGCCAACGGCGTCAAGCTGCTCGGCGAAGTCGGCCTCGGCGGCGTCAAGGACGGCCCGACAGCACGCAAGATGGTCGGCTGGGCCCGCAAATACGGCATCCAGAGCACGATCCACACCGGCGGCCCGTCGATCCCCGGCTCCGGTCTGATCGACAAGGACGTGGTGCTTGAGGCCGACACCGATGTGGTCGGCCATATCAATGGCGGCCACACCGCCCTGCCCGATGACCAGATCCGCTGCATCTGCGAGGGCTGCAAGCGCGGCCTCGAGCTCGTGCACAACGGCAACGAGCGCTCTGCCCTGTTCACGCTGCGCACCGCGCGCGAGATGGGCGATCTGCACCGCGTCATCCTCGGCACCGACGCGCCCGCCGGCTCCGGCGTGCAGCCGCTCGGCATTTTGCGCATGGTCTCGATGCTGTCCTCGCTCGGCGATCTGCCGGCCGAGATTGCGTTCTGTCTCGCCACAGGCAACACCGCGCGGATGCGCCAGCTCGACTGCGGCCTGATCGAGGTCGGCCGTTCCGCCGATTTCGTCATCATGGACAAGGCGCAGCACTCGCCCGGCAAGAACATCCTGGAGAGCGTCCAGCTCGGCGACCTCCCCGGCATCGGCATGACCATCATCGACGGCATCGTGCGAACGCAACGCAGCCGCAACACCCCGCCGGCGGGAAAGGTGCCGGAGGTGGTGGCGAAGTGACGGGATTTGCCGTCATTCCGGGACGCGCGTGAGCCCGCCCCGGAATGAGAGACATTCACCGCAGCTTGTTCAACAGCGCCATCAGCGTCTCGCGCTCCCTCGCGTCGAGCGGCGCCAGCGTCTCGCGCGTGATCGCAAGCGCATTGGGGGCCAGCTTCTCCGCAAGCTGCTGACCTGCACGCGTCAGGCTGACCAGGAGCCGCCGCCCATCGTTGGGATCCTGGCTGGTCTCGGTCAGGCCGCGCGCGGTGAGACGATCAATCACGCCCTTGATGGTGGCGACGTCCATCGCCGTCAGCCGCCCGAGCTGGTTCTGCGAGCACGGCCCGGTCTCGGCCAGTTTCGACAATGCCGCCCATTGTGTCGGCGTCAGATTGGTGCCGATGTCGCGGGCGAAGATCGAGCTGTGGCGCTGCCAGACCTGCCGCAGGATGAAGCCGACCTGCTCGTCGAGCACGTAAGGCGGCCTGTTAAACACTTTGGCCGGTTTGACGCTCTTCTTTGCCGCAACGCTTCTCGCCATCCGTTCGCAGCCCTTCCACTTGCCTCACAACGACAGATGCGCGTCGCGGATATCAGGACGCGCGTCGAGCTCGGCCATGGTGCCGCCGAAGCAGATCCGGCCGCGCTCGATGATGTAGGCGCGATCCGAAATCAGCCGCGCGAAATGCAGGTTCTGCTCGGAGACGACGATGCTGACGCCTTCCTTCTTCATGGTCAGGATGGCATCGACCATCTGCTCCACGATCTTCGGCGACAGGCCCTCCGAAGGCTCGTCGAGCAGCACCAGCGAGGGATTGCCCATCAGCGTGCGCGCGATGGTCAGCATCTGCTGCTCGCCGCCGCTCATGCGGCCGCCGGGACGGTTCTTCATCTCACCCAGATTTGGAAACAGCGCGAACAGTTTCTCGCGCGTCCAGTGCGGCGCGTTCGGGCGCTTCGGCTGGCGGCCGACTTCCAGGTTCTCCTCGACTGTCAGGTCAGTGAAGATGCGCCGCTCCTCCGGAACGTAGCCGAGCCCCTCGCGCACGATCTCGTGCGTCGGCTTCGCCGAGACATCCTTGCCCTCGAACATGATGCGGCCGGAGCGCTGCGCGACGAGGCCGACGATCGAGCGGAACGTGGTCGACTTGCCGGCGCCGTTGCGTCCCAGCAGTGCCACCACCTCGCCCTCGCCGACCTCGAAGCCGATGTCGAACAGGATATGCGCCGGACCATAATGGCTGTTGAGGTCTTGCACCGTGAGCTTCATGCCGATGTTCCCTCGCGGTGGCGGGCATCGTAGACGAGGCCCTCGCCGAGATAGACTGCCTGCACCTGCGGATTTCCGCGCACCTCCGCCGGCG
Source organism: Bradyrhizobium sp. 191 (assembly GCF_023100985.1). Taxonomy (NCBI): domain Bacteria; kingdom Pseudomonadati; phylum Pseudomonadota; class Alphaproteobacteria; order Hyphomicrobiales; family Nitrobacteraceae; genus Bradyrhizobium; species Bradyrhizobium sp. 191. The sequence continues at coordinate 968,932 of NZ_CP064692.1, forward strand.
AGCCCTCGGCGATCAAGGTCCCGCGGTTGAGCACGATGATGCGGTCGGCATGCTCGAACACCACGTCCATGTCGTGCTCGGTGAAAAGCACGCCGATCGACTTCTCCCGCGCGATGCTCGCGGTCAGCCGCATCAGATCGACGCGCTCGCGCGGCGCCATGCCGGCCGTCGGCTCGTCCATCAACAGCAGCTTCGGCTGGTTGGCGAGCGCGACCGCAAGCTCGAGCCGCTTGAGATCGCCATAGGCGAGTTCGCCGCAGGGACGGTCCGCGTAACCGCCCATGCCGACCAGCTCGAGCAGACGGCCGGCCTCGCCGCGGTCGAACTTCGGCGCCGACCCCCAGAGGTTGTAGAGCTGCTTCTCATGCGAAATCAGCGCGACCTGAACGTTCTCACGCACGGTCATGGTGGCGAAGGTCGCGGTGATCTGGAACGTGCGCCCGACGCCGAGCCGCCAGACCTCACGCGGCTTCCTGCCCGTGATCTCTTCGCCGAGCAGGCGGACATGGCCGCTATCAGGCTTGTTCTGGCCGTTGAGCATGTCGAAGCAGGTGCTCTTGCCGGCGCCGTTCGGGCCGATCAGCGCCAGGATCTCGCCCGCGCGCAGCGAGAACGAGACGCCGCGCACCGCATGGATGCCGCCATAGGACTTGGTCAGCCCTTCAACCGCGAGAAGTGGGGGTGCAACGCTCATTCGGCAGACTCGATCGGCTTGGCAAGCAAGGGAGAGCCCGGCGGCGAGGACTTCCGACGGCGCTGCGCCAGCATCTCGAGCATGCCGACGATGCCCTTGGGGAAGACGACGACGATCAGCATGATGAAGCCGCCGAGCACGAGCTTCGACAGATCGGTCTGGCTGACCAGCCAGATGTTCAACGCCTTGTAGACGATGGCGCCGATCACGGCGCCGGACACCGTCTCGACACCGCCGAGCAGCACCATGACGAGTGCGTCGACCGACAGCGAGATGCCGAGATTGTCGGGGAAGACGCTGCCCTTGAGGTAGGCGAACAGCGCGCCGCCGATGCCGGCGGTCGTGCCTGCAATCACGAACGCCGTCCACTGGATGCGCTTGGCATTGATGCCGACAGCCTCACTGCGCAACAGCGAATCGCGGGTGGCGCGCAGCGCGTAGCCGAACGGGGAGAACACCATCACGCGCAGGGCGATCGTCACCAGCGCGGCGACGCCGAGCGAGAGCCAATAGAAATGCGACGGACTGGCCGCCCATTTTTCCGGCCAGATCCCCAATATGCCGTTGTCGCCGCCGGTTACGCTCACCCACTGGAATGCGATCGACCAGACGATCTGCGCGAAGGCGAGCGTCAGCATCGCAAAATAAACGCCGGAGAGCTGCACCGCGAAGAAGCCGAACACGGCGGCGCCCATGCAGCCGAGCAGCGGGCCGAGCAACAGACACACGATCATCGGCAGCCCCGCCATCTTGGCGAGGAAGGCGATGCCATAGGCGCCGAGCCCGAAATAGGCGGCATGGCCGAAGGACGCGAGGCCGCCGACCGACATCAGGAAGTGCAGGCTGACAGCGAAGATCACGAAGATTGCGATCTCCGAGCCCACGGTGAGCAGATAATTGCCCGCGAACAGCGGCAGCATCGCTGCGACGACGAGCGCCGCAAGCGCCGCCAGCCGTTCGTTCGACGTCAGCGGCCGCCAGGGATTGACGGTGAGGCCAGGCGTCTTGCGCGCGGCCGCCTCCGGCTTGCCGAACAGGCCCCAGGGCCGCACGATCAGCACCACCGCCATCACCAGGAAAACCAGAATGATGGAGATCTTCGGGAAGATCAGGATGCCGAAGGCATTCAGCTCCGAGACCAGCACGGCCGCGACGAAGGCACCGACGATGCTGCCGAGGCCGCCGATCACGACCACGACGAACACCTCGACGATGATGCGCAGATCCATGGCGTGATGCACGGCATCGCGCGGGATCTGAAGCGCGCCGCCGAGGGCTGCGAGGAAGACGCCGACCGCGAACACCGACGTGAACAGCCATTTCTGGTTGACGCCGAGCGCAGCGACCATGTCGCGGTCCTGCGTCGCCGCGCGCACCAGCACGCCCCATCGCGTGCGCTGGAACAGCAGCCAGAGAATGCCGAGCACGACGGGTCCCAGCACGATCAGAAACAGATCATAGCTCGGAATGTTCTGGCCGAAGAAATCGATGGCACCCCTGAAGCCCGGCGCGCGGCGGCCGACGAGATCGTCGGGCCCCCAGATCAGGACCACGAGGTCCTCGACCATCAAGGTCAGGCCGAAGGTCGCGAGCAGCTGGAACAGTTCGGGCGCGTGATAGATGCGGCGGAGCAGCACCATCTCGACGATCACGCCGATCATCGCCACGGCCAGCGCGGCCAGCACGATGCTGCCCCAGAACCCGAACGCACCGGAAAGCCGCTCGGTGAGCGTGAAGGCGATGTAGGCGCCGATCATGTAGAAGGCGCCATGCGCGAAATTCACGATTCGGGTCACGCCGAAGATGATCGACAGGCCCGAGGCCACCAGGAACAGCGACGCTGCGCTGGCGAGACCGGTCAGAAACTGTACGACATAAAAGGCCATCGGCGGTCCGGGTTAGGTGTGGCATGCCGCGGCATGCGAGGCTTGGTTCACCTCTCCCCGCTTGCGGGGAGAGGTCGAATTGCGCTCGGCGATGCGGAGCATCGTCCGGTGCAATTCGGGTGAGGGGGAGTCTCCGAGAGTACGTCTGTCACCTCCCTCGCGGAGGCTCCCCCTCACCCCAACCCTCTCCCCGCAAGCGGGGAGAGGGAGAAGGACATCAATCCTTCGGGCGCAGCTTCGCGACTTCGGCATCGCTCGGGAGATAGTCCGCGCCCTTTTTGTACGAAGAATCCACCATCACGCCCTTGCCGTCCTTGAGCGCGGTCTTGCCGACATAGGCACCGAGCGTCGATTGGTGGTCGATCTTGCGGAAGGTGATCTCGCCGAATGGCGACGGCATGGACAGCCCTTCCGCCGCGGCAATCAGCTTCTCCGGATCGGTCGAGCCGGCCTTCGCGAGAATGGCGGCGGCCGACTTGATGGTCTGGTAGCCGACGATCGAACCGAGACGCGGATAGTCGTTGTACTTGGCCTGGTAGGCCTTGAGGAACGCGTCATGCTCGGGCGTCTTGATCGAGTACCAGGGATAGCCGGTGACGATCCAGCCCTCCGGCGTCTCGTCCTTGAGCGGATCGAGATATTCGGGCTCGCCCGTGAGGAACGAGACGACTTCGCGCCCCTTGAACAGGCCGCGGGTGTTGCCTTCGCGCACGAGCTTCACGAGATCGGCGCCGAAGGTGACGTTGAGGATCGCTTCGGGATTGGCGGCGGCAACCGCCTGCACCACGGGACCTGCGTCGATCTTGCCCTGCGGCGGCCACTGCTCGTCGACCCACTGGATATCCGGACGCTTCTCCGACATCAGCTTCTTGAACACGGCGACCGCCGACTGGCCGTATTCGTAGTTCGGCGCGATCGTGGCCCAGCGCTTTGCGGGCAGCTTGCTGGCGGCTTCCACCAGCATCGCCGCCTGCATGTAGTTGGAGGGACGCAGGCGGAAAGTGTATTTGTTGCCCTTGGACCAGGTGATGGCGTCCGTGAGCGGCTCGGCCGCGAGGAAGAACACCTTCTTCTGGTTGGCGAAGTCAGAGACCGCAAGGCCGATGTTCGACAGGAACGTGCCTGCGAGCATCGCAACGCCCTCGCTCGAGACGAGCTCGTTGGCCGCGGTCTGCGCGTCGGCCGGCTTGCCGCCATCATCCTTGGAAATGACGACGAGCTTCTTGCCGTTGATGCCGCCGGCCGCGTTGATCTCCTCGACCGCAAGCTGCCAGCCCTTGCGATAGGGCTCGGTGAAGGCCGGCAGCAGCGAGTAGCTGTTGATCTCGCCGATCTTGATGTCCTGCGCCAGGGCCGAATGAGCCATGCCGCCCGCCAGAAGCGCGAAGGCCGCGCCCACAAAATAGTTTCTCGCTTGCATCCCAACCTCCAGTTTTGAACTCTCTACGTCTTCAGCGTAATCGTGTCGGGGAAGCTGTGCCCGCCTCCCCGGTTCAAACCCTATCTCAGACCGTCTTCGCCCTTGATCTCCGCGACTGTCAGCCCGCCGACGCGCGGCAGCGGACGGCCGCTGTCGGTGACGGCGACCGCGACCATGATCTCGTTGGCGCGCGGCGCGTCGTTGACCTGCACTTCCATGCCGTCGAAGTGACTGCGTACGAAGGCAGCATCCTTGTGCCCGAGCGGAATGTCCAGCGTCGTGCCCGGCCCGCTACGCTTCTTCGAGGAGGGGATCAGAGCTGCGCCCTTGCCCAGCACCTTGCGCACCGGCGCGCCCATCTTGGGGTGGAGGATGGCGGCGGCATGCTCAAGCTCGCCGTTCTCGCCGACGGCGGCGGCCTTGCCGTAGCTCTGCGCCTTGGCGCCATCGATGCCGAGCGCGGCCACCGCACGCTTCGACAAGAGCTCACCCAGCTCCTCGCCGATCGCGATCAGCGGCGAAAGATCCTCGACATATTTTCCGGCGAACGGATTCTCGATGACGGCAATCGCAGCCGCACGCCGGGTCGGCGGCGACACCTGCCGGCCCATCTCCATCTGCGTCTCTTCGACGACGGTGACGATCTTGCGAATGATCGCGCTCATGATTGTGTCCTCAGGCTCTTCCCTGTTCAGGCATGAACCGCGTTCTCCAGCTGACGCGGGCGCGCTTCTTGCCGTTCAATATCTTTCGGTCCGATGACAAGCATATCACCACAAAGCTGCAACACGGCACCCTCGATCAGTCCGCGGTCGAACAATTGCCGTGCACGTTCCGCGCCAGATTCGAGCGCGGCGGCGATCTCATCGTGAGACAGCTCGCCGACATCGCGGGTGACGAGGCGCGCGCCCAGATCGCTGTCGGGTTGAAGCTCGTTCGCAGGCTTCCGGACGATGGCGGGATGCCCGGGCAGATCGACGGCATTCGCGATCACCGTCGCCGCCGCATCGGCCTGCGCTGCGGTCGCCGCCAGCACCGTCACGGCATCGGCGACGCCGAGCGAAAAGCTGCGGCCGTGGCGTCCGCTGGTCGCGACGCCCCGCGTCTGGTCATTCGCATCGATCCTCATCGTCCGTATCACGCCGCCGTGGTCGGGCCGATCCATCAGGCCGACAGAAAAATGCGTGTCCGCTTCGAGATGAAGCGCGATGTCGCCACCATTGTTGACGTAAGCCCGATCGAGCGCCGCAGCGCGCAGCATCGCCCCCAGAATCTCCTCGGCCACGCTGCCGGCAACAGCCGCCATCGGCGTGATGAAGCAATCGGCGGCATAGGGCGCGACAGCGGCGTGCATACGACGCGCGACAGCGCCGGTCAGCGAAGTCCGCGTCGCAGCATCCGCACGCAGTTCAGTCAATTCCGCGCACAGCTCGTCGAGAAGCCCGGTGAACCGGCGCGCCGCAGCCTCATAGGCCGCGCGCACCTCGTCCGCACGCCCCCTCGCCTCCACGATCAGATCAATCGGTCCATCCTGCAAATGCAGCCGCCGGCCATCAGACAGCAATGCGATTTGCGGGAGCCTGGTCATGCCCGCGGCCCCGGAATCGGATTCTGCCAGGGCAGCTGGCGGACATCGTCGCCGTTCTGCACCTCGGAGAGCGGCTTCACGTAATCCATGTGGCCGCCGAGCGCGGCATAGTCCGACAGCTTCATCGTGAACTCGATCGGCGCGACCAGCGCCGGCGTCGGCACATAACCGAACGCGCCTGACGGCATCTGCGTCACGTCGACCATGTAGGTGATGCCGCCGCCGGGCCAGACATAGACCGGCGCGCCGCCGCTGGTGACGCGCGTCAGCGCATCCTTCACCGAACGCGTCAGCCGCACCGGATTGTCGGTGACGCCCGCGCGCAAGGAGCCGCCGGCCCCGGCCATGAACAGCACGGTGCACAGCGCGGGCTCGCAGTTTTCCTGGATACGCTCGACCGAGAATCTCAACTCGGCCGGCATCTCGGTCTCGATCGGCTTCAAGGCTTCGTCGAGCACGTAATACGACGAATGCTCGCCCGTGGTGGAGACCATCAGCATGGTCAAACCGGGCTTCGCTTCCTTGGGATCGAACGGCCCCAGGATCGCCAGCGGATCGGAGATGTTGGTGCCACCCCAGCCCGTGCCGGGATCGGCGACCTGGAAATAGCGGCCCGGCGTCGAGCGCCGCCCCTTCATCTTGATGCCGGTGTCGGCGATGTCGAGCAGCTTGCCAGCCTGATGCTCCGAGAGCACGCCGGTGATGTGGTCGTCGACAACGACGACCTCGTCGACCTTGCCGTGCCATTGCTTGGCGAACATGCCGATCGTCGCCGAGCCGCAGCCGACGCGCATGCGCACTTCTTTCATGCCGTTGACGATCGGCGGCTGCCCGGCCTGCACCACCACGGTGGCGCCACCGTCAATGGTGAGCTCGACCGCCTTGCAATTGGCGAGATCCATCAGCGTGTCGCAGGTGACGCGGCCCTCCTTCTTGGAGCCACCGGTGAGATGATGCACGCCGCCGAGCGACAGCATCTGCGAGCCATATTCGCTGGTCGTGACGTGGCCAACCGCCTCGCCCTGCGCGCGCACCGTCGCGGTCTCCGGACCAAGATAGCGATCGGTGTCGATCTTCACCTTGATCCCGCAATAGGAGAAGATGCCCTCGGTGACGACGGTCACCATGTCGACGCCGTCGACCTCCGCGGAGACGATGAACGGCGCCGGCTTGTAGTCGGGATAGGTCGTGCCCGCGCCGATCGCGGTCACGAAAGTCGAGGGTTCATGGACGATCTTGCCGTCCCAGTCCTCAGTGCGACTGAAGGGAACGAGCTTGCCGCCATGAGAAACGGTGCGCTCCAGGATCACATGCGGATCGACACGGACGAGCTTGCCGTCGTGATTGGCGTAGCGGTCGCAGGCACCAGCTGCGCCCGGCTTGATGTAGCACATCACCGGACAAGCATCGCAGCGGATCTTGTCGATGACGGCGCTCGTCGTTTCAATCACCATGTCGGAGCCGGCGGCCACTGCGGTTATCATTCGTACACGAACAATGTTGCGCGCGGTCCCCTGGCGCTGTCAAGCGGCGGTGCAGCGCAAAAGATGCGGCTGCCGCATAAAACCTCATTTGCCTATCAGCTCTGTCCACAAAGAAGGCAACCACGCTGCAGTGCGGGATGCACCGCTTGCACGTTTGTGTACAAACGGTATCGTTCGCCACGGTAGAGTTACGCGCGCTTGGGAACGAGGATGACGAAGACACCGATCCGCCTCACCGTGAACGGCAGGATCCACGAAGTCACGGCGGCGCCGGACACGCCGCTGCTCTATGTGCTTCGCAACGAGCTCGCGCTGAACGGCCCGAAATACGGTTGCGGCTTGGGTGAATGCGGCACCTGTACTGTCCTGATCGACGGCGCGGCGGCGCGCTCCTGCGTGATTCCCGTGAGCGGCTGCGCCGGCCGCGACATCGTGACGCTCGAAGGCCTCGGCACCCGCGACAAGCCCGATGTGGTGCAACAGGCCTTCATCGACGAGCAGGCCGCACAATGCGGCTATTGCCTCAACGGCATGATCATGACCACCAAGGCGCTGCTCGCGGTCAATCCGCGGCCGACCGAACAGGAGGCGCTGGCGGCGCTGCGCTACAATCTCTGCCGCTGCGGCACCCACGTCGAGATCCTGCGCGCGGTGATGCGGGCATCCGGCCAGCTCGCCGAGGCCGCGGACTGATGGCCTCCCCTGTTTCGAACGGAGCTGAGCGGCCATCGGGCTCGCTCATCGTCGCCCGCACCGTGGACGAGGTCACATCCGAGACCTTCGTTCGCATCACCGCGGACGGGGCGGTCACGGCCTATAACGGCCATGTCGATCTCGGCACCGGCATCCGCACCGCCCTGGGCCAGATCGTCGCCGAAGAGCTCGACGTCTCCTTTGCGCGCGTCGTGGTCGTGCTCGGCGACACGTCGGTGGTGCCGAACCAGGGCGCGACGATCGCCAGCGAAACCATCCAGATCACCGCCGTGCCCCTGCGCAAGGCCGCGGCGCAGGCGAGGCACTTCCTGATCGCGCGCGCGGCCGAGCGGCTGGAGCTGCCGGCCTCCGAGTTACGGATCGAGGACGGCCTCGTGCGCGGACACGACAACCGCAGCGTCAGCTATGGCGAGCTGATCGGCAGCGAAGAGATCCGGCTCGAGCTTGCCGACGATGTCGCGGTCAAACCCGTCGGCGACTACACGATCGTCGGCCAGTCGACGCCGCGCGTGGATCTGCCCGCCAAGGCCACGGGCGAGCTGACTTTCGTGCACGACATCCGCGTGCCCGGCATGCTGCATGGCCGCGTGGTGCGGCCGCCCTATGCCGGCGTCGATGCCGGACCGTTCGTCGGCACCAGCCTGCTCGCGGTCGATGAATCCTCGGTACGCGACATTCCCGGCCTGATCGCGGTGGTGCACATCGGCGATTTCGTCGGCGTTGTCGCCGAGCGCGAGGAGAATGCGATCCGCGCGGCAGAGCAGCTCGAGGTGAGCTGGAAACCGACACCAACCCTCACCGACCTTGCCGACGTCGAAACCGCGCTGCGCGCCAATCCGTCGACGCCGCGCACGTTGATCGACAAGGGCGACGTCGATGCGGCGATATCGGGCGCGGCCAGGCCGATGCAGCGCACTTACGTGTGGCCGTATCAGATGCACGCCTCGATCGGCCCGTCCTGTGCCGTCGCCGACTACAGGGACGGCAATATCCGCATCTGGTCGGGCACTCAGAACCCGCACGTGCTGCGCAGCGATCTTGCGCTCCTGATCGAACGTCCCGAGAGCGAGATCGACCTGATCCGGCTCGAAGCCGCAGGCTGCTACGGCCGCAACTGCGCCGACGACGTCACCGCCGACGCGCTGCTGCTGTCGCGCGCGGTCGGCCGGCCCGTGCGCGTGCAATTGACACGCGAGCAGGAGCACGCCTGGGAGCCCAAAGGCACCGCGCAGCTCGTCGACGTCAACGGCGGGCTCGATGCCGACGGCGGCATTGCCGGTTACGATCTCGCCACGCGCTATCCCTCGAACGCCGCGCCAACTCTGGCGCTGCTGCTGACCGGCCGCATCTCGCCCGATCCCGCCGTACTTCAGATGGGCGACCGCACCGCGATCCCGCCCTACGACTACGACCACATGCGCGTCGTTGCCCACGATATGCCCCCGATCGTGCGCGCCTCATGGTTCCGCGGCGTCTCGGCACTGCCGAACACCTTTGCGCATGAATCCTATATCGACGAAGCCGCGACCGAGGCCGGCGTTGACCCGATCGAATACCGCCTGCGCTATTTGAAAGACCAGCGCGCCGTCGATCTCGTCAATGCAGTGGCCGAACGCGCGGGCTGGACGCCGCGGCCCGTCCGCGAAGAGAAAGACGGCGAGGTCGTGCACGGGCGCGGCTTTGCCTACGCGCTTTATGTCCACAGCAAGTTTCCCGGCTATGGCGCGGCGTGGTCGGCCTGGGTCGCCGACGTCGCGGTGAACAAGGCGACCGGCGATGTCAGCGTCACGCGCGTTGTCGCGGGCCAGGACTCCGGCCTGATGATCAATCCGGACGGCGTGCGCCACCAGATCCATGGCAACGTCATCCAGTCCACCAGCCGCGCGCTGATGGAGGAAGTGTCGTTCGAACGCGGCGCGGTGGCGGCGCGGGAATGGGGCGCCTATCCCATCATCCCGTTCCCGGACGTGCCCAAGATCGACGTGTTGATGCTGCCGCGTCAGGATCAACCACCGCTCGGCGTCGGCGAATCCGCCTCGGTGCCGAGCGCGGCGGCGATCGCGAATGCGATCTTCGATGCCACCGGCGTGCGCTTTCGCGAGCCGCCATTCACGCCTGAACGCATCCTGAAAGGGCTGCACGGCGATACACCGGCGACACCACAGGCCCTGCCCGCTCCCGCGGCGTCGCCGCCGGCCCGCATCTGGCAAAACCCGTTCGCAAAGCGCGCCGGCGTCTTCGCGACCATTGCAGCTCTCTGCACTGCTGCAATCGGCGTCGGCGCGGCGCTGCTGCCGGGCCGCGCGATTGCACCCATCGCGCGCCCCGACGCGTCGGTCTATTCCGCGGCGACGATCGCGCGCGGAGAGCAGCTCGCGGCGCTCGGCAATTGCGCGGAGTGCCACACCTCGACCGGCGGCGCGCTCAACGCCGGCGGCCGCGCGCTTGAAACGCCGTTCGGCACGATCTACGCGACCAACATCACGCCCGACGTCGAGACCGGCATCGGCGCCTGGTCCTATCCAGCCTTCGAACGCGCCATGCGTGACGGACTGCATCGCGACGGACGGCAGCTCTATCCGGCCTTTCCCTACACGCATTTCGCCAAGACCAGCGACGCCGACATGCAGGCGCTCTACGCCTATCTGATGGCGCAGCCCGCGGTGCGCGCGACGCCGCCGGCGAATGCGCTCGCCTTCCCGTTCAATCTCCGTCCGCTGCTCGCAGGCTGGAATGCGCTGTTCCATGAGAGCCGAGAGTTCAAGCCCGATCCCGCCAAGTCCGAGCTTTGGAATCGCGGCGCCTATCTGGTCGAGGGGCTCGGCCATTGCAGCGGCTGCCATTCGCCGCGCAACGCGCTCGGCGTCGAGCAGCGCAATGCCTATCTCGCCGGCGGTTTCGCCGAGGGGTGGGAAGCACCGGCGCTGACCTCGATCTCGCACGCGCCGATCCCGTGGAACGAGGATGAGCTCTACGCCTATTTGCGCACCGGCCATTCGCGCTATCACGGCGTCGCCGCCGGACCGATGGCGCCGATCGTCCGAGACCTCAAGGCCCTGCCCGACCAGGACATCCGTGCGATGGCGGTCTATCTCAACTCGTTCAACGACGCCGCGACCGACCGGCAGGCAGAGGAAGCACTCGCGGCAAAGCTCGAGAGCGCAACGCAGGTCACCGTTGCCTCTTCCACCGGCGCGCGGTTGTACCTGGGCGCCTGCGCCGTCTGCCACGAGGTCGGCGGCCTGCCGCTGTTCGGCAGCCGGCCTTCGCTCGCGCTTAACAGCAACCTGCACAGCGCGACCGCGGACAATCTCGTGCAGGTGATCCTGCACGGCATCGCCGAACCGGTCACAAGCGATCTCGGCTACATGCCGGCGTTCAGGAACAGCATGAGCGATGCGCAGGTCGAGGAGCTCGTCACGTTCCTGCGCAGGCAGTTCGCACCCGACAAGCCGGCGTGGACCAACCTGCGCGAGACGATCGCGCGGGTGCGCAGCTTCAACCCCTGATGTCATTCCTGGGCGACGCGAAGCGGCGAGCTATGATGCGCAATTGCGCATCTGAGAATCCATAACCCCGGCTGGTGGTTATGGATTCCGGGCTCCCTCGCTACGCTCGGGCCCCGGAATGACGCTGAATGACACGTCGGATGTGCGACTCTAGCCGTGCTTCTTCATCTCCACCGGCGGCGTGCCATGGGTGTGGAACGACTCGATCGTCTTCAATCCCCAGGCCTGGCCCTTCTTGCGCTCCTCCTCGGTCCACACGATCGGCTTCCAATCGGGCGCGAGAATGAGGCGCGCGCCGGCATTGGCGACCTCGACGCGGTTGCCGCCGGGCTCGTAGACATAGAGGAAGAAAGTCTGCTGGATCGCGTGCTTGTGCGGGCCGGTCTCGATGTGCACGCCGTTCTCGAGGAAGATGTCGGCGGCGCGCAGAATCTCCTCGCGGCTGTCGAGCGCATAGGTGACGTGGTGGAAGCGGCCCGGCACGCCGGAATGGTCGAGCGAATAGGCGAAGTCGTAGCTCTTGTTCGACATCGTCAGCCACATCGCCGCTTCCCGGCCGTCATTGAGCACGATCTGCTCGGTGAGACGGCAGCCGAGATAGGTCTCGAAGAACTCGCGGTTGGCCTTGATGTCGACGGCGAGGCAGTTGAGATGGTCGAGACGGCGGACATTGACGCCGCGGGCCGGAAAGCGCTGCGCCTGGTTCTTCAGCGCCGGCTTGAGCTCCGGCGGCGCCTGATACCATTCGGTCTCGTAATAGAGCTCGACGATGTGGCCATCGGGATCGCGGCAGCGGAAGGTCGGCCCCTGCCCCATGTCGCCGTCGATCCAGCCGATGTCGAAGCCGGATCCTTTCAGCGCCGCGACCCGGCGCTCCAGCGCCTGCTGGCTGCGCGCCCGCAGCGCCATGTGGCCCATGCCCGAGGTCTTCGACGCCGTCAGCTTGAGCGAATAGCGCTCGTAATCATCCCAGCCGCGCAAGTAGGCCGACTCGCCTTGTCGTCCGCTGATGGTCATGCCCATGACATCGACGAAGAATTTCAGGCTCTCGTCGGGCTTCGGCGTCAGCAGCTCCATGTGGCCGAGATGGGCGAGATCGAGGATTGGTTCGGGCTGCATGACTTCCTCCCAGGGTCGCTACGTTCCGCCGGACCGGACGGCGCGATTGAGCGCGGGGCACAACGACGCGCGCCCCGCATGGCGCCGGTGGCAGCGATTTCATTTGTACTAATGTACAAATGATTAGGTCCCGTCAACAAATCAAGCCGCAGCGCCCTTGCAAATGACGGCCCGGCCGGGACCGGCGGGCCTTCCAAACCGGCGATCGCCCGCCTGGATGGTAAAGTCTTCCTTAAGGCTGACCTGACGCATTGGCCCGGAAAAACAGCAGTTTCCCGGCGATTCCGCCCACAAGTATGCATCAGGACCAAACCTGTTGGCCGAATTACCGCTGATTTAACGGAGCAGGCGCGCCCGGCGTTTAACCCTTTGTCCAGCGACGGCCGCGCATAGTCCGAAGCAAATCCCTTAGCTCTTGCCGGGTTCATTCATCGTGACATCCTTTGGACGCGTGATTTCGGTTCGCGGATCGCTCGCCCGGGTCGGGCTATTGGCGGCAAGCCAGATGCCGATCTCGGAGGTTCGGGCGACCGTCGGCCGTTTCGTCAGCATTCGCTGCGCCAGCTCCGTCATCGTTGCGATGATCACCGAGGTCTCCTGCGAGAATCTGTCGAGCTCCGACGGCTACATCGCCATCGCCTCGGTCGACCTGCTCGGCGAGATCCTCAACGCCGCGGACAAGGCCAAATTCCAGCGCGGCGTCACTAACTATCCGACCATCGGCGATGCCGTCGACCTGATCACCAGCCAGGAGCTGCGCACGATCTACGCGCCGACTGGGTCGGACCAGATCAATGTGGGCTTCCTCCAGCAGGATCGCTCCGTCGTCGCCTATGTCGATGTCGAGGAAATGCTGTCCAAGCATTTTGCGGTGCTGGGCTCGACCGGCGTCGGCAAATCGACCGGCGTCTCGCTCCTGCTCAATGAGATCCTGAAGGCGCGGCCGAACCTGCGCATCTTCCTGCTCGACGTGCACAACGAATATGGCCGCTGCTTCGGCGACCGCGCGCTGGTGCTCAACCCGCGGAACCTGAAACTGCCGTTCTGGCTGTTCAACTTCGAGGAAATTGTCGACGTGCTGTTCGGCGGCCGCGCCGGCGTGCCCGAGGAGCTCGACATCCTCGCCGAGGTGATCCCGCTGGCCAAGGGCGTCTACACCCAGTACCAGAACGCCGACCGCATCGGCCTCAAGCGCATCGACCCCAAGCAGATCGGCTACACGGTCGACACGCCGGTGCCCTATCGCCTGGTCGACCTGCTGTCGCTGATCGACGAGCGCATGGGCAAGCTCGAGAACCGCTCCTCGCGTATCATCTATCACAAGCTGATCTCGCGCATCGAGGCCGTGCGCAACGACCCGCGCTACGCCTTCATGTTCGACAACGCCAATGTCGGCGGCGACACCATGGCCGAAGTGATCAGCCATCTGTTCCGCCTGCCGGCCAACGGCAAGCCGATGACGGTGATGCAGCTCGCCGGCTTCCCGGCCGAAGTGATCGATTCTGTCGTCTCGGTGCTGTGCCGCATGGCCTTCGACTTCGGCCTGTGGAGCGACGGCGTCTCGCCGCTGCTGTTCGTCTGCGAGGAAGCGCATCGCTATGCCTCCGCCGACCGCAACGTCGGCTTCGGGCCGACCCGCAAGGCGGTGTCGCGCATCGCCAAGGAGGGTCGTAAATACGGCGTCTATCTCGGCCTCATCACCCAGCGCCCCGCCGAGCTCGACGCCACCATCATCTCCCAGTGCAACACGCTGTTCACGATGCGTCTCGCCAACGACCGCGACCAGGCGCTGCTGCGCGCCGCGGTCTCGGACGCCGCCGCGAACCTGCTCTCCTTCGTCCCCTCGCTCGGCACGCGTGAAGTGCTGGCGTTCGGTGAAGGCGTGGCATTGCCGACGCGCCTGCGCTTCAAGGAAGTGCCCCCGCACCAATTGCCGCGCGGCGAGGCCACCATCTCGAGCGTGCCGTCGGTCACCTCCGGTCACGACATGCATTTCGTCAGCGCAGTGCTCGAACGCTGGCGCGGCGCCACCTCGCAGCGCGACGTGCCCAACGACCCCGTGTTCTCGGCGCCGCCGGCGAAGACGATGTCCAGCGTCGAAGCCCCGATGCTGCAACCATCGATGGGCCTCGATCCGGACCGCTTCTCGCTGTTGAAGAAGCCGCTGCGGTAGCGCATCTCTCGTGTCCCGGACGCGCCGCAGCGTGCAACGCTGCTGCGCCGCGTCCGGGGCACGAGACCTTGCGACGCCTCTGGAGCGTCTCGCCGGCATCGACTATGGTTCCCGCCCCAAGCCGGAACCATGCCCATGACAAAAGCCACGCAACGCTTCCCCGCACCCGCCCTCGAAACGCTGCCCGAGGACATCCGTACGCGCCTCCTTGCCGTGCAGGAGAAGAGCGGCTTCGTGCCGAACGTGTTCCTGACGCTGGCTTATCGTCCCGACGAGTTCCGCGCCTTCTTCGCCTATCACGACGCGCTGATGGAGAAGGACGGCGGCCTCACCAAGGCCGAGCGCGAGATGATCGTGGTGGCGACTTCGGCGGCGAACCAGTGCCAATATTGCGTGATCGCCCACGGTGCGATCCTGCGCATCCGAGCCAAGAACCCGCTGATTGCCGATCAGGTCGCGGTGAATTACCGCAAGGCCGACATCAGCCCGCGGCAGAAGGCGATGCTCGACTTCGCGATGAAGGTCTCGACTGACGCGCAGCGGATTTCCGAGGACGATTTCGCCACGCTCCAACCGCACGGCTTCAGCGACGACGACATCTGGGACATCGCCGCGATCGCCGCCTTCTTCGCATTGTCGAACCGGCTGGCGAATTTCACCGGCATGCGCCCGAACGAGGAGTTCTACCTGATGGGACGACTGCCGAAGACGTGACGGGCAAGACATGACCGAGCTGGACTGGCCCGAAATCCTGCTTCGCCTCGGCGCGGCGACGCTCGCCGGCGGCGCGATCGGCCTCAACCGCGACCTGCACGGCAAGCCGATCGGGCTGAAGACGCTCGGCATCGTCGGGCTCTCCACCGCAACCGTCGTGCTGCTCGCAGTCCAGTTCGCCGAGCCCGGCAGGATGACCGATGCGACGAGCCGTGTGATCCAGGGCATCCTGACCGGCATCGGCTTTCTCGGTGCCGGGGTCATCGTCCACGAGAGCGACCGCTTTCGCGTGCGGGGCCTGACCAGCGCGGCCTGCACCTTTCTCGCCGCCTGTCTCGGCATTGCCTGCGGCGTCGGACAATGGAAGATCGTCCTGCTCGCGCTCGCTGTCGCCTTCGTGCTGCTCACGATCGGCCGCTGCATCGAGCGCTGGCTGCATCGCGCCCTCGGCGGTAGAGAGGATCCGCACCGGCCGGAGACCACGCCGCCCGCGGGTCCCCGCAATAGCGGCTAGTGATCATACGCCGCGCAATCGCCTCGGAGGCGAGCGCGTGCAAGGCTCCATCGGATCGAAGGAGCCTGGCGAGCACTGCATCTGCCGCAACCCGATCGCCTGCTGCCGCATTCTGTCTCGCTCACGTCTTCCGCCGCAGGCTCCAGAGACTTCCAGCGCCCAGAATGGCGGTCACGAGCAGAATCGCAACGAAGGTCTGGATGATCGTGAAGTTCAGGGCATCGCGCGCAACGAACAGCGCGGTGACCGCGCCGGCGATGACGAAGAGGATGCGAAAGATGATGCTCATGGCCATGCCTCCAGTCAGCATGACCTGGAGCCCACCTCGCCCTCGATATCGGGACGCCATGCTGCTTCGGCAATCATGCAGGCGGACCATAGCCGCCGGCCGCCGCCGCAAATTTGCGGAAGATCAAGCGTGTCCGGGCCGCCAAGCCGCTAGCGTTTTGTCATCAGCTCGAGCGCCGGCGCAAAACGATCGGCAAATGTCAATGTCTTGGCGTGGTGAACTGCGGCAAACGATGCCGAAATCCCTGCTGAGGCGACGGCGAGCAAGGCAATGGCAAGAACCAGACGGCGCATTCCGGCCTCCTGTGTAAGCTCGATACCTCAAAGATGTGGGGTGGCCCTGTTTCAGGACCGCTTCATGGAGACGGGAAAGTGATTTCGCTCAAGCGACCGTGATGTGGTGCGGCTGGTGGTGCCGGTGGCGCCACGGCCCTAATCATCCGCCGGACCGCACCAGCCGGGCAGATAGATGGCATTCTTGCTTCTGGCTGCGGCCATCGCCTTCTCGATCGCCCTGTCGAAATCGGACTCCACCAACTTGCGCGAGACCTGTCGGCGCAGGAAATCAGCCCACAGAAATTCCGAGAACGGCGTGGTGTCTTTGGCAAAGCCGCCCATGCGGCGCAACTCGCCGGCAAGGCTGCGAAACGGATCGTCCTCGAGGTCGGCAACCGATTTCGGCAGGTCGCGGAACGATCTCCGCTCGCCCTTGGCGTCGTAGGGATAGGCCCAGCGCTTGTTGTCCATGACGCCCCAGAATGCCTTGCGCTCGACCATCCTGAGGTCGCCGACGATGGTCACCAACACCTCCTTGACGCCTTCATCGTGCAGCGCTCGGCCGAGATGATGATGATCGATCACGTAGTAGCGCGAATCGGGGCCGTAGACGACGGGGATCATGTGCTTGCCGAGCAGATCAGCCTGCTTCTTCTCGTCGTGCTCGCGCCAGCGCTTGCGCTTCTCCCTGACCTCGCGCATGCCGACCGTCATCTGCGTCGGCCGGAGCGACAGGATCGGGACAGGATGCACTCGCGGCTCGCGCGTATTGGTCATGATCGATAGGTCCTCGGATGGTCCGGCTTCCCGCGACTATGCCATGGGCCCCGCGGCGACAAAATGCGTTCGGAAAGGACGCCGAGATCACAAGTCGGTACTGGCGGGACGAAGGGACGAACTCCGTGGAGGTCGCGATCCCTGTCGTTGCGGCGCAACCCGCGCCACCACCACGACGGCCGGTTCCCGGTGGGCTCCACACCGGCCCATGTACAAATAGTGCAAATGCACAAATGCCCGCGAGCATTGAGAAGATTTTCTGCAACGCGCGCGCCACGTATGCTATCTAAATCGGCGCTTCGGAGTGATCCCCGCCCCATGAACAACCAGCGGCCCATAAGCTCGGATGACGAGCACCGGGTGCTCCAGTTCAGGCCGCGCACCTCGCCTCCCACGGCGGCCCAGCGCGGCAACGGCACCGTACAACCGTTGCGCGTCGCTCCCGAACGGCTGGACCTGTCGCGCTACGAGCGGCCCCGCGCCGAACCCGACAATTTCCGCCAGCGCATGCTTGCCAACATCGCGGCGCTGGCCTTCACCATCGCGCTGACCGCGATCGGGATCTGGCTCGCGGTCAGCATCGCCGACCTGCGCCGGACCCAGGATTGCGTGCTGATGGGTCGCCGCGACTGCGTCAAGATCACGACGCCGCATATTTAGGGACCGGCCCGCCGCTGGCCGTCCGGCGGAAGGGCCCCGGTGGCCATCCCAAGCCTGTCCCTTTGCGATCCCCTTGGCCTGCCCGGCTCCATTGAACTCGGGGCGGGGCTCCGATATACGGGCTTTCGACCCGGCCAGAGGGGGGTTTGAGGGCGTCATTCGGGGCGCGATGCCCACCCACCGTGCCACTCTGGACAACCTGACAAATACCCGCAATATATCAAAGGCTTAGTGATGTCTTCCACATTCGATCAGGTCGCCACGATCATCGCTGAAACCTGCGACATCCCGCGCGACACGATCACGCCCGATAGCCACGCCATCGATGACCTCGGCATCGACAGCCTCGATTTTCTGGACATCGCGTTCGCGATCGACAAGCAGTTCGGCATCAAGCTGCCGCTGGAGAAGTGGACTCAGGAGGTCAACGACGGCAAGGCGACCACCGAGCAATATTTCGTGCTGA
Source organism: Bradyrhizobium sp. 191 (assembly GCF_023100985.1). Taxonomy (NCBI): domain Bacteria; kingdom Pseudomonadati; phylum Pseudomonadota; class Alphaproteobacteria; order Hyphomicrobiales; family Nitrobacteraceae; genus Bradyrhizobium; species Bradyrhizobium sp. 191. The sequence goes on from NZ_CP064692.1 coordinate 987,214, forward strand.
AGAACCTGTGCGCCCGCATCGACGAACTGGTTGCGGCCAAGGGCGCGAGCGCCTAAGGGCGCAGTCATGCAACTCGAATACTTCCACATGATCGACCGCATCGTCGACCTCAAGGTCGACGAGAAGACGATCGTCGTCGAAGCGCAGGTCCCGAAGGAGAGCACCATCTTCGAGGGGCACTTCCCGGGCTATCCCTTGATGCCCGGCGTGCTCCTGATCGAATCGATGGCGCAGGCCTCGGGCTGGCTTCAGCTCGGCGTATTTAGGTTCGAGCGTATGCCGATCCTGGCCGCCGTGAAGGAGGCCAAGGTCCGCGGCTCGGTCTTCCCCGGCGATCTCATGAGCATCGAAGCGCGCCTCACCCATGAAGGCTCCGGCTATGCGATGACCGAAGCCAAGATCAGAGTCGGCGGCAAGCTGCGCGCCAATTCGGCGCTCACCTTCACGCTGATCCCCTTCCCCAATGCGGATATGCGCGGATACATGGCGAAAGTCGCCGAGCGTGTCGGCTTTCCGCAACAGGCCGTATCGCCATGACTGACACTCCCGCTTCGAAGCCCGGCCAGACCGAAGTCTGGATCACCGGCATTGGCCTTGCGACCTCGCTCGGCGAGGGTCTGGACGCCAACTGGGCCGCGCTTCAGGAGAAGCGAATCAATGTCGACGAGAAGGGCTTCGCGCCCTACATCGTACATCCGCTGATGCCAGTTGCCTTCGACAGCCAGATCCCGAAGAAGGGCGATCAGCGCCAGATGGAAGCCTGGCAGCGCATCGGCACATACGCCGCCGGTCTTGCGCTCGATTCCGCCGGCATCAAGGGCAACAAGGACATTCTGTCGAAGATCGACATGGTCGTCGCCGCCGGCGGCGGAGAGCGCGATCTCAACGTCGACAGCGGCGTGCTGACGGCCGAGGCCAAGGGCGCCAACGCGCCCGGCTTCCTCAACGAGCGCTTGATGAGCGATCTCAGGCCGACGCTGTTTTTGGCCCAGCTCTCCAACCTGCTCGCCGGCAACATCGCCATCGTGCACGGCCTGGGGGGCACTTCGCGCACCTTCATGGGCGAAGAGGTCGCCGGCGCCGATGCCGCCCGCATTGCGCTTGCGCGCATCGCCTCGGGCGAAAGTGACATCGCGCTGGTCGGCGGCTCGCACAATGGCGAACGCAAGGACCTGTTGGTCCTCTACGAATTCGGCGACTTCAACCTCAAGGACAAGTTCGCTCCCGTATGGGCGCGCAAGAATCACGCCGGCTTCGCGCTCGGCTCGGCCGGCGCCTTCCTGGTGCTGGAATCGAAGACGCATGCGCAAGCGCGCGGCGCAAAGCCGTTCGCGAAATTGTCGAGCGTCGTCGCGGACCTCGCCAAACGCAAGCGACCCGGCGACATGGCCGCGACGCTGGAAAAGCTGTGGGCCAAGCTGCCGAGGCGCGAGGGTAAGGGCGCCATCATCACCGGAGCGACCGGTGCCGAGCCCGCGACCTCGGAAGAGCACGGCTTCCTGAAGGGCCATGCCGACTTTCCGGTGCGCTCGACCGGCACGGTGTTCGGCCACGCCATGGAGACGCAATTCCCGCTCGGAATTGCGCTCGCTGCGCTGTCGATCTCGCGTGGTGCACTGTTCCCGCCGAACGATTCGACCGGCACCGAGATTGAAATGCAGGGGGCGCCCACCCAGATTGTGGTGGTGGGAGCTGGACACTGGCGCGGCGAAGGCATGGCGCTGGTCGAGGCAGTTTAGTTAGCTCAAGCGGGGATCGACATGACTGCAGCACGCGACAAATTCGGGCGCCCCGTCGTCGTCGTCACCGGCATGGGCATCTTGACGTCGCTCGGTGCCGGCAAGGCCGATAATTGGGCGAAGCTCGTCGCCGGCGAATCCGGTATCCGCACCATCACGCGTTTTCCGATCGACGGCCTGAAGACCACGATGGCGGGCACGGTCGATTTCGTCAGCGTCGATCCGTTCTCGTCCACCGCCCTGTCCGAACGGATGGCCGAGATCGCGACGCAGGAAGCGCTGGAGCAGGCCGGCATCGGCGCCAAGGCCGATTTCCCCGGCCCCCTCTTTCTTGCCGTTGCGCCGGTCGAGGTGGAATGGCCGCAGCGTCGCGAACTGGGGCGCGCCGTCGGCCAGCTCGACATCAACTATGACGATCTGCTGCGCATTTCCGGCGGCGGCAAGTACAGCGCCTACCATCATCGCTTCATGTTCGGCTCGGTCGCCGCATCTCTCGCCGAGACGTTCGGCACCAAGGGGTCGCCGATCTCGCTGTCCACGGCCTGCGCCTCGGGTGCGACCTCGATCCAGCTCGGCGTCGAGGCGATCCGCCGCGGCGAGACCGATGCCGCGCTGTGCGTCGCGACCGACGGCACCGTGAACCCGGAAGCGCTGGTGCGCTTCTCGCTGCTGTCGGCGCTGTCGACCCAGAACGATCCGCCGCAAGCAGCCTCCCGTCCCTTCTCCAAGAACCGCGATGGTTTTGTGATGGCCGAAGGCGCCGGCGCACTGGTGCTCGAAAGCTACGAGGCGGCGACTGCGCGCGGCGCGAAGATCCTCGGCGTGATTGCCGGCTGCGGCGAGCTCACCGATTCCTTCCATCGCACCCGCTCCTCGCCCGACGGCAAGCCGATCATCGGCTGCATGAACAAGACGCTGGCCGATGCCGGCATGACGCCGGACCAGATCGACCACATCAACGCGCACGGCACCTCGACACCCGAAAACGACAAGATGGAGTTCAACACGACATCGGCGGTGTTCGGCGAGCTCGCGCAGAAGATTCCGGTCACCTCCAACAAGTCGATGGTCGGCCACACCATCTCGGCCGCCGGCGGGGTGGAGGCGATCTTCTCGCTGCTGACGCTCGAGCATCAGCGCATTCCGCCGACCATCAACTACGACATTCCTGATCCCGCAATCCTGTTCAACGTCGTCGGCAACAAGGCGCGCGACGCCCGCGTGACCGCGGTGATGTCGAATTCGTTCGGCTTCGGCGGTCAGAACGCCTCGCTGATCCTGACCCGCGAACCGTTCTGACCGGACGCATGGCGCTGCTTCCTGCGAGCACGAAGGCCCGCGCGCGGGAGGCTGCCAAATCGCTCGGCGGAAGCCTGATCGGCGCGGCGACGGTCGCGATGCTGCGCACCACGCGCTATTTCGATCCGGCCAAGACCTCGGACTTCTTCGCGCGCGCCGTCAAGCTGATCGGCCCGCGCCTGCGCGAGCACCGCATCGGCCGCGCCAACCTCACCGCCGCCTTTCCGGAGAAATCGCCGGAGGAGATCGACCGGATCCTGATGGGCGTCTGGGACAATCTCGGCCGCGTCGGCGCCGAGTTCGCCCATATCGACCACGTCTGGGACTACGATCGCGATGGCCCGGAGAAGAGTCGAATGGAGATTTCCCCGCGCAGCATCGAGCTGTTCGACCAGATCCGCGACGATGGCAAGCCGGCGCTGATCTTCGCCGCTCACCTTGCGAACTGGGAATTGCCGGCGCTCGCCGCGGTCGCGCATGGCCTGGATACCGCGATTCTCTATCGCCGCCCGAACATCGCCTCGGCCGACCGCATCATCCAGGAGATGCGCCAGGTCAACATGGGCACGCTGATCCCGGCCGGCCGCGACGCGCCGCTGCGGCTCGCGCAGGCGCTGAAGGATGGCAAGCACGTCGCGATGCTGATCGACCAGTATCTGACCGGCGGCGTCGAAGTCACCTTCTTCGGCCGCAAGACTCGCGCCAACCCGATGCTGGCGCGGCTCTTGCGCCAGATCGAATGCCCGATCCATGGCGTCCGCATCATCCGCCTGCCCGACGGCCGCTTCCGCGGCGAGCTGACCGAAGAGGTCAAGCCGGTGCGCGATGCCGATGGCAAGATCGACATCCAGGGTACCACGCAGGCGATCACGAGCGTGGTGGAAGGCTGGGTGCGCGAGCATCCGGAGCAGTGGCTGTGGCTGCACCGAAGGTGGCGGTAGGCTGGCGCTATTTGCTCAGCGGCCGCATTCGGACTCGGCCAGGCTCGATCACAGAAAAATGGCCCGCCCAATCGTCACGGGCCAAGATCAGGTCGGCGAGCACTTTGCCAATCCGCCCGGGTGCCGGCGGAGGAATGCGTAACAATACGATACCGCATGCGGTCGGCAGCGATGACGCTTTGGCCAACTCCCCAAAGTCCTTATCAAAGGTGAGCAGGATCCGTTGTTCGTGCGACGTTCGCGCCAACACTTCTCGATCGCTGCTACCAGGAGCCGAAGCTCGGATCCAGATGACGTCGCGACCTGATGCACGAAGTACATCGACGGCGGAGCCGGGAAAATTCTCGTCCGCGAGAAAACGCATCTCAAGCCGCGGTCGGGTGAACCCGTTCGACGCTCAGTGAGTCGCGTGCGTAGGCCAAGCACGCGAGAATGTCCTCGCGGGAAATGCCCGGATAGTTCGCCAAAATATCGGCTTCGCTCCAACCGTCTGCCATCAATCCGATGATGAACTCGACCGCAATGCGGGTCCCGCGAATCACGGGCTTGCCGGCGAGGACATCAGGTGCGAGCGAAATGCGAGGGTGATCTGTCATTGCTCAAGGCCTAGTCTGTCAGCTGAGGCAGATAGTACACCAATTCGCGCGGGACAGCGAATTTGGAACCTAACTGCCTTTACCGTCCCGTCTTCACCCTGGTCCAGAGCCGGTTGATGATCCGCTGTGTCGCCGGCTCGCGCGCCGTGATGACGAACAGCTTTGCGAGCGTCGCCTCGTCCGGATAGATGTTCTTGTCGCCCAGGATTTTTGGATCGACCAGCTTCTGGCTGGCGAGATTGCCGCTCGCGTAGGACAGGAAGTCCGAGTTCTTGGCGGCAACGTCGGGGCGATAGAGGTAGTTGATCAGCTCGTAGGCTTCCTTGACGTTCTTGGCATCCGCGGGGATCGCGAGATTGTCGAAGAACATCTGCGCACCCTCCTTCGGAATGGCATAGCCGATCTCGATGCCATTCTTGGCTTCGGCCGCGCGGGCGCGGGCCTGCATGATGTCGCCGGACCAGCCGACCACGAAGCAGATCTCGCCGGTCGCGAGCGCGCTGAGATATTCGGACGAGTGGAACTTGCGCACCGACGGGCGAACCTTCGCGACGGCCTCGGCGGCCTTCTCGAGGTCGGCCTGCTTGGTCGAGTTCGGATCGAGCCCGAGATAGTTCAGCGCCGCCGGAAAGATGTCGTCGGCGGAGTCGAGCATGTGCACGCCGCAATCTTTGAACTTTGCCAGGTTCTCCGGCTTGAAGACGATGTCCCAGCTGTCGATCTTCGCGTCAGCCCCGAGGATCTGCTTCACCTTGGCGATGTTGTAGCCGATGCCCGTCGTGCCCCACATGTAGTTGGCGGCGTAGACGTTGCCTGGATCGTAGATGCCGAGACGCTGCGTCACCACCGGCCAGGCATTGCTAAGGTTCGGCAGCCTCGACTTGTCGAGTTTCTGGAAGATGTTGGCCTTGATCTGTCGCTGCAGGAAATAGGCGGTGGGGACCACGACGTCATAGCCGGACTTGCCGGCCATCAGGCGCGTCTCCAGCGTCTCGTTGGCATCGAAGGTGTCGTAGACCACCTTGATGCCGGTCTCCCTGGTGAAGGCCTCCAGGACACCCGGCGCCATGTAGTTGGACCAGTTGTAGAAGTTGACGACACGCTCCTCGGCCCTTGCCGGGACGATGAGCAACGTCAGCGCTGCGGCGAATGCAAAACCAAGGCAAAGCCAGGAAAAGCAAAGCCTCGAGCGGCCGACGTTCGACATCGCTACCTCTTGCGCCCGCGCACCGCGTCCGACAGCCGCTCCAGCGCGGTGTCGAGGGTCTGGTCCTTCTTGGCGAAGCAGAAGCGCACCACCGAGGTTACGGGGTCCTGCTCGTAGAAGGCCGAGACCGGGATCGCCGCCACCTTGTAGTCTTTCACGATGCGCCAGCAGAATTCCGTGTCACTCTCGTTCAGCCCGAGCGGTGACAGGTCGACGGTGAGGAAGTAGGTGCCTTGTGACTTCAGCACAGGGAAGCCGAGGCTCTCCAGCCCCCTGGTCAGGCGGTCCCTGCTCCGCGTCAGATCCTTGCGCATCGACAGGAAATAGTCGTCGGACTTGCCGAGGCCGTAGGCGACGGCGGCCTGCAGGTTCGGCGCGGTGGTGAAGGTCAGGAACTGGTGCACCTTGGCGGCGACGCGCAGCAAGGGCGGTGCGGCGCAGACGAAGCCGATCTTCCAGCCCGTCAGCGAGAAGATCTTGCCGGCCGAGCCGACCTTGATGGTGCGCTCGCGCATGCCGGGGATGGTGATGAGCGGGATGTGCTTGTGCTCGTCGAAGGTGACGTGCTCCCAGACCTCGTCGCAGATCGCGATGACGTCGAACTCCTGGCAGTAGCGCGCGAGCAGCTCGAGGTCCTCGCGCGGATAGACCACCGCGCTAGGATTCAAGGGATTGTTGAACAGCACCGCCTTGGTCTTTGAATTGAAGACGCTTTTCAGCATGTCCTCATTCAGCCGCCAGTGCGGCGGCTCGAGACGGACCAGGCGCGGAATGCCGCCCGCCTGGCGGATGATGGGCAAATAGGAATCGTAGACCGGCTGGAAGCAGACCACCTCGTCGCCGGGCTGGACCACCGCCAGGATCGCCGAGGTCAGCGCCTCGGTGCCGCCGGAGGTCACCATCACTTCGCTCATCGGATCGAGCGTGAGGCCGTGCCAGTGGCCATAATGGGTCGCGATTGCCTGGCGCAGCTCCGGCAGGCCCATCATCGACGGGTACTGGTTGTAGCCGTTCAGCGAGGCCTCGGCCGCGGCGCGGCGGATGTCCTCGGGGCCGGGATCGTCGGGAAAGCCCTGCCCGAGATTGATGGCATTGTTGTCGCGGGCCGCCTGCGACATCGCCTCGAAGATGGTGACGGGAAGGTCGGCAAAGACCTTGTTCAGGGACGAGCTTTTGGACATCTTGTTAGACATTGGGGCCGATCAGCCACCGACCTTGCTGGGGAGCCCCGCCGCCTTCCAGCCCAGCATGCCGCCGGCCAGATGCTTGTCGTAAGGAAGGCCCGCCGCCTGCGCCGCCAGCGAGGCCGTCACGGAGCGTTTTCCCGAGCGGCAGGCGAACACGACCTCCTTGCCGGCGGGATCGGGAATCGCCTTGGGATCGAAGGTCGAGAGCGGAACCACGACGCCGTAAGGGTAAGCCTCGGCTTGAACCTCGTTCGGTTCGCGAACGTCGACGAGCAGATAGCGCCCTTCCGCGATGCCCTTGGAAACCTCGTCCGGGGTCAGATCCTGTACTTGATTCGCCACATCATCCTCCAACGTCGCAGGCGCATGCCGGGGCGACCCGGCCGGCGGCAACCTCGCCTCTCGGGAGACGAAAATCAAGCGCTACAAAGGCTTGAGCCGCACGGCGCAAGTTAAAGCTAAATCGCAGCGGCTTGAAGATCCGCTTCGAATCCCCGCCCTAGATGGTCACCTGCGTGCCAACCTCGACCACGCGGCCGGACGGGATCTGGAAATAGTCGGTGGCGTCGTTGGCGGAGCGGCTGAGCGAGATGAACAGCCGGTCCTGCCACCGCGGCATGCCGGAATGGACGGCGGGCTTCAACGCCCGGCGCGACAGGAAGAACGAGGTCGACATGATGTCGAACTGCCAGCCCAGCTTGCGGGCGATCGCCAGCGCCTTCGGCACGTTGGGCGATTCCATGAAGCCGAACTTCAGCGTCACCTTGGAGAAGGTCGGTGAGATCTGCTCCAGCCTGACCCGCTCGGACGGATCGATGCGCGGGGTCTGCGCGGTCTCGATGGTGAGAATGACGTTCTTCTCGTGCAGCACCTTGTAGTGCTTCAGGCTATGCATCAGCGCGGTCGGCGCGCTGATTGGGTCCGAGGTGAGGAATACCGCGGTTCCCGGCACGCGCTGGGGCGGCCGCTTCTCCAGCATGGCGACGAGCTCGGCGAGCGGGAACTCGAGCTTGCGCGACTTCTCGAACAAGAGCCGGCTGCCGCGCCGCCACGTGTACATCAGGATGATCATGAGCGCGCCGAGCGCCAGCGGCACCCAGCCGCCCTCGACGACCTTGAGCAGGTTGGCGGAGAGGAAGGTCAGGTCGAGGAACAGGAATGGCGCAATGAGAGCAGCGGCGGCGAATGGCGACCACCGCCAGACCTTCCAGATCACGACAAAGCCCATCATGGCCGTGACCACCATGGTGCCGGTGACCGAGATGCCGTAGGCCGAGGCCAGGGCACTGGAGGAGCGGAACATGAGCACCAGCAGCACCACCGCGACCAGCAGCAACTGGTTGATGCGTGGGATGAAGATCTGGCCGGAATGGGCTTCCGACGTATGGCGAATTTCAAAGCGCGGCAGCAGGCCAAGTTGGATCGCCTGCCGCGTCAGCGAATAGGCGCCGGTGATGACCGCTTGGCTTGCGATCACGGTCGCCATGGTCGCGAGCACGACCATGCAGCCGCGGACAAAACCTTGAGGAAAGAGCTGGAAGAACGGGCTGACGATCGCGCCGGGATCGGCGAGCACCAGCGCCCCCTGCCCCAGATAGTTCAGCGCCAGCGACGGCAGCACGATGGACAGCCAGGCGGTCTGAATCGGCCGCTTGCCGAAATGGCCGAGGTCGGCATAGAGCGCCTCGGCGCCGGTGACGGCCAGGAACACCGCGCCCAGCGTCACGAAGCCGATCAGGCCGTGGTGGAGCATAAAGGACACGGCATAGAGCGGGTTCAGCGCGTATAGCACCTGCGGCTGCTCGATGATCGGATGAATCGCCGCCGCAGCGAGGACTGCGAACCAGACGCACATGATCGGACCGAAGAAGGCGGCAACGCGGGCGGTGCCGCGGGATTGCACGGCGAACAGAGCGACCAGGATCACCACGGTCAGCGGAACGATGTAAGGCTCGAACTTCAGGGTGACGTCCTTCATGCCCTCGATCGCCGACAGCACCGAGAGCGCCGGCGTGATCACGGCGTCGCCGTAGAACAAGGCTCCGGAAATGATGCCTAGCAGCACGATGGTCGTGCTGCCGGCGCCCACCGCACGCTGGGCCAGCGCCATCAGCGCCAGCGTGCCGCCCTCGCCGTTGTTGTCGGCGCGGAGCAGGATCACGACATATTTGAGCGTCACCACGATGATGAGCGCCCACAGGATCAGGGAGAGCACGCCGAGCACGGCCGCAGCCGTCGGCAGGCCGTCGTGCCCGGAAGCCGCCGTCACCGCCTCGCGGAACGCGTAGAGCGGGCTGGTGCCGATATCGCCATAGACGACGCCGATGCTGCCGAGCGTCAGCGCACCGAAACCGGCGGTGGTGTGGGCCTCACCATGCCCATTGACCGCCGCCGTTTCCGGGGCGGTAATCGCTGCGTCGTTTGTCATGGGAGAGCCCAGTGGCCTCTAAAAATGCTTCACTGCACAACGGCGGAGGAGCGCGCGGCTTATAGTCCTGCGCTGTCGGCATAGCCTAGCCCGTTTTCGGGCCCTAGTCATGCAAATCTGCATGGCTCGCATATTTGCGGTTAGATGGTGACTTGGGTTCCGACTTCAACCACCCGCCCGGTGGGAATCTGGAAATAGTCGGTGGCGTCATTGGCGGACCGGCTGAGCGCGATGAACAAATGGTCCTGCCACAGCGGCATGCCCGATTGCGCCGAGGCCTTCAGCGATCTCCGCGACACGAAGAACGACGTCGACATGATGTCGAACTGCCAGCCCTGTTTGCGCGCGATGGCGAGCGCCTTCGGCACGTTCGGCTGCTCCATATAGCCGAAGCGCAGACGGACCTTGGAGAACTTGTCGCTGATCTTCTCCATCCTGAACCGCTCCGACAGATCGACCCGCGGCGTATGCGCGGTCTCGATGGTCAGGATCACGTTGTGCTCGTGCAGCACCTTGTTGTGCTTGAGATTGTGCAGCAGCGCGGTCGGTACGAAGGCGGGATCGCTGGTGAGGAACACCGCCGTGCCCTTGACGATATGCGGCGGCCGCTTCTCCAGGCTGCGGATCAGGTCGTCCAGCGGCACCTCGATCCGTCGCGTCTTCTGGATCAGAATTGCGGAGCCCTTGCGCCAGGTCCAGATCGTCCCTGCCATGACGACGCCGAACAGCAGCGGCACCCAGGCGCCTTCGAGCAGCTTGAGGAGGTTGGCGCTGAAGAAGCTCAAATCGACGATGACGAAGGGGACGATCACGGCCGCGGCCGTCGCCGCGCGCCAGTTCCACAACTTCCAGATCACGACGAAGCCCATGATGCCGTCAGCGACCATGGTGGTGGAGACCGCAATGCCGTAGGCCGAGGCCAGATTGCTGGGGGTGTGGAACAAAAGCACCAGCAGCATGACGCCGATCAGCAGCAGGCGGTTCACGCGCGGCAGATAGATCTGGCCCGCGTGCGATTCGGAGGTGTAACGCACCTCGAAACGCGGCAGCAGCCCGAGTTGTACGGCCTGGTAGACCAGCGAATAGGCGCCGGTAATCACCGCCTGGCTCGCAATCACGGTTGCGGCAGTCGCAAGTCCGACCAGCGGCAGCACCAGGCTCTCGGGCACCATGCGATAGAAGGAGTGTTCGATCGCGCTGGGATCGGACAGCACCAGCGCACCCTGCCCGAAATAGTTGATCAGCAGCGCGGGCAGCACGAAGAACATCCAGGCCGACTGGATCGGCTTGCGGCCGAAATGGCCGAGATCGGCATAGAGCGCCTCTCCGCCCGTCACGGCTAGGAACACGGCGCCCAGCGTCACGAGGCCGATCACGCCGTGCGACAGCACGAACTGAACCGCGTAATAGGGATTGATCGCAGCCAGCACCGACGGATCGTCAGCGATGTGGACAGCCCCCATCACGGCGATGACGGTGAACCAGACCACCATCACCGGCCCGAAGGCCGAGGCGACCAATGCGGTTCCCTTGCTCTGGACAGCGAACAGCAGCACCAGAATGAGGACGGTGAGCGGCACGACATAGTGCTCGAGCGCGGGGGTCGCGAGCTTGAGGCCCTGGACCGCCGAGAGGACCGAGATCGCCGGCGTGATCATGGAATCGCCGATGAACATGGAGGCGCCGACCACACCGAGCGCGAGCAGGACCCAGCTTCGCCGCCCGAGCGCGCGCTGGCCGAGGGCCATCAGCGATAGCGTGCCGCCCTCCCCGTTGTTGTCGGCGCGCAAAAGCAGCAGGACGTATTTGGCGGTGACGACGATCAGCAGCGCCCACAGGATCAGCGAGAGCACGCCCAGCACGATGACCCGCGAGACCGGCTCGCCGTGGGCCGCGCCCTTGACGGCCTCGTGGAATGCGTAAAGCGGCGAGGTGCCGATATCCCCGAAGACGACGCCGATGCTCCCGAGCGTAAGGGCCCAAAAGCCTGATGTGACCGGCTGCCCGTCCTGGGTCTCGGTCGATGTGATGCTCGCCGTCATGGGGGTGAGAAACGCTTCGTCCCTGAATTCGATCCGGCGCCTATTGACGCTTCCGTCGCGCCTGTCAATCGGCCCGGCACCATAGCAGGCGCCGCGACAGAAGCTGTGACGCCGTGGCAACGTTCATCGCCAGCGCGACGACATGCCTCAGGTAGAATGGTAGCGCAAGGGGGGTTACGGTTTCAGATTCGGCGGCAGCGGCGGATCCTCGCGCATCAGGGTGATGGTCACCCGACGGTTGGCCGCGAGCGAGGGATCGTCCGGAAATAGCGGCTGGGTATCCGCCTTGCCCGAGACGGCGAAGATATGCGACGGCGGCAGGCCTTCGCGCTCGAGGATCTGGCGCACGGCGTTGGCGCGGTCGGCCGACAGATCGAAGGCGCCATAGTCGCTGCGGGTCGGTACAAATCCTGCCGCGGTGTGGCCGGCGATGGAAACGCGCAGCGGCGTGGCCTTGAGCGGAATCGCAAGCTTCTCGACCAGGCGGCGGGTACGGTCATAGGGCACCTTGGAGCCGTCGGCGAACATCGAGCGGCCGTCCTGGTCGACGATCTCCAGGTTGAGGCCCTGCTTGGTCTCCTCGAACATGATGTGCTTGGACATCTCGGTCAATTCCGGCATGTCCTGCAACGCCTGGCGCAGCGAGGCCGCGGCCAGCGCGAAATTGCGGTCGACCTTGATCTTCGCGCCCGACGTCTTGTCGCGGTCTTCCTGGTCCGGCGTCGGCGTGTTGGAGGCGTCCTCGGGCTGGATATGGTCGACATTTTTCAGTCGCGGACGGGTCGGCAGGCCGTCGGATTCGACGATGCCGGAGTAGCGCGCTTCGCTCTGAACGCCGAACGCCTCGCGCATCGAGCCCGCGACGATCTTCAGCTTGTTGGCGTCCTGCGTGGAGAACGCAACTAGCATCACGAAAAATGCCAGCAGCAACGCCATCAGGTCGGCGAAGGTCACGAACCAGCCGTGACCGCCGCCGTGAGCATTGCCGCGCTTCTTCTTGGCCATCTCTCAAATCCCGGCGCGCGGCCTTACGCCGGCACCGGCTCTCCCTCGGTGTGACGATGCTTCTCTGGCAGATAGGCCAGCAGCATTTCGCGCACGAGCGTCGGGCTCTTGGAATCGCGGATCATCAGGATGCCGTCGATGATCAAGGTGCGGTTCGTTTCTTCGTCGAGCAGCTTGCCATGCAGCTTGTCGGCGATCGGCAAACAGATCAGGTTGGCGACAACCGCGCCATACAGCGTCGCCAGCAGTGCGGTGGCCATGAACGGACCGAGCTTGGACGGATCCGACATGTTGGAGAACATCTGCACCATGCCGAGCAGCGTGCCGATCATGCCGAACGCCGGGGCGCAGTCGCCGACGGCGCGGTAGATCTTGCTGCCTTCGTCGAGGTGCATCAGGAAATTGTCGCGGTCGCGCTCCAGATTGTCGCGAATGAAATCGAGGTCGTAGCCGTCGGCGACATAGCGGATGCCCTTGGCGAGGAACGGCTCGTCGGTCTCGACCTTTTCCAGCCCGACCGGCCCCTGCTTGCGAGCGATTTCCGCGATGCGGGCGAGTTCGTCGACGAGGTCGTGAGCCGAAAGGCGGCTCAGGGTGAAAGCAAACTTCGCGCCGAGCGGCACGCCATGGATCATCGCGGACAATGGAAAGCGGATCATCGTTGCGGCGAACGAACCGCCGAAGATGACGATCACGGCGTGGATGTCGTAAAACATCCCGAAGCTGCCGCCCATCAAGATCAGCGTCGACACAACAGTGGCGCCCGCGGCCAGGCCGACAAGTGTTGCGATATCCATTATCGACTCCAACGCGTACGCGACAACGGCCGTCCTGGCCGCTGGTGCGGCCCGACCCGAACCACATCGGAAACCCTAGAGGCCCGCCCTTAAAGTCGCGTAAAGGTTAAGTCTGGACAGTGTGCTGCATGCCGTAGCGCCCGCTGCGATTGACGTCCGGCGACAGGAACTTCAACACTTCGCTAACCATTGGCGGGGCGCGCCACGCCGTCACGTCGGCTGCGGCCCTCCGCCACATCGTGACCAGGGATCGATTGGTGTCTGATACTGGCGCGGCATGCTCGATCGCGGGAGCCATCGCCATGTTGACGTTGTTCGGTCTTCTCACCGCGCTGCCCGCGGTGCTGGCGCTCCACCTGCTGGAGCCGGAACTCGTCCTGCCGGCTTTCAGCCTCGTGCTCTTTGCCGAGGCCGCCTTCGCGGTGATGGCGGCGCGCTTGATTCACCTCCCGGACAATGCGGAGGGTATCACGCTATGGGACCTTGCCGGCGGCTTCACCCTGATCGGATGCGCCGCCGCAGTGTTCGGCGAGCCGGATCAGGCGGTCCTGTTTCTGACGGAACAAGGCGACCCACGGCCATCGCGGCCGTAGGTCATTCGATTACCGTCTAGTGAATCTCCGCCGAGCGCTTCAGCGCGGCCTTCAGCTTCTCCAGCGAGAAGTCGGGGCTGCGGGCGATCTCCAGGATCGGCGTCTCGCGGCGGCCGCACAGTTCGGCGGCTTCCGGCAGCTTTGCGGCGACGTCGAGCGGGATCACGATGGCGCCGTGCCGGTCGGCATGGATGAGATCGTCGGACTTCACGGTCATGCCGGCGACGCGCACTTCGCCGCCAAAGCTTTCCGCATGCACCCAGGCGTGCGACGGGCCGACCGAGCCGGCCAGCGCCTGGAAGCCCGGGGCCCATTGCGGGATATCGCGGATCGAGCCGTCGGTGATGACGCCAAGGCAGCCGAGCGCCTTGTGCACGTTGCTCTGCACCTCGCCCCAGAATGCGCCGTAGCCGACATCGGGGCCGTCGATGTCCTGGATCACCGAGATGCGCGGGCCATGGCCGGTGCCGACATATTCGTAATAATCGATGCGGCGCCTGGACTGTTCCTCGGCCGGGAGCGATGATTTCAGCACCGAGCGGATCGCGACCGTGCGGGCATAGCCGACGATCGGAGGCAGGTCGGGAAACGGGCAGACCAGTTGCTTGGTCGTGTAGCCGATCAGCCGCCGCTCGGGCGCCACGATCTCCATGGCATTGCAAATCGTCGGCGTGTCGTAGCGGCCCAGCGCCTCGAGGACGGAAGCGGGCAGCGGCCCGGTCGCGGAATTGGTCACGGCGTTTTCTCCCAGATTGGCGGCGGTTGATGGCGCGATGCCGCCGGCTCAAGGGCGATATAGCCGAGATCGGGCCTCGACCCAACTCGGGCAGGCCTCATGGCAGATATCCGCGAGGAGCGCTCAGTGCAGACGTCCGGGCCGGTCGTCATCCTGCGGCGGCGGCTCTGACAAATTCGCCAGCGTGGGCGCCGAGGGCGGCGACGTAACCTCACCAACCGCAGGCGCAGTGGCTGCCATCGCGCGCGCCTGGTCGCGATAGGATTTGTAACCGAGCGGCAGGCAGAGCAGATAGAGCACCGTGCCGATCGACAGCACGTGCCAGGGATAGGCGATCAAGAGCGCGATGAAGACGATCACGGCGACGAACGCCGGCAGCACCAGTTCCGGCGGCACACGCATGCGCTTGGTCTTGCCGGAGAACACCGGCAGGCGCGACACCATCAGAAACGCGATCAGAAGCGTATAGGCGGCCGTCACCGCCGCAGGGATCCGGCCGAGCTCGAGGAACGCGACGTAGATCGGCAGCAGCACCGTGATGGCGCCGGCGGGCGCCGGCACGCCGGTGAAGAAGTTGGCCGCGAAGGCGGGCTTGTTCGGATCATCCATGGTGGCGTTGAAGCGCGCCAGCCGCAGGCCGCCGGAGATCGCGAATACCATGGCGGCGATCCAGCCGGCATTGCCGAGCTCGTGCAGCTGCCAGAAGTACAGCATCAGGCCGGGCGCCACCCCGAAATTGACGAAATCGGCGAGGCTGTCGAGCTCGGCGCCGAACTTGGACTGGCCCTTGATCATGCGCGCGATGCGGCCGTCGATGCCGTCGAGCGCGGCCGCGAACACGATGGCGTAGACGGCGAGCGTCATCCGCCCCTCGATCGATAGCCGGATCGAGGTGAGGCCGGCGCAGATCGCCAGCAGCGTGATGACGTTGGGCACCAGCATCCGCACGGGGATCGGTCGAAACCGCCGGCGGCGCACATCGGGATCTCTCAAGTCATAGGGCGTCATTGCTCACCTCGAGGCGAGATATAGCAAGCCGCGCCCCCCTCCGCCATCGCGGCGGAAGGCCCACAAGCACGACTATTGGTCAATTGGCGCGGTAGGCGCGGCTCGGGTCGTCGCCGGCAAGGTCGGCCAGGATCGTCTCTCCGGCGATCGCGGTCTGCCCTTCGGAGACCAGCGCCTTGGTGCCCACGGGCAAATAGACGTCGAGGCGGGAGCCGAAGCGGATCAGGCCGAAGCGCTCGCCGGCACCGATCGCCTGCCCTTCCTTGACGAAGCAGACGATGCGCTTGGCGACGAGGCCGGCGATCTGGACCACGCCGATCCGCGCCGTCGGCGTCGTGATGACCAGCGAGTTGCGTTCATTGTCCTCGCTCGCCTTGTCGAGCTCGGCATTGATGAAGAGGCCGGGCCGATAGGCGATGCGATCCACCCTGCCCGCCACGGGCGCGCGGTTCACGTGGCAGTTGAACACACTCATGAACACCGAGATGCGCGGCAGCGGCCGGTCGCCGAGCCCGAGTTCGGCCGGAGGCAGCGCCATGGTGATCATCGAGACGCGGCCGTCGGCGGGCGACACAACCAGCCCGTCACGCACGGGTGTCACGCGGACGGGGTCGCGGAAGAACAGCGCGCACCAGACGGTCAGGATCGTGCCGATCCACCCCAGCGGCGACCACAGCCAGAACAGGACCAGGCTTGCCAGCGCGAAGCCGCCGATGAAGGGATAGCCCTCCTTGTGGATCGGCGGGATCTGGCGCTGGATCGAATCGAGAATGGACATCGCTATCTGCCGCTCGGGGTTAATGGCACGGGTCGTCGCGCGCGCTTGTTTAGGCCAGAGTTGGGACCGGAGACAAGGTCAGTCGACCGCCGCAGGCGTCGTCAGGATGTCATTGACCGGCGGCGGCTCCCGGTTGGGCGCCGCGCCGGTATCGGCCATCTTGGCCAGTTTCTCGCGTGCCGCCTCGGCCTCGCGCTGCCTGTTCCACATGCTGGCATAGAGGCCGCCCTGCGCGAGCAGTTTGGCGTGGGTGCCGCGCTCGGCGATGCGACCCTTGTCCAGCACGATGATCTCGTCGGCCCCGACGATGGTCGAAAGCCGGTGCGCGATCACCAGCGAGGTACGGTTCTTCGCCACGCGATCGAGCGCACCCTGGATCTCGTGCTCGGTGTGGGTGTCGAGCGCCGAGGTTGCCTCGTCCAGCACCAGGATCGGCGGCGCCTTGAGAATCGTACGCGCGATCGCGACGCGCTGCTTCTCGCCGCCCGACAGCTTCAGGCCGCGCTCGCCGACCTGGGTGTCGTACCCCTTCGGCGCCAAGCGGATGAAGTGGTCGATCTGCGCCAGCCGCGCCGCCTCCTCGACCTCGGTATCGCTCGCATCCCAGCGGCCGTAGCGGATGTTGTAGCGGATGGTGTCGTTGAACAGCACGGTGTCCTGCGGCACCATGCCGATCGATGCACGCAAGCTCGCCTGCGTGACGTCGCGGATGTCCTGGCCGTCGATCAGGATCTTGCCGCCGGAGACGTCATACAGGCGGAACAGCAGCCGCGAGATGGTCGACTTGCCTGCTCCCGACGGGCCGACGATGGCGACGGTCTTGCCGGCCGGCACCTCGAAGCTGATGCCCTTCAGGATCGGGCGCGACGGCTCATAGGCAAAGCGCACGTCCTCGAAGCGCACGATGCCGGCGGAGATGACCAGCGGCTTCGCGCCAGGCGCATCCTTGATCTCGGCCTCGCGGCCCAGCACATTGAACATCTTCTCGATGTCGATGATCGCCTGCTTGATCTCGCGATAGACCATGCCCATGAAGTTCAGGGGCTGGTAGAGCTGGATCATCATGGCGTTGACCAGCACGAAATCGCCGACGGTGTTGGTGCCGTTGCGCACGCCGATCGCGCACATCAGCATGGTCGCGGTCAGGCCCAGCGTGAAGATCACGGCCTGGCCGGTGTTGAGCACCGCGAGCGACGTATAGGTGCGGACGCTCGCCTCCTCGTAGCGCTCCACCGATTTGTCGTAGCGCTGCGCCTCGCGCGCTTCGGCGCTGAAATATTTGACGGTCTCGTAGTTGAGCAGCGAGTCGATCGCCTTGGTGTTCGCCTCGGTGTCGGAATCGTTCATCTTGCGACGGATGCCGATCCGCCACTCGGTCGCGATGTAGGTGTAGTACATGTAGAGCGTGACCGTGATCAGGGTCGCGACCACGTAACGCCAGTCGAACTGCCAGAGCAGCACCGCCATCAGCAGCGAGACCTCGACGATTGTCGGGATCAGCTGCAGGATCACCATGCGCACGATGACCTCGATGCCCTCGCGGCCGCGCTCGAGCACGCGCGTCAGGCCACCGGTCTTGCGCTCGAGGTGAAAGCGCAGCGACAGCTCGTGCATGTGAATGAAGGTGAGGGTCGCAAGCTTGCGCACCGCGTGCATGGCGACGCGGGCGAAGATACCGTCGCGCCATTGCGTCAGCACCGCCATCAGGATGCGCATCACGCCGTAGCTCGCCGTGAGCAACAGCGGCGAGGCGATCACCCAGAGATGCCAGTTGTCGGCCTGCACCGGCGCGGTATTGGCGCCGGTCAGCGCATCCGTCGCCCATTTGAAGCTGAACGGCACGGCCAGCGTGATCAGCTTGGCGGCGAGCAGCAGCACCAGCGACCAGACCACCCGCATCTTCAGATCTGCGCGATCGCCCGGCCAGATATAGGGCCACAGATGCGCCAGCGTGCCCATCAGCGTGGCCCGCTCCAGTGGTCCTCCGCCGGGAGGATCAGGAACGTCGGCGCCGTCGAGCGATTGAGGTTGGTCCATCAAGAAACCTGAAAGCCCACCGGATGCGGGCGAAACTGCGATTAACGATTTTCGTCCGTCATATAGAGCCTTCCCGATGCCCGCGCACCCCGCCAGATGGCGAATCTTTGATTGTTTATCGTCATTTACCGGTAGATTTCCGGGAGTATCGAATCACCGATTGGGCTTGACGCCTGTTCGCTGCAATGCATCATGGCACCAATGAGCACGATCAAAACCGTCTGTGTCTATTGCGGCTCCGGCCCTGGAACAAATCCCAACTTCATTGAAGCGGCGAAGGCGCTCGGCAGAGCGCTGGCGGAAAGCAAGATCCACCTCGTTTATGGCGGCGGCTCGCTCGGCCTGATGGGGGCGGTAGCAACCTCCGTGCTGGATCACGGCGGCATGGTCACCGGCATCATTCCCGACTTCCTCCGGATGCGCGAGAATGCGCTGACGCGCGTGCAGGAGATGGTCGTCACGCCCGACATGCACGAGCGCAAGCGGCTGATGTTCGAGCGCTCCGACGCCTTCGTGGCCCTGCCCGGCGGGCTCGGCACGCTGGAGGAGCTGGTGGAGCAGCTGACCTGGCAGCAGCTCGGCCGCCACGCCAAGCCCGTGCTGCTCGCCAATGTCGATGGTTTCTGGGAGCCGCTGTTCTCCCTGGTGGCCCACATGCGGCAGACCGAGTTCATCCGCGCGGGCCTCACTGTCGATATCCTGAAGGCGGACAAGGTCGAGGAGATCATCCCACGGCTGCGCGCCGCGGCGGCGCAGATTCCCGACGACCAGCGCGATCTCGCGCCCGATGTGGCCCGGCGCCTGTAGGCCGCATTCTATTCCTGCGGAAACATCACCGCCTCGATCCGGTTGCCATCGGGATCGGTGACGAAGGCTGCGTAATAGCGCACGCGGTCGTGCGGTCGGATGTCGGGCGCGCCGTCGGAGCCACCGCCAGCGGACAGCGCAGCTGCGTGAAACGCATCGACCTCGGCCGTGGTTCTCGCCCGCAGGCAGATGTGCACGCCGCTCTCCGGAGCTACGTGCGGCATCGCCTCGCGCAAGTTGATCCAGAACTCCGGATAGGCCTTGCCGAACCCGACCGTCCGCGGCCGCG
This sequence comes from Bradyrhizobium sp. 191, assembly GCF_023100985.1. Taxonomy (NCBI): domain Bacteria; kingdom Pseudomonadati; phylum Pseudomonadota; class Alphaproteobacteria; order Hyphomicrobiales; family Nitrobacteraceae; genus Bradyrhizobium; species Bradyrhizobium sp. 191. Next base: position 1,006,703 of record NZ_CP064692.1, read on the forward strand.
TGACGAGGCGCATGAGGCCGAGCGATGCGAGCGCGGCTTCGTAGAATTTGGCGGCGCGATCGAGATCGCTGACGCCGACGGAGACGTGGTCGATCATGTGGCCTCCCTCAGTCATTCCGGGGCATGCGAAGCGTGAACCCGGAATCTCGAGATTCCGGGTTCGGTCCTGCGGACCGCCCCGGAATGACTCCTTCTAGCTACGCCGGCGCACCCGATTTCACGAGCTTGTAGATCACCGAATCCATCAACGCCTGAAACGAGGCGTCGATGATGTTCGGGGAGACGCCGACCGTGGTCCAGCGGTCGCCGTTCTCGTCCTCGCTCTCGATCAGGACGCGCGTGACCGCGCCAGTGCCGCCGTTGAGGATACGGACCCGATAGTCGATCAGCGTCAGGCCCTCGATGTACTTCTGGTACTTGCCGAGGTCCTTGCGCAGGGCGACGTCGAGCGCATTGACGGGACCGTTGCCCTCCGCCGCCGAGATCAGGTGCTCGCCGGCGACGTCGACCTTGACCACCGCGAGCGCCACCGTGACGCGTTCCCCCAGCGCGTTGTAGCGCTGCTCGACATTGACGTCGAACTGCTCGACCTCGAAATAATGCGGCACCTTGCCGAGCGTGCGGCGCGCCAGAAGCTCGAACGAAGCATTGGCGGACTCGTAGGCGTAGCCCGCCGCCTCGCGCGCCTTCAACTCCTCGACGAGGCGCGTCAGCTTTGGATCGCTCTTCTCGTAAGGGATGCCGGCGCGGTCGAGCTCGGCGATGACATTGGAGCGGCCGGCCTGATCGGACACCAGCACCTTGCGGTGGTTGCCGACCAGCTCCGGCAACACATGCTCGTAGGTCTGCGGATCCTTCAGCACGGCGGAGGCATGGATGCCGGTCTTGGTGACGAAGGCGCTCTCGCCGACGTAAGGAGCATGCCGGTTCGGCACGCGGTTGAGCATGTCGTCGAGCGTGCGCGAGACCTTGACGAGCGTGGCGAGCTTCTCCGCGGTGACGCCGATCTCGAAGGCGTCGGAAAACTCCTTCTTTAATTTCAGCGTCGGGATCAGCGAGCAGAGATTGGCATTGCCGCAGCGCTCGCCGAGACCGTTCAGCGTGCCCTGGATCTGCCGCGCGCCGGCGCGCACCGCGGCCAGCGAATTGGCCACCGCCTGCTCGGTGTCGTTATGGGCGTGGATGCCGACATGATCGCCGGGAATGTGCTTCGTCACCTCGGTGACGATGGTTTCGATTTCGTTCGGCATGGTGCCGCCGTTGGTGTCGCACAGCACCACCCAGCGCGCGCCGGCCTCATAGGCCGCCTTGGCGCAGGCCAGCGCGAAGCTCGGGTCTTCCTTGTAGCCGTCGAAGAAGTGTTCGCAGTCGAGCATCACCTCACGGCCAGCGGCCTTCGCGGCAGCGACGCTGTCGCGGATCGAGGCGAGGTTCTCCTCCTTCGTCGTCTCCAGCGCGACGCGCACCTGATAGGCCGAGGATTTTGCCACGAAACAGATCGCGTCCGCCTTTGCCTCCAGCAGCCCGGCGACGCCCGGATCGTTCGAGGCCGACCGCCCGGCTCGGCGCGTCATGCCGAACGCGGTGAACCGCGCATGATTGAGCTTCGGCCTGGTCGCGAAGAATTCGCTGTCGAGCGGATTGGCGCCGGGATAGCCGCCCTCGACATAATCAATGCCGAGATCGTCGAGCATCGCCGCGATGACCTGCTTGTCGGCCAGAGTGAAGTCGACGCCGTTGGTCTGCGCGCCGTCGCGCAGCGTGGTGTCGAACAGATAGAGGCGCTCTTTCTTGACCGAATTCATCGCGAGCGTCCGTTCTTGTTACCTCTCCCCTTGTGGGGGAGGTCGGTGTCACGCAGTGACGCCGGGAGGGGGGTGCCACACGGGCGGTCTGAGCGCGAGGCTACCCCCCTCCCCAACCCTCCCCCACAAGGGGGGAGGGAGTGGAGAGAGGCTCGCGCTTGGTGAACAAGCTCCGTGCTCATTGCACCGCTCCGAGCGTCTTCTTCATGGTGGTGTTGGCGAGCCATTCGTCGTTGATGGTGACGCTGTTGCGCTGCTGGGCGGTGTAGCCGCGCTTGGCAAAGAAGCCCTGCGCGTTGTCGCTGGCATCGACCGAGAGGCTCTTGGCGCCGCGGCTGCCTGCGAGCTTCTCCAGCGCGTCGATCAACATGGTCGCGATGCCCTGCCCGGCCACCGCCGGATGGACATAGAGCATGCGAATGTGATCGTTGCCGCGCAGCGAGGCGAAGCCGACCGGCGAGCCCTCGAGCGTCGCGATCAGCGTCAGGTCGGCTGCAAGCCGCTTGCCGAACTCTTCGTCTTCGGCCGCCTCCATCCAGGCTTCCTGCTGCGCCTCGCTATAGTCGTCGCCGGTCAATTCCTCGATGCTGGCAGCGAAGATTGCGGCGAGCACCGGCACGTCGTCAGGCAGGAAGGGCCGCAGGGCGGGCTTTGGCAAACTCTGTCCCATCGTCTTCACCACATCCCATAGAGCTTGAGCACCAGCGCCACGGCGCCGGCGAGCAGCGCGATCTTCAGCGCGATGTAATAGAGCCAGTGCCGCGGGAAAGGCGTGTCGGGCCGCTTCATCGCGCGATCTCCCAGGCGGTAATCGGCTTTCCTTCGCTGTCCTTGCCGTCCTTCAGCACAACACCCATGGCAAAGAGTTCATCGCGAATGCGGTCAGACTCCTTGAAATCCTTTCGCACGCGAGCAGCCGCTCGCGCCTCTATGAGAGGAAGAATATCCGCCTCGCTCGGCCCTCCGCCTACATCGAATCCGTAGCTGTAGATTTCATCAGTGCTCTCGCCATTCCAAATACCCAAAAATCGAAGAGCGACGTTTAGGTGACGCGCAGCTATGGGGTTATCTCGCGCTTCACGATGAAGGGTATGTAGGACCGCGATTGCGCCAGCAGAGTTCAAATCATCTGCAAGTGCTTCGATTAGCTGATATGGAAGACTAGGGTCGCCATCATCATAGCCCATCGCAACATCTATCCAGTCTTTCAAAATGCGTCGAGCATCGACCAGCCGATTGACCGTCCAGTCAATCGGCTGCCGATAGTGCGTCATCAGCATTGCAAGCCGAAGGACATAGCCATGCCATTTGTTATTGCCAAATCTGGTAGTATCTAGCAGCTCATGGATGGTGATGAAGTTGCCGAGGCTCTTCGACATCTTCTCACCCTCGACCTGCAGGAAGCCGTTGTGCATCCAGGTGTTCGCCATGCGCTCGCGGTGGAAGGCGCAGCAGGTCTGCGCCACCTCGTTCTCGTGGTGCGGAAACACGAGATCGATGCCACCGCCATGAATGTCGAAATGCTCGCCGAGATGCTTCCAGGCCATGGCCGAGCACTCGATATGCCAGCCCGGCCGTCCCTGCGCGGCAATGCCGGCCGGCGACGGCCATGAGGGCTCGCCGGGCTTGGACGGTTTCCACAACACGAAGTCGGTGTTGTCCTTCTTGTAAGGCGCGACATCGACGCGGGCGCCGGCGATCATCTCGTCCAGCGAGCGGTTGGACAGCGCGCCGTAACGCGGCAGCACCGAGTTGGCGGCGTTCATCGCCTGCGGCGAAAACAGCACATGGTCCTCGGCGACGTAGGCAAAGCCACCGGCGACCAGCCGCTCGATGATCTCGCGCATCTCGCCGATATGCTCGGTCGCACGCGGCTCGACGGTCGGCCGCAAGCAACCCAGCGCATCGACATCGGCGTGAAACTGCTTGCCGGTCTGCTCGGTGACCTTGCGGATCGCCTCGTTCAGCGGCAGGCCGGGGAAATCCCGCGCGGCACGGTCGTTGATCTTGTCGTCGACGTCGGTGATGTTGCGGACATATTTGACATGCGCTTCGCCGTAGAGGTGGCGGAGCAGCCGAAACAGTACGTCGAACACGATCACCGGCCGCGCGTTGCCGATATGGGCGAAGTCATAGACGGTCGGTCCGCAGACATACATGCGGACGTTGTCCGCATCGAGCGGCACAAAGGTGCGCTTTTCCCGGCTCAGCGTATCGTAAAGACGCAATTCCATGACACCCCATCCCTCTCGGCCGGGCGTCCAAGGCTCTCAATGTGTTTGAGAAAAGACGGCTCCAGCCAGCGAATCGCTAGCTCGTAATCTCGCGGCAAATGGCGCAGATGGCGAGGAGACCGTTCATGGGGCGATATATGGGCTATGAGGCGGCCCCACGTCAAGAGAACCGCGAAAACGCCGTTTTATCTCCGCAAAGGGCGCGGCTCGCCTTGATGGTTCACGATCCCCTAACCATTTGAGGCCATTCTGGAACCGGCGGTTCCTTCTTTTTTTGCCCCGGTATTTTCATGCGATCTTTACTCGCGCTCATTTTCAGCGCCTCGATCCTTGCGGCGTCCAGCGCGTTCGCCGAGACCCGCGTCTTCATCATCGCCAATCAGGCGGATGGCTATGGCAGCGGCCAGTGCCTGGCCAAGGGCGAGACCTGCGGCACCTCCCTCGCGCGCACCTATTGCCAGTCACGAGATTTTGCAAAGGCATCGAGCTATCGCCGGGTCGATCCCGACGAAATTACCGGCTCTGTCCCCAAAACCGGCGCAAACTGCTCTCATGGCCGTTGCGACGAATATGTCGCAATCACCTGCCAGCGCTGAATTCGGTCGGAGCTGGCGGACCTTAGGCTCAATCATTGGCCCTTGAAACGACGTGACGATGCCGCGGGAAGCGGCTATTGGAGGGCGCGCTTCGGCCCCGAAAGTCACTTGGAACGTCATATTGGGCCGTGACCTCGCTAGAATGGCGGATATGCCTGAATTGTTGTCGCTGCCCCGTGCCCGCTTCTCCCTTGCCTGCACCGTGCTCCTGAGCGCGGTCGTGCTCGCCACCGGCGCTTTCGCGCAGGCCGGACCGCCCGGGCCGCCGCCTCAGCCCGGCCAGAACGGGCTCGGACCGAACCCGATGTGCGTGCGCCTGGAAGGCCAGCTCGCCGCGCTCGATCGTGGCGGCGGCGGTGACCCGGCGCGCGAAGAGCAGATCCGCCGCTATCAGGACTCCCAGGCCAAGCAGCAGGCCGAGCTCGACCGCGTCACCATGCAGGCCAAGCGCATGGGCTGCGATTCCTCCGGCTTCTTCTCGCTGTTCAACGGCCAGTCGGCGCAATGCGGCCCGGTCAACACCCAGATCCAGCAGATGCGCGCCAATCTGGACCAGATCACCGTCAATCTCGAGCGGCTGCGCGGCGGTCCCGGCGGCTCCAGCCCGGAGCGCGACAACCAGCGCCGCTCGGTGCTGATGGCGCTGGCGCAGAACAATTGCGGCCCGCAATATGCCAATGCCGCGCAGTCACAAGGCGGCGGCAACTTCCTGACCAATCTGTTCGGCGGAGGCAACAACCCGAACAATCCGCAAGCCGTGCCGCCCTCCGATCTCGGGCCGCAATCCGGCACCTACCGCACCGTGTGCGTGCGCACCTGCGACGGCGCCTATTTCCCGATCTCGTTTGCGACGGTGCCGGCGCGCTTCCCCGACGACGAGAAGACCTGCAAGGCGCTGTGCCCGGCTGCCGAAGCCGTGCTCTACACCCATCGCAATCCCGGTGAAGACATGAACTCGGCGGTCTCCATCGGCGGCCAGCCCTACACCGCGCTGCCGACCGCCTTCAAATTCCGCAGCGAGTTCAACCCGTCCTGCTCCTGCAAGGCGGCGGGCCAGACCTGGGCGGATGCGCTGAAATCGGCCGACGACAAGGCCGCCGCCGAGCAGCAGGGCGACATCATCGTCACCGAGGAGAGCGCCAGGAAGATGCAGCAGCAGCGGCTCAACAAGGGCACGCCTGCGAACGCGAAGAAGGGCACAGCTCCCGCGCCGACGACGGCGAATGCGCCGGCTGCGGCGCCGCCCGCGGATACCGGCGCGCCTGCGTCGAGTTCAGAGAACAGGCCGATCCGCTCGGTCGGCCCGACCTTCCTGCCGCAGCAGCAGAAGTAGGCCGTCACTCTCTCATGCGCCGCGCAGGCGTCGCAGCGCGGCCGCTCCGCCGTTACGGCTCGCCCTCGCGGCTCCACGGGAAGAGATTGGCCGGAAAGTCTGCTGCGTAGCGCCTTCCCTTCGGGGCCGGCGGCGGTGCGTCCGGTGGGTTCGGATTGGGCTCGACCACCCGCCGATAGAGGTGCCAGGTGGCATGACCGAGCACTGGCAGAACGACGGCGAGACCGACGAAGAGCGGCAGCGAGCCGATGACGAGCAACGCCGCCACGATGAGGCCCCATCCGGCCATCGCGACCGGATTCGCCGCCACCGCTCGGAGCGACGTGCGGATCGCGTCGATCGCAGTCGCATGGCGGTCGAGCATCAACGGAAATGACACGACGCTGACGCACAATGCCACAACCGCAAACAGGAAGCCGACACCGCAACCGACGATGATGAGCGACCAGCCTTCCGGCGTCGTCAGCACGCGCGTTGCGAAGTCGGGAATGCTTGCGGCCGCAGCGTGACCGAAGATCGCGACATAGATCGCGTTCGCGACACCGATCCAGGCCCCGAACAGGACCAGCAGGAGCACGCCGAGTTCTACCATGGCGCCGAACGACGGTGCGCGCAGCACCTTGATCGCATCCCATGCTTCGACCTCCTCGCCGCGCTCGCGACGACGGCTAAGTTCGTAGAGACCGATCGCGGCAAAAGGACCGATCAAGGCAAAGCCGGCGGCCAGCGGAAACAGTAGCGGCAGCACCGAATAGCCGAGAACCATCCTGAACAGGACGAGACCGAGAACGGGATAGATCAGGCACACGACGATCGCGTGACTCGGCATCGCCTGGAAATCCTCCCAACCCAGGCGCAGGACCTCGGTCAGGTCGGACAATCTGATCTTGCGAATGGGATAGGAGGCCGCTTCGCCGAATACGTGCCGCCTGATGTCGTGGGAGTACAGAGTGGCCATGAGCGGACCCTCCCGTGCTGAAAATCGCGGTTTTCGACAACACGCGCTCTTCAGCCACGCGTGTCCGCCTGACGAGCAGGAAACGCGATGGGTCGAGTACGGCAACCCAGGTTCAGCAAACGAGCCTGGCCGGACGGAACCCGTCGCGACCTGCCTGGGCAGCTTAGCGCGCACGGAGCACGGCTGCACTCACGGTTGGGTGAATTATGCGCCTGATTTGTGCGTTGCATCACCCAGGACACTGAAGAGCGCACCTGATGCTTTGGCGACTTGCCGGGCGACGGCAACGCTCTCGCCAGGTCGGCACGCCGATATGCTCTATTGACGCCGGATTAGGCTGGTATCATTTTAGATGTAGACGCCCTTAGCTCCGATGAGATTGGTGGTCGCGACGTTCTCTTGATTTCGCGACCAGTGGAATGGGCGAGGCAAGAAGGCCGGCGATGGCATGAATGCCAAGAAAGGCCAGCCATCGCGACAGACATGAGCTCCGCCCTGGATTCGTATCCGTAGCCTTCGATGGCAAGGATGGATCAGGATGGCTGTCGCGCTGATACTGCTTCTGGTCGCGATCGGCTCGGTGCTGTTTCACATCTACAGCCCGTGGTGGTGGACGCCGATCGCCACGAACTGGGCCTATATCGACCACACCATCAACATCACGTTCTGGATCACGGGCTTTGTTTTCGTCGCCGTGATCGCCTTCATGGCTTACTGCGTCTTCCGCTTTCACCACAGAGAGGGAAGACGGGCCGACTACAATCCGGAAAACAAAAAGCTCGAGTGGTGGTTGAGTGTCGGGACCGGCGTCGGCGTCGCGGCCATGCTGGCGCCTGGGCTCGTGGTCTGGCACCAGTTCGTGACGGTGCCTGCGGATGCCACCGAGGTCGAGGTCATGGGCCAGCAATGGCAATGGAGTTTCCGCCTTCCGGGCAAGGATGGGCAGTTGGGCACGTCCGATGTCCGCAACATCGCCTCCGACAATCCGATGGGGCTCAATCGCGACGACCGGCACGCGCAGGACGATGTCGTGATCGAGAACGCCGACCTGCACCTTCAAGTGGGAAAGCCGGTCAAGGTTCTCCTCCGCTCGGTTGATGTCCTGCACGATTTCTACGTGCCCGAATTCCGGGCCAAGATGGACATGGTTCCAGGCATGGTGACCTATTTCTGGATGACGCCGATCCGAACCGGAACGTTCGATGTTCTCTGTGCGGAGCTTTGTGGCACTGCTCACTATCAGATGCGGGCCAAGGTCATCGTCGACGAAGAGCGCGAATATCACGCTTGGCTGGAGCAACAGAAAACGTTCGCAGAATTATCGCCGGCAAATGCCGTCGTGAAGACGACGTACCAATCCGGCAGCAAGTAGCAAGCTGCCGCCGAAGATAGATCGGGCGCAAGAGGCCAGCGCCTCACCCCGATGGAAACGACCGAGGAGGTTTCTATGGTCGATATTCCATATGAAGGGATCCCCGGCATCCCGCCTGCCGAAGTACCTGACGTCGAGCTCTATCATCCGCGGAGCTGGTGGACACGGTATGTGTTCTCCCAGGACGCCAAGGTGATCGCCATTCAGTATTCGCTGACGGCCACGGCCATCGGGCTGGTGGCCCTGGTGCTGTCGTGGCTGATGCGGCTGCAACTGGGATTCCCCGGCACGTTCTCTTTCATCGATGCCAACCAGTACCTCCAGTTCATCACCATGCACGGCATGATCATGGTGATTTACCTGCTCACCGCATTGTTCCTGGGCGGCTTCGGCAACTACCTGATCCCGCTGATGGTCGGCGCCCGGGACATGGTCTTCCCTTATGTGAACATGCTGAGCTACTGGGTCTACCTGCTCGCAGTCCTGGTGCTTGCCTCGACATTCTTCGTGCCCGGCGGCCCCACCGGCGCCGGTTGGACGCTGTACCCGCCGCAAGCAATCCTCTCCGGAACGCCCGGGCAGGATTGGGGCATCATCCTCATGATGGCGTCGCTGATCCTGTTCATCATCGGCTTCACCATGGGCGGGCTGAATTACGTGGTCACGGTGCTGCAGGCGCGCACCCGCGGCATGACGTTGATGCGCCTGCCCCTGACGGTGTGGGGCATTTTCACGGCGACCGTCATGGCGCTCTTGGCCTTCCCTGCGCTGTTCGTTGCCTCGGTCATGCTGCTGCTCGACCGTCTCTTGGGAACCAGCTTCTTCATGCCCGCCCTCGTCGAGATGGGCACGCTTTCGAAATATGGCGGCGGCAGCCCGCTGCTCTTCCAGCACCTGTTCTGGTTCTTCGGCCATCCCGAAGTCTACATCGTCGCCCTGCCCGCCTTCGGCATCGTCTCCGATCTGATCAGCACGCATGCGCGCAAGAACATCTTTGGTTATCGCATGATGGTCTGGGCGATCGTGGCCATCGGCGCGCTCAGCTTCATCGTGTGGGCGCACCACATGTATGTGAGCGGCATGTTCCCGCAATTCGGCTACTTCTTCGCCACCACGACGCTCATCATCGCGATCCCCACCGCGATCAAGGTCTACAACTGGGTGCTGACCCTGTGGCGCGGCGACATTCACCTCACGGTGCCGATGCTGTTCGCCCTCGGCTTCATCATCACCTTCGTGAACGGCGGGCTCACCGGCCTCTTCCTCGGCAACGTTGTCGTTGACGTGCCCCTCTCGGATACCATGTTCGTGGTCGCACATTTCCACATGGTGATGGGCGTGGCGCCGATCATGGTCGTGCTCGGCGCGATCTATCATTGGTACCCGAAGGTCACGGGGCGGATGCTGAACGACGCCATGGGCAAGTTTCATTTCTGGGTCACCTTCCTCGGCGCCTACCTGATCTTCTTCCCCATGCACTATCTTGGACTGCTCGGGGTCCCGCGCCGGTATTTCGAACTCGGGGATGCGACGTTCATCCCGTCCTCGGCCCATTCGCTCAACGCCTTCATCTCCGTAGTGGCCTTGACCGTCGGCTTCAGCCAGATGGTGTTCCTGTTCAACCTTGTCTGGAGCCTGTTCAAAGGTGAGGCCTCCGGCGGCAATCCGTGGCGGGCGACGACGCTGGAGTGGCAGACGCCGGAGACGCCCCCAGGGCACGGCAACTGGGGCAAGGAGCTCCCTGTCGTGTACCGCTGGGCCTACGATTACAGTGTACCCGGCGCCGCGGAGGACTTCATTCCGCAGAACCAGCCGCCGCGCGCGACTCAGCTCGTTCAGGGAGCTGCTTTGTGAGCGCCATCATCCTGTTCCTGGCTGTCCTTGCGGTGATCGCCGGATGGTGGCTGTCGCAGCAGCGCCTGACCGCCAAGCCCTGGCTGGAGGAAGGCCCGGCCGGTGACTTCCCTGGCGGCGATGCCATGACCTGGCCGGCTGCGAAGGTCGGACTTGGCGTGTTTCTCGCCGTCGCGAGCGCATTGTTCGTCCTCTTCATCAGCGCCTACTCGATGCGCATGAGCGTGGTGGACTGGCGGCCGCTGCCGGTGCCGCGGCTGCTGTGGGTCAACACGGGCGTCCTGGTCCTGAGCAGTGTCGCGCTGCAATGGTCGTATGTGGCCGCGCGCCGACACGATACTGAAGGCGTCATGATCGGTCTGCTCGCGGGCGGAGCATCTGCCGTGATCTTCCTCGCCGGGCAGCTCCTGGCCTGGCAACGGCTCGGGGCTGCCGGATATTTCGTGGCGTCCAATCCGGCGAATTCCTTCTTCTACCTGTTGACCGCGGTACACGGGCTGCATCTGACGGGCGGTCTGGTGGCCTTGGGCCGAACCTCGGCCAAGATGTGGCGCGGCGCCGAGATCACCGACATGCGCTTGAGCGTGGAGCTGTGCGCCATCTACTGGCACTTCCTGCTGTTGGTCTGGCTTGTCCTACTCGGTCTTCTCACCGGCTGGACCGACGATTTCGTCGACATCTGCCGCCAATTGCTGAGCTAGGGAGGCGAGACCAGATGGCTGAGACCGTGCTGACAAATCCGGGGCAATCGCCTGCGCGGCTTGAAGGCTGGCGCGGCATCGCCGCCGATTGGGCGTCCGATCAGCGCGCCTTCAAGAACGTGTCCTGGGGCAAGGCCATGATGTGGATCTTCCTCCTCAGCGACACCTTCATCTTCAGTTGCTTCCTGCTCTCCTACATGACCGCGCGCATGTCGACGACCGTGCCGTGGCCCAATCCCAGCGAAGTCTTCGCCCTCAATATCGCGGGCAACCACATCCCCCTGATCCTGATCGCCATCATGACCTTCGTGCTGATCAGCAGCAGCGGTACGATGGCGATGGCCGTCAATTTCGGCTACCGCCGCGATCGCGTGAGAACCGCAATCCTGATGCTGGTCACTGCAGCCTTCGGCGCGACCTTCGTCGGAATGCAGGCCTTCGAATGGACCAAGCTGATCATGGAGGGCGTCCGGCCCTGGGGCAATCCATGGGGCGCCCCGCAGTTTGGTGCGAGCTTCTTCATGATCACCGGCTTCCACGGCACCCATGTGACGTTCGGTGTGATCTTCCTGATCGCCATCGCGCGAAAGGTCCTTCGCGGCGACTTCGACGTCGAGAGGCGCGGCTTCTTCACGAGCCGCAAGGGGTATTACGAGATCGTCGAGATCACGGGCCTGTACTGGCACTTCGTCGATCTCGTCTGGGTGTTCATCTTCGCATTCTTCTATCTTTGGTGAGGTCGACGCATGACAAACGCGGCGGTACACATGGAAGGACAGCTCCACGCCCCAGGGGCAGTCGCAACGGGAGCCGTTCACGCCAAGGGGCAACAGCACCCGATCAAGCTCTACCTCGTGGTCTGGGGCTGGTTATTCGTCCTCAGCACGTTCTCCTACCTCGTCGACTACTTTGGCCTGCATGGCTATCTGAGATGGTCGCTGATCCTGCTGTTCATGATGTTGAAGGCCGGGCTGATCGTCGCCGTCTTCATGCACATGGCCTGGGAGCGGTTGGCCTTGGCCTATGCCATCCTGCTGCCGCCGATCGCGGTACTGGTATTCGTATCGATCATGGTGCTCGAATCCGAATACACGCACTTGCTGCGGGTGCTGTTTTTCGCAACCCCGTCATAGCACACGCCGTCGCTCGGGCTGTTCAGCCCTCGAACGCGTCGATCGACGCCTTGCTGCTGCGCGACACCAGCGTCTCGTCAGGCGCGGACACCCCCTCGCCCTTGTCGCGAAACCGGTTGGTGATGGGATAGCGGCGGTCGCGGCCGAAGTTCCTCGCCGTCACCTTCACGCCGGGCGCAGCCTGGCGGCGCTTGTATTCGGCGACATTGAGCAGATGGTCGATGCGGGTGACGATCTCGCGGTCGAAGCCGGCGGCGATGATCTGATCCAGCGGCTGCTCGCGCTCGACCAGGCGCTCCAGAATGGCGTCGAGCACGTCATAGGGCGGCAGCGAATCCTGGTCGGTCTGGTTCTCGCGCAGCTCCGCGGTCGGCGGGCGCGTGATGATGTCGGGCGGAATGACCTCGCCCGCAGGGCCGAGCGCGCCTTCCGGCTTCCAGCTGTTGCGCAAGCTTGCCAGCCGAAACACCTGCGTCTTGTAGATGTCCTTGATCGGGTTGAAGCCGCCATTCATGTCGCCATAGAGCGTGGCATAGCCGACCGACATCTCCGACTTGTTGCCCGTCGTCACCACCATCAGCCCGGTCTTGTTGGAGATCGCCATCAGCAGCGTGCCGCGGGTGCGGGCCTGGAGGTTTTCCTCGGTGATGTCGGGCGGCAGGTTCTTGAAGATGCCGGACAGGATGGTCTCGAAGCCGTTCACAGCCTCGGCGATCGGCAAAACCTCGTAGCGGATGCCGAGATGGCCGGCGAGTTCGCCGGCATCGGCGATCGAGTGTGCTGCCGTGTAGCGATAAGGCAGCATCACGCCATGCACCTGATCGGCACCGAGCGCGTCGACCGCGATGGCCGCGCACAGGGCGGAATCGATGCCGCCGGAAATCCCGAGCAGCACGCCGGGAAAGCCGTTCTTGGTGACATAGTCGCGCAAGCCCAGCACGCAGGCCGCGTAGTCGGCCTTGTCGCTCTCGGGCAGTTCGGCGATCGGGCCCGTGCAGCGCCAGTCGTCGCCGTTACGGGTAAAGCGCAGCGTGACGACGCTCTCCTCGAACGCCGGCAGTTGCGCCGCAAGCGAGAGATCGCCGTTGAGCGCGAAGGAGGCGCCGTCGAATACCAGCTCGTCCTGGCCGCAGACCTGATTCAGGTAGACCAACGGGAGGCCGCTCTCGGTCACGCGCGCGACCGCAACCGACAGGCGCACGTCGTTCTTGTCCCGGGCATAGGGCGAGCCGTTCGGCACGAGGATGATCTCGGCGCCGGTCTCCGCCAGCGTCTCGACCACGTTCTCGTAATCCTCGGACTCCTCCAGCCAGATGTCCTCGCAGATCGGCACGCCGATGCGCACGCCGCGCACGGTGACGGGACCGGCGGCAGGTCCGCGCGAAAACAGCCGCTTCTCGTCGAACACGCCGTAATTCGGCAGGTTGCACTTGAAGCGCAAGCTCGCGATGCGGCCGCCGTCGAGCAGCGCGCAGGCATTGTAGAGCCTGCCCTCCTCGACCCAGGGCGTGCCGACCAGCATGGCCGGGCCACCGTCCGCGGTCTCGCGCGCGAGGCTCTCGATCGCGGCGCGGCAGGCGGCCTGGAACGCCGGCTTCTGCACCAGGTCTTCCGGCGGATAGCCGGCGATGAACAATTCCGGAAACAGCACGAGATCGGCGCCATCGGACTTGGCCTGCGCGCGCGCGGCACGCGCCTTGGCGGCATTGCCCTCGATGTCGCCCAGGGTCGGGTTGAGCTGGGCGAGCGTGACCGCGAATTCATTGAGACGTTCGGTCATGGCGCTCCCATTCCCAGGCTAGAGGAACCCCAGCCGCTCGATGATGGCGATGATCCAGAACGCGCCGGCCATCAGCAACGCAACGCCGACCGCGGCCGAGCCCATGTCCTTGACGCGCCCGATCTGCTTGTCGTGGTCCATCGTCAGCCGATCGGCGAGCTTCTCTATCGCGGTGTTGAGCAGCTCGACCACCAGAACGAAGGCGACGGAACACACCAGCTCGACCGCGCGCATCGCGGTCGCGCCGATGAACCAGGCGAGCGGCACCGACAGCAGGAGCGCAAAGATCTCCTCGCGGACGGCCTGCTCCGATCGGAACGCAAAGGCCAGACCGTTCCGGGAATTGATCGTGGCCTTCCAGATCCGCAGCAAGGTTTCAGAGCCCCGCTGCGGCCGGAATCGGCTGCGCCTTGCCGGCGCGCTCCTGCTTGAGGAGCTCCGCGACCAGGAAAGCCATGTCGATGGATTGCTCGGCATTGAGACGGGGATCGCAGACCGTGTGGTAGCGGTCGTTGAGGTCCTCGTCCGTGATCGCGCGGGCGCCGCCGAGACACTCGGTGACGTTCTGGCCGGTCATCTCCAGATGCACGCCGCCGGCGTGGGTGCCTTCGGCCGCGTGGATCGCGAAGAACGACTTCACCTCGGACAGGATGCGGTCGAACGGCCGCGTCTTGTAGCCCGACGTGGAGGTGATGGTGTTGCCGTGCATAGGGTCGCACGACCAGACCACGACCCGGCCCTCGCGCTTCGCGGCGCGGATCATGTTCGGCAGGTGCTCGCCGATCTTGTCCGAGCCGAAGCGGCCGATCAGCGTCAACCGGCCCGGCTCGTTGTCGGGATTGAGCACGTCGATCAGCTTCAAGAGCTCGTCGGCCTTCAGCGAGGGACCGCATTTGAGCCCGATCGGGTTCTTGATGCCGCGGAAATACTCGACATGACCATGATCGAGCTGACGGGTGCGGTCGCCGATCCAGATCATGTGGCCCGACGTCGCGTACCAGTCGCCGGTCGTGGAATCGACGCGGGTCATGGCCTGCTCGTAGCCGAGCAGCAGCGCCTCGTGACTGGTGTAGAAATCGGTGGCACGCAGCTCGGGATGGCTTTCGAGATCGAGGCCGCAGGCGCGCATGAAGTTGAGCGCGTCCGAGATGCGGTCGGCCAATTCCTTGTAGCGGCGGGACTGCGGCGAGTCCTTGAGGAAGCCGAGCATCCATTGATGCACGCTGCCGAGATTGGCGAAGCCGCCGGTGGCGAAGGCGCGGAGCAGGTTCAGCGTCGCCGCCGACTGCCGATAGGCCATCAGCTGGCGCTGCGGATCCGGCACGCGCGCTTCCCTGGTGAACGCGATGTCGTTGACGATGTCGCCGCGATAGCTCGGCAGCTCGACGCCGTTCACCTTCTCGGTCGGCGATGACCGCGGCTTTGCGAATTGGCCGGCAATGCGGCCGACCTTCACCACGGGGACGGCGCCGGCATAGGTCAGCACCACCGCCATCTGCAGCAGCACGCGGAAGAAGTCGCGGATGTTGTTGGCGCCGTGCTCGGCGAAGCTTTCGGCACAGTCGCCGCCCTGGAGCAGGAAGGCGTCGCCGGCCGCCACGCGCCCCAGGGCCTTCTTCAGATTGCGCGCCTCTCCGGCGAACACCAGCGGCGGAAAGGTCGCAAGCTGCGCCTCGACGTCGGCCAATGCCTTGGCGTCGGGATAGTCGGGCACCTGTAGCACCGGCTTGCTGCGCCAGGACTCGGGCGTCCACCGCTCGGACATCGCAATCTCTCCGTGAAGCAAAAAGCACAACCTGATCTAGGGGTTGCGAGGGCCGCCTTATACACAGGCTGGCTTCCGGCCGCCAGTTGTAAATCCATTTCGTACCGCAAACCCTTGCGGGCCATAGCCGAATTCGCATTTGTTTGGCGCCGGCAAGAAGCCGGCAGGACACAAACCGCCCATGAACGCGGCACTGGACGACGTTTTCATCGACGAGATCAGCTTCCCCGCGACCGACGGCTATGCGCTGACCGGCACCCTGTTCCTGCCGGCGAGGATCTGCCCCAGGGCGTCTTCCTGCAATGGGCCGAATGGGTCTCGAGCCCGCGCCTTCTGTGTGGCGCGGCGTCGCTGAATGGATTCAGGTAGAATGAGGCCGCGTCATCGGATGATCGTCGTCAGAGACGAGTAGCGCCTGGTCGGCTTGGCTTCGCCCGGCGCGAACTGTGCGAAGGCGTCGCTGACGCGCACCGCCGGCGGCGTGTCACCGGCGAAGCGGAATTCCATCGGCCGCGGCGCGTAGAAGCTGGCGCGGTAATATGCGTCGTCGAAACGCGTCTCGCCGACGCCGAACAATACGTCGCAGACGAACAGGAGCGCGTAGACTCCCGCGACCGCTGCGATGATCTCCCTGAGAATTGACATGCCGATGCCCTGCCCTTTTGCGGGCAGGATGCAGATCGGTTCCAAAATCGAAGTTTAAGGCTGCGCGGTTCTTGTCCGCTGGGTTTGCCGCCGCTGAACGGATAGCAGACAATTTTATCGATCCGGAGGCCGAACGCCCGCTGCAGTCGGCGGCTTTACTGCCGCGCGCTCAGAAGGCAGGCCGCAAGTTCGGTCCGATTGTGCACGCCGAACCGGCGGCAGAGATTGGCGACGTGCTCCTTCACGGTCTGGTCGGATATTCCCATTTCGCGGGCAATCTCCTTGTTGGTCTGGCCGCGGCAAACCCTGATGGCGACATCAGCCGAACGCGGCGGCAGCGATGCCGACAACGTCCCGGCCGGACGGCTCGGGCTACGGTGGGTTTCAATCTCGCCCGCATTCATCATGTTGGTCAGCGCCAGCGAGCCGGCGCGGCATAGCATCTCCATGCGCAGTCGTGCGCGCGGCGTATAGGGTGCGCCCGTCTCCGTCGTCGCAGTGAAGAGCACGCCGATGATCTTCTCGCCACACCACAGTGGCCCGCCCATATTGTAGGCGAAGCCCCATTCATGCAGCATCTCGAAGGTCGGGCTATGTCGCCAATGCTGCGGGCCGATCACGGTTTCGCCGTCGACCGCGCAGCCGCGGGTCATGATGCAGTCGAGCACCGGGTCGTGCTTCCAGAAGCCGGCCTTGTAATTGTCGAGCAGGCCGTCGGCGACGTAGCGGCTGTAGACCAGGGCAGGCTCGAGCCCGTCGAGCAGATAGAGGCCGACAGTCGGCGATCCCGTGAGTTCGGTGATTGCTGAGCAACAGGCCACGCCAAGCGCACGCACCGAACGGCTCTCGGCGATCGACATCAAACGATCCGCCAGCCGGCCCTCGGGCAGACCGTCCAACTGCTCCTGCCTGGCCCTCACCGCCACTCCTCGCGCGACGTGCGCCCATTGGGATTTGTTATAGGCTTAAAATTTCTTCTTCGCCCGTTCTCCGGTCAAGCGAAAAGAAGCGGCAGAACCGTGCTTCTCCGGCTCAGCTTTACGGCACAGCAGCAACGGCGATCCCCCCATGATGGGGGATTGCCGGTCTGCCCACTTCATCCCTAGCATTCGGCCATCGTGATCGCGTGACGACATCACGCGGTTCCGACGGGGTCACGTCACCAACGCGAACTGCCTGCTCACCCGCGCACCAACAGCCTTGGCACGCGACGGCGAAGCTTTGCCGACGGACGCCGTCCCCCGCCGGTCCCGATCCTCCCCGCCGATCGCACGGCGGAGCTACAGCTTGACGTGGAGATACCGACCATGAGCCTTTCCATGCAACGCGCCGCCAAGCCCTCCACGACGCCATCAGTGGCCGAGTTCCACGCGCGCCTTGACGCCGTGCTGCCACTGGTCGAGTCCCGCGCGGCCGAGGCCGAGGCGCAGGGCTATCTCACCGACGATGTCGTCGCCGCGCTTCGCAAGGCCGGTATCTACACGATGCTGTTTCCCCGCGAGGTCGGTGGCGCCGAACTTCTGCCCTACGACGCCATGACCGTGATCGAGCGCCTTGCCTACACGCATGCGTCCGCCGGATGGTGTGCGATCGGCAACAACATGGAAGGCACGACGCTCGCGATCTACGTCGAGGACGAGGGCATCAAGAAGGTCTTCGCAAAAGGCGCCGACATCACCATCGCCGGCAACGGCGTCCCGCGGGGCTTCGCCCGTCCGGTCGATGGCGGCTACATGATCCGCGGCAACTGGGCCTATGGCAGCGGCATCCAGCACGCCGAATGGGTGCATTCCGGCTGCTTCGTCACCGACGCCTCCGGCAAGGACATGGTGTTCGGTCCCAACGGACAGCCCAAGATCGTCGTCACCCACCATCCGCGGGCGACCATCAAGCTGATGGGCAATTGGGACGTGCTCGGCCTGCGCGCCACCGGAAGCTTCGACTACACGCTCAGCGAGGGCGACGAGCTGTTCGTGCCGACACACATGACCTACGATTTCGACATCGGCGCGCCACGTCGCGGCGGCGTGCAGGGCGCGCTGGGGCTCGCGGGCTATAGCGCCTGGTCGCACTCGAGCTGGGCAGTCGGGGTCGGCCGCCGCATGCTCGACGAACTCGTGAAGGTCATCGTCTCGCGCCAAGATCCCTTCGGCAAGTCGTGCGAGAGCGCCAGCTTCAAGTTCCAGTTCGCGCAGGCCGAGGCTCGTTTTCGCGCGGCACGTGCGCTGGTGCACGAAACCTGGAAGGAGGTCTCCGAGACCTGCGCCGGCGGCGAAAGTCCCTCGCTGGCGCAAATGACAATGATCAAGCTGTCGCTGCGCCACATCCACGACGTCCTGTCCGACGTCTCGACGTTCGCGCACCGGGCAGCCCGAGGTGCCTCGCTGCACAACACACCGATGCAGCGCTTCTATCGCGACATCCACTCAGGCACCCAGCACATCCTGATGGCCGACCAGATCGTCGAGGAATGCGGCCGTGCGCTGCTCGGCCTTCCCGGGCCCGGCGCGCAATGGACGGTGTTCGGGGTGACCGGCTGAGCGCGCAGGAGGTCGGCGTGAACAGATCCCGCATCGTTGGCTTCTGCGGCAGCAGCTGGCGCCCGGCAAAGTCGCGCGTGCTTGTTGAAGCCGTTGCGGCCGATCTCCTGGCGCAACACGCGCTCAAGACCGACATCCTCGACCTCGTCGATGCCGGCCAGGGCATCGCCGCGTTTACCCGCAACGGGCTCGACGAGCGCGCGCGCGACCTCGTCGAGGCGATCGAGCATGCCGATGGCCTGGTGATCGGTTGCCCGGTGTTCCAGGGCTCATATCCCGGCCTGTTCAAGCATGTCTTTGACCTGATCGAGCCCGGCGTGCTGCGCAATCGCCCGGTGCTGCTGACAGCGGTCGGCGGCGGGCTGCGCCACTCGCTGGTGGTCGAGCATCAGCTCCGTCCGTTGTTCGGGTTCTTCGAGGCCTGCACGGTGTCGACCGCGATCTATGCGAGCAGCGACGAACTGGCGCCGGGCGCCGCGTTGGCGCCGATGATTGCCGCTCGCCTCGCCAACGCCGTGGAACAATTTGCAGCGCTTGTCGGCGACCGCCGGGTCAAGGCCGCATGACCCCTCTTCCGCTGCGGCGCCCAGACAGGCTGCCTTCAACCGGAGACATCCATCATGCTTGAGACCGTCAAACCGTCGCCCGACCTCACCGGCTTTGCTCGCGCGGAATACGACATCAACGGCGTGCGCACCGTCGTTCACACCATCGGAAGCGGCCCCCCGCTGGTGTTCCTGCACGGGACCGGAACCTTTACCGGCTTTGAGATGGCACGCGACTGGGCGAAGCGGCACACCGTCATCATTCCCTATCAGGCCGGTTTCGGCGACTCCGGCGATGCGGTCTGGATCGATACGATCGAGGATCATGTCCTCCAGACCACGGACTTGCTCGACAAGCTGGGATTGGCGACGTTCGATCTTGCCGGATTTTCGCTCGGCGGGTGGCTCGCCGCCGAGTTCGCCATCCGCCAGCCGCATCGCGTCCGCAAGCTGGTGCTGGTCGCGCCCGCCGGCCTCGTGGTTGCGAGCGCGCCGGCCCCCGGCTTGTTCGAGATCGCGCCACAGGATTTGCCGGCCTATCTCGCGCACGATCCGTCAAACGCGCTGCGTTACTTTCCCAAGGCGCCAGATCCTGCGTTCGACGCCCGCCTCGGGCGCGAGGTGACGGGCTTCGCCGAGCTGATCCGCAGCGATCCGCAGGGCAATCCAAAGCTCGCGCACTGGCTGCACCGGATCACGATGCCGACGCTGGTCTTGTGGGGCGCCGCGGATCGCCTGCGCCCAACGGCGCAGGCCGGAGCCTGGAAGGCCGGGCTGCCCCACGCGCGCGTGACGCTGGTGCCGGACACGGGACATCTGGTGTTCGAGGAAACACCCTCCGCCGCACATCACGTCACCGATTTTCTCGCCGAGTAGCTCAGACAGAAGGACACCACCATGATCGAGATGCCTCCGGGCGTAACCCCCGCCAAAGACGGCTTTGGCAACGTCGTCTGGAGCATTCTGGGCCAGACGTACACGCTGAAGCAGCACTCCGAGGCGTCGATGGCTTGGCATGCCGTGTTTCCCGACGGCACCTTCGTGCCGCCGCACGTTCATCCGACCCAGGACGAATTCGTCTACGTACTGAGCGGCCGTTACGATCTCTGGCTTGATGGGAAGGACCTGGTGGCGACCGCCGGGGACCTCGTGCGCATGCCCAAAGGCATTCCCCACGGCATCTTCAACAAGTCCGGCGAAACCGCGACCAGCCTGTTCTGGGTTGCGCCGACGCGATCGCTCAGGGAACTGTTCGAGCGCATCCACAACCTGCCCGATCCGCAGGAAGTCGTTCGGCGTGCCGCCGAGCACGAGGTCAATTTCCTGCCGCCCCCGGCCTGATGCTCGTCTCCGCCGACAGCTCAAACCGCGAGGATCGATCATGACGATCAACTGGACCACCATTTCCGAGAGCGATCGCCGACGGATTGCCGTCTGGCAAAAGTGCATGCTGGCACTCGCCATCTTCTGCGAGATATTCCTCGCGGCCGACTGGTACGCCTTCGCGGCCGTGCTGCCTTTCGTCTCAGAGAGCCTGAAACTCAATCCCGCCGAGGCCGGTCTGGCGCAGGGCATCTTCGCACTGACCTATGGCATCGGGATGATGGTGTGGTCACCGGTGAGCCGCTCGATGACGGCGCGCAACATGCTGCTGATCGGACTTGCCGGCACCGGTCTCGGGATGATGCTTCAGGTGTTCGTCCAGACCTACACCCAGCTTGTGCTGCTGCGGCTCCTGATCGGCTTTTTCGATGCCGGCATTTTCATCGGCAACATGAAGCTGATCTTCGGCTGGTTTCCGCAGAGCCGGCGCGGGTCGGTAGTCGGAATCATCCTTGCGGCCTACAGCCTCGCCATCACCATGGATTTCGCACTCGGCATTCCCCTGACTATTGCGACCGGATGGCGGACCTTCTTCGCGGTACTGGCGATCGGCACCCTGATCGTCGCTGCGATTAACGCGCTCGTCGTTCGCAATAGCCCGAGCGAGATCGGCATCGTCGACTTCACCTGGGGGAACGAGACGCCTCAGAAGCACCTGCCGCTTGGCGAAATCTTCCGCTCGAAATGGATCGCAGTCGGTGGCTTCGGCATCGTGGCCTGTACCTTCGCAATCGCCGGCACGGCGACCTGGGTGGTGCCCGCCTTTATCGCCGTGCAGCACATGCCGCCGGAAGCCGGCGCTGTGATCGGCACCGTGATGGGGCTCTCGCAGGTCCTGTTCCTGGTGATCGGCGGCTACATGTCCGACCGGCTCGGCAAGCCGTTCATGATCAAGCTCACCGCGGGGCTCGCCTTCCTGACCGCCCTGATGTTCCTCTGGAGCGTCGTTACGCCGATGCCGTTCGGTGTGCTGGTGCTGTTCGCAGCCCTCAGCGGCGTCGCGCTGCTCGGCGGCGGCGCGATCTTCGCGCTGCTCAGCGAAAAATACTCCGACGCGCTCGCACCGGCGGCGATCGGCTATGCGGAGGTGTTCGGCATCTTGTCGGCTTTCGTGGCGCCCTGGATGATGGGAGCCATCGTCAACGCCTCTTCCGGCGCGTTCACCGGGGCTTTCGTGGCCTTCGCGGTGGTCGAGTTGATCATCGTCGGCCTTCTGCTGATCCTCGCCCGCGAGGACGTCAGGCAGGGAGCGGTCGTCGGCAGTCCAGCGGAATGAATACGCTCTCTAGAGAGCGGAGGCAACGGCATCCCGCGAGCTCTGCGGACAGAAACCATGAACGGACGCCGGCCACCTCCCGTCAGAGGCCTGGATGGTCGTTCAAAGCAAACATCACCTGCTCATCGGCAGCTTGTGATCCCTCGCGAGGAGCTACAGGACGACGTTCGGCGAGGCTCCGCCGATACGGTGGCGGGGCCGCCGCCTCAAGGCGCGGCCCCATTCGCAAGGCTCAACCGTGCTCGGCCTCCTTGCGATGGCCGCTCTCGCTGAGACGGTCGACCCAGGCGATGCCGATCGCCGAAACGATGAAGGTCATGTGAATCAGCACCTGCCACATCACGCCGGTCTCGGTGAAATTGCTCCGCGTCGTGCCGAGATTGCCGGCCTCGATGAAGGTCCTGAGCAGCGAGATCGAGGAAATGCCGATGATCGCCATCGCGAGCTTGATCTTGAGCACGCTGGCATTGACGTGACCGAGCCATTCCGGCTCGTCGGGATGGCCGGTCAGGTTCAGCCGTGAAACGAAGGTCTCGTAGCCGCCAACGATCACCATGATCAGCAGGTTCGAGATCATGACCACATCGATCAGCCCGAGCACGACCAGCATGATCTGCTGCTCGCTGGCGTCGAACGAGTGCGCGACCAGATGCCAGAGCTCCTTCAGGAACAACAGCACATAGACGGCCTGGGCGACGATGAGGCCGACATAGAGCGGCAATTGGAGCCAGCGCGAGCCGAAGATCAGCTTCGGAAGCAGGCCGACCGGCGGCAGTGGCGCGGCCGGCGCCGAAGGTGCTTTGGGTTCAGACGTCATTGATCACTCCGGGTTGCAAGCAGCATGCGCCTCAGAGACTCGCGATGACAGGCGCGAGCTCGAGCGAGCCCCGATAGATCATCTCGAAAGCGACGTAAATGATGATGGCGAGGCCGACATAGGCGACCCAGCGCTGCTTCTGGAGCACGCGGCCGAGCAGATCGGCGGCGACACCCATCATCGCGACGGACAGCAACAGGCCGAAGGCGAGGATGTAGGGATGCTCGCGCGCGGCACCCGCGACCGCGAGCACATTGTCGAGCGACATCGAGACGTCGGCGGCGACGATCTGCACCGCCGCCTGGCCGAAGGTCTTTCGCTGTGCCGGCGCGGCATCCGCGCCGCCGCCATGGCTGAACGCGAGCTGCTCCGAATGCGTGGCCTGCTCGCGCAGCTCCCGCCACATCTTCCAGCAGACCCAGAGCAGCAGCACGCCGCCGGCGAGCAGCAGCCCGATGACCTGCAGGAGCTGGGTCGCAACGCCGGCGAAGGCGATGCGCAGCACGGTGGCGGCGGCGATGCCGACGATGATGGCGCGGCGGCGCTGTCCGGCCGGCAGGCCCGCCGCGGCGAGGCCGATGACGACGGCGTTGTCGCCGGCGAGGACGAGATCGATCAGGACGACCTGAAACAGCGCGGCCAGCGCCTCGGCGGTAATGAATTCAGTCATGTTTGATCATTCTTCGATGTCGACGGATCGAGCCAATGCGGCTTGCGGCGCTCGATCCAGTCGAAGACCTTCGAACGGGAGGAGCGCAGCGCCGGCACGTCCTCGGCGAGCAGCGCGAGGCCGAGCGGCAGCATCCAGACGCCGAGCAGCGGCAGGAAGGAGAGCACGCCGCCGGCGACCAGCAGCGTGCCCGAGGGGATCCTGACCCAGCGGCTGGACGGCTTGAGCAGATAGGTGAAGGTGTCGCCCATGCGCCCCGGCAGGCGGTCGACGAGCTTGGCCAGCCGCGGGTCTCCACCGGCGATCTCGCCGGTGGTGCCCACGGCTTCGGTGGTGCGCTCGTCCGAAACTGTGCTCATGCTTACTCCTTCGGGGCGGCCTGGAGCGTGGCGTCCGCTGCACTGGGCACGACCGGCTTCGCGCGCGGCAGCACCAGCGTCAGCAAGCGCAACAACTTGATCGCCTGGACTTCGTGGGGATGGACGTCCTCATCTGCGGCAGCAACGCGCTCCGACAGCTCGATCAAATGGGACGAGAGCGGCAGATTCGAAACCGGCCGCAGCGTGTCGATCACGACGTTTGCAAAATCCGGCTCCTCGAGCCGTTCGGCGAGTTCATCGAACATCGCATAGAGCCGTTCGTCCGAAATGTGCGGCGCCAGCTTGCGGTCCCTGATGAAACAGATCACCTCGTCGCGCTCGACCGGCGAGACGCGCCGGTCGGCAACCGCAACCAGCGCGCCCACGATCACCAACGCGACCGCCGCCTGTTCGTTCAGGCTCGACGGCTCCGTGATCTCGATTTCCATCGGACTTGAAGTTCTGGCGTCAGACATCGTAGCTCCCTTAACTTGCGAAATGGCCGCACGGAGCTGCGATCGGGACGAATAGTCGGAGAGAACGAACAAAGGCCCGACGATCGGCCGATCCATCGCATTCGCGCGGGACAGGTCATCCGACATCGCGAGGTTTACCGACATGGTCGGCGTCCTCGCCAGAGGGGCCCGGATTCTTGTTCTGCCCAGAGATAAAGGCAGCTCTGTCGGAATCAAGCCAACATGACTGCGACCAGCCGCCGCATCGGTTCCGTGTTGCCGGGCTTACGCAATGGTGTGCCAACCACGCACATCGTCGCGACAGCCACCGGCCAACCCCACGGCTATCGCATGTGGATTTTCACGAGGACCGTGGGCTTGCTCCACCTCTCCCGCTTGGCTTGCGGGAGAGGCCGACGCGCCCCAAGCGATGCGAATCGTCCGCCCCGCGCGCGGCGGGTGAGGGTTCTCACCGCTCTCAACAATCCCAATGCGGAGACAGGCCCCACCCCATCCCTCCCCCGCGCGGAACCCGCGCGGGAGAGGGAGCCGACCGATGCCGCCCGCATCGAGCGCTCCATATGCGATAGCCCTGCCGCCCAACCTACCCCACCCGCTCAACGAGATGCGCACGGGACGGTCCGGGTTCGAACCGGTCGCCGAAATATTGCGTTTCGTGTGCCACGAGGCCGTCGCGAAATTCCATGATGCTGACGACGTAGGACGGCACCCCGTCATAGCTCAGCACGAACTCGCTCACCCAGAGATCACCGCCGCCGATGATCCGCCGAACCGTGAAGCGCTTCTTGTTCGGCTGCACCGTCCGGCTTTCCTGGATATTGCTGCGGCCGCGGATCCGCTCTCCCGACTGCGGATAGTCGAGCACGGCGTCCCCGCGATAGATATCGTGCTCGGCTTCGAAATCGTTCGCATCCGAGGCGTCCCAATGGCGCCTGAGCGCTGCCAGCGTCGCTTGATCATCCATTGCGCCTCTCCCGTTTCTCGTCTCAGCCCTTCAGATCGGCGCGCGGACGGCCGCAGACAAGGCACTCTCGCAACGTCTAACAACCCCTAACGGGCCAAAACCACGATCTGGGTGCAGATTGAGGGGCGTCGCAATCTGGAATTCGCCAAATTGCGCAGGCACGGTGGTTTTGGCCGAGGAAGGTCCATGGCTCGTCTGCTCTCACTCAATGTCGGCTTGCCGCGCGACATCGCCTGGCAAGGCAGGACCGTCCATACCGGTATCTGGAAGACTCCCGTCACAGGCCCGCGCAGGGCTCGCCGGCTCAACATCGACGGCGACGGCCAGGGCGACACGGCGGGTCACGGCGGCGAGCATCGCGCCGTCTTCGTCTACCAGGACGAGTCCTATCGCTATTGGCAGGGCCATCTAGGCCGATCGAACCTCGTCCATGGTCAATTCGGCGAGAACTTCACCGTCGAAGGCCTCGCTGACACCGAGGTTTGCATCGGCGATCGCTACAGGATCGGCTCGGCCCTGTTCGAAGTCACGCAGCCGCGCGTCACCTGTTACCGGCTCGGCATTCGCATGGACGAACCTGACATGCCCGCACTGCTTGTGAGGCACGGCCGGCCCGGCTTCTATTTTCGTGTGATCGAGGAAGGTGACGTCGAGGTCGGCGACGAGATCACGCAAGTCGGCAGCGGCCCTGAAAGTATGAGCGTGTTCGAAATCAACGCACTGCTTTACTTGCCTCCTCATCCGCCCGGGCGCCTGGAGCGCGCGCTGAAAATTCCGGCGCTGAGCCTCGGCTGGCGTCGTTCCTTCGAAGCTCTCCTCGAACAGCAAAGCAAGGACGATACGGCAGGTAACGCCGGGCTCGGCCCGGCGGCGAGCCCTCCTCCGGCCTGGCGCGGCTTCCGCCCGTTTCGCGTCTCACACAAGATCGCCGAGAGCAGCAACGTGACGTCGCTGATCCTCGAACCCGCGGATGGGCAGCCCGTGGCCACCGCCCTGCCCGGCCAATTCGTCGTCGTGCGACTAGGATCATCTGCGATAACGCGCAGCTATTCGCTGTCCAGCCACACCGAGTCCGCGGCCTATCGCATCAGCGTCAAGCGGGAAGCGCATGGTGCAGCGAGCAGCTATATCGCCGATGAACTTCAAACCGGCGACGTCGTGCAGCTTGGCGCGCCACGCGGCAGTTTTACGCTGCGGCCGGATACGGGGACCGTCGTCCTGCTCAGCGCTGGCATCGGCGTGACGCCGGTGCTCGCGATGCTGCACACGCTTGCCGCGCAAGGCACGAGGCGCGAGGTCTGGTGGCTGCACGGCACACGCAACGGCCGCGAACATCCCTTCGCCGCCGAGGCGCGCGCGCTGCTTGCCGGGCTGGCTCACCATCACAGCCATGTCTGCTTCAGCGCACCAGATCCGGCTGACCGTCGAGGGATCGACTTCGACAGCTCAGGCCATGTGGATCAGCGCCTGCTCCAGATGCTCGACGTGCCGTCCGAGGGCGATTTCTATCTCTGCGGACCGGCGGCTTTCATGAGCGATCTCGCGGCCGGCCTCGCCGCATTGGGCGTTGCACCCGATCGCATCCACACCGAGCTGTTCGGCGGCAAGCCTTCGCTGACACCGGGTATCGCTGCCGGGTCGAAGATACCCGCGCACAGGCCAGCCGGAGCATCAGGCCCGGGCCCGATGGTGTCGTTCGCCCGCAGCGGTCTCAATGTCTGCTGGGGGCCATCCTATGCGAGCTTACTCGAGCTCGCCGAGGCGTGCGACGTCCCCGTGCGCTGGTCATGCCGGACGGGGGTTTGCCACAATTGCGAGAGCGGGCTCGTGGCCGGAGAGGTCAGCTACGGGCCAGATCCGCTTGATCCGCCGGCGGACGGAAATATTCTGATCTGCTGCTCGCGCCCGCAAGGCGATATCGTGATCGATCTGTAGGGTAATCAGCGATGAACACGGGAGGGTTCGATGCGGACTGACATGGTGCCGGGAGCGACCTTCCCGGATTATGAGCTCAGCGACCACACCGCCAAGCACCGCAAGCTCTCCGAGTTGCAGGGAGACGATCCCATGATCGTCGTCCTCGGCCGAGGTGGATTCTGCCCGAAGGATCGCCGCCAGACCGAAGGGCTCGTTCAGCTCCATCGGGAAATGGAGGTCGGCTATTGCCGGCTGGTCACGATCACCACCGACAATATCACCCAGACCAATGAATATCGCAGCGGCGCGGGCGCGCACTGGCCCTTCCTCTCCGACCCGCGGCGGATCGTACAGAAGGACCTCGACATCGCCGAATACACCGATCCCGTCCACAATCCGATGATCCCGCATGTCGTCGTGCTGGAGCCCCGCCTCGTCATTCACAAGATCTATAACGGTTACTGGTTCTTCGGACGTCCGACAGTCGAAGAACTGCGCCAGGACCTCAGGGCGGTCAGTATGAAGTGCCGGCCGGATTGGGACATCACCGCGCCCGGACTCAAAGCGCTCTGGGACCAGGGCCGCAAGGAACATTTCTATCCCTACGGCAAGGCTTACGTCGAGACTCTCGGCTGACCGGATGCGCAAGGGCGCGGACTATTCGTTCGCACCCAGGAGGAATACCTCCTCCGGGACCAGCGCATCCGTCGAGCGCAGCGCTTCCCTGCCGTCATAGCGCCCGCGCAAGCTTCGGCAACGAAAATGCCATTCCTGAATTCGACGATCGCGGAGGAGCGTATGAACCGCATCACATCCTGCACCGGCTGCGGCCATGCCCTCGTCCCGATTCTGACGGCCAAAGGCCGCGTGGAACCGAGCTGTCTCTGGTGCGAAGGCCTCGACGCCCGCGCTCTGGACATGGCGAAGTGGGCGGATAGCCCGTTCGGCAAGCCCGAGCGGAGCGTCCGTCAGTCGTTCGAATGAACGGCTTGAGACACTGAGCCGCCGGGCATTTGCCTGTTGTCGCCGCGAGCTGCACGGCTGCATGCGCCTGCAGGACCTGCCGACAAATTAGACAAGACAGGTCGCTCCACCGAACTTGCGGACCTGCGCGGAGAGGTCAGGCAGGTTGGCGAACCCGCTGTCTAACCTTCAGTGCAATCTCGCTTTTCTGGCGCGCCGCCCGCGGACGGCGAGCCTGCGCGCGCACCGCCCGCCGAATGGCCCGAAATTCGCAAGACAGCCTTTGGCCCAATTCCCTGCCCGCCCACGATAGAGAGCGGAAAGTTGCGTGCGCCCAGCTCCGGGATGGACGGCCCCAGATCGGAGAATGCCATGAACGTGCATGCTGCCGGAGATCTCAAATTCACCGGTCTTACCCATCCGAACGGCGCGCGGCTGCGTCTCAACGACCAGGACTTCGTGGCGATCGATCGCGACCGGGATGCGAAATTCGAGGCGACGTACCGGCCGCAGGCCCTCTACAACCGCGCCAATGAAGGCTTTCACGCCAACAACGAGACCTTCCTGCTGCACGAGGTCGCGACCAATCTGCCGATCTACCGGCCCGACACCGGGCCCACCGATTTCCATCTTCATCTTCCGCCGGGCGGCTTTCAGCTCGTGCTGGTCACTTCTGGCGCGTTCACCTTCGACTATGACGGACGCTGGTACAATGTCGGCCCGGGCGCGGTGATGCTGCAAAGCGCGATCGTGCATCGCCAGCTGTTCTACACCTGGTCGGGCCTGTCGACCGAAGAGAATTTGAAGACGCCGCAGACGGTGGTGCCCGATCCGATCTCGATGGGCTATTCCGGCAAATTCCTCGAAGCCTTCATCACCGATCCCACGACGTTTCCGAATCCGACCGTTGTCGGCCCGGATCAGATCAATGAGGACGAAACGCCGCGCGTGGCCTGGAGCCATCCGCTGCATGACCGCCCGGCCGATGCCGGCTTCTGGCTTCAGGATCCCCTGGCGCTCGACGCACTGTTCAAGCCGCTCACCGACGGTTCTGTCAGATCGGCGATGCCGGTTTACGTGCGCGATATCGGCATCGAGATTCCGAGCGGGCATCTCGTCACGGGCCACATCATCGCGACCGACCCGCGTGGCCACGCACTCTTGCCGAAGAGCACGTCTGCCGCGGCGGACGCGACCTGTTTTGCGAAGGGTGAGGTGGTGATCTATCGCGTCATTCGCGGCACGGCCGAGTTCAAGAGAAAGACCGGCGAGAGCTTCGAGCTGTCAGCCGGCGACGTGGTGACGGCGGGCAGGGATTCCGTCAGCCTCACGGCTGTCGGCGAAAACACCCAGGTGCTGCGGCTCGGCCTGCTCAAGGGCATGAACGAGCTGCGCAGCTGGACGCCGACGCAGCGTGACGAGATCGACGGCCTCGCCGGTCAGATCATCACCCACAAGGACGTCCGCCCCCTGCGCACCGAAGGCAAGCCGGTCGGGTATCTGTACGGGTAGGCGCATATCTCGTTTGCGGCCATCCTTCGAGACGCCCGCCTGCGGCGGGCCCTCAGGATGAGGTCGTGTTTTGTGGCGAAATCTTAGACCCTCATGGTGAGGAGCCCGCCACAGCGGGCGTCTCGAACCATGCAGGCCCGGCTCGTCCGGCAACCTCCCCCTACTCCGCCGCCTGACGCACGTGGCGTGCGGTCGGGGTGCGCATCGTGACGAGCTCTTCGGCCGCGGTCGGATGCAGCGCGATGGTCGCGTCGAAATCCGCTTTGGTCGCCTTCATCTTCACCGCGATCGCGACGGCTTGCGTGATCTCGGCGGCGGCATCGCCGACGATGTGGCAGCCGAGCACGCGATCAGTCGCGCCATCGACGACGAGCTTCATCAGCACGCGGGTATCGCGGCCCGACATCGTCGCCTTGATGGGCCGGAACGTCGTCTTGTAGATGTCGACGTGGTTGAATTGCGCGCGCGCCTCGGTTTCCGTCAAGCCAACCGTGCCGACCTCCGGCTGCGAGAACACGGCGGTCGGGATGTTGGCGTGATCGACCCTAACCTCGCGCTTGCCGAACACGGTGTCGGCGAAGGCATGGCCCTCGCGGATCGCGACCGGCGTCAGGTTGAAGCGGTGGGTGACGTCGCCGATCGCATAGATGCTGTCGACCGAGCTCCTGGAGAAATGGTCGACGGCGATGCCGCCATTGTTCGGGTTGATGGCGACGCCGGCCTTCTCCAGCCCGAGATTGGCGACGTTGGGATGGCGGCCGATGGCGAACATCACCTGGTCGGAGCCGATGCTCGATCCGTTCGACAGATGGGTGGTGAAGCTCTCGCCATGGCGATCGACCTTGGTCACCGTGCAGCCGGTGAGAATGGTGATGCCCTGCTTCTCCATCTCGCCGCGGACATGGGTCCGGACATCCTCGTCAAAACCGCGAAGGATGTTGTCGCCGCGATAGATCACGGTGACGTCGGAGCCGAAGCCGGCGAAGATGCCGGCGAATTCCAGCGCGATGTAGCCGCCGCCCTGGATCACGATCCGCTTCGGCAGCTCCTTCAGGTGGAACGCCTCGTTGGAGGAGATCACGTGCTCGATGCCGGGAATCGCGGCGCCATGGTTGGGCGCGCCGCCGGTAGCGATCAGGATGTATTTTGCGGTGATCTTCCTGTCGTTCTCAAGCAGGCGGACGGTGTGCTTGTCCTCGATCACCGCGCGGCTCTTGACGATCTGCGCGCCCGACTTCTCGACGTTCGTCGTATAGGCCGCCTCCAGCCGCGCGATCTCCTTGTCCTTGTTGGCGATCAGCGTCGGCCAGTCGAAGCCGGCCGGCGGAACGGTCCAGCCGAAACCCGCGGCGTCCTCGATGTCCTGACGAAAATGCGAGCCGATCACGAACAGCTTCTTCGGCACGCAGCCGCGGATCACGCAGGTGCCGCCCATGCGATACTCTTCCGCGATCATCACGCGGGCGCCGTGCGCGGCTGCGATCCGGGCGGCACGCACGCCGCCCGAACCACCACCGATGACGAAGAGGTCGACGTCGAATTCAGCCATGGTCCACTCCGACCTCTTTCAACAATCTCTGATCAAATAGGATCGATCAGATCTCCTTGCCACGCTTGCGCATCTCGGCGCGGAAGGCGCCCATCACGGTGTCGGCGAAGTTCTGGGCCCAGGAGTTCATGAAGGCCATGCTGAGCCCGATGGCGCGCGGCTCGGCCTCGATCAGCTTCTTGCCCAGCGGCGACTTGTAGAAGGTGACGAGATCCTTCAGCTCCTGCTCGGTGAACTCGCTGGCATAGATCTGGGCCATGCCTTCGCCGATCTCGTTCTGGCGGCCGGCGAGCTGCTGGGCCACGATCGGCGCGACCTCGTTGAGGTCCTTCTGGTAGTTGAGGTTCTGCTGCGTCAGCGCGATCTTGGTCTTCTCGACGAGGCCGGGCACGGCGCCCTGATACATCGCCGTGGCGTTCTTGATCTGCAGGATCTCCTTCGCCGCTGCGATAGCCGCCGGCGAGGATTTCGGCTGAGCCGGTGCCGCGGCGGCCTTGGGGGCTGGCGCCGGCTGCTGCGCCATGGCCGGGGCGGCCGACAGGGCCAGTCCCACAGCGAGAGTCGCGGCCGGCAAGAATTTCAACACGTCCTTCATTCCTGGTCTCCTTTCGGCTTGCGCCGTTCAATCACGCGAATACCTTCGCCGCCCGCCAGAACGGCCGAGCTGGCCAAGCCGATGAACAAACCGTGCTCGACCACCCCGGGGATGGCGCTCAACGCCTTGGCGAGACCGGGGGGATTCACAATACTTCCGAGCTGGGCATCGACGATCCAGTGGCCGCCATCGGTGACGAAAACGTGGCCGCCCTTGTCCTTGCGGACCGCCATTTGCCCGGAAACGCCGCATTCGGCAAATGCCTTTTCGATCGCGCGGCGCGTCGCTCCGAGCCCGAACGGGATAACCTCGACCGGCAGCGGAAACTTGCCGAGCGTCGGCACCCATTTGGTGTCGTCCGCAATCACGATCATGCGATCCGAGGCGGCCGCCACGATCTTCTCGCGCAGCAGCGCACCGCCGCCGCCCTTGATCAGATTGAGGTCGGGATCGATCTCGTCGGCGCCGTCAACGGTGATGTCGAGATGGTCGATCTCATCCAATGTCGTCAGCGGCACGCCGCAACGTTCCGCATCAGCGCGCGTGGCTTCGGAGGTCGGTACGCCGATCACCTTGAGCCCGGCGGCGACGCGCTCGCCGAGCAGCTCGACGAAATGTTTGGCCGTCGAGCCGGTGCCGAGCCCGAGCTGCATGCCGTCGCGCACCTCCTCGAGGGCGCGCGCAGCAGCCTGCCGCTTCAACTGGTCCATGTTCACGTGTGCGCCCGCCCTGGATTCGGAGGATGAGCCGCCGATCGCGGCCGCTTTCGGCGGCCTATGTAGCCTCGTTTTCCTCGCGGGAACAGGCCTATAAGGTGATCTTATGGGCCCGCCCCTTGCGCGGATGCGACCGGGCCGGTAGCGCTTGGACCATGACCTCCTTCAAAGAGACTTGCCCTCACACCATCGTCTTCGATCTCGACGGCACGCTTGTGGATACGGCGCCCGACCTGATCACCGCGCTGAACTACGTGCTCGACCGCGAAGGCCTGCCGCCCGTGCCGATGGCCTCCGCCCGCAACATGATCGGCGCCGGCGCCCGCAAGCTGATCGAGCGCGGGCTGGAGGCCGAGGGCCGCACCGTCACTCCCAAAGACATGGACCGGATGACCGCGGATTTCATTGCCTATTACGCCGACCATATCGCGGTCGAATCCCGCCCCTTTGAGGGGCTCGAGGCCGCACTCGACCAGTTCGCGGCGCGAGGCCATCGCCTCGCGGTCTGCACCAACAAGCTGGAATGGCTGTCGAAGCGGCTGCTCGACCAGCTCGACCTCAGCCGCCGTTTCGCGGCGATCTGCGGGGCGGACACTTTTGGTGTCCAGAAGCCCGATCCGACCATTTTCCGCGAGACCGTGGCCCGGGCCGGCGGAGACGTGAAGGCCAGCATCATGGTCGGCGATGCCGGCACCGACGTCGGGGTCGCCCGGCGCGCCGGAGTGCCCGTGATCGGGGTCAGCTTCGGCTACACCGACGTGCCGATCGCCGAATTGAAGCCGGACCGGCTGATCCATCACATGCGCGATCTGCCGGCGGCCGCCATCAGCCTGATGACGGCTTCACCGGTCGCAACCGGCTGATACAACTAGATTATTCTCGCGACGCCCTGCGTTAACCATCAACTACCTATGCACAGCGCGCCAATTGCCTGCCCCAAACGACACTCCTAAGGTCGCCCCGGGGATGTGGCGGTTTGTCGCAATAGGAAGTGGATGGTTCATGCGTCGTGTCATCGCGATTGCGTTAGCAGGGGCGAGCTTGGGTGGCTGCTCCTCGATGTCTTGGGACATGTTCAAATCGGCGCCGCCGACCGTCCAGGTCAGGCTCGAATCCAATCCGGCCGGTGCTGACGCCACCACCTCACTCGGTCAGGCCTGCAAAACCCCCTGCTCGGTCTCGGTTCCCGCGCCCGATGCGCCTTTCACGGTCGCTTTCGCCCTGCCCAAGTATCAGCCGGCGAGCGTCCCGGTGAACCTGGTCAAGAATCCCGGCGATTTCACCACACCCGCCTCCGTCACCACCGATCCGAATCCGGTGTTTGCGGAACTCCAGCCGGCGGTGCCGTCGAAACCGGTCCGCAAGCCGCACCGGCCGAAAAAGCCCAAACCAGCCGCGCCTGCCGCAGCACCGGCCGATGCGGCGCCCGCGGCGGCCTCGCCGTTCCCCGATCCGAATGCGGACAAGCGCTGATCTGCCTGTAGCACCGGATTGTCCTAGCCGCGTCCGATGCTTAGATTGCTTTCTCGGCACCGCTGAAGCAAAGGTGCGCCCGTCGCCGTAAGTGACAAGGCATTTGGTATGAACGGACTTTCTGCGAGCCCCCGTGCCGCGCTGTCGGGCGCGATGACCGATCCGTTCGGGCGGACCATCAGCTATCTGCGTGTCTCGGTCACCGACCGCTGCGATCTGCGCTGCTTCTACTGCATGTCGGAAGACATGACGTTCCTGCCCAAGGCGGACCTCCTGACGCTGGAGGAACTCGACCGGCTCTGCACGGCCTTCATCGCCAAGGGCGTGAAGAAGCTGCGGCTCACCGGCGGCGAGCCGCTGGTCCGCCGCAACGTGATGACGCTGGTGCGCTCGCTGTCGCGGCATCTTTCGACCGGCGCACTGAACGAGCTGACGCTGACCACCAACGGCACCCAGCTTGCAAAGCACGCGCGCGAGCTCGCCGATTGCGGCGTCCGCCGCATCAACGTCTCCCTCGACACGCTCGACCCCAGGAAGTTTCGCGAGATCACGCGCTGGGGCGAGATCGACAAGGTGCTCGAGGGGATCGAGGCCGCGCGCGCCGCAGGGCTTGCGGTGAAGATCAACGCCGTCGCCCTGAAGAACCTCAACGAGGACGAACTGCCCGAACTGATGCGCTGGGCCCACGGCAAGGGCATGGGCCTGACGCTGATCGAGGTCATGCCGATGGGCGAGATCGGATCGGGACGGATCGACCAGTATCTGCCGCTATCGCTGGTGCGCGCGCGCCTCGCCCAGCAATTCACGCTGACGGATCTGCTAGAGAGCACCGGCGGTCCGGCCCGCTATGTCAGCGTCGCCGAAACCGGCGGCAAGCTCGGCTTCATCACGCCGATGACCCATAATTTCTGCGAATCCTGCAACCGGGTGCGCATCACCTGCACGGGGACGCTGCACACCTGCCTCGGCCACGAGGACGCCTCCGATCTGCGCAAACCTCTGCGTGCATCGAGCGATGACCTGCTGCTTGCGGATGCGATCGACCGCGCCATCGGGCTGAAGCCCAAGGGGCACGATTTCATCATCGACCGCCGCCACGACCGCCCCAGCGTGTCCAGGCACATGAGCGTCACCGGCGGCTGATACCGTCGGATTACGGGCCTTATTCCCCTTAACTACCAACAAACTTCCAATTGACTGCCGGCACGCCCGCTGGTTTGGTGCCTGCTGCCTCAAGCCGTTGCGGCGAGACAAGCCGCGCGCCGCGTCGGCGTAATCAAGACGGCTGGGGTGAAATCGGGGGAGGACCTATCGTTGCAAGCGCTCCTTAAGTTGAGCCAGGGGATCGACGCGTTCACACGCTGGACGGGCAAACGTCTCGCGTGGCTGATCGTGCTCGCCGTGATCATCTCGGCGGTCAATGCAATCATCCGCAAGACGTTCGATACGTCCTCGAATTCATGGCTCGAGCTGCAATGGGTGCTGTTCAGCATCGTCTTCCTGCTCTGCTCGCCCTGGACGCTGCTCGACAACGAGCACATTCGCATCGACATCGTGAACAACGCGCTGCCGAAGAAGGCTCGCAACGTGATCGACGTGGTCGGTCACCTGTTCTTCCTCATTCCGCTGTGCATCGTGATGATCATCACCGGAGTGCCGTTCTTCCAGCGCTCCTTCCACATCAGCGAGCAGTCCGGCAATGCCGGCGGGCTGCCGCAATGGCCGACCAAATCCCTGATCATGATCGGGTTCGCTTTCCTCCTCGTCCAAGGCATCTCCGAACTGATCAAGCGAATTGCGGTCATGCGCGGGCTGATCCCCGATCCGCATGAATCCCAGGTGTCGGCGCTCGAGGCGGAAGTCGAGCATCTCGTCGAAGCGATCGAGAAGAAGTAGCGGTTGGCGACGGTTTAGGGGAAATCATGACCGCATTCATCATCGCCAATATGGCGCCCATCATGTTCGTGTCGCTGGTCGTCGTGCTGCTGCTCGGCTATCCCGCGGCATTCTCGCTCGGCGCCGTCGGCCTGTTCTTCGCCGTCATTGGCGTCGAGCTCGGCCAGTTCCATCCCGACTTCCTCCAGGCCCTCCCGGAGCGGGTCTACGGCGTGATGAACAACGATACGCTGCTCGCCATCCCGTTCTTCACCTTCATGGGACTGGTGCTGGAGCGCTCGGGCATGGCCGAGGACCTGCTCGACACCATCGGCCAATTGTTCGGTACCATCCGCGGCGGCCTTGCCTATGCGGTGATCTTCGTCGGCGCGCTGCTCGCGGCGACGACGGGCGTAGTCGCGGCGTCCGTGATCTCGATGGGTCTGATCTCGCTGCCGATCATGCTGCGCTACGGCTACGACCGCCGCGTGGCATCCGGCGTCATCGCCGCATCCGGCACGCTGGCCCAGATCATTCCGCCCTCGCTCGTCCTGATCGTCATGGCCGACCAGCTCGGCAAGTCGGTCGGCGACATGTACGAAGGCGCCTTCATTCCGGGCCTCGTGCTCGCCGGCCTCTACGCCCTCTACGCCTTCCTGGTCAGCATGATCTTCCCGAAGGCCGCGCCGGGCCTGCCGAAGGAGGCCATCGGCTTCCGCGAGGATGACGGCGGCCGCGGTCTGGTCTCGCTCGGCATGCTGTTCCTCGCGAGCTGCGTGTTCGGATGGTTCATGATGCGCAATTCCGAGACGCATGGCGCCGATTACGTCGTGCTCAGCATGTTCTACGGTATCGTCTTCGCGTTCGCTGTCGCCGTGGTGAACTGGCTGATCGACAAGCTGACCGGTTTCCGTTTCCTCTCGAAGATGGCGCAGCAGACCACCTTCGTCATGGTGCCGCCGCTGTTCCTGATCTTCCTGGTGCTGGGCACGATCTTCATCGGTATCGCGACTCCGACCGAGGGCGGCGCGATGGGTGCCGCCGGCGCCCTCCTCCTCGGCGCCGCGAAGCGGCGGCTGAGCTGGGACCTGATCCGGCAAGCCACGGAATCGACCGCCAAGCTGTCGGCGTTCGTCGTGTTCATCCTGGTCGGCGCCCGCGTGTTCTCGCTGACATTCTACGGCGTCAACGGCCACGTCTGGGTCGAGCATCTCTTGACCTCCCTGCCCGGCGGCCAGGTCGGCTTCCTGATCTTCGTCAACGCGCTTGTCTTCGTGCTGGCCTTCTTCCTCGACTTCTTCGAGCTGGCCTTCATCGTGATCCCGCTGCTCGGACCTGCCGCCGAGCACCTCGGCATCGACCTGATCTGGTTCGGCGTCATTCTCGGCGTCAACATGCAAACCTCGTTCATGCATCCGCCGTTCGGCTTCGCGCTGTTCTATCTGCGATCGGTCGCGCCGAAGGAGCGATACACCGATCGCCTCACCGGCAAGCGGATGGACCCTGTCACCACGGGCCAGATCTATTGGGGCGCGGTCCCATTCGTCGTCATCCAGATCATCATGGTCGGTCTCGTCATCGCCTTCCCCGCGATGGTGATGCACTACAAGGGCGTACAGTCGAACATCGATCCCAACACGATCAAGATCGAGGTACCGCAAATCGAGCTGCCGCCGCTGGATCTCGGCCCGCCGCAGAAGTAGCAAAGGATGGCGGGCCGCCTCTTCCCCTTCCCTGGAGGATGATCACGCCGCCTTCTCCGCCGGCCGAAACCGCAGCGTGAACTCCGCGCCGCCGCCGGGGAGGTTTGCCACCGCAACCGTGGCCGCGTGGTCGTCCGCCACCGCGCGCACGATCGAGAGTCCCAGGCCTGCGCCGTCGCTGCGCCTGCGGTCGGCGCGCCAGAAGCGCTGGAAGATCAGCTCGCGCTCGGCTTCCGCGATGCCCGGGCCGCAATCGCGCACGCGCACCGAACCGTCGTCGCGCACCTCGACCTCGACGCAGGTGTCCTTCGCGGTGAATTTGATGGCGTTTTCGGCGAGGTTGAAGATCGCACGCTGAAGCATCTCTGAGTTACCGTGGATCCTGACCGGCGCGTCGGTCCCCTTCAGAGCGATGTCCTTGTGCTGCGCGATCGCGAACGGGGCGATCGAACCGACCACCTCGGCGCAGACCGCGCGCACATCCGCGGTCTCCCCGGGATCGAGCACCAATGTGTCGAGCTCGGCGATCTCCAGCAACTGCGCGACGAGGCGGCTCATGGCCTCGATGTCGGCAAGCAGCGCCTGCCGTGCCGCGCGGTCGTCGAGCGTCTCGATCCGGGTGCGCAGGATCGCGAGCGGCGTGCGCAGCTGATGCGCGGCGTCCGCTGTGAACTGCCGCTGCACGCGAAAGCCGCCCTCGAGGCGATCGAGCGCCTGGTTCACGGCGGTGACCAGCGGCATGATCTCGCGCGGGATCTGCGCCGTCGGC
Organism: Bradyrhizobium sp. 191; assembly: GCF_023100985.1. NCBI lineage: Bacteria > Pseudomonadati > Pseudomonadota > Alphaproteobacteria > Hyphomicrobiales > Nitrobacteraceae > Bradyrhizobium > Bradyrhizobium sp. 191. The sequence goes on from NZ_CP064692.1 coordinate 1,044,981, forward strand.
AGGCGGATATCGGTACGCGCCGGACCGATATTGCTGGCCTCCTCCGAGGCCCTCCACAGCGGCGCAATCGCGCGGCGGAAGATGATGATGTCGGTGGCAAGCAGCACCAGAAGGATCGGAATGGTGATCCAACCCACCCGCCGGAAGAAGTTCGAGACGATGTCGTCGGTGATGACGTCGCGGTGCGCGAGGTCCTCGGCGACCTGGATGCGCACCGTCTTGCCGCCAATATGCCGGGTGACGCCCGCACCGGAGATGGTTTCCGGGAAACGTGATTGCGCCGCAGCGGCTGAGCGACGGTGTGAGGAGAACAGCAGCCGGCCGTCGGCATCGCGGATGTCGAACTGGTAGCGGCCGTAAGCGTCCGAATAGAGGCCCTTCAGGCTGTCGGGGAGGTTGAAGCTCAACGTGCCATCCGGCTGCGTGACGATGTGCCCCGCCAGCACCTCGGCCTGCGCGCGCATGGCATCGCGATGCAGCTGCGCGATCTCGGAATTGAGCAGCCAGAACAGCACCAGCGGCAGGAAGATCGCGACCACCGCGACCGCGACGATGTGCAGGAACACGATGCGCGAGATCAGCGATTTGAACGTGAGCGATCTGGCATGCCCCACCTCGGGCACGCTATTTCTCCTCGGTCATGAGGTAGCCGACGCCGCGGATGGTATGGATCACAACCCTGGCGCCGTGTTCAGCCAGCTGCTTGCGCAGCCGCGAGACATAGACTTCTACCGCGTTGGAGGCGACTTCGCCTTCGAGCCCAAAGATGTGGTCCTCGACGTTCTTCTTCGGCACCACCCGCCCCTGCCGGCGCAGCAGGATCTCGAGCACCGAGCTCTCGCGCGCGGAGATGATGCGCGGCTGGTCGTCGATGAAGATCTGCCGGCTCTCGGTGTCATAGACGAGGTTGGCGAGGCTGAGCGAGCGGCCGAGCAGCTGGCCGGGCCGGCGCAGGATGGCCTCCAGCCGCGCCACCAGCTCCTCCATCGCAAACGGCTTTGCGAGATAGTCGTCGGCGCCGCTGCGCAGGCCGGTCACGCGGTCCTGCAAGCCGCCGCGGGCTGTCAGCACCAGGACCGGCAGCGGCTCCATCTGCCGGCGCAACTCGCGCAGCATTGACAGGCCGTCGTCGTCGGGCAGTCCGAGGTCGAGGATCATCGCGGCATAGCTGACGCTGCTCACCGCCTCGCGCGCCTCGGCCGCGCTGCCGACGATGTCGCTCTCATAGCCGGCCGCGGCCAGCCCGCCAGCAACGAGCCGCGACAGCTCGGCATTGTCCTCTACGATCAGAAGGCGCATCGATATTCCGGTGTCACCGCACGGCTCGCGCCGAAATCTTCGCCGCTCTTTTCCAGCATTCCGGACGGCTGGGCCAGCGAAAAAATGCGCGGTGAGCCGAGCGCCCCGATGTCAGGCTCGTGTAAGCCGATCGAACCCGCCCTCACGACGCCTGGAACGGCGGGCCGGCATCCGGCCGCTGGATCGACCACTCCCGGCTCGATCTAAGCGTCGCCTTCGACGCGCGCAAACGGATTGCCGTACACGGAATAGGCAAGCCAGGTCAGTTCCCTCCGGCTTTTGGCTGCCTCGCGCGCCGTTCGGACGGCTTCCACCAGCACGTTTCCGTCCTTGAGCGAGCGATAGAACGCCTCGGCAAAACTGTAGGCGAGCTTGTCGTCCACCGACCAGAGCGCTCCGACCAGCGCGCCCGCGCCGAGTTCGGAATACGGCCGCAGGAATGCATCGACAAAACCGGCGACACCTCCGCCGATACCGCGTCCCGAGCGCCCGGTCTGGCAGGCATTAATGAAAATGGTTGGTCTCGGTCCGCTTTCCGCGAAGCGGGCAAAAGCCTTGACCTGATCCGCCGATAGCGAATCCTGCGCAAAGCTGCCGTCCACCGTGGACCCCGTCATCAACAGGTCGGCCGTCATGACCGCCCGCTGCGCCACTTCGCCGTGGCAGGCAAAGTGCAGAACGTCGCACTCCCTTGCATTGTGCTGGAGGAAGCCCGTCACCGAGATGCTGTCGGCCGGGACCTCGCGGGGTTTGCCGAACAGCTTGGCCAGCATCTCGCGTTCGGCACCAGCGCCTTCGAGCCGCAGGGCGGGATCGAGATAGGCCGGGATCACGTAGTTGACGCGATCGCTGCGCATCGCAAGTTTGGGACCGGGCCATGGCGTGCTGTGCAGCCAGCGGACCAGCCCCCATTCGGCGAGGAAGCCCTTGCCGGCCTGCCCGGACTTCCGATCATTGATGTAAAGCAGCTCCCAGGGAATGAACGGCTCCTCCGAGATGACCTGGATCGCGCGGATCGCCTCGCGATGGGTCCACAACGCCTCGCGGACCTTGTCCGGCAACAACTCGTTCGCCATGACAATTCCGTTTGCCTGCAGGCGCAACAGGAACTGGTCATACAACCGGTTGGTCGCGAGCCAGGACGTCTCGATGCCCTTGAAGATCTCCGCAACGTAGACGTCGCGGGAGAAACCGCCGGGAAGGGTGCGCGATTCCGAAACTGCGATATTGGGATCGACGCAGGCAAGGTCGAAGCGCAGCGTCACCTTGCCGCTCTCCACGATCTCGTAGATCCTCAGTACCGCCGGCTCGTTCGGGCGCGCCGCCATGGCCAGCCCGACCTGGCTCCGGCGCAAGGTCTTGCTGTCTGCATCGACGAATACGGGAGCCAAGGTGAAGGAGGCAAGAATGCGCGGGCCCTGCCGCGCTTCGACGAGGATGTCCGCTGCGCCCTCTGCGGTACCTTCCACGACGAACCGCAGGGCCTCCGCCCGTCGTTCCCGCGGCGTGTCGATCTCTGCGCTGGATTCGCCGAGGACCCGGCAGTTCCTGCGCGCGATGACTTCGACAACGATGGCGCGGGACGCATCGATGTTGACCGGGGTATCCGAGGCGCTGGACGTTTGTGTTTCCGCAGCCTGGATCCTCTCGCGCGAAACCGTGACAAACAGCGGGACCGGCTTCCTGGGCGGCGGATGAGACTCGATCTCTGCCGCAAAATAGCAGACGGCGGTTCTTGGATCAGGAGAAGGTGCCAAGGGCACCATCTCGGCTGCGACGGACGCCTGGCTCGGCACGGGCGATGCAGCCGCAGGAGCCGCACGTGTTGGCACTCGTCGCAGCGTCGTTGTGTCCGACATCGAGTCGGCTTCGAGGCTCTCCAGATGGGGCGAGAGCAAAACAGCTTCCAGCGAGTGTTCGGAGGGAGACGCCGCTCTCCGCGTCGCCCGGCGCGATCCTGTCCGCTGCAGGTCAAATTGCTCGCCGAGGCGAGCTGCGCCAACCCCCAGCCATTCACTCAATTTCAACGGAACGACATCCGTCGCAAAGTAAGTGGTGTGAAAGACGTCGTCCGTATTGCCGAAGGCAAAGGTCGCGTCGCTGGCGAGGCGCGAGCCGCGGGTCCCGAACGAGGTCATCGACAAGGTATCCACCACCAGATCGTTGTCGAGCTGGAACAGGCGATTTGTCACGCGATCGGCAATGAACTCGGCGAACTCCTTCGTCACCCCCTTGCTGGGTTCGACCTGCGCGACGAAATTCGAAGTGATCGCATAATAGGTCGCGAGCCTGTCGAGAGGACCGGCCGCCCCGTTCAACTGCCTGACGAGATCGCTCGTGGGCCGCATCGCGGCAAGTCCGGGCACTCTTTGCTCGTCGATGGCGACTTCCGAAAACGCCTGGACGAAGCGACCGACGGTCTTGATCCCTTGCGCCACGATGGGGCTCAACGCAGCCCCGCCCGCCAGGTACGAAACCGCACGGACGCCGGCCATGATCCCGTTGGTGTAGAGATCGATCATCGCCGCCCAGTTCTCGGGCTCGGCAAGATGCGTTCCGGCGTTCGTGCAGCCGACAAAGATGGCCTTGCCGAGCCGGATGTCCGGTCGTTGCTCCGCAAGCCGGTTTTCCACCACGCGATAGACAAGTCCGCCGCGGCTGTGGACGACCGCGTCGATCGACGACCTTTCCGGAATTCCCAGTTCCTGCAACGCCGCAACAAGAGCGGCCGCATTCTGGCCGGGCGTTGCGGTCAGGGTCTTGTGGTCGAAGCCGAGCACGGCGTCGTAGTACTGGTCGGCTCTCGAAAGAAAAGCCTTTCCGCTCTCGGAACCGGCAAGCTGCGCGAAGCCACCCGCGGTCGACGAGAACGTGCCGTGCACCATGAGCAGGATCTTGAGCGGGCGACCTTGCGGCAAGCGCGGCCGCTCCGATCGCGACGGGGTCCATGCCGCCGGATCGAGCCCGGTCATCATCACGATCCCCTCCTCCCGGTCTCCCTCGATATAGTCGGTCGCCGCATCGACGGCCGTTCTGGCGACGAACTTCAGCACATAGGCGCGGACCGGATCGATCAGCTTGTCGGAGACCCAGTCGAGAACCGGGCCACGCTTGCCGCGTGCCGTGGAGATTCCACGGGTGCCGCTGGTTTCCGCCGTCAGCGGGAACACCAGAACCTGTCGACCGCCGCGTTGCCGCGATGGACGGGTAACCTGCTGCGGGTAGCTCCAGGCATAGACGCCGCCTGCCCCTTCGATCAGCACCATCGCCCGTTCGGACGGGCCGACCTCGACCTCGATCTGCGTCGGCGTCTGCGCGTTCCGTCGCAGGGCGCGCGTACCTGGGCGCGTTGGCGCCATTTCAACTTCGGCCGCGATCGTGAAGTCGGACGCCGACAGCGCCCTCTTGAGATCATCGGCGCCCCTCATCTGGCTGGTGGAGGCTCGGCGCAATCCCCGGCGGGAAGCGTTGTCCTGAACCAACCTGACCTCGACATCGTCGGGACTTTGAACCACGATCCCGTTTGCTATCTCGATTGCAGCCATGTCCTTCCCCCTGTGCAGATGCGTTCTTCGTTACGTCCTTCACATGCCGCGGGCGCACGTCGCGCGCCGCTCCGACAGCGCGAGGTCAAGGCTTGACAGTCGACTGCGACGCAGGCGCGGCCCAACCGAGCAGATTGCCATCGAGCGCCGACGACTTCCGGATCATCTTGTTGGATTCGATGTAGGCTTCCGCCGTCGAGGGCACGAGATATCCGACCACGAAGCCGAGAATTCCGAAGGACGCGACGATGCCGGCGTACCACGACAACGGGATGCTCGGCATTTCCAGACCAAAGGCTCTGGTCACCAATACGAAGCTGACGAGAAGGCTGAACATCAGCGATGCCATGACCACCGCATGGGCCGCGCCGTCCTTCAGTCTCGCCTCGTGATAATCCAGCCGATCCGCCCTCAGCCGCACGTCGAGAAGAATGCTCAGGACCAGCGTGTTGACCAGGAAGATCAGGGAGAACAGCGAACTCGCCGCAAACGGATGATTCTTCGCCAGCCAGCCTTCAGCGATCGGAATCGTGTTGTAAGTCAACCATAGTATGAAGTTGCCCGCCAGATACGAGCACGCCCCGAAGACCACGTAGGAGCTCCAGGGCAACGCGTATAGCGAGGGGCGCGCGAAATTCGTCGCGGCCTTCGGATAGATTGCAAAGAAGATCGAGATCGTCAGCGCGACCGCGTGCGCAAGGGACGAGAGGCCTCCGGCCAGCGAACCAACCGCAAACTTCTTCGGCAGATCGAGGAAGAACAGCGGCGCGACAGAGACCGCGAAGTCGAGGACGAAGATCGTCACCAGGGGTGCAAACGGCAATGGCTGGGGCAGAACGGTCTGATACCCGAAGCTGGATATCAGCTCCGTCCGGGAATCGCGCCTGTCGACGACCGACAAGGTCGCCTCGGCCAGACGACGCTGGTACGCGACCCGCAAATCCTCACACTCTTCCGCAATGAAATCGGAGATCTCGAGCACCAGCTCCCGCGCGTCGACATCCGACACCATGATGTCTTCCGTCAGCAGGAGCGCCCGCGCCGACCGTCGCAGCATGCGCCGATACTGCCGCTCCAGCTCGTCAAAAGCGGCTTTCCGCGCGCGGAAGAACTTCTCGAAGCGCGGGTTGCCGCGCAGATCGACGAAGCTGGTGTGAAGCGAAGCAACCTGCATGATCATGGCCGTCGCGCCGACGGCGAGCACTTCGTCATCCTGCTTGAGCGCCTTCTCGATCAGCCTCGCGGGAACGCCATATCCTTCGAGCTCGCGCTGCAACTCCGGCTTTGCCCGCTCCGTCACCCGGATGGGCGAACGCGCGATGGCCACGATGACGGTCTCCACGGCCTGCGGGTAACGCGCCAGCGTCTGCATCATGGTTCTCAGCAGTCCGATCACCCGGGATAGAACCGGCAGGTGCGGCGCCAGCACCATGAATGCGATCGTCGCCGGTACGGCAACGAGCAGGCCGGCGTCCCGTCCGGGATAGAGCTGATTGGTCAGCCAGCGGATTTGGCTGACCATGAACACATAGAAGACCACGGCGATCGTGACGTAGGCGAGGACCGCGAAATAGTAGCGGTCGCGCATCACGGCATAGCGGATCTCCACGGTTTCGAAGGGAGCGTGAAAGTCGATCGCGCTGACGATGCAGATCGCGATCGCACCAAGGCCGAGAGCAACGATGGACGGGTCAAAGCCGTACATTGATGAACATCCGCTAGGGTCCAGCCCGGTCCACGAAGATTTCACCATCGAGGCCGCGCATGTAGAGAACCGGAGAAATCCATTCGGCGAAGTGGCGCGCCTTCAATTCGGCCCTCGTATGCGCCAGGGCGGCCTGAATCGAGACGTTGTCGGCGAGATAAGTGTAGAACGTATCGGCGAACGCGAGCCCCATGTTGTCGCTGATCTCGAACTGCATGGCGATCACCGCAGGGACGCCGCCCTGAATGAGCTCGGCAGCGGTGCTCGAGAACAGGGAACCGTCGGATTGCGCTCCGCTGCAGGAGTTCAGCACGACGAGGCTCGGCGTTTGGCCGGGCTGGGTGAGGAACACTCTCAACGTATCGGCGTACAGCCGAGTCCCGCTCGATCCGCCCTCTTCCTGCACCACGATGAAGCCCATCTGCCGATCCGGATCGTGTCCGCCGTGACCGATGAAGTGAAACAGATCCCACCGTTTGCCATCATCTCCCCTCAGGAAACGACGGTTGAGATCGCGCGCCTTTGCCGAAGGAATCCAGGATAGCTTCAGTCTCTTGCCGTCGTTCAGTTCGTTCAGCGCCCTCTTGATCGCGACCTGCTCGGCGTCGACCTCGATCTCATCCAGGGGGAATCCGTTCAGAACCTTGACCCTCGCCGCCATGCCCAACACCCGTATCGGCCTTGCCGCGCTCATCCGACGTTCTTCGCCATAGTCGTCGACAGCCCGCGTGAACGGTGTGCTCTGGGATGTCGTCACATAGAAGCGGTGCTTCTTGTCGTACATCGTTTCCCAGGGCACGTAGGCGAGCGCGGGATCGCTGACTCGCAAGCGGATCAGGAACGGCTCGTCGTCTCTTCGCGCCGCCTGGAAACATTCCTGATAGAGTTCGAGGATCTTTCGCTGAAAGATGAAGTCGAAGAGTTGCGAACCGATTTCCTGGACAATTCGCTCGTCCGATCCCAAAGCCAGAGCTCCGGCGGCATCACGGATGGCGGGTCTTGCTTCATTGCCGCCATTTGCCGCGGCCGCATCCGGGCTTCGCGGGCGTAGCGCGGCCTCGGCGCTGCGCGCGGCAGGGCTCTGGAGAATCGCTTCCTGCAGCGGTCTCAGGTTCTGGCGAAAACTCGGCTTGAGCTTCTCGACCTCGATCTCGCGGCTCGACGAATTGTATTCCGCAACGATGCGGCAATGGTCTTCGCCACAATCTTCAATGGTCAGATTGAAAACGACTTTCGCCACGACGCAATCCTCAGCCGCGCACCGTCAGCGCAAAAAGGCGCCTTGCAAGAAAGTCCCTGGCGGCCAGCAAGGCCCATACGGCATATGGCGGGCGTCGTGCCGCGGCATTCCCGCACTCCGCAACTGAGAAGCGGTGCAGGCCGCAACCCGAAATTTTGGCAGCCGGCTTTCTGCCGGCAAGGACGCACACGCCGAGTTCGGGCGGGCTTTCGTCTTGGCCTGCGCTGCCTGCTCGCAGCGGCGCACCGCACGGCATCGGTCGGCGCAATCAAGGAAAGCTCGCTAGCTTCCCGGAAATTTCTAGCGAATTTCTCTCGACCTGACTGTGAACCGCTTCACACCTCTCGCTTTGGTGATCACTGTGAAGGACCGGCAGCGGCTCCATCTGCCGGCGCAGCACCGACAGGGCAGTTGTCATTGCATTCCCGATAGCGGTGGCTGGGCTGCTCGGCGCGCCCACGAAAGTGGACCTGGACAAGATCAAGATCGAGATCCCGGGCATCGAGCTGCCACCGCCACTCGATTTCGGCCAGCCGAAGAATTGACCCGCGGAACATACGCTTTTGCATGTGGTTGAATCCAGGACTGAGGATCAGTGCCTGGGAGGAGCCCGATGCCTTACTTCGCTTCTGGCCAAGACCAAGACTTCCGCATCTGCAAGGTGCTCGCCGACGTCTTTTGCGCGATCCTGCTCGGCACCTTTTCCATCATCTTTTTCGGCTGGCTCGGCGGCATTGTCGCCGTCGCTATCCTCGAGGCCGGTCTGCTCGGACTCGATTGGCTCATGCCAAGCACGAAAGACGCGGCCGGCGTCGTTCGCTGACGGCGGCTAGACCAACCTCGGCTGCCGCTAAAGCATGATCCGGAAAAGTGCGCAGCGGTTTTCCGGAAAGATCATGCGATGACGATTCATCCAAATCTCATCGCGCTTTAGTCTGGCCTGATAAGTGCTCCTGAAAGGCTGTTCTCAGTTCGGCCAGGGCGGTCCTCATAAGAGCGAGTCGGCTCTTGAGAGCCGAGCGGAAATCTTCTGATCGGTTAGAGCATCACTGCTGATGACCCTTCGCGTACATCAGGCGGCCGGTCCCCGCTCGATCATGAAATCGAATCTAACTCCTCCGACGAAATCCCGCGGGGCCTTTCTACTCGGATAGGAGATAATGAACACTGCCGATGACGTTCACGCAGTTTCGCTTTTCTTTGACCATTCTGAGAGCCACGAGCACGCCACGGCCGCGACTGCTCCAGTAAGACCCATCCCGTAGTTAAAAGAGAGCGGGTGCGCTGCAAAATAGTTGTTAAGAAGCAAAATGTACGTTGCGAGGTATCCGATCACACCCGTTGTAAACCACCGCCGAACAGACATGACGCCGCTGCGTTCAAGCACTAGATCGGCCAGCGCTGCAATAAACGCGGGGACCAAGCCGAATATGAAAGCAAATGGCAAAAAGAAGAGGAACCCAACACCGAAGATCACACCGATGCCCTTCAATCCATCGGACATGATCAACGTGACGACGTATCCCAAGATAGGACCGACTATCAAGAAAATGGAGAAGCGCTTCATACCCTGAGCCAGTACTGCAACAGGCGTTCGCAGTCTATGTCATGAGAGAATCCTGCAGGGGCTTTCCACTCCGATGGATAGGAGACAATGAACATTGACAATGAAGCATGACAAGGTCGCCGTTTTCCTCGAGCTGAGGCGCTCTCATTCCAGCAACAAACACCGACCGCACGTCCGCTCATGGCCTGAAGCTTTATAGCGGCGACGCTCGTCCAAGCGTCGGCTGTCGAATGCAGACCGGACGTGGCTTGCAAGGCTCCAGACCGCCGATTCTGACCCAAAGGGGACACTGACGTCTCGCTTCGACAGACGGCTTCGGCTCGCGCGCGCGACCAAGTCGGTTCAGTCTCGCAAGCGCAGTCCCGCTTCGATGCGGTGGATCAGCAGCTCCCGCAAGGAAGGCACCACGTTGCCAAGGACAACAAAGGTGCGGACAATAGGCAGATACGGCTCCATTGCCGCCGTTAGCCCTGCGAGAGATATGCCGGACAGCCGTGCATATTCGGATTGCGCCGCCCCGTCGGTCAAGCGCGGACGCTCCGGATTGTCGGCGATTTCCGGGGCAAGCTCGGACAGGATGACATGCAAGAACCCGAGGTCGAGGGCGGCTGGCCCGCGCATCGCGAAAGACCAGTCGACGAGCTTTGCGCCTTCCGCCGTCATGATTACGTTGCCGGGGCTGAGGTCGCAATGGCAAAGCCCGTGACCGGGCGGCAGGCGATCGATTAGCGCGAGGACATCGGTAGCGATGTGCTTCGGAATCTTTCCTTCGTCGAGTCGCAACTCGTTCTCCATATAGCAACGCATGGAGAGGATCTCCGCCGGCGGTGGCGTCTTGTGAACAGACATGGCAAGAGCCGCGACGACCGCGCCCGCCTGTTCGAACGTCACCGCCCCCGTCCGCGAGAGATGCCATAGAGTCGGTCCGTCGAGGTGCTCCAGCACGATGCCGAAGCGCCCGTCCAATTTGACCTCGCCGAACACCTCCGGCACCGGGAGGCCGGCCGCGCGCACGGCGCGGATCATGCGCAGCTCGTGCCGGCCGAGCTGATTCGAGACCCCGGCCTTGAACAGCTTTACGACCTGACCGGGCGCCCAGACGTAGGCCTCGGAGAAGGCGCCTTCACCGATCTTTTCCCCCAGCGATCCCTGCATGTTCATTTTCCCGCCGTGCAAAGGAAACACCAGGGCCGAGACAACAGGATCTCTCCCGTCGCGGGGCCGCCGGCATGATGATTGCTTTTCAGCCTGCAAAGGCCGCCAAATGGCGCCAAGTCCGGTTGTGACCCGTCAGCGAAAAAACGACGCGTGATTGGTCGCTTCGTTCTCAGATCATACTTCCGGGCAGGAAGCAGCGGACGCGCGGATGGCCATCGATGTAGTGCTTCCACACCATAGCCGGTCCGGCGAGGTTTGGCTCCGTTACGACCGCGCCGTCGGGAACCAGGACCCATTCGCCTTCGATGCGGACGCGATAACGCCCGCGATCCGAATCCCAATCCGGGTCAAGGACTATGTATCCGTCGGCATTCGTACAGCACTTCCCAAACTCGCTTTGCAGGCTTTCGAACCAAGGTTTCAACGGCGAATTGGCGTAGCGCCCATCATCACGTGCGAGTACTGGTGTCGCCCTTGCGATCAGGAAGAGCATCAGCGCTGCAAATACTTTCGCGAACATTGCTTCCTCTCACTATGTTGCAAGTGCGCCATACAACCTTCTGCTGTCTCGCTCCCTCGCCTTGCTGAGATCAGAAACGCGACAAGAACGGTTTTACGCAGCTATCGAGCGAGCCCGGCAGGTTCAGCAAGGCTGAATGCACCGGGCCGAACAAATACAAACCGAGAAATTACCGGCACTTCCAATTTGCCGTCACCGTGCTGACCGACCAGAATGAGGCCCGCTCCACCATTGGCTACCGTTAGGATGACCGGTTCACCGGCCCATGTCTTGATCGGCTCCATGGCCACGATAAGAAACTCGCCGATCGGCTGGTCGAGGTACTGAAGCCTTAGCTGCGGTGCGACTTCGGCCGGCGCAAGACGAAGGCCAAGCAGTTGCGCGCGCGCATAGATTTTCTCGAGCGCTGCTGCTTTACCCTCAAAGCCAAGTTCAGCTGGGGATACAGCAACAAGCTCGATTTCGGTTTTTTGGCTGTTGAGCGTAAAGGCCGGCCGCGCGATGATCTCGTCAGCGGAGCTCCCAACACCGCAGCGCAGTGCAGCCATGGCGTCCCGAAGGGCCGCCCAATCCGTAAATGTCCCGATAGTAATCCTCTTCCACGCAGGCACGTCGGCGGCGGAACTGAAGAAAGCCGAGGCGCGGGGGACCGGCGCAGCCTCCTTCAACGCCAGGTGATTGCGTAGGACGTTCTGAGCCGAGCATTGAGCTTTAGCAGCGTCGGTGCAGGCGGCCACGAGCGCACTGCAGGCAAGCAGCCGAACACTCCGTTTTGCCCATGCCAAAACCTGTCGCAATCTGCCGGAGTCGCAGGTAGCACTCATCGTCGCCTCCGCCACGGATTCTCCGTGCCCAAATAGCCGAAGCTCGGGGCGATGCGCTTTACGAACGGCTTACATTTTCCTTATCGGCGGCTTATTCTCTTCTGTTCCGCGTTGCGGAGCGGCGTGGCATGCTCCAGGGACCGAGAAAAGGCGGAGGGCGGCAGTTGCGCTATCTTTTTGAGGAGTACGTGTTGCACACCGATCGGCGCGAGCTGCTTCGCGGGGGCGAGATCGTTCCAGCAGCGCCCCAGGTCTTTGATCTGCTTGATTACCTGATCCGCAACAGGGAGCGAGTTGTCAGCAAGGACGATCTCATTAAAGCTATTTGGAATGGACGCATCGTGTCCGATGTCGCACTGACGACGCGTCTGAATGCCGCCCGTTGCGCCCTCGGCGATTCCGGAGTTGAGCAGCGCCTGATCAAGACGTTCCCGCGGAAGGGATTTCGATTCGTCGGACAGGTGTGGGAGGCGCGAGAAGCCGCGCACTCAAATCCCGCCGACGCGCCCGAGGGCGCCCTTCCACTCCCTGACAAGCCCTCCATCGCCGTCCTGCCGTTTGAGAACATGTCTGGCGATCCGGAGCAGGAATACTTCGCGGACGGGATGGTTGACGAGATCATTACCGCGCTCTCGCGGTTCAAATGGTTGTTCGTGATCGCTCGCAATTCGAGCTTCACCTTCAAAGGCAAAGCCGTCGAGATCAGGGAGGTTGGGTGCAAGCTTGGCGTGCGCTATGTCCTTCAGGGGGCGGTGCGCAAGGCGTCGGGGAAAGTTCGCATCACTGGTCAGTTGATTGAAGCGGCAACGGGCGCGCTCATTTGGGCGGATAGGTTCGAGCGTGATCTGTCAGACGTTTTCGCACTGCAGGACGCAGTCACAGCCGCCATCTTGGCAGCTATTCAGCCAAAATTGTTTCAAAGCGAGATTGCGAGGGCAACGCGGCGGCGAGCGGAAGACCTCACCGCGTACGATCTATATCTCCGGGCAATACAGCAAGCCGTCCGATCGACCCGCGAAAGTTTGGCCGAGGCACTCCGATTGGTGCTGCGCGCTTTAGAGCTCGACCCCAGGTTCGCTGCTGCTGCAGCATTGGCAGCTGACTGTCATATGGAAAACGCGCTGAGGAGCTACGCGGTCGACCAGCAATTCGAACGCAACGAAGCTCTTCGGCTTATACACCTGGCATTGAACCTCGATTATGATGATGCAGGGACGGTGGCCACTGCCGCATTGATCTCCTCACTTACGGTCGGCGATGATGATGCTGAGATTGAGATGGCCGATCGGGCGGTCGCACTCAATCCAAGTTCATATTACTCGTGGAACCGCAGAGGCTGGGTCTATAAAATTGCGGGACTGCCTGAAGAAGCAATCCGGAGCTTCGAGTGCGCCGCGCGAATAAGCCCGCTGGATTCGCAACGATTCACAACGTTAACTGGGATGGGCTTTGCCTTAATTGAGCTTCGTCGATTTGACGAGGCCATCGTTGCAGGGAAGAAAGCCCTGCGCCAGAATCCTTCCTATCCAGGATCATATCGCTGCCTCGCATCCGCTTTCGCTCATCTCGGACAAGAAGCGGAATCACGTATGGCGGCAGCTGGTATGCTTGAAATAGACCCGGCATTTACAATATCAGCGTGGATCGCTCGGAGCCGGCTATCAATCAATGCGAAGCTGATGATTGAGGGTTTCCGCAAAGCGCGATTACCCGAGTAGCTCTCCAATGTCCTCAAGTTGGTGATCGAGAGCGGCACTCTTTTGCGGCGCATGAGTCCGAAGCTGGCCCATCCGCGACCTGCGGCGACCTCCCGCTTTTGTACCGTTGTTCAGGGGTGAGCGGACATCTGGAGCGCCCAAACCAAACACCTGATTTATGAGTACACGCCCTAGTCTGGCCTGACACAGCACTCTTGAAAGGCTGTTCTCAGTTCGGCCAGTTGGTCGCTTGTTGCTTCCAACTCCGCGTCGGCGCGACTTGCAGCTATATCCATGTAGCCGATCGGCTGATCGAACTGGCTCGCCGTGAAGTCGTACCTCCGGCCCTCGATCCGATTGTAGAAATGGTCGCCGGCCGGCAGAGGCGTCTTCAGCAAGTCACCGCCGAAGAGGTCGTGAACGAGCAGCGCAGTGACGTTGCATTGGCCGGCCGCGGGATTGCTCGCGGTCCATCGGCTGGCCGTCGCCAGCGACCATGCCTTGCGCAATGCGCTTTGAACTTGATCGGCATCGAAGCTCATCGGATTCCGAGGGCCCGCCACCCGGCTGCAATTCGGATTATTCGATCATGTGCTTCTACCACTGTTTTGCCCGACGCATCAAGTGAATTCGGTAATTCCGCATAAACTCGCGTCGCGCCGCCAAGTCATTGAAAAACCTATACCCGCCTACTGTGCATGGGGTTGTTTTTCATGTTTTGATCCGGACGCCCCTCGGAACGCCGCAACGACGACGCCCCGGAGCCTTCGCTCCGGGGCGCTGTCTGCGACGGATAGCGCGATCAGCTCTGCGAGCGCCGCGCCATGAAGATGTCGTAGCCGACCTCGGCGACCTGGAACCATGCGTAGCCGTCGCTCGTGAACTTGGCGAGCGAGTCGTGCACCTTCTTGAAATTGGGGTTGGTCGCAGCGACTTCGGCGTGCAGCTCCTTGGCGGCCTTGTAGCAGGCATCCATGATCGACGGCGAGAAGGCATGCAGCTTGGTGCCGCCCGCGAGCAGCTTCTTCAGCGCCAGCGGATTGGCGTTGTCGTAGCGTGCCATCATGTAGTTGTTGGCGTAATGGCCGGCCTGCTCCAGCACGCTCTGGTAATATTTCGGCAGCGCGTTCCACTTGTCGAGGTTGACGAAGGCCATCAGCATCGGTCCGCCTTCCCACCAGCCGGGATAGTAGTAGTGCGGCGCGATCTTGTAGAAGCCGAGCTTCTCGTCGTCATAGGGGCCGACCCATTCGGCGGCATCGATGGTGCCCTTCTCCAGCGCTGGATAGATATCGCCGCCGGCGAGCTGCTGCGGCACCACGCCGAGCTTCTGGAGCACACGGCCGGTGAAGCCGCCGATGCGGAACTTCATGCCCTTGAGATCGTCGGGCGTGTTGACCTCTTTCCTGAACCAGCCACCCATCTGGCAGCCGGTGTTGCCCGCGAGCAGCGAGACGACGTTGTAGCTCTTGTAGAATTCGTTGAGCACGTCGCGGCCGCCGCCCAGCATGTACCAGGCCTGGTTGATGCGCATGTTGGGACCGAACGGCACGGCCGAGCCGAAGGTGAAGGTCGGGTCCTTGCCGAAATAATAGTAGGACGCCGTGTGGCCGATTTCGCAGGTGCCATTCTGCACGGCGTCGAGCACCTGGAGGCCCGGCACGATCTCGCCGGCCGCGAAGATCTGGATCTGGAATTTGTTGTCGGTCGCTTCCGCGACCATCTTGCACATCATCTCGGCGCCGCCAAACAGCGTGTCGAGCGATTTCGGCCAGCTCGTCGGCATGCGCCATTTGATTTCCGGCATCGACTGCGCGATCGCGGGAGCCGCGAGCGTGGCGGCGCCGGCCGCACCAAGTCCTGTGACCTTGATGAAGTCTCTTCTCTTCATGATTTCCTGCCCTGATGTACCAGTGATTGCGGGCCTTCTTGTCGAGGCTTGCCGCCAGCATGGCGCAAGCCGCGGCCGAATGCCATCGTGATCGCACTGCGGCAAAGAAAAAGCCCGGCCTCGCGAGCGAGGCCGGGCCATCCGTCTTACGACTTAAGCCGCAGATCAGCCGCGTGTGCGCGAACGGATCATGAAGCTGTCGTAGGTATATTCGGCGACCTGCCACCAGAGATATTCGTCGGAGCGGTAGGCCTGCATGGCGTCGATCGACTTCTTGAAGTCGGCGTTCTTGGCCGAGATCTCAGCCCACAGCTCGTTGGTGGACTTGAGGCAGGCTTCCAGCACTTCGTTGGTGAACGGGCGAAGCTGGGTGCCGCCGGCGACCAGGCGCTTCAGCGCGGCCGGGTTCTGCATGTCGTAGCGCGCAGCCATCCAGGTGTTGGCATGGGCGGTCGCGTTGGTGAGGATCGCCTGGTAGCTCTTCGGCAGCGCATTGAACTTTTCCAGGTTGGCGAAGGCATGGACGGTCGGACCGCCTTCCCAGAAGCCCGGATAGTAGTAGTACTTGGCAACCTTGGCGAAGCCGAGCTTCTCGTCATCGTAGGGGCCGACCCACTCGGCCGCGTCGATGGTGCCCTTCTCCAGCGCCGGATAGATGTCGCCGCCGGCGAGTTGCTGCGGCACCACGCCGACCTTCTGAAACACCTGGCCGGCGATGCCGCCGATGCGCATCTTGAGGCCGGAGAGGTCGGCGACGGTCTTGATCTCCTTGCGGAACCAGCCGCCCATCTGCGCGCCGGTGTTGCCGCAGGGGAAGCCGATCACGTTCGACTTCTTGAAGAACTCGTTGGCGAGCTCGTTGCCGCCGCCCTGATAGAGCCAGGAATTCTGCTGGCGCGCGTTGAGGCCGAACGGCACCGAGGCGAAGATCGCAAAGGTGGGGTCCTTGCCGACGTAGTAGTAGGAGACGGTGTGGCACATTTCGACCGTGCCGCTGGAGGTCGCATCGAGCGCCTGGAGGCCGGGCACGATTTCGCCGCCGGCGAACACCTGGATCTGGAACTTGTTGTCAGTCATCTCGGCGACGTACTTCGCCACCTGCTCGGCGCCGCCGTAGATGGTGTCGAGCGACTTCGGGAAGCTCGAAGTCAGGCGCCACTTCACCTCGGGCGAGGACTGTGCGATCGCCGGCGAGGCCACTGCGGTCGCCGCCGCGCCTGCTGCCGACACTTTGAGAAAATCACGACGCTTCATATTCAGGTCTCTCCTTGCTGGGGCGTTTCCCCTTAACTTCTCTTATGCCGCCGCTCATTCCGGCGACGCGTGGATAGTCGCGTCGAACCGAAGGGGCTTGACTGCCGTGCGCCTTTAACACGGCCAGCCCGGTTTCGGAACGCGACAATGGCATGACGGGGCTCTACGAAAGTCGCATGTCCCCGGACCTTGCCGCGGCGGCCGGTCAGGCCGCCGCAATGACGCCCTTGAGCTGGTCCCGGACCTGCCCTGCGATGGCGCGGTAGATCGCCGCATGAGGACCGTCCGGCTCGCTGTCGACCACGGGATTACCGGCGTCCGAGGTGGCGCGAATTGCCATGTGCAGGGGGATCTCGCCGAGAAACGGCACCCCGAGCTTCTCGGCCTCATGCCGCGCCCCGCCATGGCCGAAAATGTCCGACTTGGTCCCGCAATGCGGGCACTGGAAGTAGCTCATATTCTCGACGATGCCGAGGACGGGCACGTTGACCTTCTTGAACATGGCAAGCCCCCGCCGCGCGTCGATCAGGGACAGGTCCTGCGGAGTCGAGACGATCACCGCGCCCTTGAGCGGCACGTTCTGCGCCAGCGTGAGCTGGGCATCGCCGGTGCCCGGCGGCATGTCGACGACCAGCACGTCGAGCTTGCCCCATTCGACGTCGCGCAGCATCTGCGTCACCGCCGACATCACCATCGGCCCACGCCAGATCATCGCGGTCTCCTCCTCGACCAGGAAGCCGATCGACATGATGGCGAGGCCGAAACGCCGAAGCGGAATCATCTTGCGCTCGCCGTTCAGCTCCGGCTTGTCGCGCAGGCCTGTCAGGCGCGGCACCGACGGGCCATAGATGTCGGCATCGAGCAGCCCGACCTTGAGGCCGAGGTCGCGCAGGCCCAGCGCCAGGTTGAGCGCTGTGGTCGACTTGCCGACGCCGCCCTTGCCGGAGGCGACCGCAATCACGGCGGCAACGCCCGGGATTTCCGATTGCCGCGCCATCGGCGACCCACCGCCCTGCGGCGGCTTGTGGGCATGGGCCGGCTGCACGCCGGGCGCGCCGCGGCTCGGCTGCGGGGGTGGCGGCGGCGCGGAGCCCGGCTTGCGCTCGGCGGTCAGCGCCACCATGACGGTGGTGACGCCGGGAATAGCGCGCACCGCGGCCTCCGCTTCGGCCCGGACGGATTCCCAGGCCCTTGCCTCGGCGGCATCCACATTGATCGAGAAGAACACCTTGCCGTCGGACGCGCTGATCGCGCTCAGCACATTGGCATGGGTGAGCGCGACCCCGCGGGGCGACTTGACCTTGGCGAGACTGTCGAGAACCTGTTGCTGCGTCACGCTCAAAGCGCATCTCCTGAACGGAGCATGATCCGGATAAATGTGGAGCGGTCTTCCGATGAGATCATGCTCAAGGCTTTAGGATGCCCCATTAGAGCGGAAACGCCCAAAAGGCTACTGCCTGCCGATATCGTCAGCCTTTTCCACGGGCGCAGCCCCCTGCTCGCTGGCGGCCTCGTAATTCAGCTCGATCATGACCCCATTGGGGTCGTGGACGAAAATCTGCCAGAGATCGCCGCCGGGCACCTGGCGGGCCTCGAACTTCATCCCCTTGGACGCCAGCCGCTGCTTCATGCCGTCAAAGCCGCGACTGACGAAGGCGACGTGGTGGACAACGCCGGAATCAGGCTTTTGTGGCTCGGCGGTCGCAGAAATGTCGACGAGGTGCACCACCGGTTTACCCTCGCTGTACATCCAGGCGCCCGGGAAGGCGAAATTCGGCCGTGCGCCTTTTTCCAGGCCCAGCACGTCCGCGTAGAAGCGGACGGTCTCGGCCAGATTCCGGGTCCGGATGTTGAAATGATCGAGGACGCCAACGCTCACGCCGCCCATGCTCTCGCTCCCTTTTTTGAAGTTCTTGGGTCCGCCATCCTAGCACAGGGGGCCGCCAAACGAAGCCGTTGCCCTCCGGCCTCAAGGGTTTATGGTGCGCCTCCAATCCGCCCTCATCGCGGAACCCAGGCGCCCCTCGCCTGGCAAGAACCGTAAAACCCAAACTACGGACAAGGTACCACAGATGGCTAAAGTCGCTTTCCTCGGTCTCGGCGTGATGGGCTTCCCCATGGCCGGACACCTCGTGAAAAAAGGGGGCCATGAGGTCACCGTCTACAACCGCACCGCGGCCAAGGCGAAGGAATGGGCGGACAAGTTCGGCGGCAAGACCGCACCGACGCCGAAGGCGGCCGCCGAGGGTCAGGATTTCGTGATGTGCTGCGTCGGCAACGACAATGACCTGCGCGCGGTCACGATCGGCCCCGACGGCGCGTTCGCCGGCATCAAGAAGGGCGCGACCTTCGTCGACCACACCACCGCCTCCGCCGAGGTCGCGCGTGAGCTGGACGCGGCCGCCACCAAGGCCGGCTTCAAATTCGTCGACGCGCCGGTCTCCGGCGGCCAGGCCGGCGCCGAGAATGGCGTGCTGACGGTGATGTGCGGCGGCGCGCAGGACGCCTATGCCGGCGCCGAGCCGATCATCACAGGCGCCTATGCGCGGATGTGCAAACTGCTCGGGCCCGCCGGCTCCGGCCAGCTGACAAAGATGGTCAACCAGATCTGCATCGCCGGTCTGGTGCAGGGTCTCTCCGAGGGTATCCACTTCGCCAAAAAGAGCGGCCTCGACGTCGCCGCAGTGATCGAGACCATCTCGAAAGGGGCCGCGCAATCCTGGCAGATGGAGAACCGCTACAAGACCATGAACGAGGACAAGTACGATTTCGGCTTCGCGGTCGAATGGATGCGCAAGGACCTCTCGATCGCGATCGCTGAAGCCCGCCGCAACGGCGCCAACCTGCCTGTCACCGCGCTGGTCGACCAGTTCTATTCCGAGGTCGAGAAGATGGGCGGCAAGCGCTGGGATACGTCGAGCCTGCTCGCACGCCTGCAACGCTGAGGCTCTGCGGCGGCCTCGTCCACGTCCAGGGCCGTGCAACATCGAACGTCGCCGCGACCCCGGCCGCGACGACGTTCAAAACGCGCGAACCGAAATATTCATAAACTTCTGGGGGAGCCTTGCTTAGCGTGATCGCCGCCATCCTCGTCGTTGCCTGCGCCGGCGTCGCGCCGAAGCTTCGGCCCGGAATCGCCGCGGGTGGTGCCTGGCAGCAGGTATCCCGCCTCACGGTTCGCCTCCTCCCGGTCGCGCTCCTGATCCTGCTTGCATCACCGTCGCAGGCGCTCGCCGCATCGCTCGACGGGGCGAGCATTCGGCCGCAATGGGCGCTCCCCTTCGCCGGCATGCTGCTGTCGATCGCGATATTTCCACTCGCAGCGCCTCACTTCTGGGAGCACCACCAGGGCAAGATTGCTGCGATGTGGGCCGCCCTGATCGTCCTGCCGCTTGCCGTCTGGTATGGCCCGCTTCCAACCATCCAGGCACTCGTCCATACCGCGCTGCTCGAATACATCCCCTTCATTCTGCTGCTCCTCGCTCTGTTCACCGTGGCCGGCGGAATCGTGGTGCGCGGCAATCTTCACGGCTCCCCGGTTCTGAATACGCTGCTGCTCGCTCTGGGCACCCTGATTGCGAGCATCATCGGCACGACCGGCGCCTCGATGGTCATGATCCGGCCGGTCCTCCGCGCCAATGACGACCGGCGGCACAACGCGCACGTCGTCATCTTCTTCATCTTTCTGGTGTCCAACATCGGCGGCTCGCTCTCCCCGCTGGGAGATCCGCCGTTGTTCCTGGGGTTCCTGCGCGGCGTGGACTTCTTCTGGACGACGACGCACCTGTTCCCCCAGACCACGTTCGTGGCCTGGATTCTGCTCGCCCTGTTCTTTTGCATCGATACTTATCTTTATCGCAAGGAAGGCCGCGTCAAACCGGACCCAACTCCGGACAATCCCTTGCGGATCAGCGGCGGCCTCAACTTCGCTCTGATGGGAGTCATCATTGCTGCGATCCTCTTGAGCGCCAAGCTCGACCTCGGCGGATTTGAGGTTCTCGGCACGCACCTCCAGCTGCAGAATCTTCTGCGCGATGCCGTAATGATCGGCGTCGTGTTTGCATCTCTTGCCGTCACGCCGAAGGAGGACCACGACGCGAACGGTTTCTCTTGGGGCCCCATGATCGAAGTGGCCAAGCTGTTCGCCGC
Organism: Bradyrhizobium sp. 191; assembly: GCF_023100985.1. Classification (NCBI taxonomy): domain Bacteria; kingdom Pseudomonadati; phylum Pseudomonadota; class Alphaproteobacteria; order Hyphomicrobiales; family Nitrobacteraceae; genus Bradyrhizobium; species Bradyrhizobium sp. 191. The sequence goes on from NZ_CP064692.1 coordinate 1,065,830, forward strand.
CATCTTCATCACCATCATTCCCGTGCTTGCGATCCTCAACGCCGGCAAATCCGGCGCGTTTGCCTCCGTCGTGAACATGGTCACCAACGTCGACGGCACGCCGAACAATGCCGCCTATTTCTGGTTGACCGGCTTGCTCTCATCCTTTCTCGACAACGCGCCGACCTATCTGGTTTTCTTTGAGCTTGCTGGAGGCGATGCCAAGCATCTGATGACGAATGGCGCAATGACCCTGGCCGCGATCTCCGCAGGTGCGGTGTTCATGGGCGCGAACTCTTACATCGGTAACGCGCCCAACTTCATGGTTTACGCGATCGCGCGAGCGGGCGGCGTGGCAATGCCGGGCTTCTTCGGGTACATGGCCTGGACCTCCGTCCTGCTGCTGCCTGTGTTCGCGTTGGTCACGCTCGTTTTCTTCAGCTGAAGGGGCTGCGGGTTCCGCGAGCCGAGGTCGGAACCGGGTATTGGATTAACGCCGGGTTAACGTAATTCTTTAGCTCCTTAAGTCAGCTCTTAAGGATTTCTTGCCAGAGATAGACAACGCAGAAGTCCCGCGCCCGGCGTGGGCAGGAATTGTGTTGTTTGATGAGTAACCCCGCTGAAAAGCCCGAGGTTGTGCAGCTGCCGGCCGAGCCGGTGAGCGCGCCATCGGCGAGCAGCCGAAGGGCTGCGGCGCAGCGGGTGCGCGAGGCGCGGGACAAGTTAACGTCGACCAGTGGAACCCGGCCGGCTTTCGACGCCGAGATGCTGCGGCAATACGCCCAGACGCGGCTGTCCGCCTCCTATGTCGTGATGCTGCTGGTGGTGGCCACCGGCGTGCTGTTCGGGCTGTGGATGCAGCCGGTCCCGGCCGCGGCCTGGACCGTCGGCATGCTCTGCATCCACGGCGCCATGATCCGCAGTTGCCGGCGCTTCCTGACCGAGCCCGCCTCGCCCGCGGCGACGCGCGCGTGGCGGACGCGCTTCGTCGTGCTCGACCTGCTCTATGGCCTGTGCTGGATGGCGATCCTGATCCATCCCGTGCTCGACATGGTCACGGAAACGCTGATGATGTTCCTGATGCTGCTGGTGATCGCAGTATCGAGCATGCTCGCCGCCAACCTGCCGATCGCAGCCCTTGCCGCCACGGCGCCGGTCGCGGTCGCGATGGCGCTGAGCTTCGCAGTGACCGGTTCACTGGACAACTACATCCTGGCCGCGCTGGCGCTTGCCGCCGAAGGCTATTTCGTCCTCCTGGCGCACCGCCTCCACTCCTCGACCTTCGCCACGCTGGAAGCGCGCGCAGAAAAGGACGCGCTGATCGGCGAGCTGGAACAGGCCAAGGCGATCTCGGACGAGGCGCGCCACCGTGCCGAAGCCGCCAACGTCGCCAAGTCGCGCTTCCTCGCGCAGATGAGCCACGAGTTGCGCACGCCGCTGAATGCCATCCTCGGCTTCTCCGAGGTGATGAAGAGCGAGATCTTCGGCGCGCATCAGGTCGCCGTCTATAAGGAATATTCCGCCGACATCCATAATTCCGGCGTGCACCTGCTCAACCTCATCAACGAGATCCTCGATCTGTCGCGGATCGAGGCCGGCCGCTACGAACTCAACGAGGAAGCGGTGTCGCTGGTCGGCATCGTCGCCGACTGCCATCATTTGATGAAGCTGCGTGCCTCGAGCCGCGGCATCACCATCCACGAGGTGTTCGAGCAGGCCATGCCGCGGCTCTGGGCCGACGAGCGCGCGATCCGGCAGGTGGTGCTCAATCTGCTCTCCAACTCGATCAAGTTCACCCCGCAGGGCGGCGAGATCTGGCTCAAGGCGGGATGGACCGCCTCGGGCGGACAGTATCTCTCGGTGAAGGATACCGGCTCCGGCATCCCCGAGGACGAGATTCCAGTCGTGCTGGCCTCGTTCGGCCAGGGCTCTAATTCGATCAAGTCGGCTGAACAGGGCGCCGGCCTCGGCCTGCCGATCGCCAAGAATCTGATCGACCTGCATGGCGGCACGTTCACGCTGAAATCGAAGCTGCGCATCGGCACCGAGGTGATCGTCACCTTCCCGCCGGAGCGTGTGATGAGCGCGCTCGCCCCGCTGTCGGATGATTCTCCGCCGCTCCAGCCGGAGAGTTCCGGCCTGCCCGACGAGAAACGCCGGCCGCGCCACAAGCCGATCATGAGTGCGGGCACGGGCTCTTAACGAGATGCTTGCAGAGATGTCCGACGATCCCTCACAATGTCCGAATGAGCAAAGAAACACCGTGCGTCGCCGTCTGCATGATCGATCCCAAGACCAAGCTGTGCTTCGGGTGCGGCCGGACCTTGCCCGAGATCGCACGCTGGCATGCCATGGAAAGCGCAGACCGGCTAGCGATCATGGCCCTCTTGCCGGCGCGCATGACGGAAGCTGGACTTGCGCCGATCGCGGGATCGCCGAAACGCATCTGAGCCGCCCGTGGGCCGTCGGAGGCGCGCGATGATCCGCTTCCTGCTCGTTCTGGTCATGCTCGCCGGCACGGCAGGTGCGGTGGTCGCCTATGGCGACCCCGACCAAATCGCGCGGGCCAGCCACAAGGTCTCGCACATCTTCCGCGGACAGACCCCCTCCCCTGCGCCGGCCGTACAGGTCCCGCGCGGCCAGGGCGGCGAATTCACGCTGCGTGCGAAGATCAATGGCGTCACCGCGCCGATGGTGATCGATACCGGCGCGACATCGGTGGTGCTGACCTGGGAAACCGCGAAAGCAATCGGACTGCCGCTCGAGATGCTCGAATACGACGTCGACCTGGAGACCGTGGGCGGCCACACCAAAGCGGCGCGGCTCACGCTTGACCGTCTCGCCGTCGGCCATCTCGTGGAGAAGTCGGTGCCGGCCCTCGTCGTGCAGCGCGGCCAGATGAAGACCAACCTGCTCGGCATGAGCTTCCTCGACCGCCTTGAAAGCTGGGGCGTGCGCGCCGACAAGCTGATGCTCACCGGCTATCCGGAACTCCAGCGCAGTCATCGCCGCTCGCGCACGGCCGTCGACTAGCTGACTTACGCCGCCTCTGCCGGCGCGCGCGCAGCGACGTGCGCGATCGCATCGCGCAGCACTTCGAGACCAGCGCCCGGCTTCACCCCTTGCTCGGCCAGATGACGGCGGAAGGCTCGCGCGCCCGGCACGGCATGGAATGCGCCGACGAAATGCCGCGTGATTGCATGCAGTCGCGTTCCGCGCACCAGCTGCTGCTCGATGTAGGGCATCATCGCCTCGATCGCATCCTGCATGGTCGCATGCGGCGCCGCTTCGCCGAAGATCTCCCGATCCACGGAGAGCAGCCGCCACGGCTCCTGATAGGCGGCGCGGCCAAGCATCACGCCGTCGACGTGTTCGAGATGTGCTTTCGCGTCTTCGATGCCAGCAATGCCGCCGTTGATGATGACAGTCACACCAGGCATTGCGTGTTTGAGGCGATAGACGCGGTCATAATCGAGCGGGGGAACGTTTCGATTCTCCTTCGGAGACAACCCGTTGAGCCAAGCCTTGCGGGCATGCACGATCAGCGCATCGCAGCCGGAGGCGACCACCGAATGTGCAAGCGCATCGAGCGCGACTTCCGGGTCCTGCTCATCGATGCCGATGCGGCACTTCACTGTGACGGGAATTGCGACGGTGCGCTTCATCGCCTCGACGCACCTCGCCACCAGCTCCGGCTCTGCCATGAGGCAGGCGCCGAAGCGGCCATCCTTCACGCGATCGGACGGACAGCCGACATTGAGGTTGATCTCGTCATAGCCGAACGCCTCGCCGATCCGCGCAGCCTCGGCCAGCTCGCGCGGATCTGAGCCGCCGAGCTGAAGCGCCACCGGATGCTCACAACGATCGAACCCGAGCAGCCGCTGCCGATCGCCATGAATGACGGCGCCGGTGGTGAGCATCTCCGTATAAAGCAACGCCCGCCGCGACAGATGACGATGGAACACCCGGCAATGCCGGTCCGTCCAATCCATCATCGGGGCGACGGAAAAGCGATAGTCTTGTGATTCCAACGATTTACCCTACACTCTCAATGGGATGAAAGAACAACGTGTGCACTCCAAACTAGCCGAAATTGCACACGTTTGTACCCGTTTTGACCTCTCGGTGCACACATAGTGCACACGAAAGCCGGAGTGCACACGCGTGGCGACCTTCACTCAATTGGCATCTGGAAACTGGCGCGTCCAAGTCCGCCGCAAGACCCGTTATGTGGCCGAGACGTTCCGGCGACGCAAGGACGGAGAAGAATGGGCGCTCGAGATGGAGCGCAATATCGACCGCAACGGATCGTCCAAGCCACGCGTGGTCCGGAACATTCGCACTTTTGGCGACCTGATCGACCTGCACGACGAAGACATGCGCGAAGTTGGAAAGCCCCCTCGCCGATCAAAAGCTGCCGTGATGACCTCGCTGAAAACTGAGCTCGGCAGTGTAAAGCTGACCGCGCTCAATCGAGAGCGGTTGATCGAGTTCGGAAGAAAGCGCGCCAAGCAGGGTGCTGGCCCCGCAACGTTGGCGATCGATTTGTCTTTCATCCGCACAATCATAACGCATGCCGCCGCCGTGCACGGCATCGAGGTTTCAGCCGAGGAAGCCCGCCTTGCGCGCGTCGCGTTAAGCCACCTCAATTTGATCGGAAAGAGCAAGGAGCGTGACCGACGGCCCACGCAAGACGAGCTCGACGAGCTAATTGAATACTTTGAGACGAACCCTCGGCAGTTCATCCCGATGGGGCGGATCGTCAGATTTGACGTTGCAACGACGTTGCGCCAGGAAGAGATCTGCAAACCCGAGTGGTCGCTGGTTGATATGAAAGAGCGGCTGGTGATCATTCAGGACAGAAAGGACCCCAGGAATAAGGATGGGAATGACCAGAAAGTGCCTTCTCAACCTAACGGGCTACGATGCATGGGAGGTCGTGCTCCAGCAGCGAATTGTGACTTGAGGCTATGGGCGAGTCTTTCCGCATAACCATAGATCTGTAAGTGCGGCATTCACGCGGGCGTGCGATGAACTCAAGATCGAAGATCTGCATTTCCACGATCTACGTCACGAAGGAACGAGCCGTCTGTTCGAAGCGGGACTTCCAATCGAAAAGGTGGCACTGGTCACTGGCCACAAAGACTGGCGGTAGCTCCAGCGCTATACCAATCTTAAAGTTGAAGATCTTCTCAAGCTGCAGTACGCCCAGCAGCCATCAATGGAAGATTTTATCAAGATGTTGGCGTAGGCATCTCTCTAATCGATCTGATGGGATCCAAAGATACTCAGATTGGAAGTCTTCGAATTTCTGTTGCGCTCTCAAAAGGCATTCCGACAATTCGCAGCCTTTTAGCTTATTGGGATCACTACAGAATTCGCTCTTGTCGGAATGATGTTCGAGCTGACTGTCGACTGGCGGCACGGCACTCGGAATGCCCCTGAGGCACCACACCTCATTTCTTCCGCTGTTCCTCCGAACCGAAACGTCACGAGCGCAAAATGGGTTTCCGGGGCGCCGAATACCCCGATCTTCTTCGACAATGTGCGCGTGCCGAGCGAAATCTGGTTGGGGAAGAAGGCAAGGGCTTTCGAGCCTCGATGCGCGCCCTCGATCTCAATCGGCCGACCATCGGAGCACAGTCCGTCGGACTGGCCCAGGGCGCGCTCGACGCCGGCGTCGCCTACGCGACGGAATGCAAGCAGTTCAAGAAATCGATCTCGGAATCCCAAGGCGTCCAGTTCATCCTCGCGGGCATGGCGATGCAAATCGAGGCCGCACGTGCTCTGGTCTACGAGTGTGCGCGCGCCGGCGACGCCGGTGACCGGAAGCGCCTGAATGTTCTTGCCAGCATGGCCAAGTGTGTGGGCAGCGATATGGCCATGAAGGTCACAACGGACGCGGTGCAGATATTGGGGGGCTATGGCTACACCCTGGATACCCCGTCGAGCGTATGATGCGCGACGCGAAGCTAACCCAGATCTGCGAGGGCACGAACCAAATCCAGCGGGTCGTCATCGCGCGTGAGCTGCTCAGTTAGCCAAACGCGGCCCTGGTCCCGACCAGCCGAACCTTCCTCGACTTCGCCTCCCGAGGGCGTAGGGGGCACCCGCCTGTTCCTTCCGTGCTGCCAGGACCAACGATGACCACGGCCGGATGACCTGCCTGCTCGGAAAATGAGCTGGTGAGCGGAAGAGGACGACGATCGCTCGGCGATCGTTCTTGAAGGTGACGCGCTGCTTTCGATGCTCATCCAGCCTCCTTGCGCCTGCTAAGTGGCAGATCCGTTAGGACTTGATGGTGGCTTTCGGGCAAAGGTCACAGTAGTGTCGTTTGCTGCCGTTCTGTGTCGCAGTTTGTCCAAATACGAAACAGGTGTTTGTTCGCTTGTTACCGTGGCCGTTGAGCTTCGCGCAGCATGATTCCCTGGCAGAGGTCCTCGCAGCATTCAACCATCATTTCAGTCAGCACCCGCACCTTTCGGGCTGGATGATGGCCGGCCGCACCACGTAGATGCCCAAGGTTGGGGGCGGATACTGCTTCATCACAGGGACCAACGCGCCGGACTCGAGATGCCCGATGATAAGTTCCTTCGGAATCCCTGCAAGCCCAATGCCCGCAGGAGCAGCGGCGACGAGAGCGACGGCGTTGTCCGCTTTAAAGCGGCCCTTTCGGCCAAAGTGTGATCAGCTTGTGGCCATCAAGTGCCAGCCAGGTCTCTGTCCCTTGCATGACAACGTCGTGAGTTTCGAATTCTTCTGGCGTTTCTGGAGCACCACGACGCTCGATGCGAGACCGTGTCGTCCCTATGGAATCATTGCAACAGATACATGCGGACGATGCCGCAGCGAACTGCACTGCGGTTCCGGCTAGCTCGCCAGCCAAGTCGAAAGCACTGCTCCGAGGTTCACAGCAAGTCCGACTGCAGCCAGAACGCGCATGCCGCACTCGGTGAGAGCTGGCAGATCGGAATCCGGTGGTTGCCAGAGCGGATGCATGTCCAATTGCCTTCAAAGGAGCGGCGACGTCCGTATTCTGACTCACTTGACCAAGTAGCAGCCGCCTTCGTTGAGCGGACGAAACGCGCGATCTGCCTCTACATTTCCGACCGCTTTGTAGTAGTCCCAGGCTCCCTTCGATTCGCTACGGGATTTCACCTGGTACAACGTTATGGGATAGAGAACCCGGCCGTCGACGCGAATCGAGCCGGCGTTCCCGAAATAGTCGACCGGCGCCTTTCGCATCTCCGCCGCGACCACGTCCGCATCTATGGAGTCAGCGCTCTTCACCGCTTTCAGATAGTGCGTGATGGAGGCATAGACAGAAGCTTGTTCCTTCGTCGGCATTCGCTTGGTCTTTTCGAAATAGCGCTTCGACCAGGTCCTGGCGACGTCGTTCTGATCCCAATAGAAGCCTTCGGAAAGCAGCAAACCGTTTGTAGCGTCCAGGCCCAGACTGTGGACGTCCGTCAGGTATACAAGAAATCCAACCAACTTCTGCCTGCTATCGGAGATGCCAAACTCCTTGGCTTGCTTGATCGAGTTGATCAAATCGGCCCCGCCGTTCAGAAGTCCGATGACTTGTGCCTTGGAGCTCTGGGCTTGCAGAAGGAAGGAGCTTAGGTCGGCAGTATTAACAGGATGTCGCGCCGTTCCCAGCACCGATCCGCCTGCTTCGGTGATGAATGCCGTGACGTCCCGTTCCAACGCATGGCCGAACGCATAGTCGGCTTCCACGAAGAACCAGGTCTTGCCTCCATTCTTTACGGTGTTTTGTGCGGAGGCTTTCGAATAGGAATAGGTGTCGTCCTGCCATGCCGTGCTATACGGAGAGCAAGCCTTCCCGGTGAGATCCGAGGTCGATCCCTGCATCAGCGTGATGCGACGAGCCCGTCGTCCAATCTCTTGCACGGCCAACGCGACCGACGAGACCGGCACATCGGCGATGGCATCGACACCATCGACATCGAACCAACGACGAGCCGTAGCCGATCCGACGTCGGCCTTGTTTTGGTGGTCGGCGGAAATGATCTTCACGGGGACACCGTTGATGGCCCCGCCGAGATCGTCGACGGCCATCTGGGCAGCAATCACCGAGCCCGCACCACCCAGATCGGCATAGGGCCCGCTCATGTCGTTCAGGATCCCGATCTTGACGACATCCTTCTCGATCTTTGCTTCGCAGGGGACGACCGTGAAAAGTCCGAGCAAGGCCGCAACGCTCATACCGATACAATAACGAATAATCATAGGTGATGCCTCATCATTGGTGAAAACGGGCCGTCAACTCATTGGACGATGCTACGATCGTCCGCCGTGACCAGAGCTTGTTCGAGATCGTCCCGAACAAGCTTGGGGTCGCGATCCCGCGGGTCGCCGTATCCGCCTCCGCCGGCGGTCTCGATCACGAGACGATCGCCGCGTCGGAGTTCCGTATTGCCTTTTGATGGAAGGTTAATTTGTTCGCCATCGCGTTCGACCACGAAGCGGGAATTCGCGCCGGGCTTGCCGCCGAACAAACCCCATGGACGTATCTTGAAGCGGTCGGAGTAGGAATTGAACGTGACGCCATCGTCCATGATGCGATACACGCGTCGCGCACCCAGGCCGCCGCGATGTTTTCCCGCACCGGCCGAGCCACGGCGCAGCGCGTACTCCTCCACACGCATGAAGGGGTAATCGGCTTCGAGCGACTCGACGGGGACGTTCGAGCAATTTCCCACGTAGCCGTCGACGACGTCCGCGCCATCCGAGCCGGCCGAGGCGCCCCACCCTCCTCCGACCACCTCCATGTAGACCCGGTATCGGTCGGAGCCCATATGACCCATGCCGATCGCGTTCGTCGTGTCATGACCGGATGTCAGCACCTGGTTCGGAACCACCTCAGACATCGCGAGCATGATCGAATTGTAGACCCGATGGCAGGCGTTGTTGCGCGCCCTCACTGCCAGGGGCCGGCTGGGATTGAGAAACGATCCATAAGGTACTTTCACGGAACGGATCGGCCGATAGAGACCGTCATTCACCGGAATGCGCCCTCCGCCCAGCAAGATCGCAATTGCTCCATAGGCCGCCGATACCGTCGACGCGTGCGGTGAATTGATCATTCCCTTCGTCTGCGGCGAGCTGCCCTCGAAATCGATTTCGATCTCGTCGCCATCGATGGTAATTTTGACGGCAACCCGTAATGGATCCGCTGTGAATCCGTTGTCGTCGACAAAATCTTCAGCGCGATAGACCCCGTCGGGAATTGCGCGCACGGCATCGCGGGCGAGCCGCTCGGAATAATCCTGGAGATCGCGCGCCGCAGCCAGAACCGTTTCCTCGCCGAACCGATCGAGCATCTCTATGAAGCGAGCCTGACCGGTCCGATTGGCGGCCAGCTGGGCATAGACATCGCCCATGACGTCGTCCGGCGGACGGACGTTGATTCTGATGAACTGTTCCAGAAGGCCGTCGCCGAGATCGCGATCCACGTCGAAGCGGCAGAGCGGGATACGCAGCCCTTCCGAGAACACGTCGGTAGCGCTGGCGTTTGGTCCTGCCGCTCCGCCGCCGACATCGATATGGTGACCAAGCGATGCGCTGAAGGCAAGCAGCTTGCCACGATAGAAGACAGGCGTGAACAGCACGATGTCGTTGAGGTGCTGGGCACCGTGGTAAGGATCGTTCGTGATCAAACCCTCGTTGGGCTTGATGGTCGAGAGATCGAACTTCGCAGCAAACGCCTCGAACACCTTGCCGAAGGAGTTCATGTGGATCGGGCAGAACTGCGCCTGGGCGATGATGCGGCCATTGCGATCGAGAAAGGACGTCGAACAGTCTCTCGCCTCGCGGATAATGGTCGAATAGGCCGAGCGCACGAGCTTCTCGCCCATTTCCTGCGCCATGCCGTGCAGACCGTGGCTGATGATGTTGAAGGTCGCTTGATTGAGATTCGTGCCCATGACCTAGGATTCCGGAGTGAGAATAAGCGCGCCGGTCTTGTCGACGGTGACGATCCATCCCGGCGGGACGAACGTCGTTGCTGTCGGCTCCTCGATAACTGCGGCGCCCTTGAGAACCGCGCCCGAAGCCAAACTGCTGCGCCAGGCGAACCGACAGGAGATTTTTCCGCCTCCGAAGGTGATCTGTCCCTCCTCGATTTCTGCCTCGCGCTTCTTTTCGCTCATCCGGGTCAACGAGTTCAGCACCGTTGAGGGCGTCGGCACGTGCGCAGTCAGACGGAATGTCACGATTTCGATCGGTGCGGCGCGGGAGGTCGAGCCGTAGCGGGCCTGGTGAGCGGCACCGAATACTTCACGAAGGTAACTGACGCCTTCGCGATCCAGACGATTAAGGTCGATCGTCGTCAATAGCTCGAAGCCCTGCCCCGCGTAACGCATTTCGAGGGCATGTTCGTAGACGATTTCGGATGCCGCATAGCCGTATTTGACGAACTCCGATTCCGGCTCGCGCTTCATCAGGTGGAATGCGCTTGCGATCGTACGAGAGCTTTCGGCATCCACGGGCAGGAAACGGGTCTCCCGATAGATTCGCTTGACGTCGGCAACGAGAAGACCCAGCGCGGAGAACAAGCCCGGATAAGGCGGGATCACGACGCGGCCTATCTTGAGGTCGGAGGCAGAGAGCGCGCTGATCATCGGCCCCATGCCTCCGTAGCCGTAGAGTGAATAATCCCTCGGATCGTGGCCGCGCTGAACCGAAACGAGGCGAATCCCCTGGCTGATATGCGCAGTGCTAATGTCGACCATCGCCTGGGCCATTTCGTCGATGTTCTGGCCGAGTGGCTCAGCAAGCGTCTTCAGCGCCTGGTCTGATTTTTCCGGATGTAACGTCATCCTGCCGCCGAGAAAACGGTGCGGCCGGATCCATCCAAGGCGCACCAGCGCGTCGGTCAGGGCCGGAGCGCTGCCGCCGTGTCCGTAACAGGCAGGCCCCGGCCTTGCGCCCGCCGAGCGGGGTCCGACCTGCAGCATTCCGCCTTCGTCGATCCAGCCGATGCTGCCCCCGCCCGCGCCGATGTTCGCAATGTCGACGCTGGGCAGACCGACCGGCAGCCCGTCCATTTCCGTCTCGGCGGTAATGCCGGGTATCCCGTTCGCAATGAGGCAGATGTCCGCGCTCGTTCCGCCGACGTCCAGCGTAATGACGTTGCGATCACCAATGACGCCCGCCATCCGCGTCGCCCCGATCACTCCGGCGGCAGGCCCCGAATTGAGCATCTCCACGCCCCGGCCATGCGATCCGGAGCTCGGGAGCACACCGCCGGACGATTGCATCACGAACAGAGCACTTCCGGGCGCGCGATCGCGGAGATGCCCCTCAAGGCGGCGCAGGTAACGACCGACCAGCGGCACCAGATAGGCTGCCATCACCGTCGTCGACGCCCGCTCGTATTCGCGGAAAGTCGGCAGCACGTCCGACGACAGCACCACGGGCAGATCCGGATAGCGTTTGTTCACGACCCTTCGCACCGTCTGCTCGTGCTCGGGATTCCGATAGGAGTGCAGCAGGCAGACCGCAAGCGCTTCGGGCTTTTCCTTTTGGATCAACTGGTCGATCGTCCGACACAATTCGTCTTCGTCGAGAGAGAGAACGGCTTGCCCAGAGACATCCATGCGCTCGGTCACTTCGACGGAGCGCTTGAGCGGTATCAACGGCTCCGGTTTCTCGCAGGCAATAGCGTAGACGTTCGGACGAAGCTGTCGCTGCAAGACCAAAAGATCGCGGAAACCGCGGGTCGCCAGGAACGCCGCGCGGCATCCCTTCCGCTCGATGACCGCGTTGGTGGCCACGGTGGATCCGTGAAACAGGTGCGTCAGCTTGGGAAGCTCAGCGCCAAGGGACTGTGAAAGACCATCGATCACACCGATCGACGCGTCATGGGGGGTCGAAGGCAGCTTATGCGAACGGACATGATCGCCTTCAATCCAAATTTGATCGGTAAAGGTACCCCCGACCTCGATCGCCATCTTGATCATCACTGCAAATCCGCACTTCACTGGTGGACAGCCAAAGAGAGACAATTCCGCCTGGAACTTGCCCTCGCCATCAAGTACGACAGAAGATTGAATTTTTAGCAAGAGTGAAAATGAAGCGAAGTGACCGAAAACCCGGCAGCTCGGTGACGAGCCCGCAGGCAGGCACCAAACGTCGCAGCCCAAAGAGCAACGCGGCCCGCAACCCCGCGCTTGCCGACCTTCTGCGCGAGGCCAGGAAGAACAAAGATCTGAGCCTTCAGGAGGTCGCTGATGCCACCGGACTGTCGATAGGATTGATCAGCCAGATCGAACGAGGTCTGACCACACCCTCCATGCGATCCCTGAGGCAGATCGCCGATGCCGTGGACGTGTCGGTGAGCTCCCTGTTCGCAAAGACGGACGCCGAAGATGCGGGCGAGAGCCGCAACATCACCCGAAAGGACATGAGACGTGTGCTGAATCTCGAAAGCATCGGCATGCACATGGAAATCATGACGCCCGCTGAAGGGACTCCCATCCAGGCTTTCGTGGCCTACCTCCTTCCCGGGGGCATGTCAGGAACGGAATTCGACAGCCACATAGGACATGAGTTCGGGATCATCATCGATGGCCAGCTCGAGCTGTTCCTCGGCCCTCAGCGATATTTGCTCAATCCCGGGGACACCTTCAGCTTCAATTCGGAAACGCCCCACCGCTACGTCAACTCCGGCGCCACGATGACTTACATCCACTGGGTCATCACGCCGCCGATCTATTGATCCGCTAACCGAAAAAAAGACTTTGCATTGCCACCGGCAGGGCTGATAATTTCACTATAATTGAAAATTCGATACTGAGCCGCCTGCCGCGAAGCGAAGGGGAAACCGATGGCGAAAATTCTAGTTCTGGGTGGCGCCGGCGCCATGGCGAGCGGCACGGTGCGGGATCTCGTCGCACCCTACTCGTCCCAAGCGATCGACCTGATCACGGTGGCTGACTTCGCGGCCGAGCGCGCAAACAAGCTCGTTGCCGAACTCGGGGATCAACGGCTCAGGGGCGTCGAGCTCAATGTCCAGGATTCCCGGAAGCTGGCAGCGCTGCTGCGAGAGCACGATCTCTGCATCAACGCAGTTCCAACCTTCGCGGGCCATCAGATGGCGATCTTCGAAGCGTGCCTGCAGGCCCGGCGCACTTATGTCGACTACGGCGGAATGGGCGTCTTCACGGTGCAACAGAAGAAGCAACACGACGCCTGGAAGGCGGCCGGCGTTACCGCCGTGTTGGGTCTCGGAGCCGATCCCGGCGTCTCCAACATGATCTGCAAGGCCGTGGCTGAGCGGCTGGACACGATTGATCGCATCAATCTCTATTGGGCCGCGACCTTGGTCGGAGAGGAAAACCCGGTTCTCGTGCCACCTTACAGCGTCTCCACCATTCTCGGCGAATATGCCAACCCCTCGATGCAATTCCTCGACGGGTCGCTGCGGGAGGTCACGCCGCAGTCCGGCAAGGAAACACTTCTCCTGCCCGCGCCGTGGGGCCGCACCGAGTTCATGTACACCCAGCACTCTGAGCCACTCACCGTACCTTTCGCGGAAGGTATCCGGGAGAAGGGCATTCGCGAATTCACTTGGAAGCTGCATTTGCCGCACCGCGAGCACGAAGCCTGGACGGGATTGGTGAAGGCCGGGTTCGGCGCCTTCGATCAACCCATCGAAGTCGGCAATGCAAGGATAACGCCGGCCGAGTTCCTCGAGGCGGTGATGGCGCGCAACATCGCCACCAATCGGGATCGCATTCCCTCCCAGCAGAGCCACGAAATCCATCTGGCGATCGGTCATGGCACCAGCAAAGGAAAGAAGACTACGCTCAATTTCGCAGTAATCGGCCATCCGCATCCTTCGTTCGACGGTTATATTGATGCCGGCACGTCCATGGGCCTTTCCATCGGTGTGCAATTGCTGCTGTCGAAAGCGGGGAAAGCCGGCGTCTGGGGCCCTGAAGAGTACTTTGATGTTCCCTCCTTTCTGCACGAATTGCAGCGGCGTCACTTCGAAGTGCACGAAAACATCGACGTCGAGCCTGTCGCGTAACGGCAGACCTCATTGGTCCTCGAGAGCATCGCTCCGATCCGGCTCGCAGCGGCAGCCGGTAGCGCCGCGCCGTGACGTTGCGGCCGCCCCCCGTGCCAAGGCCGCCGCGCGTCTTCCCTCACGACGGGTGCGCTTTGTCGCCGTACCAATCCCAGGTGTGGCCGCGCTTGAACCGGGTGACCTGTTTCACCTCGAGGTAATTGCCGAGCCCCCATCGTCCCAGCTCACGGCCGATCCCGCTTTGCTTGTATCCGCCCCACGGCGCCTGGGAAAATGTCGGCTGCGAGCAGTTGATCCATACGATGCCGGCGCGAAAGGCTCTGGCCACACGCTGGCATCTCGTTTCGTCTTCCGACATCACGGCGGCCGCAAGGCCAAAACGGCTGTCGTTCGCAAGCCTCAGCGCTTGCTGCTCGTCGGAAAACTTTTGCACCACAAGCACCGGACCAAAAATCTCGTCGCGCCAGATCGTCGAATTCAAGGGAACATCTGTAAATATTGTCGGCTCGATGAAGTAGCCGCGTGCAACATCGACCGGCCTCTTCCCGCCCGTGAGAAGTCGAGCGCCCGACTCGACGCCTTGGGCGACGAACTGGCGGACTCTCTCGTATTGTCCTCGGCTGACGAGCGGACCGAGCTTGGTGCTGGGATCAAGCCCGCTTCCGATCGGAATGCTTCGTGCGCGCTCGACCAGCCGCTTCAGCAATCGATCCGCGATGCCCTCTTGTACGATCAGGCGAGATGTCGCACTACAGACTTGGCCCTGATTCCAGAAGATTCCGAGCATGATCCATTCGACGGCAGCCTCGATGTCGGCGTCGTCGAACACGATGAACGGCGATTTACCACCGAGTTCGAGGCTGACGTTCTTGATATCCTGCGCGGCAGCCATGAAGATTTTCGTGCCGGTCGGGACCGAGCCGGTGAAGGCGATCTTGTCGACGCCTGGATGGTGCGCCAAGCGCTCCCCCGCCACGGCACCAAGGCCGGTGACAAGGTTGAGAACCCCCGCAGGCAGTCCGGCGTCAACCGCGATCTCGGCCAGTTTCAGACTGGTCAGCGATGTCAACTCGGAAGGCTTCAGCACCATGGTGCAACCCGCAGCGATGGCCGGCGCAACCTTCCAGGCAGCCATCAGCAATGGATAGTTCCACGGAATGATCTGGGCTGCGACACCGACGGGCTCGCGTCTGACAGAGCTTTCGAACCTTTCGTCCGGAAGTGCGATCGTCTCGTCCTGTGCGGCATCGAACTCCTGGGCCAGATCAGCGTAGAAAGTGAAGCAGCCTGCGGCATCGTCGATGTCCCACAGCGCTTCCGCTAACGGTTTGCCATTGTCGATCACTTCCAATCGCGCCAACTCGTCGCGTCGGCGTAAAATGCCCTTGGCGATCGCGTGAAGCAGATTCGCGCGCTCGGCACCGCTCGAGGTTCTCCACTCGCCCTCGAACGCTCGGCGCGCACAATCGACTGCAAGATCGACGTCCTCCGCTGTGCCGGCAGAAAGGTGGTCGATGCACTCCTCCTTGGCCGGGTCAATGACGTCAATCGTGACGCCGTCACCAGACGGACGCCATTCGTTCCGATGAAGATCGTGCTCGTCATCGAGGATTGCTCAGCCAGGGGGTTTGCTCGCCCGGCCGGCACAGCTTCCAAGGCCAGCGATCGGCCCGATCCGGATAGTCTCCGCAAATCCGCCAGGCCACGATCCAGACTCCATTTTTATAGTCAAATGTAAATTTATAGCTCACTCTACTATTGTCAATCGGTTAGTCTGTGATCGGGTCATGCCCCGGGCAGCCCACCCCCATCGGCGAACGAATATCGATGAACGAAAGCAAGAAAGACCGAAGGAAAGCGGACCTCCTCGACGCTGCAGCCGAGCTGTTTCGGACGATCGGCTATGAGAGCACCAAAATGGAGGACATCGCGAGAGCCGCTGACGTGTCTCCCAAGTCTGTCTACAATTACTTCGCCACCAAGCAGCGTCTCCTGATCGAATTCCTCCAGAGAGACCGCACGGCCCTGATACCCTCCTACGAAGCGGTGTTGGAAGTCCCTTCGGCCACGCTGGCCGAGACTTTGGCGCGCCTGATCCACGCCGACATCGGCAACGTCATAACGAGCGCCGACAAGACCTTATGGAGGGAGGTGCTTGCAGCCGAATTGCGGTCCCATAAGTCCGGAAGCGATGGGTTCGCCGCCAACCGATCGGTCTTCCTGCGTTTCATTCGCCGGGCCATTTTGAAGTTTCACAACGCCGGAGATCTTGCGGTGCCCACATCCGTCGCCGTGGAGATGGTCTACGCCCTCAGCTCCTACAACTTCAGGGAATACTGTGCGAACGACACACTGACCCCGGGCGATATGCTCAAGCTTGCCAACGTGCATATGCACCACTTGGTCGAGAATTGGACAAGAGCTCGTCAAACCGGGACGGGACAATCTCGGAAGAAGGCAACACGAGGTCTTTGAGGCATCATTTCAGGACCTATGCCGACGGAGGTCGGGCGAAGATCATGATCCGGCTCTCAAGAGACATCGCCCGTTGTTGAGGACGATCACATCGCGATCGGGGACGTGGCATCTGAACGACACGACGTCGCCGTCGATCCACATGTCGGTCACGATGCGATCGCCTGGATAGACCGGCGCGGAGAAGCGCGCATCGAACGACTTGACCCGTCCTGCGTCACGGTCGCAGACCGTCCGCAGCACGGCTCGGCAGGCGATGCCGTAAGTCGCAAGCCCGTGAAGAATCGGTCGCGCAAAGCCCGCGCGGCCGGCCACCCCCGGATCAGCGTGGAGCGGATTGCGATCGCCGTTCAACCGATAGAGCAGCGCCGCCTCCGGGCGCGTCTCGAACATGTCGGTCTGGTCCGGCCGCCTCCCCGGCAACTGATGCGGCTCGGGGCCCGAGCCTTGAGGTCCGCCGAATCCCCCATCACCGCGCGCCATGATCGTCATGACGAACGTAAACAGCGGCGCATTGTCTGCCACCGATCGCGCGGTCGTTTCGAGCAACAACACGGCACCCTTGCCGGCGCCTTTGTCATAGACAGCCGCGACGCGTGAGTTCGCCAGCACTTCGCCTGCGGCCGGTAGCCGACGATGCAGGGTGAGCCGTTGCTCGCCATGCAGAATTTTGGTGAAGTCGACGCCGGTCTTGCGAATTATGCCGGTCGATGCGAGCACCACCGCCATCGTGGGAACGGCCTGCAGCGCTTCGCCTTCGTAGACGAACGGCAGTTCGCGCAGGTCGAGCGGATCGCGTCCCATGCCGATGCTGAGCGCGTACAACATCGTCTCGCGCTCACCATACGCGAACCGCATGTCGGTGATCTCCAGCGCCTTAAGCGCCTCGAGGTTGATCGCCACCGGGATATCCTAGATGCTGATATTGAATTCGTGGATCACGGCGGCCCATCGCTTGACCTCATCGTCGACAAAGCCCGGAAAATCGGCGATGTCGCTCATATCCTCGAACCCGAGATCAAGCAGCTTGGAATTCACATCGGGAAGCGCGACGATTTCCCTCAATTCCTTGTTCAGCCGATCGGCAACGGGCTTGGGCACGGCCGCCGGCGCGAAGAAGCCGCTAAACCCGGTCAGGCCGAGCACGGGGAATCCTGCTTCGTCAAAGGTGGGTATATCGGCATAGCGCTTCATACGCGCCGGATTGGCGATCGCCAGCGTTAGCGTGTTCTCCCTTTGAGCCACGGCACCACCGACCGATACGAAGGCACTGTCCACGTCGCCGGCAAGGATCGCGGTCAGCGCCGGCGCCTCGCCGCGATACGGCACCTGGAGCAATTTGATGCCGGTGTTCTTCATCAGAACTTCGCCGATGATATGCGCGCTCGAACCAAGGCCGTAAGTTCCGTAACTCAGGGGTTTGGGGCTGCTGCGGGCCTTCTCGACGAAGTCCCGCAACGTGGTTACGCCGAGCGTCTTTGGCACGATGAACGCGATCGGCAGGCGGCCGAGCGGCGCCAACGGCAACAGGTCCGACATCTTGTAGCTCGGCGACTTGTGCAGCGATACGTTCTGGACAATCGAACTCATGGTGGAGAGGATGGTGTAGCCGTCGGGGTCCGCCCCCGCGACCGCGCTCGCAGCGATCATGCCGTTGGCACCCGGCTTGTTTTCCACGATCACGGACTGGCCCAGGCGCTGCGCCAACCGGTCGGCCACGACGCGCGTAAGACCGTCCATCACGCCGCCTGGCGGCAGCGGCACGACGATCTTCAACAGCCGGCTGGGCCAGGGCGATTGTGCCAGCACGGGCGTCGCGGCAAGTGCTGCAATGCCGGCGGCGCTTCTCATGAGTGAACGTCGCGTAAGCATGGTCCCTCTCAGATTCGTGTTGATCGTCCGGCCCAGAACGGCTCGCGCAGCTTTCGCTTGAAGATCTTGCCGCTCTCTTCGCGCGGCAACGTCTCGTGGAAGACCACCTCGCGCGGCACCTTGAATGCCGCCAGGCGTTCGCGGACGAAATTCCTGACATCGTCTGCGGTCAGCACCGCGCCCGCGTCGCGTTGAACGGCCGCATAGATGCGCTCGCCGAACTCGTCATCGGGAATGCCGAAAACGGCACAGTCCTGGACGCCCGGGCAGCTTTGAAGCGCCGCTTCGATTTCGGCGGGATAGATGTTCACCCCGCCCGAGATGATCATGTCCCGCTTGCGGTCGTTGAGGAACAGATAGCCGTCGGCGTCGAGGTAGCCGACATCGCCGCAGGTGATGAGGCCGTCGATTTCCACGGAACGGCGATCATCATCGCGGCCGTGATAGTTGAAATCCGGATAGGCCGGCGAGCGTGCGTAGATCTCGCCGCTGACGCCCGGCGGCAATTCGCGGCCCTGCTCGTCGAATATCTTGATCGTGCCGCCGGGAGCGACACGCCCCACGGTTCCGGGTCGGGAGAGCCAGTCGTGTGAGGTGCAGATCGTGGCGACGCCGGTCTCGGAGCCGCCGTAGGTCTCGACGAGAACCGGTCCCCACCAGGCGATCATCGCCCGCTTGACATCCGGCGGACACGGCGCGCCCGTGTGCAGCACCAGTTCGAGCGAGGACACGTCGTATTTGCGCCGCACCTCTTCCGGGAGCTTGAGCAGCCGCACAAAGAACGTCGGCACCATCACCAGCGTCGTCAAACGGTGGCGGTCGATCTGCCGGAGCAGTTCTTCAGGATCGAAGCGCGATGACAGCACAAGCGTTTCGGCCAGCGCCAGGCCTTGCCTCGCGAAGGCGTTGGGCGAGGCGTGATAGAGCGGTCCGCCGACATATGAGCGCATTCCTTCGCGGCAGCCATAGACGACACGGAACAGATCGCGCATCGCCGCGGCCTGTTGAGGCGTTGCCGGTTCGCGACGGACGCCCTTGGGCCGGCCCGTCGTTCCAGAGGTGTAGATCCACGACGAGCGTGGCGGCAGCGGCGGCCTGTCCCATTCCGGCTGTGCATCCAGCCAGCGGTCCCAATCCTGATCGCCGTCCTGCACAGCGACGGGATTGCCAGCATCTGCGCTCGACACGACAAGGACCTCGCATGCTGCCGGAATGATCCGGCGCACCGGGGCGAGCAAGTCGGCGTGCACGACCAGCACCTTCGGCTTCGCATCTCCCAGCATATAGGTGATTTCGTCGGGGCTCGCGTGCCAGTTCAACGGCACCGCATAGGCGCCGATGGCATTCGCGGCATGGGTCGCTTCGAGGAAGGCAAAATCGTTTCGCAGCAGCAGCGCTACGGCGTCGTTCTCGCGAACGCCGAGCCTCGCAAGTCCGGTGGCGGCCCGGCGGCCGCGCGCCAGCAGCTCGGACTTCGAGCGGGTGCGTTCACCGACGATGATGGTCGCGGTTTCGTCGCTCACATTTCCTCCGTCCGCGGGTCTTTTGCCCAACTTGACTTTGGCATCAATATAATGGACTGACCATTATATCAATAGACCAATTGAGATGGAGATACCTTTGAGCATTCGGGGCAAGGCCTGCATCGCCGGTATCTACGAGCACCCGACACGCAAGGCCGACGGGCTGTCGCTCGCCCAGATCCACGCCGAAGTCGCGCGCGGCGCGCTTGTCGACGCAGGCCTCAGCAAGGACGACGTGGACGGCTATTTCTGCGCCGGCGATGCGCCCGGGCTGGGTCCGATGAACATGGTCGAGTACCTCAACCTCAAGCCGCGTCATGTCGATTCGACGGATACCGGCGGCTCCGCCTATGTTCTGGCGGTCGGCCATGCGGCGGCCGCAATCGCGCTCGGAAAATGCAGCGTCGCGCTGATCACCTTGGCAGGCCGGCCCCGAGCCGCCGGCCAAAGCCAGGTCCGTCCGGCGCCGGGCGCCACGGCGGACGCGCCGTTCGAGGCGCCCTTCAATCCCGTGATCGCCACGATGTACGGCGCAGCCGCCAATCGTCACATGCACGAGTTCGGGACCACATCGGAACAACTCGCCTGGATCAAAGTCGCGGCATCCCATCATGCTCAGCACAATCCACACGCCATGCTGCGGAACGTCGTGACGGTCGAGGACGTGCTGAATTCTCCGATGGTGGCAGATCCCCTGCATCGCCTCGACTGCTGCGTGATCAGCGACGGCGGCGGCGCCATCGTTCTCGTCGCCCCGGAAGTCGCGCGAAGCCTCAAAAGGCCGGTCGTCAGCATTCGCGGGGCCGGCGAGGCGATCAAGCATTCCGCCGGTGGCAAGATCGATCTTACCTACAGCGGCGCCGTCTGGTCGGGACCGCGCGCATTTGAAGAGGCCGGCGTCCGTCCATCAGATATCCAATACGCCTCGATCTACGACAGCTTCACCATCACGGTGCTGATGACACTGGAGGATCTCGGCTTCTGTGCCAAGGGCCAGGGCGGCCGCTTCGTGGCCGACGGAAATCTGATCTCGGGACATGGCAAGCTGCCCTTCAACACCGACGGCGGCGGCCTTTGCAACAACCATCCCGGCAATCGGGGCGGCATGACAAAAGTGCTCGAGGCTGTCCGTCAGTTGCGCGGCGAGGCCCACCCGGCCGTGCAGGTACCCAACTGCGCGCTGGCCCTGGCTCATGGCACCGGTGGCTCGCTCGGAACGCGCCATGGCAGCGCCACCGTCATTCTGGAAAGGCAGTAATCCCCGTGTCGCAAACCCCTGCACCATCCGCAAATCCCGAGATCCAGCCCTATTTCGAGGCGCTTCGCGACGGGAAGCTGCTGATCAAGACGTGTACGCACTGCCGGCAGCCGCATTTCTATCCGCGCGCGGGCTGCCCGTTCTGCTTTTCGGACGCGACCGAATGGCTGGAAAGCCGCGGCACCGGAACGATCTACGCCTACAGCGTGCTGCGCGCGGCCAAGGACCTGCCTGTTCTTGCCTATGTCACGCTCGACGAGGGCCCGACGCTGATGACATCAATAGTCGACAGTCCGGCGAGTGCCCTGTCCAATGGCGCAGCCGTCCGCCTGGTCGTTCGCCCGGACGCTGACGGCACACTCGCGCCGATGTTCACTCTGATCTGAAGCTTGAGGACGCAAAGCCATGCGCAACATCGTTTCCCTGGAAGGCAAGACTGTCGTCGTTACCGGTGCGGGCCAGGGCATCGGCCGAGCCACGATCAACCTGGCGCGAGAACTCGGCGCCAACGCGGTTGCCATCGACCTCAATCGCGACACGTTGTCGACCTACGACACGTCCGACCGCCAACTTATGACCATCACCGGCAGCGTGACGGACGAGGCGTTCGCAACGGATGCGGTCGAGAAGATCATCGAGCGGTTCGGTGCGATCCACGGCCTCGTCAACAATGCCGGCATCACCCGGCCGGCGATGTCGGAGAAGATGACGCTTGCGCAGTGGAACGCGGTCATCGAGGTGCATCTGACCGGGGCGTTCCTGTGGACCCAGGCGGTGGGACGCAGCATGCTGCAACGCGCAAAGGGCGGAGAGACCAACGTCGGCTCAATCGTCAATATCTCGTCCGACGCAGGGCGTGCCGGCGCGATGGGCCAGATCAACTATGCCGCCGCCAAGAGCGGCATGCTGGGGATGACGATGACCTCGGCCAAAGAGTGGTCGAAGTTCGGGGTCCGGACCAATTCGGTCTGCTTCGGCGTGGTCGAGACACCCATGACCGAAACCATTCGTGGCGATAAGTTCCGCGAGGGGATACTGGCCCGCATTCCGATGGGGCGCTGGGCCCAGCCCGAGGAAGTGGTGCAGCCGGTGTGTTTCCTGCTTTCGGACGCCGCCTCCTACATCACCGGCCAGCACATCGCGGTCAACGGCGGTTTCCACATATCTATCTGATCGGCCAGCGGAAGCTCTTGCAAAGAGGCGGGTGCGGGGTGATGAAGACCTGATAACCCCAGGGACGACTCATGCCGCAACAACGATCCAGGCCAGAGCCGCGTACCGGTCGCAAGAGAGCGGACGGCGCGCCGGCGCCATCGGCTGGTGATCACAGGGAAAGCCGATCTGCCGGAAAGCCCTTCCGTCCCATCAAGACTCGGCGGATCTTCGAGGAGATCTGCGATGCGATCCGCGACAAGCTCGTCAGCGGCGAACTAAAGGCCGGAGACCGGCTGCCGTCCGAGCGCGAATTGTCCGAGATGCTCGATGTCAGCCGTACCGCGTTGCGCGAAGCCATCCGCAGCCTCGAGATCGCCGGCATCGTCGAGATGCGAAAGGGAAGCCGGGGTGGCGCCTTCATCACCCGGAGCGGCGCCGGGCAGGTCACCCGTACGTTCCGTGACATGCTCGACTTCGGTCATGTGTCGCTGGCGACGTTGCTCGAGGCGAGGCTCATGGTAATGGACGCCGTGGTACGAGCCGCATGCGAGCGCGCCAAGCCCGCGGACATCGAACGGCTGAGCAGGAATGTGGCCGAGACCGTCGAGTTGACGAGGCAGGGCCGTTACGAGGAACGGACCTTGAAGGCCGTCGAGTTCAGCACGTTGCTGGCAAACTCGACCGGCAACCAGGTAATGTCGGCAATTCTGGAAGCCATGGCATCCGTGATCCGCCGCTTTGTCCTGATCGCCGGACCGCCCGCCCATGACCCGGTGATCGCCTCTCGCCTGCGGCTGATTGAACAGATCAAGGTCAAGGATACCAAGGGCGCTTGTGAGACGATGCGCAGCTATCTCACCAAACTGAACGAGCACCTGCTGAATACCGAGAAAGTCAGGCTGCGCGGCGACGCCAGCCGTCGCTCGCGCGCGCCGGCCTGACATCAGTCGGCCTCACCTCACCGCCTCTATCCGGTGGTTTGCCAATGCAGCAATGAATATCGTGGCATGGAGTCATGGTGATGCTCGAATACGCCCTGGACATCAGTACCGATGGCGATGGTTTGCAGGGGATCGCCGAGGAGATTCCCCACCATGCGCACATGTCCGGCATGCGGCAGCTCCACCAGGACAGCAAGGTAAGGTCCACGCCCACGCAATGCGTCATGGGAAGGACTCCAGACGCGCTCCCAACTGAAGATGCGTCCGCGCGGCTCGACCTCGGTCCATTCGACGTCGAACGAATGGCAGTGGTGGCAAAGCCACTCCGGCCCGAACTGCCACGTCGTGCAGTGCGGACAGCGCTGCACCAGGAGGCGGTTCTGCTGCAACCCCGCCCAATACGGTGCCGACAATCCATCGTTTTCGGGGACCGGAATCGGCAGCCCCTCGGGAAGATAGGCCGCGCGCGGAGTATCGCTCATAGCGTTGCTCCGGAGCCGAGCAGAAGGTTGCTGGCCGGCGTCACCATCGGCCCGCCGATCACCATCGCCACGTCGTTGCGTTTGACCTGGTTGACCGACTGGCCGCGGATCTGGCGCACTGCCTCGATCACCAGCTCGAAGCCGTGCATGTAGCATTCGGCGAGATTCCCGCCGCTGGTATTCAGCGGAAGCCGCCCGGAGGGCGCTATCAGATTGTCGAGCACAAGAAAATCGTTCGCCTCCTCGGGCTTGAAGAAGCCATGCTCGGCCAGTGCCATCACCACGCCGCCGGTAAAGTTCTCGTAGCTTTGAACGACGTCGACGTCGGCGGGTCCGATCCCGGCCATCCGGTAAAGCGCGGGCGCGAGCGCTTCGAAACTGGCGCTGGCATATTGCGGCGAATTATGCGGCATCGCTCCGCTGCGATATCCGGCGCCAGTGGCAGCCCCGAGAACGTAGGCGGGCTTGTTGCGGAAATCGCCGGCGCGCTCCTCGGGTACCAGGATGATCGCCGCGGCGCCATCATTCTCCATGCAGCAATCGAAAAGATGAAACGGCTCGGTAATCCAGCGCGAGGCGTTGTACTTTTCGGGGTCGAGCGGCTTGCCGAACATGACCGCGCGGGAGTTCGACTGCGCATGATGGTACGAGGCCAGCGCAATCGCCTGCATGGCTTCC
This sequence comes from Bradyrhizobium sp. 191, assembly GCF_023100985.1. Lineage (NCBI taxonomy): Bacteria > Pseudomonadati > Pseudomonadota > Alphaproteobacteria > Hyphomicrobiales > Nitrobacteraceae > Bradyrhizobium > Bradyrhizobium sp. 191. The sequence goes on from NZ_CP064692.1 coordinate 1,090,249, forward strand.
TGCCGCACGCCATGCTCATGCATGTAGCGCCGCACGCGCATGGCAAAGCGCTGCGGCGGCGCCAGCACGCCGTACGGCATCAGATAGGCCCTCTCGCCGGAGATGGTGCCGATACCACCGGCCTGTCCAAAGCGTCCGTACTGCCCTTGCGCCAGCGAGCGGAACACCACGACGCAATCGGCGAGGCCAGCAACGATCGAAGCAGCGGCGTTGGCCACCGCCGCGCAGCAGCCCCCGCCTCCCCCGCCCCATTGCATCGTGGTCGTGGTCAGCCGGCGTACCCCGAGCGCTGCCGCCAGGCGCGCCGCATCGCTGCGGTCGTCACTATACGACGAAAACCCGTCGATCTCGCGCGGGTCGAGCCCGGCATCGTTGCAGGCTGCCAGGATCGCCTTGAGGGCCAGCTTGAATTCGGGGTCGGGCGATGCGCCGTGACGATAGTAATCCGTCTCGCCGATCCCGACCACGGCAACGCGGCCCCGCAGCGTGCGCTTGCCTGTTGCCCGCGCAGTCATGCCTTGACCGCGGCACCAAAGGCGCCTGCCTCGGCCAACCGCGCGAGGCGGGCTTCATCATAGCCAAGCAGATCGCGAAGCACCTGCTCGGTATGCTGGCCGACGGCAGGAGCGGCGACGGGGTCGACGACCGGCGTTTGCGAATAGCGGATCGGCAGGCTGACGTTCGGTATCCACCCCACTTCATCGTGAGGAATCCGCGTTACGATGCCGCGGTCACGCGCTTCCGGGGAGCGGATCGCCTCACCGACGGTCCGGACCTTACCGCAGGGCACAGCCGCAGCGCGCATCTTCGACTGCCAGTGCGACCAGGGATGCTGCGCGAACGCCTCGCCGAGGATCGCAAACAGTTCATCGCGCCGGCGAATGCGATCGGCTCCTGTCGTGTAGAGATCTGACGTTGCAAGATCGGGACGATCGAGCACCTGGGACATCAGGCGCTGGAAAATCTTGTCGTTGCCGCAGTTGATGTAGAAGGTGGAATCGGTGGCCTGAAAGACCCCCGAGGGACAGGTGTCCGGACTGGTGTTGCCGTGGCGCTGCGGATCCGTTCCGGTGAACAACTGCTGCACCGACGCATAGCCGGTCATCAGAACGGCCGTGTCGAACAGCGATACCTCGATGGCCTGCCCCGTGCCGGTGCGTTCGCGTGCGACAAGCGCGCCAAGGACGGCATTGCTAGCCATCATCGCCGTGCTGATGTCCATGACCGGCGACAGCGCGCGCACGCCTTCGCGGTCCGCGTAGCCGTTCATGGATACAAACCCACTCTCGACCTGGGCAATGGGATCGAAGCCGAGCCGGTCCGAGAACGGTCCCTCCCGGCCGTAGGCCGAGACCGAACAATAGATGATCGCTGGCGCGATCTGACGACAACTCTCGTAACCAAGACCGAAGCGCTCCATGACCCCGGTTGAAAAATTCTCGACCACGACGTCCGCCGTGCGGATCAGATCCCGTGCGACCTCGACGCCCTCGGGCGACTTCAGATCAATCGCCACGCTTCGCTTGTTGCGATTGGTCCACAGGAACGGCGCACCATAGTTCAGCCTGGCATCGACTGGCGGGTAGCGCCGCAGGTCGTCGCCACGCACAGGGGCCTCAACCTTGATCACCTCGGCGCCCATATCGGCCAGGATCATCGTCGCGAACGGCCCTGCAATGAAATGCGAGAAGTCCACGACCCTGATTCCGGCAAGCGCCTTGGGCGCATCAGTTGTTCGGGGCGTGTGCTCCGGAAACTCCGCTTCGATCCGATCCAGCATCTTTCCACCCATATGGTTTTGTTCCGAGATGATCCGGTCAAAGATCGAGCACAAGCGTGCCGGACTTCGATCCCGAACAGCAGATCATGATGGTCTTGTTCGCTGCCTGCTCTTCCGGACTCAGGAACAGGTCGCGGTGATCGGGGATTCCCTCGATCACCCGCGTTTCGCAGGTCCCGCAAACGCCTTCCGAACAGGAGTAGTTCGCCATGACGCCGGCATCGAGAACGGCATTCAGAATGGTCTTGCCCGGCTCGACCGCGATCGTGCGATTGCTGCGCGCCAGCCTGACCTCGAATCCGCTGTCGACGGCCGGCGCCTGCTTGGCCTGGAAGTACTCGACGTGGACATGCTCCGCCGGACGGCCCGCGGTGGCCTTCTCGAAGGCTTCCAGCATCGGCACCGGGCCGCAGCAATAGAGATGCGCGCTGGCCGGCGCATTTCCGACAATGGCGGCAAGATCGAGGGGCCGCCCGCCATGTTCGTCGTCAAAGTGGACATGGAACTGTGCGGCCGGGTCGATGGTACCGAGCTCGCCGAGAAATGCCGCAGCCCGCCGCGTCCTTGCCGCATAGGACAGTTTCCACGGTCGCCTCAGCGCTTGCAGGCGCCGGATCATCGACAGCAGCGGTGTGATGCCGATGCCGCCCGCGATCAGCAGCGACGACTCCGCATCCTCACGCAGCGCAAAATTGTTTCGCGGCATGGAGACCGTAACGATATCGCCCGCCTTGAAGCTGTCGTGGACGAAGCTCGAGCCGCCGCGCCCGGCAGCATCCCTGTTGACGGCGATGACGTAGCGATTCCGTTCGCTCTGATCGTTGACGAGCGAATAGCTGCGGATCATGCCGTAGTTCAGATGCAGATCGATGTGGCTGCCGGCGGTGAAGGGTGCGAGGTCGCCTCCTGCGGGGGGCACCAGCTCATAGGAGTTGATGCTCTCGGCCTCATAGCTGATGCGCTTCACTCGCAGTTCCTGCAGGTCGCCGGCCATGTCCTAGCGCTCAAAGCTCGTAGCCGAAATCCGCCCCGAGCTTCGCCCGCATGAAAGGCGCGCCGGAATCGATCCAGGAGTCCTCGGGCGGCAGCCGCAAGGACACCGCACGGACCATGAACACGTCCGGATCGGTGACGCCCTTCGGCCTGATGCCGTGGTCGCGATAGGCGCCGAGTGCTTCCAGAATGAACCGCCTGGTCATCGCGATGCCGGTATCGCTGGAACACAAATTCTCCTTGGTGCGGTCGGCGACCGGCGATACCCCGCTCTGGCACGCTCCGTCCTGGACCCAAAGACCGGGGAGACCGGAGAACCATGTCGTCCGCTGGGCTTCGTAGTCGAACTGATATCCGTTCTGCGGATTGTACTTCGTCCAATAGTCGGCGTACGGCACCGTCACCGGCTGCTTGACCAGCGCGTGGCGGCTGGCGTGGCCGCTCTCCCGGCCCTTGTGCCCTTCCGCGAAAACCTCGCGCGTCTTGGCCAGCAGCGGCTGCGAGGGATGATAGGAGAACATGATGCAGAGCGTGTTCTCGTCGTCGATCGGCACCCAGGCATGGCCGCTCAGATCGGGAAACGGCGATAGCGGCGGAACCAGCGTGTAGAACGGCAGCATGAACTGATTGACGCGCCAGTAGAGCGTATTGGCGTCGTAGTTCCGGCGGGCGGCAATGCTCATGCCGAAATCCTGCTTGACGCATTCGAAGGTCGGGCGGAGGTCGCGCTTTTGGATCCAGGCGCTGGTGGTGCCCTGCGCATCGAGACGGCCGTGAAGCAAGGGTGCGTGCGCGGAATCGATCTCGCCCTCGACGGCCTGCAGCCAGTTGCACTCCTGAACCCGCACCGAGATGTGAACCTGCTCCTCGGGGACAAGATTCCACTCGACATTCGGCAGCGGCGGAGGCGCGGCCTGATCCGGCCCGAGATAGGCCCAGATCATTCCGTTGCGCTCGCGGCAGGCATAGGCCTTGATGCGCACCCGCTCCTTGAGCCGGCTGCGGACCGGTTCGGCCGGCATGTCCATCACCGCGCCCGTGACGTCGAACTTCCAGCCGTGATAGACGCAGCGCAGGCCGCAATCCTCATTGCGGGCGAAGACCATCGGCGCGCCCCGGTGCGGACAGGCCTGGTCGACCAGACCAACGCGGCCCTCGGTGTCGCGGAAGGCCACCAGATCCTCGCCAAGCAGTCGGACGCGCTTCGGCTGTCCATCGCGCGCCAGATCGGCGGACGGCAGAAACGGAATCCAGTAGAGCCGGAACAACTCCCCCAGCGGAGTGCCCTTGCCAACTCTTACCAGCCGCTCGTTGTCCTCGTGCGAGAGCATGATTTCTCCTCGATCGTTTTTGTCAGGTTCGTTTTTGGGTCGTTCTCGCGTCCAGCAAGGCTGTGACCCGATCGGACAATCCGAGATCGCGCGCGGTCCATAACGGGTCGGATGAAGCCAGCGGCCGTCGCGGAATCGGCGGCAGCTTTCCGGCCTCGACCAGCCTGACGATCATTTCGATCCGCTGACGCTCCAGATCCTTCAGCACGTCTTCAACGACGACGCCTTCTGCGGCGCAGCCGGGAAGCTCCGGATAAGCGCAACGGACGAGCCATTCTCCGGGCTCGGTCTCGACAGCCTCCGCCTCGAGCAGATACGGAATCGACAACAGAGCGCGCAGATCCAACGCCGGGCCTCCCTGGGGCTCTATTCTAGGAGCGACCATTTAATACGTATACGTATCATATCGCCATGACCCTGGCAACCGTCCGGATGCCGCCGGGGCGACACCCTTCACCGCCGGTTGAGAGGCGACGGCCAAGCTGCTAACCGCTTGTTGCATTGGAGCAGGTGGGAACTAGGCGTCATGTCGGTCAAAAAGGACGAAGCGGGAGATCCGGTTGCCGCGCTGGCACATCAGTGGAGACTGGAAAGCGGCATCGGATTTCTGCTGCGCCTGCTCGAGGCCAAATATGACGGGCTCTACCAGAGCGTCACGCGACAATCCGACATCACGCCCCGCCAGTTCGGCGTGCTGATGGCGCTGCTGCAGGAGGGGCCGATGACCGCATCGGCCCTTGCAGAACGCATCAGTTGCGACCGGAATACGCTCAGCGAAATGCTGAAGCGGATGACCGCACGCAGGCTGATCTCCAAGAAGAACCATCCCGCCGATCGCCGTTCCATCCAGGTCCAGATCACGGCCAAGGGCACCAGCGCCCTGATGGCCGTGGTTCCGGCCGCGGCCCGGCTGCAAGATCTCATGCTTGCTCCCTTGAGCCACGACGACCGCGCGCATTTCCTGCGTTGCATGCTGGCGATCGCGAAGTCTCCCCCTCCCGAGCCCGGCGCCTGAGTCCCGCAGCCGCGGCCAGACCGCCGCTTGGCGGACAAGGCTGTTGTAATCCCTCGGCCGATACGATACGTATACGTACTACATATATTTCCGAGGCGCCATAGAGCGCCCGTCGAGGGGAGGCGCTGATGCGCGCACTGGTTCTGCTGCTGTCATGCCTGTTCGCGGTCCCTTGTCTGGCCGAGGGGTATCCGGAGCGTGCGATCCGGATGATCGTGCCCTATCCGGCGGGCGGCTCCACCGACATCCTCGCGCGGGCGATCCTGCAACCCCTCACCGAAATCCTTGGCAAGCCGGTCATCATCGACAACAAGTCGGGTGCCGGAGGCATCATCGGCACGACAGAAGCGGCTCGGGCAACGCCGGACGGATACACGATCGTATTCGGCAATCTCGGGCCGAACGCGTTGAACGCGAGCCTCTACAAGAAGCTCGCCTACGATCCCGTCCGCGATTTCGTGCCGATCTCGAAGGTCGTCGACGTGCCGTTCCTGCTGGTGACGGCGCCGTCGACCGGGATCAGCAGCGTCACCGATCTCATCGCGCGCGGCAAGAAAGATCCTAACGCCCTCACCTATGCGTCGGTCGGGCAAGGATCGGCCTCGCATGTCACGGCAGAGCTGTTTCGCCGTCAGGCCGGCATTGAAATGCAGCATGTTCCTTATCGTGGGGGCGCACCGGCAACCAACGATACTCTGGCGGGCCAGGTTTCAGTCTACTTCATCACGCCGCTCGAAGGCATGGGTCAGGTCCAGGCCGGCATGCTGAAGTCGCTCGGCATCAGCACGGCGGAGCGCTCGCCGCTGTTTCCGGACACGCCGACCATCAACGAGGCGCTTCCTGGATTTCAGGTCGTGGTGTGGTTTGGCATCCTCGCGCCTGCCGGCACCCCGCCAGAGATCGTGGCCAGGCTCAACGACGCAGTCACGCGCGCGGTCGCGACGCCGTCCGTGCAAGAGGCCCTCAAGAAGCTGGGCGTCGAACCGAAGAGCTCAACGCCGGATGCTTTTGCGGCCACCATCCGCGGCGATGTCGACAAATGGGCGAAGGTGGTGAAGGAGGCCAATATCACACTCGATTAGCACCGTCCGCTATTCGGTCTTGACGTTGCGTTCCTCGATCACCTTGCGCCAGGACGGGATTTCTGCGGCGATCAGGGCGTGCAGTTCGGCAGGCGTGCTGGCCTTGGCCTCGACGCCATAGGAGAGAAAGCGATCCCGCATTTGCGGCATCGCCAGGACCGTACCAAGCGCAGCGTTGAGCTTGGCAACGACATCCGGCGGAGTGCCGGCAGGCGCCAGAATGCCGAACCACGTTTCGACCGAATAGCCCTTCAAGGCACTGCCGATGGATGCCGCCCCGGGAGCAACCGGCGATGGACCGGGCGAGGAAACCCCGAGCAGTTTCACCTTGCCGGAGAGGATGTGCTCGTTCAGCGTATCGGAAGTGGTGGTGAGAAGAATGTCGACCTCGCCGGCAAAGATCGCAAGCGTCGTTGGCGCCTGGCCCCGGTATGGGACGTGGACCATTTGCAGACCTGCCTGATTAAGGAAGCGCTCGGTGCTCAGATGCCCGAGCGAGCCGGGTCCGGCAGACGCGTACAGTAACGGCTTGCTCTGCACCTTGGCATAGGCAAGCAGCCCGGCGACGTCGTTCACCGGCACCTTTTCGCTTGCCACCAGAACCAGCGGCGCTGTGGAAACCAGCGACACCGGCGCAAAGCTCTTTAGCGGATCGAAATCGATGCCCTTCTGCAGCAACGGCGCGATCGAGATCGGGCCATTGTTGGCAAATAGAAGCGTGTATCCGTCGGCATCCGATCGAGCCGCTTCGTTGGAGCCGGTCGTGCCGGCCGCACCGCCGCGATTGTCGATGACAATCGGCTGGCCGAGGATTTTTGTCATCGGTTCCTGCAGAGCACGCGCCATGATGTCGGTCGAACCGCCGGCGGGATATGGCACGATGAGCCGGATCGGACGCGATGGATAATTGTCCGCAGCGGCGGGCGCGACGAGCATCGCCGCTCCGAATATGAAAGCCAGAACGCGTAGCCTCTTCATGTCGATCCTCCCACGATATTTTTTGATTATCTTGCGGTAGAAAATTCGCGGCTGGCAGCATCAAATCACGGTGACGCTCCACCCTTTCCAAATGCGCCGGCTGCAGCGGCCTGCTCGAGGTCGTTTTCGGACAGGCCGAGCACGCGCGCGAGAATCTCGTCCCGGTGTTCGCCGATGGCGGGGATGTCGTGGCCGATTCCAGTCCGCGCGCCCGACATCCGCCACGGCGCGTTGACGCCCTTGAACTCGCCTGCGACATCGGCGATCGGCGCGAAGACGCCACGGGCGGACAAATCCGCATCATCCAGCGTTTCCGCGGGGTCGCGAAAGCGGGCGCTCGGAATGCCGGCGCGATCGAGCGCTGCCAGGCACTCATCCACCGTGTGCTGCATGGTCCACCGCTCGACGACCTGCATCATCGCGCTCCAGTTCGCGCCACGCGCTGCGACCGAAGTGAAACGAGGGTCGGACGAAAGCTCCGGCAGGCGCGTCAGGTCGCGAAGCGCCGCAAAATTGCGCGCCGAGACCGGCGCGATCAGGACGTCGCCGTCCTTGGCGCGCACGGGGCCATAGGTCGGCCGTGCCACCGGCGCCGAGAATTGCGCTTCCTGCAGCTCATACACCATGAGGTTCAGCATGCAGTCCATCAGAACGACATCGACGTGCTGCCCTGCTCCCGTACGCTCCCGTTGCACCATCGCCGTTTGAATCGCCGAGAAGCCGAAAACGCCGCCGAGAATGTCGGCAACGAACACTGCTCCGGCCGCCGGCCGGTCGCGATCACCCGCGTATCGCATCAGCGCGCGGTCGAAACCGCTCTCGGCTTGAACGATCATCGCATAGGCCGGTCGTTCCGACTGCGGACCGGTCTGGCCGTAGCCGGATATCGAGCAATAGATCAAACGCGGATTGATATTGCGAAGCGCCTCATAGCCGAGACCCAGGCGCTCCATCACACCGGGCCGGAAATTCTCGACCAGAATATCCGTACTTTCGACCATCCGATGCACGAGCTTGATCGCCTCGGGCGATTTGAGGTCCAGTGCGATGCTCTTCTTGCCAGCGTTGAGCTGACCGAAATAGGCGCTTTGGCCGTCGCGAAGGGGCGCGCGCAGACGCATCTCCTCGCCTTCCGGCGGCTCGATCTTGATCACTTCGGCGCCGACATCTGCCAGCAGCCGGGCGCAATAGGGTCCGGCGATCATGATCGAGAAGTCCAGCACGCGGATGCCCTCAAGTGGTGGCTTCAACGATTGTCCCTGCATCATCCGTTCCTATCGAGGTAAGCCAAGCGCACGCTGCGCAATCAGGCTGCGCTGAATTTCGTTCGTTCCGATGCTGATCACCCACATCAGGGAATGACGCAGGTTTTGCTCGAACCGGCCGTTGTCGATGGCACCGGGCATCTGTTCGGACAGCGTGGCGCGCACGCCGAGCATGTCGAGTGCGGCCTCGCCGAATCGTTCCATTAGTTCACTGGAAAAGACCTTGCTGATCGCACCATACTCCGGCGGAGTGACGCCGCCCGCGGCAAGGTCAGCGCAATGCATCATCAATTGGCGCCCGATCTCGATTTCGGACGCGAACGTCGCCATGCGGTCCCGGATGACCGGATCCTCGCTCAATTCCTGCCGGGCCATGACGTGCTGGCGCAGTCGTTCAAAGGCATGCGCGACTTTCAGCACGATGCCGCCGCCGACCAGCCCCCGCTCGAAAGCGAGCGCCCCGGTTAGGACTTTCCAGCCCTCGTTTTCAGCGCCGACGAGGTTCTCCAGAGGCACGCGAACATCGTCGTAGAAGATGTTGCCGAACGTTCCATCGTACATGGTGGTGGCCGGCCGGATCGTGATCCCGGGTGTGGTCATCGGCACGATGAACATGCTGATGCCGGCATGGGGCTTGGCGCTCTTGTCGGTTCGCGCCGCCAGGAACATGTATTTTCCCCACCAGGTGGTGGTCCAGATCTTCTGACCGTTGATGACCCAATGGTCGCCGTCGCGGACTGCGCTGGTCCGCAGTGCCGCAAGGTCGGATCCTGCCTGCGGCTCGCTGTAACCCATCCCATGCATGGCCTCGCCGCGCAGAATTTCCGGCAGATATTTCTTCTGTTGCTCGGACGTTCCGAACATCATCAAGGCGTTGGCCTGGATCGAGGCGCCAATGCGCGGAGCCTCGTTCTGCTCCATGGTCTCCATGAAGGCGATTTGCTCGAGCGGCGAACGCGCCTGGCCGCCGAACTCCTCCGGCCAGCCGAGGCCGATCCAGCCGGTGCTGCCCATATCGGCGGCAAATTCAGCGTCGAACTCGCGCTTTGCGAACGGCTTGGCGTCGAAGGCGGCTTTTCTGCTGTCCGCCCAGTTTTGCGCAAACCACCGCTTGACCTGATCGCGCAGTTCGTTGCCCGCGCAGCCGAGGTCATATTGCGGCATCCCCGCGCCGCCATTGTCGAAGAGACGGGCGGCGAGGCTTCGTTTGGCATGGACGGCGCCACCAAACGCTACGGTGTCCAGATGGACGCGCTTGAAATGCAGTGGTGCTTCGTGTTCTTCGGCGTAGCCGATGGCGCCGAATGTGTGCTGCGTCTCCAGCGAAACGCGTCGCAAAGCAGGGCCCGCGAACGCCATGGCGCAATCGGAGAAATACGGCCAGTCGAGATCGCCCTCGTCCCGCAGCTTTGCCGCGTGGTGCAGAACGAGACGCGCACCTTCGAGGTCGATGAGGCAGTTGGCGAGCTTGTGTTGAATCGCCTGAAATCGCCCGATTGGTTGACCGAACTGCTGCCGTTCCCCGGCATAGGCTACTGCCAGCTCGAACGCCCGACGCGCGGCACCATGGGCGCGCGCCAGTAGCATCAGACGCGCGATCGATCGTAGGTCGCTCAGGCTGATGTCGGCAGCAGGAACAAGTCTTGCCGGCGCCGCATCGAGCTTCAGCTCCCAATTGCCCCACGCCCCCATCGCGCGCGTAGGTATACGATCGACGCCGGGAGCCCGAAGGTCGACGAGCACGAGCTGCGCCTCATCAACCGGCGTGAGCAGGTGGGTCGCGCTTCCCGCGGCTTCGACGAACCGGAGAAATCCCGCTGCCGTCTCGCCATCAAGCGTGATCGAACCGATACCGGGATCGGGATCGAACGCACCGAAGGAGAAGACAATGCGCGCCGCGCCAGCGTGAAGCGCCTTTCGCAGTTCGGCTCCATCGGAGGATGCATCCGGCAGCACGAGGTTGGCCAGCACGGCAGACCACATCGGAGCTGGACACGCCGCGCGGCCGAGCTCTTCCATCACCGCCAGGATCTCGCGAAGACCGCCCTCCTCCGGATCGGCGCCCAGAACCGCGACACCCTGCTGGGCCAGCTTGTCCCAGATCTCGGTGATCGCGTCCGGCGACGCGCCATCCTTCAGGCGATCGGCGCGCCAATGAGTTGCGAGAAGCCCGCGCAAGGATGCGCGAAGCATACCCTCAACGTCGTCGCTTTCGATGCCGGAGGCCATCACGAGAGCCTACGCCTGACCGAACCTCGGCTTGCGCTTCTCCTTGAAGGACATGGTTGCCTCCTTGTGGTCCGCTGTCTCGAACGTGACCTGTTCGAGCGCCATTGACGCCTCGAGCAACATGTTCACGCGATCCTTCACGATCTGGTTGATCGACAGCTTGGTCCAGCGGATCGCCCAGGCCGGGCCGTTCGCCAGTTCAATGGCGATTTCCCGCGCCTTGCCCAGCACGTCAGCACGAGGAACCACATGATTGACCAAGCCAATCCGTTCAGCTTCCCTGCCCTTGAGCAACGTGCCGCGGATCAAGAACTCCTTGGCCTTGTTGATGCCGACCAGCAATGGCCAGATCACGGTGCCACCGTCTCCGGCAACCAGGCCAACGCGCGAGACGTGTGTGTCGCCGATGCGCGCATCCTCGGACATGACCGTGATATCGCAGAGCAGCGCATGGGTCGCAGCGAGCCCAATGGCATCGCCATTGATCGCAGCGATAATGGGCTTGTCGAGCTCGAGTTGCCGGGTAACCCCGCGCCGGCTGATCATGGGATCATGCACTTCGCCTTCTTCAAGGACGTCCCCGCCCGGACGCTCCGACATCGCTTTGACATCGCCGCCAACGCTGAAAAAATCACCGGCGCCGGTCAGCACCACGACGCTGACGGCATGGTCATCGGCGAGGTCGTCCCAGATCGTCCGCAGCTCGCGGATCAGCTTCTGATTGATCGCATTGCGCGACTGCGGCCGGTTCAAGGTCACCGTCGCCACCTTCTCCGACACTTCGACCTTGAGGCATTCATACTTCGCGTAGTTCGACACTTCATTCCTCCCGTTTTTGTCGTTGTTCGAGCGCAGGCCGTCGGCTTCCAAGCCCAACTAACGCCGCATGCCCGGCCGGACCTCGGCAAGCGCGACATGCAGCGACATCGCGCCGGGGTCCTGCTCGAGCATTCGCTGGACAGCTTCGAGATGCGCGCGCATCAGGCGGCGCGCCGACGAGGTGTTTCGCTCCGCTATGGCAGAGAGCAATTGACGCCGCCGCTCAGCCAGCCGGGTCATCGCAACGCCGCTCGAGGCCACCTTGGCGTAAACGAAACGCATGTGAATCTCAGTCACCGAATCCATGATCATTGCAATGACCTTGTTTCTGGTCGAAGCCGCCAGCAGCTTGTAGAATTCGCGGGAGCACTCGACCCGGTCGAGCAGTCGCCCTTCCTTGGTTGCAAGCTCGGTTCGCCGGATGTTGGCCTCCATCGCGTCCAGATCGGACCGGCGCGCATGGTCGCACGCAAGACCGACGACGAGGTCGAGCACGTGGACACGCGCCTCTGACAATTCCCGGACCGAAATCGTGCCGAGACTCAGCATGTCCCGCATCACGTCGTTCATGCGGCCGGTGTCGCCCTCCTGGATGAAGGCACCGCCTTTGACGCCTTTCAGCAATCGAAGCACGCCAGCCATCTCGAGGCTGCGCAACGCTTCCCTGAGGACATTGCGACTCACACCGAGCTGCTGGGCCAGCTCGCGCTCCGGAGGCAGCTTGTCGCCGGGCTTCAGCAGCCCGAGCGCCAGCTGCTCGCGAATTCGTTCGCAGATTTCCTCGAACGCCCGCCTCGTATGGATCGGCCGGAACCCGGGGGCCGGGGCAGGACTTGGCGTCGCCCGCTGATCGGCCGGGCGCCTGCCGGACGAAACATTGCGGGATTGCGCGCCGGCGCGGGGGGTTGACTTGGTGGTCATGTAGTGAATTACTAAATGGATCACCCATTCAATGGAAGCCCTTTTTTGGCTTTCACTCGAAAATTTCGGCTGCGAGGGCACATGAGCTTTTCCGAGGAACAGATCGCCTTCCGCGACACCGTCCGTAAAATCGCCGAGAAGCATGTGGCGCCGATCGCCGCGGAAATCGACGAGACCGACCGCTTTCCGACCGAGCTCGTGAAGCTATTCGGCGAGATGGGGCTGATGCAGCTCTGGGTGCCGGAGCAATATGGCGGCCCGAATGGCAATCTCACCATGGCCTGCATCGCGCGCGAGGAGATCTCGAGGATATCGCCGGCCTGTGCTTCGATCGCCTGCCTGAACACGATGTTCATCATGCCGCTCCTCCACTTCGGTTCGGAGGAACAACGAAAGAAATACCTACCGATCATCGCCAAGGGCGGCGTCGTCACCGCAATTGCCATCTCCGAGCCGCAGGCCGGCTCAGACGTCACCGCAATCGCAACACGTGCCCGGAAAGACGGTGATTCCTACATCCTCGACGGCCGCAAGCAGTGGTGCAGTTACGGAGTGGTCGCCGACTACATCGTGGTGATGGCACGGACTAGCGACAGTCCAGGCTCCGATGGCATAAGCGCCTTTATTGTCGAGCCGAAGAAGATGGCGGGCATCTCCTTTGGACGTCACGAGCGCAAGATGGGATTCCGGGGCGCGCCGAACACTCCGATCTTCTTCGATAAGGTGCGCGTACCGCTGGAAAATCTGGTGGGGGAAGAAGGCAAGGGCTTTCGAGCCTCGATGCGCGCCCTCGATCTCAATCGGCCGACGATTGGAGCTCAATCTGTCGGACTGGCTCAGGGCGCACTCGACGCCAGCGTCGCCTACGCGAAAGAGCGCAAGCAGTTCAAGAAGTCGATCTCGGAATTCCAAGGCCTGCAGTTCATGCTCGCCGACATGGCCATGCAGATCGAGGCGGCGCGCGCGCTGGTATATGAATGTGCACGGGCCGGCGATACGAGTGACTGGAAGCGCCTGAATGTTCTTGCCAGCATGGCCAAGTGTGTGGCTAGCGACATGGCCATGAAGGTGACCACGGATGCGGTGCAGATCTTCGGGGGATACGGCTACACCATGGATTATCCCGTCGAGCGCATGATGCGTGATGCAAAGCTCACTCAGATCTTTGAGGGCACGAACCAAATCCAGCGGGTCGTCATCGCACGTGAGCTCCTGCGATAAGGACGTGACATCGGCTTGCTGATACGTGATGGAGTGACCGGCGATCTGAAAGATCTAGACTGCTTGGGCAAAAAATGTCCGCGGCGTGACTTCTTTTGCTTCCGCGCCGATAGGATGACGAAAAGCTTGATTTCGGCCCGGACGTGCTCATTCGAGGCGCCCTGACGACGCTGGGGCTCGCATCGATCGGCGGCGGCCAAGCGAGACTAGGGGAATCTCCCACCCCCTGCCATGCTTGATTTCGTGCTCCGATGATTGTTGAGGGATAGCGCGGGTGGAAAAGAAAGGTTCAGCGGCATGAAGATCGTCCAAGCCGAGATGCTCGATAGATTAGATCGCTATCGCATCGTCGAAGTGGAGGTCCCGCGACCCGGGCCAGGCGAGGTATTGATCAGGGTCGCCGCTTGCGGCGTGGGCTACGTCGATTCGTTGGTTGCTCTTGGTCGATACCAGGTGAAACCTAAGCTACCTCATATTCCCGGCCAAGAGATTTCTGGCTGGATCGAAGCGGCAGGCGATGGCGTCACGGCCCACAGTGTCGGCGACCGTGTCATGGCAACAGCCGCGGGAGGCTTTGCGGAGTACGCACTCGCGGATGCCGCTTCAGCGTACAAGATTCCCGATCGGATGACGTTCGAGCAGGCAGCCGGCTTTCGGATCAACTATTTGACTGCGCTCCATGCCTTGAAGACCGTGCTTCGTTGCGCCAACGAGAGCAGGTCGTGATAATGGGCGCGGCCGGCGGGCTCGGTGCCGCCGCGGTGCAGGTTGCGCGCCTTCTCGGCGGCGAAGTCGTCGCGGTTGCCTCTTCCGAGGAAAAGCGTGAATTCGCTCGCGGCCTCGGTGCCGAGCGGACGTTGGACTCCGAAAAGGATGGATGGCGTGATCGCCTGAGATCTCTCACTGAAGGCAAGGGACCAAACGTCATCTTTGACCCGGTCTGCGGCCCACTGTTCGAGCTGGCGTTCCGATCTCTGGCCTGGGGCGGTCGTCATCTCGTGGCCGGATTCGTTGGCGACCCGATTCCGACCCTGCCGGTCAATTTGTCACTCATGAAAGGCGCCGCACTGATCGGGGTCGATGTGCGGCAGTTCCTGCTCTATGAGCAGGACCACGCCAGAGCGCTCCTGCTCGAATTGCTCGATTGGGTCGAGCAGAATCGGCTTACACCTCCCGTCGGCAAGTCCTTCCCGCTGACGTCCTTTCTCGACGTCCCGAACTATGCAATCTCTGGAAAGGGCCTGGGAAAGACGGTCCTCGCAATTGGTCCGAACAAGTTCTGAGCGCAGCTTTGCCAGGCCTTCGGGGCCTGACGATCGGCTAACGTCAAGCCCGTTCGCACCCGTCCTGCAGCATCAATTCCAACATGACGGCCAACAAGGTTCTTCATCAGTTCATTTGCCGCGTCATATATCGGTTCAATGCGGCGCGGCCGTGCTCAAGGCGGTACTCCAATCCATCGTGCGCAAGTTGAGCTAGCTCCAGCAATCGATATCTCAGCTGGAGAAGCAGAGAAAGGTGAAGACCTGAAAATCACCCCGCTTGCTCAACCTCGACCATTGTGGCGTTGGCGGATCAGCTAGGACTTGGCAGAGCGAGTGGACGTCGCGGGGTGCCGTGACACGACGGGAGACGCGATCCCGTACAGGAATTGATCCACGATCATGTCCGCAAACTCGGCCGGCCCGATCCCTCCTCTGGGATCGTACCAGGTGTGGCTGAAGTTCAGTGTGCCAAAGAGCATCATGGCGTAAACCTTCCGCGTCCGCTTGACGATCTTCCCATGATTGTCGAGCTGGAGCAGCAGGCCGGAAACCAGGTCGACGATCCGGCGCTCGAGAGATTTGATCGTCTGTTGATCGTCCTCGGACAGGAACGTCAGATCGTTGAGGATCAGGCGTTGTTCCTGCGGCGACCGCGCATTGAGGTCAACGATGGCGCGGATCGCCGCCCGGAACTGGTCGGTCGTCGCGGCATGTTTCGCGATCGCGTGCTCGACGTCCGCAATCATCTGGCGCACGTGCTCGTCCAGGATTGCGAATAGAATCGCTTCCTTCGACTCGAAGTAGTGATACAGCGCGCCGCGGGACAGCTTGCATGCCTCGGCGAGATCGGCGATCGAGGCGCGCATATAGCCGTATTCGGCGAACAGGCCGCGGGCCGCCACGATGATGCCGCGGTGGATATCGTCATAGTTCTCGGAGCGCGTCCGCGCCATCGGCCTCTCTCGCTCAAAACGAACGCCGCCGAATCCGGCGACTCCCGCTCCTCTATACAACCGCTTCGGCCATCTCGCTCAGCCTACGCACACAAGTCCACCAGAACCGCGAGCTCGGCGTGCGAAAATTTGATCCAGATCAAAAAATAATTTGAACGGCCGGTCGGATTATAATATCCTCCTATCTCGTCAGGCAAGCAGTTCAGGCACGCGGGACCAACCCGGCGGCATCAGGGAGGTTGTGCGTGGACAGTCGGAAGGTCGATGCTGTCGTGATCGGTGCCGGCGCCGGCGGCCTGTGCGCTGCGGCGCGGCTGGCGCATGCCGGGCTCTACACGGTCCTGGTCGACGATCACGACAGGCTGGGCGGCCGCGCCTCCACCGAGGAGATCGACGGCTTCAAGGTCAATATCGGTGCGATCGCGATCGAGTTCGGCGGCGTGTTCGAGGAGACGTTTCGCACCGTCGGCGTCCCCCTCGACATTCGCGCGCCGGAGCCGGCAAGCTCCTTCTTCATCGACGGCAAGCTGATCGACGTCGGCCGCGGCGGCTGGTCGCTCCTGCTCGGGCAATTGACCAAGCAGGCCTCGCGCATCCTCGAGAAATTCGCCGACGCCCGCTCCGGCAATCTGCCCGACGGCCGGCAATCCACCGAGGACTGGCTGAAGGGCTACACCAGCAACGCCACGGTGCATGCTCTCTTCCGCAATCTCTGCGCGGCGATCTTCGCCTGCAACGCCGCCGAGCTGCCGGCCCGTGCCTTCCTCACCTATTTCACCAGCAAGGGCGCCTTCAAGAAGTTCGGCTTCTGCCCGGAGGGAACGGTCGGCGTCTGGAACAGCCTTGCGACGGCGGTGAGGCGCAATGGCGAGGTCTGGCTCGGCACACCGGCGACCCGGATCCACACGGCGAACGGACAGGTGAGCGGCGTGACCCTGCTCCGGGACGGCAGGCCGACGCGGATCGACACCGATCTTGTGGTCAGCAATGCCGGCCCGAAGGCCACCGTCGCGCTTGCCGGCGAAGCCGCCTTCCCCGCCGACTATGTCACGAGGGTCAGGGACGACCTCCGCCCGGCTGCCAACATCGTCATCAACGTCGCGAGCCGCGAGCCGCTGCTGAACCACCCCGGCATCGTGACGTTCGGCAAGACACGCCGTCTCTGCAACATGGCGAACCTCTCCGCGACCTGCCCCGAGCTCGCGCCGCCCGGCTGGCATCTCTATGTCGCCTATGCCGTGCCGGTTCCTGCACTCGGCGAATTCGACTCCGAAGCCGAAATTGCGCTTGCGCTAGCGGATCTACGCGAACAGTTCAACAATTTCGATCAGGCCAGGATTCTGTCCATCCGCGTGATGCGCGACGACTGGCCGGCGCAACGGAGCTGCGCCGGCTACGACCTGCCGCGCGAGACCGGCATCGCGGGCCTTTGGTGCGTCGGCGATGCGGTGAAGCAATACGGCAATGGCGGCACGCAGGCCTGCGCCGAAACGGCGAAGATCGTGACCGATGCGATACTCGCTGCGCGGCCGCCCGCGGCCCAGGCGAGCCGGATCTGATCGATGCCGACCACGATCCGCACTCCAACCTCCTCTCCGGCGCCGCGCGCGATGTCCGCACCGGATGGCCTGCTCGAATTCCGCAACGTTCGCGTCGTCTACGACAACGCAATCGAAGCCATTCGCGACGTCTCGATTGCGGTGCCCGAAGGCGGCATCGTCGCCCTGCTCGGCTCCAACGGCGCCGGCAAGTCGACGCTGCTGAAGGCGATGTCCGGCATCCTTTACACCGAGGAAGGCGTGATCGAGAACGGCAGCATCCGCTTCCGCGGCGAGGACGTGCATCAGCTCGCCCCCGACGAGCTGGTACGCCGCGGAATCGTGCAGGTGCCCGAGGGCCGTCGCGTCTTCGCTGCGCTGACGATCGACGAAAATCTCCAGATGGGAGGCTACACGAGGACCGCTGCGGAGGCGCGCGAGCGTCGCGACAAGGTGTTGTCGCTGTTCCCGCGACTCCACGAACGGCGCGACCAGATCGCCGGCTACATGTCCGGCGGGGAACAGCAGATGCTGGCGATCGGCCGCGCGCTCATGACCGATCCTGTTCTGCTCGCGCTTGACGAGCCGTCGCTGGGACTCGCGCCTTTGATCATCGACCGCATCTACGAGGTGATCGCCCGCCTGCGCGACGAATTGAAGATGACGGTGCTTCTGGTCGAGCAGAACGCGCAGCGAGCGCTCGACCTCGCCGACTACGGCTACATCCTCGAAACGGGGCGCGTCGTGCTCGACGGCACTGCCAGCAAGCTCACAGCCAACGAGGACGTCCAGGAATTCTACCTCGGCGTCTCCTCAGCCGGCCGCAAGAGCCTGCGCGAGGTCAAGCACTACAAGCGGCGCAAGCGGTGGCTGTCGTGACCGCGCTTCTCACCGTCGAAAACCTCAGCAAGCGTTTCGGCGGCCTCCAGGCCATTGCCGACGTCAGCCTCACGGTCGCGCCCGGCGAGATCTGCAGCGTGATCGGCCCGAACGGCGCCGGCAAGACCAGCCTGTTCAACATGATCTCCGGCGTGCTGCGGCCGAGCGGCGGGCGCATCGTATTCGAAGGCGTCGATGTTTCGACCATCTCGCCCTGGAAGTTTGCTGCCGCCGGGATCGGCCGCACCTTCCAGAACCTCGCTCTGTTCAAACACGGCACGGTGGTCGAGAACATCCTGACCGGCCGCCACACCCACCTGCGTTCCAACGTGATCGATGCCGTGGTCTTCTTCGGCCGCACGCGCCGCGAGGAGATTGCGGCGCGGCAACGGGTCGAGCACATCATCGAGTTCCTCGAGATCGAGCATGTCAGGGACGCGGTCGTCGGGACACTGTCCTATGGCCAGCAGAAGCGCGTCGAGCTTGCACGCGCGCTCGCCTCGGAGCCCAAGATCCTGCTGCTCGACGAGATGGTCTCGGGCATGAACCAGGAGGAGACGGAGGACATCGCTCGTTTCGTCCTCGACATCAGGGACGAGCTCGGCATCACCGTATTGATGATCGAGCATGAGATGCGGATCGTCATGGACATCTCCGATCGCGTCCACGTGCTCAATTTTGGCCGCAAGATTGCCGAAGGCACGCCCGACGAGATCAGGCACCACCCGGCCGTCGCCGAAGCCTATCTCGGCGGCAAACGTTCCGGCGCAATTGCACAGGTGGGATCGTGATGTCGACACTCGACAGCCTCCGCTCCACGCTGCCGCCGCTCCAGGCCATAGCCCCCCGCAGCGCGCCCGCGAGCGACGCGGCGACCTTCCACGCCTCGCTGCGGGATGGCGCCATCACCATTCCGCAAATGCTACGACAGCGCGCCGCCATGCATGGCGAGGCGCGGGCCTTGCGCGAAAAGGATTACGGTATCTGGAATCCCTACTCCTGGCGCCACTATCACGAAACGGCGCGTGCGGTGGCGCTGGGCCTGCTGTCGCTCGGCATCAAAGCGGGAGACCGCGTCGCCATCGCCGGCGAGAATACCCCGGAATGGTTTTACGCCGATCTGGGCGCGCAGATGATCGGGGCCGTGACGGTCGGCATCTATCCGACCAATCCCTGGGTCGAGCTGCAATATATCGTCAAGCATTCCGGCGCCCGTGTCGTCGTCACCGGCGACCAGGAGCAGACCGACAAAGTGCTGGACGCCATGGCCAACAATGGCGGACTTCCCAATGTCGAGGCCATCGTCTGCATCGACATGAAGGGCCTGCGGCATTATCGCCAGCCGGCGCTGATGTCGTTCGAGACCCTGTGCCAGCGCGGCCTTGCCCATGCACGCGAGACGCCGGACTCGAACGCGACACTCGACCGACTGATCTCGCAAGGTTCGCCCGACGACGTCTGCATCCTGGTCTACACCTCCGGCACGACCGGCCCCCCCAAGGGCGCGATGCTGACGCATCGCAATCTGGTCTACGCCGCCTTCACCTACGCAGAAGCCGTCGGCATTGCGGACAAGCCGTTCGAGGCCGTCAGCTACCTGCCGCTGTGCCACGTCGCAGAGCGCTGCTACGGCATGGTGACGCATCTGGTGCTCGGCGGCACGGTGAGCTTTGCCGAATCGATCGACACCGTCGCCACCAATATCCGCGAGATCGCGCCGACCTTCTTCGTCGGCGTGCCGCGCATCTACGAGAAGCTGCAACAGGGCTTTCTGTTCCGGCTCGGCGAAAGCGGCAAGCTGCGGCAAGGCCTGACCAGGGCCTGCCTCGCCTGGGGACGCACGCTTTCCGACCGCCGGCAGGCCGGCAAGGAAAGCCTTGTCGACTGGGCGGCTTATGGCCTGCTCTATCTCCTGATGTTCCGGAATCTGCAGCGTCACCTCGGCTTCGCCCATAGCCGCCATCGGCTTTGCGCGGGCGCGTCGATCTCGCCCGAGACCCTGCGCTTCTTCGACATCATCGGCCGCCCGGTCTCGCAGGGCTATGGGCTCACCGAAAGCGGCGGCGTCGCCTTCGTCCAGTCGGCAAGCCACCACCGGATCGGCGGCTGCGGCCTGCCCCTTCCCGGGACGGAATGGAAGCTCGACGACGACGGCGAGATCCTGCTGCGCAGTCCCGGTGTCTTCAAGGGCTACTTCCTCGACGAAAAGGCCTCGACGGCCTCCCTCGAGGCCGGCGGCTGGCTGCGCACCGGCGACATCGTCGAGGTGCTCGACGATGGCGAGATCGCCGTGGTCGACCGCAAGAAGGCCATCATCATCACCGCCGGCGGCAAGAACATCGCGCCCTCCGAGATCGAGAACGCGCTGAAGGATTCCGAATTCGTCAAGGAAGCGATCGTGGTCGGCGAGGCCAGGAAGTATCTCGGCGCCATCATCCAGGTCGACTACGACAATGTCGGCCGCTGGGCGCGCGACCGGGCGCTGGCCTATACAAACTACAAGTCGCTGTCGCAGCTCGCCGAGGTGCACGAGCTGGTCGGGCGCATCGTCAACGAGACCAACAAGCGCTTTGCCCGGGTCGAGAACGTCAGACGGTTCGCGATCCTGGAAAAGGAGCTCGACCACGACGACGGCGAGCTGACTGCCACGCAGAAAGTACGCCGCGCCATGATCGAGAAGAAGTTCGCGCGCGAGCTCGCCATCATCTATCCCGTGGAGGGCTGAATGCAGTATCTCCTGCAGCTTCTGATCTCCGGACTTGCGATCGGCGCGATCTACGGCCTGATCGCGATGGGCTTTGCGGTCATCTACAAATCGACCGGGCTGGTCAATTTCGCGCAGGGCGAGATGACCATGATCACGGCCTATATCGCCTGGACCATCTCGACCACCGTCAGCGGAAACGTCGTCGTGGTCGCGTTCGGCGCCATCCTCGCCGCGATCCTGCTCGGCCTGGTCATCGAGCGCGTCGTGATGCGGCCGATGCTGGGCGAGCCGGTATTCGCGACCGTAATGGTGACCATTGGGCTCGCGGTGATCCTGCGCTCGGCGATCAACTTCGTCTGGGACGCCTATCCGCATGGCCTCGACGTCGGCATGGGACGCGACATCGTCCGCCTGGGCGGAATTGGCGTCCGCACCGGCCAGATCGCCGTCATCGCGACGCTGCTGTCGCTGCTCGCGGCGATCTGGGCGTTCTTCCGCTACAGCAAGATGGGGGTCGCGATGCGCGCCGTTGCGGCCGACGACCGGACCGCGTTGCTGATGGGCATCAGCGCCACCCGCGTCCATGCGCTGGCCTGGGCGGCCTCTTCGGTCATCGCCGGGATCGGCGGGGTGTTCTTCGCCCTTTCCTACGATCTGTCGCCGGCCATGTTCCAACTCGGGCTGAAGGCGTTTCCGGCCACCATCCTCGGCGGGCTCGATGCCGTGCTCGGCTCCGGCCTCGGCGGCCTTCTCATCGGCATCACCGAGAATCTCGCCGGCGGCTATCTCGGCTCCGGCATGAAGGAGATCGCCGGCTTCGCGATGATCATCGTCGTGCTGATGATCCGGCCGTTCGGCATGTTCGGCGAACGCGACATCGAGAGGGTCTAGGACGATGCGCACCGGCGACTACAAGCAGACCTATGGCGAACTTGTCGCACTGATCGATTCACCCCCGGTCTGGCTGTGGTCGGCGGTGCTAATGCTGGCGCTGATCGCTGCGCCCTGCGTACTGAACGCCTACGCGCTGTCGTTCCTGATGATCATCCTGATCACAGTCATCGGCGCGCTCGGCCTCAACATCCTGACCGGCTACACCGGATTGATCTCGCTTGGCCACGTCGGCTTCCTCGTTACCGGCGCCTATGCGTACGCCATCCTGGTGTCGAAATATAGTATGCCGCCGCTGGTCGGCTTCCTCGGCGCGGGACTCGTGCCGGCGCTGGCGAGCCTTATAGTCGGTGCGCCGTCGCTGCGCCTGAAGGGCCTCTACCTCGCCATCACGACGCTTGCGTTCTCGTTCATCATCAACACGGTGATCCTGGAGATGCGCTGGCTCACCAACGGCGCCCGCGGCATCTCCGTGCAGCGGCCGGAGATTCTCGGCACCAGCTTCGACAGCGACGCGGCCTTCACCTACCTTTGCCTTGGCGTCGCCACGCTGACCCTGCTTGCCACGCTCAACATTCGCCGCAGTCGGGTCGGCCGGGCATTTGTCGCCATCCGCGACAACGACACGGCGGCCCGCGTCATGGGCATCAACCTGCATGCCTACAAGCTGCTCGCCTTCGTCACGTCGGCCTTCATCACCGGCCTCGCCGGCGCGCTTTACGGCATCTATCTCTCCTTCGTCAGCGTCGAGGGCTTTCCGTTCCTGCTGTCGATCGAGGCTCTGGCGATCCTGATCGTCGGCGGCCTCGGCTCCGCGCTCGGCGCCGTGCTCGGGACCGTTCTGATCGTGCTGCTTCCCGAGGCGACGCGCCTCGTCTTCAGCTTGTTCAGCGCGCAGCTCGACGCGGTGTTTACGACCGGTGCGCAGGAGCTGAAGAGCATGCTCTATGGCCTCGTCATCATCCTGTTCCTTCGGTTTCAGCCGCGCGGCCTGGTCGGTGCCTGGCACGACATCCGCCGCGCCTGGGTGAACTGGCCGCTGCGGTACTGAAAACAAAGACCAATTTTGGAGGGAGGACAGAGACATGAGAAATCATCCAATGACTGCGTCCCTGCTGCTCGCAGCAACCCTGCTCGCCGGCGGCAGCGCGCTGGCCGCCGATCCTGGTATCACCGACACGGAGATCCTGATCGGCGACGTCGAACCGCTCACCGGTCCACCGGCGCTCCTTGGCGTCGCTGCCTCGATCGGCCACAAGATCGCGGTTGCGGAAGCCAACAATGCCGGCGGCATCAACGGCCGCAAGATCAAGTACGTGCTGGAGGACGACGGCTACGTCACCGCGCGCACCATCCAGGGCGCCAAGAAGCTGATTGAGGTCGACAAGGTCTTTGCCATGCTCGGCATGTCCGGCTCCGGCCAGTCGATCGCCGTGATGCCCGTGCTGGAGAAGGCAGGCATCCCGACGGTGATCGACGTCGCACCGGTCAAGCTGCTGTGGGAGCCGCCGCGCAAGAACGTGTTCGTGGTCGGTCAATCCTACGAGGAAGGAATCATCCATCTCGTCAACTACCTCGCAGAAAAGAACCCCGGCAAGAAATGGGGTCTCATCACGCAGGACGACGACTACGGCATCACAGTGCGCGACGGCTTCGATTCCGTGGTCAAGTCGAAGAAGCTGAACGTCGTCTACAGCGGCAATTACAAGAAGGGCCAGCAGGATTTCTCGTCCGACATGCTCCAACTGAAGGAATCCGGCGCCGAAGTCTTTCTGGCCGGCGGTATCATCGCTGAGAATATCGCGATGATGAAGGAACTCGAAAAGCTCAACGTCAAGCCGGTGACCGGCATCTTCTGGCCCGGTCGCGTCGAGCCGGTGCTCAAGCTGATGGGACCGGCCGGCGATGGCATCTTCGCGGTGGACTATGTCGAGCCTTTTGCCGGCGAAGCCGGCAAGGCGTTCCTCGAGAAGGCAAAGCCGCTCGTGTCGGAAGCCGAGTTCAAGGGGATCAATCGCTACACGATGAGCGGCTATGCCGCGGCCAAGGTCTTGATTGCGGCGATCGAGCGTTGCGGCAAGCAGCCGACCTGGGCCTGCACGATCAGCGAGCTGGAGAAGACCAAAAATGTCGAGACCGGCGTGATGGCTCCGATCAGCTTCGGACCCGGCGTCCGCTTCTCGAACCAGAGGCTGCAGATTATGCAGGCCGACACGGCGACGGTCAGCTTCAAGCCCGTGAAGTAACGACGTCAGGCGGATGGCCGGGGCGGCGCCCGGTCATCCGCCTCTAAAGACGGGCCGACGCCTGGCCGCAAAGGCGGCGATGCCCTCGCGCGCATCGTCGGACTGGCTCGCGCTGACGATGGATTGCATTTCGGCTTCGAGTTGAGTGCCGAGGCTCGTTTCAAATGACTGCCGTAGCATGCGCCGCATGGCGCCGAAGGCCCTCGTCGGCCCCGCCGCCAGTTCGCGGGCTACGGCAATCGCTTCCGCTTCCAAGGCATCGTCCGGCACGAGGCGAGAGACCAGGCCGAATTCCAGGGCTTCTTGCGCCGACAGGCGGCGATTCAGCAGGAACAGTTCCTGCGCCCGCCGCATTCCGACCAACCGCGGCAGGAACCAAGTGTTGCCGCCATCGGACGTCAGACCCAGCGCGCCATATCCGAGCGCAAAGCGCGCGTCGGTGGATGCGACCACGATGTCTGCAATGTAAAGAAGGCCCAATCCGCCGCCGGCCGCCGCGCCGCGCACCGCCGCAACGACCGGTGCATCGATGCTGGTCAGGCGATCGATGGCGCGATGGTAACCGTCGATCATGCGGCGAAGCTTGCCCGGCAGCTCGGGCGACGGCGTGCCGGCGAAGAGATGGACATCGCCTCCCATGGTGAAGTTCGATCCGCTTCCCGCAATCAGGACGGCGCGCAAGGCCGGGGCCTCGGCAATTCGCACGGAAGCTTCTTCGAGATCCGCGGCCATCTCTTCGTTGATGGCATTGCCCTTGTCGGGACGATTTAGCCGAAGCGTTGCGACACCGTCTGCGATATCGAGGACGACGGTCTTGAAGGGGCTTGCGGCATGATGCCAGCGGGCCGTATCGGTATATTGCTCGAGGCGCGTGATACGCTCCCCCTCGAACGTGATGAGGTGCGCAAAGGAGGCGTCGAGAGAGGTTCCTCCATGCCTGCCCTCGCCACGATACCGGCCGGTCACGAGCAGGCACGCCTCTCCGACCTCGAGAAAGCGCTCCGGCTCTGCACGTGCGGCAAAGCGCCGGGCGATCGCTCCCCACCCGTTGCGGCGCATCGCGGAGGAGCCCTCGTGCCGGCCGCCAATGCCGAAGGGCATCCCCTCGGCGATCTCGCCGACGAAATCCGGATGGAGCAGCATCTCGAGCTGCTCCCTGTTTCCGGCCGCCAGTGCCGCGTAGAGCGCCCGCGCGGTGTCGGAACGCGTGTTCTGCATGCTCGTGCTCCCAGTCCAGAAGGGTCCGGCTACATCCGCTTCGCGACTTCTTCCAGCATGACCTCGGTGGCGCCGCCGCCGATGGTCAGGACCCTCGCGTCCCGGACCATGCGCTCGATCGGCGTGCCGCGCATGAAGCCGCTGCCGCCGTGCAACTGCAGACAGCCGTGCACGACTTCGTGCAGCACCTCGGGCGACAGCGCCTTGACCATCGACACTTCGCGCAAACAGGGCTGCCCAGCCGCGGCGAGTTCGGCGGCGTGATAGGCAAGCTGGCGCGCGGCTGCGGCCTTGGCCGCGAGCTGGGCGAGCTTCAGACGCACGGCCTGCTGGTTCCAGAGCGGTCCGCCGAACGCCTGCCGTGTCTTCACGTAGTTTGCCGTCAGCTCGATCGCCTTGGCGGATTCCCCGGCGCAGATGCCGCCGATGCAGATGCGCTCATTCTGGAACGTCTCCATGATGCCGTAGAAGCCCTTGTTCTCCTCTCCGAGCAGGGCATTGGCCGGCACACGGACGTCATGGAATGCGATTTCGGCGGTGTCCGAGCAGAGCCAGCCATGCTTGTCGAGCTTGGTCACGGCGATGCCGGGCAGATTGCGCTCGACGACGAACAGCGAAAGACCGCGGCTGCCCTTGGCATGCGGATCGGTACGGGCCGCGACGATCAGGATATCGCCGTAGACCGCGTTGGTGATGAACATCTTGGAGCCGTTGATCAGCCAGCCGTCGCCATCGCGGGTTGCCCGGGTCTTCAGGCCCGCAACGTCGGAGCCGGCGTCTGGCTCGGTCACTGCGATCGAGCAGATGGTCTCGCCGCGGATGATCGCCGGCAAATATTTCTGCTTCTGCTCCGGCGTGCCGCGCAGCGAGATGTGCACCGCCGACATGTCGGTGTGCACCAGGGTCGACGACGTAAACCCGCCGAAACTCGAGCGCCCCAGCTCCTCGGCGAACACCATCGAGGCCAGCGGCCCCATGTCGGTGCCGCCATACTCCGGCGCATGGCGCATGCCGAGGAATCCGAGCGCGCCCATGCGGCGAAAGATCTCGCGCGGGATCTTGCCGTCGCGCTCCCAGCCGTCGCCATGCGGCACCACCTCCCTCTCGACGAAGCGGCGTACCTGCTCGCGCAGCATGCGAAGCTCCTCGGGCAGATTGGGCTGCTCCGAGAATTGGAATTCGGCTTCGACAGGCTGGCAGGAACCTGAGGTCATGACGTTCATTGTGCCGCCCTCCCATCGTCAATGTGAAGATGTCCGCGCAGGAATTTTGCCAGCGCCGCGATCGCTTCGCCGGCCTGCGGGATTTCCGGGAACATCTGGAACACGTGGATCATGCCATCGAAGACCTGCAGCTCGACGTTGACGGCGGCAGCCCTGGCTCTGGCGGCGAGCTCGGTCGAATCGTCGCGCACCGTCTCGCGGTCGCCGACCTGGATCAGAAGCGGCGGCAAGCCGGACAGATCGGCATAGAGCGGCGAGGCCAGCGGATGACGCGGATCGCCATCCCGGCCCAGATAGTTCTTCGCAAGCGCAAGGATCATCGCACGCTGATGGATGGGGTCGCCCGTCGCGCGGCTTTCGTAGCTCGCACCTGTCGCGGCGAGGTCGGTCCATGGCGACATCAGCACGGCGGCAGCCGGCAGGGTCTCGCCGCGATCGCGCAACGCCAGCATGGCGCCCAGCACCAGATTGCCGCCGGCCGAATCTCCCGCGAGCGCGATGTCAGCCGGCTGCAAACCCTGGTCGAACACGTATCGACAGGCGGCCAGCGCATCGTCCAGCGCGGCTGGAAAGCGATGCTCGGGCGCCAAGCGGTAGTTGATCGCCAGGACGCGGCAGCCACAGGCATGACCGATGCGCGCGATCAGATCGCGGTGCGAGGCAATCGACCCGATACGGAAGCCGCCGCCATGGAGATAGAGAATGGCTTTCTCCTGCGGCGCGGCGGGAGGCAGGATCCACTCGCCCTCGACACCGCCGGCGGAGACCTGACGCCAGGTCACCGGCACGGAGCAACCCGCGAACGCTTCATCCCAATCGTGGCGCATCTGCTCGACGCCCGTATCGCGCGTCCATTTGCGGTAGATCGACTGCAGCCGCTCGACCGCACGATCCACGGGGGTCACCGCAATATCGCTGGCCGCATCCTTCATCTCAGCCGCCGATCCCCATGCCGCCGGACACGCCGAGCGTCTCACCCGTGATATAAGCGGCCTGGTCGGAGGCGAGGAACAACGCGGCTGCTGCAACCTCATCCGGCTCGCCGAGCCGCCCCAGTAAGGTCGCGTCGGTCATCGCGCGAAAGATCTTGTCGCCACCGCGGGCGACCGCCTGCTCCAGCATTGGCGTGCGGATCGGGCCGGGCGCAATCGCATTCGCCGTGATGCCGTAGCGCGCGTTCTCTCGCGCCATGCTCCTGGTGAAGGCGACGACCCCGCCCTTGGCGGCTGAGTAAACCGCCCCACCCTTGGAGCCGAGCCGGGCGGCCTCGGATGTGATGTTGATGATGCGGCCGTACCTCGCAGCCTGCATTGCCGGCAGGACGGCGTGGGTGCAAGCCAGGACGGACGTAAGATTGACCGCGATCAGCTTCGCCCAGTCCTGCGGCGTGGTCTCGGTGAAGAAGGCGTGCTGGTCGATCCCGGCATTGTTGACGAGGATGTCGAACGGCCCGTGCTGCGCCATCGCCGCCTGCACCGCGCCCGCATCGCTGACGTCGAGGCGAACCGCCATGGCGCGGATCTGCCGCCCGATCTCGGAAGCCTGGGTCATATCGAGGTCGGCAATCACGACGTTGGCGCCAGCGTCGACGAAGCTCTTCGCAATCGCAGCGCCAATGCCCCGCGCGCCGCCCGACACGAAGGCGCGCCGGCCGTCCAGACGTCCAAATGGCAGGCTGTCCACCACGCCTCAGCGTCCCGTGAAGACGGGCTTGCGCCGCTCGATGACGGCTGCAAGGCCCTCGCGCGCGTCGGCCATGCCCGACAGCTCTGAAACCGTACGCGCCTCCTCCGACAGGCATTGCTCGATGCTGGTCCCGGTGCCGGCCCAGACCAGGCGCTTGGTCGCGGCAAGCGCCTTCGGTGCGCCGGCGGCGAGCTCGCGCGCCAGCGCCAGCGAGGCCTCCGTGAGTTCGCCGTCAGGAACGACCTTGGTGACGATTCCCATGTGCAGCGCCTCGGACGCCGGGATCACCGGATTGGTGAGGAGAATCGACATCGCGCGCCGCAGGCCCACCAGGCGGGACAGCGTGACGGACACGCCCGCATCCGGCGCCATCGCCACCCGCG
The DNA here is from genome assembly GCF_023100985.1 of Bradyrhizobium sp. 191. Classification (NCBI taxonomy): domain Bacteria; kingdom Pseudomonadati; phylum Pseudomonadota; class Alphaproteobacteria; order Hyphomicrobiales; family Nitrobacteraceae; genus Bradyrhizobium; species Bradyrhizobium sp. 191. Next base: position 1,118,872 of record NZ_CP064692.1, read on the forward strand.
TCGCCCCCGCAAGGAACCTGGCCGACTCGGCGGCGATGACGATGTCGGAGGCGCAGACGAGGCCGAACCCGCCGCCCCCCGCCGCAAAGCCATGCACCGAGGCGATGACGGGCGCTTCGAGCCGCAACAAGCCGGTGACCGCGTTCTGCAGATAGGCCGTCGCCTGGCGGATATAGTCCGGCAATTTCTCGCCCTTGGATGCAAAGGCACGCACGTCGCCACCGGCGCAGAAGTTCGCGCCCTCGCCGCTCAGCAGCACCACGCGCAGATCGGGGTGGCCGTGACACGCCATGATGGCATCGCAGAGCGCGCCGAGAAGCTCGACGCTCATCCCGTTCGCGGCATCGGGCCGGTTGAGACGCAGATGCGCGATGCCCTTGTCGATGTCGAGCAGAACAGGTCCCCTATCGATCATGGCGCGAGACCTCTCCTAGACTAGGAATGACAGCGTGTAGATCGCCTTGTCGTTGTTGACGAGCACCACCTTCTTGTAAGCCATGCGCAGATCGCCATCGACACGGCGCAGTCGATACTCGTTGCGGGCGGCCCACAGCGTGTCGTCGCGCAAGCTCGATTCGAAGATCAGGCTGTTGCTGGCGACCACGATGTCGCCGCCCTGCTGCTCGTCCATCAGCTCGATGTTGGAGACGAGCCGGCGCAGGTTCGATTGCGGCGTCTGGGTGAAATGCTTGCCTGTCATGAGCTGGCGCACGCGCAGGGCTATCCGCGAGCGGTTGTCGTAGATGATGGACATCTCCCGCTCCGGATCGATATTGGCGCCGTTGGCCGGCACCCAGTAGACGCCGTCATCGGTCCAGAGCCTTTCCCAGGCTTCGTACTGATGCTCGTCCTGCAAGCGCGCCTCGCGATTCAGGAAAGCGGTCACGGCGCTCATCAGCGTGGCGCTGCTCTCGCGCGACAGCATCAGGCGGTCTCCATCAGTTTGCGATAGTGGGCCCAGATGCCGCGCGACGGCACTTCGTCGGTGACGTGGCCGACCTTGAAGCCGAGCTCGTCCCGGCGCTCGCGCTTTTCGCCGCGGCCGAGAAAGACCCATTCCGGATTGCGCGCCAGCACGCCGCGATGGCAGCGCTCGTACATCTCGGAATCGTCGGCAAGCAGGAAGCCGGCCGGGCCGACGGAGCCCATGGTCTGCTGGCGCAGGCGGCGGTTGAGATCAGGCGCCCCCTTGAACTGGAGCGCCGTGACGTGCTGCACGCTGTCGTCGACACCGAGCGGCTGAATGACGAACATCTGGATTTCGGCAATGAACAGGTTCGGGAAGATCATCACATGCGGCGTGCCGTCGATCATGATCTCGCGCGCGGACGTATCGCCATAAGCCGCCTTCATGCGCGCCGCGTAGTCGGGCAAGCGCTCCTCGCTGGTGCCGAACCAGCTCATCGGCAGATCGCGCTTGCGAAACTCGGGCCGCAGGTCGATCTCCGTGTGGCCGTTGCCGTAGTCGCGGGTCAACGCAGTCGAGGTCCCGCCATAGAGCTTGCCGATCATGCTGTCGGCGACGCCGAAGATCGAGGTGTGAACGAAGGCCGGGTGGTACCCGTCACACTCGTTCTCCAGGATGAACTTCCAGTTCGCCTTCACGCGATGCTTGAGGAAGCCCGCCGTGATCTCGACCTCGCCCTCCGGCGAGGCGCGCGCCAGCCGGTCGATGGTCTCGGCGGCCCCTCCGAGATGCTCCTTCAGCGTTGGCCCATCGGCGGCGAAGGAGCCGAACACGAACCCGCGGTAGGATTCGACGCGCGTCACTCGACCGAGCGAGAGCTCGGCCCTGTCCTGTCCCTCGTAGCCGTCGGGGAAGGCATAGCCGACCAGGCGACCGTCATTGGCGAACGTCCATGAGTGGAACGGACAGGTGAAGGACCGCGCATTGCCGCGCTCATAGGAGCAGACCTGATTGCCGCGATGGGAACAGCGGTTGAGCAGCAGGTTGACCTTGCCGTGCTCGCCGCGCGTCATGATCACGGATTGCGGGCCGATCGACTTGACGACGTAGTCGTTGGCGTTCGGAACCTCACTCTCGTGGCCGACATAGACCCAGGTCCGGTACCAGATGTTCTGCAGCTCCGCCTCGAAGATGGAACGGTCGGTGTAGAGCGAGCCATGGACCCGATCGGGGTGGATCAGCTCGTTCCATTGCGCCATCCGTCGCACGACGTTCATCGTCTGGCCTCGTCCGAATAATAATCCGACTGACCGTTTAACTATTAGCAAAGCTACCACCGTCCGGCAAGCCCGAATGCGTGGTTCGACGCCGTTGCCCCCGGCGGTAGGATCCAACTACCAGTGCCGTCGACCAGCGCCGGGGGTTCAAACGCCGCTGCCGGCAGCCGGAGCAGAAGCCGCTCGCGGAGAGCCGTTCGGCGCGCAAAGGTTCGGGGTTGCCGTGTCCGCGGCAACCGAAACTCGAAGGCTGAGTTGCCGGCCCGCTACCGTTCCATGTTGTCATCGGCGAAGACACAGGCCGGATAGCTTACGCTATTGTCGCGCGACTCCAGCAGGATCCCCTCCGGAGGCGCGGTTGCGCTTGCGCGCAGGATCGAGGATCATCGACTTGAAAATCTCGGTCGGGCAGTCGGCGATCATCGCCTGAACGAGTTGGTAGTTCGCGACCGGCTCGCCGCAACTGAACGCGGCTGCTGGTTTGGCGGATCGCCGTGCCGAGCATCCGGAACGCCGCGCTCGACAGTGCGGCGCCACGTGAACGCGCTGCTCGTCCAGGGCCTTCATGATGGTTGAAGCCCGCACCTCCGCGGCCGCCATCTCAACTCACCACTATCCAGCACACCTCAGAAAGGACAACTGACGCCAGCTCTCGCAAGTTCTTTCTCTGGTCTCTGCACACGTCGCGCGCACGACGCCTATAGGCGACAGTTGTCAGAGCTGTCGCAGGATCCTTCGAGCACTGCTGCGCGTGCGTGACGTTGGTTCGTCATGAGTTCATTTTCCGAGTTCCGATCTCGTAGCAAACTCGGCGTTAATGAAGTCCCACTCCTCAGGGTCTGCTTCGTTGATCCCAATTCTGCCGATGTCGATTTCATGATGATCCAGAAAATGGGCTATTAATCGCACCCAAACAGGACTTGTGATCCACAACATGTCGCCGAGGAATGCAACCGGCCCGCTGCTCAAGACTGCAGCGAGGAACTCGAGGATCCGAGTAGTTCAGCCCCAACCCGACATCATCATTCTTCCCGAACTCGAAAACCCGGCGATCCTCACAAGACTGAACACCGAGTTTCTGTCCGGCCTCGGATACACCGTCGAAGTTGAACTGAATTCCACCGTTGTCGATCTCGACCGTGGGATTGATGTTGGCATCCTCTCCAATTGCCTCTGGCCGGTACGCCTCGCGCGCACAAGATCGACTTCAGAAACGACAAAGATGACTGCCGCGCAACGCGCGACATCACAGAAGCTCCTTTTCAGTTGCCTGACGGGAAGACACTCAACTTGTTTGCGGTGCATTTCCCGTCTGGCGGCAACCCCCTGCGTTGCCGCGAGCATGCCATGCGCGCACTCAATGGCGTCTCCAAGTTTGTGGTCATCGGCCCGCTCTGGTTTGAGCAATTCATCAGACGCTCATTGAGGCTGCCACATCGACGGGCACCCGGCGAAGACATCCGCACGTCAGTCCTAATCGCACGAAACTAGCTTCCCGAGCCCCATCATTGCCACAAGGCCGATTGCCAAAGCTTGCTAATGATGGATTTTTCTTGATCTACCGGTGCACACGTCGTGCACAGGCGGCCATCTAACTGGCTGGAATTACTGAACTCTCGCTCCAATCCATCATGGGCAAGTTTGAGCTAAATCCAGCCAATGATATCTAGTTTGCCCATGCCGACTAGACGGCAAGACGCTTGCCGCCCGTTGCCTTCGTTCCGGACTTGCTTACCGAGCTAGGCAACGGCCCCGGCTTGACGAACGCATCCACCACGTTACCCAGAAGCTGCGAGACGTTGTTCTCGAATCCGTTGATCGGCAGGGCACTGCCGAATGCGATGGATCCGGTAGCAAAAACCGCGCCGTTGTTCGGCCCCTCGAAATACACCATGTCGGCCCGCAGGATATAGTTGTGCGTCCCACTGAAACCCTGATGCGCGTGGGTCCCCTCCTCGTCGTGGGCGATGTAGTTGTCCGGATGACCACCCGAGGATGCAATGATCTTGGTGTTGGGCGGCGTGCCGAACCCCAGCTTGTAGCAGTCTATCTCGATGCCGGCCGCTCCACCGTTGCCGAGGCCGAAATCGCCGATAAGCTCCCCCTCGATCCCCTCGGTGATCCAAGCCAGCGCGGGATCATAGCTGTCCGGCATCCGCCGATAGGGCTGGCTATGGGCAAAGCCTTCGCCGGCAAACGTGTTGCCGACCAGCTTCTGCCCCCAGCGCTGGAAGCCGGTCCAGATTCCGCCCATTTGCCCCGTCGTGGCGAGATAGTACTCGCCCGGTCGTGCCGCCCAGGCTATCCAGTGTCCACCGGTCTTGCGACATTCCATGATCCATGGCTCGTCGTCGCGAAACGCCACATTGCAGCAGAAGCTGTTGGCGCCCATGCATATGAAGCGTCCGCCACCGGCGATGTAATCCTCATGCGCATCGAGCATCCGCACGGAGTGATATTCCGGATGGCTGGAATTCAGGATGCACGCATAGGGGGCCATTGCGGCGACACCCTCCAGATGAACATCCTCATCGGTCAAAATGTCGTAGTCGTATCCCTTGTGCTCGAGCCAGGCCAGGATCGAGAGATCCGCTGGAAAATTCCAGGGCAGGTCGAACGCCGAGATCCGATATTTCGGCCGCATGTTCACCATCGGGCGATGGTAGCTCGAGTAGCAGATGCCGGCGCCATCCGCGTGCGAGTCGTAGCAGCCTCCGCCGAATTCCGGGTTTTCGTAGATTTCGATGTCGACCTCGGAGATCGTCGGCGGCTGACCGGCCATCGGCTGCACGATGTGGCCGTCGGTTGCGAAGCGCTCGTTGGCATAGGCGAGATAGGTCGCAGTCGAAAACAGGAGGGCAATACGCCCTGTCGGCACGCGCGGCCGCACGAAGAAGACGATGTATTCCTCAGCCATGCCCTTGCCGTCGCCACCGCGCAGCCTGATCGCGTAGGCGCCGCTGCGCAGGGTTGCAGGCAGCTGCAGCGCCTTGGTGACCTTCCAGTTGCTGTCGATCATCGCATCGGCGTGGAATTCGACGCCGCCGTATTCATGCGGGGCGAGACGGAAGCAGTCGTTGCGGCCGTTCCAGTTGTAGCCGGTCTGCGCGCGCACCGGCCTGTTGTAGCCGTTGGCGTCGAGACGGTTTGGTCCGATGTCGACCACGACATCGCCGATGCCATGATCGGTGTAACCCTTCGTGGTGTCCCAATATGCCACCATGCCGTATGACGGAGGCTGACCGCCCGAGCGGATCGCGTCGAGCTCCTCGCGGGTCAAGGGCCGATCGAACACGCCGCAGCGATCGATCTTCCCACAGTAGAGCTGCGACACGAAGTGGCCGCGGAGCGCGTGCCAGTCGCGTGAGCCGGCCACGAGGAAGGGCGTATCGGCCAGGTTGTTCTGCCGGAACCGAAACACCTCCGACACATGCGAGCGATATTCGACCGGCGCGACCTTGCCGAGCAAGCTGTTGTAACGGTTGACGACCCCTTCCTGGTAGAGGGTGGCACGACCGCTTCGGGCATCGAAGGTGGCCGCAACGAAATACCAGGCCTGTTTCTGCAACGGCAGCTCCGCCTGCAGATAATCGACCTCATTCCCACTCCCGACCCAGAACTCCAGCCTGCCGCTCGGATTGATTCCGAGGCCGTAACCGTGATTCCTGTCATTGTCCCAGCGGCCGAGCAGACATTGACGATGTCCGACATCCGGCCATGTCGGCCAAATGAACGCACAAAGCGTGATGCTGCCATCCAGCGCGAGCTTGCGGCCGGGATCGGCGACCCCGAGGAAGGATCCGACCTGCGTGAATTGCTTCTCGACCCCCCAGGTGCCGTTGGCGACGCAATCGATCTCCTCCTCGATCAATCCCGGACCGAGCGGATGCTCATCCCCGTGGATCAAGCGCACGAGATGGGCTTCAGCGGTGGAGGTGCCGTCGGCACTGATGTGGAACTGAATGGTATCGCCGGGCTTCACCGAGATCTTGTCTGCGTAGCCGAATATCTTGATCTGCGCCATGGTGCGGAGTTTCCAATCGAGAAGCTGGGCGAGGCGCCTGCCCCAGCCAGCGTGTTGCAGCTAGCTCCAAAGCGCGATGCGATCAGGATGAATCGTCATCGCGCTTCAGGTTGTTGTTCAAGCATGATCCGTTCGGAAAACCGCTGCGCACTTCTCCGGATCATGCCTTAGGTTTCGAGAAGGTCGCGGATGCAGCGCAGGAACAGGCCATGACAGGCGTCGTTCGCTGACGCGTAGACGGCCTCATCAATTACACGCGGGGGAACGCCCCGATGCCCCGACAGCCTGACCACCTGATACGTGCGGAACGGCTTGACGACCCTGACCGCATATCTTTCGTCCAATGGTCGCTGACGGAAATAGATTAGCAGTCGCTCCAGCCGCTCGCTGTGCTGGCCGAGCGGCGACCGCCGGTGCTCATCGATCACCTCGGGCGTCACAAGCGTTCGCAGGAACTCGCGCCGGAAGTCGTCGAAGCGATCCCGGACGATGATGTCGCGGTCCTGAGACCTGTCGTATTCGAGAGGCAGCATGCTCAACTCCCCTGCTTGTGCAAATGTCTGTCGTGAACCGTCCCGGCCGGGCGTACCGGCACGGCCTCCCGCGACGAATGTTTCAAGCCCACTGCTTTTCCTCATTGACCCAGGCAAGTCCGGGCAACCTGCCCGTCCTGACGAACGCCTCGACGACATTGGCCAGCACGCGGGACGAGCTGTTTCTGAAATTGTTGACCGGCAGGGATTGCGCGAACGCGACCGAGCCGCACGCGAACACCGCTCCCCCTTGCGGCGCCGTGAAGTAGGTCATGTCGGCATGAACGCGCCAGTCATACGACCCATAGAGGCCGAGATAGGAATAAAGAACGAGCTGCTGGTTCACGACGTAGCTGTCGGTGTGCCCACCCGACGATGCGATGACCCTGGTGTGCGGCGGTGTGCCAAGGGCACGGTCGTAGTAATCGAGAGCGAGCCCCGCCGCGCCGTTGTTCGCAAGGCCAAAGTCGCCGATGATCTCGCCATCGACACCTTTGGTGATCCAGGACACGGTGCGGTGATAGCTGTCCGGCATCCGCCGGTATGGTTCGCTTCGTCCACCGCCCGAGCTACTCAGGCCGATCCCGACCAGCTTCTGGGTCGCCCGTCCGAGCACTTTCCACGGCCCGCCGCGCATCCCGTCCGTAGCCATGTAGTGCTCGCCGTAGCGCGATATCCACGGCTTGTACCCGTCATCACGACGGCGACACTCCACGATCCACGGTTCGCCGTCGCGAACGCCTGCCGTGGCATTGAATCCGTTGCCGCCCGCATAGATGTAGCGGCCGCCGTCGGCGATATAGTCCTCGGTCGCGTCCAGCATGCGCTCTGTGTAGTATTCAGGCCGCGCACCACTGATAACGCAGGCGTACGGCGACAATGCCGCCGATCCATCGCGATGCAGGTCTTCGTCGGTCAGGACCTCGTATTCGAAGCCGCTCTGGTCGAGCCATGCGACGATCGAGAGATCCGCAGCCAGTCCCGAGGCAACGTCAAGGCTCGGCGTCCTGTATCTCGGCCGCATGTTCATGATTGGACGATGATAGGAGCTGTAGCAAACTCCACTGCCGTCGGCGTGCGTATCGTAAGTCGACAGCCCGAAATCTGCTCGCTTGTGCATCTCGATATCGATGTCGGACAGCACGGCCGGCTGACCGGTCAATGCTTCGCGTTCCGGATGATCGAAGCTCAAGCGCTCGTTCGCAAAGGCAAGATAGGTCAACGTCGGAAATAGGAATGCGATGCGCGCCCGCGGTTTTTCCGGCCGCACGAAAAAAACAACGTGCTCCTCGCTGAAGCGATCACCGCTACCGGAACGCAGCCGCATGGCATAGCAGCCACTCTTGAGCTCCCGCGGCAGGGTAACGACCCTGGTCGTCTCCCAATTGCAATCCGTTAGCGCGTCGGCATGAAACTCGATGCCCCCGAACTCGTGCGGCGCCAGCCGGAAGCAATCGGTGAAGCCACGCCAGTTCCAGCCGGTCTGGGCGCGAACCGGCCGGTTGTATCCTCGGGCATTCAGCTTATGCCGCCCGACGTCGACCACGAGATCGCCGATGCCGCGATCGGTGTATCCTGCACTCGTGTCCCAGAACGCGACCAGGCTTTCCATCGCGGGGACAAGCCCGCTCCGGATGGCGTCGAGCTCGGCCGGCCCTAGAGCCTGATCAAATGCGCCGCACCGGTCGATCTTGCCCCAATAGAGCTCCGACACGCATGCACGCCGCTGCGCATCGCGGCCGCACGACCCTGCCATCAGGAACGGAGTCGTAGAGGGATTGGCGGGCCCGGTCTGGAAGCTCGTGGTGCCGTGGCAATCATAATCGAGCAGCGCAACCTTGCCCAGCAGGCCGTTATACCTGTTGCCAACGCCAACCTGATACAAGGTCGCCCGCCGCGTTTCGGCATCGAAGGTTGCGGCCACGAAATACCACATCTGCACCTGCAGCGGCGCATCGGTTGTCAGGCACTCGACCGCCTCTCCGCCGCGTCCGATCCAGAACTGCAGACGACCGTTCTCGTCAAGGCCGATCCCATATCCTTGCTTGAGGTCGCCGTCCCACCGGCCGATGATGGTTTGACGCTTTCCGGTTGCGGGCCAGGTCGGGTGGATGAAAGCGAACAGAGAGAAGCTGCCCTTGAAGGCCAGCCAGCCCTCGCGATCATCGACCTCGAGGAACGATCCGACCTGCGTGAACTGCCGTTCGACTCGCCATGCGCCGTTCGCGTCGCATGCCACCTCTTCCTCGACGAAGCCGGGCCCGGCGGGGCTTTCGTCGCCGTGGATCAAGCGCACCAGCTGCGCCTCGGCGGTATCCGTTCCCTCTGCACTGACGTGAAACCGGATAGCTTCGCCCGGCTTGACCGAGATCCTGTCCGTGTAGCCAAATAGCCTGACCGGTGTCACCACCAACTCCCTTTGATCATGGTCAATCGAATGTCCGCCGAGCACGCTGGGCACAGCTCAACTCGTGAATTCAAACGGTTCAGGACTCCAGCAAGTCCTGAACGCGCCGCATGAAGACGCCGTGGCAAGCCTCGTCCGGGGTCGAGTAGATCCTGTCCTCGACCACGCGCGGTGCTACGCCGCGATGGCCGGACAGCGCCACGATGCGGTACCCCTCGAAGCGTTCCACGGCCATGATGGCGTACTTCTCCACTTGCGGACGGGTGCGGAAGTAGATCAACAGCCGCTCGAGCGCCTCGCTGTGCTGTCCATTGAGGGAATGGCGATGCTCCTCGATGAGCTCCGGCGACACCAGCGTCTTGAGATGGTCGCGGGTCATCTTGTCGTGGCGCCGCTGATAGACGACGCTCTTGTCGTCGGTCTCGGTCGCCTCCTCGGGCAACATCTCGCCGCCCTTCTCCGCCCGCGTCGACCTCCGCTCGCTCTTCTTCTTGTCGCGCCAGGCGCGGAACTGCGCCTTGATCCCGAAAAGCCCGTTGCGCAGGTAAAGAACGACCAGCAGCATGATGAGGCCGATGATGATGAAGCGCGCAGGCCCCAATGTGTTCAGCACCTGATCGAAGAACACGACGATGAGGGTGCCGACCACCGCGCCTTCCGCACGTCCCACGCCCCCGATCACCAGCATGGCGAGGCCGAGCAGGACGGTGTCGAAGTTGAAGATCGAGAACGCCACGCCGCCGAAATTCGAGGTGTAGAATCCGCCAATGAAGCCCAGCGCCGTCGAGGAGATGAGGAACACCCAGATCCGCGCCTGGCGGAAGTTCACTCCGGTCGCCTCGGCGAAAGCCTCGCGCTTTTCCGGCGCCATGCGAAGGATTCGGCCAAGCCTGCGGCCGTTGACGAACCGGTAGAGCAGCAACGCGAGCAGCATCAGGCCGAAGCAGGCGTAATACGCCAGAAGCAGCTGACCCAACTGCGACCAGTCTTCCGGCACATAGGTCGCTGCGCCATACAAGCCGCCGTTGGCGGACCCGAATTCCTTCGATGTGACGAAGTAGACCCGGCAGAGCTCATTGAGCCCGAGCGTGAGAAGCGCGTAGTAGAAGCCATCCAACCGCGTGGCCGGCAGCGCGATGATCCCGCCGAAGACCAGCCCGACGAGCGCACCGATGGGCGGCAACAGCCACCAGGGCAGCGCGTAGTTGACCGCGAGCAGTGCCGTAACAAAGGCGGCCGTACCGACCACTGCATAGGTGGCGAGCGAGAAGACACCCGCGGTGCCCATGATGAGCATCCAGCACAGGCTGATGGCGGAATAGATGCCGAACGTGGCTCCCGCCGTCAGCAGCGTATTCTGCAGATCACCTGGCGTGGACAGGGGCGCAATCGCCAGCGCAAGAAGCCCCAGTAGCCACCAGATCGGCCGCTTGTCGACAATCGTCTTCTCCGCGCGCAAGGTCTTGGGATTGTACTCCCCGCGCAGGCGCAGCACCCGGCGGCGCGTCGGCCAGTAGCGAAGACGATTCCACATCCTTCCGCCATGGCCCGGCCACTTGTAATAGTAGCGCAGGCGTCCGACCGGGTTCAGCTTCGTCTTCGATTGACGGGCTCTTTCCCAGACCTCCTGATGGCTTCGGAACGGAATGGTCGGAAGTTCTTCCACGTCGCTCCTGCCACCCCAGACGAAGAGTGGATTGCGCCATTTCATGCCGCTATCACCGGACATTGCTCAGGCCTCCCGCGCCTTGTCGAGCAGTCCGGCGATGCCGCGCGGACGGACCAAGAGGATGACGATAATCACGACGAACTGAGTGATGAGGACGTAGCGGCCACCGATCAACATGCCTGTCAGCGCCTCGTTCAGGCCGAGCACGATCGCCGCGATGACGGCGCCGCGCACGCTGCCGAGTCCGCCGCAGAGCGCAATGCTGACGCCCTTGATCATTGGCATCAGTCCACCAAAGGGCGAGATGTAGTAGGTCTGGGAGAGCAGGACGGCAGCGAGACCCGCCAATCCGCCCGTGATACCCATGACGTAGAAGGAGGTCCGTCGCACGCCGATGCCGACGATGGAGGCCGCATGGGGATTCATCATCATGGCGCGGATCTCGAGGCCGCGGCGGCTCGACTGCATCCACCTGAGAACGATCGCCAGCATTAGGACGGACGTGACCACGTTGCCAACTTTATCAGCCGTGAAGACCACGCCGGGCAGCGATACCGACCAGTTGCCGAAGATCTCCGGCAGGCTCTTCGAGCGCGGACCGAACCACCAGAGCAGGAATTGCGTGCCGATCAGATTGATCGCGAGCGTCGCGATCAGGCCGCGGATGGTAAAGTTCGGCTTGTCGTGGATCGGTATAAAGCCAAGCGCGCAGATGATCACGCCCCCGAGCGCGCCGGAGAGGATTCCGGCGGCCAGCACTGCGGGTCCCCAGGTGGAGAGATGCTGGGAAAACAGCCAAGCACCGTAGCCCGCGAACGCGAAGATGAAACCGTAGGACAGGTTCAATAGACCGAGGCTTGACCAAGTGATCGAAATGCCGATCGCGAGCGTGCCATAGATGCAGGCAAGGATGATCGTGTTGCTGACGACGAACCAAATATCCACGTCCTAGCCCTTTCGATGAACGTTCAACGCGAGGGCCGCAGAGGCCTCGCCCTTGAGCTTGCCGACATGCATGCCGATGACGCGATCGACGCGTCCCTCGAGCAAGGCGACGTTCTGCTCCGCGATGATCATGGCGGCATCCCCGAGCTTGACGTCCATCAGTGCATTGATCACGCTCTTGCCGATCTTGGGCGCCAGCCCGAGCGACGGCTCGTCGACGAGAAAGAGCGAGGCATCGGTCATCAGGCCCCGGCCGATCGACACCATGCGCCGTTCGCCGCCCGACAGGCGCCCCACGGGCACCTCCATCAGCTTCCGCAACGGGGGAAATATCTCCAGGATGCGGCGCTTGCGCGCCGCGCGATCGCGCCAGGCCACCGCTGTATAGGCTCCGGAATCGAGGTGCTCCTCGACGGTCAGGCCATGGAATATCTCGTCACCCTGGGGTATCAGCGCCAAGCCTGCGCGCACAATCTCGTGGGTGTAACGGCCCGGCCCCTGGCTACGCGTGCGACCGACCTCCTTGCCATTCAGCTTGATCGAGCCGCGCTGCCAGCCGGTGAGCCCCGCAATCGCGTAGAACAATGTCGACTTGCCGTGACCGTTCAGGCCGACGATTCCGATTCGCTCACCACATTGAACGACAAGATCGAGATCATGGATGACGCGGACCGGCCCATAGCCGGCGGACAGCCCCTTGACGTTCAGGATCTCGCGCTGGGGCCGACGCACCGGACCGCCGGACGCGTTGTTCACGGCGATGTTCATGCGTCGCCCTCTTCGCTGAAATCCTCGAAATAGGCCGCGTGAACCTTCGGATCGGCCATCACGTCCTCCATCAGTCCCTCGGAGATGACCTCCCCTGCATCCATGACCAGAATGCGGTCGGAAATCGTCCCAAGGAGCTCGATGCGGTGCTCGACGATCAGGATCGCGATGTTCATCTCCTTGGCGAGAATGCGCAGCAGGGTGTCGATCTCGTCGACTTCCGAATTGATCAGGCCCGCCGCCGGCTCGTCCAGCAGCAACAGCGACGGCCGACGCATCAACAGGCACGCCAGCAACAATTTGCGCCGGTTGAAGGTTTCGAGCTGCGTTGCAGGTGTGTCGTCGCTGACCTTCAGGCCGACGAGGTCGGCACCATATTCCGCGTCGAACCTGGTGAGAAACGGATGGTAGGCCTGGCGCGCCGCCTTGAATGTTTCGCCGACGGTCAGCTCGTCAGGGACAACCGGGGTCTGGAATGTGCGGCCGATCCCCAGCCGCGACCGGGAATAGAGCGGCAATGCGGTGACGTTCTCACCCTTGAACAGGACCGCGCCGCTCTTGGGACGCATCCGTCCGGACAGGATCTCGAACAGGCTGGTCTTGCCCGCACCGTTCGGGCCGATGATGCCCAGCACTTCCCCGGCATGGACGTGCAGGTTGATGTCGCGGAGAATTTCGCGGCCGCCAAGCTCGAGCGAAATGCCGCTGCAGGAAAACAGGACGGGCTTGCCGCCCTGTTCGACCTTTTCGCTGGAGGAGAGTTGCCTGAGCATCAGCTCCACCACGGCGCAGAGATCAGCTTCATTTCCGAGACCGGATCGGGATAGACGATCTTGTGCTCACCACCTTGGACCTGGACATAGAGTTGCGCGACGCCGGCCTCGAGCTTGTGTGCCTGCAGTTCGTCGCCGCCATTGTCGGGAAAGTGGAGCGCCTCCTGGTAGGGATTACCCATGTCGACGTAGCCGCAGACGCCGCGCTGAGGATTGGCGCGGATCCAGTTGCAGACTTCGCCGAACTTGCGAGGATCGCCGACGGCTTCCCAGGCCTTCTTCAGGTAGTAGGTCTGGTCGTACGCAATACCGGTGTAGGCGAGCCCGGCTATGCCCGGAAAGCGCTTCTTGTACTTCTGCCTGTAGGCGAGACCTCTCTCGTCGCCGTAAATGCCCATGGTCGTGCCCCAGACGAAGCCGTTAGCGGCCGATCCGGCAAGCTCGAGGAACTCCGGCTGGGACGGGCCGTACTGGAGATAGACCAGCGAGTTGCGCACCGGGCTCGCCACGAATTGCTTGCAAAAGGCGGCGTATTCGGCGGCCACCCAATGATCCACCATGATCGCGGCGGCATCGACTTCCTTCATCTCGCGGATGACCGGCGCCCAGTCCTGCACCGGATATTGGATGTCCGTGATCCGCGCGACCTCGAACTTCCCGCGCCGCTTGATCGCTTCCTGCGCGGCTCGCGAGATGGTCTGGCAGTAGCCGATCTGCTCCTGGATGATGTGAACCTTGCGGTTCTTCGGCTTCCAGACGCCCCGCCGCTCCTCGTCCTCCAGCCAGAGAGCGTAGCTCCATCCGTAGTTCACTTCCGACGGACAGAACTGGAAGATGTGGCCGTACTTGTCCGGGTGCTCCTTGACGGCAGACGTGCCGGCGCGTTGCGCGTTGCCGTTGATGTACGGACATTTGTACTTCACGGTGGCGTCCATCGCCGGAAGCGGGACAAGCGTGAATGCGAAGGAGATCGCATCGACCTTGGCGTCCACGCAGGCGGCGAGCGCCTGCTTGGAGGATTCCGGTGACAGAACATTCATGTCCGTCGTGAACAGCTTCAACGGCCTGCCGAGGATGCCGCCAGCGGCATTGATTTCCTCCATCGCGAGCGTCGTGCCGTTCAGAAAGTCCTGATGATCCGCAACGCCGGCAGCGGCGGTCTGGCAGTAGGGAACGCCGAGAAGGATCGGCTGCGCGGCAAATGCCGTCCGTCCAACAAAAGGTGCGGCGACGGTCGCGCCGATGCCCGCGGTCACTGAGCGTCTGGTGATTTGGGAAACCATCTGAGCAACCTCTCCTGCAATCGAGCGCACGAGTCCTCGGCATCGCGACCGAGACCGGGCCGGATTTCCTGTTGGGCTAAGACGGCGCTGTCAGCCAACCGTCGCGTGACAGCGGCTGCGATCGCATCGATGCGATCGAACCGCCTGGACCAAAGCCTCGGTTTTCTGCCGATTTTCAGCAATACGTCAGCTGACCGATTTTGGCGTTGAATCTGGAGGGGAGCCGGAGCGACGCCGCGGGGACAGACAGGGTCGGGGTGGCAAGTTGCGCAGCAAGCCGAGCCCAGAATTTCATCAATTGAGGGCGCTGCGGGTCCGCTTGCGGCAGGAATGCTGGCCCTGAACGAAAACCAAGTGTGACACTCCTTTGACTAAAGGAACGGCCGCTTCTAACATGCAATTGCAGTTTTCAGCCCGGTGCCTGCTTTCGATCCAGACGATCGGATCAGCGGAGTGAGATTCCACCGTGTTGATGTGGTAGCTCGCGTTGGTTGGCGCGGTCCTTGCTCTGAGGTCGCAATCGGCCGAGCTGACCGATCGTCAGCGGCCAAGAAGAAGAATTCGATCACGAACCGTCGGCAAGTTCTTTCACGAGCTGGAGGCTCACCGTGAAATTGGCAGCGATCGACCATGCGATGTCGGCAACGGTACGGCTCGATACGCCGGCGGCAGCCCTGAATGATCAGATCATCGATCAAGCGACCCAGGTCACCCGTCTGTTACGCGAGTTCGTGCGGAGCGAGGCAATCGCCCTGGTGGCGATGGACCCGATATCCCGAACCCACCGCTCTCTGGCCGACGACGGATATACGGACAGAACGATGGCCTATGTGCTCGACGGATTCCCTGCCGCCTGCCCGGCTTACGCCATCGCGCGCGAGAAGGACACGCATTCACTGCGCTGGCGAGACTACCGGCGTGACTGGAATCTCCATCTGCCGGATACATTCACCGCCCAGGAATACCTGATGCCGGATGGATTCAGCGAAGGTTCGACGATGTGCCTGCGCGTCTCGGATGGCCGCTACGTTGGGGCCATCCATATGAGCTGGTCCCGGGAGGCGCACGCCACCGACGAGCGCCGCGAGATGACGGAGCGCTTCCGTCCGATCTTGCTCAACATCTGCGATCAGCTCAGGGCACCACAGCTTCTGGCCGATGAGCTGGCGCCTGGCTCATACGCCCTCGCCGTCTCGCCGAACGGTTTCGCATTCCATCTGCCCAACCGCAGTCCGGGGCCGCACCTCGGCGAAGGCGGAGAGCTTCGCCGGCTCGTGTTGGAAAAGGCAAAATCCTCGAAGCCGCAACGCTTCATCTGGCCCGACGAGGCCGGCCGCTGCCATCAGGTCACGATCACGCCCTGCCGGGGAAACATCCTCCTGATCACGGAGGAATGCATTCGCCGGCCGTATAATCTCTCGCTCCGCGAGATTCAAATCCTGCACCTCGTGACCAGCGGCGCTTCAAATCCCAACATCGCCGAGCAGCTCTTCGTATCGCCCCGTACGGTCTCCACGCATATCGAACACATCCTCGCCAAGATGAGCTGCGACTCCCGCACAAGGCTCGCCGCCTTGGCGGTCTCCGAAGGACTGCTGCTGGCGGAGAGCCCATCGCGGCGGTCCCGCAAACTCGGAGGCGATTGACCGCTTCCGCGATCGCATCAACCGGATAGCCCCTCTCGCGCGGACGCTCCCTTCAGCAGCATCGCGAGCCCGGCCGCCACGAGGCAGGCGAGGCCGACGCATGCAAAGCCGACCGCGTAGACTGCGAGGCCGAGGGCCCCGACGCCGGCGGAAGCGATAGTGGCTCCCGCCACGTGCGCCGCCATCATCCAGCCCATCGCCGTGCCGATGCCGCGACTGCCGAGATTTGCGGACATCAACCTCACGAGCGCAGGAAACGTCAGCGCCGCATCGAGGCCATAGAGCGCGCCGAATCGCGCCAGCCCGACAAGGCTGAGTCCGGTGAGCGGCAGCCAAAGCAGGACCAACGCGCGGCCGACAAAGTAGACGGCCAGCAGCATTCGTGCGGGATAGCGGTCCGCGAGATACCCGCTCGCCACACTTCCGATCGCGCCGCCGAGCAAGACGATGGTCATCACGTCGGCGCTCGACGAGAGGCTGAGACCCGCGCTCATGCAGAGGATACCGATCTGGCCGTCGATCAAGCCGGATGTCGATGCGCCGCAGATGCAGAAGATCGCAGCCAGCGCCCAGAACCGCCAACTCCTCCCCTCCGAAAGCGCGTGCCGGCTGGATGCTGACCGATGCGGTTCGGCTCCCTGCCTGGATGCGGGGACAAGCAGGAATGCCGCGAAGGCCGTTGCCAGTACGACGATTGCGGCGGCATGGAAGACGGTGCGCCACTCGGGCGCCTCTACCGCACGGGATGCGAGTAGCAGCCCCGCCATCGATCCGAGGATCTGCATCGACATCACGAGGCCAAAGCGCGTACCGCAATGCGCCGCGTTTCCACGACTGCCAACCATGGCGCCTAGAACAGATGCACCCAAGGATCCGCTGAAGCCGACGCCAACTCCCCAAGCGAGGGCAAGATGCCAGGGCGATGTCGCGCGCGTCGTCGACGCAAGCGAAATCGCGAGGAGAACCAGGCTCGTGAACAGCGGTGATCGAACGCCCCATCGCACGAGGCCATGCGCCGCAAGCGGCGACGTGAATGCAGAGACGGCAATGCCGAGCGTAATCGGCCAGACGACGTCGGAGGTTTGCCATCCCAGATCCTGCTGGACCGGGATGGCGAGCAGCGCGGGGAGAACGCGCGCGGCCGAGCTCACAAAGATCGCTAGAGCGACAGCCACAGAGGCCCCCGACGCTGCGCACGCCTCCCGTCCGAAGAGCAGGAGCCGTGCGGCGGCGAGCGGTGCCCTATTCGGCGGGCTGCGCATGACAGCTTGCGGCGTTCCTGTCGGGGGCCAGGTCGATGCCGGGATTGCGGTCGAAGAAGCCGCTCGGCATCAGCTTGAAGCCGGTGAAGATGCAGGGCTGAACGGGAAAGTCCTCGGGACGGACCTGGTGGTGAAGGCCGAAGACGTGCCAGAGCACGATATCGGTGTTCTCGATGCTTCGGTTGCTTCTGACGAAATCGGAGACACCTCCCGTTCCATCCGAGTGGTTCATGTGTTCGCCAGCCGGATAGCGCTGTTCGGGATCGAAGGCGGTGACCCAGAGCTGGTTCTTGATGAAGCTCGACCGCTTGCCCGACGGCGACTCGGGATGAATGAAAGGCGTCACCGGATGACTTGCCTCGAGCTTGTAGCCTGTCGGTGTGCCGACCCAATTCTTGCGGCCGGGATTGATAACCTTCCAGGCCCGATGCGTCGCCGGGTTCGCCTGGCGACAACCGCCCAGCTCGGTCTTCAGAACCGTCTCCTTCTCGTAGAAGCCGTTGCCATAGGCATTGTCCGGCCCCCACGGATCGGCATGCGTATTGAGCTCGACGACGCTGTTCTGATCGCCGTCGACGTTCATGTCCAACCGCGCGCAGAAGATGTGCTGGTGAATGTGCCCCACGACGCCGGGCGCGACTTCCTTGCCGTATTTGCCCGGCCGTCCCGGATGACACGCGGCGGTGTTGATGATGCCGGTTGCCTTGAGCTCGAACTGGATCGAGCCATCGGAGTGGAAGTACCAGAATAGGCCGTATTCGTAGTTGGCGACCGTCGCGATACAGGAGATGACCAGCCTGCGGGCTCGCCTCGACTCGACATTGTTGGAGCGGAAGTCCCAATGCTTCCACAGCAAGCCGGCGTCCTCCTCATGGATGCAGATAGCGTTTTCGATGGTAACCACGTTGCCATCCATCGTCGCGAGATGTGCGTCGAGATAGGCGATGGCACCGAGGCAGTCGCAGCCGAGCTTCAGCGAATTGGCGAGCTTGCCGATACCATACTCGCCGATGTCGAAAACATTCTTCCGGAAATGCCCTTTGTCTGTGGTGCCGTACGGCACGACCATTTCCACCAGCGACGCGCGGTGCGCGATCGGCCGCCCGTCGTAGCTGATGTCATGCAAGGTTAGACCTTCGCGCGAATTGAAACCGACGAGCACCGACCAGCGATCCCACGCCAGCCGGCGGCCGTCGAGCCTGAACGAGACACCCTCGGGTTGAACGATGTCGAGTGGCTTGTAGGGAACTCGTGGATCCTTGATAAACTCCGCCTCGTAGTTCACCTCGGCCCTGGGAATCGGGATGATCTCGTGGTCGTCGACTCGGATGATCTCGTAGGTCTTGATGTCGACCACAGCGTTCAGGCCGCCGATTGGGTGCGCATAGAGGTTGTCGTTCTCCCGCAGACGCAGCCAGGCGAAGACGTGCGCGAGATATCTGCCATCCTCACCCGGAATGTCGAAATTGCCCGCCGACCACGGATCGATGCAGACAAGAGACATGTCCTCGATGCCGCGCCTCCTGCAGGCTGCAATGAACTCGGGAGCCGCGCGAACAGCGTCTTCGATGGCCGTAAACTGCTCAAGCTGGATCATCGGCTTGGCCGTTCGCACATATTTCGACGTGAGAACTTTCCCTTCCGCAAGCGAAACCGTCAGGCGCCAGATGCCGTTCTCCCTGACCTTGAACAGATTGACCCGCGCCGCTCTTTTTATGGAATCACCCGGCTTATACTGACGCACGAGTGATTTCTCAGGCTCGAGAAGTTCGACCGTCTCAAAGAGAAACTCGGCACCGTACTGTGGATCATTGCGAACGATCCGAACCACCGCGCCGATTTCGGCAGCCGTCAAGGGATCGAGAGGATGCTTCACGGCATCCGCGTTCGGCGCGTCCGGGACGCACGTGCAGGACGACGAGGCAGTGACAGTGTCCATAGGTTAGCTCCTTGCATAGGCGACTGGGCGCAGACGAGCGCAGCGACGGAATGCGCGCGCACGCGTGCATCCATTTTGAGCCGTACCACCGCGGTGCTGGTGACCCACGACAGCCGCCAGGCAGTCTAAACGCAGATCACGCCTCGATGGATCGTTACTCATCGGACGAACGCCTGGTCGGGTTTGCTCGCTGACAGATGGCCGACTTTCTTCCGGGCATCGCCACTCGACAATACGTCAGTTGACCGATTTGATAATTCGCCCGTCGAAAATTGCAGAGAGCTAGGGGGTTTCACGCACAGAGTGACGGAATGCGCGAATGGGACCACAGATGCCTTTGCCGGCGGCTGGTTCCACACCGGCGACCTCGGTGTGATCGATGAAGACGGCTACATTA
This sequence comes from Bradyrhizobium sp. 191, assembly GCF_023100985.1. Lineage (NCBI taxonomy): Bacteria > Pseudomonadati > Pseudomonadota > Alphaproteobacteria > Hyphomicrobiales > Nitrobacteraceae > Bradyrhizobium > Bradyrhizobium sp. 191. The sequence goes on from NZ_CP064692.1 coordinate 1,138,702, forward strand.
TCATCAAGGATCGCTCGAAAGACATCATTATCTCGGGCGGTGAGAATATCTCATCCGTCGAAGCAGAGGATGTGCTCTACAAGCATCCCGCCGTGTTGCTGGCCGCAGTTGTGGCAAAGCCCGATTCCAGATGGGGTGAAGTCCCGTGCGCCGTCATAGAGCTCAAGGACGGCGCCAGCGTCACGGACAACGACATCATCGCGTTCTGTCGCGAACACATCTCGGGGTTCAAGACGCCGAAAGCCGTGGTGTTCGGCCCGCTCCCGAAGACATCGACGGGGAAGATCCAGAAATTCATGCTGCGTCGTCAACTCAGGTCCACAACGGCAATCTCTCTGCTTGGGCCGCACGCAAGCAGTTGACTGGCCGGATATTCGTTCAGGTCGACCACGAGAAGATCGTCGGTCAACGACTTTCTTCTCAAAAGACTCCTCCCGCGAGCGACCACCTAGCGTTGATCGATTTCAGAACACGCGAGGAAGGGCACTCGGTGCAGAGATTCGGGGGCTGAATAAGAGCCGTAACACGTGAAGCAAGCACGGCAACTTGCCGTCCATCTCTCACATGTTCTCCGAAATCTCTTTCGTGTACAGCGATCCGCCCTCACGATGAGCCACTTCAGATCGCCTGCTCACATTTGGCTGCCGTAAGATTTTTCTTGATCTCTCGGTGCACACGTTGTGCACACGCGGACTCTTAACTAGTTGAAAGATTTGAACTCTCGCTCCAATCCATCATCGGGGCGACGGAAAATTTACATCTCATATCAGACGCTTAGCCGTCCTGTCGGTCCAACGCAACGAAAACCGGCTGAATTTTTCCGCTACAGATTCAAGGACTTAGTTGCTGGTCCGGATTCCGCACCGTTTTTGGTGTACCACAAGTGTGTCACGGGTCTCACCACTGCAACTCATGGAATGCGATTTGGTGTGCCGCGATAAATTTAGTGCCGCCAATTTAGGGGCAGGCTTTTCGCTCGCCGGATTCTCGCTTTCGATCAAGGATTAGGAGCCCCCCCAAACTGCCGACCATGTGCCACTTGCCATCAACGCAGGCGATCGGGTGAGATGCCAAAACGTTTGCGAAAAATGGTCGCGACGGAAGCGACTACCGCGAATCGAACGTCGGAGGCGCCAGTTCAGCACTTCGGTGGCACCCGACATAGTGGCACGGTGCGACGACATCCAACGTCGGCAATCGCTGCCGACAGACCTCGACGGCCGATGGGCAGCGCTCGACAAAGCGGCAGCCGGGCAACGGGTCGACCGGACTCGGCGGATCGCCCTTGACGAGATAGCGCCGCTTGAGCTCATCACGCATCGGTCCCGGAGGAGCGGCCGCGGCGAGCAGCGACCAGGTATACGGATGATGCGGTGCGCGGAAGATTTCGGCAGCCGACGCCTGCTCGACGATCTTGCCCAGATACATCACGGCGACCTCGTCGCAGAATTGCTGGATCACAGCAAGGTCGTGCGAGATGAAGATGTAGGTGAGATTGCGCTCGCGCTGCAACCGCTTCAGCAGATTGAGGATCTGCGCCTGGATCGCGACGTCGAGCGCAGACACGGCCTCGTCGCAGACGATGAGATCCGGCTCGGGCGCAAGCGCGCGCGCGATGCAAAGCCGCTGACGCTGACCGCCTGAGAACTGATGCGGAAACAGGTCCGCGGCCTGCGGCGGCAGGCCGACTTCCGCCAGAAGCTTGCGCACCCGCTCGTCGCGGTCGCTGCGGCTTCCGATGCCGAGCAAATCCAACGGCTCGCGGATCTGGTCGCCGGCGCGGCGGCGCGGATTGAGTGCCGAGAATGGATCCTGAAACACGATCTGGAGGTGACGGCGCACGGCACGCAGCGGCTCGCCCGAGAGTTCGGCAATATTCCTGTTTCCGAACACGACCTGACCTGACGTGACAGGGACCAGCCGCATCACCGCCTGGGCGGTGGTCGACTTCCCGGAGCCGCTCTCGCCGACAATGCCGAACGTCGTGCCGCGCCGCACACGAAAGCTGACGCCGTCGACCGCGTGAACAAAAGACGGCTTACCCGATCGGCGGCCGGCCGGGAAATGAACCACGAGGTCGTTGACGTCGAGCAAAACGTCCGATGCGTCGTGGATTTGTGCTGCCTCAAACGTCGTCATGCCGCGACTGCCGCCTTGCACCAGCACGATACGGCGTGACCAGCCGCAATCGGCTCGAGTATCGGCTGCGGGTTCGACCGGCAGACATCAGCCGCCTTGGCACATCGGGCCAGAAACGCGCATTCGGCCCCGCGCGCACCGAGCGGCGGCACCATCCCGGGGATCTCGCCGAGGTCGGTCCAGGATTTCGGTGCCTGTCCGAGTTGGAGATGCGCCACGCAGCGCAGCAGTCCTCGCGTATAGGGATGACGTGGCTGCGCCACGATCCCCGCTGATGCCCCGGCCTCGATGCAGCGGCCGGCATAAAGCACGAGTATCTCGTTAGCGAGTTCGCCGACGGCGCCGAGATCGTGGGTGATGAGCAGGATGGCCGTCCCGGTCTCGCGTTGCAGCTGCGCGAGGAGATCGAAGATCTGCGCCTGCACGGTGACGTCGAGCGCCGTGGTCGGCTCGTCCGCGATCAGGAGCTTTGGCTTACCGGCAAGCGCCATCGCGATCATGACGCGCTGACGCATGCCGCCGGAAAGCTGATGCGGATAGGCGTCGATGCGCCGTTCCGGCGCCGGAATCTGCACCGCACGGAGCAGCGCGAGAACCTGTTCGCGCGCCGCGGCGCCGCCGAGCCCCCGATGCCAGCGCAGCACCTCGCCAATCTGGTCGCCGACCGTGAACAGCGGGTTGAGCGCGGTCATCGGTTCCTGGAAAATCATGGACATCGCGCTGCCGCGCAGCGCACGCATGTCCCTCGCCGGCAGCGAAAGGATATCCCTGCCCTCCAGCAGGATGCGGCCGCTGGTGATGACGAAATCCTCCGGCAGCAGGCCCATCAGGGCGAGCGCGGTCATGCTCTTGCCGCAACCGGACTCGCCGACGAGGGCGAGCGTCTGCGCCGGCGCGACGGCGAACGACAGGTTCTCGATCACCGGCACGAGGCGGCCGGCTTCGCTGCGCATGCTGACGTTGAGCTGGTCGACCTCGAGCAGCGCGACCATCACGACCTCCGCCTGAGACGCGGATTGATCGCGTCATTGAGGCCGTCGCCGACCAGACTGATGGCAAGGACTGCAAGGAAGATCGCCATCCCCGGAAATATGACGGCCCACCATGCATCGAGGATGTAGTTCCGGTTCTGTCCAAGCATCAGTCCCCAGCTCATCACGTTGGGATCGCCAAGTCCCAGGAAGCTCAAGCCGCCTTCGAACAGGATTGCGACACCGATCGCCAGCGTGGCCGACACGATCACCGCGGGCAGCGCGTTCGGCAACAATACTCGCAGCATCAGATGACGGTCGCTGGCGCCGGCCGCGCGCGACGCTTTGACGAAATCGAGATCGCGAAGTCGCATGAACTCAGCCCGCGTCAGCCGCGCGGCCGACGTCCAGCTCACCGCACCGATCGCCACCGTAATCGTCGACAGCTTCGACCCGAACAAGGTCACCAGGACCATTGCGAACAGCAGCGGCGGCAGGATTTGGAAGAACTCGGTAATCTTCACCAACACCACATCCACCACGCCGCCAAAGAAGCCGCTCAAGGAGCCAATCAACAGACCGATGGCGATCGTGATCAGGGCGGCGACGGCGCCGACCGCCAGGGTCGCGCGTCCGCCGTAAATCAGCCCCGCCAATACGTCGCGGCCGAGATAATCCGTGCCGAGCCATGCATCCGAATCGGGTGGCATGAACGGCGCGCCAACCAGATCGAGCGGATCGACCCGGTAGAGATGCGGGCCGACCAGGGTCCCGACGATGATCAGTGCGAGCAGACAGAGGCCGACGACGCCGGACGGACTCTTCAGGAACTGCCGCATTGCGATGCCAGCTGGCGACGTCGCGCGCCTGGCCCGCATGTCGATGGCCGAAACGATGGTCAAAGTTGGTGCTTCCAGGGTCGTCATCGTTGCCCCATCCGGATGCGCGGGTCGATCAGCCGGTAAACAATGTCAGTCAGGATGTTTGCGGCCATGACCATCAATGCAGAGAAGAACAGCACGGCCATAAGGGTCGGATAATCGCGGCGCAGGATCGAATCGAACACCAGCCGGCCCATGCCGGGCCAGCTGAACACCGTCTCGACCAGCACCGCGCCGGCAAACAGATTGCCGAACTGGTGGCCGACGACTGTGACGGTCGGGATCAGCGTGTTGCGCAGCGCATGCTTGCCGATCACGACCCACTCCGGCAGGCCCTTGGCCCGCGCGGTCCGGACGTAGTCGGCCGACAGCGCGTCGATCATGTTGACCCGCGCGAGCCGACTGTATTGGGCGATGAAGACCAGTGCCAATGTCAGCGACGGCAGCAGGAGATGCTGCGCGACATCGAGTACATAGTTCAGGCCCTGCTTGCGATGCACGACATCGGACATGCCGACGACCGGCAGGATCGGCCACACCGATCCGAACAGGAGCAGCAACATCAATCCGGTCCAGAAGATCGGCGCGGCATAGCCGGCCAAGGAGAACACGGTCACGGTGTGGCTGAACAGACCATTCGGACGACGTGCGCTGACGACACCGAGAAAGGTGCCGATCACGAGCGCACTGACCAGCGCACAGGACGTAAGATAGAGCGTCGCAGGCAGCCGCTGAAGAACCAGGCCGAGCACCGGCGCGTTGAAATAGTAGGAGTAGCCGAAGTCGCCCGTCACGACGTTCCGAAGATAGATCGCAAGCTGCTCCATCAGGCTGTGGTCGAGCCCGTATTTGGTCCTGAGCGCCGCAACGACGTCAGCCGAGGCGCCCCCCATCTCACCGGCGATCACCTGAACGGGATCGCCGGGCGCGAGGTGGATCAGGCAGAAGTTCAGCACCAGCACTGCCAGCAGAAGCGCGGCGGCATTGGCAATCTGCCTTGTTAGGTGGATGGCCAAAGCCATGATGTCGGAGGACTCCTCACAGTCTCGATCGTGGTCGCGGTGACGTCATCAGGTCCTGGTTAAGTCTTGGGCGGAGTCTCCCAGTACATCTCGTCCAGCGGAGACATCATGCCCCAGATCGTGGAGGGAAGGCCTCCGAGCCCCTTGCTGAACGCGTTGTAGTATGGCGACACGTTGATGTAGTAGATCGGCGCATCCTGAACCACGATCTTCTGGAACTCGGAATAGAGCGCCTTTCGCTTCTCCGGCGAGGTCTCCACTGCTGCCGCCTGCAGCAGTTCATCGACCTTTGGATTGCTGTATTGCTGGGTGTTGGACCAGATGATGCCCTTGCGGATGTTGGAAGACAGATAGGTCCGGTTGACCCCGATGACGGGATCGCCCCAGTTGTAGACGGTGTCCATGGTCAGATCGAAATCGAAGTTCGAAACGCGCTGCGCCCAGGTCGGAAAGTCGGGCGCCGCCCGCACCTCGAGATTGATGCCGACCCGCTTCATCTGCGAGCGGAGATATTCGGCAACGTTGCGCTGCTGCTCGTCGCCGCCGGGAATATAGTCGATGGTGAGTGCGAAGCGCGAACCATCGGCCCCCTTCGGATAGCCCGCGGAGTCCAGCAGCGCCGCCGACTTGGCATAGTCGACCTTGTAGGGCTCGACGTTCGCCTCGGCGAGCGGTGAATCCGGCGCGATCGGCCCGAATGCGGGAGCAGCCTTGCCGCCCATCAGTTTGGAGACGATGAAGTCGCGATTGGCCGCGTACGCGATAGCCTGACGAACGCGGACGTCGTCGAGCGGCTTCTTCCTGGTGTTGAAGGCGAGCCAGTTGAGCGGACCGATACCGGCAAAGCCCTTGTCGGTCACGACGATGTTCGGCGCCTTCTGCAGGCGGTCGATATCGCGAACGCCTGCGACGAACGGCAGGGCCTGGACGTCGCCCCGCTCCATCGAGACCAGGGCGGCATTCCCATCCGAAACCAGCCGAACCACGATCTTGTCGAGCTTGGGGCGGCCGGGCATGAAGAACTTGTCGAACTTCTCCAGCGTGTAGTATTCGCCCTGCTTGTATTCGATCAGCTTGAAGGGCCCGGAGCCGATCGGCTTGAGATTGGCAGGATGCGTCTTCAGATCCTGACCGTCACCGTAGATGTGTTTCGGCAGGATAGGCATCAGCGCCGGGGACATCGCCAGCAGCAGCGAGGGGCTGGGGTGTGACAGCCGAATGATCGCTGTTGCCGGATCCGGCGTGTCGACCTTTTCCACCGCCGCCAGCATGGTCTGGAACGGATGGTTGGCCTTGATCGCCATGATCGAGAAGGCGACATCCTCCGATGTCACGGGTTTGCCGTCGTGGAACACGGCATTCTTGACGAGATGCAGGGTCACCGACAGCCCGTCGGGCGCGACCTCCCAGGACTGGGCCAGATAGGGCTGCGGCTTCCAGTTCTCGTCATAGCGCAGCGGGCTCGCGAAGATCTGCGCCGTCGGCATGGCCGTCGCCATGCCCGACTGCACCGCGCCGTTGAAGTGGCGTGGCACCTGGGTGGTGGCCACAACGAGCGTATTGCTGCCCGCCGCTTGGGCTCGCGCAGCAGGTGACGCAGCGGCGGCCGCAACGAGACCAAGGGCTCCCAGTACGAATGTCCGTCTGATCAACATGGCTCTATCCCCCTGTTCGATTTGATCGTCGGCAAGTCGAGGTCGTGCATCGATCGATATCCGCTCGTCGTCATGCAGCGGCCGATACGGCCAGTGCACGATCGAGAATGGCGTCCAGTTCATGATCTGCCGGGAGATCAACGGTCCCGACGCCCACCAGCACGATCGCGTCCGCGCCCTGCCCGGCGTCGCGCTCGGGCTGCGCCAGCGACCAGGTCCGCGACACCATCTGGAACACCTGCGGCCGTGCTTGGTCGCCGATCCGGCAGACGCCCTTCAATCGCAGCAGTTGCGGCGGCAACGCGTTCACCGCCGCGGCCAACAGATCGCGGTCGAAGCTGCCGGCGCGCCGATAGGTCCAGCGCCTGAACTCGCCTTCGTGATCGACGTCCTCATCGACGGAAACGGCGCGAAACCGCGGCGCCTCACGTCGGCCGAACACAACGGTGTCCTGCACCCCATCCGGGAGGATCTCGATCTGGATGTCCTGTCGCACCGCGCGGATCGCACTGCGCGCCGCCTCCATCTGCTTATCGGTTACCAGATCGCGCTTGCTGAGCAGCGCCACATCGCACTTTGTGAACTGGTTGCGGACCGTCTCGCCGACCTGGCGATCCTTGATCAGGGCCGCGATCCGGCTTGCATCGGCGAGCACGACCACGCCATCGAGCCGCAGCGCCGGCTCGACCAGCGCGATCTCGGCGATGCGCCAGGGATCGCCGACCCCACTCGCCTCGATCACGATGCGCTCGAAACGCCCGCTTTCGTCAAGCAGGCCGCCGAGCGTGTCCAGAAAGCCTGAACCGATGCTGCAGCAGACGCAACCATTGGTCAGCGACATCGTGGTGCCGTCGTGGCTCTCGATGAGGGCCGCATCGATATTGATCTCGCCGAAATCGTTCACCAGCACCGCGCAGCGCGAACGACCGTTCGCCAGCAGCCGATTGAGCAGCGTCGTCTTTCCGGCGCCGAGAAAGCCTCCAATCACCGTGACCGGGATGGGCGCGGACCGGATCATGCGCGCGGAGCTTTCCTGACATGGCCGCCGACGACCGTGCCCCACACGGGCACGTCCTTCAGCCCAGCGGGAGCGACCGCGAGCGGATCGTCATCCAGGACGGCGAAGTCCGCAAATTTGCCGCACTCGATGCTACCAATCAGGTGATCGAGCTTCAGTGTGTAGGCGGCGCCGATCGTGATCGCAGCGAGGGCCTGCTCGACGCCGAGAGCTTCCGTCTCGGTCCCGAGCTTGCGGCCTGACGACGAGACCCGATTGACCGCGCACCAGGCGGTAAACAGCGGCGAAAGCGGCGTGACCGGTGCGTCCGAATGGATCGCGAACGGAACGCCGCTGCGCAGAGCGGTACCGGTTGCATCCAGTCTCCCGGCGCGCTCCGGCCCCATTGTCAGATCGTGGTGGGAGTCACCCCAGTAGAACAGGTGGTTGGCGAACAGATTGACGCAGACGCCGAGCGCCTTCATGCGCCGGAATTGCGCGGCATCCGCCATCTGGCAATGCTGCAGGGTGTGGCGGTGATCCGCGCGGGGCGTCGCGGCCAGCGCCTTCTCGATGGCATCGAGCGCCAGCTCCGTGGCCTCATCTCCATTGGTGTGGATGTGAAGCTGAATGCCCGCCTTGTGATAGAGGTCGACCAGCCGTGGCAGCTCCTCGGGCGCGATGTACCAAAGTCCGTTGGGGGCACCGTTGTGATAGCCGGGCCATCGTAGTCGGGCGGTGAAGCCCTGGATTGAGCCGTCCACGACCAGCTTGACGATACCGTAGTGCAGGCGGTCGTTGCCGTTCTCCCGTAATGTCGCGATCTTCGAGATCGCCTGCTCGGGCGTATGCGAGGCCGATGCCAATGCAGGCACCAACCGCACACCAAACTCGGGCGAACGGGTGGCCGCCGCGTAGAGCTCGATCGTCGGATCCGTGAGATCATTGTGCAGATCGGTGATCGTGGTCACGCCCTGCACGCAGGCGGACGCGGCATAGCGATCGACGTCGTGCATCGTGATGCCGGAGGACAACGGATTGCCGAGCACGCGGAAGACGCGAAACCGAGCGGCGATACCCTGCAGCTCTCCGCTGGCCAGACCGTCCTCGCCGGCGACGACGCCGGAAATCTCGATCGCGTGCAACAATTCGGCGCGCTCCAGCACCAGCGTGTTGACATTGCTGATATGGAAGCTCGCATGGATCACCATGATCGGCCGCGTGGTCGAGACGCGATCGAGATCCCGGCGGGTCAGCATGCGTCCGCCGATATGCAGCGGATCGAAGCCCCAGGCAAACAGCGTTGCGTCGGGATCGCCGATTCTGGATTCGGCCTCCTGCAGCCGGGCGACTATCGCGTCGATGTCACGTACGCCCGATACGACCTTGCCTTCCGGCGAGCGACGATCAAACGCCCCGACATAGGGCAGCGACCACATCATGCCCTCCATAATGTGGCTGTGGCCCTCGACGAACCCGGGCAGCAGCACCTTGTCGCGGAAGCGGTCGTCGATCGCTCCGCCGGCGAATGGTGCAATCTCCGCAGCATTGCCGACCGCAACGATGCGGCCATCGCGCACCGCGACATGGGTCGCGAGCGGTCGCGACGGATTCATCGTCACGATCTTGCGGGCTGAGTAGACGACCGTCTCCGCGCTCACATTGAACTCCCAGATGTCACGCGATCGACCCTGGGACCTCGCGTGGGCCTAGACCAGCGCCAGATGCCATGCACAAATGGAGCCAGCCCATGCACGGCAGCGCGCCATTTTCGCCGGTATGGCGCGGTTTTTGCTTTGCTTTTTGTGTTTACGCGACCACCCTGGACAAGCCCCGATGGGAAAATTTGTACTCCTGCGGCAATCCGAAGCAACGGCACCCGCCGCCCCACCAAACGATGTCCTGTTCTGGGGATCGCTGTTCCAGGGCCTGGATCGGGGCGGCAGTTTCCTGCAGCTCCAGATCCGCCGGATGATCGTAACGGCCATCGAGGACGGCCGGCTGCCTCTCGGCGTGCGCATGCCGTCCAGCCGAGATCTTGCCGCGCTCCTCAAGGTCTCGCGCAATACCATCGTCATCGCTTATGAGCAGCTCGTCGACCAGAACTTCCTGGTCTCGCGCGAACGCAGCGGCTATTTCGTCGCCGGCCTGCCCAAGCAGATTGGCGAGGCCAAACTGCCTGCGACCGAAGCTTACAGCCGGCGCTGGACCGAGCGCTTCGCGCTCCAGCCTTCGGCGTTCCGCAACATCGTCAAGCCGCTCGACTGGCAGACCTACCCCTACCCCTTTATCTTCGGCCAGTTCGACCCGAGTCTGTTTCCCACCAACGATTGGCGCGAGAGCGCGCGCGCCGCGCTCAGCGTGCCCGAGATCAACAACTGGGCGCGCGACATGATCGACGGTGACGATCCCGCGCTGATCGAGCAATTGCAGCGGCAGGTGCTGCCGCGCCGCGGCATTCGCGCGCGCGCCGACGAGATCATGATCACGATCGGAGCGCAGCATGCCCTCTATTTGATCGCCAAGCTGTTCGTGCGGCCGACGACGACCATCGGCATGGAAGACCCGGGATATCCAGACGCCCGCAACATCTTCGGCATGATGACGTCGGACGTCGTTCCGCTGCGGGTCGATGACGACGGACTGGTGCCCGACGACGACTTCGCGCGCTGCTCGCTTGCCTATGTCACCGCCAGTCATCAATGCCCAACCACGGCTGCGATGTCGCGTGCGCGTCGAGACGAAATTCTGCGGGCGGCGCGGGACCGCGACATCGTCCTGATCGAGGACGACTATGAAAGCGAGCTGATCCCGGAAGGCGATGCGCTGCCGCCGCTGATGAGCCTCGACCAGGACCAGACCGTCCTCTACGTCGGCAGCCTCTCGAAAGCCCTGGCGCCGGGGTTGCGGCTCGGCTACGTCGTTGCGCCGGCGCCCGTGGTCCGCGAGCTGCGGGCATTGCGGCGGCTGATGCTGCGGCACCCGCCTCTCAACAACCAGCGCGTCGCCGCGCTGTTCATCGGCCTCGGCCATTACCGCTCGCACCTGCAACAAGTCGGCCGCGTGCTGCTGGAGCGCGCCAGGCTGGTCGACGAATTGCTGCCACAGACGCTGCCGGCATGCCGCTGGGCCCGCGGATCCGGCAGCACGAGCTATTGGATCTCCTGCCCTGCCGGAACCGACAGCGCAAGGCTCTCGGAAGCCGCGCGCGCCGAAGGTGTCGTGATCGAGCCCGGCGACGTGTTTTCGATGAGCCCCGACGCGACACGGCGTTGCTTCCGGCTCGGCTTCTCGTCGATCCGGACCGACCGGATCGCCGCCGGCATGGCAAAGCTCGGCGAAGTGTTCGCGCGACAGGGTTAGAACAGGTCGCTCACGCCCTTGATGGCGCTGCCAAGCGCCACCACGGCAAGGCTGGCGATCGATACGCGGCGATGCAGCCTGTCGCTGCCACGGTGAAAGCCGAGATCGCCGAGCCAGGTTCCGAACAACATGACCGGAACGCCAAGCGCAGTCAGCACCACCGTGCTCTGATTCAACAGCCCCAGCATGGCAATGCTGATGAGCGCGGCAATGGACGAGACCAGGAAGAACACCATCATCGAAGCGCGCGCCGCGACGCGGCCGAAGGGACCAGCGCTGTAATAGATGATGACCGGCGGCCCCGGCATCGCCGCCAGGCCGTTGAACAGGCCCGCGCTCATGCCGACCAATGCCGTGACGCTGCGCGATGGAGCCACCGCGAGCCGGAAGCCGGCATTGAGCGCCACAACCGCACCAGCCGTGATCATCGCGATCATGATGCGTGCGGCCGGCGCGGACGCCACGCGCAGAATGAGCGCGCCGAGCGGCGAGCCGATCACGCCGCCGATGACGAGCCAGCGCAGCGACGGCCAATGGCAGACGCGCGAGGCGCGCGGAAGATCGCCGAGACCGATGATGAGCTGAAGACACACCGCGACCGGAACCGATTGCATCGGCGGCATGAACAGCCCCAGCAGCGGCACCGCCGTCAGCGCGAAGCCGAAACCGGTGAAGCCGCGCACCAGAGCCGCCGCCAGGATCGACATCGCGGCGGCCAGCATCACGGCAGGCGTCGGGAGCGCCATTGCGGCGATATCGCGGATCGCGACCACGGCCTCTGGCATCGTCATCGTCGATGCAGGGCGAGAGAGGGGAGATTGGCGGCCATCGCCGGATATCAACAGGCCGGAACTTCGCTGCGGAAGTGCCAGCTGCCTCCGCCTCGCCATGCCAGTCTGGCCGTAGAGCCCGTGCAGTCTGGTTCTACGGCCACCTCCTCACCGCGTGGCATGTCCAGATGCTCCATCAGGCTGTAGTGGCGCGCGAGGATACCGGCATGCGCAACATCAATACCATCAGGCAAGAGCTGCTCGAAACCCTGTTCGCCGCCTTCAACCGGCACGACGGCGCGGGCGTAATGGCGTGCATGACCGAGGACATCGTGTTCGACACGGCCGCGGGTCCCGACATCTGCGGCCGACGGCTGGCCGGCGCGAGCGCGGTTCGGGCCGCTTTCGAGGCAACCTGGACCGGCATGCCCGATGTGAGCTGGGAGTGCACGCGGCACACTGTGTTCGGCGACCGCGCCGTCTCCGAATGGATTTTTCGCGCCACCTCGCCGGACGGTGCGCGCATCGAGGTCGAGGGCTGCGATCTCTTCGGATTCCGCGGCGAGAGGATCTGCACCAAGAGCGCCTTCCGCAAGGACAGGCCGGCGCAGCCGGCCGCGCAGCGGAGCGACGCGCGATGAACGTGCACGCTGCGCCGCCAGCGGCGGCCTATGATCCGCACTATGACCCGCTGGTTTCCAGTGGTCCCGGCCGCAATCGGCAATATGCCCCGACCTACTGGATCGCCACGGCCGGCACACCTCCGCCGGACGACGGCCCGATCACGAACGACACGGTTGCCGACGTCGCAATCATCGGCTCGGGCTATACCGGGCTCGCCTGCGCGATCTTCCTTGCGCGCGAATACGGCATCAAGGCCGTCGTGCTCGAGGCCAATCGCGTCGCCTGGGGCTGTAGTACCCGGAATGGCGGCCAGGCGCAGAATGCCTCAGGCCGCCTGACGCGCTCGCAATGGATCAAGCGCTGGGGTCTCGATACCGCCAGGCGCATGCACGCCGAGATCACCGAAGGTTTCGAGACCTTTGAAGAGCTCGTTCGCGCGAGCCCGGTCGACTGCGAGCCGCAGCGCGGCGGACACCTCTATATTGCCCATCGCCGGCGCAACCTCGACAAGATCGCAGCCGAATCGAAGGTCCTCAACGAGCTGTTCGGCTATGCGACGCGCGTCGTGTCACATGATGAGCTGCGCCGTGATTTCGTCGACGAAGCCGAGGCCGTCGGCGCGGTCCACGAGCCGCTCGGAACCGGGGTCCATCCGGCCAGGCTCGCGTTCGGCTACCTGCGCATGGCACGAGATCTCGGCGTGCGCGTACATACCGCGAGCCCGGTGCAGCGGATCGAACGGCATGACGGCGCATATCTTCTGCGCACACCGGGCGGGACGGTGCGCGCGGCCGCGGTAGGGATCGCGACCGGCGCCTACACATCGCTCGGCCTGACGCCGGAGCTCGGCGGCCGCTGCATGCCGATCCTCTCCAATTCGCTGGTGACACGGCCGCTGACACAGGCCGAGATCGATGCGACCGGGTTCCGCACCAGGCAGGTGATCACGGACACCCGCACGCTTCGCTTCTACTACCGCCTGCTGCCGGACAATCGTCTCCAGATCGGCAGCCGTAGCGCGATCACCGGCGCGGACGCGGCCCACGACCGCCATCTTCAGCTCCTGATCGGGGGCCTTCACCGCAAATTCCCGCCGCTCGAAGGGATCGAAATCGACTACTCCTGGTGGGGCTGGGTCGACGTCAGCCATGACATGATGCCCCGCATCTTCCGACCCGACGCAAAGCAGAAGCTGGTCTATGCACTCGGCTATGGCGGCAACGGCGTGTCCTATTCTGCGCAAGCGGGCCGCCGCATGGCCCAGATGCTCGCGGGCAAAACATTCAAAGGCCAAGAGCTGCCAATCTTCACCTCCCCGCTCCCGACGCATCCCTTCGCGCCATTCCGCCGTCTCGGTCAGCGCATGCTCTATCATTGGTATCATCTGCGCGATGAAGCCCGCTGATTGCCGGCATCCTTCACAGCTGCTGGCTAGCTGCAATCTCTACAGGGAGCCGGCGAGAAGCCTGGTGCGAACTCAATCCGCCGTGCTTTTGATCTCCCGGTGCACACGCGCCCTCGCAAGCGACTGAAATATTTGAACTCTCGCTCGCGTGAGCACAGGAACTGCGGCCGGCTCGAAAGACACGGAGCAGGCTGTTGGAACGGCCAGCGATGGCCACGGGCATCCCTCAGGATGGGCCAGAAGTGGAATCGGGTCCAGCCTCGGCGGGATCGGTCATCCCGACCGTGTGATAGGCACGGCCAAAATAGATCAGATTGTCGGTGCAGCCGGATCTTTGCAGCGCGACGACGCGGCAGAACAGCACATCGTGGGTGCCGACATTGACGACATCCGCAATCCGGCAGTCGAACGCCGCAGCACAGTCGGCCAGCACCGGCGCGCCGGTTGCGAGTGTGGACCACGCTGCTGCAGCAAACCGTTCCTCCGCTGGCACCTTGCCGCCGAACAGACGGGACAGTTGTTCGTGCCGCGCCGAGAGCACGTTGATGCACACCACCTTGTTGCGCGTCACACCGGCATAGGCCGAGGAGCCGCGGTTGATGCAGACCAGCAGCGTCGGCGGATCGTCAGTGACGCTGCAGATCGCGGAGGCCGTAAATCCGGTGCGGCCCGCGCCACCATCCGTCGTGACGATGCTGACGGCGGCACCAAGACAGGCCATCGCGTCACGGTAGTCCCGGGGAGCCACGTCCTGCATCGATGTTCTCACCCCTCGATGGCAGGCGCGAAAGCGAGCTCGCACAGCACCTGTGCCAACACGGCGGCGCCGGCCGCGACATGATCGGGCTCGGCCCATTCGTGCTCGACATGGCTGGCGCCGTCGCGGCACGGGATGAAGATCATCGCAGCCGGACAGACTTTTGCGAGATGACGGGCATCGTGACCGGCGGCGGAGAGGATCGCCATGGCGGAATGCCCCTGCTCACGCGCGGCCTTCGCGATGCTCGCGCGCAGGCGCGGATCGAACACGTTAGACGGCGCATCCACGAGCGGCGTCACCGTAACCGAGCACGGCGGGGCGGTCTCCTGGCAAAGAGTTTTGATGCGCGCGCCGGCCGCGTCGAGCACGGCATTGTCAGGGTGACGCAGATCGATGCTAAAGCTGACGCGCGATGCCACCACCGACGGCGCGTTCGGCACGACAGCGACCCGTCCGATGGTGAACTTGATATCGGCATCGATGGTGCCGATCTCGGCATGGAGCGCCGACGCCATCCGCGCAAAGGCCGCGAGCGCATCCCGCCTCTCCGACTGCGCCAGCGTGCCGGCGTGTCCTTCGCTCCCCTCAACCACCACCTGAAAGGTCTTCTTGCCCTGGATGCCGCTGACGACACCGATGGTGCAGTCGGCCGCTTCCAGCACTGGTCCCTGCTCGATGTGCAATTCGAGATAGGCGCCGACCGCGAAGCCGAGCGACCGATGCGGCAGATCGGGAAACGCCGCGTGAAGCCGGTCGAGCGCCTCGCCGACGCTGATGCCGTCCGCATCGCGCGCGGCGCGGATCGCGTCCAAGCCGCGCTCGCCGGTAAAGGCCTCCGAGCCCATCATGCCCGGCGCGAAGCGCGAGCCTTCTTCGTTCATCCAGGCGACGACGATGAGGTCGCGCATGGGCTTCTCGCCTTGCCCGGCGAGCGAGACGACCGCCTCCAACGCCGCCATCACACCAGCCGCGCCATCGAACTTGCCGCCAGTGGGTTGGCTATCGAGATGACTGCCAAGGAGAAGCGGCGGCGCAGTGCGATCGCGGCCAGCCAGCGTCAGGAACAGGTTTGCCGCGGCATCCGTCGACGGCGTCAAGCCCGCCTCGCCGGCCCAGTCGATGACGCGGCGCCAGGCCGCGATCTCGCCATCGCCCAATGCCTGGCGGTTGACCCCGCCGGCCGGCGTCGCGCCGATCTCGGCGAGTGCCATCAAGCGGGTCCAGAGCCGATCGGCGTCGATCAGGGGCTGGCTCGTCATCGACTACTTCGTGCGCATGATCTGGCCCGGCAGCGCGCGCGGATCGCGCGGCAGCCAGCCTCCGGCCTCGACCTGGGCGATAAACTCGGCGAGGAGCGCATTGAATGCCGCAGGCTCTTCGAGATTGAGCGTGTGGCCGGTCTTGGGGAAGACCGAGAGGCCGCAGGCGGGAATGGTCTTCTTCAGGAAGATGCCGGGCTGGAGACAGTGGTCGTCCTCGTCGCCGACGACGACCAGCGTCGGCACCATCATCTTTTTCAAGCCGTCTTCGAGATCGTAGAAGGATGGCCGGCGCGCCTGGACGCCGCGCATGGTGTTGGCGGCGCCGCGATCGGAATGGGTGGCGAGGCGATCGGCGAATTCCTGCCAGCCCCGCGGATCCTTGTTCTGGAACTGCACCCGGCTCGCGCCGAGCGCATAGATCTTAGCGAATTCCCTGGCGCCCTGCTTCTCGAAATTGTCGGCGACTTCGAGCGAGACGCCGCGAAAATATTCCTCGAACTCTTTCTCGCAGCCATAACCGGCACCAGCCACCGTGAGCGACAGCGCACGCTCCGGCGTACGCAAGCCGAAATGCACCGTGCAGAACCCGCCCATGGAAAGGCCGACGATGTGCGCCTTGTCGATTCCGAGCGCATCGAGCACAGCGACCGCATCGTCCGCCGCGATCGCCTGCGAATAGGCCTCCACGCTGTCAGGCACATCCGACGGCGGATAGCCGCGCGCGGCGTAGCTGACGCAGCGATAGCGCCTGCTGAAATAGCGCAGCTGCGGCTCCCAGCTCTGGTGATTGCCGCCGAACTCGTGGATGAAGAGGATCGGCGTGCCTTCTCCCGTTTCTTCCACGTGGAGCTTCACGCCGTCTTTCGCTGTGATCATCGTCATCGGCATCGTCCCTAGAATTGCGGCGGCAGGTCGTTGAGCGTGCGAGCCTGCGCAACCATTTCCGGCAACAGCGTGCAGAGTTTCTCGACCCACGCCTGCGGTACCGAAGTGCTGATCTTCACGAAGCGGTCGCCGAAGCGCTGGGTGTGATAGGTACCTTGGCGGATCATGATGCCCTGGCGGCGATAGCATTCGACCAGCGCCTCCGGACGGATGCCCGCCGCGATGGTTTCGAGCACCAGGAAGTTCCCGTGCGAGGGCATGATCGGCAGCGCGAGCCCTTCGATTGCGGCCGCCGCCTCCTCGATCATCGCCTTGTTGGAGCGGTCAATGCTGCGAACCTTCCTCATCCATTCGGCCTTGACCGACAAGCCAGCCTGCGCCGCGCGCTGGGCGATGACACTGGCGCCGAGAACGCTGGTGGAGGTCTGCGCCAGCTCTTCGAACAGGTCCGGCGCGGCGACAAGCGCCCCGATCCGCAGGCCTGCAAGCCCGAGCCATTTCGAGAAGCTGGTCGAGACCACGGAGCCTTTCGGAGCCACATGAAGCGCAGGCGTGTGGCCGTCGGCAAAATCGCGATAGGTGCAGTCGTGCACCAGAAGCGCTCCGCAATCGCGCGCGATCGCCGCAAAGCTCTCGATCTCCTCGCGGGTGTAGCGAATGCCGAGCGGATTGTTGGGATCGACGAGATAGATGATCGCGGTGCGCTCATCGACATTCGCCTTCAACGCCTCGGGCGTCAGGCGGTAGTTGCAGGCGGGATCGTAGATCGGAATCTCGATCACCTCGGCGCCCTGCTGGCGCGCGAACAGGCACGGCCATTTCCAGGTCGGGTCGGTCGTAACCAGCGTGGTACCAGGCTTGCAGCGTGCACGGCAGATCATCGCCAGCGCATTGACTCCGCCCTCGGTCACCAGCGCTTCTGCGCCCGGCGTGCCGAGATCGGCGACGATCGCCGCGCGCAGCGCCTCGAAGCCGAGTGGCGGCGCATAGGCATTGAACTCGCCGGCCTCGATCGAGCGCAGCATCGCCTCGCGCACGGCGGGATGGCTCTCGACGTGATTGGTGTTCTGGCCGAGCCAAGAGAGCCCGGGCGTCGCCGCAAGCTCGTCGAAGTAGCGGTTGCGGACGAGCGCTGTGGATTGAGACCCCGACATCGACGCCTCAGATCACCGAGCCGCGCGCGGCGATGCCGCCGTCGATCGTCACCACGGTGCCGGTGATGTAGCCGGACCGCGGCGAAGACAGGAAAGCGACGAGATCAGCGACTTCTTCCGAGGTGGCCGGGCGCTTGCCGGGATATTTGTCGAACAGCTCCTCCCAGCGGCCTTCGTCGCCGAGCATGTCGATCGCCTTGCGCTTCATGATCTTGAGCATGCGGTCGGTGGCCACCGGACCCGGATTGACCGCGACGACGCGCACGCCGTGGTCGAGGCTGCGGCCGCCGAGCGCCTTGGTAAAGGACATCAGCGCCGCATTGCCGGTCGAGCCTGCGATATAGCTCGCGTCCCAGTTCTCACCGGAATTGCCGATGATGTTGATGATGACACCGTCCTTGCCCTTCATGCGCGGATAATAGAGGCGCGACAGCGTGATGTAGCCGAACACCTTGAGGTCGAAGCCGCGCCGCCAGGCGGCGTCGTCGAGAATTTCCAGCGAGCCGGCCGGGATGTCGCCGGCGTTGTTGACGAGGATGTCGATATCGCCGGCCTCGGCTGCGAGCTTCTCCATGGCCGCCGTGCTCGACAGGTCCAGCGCATGGATCGTGATCTTCACGCCATGGCGGGCTTCGAGCTGCTTCTTGGCCTCCAGCATCGCCTCGCCGTTGCGGGCGGCGAGATGCAGATGACACCCCTCCGCCGCGAAGAGCTCGGCCACCGCCAGTCCAATTCCTTTCGACGCGCCGGTGATCAGGGCGGTCTTGTTCGTCAGCTTCAGGTCCACTCCGGGTCTCCAGGATGCAAGCTAGATATACAAAGTCTAGCAATTTGCATACCAAGAGGCCGAAGGTCATTCGAAGGCGGCTAGAAAGTCCAGGAGGTTGTCGCCGAGCAAGTTGACGTGGTCGCGCATCGCGTTGTGCGCCCGCTCGGGATCGTGGGCAAGGATCGCCTGCATGATCGCCTCGTGCTCCCTGACGGTGTCGGCGATCCGGTTCGGCATCCGCGTCACCCGGCGGCGATAGGCGGCCACTTGGTTGCGCAGCTTGCGGGTTTGATCCGCGAGGAACGTGTTGCGCGAGGCCTCGTAGATCGCTTCGTGGAATTCCTGGTTGATGTCGTAGAAGACGTCGATGTCCCCGGTTTCGCCCGCCGCCACAAGTCGCTGGTGAATCTTACCTATTTCAGCTCCCCAAGCCTGCGAGACGCGCCGGGCGGCGAGCCTTGCACAAAGCCCTTCGAGCTCGGCCATCACCTGGAACATCTCGATCAGCGCCTGCGCCTTGATGCTTCGGACGGTCGCGCCCTGCCGGCCGCGCAGCTCGACCAGATTGTTGGCGGCCATCAGGCGGAACGCCTCCCGCACCGGCGTGCGCGAGACGCCAAAACGCTGGGCGATCTCCTGCTCGTCGAGCCGGCTGCCCGGTTCGAGGTGGCCTGCCGCGATCGCCCCTTCGAGCTTCTGGCGCAGGCTCTCGGCGAGCGTCACGCCCGGGCTCACGGCAAGGGTTTCGTGCCCATTTTTGACGCGCTTGCCTCCGCCATGTGCACCAATATCCGCCATTATGTTTCTCCGACGTCAAATAACGTATACATCATGGCACTCTCACCTAACGAAACGACCTACTTTCGGTCGGAGATGCCCGTGTCTCCGACCTATCCATCGTCGATCTCGCAAGTCTTATGCCTGATTTGCTCGGAAATGGCACTGGCACACGAGTTGCTAAGAGATTTCGACGCGGTCCGCTTTCGTATGCGAATGACCGCCGCCATTATACAAGGACATGCTGGTGCAGGCCGCCCGCCTCCCCGATCCCGGACCGACCATTGAAGCCCCGCAGGCTCACCCGAAGCCTGAGCCGCTGCTCGAGCTGCGCGCGATCAACAAGACCTTCGGCTCCGTCGCGGCACTCTCAGGACTTCAGGCGAACGTCGCCCCCGGCGAGTTCGTCACCGTCGTCGGCCCGAGCGGCTGCGGCAAGAGCACCCTTTTCAATATCGTTGCCGGGCTTGAGGAGCCCGATGCCGGCGGCATTCTGCGCTTCGAGGGCAAGAGCTGCCATGCCGCCGATCTGCTCGGCCGCGTCTCCTTCATGCCGCAGCGCGATTTGCTGTTTCCCTGGCGCAATGTCGTCGACAACGCCATCCTCGCACTCGAGGTCGAGGGCATGCCGCGCGAGCAGGCGCGTGCCAAGGCGCTGAAGATGCTGCCCGAGTTCGGGCTGGCCGGCTTCGAGAAGCAGTACCCCAATCAACTGTCCGGCGGCATGCGCCAGCGCGTCGCCCTGATGCGCACCTTCCTGTTCGAGCGCGACCTGATGCTGCTGGACGAACCGTTCGGCGCGCTCGATGCGCTGACGCGGGCAATGATGCAGCGCTGGTTGCTCGACGTCTGGCAGAAATACCGACGCACCATTCTCTTCATCACCCACGACGTCGACGAGGCGATCTTCCTCGGCGACCGCGTGCTGGTCATGACGGCGCGTCCCGGCTCGGTGAAGCTCGAACAAATCGTCGACCTGCCCCGCCCGCGCCGGCCCGAGATCGTCACCTCCCCCGAATTCGTGCGCCTGAAGCGCACGCTGCTCGATGCGATCGAGGAGGAAAGCATGAAGTCGTTTCAATCCTCCATCGCGCAGGAGAAGTCGCAGTGAACGCGATGCCAGCGAAAGAACCGCAAGCCGCACCGCGCGGGATCGATCCGGCCGAATGGGATGCACGGATCAAGCTCGCCGCCTGCTATCGCATGGTCGCCAAGCTCGGCATGGACGATTTGATCTACAATCACATCTCCATGCGTGTGCCCGGCCATGACGATCAATTCCTGATCAATCCCTACGGCCTGTTGTTCGACGAGATCACGGCGTCGAGCCTGGTGAAAATTGACACCAAGGGAAACAAGCTGGACGACACCCCGCAGGCCGTCAACGTCGCCGCCTTTGTCATCCATGCTGCGATCCACACCTCGAATCACGATGCGGCCTGCGTGCTGCACACCCATTCCGACGCGAGCGTCGCGGTTTCAGGACAGGAGAACGGCCTGTTGCCGCTCAGCCAGTTCGCGATGCGCTTCTACGACCGCCAGGCCTTCCACGACTACGAAGGCGTCGCCATCGACCTCGACGAGCAGGTCCGCCTGGTTCGCGATCTCGGTCCGCACAAGGTGATGCTGATGCGCAACCACGGCATCCTGACCGTCGGCCGCACGCCGGGCGAGGCCTTCATGCTGCTCTATTATTTCGAGCGCGCCGCACGGATCCAGCTCCAGATGCAGGCGGCGGCCGCAGCCGGGGCCAAGCTCGTAATGCCGCCGCACGATGTCTGCGAGAAGGCCGCCCGCCAGTTCTGGGAATTGCAGGGCGACATCCTCGTGCCCGGCGAACGCGAATGGCCGGCGCTGATGCGCCAGCTTGACCGCACCGATCCATCCTATCGCAATTGATTTTCACCGCCTGGAGTATGACCATGTTGAGCCGTCGCCACGCCCTCTCCGTCCTCTCCGCCATCGCACTGGCGACCGGCTCCCTTGTCACGGCTGCGCCCGCCGCAGAGTTGCAGAAGGCAAGCCTACGGTTGAAATGGCTGCCGCAGGCGCAATTCGCCGGCTTCTACGTCGCGGCGGCCAAGGGCTACTACAAGGCCGAGGGCATCGACCTCACCATCAATCCCGGCGGGCCCAACCTGCTGACCGAGAACCTGGTCGCAACCGGCGCCGACACATTTGGTTTGTCCGGCGGTACCGATAGCGTGTTCGCGGCCCGCGACAAGGGATTGCCGATCGTCTGCATCGGCGTGTCGCACCAGATCACGCCCTTCATCTTCGTCACCCGCAGGGACGGGCCGGTGAAGACGATCCAGGATTTCAAGGGCAAGACCGTCACCACCTGGTTCACCGGCGCCAACCATGTGCTCAACGGCATGCTGGCCAAGGAAGGCATCAAACCGGACGAGCTGAAGATCCAGCCGCAGCAGGTTTCGGTGACGCCGTTCGTCGATGGCAGCGTCGACGTCATCACGGCGACCTACTACAACGAGTTCTACACCATCCAGTCGCGCATGCCGAAGGACAGCCTGAAGACCTTCGTCGCCGAGGATTACGGCATCACCTTCCCCCGCGACACGCTGATCGTGGCCGAGGCGACCGCCAAGGAGAAGCCGGAGCTGGTCAAGGCGTTCCTGCGCGCTTCGCTCAAGGGGTGGAAGGACGCATTCTCCGATCCCAAGGGTGCCGTCGATACCGTGATGGCCGCCGCCCCGACGCTCGATCGGACGCAGCAGGAGTTCATGCTCACGGAGGTTAAGCGCCTGATGACCGCAGGCGCGGCCGCCAAGAACGGCATGTTCTGGATCGACGCCGACGCGGTCAAGACCGCCCACGACTTCTTCCTGAAATATGGCGTGATCTCCAAGCCGCTGGATCTTGCCGCCGCCTATGATGCCAGCTTCATCCAGAGCGTCCCCGTGGCGGATCGGCTGCCGTGAGCGGCCCTGCCGCGACATCACTCAGTGAGGCCGCCGCCGCGACGCGGTCGATCACGATGCCGGATTCGCTGCGCAAGCTGGTCCGGCTCCTGCTCGGCCTCGCCATTGCGGCGGTGATCTGGGAAGGCGCGGTGATGCTGTTCGGTATCAGGCCCTATTACCTGCCGCGTCTCAGCACCATCCTGCTGGCGATGGCGGCGACGCCTCGGGCCTATGTCGACGGTTTCCTGCGCACGTTGGCGGAGACGCTGATTGGCTTTGCGTCCGGCGGCGCCTTCGGCGTGCTCATGGGCATCGTGTTCTTCCGCGTCCGCGCGCTGCGCGAAATGATCTTTCCGATCTTCGTGGTGTCGCAGACCATTCCGGTCATCGCCTTCGGCGCGCTGGTGGTGCTGTGGTTCGGCAACACGCTGCTCGCCAAGGCGATCATCGCATTCTACCTGACCTTCTTTCCGGTGACCGTTAATACGCTGCTCGGTCTCGAGACCGTCGATCCCAAGCAGGTCGCCCTGATGCGCAGCTTCGGCGCTTCCAATCGCCAGTTGCTACTGCGCCTGCAGCTGCCGACCGCACTGCCGCAGATCTTCGTGGCGCTGCGACTCGCTGCGTCACTGAGCCTCGTCGGCGCCATCGTCGGCGAATGGTTCGGCGACACCACCGGGCTCGGGGTGCTGCTGCTCCAGGCCATGTTCACCGAGAATGTCGTGGCGATCTGGGGCGCGCTGCTCGCCGCGGCCCTACTCGGCACAGGCTTCTATGCGGTGGTCGCCGCGGTGGAGCAGCGGCTCGTGTTCTGGAGCGCCGAGCAATGAGCCGTGCGCTCGCCTCTCCCTCGCTCGCCGTCCAGCGCGGCATTCTCGGCGCCGTCCTCCTGATCGCATGCTGGGAAGGCCTGGCGCGCGGACTGCATCTGCCAGCCTATGTTCTCCCCGCCGTCAGCGACATCCTCGTCGGCCTGTGGTCCAAGCGCGCCATTCTCATCGACGCCGCTGGCTACACGTTGCTCGAAGCGCTCGTCGGCTATGGGCTCGGCTGCCTGATCGGCATCGGCCTTGCCGTTGCCATCGCGCTGGTGCCGGCACTTCGCAGTGCAATCCTGCCGCTTGCAACTGCGATCAATTCGGTGCCGGTGGTCGGCTATTCGCCGCTGATCCTGCTCTGGTTCGGCATCGGCGTCAGCTCGAAGATCGTGATGGTGGCGATGGCGGTGAGCTTCACCATTCTGCTGTCGATGCTGGCCGGGCTCGACCGTGTCGATCGCCGCGCCGTCGATCTCATGAAGAGTTTTGGCGCGGGCCGCTTTGGCGTGCTGTGGCGCCTGCGGCTGCCGACCGCCCTGCCGCTGCTGCTCGCCGGCATGCGCGTCTCCACGGTGCGCAGCGTGATCGTGGCGATCGTCACCGAAATGCTCGGCGCGCATGGCGGCCTCGGCTGGGTGATCTATCAGGCCGTGCTCCAGATCGACTTCGTCCAGGTCTGGTCGGCGATCTTCGTCGCATCCGCGGCGAGCCTCGCCTTCTTCGGCCTGATCGGTTTCCTCGAACGCAAGATCCTGTTCTGGACATGACGCCAGGAAACACACCATGAAACGACAGATGCATCTCGGCCTGTTCATCCTCGGCACCGGCAGCCATGTCGCGGGCTGGCGTTATCCCGGTGCAGTCGACAGCTTTCAGGACTTTGCGGCAATCCAGGAGATCGGCCGCACCGCCGAGCGCGGCAAGTTCGACCTAATCTTCATGGGCGACAATCTCTATGCCGACGCCGCCGCCCATCCCTCCTACACGCTGCGGCTCGAGCCACTGACGATGCTGGCGGCGCTATCGACCTCGACCAGCCATATCGGGCTCGGCGCCACCGTCTCCACCACCTACAGCGATCCCTTCTCGGTCGCACGCGTGTTTGCTTCGCTGGATCACATCTCAAAGGGGCGCGCCGCATGGAACGCTGTGACAACGGCCAATCCGGCGACCGCGGCGAATTTCGGCACCACCCATCCCGACCACGCCCGCCGCTACGAGATGGCCGGTGAGTTCCTCGACGTGGTCAAGGGCCTGTGGGACGGCTGGGCGGATGACGCCATCGTCGCGGACCGCGCCAGCGGCGTCTACATCGACCCGGCGAAGCTTCGCCCGATCGACCATGACGGCGCGTTCTTCAAGGTCAAGGGCCCGCTCAACATCGGTCGCAGCCCGCAAGGCCGCCCCGTCGTGCTCCAGGCCGGCGGCTCCGAGGCCGGGCAAGCGCTTGCCGCGCGCACTGCCGACATCGTGTTCTCGGTGGTGCAGGATATCGAGGAAGCCAAGACCGGCTACGCCTCGCTGAAGACGCGTCTGCCGTCGTTCGGGCGCAGGCCGGAGGACGTCACGGTGCTGCCCGGCGTGATGCCCGTGGTCGGCCGCACCGACAAGGAAGCGTTCGAGAAGCTCAACGTGCTCCAGGGCTTCGTCAGCGGAAGCAACGCACTCGCCATCCTCTCGGACCGCTTCGGCCGCGACATGTCGGCCTACGATCTCGACGGGCCGATCCCCGACATCGCGCCGTCGGACAGCTATCACAGCTTTGCCAGCGTCATGCTCGCCAAGGGCCGCCGCGAGAACATGACGCTGCGCGACCTCTACAATCTCACCGCCGCCGCTCGCGGCCATTGGGTGCTGTGCGGTTCGGCCGAGCGCATCGCGGACACGCTCCAGCTTTGGTTCGAGGAGCATGCCGCCGACGGCTTCAACGTCATGCCGCCCTATTTCCACGAAGGGTTCGAAGATTTCGTCCAGCTCGTCGTGCCGATCCTGCAGGAGCGCGGGCTGTTCCGCAGCGACTATGAGGGGACGACATTGCGCGATCATCTCGGCCTCGCGCGGCCGGCCAATCCGTTCTTCGCGGCTTAGAGCACGCCGGCAGTTCGCAGTGCCTGCTCGAGTGCCTGCAACTCGTCGCGTGTCGCTGGCGGCTGCGGCGGCCGCGCCGCATCGCATGACAGGCGTCCGAGCAATTTCAGGCACGCCTTGAGCCGCACGGTCGCCCGCCCTCCGGGCGCCTCACGATAGATCGCGACCGCCAGAGGATACAGCTTCTCATGCGCGGCGCGCGCCCGCTCCCAATCGCCGGCCTCGGCGGCAGTCCAGAGGCCGACCACAAGCTCCGGCACGACGCAGGCGAGACTGGCCTGGCTGCCGGCCGAGCCCACGATATAGCTCGTCATCAGATGCTCATCGCCCGAGCCGAGCACGACGAAGTCCGGTCGCAGTTTCCGGATCAGCCTGAGATTCTGTTCGTAGGCTGCGACCTCCCAGCTGCCCTCCTTCACCGCAACGAAGCGAGGATCGGCGGCAAGCCGCGTCAGCAGCGGCGGCGCGTAGGCCATCGCCCCCGCGCCGACGGGCGCAGCGTAAAGCATCAAGGGTACCGTCGTGGCATCGCGGATGTGGCGGTGATGTTCGATCACGCAATCATCGGCATGGCCGAGCGCCCAGCTGTTGGGAGGAAACACCAGCAGCCCGTCTGCGCCGGCCTGTTCCAGCGCAGCCGCCTCGCGCGCGGCCTCCAGGCTCGATTCATGGTTGACCCCGGAGACGATCAGGCAGTCCTTCGGTGCGTGCCGACGTGCCAGCTCCACCACGCGCCGCTTCTCGGCCAGCGACAGCACGAAATTCTCGCCGGCGTGACCGTTGACGAGGAGCCCATTGATGCCGGGCGTGGACGAAACCGAGATGACATGGGCTGCGAGCTGCGCCTCGTCGACCTCGAACTCTTGCGTCATCGGCAGGATGGTGGCGGCGTGAATGCCGCGCAGGCGATCGCTGAATGTCCGCATCGTGGCCGACATCGCCAGCTAATGAATGATCTGGTCGAGGAACGTTCGCGCCCGCTCCGACTTCGGATGCTTGAAGAATTCCTCCGGCGCGGCCTGCTCGACCACTTTGCCCTCGTTCATGAACACGATGCGGTCGGCGACCTCGCGGGCAAAGCCCATCTCATGCGTCACGCACAGCATGGTCATGCCCTCCTCGGCGAGCTTCTTCATGGTCTCCAGCACCTCCTTGACCATCTCGGGATCGAGTGCGGAGGTCGGCTCGTCGAACAGCATGATCTTTGGCCGCATGCACAGCGCCCGCGCGATCGCGACGCGCTGCTGCTGACCGCCGGAGAGTTGCCCGGGAAATTTCGCCGCCTGGTCCGGAATCCGGACCTTGGTCAGGAAATGCATCGCGAGATCCTTGGCCTCGGCCTCGCTCATCCCGTTCGCGGTCATCGGCGCCAGGGTACAATTCTCCAGCACCGTCATGTGCGGAAACAGATTAAAGCTCTGGAACACCATGCCGGTGTCGCGCCTGACGGCGTCGATGTTCTTGCGCTGATGGTCGAGCTCGACGCCGTTGACGTAGATCAGGCCCTCATCATGCTTCTCGATGTGGTTGATGCAGCGGATGAGCGTCGACTTGCCCGAGCCCGAGGGACCGCAGACCACGATCTTCTCGCCCTTGGCGACCTTGAGATCGACCTCGTTCAACGCGGTGAAGTCGCCATAGTGCTTGTAGACCGCCTCCATGCGGACCGCAGGCACCCCACGGAGCTGCGGCTGCACTGTTGCACCTTCGGCCCTAGCCATCGATCTCTCGCTCATGCACGGGCCTCCACACTCGCCTGCGCAACCGGCGCGCTCGCTGCGACCCGCCTGGTTTTCGCGGCACTCGATCGACCGAAATGCTTCTCGAGCCGGCGTTGAACCGCATCCCAGACAGAGGTGAGGATCAGGTAATACGCCGTCGCAGCCGCATAGACCTCTAGGATCTGGAAATGCTCCTGCATCAGCATGTCGCTGCGGCGCATCAGCTCCTCAACCGAGATCACGGAAGCGAGCGAGGTTGCCTTCAACAGCGAGTTGATGGAGTTGCCGAGCGGCGGGATCATCAGCCGGAACGCCTGCGGCAGGGTCACACGGCGGAACGTGACCCAGGGCGACAGGCTGAGCGCCCAGGCGGCCTCGCGCTGGCCCGCCGACACCGCCATGAAGCCGCTGCGCACGATCTCGGCGAGATAGGCGGCCTCGTTGAGGATCAAGCCGACGAGCGCGCAGGTGATCACGCTGAACTTGATCCCCAGCTGCGGCAAGCCGCTGTAGATCACCACCAGCTGGATCAGGAGCGGGGTGCCGCGGAAGAACCAGATGTAGAAGCGTGCGGCGCCCGCGAGCACCGGATTGGACGACATGCGCAACAATGCGATGCCCATGCCGAGGATCAATCCGCCGACGACCGCCGCCACCGTCAAGCCGATGGTGACGAGCACTCCCTTCATCAGGAAGTAGTTGAAGAAGTAGCTGACGGCGGCCGTCGGACTGAAATGGCTCATCGGCTCGTCTCCGTGGGTATCAGGCCGGACCGGGGCCGGCGATCGCAAGCGGCTGGTCGGCCGGCATACTGGTCAGGCCGAACTTGTCGAACAGGGCTTGGTAGCTGCCGTCGGAGCGCATCGCGTTGAGCGCCTTGACGACGGTATCGGCGACCGTCTTGTTGCGGAAGCCAAGCGTGGTCCTGGCCGTGCCGAGCCCGCTCAGGACTTCCTTCACACGACCGCGGCCGACGAGATCGCGTGCCACGCTGTCGACCAGCAGCGCATTGTCAACCTGGCCCGCAAGCAGCGCGCTGACGACGTTGGTCGCAGTCGGGAACGTCCGCATCTCGACGGCCGCTCCGCTTTTCGCTACGCTGGCATCGCTGAGCTTCTTGAGCCAGTTCATCTGGTAGCTGCTGACCTCGACGGCGGATGATTTTCCGATCAGATCGTTTTCGGTAGCAATTTTTGTGCCGCTGTCGGGAGCCACCACGACCGAAATGGCCTGAATGGCATACGGCACCATGTACATCAGCTTGGAGCGCTCCTCGGTCCAGAACATGCCGGTATTCACGCCATCGATGCGCGCTGCGCCCAAGGCGGGAATCATGGCCGGAAAATCCATCCGGACGAGTTCGACCGGAAGACACAACCGCTTGCCGAGCTCGGCGGCGAGCTCGACATTGAGGCCTTGCAGCTGACCGTCCTTGTCGACGAATTGCTGCGGCGGATTGGTCGGGTTGATGGAGAGCTGCAATTTGCCGGGCGCAATCAGATTGCCATCGGTGATTGCGGGCGTACAGGCGGCATGCACCGCCGTGGATGCGAGAACGAGTGCGGCAGCCGCACCCAAGCGAAACAGTGTCGAGACCATGGATACCTCCAGTAAGACGCCAATGACCGATGCAGTTCCTCGCCCGGGATTCCCCTCGATGCTTGTTGGATGCGGCCGGACGGATCTCGTGACACGGCCGGCAGCATCGTCTTCGACCTGCTCAAGCCGTTCCCGACATCGGCCTGAGCTGGATGCGCATGAAATTCTTCACCAGGGATTCGAACTGGCCGAATCCCTTCACTTTCAAAAACTCCGGCGTTTCGAACGCCCAGCGTCCTGCAACCTCGTACATGGCGGCGTATTTCGGCCCGTCGCCGACCGAG
The DNA here is from genome assembly GCF_023100985.1 of Bradyrhizobium sp. 191. Classification (NCBI taxonomy): domain Bacteria; kingdom Pseudomonadati; phylum Pseudomonadota; class Alphaproteobacteria; order Hyphomicrobiales; family Nitrobacteraceae; genus Bradyrhizobium; species Bradyrhizobium sp. 191. The sequence goes on from NZ_CP064692.1 coordinate 1,167,567, forward strand.
ACGAAGCGCTTTGCCGACAACCAGCCGGGACAGGCGAGCAGATCCGGAAAATGCCTCTGCTCGTACCAGGCGTTGAACGCAGCCTCGTGCTCTGGATCGATGTCGACCCGCACGATGTGGATGAAGGCGTCGTCCGGCATCGGCTCGCCCCTCATGCTAAGTGCGGATGTCGCCGGCCGCGCGCGCCGCGCCGACGGTGGTTGCAATGGCATCGCACAGCGCTGGCAGAACCGGCAGCAGCGGCGGCCGCGGATCGGCATTGCGGATCAGGCCGAGCGCCTTCAGCCCGACCTTCATGCGGGTGTGCATGTCCATGATCGGGGCGGGTCCGTAGATGGCGCGGACGATCGGATAGAGCCGCTCATTGACGGCGCGCATCGTCTTGAGGTCGTCGGCGAGCGAGGCCTGCCAGAGCGCTGCGAACAGATGCGGCGCGAGGCTGACAAGGCCGGAGAGAATGCCGTCGCCGCCGACGGCGAGCTGCGGCAGGAACCAGTTGAAGTTCGACGGCAGGATCGCGACAGATGGATCCGCCTGCTTCACCGCTCGCCGGTTCTCGTCATAGGCCAGCATGGTGTCGCTGCCCTCCTTGATGGCGATGACGCTTTCGAGCGCTGCGATCTTCGCCAGCGTCTCCGGCGAATAGCCAAACCCGGACGCCAGCGGATACTGGAAGATCGAGACCGGAATTCCGATCGCGGAGCTGAGCGCTTGCACGAAAGCCAGTGGCGCGCGTGAGGTCGCCGAAGCGCCGCCGCCTAGCGGCGCAGGCGGGAACAACACGGCGCAATCGGCGCCGGCCGCTTCCGCGAGCTGGGCCTGGTGGATCGCTTCCGCCGTCGAATGCGCGATGATGCCTGAAAGCAGCGGCTTGGCGCCGATCTGCCGGCGCGTTCGCTCGATCACGGCCTGACGTTCGTCGTCCGAAAGCGATCCGCCCTCGCCCGCGTGACCATTGACAAACACCGCCGCGATGCCATCAGGGCACGCGCAATAATCCAGCACGCGGGCATAGCCGTCCCAGTCGATCGAGCTGTCGTTCCTGAACGGCAGCACGGTCGCCACCGTGACGCCACGCAGATCCGGTTTCTTCGTCGGCTTGCTCATGACGGTTTCCGCCGTGGGAATTTCAGGCTCGCCCGCGCCTTCAGCACTTCAAGGCCGCCCTCGTTGCGTACGCTCGCCTCCCAGATGATCGTGCGGGTCTCATCGTGCTGCTCGGCGATCCAGACATCGAAGGTGAGCGTGTCGCCGTAGAACACGGGACCTGTGAACCAGAACCGGTCCTCCACGGAGACGCCGATCGTGCCGACCAGCTCAGAGGTGAGGATGCTCGTGCAGAGGCCGGCGACCATGATCCCTGGCGCCAGCCTACGGCCGAAGCGCGTCGCGCCGGCATAGACCTCGTCGACATGGACGGGGCCGAAATCACCGGTCGCGGCGATGTAGAGCGCACCATCGGCCTCGGTGATGGTCTTGCTCAGGCTGACCCTGTCGTTGACCTTGAGATCGTCGAAGGACTTTGGCTCGTACATGGCTCAGCCCTTCGTGAAGGGAACCAGCGTTGCGGTGCCGTCCACCACCGTTGCGCCGGAGGGCGACAGCGTGCAGGTGACCCGGCAGACCGCCTCCTCCCCTGCAACCGAGACGATCTCAGCTTTGGCTTCGACGGACTCGCCAACGATCACGGGCGCGGCAAAATTCAGCGCGATGCTGCCGATCCGCCGCGTGGGACCACCGAGCTGGCTCAGGCAGGTGGTGGCGAGACCGCCAACGGCAAGCTCGAAGGCGACCATGTTCGACGCGCCGGCCTTTTTGGCGCGGACGGCATCAACATAGAGACCGCCGAGATTACCGCTGATGCCGGTGAACATCGCCTGCTCGGCCACAGTCATGGTCTTGCGGAAGGCGAAGGCGGCGCCGGGCTTGAGAGGTGCGTGGGACATCGATCGTTTCCTAGAGCTGCAAGCCGTTCTTGATGGTGCTGCGCGCGACCAGCATGCGGTGGATTTCGGAGGTGCCGTCATAGATCCGGGTGACGCGGGCGTCGCGATACATCCGCTCCAGCGGCAGGTCCTTGCTGAAGCCCATGCCGCCGAACACCTGGATGGCACGGTCGACCACGCGGCCCTGCATCTCGGACGCCGCGACCTTGATCATCGAGACCTTGTCGCGCGCATCCTTGCCCTGATCGATGTCCCAGGCGGCATTCATCACCATCATCTTGACGCCGAAGATCTCGGTGGCGGAATCGGCGATCAGCTTCTGCACCATCTGGAAATCGCCGATCAGCTGGCCGAACTGGCGCCGTTCGCCGGCGTGCCTGCGCATCATCTCCAGCGCGCGCTGCGCCATGCCGACGGCGCGCGCGCCGATATGGGCAAGCCGGATCTGGAGCACGCTCTGCATGATCAGCTTGAAGCCGCCGCCGACCTCGCCAAGCACGGCCGTCTTCGGGATGCGGCAATCCTCGAAGCTCAGCTCGGCATGGCCATAACCCCGATGGCCCATCATCGGCTGGGTGCGCGCGACCTTGAAGCCGGGCGTGTCGCGGTCGACCAGGAACAGCGTGATGCCGCCGCGGGCGCGCTTGTCCCTGTCAGTCAGCGCCATCAGGATGATGTAGTCGGCGATGTCGCCGTCGCTGATGAAGTGTTTGGTGCCGTTGAGCACCCATTCGTCGCCATCGAGATGTGCGGTCGTGCTGATTGACGCGGCGTCGGAGCCGGCGCCCGGCTCGGTGATTGCCATGGCGCAGATCTTGTCCCCCTTCACCGTCGGCAGCAGATAACGCTCGACCTGATCGCCCTTGCAGGCCATCAGCATCGGATAGACTTGGCCGAACACGCGACGGATCAGCGCGTCGGAGGTCTTACCGAACTCTTCTTCGACCAGGCAATGCTCGACGCAGGACAGCCCGCCGCCGCCGACATCCGCCGGCATGTTCATGGCGTAAAGGCCGAGCTTCTGCGCCTTGGCCTTGGTGACCGCCAGCACATCGGCCGGCACTTTGGCGGTCTGCTCGACGACGTCTTCGAGCGGCTGCACCTCCGTCTCGACGAAACGGCGGACGGTGTCGACCAGGAGGCGCGTCTCCTCGGGGAGGGAAAAATCGATCATCGCGCCACTCCCACGGCCTTGCCGGCGATCATCGCGTCAATGTCGGCAGCGCCATAGCCGATCTCGCCGAGCACCTCGCGCGTCTGCGCGCCCAGCCGCTGCGGCACCAGCCGTACCTCCGGCGTCTGCCCGTCATAGCGCGCGGGATGGGCGACCATCCGGATTGGCGCGCCACCTGCGCTCTCGGCGCTCTTGAACACGCCCAGATGTTTAAGCTGAGGATCGGACTCGAGATCGCGATAATCCTGCACCGGCGCATGCCAGACCCGCGCGGCTTCAAGCGAAGGCAGCCAGTCGGACGTCGACTTCTGCTTCAGCCTGATAGCAACGATCCGCGTGATCTCCTCGCGCTTCGAGAAGCTGTCGGTGTCGGCGAATTGCTGCAGCTCTTCGCTCTCAAGCGCGACCGCGAGCGCGCTCGGCGTAGCCATGGAGATCGCCATATGACCGTCCGCCGTGGCGTGGACGCCGTAAGGCCCGGGGCTGAACCACGCCGCGATACCGGCCGGACCGCGCGAGGTCGGCGATGGCGCGCCATTCAGCCACGCCGTCAGCGGCTCGACCTGGAGATCAAGGGCGGCCTGATAGAGATTGACCTCGACGAGTTGGCCCTTCCCGGTCTTGATCCGCGCGAACAGCGCCGCGAGAATGCTCATGGCGTAGAGTGAGGCGGCGTGCTGATCGACGATGACAGCGCCGACCGCCGTCGGCTCGCCGTCCGCCCGCCCGGTCCGCATCGCAAGGCCGGACATCGCCTGGAGCAGCAGATCCTGGCCGGGGCGATCCTTGTATGGCCCCTCTGAACCGAAGCCGGTCGCGACCGCATAGATCAGGGCGGGGTTGATTGCCTTCAGCGTGTCGTAGCCGAGACCGAGCTTGGCCATGGTGCCCGGCCGGAAATTCTCCATGACGACATCGGCGGTCGCGACCAGCCTCTTCACCGCGGCGACGCCGTCGGGATGCTTGAGATCGACGGCGAGGCTGCGCTTGTTGCGCCCCGTGGCCAGATGATTGACGCTATCGCCTGCGACAAAGTGGTTGGCGACCGCCCAGTTGCGCTGAAACGCACCCTCGATCGGCTCGACCGCGATGACGTCGGCGCCGAGATCAGCGAGCGTCTGCGCGGCAAGCGGCCCCGCGAGGTAATGATTGAAGCTGAGGATCTTGACGCCGTCGAGCAGGTTCATGCGTTCACACCATGCTGGCGCTCAGGCTTTCGCATTTGAGAATGCTTCGTCCATCGCGCGATGTCTTCGCATGAAGCGTAGGCTGACACTTCGATGATCGACAACATCGCCATCAATTATTTTCCGGGCGAGGTTGATAACCAAAATCTATGATGCACACTGTCGTCGCTCACCTGTGACCGGACCATCCCGATGAATCTTCGACAGCTTGAAATCCTGCGTGCCGTGATGCGCACGCGATCCACGGTCGCGGCGGCGAAGGATCTCGGCATGTCGCAGCCGGCGGTCAGCAACGCCATCAAGCACGCGGAGACCACGCTCGGCTTCCTGCTGTTCGACCGCGTCAGCAAGCGCATGATCCCGACGCAGGAGGCGCAGATCCTGCTCGCGGAGGCCGAGCCGCTGTTCCTGATGCAGGACCTGATCAGCCAGACGGCCGCGCATCTGCGCGCCGGCCGCAAGGGACGGATGCGGATCATCGCGACATCCGAATTGTCGGAATCGCTGCTGCCGCAAGTTGTCGCTCGCTTCAGCCGCGACCATTGCGGCGTCGAAATTTCGCTTGAGACGCAGCGGCTCGACGACCTCCTGGAATATGTCGAGACCGGTGTCGTCGATGTCGGCTTCGCCATGGAGCCGCATCCGCGTCCGACGCTGGACTATTTGCCGCTGGCCCAGCTCGACATGGTCTGTGCCTGCCCGGCTGATAGCCCGCTGACGCAATTGAGCTTCGTCAGTCCGACCGATCTGCGCGATATGCCTCTGATCAACGCCCGCACCTCGAGCCGCATCAGCAGCCTGATCCAGGAGGCGTTTCGCCGCAGCGCCGTCAACTTCGCTCCCGCCATTGAGGTGCGCTTCATGAATGTCGCCGGACATTTCGTCGAAGAAGGGCTCGGGGTGACCATCATGGACGAGCTGACGGCGTCCTCGACGCGCTATAGCCGCCTCAGGAGCATACCGTTCAAACCGAAGACCGAGGTCACCGTATCTGCCGTCGTGCCGGCCGGCCGCATGCAGCAACGGCTGACGCAATCCCTGATCAGGCACGCGCGCGAGGAGATCGCGGCCCGGATTGCAGTGGCGCGGCAGTGAGGCCTTCATGCGCTCGCCCGCTTTGATGCATCCGGCCAGGTCAGACCGAAGCGCCCGACCAACGCCAGCGCGGCAGCATCCTGTGCTGCGGGAAGTGGCAGTCGCGGCGGGCGCGGATGGCCGGCTGCAAAGCCCATATGACTGAGCAGCGCCTTGCTGCCGGCGACGTAGGCCTGGCCGCCGACGAACTCGATCACCGGCAGGTATTTGAGATAGAGCTCGCGCGCGTCCTTGATCGCGCCGTGGTCGGCGACGAGGCTGAAGATGCGGGCCATCTCCGCCGGAACCACGTTGGAGGCCACGGCCACCCAGCCCTGCGCGCCCTCGACGAAGGATTCGAAGCCGAGGATGCCGCCGAACACCGTCATCCTGTCGCCGCAGAGGCGGATGATGTCGCGCACGCGCGTCACCTCCAGCGTCGACTCCTTGATATAGAGGCAGTTGTCGATCTCGGCGATGCGCGCCACAAGTGGCGGCTTGAGATCGACATTGGCGGTCGCGGGATTGTTGTAGACCATGATCGGCAGCGCGATCGCTTCGGCCACCGTTTTGTAGTGATGCACCAGCTCGTCGTCGGTCGGCGTCGAATAGAACGGCGGAATTATCATGACGCCGTCCGCGCCCAGTTTTTCGGCACGGCGGCTGAGACGCACGACCTCGCGCGTATCCTCCGCGCCGGTACCGATCAGCACCGGCACGCGGCCCGCGGCCTGGCGAATGACGACCTCGGCAACCAGCGCCTTCTCGTCATCGTCCATGGACAGGAACTCGCCGGTCGAGCCGAGCGGGATTAGCCCGTGAATGCCCTGCGCGATCTGCCAGTCGACGAAGGCGCGCAAGGCCGCAACATCGACCTCGCCCCCCGCCGTGAACGGGGTGATCATGACGGTGTAGGTGCCGCGAAACGTCTTCATCGAGGTACTGCCGGGCGCTCGGGTGAATTCAGACGGCGGGCGCTGCCTGCGGAATATCCGCAATGATTACGCAATCGTTTGCATAAATGGCTCAGCATTGGGCAACACCATCCATTTTTTGAACTTGATCCGCGCAGGATATGCTCTTAGCGTTTCTGCAATCGTTTGCAGTGTATCGGTGGGTTTGATGAGCGTCACGCTCAAAGATGTGGCACAAGCGGCCCGTGTTTCAGTCAGCACTGCGTCCCGGGCGCTGACGGGAACCGGCCTGACCAGCGAACGCACGCAGCAGCGCCTGTTGCTCATCGCGCGCGAGCTCGGCTACCGGCCGAACCCGATCGCGCGGGGCCTCAAGACCGGACAGTCGCGCCTCGTGGCGCTCCTCGTCCACAATCTCACCAACGCCTCGTTCCAGGTAATGGCCGAAGTGGTGCAGGCGCGCCTGAAGGCGCTGGGTTATCAGATGCTTCTGTGCATCGGCGGCGACGATCCGCAGCAGGAGAGCGACACCCTCACCACGCTGGTCGACCACCGCATCGACGGGCTGATCGTGGTCCCAACCGGCAAGAACGGCGCGCAGCTCAAGGCGCTGGCGAAGGACATACCGATCGTCTGCCTGGTGCGGCGCGATGACGCGACCGATCTCGAGACCGTGCTCGCGGACGATCCGCAAGGCGCTTATCTGGGTACGCGTCATCTGATCGAGCTCGGGCACAAGCGCATCGGACTGATCGTCGGCCGTCAGCACACCACGTCGGGCCGCGAACGCTTGTCCGGCTATGTCCGCGCGCTACGCGAAGCCGGCATCGCAAGGGACGACACGTTGATTCATGCCGGCCACTACGTGCCCGAGACCGGCGTGACCTGCTGCCGCAAGCTCCTCGACCTCCCCCGCCCGCCGAGCGCGATCTTCGTTGCTAATCACGAGGCGACGCTCGGCGTGTTGCGCGTCACGGCGGAACGGAACATCACCATTCCCGATGATCTCTCGCTGCTCTGTTATGAGGACATGCCGTGGTTCGAATGGCATCGTCCGGCCATCAGCATCGTCGACAATGGCGCGCGGGATCTTGCCAATCTCGCCGTCGACCGACTGCTGCATCGCATGGACGCCAAGGGTAATGGCAATGACGGTGTCCGCGAATATCGCGTCGGCGCCCGGCTGATCAAGCGCGACTCCTGCCGCCACTTCGACGCCACGGCTCCTGCGAAATCCGGCAAGTCCAAATCGTCTTCATCCAAATCATCTGCTGCCAAGTCCGCGAAGGTCTGATCGATGCCCTATGTCGAAGTGCTCGCCCCGCAAGCTCCGGTCCAGCGCAAGGCCGCTCTGGCGCGCTCGGTGACGGACGGCCTGATGTCGGCGTTCGGTGTCACGGCCGACACGGTCACACTCTATTTCCCGAACATTGCGCCGGACGACTACGCCCATGCCGGCAGGTTTGGCGCGGAGGCCACCGGCCAGCGCATCCTGCTCAAGGTCCACGCCTTCCGCCGCAGCGAGGCCGAGCGCCGCGCCGCCGCCATCGCGCTGACCCGTGGCGTGTGCAGCGCCTATGGCGTGTCGGGCGACGACGTCGCGGTGTATTTCTGCGATCGCGACCGCAGCGAAGTCTCCCACGATTCCAAGCTCGCCAGCGACTGACGGAGCACGCCATGGACCGCTTCTATAGTCAAGACCAGAAGGCCCTGCGCGGGACCGCCCGCCGCTTCGCGGAGGCAGAAATCCTGCCGCGCGCCGCGGCGATCGATCGCGAGGACCGCTTCGACCGCGCGCTCTACAAGGGCATGGCCGATCTCGGCCTGTTTGGCATCTGCCTGCGCGAAGGCGCCGGCGGCGCCGGTCTCGATGCGGTCGCGGCCTGCATCGCCATGGAGGAGCTGGCGCGCTGCTCCGGCGCGGTCGCCAACGCCTTTGCGATCCCGGTCGAGGCCGTGCTGTTCTTCGATCATCACGGCACCGAGGCGCACAAGGCGCTGATCCCGCAGATTCTGAGCGGCGACATCATTCCCGCGACCGCCGTCTCCGAGCCGGACCACGGCTCCGACGTAGCTAGCATCCGCACCGACGCGGTGCGCGAAGGCAATGGCTGGCGGCTCAACGGCACCAAGGCCTGGGTGACGCTCGGCGGCGTCGCCGATCACATCATGGTGTTCGCGCGCACCGGCGCAGATGCGGGCCATCGCGCCATCTCCTGTCTTCTCGTCGACGGCGCCCTGCCAGGCATCACGCGCGGCAAGAACGAGGAGCTGCTCGGCATGCACGGCCTCGACGACTGCCAGATCACCTTCTCCGACGTGCGCCTGCCAGCCGACAGCGTGATGGGACCGGAGAACCAGGCCTTCAAGATGGCCATGAGAAACTTCAACTTCAGCCGGCTGATGATGGCCTCGATGGCGCTCGGCATGGCGCAGGCTGCGTTCGAGGACGCGACCGCCTATGCCAGGGACCGCAAGCAGTTCGGCCAGGCCATCATCGGCTTCCAGGCGGTGCAGTTCATGCTCGCGGACATGTCGACCGACATCGCCGCCGCGCGCCTGCTGATCCACCATGCCGCGCGTCTGCACGATGCCGGCGAGCCGATCGCCAAGGAGGCGGCGCAGGCAAAGCTGTTCACCACCGACATGGCGATGAAACACGTCTCCAACGCGCTGCAGATCCACGGCGGCAACGGCTATTCGCGCGAGTATCGGATCGAGCGCATCTTCCGCGACGTCCGCCTCGCCCAGATCTACGAGGGCACCAACCAGATCCAGCGGCTGATCATCGCCCGCCAGGTCGAGAAGGAGGCCGCGTGAGGGCATGCTGAGCATCATCACTGCGGCAGAGGCCGCCGGTCTCATCCGCGACTCTGACACGCTGATCGTCGGCGGCAATGGCGGCACCGGCGCTGCCGAAGCCATTCTCGACGCACTGGAGCAGCGTTTCCTCGGCGGTCACGGCCCGCACAATCTGACGCTGATCAACATCACCGGCGTCGGCGCCGTGACCGAGAAGGGCCTCTGCCATCTCGCCCATGAAGGCCTGATCGCGCGCGTGATCGGCGGCAACTTCGGGCTCCAGGTGCCGTTCATGCGCCTCGTCCGCGACGAGCTGATCGACGCCTATAATTTCCCGCAAGGCGTGATGAGCCAGCTCTGCCGTGCCATGGCCGCGAAGCATCCGGGCGTGCTCACCCATGTCGGCCTCAACACCTACATGGACCCGCGCCAGGATGGCGGGCGCATGAACAAGCGCACCACCGCGCCGCTGGTCGACCTGCTCGAGCTACACGGCCAGTCCTGGCTGCTGTACCGCGTCCCCGCCCCGCCCGACGTCGCCATCATCCGCGGGACCTCGGCCGACGAGGACGGCTATATCAGCATGGAGCACGAGGGCACGACGCGCGAGGATCTGTCGATCGCGCAGGCCGTGCACAATGCCGGCGGCACCGTGATCTGCCAGGTTAAGCGCATCGTGAAGCGCGGCTCGATTCATCCGCAGATGGTCAAGATCCCCGGCTTCCTGATCGACCATGTCGTGCTCGAGCCCGAGCAGATGCAGACTTACGGCACCGCCTATGACCCCGCGCGCTGCGGCGAGACGCGGGTTCCAGAGGCGATGATCACGCCCGATCCGCTCACCGAGCGGCGGGTGATCGCCCGCCGCGCCGCCTTCGAATTGCTCCCGCGCGACGTCGTCAATCTCGGCGTCGGCATCTCCGCAATGATCCCCAATGTCGCGGCCGAGGAAGGCATCTCCGACCTGATCACGCTGACGGTGGAATCCGGCGTGGTTGGCGGCGTGCCGGGTCATGCCCGCGAATTCGGCACTGCGATCAATCCGCGCGTCATTCTCGACCAGGCCTATCAGTTCGACTTCTATGACGGCGGCGGCCTCTCCTGCGCCTTCCTCTCCTTCGCCGAGGTGGACGAGGCGGGCAACGTCAACGTCACGCGCTTCGGCGAGCGCCGCGACGGCTCCGGCGGCTTCATCGACATCACCCAGAATGCCAAGCGGCTGATCTTCAGCGGCACCATGACCGGCGGCAAGTTCGACATCGGTGTCGAGAACGGCCGCCTCGCGATCCGGCGCGACGGCGCTTTCCACAAGTTTGTCCCACAAGTCGGCCAGATCAGCTTCAGCGCTTCCCTCGCCGCGCAGCGCGGCCAGCATGTCAGCTACATCACCGAGCGCGCCGTGTTCGAGCTGGAGAGCGGCCACGTGACGCTGACCGAGATCGCGCCCGGCGTGCGGCTGGAGCAGGACATCCTCGCCCATATGGGCTTTCGCCCACGCATCAGCCCGCAACTGAAAGACATGGACCCACGCATCTTCCGCTCCGGCCCGATGGGAATCGCGCAGAGTTTCAAGGCCCTCCCCGCGCGGCCGCGCAAGGTTGCCTGAGGGATCAGCATGGACACGAGCGCCCCGATCAATCTCCGCTACGAGGACATCGCGCTCGGCGCGGAGTTCGAGACCGCCGTGCACACCGTGACGGAGGCCGACATCGCAGTCTTCGCCGACGTCACGCGCGATCATCATCCGCTCCATGTCGATGGCGCCTATGCGCGCTCCCGCGGCTTTCCCGCGGTGATTGGCCATGGCCTGTTCGGCCTGTCCCTGATGGAAGGGCTGAAGTCGGAACTGAAGCTGTACGAGGAGACCTCGGTCGCCTCGCTAGGCTGGGACGAGGTCAAATTCAGGGGTCCCATCGTCGCTGGCGATAGCTTGCGGGTGCGCTTCCGATTCGTCGAGAAGCGGCCGACCAAAAACCCCGCGCGCGGCATCGTCGTCGAGACGCTCGACCTCCTCAACCAGCGCGACGAGGTGGTGACCGCGGCGCGCCACATCTCGCTGATCCTGACCCGGCAAGCCGATGCTGTGGCGGCCACATGACGAGACAATGAAGAAGACTTCGGACCGGAGAACGGCTCCTCTGCCATCCACGATTTGATCGGAGTATTCAGATGCGATTTCCCAAAATCTTCTCCGCCCTCGTTCTTCTGGCCGGCCTGACGCAGGCCGCCGGTGCCCAGACCTGCACGCCGAAGGTTCCGGCGTCGAGCCTGATCGAGGCGCCGAAATGGCAGATGTCGATCAACCCGACGCTGCCGCCGCAGCAATTCGTCGACGACAAGGGCGAACTACAGGGCCTCAACGTCGAGCTCGCCCGCGAGATCGCCAAGCGCATCTGCGTCGAGGCGGTGTTCCTGCGCATGGACTTCCCGCCGATGATCCCGGCGCTGCGCTCGGGGCGGTTCGATGCCATCAACACCGGCCTGTTCTGGACCGAGGAGCGCTCGAAGATGCTCTACCTCGTGCCTTATGCGCAGCAGGCGATCAGCATCTACACCGATCCCTCCTCCAGCCTGAAGCTCGAAAAGTTCGAGGATCTCGCCGGCCGCGTCGTCGGCGTGGAATCGGCGACCTACACCGAGCGCAAAGCGCGCGAGTTCAGCATCGCGACGGAGGCCAAGGGCCTCAAGCCGATCGAGCTGCGCACCTTCACCACCGTCACCGCCACCTCTGCGGCACTGCGCGCCGGGCAGCTCGAGGCCGCGCTCAACATCAACGAGACCGCCAACTCGCTCGAGCAGAAGGGCATCGCAAAGATCTGGGTCCGCGACATCGCCGGCACAGACATTACGTTTGCCTTTCGCGACAAGCAGCTCGCGCAGGCCGCCGCCGATGCCCTCACTGCGATCCGCGCCGACGGCACCTATGACAAGCTGTTCGACAAGTTCGGCATGACCAAACTGAAGGCCACGACGTTCGCCATTCGCGGCGACGGGCCGACCAATTAACAAGCTTGCGCTGCCTCATGTGTGGCCGCGCATATAAGATCGACCCTATCAACAACTGCCGTTGATGGGAGAACAGCATCCGCCCGCTATACTCGTTGGTCGCGGGGAACGCGACCAGCCAATACCCTAGGAACGATTTGATCTCGGATCGATCAGCACGACCATGCGATTAAGTGGCAATTGAGTGACAATTTTCATCTTCGAGAACTGAGGTTGCTCGTCAGCACTCGCACTAGTCTGCGGTCATCCTCGAAAACTCTGCCTTGCACTCGCACCACTGAAGGCCGACCCCGTCCGCTTCAGAAGGCTTGCTCCTCGTTGGCTGTCGAAAGATTTTTCTTGCTCTCTCGGTGCACACGTCGTGCACACACCACCCTCTAAGTATTTGAATAGCTTAACTCTCGTTCCAATCCATCATGGGCGCTACGGAAAAGCGCCACCTTTCGCAACCTCTGCTTTCGTTGATTTTTCCACCATAAACCGTTGAACACATTGCGCAAAGCGTTGCGTATCGTTGTGACCTTGCCTGCATCGCCGAGGATTTCCCGCCTGCTGGTATCCACCGACTCGAGCAGCGCGACATTGGCACCCGCCTCAGCGAGATGGAGCGCGGCCGACAGACCAGTATATCCGCCGCCGACGATGGCCGTGTCGACCTTGATCGAGCCGTTCAGTCCGGCGATGTCAGGCGCCGGTGGTGCGGTCAATTCCCAGAGACCGCGGGATCTGGCGTTGCCTAGCATCGGCTCCGACGTCCTCTTTTGCGTCCGCCCGCGGGTCGGGTTGTCCGAGGCGCGTTTGCACAACGCTGCGACGCCTCTTCGTTCACGAGCACCTCTATGACAGCTTCGTGCCGCGGCTGAAGAAGGTCTATGCCTCCATCTCCGTCGGCAATCCGCTCGCCCAGGGCGTCAAGTTCGACTTCGATTGAACGGAAATCGCCGTGAACACGTCACTGCAGACATCATCGCATTTCCGGCCGGCCTCCCGCCTCTCGTCGATCGGGATATCCAGCGATTTTACTGAGCTGCTTCGCGCGATCGCTCTTGTACCAAGGTGGTTACCGAGGAGAGACAACGACGACTACCCTTCCGCACGGAAGAGCGTTGGAACGCAAAACGGCAGATCACGCTATCGAGACTCTCGTTGACGTCGCGCACGCGATGCCCGTGAAAGGCCATCCACTTCTCGATCCGGCGTACGCCCGTGCGTCCCAGCCCCGGCTGTGCAAGGAGTTCGGCCCTGGTATGGAGCGACGCAATTTCGAGGAGATAGTTCATGCGCGTCGACGGCTCCCTGCCGATCAACGCCGCAAGTGGGCTGTAGACCAGTATGACTGCGATCCGCTCCGGCAAATGACTCTGGCTTTGCTTGAGAGCGAAGGCTTTCCTCACGGTCAGTTCCACCCGAACCTACAAACATTCCAAAGATCGTTCTAAGAACATCTCTAGCAGAGCCGTTCGGCGTTGTCCCCGGTGCACACCCCCTGGTTGATATCGATTAGACAAGTTCTAGATCGACGCCGTTCCAAGTCAATTATCGGAACACGCCAGATTGCGTCCTGCGGACATCGCGAATTGGGCCGCGACCTCAGCTTGAGCCATGCCAGAAGCAACCCTCAGGGCCGCAGACGCAGGTTTTGCGGTCTCACCGCACCATTAATCGTCGATGCGGGATCCCCGCCGCCCGTGCTTGCCGTGCCGGATTCGCCTGGTCCGGCACAGCAATTGGCGTGTTCATCACCGCGAGCTAAGCAATGAGCTCCCGGCGCGATATGGTCGAAAGCAGTGACTCCGCAATCTCCTGGGAACGCACGGCAAGAACCGAAAGCAGCGTATCGCTCAGGCCGTGGGAGGACTCCGAATAGCCCTGGAGGTGAATCTGCGGCCGGAACGCCGGGCTGGTCACGAGCCGGTAGTTGCGATCCAGCGCCGCATCGCGAATGTAGCGGCGGATCGGTTCGAGAAACCCGTGCGGCGTATCCCTGTCGTATCCCGTCGCCAGAACGACCACGTCGTAAGTCGAACGACGGTTTTCGCCGCGGAACTTGTCGATCACGCCGATCTCGATGCCGTCCGGTCCCGCATCCACATTGGTAATCTCGCTGCGGGGACGCAACACGACCCTTGCGTCGCCACCGACGCGCTGCTGGTAGAGCAGCCAATACAGCTGGTCCAGCAGGTCGGAATCGACGACGGCATAGTTGGTGTTCCGGAAGTTGCGGACGATCGCATCCCGCCGCTCGGCAGGCTGCGCGTAGACGAAGTCCGTATAGTCCGGGTTGAAGATCTCATTGACGAAGGGACTGCTGTCGGACGGCTTGAGAGCGTGGCCGCGGAAGATCAGATCGATGTGCGCTTCGGGACATCGGCCATGAAGATCGACCGTTACCTCCGTCGCGCTCTGCCCGCCACCGACGACGGCCACGCGCACGGCCCGGCCGCGCGGGACAACGCGCTCGATCAGGTCGAGATAGCGGCTGGAATGCAGCAGCCTGCGATCGTCGGCAGCCTTGGCAAACACCTGCGGAACATAGGGCTGGCCTCCTACCGCGACCACGAGATTTCGCGCCAGCCGCACGGTCTCTCCGCCGGCGAGCGAGCGCGAATGCACCCGCAACGACGTCACCGTCTGCCCGGCCGTCACCGGCTCGACGGCGACGATGGTCTCGCCGTAAGCGGCCTGCGACTTGAAATGGCTCGCCACCCACTGCAGGTAATCATTGAACTCGACCCGGCTCGGATGGAACGTCCGGCAGTTGATGAACTCCAGCAAGCGGCCGCGCTTGTGCAGATAGTTCACAAAGGTGAAGGGGCTGGTCGGATCGCGCAAGGAGACAAGATCCTTGAGAAACGATATCTGCATGTCGCTGCCTGGAAGCAGCATGCCGCCATGCCAGGTGAAGTGCGGCTGCTTCTCCACGAACAGCGGCGTGCATTTTTGCCGAGACCGCTTCGCGCATTCGTCCAATGCGATCGCAAGCGCGAGGTTGGAGGGCCCGAATCCAACGCCGATGACGTCGTGCTCGACCGCAAGTTGATGAGACATGAAGCTGCGCTCCGCTCGAGCTCTAGGATGGGACCGCCGGGCCGGCGGCTGCCGGAAGCCAGAGCCGATCGCCGAAGAAGCGCTCGCGTAACAACACCACCAGGGTCGCGCGCTTATGGGGAAAGTCGAAATTCTTGATCTTCGCGAACCCCGAGCGCTCGAGATTGCGAAGCTGCTGGGAGTGCGCCGCCGCCGGCTCCCCGACGATCCGCTGCGTACGGCAATCGTCAAGGAACATGTAGTGCATCAGTGACGGCAGCCACGCGCTGATATAACGACCGCCGCGAAAAGCGTCCTCGCCCACGACCACGTGCCATCCCCGGTCATAGTCATCGGCATCATAGAACGGCGCGATGCGATTTTCCTTGGCCCAGTAAAGTTCGAAATAGCCAAACGGCTCATCACCGAAGCAGCCGATCAACGGCAGCATATGGGGATCAGCCAGGTTACCGGCCAGATATCGCCGATGCCTGTCGAGATCGCCCGCCTCGTTCCAGAACGCATCGACGCGGGGGTCATTCATCCAGCGATGCAACAAATGGAGATCATTCTCGAGATCGGCCACGCGAAACGAGATGACCTCCGACAGCCAGGGAATGAAACGGCCGTACACCTTTCCCGTCGGCTTGGCGGCGCGGCGCGGGTGGCGCTTGCCGTCCGTCATGACGTGGAGTTGCGGCAATGGCGGTCGCCCGGGGTTGACCAGCCAGTTGTCCCGCCGCTGCATGACTAGTTCGGGCAGCAGCACCAGCTGCCCCTCGGACATGATGGCGAGACCACTCTCCGTCAGCTCTCGTGCAAGCGGCGCTCTTCCAGCGAAGTCCAGAACGAGCCGATCGCCGCCAGGTCGCCAGGCAAACAGCGCCTCGGCGGACGCCGACACCGCCCGTGCCGCAACCTCGCGGTCGTCCGAGGCATTCAGGATCTCGACGTGATCGACGCGCTCGCGCAGACGCAGGTCCAATGCGGTCACATCGGCAGCGACGACGCGAAGGCGATCGCCCTCCTGGAAAACGGTCTGAGCGGAATATGGGCCGACCGGGAACGCACGAGGTCCGGTCCCGGAATCCGAAGCCTTGTTCATCCGGCCCTCGCATCTCGATCATCGCTGACGCGTGGTGTAGATCACTCGCCTACAGGCTGACAAGGAATGCGCGCACACGCAGATTAGATTCTCTACAAATCTGACGGCCTGTCGCAAAACGGGATCGCATCCTGTCGTTTGCGTGCGACAAATAGCACCAGCGGCTCGCTACAATATGTCTAAAGCGGCGCATCGGTTGGAACTGCAGAAGCCCCAGCGACGTTGCTGACCCTTGCCTCACTTGCGACGATCTTGCCGTCGCGCAGCCGCACCAGATGATCCGCAATCCCGAAATAGCGATCATCGTGTGAAATCACGATGATGGTCTTTCCGAGACGCTTCAGATCCGGGAGCAGCTCCGTGTAGAAGATGTGCCGGAAGGCCGGATCCTGATCCGCGGCCCACTCGTCGAACACGAGAACGGGTCTTTCCTCCAGCCACGCATTCATCAGGGCCAATCGCTTGCGCTGTCCGGTCGACAGGTCCGTCGTCGTGAACACGCCGTTCTCGACGGAGACCTTGTGCGCGACCTCCAACCTCCGGAGGTAGCGCTCCGCGACATCGGGAACCACGCCCTCTCCGCGTATGAGATCCTCGAACAGATAGTAGTCGGAGAAAATGGTCGTGAAGAGCTGGCGGTAATCGTCCCGCGTCTCCGTCAGGACGGGCGAGCCGTCGCGAAGCACGATGCCGCCATGAGGAGCGTATAGACCCAGCAACAGCTTGATGAGAGTCGTCTTTCCGCTTCCATTCTGCCCCACGATGAAAACGATTTCTCCCTGCCGGACAACCAGATCAACCGGCCCAAGGACGAAGGGGGCACTGCCCGGCACGGCACGAAAGGCATAGGTTACGCCACGGAGCTCGATCGATTCGATCGTCGTCTTGCCCGGCGGAGCGGGAGCAGTGGCCAGAAGATTATGCTCGGGGGTCGAGAACTGCTCCGAGAGTTCCGCAATGCGCCGCATCGCGACCTGGGCGCGGCCAAGCGCCGGCAGGATACCGATGACCTGATCAATGGGTCCGCGCATGTAGAGCAGGACCAGCACGAAGCCACTGGACACTGCGGCAGGGCTGTCGGGCCAAAGGAACGGACGCAAGGTCAGCGCCACGCCGATCACGACAAAAAACAGCATCGTGCCGAACGCCCGCGCCGTCACGAACAGATTGATCGACCTGATCTGCACCGAGCTGATCCGGTCGACGGTCTGCTGAAGTTGCTCCGCATAGACGCGCCAACGGCGGACGCGATTGAGACGCAGCTCCTTGGCGCCCTCGGCGATCGCGCGATACTGCTTGTGCAGCTGATCCTCCGCATCGCGCGCCACGTTGAAGCCGTGGACGCCTCTGGTTCTTGCATAGCCATGCGCCAGCGACCCCAGAACGATGACGGCTCCCGTGATCAGGAACAACGGCCACGACAGCACCGCCAGGTAAACCATGCAGCCGAGCGCGATCACGAGCGAGACGAAAAAGGACGAAAAGAAGAACGCGAAATCGCTGATCGTGTCGACGTCCTGCGTGAGGACCGGGATCAGGCGATGGGTCCGGTAGATTTCGAGCTGATCGATGGGCGCGGCCAGGATTTTGGCGGCCAGCGACTTGCGAAGCTCGGCGATGATCCGCTGTCCGACATAGTTGGCGCTGACATCGGCGCCGATGGACCCGATCAGAATCAGGAGGCACAGGCCGGCAAACGCCAGCAGCAGCGTGATGACGTCGGCCTGCGTGGCATAGAGCCCGTGATTGACGACCGCGAGCAACGCCGCGACGCTGGCGCCGCCAACCAGACCCAGAACGATGCCGCCGAGCACGAGCGGCCAGTAAGGCCGCAGGAGGTGCAGAATCTGCGCCATCAGGCCGCTTCGTGAGTTCATGATGAGAGCCGCGCTGGAGAAGACCTGAAGCGAGCCTATACGGTCCGTCACGATCAGAACAAGCCGTGCCGATGTGATGCGAATACATGATGGCAGCACCGCTCTTCCAGCGCTTATTTCGTCGGCTCTTTCGATGGATTCTAATTTGGGATCCCCGATGCCTTTAATATGATGCGGGTAGTACCGCTTTTGCAGCGCAGCCGGCGAGCGAGCAGGATTTTGATCCGGCGCCGTGCCGGGCTGCGACATCCGGACATCGAAGCACTTGAAGGCCAGCATCGGACAGGCCCGATGGAGAATGACTTTGGACCCGCTTATCTCCGAAACCCGCATCGTGCTTCCCGATGCCGCCGGCCTCGCTGCGCGGATGATCGATCATCTGGCCGAGCATGACATCGCTTTCGAGGACCGCGGCGGCCTCATGGTGGCGACATTGCCGTTTGGAACCAGTTCCCTCGCCGTCGAGGCCGAAGTGCTCAAGATCCGCGTCGAGGCCGACGACAAGGGCAATCTGGAGATGCTGCGCGCGGTCGTCGCCTCGCATGTGATCGAATTCGCGGGCGACATCGCCCCGACCATCGTTTGGTCGGGTCATGAGTCCAACGGCGGCACGCTGGCCAACTTCCGCGAGGTGCGGCTGAAGGCCGCGATCACCCTGACGCCGCACATGCGGCGGCTGACCTTCACCGGCGAAGACATCGCCCGTTTCGTGAACGACGACGAGTTGCACGTGCGGCTGTACTTCCCGCCCGAAGGCCTCGCCAAGCCAGAATGGCCGTGGCCGGCGCCGGACGGACGTATCCTTTGGCCGGAGCCCGACCGCAGGCCCGTGACCCGCTACTACACAATCCGCCGCATCGACTTGCAGACCCGCGAGATCGATATCGATTTCGTGATTCATGATCATGCCGGACCGGGCTCGGCCTTCGCCGTCAACGCAAAGGCCGGCGCAGTCTGCGGCATGGCCGGTCCGCTCGGCCGCGGCATTCGTCCGGCACGCTGGTTGCTTCTCGTGGGCGACGAAACCGCCCTCCCCGCCATCGCGCGAATTCTCGAGACGCTGCCGGCAACGGCAACGGGTGAGGCCTTCATCGAGGTTGCCGATCGAAGCGAGGAAGTTCCGCTGGTCGCGCCGAGCGGCGTAGCGATCCGCTGGCTGCATCGCGCGGGCCGTCCCGCCGGAACGACGCAGCTCCTGGTCGACGCCGTCAAGGCCGTGCAATGGCCCGACCATGGCGATGTCTTCGCCTGGGTCGCGTGTGAGGCGCAGGCGCTGAAGACCCTGCGAAACCATTTGCGCGACGAGCGAAGGCTCTCCCGCGATCAGCATCTGGCCGTCGCCTATTGGAGCCTGCGCCAACCATGACTTTCCAAAACGCGCAGACGGACAAAAGCACGCTCGCCGCGCCGACCAGCACCACGCAGGCCTTACAAAATGTACCCACCTCGTTGTTCGAGCTCGACCAGGTCGGCTTCGCGGTGGCTGGGCGCGCGCTGCTCGAACCGCTCACCTTGTCCCTTCCCGCGCGCAGCGTCGTCGGACTGATCGGGCATAACGGCTCCGGCAAGTCAACCTTGCTGAAATTGTTGTCGCGCCAGCAGCCGAGCACGTCAGGAACGATTCTTTTCGAAGGCCGCGCACTGCGCGCCTGGAGCGATCGGGACTATGCCCGCAAGGTCGCCTACCTGCCGCAGCAGACGCCGCCCGCCGCCGGCATGCTGGTCAAGGAGCTGGTCGCACTCGGCCGCTATCCCTGGCACGGCGCGCTCGGCCGGTTCAGCGAGATCGACCGCAAGAAGGTCGAAAGCGCCATGGCGTTGACCCATATCGAGCCATTTGCGGACCGCCTGGTCGATACGTTGTCCGGCGGCGAGCGCCAGCGGGCCTGGATCGGCATGCTGGTGGCGCAGGATGCCGAGTGCCTGTTGCTCGACGAGCCGACCTCGGCGCTGGACATCGCCCATCAGATCGAGGTGCTGTCGCTGGTCAGGCAGCTCGCCCGCGAGCGCAATCTCGGCGTGGTCGTCGTGCTTCACGACGTCAACATGGCCGCCCGCTTCTGCGACGAGATCATCGCGCTCCACTCCGGGAAGCTGATTGCCCGCGGCAGGCCGGAAGAGATCATGACGCCCGCCGAGCTCGAAACCATCTACGGCATCCCGATGGGCGTGATGCCGTCGCCGGATCACGGCCATCTCATCAGCTTCGCGCGGTAAGCGGCATCGCTTGGGCCGCAGTCATCGCCGCTGCGGCCGCAGCAGCCAGATGAGGTAGGGTCCGGCGAGCATCATGGCGAAGATACCGGCGGGCATCTGGAACGGAAAGATCACCATGCGTCCGGCCCAATCTGCCGTGACCATCAGGATCGCCCCGATCAACGCGGCCAGCGCCGCCTGATGCAACGCGCGCTGCGCGCCCATCATCCGCGCCATGTGCGGAGCAATGAATCCAACCAGACTCAGAAGGCCCACCATCAGCGTCGCCGTCGCGGTCAACAATGCCGTGAGCAGCATGATGATGATGCGGCTTCTCGCCAGCGAGATGCCGACCGAACGCGCGGCCGTCGCTCCGAGCGGCAGGATGTCGAGCCAGCGCGACAGCAGCGGCACCATGATCAGCAGAACGAGCGCCGCCGCAGCGAGGACCGCGGCCTCGGCCGGACCGATCTGGTAAAGCGACCCGGTCAGCAATGACAGCAGCGTACCGATCCGCGGATCGCCCGTCGCCAGCGCCATGGCGATGATCGCGCCGAACGCCGCGCTCATGGCGACCCCGGCCAGGAGCACGCGCTCCGGACTGAACTCGGACCGCCGGCTGAACAGCAACACTAGCGCCAGCACGATGAAGGCGCCGATGCCAGCTGCCGCAATCTGCGCCAGCCGCGTGTGCGGGGGAAAGAGATAGAGCAGAACGATCACGCCCATCGCCGCGCCATAGCTGATGCCCATGACCTCCGGCGCGGCCATCGGGTTTCCGGTCATCCGCTGCAGCAGCGTGCCGGCGACCGCCAGCGTCGCGCCCGCGGCCAGCGCCGACACCATGCGCGGCCCGCGCCACGGCCAGAACTCCTGCAAGCCGGACGGACCGCTCCAGTGCCAGCCGTCCGAGCCGACCCCCAGCGCGAGTGCGATCCAGACCACGAGCAGCAGCAAGACAAGAGCGAACAGGATCACGCGCCAGGGGTGATCGAGACGCTGCGGAGCGGATGGCGTCAGATTTCCCATCGGCATGGTAGCCCGCAGCCGCGGCAGCAGCAGGAGCAACATCGGCGCGCCGATCAGGGCCGTCACCGCGCCGGCCGGCATTTCGCGATAGCCGGGCGGAATCAACAGCACGAGCTGATCCGTCAGCCACAGCAGCAGGGCGCCGCAAAGAGGCGCCCAGATCAGCCGGTCGCGAAAGCGACGCGCGCCCGACAGCATGACGATGGCCGGCGCGGACAAGCCGACGAATCCCATGACGCCGACCACGCTGACGACCGAAGCGCTGAGCGCGATCGCAATGACGAGCGCGAAGATCCGCGCTCGCGTCAATCCAAGGCCCAGATTGCGCGCGGTCTCGTCGTCGAAACCGAGCAGGGTCAGCGGACGAACCATCACCGCGATCAGGACGACCGATATCAGGAGCCGCGGCGCCAGGAACGTCACGTTGCTCCAGTCCTGCTGATTGAGGAAGCCCGCCCCCCAGATGAACAGCCCGATCAGATATTCGTGGTTGAGCAGTACCAGCGCCTGGGTGGTCACGGCGCAGTAATAACTGACGATCAATCCGGCGAGCACCAGGACGACGGGCGACAGCGCACGCTTCCAGGTCAGCCCGAACACACACAGGAACGCAGCGAACCCGCCGCACAGCGCAATCCACTCGCGGCCGAAGGCGAGCAGCGACGGCGCCCATAGGGTCGTCACGGCCAGCGCAAGATAGGCGCCGTTCAGGACGCCGATGGTGCTCGGCTCCGCAAGCGGATTGCGCAACACCTGCTGAGAGACCGTGCCGGCAAGACCGAGGGCCGCGCCGGCCAGCAACGCCACCGCAATGCGCGGAAACACGGTGTAGTGCACGAGCATCTGCTGGGGATCGGTGACCTCAGGCCGCCACAACACCGGCAGCCAGGCGCCGGCGGGCAGATATCCGGACAGGTTGCGCCAAGTCAGCGCGGCCGCGGCTGCCAGCAGCAAGCCGATCAGCACCGCCGGATGCATCTCCAGGCCGGACCGGGCCGGCAGTGCCTCAACCTTGCTCATGGCTTTCCCGCGGCAGACGTTCGGCGAGAAGGCGGGCAAAACGTTCGGCCGCCGGCACGCCGCCATAGAAGAACTGATTACCCAGGACCGTCAGCCGGTGCGATCGAAGTGACGGCAGGGTGTGAAGCACAGGGCTCGCCTTCAGCAGCGCCTCGACATCCGTGACCCGCGAGGTCATCAAGACCAGCCGCGCGTCCGGAACCGCGGCGAGCACTTCGAGCCCAACACTGGTATAGCCCCATGGGCCGCTCTGTCCGGTCCAGGCATTCCTCAATCCGCACTGATCGAGCACCTCCTGATAGAGGCTGTTCGGACCGAACACGAGCGCGCGGTTGCGCGCGATCTCGCTGACGAGATAGAGCGGCTTGCCGCTGCGACCCCGGAGCCGCTCACGATAGCCGGCCATGGCGACGTCGAAACGGGCGAAATAGGCTTCGCACGCCGACTGCACCTCGAGGCGTTTGGCAAGCTCCAGCGTCGAACGACGCGCCGTGTCGAGAGGATGCCCGCCGGGTCTGAAGATCGTGAACGTCTCGACCGGCGCGATCAGCTTGAGCCGCGGTATGGCGGCCGCAATGCTGGGATCGATGATGATGATGTCGGGCGCGAAGCTCTGCAGCAGTTCGAGATTTGGCTCCGAACGCAGACCGATCTCCTGAACGGCGGACGGGACAGCCGGCTCGACGACCAGCCGGCCATAGCGCTCGATCTCCGGAATCACCAGCGGCACGACACCAAGCGCCAGTATCGTCTGGGCACAGGCCCAGCCGAGCGCAGCGACCCGGAGGCCGGATTGCGATCCGGCGGTTTGAGCAAACGCCATGGGCCATCTACCCGCAAGGGCCGTGCCTCCGATCGCCGCGCCCGCGCCGAGGAGCGCACGGCGGGACAGCCTATGGTCTGGAATAGACGTGCTCATGGGATCCGTTCAGGCGCCTCTCGCAGAGGGGCCGCGAGAGATGATGATCATGACATACTCTCGTTCACGCCGCATTGCCATATCAGGCCGCCTTTTCGCCAGCGGCGAGAAAGGCCTTGGCGAGCGCCCGCCCGATGGTGGCCCTCGCCTGCAAGGCATCGGCCACGATATTCCCCATGCGCAGGAATTCATGGATCATGCCGGGATAAACGTGCAGATCGACGGGAACGCCGGCCGCGGCTAACCGCGCCGCATAATTGCGCCCCTCGTCCACCAAGGGATCGAACTCGGCGAGGACGATGCAAGCGGGAGCGAGGCCCGACAAATCATCCGCTGCGAGCGGCGCGAAACGCCAATCGTCGCGATCCGACTCATCGCGGAGATATTGCCGGAAGAACCAATCGACAGTGCTACGCTCCAGGAGATGGCCGGTACCGTAGCGCTCGTAGGATGCGGAGGTTTGTCGGGAGCTGAGACCGGGATAAGCGAGAACCTGGAGCACCGGCTGCGGAAGGCCCGTCTTTGTCCTCGCTTCGATCGCGAGCGCGGCGGCAAGCGTTCCGCCGGCACTGTCGCCGCCGACGGCAATGCGGTGCGGATCGAGCCCGATCGCGCGGCCTTCCCGACCGATCCAGGCCAACGCATCGACTGCATCCTCGAAGGCCGTCGGAAACTTGTGCTCCGGCGCGAGCCTGTAGCCGACCGAGAGCACCGCCGCACCGCTGTCCATGGCGAGGCCGCGGCACAATGGCTGATGCGAATCGAGGCTGCCGACGACGAAGCCGCCGCCGTGCATGTAAAGAAGAACCGGACTGGGGGTACGCTCGCTCGGCTGCGCGCTCGCATAGAGCCGCGCCTCGATCGTCGCGCCATCCCGAGCCGGCAGCGACAAACCCCGCTCGTAGGCCGACGCCGGCGGATCGACATCAAGCAGCGGTGAGGACGCATCGAAATCGGCTCGCGCCTGCGCGGCGGTCAATTGCGGAAACGGAGTTCGCGCGCCGCTTTCGGTGCCGGCCTGCACCATCTCGAGCAATGCTGCGATATCTGGATCAAGACTCAAGGGCCTACTCCGCCGGCTCCGGGACCGTATCTCGCGCGATCGTCGACGCCGCCGCCGGCACGAGCAGACCGCAGATCTCATCGAGCAGGCCGGCATCCCTCAGGATCGTGAAATGGTTGTCGCCGACGAAGCCGCGATCAACCGCCTTCGGCAACTGCAATTCCAACCGATCACGCTGTGCCAGACGGGCCGAGGTCCACCAGCAGAGCGGCGTGGCTTCGAGGCCCCGCGGCAGCGCTGCGTTCTGCGCCAGCCTGTTGAGATGCCGACCGACTGCGAACGCAGCGGACAGATCATCCGCGCCGAGCGAGGCGTCGTCCGCTCTCACGCTCCTGCCCTGCTCCACAACAAAAGCAACGAGGTCGCGAATGTGCTCCGGCGTCTCCGGCAGATCAGCACGTTTCGCTGCCTCGACCTGCGCCTTGATGCGAGAGGCCGCAGCGTTCGGAAGAACCGCCGATAGCAATCCGGCGAGATCGTCGGTCCAGTGGGCAATCGCCTCCTGCGCGCTCGATCCGTCCGGCTGTCGCGGCACGAAGCTGTCGACCAGCGCAAGACGATCGACGCGCTCACCGCCGCGTTCGAGCTCGACCGCGACGAGGCCGACCAGCAGTCCTCCCAAGGACCAGCCGACCAGGCTGTAGGGACCGCGCGGCTGCATACGCCGGATCTCAGCCGCGTAGTCCACGGCCATGGCTTCGAGGGAGGCGTCGGTCCACGAGGGATCAACCAGCATTCTCGATTGCAGCCCGATCACCTGCCGGTGCCCTTCCAGGCGGCGCGCCAGCGGCCCATAGTCGAAGACGGTGCCAAAGCCGCCATGCACAGAGAATACCGGGTTCACGCCGCAAACCGCGGCATTCAGCGGCAGCAGCGCCGACGGTGCCGCAGCGACGGCAGAGCCCGTAGAAGCGCTGCCGGCGAGCAACGCACGGATCGTCGGCTTCTGAAGCAGATCGCGCAGCTTGATCTCGATCCCGAACGCCTTGTCCTGGCGGAGCCGCGCCACGACCTTGAGACACAGGATCGAATTGCCGCCGAGTTCGAAGAAATTGTCGGTGACGCCGACCTGCGGCACTTGCAGAATGTCCGACCACAGGTCGGCCATCGCTGTCTCTGCCGGGCCCTGCGGCGCAACGAAGCTGCGTATCGACGCATCGGGAGCCGGCAACGCACGACGGTCGATCTTGCCGCTCGACAATGTCGGCAGCCGCTCCAGCACCATGATGCGAGCCGGCACCATATAGGCCGGCAGGATCCGCCTCAGGAAGTCGGTCAAGAGCTCGACCAGCGCCTCGGCCGCACCTGGCGCGGCGTCGCGTGCCACCTTCGGCGCGACATAGGCGATGAGCTGGTTTCCGGCCGCGTTTGGAACTGCCACCACCGCCGCCTGCGCGATCGCGTCGTAGCGCAGCAGCGAGGTCTGGATCTCTCCGAGCTCGATCCGGAAGCCGTTGACCTTGACCTGATCATCGCTGCGCCCGAGATATTCGACGGTCCCGTCATCGCGCCATCGCGCCAGATCGCCGGTGCGGTACAGCCGGGCGCCCGGCACCGTCGAGAACGGGTCAGGCACGAAGCGCTCCGCGGTCATGCCAGCCCTAGCGTGATAGCCGCGCGCCAGCCCGAAGCCGCCCAAATAGAGTTCGCCGGCAACACCCGCAGGAATGATGTCGAGTGCGCCATCGAGAATGTAAGCGCGGCGGTCACCGACCGGAACGCCGATCGGCGCATAGGGCGTGTCGCATTCACCCGCCCCGTCGACCTTCCAGACCAGCGGCGTGACCACGGTTTCGGTCGGGCCGTAGCCATTGATCAGGATACGGGGCTTGAGAACGCGCCTGACCTTGTCGAACCCAGCCTTCGGCATTGCCTCGCCGCCGAACGAATAGAGCTTGACCGGCGGCGGGTTGCCGTTCCGCTCGACGCATTCCGCGACCTGCTGGAGGTAGGCCGGCGGCAATCCGATATGGCTGACGCAATGGGCATGCAGGTTTTCGACCGTCTGCTCCGGCGTCCACAACTCGGCGTCACGCATCAGCAGCCGCGCGCCGTGCGACAGAACCGTCAGCCAGCGCTCATGAGCGCCATCGAAGGCCAGCGATAGGAAATGCAGCTCGCACGAGCTTTCGTCGATCTCGTAGAGACCGCCCGTGACGTGACAGTGCATCGCCAGCGGCCCATGGGCGACGGCGACACCCTTTGGTGTCCCCGTCGAGCCCGAGGTATAGATCAGATAGGCAAGGTTTTCAGGATAAAGGTCACGTTGCGGCGGATGGTCGGGCCCTGTGCCGAAATCGAACGTGGACAGCGAGATCCGTTCGACGCCATCCTGGCTGTCCTCGATGCTGAGCTGTGCCGTCAACAGGAACGCGATCTCCGCATCACGCATGACGAACGCACGCCGCTCCGATGGCAGCTCGGGATCGATCGGAACGTAAGCTCCGCCGGCCTTGAGGACAGCCAGCAGTGCGATCATCGTGGATTCGGTTCGCTCGACGACCACGCCGATGCGTTGCTCGGGTTTGAGCCCGCGGGCGATCAGATGATGGGCGAGGCGGTTGGCCCTGCGTTCGAGGTCCCCGAACGAGAGCACCGTGCTGCCTATGGTCAACGCCGTCCGCTCCGGATGACGCTGCGCGTGACTGCTGATCGCCTCATGCACCAGCGACAGCGGAGCACTCGCCGCGGCACTCCGATTGCAGCGATCTGCCAGTGCGGAGTCGATCTCCGTGACAGGATCAAGGTTGCCGAGCAGAGCCATTGCGTCCCGAGTCAGAGCCGTTAGCAAATGCTCGAACTGCGCCTTGATCTGCGCCGCCTGTCCGGCCGTGAAATGGCTCGGCATATAGGTGTATTCGACCTGCAGCGTATCTTCGACGAGCACCGACAGATCCATCGGATAGTTCGTCACGTCGACATTCTTCAGACCGCTGAATTGTAGAGCGCCGTCGCTGCGATGCATGCTGCGTTCGATCGGATAGTTCTCGAAGACGATGATGCTGTCGAACATCGTCTGGCCGGCGCGGCCGGCCCAGCCCTGGATGTCGTAGAGCGGCGTGTGCTCGTAGTCCCGGATCGCCGAGTTTCGGTCCTGGAGCGCGCGCAGCCATTCTCCGATGGTGCTGGCGGGCGCAAGCGTTTCGATCACGGGCAGCGTATTGATGAAGAGCCCGAGCATCTGCTGCGATCCGTCGAGACTGGCCGGACGACCGGCCACGGTTACGCCGAACGTCACGGAGTTCTGGCCCGTATAGCGTTGCAGCAGCAGTGCCCACACGCCCTGGACGACGGTGTTCAGCGTGATCCGTTCGCGCCGCGCGAACGCCTTCAGCTCCGCGGTCGCGGCCTCTCCGAGACGCGTGTAACAGCGTTCGTGGCCGGATGCCTGATGGCGGCGCGGGCCGAAGGCGTCGGCGAGCTGCGTCGGCTGGTCGAAGCTCTTGAGCTGCTCGCGCCAGAACGTTTCGGCTGCCTTTGTATCCTGAGCCAGCAGCCAGTCGATGTAGTCGCGGTAGCGCGTCGCATTCGCGGCGGGGGTCCCGCCGTAATAACATTCCAGGACGTCTCCGACGAACCTCGCCGAGCTCCACCCATCCATCAGGATGTGATGATAGGTCCAGATCAACCGATACAGGTCGTCCTGGAGCCGGAGCAGCCGCACCCGCTGGAGCGGCGGCGCCTGGAGATCGAACTCGGCGGCGCGCTCATCGGCAAGGGCAGCCGCAATCCGTTCATCACTGACCGCCTGCCCACGCCAGTCGTCCTGCTCGAACGGAGCGATGGCATCGCGATAGACGACTTGCAGGGGAGAGCCGGAGAGCTCCCGCCACAGGAATCCGGTCCGAAGCATCTGATGGCGCGCGCTGACCTCGCGCCACGCTCTGCCGAGCCGTTCCGGATCGAGGCCTCGGATCTCGACGCTGACCTGGTTGACATAGACGCCGCTGCCGGCGTCGCGCAAGCTGTGAAACAGCATGCCCTGCTGCATCGGCGACAGCGGATAGACGTCCTCGATGCGGTCCCAGTGGAGACCGAGCCGTTCGAGCTGCTCGACCGAGAGCCCCGCAAGCGAGCCGCGCTCCGATGCCGCGGCGCCTTTGCCGGGACCGACATCGCGGCACGACGCAATCAGCGCCTCGATGGTCTGATGCCGGAACACGTCGCGTGGCTCGATCCGCACGCCTTCGCGGCGCGCACGGCTCACCATTTGCAGCGAGATGATGGAATCGCCGCCGAGCTCGAAGAAATTGTCGGTGACACCGATGTCGGGCTGGCGCAGCAGATCGGCCCAGATCGCAGCCAGCGCTGCCTCGGCCGGCGTGCGCGGCGCGACGTGCTCGGCGGAAGATGCGAGCTGATCCGGTGCCGGCAGCGCCTTGCGATCGATCTTGCCGTTCGGCGTCAGCGGCAGGCGCTCCAGCACCACGATCCGCGCCGGGACCATGTAATCCGGCAACACCGAGGACAAGGCCGTCTTGAGAGCGGCTCCGTCCAGTGCGTCGCCACTGACATAGCCAACCAGCTGGCGGCCGGCGCCGGCCTCGCGCGCCACCACCACGGCCGCGCGGACGCCCTGCTGCGCCTGCAGCCGCGCCTCGATCTCGCCAAGCTCGATGCGGAAGCCGCGGATCTTCACCTGGTGGTCGGCGCGACCGACATAGTCGAGTACGCCGTCGGAGCGCCACCGCGCCACGTCGCCGGTCCGGTACAGCCGCGCGCCCGGCGGACCGAACGGGTCGGGGATGAAGCGCTCGGCCGTCAGCGCGCCGCGTCGCCAATAGCCGCGCGCCAGCCCGACGCCACCGATGTAGAGTTCGCCGGCAACGCCGACCGGCGCCAGATTGAGATCACCGTCGAGAATGTGCAGCGTGGTGTTGCCGATCGGGCCGCCCAGCAGCGGACGATCGTCCATCGCATCGAGCCGATGGCGCGCCGACCACACCGTGGTCTCGGTCGGGCCGTACAGGTTCCAGACCTCGCCGGCCTGCTCCACCAGCCGCCGCGCCAGATCCGGCGGCAGCGCCTCGCCGCCGCACAGCACCCGGCAGTTCGCCGGCAGCGCAGGACCGTCATGATCGAGCAGCATCCGCCAGGTCGACGGCGTGGCCTGGATCAGGGACACGCCGTGTCGCTCCACGATCGCCTTGAGCCGCGCAGGATCATGCGCGGCCGCACGATCGGCCAGCACCACGCAGGCGCCGATCGTCAGCGGCAGCCACAGCTCCAGGACCGCGATATCGAAGGACAGTGAGGTCAGTCCCAGTATCCGCTCGCTCGCGGTCATGCCGGGCTGCTCCGCCATGGTCGCCAGAAAGTTCGTCACGGCATCGTGGCGGACCATCACGCCCTTGGGCAGGCCGGTCGAGCCCGAGGTGTAGATCACATAGGCTAGGCTCTCGCCGTGAACGGCGACATCGAGATTGCCGGCATCTCCGGCCCCGCCGTCCTGCCCGTCGAGCAGCCAGGCCTCGGCACCGGTCTCCGCCAGCACGGCGGCGAACTGTTCGTGCAAGTCCGTCTGCGTCAGCACCAGCGCCGCACCGCTGTCGCGCAGCATGTGCGCCAGCCGCTCCGGCGGGTAATCCGGATCGAGCGGCAGATAGGCCCCACCTGCCTTCAACACGGCGAGCAGCGCGACCAGCATCTCGACGCCCCGGTCGAGCGCCAGCCCGACCACCACGTCGGTCCCGACGCCGCGATCGCGCAATCGCCGCGCCAGCCGGTTGGCACGCGCATTCAGCGCGGCGTAACTCAGCTCCGTCTCGCCAAACACCAGCGCGATCGCCTCCGGCAACGTCCGGACCTGTGCCTCGAACTGCGCAATGATCCCCTCGCGCGGTTCATCCCGGCGCGTATCGTTCGCCCGTGCAAGCAGGACGTCATCCGCGGGATCGCGGGCCGCGATCATGCCAACCGATCGATCGGCATCCATGCTCAGCGCCTCGATCAGCCGCACAAAGGTTCGCTGCAGCCGTGCGATTCGGGCCTCGTCGAAATATTTGCGCTGATAATTGAAGACGAGACGCAGGCGCTCATCGACGCCGATGCTGGCGAACAAAGGATAATTGCTGGTCTCGACGATCCGGGTTTCGCCGACCTGGATCTGCCGGTTCTGCCCGATCAGCGCGCGGTCGACCGGGTAATTCTCGAACACCAGGATGCTGTCGAACAGCGGCCGTCCCGGGCGCCCTGCCAGCCGCTGGATCTCATAGAGCGGCGTCGCGCCGAATTCGCGCAAGGCCAGATTGCGATCCTGCAATTCGCGGAGCCATGCGCCGACGGCCTGCTGCGGGCTGACGCCGTCGATGACCGGCAACGTGTTGATGAACAGGCCGACCATTTCTTCAGCGCCGGCAAGCTCAGGCGGCCTGCCCGACACCGTGACACCGAAGCAAACCGTCCTCTGCCCGGTATGCTGTCGCAGCAACTGCGCCCATGCCGCCTGCACCAGCGTATTCATCGTGATCCGCTCGCGCACCGCAAATTCCAGCAACCGTCCAGTCAACGCGGGATCCAGCTCCAGCGCAAGCGAGCCGTGGTCCGGCGACTGCGGTTCTGTGCGTTCGGCTAGGCTTTCACTCAGGAAACTTGGCTCGTCCAGCCCGGCCGTCGCATCGCGCCAGAACCTTGCCGGTGCGTCGCTGTCACGGCCCTTCAGCCACGCGATGTAGTCGCGGTAACGATGCTGCAACGCCGGGAGACGTCCCTCGACGTTATGCTGCATCACCTCGGCGATCAGCCGCGCCGAGCTCCACCCGTCGAGCAGGATGTGATGATGCGTCCAGATCAGCCAATGCCGGTCTTCGCCGAGCCGGATCAGCCGGACGCGCTGCAAGGGCGGTCGCGACAAGTCGAACCCCGCGGCCTGCTCCTGCCGCGAGACGTCGACGAGCGCCGCGTCCAACCGTGTCTGGTCCCACCCTTCAATTCGCTCGCGCCAGTCGTCTTCAACAAAGGGCACATCGGCGCGACGATAAACGACCTGTTGCGGCGCTCCGGACAGGTCACGCCAAACGAATCCGGTCCGCAGCACCGCATGACGATCGCTGGCTGCCTGCCAGGCGCGACGCAGTTTTCCGGTATCCAGGCCGCGGATCTCCGCCGCGACCTGATTGACGTAGAGCCCCCTCTCGCCGTCATGCATCGCATGGAACAACATGCCCTGCTGCATCGGCGACAATGGATAGATGTCCTCGATGTCACGCCAATCGAGCGCGAGTCCGTCGATCTCGGCCTGAGCAAGTCCCGACAATGGCACGTCGGATGGCGTCAGGCCGCAGGCGCCACCGGTACAGTGTTCGACCAGCTCATGCAATGCAGCCTCGTACAACGCGGCCAATCGCTTGACCGTCTCGCGCCGATAGCGCTTGCGGCCGAAGCCGAACGACAGCCGTAGCCGGCCATCGCGGACCGTGCCGTTCACACTCAGCCAGCGTCTCAGCGGGCTCAATGCGTCGCGGGATGGACCAGCACTTTCCGCCGCCATCGCGAACAGCACCGCTTCAGCGTCGCCGCCGTCGATCTGGCCCAAATAGTTGAAGGCAATCTTCGGCTCGGCAACATGCGACAGCGCCGTGCGTTGCTCCTCCGAGCCGAGATAGCGCAACACGCCGTAGCCGAGCCCGCGGCCGGGAATGCCACGAAGCTCCTCCTTCACCGACTTGATCAACAGCGAGGACTCTTGCGAACCACCGGCCAATCGCACCGGAAAAGCTGTCGTGAACCAGCCGACCGTGCGCGAGAGGTCGAGATCGCCGGACAGGTGCTCGCGGCCATGACCTTCCAGCTCGACGAGGACGTCGTCCTGTCCGCACCACCGCCAAACGGCGCGTGCAAGGCCAGCGAGAAGGAGATCATTGACCTGCGTGCGATAAGCCGGCGGAGCTTCCGCGAGCAGCCGCCGCGTCCATTCGCTTTCGAACGTCAGCAGGACCTCATCGGCATCTGCAATGCGGTCGACGCCGTCATGATCGTCGTCGCAAGGAATGTCCGCACCCGCATCGCGGCCGGTCCAATAGGATAGTTCGCTCGCCAATTGAGGCGATGCTGCGTAGGCTCGCAAGCGCTGTCCCCACAGCGCGTAAGCGTGGGTCTTAGGCGGAAGCGCGAACGTGGCATCACCTTGCGCAAGCTGGGTGTACGCAGAGGCGATGTCCTCCAGCAGAATTCGCCATGATACGCCGTCGACCAGCAGATGGTGGATCACGATCAGAAAACGCTGGCTGCCATCGGCGACATAGATGCCGACCGCTCGCAACAGCACTCCGCTGGAGATCGACAGGCTTGCCTGCGCCGACGATGCCAGCGCAGTCACAGCATCGCGGTCGGCCGCGTGCCGGACCCAGAGCAGTCCGTCCGCGGCTTGGGGAACACCGTGCTCGGCACGCCAGCCTTCTTGTCTCTCTTCGAAGCGGAGGCGCAGCGCGTCGTGATGATCGACCACGGCGCTGAGTGCACGCCGCATTACGTCCCAGTCGAGACGGTCTCTCGGCCGCAGCAGCACCGCCTGGTTCCAATGATCCCGATTTTCCATGTCCTCCGCAAAGAAGCGGGACTGAATCGGCAAGAGCGGATGCGGGCCGGTGACCGGCCCTTGATCGGCGAGCGTCTCCGCTGGCTGCTCGATCCGCGCCGCGAGCGCGAGCGCCTCCAGCGTCTGATGCCGAAACACGTCGCGTGGTTCGATCAGGTAGCCGGCGCGCCGGGCGCGGCTCACCATCTGGAGCGAGATAATGGAATCGCCGCCGAGCTCGAAGAAATTGTCGCGGAGGCTGACGGCTGGCTGGCCGAGCAGCTCGGCCCAGATCGCCGCAAAGGCGATCTCGGCCGGCGTGCGTGGCGCCTGGTGCTCCGCATTCCCATGAACCATGTCGAGCGCCGGCAGCGCATGGCGATCCACCTTGCCGCTCGGCATCAAGGGCAGCCGCTCCAGCACCGCAATTCTCGGCGGCACCATGTAATCAGGCAGGACGGCCGACAGCGCCGTCCGCAGCCCGGCCTCTTCCAGTTCACCCGTGCCGGCGACGTAGCCGACCAGTTGGCGGCCGGCGCCGATCTCTCGCGCCACCACAATCGCGGAGCGGACGCCGGGCTGTTCGAGCAGCCGCGCCTCGATCTCACCGAGCTCGATGCGGAAGCCACGTATCTTGATCTGGTGATCCGCACGCCCGACATAGTCGATCGCACCATCGGCCCGCCAGCGCGCCAGATCGCCCGACCGATAGAGCCGCTCGCCCGCTTCGCCGAAGGGATCGGGAATGAACCGCTCCGCCGTCAGGCTTGCGCGCCGCCAATAGCCCCGCGCCAAACCCGCCCCGCCTATGAACAGCTCGCCGGTCACGCCCGCCGGCACCAGGTTCAGATCAGTGTCGAGGATACGGATCGTCACGCCGGGAATGGGCCGTCCGATCGGCACGCGCGCCGCGCCCTCATCACGACAGGTCCAGTAGGTCGCGTTGATCGAGGCTTCAGTCGGACCGTAGCGATTGTCGAACCGGACGCCGGGGAACGTCGCGAGCACGCGCGTCATCAGGTCGAGCGACAGCGCTTCGCCGCCCGCGAACAGGCGCTTGAGCGAGGTGCAGCGCGCTGCGTCGGGCTCGGCCACGAAATGCTCGAGCATCTGAGGCACGAAATGCAGCGTCGTCACGTCATGGGCGATGACGGCCTCCACGAGGCGCCGCGGCTCGCGATGCGCCCCCGGAGCCGCGATCGCAAGCCGCGCGCCGGCCGCAAGCGGCCACAGGATTTCCCAGACCGAGACATCGAAGCTGAATGGCGTCTTGTGCAGGAAGGTCTCGCCGGCATCGACGCGATACTCCGCCTGCATCCAGCCAAGCCGCGCTGCAAGCGCGCGATGAGAACAGGCCACGCCCTTCGGCACGCCGGTCGATCCCGACGTGTACATCAGATAGGCCAGACTGTCCGGATGGAGTGCTGCATCGGGATTGCCAGCGCAGTCGTCGATGCGAGCTTCGTCCTCTCCAACGATGGTCCAGGATTCGGCATTCGCATCCGCGATCACAGGCGCCAGATGCGTCAAGAGCCGCTCCTGGGTCAGCACCAACGTTGTTCCGCTGTCACGCAGCATGTGAAGAAGGCGATCGGATGGATAGTCTGGATCGAGCGGCAGATAGGCGCCGCCGGCCTTCAGAACGGCCAGGACGCCGACGACCAGCTCGATGCTTCGCTCGAGCGCCAAGCCGACGGGCCGGTCGCGGCCGATCCCATGATCTCGCAGCCGCCACGCCAGGCGATTGGCGCGCGCATTCAGCGCGCCATAACTGATCTCGCGGTCGCCGAAAACCAACGCGACCGACGACGGCGAGGCCTCGGCCCGTGCTTCAATCTGCGCGACGATACTCTCACCAGGCTTCGGAGCCCGCTCAACGCAGCCGCTCCAACCGAGCACCTTCTGGGTCTCGTTGGCATCGAGGCTCTCGAGCACGCCAAGCGGACGAGACCCGTCCTCCACGATCCTGACCAGCAGCTGCGACAGCGAGGCTTGCAGATGCCTTATCTGATCGTCGTCAAAGCGGCTGCGGTCGTAGCGAAAGCCCAGATTGATGCCGTCGGACTTGGCGAACACCGCCACCGTCAACGCATAATTGGTGATCGAGACCTGCTCGACCCGGCTGAACCGGCTGCCGCTCTCGCTCTCGTCTCGCAGCACCTGATCGATCGGGTAGTTCTCGAACACGAGGATATTGTCGAACAGCGCTCGCCCGGAGCGCCCGGCAAGACGTTGAATTTCATAAAGCGGCATCCAGCCGTAATCGCGCAGATCCATGTTGCGCGCCTGGAGCTCGCGTAGCCACGCCCCCACCTCCTCTTGCGGGTTGGCCTGATCGACGATGGGCAGCGTGTTGATGAACAGGCCGACCATGTCCTCGACGCCACTGATCTCGGCGGGTCGGCCGGAGACCGTCGCGCCGAAACAGACCGCGCGCTGGCCGGTGTGACGACGCAGCAGCTGCGCCCACGCGCCTTGCACCAACGTGTTCAGCGTGACGCGCTCGCGCCTCGCGAACGCTTGCAAGCTTGCCGTCAGCTCCGTCGTGAGAAGTAGATCCAGCGAGCCATGGCCGGAAGCGCCCTTGATTGCAGGTCCTCCCAGCGTGGCCGCGAGGACACTGGGCTCATCCAATTCTGCCAGCGCGGTGCGCCAGAACGATGACGACGACTCGCGGTCCTGCTTCTGCAGCCACTGGATATAGTCGCGGTAGCGGCCCCGCACAGCAGGCAGCCGCTCGCCGCGCTCGTGCTGCAAGATCTCGGCCATCAGACGCGCCGCGCTCCAGCCGTCGAGCAGGATATGGTGATGTGTCCAGATCAGCCAGTGGCGTGTCTCGTCAAGCCTGATCAGCCGCACCCGCTGCAGCGGCGCCTGCGACAAGTCGAATGCTCTGGCGCGCTCTGCCTGCGCGGCGCGCGCCAACGCGGCCCGGAGCTCTTCATCGTCCAGGGCGGCCGCCTGCGTGCGCCAGTCCTCCTCCTCGAACGGCAAATCCGCAGAGCGATAGACCACCTGCTGTGCCGCCCCCGACAGCTCACGCCACGCAAATCCAGTTCGCAACACCGCATGCCGTAAGCTGACCTCGTGCCAGGCTGCGCGCAGCCTGCTGGAATCGAGGCCCCGGATCTCCAGGCCGATCTGGTTGACGTAATTGCCACTTTCGCCGTCACGCAGGGCGTGGAACAGCATGCCCTGCTGCATCGGCGACAGCGGATAGATGTCCTCGACCTCTCGACAGTCGATCGTTGCGACCAGCACGTCGAGATCAGCCTGGCTCAAGTCCGACAACGGGAAGTCCGACGGCGTCACGCCGCGCGCGCCACCCGTGCAATGCGCGACGAGTTCGCGTAAGGCCGCAGCATAATGCTCTGCGAGACGTTCGATCGTCGGCCTCCGATAGCGCCTGCGGCCATAGCTGAACGACAGGCGCAATTGTCCTTCACCGACCTGGCCGTTGATGCTGACCCAGCGGCCAAGCGGTGCGCTATCGCTGCGCATCGGCCCGGAGCTCTCGGGCGCAAGGCGGAATGGCGCGTTCTCTCCCATGCTCGAATCGAACTGGCCGAGATAGTTGAAGACGATGCGCGGCTCAGGCAATGCCTCAAGCGCGCTGCGCTGCGCCTTCGTGCCGAGATGGCGCAGGACGCCATAGCCCAGCCCGCGGTTGGGAACGGCGCGAAGCTCCTCCTTGACCGACTTTATCAGCGCAGCGTCGTCACCCGATCCGGTCCGCAAGCGCACCGGAAACGCTGTGGTGAACCAGCCAATGGTGCGGGACACGTCCATGCCTGCGAAGATGTCCTCCCGGCCGTGCCCTTCGAGCTCGACGACAACATCATCAATCGCGCCCCAGCGCGAGACTGCCCGCGCAAGCGCCGCCAGCAGGAGATCATTGACCTGGGTGCGATAGGCGGATG
Source organism: Bradyrhizobium sp. 191 (assembly GCF_023100985.1). Taxonomy (NCBI): domain Bacteria; kingdom Pseudomonadati; phylum Pseudomonadota; class Alphaproteobacteria; order Hyphomicrobiales; family Nitrobacteraceae; genus Bradyrhizobium; species Bradyrhizobium sp. 191. Next base: position 1,204,341 of record NZ_CP064692.1, read on the forward strand.
GCGCCTCCTTCAGGAGCCGCGTCGTCAGTTCTGCGTCGAACGTCAGCAGGACTTCCTCACCGTCCGCAACCCGGTCGACACCGCCATGATCATCGTCGCAGGGAACCGCGGCATGCGCTCCTCGATCAAGCCAATAGCCGAACTCGGCGACCAGCTCGTCGATCGTGGCATAGGCGTGCAACCGCGCACCCCAAGATGCATAAAGCTCGCTCCTCGCCAGCGCGACCGAGGCCACGCCTTGCCGAAGCTGATCGTACGCAGCCGCAAAATCCTCGAGCAGCACGCGCCATGACACGCCATCGATGACGAGGTGATGCACCACCACCAGAAGTCGCTGGCTGCCGTCCGCGAGGTCCATACCGACCACGCGCAACAACGGTCCGGCCAGCGAGAGGCTGGCCTGGGCTTCAGAGGCGACTTTTGTGACTGCGGCAGCGTCGCGGATGTCGTTGCGAATCCACAGCAGCTCCGACATTGGCGGCGTTGCGCCATAGATCGCACGCCAGGTGCCACCCATGTTCTCGAAGCGTAGGCGCAAGGCCGCGTGATGAGCGACGAGAGCGCCGACCGTGCGCTCGACAAATAGCCAATCGAGCCGCGACTTCGGTCTCAACAGGACAGCCTGGTTCCAGTGGTGGCGGTCCCCTGCATCCTCGCCGAAGAACCGCAGCTGGATCGGTAGCAGCGGATGCTCGCGGCCCTCGATATCGCCTTCGACGACGACATCTTCCGCCTTGCTTTCACGCCGCGCGACGCGCGCCAGATCCTGCAAGGTCTGGTGTCGGAAGACATCACGCGGCTCGATCAGCAGCCCCGCCTGGCGGGCGCGGCCGACCAGTTGCAACGAGATGATGGAATCGCCGCCGAGCTCGAAGAAATTGTCTTCGACACCGATGAGGGGCTGGCCGAGCAGCTCAGCCCAGATCGCAGCGAGCACCGTCTCGGCCGTCGAGCGCGGCGCCGCGTATGCGGCGGTCGCCGGGAGCATCTCTGGCGCCGGCAGAGCGTCGCGATCGACCTTGCCGTGGGCGGTGAGCGGCAGCCGTTCGAGCCGCATAATGCGGGAAGGCACCATGTAGTCAGGCAGCTCGTCCGCAAGTGCCGCGCGCATCGCCGCCTCGTCGAACGGTCCATCGCCCGCGACATAGCCGACCAACTGACGGCTGACGCCGGCTTCGCGGGCAACGACGACAGCCGACTGCACCCCGGCTTGCCGCATCAGCCATGCTTCGATCTCGCCGAGCTCGATCCTGAAGCCGCGGATCTTCACCTGGTGGTCGGAACGGCCGACATATTCGATCACACCGTCGGCGCGCCACCGCGCCAAATCTCCGGTGCGATAAAGCCGTGCGCCCGGCGTACCGAACGGATCTGGGACGAAGCGTTCAGCCGTCAGCTCGGCACGCCGCCAGTAGCCGCGCGCCAGTCCCTCGCCGCCGATGAACAGCTCGCCGATCACGCCGACCGGCACGATATTGAGATCATTGTCCAGAATATAGGCTGAGCGGCGCCCCACCGGACGACCGATCGGCGCGTAATTGCCGTCAATCTCCTCGCTGGCATCGACTTTCCAGACCAGCGGCGTCACCACGGTTTCGGTTGGGCCATAACCGTTGATTAACGTGCGCGGCTTGAGCGCGTGCTTGACCTTATCGAATCCGGCCTTGGGCATCGCCTCGCCGCCGAACGAGTAGAGTTCCACCGGTGGTGGATCGCCACGCCACATCGCGAATTCGGCGAGCTGTTGTAGATAGGCGGGCGGGAAACCGGCATTGGTGACACGTTGCCGGTGCAGGACATCGAGGGTTTGCTCGGCCGACCACAAATCTGCGTCGCGCATCACCAGTGCGGCGCCGCAGGTCAGTGCGGTCCAAAGCCGCTCATGTGCTCCATCGAAGGTGAAGGACAGGAAGTGCAGCTCGCGCGAGTGCCGGTCCATGTCGTAGAGCCGGGCCGTCACCTCACAATGCATCGCGAACGGGCCGTGCTCGACCGCGACGCCTTTCGGGATACCGGTGGAGCCCGAGGTGTAGATCACATAGGCAAGGCTGGTCGCAGCCAGCGCAATCTCCGGATCGCTTTCGCTTTCCCCCGCGAGGTCGATCCCACCGAGGTGAACGACCTCGATGCCGGGCGGCGACGGCGTGAGCGCCGAACCATCCGCGTCGATCAGCACGATACGCGCGCCGGCATCGCGCATGGTGCCGACCTGCCGCCTCGCTGGATGCTCGGGATCGAGCGGCAGATAGGCGGCCCCCGTCTTCAAGATTGCGAGCAGGGCCACGACGAGATGTGGTGAGCGTCGCGCCGAGATGCCGACGAGGTCGGAGCGCCCGACGCCCAGGCGCATCAGGTGGTGCGCGAGGCGATTAGCACGCCGGTTGAGCTCGGCATAGGTGATTTCATCCTCGCCGAAGACCAGCGCTGGCGCATCGGGCGTCTCGGTCGCCAGCCGTGCGACAATCCGGTGAACCGGCATGAACGGCGTACCGGTCGTTCCATCAACCCCATCGTTCCACTGGCGCAGCCTCTCCATTTCCTGTTCGGAAAGCAGCGCCACTTCGGCGATCGATTGCATGTCGTCGGCAGCCATCGCCTTCAGTATCGTGGTCCAATGCGTGGCAAGGCGCTCGATCGTGGAGGTCTCGAACAGTGCCTTCGCGTAGGTGAAGATCGCGCGGATTTCGCCCGACGGCCCCTCTTCGGTATCGAGCGCGAGATCGAACTTGACCGTGTCAACGTCGGCGTCGATCTTTTCGATCTGAAGGCCGGTCCGATCCGGTGGATTGCCCGACGCCCGACGGTGCTGGTGATTGTAGAGGACCTGAAAGAGCGGATTCTGGCTCAGGCTGCGCGTTGGCTGGAGGATCTCGAGCAGCCGCTCGAACGGAAGGTCCTGGTTCTCCTGTGCCTCTACCGTGGCCGAGTGGACCGCCCCGATGAAGTCGGCAATCGCCGCGCGGCCGTCGATCTGCGTACGAATCACCAGGGTGTTGACGAACAAGCCGATCACGCCGCGCGTTTCGTCGCGGTGCCTGTTGGCGACGGGTACACCGATGTTGATATCGGACTGGCCGGTGTAGCGATAGAACAGCAGCTTGAAGCTCGCCAGCATGACAACAAACAGTGTCGTACGGCGTCGCCACGCCAGAGCGCGCAAGCCATCGGCCAATACCGGATCGAGCGGAATGTGCCGTGCTGCTCCCGCAAGATCGGGGACCGCCGGTCGCGCCCGGTCGATCGGCAGCTGGAGCACGGCCGAATCGGCAAGACGCCTGGTCCAGTAATCGGCCTGCCGCGTGCCGTCGACCGCACTCATCCAGAGCCGCTGCCATTCGGCATAGTCGGCACAATCGATCTCCGGCTCCGGTAGAGCGGGCGTTTCACCGTGTGCGAATGCCGCGTACAGCTTCCAGAATTCGTCGACCAGCACGCCCATCGACCAGCCGTCGGTGACGATATGGTGCAGACTGACGACGAGGAAATGGTCGCTCTCGTCCAACGTCAGCAATGCCGCACGCATAAGCGGGCCGGCTTCGAGATCGAACGGCAGCGAAGCTTCTCGCCGCGCCAGCGAACGCGCCTGCCCCTCGCGGTCATCGCCGTCGAGCGACACCTGCCGCATTACGACGGGCCGCGGGTCGCATATGCATTGCTCGGCGATCTCGCCTTCCTGCCGAAACACCGTGCGAAGTGCGGTGTGGCGGGCGACGAGCGCATCGAACGCCTGCTGCAGCACGCCTGGTTGCAGCTTGCCGCGCACGCGCACCGTCGCCGAGATGTTGTAAGCGGCGCTGCCCGGATCCATCCGCCACAGGAACCAGAGACGCGATTGCGCAAAGGACAATGGAGCCCGCTTGCGTTCCTGGCGCACGATCGGCAGCATGGCGAGGTTGACGCCCTTCGCCGCAAGCTGAGAGAGGAACGCGTGCTGCTTGCCGGCATCGAGGCGCATCAGGCGCTGTGAAATGTCGCGCAGCTGCTGCTTTTGCGTGGTTGCCGTGTCACTCATCGGACAGTTCGACTTCCTTCAACATGTCGAGCATCGCGGCGATGTCGTCGCCCCGCTTGGCGGTTTCGTCCTCCAGGCCCAACGCAGCCGCCATGGCTTCAACAGTCGTCATTTCGAACAGACGGTTGAGCGGCAGGTCGTAGCCGAGATCACGCTTGATGCGGCTGACGAGCTGAACGGCGATCAGGGAATCCCCTCCGAGCTCGAAGAAATTGTCGGTGACACCGATGTTGGGCTGGCGCAGCAGATCGGCCCAGATCGCAGCCAGCGCTGCCTCGGCCGGCGTGCGCGGCGCGACGTGCTCGGCGGAAGATGCGAGCTGATCCGGTGCCGGCAGCGCCTTGCGATCGATCTTGCCGTTCGGCGTAAGCGGCAGGCGCTCCAGCACCACGATCCGCGCCGGAACCATGTAGTCCGGCAACACCGAGGACAAGGCCGTCTTGAGGGCGGCTCCGTCCAGTGCCTCGCCGCTGACATAGCCGACCAGCTGGCGGCCGGCGCCGGCCTCGCGCGCCACCACCACGGCCGCGCGCACGCCCTGCTGTGCCTGTAGCCGCGCCTCGATCTCGCCGAGTTCGATGCGGAAGCCGCGGATCTTCACCTGGTGGTCGGCACGGCCGACATAGTCGAGCACGCCGTCGGACCGCCACCGCGCCACGTCGCCGGTGCGATACAGCCGTGCGCCGGGTGGGCCGAACGGGTCGGGGGTGAAGCGCTCCGCCGTCAGGCCGCCGCGCCGCCAATAGCCGCGGGCCAGCCCGGCGCCCCCGATGTAGAGCTCGCCGGCAACGCCGACCGGCGCCAGGTTGAGATCACCGTCGAGAATGTGCAGCGTGGTGTTGCCGATCGGGCCGCCCAGCAGCGGACGATCGTCCGCCGCATCGAGCCGATGGCGCGCCGACCACACCGTGGTCTCGGTCGGGCCGTACAGGTTCCAGACCTCGCCGGCCTGGGCCACCAGCCGCCGCGCCAGATCCGGCGGCAGCGCCTCGCCGCCGCACAGCACCCGGCAGTTCGCCGGCAGCGCAGGACCGTCATGATCGAGCAGCATCCGCCAGGTCGACGGCGTGGCCTGGATCAGGGACACGCCGTGTCGCTCCACGATCGCCTTGAGCCGCGCAGGATCATGCGCCGCCGCACGATCGGCCAGCACCACGCAGGCGCCGATCGTCAGCGGCAGCCACAGCTCCAGGACCGCGATGTCGAAGGACAGTGAGGTCAGTCCCAATACCCGGTCGCTCGCCGTCATGCCGGGCTGCTCCGCCATGGTCGCCAGAAAGTTCGTCACGGCGTCGTGGCGGACCATCACCCCCTTGGGCAGGCCGGTCGAGCCCGAGGTGTAGATCACATAGGCAAGGCTCTCGCCGTGAACTACGACATCGAGATTGCCGGCATCTCCGGCCCCGCCGTCCTGCCCGTCGAGCAGCCAGGCCTCGGCACCGGTCTCCGCCAGCACGGCGGCGAACTGATCGTGCAAGTCCGTCTGCGTCAGCACCAGCGCCGCGCCGCTGTCGCGCAGCATGTGCGCCAACCGCTCCGACGGATAGTCCGGATCGAGCGGCAGATAGGCCCCACCGGCCTTCAACACGGCGAGCAGCGCGACCAGCATCTCGACGCCCCGGTCGAGCGCCAGCCCGACCACCACGTCGGTCCCGACGCCGCGATCGCGCAATCGCCGCGCCAGCCGGTTGGCACGCGCATTCAGCGCGGCGTAACTCAGCTCCGTCTCGCCGAACACCAGCGCGATCGCTTCCGGCAACGTCCGGACCTGCGCCTCGAATTGTGCGACGAACGACTGGTCTAGCGGATAATGCGCTCGACTCCGATTCCACGCCTCCAGCAAGAGCCGACGCTCCTCTGCAGGCAGAATGTCGAGCTCTCGGACCGGCGCGCGCGGCGAGCGTTCCAGTGCCTCGGCCAATCGATCGAGCGCCTGCTGCATCAAGGCGCAGATGCGGTCAGGCGAGAGCGGACGGACGATCTGAGCCGTCAGCCCGAGCGCCTGACCATAGTCCTCGACAGCCAGCATCAAGGGATAATTCGTGCGCTCCTCGCCACCAAGCCATTCGATTCCGGCGCCGTCCCTATCGCCGGCCAAATCGGCCGGCATTGCGTTGTGTCGATAGTTCAGGATCGAGCTGAACAGGGGCGCTGGCGCCGCGACTCCGCTACATCTTTGCGCGAGCGCCAGCGAGGCGTGCTCGTGCCCCATCAGCTCGGTCAGCCGATCATGTGCATCACGAACACTATCCTCGACCGCCCTATCATCGAGATCGAGCCGCAGCGGCAATGTGTTGATGAAAAGGCCCATGGTGCGATCGCCGCCGGCGCCGGCCTGCATGCGACCGAACAGGACCGTCCCGAACACGACGCGCTCGCGCCCGGTGGTTCGTGCCACCACCTGCCCCCAGGCGAGATGACAAAGGCTGGCCAGGCTGACACCCAGCCGCCGCGCCTGAGCACGAAGCCTTGCGCTCAGCTGTTCGGGCAGCATCCGCCGGGCTTCCGCAACGCCACCGCCGTCCTCGTGCACCTGCTCAAGTCCAAATGGCGCGGTCGGCTCATCGATGTCGGCGAGCATGCCGCGGAAGAAACGCCCGTGCTCCGCGGTCGCCACCGAGCCGCGTGACTGCGCCGCCAGATTGCGGAACGGATATGGCCGCGGCAACTCGTGACTCCGTCCCGACAAGATCTTCCCGACCTCGTCGTGCATCACCTCCAGCGTGGAGTGGTCGCCGATCAAGTGGTGCAGCAGCACCAAGAGCAGCCAGCGCCCGCCCTCGGGATCGGCGGCAATTGCAAATCGCAGCAGCGGTGGCTGACCGAGATCGATCCGATGGAGACGCGGGTCGAATCGTCGCACGAGCTGCTCAACCGCGGGACCTTCGCCATCCAGCACGACCTCGCTGACAACCAGCGGAGCCTGCCGCCAAACCACCTGTGCCGGCGTGGACAAGCCGTTCCACACGATGGACGTTCGCAGAATGTCGTGGCGGTCGACTACCTTGCGGACAGCGTCGAGATAACGATCGAGCAGGTCGCGGCTTGCAAATGCCATCCGGCCGACTAGCAGATATGGATCGCCCTCTTTCGACAGCAGATGGTGAAAGAGGATACCATCCTGAAGCGGCGACAGGCCGTAGATGTCCTGGATGTTGGCAACGCCGCCGGGAACGCCGGCCACGATGCTGTCGATGTCGGATTGCGTCAACGCGATCAGCGGCAACAATTCGGGCGTGATCGCCTTCGTCTGCCGGGTAATCCGGTTGACGGGAACGTCGACGGCTCCGTCGCCCCCGAGACCGGCAGCAAAGTCTGCCAGCATCGGCTTTGCGAACAGCGCGCGCGCGTCCGCTCTCAGCCCGTGCCGCAGCAACCGCTCCAGCATGCGGACGGCGAGCAGCGAGTGGCCGCCGAGTTCGAAGAAGTGGTCGCCGCGTCCCACGCGATCGACGCCCAGGAGCTCGGCCCAAATATTCGCGACGATCTGCTCAACATCGCCCCGCGGCGGTTCGAAACGGCGCCGCGCAAACGCATCGTCCTCCGGCGCGGGCAGCGCCTTGCGGTCGACCTTGCCATTTGGCGTGAGCGGCAGTGCATCGAGGCGCACGAAGGCTGACGGCAACATGTAATCCGGCAAGCACGTACGCAGGTGATCGCGCATCGCGCCGGCAAATTCACCGGCGTCGAGCCCCGCGCGGTTACCGCGACGCGCGGCCACATAGGCAATCAGCCGCATGTCGCCGCCACGATCACGCTGAGGCAGCACGACGGAATCGGCCACGTCGGCGTGCTCGTTGAGCCGAAACTCGATCTCGCCGAGCTCGACGCGAAAGCCGCGGATCTTGACCTGCTGATCATTGCGACCAACAAACGCGACATTGCCGTCCGGCAGATAACGCCCGAGATCACCGGTGCGATACATGCGCGCATCCGGATCGCCGTGGAAGGGATCGCGCAAGAAGCGTTCGGCCGTCAGGTCAGCGCGATTGAGATAGCCGCGCGCAACACCGATTCCACCAATGTAAATTTCACCCACCGCGCCGAGTGGAACGGGCGCCCCAAACCGGTCCAGAAGATAGATCCGCGCATTCGGCAGCGGACGACCGATCGGGGCTGCATCACCATCAAAACTCGGTGGCCGCAACCAGCTCGTGGCGCAGACCGTTGCTTCCGTCGGCCCGTAACCATTGAAGACGGCGATGCCAGGAGGTAATCCCTTGATCAGCTCGGTCTTGGGCAATTCACCGGCAAGAACAAGAACCCGCAGCGAGGCCAAGCGGTCGAGATCGGTGCGCCCGTGCAGCATCGCCGGCGGCAGGGTCGCATGCGTGATCGCGTTGTCCGTGAGATAGCCGAACAATTCCGAGGTGTCCTGATGCTCGAGCGGGCCAGCCAGAAACAACGAGGCGCCCGAGCACAGCGCCATGACGATTTCCCAGATGCTAGCATCGAAGCTGAACGAGGCAAACTGCACGATGCGGCTGCGCGTACTGACCTCGAACAGTGCCCGTTGCGCCAACGCCAGATTCACCAGGCCGCGATGCTCGACCATCACCCCTTTCGGCCGGCCAGTCGAGCCGGAGGTGTAGATGATGTAGGCGACGCTACGCGACGTCAGTCCTTCGACAAGGCCACCCGGATCGCATGGCGCCTGCGTTGTGACGGCGGAGGCATTCGCCTCGGGATCGACGATCTCAAAGGCCCCATCCGGGAATATCGCCCTTCCCTCCTCGTCGGCTATCAGCACGCGCGGCTCGGCATCGTCGACGATCTCACGCAGCCGCTCTGCTGGATAGGCGGGATCGAGCGGCAGATAGGCCCCGCCCGCCTTCAGCACGGCCAACAGGCTCACGACCATGGCGATGCCGCGCGGCAGGCAGATTGCGACTGGCTGATCCGGCACCACGCCTAAGGCCATCAGGTGCCGCGCAAGCTGGCCCGCTTTGGCATCGAGCTCACCATAGCTCAAGCGGACGTCATCATACACCAGGGCGACGGCCTCCGGCGTCCTTCTCACTTGCTCCGCAAACAATTCATGAATGCAGCTTTCCGAGGGAAATGGCGCGGTGGTCTCATTCCATATGTCGAGAACGCGTCCACGCTCCGCGGCACCAATGATATCGATGCGATCGACCGCTTGGTCCGCATCCGCAACCATCGCACGCAGGAAGGACAGCAAATAGTCTCGGTGGCGCCTGATCGTCGCTTCGTCGAACAACGCAGTCGCATAGTTCAGGGAACCGACGATACGTCCGCCCAACTCGCCCAGATCAAGCTCCAGATCGAACCTGACCTGTTGGAGCGGGATATCGGCGGTCTCGGCCTTGAGCCCCGACAGCTCGAGAGTCCCCATCTCGTTGCTCTGCCAGGCGAACGCGACCTGAAAGACCGGCGTATGCTCCCGTCCCCGCAGCGGCTGGGTGATTTCGACGACCTGCTCGAATGGCAGATCCTGATGATCCTGCGCAGCAAGCGCGGCAGTACGCACGCGACGGAGCAGTTCGGCGACGCTGGGCTCGGCCGAAAGATCGATGCGGACAGCCAGCATGTTGACGAAAAATCCGATCAGGCCCTCGATCTCGGGCCTGTTTCGATTGGCCGTCGGCGTTCCGATGACGATATCCGTCTGCCCGGAAAGCCTCGACAGCACAACCGCCCAAGCCGCCAGCACGATCATGAACGGGCTGGCGCGATGGGACTGGCTCCGTCGCCGGATGCCGGATGCGAGCTCCGCATCGATCTCGATCGGCAAGGACGCCCCGGTAAGGGTCCTGACCGGCGGACGCGGGCGATCCGTCGGCAATTCGAGCACGGCAGGAGCATCCGCGAGCGCCTGACGCCAATAATCTACCTGCCGCTGCGATCGCTCGCCCGTCAGCCATTGTCGCTGCCAAGCAGCATAGTCCGGATACTGGATCGCCAATGGCGGCAAGGGATCGTCTTTTCCGGCGACGAAAGCCCGATAGAGGGCACCCAGCTCACGCACGAGCACGCCGATCGACCAGCCGTCGGAGACGATGTGATGCTGGGTGAGCAGGAAGAGATATTCCCTCTCCGCCGTTCGGATCAACCGACCGCGGATCAATGGTCCTTTGGCGAGATCGAACGGCGTCGCAGCCTCCTCGCGACAGAGGCGCGCGAGCTCCTGCTCGCAATCGTCCCGGCCGCGCAGATCCTGTTCAAGCAGCGGGACACGTTCATCGGCGGGCAGCAGCACCACGCGCGGCTGTTCGTCGATCACGCGAAAGACGCTACGCAGTGCCTCATGCCGCGCGAACAACCGGTCGATGCTCCGACGCAACGCATCGACATCGAGCTCGCCGGAGAGCCGCAATGCTCCTCGAATGTGATAGCTGGAATTGGTACCGTCGAGTTGTGCCAGCAGCCAAAGCCGTTGCTGCGCAAAGGACATCTCCAGTGAGCCGCCACGCGCCACCACGGGAATCGCGTTTGCGCCGCCCCTGTCGGCATTTCGGCCGCGTTCCCGGGCCAGCGAGACCAGCCTCCTCATCTGAGCCGGATCCATCTCTCGCAAGCTCGGCTTTGCCGTGTCGGTCATGCTCACCGCTCCGCCCCAACCAATTCCCGGAGCTCTTCGACGTCGAATTCCTGTTCGATCAGCCTGATCGACACGACCCGCGCAAACGATGCCAGATCGGGATGAGCGAATAGATCCGAGACCGCGATCGATATGCCGATCTCCTGCGAGACGCGGCTGAGCACCCGCACTGCGAGCAAGGAATGCCCGCCAAGCTCGAAGAAGTGATCGTTACGTCCGATCCGGTCGACATCGAGCAACTCCGCCCAGATCCTGGCCAGTGCGAACTCGATCTCATCCTCGGGCTCTTCATAGGGGTGGCGCGTCAGTGCATCCTCGCCCGCCGCGGGCAGCGCCCGTCGATCGATCTTCCCATTCGGGGTGAGCGGCAGTTGCTCCAGCACCGTGACCGTCGACGGCACCATGTAATCCGGCAGAATGGCGGACAATGCATCACGTAAATCGCGACCATCGAGCGTGGGGTCACCGCTGGCATAGGCAAACAACTGGCGTCCGGTCCTGCCCTCGCCGGCCACCACGGCCGCCGCACGCACGCCGCGCTGCTCGAGCAGGCGCGCCTCGATTTCCCCGAGCTCGATGCGGAAGCCGCGGATCTTCACCTGCTGGTCGGCACGGCCGACATATTCGATCACGCCATCGTCGCGCCAGCGCGCGAGATCGCCGGTGCGATAGAGGCGCATGCCGCTACCCCCGAACGGATCGGGGACGAACCGCTCTGCGGTCAATGCACCCCGGTTCAGATAGCCACGAGCCAGGCCCGCCCCGCCGATGAACAGCTCGCCGGCTACGCCAACGGGAACGATGTTGAGATCGGAATCGAGGATGTGCGCCGATCTCACGCCGACTGGCCGTCCGATCGGTGCGGGCTGACCAGGCTTCAACGTCGTGTCGTCGACGATCCATGCGGTCGGGGCGATCACTGTCTCGGTCGGACCATAGGCGTTGACCAGAAGGTCGACATCGGCAGCACCACGCAAGGCCTTGATCCCGATATCCGACCAGGCCTCGCCGCCAACGATACAGGCCCTGATCGCGAGCTTTCGCCCCTCCTGCCGCAACGCCGCGCTCAATTGATCCGCATAGGCCGGCGGAAGAAAGATCGAGGTCACCGCATGGCGCGCGAGCTCGCCGACGAGGCCGTCGACCAAGAGGCCGGGCTTCGAGGGCAGGACCAGCGACCCACCCGTCATCAGCGGCACCAGCCAGCGCTCATGGGCGATATCGAAACTGATCGACGCCGTCTGGAACTCGCGGTCGCGGGAGGTCATCCGGTACAGCCGGCCGATTGCTTCGCAATGCATCGCAAGCGGTCCGCGCGCGACAGCTACCCCTTTCGGCATTCCGGTCGATCCCGAGGTGTAGATGACATAGGCCAGGCTCTCGGGATGGACTTCGATGTCGAGATTGCCGCTGTCGCTGTCAATGGATGGCAATGGCTCATCAATGCAGAGCGCTTCGACTCCGGCTTCGCGCAGCACCGGCGCGAGGGGCTCTAGCAGCATGCCTTGCGTCAGAACCAACGTCGTGCCGCTGTCACGCAACATGTAGGCAAGCCGGTCGGACGGATAATCCGGATCGAGCGGCAAGTAAGCGCCGCCGGCCTTCAGAATCGCGAGCAGCGCAACAATCATGTCCGGGCTTCGGGTCAGCGCAATGCCGACCAGCCGATCCGGACCGACGTTCCAGAGGCGAAGCCGCCGCGCAAGCGCGTTGGCACGCCCGTTCAGCTCGCCATAGGCGATGCGCTGGTCGCCCCAGACGATGGCCACCGCGGACGGCGCTTGCGCGGCCTGCACTTCGATATGCGTCACGACGTCGGCACAGGAAGGTACCGAGGTCAGCTGCGCTGCGCCGCTCCAATCGAGAATTCGTCGAGCGTCTTCATCAGACGCCGATCGGAGGTCACCGAGCACGCGCTCCGCGTTCGCCACGATCCGCACCAGCAGATCTTGCAGAATGTCGCGAAGACGCAGGATATCCGCCTCGTCGAATTGCCGCGCGTCATAATTGAACTCGATATTCAGCCTGTCGCCTACGGCAAACACCGCCACCGCCAGCGCATAGTTCGTCGGCGTCACATGCGCCACACGACCAATCCGAGGGCCGCCCTCGCCGCCCCGCAGCAGTCCCTGGTCGATCGGATAATTCTCAAACACCAGAATGCTGTCGAACAGCGGCTGGCCGGCATGGCCGGCGAGACGCTGAACCTCGTAGAGCGGCGTCCAGCCGTGCTCGCGCAGCGCCAGGTTCTGTTCCTGCAAGGTGCGCAGCCAATCGCCGACGATCGCCTCTGGGTTCGGCGCGTCGACGATGGGCAGCGTGTTGATGAAGAGGCCCACCATCTCCTCCGAGCCGGGCAATTCGGTTGGACGACCCGAGATGGTCACACCGAAGCAGACGGCGGACTGCCCCGAATGTCTGCGCAGCAACTGTGCCCACGCGCCCTGTATGAGCGTATTGAGCGTCACCCGTTCGTGTTTCGCGAACGACTTCAGCCGTTCGGTCAGCGCCGCATCCACGGCAAGGCCGATGCTGGCGTGGCCTTCGGCGCGGGAGGTCTTGGTGGCCACCAGCGTACTCGCGAGCAGCGTCGGCGTTGCGAGCCCCGCCAGCACCTCGCGCCAGAATCTCTCGGAGCTTTCGTGATCGCGGCTCCTTTGCCATGCAATGTAGTCACGATAGCTGCCCTGCACGGCCGGCAGCGGTTCACCGCTCGCCTGCTGCAACACCTCCGCAACCAGCCGGGCCGAGCTCCAACCGTCGACGAAGATGTGATGATGGGTCCAGATCAGCCAGTGACGGTTCTCGTCGAGCCGTATCAGGCGAATGCGCTGGAGCGGCGGCTGCAGAATGTCAAAGCCCTTCTCCCGGTCGTGTCGGGATATCTCGGCGAGCGCTGCATCCAGCTCCGCAGGTGGGCTGTCGCGGCAGTCCTCCTCGACGAACGGTACGGTCACATGGCGATGCACCACCTGTTGCGACGCGCCTGACAGGTTCTGCCAGACAAACCCGGTCCGCAAGGCGGCATGCCGGTCGCTGATCGCCTGCCACGCAGCCCGCAGCTTGCCGGCATCGACACCGAACAGCTCGATGCCGAGCTGGTTCACATAGGAGTCGTTGGCATCGTCACGCAGCGTATGGAACAACATGCCCTGCTGCATCGGCGAGAGCGGATAGATGTCCTCGACATCGCGAAGGTTCAAGGTCGTGGCTAGCCGATCGAGGTCGGCCTGTGCGAGTCCGGACAATGGAACGTCCGATGGCGTGAGGCCGACCGCTCCGTTGCAGCAGTGCGCGATCAGTTCGCGCAACGCATCTTGATAATGCGCCGCCAGTCGCTCGATCCTGTCGTGCCGGTAGCGCTTGCGTCCGTAGCTGAAAGACACTTCAAGCCGGCCCTCGCGCACGAGGGCATTGATGTTCAGCCATCCGCGCATGGGCGCCGCGGTGCTGCGCGAAGGACCCGCGCTCTCGGGTGCAAAGGAGAAGCGATGTGCGGCGCCAACGCTCGCGTCAAACCGGCCCAGGTAATTGAAGACGATCTGCGGCTCCGCCAGTTGCGCGAGGGCATGACGTTGCTGCTCGGAACCGAGATATCGCAGCACGCCATGACCGAGCCCGCGATTTGGAATCGCGCGCAGCCTCTCCTTCACCTCCTTGATCAGTGACGCCTCGTCGAGGCCGGCATCTCTCAGCCGCACCGGAAATGCCGTCGTAAACCAGCCGACGGTACGGGATATATCCGCGCCAGGAAAAATATCCTCGCGGCCGTGGCCCTCGAGCTCTACCACCACCTCGTCGTGCTGGCTCCAGCGCGACACCGCTCGCGCGAGACCGGCCAGCAACAGGTCGTTGACCTGGGTCCGATAGGCGGCGGGCGCCTGTTCGAGCAGCCGCGCCGTCAACTCGGCATCGAACACCAATGACACTTCGTCGCCGTCACCGACGCGATCGATGCCGCCATGGTCGTCGTCACATGGCAAGTGCGCACCGGCACCGCAATCAAGCCAATAGGGCAGTTCGGCCGCGAGCTCCGCGGTCGCCGCATAGGCACGCAGCCGCTCGCTCCACGAGCCGTAAGACTCGCTCTTCGGGGGCAGCGTGACGGGACCGCCATGCTGCAGCTGGTCATAGGCCGACGCGAGGTCTTCGAGCAGGATGCGCCAGGACACGCCGTCGACGACGAGATGATGAATCGCAAGCAGCAGTCGTTGACTGCCGTCCGCGAGGTTCATGCCGACCGCGCGCAGCAGCGATCCCGAAGACGGTGAGAGGCTCTCCTGCGCGGCGCGGGCGAGCCCGGCGATCTCCGTCGGGCCGCCGACGTGCGGGTGAATCCACAATAGTTCGGTGGACGCCGGCGGCGGCCCCTGCTCCCCCCGCCAGACGCCATCCACCTGCCTGAACCGCAGACGCAGCGCATCGTGATGCTCTACGATGGCAGTGAGCGCACGCCGCAGCACGTCCCAATCGATCTGCATGTGTGGCAGCAGCAGAACCGCCTGATTCCAGTGATCCCGGTTGCCGATATCCTCGTCGAAGAAACGCATCTGGATCGGCATCAGATGACGCATGCCGGGATCGGCATTGCCGCCGGCAGACGTCTTCGCATCCGGCTTCTCTTTCTTCGCGCTCGTCCCCGTCGATATGACGGCGACGGTCGCCAATCCGGCAATCGTCTGCTGGCTGAAAATCTGCTTCGGCGTCAGCCGGATGCCGCGCTTGCGCAGGCGGGCGATGATCTGCAGGCTGAGGATGGAATCGCCACCGAGCTCGAAGAAATTGTCATTGCGGCCCACACGCTCACGACCTAGCACCTCGCACCATACCTCCGCGATCGCGACTTCAATATCTCCCGCGGGTGCGGCATGGCCGGCGTACACCCCGTCGTCCGCCGGTTCGGGCAAGGCGCGACGATCGACCTTTCCATTGGGCGTCAGCGGCAATCGCGCCAGCATGACGACGTGTGACGGCACCATATAGTCCGGCACGATCGCAAGAAGCTGTTGCTTGATCGTATCTGCCCGCGGACTGGCATCGCGCGATGGTACACAATAGGCAACCAGCTCCTTGCGATCGGCATTCGCCCCGATCGCGCGCGGAAGCACCACCGCATCATCGATGCCCGGCAGTGTCCTGATGACGCGCCCTATCTCTCCAAGCTCGATACGATAGCCACGCAACTTGATCTGATCATCGGTGCGGCCCAGGAATATCAGCCGGCCCGCGCCATCGCAGCGGACACGGTCCCCGGTTCGATAGAGGCGCTCGCCTCCTGCCCCGAACGGATCCGGGACGAAACGTTCCGCAGTCAGTCCGGCCGCGCCGCGATAGCCGCGCGCCAAGCCGGCGCCGCCGATATAGAGTTCGCCGGTAACGCCGATCGGTACTTCGTTCAGCGCGTCATCCAGGACATGGGCGCTCAGATTGGCAAGAGGCAGACCGATCGGAACCGCGTTGCTCTCGCGCTCGGCCGCGCATTCATGCGTTATCGCACCGACGGTCGTTTCCGTAGGCCCGTAGTGATTGAGAATCCGGCATTCCGGACGCAAGCGACGGACTTCGTCCAGCAGCGCCCGGTCGCAAGACTCTCCGCCCAGAATGAGCGCCTCGCGGGGCAGAAGATCGGCCGACCGCGAGGCCTTCAACAGCCCTCGCAGATGGCTCGGCACGATCTTGAGAATGTCGACCTCGCCTTCGCGCATCGCTTGCGCGAACGCATCCGCGTCGATCACGGCGTCTGGAGACAGCAGATGCAGCGTCCCGCCGGACGCCAGCGCGCCGAACAGGACGGTATGGCCGAGATCGGCCGCCACCGTCGACACCATCGCCATGTTCGCTGACGGACGCGGCTTCAGGCGTAGCAGCAGGGCCTGAACGTAATTGGCCAAGGCGCCATGCGAGATGCTGACGCCCTTCGGCGCGCCGGTCGATCCCGATGTATAGATGACATAGGCGGTCTGCTCCGGACGAATGATCGTGTCGACCGGCAGGCTCGGGACCTCCCCGCGCGCGGCTTCGGCTTCTGCATCGAGCACCAGGCAATCGAGCCCACGCGCATCCTCGAGTCTCTCACCCGCCGCCAGCAAGATGTCGATGCCACCGTCCGCCAGGATGCGGCGGACGCGCTCCATCGGCCATTTCGGGTCCAACGGGACGTAAGCGCAGCCGGCCTTGAGCACACCGAGCAAGGCGACGACAAAAGCCGGCGAGCGCTCGATCCACAGCGCGACCAGCGTCTCCCGCGCCAAGCCCCTGGCGCTGAGCACCTGCGCGATACGGTTCGACCTGCGCTCGAGTTCCGCAAAGCTCAATCGCTCCCGGCCGCATCGGATGGCCGTGGCGGTTGATCGATCTGCGGTCGCCGCACGGTGAAGGCTGAGGACATCGGTGAAGCCGAATGCGGCGGTCTCACTTGGAACGGCCTGCCGGTGCCCATCGTCAATGGCAAAGTCCGATATCCGCCGCCCGGCATTGTCGGCAATCTGGCGTAGGTTCGAGCCGAACTGCGCCGCCAGCCGCCCGATGGTCGGACGATCGAACAGATCGGTGGCGTAGTTAAACATCACCTTCATGCCGCCGGCGCTATCGATGACGTCGAGCGCGAGATCGAAATGCGAACCCGCGAGATCGGCGATGTCGATTTCGGCAGTGAGCCCTTCGATGCCGGCAAACCCGCCCGGCGCAGTCATGTAGTTGAACTTTGCCTGGAACAGCGGATTGTTGCTCCCGCTGCGTTCCGGCCTGAGCGCTTCAACGAGCATTTCGAAAGGAAGGTCCTGGTGCGACAGTGCCTCGACCACCGATTCCCTGACCTGCTGCAGCAGGCTCGGGAAGCTCGCGTCGCCCGCAATCTCAGCCCGCAGCACCAGCGTATTGACGAAACATCCGATCAAGCCATCGAGCTGCCTGTGCCGGCGTCCTGCGATCGGCACACCGACGCGCAGATCACTCTGTCCAGTGTAGCGATGGAGCAGTACCTGATATGCGCCGAGCAGTAGCATGAAGACGCTGACGCGCTGCTTGACAGCGATCCCCCGGAGGCGGGATGCAAGCGCGTCGTCGATGATAAGACCGATCGTCTCGCCGGCATGGCTCTGGACGGCCGGGCGCGGCCGATCATGCGGTAACGCCAGGGCGGGATGAACATCGCCGAGCTTCGCGCGCCAATACGCGAGCTGCCGCTCGGCCTCGCCTGCCGAGAGCCAGTTTCGCTGCCAAGCCGCAAAGTCGGCGTATTGAATCGCCGGAATCGGCGGCGCGCCACCGCCCTGACCAATACCGCTGCGATAGAGCGCGGCCAGTTCGTCGAGCAGCACGTCGAGCGACCTGCCATCGACGATGATATGATGGGCGAGCAACAGCAGCTCGTGCGCATCGTCCGCGAGCCGAAGCAACACCGCGCGCAACAGCGGACCGTTCACGAGATCGAACGGCTTGGCGAGCTCCGATCGCTTGAGGTTCTCCGCGCGCTCGGCGCGTTCCCCTACAGAATGGGAACGAAGATCCTCGTCCCGAATGCCGATGCTCATGACATCGTGGATGAGCTGCGTTCCGCGGCCGTCGCTGGCTCTGAACGTGGTGCGCAATATCTCGTGACGGCGGACGATCTCGCCGAGCGCGCGCGACAGGACGGCATGATCGAGCCGCCCCTTCAGACGGATTGTACTTGCCACGGTGTAGGCGGTCCCGGCCGGGTCCATGTTCCAGAGGAACCAGAGCCGCTCCTGCGCGTGCGACAGCATCGCACGATCGGCCGCGGCGGCCCACGGGATCGGCGGCAGCGTCCGGCCGGCACCAGCACCCACCAGGGCATCGATCCGGCCGGCGAAGGCCGCGAGCGTCGGCGCGTCGAAGAAGGTGCGCAGCTCGACCTCCACGCTTAGGCGGTCGCGGATCGCCGCGGCAACCTGGCCGGCTGCGATCGAATTTCCGCCAAGCACGAAGAAATCGTCCTCGCGATGCACTGCCGCGACGCCAAGCGCATCGCACCAGATCGAGGCGACGGCGCGTTCGGTATCGGTCGTGGGCTTCGTCAAGGATGCGCCGCCGCGGCGACGCCCCCTTTCGAACACCATGAAGCTGTCGAGCGTATTGTCGGCGAGGCGTGCGGCGCAGGCCGAGCGTTGCAGCTTGCCGCTCGTGGTCAGCGGCATCGCTTGCGGGTTCAGCAGAGCGACCACGGCCGGATATTCCTGCGCCTGCCGGAGGACCGCTTCGCCGATCGCGTGTGCGAGCGCTTCCGGATCGCTGAGCCTGAGCACGGCGCGGCTGAACTCCGCCGCCACGCCGATGGCTTCACGCCCGTCCATTTCGACCGGAAAGACGGCAACCCGCCCGCTGCGGACAGTCTCGACATCGGCTTCGATCGCCTGCTCGACGTCCGTCGGATAGACGTTCTGTCCGCGAACGATCAGCAGGTCCTTGAGGCGCCCGGCCACGACCAGCGCGCCATCGCGAATGAAGCCGATGTCGCCGGTCCGCAGCCAGCGCGCGTCGTCACGCTCGACGAAGGCCTGGTGGGTGGCCTCGGGATTATTCCAGTAACCGAGCGCTACGCTGGGACCCGCGACCCAGATCTCACCCACCTCGTTCGCCTCGGCCACGGCCGATCCGTCAACACGCATGATGCGTGTGTCGTGGCCTGCGGCGGTTCGACCGCACGCCACGAGATCGGTGCCTGTGCCGGCGCTTGCGATACGACCTGCGGCGAGCTCCGCGGTGTCGAGCGTATAGCTAATGGTGTCAGCGGTGATGTCGCCGGCCGTGACCAGCAGCGTCGCTTCGGCGAGGCCATAGCAAGCGGTCAACGCCCGTCGATTGAAGCCAGCCCGCGCGAACCGGTCACCGAACTTCTCGAGGGTGGTCCGGCGGACAAACTCCGACCCCGAGAACGCGAATCTCCACCGGCTTAGGTCCAGCCGACTGATGGTCTCATCCGAGATGCGGTCGGCGCAGAGCGAGTACGCGAAGTCGGGACCGCCACTCAACGTGCCGCCGTGACGATCGATCGCCTCGAGCCAACGGCGCGGCCGCTCCAGGAAGTTCCGCGGTGACATCAGGACGCCGGTAAACCCGGTGAACAGTGGGTTCAGGAGCCCGCCGATCAATCCCATATCGTGATAAAGGGGCAGCCAGCTCACAAAAACGTCGCCCGGCGCGCCACCGGCAACCGCTTCAATGGCTCGCTCGTTGGCAACCAGATTGCCATGGGAGACACAAACCCCCTTTGGCCGTGAGGTCGACCCCGACGTATACTGGAGGAACGCGATCGCATCGGCCGCGGGCCTTGTCTCGCGCCAGTCCGCTGCGAGTTCGGAGGGGATGGTATCCACCCTGACGATGTGCACGTCGCCCAATGCGGGCAGCGTTGCTTCGATGAGATCATGCACGGCCGTCTCGCCCAATATGAAGCGCGGCGCCGCATCCCGCAGGATGCCATCGAGACGTCCTGCATAGCGCTGCGGGCCACCCTCCGGCGGATAGGCCGGAACGGCGATCACGCCCGCATACAGGCAGGCATAGAACGCCACGGCATAGTTGATCCCGCTCGGAAGCAGGATGACCGCCCGCTCGCCTGCACCACCCATCTGCTGCAACCACGCCGCAAGCGCCCTGATCCGACCATCGAGCGCGGCAAACGTCAGCTCATCGGCGACGTCGTCGCCTTCCAGGAACCGCAACGCCACCTTCTCCGGTCGCAGGGTGGCGTGCTCCCGCAAGCGTTCGACGAGGTTGGCTCTGTCCATGTTCTCGAATCCCTGTCCGGCCGCGAGCCGGAAATCACCACCGACGATTGCCGCCGATCACCCCTGCCGATGGGCCTCGGCCATGGCGACAATCACCTTGCGTGGTCCCTTGAATGGCGCACGCGCATGCGCGGTGAGCATGTTGTCAAGCATCACGACGTCGCCGGCTTGCCAGGGAAAGCTGATCTTGTGCTTCTCGAGAACGGCCCGGACCGATGACAGCGTCTCATCGTCGATGGCCGAACCATCGCCGTAGAAGACGTTGCGTGGCAGATCGGCTTCGTCATCGACCACATCGAGCAGACTCTCGCGGACCTCAGGCTCGAGATTGGAGACGTGGAACAAATGTGCCTGGTTGAACCAGACCCATTCACCCGTAACGGGATGCTGCGCCGTCCCCTGACAGATCTGGCGCGTACGGAGCTCGCCATCCTCCTTCCATTCGCA
The DNA here is from genome assembly GCF_023100985.1 of Bradyrhizobium sp. 191. Taxonomy (NCBI): domain Bacteria; kingdom Pseudomonadati; phylum Pseudomonadota; class Alphaproteobacteria; order Hyphomicrobiales; family Nitrobacteraceae; genus Bradyrhizobium; species Bradyrhizobium sp. 191. Next base: position 1,225,111 of record NZ_CP064692.1, read on the forward strand.
TTCTATGTCGTGGCGAGCGCAGTAAGCCTCCACCTCCGATCTGGAGTCCGTGCCGAACACCTGTTGCCAACCGACATCGAGGCCGTTGCCGTAGTTCCGCACATACATCACGCCCTTGTCGGCAAACCGTTCGCGAATGGCTGGCGGCATGTCTCGATAGATGGCTCGGCTGTCGGCGATCGGCGTCTCCCCGCCCTCCAGCGCCGGTTGCATGCAATAGAACCAGATCTTCATCGGCCAATCGCGGGTATAGGCCTGCTCGTTGTGCAGCGGAATATGCTGGTGCGGCGGGTATTCCGTGGAGGTGTAGACCCCGGAGGTCACCTGCGAACGCGGCGTCGATCCGAACTCGTATGTGAGCAGCGGGTGACCAAAATCGGCCGCGAACGCCTGAAACGCATCGGGGCCATCGAGTGAGAAATCGCGGAACACAATGCCGCCAGTTTCGATCAGGTGCATGTCGATCGTCTCGCGCAGCATGGGAAGTGCTTTGCCGAGCGGCTGCCCGGCCTCACCGGCCTTGAGCAGCAGAGGAAGCGTTCTGCCCTCAATGAGTGGCTGGACGGAGAACGTGCTCATGATCCTCGCTCCGATGCAGATCAATCGATCGCCCCGATCGCCGGGCCAGCGCCGCACCGATCCGCTCGATCAACTCGGCCTGCTGCGTGTGAATGAAGAAGTGATGGCCGGGCAGCACATCGAGCGTGAATGACGCGGAGGTCTCCCGCCGCCAGGTCTCGAGCGCTTCGCGGTCGGTCTCGTCGTCCGCTCCGGCAAAGACGTGCACGGGGCACGGCAAGGCACGACGCGGTCGATAGACATAGGCCCCGCACATCAGGAAATCGGCGCGGAGCACCGGCAACGCAGATCGCATCAGCTCTGCGTTCGACAGCGCCTCATCGGGCGTGCCCTGCAGATTGCGCAGCTCCTGCATCAGCGCATCGTCGCTCAGCGGCTCGCGCCACCTGCTGCCGTCCCGAACCGCAGGCGCTTCCGCACCCGAGGCGAAGAGAACGGCCGGCGCCGCCGCGCCGCGATCGAGCAGGCCGTGCGCGAGCTCGAATGCGATCACGGCACCGAGGCTGTGCCCGAACAACGCGTAAGGCCCGTCGAGCTGGCCGCCGAGCTCGCTAGCGAGCTTCGCGGCCAATACATGCGGATCGGTAGCCAAAGGTTCATCCATGCGCGCGCCGCGCCCGGGCCACTCCACCGGCCTCACGTCGATCCACGATGGCAGCAGCCTGCGCCACCGCGCGTAGAACATGGCGCTGCCGCCGGAATAAGGCAGACAAAGAAGCCGCATCGGAAGACCAGGCTCCGCCGACTACGCCGACCGTTGAGGCGTTGCGTCGTCCATGAACTTGCGCAGGCTGAGCGGGCGCATGTCGGTCCACACCTGCTCAATGTGGTCGAGGCATTCCTTTTTGCTGCCGGTCTTCCCCACCGCCTTCCAGCCCGCCGGAATCGTCTTGAACGTCGGCCAGATGGAGTATTGCTCTTCGTGATTGATGACGACGGTGAAGGTGACGTCGTCTCTGTCGAACACCATCATGGCGCGATCCCCTTTCAGCAAGCGAAAGTAGAGACGTTTGACTAGGTCAGAAGCAGACGATGGTCAAAACAATATCGACGCGACTTTTTTTAAGACCTCAAAACTGGCGACGCACGGACACAATGCAACCTCCGCGCTTGCGCGCCAACGCGCGGGAAAATACCGAGATTTCAGGACACGTCGCAGTTTGCTGCAATTCTAACTGGACAAGCAGGAACTTTTCGGATGCGGCATGATCGCGCGTTCTGTCGCGGGCGATCCTTCATCGCATTGTCATCAATTGCGCTGGTTGTGTCGAAACAATGCCGCCGCGGATCGTCCGCGGCGGCATGAATTCCGACTCCAAGACAGCAATTCAGAAATTGAACGTGGTAGACACCAGATAGGTCCGAGGCGCACCAAGCGTGATAACCCCGCTATATGCCGAGGCCCAGTAGGCCTTGTTGCCGACGTTCTCGATATTGGCGCGCACGACGATCGGCTTTCCGTTCCAGGGGGACGTAAAGGTGTAGCGCGCCCCGATGTCGACACGCGTCCATTCGGGCAACGTCAGCGTATTCGTGACGTTGACGTATTGCGAGCCCGTATAGATTACCCTGCCCGTGAGCGTAAGACCCCGCACGAACGGTGTATCCCATTCCGCGCCCATATTGACGTTGACCACGGGCACGCCGACCGCACTCTTTCCGTCGTTGATTCCGCCCTGCGTTTTCTCCTGCACACCATCAATCAGGGCGACGCCGCCGAGAACACGGATGTCGGGAGTGATCTCGCCGAACACGTTGAGCTCCGCACCCCGATTGCGCTGCCTTCCGTTGAGTTGCTGGGTCGCGGTAACGCCCGCCCCCACCGAAATGATGCTCGGTTGACTGATGTCGAATACGCTCAACGTCGTCGTGAATCGACCTGCGTCGATCTTCATGCCCACCTCAGCCTGCTTCGTCTGCGCCGGCGGAAACACGGTTCCAACGTTTGTAAAGGCGCCGCTGACCACAACGGGGGTCTGCAGGCCTTCGATGTAGTTCGCATAGAGCGCGACGTTTTCCACCGGCTTGACGAGAACGGCGTATGCGGGACTCCAGACGGAGGTGTCTTGTTCCGGCCGGCTCGATGCTGGTGTTAGGAAGTTCGTCACTTCGGTTCCGGCCGTCTGACGGCGAACGCCAAGCGTAAGCTGAACGCGCTTGTCGAGGATCGACATCGTGTCGGACACGCCAACGCTTGACAGGGAAACACCCGTCGTCTGGTTGGCAGAAACCGCCGAGAAGTTGGGTTTCGCTATGTTTGTCGGCTCAGTATACAGGTTCCAGAAAATCAGATCCGCAAGAGCATTGTTCGAGCGCGTCAAGATTTTCTGATTGTATGTCCGATCGTTGACTGAGTAGTTGACATTCACTGCATGGTTAACGGGACCCGTATTCACCGTGGCCCGAACACCAGCCTCACCCGCGAGCGTCTCGAACGTTTCCTTGCCACTAAAGGGCCGCGACCACAAACCTCCCAACTGGGAGACGCCAGGCGGAGACGTCAAGGCACCCGCCGCGGCGTTGGAGATGTTGGGCGATGGATAGGCGTAGTTAATGTTGCTGTCGTGATAGCCGAACGCCCCATACGCGGTTAACCAATCGGTGACATCCACTTCGCCTCTGGCGGTCGTGAAAAAGTCGGTCGGGGCATAGTAGGCCCACGGGACCTGGAAGTTCAGCCCGGCCTTCGGTGGTGAAGGAATGGACGTCGTCGTGGTCGGGACATTGAAGAAGCGCAGCGGCGGATTCAGATTGTCGGCTTGGTAGCCGACATCGACTGCCGCGCGCACACGCTCCCCCCGATAATCTACGCCCAGAACCACGTTACCGAACTCGTCGGTTTGACGATTCCAGGGCGTGCTGCCGTTCGAGTAGGTGCTGTTGAGCCGAACACCCCACTCCTTGTGTTCACCGTAGCGACGGCTGACATCGATGTTTTCACCAAACTGCGATCTTGAAACGTAGGTTGCCGTGAGCTGCGTAATGTCGACGTCGGGCGCATGCTTGGTAATCAGATTGACGCTGCCGCCGACCGCACCGCCGCTCGCGACACCGGTGCCGCCGGCCGTCATGCCGTTGAGCAGCGCGCTCGGCCCCTTCAGCACCTCGACGCGCTCAACGAAATTAGCTCCCGTGGAATAATATGGAGCGATTCCGTACAGACCATTCAGCCCATAGTCGCCGCTGTCATAGTAGAAGCCGCGAATGAAGAGACTATCCGCACCACCGCCCGCCGCTTGAATGACCCTGACGGAGGGATCGTTGGCGAGAACGTCACGGATCGTACGTGCCTGCTGGTTCTGTATCAGCTCTGCCGTGTAGCTTGTCTGATTGAACGGCGTGTTCATCACACCGCGATTGCCGAGAAGACCGAGACTGCCGCCGGTCGCGACCTGGCCGCCTGCATAGGCCGGCGGGACGGTGCCGATCGTGCCGGTCGACGGTACGACATAGGGAACGGGCGCGGCCTGGCGCGGAGCCGCCGCGGCGACGGATCTCTGTCCCCGCGATGCACGCGTCGACTGGGATCTTTGAACCGACTGTCGTGCTCTCGGCTTGGGTGCATCGACGGTCACCGGCGGCAGGTTCGTTTGCGCAAACGCTTGCTGAAGGTCACCCGACGATTCCAGCGACAGCGCGAGATAGCTCACCGCTCCAAGCGAGAGCGTACGCACAATTTTCCTGGCCGAGAGTTCACGCGTCATTCCTGCACCCCAATTCCACTACAGGTCCCCGCGCTTCCTAACATACGCGGGTGCTCCGAGAAGGGATGGAGAACTAGAAGTTATCTAAGGTTGCACGACAAGCCGTCGCGATTGGACGATCGTTGCCGACCTCGAATGACGCCGCTCAATCTTTGAATGTTTCTATTTTCAAACCGTTCTAATCTTGGTCCGCATGCAGCATCTCGGCGAGACTCCGTTGCTCCGTCTCGGATTTCCGACCGTTCCGAGCAGGTTGCGTATCGCCCGTTCCCAGAAAGACCTTTGCCGCCTTGGATCGCGCATCAAGACACTCGAAGTCCTCAGACCCGCGCAGTGGAGGGCCATGCGCAGGATGTCGCACCTCTTTCCAACTCTTGTGCGCTTCCAAGATGGGCAAGCGGTACGGACATCATTTGCGCAATGATCGAACACGTCGCCATAGGCGATGTCCACTTTCACCCCTGATCGGAAACCACATCCCGAATCAAGGCTTCTGCTTCCAGATGGGCTCGCTCCATCATCGCGTCGGTCGCTGTTCTCAGCGTCGCTCACAGCTCGCCGCGCTCCGGTGCGATACTGACGCCGGCTCTTCAAGCCTCGCATCGTGACCTGCATCTGTCTCGGTGATGGACAAGTTCTCAGAACGAATTCCGTCAATCCATTCCGAGAGCGTTTCGCGGTAGATTAGTCTGATCTTCTCAAACGCTTGACGGATATATCTTAGGTCCAGGGCGGCGAGACGGATCGAGAGCCCAGCCTGTGCCGGGGACGCGCTCACTGCGCCATAGAGCCCTTTGATTCGCTCTAGCGCTGCTGCCAACTTCCCTTGCAGCTTTCCCAGATCATGTGCAGGGGGCAGCACAATGAATGCCGATCCGAAGGCCCCGTAGCCATGAAAGAGGCTTCGGTCTGGGCGAGATAGACGCGTCCGCTCCATCAGCAGCGGCTCGCCACCCGATCTTCGCAGGCAGAACGTCGACTCCAGCTCGCGGAAGTAGCGCGCTCCGCCACAGGGGTCGTGCATCGTGAATGCATCGACGATCAGCGCATAGGCGTCGGGCGCGCAGTCAAGCTCGATCGTCTGCGACAATGCCGCCTCGGGAAACAGGATGCGAGGCTCCGGCAGGTATTCGAGACTGGCCTTGCTCGCGACATCAAGCTCCACCGTCTCGACAGCGCGCGCGGCGGGGTCGGCGCGATGAACCGACGTCGCGCCCTGAGTGGTCAGGCAAACGGCCGTCCCGGGACCTAGCACGAGGCGTTGGGCAAGGCAGTCCTCTCCGTGAATCGCCCCGCTTGCCGTCTGCACAATCACACTGAGCCGATCCGGCCGGTCCGGATCGACGTGAAAGCTGCGCGTCAACACGAATGGCCAAGCGAAGTTCCGTCGGTCGATCACAGTACGGTTGGCACGCCGAACGAAGCTAAGGTCGAGCCGCGCTGCGTCGCTCGCCGTTGCATTGTTCATGTCTTGAACAACACTTCGCGCTCGAGGAGACCGACGATCGATTCGATACCGTCACCGCGGCGACAATTGGTGAGCAGTACCGGGCGATCTCCTCGGACGTTCAATGCGTCTCGATGCATGCACTCCAAATTTACGCCAACGTGAGGCGCAAGATCGACCTTGTTGATGACGAGAAGATCGGCGCGAATGACACCCGGACCGCGCTTGCGCGGAATATCGTCGCCTCCGGCGACATCGATCACGAACATCCAAAAGTCCGTCAGATCGCGCGAGAACGTCGAGGCGAGATTGTCACCACCACTTTCGAGCAGGATCAGCTCGACTCCCGGGAAACGGCGTTCGAGCTCATCCGCGGCTTCAATGTTGAGTGTGGGATCCTCGCGAATGACGGTGTGCGGACACGCGCCCGCCTCGACCGCCGACACCCGTGCCGGATCGATCAGCCCGGAACGCCTGATCCGCTCGGCGTCCTCGGCCGTGACGAGATCGTTGGTGATGACGGCGATATCGATGCCCCGCGCCGTGAGTGCCGGAATCAGGCATTCCACCAATGCAGTCTTGCCTGAACCGACCGGTCCTCCGATTCCAACCCGTGCGGCCGCGATCCGTGGCTGCGCCAATCCATTGTTGAGCGAGAGCCGGCTCATCGGAGCATATACCGTCTTGCCAACGGCACCTTCGTCGCCGGCGGGCACATCAGAAGCTTTCCGTCAGCCCGAACCTCGAACGTTTGCGGGTCGACCTCGACATGCGGTGTCGCGGTGTTGCGCAACATGTCTGCCTTCCGCAACTTCCGTACATTCTTGATCTGGACGGGGGCGCGCTCAAGGCCGAGCTTGCGGGTCACATCGGCATCCATGGCGAGCTTCGACATGAAGTTGACGCCCAGCCTTTGCGGTGCGGCACCGAGCGCCCCCCACATCCGCTTCTGGATCATCGGTTCCGACAGACCGAGGCTACCGTTGCCGTCGCCCATGGCTGCCCAGACGACAAAACCGTTCTTGATCACCATATAGGGCTTGATGCCGAAGGAAGCGCGGGGCCAGAGAACGAGATCGGCCATCTTGCCGGGCTCGATCGAGCCGACGAGGTGATCGATGCCCACCGCAATGGCGGGATTGATGGTCAGCTTGGCAATGTAGCGCTTGATGCGCTCATTGTCCGCACGTGCCGTCCTTTCCTCGGGCAGGCGGCCGATCCGGTCCTTCATGACGCTCGCGAGCTGCCAGCACTTCGCGACGTTCTCGGCCAGGCGCCCCATGCCTTGCGTATCCGTGCCGAATATCGAGATCGCCCCCATGTCGTGCAGAAAGTCTTCCGCCGCCATCGACTGGGCGCGCACCCGCGCCTCGCCGAACGTCACGTCCTCGGGCGCATTGTAATTGAGCTGATGACAGATCATCGTCATCGGCACGCCCTCTTCCATGCCGTAGGACGTGTAAGGATTGGTCGGATTGGTCGACGAGGGAATAACGTTGTCCCACGACACGACCTTGAGCAGGTCCGGGGCGTGCCCGCCGCCGGCGCCCTCCACGTGATACATATGGATGGTGCGCCCCTCGACGGCCGCCATCGTATCCTCGCAAAAACCGTATTCGTTGATCGAGTCGGTGTGGAGGTGAACCGCGAAATCATTGCGATCTGCCGCAATGAGGCTCTGGTCAATCACCGCGGGGGCGGCGCCGAAATCCTCGTGAATCTTCACGGACATGCCGCCGGCCGCAACCGCTTCCTCGATCGCCTCGGGGTTGGACCCCGCACGTCCGAACAAGGCAAAATTGAGCGGGGAGAATTCGATCGCCTGCAGGAAGCGCGCGAAGGTCGAAGCGGCCCCGCTGCCGACGTCAAAAACCGGTCCTGATCCGTTCCCGACCAGGGTGGTCGTCCCGCCGGAAAGCGCATGGTCGGATTGCTCGGGCGAGATCAGGTGCGCGTGCGACTCAATGGCGCCGGCGGTGACGATGAAAGGACCGCCAGCAATCGGCGCCGTCGTGTGACCCACGACCATGTCGGGATGCACGTCAGGCATCACGTCGGGATTGCCGGCCTTGCCGATGCCAACGATGCGCCCGTCACGGATGCCGATGTCGGCCTTCACGATGCCGGCAACTGCGTCGACGATGGTGGCGTTTTTGATGACAACGTCAAGGGCCTTGTGCGAGGCAGTCCTGTAGGCGTTGACGCCTTCACCATCGCGCAGGTTCTTTCCCGCACCAACCAGCAGTTCGTGCCCGTAGGTGGTGTAGTCGTGCTCGATCTCGGCGAGCAGACTGGTGTCGGCCAGTCGCACGAGGTCGCCCTTGGTGGGCCCGTAGAGTTCGCCGTAGGCCCTGCGTGACAGTGTGGCCATGGTCAGGCTCCCAGATAGCCGCGGGCGCGAGCCCGCTGAAGCGCAACATCCCTCGCCGACGGCGCATCCAACGAACCGTTGACGAGCCCCGCCTGCCCATGCACGACGCGATCACCCGAGATCGGGACCAGCCGCACGGACTTGGTGACCCCCGGCTCGAAACGGATACCGGCCCCTGCGGGGCGGTCGACTTTCCTGCCCCAGGCCGCCGCGCGATCGAAGAGCAAGGCGCGATTGACCTCGAAGAAATGGGTGTGGCTGCGAACCTGAACGTCACGGTCGCCGGTATTCGTGACATCGATGGTGATCGCAGCCAAGGTTGCGAAGCTCTCAATGTCTCCGTCACCCGGGATGATCTCACCGGGCACGATATCGTCCACGACCGATGTGTCACTGGGACCGACCGGTTCGAAAAGCGCCATCACCTTGGTCCCTTCCGCGAACATGCATTCGATATAGAGCATCGGAATCATCTGCCCGACGCCAGGCTCGACATCGTCCCATGTCAACAATCGGCCTGCCATGTCGCGGATCTCTGCGTAAGGCAGGTTACGGCGCGCCGCGGTCATGACCTCGTCTGTGATGTAGGCGACCGCCTCCGGATGGCTCAGCCGGATTCCAAGCGACCGATTGCGGCGCGCCATTTGCGCGGCATTGAAGATGACGAGGCGATCCATCTCGGTCGGTGAAAGGTTCATCATGGAAGAGCATCCTCTCTCAAGTCGTGAACATGCGGACATGTCGCAGCGGTCCACGCGAAACCGCGATGTCGATGAACGGCGTAAAGCTCGCAGGCAGCGCATCGGTCGGCGGGGTTTCCTCGAGCAGTCGCGCCAGCAACATGCGTGCGGCGTCCTGGCTGCGCTGCGCCTCGATGTGGCCGATGATCCCGAGCCTTACGGCTGCGCTGACAAGGCCGGTCACGAGCGTCCAGCCCGAGACCAGTTCTGCTGCCTCCAGGCTGAGCCCCGCGTCCCGGCCGACGACGGCCTGCACAACGGCCAGATGGCCTAGCCTCGTGTCCGACGCCACCAGGCCACGGTAGGCGACCGATAGCGGTCCATCGAGCTTGAACCATACCCCGAGTAGCGCCCTGCCCGCGCGGCGCGACCCTTCCCGCATTTCGGCCGAAGGCGTTGCCGCCTCGGCCAGGCGATCCACGCGCGCAATGACCACACAATCCTCTGCCCGAAATGCCTGGCGCAGCAAAACACGGTCCATGCTTGCCCAGCGCCGCTCGAGCTGGTCCGCGATGATCCGATCGAGTTCGCTGCGATTGGCAAGCATGCCGTCCGCAGCAAGGCCTTCCAGCCCCCAGGAGAATGCAAAGCCGCCGGCCGGGTAAGCACTGTCCCCGAGCTGCAACAAGGCCAGCGTCTGCAATCTGTCAAACAGCATCGCTCTCCACGATCTCGCCCGCGTCGAGCAGCGGCCTGATCCGTGCCCGATAAGCGTCGAGCGGCCCATCCAGCAGGACAACAAGGAGATCGCCCTCGAAACGGACCCGCCAATGCAGATTTCCGGCATTCCAGCCGAGCTTCAGCGCGGCAGCCTGGTTGACGGGTTTCAATCGCCAGCATTCCTGCTCACCGAAGCGGACGATGATGGCGCGATCATGTGCGAGAAACAGCAATGCCCCGTCGACCAGGTCCTCGTCCCGGTCCAGGCTGACGGCGCAATCGGTTCCGCGATCGGTCGTCAAGCGAAAGCGCTTGCGGCCGACATCGGACGGCGGCACGAACAGGAGTTCGATCCCGCCATGATGTTCGACGTGATGGAGACGGCCTGCATAGGCCGCGTCGTCGGATCGTCCGATGATGCCGTGAAGCCGTAACGTCACGATACCCTCCCGCGAACTGCAAATGGACCCGGCTCAGCGCATCGTTGCCGACACCTCCCTTGAGGTCACCAAAGTGACCTCGCCATCCAGGATGGGCTTGGCAATTCCGAAGAAGGTCGCGACGACCGCCGAGCTGTTGTGGCGATCCATCGCGGCCTTGTCGGCAAATCGCTCATACGTCGTGAACACACACGGGTCCTCCTCGCTCTGCGAGATGAAGAATCCGATCGTATCAGGCTCGTTGGCCGCGACATTTTCGGCGACGGCCATCAACGCGTCACGCATCGTGGTCTCATGCCCGGACTTTGCCCTGATGACGGCGGTGATGGTGATCATCAGAATTTCTTCCAATCACCGTCGGCTTCGAAGGCGCTCGCCGCCTGGTAGATGGTCGCCTCGTTATAGTCCTTGGCGATCAGCATCAGGCCGACCGGAAGGCCGTCCGACAGGCCGCAGGGAATGGTCATCGCGGGATGGCCGGTTACGTCGAACGGACTGGTCGTGGCCGTCATTTCAAAGGCACGCTGGACAATCTCGGCGAGCGGCGCATCCTTGGCCGGGATCGGCGTGGCGACACAGGGCAAGGTCGGCATCAGCAGCAGATCGTAAGAGCCGAATACCGCATCATAGGCCGCCTTGGCAGCGATCGCGATGTTGCGTGACTTGGCATAGTAACGACCGCGATAGTGGCTGACGCCCCACTGCCCGACCAGCATTGTGAGCTTGAGCGTTTCCGACAGGTCGTCGGCACGGCTACGCCAACCCGAATGGGCGTCGAGCAGGCCCACGTCATAGAGGCCCTTCCAGTTGAAGCCCATGCCGTTGCCGATCATCATCTGGACCAGGAATCCTTCCAGCGTGATCGGGTTCCAGGCCGCGAGTGCATGAAGATGTTCAGGAATCGAAACTTCCGACACGCTGGCGCCGAGCTTCGCGAACCGCTCTGCGCCGGCCTTCACCTTGGACGCAACGCCTTCCTGCATGTTCGCAACGGCAAATCCCTCCTTGAGGATGCCGATCTTCATGCCCTTGACGCCCTTGCGGAGCATCTCGGTGTAGCTCGTGACCTTCGGCGCATATTGGCGCGGATCTAGCCCGTCGGCGCCGGCCAGCACCTCCAGCAACAGCGCGTTGTCGGCGACGTTGGCCGTCATCGGGCCGGTGTGGTCGATGGTCGATTCGATCGGCATCACGCCCGTATACGGCACGAGCCCGTGCGTCGCCTTCATGCCGTAGATGCCGCAATAGGATGCCGGGATCCGGATCGAGCCGCCTTGATCGCCGCCGATCGCCATGTCGACCTCGCCGGCTGCGACCAGCGCGGCACTTCCCGACGAGGAGCCACCGGCCGAATACCCCATCTTGAGGGGATTGTGAACCGGTGCAGGATTGGAGGTGTGGCTGCCGCCGGACAGGCAGAAATGCTCGCACACGGCCTTGCCGACGATGGTGCCGCCGGCATCGAGTATGCGGGTCACGATCGTTGCGTCGGCGGCGGGAATAAAGCCCTCGAGCGTGGTCGAGCCGTTCATCATGGGGACGCCGGCCAAGGCGACGTTGTCCTTCAGCACGATGGTACGACCCCCGAGCTTGCCGGTGGCTGCGCCCTTGACCTCGGTCTTGATCGCCCACGCGCCATACTTGTTGTCCTTCGGCATCGGCTTGGAGCCCGGCATGCGCGGATATTTGACCGGCGGCAGCGGGTTCGGCAATTCGTCGATGACGTCGTAGGCGTCGAACATCCCGCCCATGAGGGCAAGATAGCTTCCGGCTTCTTCGACGGTCATGTTCATGTGCAGGCTCGCGGCGAGCTCGGCAACGTCTTCGGCAGTCGGGCGTTTGATAGACATGAGTCATCCTTTCTTCTGAGGACAAGCCGGCAGCAAGAGAACCAGCGATCGTAACGACCGGCGCAGCCGCGCCGGAGATTGAACTTAGTTTGGATGCATCGCGCCGTCCCGAGCCAGAAGGTTCTCGCGGTCGAGCTCTCCGGTGATGCGCCCCTTCTGGATATTGAGAATCCGGTCCGACAGTGAGGTGATGAAGTCGAGGTTCTGCTCGACGACGATCAGCGACATGTTCCACTGCTTCTTCAGTGCGAGCAGCGTCTCGACGATCTCTTCGATGATCGATGGCTGGATACCCTCGGTCGGCTCGTCCAGGAGGATCAGTCGGGGCTTCGTGCAGAGACAGCGCGCCAATGCCAGCAATTGCTGTTCACCGCCCGACAGGGCCCCACCGCGTCGGTCGAGCAGTCGCACCAGGCGCGGAAAGTCCTGAAGCACCGCGTCGATGACCGATCGATCCTCCTTCGGCGCCGCCGCCAGGCCCATTCGCAGGTTCTCAAGGACGCTCAGGTCGGGAAATATCTCTCGTCCTTGCGGCACAAGCCCAATGCCAAGCCTCGACCGCTCGTGCGGCTTGAGATGGGTGATCGGCTTGCCGGCGAACGTGACGGTGCCCCCCGTCGTTGGCAAATGCCCCATCAGCGCACGCAGCGTCGTGGTCTTGCCCATGCCGTTGTGGCCGAGAATACCGAGATACTCGCCATCCTGAACCGTCATGTCGAGACCAAACAGGATTGGGATACGGCCGTAGCCCGATCGTAGATCCCGGACCTCGAGAAGCGCGCTCATGCCGCCACCTTCTTGCCGAGATAGACGTCGCGCACGCGCTGATCCGCCAAGACCTTGTCCACGGTGTCTTCGACCAACACGCGCCCCTGATGAAAGACCGTCACCTTCTTTGCGATCTGCTTGATGAACTCCATGTCGTGCTCGACGACGATGATGGCGCGGGTCTGGTTGATCTCGCGGATGATGGCGGCCGTGTGCAGTGTCTCCTCGTCGGTCATCCCGGCGGCCGGCTCATCGAGCAGGATCAATTCCGGCTCAGCCGCAAGCACCATGCCGATTTCGACCCATTGTCGTTGGCCGTGTGACAGCGTCGCCACGATGCGATCGGCATGATCCGTCAACCGGATCATCTGCAATACCGCATCGACCGCGGGCCCCTGGGCGCGCGGCGTCGCTTTCCGCCGAACGGCGAGCCAGATGTTCTCTCGCACCGAGAGGCCGTTGAAGACGTTCGGCACCTGGGTCTTGATGCCGATTCCCATGCGGGCGATCTCGTGCGACAGCTTGCCGGCGATCGGCTGACCGCGAAACGCAATCGCACCCGACGTCGGCACAAGCTGTCCAGTCAGCGTCTTGAAGAAAGTGCTCTTGCCCGCGCCATTGGGCCCGATCAGGCAGCGCAGCTCCATCTCTTCCAATGTGAAGGTGATGTCGTCATTGGCGACGACACCGCCAAAACGCATCGTGAGGTGCTCAGCCTTGAGGAGGGGTACGAGGTCCGCCATGGTCATTCGGCTCCGGCCATGTGGGACGCCGCCACCGACGGCGGTAACTGCTCGTCTGCGAGTTGCGCCTTCGGTTTCGGTGCGGGCACGAGCCGCATCAGCAGGTCGCGCGCCGTCGGCACGAGTCCCTTCGGAAGCAGCAGCACGAAGACGACAAGCACGGCGCCCAGCACGAGGTTGGAGTTCAGAGCCTGCTGCGAGCCGATATAGGCGACGATGTATTCGATGAGCACGCAGCCAACAATGGGACCCAGCAAAGTGCCCAACCCGCCCACCGTGATCCAGATGATGATCTCCGCCGACAACGAGAGGCTGAAGATGGTCGGCCCGACGAACGCGCCCCAGTTCACGTAGAGCGCACCGGCAAGGCCCGCAATCGCGCCGCTCAGAACGAAAGTGAGCAGCTTGACTTTCCGCGGGTCGTAACCGAGCAGCGAGGCACGTACCTCGTTCTCGCGCACCGCCACGATGACACGTCCAGCCGGAAGGGACAGCAGCAGCCGCAGCAGCAGGAATATCCCGAGCAAGGTCCCACCCGTCACCCACCAGGATTGTTCGGGCGACAGGATTTGGTCCGGATAGAATGGAACGTTGAAGGTCGGCACCGCCGGAATGCCATTGAAGCCGCCGAGCAATGCCTTGCCAATCCTGTACTCGTCGCCCGAGGTCGAGTTGACGCAGTTGAACAGGATCAGAGTCACGGTGAGCGTGATCACACCGAGATAGACGTCGGAGATACGGCCGAAGAAGATGAAATAGCCGAGGATCGCGGCGAACAACGCGGGAATGATAATGGCGAGCAGGATCGAGGGCGTGGAATCCTGAAAATTGATCGCTGATATCGCGTAGGCATAGCCGCCGAGGCCGAAGAAAGCCGTCTGTCCGAAGGACAGGATGCCGCCAAAGCCCCAGATGAAGGCGAGGCTGAGCGCCAGCACCGCCATTGCCGCGAACAACGTCAACTGCATCATTGCGAACAGCTCGATGACGCTCGGGATCAGCACGATCGCGATGATCGCGATGAGGACGGCAACCGCCTGGGCCACAAGGCGAAAGCGGATGGTCATTACAGATTCCCCTTGAAGAAGCGGCCGGAAATTCCCTGCGGCAGCAGGCGGATCAGCACGATCGCCGCCGTGAACACCAGGACCTCGCCATAGACCGGCGTGGTGAAGAAGGCGCCGACCTGATTGACAGCACCGAACAGGCTCGCCGCCGACATCGTCCCCGACAGAATGGCGGCGCCTCCCCCGACGACCGTCATGAAGGCCTTGGCGACGTAGGCGCCGCCCATGCCGGGCGTGATGCCCGAAACCGGAGCCAGCAGGCCTCCGGCGAGACCTGTGATGGCCGCTCCGACCGCGAACGTGCTCATGTAGACCCGCGCCGGATTGACGCCCAGCGTGGCCGCCATCGCCGGGTTCTGCATCGTTGCGCGGGCGATCAGGCCGAAGCGGGTGTAGCTCATCACGACGTAGACCACGGCCATCATGACCACCGCCATTCCGGCCAGGAACAGCGTGTAATAGCTCGACTGATACGAACCGATGGAGAAGCCGCCGAGAGGGGTCGGCACGCCCTGCTGCGTGTTGCCGTAGATCGTAGTGACGATCCCGATGATGAGAAGGCTTAACCCCCAGGTCGCGAGCATCGAATCGACGAGGCGACCGTAGAGAAAGCGAATAAGGCACCGCTCGATGACCAGACCGACGAGACCGACGAAGAGCGGAGCAACGACCAGCATCGCGATCCAGATATTCACGCCTGCATTGGCCGATATGACAGTCGCATACGCGCCGAGCATGATGAACTCGCCATGGGCTAGATTGATGATCTTCATCATGCCGAAGATGATCGCCAGTCCGAGGCACAACAGGAACAGCGACGATATCCCATTCAGGACGTCGAGCGCGACGATGAGGTAGATCGCCATTCTTGGATTCTTTCGGTCCCCTCGAAGTCACGGGCCCCGCCGGTGGCGAGGCCCGGCTAACATCAAAGATTGATGATGTACTGCTTGGTGTCGTTCGGATTCTTGACGAGATCGCAGACACTGGCAGTATCGGCCGGCTTGACGTCGGAGTAACTCTCCAGCACCGACCATTTGCGGTCCTTCACCTCCGCGAGAAACGCATTGCGGGTCGTGTGATGGGTCGGCTTGTCCAACGCAACCTTGCCGCTCGGGCCATCGAAAGCGATCCCGTCCTCCAGCGCGGCAATCACCTTCATGCGATCGATGCTGGCGGCCTTCTTCACGCCGGCAGCCCAGAGCATGACACCCTCATAGGTGCAGGCAGCCAGCTCGCTGACATAGGGTGAGTCGGGATGGGCCTTCTTGATCTTCTCGACGAAGCTCTTCGAGGCCGGAGTGGTAAGCTCCTCGAAATAGCCGTAGGCGCCGAGAATGGAATCGCTTTCAGCCGCATCGAGTGTGGTCGGCTCGTTGACGAGACCGAAAGTGGTCGACGCGATCGGAATCTTACCCTTCATGCCGGCCGAGGTCCATTGCCGGTAGAAGGCCGTATGATTGCCGCCGACCAGTGCCGACAGGATGAGGTCGGGCTTTGCCGCCTGAATCTTCGAGATCGTCGTACCGAAATTGGTGACGTCGAGCGGGAAGAAGTCGGTCGCCAGCACCTCGCCGCCATTGTCCTTGACGTACTTCGTCATCCACTTCGCGGTGATCTGACCGTAATTATAGTCGGCGGCAATGATGTAGGCCTTCTTGCCGGCCTTCTTCATCGCGCTCGGCACCAGCTTTTCCACGGTCTGCGCGGGCGTGGTACCGGTGCAGAAGGTGTTACGATCGCAGACACCTCCCTCGTAGAGGACGTTGTAGAAGTACAGCACCTTGAAGCGATCGAAGGTCGGACGCACCGCCTCGCGCGAGGCCGAAGTGATGCCGCCATGAACGACATCCACCTTGTCTTTCACCGCAAGTTGCTGCGCGAATTGCGAGTACATCTGAATGTTCGACTGCGTGTCGTAGTGGATGACCTTCAGCGGCCGCCCCAACAATCCGCCGCCGGCATTGATCTCATCCACGGCAAGCTGGAGCGCGTAGACCATGGGCGTGCCGGACGCTGCGATCGGACCAGACTGGTCATGAAGGCTGCCGACGACGATCGGGTTCTCGGCGCCAAAGGCGCCGGAGCGGAAGACTGCAGGTGCAGCAATCAACGTCGTCGTTGCAATTGCTGAGCGCTGCAGGAAGCGACGGCGGGAGAAAGTCATAAATTGTCCCCATCAATCTTTGAGATGGAAAATATTATTAATACAATATTTGAAAAGGCAAGCTCTTTTATCGCCGCGCGATGATGGAGAAATCGTACCCATCGAGCTGAGCCAGATAGATCGGATGGCGGCCGCCGACCACCGATTGCGCCAGGTCGCCTCGTGCCGTGCGTCGCTGGAACGTCCTTCCGTACAGGCGCGTCAACTTGCGCGCGTCGAGACTGGCGGCCTCCTCGATCAGGGACGCGAGCGAGTAAATGCCTTCGTAGCAGGACTCACCAAAGGCATTCACGGGAGGCGGACTATCGCCGAACGCCGTATGATAACGCTCCAGAAACGCGCCATTGTTACGTGAGCGGATCGACCCGTAGTAACTCGAAGCGGCGTAGAGGTTCTCGGTTTCATCTGCGTTGAGGCCGTATGCCACGGTCTCGTCGATCGCCGAGGAAAACCGCAGCGTGCGCGAACTCAACCCGGCCGCACAGAAGGCGCGATTGAATGCGATGCAATCAGAGCCCAGGAAATACGGAAGAACGACGTCCGAGCGCGTTGCCTTGATCCGGTCCAGCACCTCGTCGAAGTCGTGCTGGCCGACCGGCAGATAGTATTCACCCGTCACCGTGCCGCCGAAGCGGGCAATCAATCTGCGCGCAATCTGAAGGGATGAGCGAGGCCATACGTAGTCATTGCCGCAAAGAAAATATCGGCGCGCACGCCTCGTCTCCGAAAGCCATTGAATCGCGGGAGAAAGCAGCTCTTCTGCGGTCTCACCGGTCGCCATGACGTCCAGCGTCGATGAGCGGCCTTCGAACTGCGGCGTATATATAAACGGAACGCGACCACGGGCCGCGCGCGCCACGAAATCGCGCGCGAAGCTCGGCAACATTCCGACGATGCCGTCGACACGATCGATGTCAATTGCATCGCGCGCGGCCCATCCCGCACTCGAGCCGGTTTCTCCGGCGTTCACGACGTGCAATTCGACGGGACAGCGCAGGACACCGGACATGGCGTTAATCTCGTCGACGGCCAAGCGTCCGCACGCCTCGGCTGACGGGGCCCAAAGCCCCGCAGCGCCGCTCTGCGGGATGAGCAGACATATCCGGACGCTACGCAACGATGGTGTCTCCGCACTTTCCGTGCACAGAACACTCACGAATCGTGCCAACGGCAATCCTGTGCCGCTACGGCCCGTTTGACGACGAGAACACTCGATCCTGAAGGGAACATGCCCTTTTTCACGGCGCCAGCCGATGCATTCGCCCCTTCCCTAGGCAGTCGCGCGCAAACCTGCTTTTCGCTTGCTCCTCATTACGTTCCAATGCAAATATTGAAATATCAAATAATTCGCTAAGGGTGCAACGTGGACCTCCCCGAACTCATCCGAGGTGTGAATCGCCGGCTTGAGCAGATGCTGGAAGCGAAGCTCAAGCCACGAAGCCTATCCCTTCACCAGTACCGCGTGCTCGAGGCGCTGACCGAAGGAAACGGGCTGCCGATGGGCGATCTGGCAACCCGCCTCTTGGTCGACGGTCCAACGCTCACAAAGATCATCGACAGAATGGTCGAGTCGGCGCAGGTCTATCGCGCTCCCGATCCACATGACCGGCGCAGGGTCCTGATTTTCCTCTCGCAGCGAGGGGCGGAGCAATTCAAGGACATCGGCCCAATCATCAAATCCATTCAACAGAACCTTTTGAACAGGCTGGGCGCATCAGATGCCACAGTCCTGACGGGCCTGCTCTCGGAGTTGCTTAGCGACCGTGCCTCCGCGCATTCATACCCGGTTCGCGGATAAGAATCACTGATCCACGATTGATGGCCTTCGCCCGCGGGCTACTTAGTACGCCGGCGCACTCCGACAAGACAGTCATCGACGAGCTCGCGAGAGGTAGCACGGAACTTGCATAAATTCTGGGCGACATGGACGCCGCATGAATCTCATCAGTCTCGACATCCGCATGCTCCGGTCGCTGATCTCGGTGGTCGAAACCGGCAGCATCACCGAGACCGCGCGACGGCTTGGCCGCACCCAGCCTGCGATCACCCTCCAATTGCAGCGGCTGGAGGAGCTGACCGGCAAGCAGCTGTTCGAGCATGGCGGCCGCAGGTTGACGCTGACCGACGACGGCACCACCGTCCTCACCTACGCCAAATCCATCCTGAGGTTGCATGACGAGCTGATTTCGCAGCTGGCGTCACAGGAGATCGAGGGCCAGGTCGTGCTCGGCACGCCCGATCTCTACGCCGCGTTCATGCTGCCGCAGATCCTCAGCGTGTTCCGGAAATCCTTTCCGCGCGTGCAGGTGGAGCTCAACTGCGCGCTTTCGACGCCGCTGGTCGGCCTCGTCAAGCGCGGCGATGTCGACATCGCGCTCGTCACCCGCATGAACGATTTCACCGGCGGCCAGGTGGTTCGCCGAGAGCAACTGGTTTGGATGACCGGCGAACAATCCGCCGCGCATCAGGAACGTCCGATCCCGCTCGCGCTATTGCCGCCGGGCAACATCTATCGCGACTACGCCATCGATACGCTGGAACGCGCAAACCTGCGCTGGCGCATCGCCTGTGTCAGCGAAAGCGTCGGCGGCCTTCAGGCCGCGGCCTTCGCAGGCATGGCGGTTACCGTGCTCGGGCGCAGCGCGCTGGTGCCGGCGATGCGCGAGATCGGGCCGAACGAAGGCCTTCCACCGCTGCCGAAGATCGAACTGCTGCTCTACAAGTCGAGCGGCGCGACCTCGAAAGCAGCAACCGCCCTGCACGACTACCTCGCGCACTATCTGCGCCTGGACGAAGAGCTCAGCGGCAGGGGGATCGAGCTGTCCTGAGACGACAAGATTGCGCCCGTCCCGCGCTCTCCCACAAAAAGTGGGAAAACAACCCCATGCACAGTAGACGGAGCTAGTCGGATCAAGGACTTACGCGGACATGCCCTGGCGGCAGCGTGGTTTGACATGTCGGGCAAAACAGCAGCAGGATCCCACCATCGCCCGTCACGCCTTGGTACGTGCTCGGTCCGATTCACGTAAAACCAGCGGCGGCCAGAACTTGGCCCAGGGTTGCGCCTGCTCGAAGGTGGCCGCGATGCGGAAGATCGTGGGTTCGTCGAGCCAGGGCGCGACGATCTGGAGACCGACCGGCAGGCCGTCGCGGTCGAAACCGCAGGGCAGCGTCGCCGCCGGCAGGCCGGCAAGGTTGATCGGCCAGGTGAAGGGCGACCAGCCGAGATGCGGGTCGACCTCGCGGCCGTCGATCGTATCGACACCGATCCGCCCGGCCTCGAACGCGGTCACCGCGACCGTCGGCGTCACCAGCGCATCGACACGCTCGAACAGCTTTACGAACGCATTGCGTGCCTGGCCTCGGCGGTAGCCGGCCTCGATGTAGTCCGTGCCGCTGAAACGCCGGCCGGCCGTGACGACATCACGATAGTCAGCCTCCGAGCTTGCGAGATCGGCAGCGGTCCTGGTCGCCACCGCCGCCGCCTGCTCGGTGAAGGCGATCGGCTTCAGCGTGTGCTCCAAAATGCCGGGATCGAGGCCAGGGCCGTCCAGGGTGATCTGCGCGCCGCAGCCGTCGAGAACGGCCAGCGCTTTGCTGAACGCGGCCCGCACATCGGGGCTGACAGCGGCGTAGCCGAGATCGGCGCTGGCGCCGATGCGAATGCCGTTCAACGGCGCCGCGTTGGTGTCGAAGCGGCGTGGCGACACCGGCAGGCTCGCGGGGTCGCGCAGATCGTAAGCAGCGATGATCTCCAAGGTGAGCGCGGCATCCGCGACGGTGCGCGTGATCGGCCCGGTATGGGCGAGCGAAGCCCAGGACGGCGGCGAGAAGCCCGGCGAGCGCGGCACCAGGCCGAAGGTTGGCTTCAGTCCGAACACGCCACAGAAGGACGACGGCACGCGGATCGAGCCGACGCCATCGGTGCCGATCGCGATCGGCCCGCAGCCGGCGGCAACACCGGCTGCTGCGCCGCCGCTCGACCCGCCGCTGGTGCGGCCGGGATTCCAGGGATTCCGCGTCGTGCCGGTGACCGGGCTGTCGGCCGTCAATTTGTAGCCGGACTCGCAGGTGGTGGTCTTGCAGGTGATGATCGCGCCGGACGCCTTCAGCGCCGAGACCACGGCGGCATCGACGTTGGGCACGAACGCCTTGTTCATCGGCGAGCCGGCATAGGCCGGCACGTCCGCGACGAAGACGAGATCCTTGATCGTAACTGGCACGCCGGCAAGTGGCCCCTTGGCCTCGCCCGCACTCATCTCCCTGGTGAGCCGGTCGGCCTCGGCCCTCGCCTGCTCGTACATCGGCGTCACCACCGCATTGCAGGCCTCGTTCGTCGCCTGAAGCGCAGCAATGGTGTCGTCGACCACATCGCGCGGGGTGAACGCCTTGCGCCGGTAGCCGGCCACGATCTCGGCAACAGAGAGCGCACCAAGGCCAGTCGGCGCCGGCGGGAAGGCCGTTCGGCCGGAACCATCAGTCATCATCAATCCCAAAGAATTAGCTGAGCGCCGCGTCGACGGCGCGCTTGGCCATGACCGTGACGAGATGCGCCCGGTAATCGGCTTCGGCATGAATGTCGGAGGTCAGACCGTCCGTATCGATCTTGATCGCCGCGATGGCCGAGGGATCGAAATTGGACGACAGCGCGGCCTCCATCGGCGGCACGCGAAAAACGCCTGGACCGGCGCCGGTCACGGCGACGCGGACACCTTCGGCGAATTTGGCGACGAACACGCCGACCAGCGCATAGCGGGAGGCCGGCGCCTTGAACTTGGTGTAGCCGGCCTTCAACGGCATCGGAAAACGGATCGCCGTGATGATCTCGCCGGGCCCGAGCGCGGTTTCGAAGAGGCCGAGGAAGAACTTGTCGGCCGCGATCTCGCGCGCGCTGGTGATGATGGTGGCGCCGAGTCCGAGCACGCCGGCGGGATAGTCAGCCGCGGGATCGTTGTTGGCGACCGAGCCGCCGATGGTGCCGCGGCTGCGCACCGCGGGATCGCCTATCATCGAGGCCAGCGCGGCGAGCCCCGGGATTTTCGTCTGGACCAGCTTGGAGGCGGCGACCACCGCATGCGGAGTCATTGCGCCAATCGTGATCGTCGCGCCGCCATCGGTGATGCCCTTCAGCGACCCGAGCTTCGACAGATCGACCAGCGCAGGCGGATTGGCCAGCCGCTGCTTCAGCGTCGGAATCAGCGTCATGCCGCCGGCAACGAGTTTGCTGTCCTCGATCGAGGTCAGAAGCTTGGCCGCATCGGGAATCTGGTCAGGCTGGTGATAGGCAAACGGCTTCATTGTTGTCCTCCCTATTCCGCGGCGACCGGCAGCGACGCGTTCTGCAATAGGCGCCAGATCCGGTTCGGCGTGGCCGGCATGTCGACATGGGTGACGCCGAGATGCGAGAGCGCGTCGACGACCGCGTTGATGACCGCCGCCGGCGATCCGATGGTGCCGACCTCACCGCAACCCTTCACGCCCATCGGCGTATGCGTGCACAGGGTGGAATGGGTCTCCACCTTCATCATCGGCAGATGATCGGCGCGCGGCATGCAGTAGTCCATCAGCGAGCCTGACAGCAATTGCCCTGATCCTTCGTCATAGACGGCGTTCTCGAACAGCGCCTGGCCGACGCCCTGCACGATGCCGCCGTGCAACTGCCCCTCGACGATCATCGGATTGATCACCGTGCCGACGTCGTCCACCGCGGTATAGTTGACCAGCGTCACCGTCCCCGTCTCCGGATCGACCTCGACCTCGGCGATGTGGCAGCCGCCGGGATAGGTGAAGTTGACGGGATCGTAGTAGGCCTGCTCCTCCAGCCCCGGCTCCAGCACTTCCAGCGGATAATTGTGCGGCACATAGGCCGCGCCGGCGATCTCCTCGAAGGTCTTGCTGCGGTCCGTGCCCGCCACCGAGAACTTTCCTGCCTCGAACTGGATATCGACCTCGGCCGCCTCGAGCAGATGGGACGCGATCTTCTTGCCCTTGGCGATCACCTTGTCGGTCGCCTTCGACAACGCGGCGCCGCCGACCACGAGGGAGCGCGAGCCATAGGTGCCCATGCCGAACTGCACCCGATCGGTGTCGCCGAACACGATGTCGACATTCTCGAAGGCGACGCCGAGCTTCTCCGAGACGATCTGCGCGAAGGTCGTCTCGTGCCCCTGGCCGTGATTGTGGGTGCCGATCATGACCGTGACCTGGCCGGTCGGATGCACGCGCACCGTGGCGCTCTCGTAGAGGCCGCCGCGCGCGCCGAGCCTCCCTGCGAAGCGCGACGGCGCAAGGCCGCAGGCCTCGACATAAGTCGAGTAACCGAGTCCGCGGAACTTGCCCTTGCTGGCCGAAGCCGCCTTGCGGATGCCGAAATTCTTGACGTCGGCGGCAACCAGCGCGCCGTCGAGGCAGCCCATGGGATCGCCGGAATCGTACTGCACCAATACCGGCGTCTGGTAGGGATAGGCCTCCTTCGGGATCATGTTGCGGCGGCGGATCTCGACACGGTCGATCCCCATCTCGCTGGCTGCGACATCGACGATGCGTTCCAGCACGAACGTCGCCTCTGGCCGTCCCGCGCCGCGATAGGCGTCCACAGGGACCGTGTTGGTGAAGACCACCTTCACGTTGCAGTAGATCGCGGGCGTGGTGTAGACGCCGCCAAGAAGCGGCCCATAGAGATTGGTCGGGATGTTGGGCCCGAAGGTCGAGAGATAGCCGCCCATATTGGCAAGCGTGTTGACGCGGAATGCGAGGAATTTTCCGGTCTCGTCGAGCGCGAGCTCGGCCTCCGTGACATGGTCGCGGCCGTGACGGTCGGAAACATAGCCCTCCGAGCGGCTCGCCACCCATTTCACCGGCCGCCTGACGCGCTTCGCAGCCCAGGTGATCACGGCCTCCTCGCCGTAGTGGAACTGCTTGACACCGAACCCGCCGCCGACATCGGGCGCCACCACCCGCAGCTTGTGCTGCGGGATGTTCAGCACCAAGGCGCCCATCAGGAAGCGCACGACGTGCGGGAACTGGCTCGTGGTCCACAGCGTGAAGCGATCGGTGCCCGGCTCGTATTCGGCGATCGCCGCGCGCGGTTCCATGGGGTTGCCGATCAGGCGGTTATTGACCAGGCTGAGCTTGGCAACATGCGCAGCCTTCCTGAACGCGGTCTCGACCGCGGCCTTGTCGCCGAGCTCCCAGTCGCAACAGATGTTGTTCGGAACATCGTCGAAAAGCTGCGGCGCATTCGGCCTGACAGCTTCCAGCAGGCCGACCACTGAGGGCAACACCTCGTAGTCGATCTTCAACAGCTCGGCCCCGACATTCGCTTGCTCCGGCGTCTCGGCGACGACGAAGGCCACCATGTCGCCGACGAAGCGCACCTTGCCCTGCGCCAGCATCGGGAACGGCGGCTCCTTCATCGGAACGCCCTTGGCATCCGAGATGCCCCAACCGCAGGGCAACGAGCCGAGCCCATCGGCCTTGACGTCCTCGCCGGTCAGCACGGCGATGACCCCGGGCGCAGCCAGCGCCGCGCTCTTGTCGATGCCACGCAGCACCGCATGCCCGTGCGGCGAGCGCACGAACACGCCTGCGGCCATGCCGGGGCGCTTGATGTCGGAGACGTAATTGCCGCGGCCAGTGAGAAAGCGCTGGTCCTCTTTCCGCTTCGGCGCGGCGCCAATGCCGATCACATTGCCCATGGTCACTCTCCCTTGGCGGCGTTCATGGCGGCGGCGCCGGCCATCACGGAAACCACGATGTTCTGATAGCCGGTGCAGCGGCAGATGTTGCCTTCGAGGCCGTGACGGACGTCGGCCTCGGTCAAATCGGGCTTCTCGGCAGCCAGCGCTACCGCCGTCATCAGCATGCCCGGCGTACAGAAGCCGCATTGCAGGCCGTGATGCTCGCGAAACGCCTCCTGCATCGGATGCATCAGGTTCGAGCCCGGCGCGCCTTGCAGGCCTTCGATGGTCAGCAGCGTCGCGCCATCGAGCGCGGGCGCCAGCAGCGTGCAGCTCTTCACCGGCAGGCCGTCGAGATGCACCACGCAGGCGCCACATTGGCTGGTGTCACAGCCGATATGGGTGCCGGTCAGGTTGAGCTGCTCGCGCAGCAGCTCGGCGACGAGGGTCGCCGGTTCGACATCCACGGTGGTGGGGCGGCCGTTGAGTGTAAAGGATATCTGCACGGTCATGCTCCTGTGCGCGACGGGTCTTCAGGCGAGTGGCAACGCGCTGCCGGCGGCCCATGTGGCCATCACGACATCGCCTACGGCGAAGGGATCTGCGAAGAAGGTCTTTTCCGGCACGTAGGCGACGAACTCGTCGTCCGGCACCGTGTCGAGCATGACCTTGACGAAATAGCCCTGGTATTCGATCGCGAGCACGCGGCTCGGCAGCGAGGTTGTGCAACCCGGAGGCAAGTCTCTGCCGGGCCGGACCAGCGCGACGTCGTCGCGGCGCACCGCTATATCGACCTTGTCGCCGACGCTGACGGCCGAGCGTGGCCGCAGCGGCACCTCGATGCCATCAGGCGCTGCCTGCGCGAGCGTGAAGCTCGCGCCGTTGACCTTCTCGACGCGGCCCGACAACACGTTCTGACCGCCCATGAACTCGGCGACATAGCGATCGTGCGGATGCGCGTAGACGTCGCGCGCCGGGCCCGCCTGCTTGATCTTGCCCTGCTCCATCACGACGACGAGGTCGGCCAGCGCAATCGCCTCGAGCTGGGTATGGGTGACGTGGATGAAGGTGATGCCGAGCTCCTGCTGCATCCGCCGCAGCTCCTGGCGCATCTGGACGCGGAGCTGCTCGTCGAGCGCGGACAGCGGCTCGTCGAGCAGCAGCACGCGCGGCTCGGTGATCGCGGCCCGCGCCAACGCCACACGCTGCTGCTGGCCGCCGGAAAGCTGGGCCGGCAAGCGGTCGGCAAATTGCGTCAGCCTGACCTTCTCAATCATGGCATCCGCCGCGCGCAGCCGATCGGACTTGGACTGGCCGCGCACGCGAAGCGCAAAGGCGATGTTCTCCCGCACGGTCAGATGCGGGAACAGCGCGTAAGACTGAAACATCATCGCGGTGCGCCGTTGTACCGGCGCAAGACCGACGACGTTCTGGCCGCCGATCACGATCTCGCCGGCGGTCGGGTCGTCATGGCCTGCGATCATGCGCAGGATCGTGGTCTTGCCACAACCGGACGGGCCGATGAAGCAGCAATAGGCGCCGTCCTCGATCTTCAGATTGACGCCATCGACCACGTAGGTCGCGCCGTCAAAGCTCTTGCAGACGCCCGCCAGTTCGATATCGCCGCGATCGCTCTTCATTCCTAACCCTTTGTCGCGCTGCCGCGCCTTTTCTGGATCAGCACGATGGTGCCGAGGCTCGCACCGATGACGACGAAGGAGACGATGGTGGTCACCGTGCCGAGCGCGTAGAGCGAGGGCGAGGTGACGTTCAGCGTCATGCTCCAGATTTCCAGCGGCAGCGTGTTCAGCGAGCCTGCCGTCTGCAGGCTGCGCGCAAACTCGTCGTAGGACAGCGTGAAGCCGAACAGCGCAACCGCGACGAGACCGGGCGCCAGCACCGGGATCATCACCATCCGGATCGACTGCCAACGGCTGGCGCCGAGATCGTACGCCGCCTCCTCCCAGACGTGGTTGAAGCGCGACATCACCGCGAACATCACGAGCACGCCGAACGGCAACGTCCAGGACAGCTGCGCGCCCAGTGCCGACGTGTACCAGCTCGCATTCAGCCCGAGCGCCTGGAACAAAAGTCCCGTCCCGAGACCGAGCACGAGGCCGGGCGCGACCAGGCTGCCGATCATCATGTAGAAGACAAAGGTGTCGCCGCGAAATCGCTTGCGAAAGCCGAGGCCGGCGAGGAAGGACACCACCACAGTGATGATGGTGACGATGACCGCAAGCTTGATCGAGCGGTCGAAAGACCCCATGACGTCGCCGGTCCGCACCTGCGTGAAAAGATCGACGAACCAGTGCAGCGAATGACCCTTCATCGGAAACACAAGTCCGCCACGGATGTCCTGGAACGACAGGATGTAGATGCAGAACATCGGGCCGTAGAGCGCGATGACATAGAAGGCAAACAGCGTCGCCAGCACGTAGAACGTCCAGGGCCGGCCGCCCTTGCTCGGCGCGATCGCCTTGGTCGTCGCGGGCGCGACCGTCTTCGACACGTCGGACTTTGGCATGTCGGCGAGAACCGCGCTCATCGCGTGATCTCCTGCCGGATATCCACGGTGCGGAGGATCAGCGAGACGATCGCAACCAGCACGAGCGTCAGCAGCACGGCACTGGCCGCCGCGGTCGGATATTGCAGCACGCCGACGTCCTCGTAGAAGGCGCTGACCACCGACGCCGATCCGCCGCCGGACATCACCTTGACCACGAAGAAGTCGCCCATCACGATCGAGACCACGAAGATGGTGCCGAGCGCGATGCCGCTCCTGGACATCGGCACCACGACCAAGCGCATGATGTCGAAGCGGCTGGCGCCGGCGTCGATCGCGGCCTCGATCAGCTTCTTGTCGATCCGCGCCATGGAATTGAAGATCGGCACGATCATGAAGATCGTGAGCTGATGGACATAGGCGATCACCACCGCGAGATCGGAGAACAGCAGCACTTCCAGCGGCTGACGGATCACGCCCATTCCAAGCAGCGCCTGGTTGATCAGGCCTTCCTTGCCCAGGAGCGGAATCCAGGAAATCATCCGAATGATGTTCGAGGTCCAGAACGGCACTGTGCACAAGAGAAATAGGCCGATCGCGAGCAGCTGGTTGCGGACGTGGAACACCAGGAAGTAAGCGACGAAGAAGCCGATGACCAACGTGAAGATCCAGGTCAGGACCGTGAACTTGATCGTCGCCAGATACAGCTTCAGCGTCAGCGCCGAATGCAGGACCTCGACGTAGCTTGCCAGCGTGAAGCCCGGCGTCAGCCCGCCAAAGCCGTCGGTGGCGAAGAAGCTCGCCGCCAGCACCACCAGAATCGGCGCCACGAAGAACGGCATGAGCACCAGGACCAGCGGCGCGACATAGAGCCAGCCGGCGAGATTTGCGCGTGGCGGAGTTTGACTGGACTGCATAGCGGCAAACGCCTCGAGTCGGTCTTCTCGCACCGGCGCGTGACGGCGCCGGTGCATCGCTTCAGGTCAGGGAAAGCAGGTTTCAGGCCACCTTGAAGTCATTCCAGCGCTTGTTCATGTACGCCGCCTCGTCCATCAGCGTGTTCCAGCAAGAGATGTTCTTGACGCGATCGAGGAACGAGCCGCCGTCACGCTTGGTGCCGGCCTTCTCCATCGGCACGCCGTAGGGATCGTTGACCACCTCCGGCGCCGGCTGCCCCTCGTACCAGAACGCCCATTCGGCCGGTGTCAGGAATTTCTTCGCGGTCGAGGGCACCGGGCTGTAATAGCCGTAGCGCGCGACGAAGCCGCCCTGCCAACCCGACAGGTACCAGTTGAGATATTCATAGGCCGCATCGAGCTTCTTGCCGGAGAGATGCTTCATCAGGCCCATGCCGTTGCACCAGCCCCGATAGCCTTCCTTGCCGTTCTTGACGTTGACCGGCGCGTAGACGCAGGGAATTTCCTTGACGCGGACGGCGGCCACCGCCGGCGACCACATCGACTGGATGACCACTTCCCCCGCAGCCATGAGCTGCACCGACTGGTCGAAGGTGGTCCAGGTCGCACGGAACTGGCCCTGCTTCTTCAGCTCGATCAGCTTGTTGCAGGTGAAGTCGATCTCCTCCTTGGTCATGTTGCCCTTGTTGCCGTACTTGATCAGGCCGGCACTTTCGAAGCAGAGCGCGGCGTCCATGATGCCGATCGCGGGCACGTCGAGGATCGCGGCCTTGCCCTTGAACTTGGGATCGATCAGGTCCTTCCACTCGGTCACCTCGTGGCCGACGAGATCGGGACGATAGCCGATGGAATCGGCATTGTAGACTTGCGGCAGGAAGGTCGCCCACTCGGTGACGCCGTCGTGCAGATCGGTGGAATCGGGCTTGGCGATGTACATGGCCTCATAGGGCGAGATGCCCTGGCGCGGGATCTTGTGGCCATCGATCTCGCCCTTGGTGAAGATCGGCAGGATGTTGTCGAACTCCTTGATCTTCTTGACCTGAATGCCCTGGATCACGCCGCGCTTGGCCGCGAGCTTGGCCTGCCAGCCCTCGAGGTCGGCGATGTCGACCGTATTAGGCTGGCTAATGAAGCGGTTGATGGCGGCGGAGGTATCGAGGTTCTGCATCGTCACCTTGAAGCCGAGATCCTTGGCGGCCTGGTCGCCGACCGCCTTCACCACCGAATAGGAGACGCCGACGTGGCGGAGCTCGATGTCCTTGATCTCCTGCGCCCAGATGGTCGGGAAGCCGCGGATCGCGTCCGAGCCGACGGCCGCACCTGCGACCGCTGCAGCACTCTTCAACAGCCTGCGGCGGCTCAGTTTTCTTACTTCCGCCGGCTCCGCTTCGGCCTGGTTGGCACCAACATTCCCCTTGTTCCTGTCAAGCATGGCAACCCTCGTTGGTTACGATGAGCGACCGCAACGATCTTCAGCGATCCCTGCGGATGTGATCAATTGCGCTTGAGGCTATTGACGGGATTTCGCGAAGTAAAATTGGAAGTAAATATTCGCGACATAAGCGCGCCTAATGGCTCAACTCTCTGCATTTCATTCCAGCACGCAGCTTACGAAGGCGGCAGGCCGCTATACCGCGTCGAGCCCGTTCGGCTGTCATCTCGCGGGACCATCCAGGTCCTTCAGCGCGCGAGTGATCGTCGCCACCACCGGATTCATCTACTTGAAGGCGAGCGCACTCGCGGCGAGCAGCGCAAGATGCGTCGATACGAATTCGTCTGCACCGTCGACGCCTGCCGCTCTCGCCCATCGTGAAGTCGACATTGCCCTCGCAGCGCCATCATCGCACGTGGAACAAGGTGGGGAGGCCATCGACGCCGGCGGTCATCCTGCAACTTGACGGTGATCAGATTCCGCACTGCCTTGTTCCGATAGCTTCCTTCGTGCAAGGCAGTCCGGGAGCATCGGGGATCGTGCGAGAGCACGTCCTGGGCAGCCGGAGCAAACAGCAAACGCAGCCGCGAGGAGTTGCGCAACCTAGATCTGCTGCGCTGCCCCTTCGGCAGACGCCCTCTCAACCGCCTGAAAAGGAGCGAGACAGTGTCGTCCCTGCAGACCAACAAGCAGAAGCTTGCTCCGCCATGGAGCCATCACGAGATCGAGCAGGTACGGTTGCTCATTTTGGAAGGGAAGAGCTTGCACGCTGTTTCGCGACGACTTGGACGAACGCCACAAGCGGTGAGAAAAATTGCCAGCAGGCTGAAGCTCCCGCTCCGATCTCTTCATCTCATGAGCTGATTTCTGTCTCAATGTCCGGCACTGACTGACGTCTTCTTTCACGCGCACACTTGCGGACCGCCCTCGCCCCGCCAGTTGCCCCGGTGAGGTGTGCTGAGAGGCCCCCATATTCTCTTTTGAATTTACCTGACCTATTGGAACGCAATCAATTTTCAATGAGTTTGCATCCAGAGCGAGATGCGGGGTAGCCCTCTGGGTTCATCGGCCGACGCAATGTATTGAGGCGCTTGCGCCTACAGCGTAGGCAAGCCAGAAGGCGCGCTGCGCATCAACGCGGGATATTCGCACGGCAGGACTCCGCATATTGAGAATGTGAGGAAACGAGATTTCAACGCAGAGTTCCGGTTGTGCGCGGCATTTTGCAGCACCGGCTCAATCTGGATGAACGAAGCTCAACCCCTCCCCCGACCAAGGCGTAGCAGCGGTTGACGCAAGCAGAGGTCTAGGCTCGACGTATGGCTAACGGATTCGTAGTCTGGTTCAACAAGTTCAAGGGCTACGGCTTCATAAGGCCCGACGGCGGAGGCAAGGACATATTCGTTCATATGTCCGCAGTCGAAGAAGCTGGGCTGCCAACGCTCATCGAAGGGCAAAGAGTGAGCTACGAACTCGTTTCCATCGCGGACAGGGTAACTGCCAGTCGCCTGCGGGTCGGAGCCCATGAAGCCAAATCTGACGGATGAATGGAGCTTTCGTACTATCTCAAGTTCGAGCTCTTCGTGTCACTTTCGGGGCTGGATGTTCTCGATCATGTCGTTGTAACGATCAATGAGGTCTACCAGCTCGGCCCCGTGGCGCGACAAGAAACAAGCAATGCTGGAACCAACGATTCGTATGGTCGCGTCGATCTGTTCCAAGAGATCGCGCCGCGCAGCGTCGCAATACTCCGCAACGACTACGTCAGTCGACAACTCGCTTGCAATCCTCATGGTCGCCGACGCTGACGCTCCAGGTTGCGGCATGACTTCGAACCAGCGATCTGCCCGCGCGCTCCGCTCAACCGCTTGAGGCGAGCCATCAGCAACGTCCCTTTCGACGTCGATAGAAAGCAACTCTAACGTTTCGTTGTGAAGGCGATCAAGCTCGGTCCAGGAACGATCGAACATGCTGCTCAGCTGCGTGAGCTGAAGCCACGCGAGCCTCAAATGTTGATACGGCGACAACTGGTTGTGGATCCAGGGATAGTCGCCGGCAACAACGCGACAAACGATCAGATCGCCATATACGGTCCGCAGATTGATGAGCGCTGCAAGCTCCGCTTTCAGGCGCTGATGAACGGTCAATATCCCCCTTCTCATCCGCTCGGGCACGAATTCGAACGACGGATCGGACTGGCGCATCAGCTCTTCACCGGCCAGTTCGATGATCGAAACGATCCGTTCGTCAATCTCACCGGGCGTTAGCCCATCCACCCTGTTCATTTTCACATATTCCAGCAACGCCCGGCGCTTCGACACCTGGCCAGCATCATCGGGCCTGCGAATCCCCAACGCGGAGCCTCTCAGGGTCCAACGGCTTTCGGAAGCCCCAATCTATGTCTATTATTTGGGCAATGGAAGAAATCCAGCTCGTGCCGGGGACCGGTCGAGCGATCGGATCCGGTCGCAGACCTGGTGGCTCGCCAGGATTTCGATCGCGGGCAGCGGACTTTGGACGCCGGCGCATCGATCGCGACCGGCGCTATCGCCAAAAGTTGGGGACGACAACAAAAAGCCGGGATCTCAGCAATGAGAACGAGGCCGCCCGGCCTGAAATCAGGCTCCGAGCAGCCGCCACAATCCTCTGCGCCGCCAGCCCGGGCGCGGCGTCACGTCAGCCGGATCACGCAAGGCGCGCACCAGTATGCTGCCAGACTTTGCCGGAGAGGCCGCTGGCGGGAGCTCAATTGTTGGCGGGCCTGCCGTATACCGATTGTCGCGACCTTGCGCTGCTGCTGGCCCAGCCAGCGCGCGACAGATTGCCCTGCTGCCGCTTGCGGCCGAGCAGGTCATCGTAGATCTCCAGCGTGCGCAATGCGATATCGGACCAATCGTACCGCACGGCGCTCTCGCGGCGTACGGTTTCGCGCTCGGCTGCGCTCGGACGCGTCTTCGTCAGCGCCTGCAGCTTCGCACCCAATTCCTCGCAATCACCGACATGGAAGATGTGCTCGGGATCAGCGACCACCTCCAGGTTGGGTGCGATATCACTTACCAGCACTGGCAATCCATAGCTGAGCGCTTCGAGCAGCACGATCGGCAGCCCCTCATGCGACGACGGCAGGACGAACAGCGCGGCGTGGGCGTAGAGTTGTCGCAAGCCGTCGCCGGTCTGGAACCCGGCCATGACGACGTTCTGGTGGCCTTCCGCTTCTCTAGCCAGCTGATCCGCGTACTCGTTCCGATGGTCGATCTTTCCAACTATGGCGAGCTTCCATCCCGGCAGCGCGGTCGCCAGGAATGCGCGCAACAGATCGAGCTGTCGCTTCTCGGGAACGAGCCGGCCGACCGTCAATACGTATCGTCCCGGCTCCAATCCCAGCTCGACCACCTTCTCGCTTTGCTGTGGCATGTCCGAGAATACCACGCCATTCGGCACCACCTCGCAAGGTTTGCCATATTTGGACATGACAAGCTCGCCGATGCTGCGGCTGACCGCGATGCGCTTGCTGGCGTAGCGCATTCCGAGCGCCTCGCCGGTCCTCAGCACCGTGCGCGCCGCCCAGCCCCATTTCTCTCTGTTGTAGTCCTCGCCATGATGCGTGACGACGACCCGCAGGCCGACGGCACGAAGCAATGGCGTCACGATTGCAGGACCTATGCCATGGATATGGACCAGTGCCGGGCGCCGCACCATTGCAACAATGGCGCAGACCACGGAATGGAGCAGAGTCTCGAGGTACTTGTTGCTCAGAGTCCACAGCCGCAGGACCCGCACGCCCCTCCACACCTTGGGAACATCCGACGCAACATAGGGCGACCGCATGCAGACGGTAACCCGTCTGCCGAGCTCCACCACCCTTGGTGCGAGATTCTCTGCGTGTGTCTCGATACCACCCTGAATTTGAGGGAAGCCACGGAAGCCGAACATGTAGATCTCACGCCTGCTCATCTGGACTTCCTTCCAATCTAATTGTTCATAAAGGTACGCAACGGGTAATGCTCGTCCGGCGTCACGCGGCCCTTGACCAGCCGGGCCTTGACAGTCTTGTTCAGGAACGACGTTCGCTCGACGTGCGGCGACGGGCGCACGTCGGAATAATTGATGTAGCTATCAAAGCATATGCTCTTGCCCATCGAGACCTTGAGCTTGTTCTTGAGGACCCACAGCAGCGGCTCGCTCTTCGGAAGCTGAGGGACCAGGTTGGATCGCATCGCGGTCCGCGCGGTGGTCACCATCCAGCAGTTCTGCTCACAGCCCGCGACCTTCTTGCGTGTCTGCTGAGCGGTCTCGCTGTTCATGATCTCGTCCCATGACTCCCGCGCAAGATTTCCCATCGGCAAATCCGAGCGAACGTTGCAGGCCCAGACGTCCGACCAGGGGTCGATAAAAGCGAAATCCTTGCCTGCGCTGCATGGGATCAGCCGATCATGACCAAGGATCTTCTCGATCAGGCCAAGGTTCAGGTAGGCCCGAAACCAGTTCTTTGGCTTCGGACTACGCAGCATCGCCGAGATGAGCCCCTCGACCTTCCGGGCGACTGCCTTCCGGTCGTAGAAGTAATTGTCGTTCTTGTAGAACTGCCACGCATTGTGGAGCGTCGACGTCGCCAGCTCGAATCCCTCCTTGCGGGCGAACTCGTAGACATTGACGAGCTGATCGACGTTTTCGTCCTGAATGACCATGGCGAAGCCAAGGTCGGTGCCTCCTGCCTCGCGCAGCATACGAAGCCCGGCGATCTTGGTGTAGTAACCGTCCTTCTCGCCGCGAATTCTGTCGCTCGTCTCCTGATCACCTTCGAGCGAGAAACGTACCTTGATGTTGGGGTGCTTCTTGATGATCGGAACCAGGCGCTCGGGATGCAGCCCGTTCGACGATATCTCCGTCACTCTTGCCTTCGGATAGAGAAGATCGATGATCTCTCCGAGGTCCTTGCGAAGCGTCGGCTCTCCACCTGACACGTTCAAATTGTCGAAGCCGGACGGAAGCTTCGACAGCGTGGCCAGCGACACCTCTTCCTTCGGCTCGGTTGGATTCTGCCAGATGTAGCACATCTGACACTTGGAGTTGCAGCGGAACGTGGAAATGACGGTAAGGTCCATTTTATGATCCAACTTTCCTATGTAAGCCAGCTGTTGCAATCAGATTCTCGTACAACGAGAACAATGCCGAGCCATGATCCTCGAGCGAGTACTCGTCCTCGACGATTCTCCGTGCGTTGCGACCGAACGCTTCGCGCCGGCTGCGATCGAGCAGAAGATCTCTGACTTTTTCGGCGAGTTGAGACGCATTGCCAGGGTCGAACAGCAGACCTGTCGTCCCTTCCCTGACCATCTCGGGAATTCCGCCAATGCGCGAAGCAATGATCGGCTTACCGTGCGCCATCGCCTCGAGGATCGAGAGCGGGCTGTTCTCGTGCCAGACCGAAGGCACCACGATCACCCCGGCTTCGCTGATCGTTCGTTCAAGGTCGCTGCCCGTTAGGTGCCCCCTGAACTCCACCGCCGGGTACTTCCGCCGAAACTCATCAAGGAGCGGTCCAGTGCCGGCGACCACCAGCCGCCAGGCGCCCTGAGCTGCGGCATGGGCTTTAAGGAGATCCTCGACGCCTTTCTCGGGTGACAGGCGACCAAGATACAGCGCGTATTCCTCGTCGCCGACGGCCGTATCGATACGCGATGCATCTATTCCATTCGGAATATGAACCACCTTGGCCGCACCGAACCTGCGGACGATGGCTTCATACATGAACCTGCTCGGCGCAATGAATTTTTCGACGCGATGATAGCTTCCGAGCAGCGCGTGATAGCGCGCCTCCGCCCAAAGCAGAGCGCTGCGCCCAAGAGAACCGTCGGCGCAGCGGCGCGCGAGAATCGTCTCGAACGCGCCGTCCCCGCATCTCGTACACACCTGCCCGTTGCTGAGCTGCGTGTACACGGGGCACACCGGTTTGTAGTCGTGAAGTGTGAGAACGACGGGAACCCCCATATCCGCGGCCGCCGTGACGATCGAGGGGGTCAGTTGGTGATAGATGTTGTGACAGTGCAGTACGTCCGGCTTCTGATCTTGGATGAGGCGCCTGATCTGCGAGACAGCTTCGGATGAATGAATGAAGGACAGCGCCGATCTCAGCTTTTCGCGCCTGGATGATGCGCGATAC
Source organism: Bradyrhizobium sp. 191 (assembly GCF_023100985.1). Lineage (NCBI taxonomy): Bacteria > Pseudomonadati > Pseudomonadota > Alphaproteobacteria > Hyphomicrobiales > Nitrobacteraceae > Bradyrhizobium > Bradyrhizobium sp. 191. The sequence goes on from NZ_CP064692.1 coordinate 1,260,344, forward strand.
GACTTCTGCGAAACGAAATACGATTGGAAGCGTGATGGAATGTTTCGATCGTCATTCATGGAGAACTCGACGACGTCGACATTCCGCCTGCGCATCAACTCCATCTCGTCGAACATCACGACTTCGGAGCCGCCGTTACGAAAGAAGAACTTGTTCGCAAACAGCACTTTCAGAGCGCGTCGATCCGATCCGGCAGGCCGCTCTCGTCTCCGAGACGGAACTTCCGTCACCGGACCCCGCCTTGAGCGCGCCACCGAAACAGCGACATCTTCGCTGAGATCGAACGAAGGCTCCGTCATCGCCGCGGTCCTCGTCTGGAGATCGAAACAGGCCGCGCTGCAAGGTGGACACCAACGCCTGCAGAATGGTGTTCGATCGGGCGGTGCAAGGCTGATCTCGTCGCAACTACAACCATCGGCAGCATGATAGGCGGCCGCTATGCGCCGGTATTGACGGCCGTCAACTTGGTACCGCTGCGTGGCCTAGGATGGAGATGGCCCTTTTCGAGTCGGAATGCTGCCCAATTCTGCGGATACCGGCTGCGTCTAGGACGCGCTCGAGCGTCAGAACGACATATCTTCATAATCAGCGAGAACTGCACCGTGACTGCCGGAGCGCAACTGCGCGATACAATGCGGAGCGAGGATGCCCGAGCACCTTGAGCCAACTGACGCAACCCCCGATCAGGGGTTGATCGCGTTGGTCATGATGCTCCGATTTAACGGCCATGCCGTGGATCCCGAGCGCATCCGTCATCAATTCGGGACTATTATCAGAGCCGCCGAGATTCTCCGCTGTGCGAAGGAGCTTGGGTTGAAGGCCCGCGTCGTCAGGACCAATTGGTCTAGGCTTACCCGTCTACCGATGCCCGCGCTCGCCATCCTTCGTGAGGACAGATTTCTCATCTTCGGAAAGGCTACCGACGAGCGGGTCATCGCGCTGGAGCCGGGTCGCCCACAACCGGTCATGATGTCGCGGATGGAACTCGAAGCCATCTGGGACGGCGCGGTCATTCTGATGACGCGTCGAGCTTCTCTTTCCGATCTTGCGCGGCGTTTCGACATAACGTGGTTTCTCGGCGCAATTCGAAAATACCGACGATTGCTCCTCGAAGTCCTTGCGGCATCGTTCTGCCTTCAGCTGTTTGCCCTCGTATCACCGCTCTTCTTCCAGGTGGTTATCGACAAGGTTCTCGTGCATCGCAGCATGAGCACGCTGGACGTACTCGCGATCGGCCTCTTAGCGACCGCGTTGTTCGAAACGATCCTTGGGATTCTGCGTACCTACCTTTTCTCTCATACGACCAACCGCATCGATGTCGAACTCGGCGCTCGGCTGTTCCGTCACCTGTTGGCGTTGCCGATCGGCTACTTCCAGGCGCGGCGGGTGGGTGACTCCGTCGCGCGGGTCAGGGAACTCGAAAATATCCGCAATTTCCTGACGAGCTCGGCTCTGACCTTGATCATCGACCTGTCCTTTTCGGTTGTCTTCATTGCCGTTCTGGTCTTCTACTCACCGACGCTAGCCTTGATCGTTCTCGCCTCGCTTCCGGTCTATGTCGCGATTTCTGCCGGAGCGACGCCTTTGTTTCAGCGACGGCTCGACGAAAAATTTCAGCTGGGCGCGGAAAACCAGGCGTTTCTCGTTGAGAGCGTCACCGCCATGGAAACGCTCAAGGCGATGGCCGTGGAGCCTCAGATGCAACGCCGCTGGGAGCAACAGCTGGCCGGGTACGTCGCGGCGAGCTTTCGTGTCATCAGCCTGGCGAACGTATCCAGCCAATCGGTCCAACTCGTGAACAAGCTGGTCAGCGTGGCCATCCTCTATTTCGGTGCCCGGTTCGTCATGGCCGGCGATCTTACCGTCGGCGAGCTGGTTGCTTTCAATCTGATCTCCGGTCGCATCAGCGCTCCGGTCCTTCGATTGGCCCAGACTTGGCAGGATTTTCACCAAGCCAGGCTCTCGATCGCGCGCCTCGGCGACATCCTGAATACAGAGCCGGAACCGGTTTACAGCCCCGGAAAAATGGCCCTGAGTACCATCCGAGGCGACATTGCGTTCGAACAGGTGACCTTTCGCTACCGCATCGATGGGCCGGAGATTCTTCGGGACGTGCAGCTGCACATTCCGGCAAGGCAGGTCCTTGGAATAGTGGGCTCCTCGGGATCGGGAAAGAGCACCTTGGCCAAACTGGTGCAGCGCCTGTATATCCCGGAGCGAGGCCGGGTTCTGGTCGACGGGATCGACGTGACTCAGGTCGACCCCGCCTGGTTACGCCGACAGATCGGTGTCGTTCTCCAGGACAGCGTCCTCTTCAACTGTTCGATCAGGGAAAATATCGCTTTCGCAGATCCCGGGACATCGACCGAGCGTGTAATTGAAGCCGCCACGATGGCCGGTGCACACAATTTCATTCTACAGCTGCCGAACGGATACGACACCGTCGTCGGCGAACGCGGGAGCAGCCTGTCGGGCGGACAGCGTCAGCGCATCGCGATCGCACGCGCACTCGTGACCGATCCCCGGATCCTGATCTTTGACGAGGCGACCAGCGCACTCGACTATGAGAGTGAGCACATCGTTCAACAGAACATGGCAAAAATCGTACAGGGCCGCACCGTACTTATCATCGCGCATCGGCTATCGGCCTTACGAATGGCCGACCGGATCATCACGATTGAAGATGGCCGCCTGGTCGAGGATGGTCCTCATCAGCAGCTGGTCAAGAGCGGAGGACGTTATTCAAAGCTTTACCGCCTACAGTCGGGCTTCCATGACCTTACATAGTCCGCATTTCGCGAGCGCCGATACCAACAGGCGAGACGGTCGAGCTCACGTCAGCATCGACGAGGCCGCATGAAACAGACAACCGCAAGAACGTTCGACGATCCGGGGTTGTTTGTGCTCGACCTCCTGCTCCGACTGCGTGGTGTCGACAGCAGCCTCGACCATATTCGCCAGCGCTTCAATCATGCGCCTATCGATGTCCCGGAGATGCTCGCTTACGCGAGGGAGCTTGATCTTTCTGCAAGCTGTGTCCAGACCGATTGGGATGGACTGTCGGCATCGACCTTACCCGGCATCCTGCCGATTCGCGGCGGAGGCTTTCTCTTGCTCGGAAGGGTGCATGGCCACGAGGCTGTGGTGATGACATCTGGCGCCGAGAGGCCGTCCATCATTTCCAGACACGATCTCGAGGCGAATTGGGACGGGCGACTGGTCGCGGTCGCACAACGACGCGCCCTCACCGTTCGGCTCCTGCGCCTCTCGCGATACTGCCTGGAGTTCATCCGGCGTTCAAAGCAACGCTCCGTGATCGTCTGGGCACGACTGGCCGGTATGCTTTCGTCTCTTGCCGATCGCTCGCCAGCAATGTTCAAGCAGCGGCCAGCCGCGCCGGCGGAGCCTCCCCAGAACTCGAACAGCGGGAGCGCCGTCATTGTATTCGCGGATCACGCACGCAAGCTCGGACGTGCCGTCGCGGGGCTAACGCCTTCTCGCGGGACTCATCCGAGCGAAGCACTCGCATTCCTCCCGGCAGCACTCGAAATCGTCGAGAGCCCTCCTTCGCCGGTTGGACGTACCATCGTCATCAGCATCACGGCCGGCTTCGTCGTCGCCTTGCTCTGGGCCAGCCTTGGCACCATCGACATTGTCGCTATCGCTCCCGGCAAGATCATTCCGAGCGATCGAACCAAGACCATCCAGCCATTCGAGACCGCCGTTGTGCGAGCAATCTACGTTCAGGATGGCCAAACCGTCAGAGCCGGTGAGCGCTTGATCGATCTGGATGCGACCATGACGGCCGCAGAACTGAACCGCCTCAAGAGCGACCTGACGAGTGCGCAGCTCGACGCCGCCCGTTTGACGGCGTTGCTGTCGAACAAGACCGATCCAGCTTCTGCGTTTAGCCCGCCACCGTCGACCACACCTGCCCTGACCGAGATGCATCGTCGCTTTCTCGTCAGCCAGAACACCGAGCAGGCCGCCAAGATTGCCGCGATTGACCGCCAAATCTCGCAAAGGGAAGCTGAACGAGCCACTTCGAAGGCGTCGATCGACAAGCTGAAGGCGACAATCGGCCCGCTCCAGCAGCGCGTCGAGATACGCGAGCAGCTGTACCAGAAGGAACTCGGATCCAAGCTGCAGTATTTGACGGAGTACCAGGAGCTGGTCGGCCAACGGCAGGAAATACTCGTTCAGCAAAGCCGCTTCAGCGAAGCGGATGCCGCGATCGCGGTCCTGGTGGAGACTCGCAACAAAACCATTGCCGAGTACGAACGCGCATTGTTCGAGGAGCTCGCAAAGGCGGAACAGAAGGCTGCCGGCCTGAGCCAGGACGTCATCAAGGCCGAACGGCACACCGGCCTGCAAAATTTGACGGCACCGATCGACGGCATAGTACAGCAACTCGCCGTTCACACGGTTGGGGGTGTGGTCACTCCGGCACAACCAATCATGATGATCGTTCCAACCGATAGCAATCTCGAAGTCGAGGCTATGATCTCGAATCAGGATATCGGCTTCGTCGAGGCGGGCCAGGACGCCGCCATAAAGATCGATACCTTCAATTTTACCCGGTACGGACTGCTGCATGGCAAGGTCCTCAGCATCTCCCAGGATGCCATTCCGCGCAACAAGCCACCGGAGAACGGTAACTCGAAGTCTTTCGGTGCCGGGACAACAAGCAGCGAACCCATCGGACAGGAGCTTGTCTACGCGGCGCGGGTGTCGCTCGACCGCAGTTACATGAACATCGAGAACAAGCGTGTCAGCCTTTCTCCCGGCATGGCTGCCACCATCGAGATCAAGTCCGGATCGCGCAGTGTCATCAGCTATCTCTTGTCACCGATCATGCGGTACAAGCAGGAAAGCCTGCGGGAACGGTAGCGTTTGAGCACTATGAAAGCGCACTCGCTGCCAACCCGGCAATGACCGCCGCCCTTTGGATCACGAGTTTCTCTCGCTGGTCCGGGAATGCTCAAGTTCGACCTGCTGGCGAGCGACTTCCAGCGGACACCATCAGCTCGTCATCCCTTCAGCAGTCTTGACCTCCATCGGCGACGAAACACCACCCGCCCTGACGAAACTAAAGCGGCTTTAGGTTCAATCGGATCGCCACGGGCCGTTCACCTCGCCCGCTCGCGGTCGGCGCGTTCGAGCGAAGCGAAGCTTCGTCCCGTGCGCCGGGAGAGAGCTTGCTCCTCTCGGGGACTGTCCATTCGGGATACACCTTCTCCCCAGCCCGCTTGCGCAAGCGGGAGAGGGAGTGCGCCGCTGTCGACGCAGCAATCAAGCATCCCGTCACGCTTTAGCTGTCAGCAGATCCGGCTCGGCTTGCTTGATGAGACCAGCCCGGCTCAGCGCGGCGGCCGCTTTCTTTATCACTTCCCAGGGCAATTTGGATCGTTCAGCGATGTCGAGGAGTGAATGATCGCCGTCCGACATGTTCAGGACCCACAGCAGCGCCATCTGGAAGTCTCCGGCCGCGAGCCCGCCCAATCCACCGTAGAGGCCATAATTGCCCAATTTGGGCTCGCAGAATGGCTTTTCATTCCGAAAGCAGGCGTTGTTCTCGATGACATCGATCGCTGCTATCGCCTTCGTCAGAGTATCGTACAGCGCGGCAGGGCGAACGAAATCCAGATTATCGGCAGAGCTGTGATACTCCGCGAACCTACCGAAGGGCGTCCGCATCACGGTCCCAACCGGCAGGTTGAAGCCAGGCGAGCAATATTGCCGCTCGTCGTAGCCGTAAGGTGAGAACTCCTGAATTTCGTACGGCTCGCCACTCTGCTCAAGCACGTAGGACCAGGCTCGATCAATCTCTGCGTTGCCGCGACGGCTCTTTTTGTAGGTCATCGCGCCGGAATCGCCGGCGCAGGTCAGCACAAATCCGTGCTTCACCCGCCCGACATGGGCCTCGTTGAGCGCCAACCAGGTGATCGCTCCGATCGTGCCGGGGATGAAGACGAAGCGATACGTATACCTCAGCTCCATCCTCCGCAGGTACTGCGCCAGCGCGGTTGCGACTGCGATCCCGGACAGGTTGTCATTGCAGAGCGACGGATGGCAGATATGGCAGGAGATCAGCACCTCGTCCGAGGTACGGCCGAGCAATCTCAAATCCCCGTAGGTCAGATGGCCTGCGGCAAGATCCGCATCGACACAGACCTCGTATTCGCCGTCGGGCATTGCCAATAGTTGATTGTGCGGAAGACAGAAGCCCCAGGTCTTCTGGTAGTAGCTTGTCCGATAGGGGACCCAGTCCGGCTTGTCCGGGTCCGAGTAGAGGTGAGGCCTGAGCTGGTCGAGCGTCATGCGCGCCCTCACCGGGACGCTGTAGCCAAGAAGGTGCAGGTTCGACTTCTTGAAGTCGATCACGCGCTCGCCGGCGCTATTCTTGACGTATGCATCACGCACGTTCCACTCCGGTGGAACGGTCCAATCAAATACCTGCAGGCCGGACGGTACTTCGCAGGTGGTCAGCGGGATATAATTCCGGATGAGATCGATCGTTCTTCGGGTCCCCTCTCCCGTTATGCTGCGGGAGATGGGATACATATCTGCAATGAACTCGTGGAGTGCACGTCCGGTCTTGTCCGCCGACAGGTCGACGGCTGCGTCACTCTCCCTGAGATCCGCGAGGTCTGCATGCCTTGCGATATCATCCATGCGCCCTCTCCCTCGGATCCAATGGGTTCAATCCACGATCCTGGGCTCGGGTATCGGCACCACGAACTGAGCTCCCCAACTCCGGGCGAACGAAAGCTGGCTGACGATCTCCCGCTTCAGGTTCCAGGGTAGAATGAGTATGTAGTCCGGCTTCGTCACGTTGATGCGTTCAGGCTCGAAGATTGGAATGTGAGATCCCGGCAGTAACGACCCCTGCTTGTGCGGGTTCCGGTCGACCGTATACTCAATGAGATCCGTGGTAATGCCGCAGTAGTTCAAGAGAGTGTTGCCCTTGGCAGGGGCACCATACCCGACGACGCGCTTGCCCTGTCGCTTTGCCTCTTCAAGGAACGACAGAAGCTTTTGCCTGGTTTCCAAGGCGCGCTCCTCGAACGCGTCGTAGTGATCAAGATTGGCATATCCGGCGTCGATTTCGCGACGCCTGAGGTCCAGGACCCGGTGGGAGATCGGATGCCATCCCTTGTTGGCGTGCTGAGCATAGATACGCAACGAACCACCGTGGGTCGGCAGCTCTTCGACATCAAACAGCGTCAGGCCATGTGCCGCAAAGATCTTCTCGACGGCGATGAACGAGAAGTATGAAAAATGCTCGTGATAGATGGTGTCGATCTGACACTCGTCGAACAGGCGCATCAGATGGGGGAATTCCATCGTGATAACCCCCGCATCAGCGAGAAGAAGGCTCATGCCTTTGACGAAGTCGTTCAAGTTCGGCACGTGAGCCAGGACGTTGTTTCCAATCAACAGATCAGCGCGCAGCCCCTCGCGTCGCAAGGTACGGGCTGCGCGTTCGCCGAAAAATTCCACACGCGTCGGAATGCCCTTCGCGCGCGCCACGGCAGCGACGTTCTGAGCCGGCTCGATGCCCAGAACGGGCACGTCGGCCTCGACAAAGTACTGCAGCAGGTAGCCGTCGTTGCTTGCGATCTCGACGACCTTGCTGTTCGCCCCGATACCGAACCTGTCGATCACCCGAGTGACGTAGGACTTGACATGCTGCAGCCATGAATCGCTGTAGGATGAGAAGTAGGCATAGTCTCCGAAGATATTCTCCGGCGCCTCGAACTCCTCGAGCTGGACAAGGAAGCACTCGCCGCAGACGTAGGCCCGCAATGGAAAGAAACGCTCGTCCTGCTTGGCTTTCTCGTTCCGAAGATAGGAATTTGCCAACGGAGACATTCCGAGATCGATAAACACACGTTCAAGGGGCGCACTGCAGAAACGACAGCAGCTCGACTCGGTTGCATGCGCAGTTGGTGCCTTGACGTCGAGGGTGGATGTCACTTCCTTCAGCATTCTATGGCTCCTGCCGTGGCAATCCGTGATGTCACCGACACGTTAACGTTGGTCGGGCCGGGGCAATTGACGACCGTCAAGTCACGTCTGGCTTTTGCGAACGTGGAGTCCTCACCCTACGACCTCTTGTGGACTGGGATGTTCATGCGGCCCTTCAACTCGTCCGCGATGTTGCTGTGAGGCTTCCACGCCTTGTCACGATCCGAGAGCACGCGCACCTCGGCCGGCCAGGATATCCCAAGCGACGGATCATCATGCGGCAACCCGCCCTCCGCGCCCGGCGTGTAGTAGTTGCTGATCAGGTAGATCAACTCCGTATCGTCAGTGAGCGTGATGAAGCCGTGTGCGAAACGCTCCGGTATGTAGAGCCCGCGGCCATTGTCCGCGGAGAGATTGACGATGACATGTCGCAGGTAGGTCGGCGATTCCGGCCGCAGGTCGACGATCACGTCGGCCACCGCCCCCTTGGTGCATCGGACGTACTTGTTTTCCGCCGCGGGCGGATACTGAAAATGCAGACCCCGCAGGGTACCGCGTTTTGCGTTGTAGCTGATACTTGCCTGCGCGACGGCAGGCTTGAGACCGTGCGCCAGGAACGTGTCGGCGCAAAACACCCGAGCGAAGTATCCTCGGTTATCCTGATGCCTGTCTATCTCCACGGTGTAGGCGCCCGCGAGGATTGTTTCGGAAAATATCATGCGATGAATGAGACTGCTGGGCAGCTATAGGAACACGATCCAACAAAGTTTGACGGCAAGCCACAGCAGGGCCAGGTCCCACGCAACGACGCTGACCAGCGCAACCGCGATACCGAGGACGGGCCAATCGAGAGCCCGGCTCGCCGCTTTCGTGGCCCTGAACTGGGTTGCATAGCTTGCGGTCCTGAGTTGATCGAATTCAGACATTGCCCGCTCAATCCGTGACGTGACCTCACGACACCTTAGCCAGACCGGGGCCCGAAAATCTGACGAAGCTCAATAACGGCCCGCTATGCGACGGTGGCATCCAAACGATGCTGTGGGCAGTGGGTGAGGCCCCTCCTCGGCCGGATGCGTCCGTCCCGCCAGGCGCTCGTCAAAAGGTCGAGTATCCTTGTGCGTCGCCCGAACGCACCTGCAGCAATCGGAAAGATTGCCGGAATCCTGCTTCCGCCGATACCAGAAGTTGAGATTCCTCAAATACGGGAACCTTCTTGCCTCTCAAATGCGACGCGGGCGGCGCGTAACGGCATTCTTCATCAATCACGCGTTGAGAGGGATTTGATAATGAACATTCGGTCGCATTTTTTCTCCATAGAGAATCCGGACAACTTCGCAAGGTCAGGAGAGCTGCGGCTTCGAGCGCGGGCTGCGATCCCAGGCGGAGCGCATACCTACGCGAAGGGCGACGATCAGTACCCGCTCCTCGCGCCAGGCTTCATCTCGAGAGGCTCGGGCTGCCATGTATGGGACGTCGACGGCAACGAGTTTATCGAATACGGAATGGGACTGCGCGCGGTGTCGCTGGGCCATGGCTTTCCAGCTGTCGTGAAAGCCGCGGTTGAGCAACTGTCCCGAGGCACGAACTTTACACGGCCTTCGGCACTCGAGGTCGAATGCGCGGAGCGCCTGATCGAGCTTGTCCCGGGCGCCGACATGGCGAAGTTCACCAAGGACGGATCGACGGCCACGACGGCTGCAATCCGGCTTGCCCGAGCCTACACGGGTCGGGACATGATAGCGCTTTGCTCCGATCACCCCTTCTTCTCCTACGACGACTGGGCGATCTGCACGACACCGATGAACGCCGGCATTCCCCAGGCCGTGGCACAGCTGACACAGGGATTTCGGTACAATGACCTGTCCTCGGCGGAGGCGCTCTTTGCGCAGCATCCGGGTCGGGTAGCAGCCCTGATCCTCGAAGCCGAAAAAGAGGTTCCACCGGCGCCGGGATATCTCGCCGGGCTGCGTGAACTCTGTCATCGGAACGGCGCTCTCTTGATCCTGGACGAGATGATCACGGGCTTTCGATGGCCGGAGTGCTCCGCCCAACGTCACCATGGAATTGAGGCCGACCTATCGACCTTCGGCAAGGCGATGGGCAACGGCATCGCAATCTCTGCGCTGCTCGGCAGACGCGAGATCATGGAGCTGGGCGGCCTCGACCATGATCGCGATCGCGTCTTCCTGCTTTCGACGACACATGGTGCCGAGACGCACGCTTTGGCGGCAGCCCTGGCGGTCATGAACACCTATCGGGACGAGCCGGTCATCGAGACGTTACACCGCCAGGGAAGTCGCCTGAAGGCCGGCATCGAAAGCTCGGTGCAGCGCCGCGGACTAGCCCGCCATTTCAGGCTCGCCGGCCGGACGTCCAATATGGTCTATGCCTGTTGTGATCGTGACGGAGTGCCGTCACAGACCTTCCGCACATTGTTTCTGCAGGAGACAATCCGCCGTGGCGTGCTGGCGCCCTCCCTGGTCACAAGCTATTCGCACACCGACGATGATATCGACCGAACCATCGAGGCCATCGATGGCGCATTCACCGTATATCAGAAGGCGTTGGAGGACGGGCCGGAAACCCATCTGATCGGCCGACCGGTGGCGCCGGTGTTCCGCCGACGAGCCAATTCGACTTCGGCCGTAACACCGAGAACGAAAGCTCGCGGTCCAAGGAAAGCGAAAGCCAGCTAGTCGATCAAAGTCCGGTACGCGCAAAATCCGGCACCCGGCGGGTTGTATCGGGGTAGCCGAACTCTGATCACGCCGCCATCCGGAGCACCCGCCACGAACACGAGGAACGGTTCGCTGCGGGATGCTCGAGACATGAATCGGTCTAAAGCATGATCCAGAGAAGTGCGTAACGGTTTTCCGAAAAGATCATGCTTGAACAACAATCGAAAGCGCGATGACGGTTCATCCTGATCGCATCGCGCTTAGTCAACTGCTCGCCCGTTGGAAATCCTCGCGAGCCCCTCGATATCGGTGAACTTGATCGTCTTGCGATTTGGAAGGTCGATGACCTTCTTCGCCTTGAACTCGGCCAGCGTGCGACAAACCGTTTCGAGCGACGTTCCAACGTGGTCTGCGATATCGGCCCGGGGCAACTGAAGTCGGAGTGCACCAGGCCGCTTGGGGTCTGCAGGCAAGTGTGGCCGAATGCGCAGCAACAGCCAGGCGATGCGCGCCACACAATTCTTCTGGCTCATGGTCATCACCAAGGTGAGGGTATCTGCCAGGACCTGGTGGGCACCACAGGGCTCATCGCTCCGGCAAACTCCAGAAGTCCTTGATCGGATGACGCGACAATCTGTCACGGCTTCCGCAGTGAACTGCTGATGGGTCGAATGGGTCGGCATGACGACGTCGCCGGGCCAGTAGAAAGCGAGGATCTGACGATTTCCGTTCTCCAGAAGGCGGACTGCCCGTACGACGCCCTCGACGATCTCGATCTTCTGAGCTTCTTCCTCTCCCTCCCAAAAAAGAGCTCTGCAGCGAGGTACGAAGGACGTAGACGGGCGTCGGAAATCGGGAAGTTTGTTCGATCCATGAAGGTGTGAAGGGGGTTTTCCGTTCTGGAGAAAAGTGGATTCTGTAAGCATTTGAAATCACCTCAGCACGTAATCCAATACCCTGAAGTGTAGACGTCCTAAATTCGAGGGATATTCAGGCTAAAGCGTTAGGATTATACGGGTTCCACATAGTCCGATGGGCCTAGTCCGTTTAGTCGGGAAAACTATTCGCTGCCTATGCGGCATTCAAAAGCGCAAAAAGCTCGTGCTACTTCGCGGAAGAAGTGCTCACGCGTGCGCCACCTTTGTCCAACTCAATAGCGCCCTTCCCTGGGTCGATTTTGGGAAGAGTTACACTTGAGAACGAGCCTCACGCGAGGTTTCTACAAATACCCTCGTCGCCAGCCGCCGGCGCAATGCTCTGGAGGTGGCGCGGCAACGCTGGCCAGGCCTGACGATGCATCCCTGGCGAAGCGCCTTTCACCGATGTGACGTCGATCCACCGATGCAGCCAGTCGCGCCTCGACCGGACGACAAGGTTCTGATCTCGTCGTCCGCACGCTTGGGGAGCTGCATGATACTGCGGATCACCGGCGGCTCCTCGGTTGCGCTGGCGCATGGCAACCCGATCCTACTGGTGACTCTCCAGTGTCCACCACAACGCAGCCGAACCGCAACGACGGGATCTCAGGCTGTTGGAAACGGCTTTGCTGCACCGAGCTTTACGCCATCACCGAAGACGCGGCCTCCATGGGCCCATCTCCAGTAGGCCGCCGCCGAACGCAACTCTATTGCTGAGCACGCAAAGGCCAGGGAATGCGCCGATCACCCGGCTGGTCTTCGAAAAGCAAACCTGTCCGTGGACTGCGCCCATCGATCGCCAACGATGAACTCTGAGCCAGGACCTGAGCCATTGCCCTGGTCCATCGAGAACCTCTTGCTTGTCATTTTACGAGCCAGCCTGTCCTTGGGACCGACCAACTTCGCCGCGATAAAGGCCGCTTCCGTCCGATTACGCGCACAGAGCGCGCGCAGGAGCGCCGCTGTGTGGATCTTGCTGGTGCCTTCCGCGATGCTCAGCTCGCGCGCAATCTCTTTGTTCGACATTCCCTGAGCCAGCAGCGGAAGAATTTCGCGTTGCCGGCGCGTCAATCGCAGAGCTTCCAAATCGAAGTTGACGGTCTGAGGCGGCTCTGGTCGGCTCACATCATCATCCGCCAACCATCGCGGAACATAAATGCGCCCAGACAGCAGATCGCCGACTGCCGACAGCAATTCCTCATCCGCCTGAAGCTTGGGCAGGAACCCGTGAAAGCCGGCCGAAAGACATTTCAACACATCCGTGCGGCTGCTCGAAGCCGACATCACCGCGATACGAGTTGCGGGTCTCAAGTCGACGATTTCCGAGAGGACCGCGAGCGAACGTTGGTTGAGACTACCTAGATCGATCAGGATCAAATCGATGCTTGTCTCAAGCTCGCAATTCTCGAGCTGTGACGCGTCTACGACACGGGACTTCTTAAAACGGGCCTCGATCACATCTCGGAGGCCACTGCGATAAACACTATGCTGATCAACAATCAGAATAACAGCCACTGCGCAATCTCCGAACAATCCCGTACTCTTACCCGGGACTCTCACATCGTTGGCAGTCTGAACCAATGAAACGGCAATATGACTTCGATACTCTGCTCGGCGTTCCTTCCCTTCTGCATTGCGGAAAATATTATGATTTGTTGGAAAAGAGTCAACTGATTATAAATATCCTTTACAGACGTTGCCGCGCCGATGGCCCCACATGGTTCCATCGGCGTCGGCAGATGAGTGAACCTTTTCGGCGCGGAGGACACTAAGTGCGCGCAATCGCCGGAAGGAATTCGGGAATTGGCGTCCATCGCAAGTGAGGATCCAACTGCTCGGTGTGCTGCAGGTGGCGAAGCTCTGACAGGCGCGTAAATGGCGCGGCATTGAAGGTGGCTTCGTCCAGCTGGATGCGCTGGAATACCCCCCTTAACTGTCGTGCACCACGTTGCGCATTCCACTGGCAACGGAAACTCGGCATGTGGGCCTTGATCTTCGCAAAGGAGACCCGATAGCTGCGATTGTCTGGGCCACTCGGGCCAAAGGAAAGTTCGCAGCCGGTGAAAGTGTCGTTCACGATCTCCGCGATCTCTCGCACCGTATAGTTCTGACTTTCATCGCCGACATTGAACGCCTCGGCGCAAACCGCCTCGCGCGGTGCGTTCAAAGCGCACAGGATCGCCTGGCAGATGTCCTCGATGTGGACCAACGGGCGACAGGGCGTGCCGTCGCTCATGACGCGAATCTTCCCCGTTGTGAACGCCCACCCTGCAAGGTTGTTCAGGACGAGATCGAAGCGCTGTCGGGGAGACGCTCCGAACGCGGTCGCGTTACGTAGAAACACGGGCGTGAACCGGGAGTCGGTCAGTTCGACGAGATCGCGCTCGACGAGCACTTTGCATCGCGCATAGGCCGTCTGAGGTTCGCAAGAGGACGTCTCGGATTTCATCTCGCTGCCGGCCGCGCCATAGATGCTGCATGAGGACGCATAGATGAATCGGCCGATGCCCGCCTGCTTGCACTTGCGGGCAAACTCGACGGAGCCACGATGGTTGATCTCCATCGTGATCGCAGGATCATTCTCCCCCAGCGGATCATTAGAGAGCTCCGCCAGGTGAACCACGGCGTCAAAGCCCTCCAAATCAGACGGCGACAGCTGCCGCGTGTCGCGCGACATGACCATTGGACGAGTCCTGCCGTCATCGAACAGCCAGCCGCGGCGGTAGAGACCCGTGTCGATCCCGATCGCATCGTAACCCTGATCAAGCAGTCTCGGGCCGAGCACCGCCCCGATATATCCGTCAGCTCCAGTGAAGAGAACGCGCATTTGATTCATCTCCTCAAAGGATCGCCCGATCCGGGATTGCGGCGTGTTGTACATTGGTGCTTCCGTTGGCGACGGCGTCCTTATTCCAGACGCACCAGGGTGGATCTCCGCTATCCCAGAGATCCTGCAGAATGGCCTTGTCGCGCAGGGTATCCATATTCTGCCAGTAGCCGCGGTGCCTGTAGACAGCGAGTTGGTCCTGCTCGGTTAGACGGGCAAGAGGCTCGTTTTCCCAGCTCGTGCTATCGTCGTCGATGAGATCGAGGGCCTGAGGTTCGACGACGAAGAACCCGCCGTTGATGACCTGACCGTCGCTCGCAGACTTCTCGCGGAAGCCGGCCGCGCGGGGGCGGTCAGACGAGAGATTGATCGCGCCAAAGCGGCCGGGCAACTGGACCGCGGTGACGGTCGCCAGGGCACCCTGCTGATGGTGGAATTTGATTAGCGCACGGATATCGACGTCGCCGACGCCATCGCCGTATGTCATGCAGAAGGTCGAATTCCCCAGATGCTCGCGCACTCGCTTGATGCGTCCCCCGGTCATCGTCTTCTCTCCGGTATCGACCAGCGTAACCTGCCAGGGCTCCGATCCGTTTCGATGCATTTCGACGCGGTTCCGCTGAAGGTCGATCGTGAAGTCTCCCTGATGGGACAAATAGCTCATGAAATAGTCTTTGATCACCGTACCCTTGTAGCCACAGCAAATGACGAACTCGTTCAGGCCGTGGTGGGAATACAGCTTCATGATATGCCACAGGATCGGACGACCACCGATTTCAACCAGCGGCTTCGGGACTACCGAAGTGTGCTCGCTCAATCTCGTACCGTAGCCACCGGCGAGAATAACAACCTTCATAGGGATCTCCTATCCTGGGTTCCCCACCGAACATGCGCGGATGCATCTTCGGATGGCGTAGCCCGGACCGTACTTGGCTGCGGCACGACCGAGTTGATGACCGTCAACTCGGCAAAGCGGCGCCGGTCGATACGGTCCCCCTTGTCATCACAAGCGTTCGCGCACATGACGACCTGACGTTCGTCAACTTGCCGATCCGAGTTGCCAATGTTCGAAGTTCGAGGCGAACACCTACTAACCTGGCGGGCACGCGACGACATCGATTGGTGACAAGTAGGAAGCGGCGAAGGGACGACCCGCAGGATTCGATCTCCCTGCGCGTCTCATTGGCGGTCGCCGTCATCCTCTGTCACTCAGCGACAGTCAGCTGCTGTCTGCCCGCCGAACAATCGTTCTATGATGGCGTACCGAAGCCCGTTGTCCGGCTTGTCGTCCCCGCTTTCTTCCCTCAGCGGACTCCGTATGCTGGTTCTCGCCTTCCTGTGCGGAGTGGCGCTGTTGCTCAATCGAACCCGGATCGCTTTTTCGCACCGGCTGCTTCTGCTCAGCTTTGTCGACTTCGTTGCTTCCGTGCTCGCCTCGAACCGCAACAGAGAGGATCTGGCCGCACTCTTCGTCAGCTATCTCACGGTGTATCTCGGACTGCTCAATTTCAATGTCGGACTTGTCGCTCGGCGGCCGATTGCGCATGGCATCTACCTTACGTATTTACCGTTCAAAGAGAGGCCATTCTTCTCACTTGGCTCCAACGTTTCCGATCGAGTTGACGATTCTCAATGGTGAGCAGCGCAATGGTAGCGGACGCGACAACCTCTCGTCGCACCGATTCTGGCCACCGCACTCCGATGCCCGAAGTCTCAAATGTCAGATGCGGCATGCGCCTCGCCGGGGCGGGACAATTAGACGCAACGCGCTCAATGTGCGCCCCCCCACACAGTGCGCGAAAGACAAGAACGGCCGATATTTCCACGCGATAGCAGAGCTTGCGGTCCATCGGCTCCCGCTGCCTCGAGAGGCAAAGGCGGCCATATGACGGCAACGATAGAAGAGCGCCTCACTGACACCCCATTCGGCAACAAATCAATCACATTGACGACAGATTCTGTTGCAAGCGTGAAATCGCGAAATGCGCCGGAATACATTTGCAGGTCGTCTCTCTGACGACCAGTTGCTCGAAATGAGTGCAGTCACAGAAGCTGCGAAGAGTTCGGCCGCGACATGGTCGGTTGAACTTTTTCTGGCTTGGTTCATGCTTATGGGGAAGGCTCAAAGTGATTCGGTAAGTCCGATTCGGTGGTGCAAGAGATGGCCGCAGGGCGTCCGGCCCCAGCTCTTGCAATTCTCGAGTATCAGCAGAAGCAGCAGGCGAGCGGCGTGAGGTCGAGCATGCGTTCTGGCTGTCCGCCTTCGCGGTCGGCGTCGAACGTATGCCGCACAACACAGTCATCGCACATCACAAATTCGAACGACTAGGAAAGGTGAAATGGGGATTTCGTTATCAGAGCTGATCAAACAAAACACGCTTGGGCAGAGCGAGGGTTATCCAGACGGTGTTCCGCACAGCTACAATTGGTACAAGGGTTGGAATCCTGATGGACTATTGACCCCGCCTGCCGACTTCACCGCGGTCGAAGGTTGGGCGCAAGTCTATACGGAAGAAGGGGCTCCTGCGTCCCCAAATACAAACGTCGAAGTCGCGAACGCAAAGACCTACGTCCATATCAAGGAGACCGGCCAGTGGTTGCTGGTTCAGGACCAGTCACAGCTTGGAATCGCAGGCGGACATTTCGTCACTGATTTCAGCGGTAACTCAGGTTACCCGATGCAAGTGACAACCCTGGCAAGCGGAGCGGTGAGCTTTGATGCGCCTTCGACCGGATACAACGATCATTTCTGGTACGGAGCGCGTGGGACTTATGCGGCTGGTACGGTCGACGGCGTTTACGTCCAGATGGACATGAGGCAGACCGACCCCAACGCGAATCTGGTGGGTATGGTTGGCGTGGACTGGTGGCGCAACGCGTCAGCTCCGTATCTTGACGACCACAGCAACAATCCAGGTGTCGGAGGCAGCAACTGGGTTGAGCTATCGACGCAATGGAAGACGATCGGTTACTATTCCATGAGCACTGCGGCGTTCCAGGCAAACTTGCCTCCGCCTCTGCTTGGATCCACTCAACCGCCTCCAGTAGAGGCTCCTGACACGGTAGCACCGGCATCGCCCAAGATCGTCGCAATCACGCCGGATGCGGGTACCGTCGGAGACCAGGTCACCAATGCCAAACAATTGACGCTGAGCGGAACGGCAGAAGCGGGCAGCACCATCAAGGTCTTTGAGGGCTCGACCGTAATTGGTACGGCCAAGGCCAATGCGAGTGGCACCTGGAGCCTGACCACCGCCCAGTTGGCAGATGGGAACCACACCTTCACCGCGACCGCCACAAACGCTGCAGGCAACGTCAGTCCACAATCGGCCTCTCTCGCCATGCGGGTTGACACGCTCGCGCCGGTGGCACCCAGCATCACCGCATTCACACCGGATACTGGTACCGTCGGGGACAAGGTGACCAACGTCAGCCAATTGACGCTGACGGGCACAGCGGAAGCAGGCAGCACGGTCAAGGTCCTTGAGGGAACGTCCGTCTTGGGCACAACTCAAGCTAACGCAGCCGGCGCCTGGAGCCTGACGACAGCCCAGTTGGCCGTCGGGAACCACGCGTTTACTGCGATGGCCACCGATGCCGCGGGCAACGTCGGCACGAAATCTAATGCCCTGAATGTGACGGTGAGTGAGCCCCTCATCTCACCCCCGGCAAACGGAAAGAACCTGCTGGTCAACGGGTCGTTCGAGACGACGGACTCGTCGCCCCTCGGTGAGGGCCGCTGGGGAGCTTACAAGTCGATTTCGGGCTGGACCGCGATCTCCGGCGGCACCATAGAGCTCTGGAACAATCTCAACGGAGTCAGGGCGAGCGATGGCGGTAATTTTGGCGAGCTCGACTATCTCGGTGCCCGGGATGGATTCTATCAGGACGTAAAGACCGTCGCGGGACAGGTTTATCAACTGTCCTTCGATGCACGCTCGCGCCCCGGTTTCACCGGTGCAACCTGCTCGATCGAGGTGTTGTGGAATGACTCGGTCATCGCGACCGTTCCACCCGGCAGCAACTGGACCAACTATGACTTCAATGTCGTGGGCACTGGCAGCAACGATCGCCTGACCTTCCGCGAAGTGGCCAGCCAAGGTAGCGATGGTTTGGGTGCCCTCTATGACAATATCGAGCTCACCGCCGCCACAGCGGCGCCAACCACTCCGCTGCCGGAGATCGGGGATAAGAATCTCCTGACGAACGGGTCTTTCGAGTCATCATCACTGGCGCCCGGCGGCTGGGCGGGCTTCGATGCCATTCCCGGCTGGCACGCCATTAGTGGCGGAACCATCGAGCTCTGGAATAATCTGAACGGCGTGACAGCAAGTGACGGCGGCAATTACGGCGAACTGGACTATCTCGGAGCCCGTGATGGACTTTACCAGGATGTGAAAACGGTCGCCGGTCAGCAATATGCGCTTTCCTTCGACGCGCGCTCACGGCCGGGGTTCTCCGACTCGACATGTTCGGTCGAAGTCCTCTGGAATGGCTCGGTCGTTGGGGTAGTTCCGCCAGACGCCGACTGGAAGAACTATGATTTCACGGTGACCGGGACAGGCGGACAAGACCGCCTGACATTCCGCGAGGTTGCGAACCAGGGTGGTGACGGGCTCGGTGCGCTCTATGACAATGTGTCCCTGGTTGCTAAGCAGGCAAACCCTGCCTCGGCGTCCATGCTGAGCAGTGCAAGCCAGGCAGTCGCGCTGATGAACCAATACACCGCGACCGATGCGATCACGACCGGTGCGGTGACGAGTGGTCCCCTTGCAACCGATACGACCACTTTGCTCTCGCAGACGCTCTCGTTGCCGGCACAACACTAGTTCCTGGCCATAGGCTATAGTCAAATCGCGGGGCGCCGATTTACGGCCCCCGCGGTTTGCGTTGCGAGCGCTCGAAGGAGCGCCTTCCAGCCAGCAGCCGCCGCTCTACGATCAGCCTCGCGGAATTGATAGCCGTCAACTCGGACATGCCTGGTTCAGCTTAGATGATGCCGGGCGCGCCCAGAATATTGCCGTTCGCCGTCCATGACCCTTTACGATATCGCACATGGAAGGAGCCGGCCATGCACTACAGCAAGTCCACTTCCGATCGGAAACCAAGGAATCCCGGGTCGAGCCTCTCATGGCGATTGCCGCGACGACAGAACTGACAATCGAAATCCATGACACATTCGGGAAATATCATGGAGTGTCCGCCCGAGAGCTCTGCTAGCAGAGCCGTGAACAGCGCGCTTTCGGCAAAGACTGACTGTCCCTACGTAACGATTGCAATTCCTACGTACAACAGGGCGGCGCTGTTGAGAGGATGCATCGCATCTGCCTTGGCGCAGACCTACCCTCATTTCGAGGTTCTCGTCTCGAACAACGCTTCGCCGGACGATACGGCACAGATCTTGGGCGAGTTTAGCGACCCGCGATTGCGCGTCATCACCCAGGAAACGAATATCGGCCTGCTCCCGAATTGGAATGCGTGTCTCGCGAATGCCCGAGGCGACTACGTCGTCTTCGTATCCGATGACGACAGGATCATGCCGACGCTGCTCGAGCGATGCGTGACACTCATTCGCCAACACCCGCAACTTCCGATCGTCATTACCCTAAGCAATCTACACGCGGCCTCACTCGGTCAAACGCGCTCCCCGCGCGTCAGCCGGACTCTCGATACCGGCATTCGGGACGGTACCGCGATTCTGAATGCGTTCCTCACTGACCAGATCACCGTCAATATGTGCGGCGTGGTGATGCGCACCGCCCTTCTGCGCGAACGGGGCGGAATTCCGCTCGATCTGCCGCACACTGCCGACGTCGCTGCATGGGCGCCGCTGCTGCTTCTCGGCAAGGCCGGTCTCGTCAACGAGGCCTGCGCAACCTACACCTATCACGACGATTCCGAGACGGCTCGATTGGGGGTGGAACGGCTTCTGCACGACGGACGCAAGGTAGCCGATTTGATAGCGTACACTGCGGAGACTTGTGTTCAGGACACACAGCTCCGCAAGACCATTCAGCTCCAGGCTTGGCGTTGCTTCGCACGTCGCGGGCTGATCGCGCTGACGGACGTTCGCAAGAACGGAGCAAGCATGCTCGATATGTTGAGCATGGCCTGGCACTTCCGCCGCGATCTCCACGGTGTGAGCGTGCAAGCTGTCCTTCGCTTCGCTGTTGTCGCCCTTTGTCCGCCGCTTCTCGCCGCTCGCCTGCGTCGTCTGAGACGCGGCACCCCGGAACGACTCGCTTAACGGCAACGGCACGAGCTATGGTCGGTTTCCCCGCACACGATTCCGATACCAAGTGCAACACGGTCGGCCACAATTTATCGGCTTGAACCGTTATTGATAGCCCTCAAATTCGTCCGGCTCCTGCACCCATAGGCTGACCCAAGATTCACTGGTTTTCCGATCAAGCGGTCCGAACGCGAGATCAAGGCGATGGTGACGTTATGCCTAATTCACTGCCTGCATCATGAGCACACCAGCTCTGCCCGGCCCACCCAGCCGCCTCCTCGTCGATCTCATGGTCATGGCCATGCGGGCGAGCGTCATGGGCTGCAAATTCGGTCTCGCCCTGTTCATTGCCCGCTATCTCGACCTGTCGTCGCTGGGTCTTTATGGCCTCGCCGCCGGCGCGATCGCAGCCGTTCCGATCGTGGTCAATCTTGGCATGAACCACCTGCTGATGCGCGACGCCGTAACAGCCGCCACCAGCGAAATGATCGACAGCATGCGCCACTATTGGGGCTTCGTAGCCTTTGCGTACGCGGTCCTTCTGACGATCACGACGCTCTTCACCGTCCTCGTCGGCACTTCGCCTCTCTGGATCCTCGTCGTTGCCGTGATCATGTTCGAGCACGTTGGCAATGACATTTTTTATCTCCTTTCCAGCCTGCAGCACCACGTCTGGGCAAACGCCATCGGCTTCATCCGCGGCGCGGCCTGGATTCTGATCTATATTCCGCTCGCTATCTGGGACCCCAGCTTCAGATCGCTTTCGCATCTGTTCGGCTTCTGGTTGGTGGGAGGTGTCGCTTCGGTGGGGCTGTTCGTTGCCCTCAGCAGGTCATGGCCATGGCTGGCATCCTTCTCTCGGCCGTTCAGGCTTGGAGTGATCACCGACGCGATTCAGAAATCCTTCCTCATGCTGTTGAGCGACCTCGGCTTTATCACGAGCCAGTATATCGACCGCTACCTGATCACACTGTTCCTCGGTTTGAAAGTCGCCGGCATCTACTTCCTCTTCTGGACGGTCGGCAATTCTGCAACCACATTCCTGGCCCTCGTCCTACAACAAAAGCAACGACCATCGCTGATCAGCGCCTATCGGACCAGCGGCCCCTCTGCGCACCGCCTGCTGGCCTGGCGCTTCCTGCAGACGACCGCACTCGCGACTGCTGCGCTCAGCACGGTAATCGGATTTACTTTCCAGCTTCTTCTGCCATGGGTGGCTCAACCCGGGCTCGTCACCCAGTGGTCGGCATTCTGGTTGATCGTAGCTGGGCTGGCGATGCGCTATATGGCCGATTTCGGCGCCTTGGGCCTGTTCACGGCGCATCTAGACCGTCTGACGACGGTCACGAACCTGGCCTCGGTAGGCATCCTAGTGGTAGCACAATTGATGCTGCTGCCGCTCGCCGGGCTCCATGGCGCCGGAGCAGCAATCCTGTTGACATCGCTTATCATCGCACTATGGCGCTACTGGTTGCTGTTCGGCTTGCCGAGCTCGAACGCCTATTCCCGCAGAGTGGGCGCCTAGCTGCAGATCGAGAGCGCTCTCAAGAATGTTCAGCGACGACTAGTCTTAGCTAAAACCATTGGCGTAGTCAGTTCGTCTAAACAAGCAATCCACCTCGAGTAGCGAAGCGGGATCCCTGGAGTAGTAGGTCACCGGCCGCAACTGGCTCAGCGTGAAACCAGCCTCCCGCATGAATCGGACTGCTTCATCGAACTTCCAGGTATCCTCATAGAGATGGATCAGGGGCAATTCGAGTTGAACGCCAAGCAGGGTATGAAGCGCGTTGACACCACCGCGCAGGACGCTTTGCTCGAATCCCTGCGTATCGACCTTCAGGAACACACGCTCTCCGGAAAACTCCTTAAATATCGAATCGAGCGTGGCGATCTGGACCTTGTCGACGCGAACTACTTCGGATTCGTAGATGCTGTTCCGACCGATCTCGGTCTGGTTGACGATAGAACTCATGGCCGTGTTCTTGCTCACATTGATCTGGATGACCCCATTGACATCTCCCAATGCGATATTTCGGCAATCCCATTTCTGATCGGCCTCGCACCTCTTCTCGAGCCTTTTGAAGACGTCAAGCACGGGCTCGAAGGAGACGATCCGCCCCGTGTATCCCTGCGATCTCAGATCGTCCACGAACTGGCCTTCGTTCGCGCCGACATCCAGAACAAGGCCCACGGAACGAGATTGGAGGAACTCCGCCAAATTCGGGTGATGACGGCGAATTTCGTAACCTGTTGACCTCACAAACGATTTCAGTCGCTCTTTCACCATCATCTCTCCGCTCCTATCAATTTCAGCCCGACTCGGCCGGGCCGTTGATCTTGCGCGCCGGTGGGCCAAATGGCTCACCGCTAGCCGAACTGACTTCGACGCCATCTCACGAGCGTTGACAGCATTGCTCTCCCCACCTCCGTCCGCCGCAGGCCGACCTTCACCAGGTCCAAGGCCGGCGATGGAAGTGGAGGCATCAGGTCCTCGCGCGTGAGGAACATTCCATCGCCCCGATCAACGTCACATTCGGCGGCCTCCCTCACACGATCGCGCCAGGAGGCCAGCTCATGCACGGGCATCGGGCCCTTATCTATCCAGTCAGACTGCGTACCCTTCGCGAGCGCTCGGTTCGCCTCGTGCTTGAACAATCCCGGCTGCTGTTGGCGTATTGCCAGTCGCTTGGATATCTGCGCCGGCGACCGATATGGGAAATGCTTCAAACGTATCCGCGATGGCAATGTCCGTCCGCGGTTGTGCGGCCAGATCAGTCCACCCCAACGCAGATCACTTCTATGGCGAACGAAACGCGGCTCGCTCCAATTGTTCTGATAGTATCTGAGCCGTTCGTGCACGGGACGGGCGAGCCACGCCGCCGGATTCTCCTCGTAGTTCCTCAAATCGACATCCGTAAAATAGAAGTTCATTGAGGCCGAAAAGACGAAGCCATAGCTTTGGGGCACGTTCCCAAGAAACTGTGCCGGGTCATCGATGAAGAACTCGTCGGCATCGAGCCTGCACCACCAGTCCCCCGGCGACGCTACGTACCGTCGGGCCTCGAATATTTCTCCGCGGAGTTCATCGGTGAACGTGCGATCGTCGTGGCCAACGAGCTCGATCTTGGGATAGCACTTCGCGAGGTCCTGAAGCGTTTCCCAGGTTCCATCGGTGCTTCCGTTGTCGAAAACGAAGATCCGATCACTCCATTCGAGAGCCGCTTTCAGCGTCTCGCCGACAATGTCGTTCTCGTCTCGAACACAACAAATGCTGAATATCTTCATGTCGGGATTGCCCTTGGTAGCGGCGGCGGCTACCGACGCCTCACATGACGCACGCATGACACCACTGTTCTCACCTCCTTAGCGAGGCACTCTGGATGATCGTGCATCACTCCCGACACCGCCTTCCTCGTAGTCGGCCCGCCCGGCAGCATGTAGCGACCTCACGCCATCTCCTCTTTGGGCAGCCATCAACAAGCTCTTGATAGGATCGTGATCTTCGGCGCCGGTGACCGAGCTCGACGCCGGATGCATGGTGGTCTTGGCAAGCGCGGGACCGAAGATGGCACCTAAGCCGAGCAGAACTCCGCCAGCGGCCGCCAACGCGATCAGATGCGAGACTTGCGGAAACACCGGCGCTGTTGGCGTTATGGCCTTCTGCACCACTCTAAGGCTGGAGAGCTGGCTCTTCTTGGCGACCTCGGAGCTTATCTGCTCCTCGAGAATACGAGCTGCATACTGTGCGGCGGCAGACGATGCGGTTGTGAGAACTCGTTTCAATCTTCCGTACTCCGCTTCCTTCGCGGAAAGCGAGGCCAGCTCCGCGTTCACCTTCTCGAGCTCCATGCCGAGTTGATTCAGGAGCTCCGTCTGCCCATTGAGTTCGGCATTCAGCTTCATCAGTGTTGCCATGTTGTCCTGGTAAACCTTGATCAAGAGCAACGGCGGCTGCTCCTCGAAATGCTCAGGCGGCTTGGCGACCGGGTCAAGACTCTTACGGTTATCTTGCCCTCCGAGCGTGGTCACCATCCGACTCACGGCCTTGTTCTGGGCAACAGGCCGCAATATCGCCAACTGATCGGCGACCGACAGCTTCTGTCCCTTCTTGTCCTCGATCGCTCCTCGCGTCGTGGCAATCAGCGCAGACAGATCACTGGCGCGCTTGAGCAGCAGCTGCCGCTGGTCATCGACGGCATAGATTGAGGCTTCGACGGAGAAGCGCTTCAGATCCGCGGCTGCGATCTCGGCCTCCTCCTCCAGCCGCTTCGTTTGTTGCTGGAAGAATTCCTGTGCACCTGGCATTTGCACGTCCAGGCTTTGCACCGTGACCAACGCGCTCGCGAGCTCGTTCAGATAGCTCGCGGCGACCACCGGATTTTTGTGACGGAACGTTATCCTCAATAGATCGGAGCGCCCCTCCTGCTTCGCATTCACGCGGTCTCGCAAGCTGAGAATCCCCGCCTGGTTACGCTCGATATCTTCTTCGGTCTCGTCGACAGGCTTCGCCCGCTCCTTCGGTTCTGCGGATTCCCTAGCGAACACGTCCCGAAGATCGATCTCCTTACCCCAGGCCATGAACCTGGCCAGAAGCGTTGGATTTGCGTCCGACGATAGCCTCTCGTAGCCGACGTTCTTCGCCGCCTCCAAGATGACCAGATCGATCTTGGCGATGCGCGACAGGGATTCCATTCGACTTTGGAGGTCAACGCCTTCCCCGAATGGCGAGGCTGCGTTGCTCGAAGATCGTTCCTTGATCCCCTGCCCCGCCCGGAGCAAGACGTATGCCTCGTAACGGTCTCCAACGGCTGCGTAGTAGAGAAAGGCCGCGCCGGACGTCAGCAATAGGCACAGATATATGACCCATTGCCGCCGCCATAGCAGACCGAATGCTCTGGCGAATACACTGCTCGCGTTACGTTCCACCGCCGGCTCCACTTCTTTTGACGGCTTAGGGTCTACCGAAGCGTCCGGGCAGGTATTGACGACCATCAACTCAGCCTTGGCAATTCCCGACAACTTGGGCCGACCGATCGGTCCCCGGCAGGTCGCTCCCGCCCGGAGTGGCGCCGCGGAACCGAAACCTTCAGAAGCGCGGAGTACGCCTGCCGTGAACGATCTGGCTCTGGGAAGACAGGGTACACCGCACCTCGCTTCCGGTTCGCTGACCATGCACGGTCGCTTCTTCGTAGTGACCTGCTTTGGCCTCGTGTTCCTGAATTTCCTGACCTTTCTCTATCACTTCACCGGATCGACCATATTCAACGTCCTGAGCAATTCGACGAGCCTGCTTCTGATCCTGTGGTCTGCGCGCCACGTGCTGATCGCCAGCGAGAGAAGCTATTTCTACAATCTTCTCTTGGCGCTCGCCTGCATCTTCACAGGTGCCAGCTACCTGGTGAACTTTGGCTCCTTTGAGCTGTCCGATGGGTTGAAGCTCGTCTCAATCTACTCGTTCTACGTCGCCGGCCGCGGCATGGCCGAGCAGATACGGCCAGCCGAGAAGCGTTGCATCTACGTGCTTGCGGCACTGCCGCTCCTGTTCAAGGCGATCGGCCAGACTCAAGTCTACACCGGCATCGAATATCCCGACGTGTTCTCCTACTTTCCGAACACAAATACGGCAGCGCTCTACTTCTCGGCCCTACTGTTTGCCCTTTCCCCCTGGTTCGGAAATAAGGTCTTGATCGCCCAGTTCGTAAATGCCGCGATCATGAACCGTGTCGGGCCCGCCCTGGCGACCATCATCTCGATCGGCCTCTGGTCCTTTTTTCCGTTGCGACCACAAGTCTTCGTCGTGATCATCCTGTTGGCGTGCGCCAGCGTCGCCGCCTACGCCGTGGGCGCACTCGATCGACTGATGACAGGCTTGAACGCAATCTCAGTCATCTGGAGCCTCGACCCCAGCACCGTCGCCAGAATGACGACGAAGCAATTGATCGATTTGACCGGAACGACGGACATGTCCGCGTTCTTCCGCATCAGCCATTGGACGAACATCTGGCAGATATACTCGTCGCTGGGGCTCGGCGGAATATTGTTCGGATATGGTGCGAGTCAGACCGGCATCCTTACCGTCTTGCCGCTACCGCCGCACAATGACTATTTGCGCGTCTTGGCAGAGTATGGACTTCTGAATTGCATTGTTTTCGTCATCTTCGTCTTCAGCATTGTGTTTTCACTGAAGGATCGGGCTGCCAAGACGATGTACACAGTGCTTCTCATCTACTTTCTATCCGAAAACCTCATCGACAATTTCACGTCGATGGCGCTGTTCTTTTCTTACGCGGGCCGGTTTACGTCTCCGAAATGGCTGGAACGCAACTCGTCCGGCGCGAGCAAGAGAGCATAATTGATGGAGTTCTCACTCTCCGAACTCATCAAGCAAAACACTCCCGGAAACAGCGAAGGCTTTCCGGCAGGAGTACCGTCAAGCTACAATTGGTATCACGGATGGAATGACGGCGGACTGTGGTCGCCACCCGAAGATTTCACCGCGGTTGAGGGCTGGGGACAAGTCTATCCGAAGGTGGGAGCACCGTCGTATTCAAATCCGAGCGCGACGGTCGAGGTCGCCAACGCCAAGACCTACGTTCGCATGAAGCAAGCCGGCGAATGGACGTTAGTCCAAGACCAGTCGGGAACGCAGTTGACCGGGGGACATTTCGTCCCGGATTTCGCTGGCAATGTCGCCATTCCCATGAAGGCTACCCCTCTGGCCGGCGCGACGATCGCCTTCGATGTGCCTCCGGCTGGCTACAACAACCATTTTTGGTACAAGGCGCGCGGAACTTACGCGGCCGACACTGTGGACGCCGTCTACGTTCAGATGGAGATGAGGGTTACCGATCCGAACCTAAGTCTCGTCGCCATGGTCGGCGCCGACTGGTGGCGCGACGCGCGAGCGCCCTATCTCGAGGATCACAGCAATAATCCGGGCGTGGGCGGCAGTAACTGGATCGAGCTATCGACCCAGTGGAAGACGATCGGGTTCTATTCCATGAGCGCTGAGGACTTTCGCGCGAACCCGGCTCCGCCGCTGCGCGACTTGGTGAGGGAGACACCGCCCGCACGCCCTTCCACACCAACGCGGAGCGGCGAGAACTTCATCCCGAATGAACCGGGTGGACCTGCCTCCACCTCGAGAGAGCAGAAACACGCCACCGCAAACGGAACCGTCAAATCTCCACTCACGGAAGAGATCTGGCTTCAGCCGATCAACTCCGGTTCACGCGCCATGCTTTCCTATCCAATCACAGCAGTCCAAGCCTTGTCGAACGACTGCCTTTTGGCTTTCGCCCTGACCATGGGAGCACTGGCCAAGGTCCGCTGGAGCAACCTGCAGAGTCGCAAACGTATAGACCGGGCGTGACGAGCACTACGGGCCCAGGCGTGCACCGATCTATCGGCCTCCCAAATCGCGTGCCCATTCTTGACGTTCGTCAACTCTGACGCGCGTCCAATGCCTACGATATGAAAAGACTCTTAACTGGTTATGGGTCGGTCTATGTCTGGTACCTCCCATTTGATCCCGTCCTGCTCGCCGCCCGCTGCTATTGCGCGTATGATTTACGCCCTCGAGCGATCCGTCTCGGGCTGGCTCCTGCCACTCGGTCTCATTGGAATTCTGGCCGTCTCTCCGAAGAATGCCGATGCGGCCAGTGGGAGACCGGACGCCGTCACCTCCGTCGGTCTCGCCTCTAGTGTCATCGAGCAAAACACTATTGGTTACAGCCAGGCATATCCAGCAGGCGTCCCCAAGACTTCTTCCTGGTGCAACGGTGCCTCAAAGCCCGAGAACGGCGAACCTCCCGCCGACTTCACTGCCGTTACAGGAATGGCATCAATATTTCCAAAGTTTGGGGCGCCCACACCGAACAAGGACGGCAAGATCCTCGTCGCCAACGGAAAGACCTATGTGCGCCTTCGCAGCACGAAGGAATGGATACTGGTACAAGATCAGGCAGAGAACGAGATCGTCGGGGCCCATTTTGACGTAATGGCTCCCAAGAATGCTGCTGTCGAGATGAAGATCGAAGTTCGGACGGATGGAACTACCCTTGTTGACAGTCCCCCTCCCGGCCGCAACGACCTGATGTGGCTCGTGAGACGCGGCGGCTTCGCCGCCGGAGCTGTCGATTCTGTCTACGTCCAGATAGAGATGAAGACGACCGACCCCGAAATGAAAGTGGTTGCCAACGTTGGAGCCGACTGGTGGCGTTCTTCGGACTCGCCGCATAACGGCGCTAACAATCGAGCAGCCGGCAGCAGCAACTGGGTCGAGCTCTCCCCAGATTGGTCAACACTCTACTTCTTTTCGGGCAGCACAGCGCAGTTCGTCGCAGACCCACCCCCACCCCTGGCTGAGTCTCCGCTCCCTGTTACAGCCACCAGCACGCGGCGCACTGCGGCCGGACCCTCGCCGTGTCTGCGGACCTTGGCGCCGCGATAGGTACACTAGGCAAAGTTGATATTTGCGATTGCCGTCTTCGAAATGTCGCGAGGAGCTACACCGATATCATCGGACCTGTAACCTCTCGATCCAGGCTTTTGAACGCACCCTTGCTTTAGCCAATGCATTGCCACGTGACGTCTTTTGGAATGAGGCATTTCATGTCATTGACCACATACGGTTCGAAGTCCTCATCTTCGATGTTGGTACGACGCGGTGTCTCACTACAGAGACCGGTTCAATTTGCCATTATGGCAGGCGACTTCCTGCTCATTTTGCTCAGCTATGTCGCCGCAAACCTGGTTCACCGCAAGTTCATGACGACACTGGCCGAGCGAGAACTTTCCGTCGGCGTCGCGTTGCTTGTGGCGACCGCATTCGTGGCGATCGCCTTTTTCAGGGGATGCTACGATAACCACAACCTGGCCAATACGAACTGGCAGTTGCGGAAGGCCTCATCCGTCTGGCTTCTCTCGCTTGCGATTCTTGTATTCTCTGCTTTCCTACTGAGATCGACCGCCGAGCTGTCCCGTATCACCATCGTTCTGTTCGCAGTGATCGGCCTTGCTGGTCTCGGCGCGCATCGCGTGATCTGGCGATTCGCTCTGGTCTCATCTTTCGCGCGAAGACACTCCGTCAAACGAAGGGTCGTGTTGATAAGCGGAGAGCCGCTCGACTTTACCTCAGTCCGCTTCAAGGATTTGCGTAGGAACGGTTTTCAGGTGGTACGCCACTTCGTTCTGGACGCTACGTTGAAGTCCGACGACGCAGCAATGGAGCGCGAGCTGGCCACCATCATTCGAAACTCGCGCGGAGCTGGCGTCGACGAATTCCTTCTGGCCTTCAATTGGCGCGATCTGGCGCTGTTTCAGCGCCTCAGCCAATCTCTGCGCCAGGTACCAAATCCGGTTCGCCTCCTGCCAGATCTTGAGATCGCCGACCTTGTGTCGCGGCCGTTCACGCCCGTAGGCGACTCGGTGGTGATCGAAGTCCAGAGAGCGCCTCTCTCGGTCGGCGAACGAGCCTTGAAGCGCAGCGTCGATATCTGTCTTGCCTCGCTCGGCCTTCTATGCCTCGCACCTCTACTCGTCATGACGGCACTCCTGGTCAGGCTCGATTCGCCAGGCAGCATCATTTTCCGTCAGACACGCCGGGGCTTCAACGGCGAGTTATTTGACATCTGGAAGTTCCGCAGCATGACGGTGTCGGAGAATGGCTCCGAGATCAAGCAGGCCAGCAAACAGGATGCGCGGGTTACGCGGGTCGGGCGGATCCTGCGCAAGACCAGCATCGACGAATTGCCTCAGCTGTGGAACGTGCTGCGCGGAGAAATGTCGCTGGTGGGTCCGCGGCCGCACGCTCTTGCGCATGACAACTACTACGATCAGATGATTGGCAACTATGCCTGTCGTCGTCACGTCAAACCGGGCCTTACGGGCTGGGCTCAGGTGAACGGTCTCCGCGGCGAGACACCGACCATCGAGCTGATGAAGAAACGCGTTGAGTACGACGTCTGGTATGTCACCAATTGGAGCATTTGGTTGGACATTCGCATCATGATCCGGACCGTAGTAACGCTCTCCGGTCAGGACGTTTATTGAGCTACTGGTGATCGTAGGCTCGCCTACGCCAGCTCGATGTCTGCCCCGCTCGAATGCTGGGAACCGAGGCGGACCGCATACACTAGTCAGCGCCGGCTACCCGTTCTCGCCTTTGTTTTTCATCTTCAGGGCGGTCACGGCGTCGTTCGTTCTCCTGGAGATGACCAGGCGCAGGTCCTTCCCGCCAATTTGGCGCAGGGTTGCCAACGTACCGTCACGCGACAGGCGGTGGTGAGGGGTCGATCGGGTTGGTTCGCGACGCGTTGCGCTCGGCAGTCCCGTCGCGGATCTGCATCACGATCATCGGCGGATGCGATTGTTCAGGTCGGCTGCGACAGGATTTTTGCGGCGCGATCGCCTGCTGCACCGCGAAACGACTTGCGCCGCAACATTCAAAAATGAGACTGCCAGTCAAACCGAACGAGACACCGATGCGTGCACCGCATTCGACTTCGGCTAGCTTCCCTCTAAAGCCGCGGCCTTCGAGAGCCACGAGCATCGCGCAGGTCGGCGCGGCAACAAAACGACGACACAGGGGAGGAGCACATGTCGAAATGCAGCATGGGACTGCTCACGTTGAGCAGCCTGTTTCTTTCAGGCGCAGCAATCGCCCAGGAAAAGATCAAGGTGGGCGTGACCGCAACCCTCGAAGGCACTTACACCGTGCTTGGCGAGGATGGGATGCGCGGCCATCAGACGGCACTCAATGTGCTGGGCAAGAAGATCGGCGATAAGGAACTCGAATTCATCGTCGCCTCGACCGACGCAACGCCGGACTCGGCCGTGCGCGCTGTGCGCAAGCTGATCGAGCAGGACAAGGTCCAGATCCTGCTGTCGCCTCTCTCTGGCGACGAGGGCATCGCGGTGAAGAACTTTGCCAAGACCCATCCCGAGCTGACCTTCATCAATGCGGCCTCCGGCGCGCAGGAAACGACCTATGTCGACCCTGCCCCGAACTTCTTCCGCTACAATATGGACGGCGCCCAGTGGCAGGTCGGCCTCGGCAAATACGCCTATGAGGACAAGAAGTACCGCAAGATCGCAACCGTCGGCGAAGACTATTCCTTCATCTACACCCAGGTGTTCGGGCTGGTGCTCGAGTTCTGCGGAATGGGCGGGCAAGTCACCAACCGACAATGGGTGCCGCTGGGAACGAAGGACTTCGCCTCCGTCATCGCCGCCCTGCCCGACGACGTCGACGCCATCTATCTCGGGCTCGGCGGCGCGGATGCCGTCAACTTCCTCAATCAGTATCAGCAGGCCGGCGGCAAGGCGCATCTGATGGGTGGTTCCATCATGATCGACCAGACCATCCTGTCGTCCAAGGGCAACGCCAAGAACGCCCTCATCGGCACCATTGCGGCGAGCGGCCAGGCCGATACCTGGGAGGATCCGGGCTGGCAGAAGTTCGTGAAGGCCTATCAGGACGCCTTCCCGCCCAACAAGCGCTTCCCGAGCCCCTCGCTGCTGGCGACCAACTATTATGATTCAACCATGGCGCTGATCCTCGCGCTGCGTCAGGTCAACGGTGATCTCTCCAACAACCAGGCTAAATTCAAGGAAGCGCTGGCGAAGATCGAGCTCGATGCGCCGAACGGCAAGATCAAGCTCGACTCCAACCGCCAGGCGATTGGCACCAACTTCGTCACCGAGGTCGTCGACGACGGCAAGGGCGCGCTGTTCAGCAAGGTCGTGAAGGTGATTCCGAACGTGAACCAGACACTCGGCTACGATCCGGCCGTCTTCTCCAAGATCGGGCTGCCGAGCCGCACCGTTCCGGAATGTAAGAAATACTGACGCATCACGCCTGCACAGTGCAAGCGGAGAGCGACTTGCTGACGCGGTCGCTCTCCGCTCTTGCAATCTCGGCGGCGTTGTTGAACGCTGGCTGAAAAGACAAGAACATCCGGGAGGGGAAGGCATGAGCCGTGCGCTCGCCGTCTTCCACGGCCGCTTCGGCCGGGCGACGGTTTATCAGTTGAACCGCCCTTTCAATATCCACGCCCATCGTGAAGGTCATCTGATCTTCCATGTCGGCGGCATGCCGGCGTGCATCGATGTCTCCAACGGGCACTATGATCTCACCGAATCGTCCGTCGTCGCCGTCAATCCCTGGGAGCCGCACAACTTCCTGCCGGCCGATCTCGATGGCGGCGCCATCTTTTTCGTACTCTACGTCAACGCCGAATGGTTTGCGCCCGATGCCTCGGGCAGCGACCGTCTGCGCTTCGGCCGCACCCAGTTCAGGCGTACTCCTGCACTCGACAAGCATATCAGGCGGACCGCCGCGCTCGTGTGCGGCGCACCATCGCTCTCCAGCCTCGATGCCGAGCTGAGGAGGCTGATCGACATCTGCTACGACGAAAGCTGGCAGCAGGCCGTGGTCGCGCGCGATCCGCGCGCAAGCGGCTCCGTCACCGATTTTCGCGTGCGCAAGTGCATCAAGATGATGTCGGAAAGTCCCGGCGCCGAGATCGAGCTCGACACCATCGCGCGCGAATCCGGCCTGTCGCGGCCGCATTTCTACCGGCTGTTCCGCGTGCAGACCGGTGTCACCCCGAACCTCTATCTCAATACGCTGATCATGGAACAGGCGCTCGAAGCGCTGGTGGCGAGCGAGGCACCGATCGCCGATATCGGCTTCGACCTCGGCTTCTCCTCGCAAAGCGGTTTCACCCGCTTCTTCGCCGCCAATGTCGGGATGGCCCCGACCGATTATCGTCGCGCAGCCAAGGTTTTGCGCGCCTGATCGCGGGCCACGAAAAGATACTCACGATCAAACGCCGCCCTCGCCGCCTGGCTAGGATGCCGGCAACGCGATCCCGGAAAGAGGATCGCTGAGTCCAGGGAGGACGTTCGTCCATGGCAGGGCCAGCAGCCGGCAACGGCTTGCATGCCCCCTCGCCCCACTTGCAGGGAGAGGGTTGGTGTGAACCGGCGCCTCCGGCGCGACCTCTCTGCGCACGCGCGAACGCCATCACACACGATTGCCTGGAACGACCTGAGCAAGCGCCTCGTCCTTCGAGACGACCGCTCCGCTGTCTCCTCAGGATGAGGCTCATCGGCATCGGCCTCGTTGAAACTGCTGCCGCATACTCCGCCCTCATCCTGAGGAGCCCACCAAAGCGGGCGTCTCGAAGGATGGGCTGCGGAGAATCCGCATTTTACGTGCGATTGCCCTGCAGCAAGCGAAGCGAGGCGACAGCATGAGCCGCTTTGTCGAACGCCATCCCGCCTGGGCGCTGATCTCGATCATTGCCGTTGCCGTCATGCTCTGGCTGATCTTCGCGGTCTGGCCGCCGGGCCTCGAACAGGCGATCGGCCGCAAACGCGTCTTTCTCAACGCCCTGTTCAACGGCATCACGCTCGGCGGCCTCTATTTCCTCGTCGCCAGCGGCTTCACGCTGATCTTCGGCCTGATGCGCAACGTCAACCTCGCGCACGGCTCGCTCTATCTGTTCGGCGGCTATGTCGGCTACGCCATCAGTTCCTCGACGGGGTCATGGATCCTCAGCTTCATCGTCGCCTTCATCCTGACTGCCCTCGTCGGCGTGCTGCTCCAGGTCATCGTCTTCCGCCGCATGGAGGGCCAGGATCTCAGGCAGACCATGGTGACGATCGGGCTGTCGATCGTGTTCGCCGACCTCATGCTCTGGGCGTGCGGCGGCGATTTTTACCAGATCCAGACCCCGAACTGGCTGATCGGTCCCGTCGAGCTGCCGCTGGTCACGGCGATCAAATCCTCAGGCGAGCCGGTCTATCTCAGATATCCCTCGGTGCGGCTCGTGATCTTCGCCGCGTCCGTGGTCATCGGCGTCGCGATGTGGCTCGCGCTCAATCGCACCCGGATCGGCATGATCGTCCGCGCCGGCGTCGACGACCGCGATATCCTCGCCGCGACCGGCGTGCGCATCCAGCTCGTCTTCGTCGCCGTCTTCGCCTTTGGCGCAGGACTTGCGGGCATTGCCGGCGTGGTCGGCGGCACCTTCCAGTCGTTGTCACCAGGCGAGGACATCCGCTTCCTGCTGGCCTCCCTCGTCGTCGTGATCGTCGGCGGCATGGGCTCGATCCCAGGCGCTGCACTCGGCGCGTTGATCATCGGGCTCGCCGAGCAGCTCGGCTCGGTCTACATCCCGACCTACGCCATCGTCGTGACCTTCCTGATCATGGTGCTGGTGCTGGCGATCCGGCCGCAAGGCCTGTTGGCGAGGCGCTGAGATGTCGCTCGCCCACGATGCTCAGATTGCCGTTCGACCCGCCGCCGTGGCGCAACGCCCGACGCGGACATGGCCGGAAGTCAACAATCCCGCCGCCTGGATCGTCGCGGCCATTCTCCTGATCATGCCGCTGATCGCCAACGGCTTCTTCCTGATCGAGATCTTCGCCTCCACCTTGATCCTCGGCACCATCGCGCTGAGCCTGATGTTCCTCGCCGGGTACGGCGGCATGGTCAGCCTGATGCAGCTCACCATCGCGGGCTTCTCGGCCTATATGGTCGCCGTGTTCGGCGTCAGCGGCAACGCCAATATCAGCCTGGGCTGGCCGTGGTGGCTCGCGGTGCCGATGGCGCTGGCGCTGGCGACCGCCTTCGGCACGCTCGGCGGCGCGCTCGCGGTGCGCACCGAAGGCATCTACACCATCATGATCACGCTCGCGATCGGCGCTGCCTTCTATTATTTCACCAACCAGAACTGGGCGATCTTCAACGGCCATACCGGCATCAATACCGTGGCCACGCCGCACTTCTGGGGCGTGAACTGGCGCGCCGACATCCCCTTCTATTACATCGTGCTCGCGGTCGCCGCGCTCTGCTATTTCGCCGTCGAATACCTCTCGCGCGCGCCCTTCGGCTTGGCCCTCCAGGGCGTGCGCGACAATCCGAGGCGCATGGCCGCGCTCGGCTTCAACGTCAACGCCCACCGCGTCGCAGCCTATGCGTTTGCCTCCTTCGTGGCCGCACTCGCTGGTGTGCTCCAGGTCTGGAACTACCGCCAGATCTCGCCGGGCTCGGTCAGCGTCGGCGCCTGCATCGACGTGCTGATCATCGCGGTCGTCGGCGGCATCACGCGCCCGATCGGCCCTTTTATCGGCGCGCTGATCTTCGTGCTGCTGCGCACCTTCGCACTCGACTTCCTGGTCCGGCTCGGCCTCGACGGCAACCGCTTCCGCCTCCTGATCGGGCTCGGCTTCCTCGCCATCGTGTTCTGGTCCTCGGACGGCGTGATCGGCCTGTGGCAGCGCTGGCGCCAGCGACAGCGTCGCGGCGCCGACTCAACCGGTGGAAGGCGCAGCCATGGATAGCGTTGCCCGGCGCCTCTCCGCCGTCGGCGCCGGCGCAGCGCTGGAGCTGCGCGGCGTGACGCGCATGTTCGGCGCGCTGGCGGCGCTGACCGACGTCACCATCACCGTACGACCCGGCGAGCGGCGCGCCGTGCTCGGCTCCAACGGTGCCGGCAAGACCACGCTGTTCAACTGCATCACCGGCGACTTCCCGCCCTCGTCCGGAACCATCCGCTTCTTCGGCGAGGACGTCACGCATTTCCCGCCCTATGAGCGCATCCGGCGCGGGCTGCGCCGGACCTACCAGATCTCCGCGCTGTTCCCCGGCCTCACCGTGCAGGACAACGTCTATCTCGCCTGCCGCGGGGTCTCGCGCGGGCGCTTCTCGTTCCTGCGACCGGGACAGAACGATGCGCTGATGCATGCGGCCGATAATCTGGTCCAGGCCGTGCATCTATCCGCCGTGAAGGACCAGCGCGTGGCCGAGCTCGCCCACGGCCAGCAGCGCCAGCTCGAGATCGCGCTCGCGCTCGCCGGCGCGCCGCGCTTCGTCCTGTTCGATGAGCCGGCAGCGGGCCTGTCGCCGACCGAACGCGCCGAGCTGATCGAGATCCTGACCTCGCTGCCGGCGCATATCGGCTACATCATCATCGAGCACGACATGGACGTGGCGCTGCGCGTCG
Organism: Bradyrhizobium sp. 191; assembly: GCF_023100985.1. Taxonomy (NCBI): domain Bacteria; kingdom Pseudomonadati; phylum Pseudomonadota; class Alphaproteobacteria; order Hyphomicrobiales; family Nitrobacteraceae; genus Bradyrhizobium; species Bradyrhizobium sp. 191. The sequence goes on from NZ_CP064692.1 coordinate 1,296,985, forward strand.
TCGAGAGCGTCACGATGATGCACAACGGCCGCGTCTTCAAGGAGGGCCTGCCGCAGGAGATCCAGTCCGATCCTGAAGTGCAGGAGCTCTATCTCGGAGGCGGCCATGAATGAGGCCCGCCGCTCCAGCGCCGCGCTCGAGGTCCGCGGCCTCGACGTCTATTATGGCCACTCCCACGCGCTGCAAGGCGTCGACCTCACGCTGGAGAGCGGCGTGTTCTCCGTCGTCGGCCGCAACGGCATGGGCAAGACCACGCTGTGCAAGGCGATCATGGGCCTCGTCGGCGTGAGCGGCGGCTCGATCCGCGTCCGCGGCGAGGATGTCACCCGGCGGCCGCCGGCCCAGATCGCGCGGCTCGGCGTCGGCTACGTGCCGCAGGGCCGTCGGCTCTGGCGATCGCTCAGCGTCGACGAGCATTTGCGACTCTCCGGCGGGCTGCGGCCGGGCGTCTGGACCGTCGAGCGCATCTACGACACATTCCCGCGCCTCGCCGAGCGCAAGGGCCATGGCGGCGGCCAGCTCTCCGGCGGCGAGCAGCAGATGCTGGCGATATCGCGCGCGCTGCTCACCAATCCGCATCTGCTCATCATGGACGAGCCGACCGAAGGCCTCGCGCCCGTCATCGTCGCGCAAGTCGAGGAGATGTTGCTGCGGCTCGGTGACGACGGCGACATGGCCGTGCTCGTGATCGAGCAGAACATCGGCGTCGCCACCGCGATCTCGCGCAACGTCGCGATCATGGTCAACGGCCGCATCAACCGCATCATCGACTCCGCGCGCCTTGCCGCCGACCGCGAGCTGCAGCAGCGGCTGCTCGGCGTCGGGCTTCACGCCGAGCTCGAGCCCGATATCGACATCCCCGCGTCCGGCCCCGAGGCGAAGCCCGCGCCGGCACCACGCCGCGACGGGCCGGTCCGCATCTACGTTTCCAACCCGACGCTGCCGACGCGATGGTCGCAACCGGTGCCGATCGCTCGCATCGAGGCAGCGGCGCGGACACTCTCCACCCAGGTCGCACGGCTCGACGAGACGGCGCGGCGCAAGCGCGAGCCGGCGGCGGCGCAAGCCTCGGGCCCACCGGTGGTGCTGGTCGTCGGCACGCTCGACACCAAGGGCCAGGAGCTGCGCTTCATCCGCGACATCATCGCCGAAAGCGGCCTGCGCACGCGGCTGGTCGACGTCTCGACCAGTGGCAGGCATTCATCCTGCGATGTCTCCGCGCAGGAGATCGCCCTGAACCACGGTCGCGGCGGCTCCGCCGTGTTCGGCACGGACCGTGGTGCCGCCGTCACCGCGATGGCGGATGCATTTACCAATTGGATGCGACGCCAGGGCAATGTCGCCGGCGTGATCTCGGCCGGCGGCTCGGGCGCGGCCTCGCTGGTCGCCCCGGGCATGCGCACGCTGCCCATCGGCGTGCCCAAGCTGATCATCTCCTCCGTCGCATCAGGCGATGTCGGGCCCTATGTCGGCCCCGCCGATATCACCATGATGTACTCGGTCACCGACGTGCAGGGGCTGAACTCGATCTCGCGCGCGGTGCTCGCCAACGGGGCCCATGCGCTCGCCGGCATGGTTAAGGCGCGGCTCGACACGCGTGCCGCAACGGCGCGCGAGGCCGGCGGGCTGCCCGCAATCGGCATCACCATGTTCGGCGTGACGACGCCGGCCGTGCAGAAGATCACCGCCGACCTACGCGACGACTTCGAATGCCTGGTGTTCCACGCCACCGGCGTCGGCGGACGCTCGATGGAGAAGCTCGTCGAGTCCGGCCAGCTCGCCGGCGTGATCGACCTCACCACGACCGAGATCTGCGATCTCTTGATGGGCGGCGTGTTTCCGGCGATCGATGACCGCTTCGGGGCGATCATCCGCAGCCGCCTGCCCTATGTGGGCTCGGTCGGCGCACTCGACATGGTCAATTTCGGTGCGCCGGATACCATTCCCGAACGCTATCGTGGCCGCAAGTTCCACGTCCACAATCCGCAAGTGACGCTGATGCGGACGACCGCCGAGGAGAACGAGCGCATGGGCCGCTGGATCGCCGATCGGCTCAACCAGATGGACGGCCCTGTGCGTTTCTTCCTCCCCGAGGGTGGCGTCTCAGCCCTCGACGCGCGCGGCCAGCCGTTCTGGGATCCGGATGCCGACGCCGCACTGTTTCGCACGCTGGAGCGGACCGTGCGGCAGACCGGCAACCGCCAGCTCGTTCGCACGCCCAAGAACATCAACGATCCCGATTTCGCCGCCGCCATCGTCAGTGCGTTCCGAACCCTGTTCGGCCGCACCGGCGCGCGGCGGAGGCTAGCGAGGTGAGCGATGGCCAGATTTGAACGCGCAGCCCTCCTGAAGAAGTTTCGCGACATGGCGAGGCGCGGCGTGCCGATCGTTGGTGGAGGTGCTGGCACCGGGCTGTCGGCCAAATGCGAGGAAGCTGGCGGCGTCGATCTCATCGTCATCTACAATTCCGGCCGCTATCGCATGGCCGGCCGCGGCTCGCTCGCTGGCCTGATGGCCTACGGCGACGCCAATGCCATCGTGCTGGAGATGGCCTGCGAAGTGCTCCCTGTGGTCGACCAGACCCCCGTGCTGGCGGGCGTCAACGGCACCGATCCCTTCCGCGACATGGATGTCTTCCTCGACCAGCTGAAGGCGCTTGGTTTCGCAGGCGTCCAGAACTTTCCGACCGTCGGGCTGATCGACGGCACCTTCCGCGCCAATCTCGAGGAGACCGGCATGTCCTATGCGCTCGAGATCGACATGATCGCAAAGGCGCACGACAAGGACATGCTGACCACGCCCTACGTGTTCAGCGAGAAGGAAGCCGCCGCGATGGCGATCGCCGGCGCCGACATCATCGTCTGCCACATGGGCCTGACGACCGGCGGCACGATCGGTGCGCACACCGCGCCAAAGCTCGGGGACTGCCCCGCGCGTATCGACACCTGGGCTTCCGCAGCGCTCAGTGTCAATCCAGACATCCTGGTACTCGCGCATGGCGGTCCGATCGCGGATCCCGCCGACGCCGATTTCATTATGAAGAACACCCGCCACTGCCATGGCTTCTACGGCGCCTCCTCGATGGAGCGACTGCCGGTTGAGCGGGCGCTGACGGAGCAGGTACGTCAATTCAAGGCGATCGGCGCGCGGTAACGCCGAAAGGACGAGGGAGGGAAGGATGTCGGGCAATCTGGTCGGTGAATTGATCCTCTGGCTGATCGTCGCGATCATCGTGATCGTGGTTGGCGTCTACATCGTGAACTGGCTCTATCATCGCTCCTCCAAGGAGACGTCGTTCGTCCGGACGGGTTTCCTCGGCGAACGCGTGGTGATCAATGGCGGCGCCTTCGTGCTGCCATTCATCCACGATTACACGCCGGTCAACATGAACGTGTTGCCGATGGGGGTCGTCCGCTCCAGACAGGATGCCGTGATCACCCGCGACCGCATGCGGGTCGACATCGAGGCCGACTTCTACGTCCGGGTGCAGCCGACCCGCGAAGCGGTCTCGATCGCCGCGGCGACGCTCGGCCGCCGCACCATGGCGCCGGAGCAACTTCATGCGCTGCTCGCCGGCAAGTTCATCTCTGCGATTCGCTCGGTCGCCTCCGAAATGACCATGGAGGAGATGCACGAGCGGCGCGGCGACTATGTCGCGCGCGTCAAGACCGAAGCGGCGGAAGCCCTTGCCCAGAACGGCCTCGAACTGGAATCGGTCGCCATCACCGATCTCGACCAGACCGATCTCGAATTCTTCAATCCCTCGAACCGGTTCGACGCCGAAGGTCTGACCCAGTTAATGCAGGACATCGAGGCCAAGCGGAAGCTGCGCAACGACATCGAGCAGGACTCGATGATCAAGATCCGCGCCCGCAATCTGGAGGCCGAGCGGCAGGCGCTGGAGATCGAGCGCGAGAGCGAGACCGCGCGCCTGGAGCAGGAACGCGACATCGAGATGCGCCGCGCGCTCCAGCGCACCGAGGTTGCCCGCGAACGGGCGCTGCGCGAAACCGAGGCCGAACAGGCGCAGATTTCCGCTCGCGAGGCGATCGAGCGCGCCCGCATCGCCAATGACCAGGCGATTGCGGAAGCCCGCATCGCCTCCGAGCGCGAGACCCGCCAGAGGGAGATCGAGCGGACCCGCACCATCGAGGAAAAGGAGCTGCTGGCGCGCGAGGAGATCGAGAAGACGAGGATCGCCAACCAGCGCTCGATCGACACCACCCGCATTGCCTCCGAGCGCGAGGTGCGCCAGCGCGAGATCGAGCGCATGCGCACGGTGGAGGAAGCCGAGATCGCGGCCCGCGAAGCGATCGAAAAAGCGCGCATCCAGCAGGACCGCGTCGTCACCGACGCCCGCATCGCCAACGAAGAAGAGACGCGCCGCCGCGAGATCGAGCGTACCCGCGCCGTGGACGAGGCCGAGATCGCCGCCCGCGAGGCCACTGAAAAGGCCCGCATCGCGCAGACGCTGATCGTCAATGTCGAGCGCATCTCCTCCGACGAGCGCACCCGCGCCCTGGAGATCCAGCAAGTGCGGACCATCCAGGAGGCCGAGATCGAGGCCCAGCGCGCGGTCGAGGCCGCCCGCATCGCCCGCGAGCGGACGCTCGCCGCCGAACGCATCGCCGCCGAGCAGAACACGCGGCAGCTGGAGATCGAGCGCAACCAGGCGCTCGACGTCGCCGGCATTGCCGCGCGCGAGACCACGGAAGCCTCGCGTATCGCGCAGGAGGAGCGCGTGCGCTCGCTGGAGATCGCCCGCAACCGCGCCGTCGAGGAAGCCGACATCGCCTCGCGCGAGGCGATCGAGGCGGCCCGCATCGCCCAGGAAAAGGCGGTTGCGGCCGAGCGGATCCAGGCCGAACGGGAGACGCGCGCGCTCGAGATCGAGCGCACCGGAGCGCTGGAGGCGGCCGAGCTGAAGCAGCGCGACGCCGTCGAGCGCCAGCGCATCACGGTCGATCTGGCGCTCGAAGCCGAGCGCATCAACTCCTCCAAGAAGCGCGAGGTGCTCAACATCGAGCAGAAGAAGGCGATCGAGATCGCCGACGAGGACCGCGTCATCGCCCTCTCCACCAAGCGCTCCGAACGCATCGACGCCGATCGCCAGGTCAAGCAGGCCGAGATCGTCGCGCGCAAGGAGGTCGAGACCACCGACGTCTCGCGCGAGCAGGCGCTGGAAGCGGCCCGCATCGAGCGGCGCCGCGCCATCGAGCAGCTCGAAGTCGCCCGCGTCCAGTCGCTCCAGGAAGCCGAGATCGCCTCGCGCGAGGAGGTCGAGCGTGCCCGCATCGCCTCCGACCGCGGTCTCGACGAAGCCCGCATCGGGCGCGAGCGCGAGCTGCGCAAGCTCGAGGTCAATCGCGAGAAGGAGGTCGAGACCGTCCTGATGGAGAAGGCGATCGCCATCCACACAAAATCCCTGGAAGAGTCCGCAGCCAAGGCGTCTGCCGAGGAAGCGCGGATGCGCGCGACGGAAGCTACCGAGCGCGTCGTCACGGCCCGGGAGAGCGAGATCGCCAAGCGGCGCAAGACCGTCGAAATCCTGCTTGCCGAGAAGCAGGCCGAGGAGACGCGCATCGCGGCCGAAGCCGAGCGCGTGCGCGCGGCGGTCGAGGCCGAGGCGCAGCGGCTGCTCAACGAGGCCGAGAACGTGCTGACCGACCAGGCGCGCTACTCGCTGTTCCGCAGAAAGCTGCTCGACCGCATCGAGGGCATCGTGCGCGAGAGCGTCAAGCCGATGGAGAAGATCGAGGGCATCCGCATTCTCCAGGTCGACGGCCTCAACGGCAACGGCCACGGCAACGGCAATGGCGGCCGCAGCGCCACCGACGAGGTGATCGACTCGGCCCTGCGCTACCGCGTCCAGGCGCCGCTGATCGATTCCATCCTGTCGGACATCGGCGTCGAAGGCGGCAGTCTCGCCAAGATGCCGGGGCTGATCCGCGAAGCTCGCGACATGCAGGGCATCAAGGAGGCCGCGCGCAAGGGCGGCGGAGGTGCTGGCGGTGGCGAGAAGCCGGCGGCCTCCCCGCCCGCGACCGAGGGCGGCGAGCATTCCGAGCGCGGCCCGCGGAAGAAGAGCTGAGGTTTGAGCGATGGCCCGCGTCTACGTCTCCACCGTCGTCAACGCCCGCAACGACCGCGTCTGGGCACGGGTTCGCGATTTCAACGGCCTGCCGAACTGGCATCCGGCCATCGCCGAAAGCCGCATCGAAGGCGGCGAGCCCTCCGACAAGATCGGCTGTGTCAGGGATTTCCGCCTGCGCAACGGCGACCGCATCCGCGAGAAGCTGCTCGGCCTCTCCGATTACGACATGTTCTGCACCTATTCGATCCTGGAATCGCCGATGGGCGTCGAGAACTACGTCGCCACCCTGCGGCTGACGCCCGTCACGGACGGCGACCAGACCTTCGTGGAATGGACCGCTGAGTTCGACTGCGCGCCGGAGCGGGAGACCGAGCTCGTCAGCAACATCGGCGGCGGCGTGTTCCAGGGCGGCTTCGACGCCTTGAAGCGCGTGTTCGGGGGCTGACGTGATCCGACCTGTTTCGATCAAGGCACACTGCGCCCCCTCGCCCCGCTTGCGGGGTCGCTCGCGCTGTGAGGGTTGGGGGGAGGGGGAGCCTCTCCGGGGACGGAGGCAGTTGGACTCGCGGAGACTCCCCCTCACCCGGCGCTTCGCGCCGACCTCTCCCCGCAAGCGGGGCGATGTGAAGAGAACAACAGAGGGCTGACCGTGCCGCATATCGTCAAGAGCACGATCCTGGACGCACCGACCGACGCGGTGTGGGACGTGCTGCGCGATTTCAATGGGCACGACCGCTGGCATCCGGCGGTCGCGACCTCTTCCATCGAGCGTGCGCAATCCTCCGACAAGATCGGCTGCGTCAGGCGTTTCAAGCTCAAGGACGGTTCGGAGCTGCGCGAGCAGCTGCTGGCGCTGTCCGACCTCGAGCAGGCGTTCAGCTACTGCCTGCTCGATACGCCGGTCCCGATGTTCAACTATGTCGCTCACGTCCGGCTGCTGCCGGTCACCGACGGCGACCGCACCTTCTGGCACTGGGAATCGCGATTCACGACGAAGCCGGAAGACAAGGACCGCATCACCCACATGGTCGCCGAAGACATCTATCAGGCAGGGTTCGAGGCGATCCGCCGACATCTGAAGGAGGCCGCATAGCATGGCCGTGACGGTAAAGACTTTTGCGAATGCGAGCGAGGCGGCTGGCGCGCTGTCGTCGGACCGGAGCGCGCGTTATCTCGGCGGCGGCACGCTGGTGATGCGGGCGCTGAACGAAGGCGACGTGTCGATCTCGACGATCGTCCGCGCGCAGGACCAGGCGCTGACCCGGACCGATGCCTCAGGCCCGCGCATCACGCTCGGTGCCGGCGTCACCTTCGCGCGCGTGCTGGCCGAGCGCGACCTCGCCTTCCTGCATGCCCCCGCCCGCTCGATCGGCGGTCCCGCCGTGCGCAACATGGGCACGGTCGGCGGCAATCTGTTCGCGCCCAACCCTTACGGCGATTTCACCGTGGCGCTGCTGGCGCTCGACGCCACGATTGCGGTGCAAGGCGGCTTCGGCTCGCGCGATATTCCGATCGAGGAGTTCCTGCAGGGGCGCGAGCGCCAAGCGGGGACGCTGGTGCTGTCGGTGTCCTGCACGCGGCCCGCCAGCAGCGAGGCGTTCCGTTATCGCAAGATCGCGCGCATCAAGCCGAAGGGCGGCTCGGTGATCACGCTCGCCGCGCATCTGCCGGTCAGCGGCGGCCGGGTCGCCGGCGCGCGGATCGCGCTGGGCTCGATGGCCCCGACCCAGATCCGCGCCCGCGCGGCCGAACGCGCGCTGGAAGGCCGCTCGCTGGATGCGGCTGCCATCGCAGCCGCAGCCTCCGCGGCAAGCGAAGGAACCTCGCCGTCCGACAACGCGCTCGGCAGCGCCTGGTATCGCCGCGAGATCGTCGGCGTACATTTGCGGCGCCTGCTGTCGGGACAGGAATAGCTCGCCATGACAAAAATCCCCCTTCAGTTTCGCCACAACGGCCGCGACGTCGCGATCTTCGTCGACGGCGGCACCAATCTCCTGGTGGCGTTGCGCGAATTGATCGGCGACATGACCCCGAAATTCGGTTGCGGCCAGGGCGGCTGCGGCACTTGCAGCGTGTTGATCGACGGTGAACTTCACCTCTCCTGCCTGACACTAGCCGAGACGGTCTCGGGTCGCTCGATCGAGACCCTCGATGGCATGAAACAGGGCCCGAACCTGCATCCGCTCCAGCGCGCCTTCGCCGACAATTTCGCCGCCCAATGCGGCTATTGCACGCCGGGCATGCTGATGGCCGCAAAGGCGCTGCTCGATCGCAACCCCGCCCCGAGCCGCGAGGAGGTGGTCGAAGCCATCTCGGGCAACATCTGCCGCTGCACCGGCTACGAGCCGATCATCAACGCCATCCTCGCCGCCGCCGGCGGCCGGGTCAGCGCCTAGAGGACGCGACCATGCTGGAACTGCGCAAAGACATCTTCGCCGACGAGCGCGACGACAACCTGAATGAAATCGGCAAGGGCACCCAGCGCCAGGACATGCTCGGCCACATCACGGGCACGTCTAGCTATTTCAACGACCACAAGCTACAGGGCATGCTGCACCTGAAGGTCGTGCGTTCGACTCAAGCGCATGCAAGGCTGCGCCGCATCGATACCACCGAGGCCGAGCGCTCGGCCGGCGTCCGCCGGATCATTCGCGGCGCCGACGTGCCACGCAACCTCAACACGCTGCTCAGCCTGATCAACTTCGGCAAGGACGACGAGCCGTCGCTGGCGGTCGACAAGGTCCGCTACAAGGGCGAGCCGATCCTCGCCATCGTCGCCGACAGCGAGCGCGAGGCGTTCGAAGCCCTCGCAAAGGTTCGCATCGACTACGAGCCGCTGCCGACCGTGTTCGACGTCGAGGACGCGCTCAAGCCCGGTGCCCCCGTAGTCAACGAGACCTATCCGAAGAACGCGTTCATCTATCACGACGTCTACGATCACCAGCGCCTGCGCTTCGGCGATGCCGATGCCGCGCTCGCAACCGCCGACCACGTGCTCGAGCAGCGCTACCAGATGTCGCCGATCGAGCATGCGCCGACCGAGACCAACGGCGCCATCGCCGCGCCCGACACCAACGGCCGCTATGTCGTCTACACCTCGACCCAGGCGCTGTTCTTCTCCGTCGACACCTGCGCCAAAATCCTGGACGTGCCCTCCAACACGTTCCACTTCATCGGCGGCACCGTCGGCGGCGGCTTCGGCGGCAAGGTGGACACCTTGACCGAGCCGCTTGCGATCCTCGGCGCGATGCTGACCGGACGTCCCGTCCGCTACGTATTCGGGCGCGAGGAGGAGATGCAATACGGTCCGCCGCGCGGCGCCGAGCGCATCTACATCAAGGACGGCGTCATGCGCGACGGCCGCATCGTCGCGCGCAAAATCCGCGCTTATTTCGACAGCGGCGCCTATACGCGGCTGTCGAGCTATGCCGCCGTGAAATGCGCCGCGCATCTGCCGGGGCCCTACACCATCCCGAACGTCTATGGCGACGTCTATTGCGTCTTCACCAACCGGACGCCGGCCACCGCCATGCGCGGCTTCGGCGTCACCGCAATGGATTTTGCCATCGAATGCCAGATGGACAAGCTCGCTCATCTTGTCGGCATGGATCCCATGGAGTTCCGGATCCTGAACGCCTATCGCGACGGCGACATGAAGGCGCATCGGCGCGAGGCCAAGAACACCGCGCTGATCGAGTGCGTCCAGGTTGCGGCGGAAAAAGCCAAATGGCCGATCCGCGACGAGTTCAGGCGCGCCTCCTCGCGCAAGGACGGCGGCGGCAGCCGCGCCGCGATCCCGCCGACGCCGGGGGATGCGCGTCCGAGACCGACGACTCCGGCACAGCAGCGCACCAGCTACGATCGGCTCCCGCCCACCGTCACCCGCGAACCGCCGCGCGAGCCACCGCCGCCGGCGCCGCCACCTCCTCCGCCGCGGCCAGCCGCGCCTTCACACGGCGCGACCCGCTTCTCCTCCGTGTTCGGCACCAGGAGGCGCTAGATGACCAGGCATCGCGGACGCGGCATGGCGTCGATCAATTATCCCATCGGCATGAACCTCGGCGGCGATCCGAGCCAGGCGCTGGTGCATTCCAACCCGAGCGGCAAGTTTACCGTGGCGCTGTCGTCGATCGACCTCGGCCAGGGCATGAAATCGGTGACGCGGCAAATCTGTGCGGAGACGCTGGGCGTGCCCGTCGAGGACGTCTACGTCGACACCGCCGATTCCGACACCGGCCCGCACTGCATGGGCTCGTTCGCCTCGCGCGGCACCCATCGCGTCGGCAACGCCGTGATGGCCGCCGCCCGGGAGGCGCGCGGCGTGATGATGGAGGCCGCCGCCGAGGAGCTCGAGGTCAACGCCGCCGATCTCGAAACCGACGGCCGCGGCAATATCCACGTCAAGGGCGCGCCGCACCGTTCGATCTCGACAAAGGACGTCGCCATTGCCGCGCAGTTCAAGCAGGGCAAGACCATCTCCGGACGCGGCATCTTTCTTGTGCCGCTGTCGGACGTCGATCCCGAAACCGGCGAGATGTCGCCGGCAACCTGCTATGCCCATGCCTGCCTCGTCGCCGAGGTCGAGGTCGATGACGAGACCGGCGAGATCGCGATGGTCCGGATGGACTCCGCCTACGAGCTCGGCCGCGCGCTCAATCCGCGGCTGGTCGAGCAGCAGCTCGTCGGGGGCGCCTGGATGGGCGTCAGTCACGCGCTCTACGAGACGCCGGAGCCGTATTATCCCGATCCCGTCCACGGCCCGCGCGACTTCGTCGAGTATCTGATGCCCGGCCCCGGCGACATCTGCCCGCACGACATCGCGGTGCTGGAACGCCCCGCGCCTGATGGTCCGTTCGGAGGAAAAGGCCCCGGCGAGATGTGCGCCAATCCGGTGCTGCCGGCCGTTGCCAATGCGATCTTCAACGCCGTCGGGGTGCGCATCGACGACCTGCCGATCACGCCCGAGAAAGTGCTGCGGGCGATCAAGGCACAGGGCGGCGCGCGGCCGCAGGCGCGGCGCTGAGGCGGGTTCATGGCGGTTCGCAGCAACATCGTCGGCATCGACAGCCCGGAGGCGCTGGAGAAAGCGCTGCGCGCGGCCTATTACCTCGCCGACGAGGGCCTTGCGACCGCCGCCTATCTCGGGCTTGCGCTGGGCAAGCCGCTGCTGCTGGAAGGCGCGCCCGGCGTCGGCAAGACGGAGGCGGCAAAGGCAATAGCTGCCGTGCTCGGCCGCCGCCTGATCCGCCTGCAATGCTATGAGGGCATCGACGCGTCTGCCGCGCTCTATGAGTGGAACTATCCGCGCCAGATGCTGGCGATCCGCCAGGCCGGCGATGAGAGCATCGACATCTATGGCGAGACCTTCCTGATCGAGCGGCCGATGCTGGCCGCGCTGCGCGCGCCTGATTCCACCGTGCTCCTGATCGACGAAATCGACCGCGCCGACCAGGAGTTCGAGGCCTTCCTGCTCGAATTCCTCTCCGACTTCCAGATCTCCATTCCCGAGCGCGGCACGGTGCGCGCCGCCGAGCGGCCGGTCGTCGTACTCACCTCCAACCGGACGCGCGATCTGCACGAGGCATTGCGCCGCCGCTGCGTCTATCACTGGATCGACTATCCCAGCGCCGAGCGGGAGGCGCGGATCATCATGATGCGCGCATCCAGCGTCGCCGAGGCCACGGCCCGCGCCGTCGTCGCTGCCGTCGAGAGATTGCGGCGCGAACCGCTGAGCAAGGCGCCCGGCATCGCCGAAGCCGTCGACTGGGCCGAGGCCGCGACCCTCCTCAACAAGGGCGGCGCGCGCTGGCCTGATGCCTTCAAACGTTCGATCGGCGTCGCGCTGAAGGACGAAGAAGACCTGCACTTCATTGCGCCGCGGCTCGATGCCATGCTCGCGGAGGCGACCGCATGAGCACCGAGCTGCAGCTTCCACGCGCTGCCCGCACCTTTGTTTCCTTCGTCGCGCTGCTGCGCGCCAACGGCTTCGCCGTGGCGCCGGAGCAGACCACCGCGTTCCTCGCCGCGATCGCGCTGCTGGGACCGCGCAACCTCGACGACATCAAGCAATCTGCGCTCGCCACCCTCGCTCCGCCGCCCGAGCGCCGCGCCACCTTCGACCGGCTGTTCGACCTCCATTTCCGTGGCGGCGAGGCGATCGAGCATGCCGAAGACGGCGAGGACGACGAGACCGTCCGGCTCCAGGAGGAAGGTCGCGGCGACGAGGAGCCCCTGCTCTCCGATGACGCGAGCGAGTCCGGCCTGACCGCGACGCGCACCGAGGCGCTGGTCGAGCGCCGCTTCGCGCAGCTCTCCACGACCGATGCGCTGCGGCGCCTGGCACGCGAGGCCCCGCGGCGCCTGCCGCGACGGCGTGGGCACCGCCGCACGCGGGCGCGCCGCGGCCCCTTCGCCGACCTCCGCCGCACCTTGCGCGACAGCGTCCGCAGCGACGGCGAGATCCTGCGCCTCGGCCACATGAAGCGGCGCCAGCGCCCGCGCAAGATCCTGCTGCTGATCGACGTCTCCGGCTCGATGAAAAGCCGCACCGAGGAGAACATGAGGCTGGCGCATGCGCTGGTGCAGGCCGCGCCTGACGTCGAGGTCTTCACCTTCGGCACGCGCCTGACCCGTGTCACCCGCGCGCTGCGGCTGAAACGCCGCGAGCAGGCGCTGAGCGCCGCAGCGCATCTGGTCAGCGACTGGGACGGCGGCACCCGCATCGGCGACGCGCTGCAGGCGTTCCTGGCGGTCCCACGGTTCGGCGGCTACGCCCGCGGCGCCGCCGTGATCATCGTGTCGGACGGGCTCGAGCGCGGCGAGCCAGATGCCCTTCGCGACGCGGTCGCGAAATTATCGCGGCGGGCCTGGCGCCTGAGCTGGCTGACGCCCCTCGCGACAGGCCCCGGCTTCCGCCCGCAAACCGAAGCGCTCGTCGCGATCGAGCGCTTCGTCGACGATCTCGTGGACGGCGGATCGAGCGCCTCGATCGTCGCTCATGTCCTGGCACTGGGAAGGAGAGCGGCGTGAACGATATTGTCGACGGCCATCACCACATCTGGCGGCAGGCCGATCTGCCCTGGCTGACCGGTCCGATGCAGCCGCGCATATTCGGCCCCTACGAGCCGATCCGCCGCGACTACCCGATCCAGGAATATCTCGACGATCTCGAGGACAGCGGCGTCACCCGGTCCGTCTATGTGCAGACCAACTGGGCGCCCGAGCATTTCGAGGAGGAAGCAGCCTGGGTGCAGCGCACCTCCGACGAGCACGGCTGGCCGCACGCGATCGTCGCCTACGCCGATTTCGCGGCCGACGACGTCCGCCCGCAGCTCGACCGCCTCAAGCGTTATCCACTGCTGCGCGGCGTGCGCATGCAGCTACACTGGCATGAGAACCCGCTCTATCGCTTCGCGGCGCGACCGGATCTCTGCGCCGATCCCGTGATCCGTCGCAACGTCGCGCGTCTTTCCGGCTACGGCTGGAGCTTCGATTTGCAGGTCTTCACGCCGCAAATGCCGGATGCTGCACAGCTCGCCGAGTCCTGCCCCGACGTGACGTTCATCCTGCAGCATGCCGGCATGCTCGAGGATCTCTCGCCCTCGGGGCGCGCAGCGTGGCGCGCCGGGATGGCCCGGCTCGCGGCCTGTCCGAACGTTGTCTCGAAGCTCTCGGGTCTCGGCACCTTCATCCATCGCAACGATCCCGCGCATATCGCCGCCGTGCTCACCGACACCGTCGCGATCTTCGGCGCCGAGCGCTGCCTGTTCGGCTCCAATTTCCCGATCGAGAAATTGTGGACCAGTTATCGCGAGCTAGTCGGAGCCTTTCGCGCAGCAGCCGCCCCGTTCAGTGCGGAGCAGCAGGACGCGATCTTCAGGACGACGGCGACGCGCGTCTATCGGCTTTGACAGACAAGAAACGAGACAGGAGGGAACCGAATGGCGCTGGAGATCAAGATCCTGGACTACGGCGATATCGAGCTGGAATCGAGCTTCCTGGTGCTCGGCCGCGACTGCGGCCGCACCCGCCGCGTCCTCACCCTCGGCTTCCTGATCCTCGGCGGCCCCTATCCGGTCGTGGTCGACACCGGCTATCGCTCCAATCAGATCATGGAGACGCTGGGCATGCGGGGTCTCCAGTATCATGAGAACATGATCGAGAACCAGCTCGCGCGCCACGGCGTCCGCATGGGCGACGTTCGCTTCGTCTGCCACACGCACCTGCACATCGACCATGCCGGCAAGGACGATCTGTTCCCGATGAACACGACCGTCGTGCTCAACCGCAAGGAGCTCGAATATTCCGTCTCCGGCCTGATGCATCCGCAATATCCGGCGCCCGACATCAAGCACCTGATCGACCGCCTGCACACCAAGAGCGCGCTGCGCTTCCTGGATCTCGAGATCACCGGACCGATCGAGCTGATGCCCGGCGTCTATTGCGACGCCGCCAACGCGCACACCGAGGGCTCGATGAATATCATCGTCCACACAGCCGACGGCATTGCGACCATCTGCGGCGATGTGATCTACGACTTCAACGATCAGATCGTCACGCCTTTCCATGAAATACACGATTGGGAGCCGCGCACCACCGGCAACCATGGCACCACCAAGCGCGCAGAGAAGGCGGCCATCAAGAAGCTTCTCAGCAATTCGCGCTACCTGCTCCCGGTACACGACCGGCCCGCCAAGATCGAAGGCGGCAACGTCGTGGGTCGGCTGCATGATCAGGTCCCCGGCCCGATCGTACAGTCCCTCCCCCAGCGCAACTGGTTCCCGGCTTAAGGTTATCGAGGATCGACCGATGACGCATGTGACGTTGCGAAGCGAGTTCGAGACCCTGATCGACCCCTATGCGCCGGTCGCACAGATCGGCACCGGCTTCGACTTCACGGAAGGGCCGATCTGGCATCCGGTCGATCATTATCTGCTGTTCTCGGACATGCCGGCCGACCTGCGCAGGCGCTGGGATGCGCGGCGCGGCGTCGTCGAGGTCAAGCATCCCTCGAACAAGTGCAACGGAATGACCTATGATGCCGAGCTCAATCTGATCGTCTGCGAGCACGCGACCTCGTCGCTGGTCCGCGAACGCACCGACGGACGGCGCGAGGTGCTGGCCTCGCATTTCGGCGGCCAGGAGCTGAACAGCCCCAACGACGTCTGCGTGCACTCATCCGGCGCGATCTATTTCTCCGATCCCTGGTATGGCCGCATGCCAGTCTATGGCGTCGAGCGGCCGCGCCAGCTCGGCTTCCAGGGCGTCTATCGCCTCGTGCCCGGCAGCGAGCCGAAGCTCGTGGTCGAGCGCAATCTGTTCGATCAGCCGAACGGGCTGTGCTTCTCGCCTGACGAGCGGCTGCTCTATGTCAACGACACCGTGCAGGCCCTGGTCCGCGTTTTCGACGTCAACGGCGACGGTTCGCTGGCCAATGCACGGGTGTTTGCGAGTGGCATCAAGTCCGAGCTCGAACCCGGTCTGCCCGACGGCATGAAGTGCGACCAGCACGGCAATATCTGGGTCACCGCGCCCGGCGGCGTCTGGGTCTATTCGCCGCGCGGCGAGCTGCTTGGCAAGGTCCGCGTGCCGGAGCTGGTCGCCAACCTCACCTGGGGCGGGCCGGACTTCCGCACGCTCTACCTGACCGCGACGCGTTCGGTCTATGCGATCCCGACCAAGGCCGGTCCGCGGCACGAGCCGTATATGAGCGGCCGGCGAAGCAGCGGTGGCGCAACATCGGGCTCCGCCCCGGCCGCGCCCATTCTCGCCGAGGGTGAGCTGCGGCTCGATCCGCAACGCTGCGCCATGATCATCCAGGATCTCCAGAATGACGTCATCATGGACGGCGGCGCCTTCGCCGAGTCCGGCGCGCCGGGACACGCCAAGCAGCAGCATGTCGTGGAGAATGTGCGGCGCCTGGCAGAAGCCGCACGGGCCCGCGGCGTCGCCATCATCCATGTCTGGTTCGTGGTCGAGCCCGGCGCACCCGGCGTCACGCTGAACGCTCCGCTGTTCGAAGGCCTCGTCGACAGCAAGGCGATGGTGCGCGGGAGTTGGGGCGCGGCCCCGGTTTCAGGCCTCGAGCCACGGCCCGGCGATTTCGTCGTCGAGAAGATGCGCATGAGCGCCTGGGAAGGTACGCGGCTGGAGACGATTCTCAAGGCCACCGGCCGCGACATGATCATCAATACCGGCGCCTGGACCAACATGTCGGTCGAGCACACAGCGCGGACCGGCGCCGACAAGGGCTATTTCATGATCGTGCCCGAGGATTGCTGCTCGACCATGAATGCCGACTGGCACCACGCCTCGATCAACTTCGCCATGCAGAACGTCGCCGTCGTGACCAGAGCCGACACCGTGATCAGAGCGCTGGGATGAGCTGTGGCAAAGCTCCTGCACCTGTCCTGCTCGCCTCGCGCCGAGTCCGTCTCGACGGCCGGCGCCCGCGTCTTTCTCGATGGCTTCCGCCAGGCTCGGCCGGATTGGGACATCGATGTCGTGAACATCTGGCGTGATCGGATGCCTGAGTTCGCCGGTCCGATCGTCGAGGCCAAATACGCACGCATGAAGGCTCAGGGCTTCACCGATGCGCAGCGCGACAGCTTTGCCGAGGCGGAGCGAATGGCACTGCGCTTCTCGCTCGCCGACCGGGTGCTGATCTCGACCCCGATGTGGAACTTCGGCCTCCCCTACAAGCTCAAGCAGTGGTTCGACATCATCGTCCAGCCCGGGCTCACCTTTCGGTTCGATCCGTCACACGGATATTTCCCGCTGCTGCAGGATCGGCCGACGCTGGTGATCATCGCAAGCGGCAGCGATTTTGCCACCGGCATGAACCGCGGCCGCATCGATATGACTACGCCCTACTTGCGGGAAATCCTGCGCTTCATCGGCATCAGAAATGTCCGTTTCGTTCTGATCGGTCCAACCACGGGACCGCAAGCGCCGATCGATGCTGCCCGCGAACGGGCCCATCAACGCCTCGCTGCAATGGCCGCGACCTTCTGAAGCGCGATGAGATGAGTCTTAATCGCTGCAACGACGGTAGTCGGCCCCCTCTCCCGCTTGCGCTAAGGCGTGCACAGAATTTTCTTGCCTTGAGTGAATCGAGTCTGATTCTTTGTAATGCGG
Source organism: Bradyrhizobium sp. 191 (assembly GCF_023100985.1). Lineage (NCBI taxonomy): Bacteria > Pseudomonadati > Pseudomonadota > Alphaproteobacteria > Hyphomicrobiales > Nitrobacteraceae > Bradyrhizobium > Bradyrhizobium sp. 191. The sequence goes on from NZ_CP064692.1 coordinate 1,314,215, forward strand.
TTAAGAAGGATAACCGCATTGAAGGCAGGAATGGATTGGTCGGTCGGCCGTTTTGGAGACGTTCGACTGGCCAAAAGGGGGCGCTGTTGTTGCGGCGCGCCGTCGAACGCGTGACGATGAATCTGCGAGCAGCGGCCGATGGCCGCGCCGAATGGGTCGGCTTCAGCCGGTGGTTGAACAATCCGAGCGTAACGGTGGACGAGATCGTCGGGCATGGCGCAGAGGTGCTGTCGAAGCAGTGTGCAGGCCTGCATGTGCTTGCGATCCAGGACACGACGGAACTGAACTACGCGAGGCATGCGGGCCGGGTCCGCGGCCTTGGCCCTTCCGGGAACGGGATTGACCCAGGCCTGTTTGTGCATCCGGTGTTGGCCGTTGACGCCGGGAGCGGAGCCTTGCTCGGGCTCGCTGGGATGCAGATTTGGACGCGCCAGGGGCCTGCGTCGCCCGATTACCAGAGCCAGCCAATCGAAGAGAAGGAGTCCTATCGTTGGATAAAGAGCGCGGCCGACGCCAAGAGTGCGCTTGCTGCTGCGGCGATGGTCACGGTGGTTGGCGACCGTGAGAGCGACATTTACGAGGAATTTGACCGGATTCCTGACGCACGGACCCATTTGCTTACACGTGCCTGTCGCGATCGCGCCCTGGTGGGCGGCGGAAAGCTGTTTGATATTGCCGAAAGTTGGCCGGTCCAGCATAGCTTCGACTTGGAGGTTCGGGCACAGCCCGGCCGTGCGGCACGAACGGCCAAGATCGCACTGCGCTTTGGCGGGGTGACCATCAAGCGCCCGGCCAACTGCAGCGACCGGAAAGCTGCGCGTCAATTGACGTTGCGCTTGGTTGAAGTGAAGGAACTGGATCCCGTTATCGGGGAGTCGATCCACTGGCGCCTTCTCACCACTCATACGGTGACGACCGTGAAGCAGGCGCTGCAGATCGTTGATTGGTACCGTCAGCGCTGGCACATCGAGCAGTTGTTCCGCACCAGTAAAAGCCAAGGCCTCGACATCGAGAGCAGCCAAGTCGAGGCGGCTGAGGCATTGTTCAAGCTCGCTGCCATCGCGATGACGGCAGCTACCAAGATCATGCAGCTCGTCCTCGCCCGTGATGGCACGGTCGACCGCCCCGCCACCGACGTGGTGCCTCCGGACCAACTGCCGATCCTCGAAATCTTGCAGGTCCAGCTCGAAGGCAGGACTGTCAAGCAAAAGAACCCTCACTCCAAGCACTCTGTCGCATGGCTCGCATGGATCATCGCTCGCCTCGGAGGATGGACCGGCTACGCCTCGGAGCGGCCACCAGGTCCCATCACTATGCGCAGAGGATGGCACCGCTTCAAGCAAATGTCAGCCGGTTGGAGGCTCCGAGATATGTGCACGCCTTAGCCTTGTGGGAGAGGGTGTTTCCGCAATGGGATAATCCCTTAGTGTCTGTCCGGGAACATCTTGAATCATCGGAATCATTTGTGATTCAAGGGTGGCGGTCCGATTCGAAGGGGCGCCCATGTGGACGAAGGAGAACCGCGGTCGTTACGACCGAAGCCGGCTACGCTATCCAAGCGATTTGACTGATGAGGAATGGGCGTTGGTGGAGCCGCTGATTGCGCCAGCCAAGCGAGGCGGCAACAAGCGCACGGTCGATGTGCGCGAGGTGATCAATGGCCTGATGTATGTGCTGAGCACCGGTTGCCAATGGCGAGCGATCCCGAAGGACCTGCCGCCACGCAGCACGGTGCACGACTATTTTGACTTGTGGGCTTGGAACGGCACGCTCGATCGCATCCATCACGCGCTCTATGTACAATGTCGAGAATTGGCCAACCGAGAACCCAGCCCGAGCGCCGCCATCATCGACAGTCAAAGCGTCAAGAGCGCGGAAAAAGGGGGGCGTGGATCGACCCGCATGGCTACGATGCGGGCAAGAAGATCAAGGGCAAGAAGCGCCACATCCTAGTCGATACTCAAGGCTTGCTGCTCCACGCCCTCGTGCATTCGGCGGACATCCAGGATCGTGACGGTGGGGTGCTGGTGATGGCCACGCTGTTTGGCCTGCATCCATTCCTGCTGAAGCTTTATGCTGACGGCGGCTATCAGGGGCCGATCTTTCAGTCCGCCGTTCGCAAAATCCTCCGGCAAATCGACGTCGAGATCGTCAAGCGCTCCGATACAGCAAAGAGTTTTGCGATCTTGCCCAAGCGATGGATCGTCGAACGCACCATCGCCTGGCTCAACCGCTGCCGCCGTTTGGCCAAGGATTGGGAGTGCCTCAACCGAAAGGCATTGGCGTTCTTGCGCCTCGCCTCAATCCGCCTCATGCTGCGAAAGCTCTGCCAAAAAACAGCATGATCCCGGACAGACTCTTAGAGGAGAAAGCCCTCACCCGCGCCGGAGCCTGTCATCGGGCGCGCCTTCGGCGCGACCCGGTGGGTGCGACCTCTCCCGCAAGCGGGAGAGGTCGCACCGAGCCCGTGGCAATCGATCGACCTAATGCCATTCCGCGCTAGAGGCGCAGTCGGCGGCGAGTCGAGCTGAATCAGATCAGGCTCGACTTGCCCCGGCTCAGCACCTGGCCTGTACCTTTGGTGCCGACGATCCGGCCCTGGCTGCAGACCACCTGCCCCCTGGCGATCGTCGTCACCGGCCATCCCGTGACCTCGAAGCCTTCCCATGGCGTGTAGTCTGAGCCATGATGCAGATCGGCCTGCCGGATCGGCTTCTTCAATTTTGGATCCCAGAGAACGATGTCGGCATCAAAGCCGACGCCAATCGAGCCCTTGCGCGGATAGAGGCCATAGATGCGGGCGTGGTTGGTCGCCGACAGCTCGACGAATTTTTGCAGGGTGATGCGGCCCTTCGAGACGCCTTCGGAGAACAGGATCGGCAGCCGGGTCTCGACGCCGGGGATGCCGTTTGGCACCCAGCGGAACGAGGTACGCGCATTCGGCGTCAGCTTCCCTTTGGGATCGTCGTAGCGGAACGGGCAATGATCGGACGAGAAGGTTTGGAACACGCCCGACGTGATGCCTTCCCAGATCGCCTGCTGGCTCTCGACATCGCGCGGCGGCGGCGAGCAGACGTACTTCGCGCCCGTGATGTCCATGTTGAGGCCCTTCATGTCGTCGGCCGTCAGCGTGATGTATTGGGGGCAGGTCTCCGCATGCACCGGCAGGCCGCGCTGCTGGGCCCAGCGCACCTGCTCCATCGCCTCTCGGCCCGAGACGTGCACGATCATGATGGGAACGCCGATCACCTCGGCATGGCTGATGGCCCGGTGCGTCGCCTCGCGCTCGACCGCCTGCGGCCGCGAGGTGCCGTGATAGTACGGCGCGATATGACCTTCGCGCTCCAGCTTGCTGGTGAGAAAGCGGATGGCGTCGTAGCCCTCGCAATGGACCATGATCAGCGCCTCCTCGCGGCGCGCGACGTCGAACACTTCGAGCAGCTGCTTGTCACTGAGCACGAGGTCGTCATAGGTCATGAACACCTTGAACGAGGTGTAGCCATCCTTGACCAGCGCCGGCAGCTCCTGCCCGAGTACCACGGCAGTCGGGTCGGAGATGATGAGATGGAAGGCGGTGTCGATGTAGCATTCGCCCTCGGCGAGCTTGCGATAGTTCTCGACGCAGCTGCGCAGCGAGGTACCCTTCTCCTGCAGCGCGAAGGGCAGCACCATGGTGTTGCCGCCGGCCGCCGCCGCACGCGTCGCCGAGGCAAAATCGTCGGCCATCACCACGTCGGGGCCCGAGGGCTGCGAGATATGGACGTGGCTGTCGATGCCGCCCGGCAGCGCCAATAGGCCCGTCGCATCGATCTCGCGTACCGCGCCCTCGATGCTATCGGCGATGCTGACGATGCGGCCGTCGCAAATGCCGATATCGGCGCGAAACTCGTCGCTGGCCGTCACGATGGTGCCGCCGCGAATGGCGAGGTCGAGCTGCGTCACTGATGCCTCCGTCACTTGATGCCTGGCAATGTCTGGAAGATCCGCCCCCACTGCGCAAGCGCCCGGATGTCGCCGCCGGCGAGGCCGAGCGATCGCCATAGCGTCACTGCGACCGAATCGAGCACGGCGACGCCCAGCTCCCGCTCCATCGAGGCCGCCTGGGCAGCACTGTCGAGATTGGTGCAGAGAATGACGATCACGTCAGCCCCCTCCGCCGCCACAGCACGGATCATGTCCGCAATCGCCGCCGGCGCGACCTCGCCGAAGGAGAAGTTGTCGCGGAAGCCCAGATGCCGCTCGGCATGCGGAGCAACGCCCTCCTCGGCCCAGACGTCGGCGATGCGCCGCTGGACATCGTCGGTATAGGGCGAGACCAGGCCGACGCGCCTGGCACCGAGCGCGCGGGCGGCATCGATGCAGGCCAGCGTCGATGTCGTCGCCGGCACATTTGTGCGGGCCGTGATCGCCTCGCACAGGCTGCGGTCGCGGGCGATGCCGAGCCAGCTTGCGGACGTACCGTTCCAGGCGATGGCGTCAACCTTGGCATCCGCCAGCAGGTCCGCGGCCGGAAGCATCGCGGAGGCATCGAACTGGTTCAGCGCGGCGGCGTCGAGCGCAATCTCGGTGACGCGGAAGCGCGAAAAGTGCGCAGTGACGCCGGGAGCGTCGGCCAGCATGGCGCTGGTGACGGGCTCGAGCACAGAGTTGGAGGACGGCGTGATCATGCCGAGACGCTTGCGCATGTCGAAACCTTACGACGCCTGCGCCAGGCGCGTCGACTCCTCGCGGATCAGGGACAGGATGTGGCGTTTTGCGTCGTTGAACTCGGGGCTAGTGATGTCGCGCGGGCGCGGCAGGTCGAAGTTGACGGCCTCGCGGATCCGGCCCGGCCGCCTGGTCATGACCACGATCTTGTTGCCGAGCACCAGCGCCTCGTCGACGCTGTGGGTGACGAACACGATGGTACAGCGGCGCTTCTGCCAGATTGCGACCAGTTCCTCCTGCATTTCGAGCTTGGTCTGGGCATCCAGCGCCGCGAACGGCTCGTCCATCAGGATGACGCTCGGGTTCATCAGCAGCGCGCGGGCGATGCCCACGCGCTGATTCATGCCACCCGACATTTCGGAGGGATGATGATGCTCGAAACCGCGAAGGCCGACGAGGTCGATGAACTCCATGGCGCGCTGGTGCCGCTCGGCCCTGGCAACGCCCTTGAGCTTGAGATGGAAGGCGATGTTGTCGATCGCTGTCAGCCACGGCATCAGGGTCGGCTGCTGGAACACCACGCCGCGGTCCGAGCCCGGATGCTCCACCTGCTTGCCATCCACCAGCGTGCGGCCGGACGTCGCCTGCTCGAAACCGGCGATGATGTTGAGCAAGGTCGACTTGCCGCAGCCGGACGGGCCGAGCAGGCAGACGAAGTCGTTCGCCTCGATGTCGAGATTGATGTTGTCCAGCGTCAAGAGGTCACGGCCGCGCCGCTTGTCGGAAAACACCTTGACAATGTTGCGAAGCTCGATTGCCGCCATCAGCCCGCCCTGCCCTGAACGGTGGTTGTCTGCTGCCAGCGCAGCGTGTGCGCCATGATCGCCTTGAGGCCGAGGTCGGAGAGATAGCCGAGCAGCCCGATCGATATCATCGCCGCGAGCACGATGTCGTAGCGCAGGAAGTAGTAGGAATCCCAGAGCACGTAGCCGAGGCCGCTCTTTACCGCGACCATCTCGGCCGTAACCGTCAGCATCCAGGCCGAGCCGACCGCAATGCGCAGCCCGGCGAAGATCGACGGCAGCGCCGCCGGCAGCACGATGTCCGTCAGCATCTGCCGGCCGTTCGCGCCCATCATCGCGCCGGCCCGCACGAGATTGTGGTCCACGGTCTTGACGCCATGGATGCTGTTCATCAGTACCGGAAAGAATGCGCCGAGGAACACCAGGAAGATCGCCGGCTTGTCGGCGATGCCGAACCAGATGATGGCGAGCGGAATCCAGGATACCGGCGGGATCGGGCGCAACATCTGCAGCGTCGGCTCCAGCGTCTTCTCGAACAGCCGCGACCAACCGATCGCGACCCCGGCGAGGATGCCGAGCAGGCTGGCCAATGCAAAGCCGCCAAAGACGCGAAGAGCGCTGGCGAGCGCATCACGCAGCCAATGGCCAGAATAGGTCTGCGTGGTCTCGTCGAAGCCGAACACCCAGTCGCCGAGCGCATGCAGCACCGCACTCGGCGCCGGCAGCAGCGCGGGCGGCAGCATGCCGCTGCGGGCAAACGCCTCCCAGCCCGCAATCAGCAGCGCGGGGACGACGAGGCGTTCGAGCCCCTGGAACGCCCGCGTCAGCCGGAACGTCGGCCTCGCGGTCGAGACGTCAGTAACCGAGGTCATTCTTGGCCTTTCCCGTGGCCTTTTCCAGGAACGAATAGTCCATGTTCTTCTCCGCTTCCGCGGAGACGTCCTTGGAGATGTACTTGAGGTCGCGCATCATCGCCGCGATCGCCAGCGTCTGCGACCGATGGATCGCAGGATCGGGCGATGCATTTTTCAACGCCTCCGTCGCGACCGTCTTGTCGAGGCCGGTGAGCTTGTTGATGACCTCGATCCACGGCCCCTTGTCGGCGATCAGCTTGTTGTCGAGCTCGACCACGGCGCTGACGACGCCCTGGACGCCCGCGCGCTGACTCGCAATCACGTCGGAGCGGGTGACGATCAAGTTGGTCAAATTGCCTGCGGCCTGTTCATACGGCAACACGAAGTGCTTGCCGGCACCGGCGAGCCGGATCTGCGATGCAAACGGCTCGACCGAGCAGATCATGTCGACCTCGCCGCGCTGGAGTGCAGCGAGATGGTCGGACGGATTGGGGATGTTGATGAACTGGATGTCCTTGTTGGGATCGACGCCCTGCTTGAGGAATGCCCCGCGCATATGGATGTCCTGCGCGTTGCCGCGGGAGGCCGCAACCTTCAGCGGCTGACCGTCGCTCTTCGCCTTCGCAACGGTCGCCTTGAACGTGGCCCAGTCCTCGGGCGGCAGGCTCAGCTTCGCGGAGGACAGGCATTCCGAACCGCCATTGATCTGACCGGACACGGCAACAACGTCAAAGCCTTTGTCGAGCGCGGTGATGTAGTGGAGATAGGTGACCTGCGCGACGTCGATGCTCTTCGATATCAAGGCGGTGAGAACGTCGTTCCCCGAGTTGAAGCCGGTGGCATCGACCTCGACGCCCTTGGCCATGCCTGGGATCAGCGACATCGGCAAGCAGTGCGCGCATTTGGCGTAGCCGAGCTTGATCTTCGCCGTCTGCGCCGAGGCGAGATCGCCTCCGCCAAGCATTGCCGCCATTGCCACTAGACCCAGTCGCAAACTCATCCGCATCGCTTACTCCGCTCCGAAGGCGCGATATCCGCGCATTGCGCAGGATCATCCGTCGCCCTTCGCCGCAACGCAATCCACTTTCTGCATGCTGAATACAATTTGCGCGCTATGCCATTGTTTTCAGCGAGATACGTCAATATTTTTGGCAAGCAAAGGAGCCGAAAACGGCTAAGATCAACGTGATAAGCGAGGCACGCGTGCAGCCAAAACCAGAAGCGTCAAAGGGACGAAAGTCGCCCAAACTCAAGCGGATGGGCCTGCATGAGCGTGCCGCGGCGCGGATGCGGACGATGATCATTCGCGGCGAACTGCCGCCGGGTTCGCAGACTCAGGAGACCTGGCTGTCAAAGGAGCTCGGCGTGTCCCGCACCCCCTTGCGCGAGGCCATGAAAGTGCTTGCCGCGGAGGGGTTGATCGAGCTTCGTCCCAACCGCAGCCCGCGCATTGCTGATATCGCGGCGGACGACATCTCGGAATTGTTCGAGGCGCTCGCCGGAATCGAGCGGCTCGCCGCCGAGCTCGCTGCGGAGCGCGCGACCGAGCGCGACCTCGCCCGCCTGCGCACGCTTCAGGCCCGCATGGAGGGTCATCACCGCAGCGGCAAGCTGGACGACTATTTCGCCATCAACGGCGAGATCCACAACGCCATCGTCCGCATGGCCCGCAACACGCCGCTGCGGGAAGCTCACGAGACGCTGATCTCCCGGGCCGAGCGCGCGCGATATCTCGCCCTCGGCGCCGACCGGCGCTGGAGCAATTCGGTCGACGAGCACGCCGACATCCTGGCCGCCCTCGAAGCGCGCGACGGCGAGGCGGCCGGCCGCCTGCTCGGCGCGCATGTCGCGCGTACCGGCACGGCCCTGCTCGAAGTCCTCGCCGCCTCTCAGGCCAAGCGGACGGCGGCCTGAACCATGAAGCTGCTGTTGCTCAACCCGAACACCAGCGCCGAGGTCACGCACCTGATGATGGGTGTCGGGCAGCGGGCGGTCTCGCCCGGGACGGAGCTGATCCCCTGCACCGCGACCCGCGGCGTACCCTATATCGCGACACGTACTGAGGCGCAGATCGGCGGGGCGATTGCGCTGGAGATGCTGGCCGAGCAGCACAGGACAGTCGATGCCGCGATCATCGCGGCCTTCGGCGATCCCGGCCTGTTCGCCGCGCGCGAGACCTTCAACATTCCCGTGGTCGGCATGGCGGAAGCGGCGATGCTGACCGCCTGCATGGCGGGGCGTCGCTTCGCCATCGTCACCTTCGCCCAGGCGCTCGGGCCCTGGTACGAGGAGTGCGTCCGCGCCCACGGGCTGTGGGAGCGTTGCGCCGGCATCCGCATGCTCGATACGCCGTTTCAGGCCATCTCCGAGGTCGGCACCGAGAAGGAGGACGTGCTGGTCGAACTCGCCCACCGCGCCATCGTCGAGGACAAGGCCGATGTTCTGATCTTTGCCGGGGCCCCGCTCTCCGGCCTCGCCGAGCGCGTCGCCGACCGGATTCCCGTTCCCGTGGTCGATCAGGTCGTTGCCTCAGTGAAGCAGGCCGAAGCGCTGGTGGCCTTGCGCCTGCGCAAGGCAGCAACGGGAACGTTCCAGCGGCCCGCGGCCAAACCGACCCTCGGTCTCGCCGCTGCGCTCGCCGCCCGGATCGAGCATCGCGACAGCTGATCAGAGAGGCGGCCGACGATGCGAAAAGCCCAATTCGTTCTCGAGAACACGGCCAAAGGCAAACAAGCGGGATTCCCCGCCCGGCAGCGCGATGATCTGGATGCCGAAGGGCAGTTCGCTCGCTTCTCGTCGTCGTACCGGTATGGTCAGGACCGGAAAGCCGACCAGCGACACGATGAAGGTGACCGCGAGATAGTCGATCGGCGTCTCCAATGCCGCCCCGTCAATTGCGGTGACATCGCTGATCTCGTTCGGCCAGGAGAAGACGGACGCGGCCGGCGCAATCAGGAAATCGGTACCGATGAACAGTTCGCGAAAGCTGCGGTAGATGGCAGTGCGACGCCGTTTTGCGTTGAGGTAGTCCTGCGCGGACAGTTTCGTGCCGGCCTCGATATTCCAGATCACCGTCGGAGTGAGCTCCGCACGCCGGGTCCTCAGCAACTCGCCATAGCTGTTGGCGATGTGCGCAGCGCGCAGCACGCGGAAGGTTTCGACCGCGCCGCTACAATCGGGCGACGACGGCACGATTTCGGCAACCCGGGCCAGCGCCTCGCACGCGGTGGTGAAACGCACGCGAACGTCGCGTGCGACCGGTGCAACGCCGAAATCGGGTGTGACGGCGATCCTCGGACGTCCCGCGTTCGACCAATCGTCGCTGCCGAGGCCGATCGATACGGGGTCGCGCCCATCGCTTCCCTCGCACACGGACAGCGCAAGCGCGAGGTCATCGACACCGCGGGCCAGGAAACCGTGGGTGGCGAGCATGTCCCAGCCGAGCGGGCGGCGCGGCGACGGAATGCGGCCGGGCGTCGGCCGGATCGAGGCGACGTCGCAGAAGCTTGCGGGCGTGCGCACCGAGCCACCGAAATCGGTGCCATGCGCCAGCGGCACCATGCCGGATGCGACCGCGACGGCAGAGCCGCCGGACGATCCGCCGGAGGTCAGTGCGGAATCGTAGGGATTGCGCGTCGGCCCGCACAATCGGTTGGTGCAGACCGCGCCGAAACCGAACTCCGGCGTGTTGGTCTTGCCCAGAATGATCGCACCGGCGCGGCGCAGCCGCGCGACCACCAGATCGTCCTCGGCCGGAACGTGATCGCGAAACAGCATCGATCCATAGGTCGTCTTAAGCCCGCCGGTGTCGGTGAGGTCCTTGATCCCGATAGGCACACCGTGCAGCGGACCGAGCGGCTCCGATGCCGCATCGCAAATCTGCGCGGCGCGGCGAGCACCATCGGCATAGACAGTCACGAACGCCGCCAACCGACTGTCGAGACTCCCAATCCGCGCAAGATGCGCTTCAACGGCCTCACGCGAGGACAGTTCGCGCCTCGCAATCGTGCGGGCAAGCTCCGTGGTTGTGAGGTCGCAAACCGATCGATCCGATGTCATCGGGCCACCATGCCTGAGCGCGCGCCGAAAAGCGACAGGCACGGGCATGAGACTTGCTTTCTCCTCTGGGGCAACGGGAGGCAACACCATGGCTGAAACGCAAGGCGGCCGATCGCTCGTCGTCGATGCGGTCACGCACCGGTACCCGAGTGGCGCGCTTGCAGTCGAGAACATCAATCTCGACATCAAGGGTGGCGAGATCATCGCCCTGCTCGGCCCGTCCGGCTGCGGCAAGACAACGCTCTTGCGTATCATCGCCGGCTTCATCGCGCAGACGCAAGGACGGATCATCATCGGCGACGACATCGTGGACACGCTGCCGCCGAACCGCCGCGCCGTCGGGATCGTGTTCCAGAACTACGCGCTGTTTCCGCACCTGTCGATCAGTGAGAACGTCGCCTACGGCCTCGCCGCCCGCGGCATCGACAAGGCGACGCGCCAGCGCGAGGCGCAACGCCTGCTGGATCTGGTGCAGCTGCCGGCTATGGGTGAGCGGCTCCCGAGGCAACTCTCCGGCGGCCAGCAGCAGCGTGTCGCGCTGGCCCGGGCGCTCGCGATCAAGCCGTCGATCCTGCTACTGGATGAGCCATTTGCCGCGCTGGACAAGAATCTGCGGCTCGACATGCAGATCGAGGTCAAGCGGCTGCAACGCGTTTCCGGCATCACCACGCTCATCGTCACTCACGACCAGGAAGAGGCGCTATCGATGGCGGACCGCGTCGCCGTGCTGAGCCACGGCAAGCTCGAGCAGTTCGGCACACCGTCCGACGTCTACGACCGGCCGCAGACATTGTTCGTCAATACTTTCGTCGGTTCGACCAACCGCATGCCCGGCGTGGTGGTTTCGGCGGACCGTACCGCCGCCAAGGTGCGCCTCGACGCCGGCGCGGAGATCATCGCACGGCCCGCCGGCGGGGCGCTCAGCGAAGGTGGCCGAGTCACCGTCTGCATCCGTCCCGAGCATCTGCAATTCGTCGGCGACGAGACCGGCTTTGCCGGCGTCGTCGGCATGTCGCTGCCGCTGGGCGCGACCGTCGTCCACGAGGTCACGACCGCCGACGGCTCCGGCGTCAAGGTCTCCCAGGCGCGCATCGGCGAGACGCGCGCGCTGGAGAACGGTGCTGCGGTGCGCCTCGCGCCGCTCGCCCCGTCGCTCGCCAACGCCTTTCCCGCAACGCTTTAAATCCAGTCTTTGTCCAGGGGGGAGTTTGATATGATCATGAACCGCAGAAGCCTGCTGACCACGGCGCTCACGCTCGGGGCCATGAAGGCATTTCCAGGTTTGAGCTTTGCCCAGGCTCGCCCACTGGTGTTCGCGACCTTCACCGGAAGTTGGGAGGAAGCTCACAAGGCCGTGCTGGTGCCGGCATTTCGCAAGGCGAACGCAGACGCCGCGATCGTGCTCGATCCCATGCTCTCGGTGGACCAGATCGCCAAGGTCAACGCTGCGAAAGCCAATCCGCCGATCGACGTCATGCTGCATGATCCCGGCCCTGCACTCATCGCCATCGGCCAGGATCTGGTCGAGCCCTATCCGGTCGAGAAAAGCGTCCATTACAAGGACCTGATCGCCGAGGCGCAGGAGCCGATGGGCCCTGCCCCGTTCTTCCAGGTCGTCGGCCTCACCTACAATCCGGAAGCCGTCAAGACGCCGCCGACATCGTGGGCCGACCTCTGGAAGCCCGAGTTCAAGGGCCGGGTCGGAATCACCAACCTCAACTCGACGCTCGGCACCGGATGGCTGGTCGAGATCGCCAAGATGCGCGGCGGCTCGGAAGCCAATGTCGATCCCGCCTTCAAGGCGCTGGAAGAGCTCAAGCCCAATCTCGCCGCGGTCGCCGCCAATCCCGGCGCACTCGCGACCCTCTTCCAGCAGGGCCAGATCGACATCTCGCCCGGCAACTTCAACGCCATCCAGATCCTGAAAGCGCGCGGCGTGCCGGTCGAGTTCGTGGCGCCCAAGGAAGGCGCCATCGCCTTCAAGACCACGATCCACATCGTCAAGAACTCGCCGAACCGCGAGCTCGCCTTCAAGCTGATCGAGGCGGCGCTGATGCCGGAGGTGCAGACCACGCTGATGAATCCGCCCTATCTGATCGTGCCGACCAATTCCAAGGTCACGATGGGCGGTGAGATCGCGCGCGTGCTGGCCAAGGACACGGCCGAGCTGAAGAAGAAGTTCGTGTTCCAGGACTGGAAGAAGATCAACGAGCAGCGCTCGGCCTGGATCGAACGCTTCAACCGCGAAATCAAGATCTAGAGCATGATGAGATTAGATTCGACTGCCGTGACGAGGGAGGCGTGCACCCTCCCCCGCTTGCGGGGGAGGGCTGGGGAGAGGGTATCTCCGCAATCGAGACCCCCCAAGAGGAGAGAACCCTCACCCGGCGCATTGCGCCGACCTCTCCCGCAAGCGGGAGAGGTGCACCGAGTCCGCAGCCGATTGATTCAACTTAAGACCATTTCATCCTAGAACATTCGAGGAATGGCGATGGGCACAGCACCGGCATCACGCGATGTGACATCCTACGGGATGGGATTGGCAGCGCCGCTGGCGCTGTTCTTCCTCCTCTTCTTCGTCGCGCCGCTGCTGCAATTGTTCTGGCTCTCGCTGCACAACGACACGGCCGGGCTCCACTGGGGGCTCGGCCAGTACCTGCACTTTCTCACCGATCCATTCAGCCTGGGCGTGCTCGGCTCGACACTGCTGCTGGGCGCCGAGGTAACCGCCGTCTGTCTCGTGCTCGGCTTTCCCATCGCCTGGCTCTATCAACGAGTCGGACCAAAGCTTCAGACCATCATCATCCTGATCGTGTTGCTGCCGCTTTTGACCAGCGTGGTCGTGCGCACCTTCGCCTGGATCGTCATCCTGGGCCGGCAGGGAATCATCAACGCCACGCTGCAATCGCTGGGGATCATCGATACCCCCCTCAAGCTGCTTTATACACAGTTCGGCGTGGTGATCGCGCTGGCGCAGGTGCAGATGCCGCTGATGACGCTGCCGCTGATCACCGCGCTCGGCCGCATCGACCCCAATCTCGACGATGCCTCCTGCTCGCTCGGCGCCGGAAGCTGGCGCACCTTCTTCCGCGTCGTGCTGCCACTGTCATTGCCCGGCGTGATCGCCGGCTGCACGCTGACCTATGCCGCTGCGATCACCGCCTTCATCACCCAGTCGCTGGTCGGCGGCGGGCAGATGCTGTTCATGCCGATGTATCTCTATCAGCAAGCCTCCACGCTCCAGAACTGGCCGTTTGCGGCGGCGATCTCCATCATCTTCCTGCTCGCCGTGCTCGCGGTCGTCTCGGTCTTCACCACGCTCGGCCGCCTATCGCGCGGCCATGGAGGCGCGTAATGAGCGGCCGCAGGCGTACCCTGGAAGCCCTGAGCTTCGAGCTGGTCATGACCGTGATCGCGGTGATCGCGCTGATCATCATCATCGCGCCGTCGCTGGTCGTTGTGATCGTCTCCTTCACGAGCGGCTTCTCGCTGCGCTTCCCGCCGCCCGGCTATTCGCTGCGTTGGTACGCCGAATTGTGGAATGCCTGGCAACTGCATTTCGCGGCGAAGAACAGCCTGATCGTGGCGTTCTGGGCGACCGGCCTCTCCGTTGTGCTCGGCGTCGCAGCCGCGCTCGCAATCTCGCGGTCGCGGACGTTGTCCGCACGGCTGCTCGATTCCCTCTTCATGTCGCCGCTGGTCTTGCCGGCGCTCGCCTTCGGCCTTGCCGCCCTGATGCTGTTCTCGCTGGTCGGCCTGCCGGTGTCGCCGCTGACGCTGGTGATCGGACACACCGTGGTCTGCGTCCCCTATGTCGTGCGCAACACCGTCGCCGGCCTCGCCCAGCTCGAGCCGACCCTGCTCGAAAGCTCGGCCGTGCTGGGGGCAAGCCGTCTCTACACGTTCCGCCGCATCGTGCTGCCGCTGATCCGGCCCGGCATCATCGCGGGCGCCTTCATCGCCTTCATGTCGTCCTTCGACAACGTGCCGGTGTCGCTGTTCCTGCGCGATGCCGCGACCGACATGCTGCCGATCCGGATGTGGCAGGATCTCGAAGGCAAGCTCGACGTGACCATCGCCGCGCTCTCCGGCGTGCTGATCATCGCCACCGTCGCGCTGGTCGCGGTCATGGAGCGTGTAACTGGCCTGTCGCGGCGCCTGACCAACTGATCAGGCACCGCGAAACAGCGAGTAGCCCCAGCGCGTGAATTTCAGCGGCAGATGAAAATGCTCGTCAACGTTCTTGATGCGGAACCGGAACGGCGTCACGGTCAGGAAACCGTCGCGCTCGCCAAAGAACTCGCCGAGATGAAACAGCACCTCGTACTCGCCGGCCGTCACGCCAGCGCCTTGCGCGACGGGATGATCGAGCGCGCCGTTGGCGCCGAGCCGCCCGTCGGCGATGCGCGCGGAGTCCGGATCGATCCGCCAGATCTCGACGCGCAGCCCCTGCGCCGGCCGCCCGCTCGCCACATCAACCGCGTGAATGGAAATGCCGCCTGCCACGTTGTTCCTCCCATGAGCAAGCCGCCATGGTAGACAGAAACGCGGCCGTTCGGCCAGCACCCGCATTGCTGCCGGCCCTTGGCGCGATGACCTTGCTGCAGGCCCTCGTTGCGTTTGCCTTGTTCGCGCCTGGCGTGGTCGCGCCGCGCGCCCATATCGAGGTCTGGCAGCTCTCGATATTCTCCTGCGCTGTGTTCGCCGTTGGCATCCCGGCCTCGTTCTGGGGCGGCGGCTTCATCGCGCGGGCAGGCTCGCTGCGGATCGCGAGCCTGTGCGCGGCGGCCATCGTCGTCGCCATGCCGCTGGCCGCGCTCGGATCGACCGCCGCCCTGCTGGCCGCGGGCATCTGCCTTGGCCTTGCGATGGGGCCCGAAACACCGGCGAGCGCGGCGCTGCTGGCGCGGCTCGTGACCGCCGAGCGGCGCACCTTCGTGTTCTCGGTGCGCCAGACCGGCAACCAGATTGGCGCCGTCTGCGGCTCGCTGGCCCTGCCCGCGATCGCCATCGCATTCGGACCGGCCTGGTGCTATGCGGTGGTGGGCCTCTGCGCGCTGCTGGCGATCGTTCTGTTTGAATGGTTACGGCCGGCCTACGCCGTCAAGCTCGTCCCGCCCCCAAAGCTCGATCTCCGCGCGCGGCTGGCGCTGATGACAGCGGACCGGCGTATCGCGATGCTGGCGCTGGCCTCGATGCCGTTCAGCGCCATGCAGGTGTCGCTCAACACGGTGTTCGTCACGCTCGGCACCCGCGAGCTCGGCCTCAGCCATATCGAGGCCGGCATGGCGCTCGCCTGCGCGCAAGCTGGCGGCCTCGTCGGCCGGCTCGGCTGGGGATTTGTGGCGATGCGGCTCGATGCTCCGCGCATGGTGCTCATCGTCATCGGTCTCGGCATGGCCTTCTGCGCCGCGCTGCTCGGCCTCGACGGCGGATCGCTCAGTCGCACCTGGCAGTTCGCGATTGCGGCGTTGTTCGGCTTGACGGCGTCGGGCTGGAATGGCGTCTTCATTGCCGAGATCGCCCGCCTCGCCCCTCAAGACCGGATCGGCGAAACCACCGGCGCGGTGCTGACCGCATCCTATGCCGGCCTGCTGGTGGCGCCCGCGCTGGTATCAATCCTTGATGGTGTGGCCGGCCTCGGCGCGGCCTTCTTTGCCTTGGCGTGCCTCGCCCTCTGCGGCACGGTGGCGCTGATCTGGGGAGGCCGTGACAATGCCAGCGCATAGTGCCCGCGAGATCGCGGCCGATTTCGCAGCCGGGCGGACGAGCGCCGTCGAAACCGCAAAGGCCGCGCTCGCGCGGATCGAGGCCGCTAAGGCGTTGAACGCGGTCGTCACGATCGATCCCGCACGCACGCTGGCCGACGCTGCGGCGGTCGACGATCGCCTGCGTGCCGGCGAGGCGATGCCGCTCGCCGGCGTCCCCGTCATCGTGAAGGACAACATCTGGGTCGGCGGCTGGCGCGTGACGCAGGGCTCGCGCCTGTTTAGCGATTTCATCGCACCGCACGATGCCGTCGCGATCGAGCGCCTGCGCAGGGCCGGAGCGGTCGTCGTCGGCATCGGCGCAACATCCGAGTTCGCATGCAAGGGCGTCACCACCTCGCCGCTGTATGGGTCAACGCGGCATCCGCTCGATCCCGCGCTGACGCCAGGTGGCTCGTCGGGGGGACCGGCGGCCGCGGTTGCGGCCGGCCTCGTGCCGCTCGCGATCGGCACCGATGCGGGTGGCTCGAGCCGCAGGCCGCCAGCCCATGTCGGGGTCGCCGGCTTCAAGCCGTCCTATGGCGCGATCCCCTATGGGCCAGGTTTCGCCGAGCCCTTCTTTGGCCTCTCCGTCATCGCGCCGATCGCAGCCGATGCGGCCGATATCGCACTGGCGTTCGAAGCCATGGTCGGCGCCGATCCGCGCGATCCGGATTCTTCTGTCGTTGCGCTGCAGGCCGAAGACATCGGCGGCCAGCGCATCGCGTTCTCGCCGCGTCTTGGCCTCGATGTCGCGATTGATGACGTCGTCGCGAATGGGCTCGCCTCCGCCATCGAGCGCCTTTCCGCGGCAGGTTTGTGCATCACGCAACGCGATCCCGTTTGGCTGGCAGGCACCACGGAAGACGCCATCATGCCGCTTCAGCATGCGGGTCTCGCGGCACTCTACGGTGATACTTTCCGCAAAGATCCTACCATCTTCGATCCCGACATCGCCAGGCAGATCGAGCGAGGTCTCTCCTGGTCGGGTGCCGAGGTTGCCGGAGCGCTACTCGCGAGCGCTGCGATCGCCAATGCCTTCGCGGCTTTCTTCACTGAAGTTGACCTCTTGCTGACGCCGACAGTGCCATGCGTCGCGTGGCCGCTGACGCAGCTCGGCCCGGACATGATCGGTGGAAAACCCGCAAGCCCGCGGGCCCACGCGGTGTTCACGCCCTTTATCAATCACGCCCACCTGCCGGCGATTTCGATTCCGTGCGGAACGGATAGGTGCGGGCTTCCATTCGGCCTTCAGATCATCGCCGCGCGCGGACAAGACCGCTCGCTGCTCGGAGCAGCGCAAGAGATTGAGGCCATCCTGCGAGTGTAAATCCTGCCGTGACTGAGCGGCACATCGACCTCGAACACCTGCTCGCCTGCGCATCTCGGATCGCTCGGCCATAATGGGCCCGTCGAGCCGACTGCGAAGCCGCTCGTATCGGTCCAACGCCTTTTTCAAGCCTGCGGGACCGCCTCCTCGATCGACCGGTCCATCAATGCATAGTGTGCGATGCCTCCGACAATAGTCCTGAAGAAGCTCAGAGTGAAGCGACCGTAAAGAGCGCCTAACCCGGATCCCGAGGATGCAAAGCGATAGGAGGCACTGAGGACACGCGCGATCTCGAACAATCCCATGAGCTCGTGGTACACCAGCGCCGACTGAATGCCGAGCAGCGGCAGCAACAGGGACTGCAAACCGACGCTGGTCATGACGCCCTCGCTTCGGGGCGCGGCAACGGCAGGAATTGCGCAAGGTGAGCACTCCTCCACTGATATGGCGTATTGCCCGCGAAGCGCTTGAAGACTGTCGTGAAATGAGCCTGGGTCTGGAACCCGACGGTCAAGGCGATGTCTACGAGCGAGATGTCCGACCGCTGCAGCAATTCCTGAGCACGCTCGATCCGCCGCTTCAGCAAATATTCGTGCGGCCGCATGCCGACGGCCGCCCGGAACTGCGCGGCGAAGTGCATCCGACTGAGGCCAGCAACGGCGGCCAGATGCTGCAAGGTGACCTTCGCGTCGAGATTGTCGTCGATATACTGCATGACGCGCTTGAGACGCCATTTTTGCAACGACCGCACCGCCCGGCAGGCGTGCCCTCCGCGGTCGCTCTCGGTCGGCTCGGACTGGCCTCGTCCGGACGTCGTTCCCCCGCTGGCCTTCCGGGTCAGAATGGCCAGGCGCAATGCGTCGACGAGAATAGCGGAATGCGGATCTTGCATGGCTTTGGTTGCCGCGAGTGCATCCGAGAGGCGCCGCATCACCGGGTCCGCGCTTCCCTCCGCACCCGTCTCCCGATCGGACTCCGCGGACGCGTGCGCAAGGCGTTTTGCCGACACCCTGAAGCTCGGCCCGCCACTGGCAGATCCCCGCACGTCCGGCGCAGGCGACTCGATGGCCAGCGCAACATCCAGATGCACGAGGGAGAGCATCACTGCCGCCTCGCTGGAGCGCGGCGAACGCTTCAATGACCGCAGCTGCGGGCCGTCGATGGGAGAGACGTCCATCGTGGCGGCGACATGATCCTCGGCATTTTGCGGGTATGATATCTGCAGCGACATCGTCGAACCTCCTTGTCCCAATTTGCACCAGCAATGCCTGGCCGGCTTGTCCGAATGCTATGGGAGCAGAGTAGCTCGGCGATCCGCGCGCTCCATTCTACGCGCGGGTGCATGGATAAGGTCTCGGGTTAACCGGGTCATACGTAGGTATGATCGCGGGCGAGAGAGCGAGCGGAACACTCCGCCCCAGCCTCGAGCCCTGAAGCTGCCCTGCCTGCGGTAAGTTGACGCGTCCGCGATGAGCAAAATCACCGATAGGCCTTGTTCCGCTGGGGAATTTCCGTGTCGCCGCCCTCGCCGCATTGGACTATCCACGGGGTCTTCCAAGAGGGCACGAAAATCCTCTAGGGGGATATTGTGGGCGCGATCAAATCGCGGCATCAACGCGGCTGCGATGAGAAGAAGCCCTAGCTGAGACGATGACGAACTTTGATCGGCCCACGGGCTTGTCCATGAGCCGCGCCGGCCTGCGGTTCTGGTCCGCCGTCCTCGCCTTCGCGGTCTTCATGGTGGACGTGCTGACGCCGCTCGAAGGCGCGGTCGCGGTTCTCTACGTCATTGCGATCCTGCTCGCGGCGAGGACGAACCGGCGCAACGACATCATCGTCGCCGCGATCGGCTGTGCCGCCCTGACGATCACCGCGTATCTGTTATCGCATGATCACGAGCCCATCGGCTCACCGGCCCTTCGTGCCCTGGTGAGCCTAGCGGCCATCGCAATCACCACGCTGCTCGCGCTCCAGAATCATGCCGCAACCAATCGCCTGGCGGCGCAGGCTCGCCTCCTCAACCTCTCGCATGACATGATCTTCGTCCGGGATCGCGCCGGCGTGATCAATTTCTGGAACAAGGCCGCGGAACAGACCTACGGCTGGACCACCGAGGAGGCGCTCGGGCAGATCGCCGACAAGCTTCTGCGAACCAGCTATCCCGACCGGAGGGAAGTCATCGAGGCCGCCCTGCTCGATACCGGGCGATGGGAAGGCAGGGTTGAGCAGCGCACGAAGGCCGGTGCCATACTCGCGGTCGATGCCCGCTGGGCCCTGCAACACGACCATCTCGGCAAACCCGTCGGGGTGCTCGAAACGCACACCGACGTCACGGACCAGGTGGCGGCGCACAGCGCGCTCGTGCAGAGCGAGCAACGATACCGCCGGATGTTCGACGCGAGCCGGATCGGCGTCGTCGAGGAAGACTGGAGCGGACTACGGACCGCGCTGCATTCGCTACCCACCCAAGGGGCGGACCTGCGCGATTATTTGGCACGACATCCCGATTTCGTCCGCCATGCCCGCGGACTTGCCAGAATTGCCGACGTCAATCCTGCCCTGCAGAAGATGGCGGGGGCGAGCAGCTCTGCGGCCTTCATCGAGAACGTGGACAAGCTGCTGGGCGAGAACGATCGCAGTTTCCTCGACGCGCTGGTGGCATTCGCGGAAGGAGAGCAGTTCCACGAAGGGGAGAGCGAGCTCGTGCGCCTCGACGGACGCAAGGTCCCCGTGCTGTTCACGATCACCTTTCCGCCTCAATCCGACGAAGATCACAACGTGCTCATCTTCGTCGTCGACATTACCGAGCGTCGGCAGGCGCAGGATGCGCTGCTGGCGGCGCAAGCCGAGCTCGCTCATGCTGCACGCGTTGCAACCCTCGGCGAGCTCAGCGCGTCAATTGCGCATGAGGTGAACCAGCCGCTGGCGGCGATCGTCACCAGCGGCGAGGCCGGCTTGCGCTGGCTGCGGCGCGACGTCCCCGATCTCAAGGAGGTTACGACGACGATCGGCCATGTCGTCGCTCAGGGCCGCCGTGCCAGCGAGATCGTGACCCGCATCCGCACCTTCCTCAAGAAGGCCCCGCCCCAGCGGGACATGCTGCAAATCGGCGAGATCATCGAGGAGGCGACCGCACTGGTCGCGCGCGAACTCGCCAAGGACCAGGTCACCCTCACCGTCGAGTCGCAGCACGATCTGCCGCCGATTCGCGGCGACCGGGTCCAACTGCAACAGGTCCTGGTCAACCTTCTGATCAATGCCGGCCAAGCCATGTCAGGCCAGCCCGGTTCCCGTACCATCACGCTGCGCGCCGGCAACGAGGACAGCGAAACCCTCGCCATCATGGTACAGGATAGCGGCCCGGGCATCCAACCCGAGGACCTGCCGCGCCTGTTTGATCCGTTCTTCACGACGAAGGATGGCGGAATGGGCATGGGACTTGCGATCTGCCGAACCACGGTGGAAGCTCACGGCGGCCGGTTGTCGGTGGCGAGCACTCCGGGCTCGGGAACGACCTTCCACCTGACATTGCCATTTAGCCAAGAACACGCCTTGCCATGACCCGACCCAACCAGGCGCAGCCGCCCGCCCAACCCTCCAGCGCATTGGTGATCGTCGTCGATGACGACGAAGGCATCCGCGCCTCGCTCGACAGCCTGTTCCGATCCGTCGGCCTGCAAACGCGCCTGTACGGCTCGCCCGCCGAATTGCTTGCCGGCTCGCTGCCCGACGGTCCCGGCTGCATCGTGCTGGACGTCCGCCTTCCGGGCGTGAGCGGGCTCGATCTGCAGAGCCAGTTCGTCCGGCAGGGCATCAGCTATCCGATCATCTTCATGACCGGCCACGGGGACATTCCGATGTCGGTGCGTGCCATGAAGGCCGGTGCCGTCGACTTCCTTTCAAAGCCGTTTCGCGACCAGGACATGCTGGATGCCGTGACCGCGGCGCTCGAGCGTGATGCGCAGCACCGTGCCGAAGCCGCGGCCAAGGAGGACATCCGCGCCCAGTACGAGACCCTGACGGCGCGCGAACGCGAGGTGATGGGCCATGTCACCGCCGGCCTGATGAACAAGCAGGTGGCGGCCCTGATCGGCCTCAGCGAGATCACGGTTAAAATCCACCGCGGGAACGTCATGCGCAAGATGGGGGTTAGGTCATTGGCCGACCTCGTTCGCAAGGCCGAGGCGCTCGGAGTTTCCCAAACCCGCAGGACTACGGACCAAACCTGAGTATAATTTCGGCGGTCCGGGCCCCGGGTGCATAAGGCATTATCGGCCGCGCAACGGGAGATATCCTCCTTGCCTTGCGGAACACCGCGGTCAGGATTGTGCGCAAATGGCCAAGACCCCTGTGATTGCGATTGTGGACGATGATGAAGGCGTTCGCGCTTCGCTTGCGAGCCTGGTGCGTTCGCTCGGCTACGAGGCCGATGCCTACGAGTCCGGCCTGGACTTCCTGCGGCATGCGCCGGGAGACGATCCGGCATGCATGATCACCGACGTGCAGATGCCGGTCATCACGGGCGATGAGCTGCAGGCCCAATTGATTGCCGCCGGCCGCCGCTTCCCGATCATCTTCATGACCGCATTTCCAAGCGAATCCGTGCGCCAGCGTGTGATGGCCGCGGGCGCGCATTGCTATCTCGGCAAGCCCTCCAGCGGCGATGAGATCATCCGCTGCCTCGAAGAGGCGCTGGCAGGCCACGCGCCGTAGCCCGCCTATTCGTCCCTCGCGCAACGGCCCTCCTCCCCAACCATACGTGCATTCCGACAACTGGGTTGATGGACCGGAAATACCGGCAGGAACTGCAAACCTCATAATCGTCGTCGACTTTTTCGACTTCGGCCGGGCGGCACGCTCTGCCGAAAAACGGATGAGGCACGATGCCCGTGAACGCCACCAGTGCTGCCGCGCCGTCCCCGTTGGTCTTCGCCGGCTTCCCGGCAAGCTCCTGGGGCTTCGCGCTGCGGGTATGGCTGGCGATGATGCTCGCACTCTATGCGAGCTTCTGGCTCGAGCTCGAATCCCCCTCGTCGGCGGCCTTGACCGTGGCGATCCTGGCTTTGCCGACACGCGGTCAGGGCATGGAAAAGGCCGGTTACCGGCTGCTCGCGACGGCGATTGGGGTCATGGCATCGATTGCGATCGCCGGCGTGTTTTCTCAGACCGACGGCCTCCTGCTCGCCGTGCTCGGCATCTGGGTCGGGCTCTGCGTCTATGTCGCCGCCATGTTGGACGGCAATCGTGCCTATGCGGCGGCGCTCGGCTGCATCACCGTTGCCCTGATCGCCATCCAGCAGATCGACACGCCGCTCCAGGTGTTTCCGGCCGGCATCGCGCGCGGTGCCGCCATCGGCATCGGGGTGCTTGCGGTGGCGCTTGTCAACGAGGTGCTGGCCGCGCCGAACTATCATCCGGTACTGGCAGGCCGCATCGAGGCGCTGTACGACCGGGTCAAGGCCCTCACGCACGGTACCGACCTTGACTCCGCAGCGGCTGCCGCGAGCCTGTTGCACGACATCGCTGCGATACGTCCGGAGATCGCCAGCCTTACCACGGAATCGAGCATCGGCACGGCACGGACCGCGGCCGCGCGTTCCGCGCTGGTCGACCTCGTCAGCGTCCTCTCCCTTGAGCGCATGCTCGCGGCGCTCCCGGTCACGTCCGCCCCGGCGCAGAGTGCGAACGGCCCGGACCAGAAGGCGGCCAGGCTGACGGCCATTTCCCGATCCTGGCTCCGCAGCGAGATCAGCCATAAGCTTGCCCAGGTCCGCAGCAGCCTCGATGCGCTGCACCAAGGGGTACGTCCGTATCATGCATGGCGAGCGCCGCTCTACCGCTCGCGCCGCATCGCGGCGAACACCGGCGCACGGGCCGCGATCTCATTCACGCTGATCGCGATCTTCTTCGTCCTGACAGGCTGGCCGACCACCGAGCTCTGCCTCTCGCTCGTCGCGGTGATCCTCGGCCTCGGCTCGACGGCGCCCGCGCCACGCACCTTCACGATGGTGACGGTGATGGCGATGCCGATCGCCTGCGCGCTGGCGGGCATCCTGAAATATTTCGTCTTCAACGGCGTGTCCGAATTTCAACTGCTGGCGATCGGTCTCGCGCCTGTAGTCATCGGCTTCGCGCTGCTGATCTCGTCGCCGAACCCGCTGCTGTCTTCCCTCGGCCGGCTCACGCTGGTGTTCACGATCGCCGTCCTCGCACCGACCAACCCGCAGAACTACGACCCCGACGTCTTTCTCGTGACGAGCTTCTTTGCCTGCCTGTCGTCCGTGCTCGTGCTCGCAGCGCAGACGCTGCTGCCTCCATTGTCGGGCGACCAGCGAGTTCGTCTGCTGTTGCGAGAGGCCACGGACCAGCTGGGCCAGCTCGACCGCTGGCGAGTTCGAGACCTCGCGCCAGAGGAAGCCGCGTTTCGCGACGCGGGGCGAGTCGAACAGATTTTGAGCGCAAACGGCGCCTCGGCTCTCAATGGTCAGATCGCGGCGAAGGCGATGCGCTGTTTCGACCAGGTTGAGAGCTTGCGACGCTGCCGCGCTGAACTGGAGCGGCTGACTCAAGGTCCGCTCGCCCGGCTGGTGCAGGACGCACGCGACGCCCTCGCCCAGCGCAACGGTGCCGCGATCCTCGCCGCTGCCGGGGCGCTGAGCAAGGCGGCATCGCAAAACAACCTGTCCGCGAATTCGGCCATCGCCGTGCTGGTTCCGGCAGCTACCATATTTGCACCATCGCAGTCTCCAACAGAGCCCAGCCAAGGCAAGCAGCCATGACAAACACATATCGGGAGCTCGTCATCGGTGGCGTGCTCATTGCTCCCATCGTCTCCTATGCCGCAATCGCGCTGCTTGCGTTCCTGATGCTTCGCCCGCTGCTGCGCTTCGTCGGCTTCGCGAGAGTCTTCAGCAACCCGTCGCTGGCCGAACTTTGCCTCTACGTGGCGATGTTCGGCACGCTCGCGCTGTTCTTCTAGGAGACGTGCCATGGAAGCCACCCTGCCTCGGGACGTCACCCCGCTTCACGGCGAGCCCCCAGCCGAAGCACCGGTCGATGCCGCAGACGCCGTGGACGGTTCAAACGCGCCGCAGACCGTGGCGCGCGACACCAGCGATCGGGCACTGCACAGCATCAGCCCCTCCGCATGGGCTACGCCTGCCACGAGGCGCCTGCGCCAAGCGGTCGGCCGCTTCATGCGCGGTGCCGGCAGGCACCTTGCGACACTCGGCATCGCATTGGTCGCAATTCTCATAGCGGCTTCAACCTGGCAGCACTACGTCACCGCGCCCTGGACGCGGAACGGCAGCGTCCGCGTGCAGGTCGCCAACGTGGCGCCGCAAGTGGCGGGCAAGATCGTGGAGCTTCGGGTGGCCGACAACCAGTTCGTCCACAAGGGCGACATCCTCTACGTGATCGATCCGTTCGACTTCGAGGTGGCCGTTCGGGTCGGCAAGGCTCTGGTCGACCAGCGGGCGGCGGACCTCGTGGTGAAGCAGGCCGAGTTCGACCGCCGGCAGCACCTGTCCGATCTTGCGACGACGCCCGAAGAACAGCAAATCTATGCAGGCAACGCGGCGCAGGCGAAGGCTGCCTACGAGGCTGCGGCGCACCAGCTCGCACAGGCGGAACTGAACCTGAAGCGTACGAGCGTGGTCAGTCCCGTCGATGGTTACGTCACCAACCTCCTGTTGCGCGCGGGAGACTATGCCGTCACCGGCGTCAGCAACGTTTCCGTGATCGATTCCAACAGTTTCTGGATCGACGGCTATTTCGAGGAAACCAAGATGGCGCGGGTTTGCATCGGCGATCGCGCCGAAGCACAACTGATCGGCTATCCCAAGCCGATATTGGGACATGTGAAGACCGTGACGCGCGGCGTCAGCGTGTCGAACGCAGCCGCGGGCACACAGGGCCTGCCCACCGTGGACCCGATCTACACCTGGGTGCGGCTCGCGCAGCGCGTACCGGTTCGCCTCGCCATCGACACCGTGCCACCCGATGTGCCGCTCGTCTCCGGCATGACAGCGACGGTGACGATCCGGCAGCCATCCGCGAGCGAGGGCCAAACCTGGCTCGACCGGTTCCGCGCGAACTTCGTCGATCCCGTCTCCGATCTGTTCGGCGCAGGCCGCCCGCCTCGTCCGGACTGCCTGCAGGCGACATCGCAGCAACGCCCCGAGGTGGAAGCACTTCCCTATACGCGCGAGCCCGCGGTTCCTCCGGCAGAGAAGATCGCACCCGGCTTAACACCCGGCATCGACGCCTCGCCACGCCTGCCCTGAAGCAGGCCAGGACGCTTGACCTGGACGAGACGCACCATGCGTCTCGTCCCTTCCGCACGCACCAGCGCGGCAGCCAGCACGAGTTCCGTGCGGCAACCTGACCTCGACACCCGCGAAGGCCCGGTCTCACGTACTGCGTGCGGGCCTCTTGTGGATCATGCGAAATGAGAAACGGCGGGGGTTCATGAAATACTCTGGCTGCGGGATCGGCGATGGTGTGCGTGTTAAGTGACTGAGACCCCCAAGTCACGGCTCGAGCCTCCCTCCTCCCTAGGCATCCGAGCATTTTAGGGGCCGTCCTCCCCCAAGGGACGGCCCCCTTTTTTTCGACGGCACAATGGGCGATCGAGGGCATCGTCCCGTTCGTGATTTGCCGGCGCAAGCTAGAGGATTACGTGACGCGTGAGCCAGGTGCGGACGCCCTGAAGGCTCCTGAAATCATCCAGCGCGTGCGCGGGAACTCCGGGCGCGGTTTCCGCAGCCATGCGGCTCAGCGCATGTCCCGGCCCTAGCTCGAGAAACCCTGTCGCGCCCGCTTCGACACAGGCTTGCAGGCAATCGGCCCATTGCACGGTTTGCGAGATCTGCGCGGCGAGTTTGTCGAGACCAGTCCCGGGGGAGACGACCGGAGCGGCATCGATTCCGCTCAGAATGCGCGCACCGGTCCGCGGGGGGAACATCACCGATGCCTCGTGCAAGGTCTGACGAAAGACGGCAGACGCCGCGGCGAGTCGTTCGGTGTGGGAGGCGACCTCGACCGGCAACGCAACGATCCTTGCGTGCATCGCCCGCGCGTCTCGGACAAAATCGCTTAGCGCCTCACGGCCGCCGCCGATGACAAAGGCATCGCCCGGATTGACGATGGCGACCGCCGTACCGTGACACTCGCAAAGGCGATCGACCTCGTCCCGGGAAGGACCGTGGACGAAGATCAGTCCGTCACCGGTGTGCGTGGCCGCATTCATGACCTCCGCCCGGCGTGCCACGAGGTCCAGCGTGACGGTCGCGTCAAGCAGGCCGCCGACACCCCAGGCCGCGACCTCGCCGACACTATAGCCGGCAATGATGGCGCTAGGTGGAATGGCATCTCCGAGCGCGGCCGCGGCGGCGAGGGCCTGCAAGGTGCACAGAACCTGGCCAGCACGATTGCGATGCAGGGCCTCGTCGGATTCCGCGCGCGCGAAATTGCGTGGATCCTTGCCGCCCAGCAATGTCGCCGCATGCGCAAACAGGGGCGCGGCCTCCGGCGCATCGCCCGTGAGGGCGAACATATCGCGATGCTGCCCGCCCTGCCCCGAACAAAGGATTGCCAATGTCATGGTCACGCCCTAATGCGGAAAGAGCAGCGCAATCACAATCGCCAGCGTCGGAACGCTGAATGCGGTGCTGGCGATAACCATGGACCCCACCCTTGCGGAATCCAGCCGGTAGTTGACCGCGAACAAAATCCCGAAAAAGCCCGAGGGAACCGCGGCGAGCAGAATGGCCGTCTTCGCTGCATCCTGCGCGATCGGAAGGACGAGAATGACCGCGACAGCCAACAACGGGCGGACGATGTCCGAGGCCACCGTTGCAGCGCTGATCTTCCAATCCAGCCGAAACGATTGCGCCGACAGAATGGCTCCGGTGAGGAACAGGGCGACGCCGGCTGCCGAGCTTCCGATCAGGGCGAGGCTCGCATGAGCCAGCGCGCCGAGGCTGACGTCCGACAACGAGAACACGATGCCGAGCGCGGGCGCCAGCACCACCGGCTTGGTGATCGCACGGCGGACTGCCGTCAAGATCTGCCGCGCCGCCATTTCTTCGCCACGAGCCTTGGCGGCACCCATTTCCGCTACGATCAGGGTCAATGGGCTGATGAGGATCGAGCCCGCCGCCAATGCGACGGCAACCGGAACGGCGCCGGTTGGACCCACGACTGAGGTCATGATCGGAAGACCCACCCCGGCGAGATTCGGGAAGCCGATCGTCAACGCCTGCAGGGCGGCCTCGGACTGGGAGAGCTTGGAGAGCCGACGTGCGACAAAATACCAGGCAAGATAGAGCAGCAGCATCGTGACGCCGAGCACCAGGAAGAGCGGTACCTGGTCGATCATCTCACGGCGCGACGCTGAGGCGGTCGCGGCGAACAGTGAAGCGGGCAATGCAAAATCCATCACGAGCGCGTTGAGAGCGTCGACATGGAGATTGTCGACGACATGAAGTTTTCCGGCCGCGTATCCCAACAAGAGAACGAAGAAGATCGGCACGAGCGCCATCAGGATTGCATTGGACATCATCGGCATGGGCTCTCATGGGCATCGACAAAGAGTGTCATCGCGAGCAAATCGGCCGATCCACCCGGGCTGAGACGACGGGCGACGAAGCTGTCATGGATCGATTGCGCCCGCGTACGCCAACCGGGCACGCTGACGCCGCCGGCATCGATGAAGCATCGCGCCGCATCATGCGCAAAGCGAAGGCCGTCGAACCCACCGCGATGCAGGAGGTTGGTGTCCTCGACCGAGGCGATCAGGGCAAAGCATGCCTCGACCCGGGCGGCTTCAGTATCTTCCGGCACGGCATGCGCCACCCTGCGCAGCGCCGGCAATCCGATCCGGTAGACGCTGGGAAATCCGTTCGCGGCCTCGGTACGCGCACCGCCGGCGTGAAAACGGCGTCGGGCCGCGCTGCCGTGGCTATGCAACAGCACCGGACCGTCGAGGATGCCGTCGCTCCACAGGCGCCTCACGACCTCGCCAAGCGAAAGCTCGGGATCGACCAGCCCGCCGGCCCTCGCACCGGCCGCCGCACACAACAGGCCGAGCCCGAAGATCGCGCCGCGATGCGTGTTGACGCCAGAGGTCGCTACAAACATCGCGTGCTCGGCCTCGAGGCCGATGATCCGCAGCCGCCCCATGCCGCAAGCGCGCGCGCCTGCATCGGCCAGGCGCTGAAGATGGGGCTCGATCGCCGCAGCGCTGCGACGGAACGTGCCGGCATCCATATCAACGTGACTGCCATTGTCGATATGACTCACGAGCCCCGGCTTCGGCCAGGTTTCCAGCTCCTCGACGAGGCAGCGGGCGGCGATGGCGCCGATGGCGGAAACGTCGGGCGTGATGCGCGCCCGCCGCTGAACCGACCGTTCCAAACCTCGCATGGCCGCGGTGATCATGATCCCCTCGCTCCGGAAATGAATCGATCCCTGCCGAGCAGGATCACGCTCTCGATGCTTTTCACCAGGAGCTCGCTACCGCCGCCGTGGAGTTCGCGCCAGTTCACGGCAGCACCATCCGCCCGCATCAGTTCGCCATCGATCCGCATCGGTGCTTCGATCTCGATCGCAGCCACATCGGCAACGAAACGATCGACGTCGGTTTCACCGCGAAACTCGAACAGCACGTCGAGGTCCGATCGGTCCGTCACGTAGTCGAGCCCGGTCAGCGACTGCCAGGCCAGGCTGCCGAAGACGCGCGCGTCCACCGAGTGACGAAGCTCCAACCGGTCGAGCCGATCGAGCGTCGGCCACCAGTTGCGCGGCGCGTAAGCCCGCGCCTGCCGCAGCGACGGCGGTCTCGCGACCGAGACGACGTGGTCGATATCAACCAGGAGGGAGATCCGCTTCTTGCCGGCCGATGGCGGCAATGGCAAGCCCAGAGCAAGACCGGCTTCCTCGCATGGCAGAGCGCGCCGCCTGATCGCTGGCCAGCCCATTTTGGACCAACGTGCGACCAACGCATCGGTAGCGAGATCGCCGCGCGCTTCCAGCATCGCACGCCATCCCGCCGGGCTGACGAAAACGAGGTCATGACGATCTGGTGAGCGCTCACCGTGCTTGCAGGGCCAGGTCACGAACCCGCTCCGCAATATCAGCGGCCTTCAGCCGGCCACCACGCGCCTTACCAAGCGCATCCCGCTGGTCTCGCGCGGCCGGCATGTCGGCCAGCAGCGCCTCCAGTTGATCAGCGAGCGAGGCGTCATTGCTCCATGTCATGTGAACCGCGCCCATCTGCACGAGATTGGACAGCCCCGGCGCGAACACCGGCGTCGACTTCGCCTTTTCCTCGAGCGCTTCCATCGATAGCTTGGTGACCTTCGCCATCGACGGCAGGTCCATCACTGCAGGGTGCGCACCGGGCAATCCGACCAGCACGCGGGTTGCAAGTCCCGTCGCGAGCAGAGCGCCCGCCGCCGAGTGACCGTAGAGAAGGCCGATGGTCGGGCGGCCGTTCATGTCCGCGTGGATCAACACTTTCGCCAGATGCGCAAGGAATTCGTTCAGCCCGAGCAACTCGTCGCGCTTGCTCATGCGCTGGCTGTCGCTATCGACGAGCACCAGGATCGGGCCAGAGTCCCGGCCGATCGACGCCAGGACATGGCCGGACAATCTGATCGCCTCGTCGACGCCCAGTGCGGTTCGATCCGCGACACCGAGGACGAGCATTTTGTCGCCGCGTCGCAGCGTCGCCGAGCCGAGAAGGACGCCTTTGTCGTTCCTGATCTCATGGCCCTTTGGGAACAGCGAGGCGAGAATGTCATCGAGCGTCACGGCTGGTCCTCCCGATCCTGTCGGCGAGCGTAATGAACTGGTCGGCCGGCAGCTCCGGAACCGTTTCAGCATGCGCGATGCCTTGCGCCGCCCAGATGTCGACGGCATCCAAGCAGGCACCGTAGCGGCTTAGCCGGTCGGCAAGCCGCTCCTGCTCCGCCTTCAAGCGGTCGAGGCCGAAAGGTCCGATCAGACCCAGCAGTTCCAACGCGGCCTCGCGGAAATCCTGCACGTTGTCATCGGCAAAGACGTCGGCGGCGCCGAGCAGCCGGCGATGCTTGCCGCCCATGGTGCGCCAGACCAGCGCGCGGTCGCGGGAGTCGAACTCCTCGACGCCGCGATTGGTCTCGATGACCTCGGGGCCCGACACCGCGATCCGCCCGGGCTCCGAGACGGCGAGAGCCGAGCAGCAGCCTGCAATCAACCCACCGCCGCCGTAGCATCCGGCCCGGCCGCCGATCAGGCCGACCACCTTCACGCCGGCGCTGCGTGCCTCCATCACCGCCCGCATGATCTCGGCGATGGCGAGCTCGCCCGCATTGGCTTCCTGCAACCGGACGCCGCCGGTGTCGAACAGGATCAGGACGGGCATCGATGCGATCTGGCTTGCCGCGCGGAGCAACCCGATCAGCTTGGCGCCATGCACCTCGCCGAAGGCGCCGCCCATGAAACGGCCCTCCTGTGCGGCGACGAACACCGGCGAGTCATCGAGGCGGCCATGGCCGACGACGATGCCGTCGTCGAACTGCTCGGGCAGATCAAAAATCTTCAGATGCGGACTGACCTCGCGCCGCTCCGGACCGATGAACTCGACGAAGCTGCCGGCGTCAAGCAGCAGCTCCAGCCGCGAGCGGGCCGACGCTTCGTAGAAGCTGGTGCTGCGGGCGCGCTCGGCCGGTGTGACGTCCTCGAGTGGTGTGGTCATTGGCCGTTCTCCGTGATCAATCGCACTGCCTGCGCCAACCGAAGCGAGACCGTATCGGGGCGCGCGCCGCCGTCATTGATCGAGAATCTCAGCCCGCCGGGCGAATAGCGCTCGACGAAATCGCCGATTACGGCGGTCCAGACCTCGCCGAAGCCAACCGCCGCGGTCCTGATCTCGATGGCGCATTCCGCATCCGGGAGGACACGTTCCACCAGCACCTCCAGATTGCCCGAAGCGACAACGCCGACGATCGCGCTCTGCCTGGCGCCGCCGGCCCTGGTACGAACGCTGTGCTGAAACCTAAGATCTTCCATGGCCCGTCCTCACCAGTTCCTGAACTTCGACGGCGGCGCGTAGAGTCCGCCAGACCAGCGCACGAGATCCTTGATCGAGCGCGCCGCGAGCAGGCTGCGATCCGCATCGAGCGGATTGATGCCGAGATCCTCCGGGCGCCGGATCACCCCGCGTTCGCGCAAGTGCGCGACCATGCGGTGATCCCGCCGACGGCCGACATCGGTGTAGCCGGCGACGCCGCGGATGGCGTGCTCACGCTCCTGCGCAGTACGGCACAGCAGCAGGTTGGCAACGCCCTCCTCGGTGACGATGTGCGTGACGTCGTCGCCATAGATCATGATCGGCGCGAGCTCGAGCTCCAGCTTCTCCGCGAGTTCGATGGCATCGAGCTTCTCGACGAACAGCGGTACGTTCTTGTCGCCGAACGTCTCGCCGATCTGCACCACCAGCTTGCGGCCGCGGCGCATCAGGGGAGAGCCGTCGGGATCGGACTCCGCCCCGGCCTTCAGCCAGGGCTCGCTCGGATGACGCCGGCCGCGCGCATCCGCTCCCATGTTCGGCGCGCCGCCGAACCCGGCGATGCGGGAGGTGGTGACGGTCGACGAATTTCCCTGCAGATCGATCTGCAAGGTGGAGCCGATAAACATGTCGCAGGCATAGAGCCCGGCGGTCTGGCAAAAGGCGCGGTTGGAGCGCAGCGAGCCGTCGGGGCCGGTGAAGTAGACGTCGGATCGAGCGCGGATGTAGTCGTCCATGCCGACCTCCGAGCCGAACGAGTGGATCTGCCGGACCCACCCGGATTCGATCGCGGGAATGAGTGCGGGATGCGGGTTCAGAGCAAAATGGGTTGCGATCTTGCCCTTGAGGCCGAGCCGCTCGCCGAAGGTCGGCAGCAGGAGCTCGATCGCGGCCGTACTGAAGCCGATGCCGTGATTGAGCCGCTGCACGCCATAGGGAGCATAGATTCCCTTGATCGCGAGCATCGCGGTCAGGATCTGTCCCTCGGTGATCGCGGCCGGATCGCGCGTGAACAGCGGCTCGACGAAGAACGGCTTGTCGGACTTGACGACAAAGTGGACGCGATCCGCCGGGATGTCGACCCGCGGAACCTGCTCAACGATCTCGTTGACCTGGGCGATCACGATGCCGTCCTTGAAGGCCGTTGCCTCCACCACGGTCGGCGTGTCCTCGGTGTTCGGACCGGTGTAGAGATTTCCGTCATGGTCGGCGCTAACGGCAGCGATCAGCGCAACGTGCGGCGTCAAGTCGATGAAGTAGCGCGCGAACAGTTCGAGATAGGTGTGGACCGCGCCCAGCTCGATCTTGCCGCCGAACAGCATGCGCGCGATGCGGGCCGACTGCGGCCCGGAATAGGCATAGTCCAGCCGCTTCGCGACGCCGCGGTCGAACAGATCCAGATGTTCCGGAAGAACGACGCCCGACTGCACCATGTGCAGATCGTTGACCCTGGAGAGGTCGACCGCGAGCAGCGCGCGACTGAGCAGATCGGCCTGCTTCTGGTTGTCGCCTTCCAGGCAGATCCGGTCGCCCGGCCGGATCACGGCCTCGAGCAGGCGCGTGGCATTGCCCGCGTCCACGACTTTGCCGCGGGCAAGTCCGCCGCCTGCGGCGATGCGGGCATCACGCGTGGCGCGATTGTTCTGCCAGCTCGTCATGGCCTTTGCTCCTTGACGCGCGTCAGGTCACGAACCGGTCCTCGACTTGCGCTGGTCTTCTCGATCACGCTCATGGAATTCTCCGGGGGTGGGCAGTCAGGCCGGCGGGAGTGCTGCCTCTCCCGCCGGCCCTCCGTTCACCGGCCGTGCGTTAGGACCGGCAAAATGCGGCGTCAGCGGGTGACCGGTTGTTCGATGCTGCGCGCTGCGCGCGTGATGACAGCCGCCACTTCCTTGGGATGTGACTCGTAGACCGAGTGGCTCGCGCCCGGGATCACCGTGGTGTGGCTCTTGGCACGCTCGTAGTACCAGCGCTCCAGATCGGGATTGATGATCTGGTCGCCGCCGGCAACGATGCCCCAGCTCGGCTTGGTCTTCCACGCAGCCGCCGTCAGTGGGGTGCTGAACACCTGTGCCGCGGCCAGGACCTGGGAGCGTGCCACGAACTCGGCGCGCTCACGCGGCAGATCGGGCGCGAACAGTTTCGGAAATTGCACGGGATCGAGATAGGTGAACTTGTCCGGCGTGACCTTGATGACGCCCTCGGCCTTTCCAAGCACGCTCGGCGTCTTCTTGCCAAGCGCCGATTCATCCTCGCCGACATCGGGGGCGTGCGCGGCGACGTAGACGAGGCCGGCGACTTTGGGATGAACGCCGGCCTCGGTGATGATCGAGCCGCCATAGCTGTGGCCGACGAGGAGTGTCGGACCATCCTGGAGATCGAGAATCCGCTTCGCTGCCGTGACGTCGTCGGCGAACGACGTTTCCGGCTCCTGCACCATGGTCACGCGGAAGCCTTCCTTGCTCAGGATTTCGTAGACCGGCTTCCAGCCGGACGCATCCACCCAGGCGCCGTGCACCAGGACGATGTTCTTAACGGGTTCCGCACGCGCCGGGGCGACGCTCGCGAACAGGGAAAGAGCTGCAGCAAAGGCGAGACCTGTGTTGAGGTGTTTCATGTCGGGATCACTCCGGGTTGGAACGATGCGACACTACGTTGGCCGCTTGCCTGCGTATTTCGGCAAACAACGGCCCTTGCCACTTCGCACGCCGGGAATTATCGGCCGCAGCTCTGATCCAGCTCACGCTCCGGTTTCTCTGATGGCACGATCTCGTGCGTATGCAAAGCGGCCGACGTTCGCAAGCGAAAGACGGCGCGTATCGGTCCTGTCATTCGAGACAGACGTTCGCTACCGACACGAGAGGATCGACAATGACATCGAATTCACTCATCCGAATTGCAGCTGCCACTATAATCCTCCTGCAGGCGGCATCCCCGGCCCATGCTGCGTCCTGCGAAGATTCGATCGGGCGTGTCCAGGCACAGCTGGACGCCGCGATCGAGAAGAATGCCGGCGCACATGGCTGGAGCACGGAAAGCCTCGATGCACTGCGCGGTCATCAGCCCACGCCACGATCGCTGGCGCAAGCGGAAGGCGCGAGCGGAGTGTACCTTCGACTCGCGCTCGATGCCCTCGACCGCGCACGCGCCGCGGACGGCTCCAGCGACATCGCCACATGCCGCCGGGAGCTGTCCGAAGCAAAGCGACTGCTTCGGAAGGGACCCCAATGATCCCGGGGTGGATAGCTTTCGATCGTGCGGCCAGACAGCGGGACGTGCATTCAGGGAATACCGGCACGCCGGCCGCTCCCTATCGTTCCGCACACATGAAAGAATCCGGAGCAGCCCATGCGAGAACAGCTCTCATTGAACAGGTTCGGATGCCACCGATTTGCATCGATGCATCTGGGCGTGGCGCTCGCAACCAGCCTGATTTGGCTGATCCCGGCCGCGGCGAATGCGCAGATGACGCTGCCGACAACGCTGCCTCCTGTCGGCATGTCTGCAACCTCGCCGCTCAACCTGGGCTCCACGCGGCCAGAAGGCATTCCGCTGGGCTCGACCGAAATCGCCACCCCTGGCGTATCTCCGATCAATCCTTCGCAAGCAATGACGAACTGCCCCCCATCAGGGAATACCGGATCGTCGGGGGCCTTGTTTGACGGCGGCGGGCTCTCCGGAAGCCCGTCACTCGGCTGCCCCGACGGCACGACGACCCAGGCGGCCTTGCCACCCTCGACATCGACGGTCGGACGCGTCGGGATTCCGCTCGGATCCACCGAGCTCGGCGGCGCCGGAATCAGTCCGTCCCTGCCGGTACCCGGCCCTGCCCCCATGGGCAGCACGAGCTCAATCGACGGTTCCGGCAATCCCTGAGATCAAGAAGGACCATCACCGTGAAACGGAAGCTCACCCTTGCACTGGTTGCTCTGGCCGCGATCCTGATCGGCGCAAGCCTCTGGTTCTACGGCAGCGACCACAGGCCGGTCGTGGCGGCCGCGCCGGTGCCAGCTGCCGTGCCGGTCGTCGCAGCCACCGTCACCGGCAAGGACGTCCCGATCTATCTGCGCGGCATCGGCACCGTGATCGCGTACAACACCGACGTCGTGCGCAGCCAGATTCAGGGGCAGATCGTCAAGATCGCCTTCACCGAGGGACAGACCGTCAAGGCCGGCGACCTGCTCGCCCAGATTGATCCGCGTCCCTACGAGGCGCAGATCGAGCAACTGACGGCCAACCGCGACAGGGACCAGGCGCAGCTCGTGAACGCCGAGGCCAATCTCGCACGCTACAATCAGCTCGGCGACAAGGGCTACGCGACCCCGCAACTGATCGAGACGCAGACGGCGCAGGTGGCGCAGCTCAAGGCGGCCGTGAAGGCCGACCAGGCGTTGATCGATCAGGCCAACGTCCAGCTCAGCTACACGCGCCTGACCTCGGCCATTCCCGGCATCACGGGCGTCCGCCAGATCGATGTCGGCAACGTGATCCATCCGACCGACCCCAATGGCCTCGTCGTCGTCACCCAGATCGAACCGATCTCGCTGCTGTTCACCCTGCCGCAGACCGACCTGCCCTTAATCCAGGAGCACGCTGCGAAGGGACCGCTGAAGGTCATTGCCTACAGCCAGGACAACAAGATGAAGCTAGACGAGGGCACGCTGCTGCTGGTCAACAACGAAATCGCAGGGACGACCGGCACCGTCCAGCTCAAGGCGGTGTTCCCGAATCGTGAGCACCGGCTGTGGCCGGGCCAGCTTGTGAACGCGCGCCTGCTGCTCGAAATTCAGAAGGACGCGCTCACTGTCGCGGGCTCGGCCGTGCAGCAGGGACCGAACGGCAGCTATGTCTACGTCGTGACCAAGGACCAGACGGCCGCCTTGCGCCCCGTTCACGTCGCACAGATCAGTGATGGCCAGGCACTGATCGACCAGGGGCTGAAGTCAGGTGACGTGGTCGTGGTCGACGGCCAGTATCGGCTGACGGAAGGCAGCCGCGTCCGGGAACTGCATGGCAAAGCTGCGCAGGAAGCCGACCTGCAGAGCGCCGTGCAGGACGCGATCCCATGAACCTCTCGGCGCCCTTCATCCTGCGGCCGATCGCAACCGCGCTGCTGATGGCCGGCTTGCTGCTGTGCGGCCTTGCGGCCTATCCACTGCTGCCGGTCGGTGCGCTGCCGAACGTCAACTACCCGACGATCCAGATCTCGGCGCAATTGCCCGGCGCCGATCCGGGCACCATTGCTTCGTCGCTCGCCACACCGCTCGAGCAGCAGCTCAGCCAGATCCCCGGCATCACCCAGCTCACCTCGTCCAGTGCGCTCGGCGTGGCCCAGCTCACGGTGCAATTCGAGCTGTCGCGGACGGTGGACAGCGCGGCGGTGGACGTGCTGGCCGCGATCAATGCCGCCAGCCCCTTCCTGCCGCCGAACATCCCGTACCCGCCAACGATCAGGAAGGTGAATCCGGCGGAGACGCCGATCATGCTGATCGCGCTGACGTCGGACTCGCTGCCGCTGACCACGGTCGATGCCTACGCGGAAAATATCCTGCTGCCGAAGATTTCGCAGGTGCCAGGTGTCGGCCTCGTCGGCATCGGCGGCCAGCAGAAGCCGGCGATCCGTGTTCGCGTCAATCCGCAAGCGCTTGCCGCCCGCGGTATCGGTCTCGAAGACGTCCGCAACGTCATCGCCGGCGCCAATGTCGATCTGCCCAAGGGCACGCTCAACAGCCCGCGTGTCACCTACACGCTGAACACCAACGACCAGCTGCTGAAGCCCTCCGCCTATGAAGACCTCATCATCGCGTATCGCAACGGCTCGCCGGTGCGAATCCGCGATATCGGCACGGCGATCGAGGCGCCGGAAAACGATCTCCTGGCCGGCTGGTACGGCAAAGAGCGCGCCATTATTCTGGCGGTCCAGCGGGTGCCCGGCGCCAATGTGATCGAAACGGTCGACCACATCAAGAAGCTGCTGCCGCAGCTGCAGGCCTCCGTTCCGCCGGCGATCAAGGTGACGATCGCCGCCGATCGCACCGCCACCATTCGCGCAGCGGTTTCCGACGTCCAATTCACATTGCTCCTGACCGTTGCCCTGGTGGTGATGGTCATATTCCTGTTCCTGCGGAATTTCTGGGCCACCGTCATTCCGGCAATCACCGTTCCCCTGGCGCTGATCGGGACGTTCGCGGTGCTCTATGTGCTCGGCTACAGCCTGGACAACCTCTCGCTGATGGCACTGTCGATCGCGGTCGGCTTCGTGGTGGACGATGCGGTCGTGGTCATCGAGAACATCGTGCGCCATCTCGAACAGGGCATGACGCCGCTGGAGGCGGCACTCAAGGGCTCCGCCGAGATCGGCTTCACGATCGTCTCCATCACCTTGTCGCTGATTGCAGTGTTCATCCCGCTGTTCCTGATGGGCGGCTATGTCGGCAAGCTGTTCCAGGAATTCGCCGTCACCATAACCGCATCGTTGCTGCTGTCGCTGGTCATCTCGCTCACCCTGACGCCCATGATGTGCGCGCGCCTCCTGAAGGACGATTCGCGAAGGAAGCACGGCCGGATCTATCTCCTGTTCGAACGCGGCTTCGATGCCCTGCTTGCACTCTACGCGCGGGGCTTGCGCGTGGTGCTGCGGCATCGCTTCGCGACGCTGCTCGTCATGCTCTCGACTGTCGCGTTGACCGGCTACCTCTACGTGATCATCCCGAAGGGATTCTTCCCGCAACAGGACACCGGGCAGATCGTCGGCATCACCGAGGCCGCCCAGGACATCTCCTTCCCCGCCATGTCCGAACGCCAGCAGGCGATCGTCGACATCCTATCGAAGGATCCGGCAATCCAGTCGGTGGCGAGCTATATCGGGCCGGGGGGCCCAACCGCAACGCTCAACCAGGGGCGCATCTTCATCGTGCTGAAGCCGAAGCCGGAGCGCAAGGCGAGCGCCGACCAGATCATAGATCGGCTGCGCCCGCGGCTTGCCCATATCCAGGGCATCACGCTCTATATGCAGGCGGCGCAAGACATCACAATCGGCGCGCGCCTGTCGAAGACGCAGTATCAGTACACCCTGACGGACGCCGATTCCAACGAGCTCACCCACTGGTCGGCGATCTTCCTGGAGAAGCTCCGCGCGCTCGACGTCATCAGCGACGTCGCAAGCGACCAGGCCAACGCCGGCCCACGGCTGGAGGTCACCGTCAATCGCGAGGTCGCCTCGAGCTTCGGAATCCTGCCCACGACGATCGACAATGCGCTCGACGACGCTTTCGGCCAGCGCATCGTCTCCACCATGTTCACCTCGCTGAACCAGTACCATGTCGTGATGGAGGTCGATCCGCGCTTCCAGTACGGACCCGAAGCGCTCAAGGACATCTACCTGAACTCGGCCAGCGGCCAGCAGGTCCCGCTCAGCACGCTGGTCCATGCCGTCATCAAGCCTGCGCCCATCCTGATCAACCACCAGAGCCTGTTTCCCTCGGTGACGATCTCGTTCAACCTGCGGCCAGGCGTCGCGCTGGGCGATGCGGTGACGGCGATCCAGAAGATCGAGAAGGACACCGGAAAGCCCGCCTCGCTGTCGACGTCGTTCCAGGGCAACGCCCAGGCCTTCCAGTCCTCCCTGTCCGGCACGCCGCTGCTGATCGGGGCCGCGTTGATCGTGATCTACATCATTCTCGGTGTTCTCTATGAGAGCCTGATCCACCCGATCACGATCCTGTCGACGCTGCCTTCGGCGGGTATCGGCGCACTGCTGCTGCTGCTGGCTGTCCACATGGACCTCAGCGTCATCGCCATCATCGGCATCATCCTGCTGATCGGCATCGTCAAGAAAAACGGCATCATGCTGGTCGATTTCGCGCTCGAAGTGGAGCGCCGGCACGGGCTCAGCCCTGAAGAGGCGATCTACCAGGCCTGCACGCTGCGCTTCCGCCCGATCCTGATGACGACGATGGCTGCGCTGCTCGGCGGCGTGCCGCTGATGGTCGGCTCCGGCACCGGTGCGGAGCTGCGCCAGCCGCTCGGCTACACGATCGTCGGCGGCCTGATGCTGTCGCAGATCCTGACGCTCTACACCACGCCCGTCGTCTATCTCTATCTCGATCGGCTCGGCAACTGGCTCACCGGGCGCAAGCCGCAGGCCGCCAAGACATCCATCCCATCCACGACCGAGGCACAGACGGAATTGAGCCATGAATCCGCTTGAGAAAGTGACGACCAGCATGACCGCCGAAAAACTGGTGACCGTCACGCCCGAGATGACAGTCGGCCATGTGGTGCCGGGCATGCCTGAAGTCTACGGCACGCCGATAATGATCCTGCACATGGAAATGGCTGCCGGATCGGCAGTTCAGCCGTTCCTTCCCGCAGGTCATGTCAGCGTCGGGATGATGGTCAATATTCGCCATCTGGCCGCGACGCCGGTCGGCCGCACGGTGCGGGCGACGGCACGGGTCATTGCGATCGACGCCAGAAGCGTCCTGTTCGAGGTCGAGGCCTGGGAGGGCGACCGCAAGATCGGCGACGGCACCCACCGCCGTGGCGTCGTCAATGTCGCCGAGTTCGAGCAGCGATTCGGCGTCACGAGGCCAACCGCCGAGATGGCCCAGGATCGCATCCAGCAAGCCCGATCGCAGTTTCGTGCGTTTTGACAAGACGCCTGCGAAAACGCAAAAGACCTCCCGTCGGCGGCGCGCTAGACCTTCCGCATGATGCTCGAACGCCTAGGTGGCTCACCCCCCGTACAGCCCCAGCGATGGTGGCGGCGTTTGCTGCCGATCCAGACAATACAGGATCGGATTCTGCTGTGGGCTTGGGGTAGCCTTGTTCTGACCCTGCTGTCCTTCGCCTGTTCACTGCTTGGAGACAATTTCACGGCGATCGCTTTCGCTGCTTTTTTAGCCGCTTCGCTGACGCTCGTTGGCGCGATCATGGATATCACGGCCCTGAAGAAGGCCAGTGCCGAGCTGGAGCGGAGCGAGCAGCGCTACCGCCAGCTGTTCAACCGCATGCCGATCGCATTCCGGCAGCTCGACGCCAGCAGACTCGTTGCGCTGTTCCGAAAGCTGCGTGCCGAGGGCGTCAAGGACCTCGGCGCCTATTTCGACAGCCATCCCGAATTCCTCCGCACCTGCATGGATGCGCTCACGTTTCAGGAGGCCAACGAACGAGCCATCCAGATGTTCGGGGGAGGCGTCGAAAGCTTCGTCGGACGTTCCATGGCGGACACCTGGAGGGAACGGCCCGATACGTTCCGCCGGGCGATGGAGTCCCGCTATCGCGGCGAGACGAATTTCGAGGAAGAGACCAAGATGGTCACTTGGGACGGTCGCATCGTCGACGTTCTCTTCACGACCGCGCGCGTCGGCCCTATCAATGATCTCGAAATAAGCCTGGTCGGCACGATCGACATCTCACAGCGTCTTCGCGCCCAGCAGAAGCTCCAGCAGGTACAGGCCGAGTTCGCGCATGCCGCCCGGGTCTCGATGCTCGGCGAGCTCACCGCATCGATCGCCCACGAAGTCAATCAGCCCCTCGCAGCCATCGCCACCAATGGCGCCGCCGGACTGCGATGGCTGAACAGGCCCACTCCCGATATCGTCGAGATCCGCAAGACCATCGAAAACATCGCCGTAGATGCGCAGCGGGCGGCGAACATCGTGGCGCGCGTTCACGGAATGGCTTCCCGGAGGGCCCCCGAACAGACATCGCTGTCATTTGATGAAATCATTCGCGAAGCGCTTCTCTTCCTCCGGCACGAACTCGAATCCCGCGCGGTGACGATCGTGCATCGGCCCGACCCGAGCGCGCCGCAGGTGCTCGGTGATCGCACCCAGCTCCAGCAGGTGATCGTCAATCTGGCCATCAACGCGGTGCAGGCAATGACGCAGGCCGGATATGACGATCGCCGGATCGTCATCAGCACGATCACGCCGGACCCGTCGACACTATGCTGCTCTGTTGAGGACAACGGGCCTGGCATCGATGCCGAACATGTCGGTCGGCTCTTCGACAGCTTCTTTACGACCAAGGAGACCGGGATGGGCATGGGACTGTCCATCTGCCGGTCGATCGTCGAAGCGCATGGAGGCCGGATCGGCGCGGAAGGCAATGGCGCGCATGGCGGAGCCCGTTTCTGGTTCACGCTGCCGGTCTCCGTCCGGGCGGATGCGCCGTGCTGCGATGCGTGACCGCAACGCGCCTGTCGCTGGCTCTATTCCCGGGCCGCAGCCGAGCGCACAAGGCGAATCGGAACGCCCTTGTACGACGGCGTGAAGCTGAGAGGATCCCGGGCATAGAGCGGGACCAGCGGATTGGTTTCCGGATAGTACGCGGCGCAGCAGCCGGTCGGGAACGAATAGGCCACCACGCGGAAGTTGCGCACGATCCGCTCGGCGCCATCGGTTGATACGGTGATCAGGTCGACGCGGTCGCCGTCGACCAGTCCCCGCTTCTTCAGCTCATACTCGTTGAGGAAGACCACGTCGCGCTGGCCGAACACGCCGCGGTAGCGGTCGGACATCGAGTAGAGCGTGGTGTTGTACTGATCGTGGCTGCGTATGGTGGTGAGCCAGAGGAAATCGGCATCGCTCTGCGGGTCTTCGCCGCACCCCGGAAACACCAGGAAGTTCGCCTTGCCCGACGGCGTCGCCCATATCCGCTCGCGCGCCGTCGAGGTGAGGTGGAAGCCGCCGGGGACACGAATACGGGCATTGTAACCCTGGAAAATCGGGAACACCGCCTCGATCGCATCGCGGATCCTGTCGTAGTCGGCAACGAAGCCGTCCCAGTCGACCACGGTGCGTTCGCCCAGCGTCGCCTTGGCGACGCCGGCAATGATCGCAACCTCGCTGCGCAGATGCTCCGATGCAGGCTTGTTGCGGCCGCCGGACGCATGCACCATCGACATCGAGTCCTCCACCGTGATCGACTGTGGCCCCGACGCCTGGACATCGATCTCGGTGCGTCCGAGGCATGGCAGGATAAGGGCCGCGCGGCCATGAATCAGGTGGCTGCGGTTGAGCTTGGTCGAGACGTGGACGGTGAGATCGAGCTTGCCGAGTGCCGCCTGGGTCGCTTGCCAGTCTGGAATGGCCGCGGCGAAATTGCCGCCCATTGCGAAGAAGGCCTTCACCTCGCCGCGGATCATCGCCTCTAGCGCGGTCACGACGTTGTGTCCCGGCGCGGCCGGCGGCTTGAAGCCGAAGCGTTGCTCGAGGCGCTCGAGGAAGTCTGCCTTGGGAACCTCGGTGATCCCCACGGTGCGATCGCCCTGCACGTTGGAATGGCCTCGAACCGGGCAGACGCCGGCGCCTTCTCGTCCGACATTGCCGCGCAGCAGCGCAAGATTGGCGATCTGCTGCACGTTGTGCGCGCCGCGCCAGTGCTGGGTGATGCCCATGCCGTAGACGATGATGGCACGCTCGGCCTTCCTGTACGCGCCGGCGGCGTATTCCATGTCCTCGCGCGTCAGGCCGGACTGACGCTCGATGTCGGGCCATTGCGTGCGCTTGAGGTCGTCGATCAGGGTTTCGACACCGACGGTGTGGCCGCGAATAAAGTCCCAGTCCAGGATCTCCGGCTGCTCGGCGACGCGGGCGGCCTCGTCCGCCTCGACCAGGATCTTCATGATCCCTTTGAGGACAGCGACGTCGCCGCCGACCCGCACCTGGAAGAGCTTCGAGCTGATCGTCGTCGAGCTCAGCGTGATCATCTCGATCGGGCTCTGCGGCGCCTGAAAGCGCTCCAGCGCACGTTCGCGAAACGGGTTGAACGAGATGATCGATGCGCCGCGGCGCGCCGCATTGCGCAGGCTGGTCATCATCCGCGGGCTGTTGGTGCCCGGATTCTGGCCGAAGATGAAGATGCAATCGGCCTTGTCGAAGTCCTCCAGCAGCACGGTGCCCTTGCCGACCCCGAGTGAGTACGGCAGGCCGACGCTGGTCGCCTCATGGCACATGTTCGAGCAGTCGGGGAAATTGTTGGTACCGTATTCGCGCACGAAGAGCTGGTAGAGGAAAGCTGCTTCGTTCGAGGTCCGCCCGGAAGTGTAGAATTCCGCCATGTTCGGATCCGGCAGCGCCTTTAGCTCACGTCCGATCATGTCGAACGCATCGCTCCATTCCACCGGGACATAGCGGTCGGATGCGGCATCATAGGCCATCGGATGCGTGAGGCGTCCGACCATTTCGAGATCATAATCATTCCAGCTGGCGAGCTCGGTGACGGTGTGCTCCGCGAAGAACTCCGGTGTGCAGCGCTTTGACGTCGCCTCCCAGGCGATCGCCTTGCCGCCGTTCTCACAGAATTCGAACGAAGAAGTGTGCTTCGGATCGGGCCATGCGCAACCGGGACAATCAAAGCCCTGCGGCTGATTCATCCGGCTCAGCGTCGCCGCGCCCTTCAGCGGCACCCGCTGCACCAGAAGCGCCTCGCTGAGCGCCTTGAGTGCGCCCCAGCCGCCGGCAGGCTCACGGTAGGGACGAACCGATTTCTTGGTCATCTCGATGTCTCTCGATCTTGCGCTTCTCCGGGTCAGTTAACGATCACGCGGGCAGAGCCGTCTTTTCAAAACGAAGCCGAATTTCTCAATTGCACACGGCCGAGCCCGGCCGGCTTGCCGCAACAGCCCGTGCATTCCGGCAAGAAGAGCGCGTTCGCGGAAGCTGAAGCGGCAAGTGGAGACTAGGTTGGGCGGTTGAAGCCCCGTCGTGACAGAGGGCTTTCGACATATTTTTCAGGAGCGACCCAACATGTTCTCACGACGTGATTTGCTGGCCATGTCCGCGGCAGGCGCCGCCATGGTCGGCACAGGTGCGCAGGCCGCAAGCTTCGGCAATCCGGACGAGCCACCGCAAGGTGCCGTAAACGCCACGAGTCCGGGAAGCCTGACCGATCCCGGTCCGCAGAATCCCGCGCTGGCCAGGCAATTCCCATCGGTGCAGAGCCCGCCCGCGACCGATGTCGGCGGCCTGCCGATGGATTGGGCCTCCTTCAATAATGCGCCGAAGCGCATCCAGAATGGCGGCTGGGCCCGTCAGGTCACCGTTGCGGATTTCGCCATCTCCAAGGAGATATCCGGCGTCAACATGCGGCTGTCCGCCGGCGGCATCCGCGAGCTGCATTGGCATCAGGCCGCCGAATGGGCGATCATGACCTACGGCACCTGCCGCATCACGGTGCTCGACACCCAGGGACGCCCCTATGTCGCCGACGTCAAAGCCGGCGACCTCTGGTATTTCCCGTCGGGCGCGCCTCATTCGTTGCAGGGATTGGGGCCCGACGGCTGCGAGTTCGTGATCTGCTTCGATGACGGCCACGCCAATGAGTTCAACACGCTGCTGGTAACGGATTGGCTCGCCCATACCCCGCCCGAGGTCCTGG
Organism: Bradyrhizobium sp. 191; assembly: GCF_023100985.1. Classification (NCBI taxonomy): domain Bacteria; kingdom Pseudomonadati; phylum Pseudomonadota; class Alphaproteobacteria; order Hyphomicrobiales; family Nitrobacteraceae; genus Bradyrhizobium; species Bradyrhizobium sp. 191. The sequence goes on from NZ_CP064692.1 coordinate 1,359,094, forward strand.
CGAAGAATTTCGGCGTCCCAGCCGAGGCCTTCGCAAAGATCCCGCTGCACAATCTCTGGATCTTCCAGGGGACGGTGCCCGGCGATCTCGCCGCCGATCGCGCCGCAGTCGCCAGGCACGCCGAAGCGCCGCCCTACCCCTTTGTCCACTCGCTCGGCAGCTCGACCCCGGTCAAGGAGAGCTCTGCCGGAAGCATCCGCGTTGCCGACAGCAGCAACTTCAAGGTGTCCACGACCGTCGCCGCGGCACTGGTGACGATGCCGCCGGGAGCGGTCCGGGAAATGCACTGGCACCCGAACGCCGACGAATGGCAGTACTACATCAAGGGCAAGGCGCGGATGACGGTGTTCGACACCGGTCCGAACGCGCTGACGACGGATTTCGCGGCCGGCGACATCGGCTATGTCCGGCGCAATCTCGGCCATTATGTCGAGAATGTCGGCGATACCGAGCTGCAGTTCGTCGGCGTGTTCCGTGCGCCGCGCTACGAGGAGGTCTCGCTCACCAACTGGCTGACGCACACACCGCCCAAGCTCGTCGCCCAGCATTTCAACATCGACGAGAAGCTGATCGCGAAATGGCCGGACAACAGTCCCGGCGTCATGCCCAAGTCCTGAAGGAAGCCGTTCAACGAGAGCTCCTCAACGCGAAAGGCGCCGGCAACGGCGCCTTTCTTCGTGTCCGCTGTAGTTCCGCGGCAAGTTCGAGCCGTCTGGCCGTCAGTAGTGGTCGACGGCCTGGACAGACTTGCCGCGGAAGACGCGGTAGCCGACCGCGACATAGAGCAGCATCAGCGGAAAGACGAACAGGCCGGCCCCCCAGAACATGAACGCGAGACTTGCATGAGGCGCCGCGGCCTCGTCGATCGTCAGGACGAACGGAATCATATAGGGCCAGAATGACAGGGCGAGCGTGCCGAACGCCGCCGCGAAGATCAGCGCGACCATGTGAAATGGCCAGTAATCGTCGTGGCGCAGGACACTCGTGGCGAGCACGGCAGCGGCACCGGCCCCGATGAGCGGAAACAAGAACAGATAGGGCCGGTCGGTCCAGCGCTGCAGAATCGGCAGATGTTCGGCAAGCGCATAGGCGAAGACGACGATCAGGAACATCAGGACGCCGATCGCCAGCGGCGGGATCTGGCGCCGCGCGGCGTCCCGAACGAGACCATCGCACTTCCGCACCAGCCAGCAGGCGCCGAGCAGCGAATATCCGAAGCAGAGTCCAATCCCGCACAGGGCGGAAAAGGCGGTGAGCCAGCCGAACGTCCCGCCGACGTAGTCGCCGTTGGAGAATTGAAGTCCTTCGACCAGGGCGCCCACCATCGCGCCCTGCATGAAGCTGGCAGCGAACGAGCCCGCGACGAAGCTGACGTCCCAAATCCAGCGCGAACGGAGCGCCTTGCTGCGAAACTCGAACGCAACGCCGCGGAGGATCAATCCGAGCAGCATCACGATAACCGGGATATAGAAGGCTGACATCACCGTGGCATATGCCAGCGGAAACGCGCCCCACATGATCACGCCCGCGACGACCAGCCAGGTCTCGTTGCCATCCCAGACCGGAGCAACCGTGTGCAGCATCGTCTCCCGCTTCGCCTCGCTGCGTGCGAGGCCGCATAGCATCCCAACCCCGAGGTCGAAACCGTCCAGAAGGAGATAGATCAGGATGCTGATGGCAAGAAGCGCAACCCAGAACGTCACCATGGCTATTCTCCCGCCTCGACGATTGTCGGCATTCTGTCGGCGAGCGACATCGGCCGGTTGGGCACGGGAACGTCCAGCGGTTTGCCGCTGAGTCCCGCCGGTCCGGCGCGCAAGAGCCGATAGATGTAATAGGTTCCGAACGAGAAGATGAAGGCATAGACCGCGACGAAGAGGATCAGCGAAGCCGTGGCGGCCGACGCGGTCAGGAACGGCGTCGCGGCATCTGCCGTGCGTAGCACGCCATAGACCGTCCATGGCTGGCGGCCGACTTCCGCGGTGTACCAGCCCGTGAGGATGGCGATCCAGGGCAATGGAAAGCTGAGGAAGATGCCCCACAGCAGCAAGCGGCTGCGCTCGAGCCGATGCTTGAGCCCGAGCCAGGTCCCGAGCCAGGCAAGCCCCAGCATCACGAAGCCGCAGCCGACCATGATGCGAAAGGCAAAGAACGGGATTGCCACCGGCGGGCGGTCCTGCGGCGCGAAGCTGCTCAGGCCGACCTCCTTCGAGCTCAGGCTCATGCTTGCGATGATGCTGCCGAGCACCGGGATCGAGATCGCATATCTGTTCGATTCGGTGCTCGAGTCCGGGATCGCGATCAGCACCTCCGAAGCCGGTTGCTCGTCATGCCAGCGCGCTTCGATCGCGGCGAACTTGGCCGGCTGGTAATCGTGAACGTAGTCGCCGACGAGATGCCCGATGAACAATTGCAGCGGAAGCAGCACCGCCGCGAGCGCAAGACCCATGCGCAGCATCACATGCGCCTCGGCCCGATAGGTCCGGCGCAGCAGATACCACGCGCCGGTCGCCGCCACGCAGAACGCGCCCGTCAGATACGAGGCGAGCAGCATGTGCGGAAACCTGACCCAGACCACCCGGTTGAAGATGATCTGTGCCCAATCGTCAGGCACGAACTGGCCGTTTTGCAGGACATAGCCGGTCGGCACCTGCATCCAGCTGTTGTTGACCATGATCCAGAACGCCGACAGCGTGGTTCCAAGCGCGACCATCGCGGTCGAGAACAGATAGAACCAGGGCGGTACCCTAGGCCGTCCGAAGATGAGGATACCGAAGAAACCCGCCTCCAGCATGAAGGCGGTGAACGTCTCGTAGGCCAGTAGCGGGCCCTGGATCGGCCCCGACATCTTGGACAGCACGCTCCAGTTCGTTCCGAACTGGAACGCCATCACGACGCCCGATACGACGCCCATGCCGAAGGCGACACCGAAGATCTTGAGCCAGAACTCGAACAACGTCCGGTACACTGGCCTGCCGCTGTACTGGTGCATCGCTTCGAGCACGGTCAGCCAGGCGGCAAGCCCGATCGTGAACGCCGGGAAGATGATGTGAAACGAGATGGTGAACGCGAACTGCAGCCGCGACAGGAGAAGCGCCGTCGGATCCATTGGGAAGCCTCCTCTCCAATCACGCCCGTGCCGGGGGCGCCGCCGCCGCCTGCGCGGCCGGCGGCGGGATGTTGTCGACCTTGAGCACCTCCGCCGTCGCTGCACGAATCTGGCGACAGAAATCCGCGTCATCGATCAGCGATACGCCATAGGACGGGATGATCTGCTTCAGCTTCGGCAGCCAGGCGCTTGCCGTCAGCTCGCCGGCGAAGCATTTCTCCAGCACGCTGATGGCGATGAAGGCCGCGGTGGAGGCGCCCGGCGAGGCGCCGAGAAGGGCGACCAGCGAATGATCGTCCGCGCCGACGAGCTCAGTGCCGAATTCGAGCAGCCCGCCGCGCGTGACATCGGGCTTGATGATCTGGACGCGCTGGCCCGCCACCTGCAACCTCCAGTCCTTCGGGTCTGCCTTCGGGAAATACTCGTCGAGCGCCGCCAGACGGTGGCTCTCGGACTGCAGCACCTGCCCGACCAGGTACTCGGTCAGATCGAAATTGTCGCGCGCCACCGAAAGCAGCGGCTTGACGTTCGCGGGACGGATGGACTCGAAGAGGTCGAGCAGCGAGCCATGTTTGAGGAACTTGCTCGAGAAGCCGGCATAGGGGCCGAACAACAACGAGCGCTGGCCGCCGATCACGCGCGTGTCGAGATGCGGCACCGACATCGGCGGCGAGCCGACCGCGGCCTTGCCGTAGACCTTGGCATGATGACGCCGGTTGATCTCCGGATCATCGCAGCGCAGCCAGATGCCGCTGACCGGGAAACCGCCATAACCGCGTCCTTCCGGAATCCCGGACTTCTCCAGCAGCGGCAGCGCACCGCCACCGGCACCGATGAAGACGAACTTCGCGCGGACGGACCGCGTCTCGCCGCTGTCGGTGTCGCGCACCTCGATGCGCCAGCGACCGTCCTGCTCGCGAGCGAGATCGGTGACACAGCTCTTGTAGTGCACGGCGCAGCCCGGCTGTCCGACGAGATGACGGACCAGAAGATGCGTCAGTGAGCCGTAGTCGACGTCGGTCCCCGTGATGATACGCGTTGCCGCCACGGGATCACCGCCGGTGCGGCCATCCATTACCAACGGCGCCCACTCGGCGATTTTCGTCGGATCCTCGCTGTATTCCATGCCCTCATAGCAATGATGGGCGGCCATCGTCTTGAACCGCTTCCTGAGAAAGGCGACGTTGTCGACGCCGTGCACGAAGCTCATGTGCGGCACGGGATGAATGAAGGATCGCGGATCGGCGATCGCGCCGCGCCCGACGAGATAGGACCAGAACTGCCGCGACAGGTCGAACTCGACATTGACCTGGAGCGCCTTCGAGATATCGACGCTGCCGTCGGGCCTCTCCGGCGTGTAGTTCATCTCGCAATTGGCCGCATGCCCGGTGCCCGCATTGTTCCACGCGTCCGAGCTTTCGAGCGCACAATCCCCGAGGACCTCCAGCATCTGGATCGAGAGGGAGGGCTCGAGCTCCTTGAGAAAGGCGCCGAGGGTGGCACTCATGATGCCGGCACCGATGAGGACGACGTCGGTTTCGCGGTCGGACACTGCTGACATGGTCTTTCCCTTCATTGGGTGTTGCTGTTCGGATGTCTCGATCAGGCTCGCGCCGGTTGCTGTCCCTTGGCGCGGAACGGCACGTCCGCTCCCGGCCGCAGCACCACATAGGCACGGCGCCAGGACGAATCGTCGGTCAATTTCCAGCTATGCCCCGAGCCAGCGGTGTCTTCGGCCAGGAGGACGTTGCCGGGGTGAATCAGAAAGTTGTGGCCGTCACGTGTCTGGAAATCGAGCGTTCCGCTCAGCGTGATCACCAGTTGCCGGATCGGCGCGGTGTGCCAGGCGAAAGCGCCGCCCGATTCCGTCTCCTGGAAGGAGACGCTGACGGCATCGATCTTGCCGGTCAGAAAGTCGCCACGCTGGCCGGGCTCGAGCTCGAGGATACCTTCCTCGAAATGCGAGTTATTGTCCTCTCCGGTCCATAGACGCACACAGCGGATCATCGTATCTCTCCTTTTCCGGCTTCCGAGCCGATTGCGAGCGGCACCTTGATCTCGGCCACATAGGGTCTGACCATCTTGGCGGGATCCACGATGCGGTCGAACTCCGGCTCGGTCACGAAGCCGAGCTTCAGCGCCGCGGATTTCAGCGTGAGATCGTTGTCCATCGCGTAATGCGCGATCCGCGACGCCTTGTCGTAGCCGATCACCGGCGCCAGCGCGGTCACGAGCATCAACGACTTCTCGACATACTCCTGAATCTTCCTGCGGTTCGGCTCGGTGCCCTCGACGAGGAATGTACGGAAGTTCGTGCAGCCGTCGGCCAGGATGGTGATTGACTGCGCGATGTTGTGGATGATCAGGGGCTTGTAGACGTTCATTTCGAGATAGCCGCCGGCGCCACCGAACCCGACGGCGACGTCGTTCGCCATCATCTGCACGGCGATCATCGTCAGCGCTTCCGCCTGTGTCGGATTGACCTTGCCCGGCATGATCGACGAGCCGGGCTCGTTCTCGGGGATCAGCAATTCGGCAAACCCCGCACGCGGACCGCATGACATCAGGCGGATGTCGTTCGCGATCTTGTAGAGCGAGCCGGCGAGCGTCCGCAGCGTGCCGGACAGCTGCACCAGCGCGTCATGCGCGCCCTGCACCGCGAACTTGTTCGGCGCGCTGACGAACGGCAGGCCCGTCAACTGCGCGATCTCGGCCGCAACGGCCTCCGCGAAGCCGGGCGCCGCGTTGATCCCGGTACCAACGGCCGTGCCACCGAGCGCAAGCCGGAAGACGCCCTTGAGCGCGTCGCCGATGCGCGTCAGATCGTCGGCGAGCATGCCGGCGTAACCCGACCATTCCTGCCCGAGCGTCAGCGGAGTCGCATCCTGCATGTGGGTCCGGCCGATCTTGACGATATCGTCCCACTGGCTCGACTTTGCCGCGGTCGCGTCATGCAGCGCCTCGACCGCGGGAACGAGCCGTTCCGTCACGTTCAGCGCGGCCGCGATATACATGGCCGAGGGGAAACTGTCGTTCGACGATTGCGACATGTTGACGTGATCGTTCGGATGAACCGGCAGCTTGCTGCCGAGCGCGGTGCCCGCGAGCTGGCAGCACCGGTTCGAGATCACCTCGTTCACGTTCATGTTGAACTGCGTTCCGCTGCCCGTCATCCAGACGTGAAGCGGGAACATGTCGTGATGCTGGCCCGCGAGAATCTCGTCACAGACCTGGACGATGAGCTTGTGGATCTTGCCGTCGAGCCGACCGCCTGCGTAATTGGCGTTGGCGGCCGCCTTCTTCAAGATCGCGTAGGACTGGATCATTTCGCGGGGCATCAGGTCCCTGCCGATGCTGAAATGCTCGAGCGAACGTTGCGTCTGCGCGCCCCAGAGCTTGTCCGCGGCAACACTCACTTCACCCAGGCTGTCGGTCTCTTTGCGGAGGTCGTTCATTCTTGCCTCTCTGGCAGTTGATGTCGGCGCCGCCGTTCCGGCGCTTGCTGGAAATCATAGACCGCGCGCAGCGCGCCTGCTACCGCGAGCGAACGTCCCTTTTCCGAATGGCATGGTGCGTCGGCGCATGTCCGGGAGACCGATCAGCCGGTGTCGCGCCAGTGCCGATTCCGCAAGCACACCAGGAGCACACAGCTCGACAATGCGATCGGCACGGCAAGGCCGGCCGCATCCAGCCGCTTCGTCGCATAACCGCCGGCCACGGCGCCGAACAGGAACATCAGGCAGAGCACGAGCATGGCCGCGCCGCCACGCGAGGCGTCGCGATCGGATGTCGACACGAATTGATCGATGGCGCGCAGCATGTTGCCGGTCACGGTGACCGAGAGATAGCCCCAGCGCTCGACGTGCCTGAAGCTGGCGGACTGCAGCGCGATACCAAAGGATATTCCGAAGATGGCGATCGGATCAGGGATCCGGTGCAGCAGCAGCATCGCCGCCGCGAGGCAGGCAATATGCGCCATGAGACAACACAGCGGCGCCTGGACACGGACCGCCACCCAGGCGCCGAGAAGAAATCCGACGATCGGCAGCAGATGGTCCGCCGCCCGCGGCCATTGCCCGGACAGGGCGTCGATGCCAAGGAAGACGACATTGCCGGTCTGCGAGCTCGCGAACACACCACCGAGCGAGAGCCAGGTGAAGGCATCGAGGAATCCGCCGGACATGGTCAGCATGGATGCAACCAGGAGCGATCGCTCCGGCGCATGGGCTGTGACGCGTGGCTCCGCTCCCGGCGCCGCAGATGCGGCCTGCGTCGTCATACTGGTCGGCCCGCGAGGTTAACACCCGAGGCGCGGCGCGGCCTCGTCGGGCAGCAAAACGCGTCGCGGGTGTGTGAACACGCCGTATCCGTCGTCGCGGGCAATCGCCACGAGCGTGATGCCCGCTTCCTTCGCAGTCTGGATGGCGAGCGCGGTCGGAGCGGATACGGCCACGACGACCGGCACGCCCATCATCGCCGCCTTCTGCACCATCTCGACCGAGACGCGACTCGTCAGGAGCACGGCGCCCTCGCCGGCCGAAACGCCGTCGCGGAGGACCGCACCCGCGAGCTTGTCGAGAGCATTGTGCCGGCCAACGTCCTCCCGGACCGGACCGATGCCGCTGCGCGGCGTCCAGAACGCCGCCGCATGAACGGATCGCGTGTGCTGATTCAATGTCTGGAGCGGAGACAGGGCCTGCATCGCGTCCAGCAGATCCCGTGCGCGAAAGACAATGTTACGATCTTTCACCCGCGAGGGTGCACGGCGCGCCTGTTCAAGGCTTTCGATACCGCATAGCCCACACCCAACCGGACCGCTGATGGCACGGCGGCGGGCCGCCAGGGACGCCGAGCAGTCGCCATCGAGCCACATCCGCACCTCGACGCCCAGCTCGTTCGGAATCAGATCGATGCTCCTGATTTCGTCTTTTCGTCCTACGATGGCTTCGGTGAGGCTGAAGCCGATGCCGAAGTCCTCCAGATCGGCGGGCGTTCCCATCATCACGGCATGGGTCGAGCCGTTATAGGTGAGCGCGATGGCCGTCTCCTCGGCGATCAGCCGAGAGGTCGACCGCGTCTGGCCGCCGCGCCAGGCAATCTCCGAGTGCCGCGTGAAAGTCGATCCCGTCATCATGGCTCACACCGTCGCCGGCTGGGCCGAGTGGCGGGACGCCCGGCTCCTGAGCGCCAGCCCGAATGCAATGAAACCCCAGCCCTGGAAGATCAGGTCGACCACCAGCATCGCACCGAGCAGCCAAAGGCCGATCGCGGGCCAAGCCGCCACCAGCATGACGCCGACACAGAACGTCAGAACACCGGCCGCGACGATCCAGCGCCAACCCGCAGCCGGTCGCATATGAAAGCCTGCCCAGAACCGCATCACACCGGCAACGACGAGGAAGGCGCACACCGCGAGAGACAGTGTGAACGAGGCCAGGACCGGATCAAAGAGGATGATGATCCCGGCCGCGCCGTAAACAACGCCCGCGAGCAGCCAGAACAGGAATCCCCCATAGCGCGCACCGAGAAGGCATGCACAATCTGGAAGACGCCGGCGACAGCCATGGTGGCGCCAATGACCAGGACGGAGGCGAGACTGGCGGCCATCAGGTTTGCGGACGCAATGCCACCGAGGACCAATTCGCCTGCGCCCAGAGCAACGAACCAGCCCCATTTTCCGCTGATCGCGTGGATGGCTCTTCCAAGCGACGCCTTCGAGTTCGACATATCTGCCATGGCTTCACCCTCGCACGTATGACCGCTCTCCCGGTCATGGATGGGAGAAAGCGTACAAGCGGGCCCCCGCACCATCTTTCGCAAAAACGACGATATTGTTGATCTGCACGATGCGGAGCGTTGGCGCGGTGAGCTTGCGGGGCACGAACGGGAAGCTTCCCGTCGCCGCGCGTCGAGACCGCGCTAGGCCCGACGCGGGATCTCGACGACGGTCCTGGTCCCGTCGGGTCCGAGGCGGATGTCCATCGTTCCATTCAGACGCGCAACGAGCATATCGAGGATGGAACGGTCGAGCCCGGGCCGGCCTTCGGCGGTTGTCCCATTGTCGACGATGCAGCACGTGACCGAACTTGCCGTTCCCCAGACTTCGAGCCGGATGGCGCCGGCCCCATCGAGGGAGAGGTGACGCGCCGAGGCGGTAATCAGTTCGAAGACGATCATGCCCAGCAGCCAGCAACGCTCGGAGCTCACCTTGAGCGGCTGGAGCAGGAGCGAAAGCGCGATGCTTTCATATTCGAGCCGTGACCGGCTGATCGACCTGCACAGTTGCCGGAGATAGGAGGCCAGATCGATGGTCGTGGCGAACTGGGGCATCTGCAATGCGTGGTGGAGGCACACATGGCTTTCCAGTCGATCCTGCACGGAAGCGAGTATCGCTCTCGCCTCCGTGCCTTCGCAGCGACCGGTAGCCTCCGACAGCAACTCGATCACTGACACGAGTTCGCCCTCGATCTGATGGGCCAGCTCGCGCAGCAACAAGCGCTCCGCGTTGGTGCCGCTATCCGGCGATAGCTCCGAGAGACTGCTCATCCTTCACACGCCTCCCGGCCGAACGGCTTGCCTTCTTACGAATTCGCACCGCTCCGCCCGGTCTCGTACAGGAACCAGATCCGCCGCTCCGTCTCGTCGATCCAGTTCTCCAGCAGGCTTGCGGTGGCGACATCGTCATATTCGTCGCAGAGCTCGTGGACCCGGCGCATTTCCCGTGTCAGCTGCTGATTGTCGCTGCGCAGCTCGGCCAGCATATCCAGCGGATCGACATAGTCCGCGTCGTTGTCGAGAATGCGCTGCTCGCGGGCGATGTGACCGATCGATCGCAGCGTGGTGCCGCCGATCTTGCGCGCGCGCTCGGCGATATCGTCGGTCATGGCGAAGATCTGTTCGGCCTGCTCATCGAGCATGAGATGGTAGTCGCGAAAATGACTGCCAGATACGTGCCAATGGAAGTTCTTCGTCTTCAGGTACAGCGCGAAGACGTCGGCGAGCAGCGCTCTCAACGCGGCAGGAACATCCCGGTTCGCATTGGCTCCCAGATCGGTCGGGCCTTGCAGGTCTGCTTTTGTCATGGTTGGCATCCTTGTTGGAAAGTGGACAATCTTTGGCTCAAGGGCGGCAGCCGGTCTTTCCGTGCCGAAGCATCGTTCCCGGATTGCACGCCCACAGGCGCGCGGTGACTCATTCGGTCGGCTTCATCCGCTGCCGCTGCGGCAGAGGCGAGATCGTCGCGAACACGCCATCGCGACGGATCAGGGCGTGGAACAGCGCCGCTGCCAGATGCAGCAGCACCAGGGCGAAGAACGCGAGCCCCAGATAGACATGCGCATTCCAAAACAGCGTGTGCGCGTGGTCGCTCTGCGGCAGCAACGCCGGAATCCGAATCCCGCCATACAGGACAACCGGATAGGCCGCAGCCCAGAGCATGCCGAGACCTAGCAAGGGCATGACGATCATGAAGCCATAGAGCAAAAGATGCGACAATCGCGCTCCCAGCTTCATCGCCGGCGGAAGGTCGGCCGGCAATGGCGGTGCGCCGAAATGAAACCGCAACGCCAGCCTGACGAGGACGAGCACGAGGAGCGCAACGCCGAGCGTCTTGTGGATCAGGATGAGCGGCAGGTATTTCTGAGCCACGGAGGACACCATGCCTACACCGATGAAGAGCATGGCGATGATGCAGATCGCCATCAGCCAGTGCAGCAGCCGCTGGATCGGGGCGAAGTGTTGCGGGGCATTGGTCATGGCTTGGCAACCTCGGTTCTCGGATAGTCGCTGGCTTCGGCTGCGCGAAGATCGTAGGATTTGCGGTAGACGGACGAGCGCGCCGCCGGGAAGGGATCGTCCGACACCCGGACTCCCTGCGGCAGCACGGTCGGATCGAAGTTGATGTCGCGGCATGGCCCATCCCGCTCGGGTTCAATTCGCTGCACGACCAGCGTTCCAACCTGGACCTTGCGCCGGTTCTCCGGCCAGGCTTTGCTCGGATCAGCGGTGGGATCGCCCGGATCGGCCACCGTGGTGACCATGGTCCACCGTTGCGGCGCCGACCGCACCCGGTTCGTGATCTCCTGCTCGAGAAAATTCGGGCCGCGCTTCTCCAGCTCCGCCTGCGCGATGGAAGTCGGCGCTGCCGTGGGCACCAGCGACCACCGCACAGCGTGCTCGTCGCCCTTCGCGTTCGTGAAGACAAAGCTGTTGAGACTGTTATACGAGTCCTCCGCGTAGCTTCCGGTCCAGGGCGCTGCCTTGGCCCAGGCTGCGAAAGCGGCGAACTCCGGATTTGCGCTGATGAACGTCTTCATCGCCTCCGGATCCTTCTTGCCGGCCGCAACCAGTAGGTCGTGAAACGCGTCAGGCGTGGATACCGCAAAGAATGGCGGGTTGATCATCGCCATTCGCCACTCCTCTCCGTCCGCTGCCGATATCTGGAGGCCCAGGCCACGGACGCGCACGGTCGCGTCCACCGCGTTCGGATCGGCCGTACCGAGATTGAAACGGCCCAGAGCCGGATAGCGGCCCTGCACGAACACCTTGGCGCGGGACAGCTCGACACCATTTCCGTTCGCTTCGAACATGCCGGTGAAGCAGATTCCCTTGGCATGATTCCGCCGGTGCCCCAGCGGCGGGCCGCTCGGAGGCGTCAACGCTGCAATCATGCGATCCGGCGTAAGACGCCCGGGCGTGAGCCATCCCGCGGTATATGCAAAGGCGGCGGCGCTGCCGCCGACCACGGCGGCAATCAGAACGAGCCATCCAAGGCTCGAACGCTCTACTCTGCCTGGCTGGTTCATCAAGTCCTCTCGCAACGCGGCGGCCGCCCGGCGCTTGAAAGCGCGCAGCTCACCGCTCAATGACAGGAAGCCAACTTAGCGGACCGTCGCTATTCCAATCTTCCCAAACGCACCGTCAATTTCGTGAAGGCACGGCGGGCCTATCCGATAAGGTCACCACCGATATCGCACGTGAAGCGGCTTCGGGCCTTCCCGGCATCAACCGACGTCGGGTCGCCGCGCGGTCGCGTGCAGTCTTCGCCGGCAAGTACCTGGCGAAAGCCATCGCCTTCTCGCAACAGTGATGCACAATCACGGGCTTTGCGAACAAAGCGGCCTATATATCTCAACATAGAATACAATTCTGGAAACGCCGTCAGCCGAGCAGCGATCCCCGCCAAGCGACTCTCCGCACGAGAAAGCAATGGAGACTCGCTATGAATGCATTCAAGATCCTGATCGCCTCGGTGCTGATCTCAGCTGCGACAGTGTCGTCGGCCTCCGCCGCCTGGTCCTTCGCCGACCAGGAGCCCGCAACCTTTGCCTCGATGTATCCCGACCGCGACGTGCTGAATGGTGGCGCGTTGACCCCGGCAGGACGAATGGGACTCGAGCGCCCCGGTGGCGCGGCTCCCGTGTTTGGCGCGGTTCAGGTTCGCAACCACCACTGGCGCCGATGACAAGCCGGACGAGCAATCAAGTACAACTACCAGATCCAGATGACCATCGTTCACGACTGGAACGGAGTACGACCGCGCGATGCGGCGTACCCGCGGCGTGGATGTGCATGCATCCCTTCGTGCAACGACGAAAATGATCGTTCAATTGATACTTCCGATCCGGCGCACGCATGCACATGTCTGACGCGCGAGCCGGGGCGTTCCCGGCGTCGCTTTGTCAAGGAGATGTGCGATGACTACACTGAAGCTGTTCTCGGCCGGGTTGATCGCTGCGGCCATGGTTGCTTCCCCGGCGATGGCGCGTGAAGGCAATACGAACGCGCGGCGGACGAATGCCGATGCCTACGCGTCGGCTCAACGTGTTCCGGTTACCTCCAAGCGCGGTTGCACGCGGGCTCCGGACGTCGGCGCCTATGCATCTGCCCCGTGGCGGCGCCCGCCCTGCGAGCCCAAGTCCGGCTATTGAGCGCACCGGCCGGACAATGCTGCTTCGGCAGAGCGCAATTGCGTGTGCTGAACTGAAGCAGGCCGCTGCGCGTCTCGGGTCCTTTTGGCTTACGCGAAAAAGAGGAATGGCAGCTCCTCATGCTGTCATTCCTCCAATTCGATCGACAACTCTCGAGTCGTCCGCTCTGTCACCGCCGCTGCACGGGCGATGGAGGTGCCGACATCAGGAATGATTGCCGCCGCCCGGCAGAGCGACGACGATCGTTTCGTATGACGCATCCATCCTCTGTCGCGATGGTCGCGACATGGCGATAAGGCGATCGGCGCTGCACGGCTGCCCCTTCAGCACCCCGGCGGCAAGATTGGCGAGACTCCGGGCGTTGGCGCCGCACCTGACGCGTTGGCCGGTAGCACTGTCGCAGGAGATGCCAGATTCATCGTCATGCTTTCCGCGCAGGTCGAGGTGTTGGGACTGGGCGCGACGACAGCATTTGGATCAATGCCCGTTCCGACATCGCCGCTGATGACGACCGGGATCGTACCCGGGGGCGGCCCGGCTTGCACTTGCGGGATCGAGAGCGGCAAACTCGCAGAGCTCGCCACCACCCCGCCTGGCGTTGAACTGCACGCCACCGACACCCCAGTCCCTGACGGCGCGAACGCGGAAATTGTCCCGATCGAGCTCCCGTTTTGTCCCATGAGCGGTATGATTGGAGCAACATTGCCCGCCGTCGGCGATCCCGTAGTCGATGCAGTCGGCATTGTCGGCACCGACGTCGGAGATGTCGATGGTGGCGCACAGACGACCACTGTCCCCGGCGTCGTCGGATCCGAAGCGAGCGGAACGGGTGCCAGCGTGGTGTCGGGCACGCCTTGCACGGTCGTTGCGGAGAACGGACCCGGGCTATTGAGCGGTGAGGTGACGATCGCGCCCGGTACGGTCGGCAAGCTCATCGCCGTGCTGCCGGTTGTTGCGACCTGGGCTTTGCTCGCGGGGCAGCCGAGCAGCACGGCGGCGAGCGCTGCGCAAGCGATCCGGATCATGTCTGGCTCCCCTCGCTCGTCTCATTCTTGCGAATGGTGACCTGGCTGCCCTCCGCCAGATTGACTGCCGGATTGAGCACGACTTGCTCGCCGGGCTTCACGCCCTCGCGCACTTCCACCGATGTGCCGAGATCTCGCGCGATCGAGACCTTCTGCAAGTGAACGGTGCCGTTGCGCACGACTGCGACATGAAGGCCGTTCTGGTCGAAGACCAGCGCATCGGCGGGAACCGACATCGACGGCGTCTTGCGCGGGATCGACAGTTCGACCGTACAGTAGATGCCGGGACTCAACGCGCCGTCGGGATTGGGCACGTCGATCTCGGTCAGCAGCGTTCGGCTTCCCGGCTGCAACGCGGTCGCGATGCGCGTGACCTTCCCTGGAAATGCCCGGTCCGGGATCTCGGGAACGTGAATCTCCGCCTCGACGCCCGGCGCGACGCCGAAGGCCTCGTCCTGCGGCACGAACACTTGCGTTCGGATCACGTTCGAATGCATCAGCGTGAACATGAAGGTCGATCCCGCCTGAACGAGGCTGCCATTGTCCACGTTGCGTTGCGTGATCACACCGTCGAACGGTGCCACCACGCGCTGATAGGCCTTCTCCTGTTGAAGCACGCGAATCTGCGCCTCTTGTGCCGTGATGTTCGACTGGGCGACGCCCACGGCCGCCTGCTGGGCGCGCAAGGTAAGACGGTCGTTGTCGCCCTGCTGGGCCGTCAACCAGCCCTGCTTGACCAGATTACTGTCCCGCGTATTGGTGACGTCGGCAAGCTCCCGGCTCGCCTGTGCCTGCTGCAACGCCGCCTGGTTCTGCGCCAGCGTCGCCTGCGCCTGCGCGATCTGCTGGTCGAGTTCCGGCGCGGTGATCTCCGCCAGGAGATCGCCCTTCTTCACGTGATCGCCGATGTCGACATAGCGCTTCTCGATGTAGCCGCTGGCCCGTGCGAAGATGTTCGCCGCCTCGAATGCCGTCGTCGTCGCCGGCAGGGTGACCTTCGTGATCTCGGGGCTGGCGCGGACCGTCGCCACCCGAACCTCCGGAACGGCGGTCCTGATCTGCTCTGCCGATACAGCCAGATCGCGTGCGGCCTGATAGTGCCGCCAGCCGCCCACGCCGAGACCGCCGGCAAGGAGCAGGACCATGGCGCCGCCGAGCCATACGCCGCCGTAGCGGCGGCGCGGTCGCGCCTCCTTGCCGGGCAGCTCCACGATGCGGCCGCTTTCCGCATCGGGCCGATCACTCACGTCGTGGCTGTTGGTCCGCACGCGAACATCGCTCATTCCGGTGACTCCTCGAACACGCCGTGGTGAGGCTTGCCGTCGTTGCGCTTGCGCAGCCAGGCGAAGAGATAGGGCACGATCAGCAATGTCGTCGGCGTTGCGAACAGCAGCCCGCCGATCACGGCACGGGCGAGCGCCGCGTTCTGCTCCTCGCCCGGGCCTCCGATCGCCATCGGGATCATGCCCACGATCATCGCGGCAGCCGTCATCAGCACGGGGCGGATTCGCGTGCGGCCCGCGCTCAGCGCGGCCTCGAACGCGGTGTGCCCGTCCAATTGCGCGTCACGCGCGAAGGTCACGAGCAGGATGGAATTGGCCGATGCAACGCCGACGGCCATGATCGCACCCATCAGCGAAGGCACGTTCAGAGTCGTCCCCGTGATGAACAGCATCGTCACGATACCGCATAAAGTCGCGGGCAGCGCCATGATGACGACAAAGGGGTCGCCGAAGTTCTGGTAGTTCACGACCATCAGCAGATAGACCAGGATGGCGGCAAACAGCAGCCCGATCCCGAGATCGCGGAACGATTGACGCATGCTCTGGATCTGCCCCAGAACCTCAATCGAATTTCCCGGCTGGAGCTGCTTCTGAAGCGTCGACGTGACCTTGTCGATATCGGCCGAGACGCTGCCGAGATCGCGCCCCTGCACGCTCGCATAGACGTCATACACCGGCTGAACGTTCGCCTGGTTCAAATTGGTGGGTACAGTCCCTCGCTTGAAGGTCGCAACATTGCTGAGCAGCCCAGGCACCGTCTGTCCGCTTGCAGCCGACGAGGCCGACACCGGCGTGTTCTCAAGTGCGTTGAGCGAGTTGGCCCGGTACTCCGGCGTCTGAACGGCAAGATAATAAGGGATGCCCGACGTCGGGTCGGTCCAGAAGTTCGGCGAGACCTGGGCGGACGAGCTGAGGCTGACATTGATGTTGGTCGCCACCGTGCTGGCATTGAGCCCCAGCTGTGCGGCCCTTGTGCGGTCGATGTCGGCGTAGAACGCGGGAGCGTCGACCTCCTGTTGAAGATGCGCGTCGACGACTCCCGGAATGGCCGCCAGGCTCTTTTGCAGCTCTTTTGCCACGGACAGGTTGTTGGCGCCGTAACCGACTGTGCGGACATCAATCTGCGCCGGCAGGCCGAAATTCAGGATCTGGGTCACGATATCCGCCGCCTGGAAATAGAAGACGTCCTCGGGGAATGCCGCCGGCAGGACCTGGCGCAGCTTCCTGACGTAATCCGCAGTCGGCCTGTGGCCGTCCTTAAGCGATACCAGGATCGTGCCGTCGTTCACTCCTATCGTCGATCCGTCGGTGAAGGCCAGATTGTAGGGACGCGCCGGCAAGCCGATATTGTCGACGATCAGCCCGCGATCCCGGTCCGGAATGACTTCGCGGATCTTGTCCTCGACCGCCTGGAAGATGGCCTCGGTGCGCTCGATCCGGGTCCCGGCTGGCGCACGAACATGGAGCTGGATCTGACCGCCGTCGATCAGGGGATAGAAATCCCTGCCCACGTAGACGAACATGACGGCCCCGAGCGCCAGCACGAGCACGGCAGCAATCGGCACGATGCTGCGGCTCTGGAGCAGGGTCGTCAGGAGTCCGGAATAGCCATCGCGCAGGCGCTCGAAGCCGCGCTCGAACGCGGCGGATGCGCGCGAAAACATGCCGGACGAGCTCGCGCCCTCGCCATGGCGCCGCTCGCCCTTCAGCAGCAGACCGATCGTGATCGGCGTGAGAGTCCGCGACAGCGCGTACGACGCCAGCATGGCAAACACCACCGCAAGGCCGAGTGGCGTGAAGAGGTATTGCGCCGGTCCTTCGAGGAATATGACCGAGGTGAAGACGCAGCTGATGGCAAGCGTGGAGACGAGCGTCGGTACGGCGATTTCGGCCGCACCGTGCAGCGTCGCTTCCGACAGCGGCATCCCCTCCTCGGTCCAGAGCCGATGCGTGTTCTCGATCGTCACCGTCGAATCGTCGACCAGAATGCCCACTGCGAGCGCGAGCCCACCCAGCGTCATGGTGTTGAGGGTCTCGCCGAGGAAATGGAGCACGATGAGCGAGGACAACATCGCGAGCGGGATGGAGATCAGGACCACGAGCGTCGACCGCCACGATCCCAGAAATACCAGGATCATCAGCGCCGTGAGACCGGCCGCGATCGCGCCTTCGCGCAGCACACCGTCGACGGAGTGGGTGACGAAGACCGATTGGTCGAACAATTCGCTGATCTTCAGCCCGGCCGGCGCCGACGCCCGAATCGACTTCAAGGCCTGCTTGACCCCGTTGACGACGGCAAGCGTCGAGGCGTTGCCATTCTTGATCACGCTGAGCAGAACCGAGCGGTGACCGTCCTCGCGCACGATATTCTGCTGGACCTGCGATCCGTCCCGAACCTGGGCGACATCCTTCAGCAGGATCGTCGCTCCGTTCGCGAACTTGACCGGGATCATGTTGAGATCCTTGATCGAGGCCGGCGTCGCGTTGGTTCGCACGGTGTACTGGGTATCGCCGATCTTCGCCGTTCCGGTCGGCAGCGTCAGGTTCTGGGTGTTAACCGCATTGACGATGTCGAGCGGCGTCAATCCGCGCGACGAGAGTTTGTTCGGGTCGATGTCGACCATGATCTGGCGATATTTGCCGCCCGCAGGCGTCGGCAGCGTTACCCCCGGAACGGGCGCCAATTGCTGCCGGATCCGATAGATGCCGAAGTCGTATAATTGCTGCTCGTTCAGTTTGTTGGACTCTAGGCTGAGCTGCAGGACCGGCACGCTCGACGCATTGAACTGCACGATCACGGGCGGCTGAATGCCCG
This sequence comes from Bradyrhizobium sp. 191, assembly GCF_023100985.1. Taxonomy (NCBI): domain Bacteria; kingdom Pseudomonadati; phylum Pseudomonadota; class Alphaproteobacteria; order Hyphomicrobiales; family Nitrobacteraceae; genus Bradyrhizobium; species Bradyrhizobium sp. 191. The sequence goes on from NZ_CP064692.1 coordinate 1,377,255, forward strand.
GTGGCATCAGGGCGCGGATGGCGTTCGTTGCCGATACGATCTGCGAGATCGCGAGATCGAGATTGACGTCCGGCTGGAAGTAGATCTTTTGAACCGACAGGCCGTTGAGCGTCTGCGCTTCGATGTTCTTGATACCGCTGACATTGGCGCTGATCGAATACTGGCTGTACGTGGAGACGCGCTGCTCCATCTCCGGCGTCGAGAGGCCGGTATAGCTCCAGATGACGGTGACGACGGGGATGCGGATCTCGGGAAAGATATCCGTCGGCATCGACCAGACCGAGATGCCGCCCAGAAACAGGATCAGCGCCGCGAGCACATAGAATGTGTGCGGAAACCGGAGCGCAAAGCGGACAATTCCCATGGAGACAACTACTTCGAGCAGGTTGCGGGAAATTTTCAGATGGCGACGATGCTTGACCGTTCAAATGAAATCGAGTTCAGCATCGTGACCTCTCGATCGTTCACGTCGATCCGAACGCCTCACGCTCGAGATAGTGTCGGGACGGGTGGATGGCGACAGAGACGACACCGCGCGCCGCCCTGTCCGCGGGCGGCCGCGGGCTCCAGGGTGGCACGGATGGCGGCACGCCTGACCTTTGCAAAGGCGCGAATCTCGATCTGCCGGACGCGCTCGCTGGAGATCGAAAGCTCGCGGGCGAGCTGATCGAGCGTCGGGGGATGCTCCGCCAGCCGCCTTGCCTCCAGCACGCGCCGCTCGCGGCCCGTGAGGCCATTCAGCGCAATGCGCAGGGCATCGGTCCGATGTTCCATCTGATCCTGATCGGCAAGGACGGTCTCAGCGTCGCTCGCCTCGTCCACAAGCAAGGCCTCCCACTCGGTACCTTGCTCGTCGCCGCCAACCCGCGCATTCAGCGATAGGTCGCCGTGCAGGCGGCAATCCATCTCCATCACTTCGCGCGCAGAAACTTCGAGCTTGGTGGCGATCGCCTCGGCGACATCGGGGGTAAGCCGCGCCATCCCGCCCTGGCCGGCCTTTCTCATCTCGCCGCGAAGCCGGAAGAACAGCTTCTTTTGAGCGGCCGTTGTTCCGATCTTGACCAGCGACCAGGAGCGCAGGATGTATTCGTGGATGGCGGCCTTGATCCACCACGTCGCATAGGTGGAAAATCGCGAGTTTCGGTCGGGCTCGAACCGCGATGCGGCAATCACCAGCCCGAGATTGGCCTCGGCCATGAGATCGGCGAACGGAAGGCCGTATCCCCTGTAGCTCCGCGCGACCTTGGCGGCGAGCCGGAGGTGGCTCGTGACGAGCGCGTTCGCGGCGTCGCCGTCCCTCGTCTCCTGCCAGCGACGCGCAAGCTGCTGCTCCTGCTCGCGTTCGAGCAGGTCGTACCGGCCGATGACCGAGGAATACGCATTGAACACAGCGGCCGCCGTACGCCTGCCCGGCTCAGCCGTATCGATCCTGCTCAAACCCGCATGTCGCATTGGCATCTTTTGCTCCCATTCGAACCGGCAAGCGGAACGTAAGAAGCCTCCGACTGACGGCGCCAGTAAACTGCACTTAACAAGCCTGAATTCGCTTTCAGAGATCCCACCGCTCTTTCCGCTTCGCACGTCTCGCACGTGGCATCGGCGGTCACATCGGCGCGAGGCTCGCGTGAAGCGAACGAACCGGCGCCGATGCCGCGGCTTCGTGTGATATCGCGCCCGTCGTGGCGAGGATCTCCACCCGTCCGCCGGGTGCTGGGCAAATGGTCAGGCAGAAGCCGTGCAGCTTCAGAATCGCAGCGACGAGGCTCAGTCCCAGTCCCACTCCCGGCGTGTTGCGCATCTTGTCGGAGCGATAGAACCGACGCAGCACCGCCTCGCGCTCCGACTCGCCGATGCCAGGGCCGGTATCGCTCACGCGCACGAGCGCGGCCCTGTCGTCCGACATCAGCTCGAGCGTCACTCGTCCGCCCGCGGGGGTGAACTTGACGGCATTGTCCACGAGATTGGCAACCGCCTCGAACAGCAGGTCCCGATCACCCCGCACCTGCACTTTGCGGTCGATCTCGACGTCGATGTCGATATCCTTGTCTTCGGCAATGGGTTCGTAGACGTCGCACACCCGTCGCAGGATCTCGTCGAGCGCGACATCGCCGAAGCCGGCCGTACGGCTGCTGCTCTCGATTTCGGCCAGGCGCAGCAGCGCAGTGATGATTGCGAGCGATTGGTCGATTCCGGCCATTGCCTTGTCCACGATGTCCTGAAGGTCCTCCAGCGTGGCCGCATGTGTGCGCCCGCGCTCCAGCGCCAGGCGGGCTCGCGTGAGCGGTGTCCTGAGATCGTGAGCGATATCGTTGCCGACACCTGCCAGCGCGTTGATCGTGGTCTCCATCTCGTCGAGCATGCCGTTGACGATCCTGGCCAGCCGCGCGAACGGATCGTCCGCGTTGGTCTGTGGGAGCCGCTCGCGGAGATCGCCGGCCACGATACGCTGGACCCTCTGGTTCACCTGCTCCACGCGCCTCTGGGCGCGGACGCTCAGCCAGGCCCCGGCCAGCAGGCAGAGGCAGAATGCCGGCAGCAGGCCGAGCAGCAGCGCTTGTCCGACGACGATGGATATCTCGCGCGTCTCATCGACATTCCGCCCGATCACGAGGATGTGGCCGTCGCCGAGCCGCCTGCCCGCGGCCTTGACGACGGCATCGTGGACCGCCGACGGCCCGTCCCGTGTGAGCCGCACGCTCCGGACCGGTCCGCCGAAATCGAGCTTTGATGGCAATCGCGCGATGTTGCCGGCAAGCCGGGTCCCTGCGGCATCGAACAGGCCGGCATATTGCACGCCTCGCGAATCCTGCTTGAGATGATCGGAGATCGCGTCGATGAGACGGCCGGGCGGCAGCTCGGCCATGAAGTTGAGCTGCGTTGCAATCATGCGGTCGGATCGCATGATCAGGTAGTCGTCGATCTTCCAGTAGATGAAGGCGAACAGGGCGGCGACGAACAACGCCAGCGTGGCTGCTATCGCCGCGGCCCACAGGAACGTGTTCGAACGAATGAACTGAATCTGGCGCATCGATCCGCCGAACCTGTTAACGAGTTCGCAGCACGAAGCCGGAGCCGCGAACGTTGTGGATCAGCTGCGTCTCGCCGGGGCCGTCGACCTTGTGACGAAGGCGGCCCATGTGCACGTCGATGAGATTGGTGGTTGCCGGAACGAATTTGTAGTTCCAGACCTCCTCGAGCAGCATCGCCCGGGTCAGCAGCTGATCGCTTCGGCGCATCATGTATTCGAGCAGGCGGAATTCGCGCGGCAGCAGATCGATCTCGCGCTCGCCTCGCCGCGCGGTCCGCTCGATCAGGTCGAGCTCCAGCGGCCCGGCGCACAACGTGGTCTCGCGGCTGTCGATCGGACGCCGCAGCAACGCCTCCACCCGGGCGACGAGCTCGATCAGCGCGAACGGCTTGGTGAGATAGTCGTCTCCGCCGACGCGCAACCCGCGCACCCTGTCGTCGACCGCGCCGAGCGCGCTCAGCACCAGGACGGGCGTCCTGACCTGGTCCTTGCGCAAGGCCTCGATGACGGTCAGCCCGTCCATTCCGGGCAGCATGCGATCGACGATCAGGGCATCGGGAGACGATTCACGCGCCCGATCGAGACCGCCGATTCCGTCGGGCGCCCATCGCACCTCGAACCCGCGCTCGGTGAGTTCGGCCACGATCGCGTCGGCGGTCTCGGCATCATCCTCGATCAGGAGAATCCGCGTCATTGTGCTGGTTCCACGTCCCGCGAGGCCTCGAGACCGGCGGCGAAGCATGGGCTCGGTGATCTGCGACGACATGTTCAATGCCCGCCCGGGCCGAACACGCGAGGCAGGACCGGCATGCGACGCACCGCTGTCTCGCGACAGAAGTAATCCTGCGTGGGATAAAGCACCATTAAATTGCATTTCAGAGCGCCCGGCAGCACGGTCACTGCTGGCGGCGGCGCGAAGGCGATCGAATGTGCTGTCGCAGTGATCATCTCTCATCTCCATGCAGCGGGACGCTCCAGCAGATATGTCTTCAGCGAGGCTGCTGTTACGCGCCAGGATCGAAACGTTGCGAGTTTGCACGATCGTGCTTGCCGGCAAGGACGGGATCACGGTCCATTGAACACGGGTGAGCAATTCGTGCGTTTTGCCGCCGCGCGTTCGTCCGCACCTCCTTCACAGGCCGGCTTGGACTGCCAGCTTTCATCAAAGGAGAAGCCAAATGACCACTCTCAAGCTCTTGTCGACCGGACTGATCGCAGTCGCCATGCTCGGTGGACCCGCCATGGCGCGGGAGCGCCATACCGACGTCCGCCCATCCGCAATGCAAGCCGATCCGGTTGCATCGTACGGGTCGGTCTATCAGACCGGCCGCGGCTGCGTTCCAGCGCCGCGTGTCGGCGCGTTTGCGACGGCGCCGTGGACCGGCAACAACGTTCCCTGTGAGCCGGGCACCGGCAGCTTCTGATCCCGACGACGTCGCGGCCGGCCGGGCGAGTGCGTCGCTCGGCCGCCGCCTTTCACGATGGGGTCGAGCCTGACGTTGACCCCGTCCACGCTCGGTAATCGCGTCGGCGGATCACCTCGCCGATGCGCAGCGCCCCGCTCCTGAAATCGAATTCAGTGGGATTGCCGCACGACCTTCCTATCTTCCCTTCCAGACAGGATTTGCTGGCGGCACGACGCTGAGGCGACGGCATTGGCCGCCGGGCATCCGGACACGAAAGGAGCCCCTCATGAAACGAGCATTGATGATCATGGCGACAGTGGCGCTTGCCTCAGCACTGGCGGTCGGAACGGCCGAGGCACATGGCGGCGGTGGCGGTGGCCACGGCGGCGGTGGCTTCGGAGGCGGACATATGGGCTTTGGCGGCGGCCACATGGGCTTCGGTGGCGGCGCGCATTTCGGCGGCATGGGACATGCCGGCGGATTCGGCGGCGGAGCCCGATTCGGCGGCGAGCACCTCGGCTTCGGCCATCATGTCGCAGCCGGCGGCTTCCGGCAGCACGCGTTTCACCGTCTTGACCGCTTCCGGTCCGGATATGGATTCTACGGCTATCCGGATTGCTATGACTGGTACGAGCTGCATCCGGCCCAACCCTTGCCGCTGAGCTGCAGCTAGGTCCGCGTGCACCGCGCCGATCGGTCCGGACCACGCAAGCTCGCGGCCCGGATCGCTCGAACTGCGCGCGCGAAGTCCACACAGCACCCTACGGGTGGAACCACTCCTCGGCGTGCCTGCGCAGTGGTCGCAGATGCCGTACCCATCGCGGTCAAGCCGCTCCTGCGACCCTCTTCAGGTGCATCGCTGCGAAATCGAGATACCAATCCAGACAGCCGGGATTGGCCATCGCTTCCCTGTTGATGACCTTCTGCACGGGCTGGCCGAGCAGCAGCTTCTTGATCGGCAGTTCCTGCTTCTTGCCGGACAGCGTCCGCGGAATCTCGGCGACGGCGAAAATCTCGTTCGGCAGAAAGCGCCGTGACAGGCTGGACTCGATCGCCTTGTTGATCTTCGCCTGCATCGCCGCATCGAGCGCAATGCCGTCGCGCAACACAACGAACAGCGGCATGTAACTGTCGCGGCCGAGATATTCGAGATCCACGACGAGGGAGTCGAGCACCTCGGGCAGCGACTCGATTGCGGAATAGAGCTCACTCGTACCCATGCGCAGGCCGTGCCGGTTGATGGTGGCATCACTGCGGCCATAGATGATACAGGAGCCATCCGGATTGACCTTGAGCCAGTCGCCGTGTCGCCACGCCGGACCGCGCCCGCTGCCGTCGAAATCGTCCGGATAGGTTTCGAAATAGCTCGCGCGATAGCGCGCCCCACCCTCGTCATTCCAGAAATAGAGCGGCATCGACGGCATCGGCTCGGTACAGACGAGCTCGCCGACCTCGTCGATGACGGCGTGCCCCTGTTCGTTGAAAGCCTCCACGGCCGCGCCCAGCAGCCGGCACTGCATGGCGCCCGGCGTCTGCGGCAGCTCGCGGTTGCCGCCGATGAAGGCGCCGGCGAAATCGGTCCCTCCCGAAATGTTCGCCCACCAGATGTCAGCCTGCGCCTTGCTGCCGTTCGTCTTCGACAACGCAGCGAAGCGCGCGTTGAACCAGGCCTGCGTGTCGGCGCTAAGGGGCGAGCCGGTCGAGCCGAGGCAACGCAGCTGCGAAAGATCGCCGGCGGCAGCAAGGTCGATCTCGGCCTTGGCGCAGTTCGCGAAAAACGCCGCGCCCGCCCCGAAGAAGGTCGACTTCGATTGCGCGACGAAGCGCCACAGCGTGGTCCAGTCCGGCTTGTCCTTCGCGCCGGCCGGGCTGCCGTCGAAGATGCAGCAGGTGGTCCCGCTGAGCAGGCCGCCGACCTGGCTGTTCCACATGATCCAGCCGGTCGAGCTGTACCAGTGATAGCGTTCGCCGAAGGAATTCTGGTGATAGGAGCAACCGATGTCGTTGTGCAGCCCCAGAAGCGCGAGCACCACGATGATGATGCCGCCATGGCCGTGCACGATCGGCTTCGGCAGGCCGGTCGTGCCGCTGGAATAGACGATCCAGAGCGGATGATCGAACGGCAGCCAGATCGGCTCGAAGGCATCGATGGCCGCGCCCGTTCTGGCGAGAATGTCGGAGAGCAGCGCGTCCGGTGCCGCAGCTGCGCCGGCTTCGCTGTGCAGGATGACGTGCTCGACGGTCGGCAGGGACCGCCTGAGCTCGCCGACGACGTCGCGACGGTCATGCCGCCGGCCGGCATAAGTGACGGCGTCGCAGGCGATCAGCACCTTCGGTTCGATCTGCTTGAAGCGGTCGATCACCGCAGGCGCCGCCATGTCGGGCGCACAGACGCTCCAGATTGCGCCGATGCTGGCTGTCGCCAGGAACGCAACGATGGTCTCGGGGATATTCGGCAGATAGGCCGCGACGCGGTCGCCGGGGCACACGCCCTTGTCCTTCAGATCGAGCGCGAGCGCCGCTGCCTTGCGCCGCAGCTCCGGCCAGCTCGTCTCCGTGAGACTGCCGTCCTCACCGCCGCTGACGATGGCGGGCAGCCCGGCTGCGTCTGCTGCCGCGACATGCCGGAACACCTGCCTGGCGTAATTCACCTGCGCGCCGGGAAACCACACCGCATTCGGCATTTTGCGCTCGGCAATCACGGCGGCAAACGGCGTCGGAGATTGCAGATCGTAATAGTCCCAAATGCTGCGCCAGAACCCGTCGAGATCGCGCACCGACCATTGCCGCATCTCTTCGTAGCTCGAGAAGACAAGGCCGCGCGTATCCCCGAGCCATTGACGATACAGGGCCATTTGAGGAACGTAGGGAGCTGCCATCATCAAATTCCGAAGGTTCATGGATTGCGAGAGCTGCAGCCGAACTCGGGACGTGTGCGCTGTTGCACCCGTTGAACGATCCGTCTCACAATAGGTTCAAACCTCGAGCCACTCCTGGCGAACCGCCGCGTTCGCCCTGAGTTGGTCCGGCGTGCCTTCAAAAACCACGCGACCGTGTCCCATGATGTAGACGCGCTTCGAGATGCGCATCGCGATCGATAGCTTCTGCTCGACGAGCAGGATCGCGACCCCGGCTTGCGCGATGCGGACGAGGAGGTCTCCCACCTGTTGCACGATCAGCGGCGCGAGCCCCTCCGTCGGCTCGTCGATCATGATGAGATCAGGATCACCCATCAACGTGCGGCATGTCGTCAACATCTGCTTCTCGCCGCCCGAGAGGACCCCAGCAGGCGCGTCGGCGCGCGCGGCGAGGTTGGGAAACATGTCGAGCATGTCCTGCAGCCGCCATTTGCCCGGTCGTCGCGTGTCCTTGATGCCGAGCAAAAGATTCTGTCGCACCGTCAAGCTCGGAAAGATGTCGCGATGCTCGGGAACGTAGCCGAGCCCGAGGCGCGCGATCTTGTAGCTCGGCAGGCCCGCAATGTCCTTGCCCTTGAAGCGGATCGTGCCCTGCGGAACGACCTCGCCCATGATCGCCTTGACCGTGGTCGAACGCCCGACTCCGTTGCGGCCGAGCAGGCTCACCACTTCGCCAGCGGCGACATCGAGGTCAACGCCCTGGAGAATGTGGCTCTTGCCGTAATAGGCGTGGAGGTTCCTGACTTCGAGCATCAGTGTGCCTCCTCGCCAAGATAGGCTTCCCTGACCTTCGGATCGCGCCGGATCTCCTCGGGAGTGCCCGAGGCGATGATATGACCGTAAACCAGCACCGAGATGCGGTCGGCAAGGCCAAACACGACGCTCATGTCGTGTTCGACGATGACCAGCGTTCGCCCTTCGGTCAGGCGCCGGATCAACGACACCGCGCGCTCCGTCTCGGCGTGGCTCATTCCAGCGGTCGGCTCATCGAGCATGACGACGGTAGCGCCCCCTGCGATCGTGATGCCGATCTCCAGCTCGCGCTGCTCGGCATATGTCAACAGGCCGGCCGGAACGTCGCGGCGATGCGTGAGGTGAATGTCTTCGAGAATCCGCGCCGTCCGCTCGCGCACCTCAGGCAGGCTGTCCACGTTCTTCCAGAACGCGTAGCGATGCCCGGTGGCCCACAGCACGGCGGAGCGGACGTTTTCCCAGACCGTCATGCGGGCAAACACGTTGGTGACCTGGAACGAGCGCGACAGCCCCCGCCGGTTGATCTCGAACGGCTGCAGGCCGGAGATCACGTCGCCATTGAGCCGGACCTCACCCGAAGTCGGCTTGATATGCCCACTGATCAAATTGAACGTCGTCGACTTCCCCGCGCCGTTCGGACCGATGATGGCGTGCCGTTCGCCCTGCGCGATGCTGAGGTTCAGGTCGCGAATGATGCCAACGTTGCCGAAGCGCTTCTCGACGGCGCGGACTTCGATGGCTGCAGTCATGCCAGATACCCCCGATCACGCGCGACCGTGGCCGCCCGATCCCACGCTTCGCCAACCCGCCGCCACGTCAATCGCGCGATGACGAAACCACCGGCCACGAGAACCGCTGCGGCAATCCAGGTGGCCGGAGACTTGGGATTGAAGGCGATGCCGAACAGGTTGATCGCACTGGCCTCCCCGCCGGAATGACGCGCGATCGTCTCGATCACCAGAATGACGCCGCAAGCGAGCGCCACGGTCGGCACGATCGCGACGAGATAGGACGGAATCACCGTCCATAACGATTCGGCGCGAAGGAGCGGCCGGTGCATCATCACGAGCCCGGCGATGCCGCCGGGCGAGAACATCACGATGCCGATGAAGATGATGCCGAAATAGAGCTGCCAGACGCTGGTAACGCTGGTCAGCCCGAGCTGCAGATAGGTCACCAGGATCGCGCCGAGAATGGGTCCGAAGAAATAGGCGGTACCGCCGATGAAGGTTGCGAACAGCACCAGGCCGGACTGGATCGCGCCGAGATAGGCCGAATTCGCGATTTCGAAGCTGATCGCGGCAAGCCCCCCGGCGATGCCGGCGAAGAATCCTGCAAAGCAATAGGCTAGATAACGAACCACGTGAGGATCGTAGCCGATGAACTGGACTCGTTCCGGATTGTCACGGACGGCATTGCTGATCCGCCCCAGCGGGGTTCGGGTGAGTGCGTACATCGCGATCGCCGAGACCACCAGCCAGAACGCGATCAGATAATAGACCTGGATCTGCGGCCCGAACGTCCAGCCGAACATGCGCGGCAGCGCTGTGCGGTCCGTCGTGATGCCGGCTTCGCCGCCGAAGACCGACCGGAGGATCAGAGACGAAGACGCCACCAGCTCGCCGATGCCCAGCGAGATCATGGCGAACACGGTGCCGGCACGCTTGGTCATGAGCCAGCCGACGAGGATAGCGAACCCGAGGCCACCGAGGCCGCCGAACAATGGGATGAACGGAAGCGGGATCGGCCAGCCGTGGGAGACGATCGCGTTCATCACATGGCAGGCCGTGAAGCCGCCGAGACCGTAGTGCACGGCATGGCCGAACGACAACAATCCGGTCTGTCCAAGCAGGACGTTGTAAGAGAGCGCGAACACGATCGCGATCCCGATCAGGCTGAAGGACGTGAGGGAGCCGCCGGACGAGAACACCAGCGGCAGCACGATGAGGACGATCACGCCGGCCAGCCAGACGCCGTAGAAGCGCAGGTTCTCGCCGGCCGCGTTCGCTGCGGGTCCCGATACCGATGTCGTTGCCGTAGTCATGATTCGCGCGTCCCCATCAGGCCCATGGGGCGAACGATCAGGATGATGACCAGCAGAAGATAAGGAATGATCGGCGCGACCTGTGCGATTGTGACGTTCCAGATGTCGGAAAGAGCGGAAGGTCCTCCCGCCGAATCGAGCGGACCGAAGACGCTGGCCAGCGAGCCATTCAACGCCACTGCAAAAGTCTGCACCAGGCCAATGACGAGCGAGGCGACGAAGGCGCCGGGCAAGGAGCCGAGGCCGCCGAACACGATGACCACGAACAGGATCGGCCCGAGCGCGGCCGCCATGTCGGACTGCGTCACCAGCGCCGGTCCCGCGATGACACCGGCAAGGCCTGCGAGCGCGCTGCCCACACCAAACACCACCATGAACACGCGCCCCACATTGTGGCCGAGGTGTCCGACCATGTGAGGATGCGTCAGCGCCGCCTGCACGATCAGGCCGACCCTGGTACGCCTCAGCACCAGCAGAAGCGCGACGAAGATGACCACCGATACTGCGAGCATGAAGATCTTGTAGGCGGGATAATTGGTGGAGAAGATCGTGAAGGCTGGGAAGTCAAGCAGCGCCGGCACGCGATAGTCGACCGGGCTCCTGCCCCAGATCATTGCGACGACCTCTTCGATCGCGAATGCGAGGCCAAAGGTCAGCAGCAATTCCGCGACATGTCCATGCTTGTGCGTGTTGCGCAGTCCGTAGCGCTCGACCGCCATGCCGATCGCGCCGACCAGGAGCGGGGCGAGCACGAAAGCCGGCCAGAACCCGATCCATTTCGTCAATTGAAAGCCGAAGAAGGCGCCGAGCATGTAGAAGCTGGCATGGGCGAAGTTGAGCACGCCCATCATGCTGAAGATGACCGTCAGCCCGCTCGACAGCAGAAACAGCAGCATGCCGAACAGCACACCGTTCAGGGTCGAAATGACAATGAGTTCTAGCACAGCGTACTCGTGAACTATCCGGGGCAGGGCCCCGGTTTCCATCCAGGAAGCATTTCGGCCGCCACCTGCCCGCGACGAGAGTGCCGCGGGCCGGCGGCGTGTATGGCCCTTACGGTCGCGTCATCTTGCAGGTCGTGGTGACCATGGCCTGCGGGGTATCGACCTTGCTGACCAGGTGCCAGCCCCAGCCGGTGTTCTCCTCGTCGAACGGCTCGTTCGCGGCAAGCTTGCCGAAGGAGGAGATGTAGATTGGCTGGAAGAACTGATGGTCGTCCTTGCGCATGAAGCCGGTACCGCCATCCAGGACCTCGAACTTCAGGTCCTCGAGCGCCGCCGCCACCTTCACGGGCTCAACCGAGTTGGCCTTCTCGGCCGCGGCCTTGAACATGCGCATCTCGTTGACCGCACGCGGATACCAAAGCGACATGTTGACCTTGGCACGGAAGGCCTTCTCGTAATCCATCGCGGGCTGGTGGCCCGAATTGGCAAAACCTTCCGTCAGCTGGAATACCTGATGGTCGAGACCCGTCTGCTTGATCGCGGTCGGCCCACCGGCGCCACCCGCATAGTAAGTGTACCAATTGACCTTCAGACCAGCATCAGCGGCGGCCTTGAGCAGCAGCGCGATGTCCTGACCCCAGTTGCCCGTGATGACGCTGTCGGCACCGGAAGCCTTGATCTTGGCGATGTAGGGCGAGAAGTCCGTGACCTTGAGCAGCGGATGCAGTTCGTCGCCGACAATCTGGACATCAGGCCGCTTCGCCGTCAACATCTTGCGCGCATCGCTGCGTACCGACTGACCAAACGAATAGTCCTGGTTGATCAGGTACACCTTCTTGATCGAAGCGACGTCCTTGATGTAGTTCGTCAGCGCCTCCATCTTGATGTCGGAGCTGGCATCCCAGCGGAAGTGCCAGTAGCTGCACTTCTCGTTGGTCATGGCCGGATCGACGGCCGCATAGTTGAAGTAGAGCACTTCCTTGCCGGGATTGCGCGTGTTGTACTTCGTGACGAAATCCTCGAGCGCCAGGCCGACGGACGAACCATTGCCCTGGGTGATGTAGCGAACCCCGGCGTCGATCGCCTTCTGGGCTTGCACCAGGGCCTCCTGCGGATTGGTCTTGTTGTCGAAGGGCACGATCTCGACCTTACGGCCCAGGATGCCGCCCTTGGCGTTGAGCTCGTCAGCCAGGTACTGGAATGTCTTCAGACCCCCCTCACCCACGCTGGCGCCGCCACCGGAGAGTGGATCGATGTAGCCGATCTTGACGGTATCCTCCGCCCGTGCCGCATGGCCGAGCATCGGGGCGATCACGGCGGCGGCCAAAATCAGTCTACGCATAATGTTTCCTCACTGATTGTCGACTTTAGTCGATGCATGCATGCGTGGATCGCATGCACGGTTTGGACGGACACTGAGCAGAATAAACTCGGGCTGACAAGCTCGCTCCGACATAGCTGCGGCCGCAGGTACGACAAAATGTAAAAGCACGGGTAGCCCCATGACCAAATGTTCCCGGTCGTCGCGCGCCCGACCTGCCCCGCAGCCGGCATGCCGAGCCGTCTTGTCCAAGGCTGGACACGGTTGATCCAACAGCTCAATAGAGGGTGACTGGCCGGGCCAAATCGACAAGAGTGTCGTCCAGGGCCGCAACGGAGAGTTTCATGGCTGAGAACGCGCGTTCGACGATTCGGTCGCTCGACCCCCGTGACAAATGGTCCGAGCTGTCGCAGGCAGAACGCAATGCCGCCTATGACAACAACGCGGCGGTCAAGAACAGCGTGGCCCTGATCGCCGAGCGCAACGAAGCCTCCAGCCGGCTGCGGGGCACGCTGAAGTCCCACCTCGACCTGCCCTATGGCGAGCGGGCCAACAACAAGATCGACCTCTACCCCGCCGCCAAGCCGGATGCGCCCTGCCTGGTGTTCCTGCACGGCGGCTATTGGCAGCGCAATTCGCGCGAATTATTCGCCATGCTGGTCGAAGGCGTCGCTGCGCATGGCTGGTCGGTTGCCATCCCCGGCTATTCACTGGCGCCCGAGGTGTCGCTGACCGATATCGTCGGCGAGATCCCGCGCGCGCTCGACTGGCTCGCCGCACATGGTGCGTCCTACGGCGTTGCCGGGCCGGTCGTGCTGTCGGGCTGGTCCGCCGGCGCCCACCTTGCTGCGATGGCGCTGGATCATCCGCGTGTCCATGCGGGGCTCGCGCTCTCCGGCGTCTACGATCTCGCGCCGATCCGCGATACGGGGTTGAACGACGCGCTGAAGCTGACGGACCAGGAGATCGCCACGCTGTCGCCGCTGCGCCTGCCCGTCACCCAGAAGCGCCTCGACATCGCCTATGGCAGTAACGAGCTGCCGGCGCTCGTCTGTGATTCAATCGATCTCTCCGACAAGCGCGTGGCGGCGGGAGCGCCGGGCAAGCTCATCTCGGTCGAAGGCGCCGACCATTTCACCATTCTCGAGGCACTGCGCCGGCCGGACGGCATACTCGTGGACGCTGTTCGGCGATTGCTGGATTAAAGCTACGAAAACAACCCCATGCACAGTAGAGACCCCGTTGTTTTCAAAGGCAATTTTTTCGAAGACCAATCGACACCGTCGTGATCGCTTTGACTCGTCGGGCAAAACAGGGGCATGATGTCATCATCGCCCCGGCTGCCGCCCCTGCATCTCAATCCAGATTCGCTCGCCCGTGATCCGCACCGGATAAAGCCGCAGCGGCGGGCTCGGCCATCCCGCGGTGATTGCCCCATCGCGCAAATCGAACGATGCCGCGTGACGCGGGCAATACAGCCGCCCCGTGCTCACCTGCCCCAAGGCCAGATCCGCCTGTTCGTGCGGGCACGCACGTTCGCAGGCAACGACATTGCCCTCGTTCCAGATCACGAGCAGGTCGCGCCCGGCGACGCGGACGATCACCTCCGCCTTCAGCCGGTCGAGATCGCAGACGTCAATCCACCCGGCGCCATCACCCACCGAGATAGGCCTTGCGCACATGCTCGTTCGCGATCAGCTCGCTGCCGGCGCCGGACAGCACGATGCGGCCGTTCTCGAGCAGATAAGCATGATCGCACATCTCCAGCGCGGCGAAGGCGTTTTGCTCGACCAGCAGCACCGTGGTGCCGGCATCGCGGATGGCCCGGATGATCGCAAAGGTGCGCTCGACGATGTTGGGCGCAAGCCCGAGCGATGGCTCGTCGAACATGATCAGCCGCGGTCGCGACATCAGCGCACGCCCGATCGCGAGCATCTGCTGCTCGCCGCCGGACAACGTGCCCGCCGCCTGCCGGCGTCGCTCGGCAAGCCGCGGGAATTCCGTATAGATGCGGTCGCGGTCGGCCGCGATCTCGCCCGAACCGCGACGGAGGTAAGCCCCCATGTCGAGATTCTCCTCGACGGTCATGTGCGGAAACACGCGCCGCCCTTCCGGACAATGCGCGATTCCGCTCGCCAACACGCGCGGGGGCCTCGCCCCGGTGATGTCGATGCCCTCGAACCGCATCTGGCCGGAGCGCGGCGGCACCAGCCCGGAGATCGCACGCAACGTCGTGCTCTTGCCGGCGCCGTTGGCACCGATCAGCGCGACCAGCTGGCCGGCCTTCACGTCCAGCGAGATGCCGCGCAGCGCGGTGACGCCGCCATAGCCACAAACCATCTCGCGAATCTCAAGCACGTCCCGCTCCATGTCCGAGATAGGCCTCGATGACCGCCGGATCGTTGCGGATCACATCGGGCGTCCCTTCCGCGATGATGCGGCCATAGTTGAGCACGACGATGCGGTCAGAGACCGTCATCACCATCGGCATGTCGTGCTCGACCAGGAGGATGGTGATGCCGCGGTCGCGGATGCTGCGGATCAATTCGACGAAGCGATGGGTTTCCGAGGCATTCATGCCGGACACCGGCTCATCGAGCAGCAGCATCGACGGTTCTGCCGCAAGCGCCAGTGCGACGCCGACGAGACGCTGCTCGCCGTAGGACAGTGAGCCCGCGGCATCGTGCGCGCGGCGTTCGAGCCCAACCCATTCCAGCAGCTCACCCGCCCGCTGCCGCAGCCGGCGCTCCGAGACGCGCGCGCCGGGCAGGCCGAGAATGGCGTCGATCAGCCGGACGCGGCCCTGTCGATGCAGCCCGATCAGGAGATTGTCGTGGACGGTGTCGTTGGGGAATACACTGGTGCGCTGGAAGGTGCGGATCAGGCCGAGATCGGCGATCTGGTGCGGCTTCAAACCGGCGAGCGCAGTGTCGCGATAGGTCACGCGGCCGGCGCTCGGCGTCAGGAAGCCGGTCATGACGTTGAAGGCGGTGGTCTTGCCGGCGCCGTTCGGCCCGATCAGGCTGACGATCTCGCCCTCGCCTACGGTGAAACTCATGTCGGATATCGCAACCAGCCCGCCGAAGCGGACGGCGACCTGGTCGATGGTCATGGCAATGCTGCGCGCCGTCATCACGCTGGTTCCTTGGCAGCGGTTTCCGCGAGAGTCACCGGCGCCGGCGACCGGCGCCGTCGCCGCTTCGCCAAACGCAGTGCGAGTGACGGCACGATGCCCTGCGGCAGCACGAACAGGATGGCGATCAGCACGCCGCCATAGGCAATCCATTGCGCTTCCGGCGCCATCACCGGACGGAGCGCGACCGGCAGCATTCCGAAGATGAGTCCGCCGACGACGGGCCCGGCCAGGGAGCCTTTGCCGCCGGTGATGACCATGATCACCATGGTGACGGTGTTGATGAAGGCGAACACTTCGGGGTCGATGATCCGGATGTAGTGGGCATAGAGGCTGCCGGCTGCGCCTGCGATCGCGGCCGAGATCACGGCTGCGATCGTCAGCGTCCTGGTCACGTCGATGCCGACGGAGACCGCCAGCGTCTCGTTCTCCATCAACCCGCGCATCGCGCGGCCGAAATGCGAGTGAACGAGGCGCGCGATCAGGAGATAGGCGATGAGCGCGACGACCAGCACGAGATAGTAGTTCTGCAGCTTGGTGCGCAGCGTCAGCTCGCCAAAGCCCGGCAAAGGCAGCGCGATCGAGGGAATGTTGGTCAGCGCCAGCGGCCCCTGCGTCAGCTCGACCCAGTTCAGCGCAACCAGCCGGACGACCTCGGCGAAGGAAATCGTCACGATGACGAAATAGGCGCCGCGAACGCGGAACGAGAGCAGCCCGACGAAATAGCCGCACAATCCAGCAATGATGATCGCCAGCACGAAGCCCACGATCGGCGGCCAGGGCGCGTGGACCAGGCGCACGTCTCCGGGCAGGCCGACATCGAAGCCGAGCGACGTCAGCGCGCTGACATAGGCGCCGATGCCGAAGAAGGCGATGTGACCGAGGCTGAGCTGGCCGGTGAATCCGAGCAGCAAATTGAGGCTCATCGCACCGATGACGAAGATCCCGGTCGTGATCAGCGCATTCAGCAGATAAGGATCGCGTAGCCAGAGCGGGACCGAGGCAAGCGCTGCAACGGCGAGAATGGTGATGGCAATCCTCATCCGACGCGCTCCGCGCGCGCGAACAGGCCCGTCGGCCGGAAGATCAGCACCGCAATGATGATCAGGAAGCCCATGGCATCGCGATAGCCCGACGAGACGTAGCCGGCGCCGAGCTCTTCGGCCAGGGCGAGGATGAAGCCTCCGATCACGGCGCCGGTGATGTTGCCGAGGCCGCCGAGGATGACGATGGCGAAGGCCTTGACGGCGGCGAGGTCTCCCATCTGCGGGAAGATGACGTAGACCGGCCCGAGCAGCGCGCCCGCCGCGGCCGCAAGGCTGGAGCCGATCGCGAAGGTCGAGGTGTAGATCATGTCCACGTTGACACCCATCAGCGAGGCCGTGTCGTGATCCTGGAATGTCGCCCGCATCGCGCGACCGAGGCTGGTCTTGTTGATCAGCAGATACGTCACGAGGATCAGAAGCGCCGCGGCGGCGAGCACGAACAGCCGCAGCCAGGACACCGACACCGGACCGAGCACCAGCGGCGCCTCCGGAAACGGCGTTGCCACTGATTTGGCGACGCCGCCCCAGATCCACAGCGTGCCGGACTGCATTGCGATCCAGGCGCCGATCATGACCAGCATCGTGGTGTCGATGTCGGAGCCGCGCAGCGGTCGTAGCAATGTCAGCTCGATGGCCGCCCCGAGCAGCCATCCGGCCAGCACGGCCACGGGCAGCGCGAGAAAGAAGTTCAGCCCGAGCTGCTGCACCACGATGAACATGATGTAGGCCCCGAACGTGTAGAGCACACCATGCGTGAAGTTCACGACGTTCATGATGCCGAAGATCAAGGTCAACCCGATGCCCAGCAGCGCATAGGTGCCGCCGAGCACGAGCATGTTGATCAGATGCTGGAGAAATTCGCTCAAGGCTGTTCCCGTCTGTTCTGGATGGCGGCGAGGGCCGCCCCAGTGATTTTATTGGCTATCGCATATGGCGTTCTTGAAAGACCGGGCGCGCGCCTCGTCCTTCGAGACGACCGCTTACGCGGTCCCTCAGGATGAGGCTAAGCGGTACCGGTGCCCGCCAAAACAGCCGCCACACACTCCGCCCTCATCCTGAGGGCCCGCCGGAGGCGGGCGTCTCGAAGGATGCGCCGTATGGGAGACATCACCATATGCGATTGCCCTGCCGGTGACTTAAAGCGTCTTCATCCCGACTTTGCCGTCGTTGATCTCGATGAGATAGACGTTCGGCTGGCTCTGCCCGCTCTCCTTGCCCTCGGGGCCGGACTTGCGGAACACGATGTCGCCGTTAAGGCCCTTGATGTTGATCTGCCAGAGCGCGGCCTTGATCGCGGCGGGCTCGGCCTTGCCGGCCTTCTCGATCGCGGCCGCCGCGGTGCGGATGCCGTCATAGCCGCGGAAGCTCTCGGTGCAGCCGGCGAAGTCGAAGCCGCGCTTCTTCCATTCCGTGATGAAGTAGTTGGTCGCTTCCGGATTCGGCGTCTTGTCCGGGAACCAGGGCAGGAAGGTCGTCAGATGCATGGTGCCGTTGGCGGCAGCTCCCGCCTGGGCGATGATCTGATCCGGATTCTGCGAGCCGCCGGTGGTGATGATCCGCTTCTTCAGGCCCAGCGCCGCGGCCTGCTTGAAGATCAGGGTGAGCTGGTCGACCGCGGTCGTGACGATGACCGTCTCGGAATCCGAGCTCTTGATCTTGGAGAGCTGCGCGCTCATGTCCTGCGCACCCTGGTCCATGGTCTCGACCAGGCCGATGCTGATCCCCTTCTCCTTCATCATCTTGCTGAAGTCCTCGGCGGTGCCGCGGCCCCAGTCATTGTTGATGACGAGGAAATCGACCTTCTTCAGCGCCAGCTTGTCGACGATGCCCTTGAACGCCGCAGCTTCCACCGCCGAGGGCGGCGAGATGCGGAAGATGAAGGGATTGCCCGTCGTCGTGATCTTGCCCGAGGACGAGGTCTCGACCACCATCGGGGTCTCGTATTCCATCAGCTTCGGCATCACCGCGAGCGTCAGGCTCGAGCCCCAGGCGCCCATCAGCACCGGCACCTTGTCGCTGGTGATCAGCTTTTCGGCGACGGCGGCAGCTTCGGTCGGGTTGCTCTTGTTGTCCTCGATCACGAGCTCGATCTTCTTGCCGAGGATGCCGCCCTTGGCGTTGATCTCGTCGGCGGCGATCTTGGCGCCGTTGACGACGTAAGTGCCTGACGCCGCGAACGCGCCGGTGAGCGGCTCGTTGACGCCGATCTTGATGGTCTGCGCCTCCGCGGCGCCACCGAACAAGGCCGTCGCCAGCGCGATTGTCTGAACCAGTCCGAGTGCTCGTGTCATGTTGTCTCTCCAATCCAACGCTGTTGATGTCTATGCAGTCCAGGCTTCGTCACTTCCGGTGTGCGAGCACACCGTCACCCCGCCTCGCTCCGGCGGCCAAAGATGCGGGCGATCCGTGCGCGCAAAACGTCCGACGCAATCGACCAGAAGCTCAGCTCCGCCGGCGTCCCCGGCCCTAACGGCACGCCGGACATGTGGCGATCGAGATTGGCGGCGAACTCCGCGACCAGGCGCCGGGCGAGATCCCGCACCAGGCCGGGACGGCCGATCTGGGCCAGCATTCCCGTGAGCGCGTAGCCGATCGACAGCTCGACCGCGGTCGCCGCACCGCCTTCGAGCGGCAGCAGGCGATAACGGATCTCGCCTTGCGTCGCCGAATGGCTGCGGTGGTCGGTGCCGATGCCGACGATGCGCCCGGAGAGCGTCGCGGGATCGCGCGCGACGCGCGCAGCCCCCTCGAAGGCCGCGGCGATCGGCCCGAGCTTAACGCGGATCGATCCTTCCACGCGCTCCGGCCGCGGCGGCGATGTCAGCGACACGCCGGGAAGGCAGGCGGCGATGCCCGCGATATCGTCGAACATCGCGAACACCTTCGCCGGGGCGTGCGGCAGCGTGAAGCGCTGGTCGAGAACGGTCGCCGGGGTGAAATCGGGAATGGTGCCGCGCGCGACGCCCTCGGACGCCGGAGCCGCCACCGTGTGCGCAGGCTGCGGGTCGTAGCGGCCGGATTCAGCTCGCCCCGAGCCGGCCGGACCGAGGACGGTCCTGCCACCGTCGGCGAGCGGCGCGACATTACGCGCACGCCTCGCCTCGATCACGGACTGCACCGCGCGCACGATGCCGACATAGCCGGTACAGCGGCAGAGATTGCCGCTGAGACCGACGCGAATGCGCCGCTCGTCGGCATCGGGCAGACGCAGCACCAGGTCGCGGGCGGAGACCAGCATCCCCGGTGTGCAATAACCGCATTGCAGTGCATGCTCGCGGGTGAAGGCGGCGCGCAGCTCGGTCGTGACCTCGTCCTCGTCGAGACCCTCGATCGTGGTGACGTCGGCGCCCTCGCAGGCCGCCGCATAGGTGATGCAGGAGCGCGCCGGCACGCCGTCGAGCAGCACGGTGCAGGCGCCGCAGACGCCATGCTCGCAGCCGAGATGGGTGCCGGTCAGGTCGAGCTTGTCGCGGACGAAATCGGCAAGGCTGGTGCGTGGCTCGGCCGACAGCTCCACAGCGCGGCGATTGACGTGAAGCGCGATCGTGCTCATGCCGCGGCCTCCTGGACGGCGCGCCTCAGCACGCTGACATGGATATGGCGTTGCGCGGCATCGTCGATGCCGGCCTTGGCCAGAAGGGCGTCGGCAACGCGGACATCGAAGCGCGGCTTGTAGTCGGCTGTGACGCGGCCGCCGAACAGCTCGCCAGCGTCGGTGATGACAATGGGGGTCGTGTCGATCGCGCCGATCACGATGCGCGCCGAAGCCGCGGCGGGATCGATCAGGACCGCGCCGATGGCATGGGCGAACTCGCCGGTCTTGCGGCAGCTCTTGGCATAGCCCCAATGCGCCGAGGCCGATCGCGTCGGCACATGGACCGCCTCGACGATCTCGCCCGTGTGCAGCGCAGATTCCAGCGCACCTACCACAAACGTCTCGACAGGCATCGCGCGCACACCGGCAAGACTGCGCAGCGTCACGCGTGCGCCCAAAGCGGCAAGTGCCGAAATCCAGTCCGCGGCGGGATCGGCATGGCTGAGCGAGCCGCCGATCGTGCCGCGGTTGCGCACGGCGCGATAGGCGATGTTGGCGGCGACGCCGCGCATGGCGCCGCGGGTCACGTCGGCCGCCCGCCCGTCTTCGATATCGGCATGGGTGACAAGGGCCCCGAGCACGAGCTCGCCGCCGGAAATCTCCGCGCTTTTGAGTTCGGCCAAGCCGGAAATATCCACGATCAGCTCCGGCTGCACCAGCCGCAGATTGAGCATCGGCCCGAGCGACTGGCCGCCGGCGATGATTTTCGCCGAGCCGCTGCCGGCTGCCAGCATCGAGAGCGCGGTGGTGAGATCGCGTGGGCGTTCATAGGCGAAGGGAGCGGGCTTCATGCCGCACTCCTTTCGGCCGCACGTGCGGCCAGCACGGCCGCGACGATCCGGTGCGGCGTGATCGGCGATTGCATCAGCTCGACGCCGAGCGGGCGCAGCGCGTCGTTGACGGCGTTGGCGATCGCGGCCGGCGGCGCGATCGCCCCACCCTCGCCGATGCCCTTCACACCGAACTGGGTATAGGGCGACGGCGTCTCCATGTGGTCGAGACGCGCGGCCGGGACCTCGGTCGGGCCCGGCAGCAGATAATCGGCGAGCGTCGTCGCCAACGGCTGACCGGAGGCGTCGAACGGCATTTCTTCGTACAGCGCGGTACCGATCCCTTGCGCGAGGCCGCCATAGATCTGGCCGTCGACGACGAGCGGATTGACCAGCACGCCGCCGTCCTCGACGATCACGTAGTCGAGGATCTCGACCTCGCCGAGATCAGGATCGACCGCGACCACCGCCGCATGCGCGGCGTAGCTGAAGGTGCCGCTGTCGCGCACCGGCTTGTAGCCTTGCGTCACCTCAAGCCCGCCTGGATCGACGTCGGCAGGTAAATCCTGCGGGCGGCGATACCAGGTATGGGCGATCGCCTTCAGGCTGACGCTGCCGTTGACGCCGCGCACCTCGCCGTTCTGTAACACCACCGAGGCCGGATCATGCTGCAACAGCTTGGCGCCGATGCGCCGGGCACGTTCGCCGAGCTCGCGGCAGGCGGTGGCCACCGCGCCGCCCGCCATCACCATCGAGCGCGAGCCCCAGGTGCCGGTCGAATAGGGCGTCATCGCGGTATCGCCGAGGATGATGCGGATCTTCGCGACATCCACCCCGAGGATCTCATGCGCGACCTGGGCGAGCGTGGTCTCCATGCCTTGCCCGTGCGAATGCACGCCGACGCGCAATTCGAGGCCGCCATCGGGCGTCAGCCGGGCCGAGGCCTGCTCATGGCCCGGCACCATCGGGATGCCCCACCCGGAATAGACTGAGGTGCCGTGCGCGGCCTGCTCGCAATAGATGGAGACGCCGACGCCGAGACGGCGGCCGTCGGCCTCGCCTCGGCCTTGCTTCGCGCGGATGGCGTCGAAGTCGATTGCGGCGAGCGCGCGCCGCATCGCCTCCGGATAGTCGCCGCTGTCAAAATGCTTCCTGGTGATGTTGTCGAACGGCATCTGCTCCGGCCGCACCAGATTGCGCAGCCGGACCTCGCCGGGCTCGAGCCCGGCCTCCGCCGCCACGAGGTCGAGCATCAATTCCAGCGCGAAGCAGACGCCGGTGCGCGCCACGCCGCGATAGGGCAGGATCGGACACTTGTTGGTGGCGACCGAGAAGGTGCGGCAGCGATAGGCCGGCATCTTGTAAGGACCCGGCAGGATGCTCGCGACCTGGGCGGCCTCGAGGCAGGCCGAGAACGGATAGGACGAGTAGGCGCCGGAATCCACGGTCGCCTCGCAATCGATGCCGCGCAGCGTGCCGTCGCGGTCGGCATAGACCGTGATCCTGTAATGGTGCTCGCGGCAATTGGAGCTGGCGACGAGATGCTCACGGCGATCCTCGATCCAGCGCACCGGATGGCCGCGCTGCATCGTCAGCCAGGACAGGCAGACCTCTTCGGGCAGCAAAATGCCCTTGTGGCCGAAACCGCCGCCGACGTCGGGCGAGATGACGCGGATCTGGCCCTCCTCCATGCCGAGGCATTCGGCAAGACCACTGCGCGTGATGTGCGGCATCTGCGCCGCGGAATGCAGCGTGAGCTGATCGAGCCGCCGGTCGAACGTCGCGACCACGCCGCGGCCTTCGAGCGGCGACATGCACTGCCGCGCGGTTGAGATCTCGCGCGTCACCTTGATCGGCGCATCCAGCGCAGCCGAGATGTCGACCTCATAGTTGGTTTCGAGGAAGACATTGTCGCCCCAATGCTCGTGCACCAGCGCCGAACCGGGCTCGCGCGCCTTCAGCATGTCGTAGACCGCCGGCAGCTCTTCGAGATCCAACGTCACGGACGCCGCGATGTCCTCCGCTTCGGCGCGTGTCGGCGCGAGGCACATCGCGACGAGCTCACCGACCTGCCGCACCTTGCCGGTTGCGAGCACCGGCTGCTCGGAAATCTTGAAGCCGGGAAGCCCCGAGACCGCGCGGATGGGCTTGATGCCGTCGAGATCGGCCGCCGTGAACACGCTGCAGCGATGGCGTTCCGGCACATGAATTCCGCGGATGCGTGCATGCGCCAGCGGGCTGCGCACGAAGGCGACGTCCTGAAGGCCGGCGAGCCTGATATCGGCGACATACTGGCCGCGGCCGCGCATCAGGCGGTCGTCCTCCTTCCGAGGCAGCCGCGCGCCCACGCCCTGCCCGGACTTGCCCGAAGGAAATTCTCGCTCGTTGCGCACGCCGGCGTTCTCCTTCACCGCCCGCCCTTATGCCGCGACAGCTTGAGGCAGGATCGGCGCGACCGCGTCGAAGCGCGTGCCGGCACGCAGGCAGAACGCCGGCTGCAGCAGGCGCTCGGCGATCACCTCGTTCTTCTCGTTGTCCGTGAGGACGAAGCGGCCGTTCTGCTCCGAGAGCACGGAGACATCGGCATCCATGCCGACCTTGAGCGCACCGATCTCCCCGCTGCGGCCGAGCATCCTGGCGGGATTGGAGGTGACCATCGGCACCACCTGCTCCAGCGACAGGCCGAGCGCCATCATCGAGCTCATCGCCTGGACAAGGCTGAACTTGGCCTGTCCGGCGAAGGGATGATTCTCCTCATCCTCATGCTGGTCCGGCGTTCCCGCCGGCGCGGGCACATGGGTGTTGTAGCCGTGGATGTCGGCGCCGAGCGTAGTCGGAACGATGCCGGCGGCGATTGCCTTCTTTGCCAGCCGGTAGGAGAAATGGCTGCCGTGACCGACGTCGACCTTCAGGCCGCGGTCGAGCGCGGCCCTAATCACCGGGTGCACCTCGCCCTCGCGATTGACGAAGCCGCCGGGATGGCGCGTGAAGGGATGGGCGAGAATGTCGCCCTCGCGCAGGAGCGGAATCACGCGCGTCAGGATCGTGTCGGCATCCTCGCCATTGGCGCCGCTCTCGGGCAGGCCCCAGAGCTGGCCGAAATGCACATAGACCGGCAGATCGGCGCGCTTGCCGATCTCCGCCGCCATCTCGATGACGCGAATGCCCCAGCGCGCGAAGCCGCCGATCTCGGCATGCGCCTTGATGCCGCGCACGATGTCGAGATTGGCCGTCGCCGCCTTCACGGTCGCGTCGATGTCGACGCCATCGGGGCTGTAGAGCTGCGGATAGAAGTGTCCCTCAAGGCCGCCGACGAGATAGGCGGAGATAAATGCATAGACGCGCGAGGCCGAGGCTTCCGCGATGAAATGGCGAAAGCCCGGCAGCGTCATGCAGGACGGACCGCCCTGATCGACCAGCGTCGTCACACCCGATTGCACGCCGACCATGTCGGGATTCATGCCGAAGCGGCCGGAGACATATTGATAGACATGGGCGTGCGTGTCGATCAGCCCGGGCAGCACCAGCTTGCCGCCGACGTCGACGACCTCCCTGGCGCTGGTCGGCAGAATGTCGGACGCGACCGCAGCAATCTTGCCGTTGCGGATGGCGACGTCCTTGATGCCATCGACGCCGGAGGCCGGACAAATCACGCGACCACATCGCAGCAGAAGGTCGAAGCTGGCAGTGACGGACATGATGCTCTCCTCTTCTCGCGCGGGCGACGGCTTCGCCCGAATTACGAAGCATGCTTCGTATTTTGACATTACGAAGCATGCTTCGCATTTTGACAAAAGCAAGCATCGTGCCATGATCCTGATGTGGCAGGCGCACTCGAATCGAGCTAAGCGCGGCAGGGTTTCGGCTTGGGAGAGTGTGCATTGCGGCAGGCGAAGACACGTCGCGGCGGGACGAGGCACCGCCCCTGGCCCTTGTCGGAACGGCCCGGCTATCTGATCCGCCGGCTGCACCAGATCCACGTCGCGCTGTTTCAGGAGGCCTGCGGCGAATTCGAGGTCACGCCGCTGCAATACAGCCTGCTTTCGGCGCTGGCGGTGCGTGAAACCGCCGATCAGACCACTTTGGCGGCCGATATCGCCCTCGATCGCACCACGACGACCGGCGCCTTGAAGCGGCTCGCCGCCCGAAACCTCGTCGAGCGCGCGGTGAACAAGGACGATCGCCGGGCCCGGCTGTGCCGACTGACACCGGCCGGAGCCGCGCTGCTGGTCAAGATCGAGGGCGCAGCGCGACAGGCGCATCGTGCGACGCTCGGCGATTTGAGCCAGCGGGAGCAGGCGCTTTTCATCGACATGATGCAGCGCATCGTGGCCGGCCATCCCAGTCGCGACAGCGCTGCTGCCGTATTCGATTAGGAACAGTGCTGCGCTTTTGAGTTCGGCTGCTCAATTTATCATCGTACCGCTGCCCGGCCGAGCAACATCGCCCGCCTCTCGCCGGCGCGGCAGACATGCCGAAGCGTACGCTCGCGCAAGATCGGCCAACGCTTGAAAACGCAATCGCATCCGGCGCGACGCGCATGACCCCCGGCATCGACGCCCGCCCGCTCGGCCGCCCCGCAATTCCATGGCACGATTTATGCTGCGGTGATGCGAAGCGTGCTTCGTATTGGGGGATGTCATGACGGATTCCGAACTTCGCGCTGATATTCACAGCATCGAGCCAATTCCCGACGCGGACCGGGACTCCAGCGGGCCGCAGCAGATGTGGATCTGGGCCGGCGCCAACATCGCGCCGGTGAACTGGGCGCTCGGCGCGCTCGGCATCATCCTCAAGCTCGGCCTGATGGAGACGATCGCGGTCATCGTGCTCGGCAACATCGTCGGCTGCGCGATCTTCGCGACTTTCACCGTGATGGGACACAAGACCGGCGTCAACCAGATGGTGCTGAGCCGGTCCGCCTTCGGCGTCCGCGGCGCCTACCTGCCGAGCATCCTGATGTTCCTGATGACGCTGGGCTGGATCGGCGTGAACACCTATTTCCCGGTCAAGGTCTCGATGGGCATCCTCGGCCAGTTCGGTATTCCCGACACCTGGCTGATCGAGCTCGTCGTCATCACGCTGGTGATGGCGGTGCAGGTGATGATCGGCGTCTACGGCTTCTACGCGATCCGCACCTTCGAGAAGTACACGGTGCCGCCGACCATCGCCATCATGGTGCTGATGAGCGTGCTGGCCTGGACGCGGCCCGGCGTCGTCAACTGGAGCCTGACCACCTCGCTGCCGCCCGGCGCGCATCTTGCGATGCTGACGATGCTCATGACCGCAATCGGCGTCGGCTGGGGGATTTCCTGGGTCACCTGGGCCTCCGACTATTCGCGCTTCGTGCCGCGCTCCACGCCATCGAAGGCCGTGTTCTGGTACAGCTATGTCGGCATGTTCGTGCCGACAGTCTGGCTCGGCATTCTCGGCGCGACCATTGCCTCGACGACGCTGGACACCGACCCTGCCAAGATGGTCAGCGCGGTGTTCGGCGGTCCCGTCAGCATCCTGGTCCTGTTGATGGTGCTGCACGGCCCGATCGCCACCAACATTCTCAACGTCTATTCGGCGGCGCTGGCGGCCCTGAGCGCGGGGCTGAAACTCTCGCGCTTCTGGCTCACCGTCATCGTCGGCGTCGCCGGCTATCTGGTTACCCTCTACTTCATCTTCGCGCCGTCGTTCGCGAAGGCGTTCGACCATTGGATGATCAGCCTGCTGTTGTGGATGAGCCCGTGGGCCGGCGTGGTGCTCGCCGACTTCTTCATCAAGCGCAAGGGCAAGATCGAGGTGGCCGAGCTCTACCGGTCGCCGGAGAGCAGCGCCTATGGCGACATCAACTGGGCCGGCATGATCGCGTTCTTCGCCGGCCTCGTTTCCGGATGGCTGGTGCAGGACGGCCTCGTCAGCGCGCTGCAGGGGCCGATCTCGATCAATCTTCTCGGCGGCGCCGATCTGAGCTGGCTGTTCGGGATCGGTGTGGCGGGCCTGGTCTATCTCGGGCTCGGCAAGTTCGCGACCTCGCCCACACCGGCGGTCGCGAGCCGTGCCGGCAGCTAGCCGCAGAGCGCTGACCTCGTCTCTTCGTCAGCGCTTGCGGCCAACCGCACGATCATGTCGCCGGGCCCAAGTCCTCCGGCGACATGAGGGCGCAATCGCCACAGGCTTTCGCCCTCGACCAGCGGCGGCATGGGGAGCTCGTGGTCGGCGAAATTGGCGGCGATCTGCAAAACGTCGCCCTGCTCCGTGTGCCAGCGCACATCCACGCCGCCCATGCGGGGATCCGTGCCGAACAATTGTCGCTGCGCCGAAACGAACCCACGTTTGATCAGCGGCACGATCTTCTCGCGCCGCACCGTCAACAACTGCGCCGTCAGCGCCCGGAACCTGGTGCCGGAAGGCGATTGCTCGATGCTGGTCCAGTCCAGCTTTGAGGCCAGGAAGGTTCCTTCGTCGCACGGGTCCGGAATTCTGGCGCGCGTTTCGGGAGTTGCGAAAGCCTTGAAATGCGAAAACTCCTTGCGCCGGCCTTCCCGCGTCAATTCGGCAGCTTCGCCCGTCCAGTCCGCAAAGAACAGGAAGGGCGTGTCGGCGGCGGCTTCCTCACCCATGAACAGCATCGGAATATGCGGGCTCAGCAGCACCAGGGCCAGCGCGAGCTCCAGCCTGTCCGGATCGACCAATCGGGACAGCCGTTCCCCGAAGGCGCGGTTGCCGACCTGGTCGTGGTTCTGGGCGAAGAAGATGGTCGCTTCGGGCGGCAGATCAGCACTCGGCTCGCCGCGCGGCTCCTGGTGCAGAGGAAAGACTTCGCCCTGATAGGCAAAGCCCTCGGTCAGGGATCGCGCGAGATGTTCGAGCGGCTTGTCTGCGAACGCCCGGTAATAGCCTTCGTCCTCGCCCGTGAGCAGGACGTGGAGCGCGTTGTGAAAATCGTCGCCCCACTGCGCGTCGTAATACCTCGCCCGTCCCTGCGAACGCGCGAGCAGGTGCGCCTGATTGGCCTCGTTCTCCAGCATCAGATAGACGTGCCGGCCCCCGAGCTGACTGCGCACGGTCTCGGCCAGCTCGATCAGGAAATGCCGCTCGGAATCGTCCTTCAGCGCGTGGACCGCATCGAACCGCAGCCCGTCAAAGCCATAATCGCGCAGCCACATCAACGCATTCTCGATCAGAAACCCGCGCACGAAAGCGCCGTCGGGTCCTTCGAGATTGACGGCAGGCCCCCAGCCCGTGGTGTGGCGCGCCGTGAAGAAGTTCTCCGCATAAAGATGCAGATAGTTCAGCTGCGGCCCGAAATGGTTATAGACGACATCGAGATAAACCATGATGTCGAGGGCATGCGCGGCCCGCAGCAGCCGCTTGAGATCCTCGGGCCGGCCGTAGCGGGCATTCGGCGCGTTCAGGAGCACGCCGTCATAGCCCCAATTGTGCCGGCCGGGGACGTCGTTGAGCGGCATCAGCTCGATGGCGGTGATGCCGAGATCGCGCAGATAAGACAGCCTCTTCTCGACGCCGGCATAGGTGCCCTCCTCGCTGAAGGTGCCGACATGCAGCTCGTAGATCACGGCCTCCGCCCAGGGACGGCCCGGGTAGAGAACCGGGTCCCTCAGCGCAGCCGTATCGATCACCTCGCTGGGCGCACCGACGTCGTCCGGCTGGAAGAACGAGGCGGGATCGGGAACGACGAGACCTTCGTTGATCCTGAACTGATAGCGCGTGCCGGCACGCGCGGTCGGGCTCAGCAGTTGATACCAGCCGTCGTCGTCGCGCGGCATCCCGCGGGGCGGCTGGCCGACTTCGAGCAGTTCGACCGATCGGGCCGTAGGCGCCCACAGGTTGAACGAGACCCCATGATCGAGGACCTGTGGGCCGTGGCGCCGGCTCTGCTCGGCCGTTCCCAGTGTTTGCCTCAAGCCCGTCCCCTTTCGCCTGCATGCCCTGCGCCTCGGCATGCTTCAAGATCGCTTGCAAGCGTCGGGGCGACAAAGCGGAGCCATGAGCGTTCGTTCCTCGGTGGCGGCGACGCCGGACATTTGCAGCATGCAGGGAACGGAATCACTGGCGCAACGGTTAGCGTTCCAGACAGGAGCCGCCGCCATGCGCCGCCCGAGACCGCAGACCATCCGTAACAAGCTCGACGTGACCGACCGCGCCCAGGTGCGCCTGCTCAAGAAGCGCCTTGGACTATCGGACGCAGAGCTCACCGCGATCGTCGGGCGGATCGGCAATTCGATCCCGGCCATCAGCAAGGAGGCAGCTCTGCAAAGGGCCAAGGTGCTGACCAAGCCGGTCGCTGTGCCTGCCGCCGCGTTGATCACTTCGGCCAGCGCCGGCGAGCCGGTCACGACCGAGGTCGCGGCAACCGTGACGACGTCCTGACGGGCTATTCGGGGGGAAGGATGGATCAAACAGTACAGTCGGACGATGCCCTGACGCGGGCGGCCTCGAGCCTGCGCCGCACCCGGATCACCGAGGGCAGACCATTCCCGCTGGGCGCCACCTGGGATGGGCTCGGCGTCAATTTCGCGCTGTTTTCGGCTCACGCCGCCAAGGTCGAGCTCTGCCTGTTCGACGACACCGGTGAAACTGAGCTCGAGCGTATCGAGCTTCCCGAATATACCGACGAAGTCTGGCACGGTTATCTGCCTTCCGCCCGCCCCGGGACGGTCTACGGCTACCGAGTCCATGGCCCTTACGAGCCCGACGCCGGCCACCGCTTCAATCCCAACAAGCTCGTGCTCGATCCCTACGCCAGGCAGCTGGTCGGCCAGCTCCGCTGGGGACCGGAGCTGTTCGGCTACCGGCTCGACGATGCCGACAAGGATCTCTCCTACGACGAACGCGACAGCGCGCCGTTGATGCAGAAGTGCCGCGTGATCGATCCCGCCTTCACCTGGGGCGCATCGCGCAAGCCGGAAGTGCCTTGGGAGCGGACGATCGTCTACGAGATGCACGTCAAGGGGTTTACCCAGCTGCATCCGCTGGTGCCGGAAGCCGACCGCGGCACGTTCTCGGGCCTGGCACATTCGGAAGTCCCGGCTTACTTGCGCTCGCTGGGCATCACCAGCGCCGAGTTGCTGCCGATCCACGCCTTCGTCGACGACAGCTATCTCGTCGAGAAAGGCCTGCGCAACTACTGGGGCTACAATTCCATCGCCTTCTTCGCGCCTGATCCGCGTTACCTCAAGACGCCGGCCGCGAACGAGTTCAAGGCCATGGTCAACCAGTTTCACGCCCATGGTATCGAGATCATTCTCGACGTCGTCTACAATCACACCGCGGAAGGCAACGAGCTCGGCCCGACCCTGTCGTTCAAGGGCATCGACAATGCCAGCTACTACCGCCTGCTGCCCGACCAGAAGCGCTACTACATCAACGACACCGGCACGGGGAACACCGTCAATCTTTCGCATCAGCGCGTGCTTCAGCTCGTCGCCGATTCCCTGCGCTACTGGGCCACTGAGATGCGGGTCGACGGCTTCCGTTTCGATCTCGCCACCATCCTTGCGCGCGAACCCTATGGCTTCGATGAAGGCGGCGGCTTCCTCGATGCCTGCCGCCAGGATCCCGTGCTCTCCAGCGTCAAGCTGATCGCGGAGCCCTGGGACATCGGTCCCGGAGGCTACCAGGTCGGCCAGTTTCCGCCCGGCTGGGCCGAGTGGAACGACAAGTTCAGGGACACGGTGCGCGCCTTCTGGAAGGGCGACCCGGGCACGCTGGCCGACTTTGCCAAGCGCGTATCGGGATCCGGCGACCTCTTCAACAAGCGCGGGCGGCGGCCCTGGGCCAGTGTCAACTTCGTCACGGCCCATGACGGTTTCAACCTGAACGATCTCGTCTCCTACAACGACAAGCACAACGAGGCGAATGGCGAGGACAATCGCGACGGTCACAGCAACAACCATTCCTGGAACTGTGGTGTCGAAGGGCCGACCGACGATCCGGAGATCACCGGCTTGCGCGAGCGCCAGAAGCGGAATCTGCTGGCGACGATGCTGCTGTCGCACGGCACGCCCATGCTGCTCGCCGGCGACGAGTTCGGGCACACCCAGAACGGCAACAACAATGCTTACGCCCAGGACAACGAGACCACCTGGCTCAGCTGGATGGGCATCACCGCGAACGGCCGCAGCCTGCGCGAGTTCGTGCGCAAGCTGATTGCCACCCGCAAGGCCTTTCCCATCCTCTACCGCAGCCGCTTCCTGGTCGGCTCGCACAACGAGGAGCTCGACGTCAAGGACGTCACCTGGCTCTCGCCCTCCGGCGAGGAGATGACGACGGAGCAGTGGCAGGACGGCAATGCCAAATGCTTCGGGATGCTGCTCGACGGCCGCGCGCAGGAGACCGGGATCAAGCGCCGGGGCTCGGATGCGACCATGCTGCTGGTCTACAACGCGCACCACGACGTCGTGAACTTCACCCTGCCGGAGGTCACCGACGGCCGCAGCTGGCTGGGCCTGATCGACACCAATCGGCCTGACGCGCCCATGGCCGAATTCGAGTTCGGGCACGCCTACGCGGTGACCGGGCGATCCCTGCTGACGTTGGGCCTTGCCAACGATAACATCGCGACGCGCCGCCTGCGGCAGGGTCTCGGCGCCCTGCTGGACATCGCCGACACACCTCTTCCGGGCTGAAGCGCGATGCGATGAGGATGAATCGTCATCACGCTCCAGGTTGTTGTTCAAGCACGATCTTTTCGGAAAACCGCTGCGCACTTTTCCCGATTATGCTTTAGACTGTCGTCCGCAGCACGCCATGGACTGCGGGGTGCTGGGACCAGGCATGGTGAAGCCTCCGAGGCGGAGGACTGATCAGCTTGGAACACCCGGTCACGGGCCGCGTTCATTGTCGAAATTGGAGGTTTCGATGAGACCTTTGTTGATAGCTGCCGCCGCGCTGTCGATCCTGACGAGCTTCGGCTTTTCGACCGCCGCGGTGGCGCAAGACCGCTACTGCCTCCAGGGCCGGATCTGGGGCTATCCGGGCAACTGCCAGTTCGCCAGTTACGCGCAGTGCATGGCAACCGCATCGGGAACGAACGCCTATTGCGGCATCAATCCCCGCTACGCCTATGCGCGCCACTACAGAGGATACCGGTGATCAGCCTGACGTCCAGGCTGGCAAGCGGAGGCGGTTTTGCCTGATCGTGGCGCCGAGCCGGGCGGCGCAATGGCAGCCGAGCTTCCGCTCACCGCTGTCGCCTTCTCCGGTGGTCTCGGCCTCGGTGCGTATCATGCCGGCGTGTTTGAAGCGCTCAGCTCTCTTCGATCGCCGATCGACTGGGTGACCGGTTCATCGGCAGGTGCCATCACGGCGGCACTGATCGCGGGAAGCCCGAGCGGCGATCGGCTGCGTAACCTGCGGAGCTACTGGCACGGGACGGATCGCGCGCCTGCGATACCGAACGCCGGCCGCCATCTCTTCGCCTGGTTCAGCTCGATCAACACTCGCCTCCTCGGTCATGCCGGTTTCTTCCATCCCCGCCTCCCGATCCCGGCATCTCACTTCGGCGGCCTTTACGATCTCGGCCCGACCCGCGAACGCCTCCACCAGCTGATCGATTTCGGACGCCTGAACGGCGGCGATCCGCGCATCACGATCTGCGCCACGGACCTCGAAAGCGGCGATGCCGTGCTGTTCGACTCGTCGTCGCAGCGGATCGAAATGGACCATATCCTGGCCAGCTGCGGATTCCTCCCTGAATTCGCTCCGGTGCAGATCGCCGGCCGGTGGCTCGGCGATGGCGGGTTCGCGCTGAACGCGCCTTTCGACCCGATCCTGGAAACTGCGGGCCCACTCCGCCTGTATGTCATCGATCTCTTTCCGCGCGACGGCAAGGTCCCGGACGGGCTCGAGGCTGCGGCCGAACGCAAGAGCGACCTGACCTTCGGCAACCAGACCTTCCAGCGCCTTGGCTACGCCCTGGAAGCCCGTCGGCTCCGCGCCGAGCTTCAGGACCTTGATTACGACGACGAGGTCTATCTCCTGAGCTATCGCCCGGGCCGCGAGGAAGCTGGTCCCGAAAAGTCGTTCGATCTGTCGGAGGCAGCCATGGCGCAGCGCTGGCGGGCCGGCTTTCTGGACATGCAATATGCCGCAAGCCTCGCCCCGATCCCGAACGGAATCTGCAGCGTGCGGCGGCCATAGCGATGTCTCTCAACGGGCAGGGAGCGAGCTGCTCTTAGAACGTCCCCGCCACAGTGACCCTGAACGTCAGCGGCTCCACCGGGTGCAGCACGTAATCCATCACGCCGTTCTGACAGACTGCCGTCGGCGCTGTGCCCGATGTGCAGAGATTGTAGAGCGAGTCGGTCTTGAGCAGCGACCCATAGGCATAGGTGATCTGGTTCGCCTTCGTGTTGAAGAGGTTGAGCACGTCGAGCTGGATGCGCCAGCCATTGTCGATGCGATAGCCGAGGCGGCCGTTGAAGAGGCTGGTCGCAGAGGAGCGGAACGCATTGTCTTCGGTCAGCGGGCTCGAGGCCAGGTAGCGCCAACGCACGGTTCCGAACCAGCCGGTCTTCTCGCCCAGCGTGACGCCGGCTGACGCCACCATCGCCGGTGCGTTCGGGATGTAGTTGCCTGGGGCATTGCCGATCTGCGCCTCGGGATAGCCGGCAAGCGAGGCATAGACCTCCGCCTGCTCGCTGTCATAGCCGCGAAACCGCGCATGCGTCATTGCAAGATCGGCGTCGATGTCGATCCAGGACCTTGGTCGGTAATGGTTGGTCCACTCGAAGCCGTAGCGGCGGCTGGCGCGGGTTGCCGAGGTATCGCCGGCATCGCCGGAGAACAGGATCTCCGAATCCTGATCCAGGATGAAGAGGCTGAGCGAGGTGTCGAGGCCCGCAACGATCCTGCTGCGGACGCCGACCTCCGCGCCTCTGGTGCGCACCAGCAGCGGCGACGGCGTGAGCCTTGTCGCGGGATCGGTCGGATCTTCCGTCGTGGTCGCGCCGCGGGCGTCGTTCGAATGCATGCCGTAGCCGGCACCGAGGAAGAATTCGGTCTGGTTGAACGGACCAAGCACCATCCTGAATTTCGGGCTGCCGAGCGCGGCGTCGGCGCGGCCGGAATTGGCGGTGTTGAACAGCGAGGTGACATCAGCGGCATAATAGTCGCCGCGCCAGCCCAGCGTCGTCCTGAGCCAATCGGTCCAGCGCACCGTGTTTTCGGCATAGACCCCGACGCTGCCCTCGCCGACCTTGTCGCTGCGGACATTGGAGAGAAAGCCGCGCTGGAAAGTGTCGGTCAGCGCGAGGTCGATCGCATCATAACGCGATTGCAGGCCGACCGTGGTCTGCGTCGGCAGGCCCGCGAATGAACCGTTCAGCGTACGCGAGACGTTGGCGCCGGCCATCAGGCGGTCGTCGTGCTGGTGAAACTGGTCGCCGAGCACGGGATCGTCGAGGAAGTAAGTGAAGTTGTTGAAGAGGTCGAGCTGGCTCTTCACCACATAGGCATTGGCCTTCCACGACCCGAGATCGTCGCTCTGCGCGATGCGGCCCGACAGTGCAAAACGGTTGGTGTTGCCGCCGTCGGTCGGATCCTCCGAGCCGAAGCGGTCGAGCAAGCCACCCGTAATCGCGCGCTGCGGCACCTGGTCGGTCGAATTCCATCTGTTGACGTAGGCCATGCCGGTGACGGACAGGCCGTCGGTCGCGGTGCCCTGGCTGTAGCGCACGAGGCCGTTGAGCTTTCGCACATTGTCCGGATTGTCCCACGGGCCGTTGTAGGTCCCAACTTCGCCAGCCACCAGCAGCGAACCGTCACCGACTTTTGCGGAGTCCATGCCGAGCAGGCGGCGATAGCCGAAACTGCCGACCGTCACCTGCGCGAGTCTCCTGGTGCGGTCGATCAGGCCGATATGAACGCTTCCGACCGAGGCGAAGTCGCCTTCGTCCGCGAAGTAAGGCCCCTTGCGCACGTCCATGGCGGCGATGGTTTCCGGGATCAGCCAGTTGAGATCGGCATAACCCTGGCCGTGCGCGTGGGTGCGCATGTTGACGGGGACGCCGTCGACCGTGATCGCAAGATCCGTGCCGTGGTCGAGATTATAGCCACGTAGGAAATACTGGTTGGCTTTGCCCTCGCCGGAATGCTGCGTGACGATCAGACCCGGGACGGCTTCGAGCACCTCACCCGGCCGCGAGACCGGGCGCGCGTTGATCTCATCGCCGGAGACAGTGATCTCGCTGGCCATGCCGGGCTCGCCCTTTGCACCCGAGCCGGCACTGCGCGCATCCGACGCCTGCGTCGGTGCAGGATACAGGATGATGCGGTGACTGGCCGCAGCCGGCCTGCCGGTGCGGCGCGATGCGGCCGGCCTCTTGCGCCCCGGCGTCTCGCTGACACTGACCTGGACCGGCGGCAGCTCGCGTGCGGCGCTATTGCTCTGCGCAAGGGCGCGGCCGTCATCCGCGAGCAGCGCCAGGGCCGAGAGTGCCGTCAGCGCGCCGCCACGACGGCCGGACTTAGGCCGTCTCAATCGCATCGGCGCATTCCAAAACCTTCGTCCCGGCAGTCCCAGGCTCGACCGCCCGCAAATTCCGCCTCGCCACTCGCTCCATCAGCCCCGCCTTCACAGTATGACGTTTATCAAACTTTCTCATACTGACAAGAGCAAGAGCCGGACCACTTTCGACCTCACGGCCGAACGCCGACGAGAACGGAAGCCAAATGGCTGCTCTCATGGAGGAATTCCGCGCCGGCCCTTGACCACGCCGGGGCGGGACGGAGCGCTTCTATTGGCAAGCTGATATCCACCCTGACGAGCAAGTTGACGGCTGGCAGGGGCTCACGGACATGCCCGCCGCACCATCCGATCTGAGGATGGATTGCATGTTGATGCCGCAAGTGCGGCCGCCTCCAGAACAGGTCCGTTTCAACGGTCGTGGAACCGATCGCTGTGAAGTGGATCACATGCGGCTGGACAATCCGGATGTATTCGTCGTGCCGGGTGGAGATGGCAGACGGAGATGCGCATGAAACCCCTCATGCTTTCCCTCATTGCAGCCATGCTTCTCGCCGGTGCGGCCAGCAACCTGTTCAGGTCGCATGCAGTTCTCCAGTTCGGTCAGCACGGCATGGCGTCCATTCAAGACATGCAGACAGGCCAGGCGAACAAGCTGCCCGAGCAGGAGCTGCAGGACCGCTCCGTCTTGTTTGCGAAAGAGCCGGCTCAGTAGGCTGAAGCGCCCGCGTCGGACTCCGCTTATTCGGCCGCGGCCGTTGCGGGGCGCGGTTGCCCGTCGTTCGGTCCGGTTCGCGCCTTCTGCTCGTCGAGCCAGAGGCTGTGGTGCTCGCGAGCCCAGTTGACGTCGACTTCGCCCGAGCCCATGGCCTCGAACGCGCCTTCCATGCCGATGGTGCCGATATAGATGTGCCCGATCATCGCCGCGACGAACAGGACCGCGACGATCGAGTGGACGATCTGGGCCATTTGCATGCCCTCGATCCCCGTGCCGTAGAACGGGAACATCAGCGCGTAGCCGGACGCTGCGACGAGTCCGCCGCCGATCACGACGATCCAGTAGATCATCTTCTGGCCGCCATTGAAGCGGTAGGCCGGCGGATGGTCATGTCCGATCAGGCCGCCGCCGCGCTTCGCCCATTCGATATCCACCTTGCTCGGGATATTGCCTCCGATCCACATCAGGAAGATCAGGACGACGCCGATGGTGAACGGGAAGCTCAGATAGTTGTGCGCGTATTTGGCCCATTGCGACCATTCCGAGAAAGCCTCGAAACCGATCAGCGGCAGCAGCAATGGCCGGCCGAACGTGATGTTCAACCCGGAAATGGCCAGCACGATGAAGCAGGTCGCCGTCAGCCAGTGCACGAACCGCTCGAAGGCGTTGAAGCGTACGATGGTCCGGCCGGACCGTCCGGCTTCGAGACGCACCATCCCGACGGTGAGATAGAAGATCACGATGGCCGCGGTCATGCCGAGGATCGCAATGCCACCGATCCAGGGCAGCGTCACATTGCGGAATTCCCGCCATTCCCGTCCCTGCGGCTGCTCGAGAACGCCGGAGCGCTGATCGGGAATGCTGACGCGGCCCTGAATGCGGTTGAGCTCCTGCAGAAGCTGCTGCTCCTTGACCGCGCTCGCGGTCGGGTTGACCTGCTGAGCACTCGCGGGCACCGCCGTCACCAAAAGAAGCAGCGCCCAGACGCCGAACGCCAGACGAATGAACCTTCCAAACGACGCCATCACGTCCTCCCCGGTCTTGCGCGCCCTTCGGCTGCCCACGTCAGGACTCGATTGTCTCGCGATATGCGGTCTTCCAGCCCCACGCACCCGAGCCATAGCCGCGCTTCATGACGCGCTCCTTGTAGATCTGCGCAATGATCTCGCCGTCGCCCGCAAGCAACGACTTGGTCGAGCACATTTCAGCACACAGCGGCAGCTTGCCTTCGGCCAGCCGGTTCGCACCGTATTTCTCGTATTCCTCCTTGCTGCCGTCGGCCTCCGGACCGCCGGCGCAATAGGTGCATTTGTCCATCTTGCCGCGTGAGCCGAAGTTCCCGACCTTCGGATATTGCGGCGCGCCGAACGGGCAGGCGTAGAAGCAATAGCCGCAACCGATGCAGAGGTCCTTGGAGTGCAGCACCACGGCATCGGCGGTGGTGTAGAAGCAGTTCACCGGGCAAACGGCCGCACAGGGCGCGTCCGTGCAGTGCATGCAGGCCATCGAGATCGAGCGCTCGCCCGGCTTGCCGTCGTTGATGGTGACGACACGCCGCCGGTTGATGCCCCAGGGCACCTCGTGCTCGTTCTTGCAGGCGGTGACGCAAGCGTTGCACTCGATGCAGCGATCGGCGTCGCAGAGAAATTTCATCCGAGCCATGTGCGTGCTCCTCTCAGGCTGCGACGATCTGACAAAGCGTGACTTTCGGCTCCTGCATGCCCGTCGCAGGATCGTAGCCGTAGCTCGTGATCGTGTTGGCGCTTTCGCCCAGCACGATCGGATCGGTGCCGGCGGGATAATTTTTGCGCAGGTCGTTGCCGCCGAGCCAGCCGCCGAAATGGAACGGCATCCAGGCGACGCCCTTGCCGACGCGTTCGGTCACCAGCGCCTTCATCCTGGCACGTGAATTGTTCTCGGCACCGCTCACCCAGACCCAGCCGCCGTCCTTGATGCCGCGATCGGCGGCATCAGCCGGGCTGATCTCGATGAACATGTCCTGTTGCAATTCGGCGAGCCATGGATTGGTGCGGGTTTCCTCGCCGCCGCCCTCGTATTCGACGAGGCGTCCCGAGGAAAGGATCAGCGGGAACTGCTTTGCGATCCCCTTTTCCACCGCCGCCTTCTGCACCGAGAAGCCGATATTGGGCAGGCGGAACTGCTTGGCGTCGGGCAGGGTCGGATATTTCTCGACGAGATCGACGCGCGGCGTGTAGATCGGTTCGCGATGTACCGGGATCGGGTCCGGCAGGCCGAACGCATTCATGCGCGCCTTGCCGTTGCCGAAGGGCACGCAACCGTGCTTCAGCGCGACGCGCTGGATGCCGCCGGAAAGGTCGACCGCCCAGGACACCGCATCCGGATTGGCCGGGTTGACCCTCTGGATCGTCGCCATCTCGGCCTCGGTGAGATCCTTGTCCCAGCCGAGCTTCTTCAGGCTTGCCAGCGTGAACTCGGGATAGCCGTCCTCGATCTCCGAGCCCCTGGAGAAGGATTTGTCGGCGAGCAGGCTCACCTTCCGCGTCGTGCCGTCCGGCAGCTTCTCCTCGCGTTCGATGCCGAAGCGCGGACGGAACGCGCCGCCGCCGTCCATCACGTGCAGATTGTTGTTGTAGAGCAGCGGCGAGCCGGGATGCTTCACCTCGGGCGAGCCCCAGCACGGCCAAGGCAGGCCGTAATAATCGCCGCCGACCTCCGGATCGTCCTTGGGCGCACGTAGCGTCACCAGGTCGAACTTGTGCTGGTTCTTCATGTGCGCCTTGATGCGCTCCGGCGACTGCCCGCAGTAGCCGGTCGACCAGCTTCCGCGGTTGATCTCGCGCAGCACGTCCTCGGCGACCGGAAGATTGTTCTCGACCTTGATGTTCTTGAACATCTTGTCGGCGAAGCCGAACTTCTTCGCCAGCAAATAGATGATCTCGAGGTCGTCCTTGGATTCGAAGATCGGCTTGACGATCTGCTCGCCCCACTGCATCGAGCGATTGGAGGCGACGCGCGATCCCGTGCATTCGAACTGCGTGGCCACGGGCAGGATGTAGACGCCATCCTTGCGTCCCGCCTCGACCGCCAGGGATGCCCAGGTGGTCGGGTGCGGGTCGGCGATCACCAACAGCTCCAGCGCCTTCAGGCCCTTCAGCGACTCCGGAATGCGCGTGATGCTGTTGCTGGCGTGGCCTTGCACGAATACGGCCTTGACGTTGTCCTTCTGCGCGACATCGGCCTTCGGCAACAGCGCAGCATCGAACCATCGCGTCAGTGGGATGCCTGGCGTCTCCATCAGCTTCTTCTCGTCGAAGCGGGAGACGAGATAGTCGTAGTCGACCTCCCAGACCCGAGACCAGTGCTTCCAGGCGCCCTCCGCAAGGCCGTAGTAGAACGGCAACGTCACGATATCGAGGCCGACGTCGGTCGCGCCCTGCACGTTGTCATGGCCGCGCAGGATGTTGGCGCCGGCCCCGGCTTTTCCGACGTTGCCGGTCATCAGCAGCGCGATGCAGCTCGCCCGCACGTTGGCGGTGCCGACCGTGTGCTGGGTCTGGCCCATGCACCAGATGATGGTCGCGGGCTTGACCGTCGCGAACGTCTTGGCGACGCGCTCGAGCTGCGCGGCGGGCACACCGGTGACGCGCTCGACCTCTTGCGGGTTCCACTTCTCGACCTCCTTGCGCAGGTCGTCGAAGCCGTAGACGCGCTGGGCGATGAATTCCTTGTCCTCCCAGCCGTTCTTGAGGATGTGCCACATCATGCCGTAGAGCACGGGAATGTCGGTGCCGGGACGGATCCGGACATATTCGGTGGCGTGCGCCGCGGTGCGGGTCAGGCGCGGATCGAAGACGATGAAGTTCGCCTTGTTGAGCTCCTTGGATTCCAGCAGGTGCTGCATGCTGACGGGATGTGCTTCCGCGGCGTTGCTGCCGATGAACAGCATCGTCTTGGAGTTGCGCATGTCGTTGATGCTGTTCGTCATCGCGCCGTAGCCCCAGGTGTTGGCGACGCCGGTGACGGTGGTGGAGTGGCAGATCCGCGCCTGGTGATCAGTGTTGTTGGTGCCCCAGAACGCACCGAGCTTGCGGAACAGGTAGGCTCCTTCGTTGGTCATCTTGGCCGAGCCGAGCCAGTAGACGGAATCGCTGCCCGACTTCTCGCGAACCTGGAGCAGCTTGTCGCCGATCTCGTTCACCGCAATGTCCCACGACACACGCGTCCATTGCCCGTTCACCAGCTTCATCGGATAACGCAGGCGGCGATCGCTGTGCACGAGCTCGCGCACCGAAGCGCCCTTGGCGCAATGCGAGCCGCGGTTGATCGGCGAATCCCAGCTCGGCTCCTGCCCGATCCAGACTCCGTTGAGCACTTCCGCCGTCACGGTGCAGCCGACTGCACAATGCGTGCAGATGCTCTTCTTGGCGATGGCGCCGGCCGCGAGCGGGCCGGCAGCGGCCGCTTCCGCCTTGCGCACGCTGACGACCGGCATGGCCCCGAGCGCTGCGAGAGCGCCGCCCGCCAGACCGGATTTGCGCAGGAAGGTGCGGCGATCAAGTCCCGCGGCATGGCCCGCAAGGGATTCGGCTACGGAGCCTCGGCGA
Organism: Bradyrhizobium sp. 191; assembly: GCF_023100985.1. Taxonomy (NCBI): domain Bacteria; kingdom Pseudomonadati; phylum Pseudomonadota; class Alphaproteobacteria; order Hyphomicrobiales; family Nitrobacteraceae; genus Bradyrhizobium; species Bradyrhizobium sp. 191. The sequence goes on from NZ_CP064692.1 coordinate 1,417,996, forward strand.
TCGGAACGCTGGTGTGTTCGCTTGATAAGCACGGCAGCCTCCCTCTCAGGCCGGATAACGATTGACGCGGTAGAACGTCTTCACGTGTTCGGATTCCTTGTAGCGCGCCTTGCGCTTCTCATCGTTGCTCTCGCTGTCCGCCTGCGCGGACCCGACCAGCGGTGTCGCCAGCGTCGCGCCGACACCGGCCGTGCCCAAGCCGACCCTGCGAAGGAAATCGCGGCGTCCGACCTTTGCTTTCGTCTCGTCACTCATCGCAGCTCTCCCGGACCAAGGCGCCTCGGTCAGTTGGCGAATGTGAATGCTTCCGTCTCGATTTCGATAAAGGTGCGGCCGAGCGCGCCGACCGCTCGATAGAAACGGGCGTCCCCGGCGCTCTCGATGTCGGCGAACAGCCGCCCCATCCAGGGCGACACATGTTTTTCGAAGAAGGCGCGCTGCGCCTCGGGCGAGGCATCGAAGCGGCCGTCGGCAAGGCCGGACATGATCTCGCACAGGATGGCGGCGTGATCTTCGGGTTCGGAATTGTCGGCTACCCGCGCGATACCGAGCGTCGCAAGGTCGCCGCGCAGGCGCGACAAGGGCCGTTCGTTGAGGAAGCCCGTGAGATAATAGGAGGCATAGGGCAGCAATTCGCCGCGGCCGAGCCCGACGAACAGATCGAAATACTCGCGCTCGACCTGCGCTGCGACGGCGCTCGAAGCCGCATCGGCCAGCGCCTCATGCGCGCGCCCGAGCGGCGTCGCGTCACCGCTGAGCGCGGCGAGCTGATCGAGCAGGCGTTTCGACGGCGGCGCGGACAGCAACGTTGCCAGCAGCGCATATTCCTGCGCGCGCGCAGCATCGACGGGATCGATGAGGTTCGCTGGGACGGCTTGCTCATTGTAGAGATCTGGCCGCAGATCATTCCGGGAAACGCCGGTGGCAGTCTCGACTGCAACCACCCGTTGTGCGGGCACGCGAGTCCAATTCGACACGGAGGGCTGACTGATGCCTATTTTGCGCGCAAGTTGAGCGATGCCGCCTGCGGCGTCGATCGCGCGATCAAGCCCGTCATCACGCACGTGGACCTCCCATCCAAGTCCCGTCTGCTTGATTATCGCTTTTGTTACAAAGCAGTAGACAGCGTAATCCCGGTTCCAGCGCCGGTCAATCGCCTGCCATAGCCTGTACCTATAGTCTTTGGTCGTGGTTCACCGCGGCAGTGCACCACCATGCGTGCGGGACCTCACCGGCTCCGCGGAATCCGCAGGTCTTTCGCCCACTGTCGGTTGCACTGCAGCAGGGATTGTCGGCTGCTGCGTCTCATCGGGCGGCTCAACGACATTGGAAACAAGTGCCACATCGGCTTGTTGCGAATCCGCCGGAGAATCCCCGCTTTCAATCGATGCCTCGGCAAGGGACTGGGCCGCCTCCCGCACTCCGCCGACAATGCGATCGACCAATGCGGCCAACTCCTCCGAGGAGCAATCCAGCGGGCCAAAACCCGGCATCGCAGTCGGATCGTTGAAGTCCCATGCATTCTCCGCAAGCCCCACAAAGTCGCGAATGGCGGGATCGGTCGCCCAGGCGCGGCGAAGGGCCGCACGGCTCAAGTCCCGAGGAATCCTCTTGCCGAGGAAGGCCGTGATGTCGGTCGCAGCATTGATCTCGTCGATCGACGGCAGACTCGATAGATCGAACTCAGCCTCGTCCTCCGTGACCTCGGACGGCGGCGCGGGCTGCGCCGCGGCAGGCTTCGCCGGCTCCGCTCGCGATTCGCGCTTGCGGCGGGACCAACGTGCAAGGAACTCCTCCTCACTCATTCCTGTCCGCCTTCATGCTCGCGCCGTGCCAGTGCCTCCGGGTCGGCGCGGCGCCGCTTGCGCTTGACGAATTCCCGCTCGACATGGTGCTCGGCCACGAAGCTTTCAATCGCTTCGCGCAGCACCTCCGGCATCGGCACGGCCTCGACGAGATTGTCGGCGGCTTCGGTGAAGCCTTCGCCCTCGGCGGGGTCGGCGGTCACCGCGGTGACGGCATAGGGCCAGGCGCCGTCCGAGGGCGACAGCACGATCCAGACGCTCGGACTGCCGGAGGCGAGATTGTCGCGATAGCGCGCCGTCTCGGAGGGATAGAGATCGACGGTCGCGCTTCCGGCATAAAACAGCGTCGTGCCGTCCTGCTCGCGAAGCACGGTCCACGGCGGTGTCATCACCGGCTTGTCCGGCAGGACGGCAATTCCGCGCCAGATGAAATCGACCCACGGCGAGTCAGCCGAGCGCCGCTCGACCACGACGCCGACGGCAATCGAGAGGGTGGGCAACGCCGCAGGGCTCATGTCGCCATCTCCAGGTGCTTAACCGGCAGCCCGGTCAGCAGATTCTGTGGCTTCATCCGGAGCTTCTGATCCGCCGTCATCGACAGGATCAGGTAGACCGGTTCACCCCCGACATCGTCAAGAGCGCTGCCTGAATCCGCAAACGTCAGGCGGAACAGCGCGAGGACGCGATCGGCGTCGCGCTCGCCGAGTTCTTCGCCGTGCCACAGCCGGTCGCCGAGCCTCGTGGCGTCGGCATCGAGCCCGACATACCAGGTGAGCCTTGCCTCGTGCAGCGCGCGCAGCGGCTCGATCACGACGTCGATACCGAGCAGATGGTAGACCCAGCGCGTCATCGCCTGCGCCAGGGCAACCGGCCCGCGGCCGCCGGCCGTAAGGTCAAGGGCCATGTCGAACTGGTCGCTGCGCTGCCAATAGGCCTCGGCATTTTCCTCGCCCAACACCTCGACCACGGCATCGGTGGTGGCGCCCAGCATCGACATCAGAGAGAGTACCGGGGTCGGGCTCCGGCCTCCAACGACCTCCTCGTCTCCGAGCAACAGGGCCTGCTCATGCGGCAGGATGCGCTGGGTCCGGAAGAACAATTCGGCCGCGCGCAGCACGAACGGGTCGTCGCAGCCATCGAGCGCATTCCGCAGGATGACGTGAACGAGCTGGTTGACGAACAGCGGCGGCAAATCGTTCGCGCCCGATCTCACCGATGCAAGATAGGCGGCTTCGAGCGTCGGATGCCGCAACAGAAGATCGCGGAACGCCAGCACGAACTGCCAATTCTCCCGGGCATCGGCATCGACGATCCCGGCGATTTCGCCGGCGCTGACCGCCTGGCGCGGGTCGGCGAGCAATTCGCGGTGCAGCCGGCGTTCGACCGGGCACGCGTCCTCGGGCGGCATCAGCTCGGGGCGGGCAAAATAGGCCTTCAGGAACTCGTCCGTGACACGGAGCCCGCCGCCCTCGTCGCGATCGAGCAGGTGATGACCACAGGCGATCCAGAAATCGTTCATCGGACGGTCGGCTCCCGCCCCAGATCCGCAATCCTGAGATCGCCGTCAGGCTGGTCCTCGTCCTCGATTTCCATGAACGAGAATGCCTTGCTATGCCCCTGCCCTTCCCGGAGCTGCAGCCGGCGGAACGACTCGCGGACGTCGCCGTCGCTCGAGGTGCGGTGCACTGCAATGAGCGAGCTGATCGGATGGCTGCAGAGCGACTGCGCGAACGCGACCTCCTCTTCCGCGGCCGTCTTCGCCGCCGCGATGTCCGGAGCACCGAAGCGATCGACGAGTTGCCTGGCAAGGAGATCGACCAGGCCGCGACGATCGTCTTCGGTTGCCGGAACGATTTGCGCCAGCGTCGACCAGCCCCAGGACTGCACCCCGAGGAAACCGCCGCGAAACGCCGCGCGCGCCTTGCCCTCGAGCCTGGCAGCGTCGTGATCCCAGAAGCGGAAAGCGCCTGAGACGGCCCATTCGCCCGGTTCCGCCGCCACGTCGAACACGAAGGTGTCGGAGGGATCGAGCGCGATGGTGCGCAGGAGTTTCACAGGCGCGGTCCTCCGAGGGCCGGATCGAGCCAGGACGGCGTCGCGAGCGCCTGCACGAGATCACTTCGCTGAACCCGATCCGTCCCGATGCGGCGCGTCAGGACATCGCCGCGATCGTCAATGCGCTGAACCGTCTGCCTTTCGCGCGGCATCCGAGCGAGATAGTCGCGCGCGACGCTGTCAAAGCCGTCGACCCGCCAGCCATCCAGCGCCAGCATCAGGTGCCGGGCAAAGCTCTCCGTGATCTGCGCCGCGCCGGCCTCGCCAAAACCTTCCTGGTCGAGTGCCGAGGCCAGCGGGTGGACGCCCGGATCGTCATCGTTCATGGCAACCGTCCGGATCATGGCGCCGAACACCAGCCAGGGCGGCGGCGCGTCCTCGTCAGCTCCGGTAAGCCAACCCAACCGTCCGCCGCCGACCAGGCCCCCGTCGATCCTGACCGCGTCCGGCCAATTGATCGTGATCGGCTTGCTCGGCGGCGCATAGGCACTAAGGGCATCGGTGAGAGCGACCATGCCGGCGTAAAAGGCGCGGCGCGCGCTGCGCAACGGCTCGGCCGGCTCCAGCACCACGGCGAACTCTGCGAGGTCGAAGCGCCCGACATAGACCAGCGTGCCGGCACCGGCCTCCGGTGCGATGCGGCATGCATGGGCAAAGGCATCTCCGCTCTCGCGCAATCGCACCAACGTGAACGGCGGCGGCAAGTGAATAGGTTCCGCCAGGGAAACATGGTTGACTGGGGTCGACGACAGGCCGTCCTCCGCTTTCCTTTTCTTCCCGATGGATAATGTCTATACGAGGCGAAGGGCCGGCGCGAGTCCGTCGTCGGCGTCCGAATGGCGGAGGGGTTAACCTGGAGCAGCCGTCGAAGACCGTCCTGATCTGCTCGTGCGAAGACACGATGTCCCTCGACGTGGCTGCGATCCGGCGCGGATGCCCGAACAGCGAGGTCAAGGGCTTTCGCCACCTCTGCGGCGCGGAGCTCGATCACTTCCGCAAGACCGCCGCGGCAGACGGCGTGTTGACGGTCGCCTGCACGCAGCAGGCAGCGCAGTTCTCGGACGAGGCCGGTGAACGGGCTGATGCGATCAGTTTCGTCAACATCCGCGAAACGGCCGGCTGGTCCCGCGACGGCGCGCGCGCCGGTGCGAAAATGGCCGCCCTGCTCGCGTCCGCCGCCATCCCGGCCCCGGACTATCCGCTCGTCACCCTGTCGAGCGAGGGCGTGATCCTGATCTACGGGCGCGATGAGGCCGCGATCGAGGCCGGCCGCCTGCTTGCCGATCACCTCGACGTCACGGTGATGCTGAAGCAGCTCGACGACACGGTGTTGCCAACTGCAACGGTCTTTCCGGTCGTGAAGGGCACGATCCGCTCCGCGACGGGACATTTCGGCGCGTTCGAGCTTGTGATCGACGACTATGCGCGTCCCCGTCCCTCCTCGCGCGATCGCTTCGTGCTGGACCCGCCGCGAAGCGGAGTCACCTCGCGCTGCGATGTCATCCTCGATCTTTCCGGCGATCTGCCGCTGTTTCCCGCTCACGACCTGCGCGACGGCTATCTGCGCGCCGACACGAAAGATCCCGCCGCAGTGCTCCGCGCCGTGCTGACCGCGCGCGATCTCGTCGGCAGCTTCGACAAGCCGAAATATGTCGACGTCGCGCCCGCGCTTTGCGCACATTCGCGCTCGAAGCGCACCGGCTGCCATCGCTGCCTCGATCTCTGCCCGACCGGGGCGATCACCCCCGTCGGCGATCATGTCGCAATCGATCCGAACATCTGCGCGGGCTGCGGCCAATGCGCGGCTGCCTGCCCCACCAGTGCGGTATCCTACACGCTGCCTCCAGCCGATGCGCAGCTCCAGAAAATCCGCGCCATGCTGCTCGCCTATCGCGAGGCCGGTGGCGCGAATGCGGTGCTGCTCTTTCATGACAGCCCGCACGGCACGCCCCTGATCGACGCCCTCGCGCGGCATGGCGACGGCCTGCCGGCGAACGTGCTTCCCTTTGCGGTCAACGAGCTCACACAGCTGGGGCTGGAAGCGATCGTCGGCGCCTTCGCCCATGGCGTATCGGCTGTGCGCTTCCTGCTCCGTGCCAAGCCGCGCCACGATGTGACCGGACTGTCGCAGACGATCGCGATGGCCGAAGCGATCCTCGGCGGCCTTGGATTTGCGGGCCGTCGCCTCGCCACCATCGAAACCGACGACCCCGATGCGCTGGGCGAGCATTTGACTGACATCGGCACGCTCACTGCGGTCGCGACGCCGGCGACCTTCAGGACCGTCGGCAAGCGGCGCGACCTCTTGCGGTTCGCCCTGAGCGAGCTGCATCGGCTGGCGCCGCAGCCGGTCGACGTGATCGCCTTGCCGCAGGGTGCGCCGGTCGGCGCAATCACCGTCGACACCAATGGCTGCACGCTGTGCCTCTCCTGCGTCTCGGCCTGCCCGACCGGCGCGCTGCGGGACGATCCCGAGCGGCCCGTGCTGAAATTCGTCGAGGATGCCTGCGTGCAGTGCGGCCTGTGCGAGAGCACCTGTCCGGAAAAAGTCATCAGCCTCAAGCCGCAGATCGATTTCCGCGCGGCGCGCGCTCCCGCGGCGATCATCAAGGAAGAGGAGCCCGCACTCTGCGTCCGCTGCGGCACGCCCTTCGGCGTCAAGAGCACGATCGACCGCATCGCTGCCAAGCTCGAGGGCCGGCACTGGATGTACCCGGCCGGCGACCGGCGGATCGAGGCGCTCAGGATGTGCGCGGACTGCCGCGTCATCGTCATGAGCGAACAGCAATTCGATCCGTTCAAGGGCGTTCCGGAACGAACGCCGCCGCGGACGACGGATGACTATCTGCGCCAGCGCGAGGGCAAGGACTAGCGCATGTACTCATAGATGTCGGCTCACCAACGGATTCCGTTGAAAAAGGCCGGCAGTATTTCGTTGTAATGGCTCCGTCGCGATGTGGCCGAACCGCTCTACCGGCCTCTATGCGAGCCTCGGGGTGGGTATCGGGATCAGCTTGGCCATCTTTCGAAGGTTCTGAGCGGTGGCTGCGAGGATGAACTCGTCGCGCGCGCCGTTTGGGCCTCGTAGACGTAAACGGTCGAGCTTGAGAATGCGCTTGAGGTGCGCGAACAGCATCTCGATCTTTTTGCGGAGCCGGCGCGAAGTGCGGCCCTCCAATGATCTTGCGATCTGGCGCGCCATGTCGCGAGCGCCCTCGTAGATCGAGCGCGGCACCCTCCGTGAAGGCTGCTTAGGGCAACACCGGGACTTCAATGCGCAGCGATCACAATCATGCTTGCTGGCGAGGTAAAGCATGGTGGCGCCATCATTCACCAGCGTTCCAGTCGTGGTAAGAACTTTACCGCTGGGACAACGGTAGAGGTCCCCGGCATGGTCATAGGTGAAGTCATCGCGCGAGAATATCCCGTCTGTGCGGGCGGACTTGTCGAAGACTGTAACATGCGGCTCGATGCCGTGCTCATAGACCAGCCAGGCAAGCATCTCGGCCGAGCCGTAGCCGCTGTCACCGAGGAGCCGGTTCGGATAGAGATCGAACCGTTTGAGCGAGCGCTCAATCATGCGTTTGGCGGCCAACACCTCCGCCTGCCGGATTGCCGTCGTCGCCTCGACATCGACGATGATCGCGTTCTCGACGTCGATCAGGTAGTTCGTCGAGTAGGCGAAGAAGGCTTGGCCACCATGCGCCCCCGTCCAGCGTGCCGCCGGGTCGGAGGGCGACACGAACTTCGGCGTGACCTCGGTCGCAGCTCCGAAAGCGGCATCATCGAGGACAGCCAGATACTCATCGATCGCTCGGCCGGCAGCCTCCGGCGGAAGTCCCCTGTCGCCTTCGATCCCCTTCTGCCGATTGGCATCGGCCTTGATTAGGCTCGCGTCGACGGCAAATCCTTCGCCGCCGACCAGTCGTTCCTTGATGCAGCGGCCCAACACGCTCTCGAACACGCGACGGAAGAGATCGCTCTGCCGGAAGCGGCCATGCCTATTCTTGGAGAAGGTCGAATGATCCGGCACCGCCCCATCCAGACCGAGCCGGCAGAACCATCGGTAGGCCAAATTGAGGTGAACCTCATCGCACAGGCGCCGCTCCGACCGGATGCCGAAGCAGTAGCCGATCAGGAGCATCCGGATCATCAGCTCGGGATCGATCGAAGGTCGACCGATACTGCTGTAGAAGGGCGCCAGGTCCTGCCTAATCTGTTCAAGGTCGACAAATCTATCGATCGACCGGAGCAAGTGGTCGGCGGGGATGTGCCTTTCGAGTGAGAACTCATAGAACAACGCAGCCTGTTCGACTTGCCGATGCCCCATCATGATCTTCAGTCCTGCCAATTAGACAGACTGAATCACTGATACCTCTGCGTCGCAACCGCTGCCTTTTTCAACAGAATCGGCCCATCTGCGACCTCGGAGGCCATCCGCTCTTCGGCCGATGCTGGCCGTAAACCGGACGTCAGGCCGACAGCCGACTAATGAGTACATGCCCTAGACGAAGCGAATATCTTCCAAGGGCAGAAGGGGCAACTATCGCGATGTTGCGCGGCCCAAGAAGTCGGTCAACGCGCGTCGGTCCTCGGCCGAGCCGATGCGCTGCTCCGGCATCTTGGTTCCGGGGGTGTAGGCATTCGGCCCGATTTCGAACAGTCTTGCGACCGTTTCCGGCGTCCAGACGATGTCCATCGTCTTCAACGCATCGGAGAAGCGATATCCCGGTAGCGAAGCGATCCTGCGGCCGTAGAGTCCCGCAAGTGTCGGACCCGCACGCTGCACCTCCTTGTCCGACAGCGTGTGACAGGCAACACACGCCCGAAAGACATCGGCGCCATGATCGCCGGCATAGGCGGCGAGCGGATCGGCGGGTGTGCCGATCAGACCTAAGCCGATGGGATCGCCGGTGCGCGCATTCCAGCGCCTGATCCTGCCGTCCGCACCACCCGTCATCAATGTCTCGCGATCCGAAAGGAAGACGACCGACCACACCGGCGGCCCCGGCCCGACCAGCGTGCGCAGCAGGTTGCGCGACTTGCGATCGATGATCGCCACTGTGCCGCCGATGCCGGCCGCAGCGATCAACGCGCCGTCCCCCGACATCGTCAAGGCCACCACCGGTGTCGGGCTGGCCGCGACCTCACCGCTGACCTTGCCGTCCTTGGTCAGCATGCGCAGCCTGCCATCGACCGCGCCTGTGACGATTTCACCATCCGGCGCCACCGCCACGGCGTTCAGCGGCGCCGGCAAAGTCACGATTTCAGGCTGGCCATCCGGCAAACGCCAGATGCGCAGCGCAAGATCGTAGCCAACGCTGACAAGCCCGCCGTCCGGCGCGAAAGCGACGCCGTTGACGTTCTGCGTATGCCCCTCGAGCACGCGCGACGTGCCGTCCGACAGCGACCAGAGCCGCACCGTCCGGTCCCATGACGCCGATGCGAGCAGCGCCCCGTCGGGCGACACAGCAAGCGCCGCGATCGGAGCGATATGTCCCTCCAGCACCCGGTCCGGCTCCACCCGGCCCGCCGTCCATACCGCAATGCGTGCGTCGGCGCCGGCCGTGATCAGGCGGCGGTCCTTCAGAAAGGCAACGGCATTGACGCCACCGGCATGATACCGCAGCACTTGCTCTGCAGTATCCGTCTTGAGCGACCAGCGAATGACTGCCGTGTCGAAGCTGCCGGAGAGAAGGTCCTCCCCATCCGGGGAAACGGCAAGAGCCCGAATTGGGCCACCGTGTCCGACCATGTCGGCGTGCACGGATGATCCGGCAAAGATGGCCCACAACGCTACGGCCACCTTCGCGCACAAAGGTGATCTGTTCATTTCCGGCCGGCCCTGCTTGACGTTCGCATTCTCAAGACTGCCAGAACAGGCGGCCGAAATGAACATCCCGGACCGGTCTACTTGGCCGGTTCCGTGGTGGTCTTGGAGGATCCCGCCGGCGCGGCCTGCATTCCAGGCGGACTCTGGCCTTGGGGACTTTCCGCCGGCGCACCACCCGAACCTGTATTGATTGGGCCCGTCCAACCTTGCGGCTGTGCCTGGCCCTTGTCTTCGGGTGGAGTTTGCCTCGCCGGTGAGTTGGTTTGCGCAGGCTGGGCCATGGCGCTTTCAACAAGGCAAAGTGCTGCGAAGCACAAAATCGCTCTCGATAATGTCACGCAGGGTCCTCCGATACGCTCACCAGGCTTGCAAGAAACTTGCAAGGCCTGCTTCCGTTCCGAACCGTGCACCGCAACAGCCCACCTCGTACGTCCGCCGCTTGAATGCCGACAGGCCGAACACTAGACTCTGCCTGCTCACGTCAAGGAAGACCGCATGCAGGGGCGAACGGGGCCAATTCTGCGGATGATTGCGCGGCTACGCGTTCTTGGCGGCATTGATGGCCTGCAAGATCCCGCCGCGCGAGAAGCCTCCCGTTTCCTCCTCCTCGTTGCCGTCGTGCTCGCGCTGCTGCTCGCAATCCTGGAAGTCGATTCGAACAGCGCCGGGCTTCAGTCCCTTGGCTTGATGGGCAGTGCGTTTTCCGCCGATCCCGTGTTCAAGAGCCCATAGGATCGCGGATGCCTTGCCACGGATGCCTTGCCACGGATGCCTTGGCGCGATCGACGCGCTTGCTCGCGATATGTAGCGTCGTATAGATGGCTTGATGTTCCAAATCGGGGAGGCTGAGGATGAAGGCTTTTTTACTTGGCTGCGTCGCGGCTCTGGTCATCGCGATTGCGGGAATGGAGATCCTGAATCGAGTCCAGGAGCCCGTCGCTCAGGCGTTTGCTACGTCCGCGGTACGACTCTGAGATGCGCTCAGTCGCGCTTGAGCCCGATCGACTTGACGATGGGAGCCAGGCGGACGAGCTCGTCCTCGACGAGGCGCTGGAATTTGTCGGGGCCCGAATCGATGTCCGGCTCCAGACCCTGCGAACGATAGCTTTCCTGCAATTGAGGATCAGCCATTGCCGTGCGGGTCGCCGCGGCGATCCGCGCCACGATCACATCCGGGGTTGCTTTCGGAGCAAACAGGCCAAACCAGCCGGCATATCTGAGGCCGGGCATGCCGGATTCGATCACAGTCGGAACTTCCGGCGCACCGCTCAGCCGCCGGTCGCTCGTCACGGCGATCAGCCGCAGCTTGCCCGCAAAGTGCAATTGCAGGTTCTGGCTCGAGACCACCGCAATGACCGAGTTGATCTGGCCACTGACGAGGTCGTTGGTGGCGGCCGCCATGCCCCGGTAAGGGACGTGGATCAAATCCGCCGCAAGACCCGATTGCTGCCTGAACATCTCTCCGACGAGATGATTGCCAGTGCCGACCCCCGGAGTGCCATAGGAAAGCCCGCCCGGATTCGCCTTGGCGAACGCTGCCAGCTCCCGCAGGTCCTTCACCGGCAGGGACGGATGAACCGCGAATGCGAGCGTGCTGGTAATCAGCCGATAGATGGCACGGAAATCGCGAATCGTGTCGTAGGCAGGCTGCGCCGAGGACAACGGAATCGTCACCTTCGTGCTGCCATTGCCGAGCAGAAGCGAGTAGCCGTCGGGAGCGCTCTGCGCCACCGCGGCGGAGCCGATCGCACCGCCGGCGCCCCCGATATTCTCGACATGGACCGGGCCGAGCAGCGGCGCGACCTTGTCGGCCCAGGGACGGCCGATCAGATCACCCGCGGCGCCAGCCGTATAGGGAATGATCAGCTTGATGGAGCGGGAGGGATAGTCGTCGGCGGTCGCACCGCCGGGCCAGGCAGCCAGCGCCGTGAGACGCGCCGCCGCATCGAGCAATTCTCGCCGTGAGAGAAGGGACATCGTCTGCGTATTCGGGACCGAGCTCGCTATCTTGCACGAATGAGAGGTCCCGAAAATCCACGCGGAGAGATCGCTGCCCTGCACAATGCGGGCAGCAGTGGCCGCGCCGGCCCTGCGATCACACGGTCAATCATGACACGGGTGACAGATTTGCGTTTCAGCGCTCGCGCCTTCAGAATTGCACACCGCGCGTCAGGGCACCGTCGACGACGAGGTTCGTTCCTGTGATGAAGCTGGCGGCGCCACTTGCGAGAAATACGACCGCGTTTGCCATCTCCTGCGGCGTCCCCATCCGGCCGGTGGGATTGAGCGCAAGCGCCGCCTTGTAGAGCTCGGGGTTGTTGTCCTTGATGGTGTTCCAGACACCGCCTTCGAAATAGGTGTTGCCCGGCGAAACCGTGTTGGCGCGGATGCCCTTGTGTGCGAGCTGATTGGCGAGACCCTGCGTGTAGTGGATGATGGCGGCTTTGAACGTGCCGTAGGGACCGGCCGCGAAATCGACCTCGCGCCCGGAGACGCTGGAGATGGCGACGATCGCACCGGCACGGCTCTTCTCCAGATAAGGCATGGCCGCGTTCACCAGCCGGACCGTGCCCATCATGTCGGTCGAGAATTCCTTGGCCCAGCTTTCATCGTCCTGCCCGATGGCGAGCGCGCTCACATTGGCCACGACGACGTCAATTCCGTCCAGCTTGGTCGCCATGTCGACCACCCAGGTCTTCAGCGCTGCACCATCGGAAACGTCGACCGCAGCGCCGAAGGCCGCGACGCCTTTGCTCTTGAGCGTTGCAACGGTGCTGTCGACGTCCGCCTGATTGCGCGCACAGATGCCGAGACTTGCGCCCTCGGCGGCAAAGGTCTCCGCGATCGCACGGCCAATCCCCTTGGTGCTGCCGGTGACGAGAACCTTGGCGCCCGCAAGTCCTAGATCCATGATCGGCTCCTTCTTCCCAGTAGATTCACACGTTCAATGGTTAGTTACCGTTGCCCTGACCAACCCTCGATAGCTGTGAGGCATCCGCATCGAAACGAGGTCCTTTCGTCGCACCACGTTGGTCGGATAGACGCTGTCGAGATTGGTGGTGTCGACCAGAGCAATAGCAAGGTTCGTGCCGTCCGCTGCAATCGCTTCGCGGCGCGGGAATTCGAACGTATCGGGGCCGAACACGCCGCTCAGGCCGGGATAGCCGTGTTCGGGATCGAAGACATTGGCAAACGCCAGGAACACGTTGTTCTCGCCGGCGCGGACCCGGAAGTGGTGCCAATGATGCGGATCGGCGCCGGTCGGGATCGGGGCCGGTTGCGCAACGGATGTCCCCGGATGCGGCGAACCGAAGGGACCCTTGACCGCCGCGCAGCACGCGATGATGTCGCAGCCGCGAAGTGCGAGCACCCTCCCCGCTTCCGGAAACGCCGCATCGTGGCCGATCAAGAGGCCTACTCGCCCGATCGGCGTGTCGACCACGGCCCAGTCGTCGCCCGCCGCAGCCCAGCTCCGCTCCTCTTCCGTCAAATGCGTCTTGCGATAGAGCGTAATCTCTCCATCCGGCGCGATCAGGCAGGCGCTGTTATAGACGGCCTCGCCCGCGCGCTCGGCCATCCCACAGACGATGTGGATCTGGAGCTGCGCAGCGAGCGCGTGCAGGCTCTCCGTGGCCGGGCCCGGTATCGGCTGCGCCGATCTCACGGGATCTGCGAGGCCGGTGACCGCGAGTTCCGGGAATACGACGAGCGCCGCGCCGTCCGCCTTGGCCTGCCGCGCAAGATTCGCGATCGCCTCGAGATTTCGCGCACCATCGGCACTGGGTGCGAATTGGGCCGCGGCAATGCGCGAGCGCACGCCTTCAGGCCAGGGCTCGTGGCCGTAAAGGCCGAAGAAATCGCGCGGATTCCAGCTGAAGGTGTCGGTGAGCAGTTCCGGATAGAGCTCGGGCCGGCGTTGACGGAAGACAGGCTCGCCCAGCACGCGGCGCGCACGCGCGATATCGAGATCGATCTCGGCCAGTGCGACCCCGTCGCCCTTGTCGAGGACCGTGATCACCTGGCCATCCGGCGCGATCACGCAGCTCCCGCCGCTGAACTGGACGGTGCGCTCGAGACCCCAGCGGTTGCTCTCGATCACGTAGCAGCCGTTCTCGAACGCGCGGCTGATCCAGTAAGGCGCCGGCGTTCGCTCCGCGAGCCAGTTGGAGATATGGCAGATGACGTCCGCGCCCCCCAGCGCCATCAGCCGCGCGGTCTCCACAAAATGGATGTCCATGCATATGAGGAGCGCGATCCGTCCGATCGGCGTGTCGAAGACCTGATTGTGCAGGTCGCCCGCCGCCGCCCATTTCGGTTCGGAGATATAGGGATGCGTCTTGCGATGGCGGCCGACGATGCCATCGGGCCCGACGAGCACGGCCGAGTTGAAATAGATGTCGTCCTCGTCGACTTCAGGCATGCCGACCACGATGTAGCAGTCATGCTTGCGTGCCAGCGCCGCAAACCGGTCGGTGGTCGGCCCCGGAATCCGCTCGACAAAGGGCCGAACCTCGGCACGGTCGAACCAGCAATAGCCCGTGGTTCCCATTTCCGGCGTGACGATGAGCTTCGCGCCGGCCGCCGCCGCCTGCTCACAGAGCTCGAGCAGGCGCGCGATGTTGCGCTCCTTCTCGAACATGATCGGCTCGAACTGGACGGTGGCGACCTTGTGCACGGTGGACATGAGCTGGCTGGCCTCAACCGAGATAGGACTTCTTGATGGAAGCGCCGAGCGTATATTTCGGATCGACCATGTTGCCGAGACGCACCCGGCCGGCTTGGGTCAGCAGCATGTAGGCATCGATCTCGTCGAAACCGTAGTCCGCCGCCATCCAGCGGCAGAGCTCACGATAGGCGATGCGGGCTGCATCTTCCATCGGACGGGCCGAGCCGATGGTCATGATGAAGTCCTTGGTCTCCAGCCGCGGCCAGGCGATGGTCCAGCCCTTGATCAGGTCGACCTGCACCGTGGTCACGGTCGGATGCTCGATGGCGACGCCGCAGAGCTCGCCGTCGCCCTGCGCCGCATGGCAGTCGCCGAGATAGAGCAGCGCGCCCTTTGTGTTGACGGGCAGGTAGATGATGGCGCCGACGCCGACGTCGGGCAGATCCATGTTGCCGCCATAGTAATCCGGGACCAGCGACGAGATCGCCTCGATCTCCGGCGAGGTGCCGATGGTGCCGATGAACGGCTCATAGGGCAGCGTGATCTTGTCGTTCCATTTGGTGCCGGTCTTGGCGTCGATCTCCAGCTTCTTGACGCGCTCGGGCAGCGCCGGATTGAGCAGCGCCGTGTTGCCCGTACTGACCAGCCCACCGAATTCCGGCATGATCACCGTGGTGCCACGCGGCTGCGGCCCGCGCGGCACGATGCTCTCGATATAGACCGCGAGCGTATCGCCCTTCTCGGCGCCGTTGACGTGGATCGGCCCGTTCTGCGGATTGAGGAACGGGAAGTTGAGGATCTTCGACGGGCTGTCGGTCTCGTTCTTGATGGCGCCCTCGAACGCGTCATGGGTCTCCGCTGAGACGACGGCGCCGGGATCGACCGTCAGCACCGGCTTCACATAGGGGCCGTAGACATAGTGGTACTTGCCCTGCTCGCTTTCCGTGATCGTGTAGCCGGTGCCGCGCTCGCCCTTGGCGACGCCCTTGCGGGCCATGATGGAGTCTTTCTGCCAGGACATTTGCTTTTCTCCTTCTGTCGTTGGCGTAGGTCTTCAAACCGCGAGGTGACGGCGCATCTCGGCCGCATCGTCGAGCGCCGCGCGATCGAGGTTGGCGACGATGCGTCCCTTGTCCATGACGTAGCAGCGCTGCGCCATGGCGCGGATCATGTCGAGATTCTGCTCGACCAGGATGATAGTCACCCCGGTCCTGCGGTTGAGCTCGACCATGTTGCGCGCGATGTCCTGGACGATGTTGGGCTGGATGCCCTCCGAGGGCTCATCGAGCAGGATGAGGTTCGGGTCGGCGATCAGGACCCGTCCGATCGCGAGTTGCTGCTGCTGGCCGCCGGACATGGTGCCGGCGCGCTGATGCCAACGCTCTTCGAGGATCGGAAAGGCTTCGACGATCTTGCGCCGGCCGGCTTCCGGAATGCCGCCGCCCTTGATCGCTGCGCCGACCGCGACGTTCTCGCCGACGGTCAGCCGCGGAAACACGTCGCGCCCCTGCGGCACATAGCCCATGCCGAGGCGCGCCCGCTTGTGCGCGGGAAGAAGCTCCACCGCCTCGCCGCGATAGACGATCGAGCCGCTCATCGCCGGCACGAGCCCGATAAGGCTCTTCATCAGCGTGGACTTGCCGACGCCGTTGCGGCCGATGACGGCGACGATCTCCCCTTCCCGCACCTCGATCTCGAGGCCCTGGAGCACTGGCTTGCCGCCATAGCCGGCGCGCAAGCCCAGGGTCGACAGGATGACTTCCTTGCGCGGCTGATCAAGCATGGGCCTGCCCCAGATAGATCGCCGCCACGCGTTCGTCGGCCACGATCTCGTCGATCGAGCCTTGCGCGAAGACCTGCCCGAGATGCAGCACGGTGACGCGGTGCGCGACCTGCCGGACGAACGCCATGTCGTGCTCGATCGCCAGCACCGTCATGCCGTCGGCATTGAGCCGCTGCACCATCTCGCCGGTCATATGGGTTTCCTCGGGCGACATGCCGGCGGTGGGCTCGTCCAGCAGAAGAAGGCGCGGCTTCAGGCTGACCGCCATGCCGATCTCGAGCCATTGCTTCTGGCCATGGCTGAGATTGCCGGCGATCTGCGCCTGCTCCGATTGCAGCCCGAGGAAGGTCAGCAGCCGGCCGATCTCCGCTTCGAGCTCAGCGCCGCGATGCCGGCTCTGCAGGGCGATCTCGAGGTTCTGGCGGACCGACAGGCCCTTGAAGACGCCGGGCACCTGGAACTTGACCGAGAGACCGCGGTGAATCCGCGCAAAGGATTTCAGCGCCGTGATGTTCTCGCCGGCGAAGAGAATGTCGCCGCTGCCGGGATGATGCTCGCCGAGGATCAGGCGGAACAGCGTGCTCTTGCCGGCGCCGTTCGGGCCGATCAGGCAATGGATCTCGCCGGCCTGCAGCGTGAGATCCACGGAATTGGTGACGTGCAGGCCGCCGAAATGCTTGTTCAGCTGACGCAGTTCGAGCAGCGACATCAGCCGGCCCTCTGCGTGAAGCGGGCGGCGATGCGGCCGAGCCAGTTCATCACCCCGAGCACGAGACCGTTCGGGGCGATCAGGACCGTGAGCACCAGCAGCACACCCATGAAGACCAGCGCGTACTGGCTGCCATAGATCGTGAGCGCCTGGAACGCTGCGAGCACCACCAGCGTGCCGATCACCGTCGACGTCAGGTCGCTGCGGCCGCCGACCGCGACCCAGATCAGCGGTAGCGCCGCGGCCGTCATGCCCATGCTCGACGGCGTGATGTACTGGCCCCACACCGTGTAGAGCACGCCGGAGAGCCCTGCGAGCGCGGCGCCGATGACGAAGGTGATGAGCTGGTACTTGCGGATGTCGTAACCCAGCATCTCCGCCCTTTCCGGGTTCTCGCGGATCGCGACGATGACGTTGCCGAAAGACGAATTCATCAGGATCCGCAAGGCCAGATAGACGAAGACGAGAAGGCCGAGAACGAGGTAGTAGAGCCCGACATCGGCGAACAGCACGATCGGCTCACCCGGCCAGGGGATGGTCAGCGGCGGCATCGCGCTCATGCCGTTGAAGCCGTTGAGCCGCGCGCTGCCGATGTGCCATTCCGGCCCCGCGGTCTGTGCCATGAAGCGCTCCAGCATCAGGGTCACCGCGAGCGTGACGATGCCGAGGAACACGCCGGCGATGCGGCCGAAGAACATGAAATAGCCGAGCAGGACCGCGAACAGCGCGGCGATCGCCACCGCCATCACCAGCGCCAGCAGCGTGAAGCCGTAGGCGGAGCCGAAATTGATGGTAAGGACGCCATAGCCATAACCCGCGATCCCGAAGAAGGCGGTCTGGCCGAAGGAGAGCGAGCCGCCATAGCCCCAGATCAGGCACAGGCTGAGCGCGATGAAGACCCAGACGAAGAAGTAGACGGTGTTGCCAACCGTGTAGCCGTCGCTGAACAGCGGATAGGCGAGTGCGGCAGCGAGCACGAGTGCGAACAGGCCCCAGAAGGCCGGACCGCGACCGACGGTCTGCGGGCCTTCGAGACGGCGGAACATTGCAAGGAGACCGGTCACGACGCCATCACTCCGTCAGGTGCGCTCGCGCAGCACGAAGCCGGAAATGCCTTTCGGCAACACCCGGACGACGATGATGACGGCGACCAAGAGACCGATCTGGCCGAACAGCTGTCCCTGCCAGGACGTCATCACCGACTTCACCACCGCAAGCACGCCGCCGGCCGGTGCGGTGCCGAGGAAGACGTCGGCGCCGCCGATCACCACGGTGACGAAGGCCTCCATGATGAAGGTGGCGCCCATGGTCGGCACCAGCGTCATGGTCGGCGCATAGAGGCCACCGGCAAGTCCGGCGAGCCCTGCCCCGCAGGCGAAAGTGAGGCTGTAGACCAGGCGCGTGTCGACGCCGAGCGCGGCCGCCATATGCGGCACCTGGATGGTGGCGCGTGCCAGCACGCCGAACCGCGTCCAGTTGAACAGCGCATAGAGGGCGGCGAGTACGCCGAGTGCGGCACAGAACAGCACGATGCGATAGATCGAATATGAGTAGTCGCCGACCTGAAAGCTGCCGAACGGCGTACCGACGCCCGCCATGGTCGAGCCGACCATGATCAGCGTGCCCTGCGTGGCGATCAGGCTCAACCCCCAGGTGGCGACGATGGTGTCGAGCGGCCGGTCGTAGAGATGACGGATGACCGCGAGCTCCACCACGACCCCAACCAGAGCCGAGACGAGCGTGCCGGCCAATATTCCCAGCGGCAGCGGCAGGCCCGCATGCACGGTCGCGGCGGTGACGTAGGCGCCGCACATGATGAACTCGCCATGGGCAAGATTGATCACGCCCATCATACCGAAGATCACCGCGAGCCCGCAGGCCGAGAGCACCAGGAATGCGAAGGCGTCGCCGAATTGATAGAGCGCCGAGAATACGTGGGTCGCGATGTCCATGAATCAACCAGGATGTGGGAGGATGCGGCGTCGCCGCGCAGATGTCCGTGACCGCCCCAGCGCGCCGCAAGCGCCGGGGCGATCAGCCGCCGGTCAGGGCTTCGGCGGCGGATTCGATGGCGTGTACTGGGCCATCGGATCCTTCTTGGTGAGATCGCAGCCGGCGTCACCCAGCCAGTACGGCTTGATGTCCTCCCAGACCTTCGGGAAGGAGATCGAGTGATCGGCGCCGACCTTGGCGAGATAGATTGTGTGCGACATGTGCTGGCTCTTCGGGTCGATGCAGACCTTGCCTTCCGGCGCATCCATGCAGACGTCGCCCAGCGCGATCACCTTGCGGATCTCCTCGCGCTTGGTCGACTTCGCGCGCTCCACCATCTGCTTGTAGAGATAGACGGCAAGATAGGAGTTCTCCGCCTCCTGGTTCACATAAGGCTCGCTCGGGAATTTGGCCTTGAACTTGGCGTAGAACTCCTTGCTCTTGGGCGAGTCGATCTCCTCGATGTAGTTGGTGGTGACGAACATGTCCTTCAGGCTCGGCGGCTTGAAGCGCTTGTGCTCGTAGCCCTGCCCGACGTTCACCGAAGAGGCCATCGGCAGGTTGACGTTGGCGGAGGCCGCCTGCTCGTAGTAGGAGGCCTGCGCGGTGCCGACCAGCAGCGTCACCACGAAGTCCGGCTTGGCCTTCTGGATGTTCTGGATGCTCTGCGAGAATTGCGACACGCCGAGCGGGATGAACTCCTCGCCGGCCATCTTGCCGCCGTTCTCCTTGACGATCTTGCGGACCCACTCCGCCGAGATCTGGCCGAAATTGTAGTCGGCGGCGAGCGTGTAGACGTTCTTGCCGTACTTCTCCATCATGTACGGAATGAGCGTCGAGAACTGCTGTTCGGGCACGGCACCGGTGACGATCATGTGGCCGTCGCAAACACCGCCTTCGTACTGGTTGTTGTAGAAGGCAAAGCCGTTGAACTGATCGACGATCGGGCGGTACGCCTCGCGCGAGGCCGAAGAGAAGCCCGCGAAGACGACATCGACCTTGTCGCGCTGGAGCACTCGCCGCATGAACTCCTGGTAGCGGGTGTTGTCGGACTGCGTGTCGTAAGCGACGAGCTCCAGCGGCCTGCCCATGATGCCGCCGGCCTTGTTGATCTCCTCGGCGGCGAGCTGGATGGCGTGAACCTTGCCGATCGTGGCCGCTGCGAAGTCGCCGGACTGATCCTCGAGCACGCCGAGTTTGATCGGGTTTTCTGCCGCGAGCGCCAGGTGTGATCCAAGGGGTGATCCGAGGACAAGCGTCCCCGTGAGGGCTGCGGCGCGCAGCCCCCGCAATACAGACTTGCTCATTTTGCTTCTCCTAGATGGCCTGCTTGTTGCCGCCTTGCAGCGTAATGCCGGTCGTGCGGCTGGACGTGTCGGGCGGCTTCGCCCGCCTGCTCAGAAACTCCTCGCAATAGAGTTCCATGTTCTGCCGCGCGCGCATGCTCTCGCGGCGGAGCTGGGAATAAGCACCCTCCTCGTCGAGGCCCTCCTGTCGCATCAGCAGGATGACGGCCCGGATCACCGCGCGGCGGCCGCGGCGGCGCTCCTCGAGACCCTGCAAGCGCTCATACATCTCGGCGCGCAGCAGGAACTGGTTGATGCCCATGAACAGGGACGTGTAGACCGCGCCGCCATGCACCGGCTTGCGCAGGAATGAAGTCGCGCCCAGATTGACCAGCGCCTTGAGCCGGCTCGGCGCTTCGACGCCAACGAGGCCGATCACCGGCGCCGGCGGCAATCGCGAGGCAGGATTGACCTCGATGGCGACGGCGCCTTCGAGATCGCCGTCGATGAACAGGATGTCACGGTCGGCCTGCAGACTCGCAACATCGATCTGGGCGCGACCGTCGATGATCTCCGGGTACTCCGTGGAAACGCCGAGCTTGGCCAGTGTCGTTTCGAGCGCGCTCTCCCACCCTCCTCGCCTGGTGACGACGATGGCACGGCCGCCCTTGAAGTTCTGCAGCAGTCGAGAGCTCATGATTGCACCACCTTCAAATGTGGAGAGCGCATTGCGCTGGCAAAGCGCGGCGACGACTGAACGAGATAGGGATCCGGCGCAATCGGCTCGCGCGATTCCAGCAGCACTTCGAACTGTCCGTTGGCTGTCGACCGGCCGATCCGAGGCGTGAGCCAGGCATGGAAGGTCTGGCGATCGATGCGGACCTCGCCTTGCGGCGCATGTAGCCGCTGGTCCGCCACGGCGGCGCGGACCGTCCGGGCGTCGTCGGTGCCGGCCTGCGACAAGGCGGCTCCGAGCAGCTTGACGGCGATGTAGGACGCTTCGGCATCCGCCGACGAGGCCGGTCCGTCCGGAAAGGACGTCGCATAGGCGCGAATGAAGGCGCCGTTTTCCGCCGAGTTCAGCGAAGAAAAATAGACACTCGAGGATAGATGCCCATCGATCGCATCCGGGCCGATCTCCGGCAATTCCGGCTCCGACAGCGTGCAGCTCGCGACCGGGATTTCCGCGGCCTGATCGATGCCGCGCGCGCGGCAGGCGGCCCGGAACGCCCGGAAGAACGCATAGGCGCTGGTGCCGATCAGATTGTTGAAGACGAAGCCGGGGCGTTGGTCGATGATTGCGGCGATCACCTGATCGACCTCGGTGTCGCCGACGGAGAGATAGCGTTCGGCGAGCACGGTGCCACCGCGCGCAGTCAGTGCCTCCCGGAAGATGCGGTTGTTTTCCCAGGCCCAGATGTAATTCGAGCCGACGCAGAAGGCACGCGAACCGAGGCGGGATGCCAGGTAGTCGACGAGTGGCAGCACGTGCTGGTTCGGCGCGGCGCCGGTGTAGATGACATTATCGGAGCTCTCGAATCCCTCGTAGTGAGAGGGATACCACAGCAGTCCGTCGAGCTTCTCGAAGCACGGGATCACCTCCTTGCGGCTCGACGAGGTGTAGCAGCCGACCACATGTCGGACGCCGGAGCCGAGCAGCTCGAGGCTGAGCGAGCGATAGCTCGCGAGGTCGCCGGACGGATTCACGACCACCGGCTCGAGCGCAATATCGCCACCGCTCGCATTGATCTCGCGAAAGGCGAGCAGCGCCCCATTTAGCATCGATCGCGCGACGACGCTATAGGACCCCGTCGTCGAGAGCATTACGCCGATCCGGTATGTCGTCCGCGCCATCACTCGTCCCGAAATGAAAAAGGCGCCCATCGGCCGTTAAGCCGAGGGCGCCCTCGCCGCCAACCGAGCACGCGAAAATCCGCGCGATGTTGGAAATGGTTGAAACTCGCTGCGTTGACGGGCTGAACTGCCCAACGCTTGTCTAGCACGGTCGTTGAGATCAGTTACGAAGTCAAGCGCGTTATTGCAGCGAAAGCTGCTACGATTCGTATCGTGGTGCAGCAAAACTGTGCATCCGATCCGAGCCCACGCGTCGATGCGCCGTCGACATGACGGCACGCCCGACGTCCTGCTTTCAGGCCTGACGTGCGCTATCGAAGGTTGCACGGTCGAAGCTGCCGATGGATCCGTGCCAAGCCAAGTCGTCGGCACTTCCCGCTACGGGCGACAGGCATCTCTGCCGGCGCTCGAATTCGCCGGGTGTGAATTCCGGCCGGCTGAGCGTCATCTGGCATCGAGCCGGCCGCGCACGATCTCATCCTCAGCCCGGGCCCATGCACCTCCGGCATTTTAAGAATTTGGTAACGATACGAACGTCGCTGAACGCATTAATGCAAATCGCACGCTGCCGGTGTCTGCCCCGTAACGACCTTGCTATAAGCCCGGCCAGGCGCGATCGACGCTCGCGAAATCGACCTGGTTTCATTGATTGCTCATGAACAAGCTTAGCAATACGTTCGACATCGTCGTCGAGCAGTCGTTCGACTTTCTGTCTCCGGAATATGCAGAGCTGTTTGATCGCTCGGCCGCCACTGCGTTCCAGCATCCGGTCTGGCTGCATGGCCTCTACACCAGGCTCGCGCCGGAAACGGGCGCAACCCCTCTGATCGTCGTGGTCCGCCACCGCGCGACGGGCGCCCTTGCGATGGTGCTGCCCCTGCTCCGGATCCGGCGCGGTCCGTTACGAACCGTCGAGTTCGCCGACCTCCGCGTTTCCGACTATTTGGCGCCGGTTTGCAGCCCGGACGTGTTCTCGCAACTGCTCGACGACGCGGCTGCGTGCGCGCAGATTCGGCGCCTTGTCCGTCCTTTCGATCTGCTCCGAATGGTCAAGCTGCCCGACGGACGGCTTCCGATCGAAGACCTCCTGGCTGCATCCCGCCGCGTAGCGATGGACACCAATGCCTACGCGACGGTTCTCGTCGCGCCGTTCGAGCAATGGCGGGCCAGCACGCTCGATCGCTCCTATCAGAAGGAGCTCGCAAAGAAACGCCGTCAACTCGAGAAGAAGGGCGCGCTGAGCTTCTCGTGCTGCGCCGACAGCGCGTCCGTGCTCGAGGCGCTGGACATCATGAGGAAGTTCCGGGGTCCGCGCTTTCGCGCACAGGGCGACGGAGACCTGCTGCAGCGCTCCGA
The DNA here is from genome assembly GCF_023100985.1 of Bradyrhizobium sp. 191. Taxonomy (NCBI): domain Bacteria; kingdom Pseudomonadati; phylum Pseudomonadota; class Alphaproteobacteria; order Hyphomicrobiales; family Nitrobacteraceae; genus Bradyrhizobium; species Bradyrhizobium sp. 191. The sequence continues at coordinate 1,441,335 of NZ_CP064692.1, forward strand.
ATATTACGACTTCTATTCCGCCGTCGCGCTTGGCGGCCTCGGCTCCTTTGTCCGCCTCTACGCCATGAAGATGGACGGCGAGGTGATTGCCGCCGTGCTCGGCCTATGCCATCGGGGCGACTTCCTCGTCATCATGAGCGCCTTCGACATCGCCGGCTACAAGAGCCAGTCCCTCGGCGCGCTGATGTTCGAGCAGGTGGCGCGGGACTGTATCGAGCGCGGAGATCAGACGCTCGATTTCACCATTGGCGACGAGCCATACAAGAAATTGTTCGGCGGGCAGCCCTCGCCGATGTGGGCGGTCACGCAGGCCGGCAGCGCTGCAGGCGCCATCGCCCTCTTCGCGCTGAAGCAGGCTCCCTGGCTCAAGCTGGCGGCCAAGCGGCTATCGGATTTGAGGCTCCAGCCCGCGCGCACCCCCACTCCCACGCGTTGACCGACGGCAGACGAAGGGGCAGAACTAGGCGCGCAACGCGCCGCGGACACGCCCGAGCCAACCCGGGCGCATCTGATCGACGCGATGTGTCAGACTGCGCCGCAGGAAGTGCAACCGTCGCCGTACGTCCCAGCCGATGTCGCTGCGGGACGTCAGAGCCTCGCGGAAGCGCGCCATCTTCAGCGACTGCTGGTCAGCCGCGATCTTGTCGCGATCGGAATAGAACTGCGAGATCTTCTCCAGGCCCATGCCTGGGGTCATGAGCCACCGCGGCGCGTACTCGGTGCAAAGACGGTCGATGTCCACCAGCAGGCGGGCGACACCCGTGCCGGCGGCGGGACAGTTGGTCTGGAACGCATCGCCGATGAGCACGACGCCGGGCTGGAGATGCCCCTCGACGACAGTCAGATCCATCACCCAGTTCTGGACCCGGTCGATCACGCGGAAATCGCCGAGGTAGTCCCGCAATCCCGGCAGCAGGCGCAAGAGCGTCGCCTCCGGCTCGCGACGCAACTCGCGCATGATCGGGGCGGTCGGATCGCGGAACATGAAGAGATTGGCCCGCATGCCGGCACGGACCGGAAACAGGCTGAGATAGTCGATGCCATCCGCCGTACGTTCGCCGTAGCAGGTCAGCGCCTCGAAATCGAACGGAGTGCCGTCGTGGCGGGCAATCGTGAAGCCGAACGAAACCGAATGGCGCTCGGCCAGCACGCGCCGCCTGATGCCGAGCTTGTAACCGAGAACTCCCGCCATGCCCGTGGCCAGAACAACGAGGCGTGCGGTGACGCGCCGTCCGGAGGCCAGCTCGAGATGCTGGACATCGTCGCTGCTGCTGATCGCAGTGACCTCGTCGACGATCAGGTGGGATGGATCGGGGATCTGGCGACGCGCCATGGCGACGAGATCCGCATAGGGGAATCCGTAGGCCTGGCCGACGCTGACATCGACCACCTTGCCCTCCCGGATATTGAGCACCTGGTCATATCGACAGGCGACGTCCTCGAGCGCGTTGAGAAAGCCCAGCTTGCGAAACAGCTCCAGCTGATGGCCGCCGATCTTTTCGACCCTGAATTCGTCCGGATAGATCGCGCGCTTGTCGACGAGAGCAACGCGATGCCCTCCCCGCGCCAGCACGGCCGCCGCAAGCGATCCCGCAAGGCCACCGCCGACAACGACGATGTCGGAGACGATCGTTGCCGTCTCGCCCTCATCGATTGGCTCGGTCACGGCTCCATCCGTCGTCATGGCTTCGGCTCCCAGGTTAACGGCGGTTCCAGTGCAACTCTCCAGCCTGATGTCGCATCGCGGAGCCAAGTGCGATCATTTCCGAAGATTGAGGTTAATGACCGGAAGCGGCGGGCGCGCTGTTGCCGTTCCGGCACGCGTCTTGCTCGATATGCTCCGTAGATTCCGGGTTCCGACATCCCGGCGACCGATCTCGCGCGCCATTCCGCACTCGAAAGGCCGATCTCGTCTTCTTCGGTCGTCGATGCGGGGCCAAGCCGTCAGTCGGTCGAGCGGGACTTTGCACCAACCGGGACAATGAGGACGACGATGTTCCAGAGTGAAGCAGCCGACGTAGCCGCGATATCGTCGCGGCCGGCGAGATCCTGCATCTCGTCCATTAACACTCGCGCCGTTGCAGCATGCTAGGTTGTCGCCGGTATCGGAACTCGTCTCTTCAGGGGAGCGCACCCCCTTAAACCTCCATGATCGAAGCCATCCTCCAATTCATGCGGCGCGATGTCACGCGCGGAGTTGCCGGGACCATCCTTCTCAAGGTTGGCAGCGGCGTGCTCGCGTTTGCATTGTTCTCGCTGGCGGCACGGACGATGTCGCCCGACGGCTTCGGCATCTTTGCGACCTGGCTCTCGGTCGCCCAGATCGCAGCCGTCCTGGGGCTGGTCGGCCAGGAATCCCTGCTGGTGCGCTTCCTCAACGAGTATCAGGTCAGCGAGAGGCCGGACCTCACCAAAGGTGTCCTCCTATCGAGCTTCAAGATTGCCTCGGTCGCAATGCTGATCGTGATCGCCGGGATCGCCATCGCGGCAAGCATGAGAGGCGACTGGTGGCTGCTGATCCTCGCGGTGTCGGCCTACACGGCCGTCAACGCCGCGGTGATGCTTGGGAGCCAGATCGCTCGCTCGCTGGTCAGCATTCTCATGGGCGAAGGAAATCGCGAGTTCTTCTGGCGTGTCATCGTCGTCCTGTTCCTGCTCGCCATGCTGCTCGGCCATCGGCAGCTCGATCCCGCCGAGTTGTTCGCGGTGATGACAATGGCGATGTCGGTGGGCCTGGCGGCGCAGATCATTTCGATCGCGCGAGTGCTGCCGGATTTGCGCGGTACGCCGGCGCGCACCGAGACGTCCCGCTGGCGATCGAGCGCCCTTCACTTCTGGCTCGCATCCATCCTTGAAGCCGCCAATCAGTATTTCGACGTCATTCTGGTCTACTGGATGCTGGATCCGGCGACTGCAGGAATCTACTTTGCCGCTTCGCGCCTTGCCAACATCTTCGCCATGCTGTCCGCAGCGCTGTACACTTTCGGCGCGCGCCGGCTGCCGTCGCTGTATTTCAGCAAGAACCACCGGGAGTTCGAGCGGACCTTGCGGTTGATGGCGGAAGTGACCGCACTTTGCGTGATCGCCGGCCTCGTCACCATCTGGATCGGCGGCCCCTATCTCCTCAACCTGTTCGGACCTCATTTCACCGCGCAGCATTCGGTCTTGATCGTGCTCGCGATCGGAACCGCCATCCAGGCGGCAGGCGGCCCGTCTGCTGCGATCCTGCAGCTGACCGGCCATGAACGAATCTATGTGCCGGTTGTTGCGGCCAACGTCGCGCTGCGGCTCGTGGGATTTATCGTCCTCATTCCCTGGCTCGGGGTGCTTGGCGCGGCGATTTCGGCGACGGTGTCGCTCGCGCTCGCGACCATTGCCCTGAATATCCTCTGCCGCCGGCGATCCGGGGTGGATCCTTCGGTCCTCGTGCTCTTGCGCTTCTCTGCTTCGAGTCGCAGCAACTATGCAGTTCGCGGCGCGGACTCGAGCGATTAGATGTCATCAGGCCGCGGCTCGGGGAATCCGCAGGCACGCGCCGGCAGCGTGCAAGACCGATTGGTTAACGCACTCGCCGGGCACCGTCGGGGAAACAGCTGAAATGCCGAGCGAACGATGTGGTTGCAAAGGCCTCGCATTAACTCCGTTTGTCGCTAGCCGATGTCCGGGCGATACCCGCATGATAGGTACGGAGTTAAGAAGGTGAAGATTTCGTTTCTTTAGCAGGTCGGGATTCGTGCTCCACTATCAGCCGAACAAGGAATTGGGCGAGACGAGCGCGACGGCTTTGGCGCGGTCAGGCCACGGCGGGCCGAAACCGCACGTGCTTCTCGCGCAAACCCAGGCCGAGAACGCCGGTGCGCAGGAAATCTCGCGGCTTCTCGGCGCCGGGCTCACCGCTCGCGGCTACCGGGTCACCAATCTATTCTTCTTCCGCAAATCGGACTCTTTCGATGAACCGCCGGATACGCTCTACTGCGCGCAGAGCCGGCCGGGCAATCCGGTAGCGCTGCTGCAGATGCTGCGGACGCTCGGCCGCCATATCAGGGCCACGAGGCCCGACGCAGTCCTGACCTTCCAGCATTTCGGCAACGTCATCGGCGGTGGCGTGACGCGCCTCGTCAGCCGTGCACCGGTTGTCGCAAATCAGGTTTCATCCGCAATGTCGATGAGCTGGCCGGTCCGCACCGCCGACATCGTCATGGGCAGCCTCGGCTTCTTCGACTGCATCACGCTCAATTCGAAGGACATGCAGCGCGAATATTCGCGCTACCCCGCGGCCTACCGGTCGCGCATGGTGCATGTGCCGCACGGCTTCGACGACAAGGCCCTCACGCTGTCGAAGGAGGCTGCACGACAGAGGTTCAACCTGCCGCCGGACTGCGTCCTGCTTGGCTGCGCAGCAAGGCTGCATCCGCACAAGCGGCTCGATCTGGCGATACGCCTGTTGCCGGATCAGCCATCCTGGCGCCTTGCGCTTGCCGGCCAGGGCGCCGACGAGGCCCGACTGAGACAGCTCGCGAGCGACTTGCGCGTCTCGGACCGACTGCATTGGCTCGGGGAGATTCCTCCCAGCCGGATGGCGGACTTCCTGGCCTGCCTGGACGTGTTCGTCTTTCCGACACAGGCCGAAACCTTCGGTCTGGCCGCTGTCGAGGCCGCGAATGCCGGTGTTCCCTCGGTCGTGACCGATCTTCCCGTCCTGCGCGAAGTGTTGTCCTACGAAGGGAGACCGACTGCGCTTTTCGTCGATGCCTCCGATCATGCGAAGCTCTCCGCAGCCGTCTCCACGCTGTTGACGGACAAGCACCTGAGCGACGAACTGCGACAAAACGCCAAAGGCCTGCGACTGCGCTATTCGGTAGATGCGATGGTTGACGAATACGTTCGTATTCTCGAGCAGGTCATTTGACATGATCCGTTGAAACAGATTGGCTCGACATGATCATCGAGTTTCGCTGTGAACGCGAGTACGCGCGGCAATGGATGGCCCGCGAGACGCTGTCGATCGACGGCCGGGACGTGCCGGTTCAAATCGTATGGGCGCCAACGGCGGAGCCGCGGCCCGCAGGCCTCGACGCCCTGTTCGAGCTCGAACGCGCGGTGCTGCGCAAAGGCAAACATGGCGGCGCAGACAGGCTGAAGATCGTTCCCGAAGGGGCGCAGGCTTGCAGCGCAGCCGACGTGATCGTCGATTTTACGGGCGCCGAGCGGGATCCGGACTGCTCTGCCCGGCTGTATCTGCGTCCGCTGTTCAACGGGGTTGCGGGCGAAAATGCCGCCCTCGCCGCCATTCTCGCCGGCGACCTGCCCGTGATCGACATCGTCAACGAGGTCGATGGTTCGGTCCTCGACCGCGGCCACCCATCCGGAGAGATTGCCGCGGGCCTCAGCGGCGCGCTCGAAACCGTCATGGCGCGAACCCTGACCATGGTGGCGGCGGTCCTGTCGGGAAGACCGCGAATTGTGCCGCAACTGGCGCGCCCCGCCGGGAATGGCTTGCGCCGCGAACCCGTCGGCTATGTCGCTCGCGGCCTTGCCGCATCGATCGCCAAGGAGATCTATCGCCTCTGCTGCTATGCCCCGCATTGGCATATCGGATGGCGCTTCAATGACGGCGGAGGCGTCTGGCAGACCGGAGATCTGTCCGGCCCAGGCTGGAACGTGCTGGGAGATCCTGGAAACCATTTCTACGCCGATCCGTTTCCGATCACGTGGCAGGGACGCACGTTCGTCTTCTTCGAGGATCTCGATCACCGCGTCGGAAAAGGCATCATTTCGGCGATCGAGTTCAGTGACGCGGGGCCGGTCGGCGAGGTGATGCCCGTGCTGGAGGAGCCCTGGCACCTCTCCTATCCGTTTCTGATCGAAGACGATGGCGAGCTATGGATGATCCCGGAGAGTTCGACGCGCGGGGACGTCGCCCTCTACAAATGCGTTCGGTTTCCGGACATATGGGAGCGATATGCGACGCTCCTTTCCGGCCTCGAGCTGGCCGACGCCACGATCACGCGGCACAACGGCCTGCACTATCTGTTCGGCGCCTGGCGCGACGGAGCGGGTGGCTATTCGGATTCGCTGGCGATCTACTACGCCGACCGCCTCTTGGGGCCCTGGTTGCCCCACGCCAGCAATCCGGTCTTGATCGACCGCGCAAGCACGCGGCCGGCGGGGAATTTCGTCACCCTCAATGGCAAATTGTGGCGACCGGTCCAGGATTGTGCCGACGGATACGGCGCAGCGCTCGCTCTGGCAGAGGTGGTCGAACTGTCGCCGACGGCGTTCAAGCAGATCGTCCGCCACTCTCTGAAGCCCGGACCGCTATGGCCCGGCAGGAAGTTGCATACCTTGAACCGCTGCGGCCGGCTCGAAGTGATCGACGGATCGCGCGTCCAACCCAAGACGCGCGCGTTCGCGAGTCACTTTCCGTCGACGCTCGTGTCTGCGCGAACCAGCCCGAGTTCGGCTGTTTGATCTGCGTTTCGCTCGCCGATCCGCCCACGGCGACCCGAATTCTCGGGTTGCCCGCTCACTTCGCCGCGTCGATCCAGATGCCGGGCTGCGAATGCTCGCGGATGTGGCTGACCAGGAAGTCGGAAAAGACCCTGATCTTGGCGGGCAGCCTGACGCGGTTTTGATAGGCGATGTTCATGGTGAGCAGAGGCAGCTCCCAGCCCATCAGGACCGGCACCAGCCGACCGGCCGCGATATCGCTCTGCACGATATAGAGCGGCTGGATCAGGATGCCTAACCCGGCACGGGCTGCGCCACAGATGATCTGGCCGTCATTACTGTCGAGCGTCGGCGCGATCCGAATGGTCTGCGTCGTGCTGCCCTGGCTGAGCCGCAGCGAATAGGGATCGTTGGCGAGATTGTAGATCAGCATATTGTGGCGTGCGAGATCGGCCGGGTGCTCCGGCCGGCCATGCTTCTCCAGATAGGCCGGCGACGCCGCGAGCACGCGGTGCATCTGGCCGATGCGGCGGACGACGATGTTTGAATCCGGCTCGTGCTCGCGCGTGCGGATCGCGACGTCGATGCCGGCCTCGATGAAGTCCAGATAGCGGTTTGCGCTGATGATCTGCACGCTGAGATCAGGATAGAGCGCGCGGAAGGCAGGCAGCATCGGCGCGAGGTAGATCATCGCGAAGGACAGCGAGCTCGTCACGCGCAGCATGCCCTTCGGCGACAGCGCACGGTCGGAAACCGCGTCCTCGGCCTCGGCGAGCTCGTTCAGGAGCGTGCTGCAACGCTGCAGCAGCTCCTGTCCTGCTTCGGTCAGCCATTGCCGGCGCGTGTTGCGCTCGATCAGCCGCACCGCAAGCCGCTCCTCCAGCGCACTGAGATGACGGCTCGCGGCCGCGTTCGACATCCGAAGGATTTCGGCAGCTTTGGAAAGGCTGCCGAGCTCAGCGGTTTTGGAGAAGACCTCGAGTTGGAGCAGCCGGTCCATTTTTGCGAAATAAGGAAAAGAGACTTACAAATTTTGACCTTTATTTCCGCTTTCTGCAAGGCAAAATGGCACCAACAAAGCACAATTGCAGGCGAGGAAATCAGGAAATGTCGGGCCCGATCAGGCACATCGTGATGTGGCGGCTGCGCGGGGACACCCCCGAGGAGCGCACCGCGGCGCGGGTCAAGGTCAAGTCCCTGTTCGAGGGCCTCAAGGGCCGGATCGATGGCCTCACCCATATCGAAGTCGGCATGGATGTCAGCGCTGTCGACTACGCCTGCGACGTCGTGCTGTTCTCCGAATTCACCGACCAGGCGGCGCTTGCCGCCTACGCCAACCATCCGGAACATCTGCGCGTCCGCGAGGCGCTGGGCGACTTGCGGATCGGGCGCTTCCAGGTCGATTATCCCATCAAAGAGACCGGCGCATGATCGGCTCGTTCACCTACGAAAACCTGCCCTGCCGCGTCGTGTTCGGCAGCGGAACGCTGGCTTCCGCCAGGGCCGAGGTCGAGCGGCTCGGCGGCAGACGCGCGCTGGTGCTGACGACGGCGCAGCAGGAGGCGCAAGGCAAGAGCTTGGGCGCCGCGCTCGGCCCGCTCTATGCCGGCCTGTTTTCCGGCGCGACCATGCACACGCCGGTCGAGGTCACGGAACGGGCGCTCGCGGCGCTGAAGGCGTGCGAGGCGGATTGCGTCGTCTCGCTCGGCGGCGGCTCGACCACCGGCCTCGGCAAGGCGCTGGCCTTGCGCACCGGCATCAACCAGCTCTGCATCCCCACCACCTATGCCGGCTCCGAGATGACACCGATCGTCGGGCAGACCGAGAACGGCCTGAAGACCACGGTCCGCGATGCGGCCGTGCTGCCGGAGACGGTGATCTACGACGTCGAGCTGACGCTGACGCTGCCGGCGAGCCTCGCCGCAACCTCCGGCATCAACGCGATCGCGCATGCGGTCGAGGCGCTCTACGCGCGCGATGCCAATCCCGTGACGTCGCTGATGGCGGAAGAAGGCATCCGCGCGCTGGCGCGAGCCCTGCCCGCCATTGCCGCGAAAAGCGACGATCGCGAGGCCCGCACCGAGGCGCTCTACGGCGCGTGGCTGTGCGGCGTCTGCCTTGGCACCGTCGGCATGGCGCTGCATCACAAGCTCTGCCACACGCTCGGCGGCACTTTTGACCTGCCGCACGCCGAAACGCACACGATCGTGCTGCCGCACGCGCTGGCCTACAATGCACCGGCCGTGCCCAACGCGATGGCGCGCATCTCGCGCGCGATCGGCGCTGCAGACCCGTCGCAGGGGCTTTTCGAACTTGCGAAGCGGCTGGGTGCGAAGGTCGCACTGCGTGATATCGGCATGCCCCAAAGCGGCATCGACAAGGCGGCCGACCTCGCCGTCACCAATGCCTACTGGAATCCGCGGCCGCTCGAGCGAAACGCCATCCGCGACCTGATTGCACGCGCCTGGGCCGGCGAGCCGCCGGGCACTGCAAAAGCGGCGGCGTGAAAGCGATGCGGCGCACATTGATCAAATCGGCCACCGTCATCAGCATGGATGACGCGATCGGCGACCTTTCGAGCGGCGATGTGCTGGTCGAAGGTAGCCGGATCGTCGACGTGCGCCCGTCGATCGACCTCGGCAGTGGTGCCGGCGAGACCGAAATCGTCGACGGCGCCGGGCGCATCGTCATCCCCGGCCTGATCAACGCGCACATGCACACCTGGCAGACGGGCTTGCGCGGCTATGCCGCGAACTGGACGCTGCTCGAATATTTCCGCCGCATGCATGCCGGGCTCGCGACCGTGTTCCGGCCCGAAGACATCCATAGCGCGACACTGGTCGGCGCGCTGAACCAGATCCACCACGGCGTCACCACGCTGGTCGACTGGTGCCACAACAATCCGACGCCTGCTCACACCGATGCCGCCGTGCGCGGCCTGATCGAGAGCGGCATCCGTGCCGCCTTCTTCCACGGCTCGCCCAAGCCAGAGCCGAAACCGGGCGAGCCGCATTTCTCGGAGATCCCGCATCCGCGCCGTGAGGTCGAGCGGCTGCTCGCAGGTCCCCTCGCCGACCGCGACGGCCTCGTCACGCTCGGGCTCGCGATCCTGGGTCCGCATTATTCGACGCTCGACGTCGCCATGCACGATTTCCGCCTGGCGCGGGAGCTGAACCTGATCGCATCGATGCATCAGGGCGGCGGTCCGGCCAAGACGCCGGGCGGCTGGGAGAAGCTGATCGAGGCCGGCCTCGTCGGCGCGGGCGTCAACATCGTCCATGGCAACGATCTGCCCGATGAACTCCTGGACCGGATGATCGATCTCGGCGTGTCCTTCTCGGTGACGCCTGAGAACGAGATGATCCAGGGCCACGGCTTCCCGATCACCGGACGCCTCCTCAAGCGCGGCGTTCGGCCGACGATCGGGATTGATCTCGAATCCGTGCTGGCAGGCGATCTCTTCTCTGCCGCCCGCGTTGCGCTCTCGATGCAGCGGGCGCTCGACAATGCGGCGTCGCGACAAACGAGCGGCACCATTCCGGCAACGACCACGATCCCCGTGCGTGAAGCGCTCCGCTGGATCACGATGGAAGGCGCGCGCATGCTCGGCCGCGAGAGGCAGATCGGTTCGCTGACGCCGGGCAAGCTCGCCGACCTCGTCATCATCAACGCCTCCGATCTCAATCTTGTCCCGGTGCATGATCCCATCGCCACCGTCGTGATGCAGACGGGCCTCGCCAACATCGAGGCCGTGATGATCGGCGGCGCCTGGAAGAAACGTAACGGCCGGTTGCTGGCCGAGGGACTGGAGACGAAGAAGGAGCAGCTGGCGCAATCCGGCCGGCGGCTGGTGCAGGACATCGAACGACAGGGACGCGCTGCCTAGCAGCGCCATTGGACAAGAACAATGACTAACGCTTCCAGGAATGTTGCTTTCATCGGGATCGGCAAGATGGGTCTGCCGATGTCGGCGCTCGTTATCAAGGCCGGGTATGCCGTGACCGCTTTCGATCAGAGTGCCGCACGGCTCGACGAGGCACGCGCACTCGGCGTATCGGTTGCAGCTTCGCCGGCCGCCGCCGTGAGCGGCAAGCCGGCCGTTGTCACGTCCCTGCCCGATGACGCGGCGTTACGCGGCGCATTGCTCGGCCCCTCCGGCCTCATCGCCGCGATGACGCCCGAAGCCGTCTTGATCGAGACCAGCACCGTCAGCGTCGAGGCGTCGACCGAAGTTGCGGCCGCGGCGCAGGCGCGCGGTATTTCCTATCTCCGTTCGCCGGTCTCCGGCAATGCCAGCATCGTCCACACCGGCGCGCTGACCTGCTTCGTGTCGGGGCCGAAGGACGCCTTCGAAAGCGCGAAGCCGCTGTTCGCCGCCTTCACCCGCGCCCAGACCTATCTGGGGCCGGCAGAGGAAGCCCGCTACGCAAAACTATCCGTCAACCTGATGATCGCGGTGTCGGCCGCGATGATGGCGGAGAGCCTGGCGCTGGCGCGCAAGGGCGGCATCGCCTGGCAGGACATCCTGAAGGTGCTCGACGACAGCGCGATTGCCTCGCCGATGGTGAAGTACAAGACAGCGCCGCTGCGGACCCGCGATTTCGAGTCCACATTCTCCTGCAAGCAGATGGCCAAGGATCTCGACCTCATCCTCGGCGCCGGCCACGCTGTCGGCGTGCCGCTCCAGCTAGCCGCCCAAGTGCGCGAGACTTATGGCTCGCTGGTCGCACAGGGCGACGGCGACACCGACTTCATCGCGACCGTCAAGCATCTCGAACGGCTGTCCGGCCTCGGCGAGCCGAAGCTGTGATCAACGGAGGCCTGCATGCGTAACTTCAACGAAAACACGATCACGGATGCGGTGCTGGAGCGGATCGCCGGCGCAACCGACCCGCGGATCAAGCAAGTCAGCGAAGCGCTGGTGCGCCACCTTCACGCCTTCGTCCGCGAGGTGCGGCCCACCCAGAAGGAGTGGGAATACGGCATCGACTTCCTGACCCGCACCGGGCACATGTGCGACGACAAGCGCCAGGAGTTCATCCTGCTGTCGGACACGCTCGGCGTCTCCATGCTGGTCGATGCCATCAACCATCCGGTGCCGGAGGGCGCGACCGAGACCACGGTGCTCGGCCCGTTCTTCGTTCAGGCAGCCCCGGAAAAAGACAGCGGCGCGGATATCTCCGGCCCTATGGAAGGCGATCCAATGTTGGTCACCGGCTCCGTCTCGACCGCCGACGGAAAGCCGCTCGCGGGCGCCGTGGTCGACGTCTGGCATTCGGACGATGACGGCTATTACGACGTGCAGCAGCTCGACAAGATCGGCGATCTCGCGATGCGCGCCCGCTTCCATACAGATGCCAACGGCCGCTTCCATTTCTGGTCGATCAAGCCGGCGGCCTATCCGATTCCGCATGACGGACCGGTCGGCGAGATGCTCGAGGTGCAGGGACGCCATCCCTGGCGCCCGGCGCACGTGCACTTCATGATCTCAGCGCCAGGTTTCGAGCAGCTGGTGACGCACGTCTTCGTTGCCGGCGACCAATATCTCGACAGCGACGTGGTGTTCGGCGTCAAGGACAGCCTGATCCGGGAATTCGTCCGCCGCCCCGCCGGCCGTGCGCCGGATGGTCGCATGGTGGACACCGAGTATTTTCATCTCAACTACGATTTCGGCCTAAAGCAGGTCGCGAGCAACGCGAGAGCCGCTTAAGCTGGGCTACGGACCAACAAGAGTCCGGCAGCAGGGAGCAGACGGGAGCTTAAGGATGGGACCGCGGGTCAGCACGGATATATTGGCCGAGCGCCTCACCGGCATGATCGGCCAGCGTGCGAGCGTTGCGCGCGGCGTGCTCGATCAGCACGGGCAGAGCGAATCGCATTATCGGAGCCTGCCGCCCGATATCGTCGTCTTCCCTGAGACCACGCAGGAGGTCGCGGACATCGTCAAGCTCTGCGCCGGCGCGGGCATGCCGATGGTTCCGTTCGGCGCCGGCACCTCGCTCGAAGGCAACGCGGCCGCGGTCGCCGGTGGCGTCTGCTTCGACTTCGCGCGCATGAACAAGGTTCTCGCAGTGCACGACAGCGACATGGATGTCGTCGTACAGCCCGGCATCACGCGCAAGCAGCTCAATGCCGAGCTGCGCAATACCGGCCTGTTCTTCCCGATCGACCCCGGCGCCGACGCCTCGATCGGCGGCATGACCTCGACGCGCGCCTCCGGCACCATGGCAGTGCGCTACGGCACCATGAAAGACAATGTCATGGCGCTTGAGGTCGTGCTGGCCGATGGCCGCGTGATCCGCACCGCCCGGCGCGCGCGCAAGTCGGCCGCCGGCTATGATCTGACGCGCATGTTCGTCGGCGCCGAAGGCACGCTCGGCGTCATCACCGAGATCACGCTGAAAGTGCATCCGGTGCCGCAGGCCATCTCGGCCGCGGTGTGCAGCTTCGACACCCTGCACGATGCCGTCGATACCGCGATCTCGGTGATCCAGTCCGCGATCCCCGTGGCGCGCATCGAGCTGCTCGACGACGTCATGATGCGGGGCATCAATGCCTACGCCAAGCTCGGCTATCGCGAGGCGCCCACCCTGTTCTTCGAATTCCACGGCTCGGAGACCTCCGTCGCCGAGCAGGCCGAAGCGGCGCAGGCCATCGCCGCCGATCATGCCGGCCATGGCTTTGCCTGGGCGAAGGCGCCGGAAGATCGCAGCCGGCTTTGGCACGCACGCGACAACACGCTCTATGCCGGCCTCGGCCTGCGTCCCGGCGCACGCGCGGTGATCACCGATGTCTGCGTGCCGATCTCGAATCTGGCGGCATGCCTCACCGAGACGCGGCGCGACGCGGACGAGCAGGGCTTCACCGCTCCCATCGTCGGCCATGTCGGCGACGGCAACTTCCACATGCTGATCCTGATCGACCCGACAAAACCAGAAGAGACCGAAGGCGCCAAGGCGCTGCAGGCCCGCATGGTCGCCCGCGCCATCGCCATGGACGGCACCTGCACCGGCGAGCACGGCATCGGGCTCGGCAAGATCGATTATCTCGCCGACGAACTCGGCGAGGCCGTCGACGTGATGCGGTCGATCAAGACCGCGCTCGATCCGAATGGACTGATGAACCCTGGAAAGATCTTTTCAGGCGGAGCCAAGGCATGAGTGCAAAGTCATGAGCGACGCGCTCCCGATCGAGGTCACCTCACCCACGCCGCTGCTGGAGCTGCGCGGCATCAGCAAGGAGTTTCCTGGCGTCAAGGCGCTGGATGACGTGTCCTTTGCCGTCTACCCCGGCGAAGTCCACATGCTGCTGGGCGAGAACGGCGCCGGCAAATCGAGCCTGATGAAGGTGCTCTGCGGCGCCTACCGCGCCGACGCCGGTGAGTTCTATTACAAGGGCGAGACGGTCGCGATCAACTCCACCGCGGACGCGCAGAAGCTCGGCATTGCCGTGATCTTCCAGGAATTCTCGCTGGTCCCCCATCTCGACATCGCCCAGAACATCTTCCTGGGACGCGAGCCGAAGGGCCGCATCCCCGGTACCATCGACCGCCGCAAGATCCTGGCTGATGCGAGGCGCGTGCTCGACTCGATCGGCTTCGACATCGATCCCTCCACCACCGTCGACAAGCTCGGCGTGGCGCAGCAGCAGATGGTCGAGATCGCGAAAGCGATCAGCCAGAACGCCCGTATCCTGGTCATGGACGAGCCGACCGCGGCGCTCTCCGACCGCGAGACCGAGCTCTTGTTTGCGCTGATTGCTCGGCTGAAGGCGGACGGCGTCTCCATCGTCTATATCTCGCACCGCATGGCCGAGGTGTTCGCGCTCGGCGATCGCATCACCGTGCTGCGCGACGGCCGCCGCATCGACGGCGTCCGTCCCGCTGACGTCACGCCGGACCAGCTCGTCCGCATGATGGTCGGCCGCAACGTCGACATGACCTATCCGCGGCATTTTGCCGACAAGCCCGGCGACCTCCTGCTCGAGGTCAAGGGTCTGACCGCGCCAACCGGCATCTCGGACATCAATATCGAGGTGCGCCGGGGCGAGATCGTCGGCCTGTGCGGGCTGGTCGGCTCCGGCCGCAGCGAGGTCGCGCGCGCCATCTTCGGCGCCGATCCCGTGACGTCAGGTGAGATCATCTTCGACGGCAAGACCATTTCCGGCGAGCCGGACCTCGCCGCCCGCCGCGGCATCGCGTTGATCCCGGAGAGCCGCAAGAGCGAGGGCCTGGCGCTGCTGCGCTCGGTGAGCGACAATCTGGTGGTGTCGGCGCTGCGCAGGCTGTTCCCGAGCGGGCTGTTCGACCAGCGCAGAGCACAGCGCACCGCCGACGGGCTGATCCGCCAGCTCCGCATCGCAACCCCGAGCGCGCGCCAGACCGTCGGCCTGCTCTCGGGCGGCAATCAGCAGAAGGTCGTGATCGGCAAGTGGCTCGCGGCCGGCTCAAAGCTGTTCATCTTCGACGAGCCGACGCGAGGCATCGACATCGGCGCCAAGTCCGAGATCTTTGCGTTGATCGACCGCCTCGTCGCGGAAGGCGCGGCGGCCCTGATGATCTCGTCCGAGCAGGTCGAGATCTGCCATGTCTGCGACCGCGCCTATGTGATGCGCGAGGGGCGCATTGCCGGGCACCTGACGCGCAGCGAACTGACGGAGGAGAATATCGTGCGACTGGGGATGCATCATGCGTGAAGCCGCGATCGTCTCGGAGCCCAATCCGCTGCAACGTATTCCCGGCGTTGCCATGGTGCTGGTGTTGCTGATCGCGCTGTTCAGCGTGATCGCGCCCGGCTTCCTGTCGGTCGCCAATCTCTCCAACGTGCTGGTGCAGTCGACCATCCTGACCATGCTCGCGCTGCCGATGACCTTGATCATCATGACCGAGGGGCTCGACCTGTCGATGGGCGCGGTGCTGACGCTGACCTCGCTCTGCGTCGCCATCGTGTCGCTCGCGACCAAGTCGATGCTGCTCGGCCTCGGGGCCGGCCTGATGGTCGGCACGGCCTTCGGCCTCGCCAATGGCTGGCTGGTCGCGATCGTTGGCATTCCGCCCTTCGTCGCGACGCTGGGCACGCTCGGCATGGCGCAGGGACTGTCGCTGATCGTCAGCGACGGCCAGAGCGTCGTCGGCATTCCCCACAGCGTGCGCGACATCTATTCGGCGACGCTTCTCGGCATCCCCGTTCCGATCGTGATGGCGCTCGTGACCTACGCGGTCTTCCACGTGCTGCTCTATCATACGAGGTTCGGCACCTACATCTTCGCCCTCGGCGGCAACCGCGAGGCGCTGCGCTATGCCGGTCTCTCGCCAAACCGGCTCCTGATCGCGGTGTACGCGATCGGCGGCGCCATGGCGGGCATCGCCGGTCTCTTGATGACCGCGCGGATGAACTCCGGTCACCCCACCGCCGGCCTCGGCCTCGAATTCGATGCCATCGCGGCCGTCGCCGTCGGCGGCACCTCGTTCGAGCGCGGCAATGGCTGGCTGCTCGGCACGCTGCTCGGCGTCCTCTCGGTCGGCGTGTTGCGCAACGGGCTCAACCTGATCTCGCTGCCGTCCTCCGTGCAGGTCGCAAGTGTCGGCGTGCTCGTCATCGTTGCCCTGTTCCTCGACGGCCTCAGGAGCCGTACATGACCGACATCACCAAGGACGCCATCGCGCCGCCCCGCTCGTTCCTCTCGCAGGATGCGATCCAGGTGTTTTACCGCCTGCTCGCCGCGCTCCTGATCTGCGCGGTGCTCGCCGTGCTCAGCGATTCCTTCCTGAGCCTCGGCAACATCCTCAACGTGCTCAGGCAGGCGAGCCTGACCTTCTTCATCGCCTCCGGCCTGACGCTGGTGGTGCTGACCGCCGGCCTCGATCTGTCCGTCGGCGCCAATGTCGCGCTGTCCGCTTGTATCGCCGGGACCGTGATCCACACGACCGGCTCGCCGGCGCTCGGCATCCTCACCGGCCTTGCCTGCGGCGGCATCGTCGGCCTGCTCAACGGCATCATGGTCACTGCGCTCCGCATCCCCTCCTTCATCGCCACCTACGGCATGCTCTGGGTGCTGAACGGCCTCACCTACTGGTACATGGCGGGCGAGACCCTGCACGGCTTCCCGGCCGGCTTCCGCCAGATCGGCAGCGGCTATCTGTTCGGCCTGCCCATCCCGGTCTATCTGCTGCTGGTCTTCCTCGGGATCGGGACGTTCTTCGCGCAACGCACGATCTGGGGCCAGGAGATCTATGCGATCGGCGCCAATCCGGTCGCGGCGCGGCTCTCAGGCATCCCGGTCGCGCGGCGCTTGCTGCTGGTCTATGCGGTCTCGGGCACTATGGCCGGGCTCGCCTCGATCATCTTCCTGTCGCGGCTCAATTCGGCCGAGGCCGACATCGGCGAGAGCCTGACGCTGCCCGCGATCGCGGCCGTGCTGATCGGCGGCACCTCGCTGTTCGGCGGCGTCGGCACCGTGTTCGGCACCTTCATCGGCGCGCTGATCCTCACCCTGGTGCTGAACGGCATGAACCTGCTCTCGGTCAGCGCCAACTGGCAGCCGCTCGTCACCGGCGTCATCGTCATTCTCGCGGTCTGGCTCGACATGAAGACCCGCCGCCGCGCGCAATGAGTTCTTGAAGTTCCAACAAGCACAACGAGGGATGGAGGCAACATGAAACAGAAACTTGGCTATCTGACGCTGCCGCTGCTGATGGCGGCCGCGTTCACCACCGGGGCGCGCGCCGACGGCGAGACCATCGCCGTCTTCACCAAGAACCAGACCAATCCGTTCTTCCAGACGGTGCGGGTCGGCGCCGACAACATGGCGAAGACGCTGAACGCGAAGACGCTTCAGTACATCCCGACCAAGCCGGACTCGATCCCCGAGCAGCTCAGCCAGATCGAGGACGTCGTGGTGAAGAAGCCGAGCGCGATCGTGTTCACGCCGGTCGACTACAAGGCGATGGTCCCGGGCGTCGAGAAGATCAACGAAGCCAAGATCCCGGTCGTCAACATCACCGACCGCTCAGCCGGCGGCAAGTTCCTGTCCTTCGTCGGCGCCGACGACTACAGCCTCGGGCTGGAGACCGCGCGCTTCCTGCTGAAGACGCTGGGCGGCAAGGGCAACATCGTCATCATCGAGGGCGTCAAGGGCTCGCTGACCAATGTCGACCGCGTCCGCGGCTTCAACGACGCGCTGAAGGAGAATCCGGGCGCCAAGCTGCTGGCCTCCCAGCCCGGCAACTATCAGCGGCTCCAGGCGCTCCAGGTGATGGAGAACCTGATGCAGTCGAACTCGCAGATCGACGGCGTGCTCGCCGCCAACGACGCCATGGCGGTCGGCGCGATCGAGGCGCTCGACGGGGCCAATCGCAAGGCCCAGGTGATCGGCATCAACGGCACCAAGGAGGCGATCGACGCGATCAAGTCCGGCAAGCTGCTGGCGAGCGGCGACTACAACGGCTTTGCGCAAGGTTGTCTCGGCACCATGATGGCGATCCGCTCCTTGCGCAATCAGCCCGTCATCAGCGAGATCGTGCTGAAGCCGACCGTCATCACCAAGGCCAATTACCAGCCGTTCGACGTCCCGCTGGAGCAGCGGACCTGTCCGACCTTCGAGGACGCCGGCAAGCTCGGCGCGAAGTAGACCACCCGATCACGTCGAGTCCGGACGGCCGCCCCCGCGGCCGTCCCAAGAACTGAAGCAAGAAACGGAGACCATCATGCTGTTCGCCATTCACGCCCTCGACCGCACCGGTGCGCTGCCCACGCGGCTTGCCAATTACGACGCGCACAAGGCCTTCCTGAGCGATACCTCGCGCTTCGGCGTCAAGATCGTGATGTCGGGACCGCTGGTCTCCGATGACGGCCAGGCCATGATCGGCAGCCTGTTCCTGATCGAGGCGCCGGGCCGGGCCGAGGTCGAGGCCTTCAATCGCGCCGATCCGTTTGCCGCGGCCGGGATCTGGGACAAGGTGACGATCACCGGCTTCCTGCGCCGGCAGGGTTGAGGCCCGCGACGACAAAGTGCGAAAACAACCCCATGCACAGTAGAGCGGGGCTTGTTTTCGCTTACGAATTTCCGATGCATCGCGCGGCCTCGCATCCGAGGCCGATACCGCCCCGGATCGGCGGTGATTTTGACTCGTCGGGCAAAACAGGAGCATAATGCCATCATCACCCGATGTCAGTCCCGTCCTCCGTCAGAGCAATCGCATATGGTGCTTTGCGCGAGCTGAGCGCGCGCCTCGTCCTTCGAGACGCCCGCCTCCGGCGGGCCCTCAGGATGAGGCTAAGCGGCATCGGTGCTCGTTGAAACTAGAGCAACGCACTCGGTCCTCATTCTGAGGGCCCGCCGTTGGCGGGCGTCTCGAAGGACGGCCACAGGCGATCCCAAGCGTTGGCGCGACTAACTCGACGCGAACTGGCTTCAGATCCCTCAACTGCTCATGGCCGGCGCGGCCTCTTCGAGATGGCACGCCACCCACTGCTCGGCTCCGGTCGAACGCAGCATCGGCTCCTCTGTCCGGCAGCGGTCGAAGACGAACGGGCAACGGGTGTGAAAGCGGCATCCGTTCGGCGGGTTGATCGGGCTCGGCACGTCGCCCTTGAGGATGATGGGATTGCGCTGCGCCCCCGGCTCCGGCAGCGGCACCGCCGAGAGCAGCGCCTTGGTGTAGGGATGCCTTGGCGCGGCAAAGATCTCCCGGCGCGGCGCCACTTCCACGATCTTGCCGAGATACATGACCGCAACGCGATGGGTCATGTGCTCGACGATCGCGAGATCGTGGCTGATGAACAGCAGCGCGAGGCCGAACTCGCTCTGGAGATCCTGCAGCAGATTGACGATCTGCGCCTTGACCGAAACGTCGAGCGCGGAAACCGCCTCGTCGCACACGATCAGCTCAGGTTCGGCCGCAAGCGCGCGCGCAATGCCGATGCGCTGACGCTGGCCGCCGGAGAATTCGTGCGGCCTGCGGTTCAGCGCCTCGCGCGGCAGGCGCACGGTGTCCATCAGCGACGTGACGCGAACCTCGAGATCCTCCGCAGATTTGGCGAGGCCGAAATTGCGGATCGGCTCGGCGAGAATGTCGCGCACGCGCATGCGCGGATTGAGGCTCGAGAACGGATCCTGGAACACCACCTGCACGCGCCGGCGCATCTGGCGCATCGTGCTCGGCGCGGCGTCGTCGATCCTCTGGCCGTCGAGGATGACCTGCCCCGAGGTGATCTCGAACAGCCGCAGGATGGCGCGGCCGACCGTTGATTTGCCGCAGCCGGACTCCCCGACCAGCGACAGGGTCTCGCCTCGCGCGATCTCGAACGACACGCCGTCGACCGCATAGACGAATTCGGACTTGCGGCCGAACAGGCCGCTCTTGACCGGAAAGTGCTTCTTGAGGTCGTTGACCTGGAGCAGCGGAGGACTCATGCCGCGATGGCTCCCTTGGCGGCGTAATGACAGGCGGCGACGTGGCGGGGGCCCTTCTCCTCCAGCCCCGGCGCATATTGCCGGCAGAGATCGGTCGCGAGCGCGCAGCGGCCGGCGAAGACGCAGCCGGTGATCGGCTTGCGGAGATCCGGCACCTGCCCGGGAATCTCGGCGAGCCGTCTTGCCGTGCCCGTCAGCGAGGAGCCGAGCCGCGGCACCGCGCCAAGCAAACCTTGTGTGTAGGGATGACGCGGCGAACGGAACAGCTCGGCCACCGGCGCCTCCTCGACCTTGCGGCCGGCATACATCACCATGACACGCTCGGCGATCTCGGCGACGACGCCGAGATCGTGGGTGATGAGGATGATCGCAGCACCGACCCGGCGCTTCAGGTCCAGCATCAGCTTCAGGATCTGCGCCTGGATCGTGACGTCGAGCGCGGTTGTCGGCTCGTCCGCAATGAGAAGCTTCGGATTGCAGGCGAGCGCGATCGCGATCATGACGCGCTGACGCATGCCGCCGGACAGCTGATGCGGATATTCGCGCACGCGGCGTTTCGGCTCGGGAATGCCGACCAGCGTCAGCATCTCGACCGCGTGCGCCTCCGCCGCCTGCTTGTCGAGACCCTGATGGATCATCAAGGTCTCGCGGATCTGGCGGCCGACGGTCAGGACCGGATTGAGGCTGGTCATCGGTTCCTGAAAGATCATCGAAATGTCATTGCCGCGGATCGCGCGCATCTCGCGATCGGACAGCTGCAGCAGATCCCTGCCCGCAAAGCGGATGCTGCCTGCGATCCTGCCCGGGGGCTCCGGGATCAGTCGCATCAGCGACATCGAGGTCACCGACTTGCCGCAGCCGGACTCGCCGACGATGGCGAGCGTCTCGCCCTCATTGACATGGAAGGACACCCCGTCGACCGCGCGGTTGACGCCGCTGGGGGTGCGGAAATGGGTCTGGAGGTTCTCGACTTCGAGCAAAGCCATCGCGATCAGCCTCGATCCATCACAGGCAACATCACAGACTCTTGCAACATCACAGACTCTTGGCCATGCGCGGGTCGAGCGCATCGCGAAGGCCGTCGCCGAGCAAATTCACCGCGAGAACGGTGACCGACAGGAACGCCGCCGGGAAGAACACGATGTAGGGCTTCACCTGCCACAGTGCGCGGCCCTCGGCCATGATGTTGCCCCAGGACGGGATGGTCGGCGGCGTTCCGGCACCGATGAAGGACAGGATCGCCTCGGTGATCATGGCGCTGGCGCAGATATAGGTCGCCTGCACCAGCATCGGCGCAACCGTATTGGGCAGGATATGGCGGAGGATAATCATTGGAGAGCGCGTGCCGCAGGCCACGGCCGCATCCACATAGGGTTGCTCGCGAAGCGACAGCACCACACTGCGCACGAGGCGCGAGACACGCGGGATTTCGGCAACGGTGATCGCCAGGATGACGTTGCCGACGCTGCCGCGCGTCAGCGCCATCAGCGCGATCGCGAGCAGGATCGGCGGGATCGACATCAGGCCATCCATGAACCGCATCAGGATGCCGTCGGCCCAGCGGATGAATCCGGCGATCATGCCGATGGCGAGACCCGCCGCAGATGCGAAGATCGCGACCGACAGGCCGACCGTGAGCGAAACGCGCGCGCCAAACAGCACGCGGGAATAGATGTCGCGGCCGAGCACGTCGGTGCCGAACCAGAAATCGGCCGACGGCGCCCGGGTGCGCTTGGCGGGCGCGAGCGCGGTCGGGTCGACCGTGCCGAGATAAGGCGCGAAGACCGCGATCAGCACGAGCGTCAGCAGCAGCGCGCCGCCGATCGCGACCGTCGGATGGCCGCGCAGGAGGCCGACGAGGCCGCGCCGGATTACGACCGGCCGCAGGATCTCGGGCAGCTGCGGCGCGACGACGAGACCGGCCGGAAGCGATTGCGGATTGACGGTGGTATCGGTCAATAGCGGATCCTCGGGTCAACGAGCGTGTAGACGACGTCGATCATCAGATTGACGAGGACGTAGACGAAGCTGAACAGCAGCACGATGCCCTGGATCACCGGATAGTCGCGGCGCAGGATCGCATCGATGGTGAGGCGGCCGAGGCCGGGGATCGCGAACACGCTTTCGGTCACGACCGCGCCGCCGATCAGGAGCGCGATGCCGATCCCGATCACGGTCACGATCGGCACCGCCGCGTTCTTCAGCGCATGAATGAACAGGATGCCGCCCTGCCCGAGTCCCTTGGCCTTGGCGGTGCGGACATAGTCCTGCTGCAGCACTTCGAGCATGGCTGCCCGCGTGATGCGTGCGACCAGCGCGATATAGACGCAGCCGAGCGCGATCGCCGGCAGGATCAGGTTCTCGAGCCACGGCCAGAAGCCCTGCGCGAGCGGCGTATAGCCCTGCACCGGCAGCCATTCGAGCTCCAGCGCGAAGACGTAGGCGAGCATGTAACCGACCACGAACACGGGCAGCGAGAATCCGAACACGGCAAAGCCCATGATGACGCGGTCGATCAGGCTGCCGGCCTTCCACGCCGCCACCACGCCGAGCGGCACCGCCACCACGATCGTGAGCAGCAGCGTGACGATCATCAGCGACAGCGTCGGACCGAGACGCTGCCCGATCATCGCCGAGACCGGCAGATTGGTGAAGATAGAGGTACCGAGATCGCCGTGCAGGATGCGCCAGACCCAGCTTCCGAACTGGACCAGGAACGGCCGGTTGAGGCCGAGGCTCTGCCGGATGCGCTCCACATCCTCCGGACTCGCCTGGTCGCCCGCGATCACCACGGCCGGATCGCCCGGCGCGATGTAGAGCAGGCTGAACACGAACAGCGCGACGATCGCCATGACTGGCAAGGTCGCGACGATGCGACGGAGGATGTAGGAGAGCATCTGGCCTCAGCGCACGATCATGCGGACTTCGACACGCTCCAGAAGAACGGCAGCGGTCCCTTGGCAACGCCGGAGACGTTCTTGCGCCACGCGGTGTAGCTCAGGAAGAAACCGGTCGGCGCGTAGACGACGTCATCGATCGCCGCCTTGTTGAGGCGGCCGATGGCGGCCTTCTCCTCGTCGAGGTTCTTGGCCTCGAACCACGAGGCGACCTCCTTTTCGGTGGCCGCGCTGGTGGGCCAGCCGAACCAGGCCTTGTCGCCGTTAGCACGAATGGCGGTGTAGGGAGCCGGATTGACGCAATCCGCGCCTGCGTGCCAGGTGTGGAACATGTTCCAGCCGCCCTGTCCCGGAGGCGTCTTCTGCGCGCGGCGGGAGCCGACCGTACCCCAATCGGTTGCGACGAAGTCGACATTCATGCCGAGCTTCTTCAGCAGATCCGCGGTGACGTCGCCCTGTGCCTTGGTAATCGGCTGGTCCTGGGCCACCAGGCACGTCACCGGCTGACCGGAATAGCCGCTCTCGGCGAGCAGCTTCTTGGCCGCGTCCAGATCGCGCTTGCCCTTCAGGATATCGCCGCCCACTTCGGTGTAGAGCGGCGTATCCGGCGTGAAGTAGCCGGGCAGCGGCTTCCACAGCGAATTGTCGTCGCCGACGATCGCGCGCATGTAGTCTTCCTGGCTGAGCGCCATCAGCACCGCGCGCCGCGCCTTGACGTCGTTGAACGGCGGATAGAGGAAGTTCATGCGGAACGAGCCGATATTGCCGAGGGGATCGCCGATATCGACGCTGATATTCTTGTTCTTCTTCAGAACTGGAACGAGATCCGCGATCGGGTTCTCCCACCAGTCGATCTCGCCGTTCTGCAACGCGGCCGCCGCGGTTGCCGGATCCGGCATGATCACCCACTCGACGCGGTCGACCATCACCTGCTTGCCACCGGCCAGCCATGACGACTTCTCCTGCCGCGGTGAATAGTCGGCGAATTTCTCGAACACGGCCTTCGCACCGGGGACCCACTCGCTCTTGGCGAACTTCAGCGGACCGGAGCCGATATATTCAGAAATCTGCTTGAATGGATCGGTCTGCGCGATGCGCTCCGGCATGATGAAGCCGCAAGGCGAATTGTTCTTGCCCAACGCGTAGAGCAATTTCGGGAAGGGCTGCTTCAGCACCCACTTGAACGTGCGGTCGTCGACGGCCGTGAGCTCCTGCTGGAGCGCCTTGATCATCAGGCCCATCGGATCGCGCGCCGACCAGCGCGTCAGGCTTGCCACGACGTCCTTGCTGAGCACCGGCTCGCCATCGTGGAACTTGAGGCCGGGCCGCAGCTTGAACGTCCAGGTCGTGCCGTCGTCGGTCACTTCCTCGGACTCGACCATCTGCCGCTGCGGCTGGAACGAGGAATCGATGCCGTAGAGCGTGTCCCAGACCATCGCAGCGGCATTGCGCACGACATATTGCGTGCCCCAGATCGGGTCGAAATTGGCGAGATTGGCCTGCGGCACGAAACGCAGGGTGCGTGCCGCCGCGCCTTGGGCGATCGCCGGGGCCGACAGGCCTCCCGTCAATGCCAGACCGCCCGCGCCCGCCAGTCCCTTCAATACCGTCCTGCGATCCATGAAGTCCTCCCAGAAACGCCGTGATGCCAGCTATTCATTGGCAAAGGGCAAGTGAAACCGAGCCCATTTGCAAGCAAATGGTATGCCACTAATGGGCCTCGCCAGTCGGATCACATCGCTCTTTTTGGCCGGTCCAGGCTTCAAAGAGCGGCCGCCAGCGTCGGTCCGGTCTCGATGTGCGGGATCGCCTCGACCAGTTTGCGCGTGTAGTCGGTCTTCGGATTGTCGAACAGCGCCCGGCTTTCGCCCTGCTCGACGATGCCGCCATTGCGCAGCACGATGGTGCGGTCGCAGAGCATGCGCACCACGTTGAGATCGTGGCTGACGAACAGCAGCGCGATGTCGTTCTCGCGCCTGAGGCGGTCGAGCAGCTGCAACACCACGGCCTGCACGGAAACGTCGAGCGCGGCGGTCGGCTCGTCCAGCACCAGGAGCCGCGGCCGGCAGGCGATGGCGCGAGCGATACCGACACGGGCTTTCTGCCCGCCGGAGAGCTGATGCGGAAACCGCGGCAGCAGATCAAGCGGCAGTCCAACCCGTTGCGCGCATTCTTCCACACGCTGACGCAGCGCCTCACCCGTGCGCATTCCGTCGAGCCGCATCAAGGGATGGGCAATACAATCGAACGCCGTGAAGCGCGGGTTGAGACTCTCGTTCGGATCCTGAAAGACCATCTGGATGTCTTTGCGGAGCGGCGAGCGGTGAAAATCACGCGACGCCACGTGGCCGATCGATTGCCCGTCGAACACGATGTCGCCTTCGCTCGGGTCGATCAGGCGACAGATCATCCGCGACGTCGTGCTTTTGCCGGAGCCGGACTCGCCGACCAGACCGACGCTCTCGCCGCCGGCCATGGTCATCGAGAAGTCGGCAACCGCGGCGGAGCCCTGGTCGAAGCGCTTCGCGAGCTTCCGCACTTCCAGCAGCGGCGGTGTGCCATGTGGCAGCACCGGCCGTGGCTTGTCGAGAACGGCGTTGTAACGCTCTCTCTCCTCCTCAGTCACGAGGTCTTCGATCCGTGACGTCGCCGTCGGCGATGCCGCGACCAGGCGCCTCGTATAGGCGTGCTGCGGCGCGCTGAAGAGCTTGCCGGGGCTCGCCTCCTCGACGATGCGGCCACGCTCCATCACGGCGATGCGGCGGCAATAGCGCGCGGCGAGGCCGAGGTCATGCGTGATCAAGATCGTCGCCATGCCTCGCGCGGCGGCAATGTCCGCCAGGAGATCCATCACCACCTTCTGCGTGGTCACGTCGAGCCCGGTCGTCGGCTCGTCGGCGATCAGCAGAGCAGGATTGCAGGAGATCGCAATCGCGATCATGACGCGCTGGCACATGCCGCCCGAGAGCTCGTGCGGATAGGCGTTCATCCGCTGCTCGGGATCGCGGATCTGGACCGCGCGCAGCAGGTCCAGCGCCTCGGCGCGCGCGGCCTCCTTCGAGATGCGCTTGTGCGTGAGGATCGCATCCGCAATCTGCAATCCGATGGCGCGGATCGGATTGAGCGCCGCCCGCGGGTTCTGGAAGATCATCGACATCGCGGCGCCCTGGAGCTGGCGGAGGTCATCGCCCCTGAGCTTTGTGACGTCCTGCCCGCGAAACAGGATCTTGCCCCCGGTGACGCGCCCGGCGGCATCGAGCAGCCGCGTCGTCGCAAAGCCGGTGACCGACTTGCCCGAGCCGCTCTCGCCGACGAGGCCGAGCATCTCGCCGGCCTTGACGGTCAGCGTCACGCCGCGCACAGCCTCGACCATTCCGCGCCGCGTTGAGAAGGCGACGTGGAGGTCGTCGATCCTGAGCAGGTCCTCGCTCATGTGCGCATCCGGGGATCGAGAATGTCCCGCATCCCGTCGCCGAGGAGATTGAAGCACAGCACCGCCATCATCAGCGCGAGGCCCGGAAAGGCCACCAGCCACCACCGTCCGGTCGAGATGAAGCGCGCGCCTTCGGCGACCATGATGCCCCATTCCGGCGTCGGCGGCTTGACGCCGAGGCCGATGAAGGACAGGCCCGCCGCGTTCAGAATCGCCCAGCCGAGATTGAGCGAGATCTGCACCGCCATCGCCGGCAGGATGTTCGGCAGCAGGAAGCGCAGCACCACGGAAAAATGACTCTCGCCGCAGGCGCGTGCGGCCTCGACCCAGCCGACATTGCGCCTGACGTTGACCTCGGCCCGTGCAAAGCGGATGTAGAAGGGAAGATTGATGATCGCGGTCGCGATCACGATGTTCTCGATCCGGTTGCCGAGCGCAGCCACCATCGCCATCGCCAGCACGAACAGCGGGAACGCCATCATCACATCGACGAAACGGCCGACGGCGCGATCGAGCCGGCCGCCGGCATAGCCGCAGAATGCGCCGACGACGGCCCCGATCACGAAGGAGATTCCGACCGCGGAGACCGCGATGGCAAGGTCGAGCCGCGCGGCGATGATGAGACGGCTGAACACGTCGCGCCCGAGCTGGTCCGTACCGGCAATGTGCGTCGCGCTCGGCGGCTGCAACGCCTCCGAGACGTTCGAGGCTACGGGATCGTAAGGCACGATCCACGGTCCGAAGATCGCGACCAGGACGAACAGCGTCACCCCGGCCGCAGCGACGGCCGTGAGCGGATTGCCGCGCAGGATCCAGACCGAGTGGCGAAGGGTTGCACTGGTCATTCGATCGACACCCTGGGATCGGCGATGCCGTAGCAGATATCGACCACGAGATTGACCAGCACGAACAGGCTGGCCATCAGCAGCACGAAGCCCTGCACCGGCGCATAGTCGGAGGACAGCAGCGCATCGAGCGCGTAGGAGGCGACGCCCGGCCAGGAGAACACCTTCTCCACCAGCACGTTGGCACCCAGCATGGTCGAGAACACGATGCCGGCGATGGTGATGACGGGAAGGATCGCATTGCGCAGCGCGTAGGTCACGACCACCTTGCGCCAGGACAATCCGACCGAGCGCGCGGTGCGCACGAAATCGCTGCCGAGCGAGACCAGCATCGACGCGCGCGTGATCCGCGCCAGCGGCGCAATCACGAACAGGGCCATGCTCACCGCCGGCAGAACCAACTGCTTGCAGGCCGCCCACCAGCCCTCGAAATCGCCCGCGAGCAGGAAATCGATGGAGAGAAAACCGGTGTGCTGCGGCGGCAGCGAGGTGAAGACGTCGATCCGCCCGGTCGGATCAGGCGCGAGCCCGAGCAGATAGTAGAAGACGTAGATCAGCAGCAGTCCCGAGACGAAGGTCGGCACGCAGACACCGAGCGCGCAGAACAGCCGCACGCCATGGTCGACGATCGATCCGGGCCGCAAGGCCGCGACCACGCCGAGCGGCACCGCCGCGATCAGCGCGATCAGGAGCGCGGTAAAGGTGAGCTCCAGCGAGGCCGGCAGCCGCTCGCGCAGGTCCTTGAGCACGGGCTGTCCCGTCATCATGGAGCGGCCGAGATTGCCGTGGCCGATGTCGGAGAGATAAAACACGAGCTGCTCCGGCACCGACTTGTTGAGCCCCATCTGCCTGCGGATCTGCTCGATCTCCTCCTTGCCGGCATTGGGCCCCGAGGCGAAGAATACCGCGGGGTCGCCGGGCAGGACGCGCATCAGGAGAAAGGTGAAGACCAGCACACCGAACAATGCCGGCAGCGACGACAGAAGCCGCCTGCCCGCTCTCACTATCGTTGCACCAAGACCGGTCTTCACTTTTCGGCACCTCTCCTGCTTTCGGAAGCTACTTGCGGCTCAGGTTGCGATAGTCGACCTGGCGGTGGAACTCGTAAGTGTAGCCTTCGACGGTGGCCGCCATCACCGCATCCTGATTTGGCTGCCACAGCATGATCTGCGGCATCAGGTCGAAATGCATCGCATTGAGCTTGCGGCCGGCCTCCTCGTACTTGGCCTTGTCCGGCTCGAAGCGGGCTCCCTGCGCGATCGCGACCAGGTCGGGATTGTTGATCGACGAGTAGTTCCAGCGCTGATTGCCGGTATAGAAGTTGCGGTAGAAGTAGTCCGTCGAAGGCAGCCAAGCGACGATGCCTTCGGTGAAGAAGGGCAGCTTCTTCTCGTTGATCAGCGTCGACATCTGCGCGTCAGGCAGCTTCTGGATGTCGACCTTGATCCCGATCTTGCCGAGCGACTCCTTGATCAGCGCCGCCATCGGCTCCGCCTGGGAGGCCCACCCGACATTGAAGCTGAAAGTGGTCGAGAAGCCCTCCGGGAATCCGGCGGTCTTGAGATATTCCTTTGCCTTGTCGAGGTCGAGCTTGACCGGCTGCTGGAACGGATAGATTCCGTTCAGCGGTTTGCCGTCCGGCCAGCTGGCGCCGTACAGCGGCATGCCGCGGCCGAACAAGGCAGCCTTGAACATGTCCTCGTAGGGCAGCGCGAACGCGATGGCGCGGCGGACGTTGACGTTGTCGAAGGGGGGTATCTGGTTGTTCATCGAGACGTAGGTGATCGCGTTGTATTGCGGCGTCGAGACCACCTTCAGCTTGCCCTTGGCTTCGAGCGACTGGACGTCGCTCGCCTGCAGATCGAGTACGATATCGGCATCGCCGCGTTCGACCAGATTGGCGCGGGTCGCCGGCTCCGGCACCGATTGCACGATGATGCGCTTGAAGAAGGCGGGCCGGTCGGGAGAACCGCGATTCCAGGCCTCGTTGCGCTTGAGGGTCACCTGCTCGCCGGGCTTGAAACTCTCGATCACATAGGCGCCGCTGCCGGCGGTGTGTTCCTTCAGCCAGGCCATCGCCCACGGATCGTCCGCCGTCGCATGCTCCTTGGCCAGCTTCGAGTTGATGATCATCGGATAGACAGTGGCGAGATTCGGCAGCGCCAGCTTGTCGGGCTTCGGCAGCGTCACCTCGATTGTCAGGGGATCGATCACCTTGAACTGGTCGGCCGAGGTGAGCGATCCCGTCAGCAGCTGCGCCTTGCCTAGGATCGGCGCGGTGACGCAGCGGTCGAGCGACCACTTCACGTCGTCCGCCGTCACGGGCGAGCCGTCCTGGAACTTGGCGTCCTTGCGCAGGCGGAAGGTGATCTTCAGGCCATCGGGGCTGACGTCGTAGGATTCGGCGAGCTCGCCGTTGATAGTGTCGAGATCGAACACCCATTTGCCGTTGAGCTGCTTGCGACCGAACGACACCAGCCGATCGTAAGTGCTCATGCTGAGCCCGAAGGACTCGCGGGTCGCGCCGGGGATGTTTGGATCGAGCGTGTTGACCGATGCGCCGGTCACATAGCGCAGCGTTTCCGCCCTGGATTGCGCATGCGACGGCGCGGTCGCGATCAGCAACAGCGCGGTGGTGGCGAGGATCGTGGTCGCGGATCTGAAAGACACAAAACGCATTCGTTTTCCCTTGAATTGTCGAACAGGAAGGTCGCCAAGGCTGGTCAAGAAAGAAGCAAGTTGCGCGCCAATCTTCGCTGCGGCGGGGCATGGATGATCATCGCTGCTCCTCCGTCTTTCGCGCCGGCCGCGCAACCACCGCCTGCGGCACGTCGTAGGCGCTGAGCGAAGCCCAGTGCCGCTCGACATCGGCGCGGAACAGGCCGCGCGTCAGCCCATTCACGAGCTTGGGCACTGCGGTGGTCATCGCGTTGATCGACGATCCCGATGGACCAAAACTCATGGTCGAGGCGATGGCGAAGAGATGGATGTCCGAGATCCACGGCGTCTTGCCGCGCACGCGCTCGGTGAAGGCGTAGTCATCGGCGAGATAGGGAAAGCGGCCGAGCCGCTCGTTGCGTTCGTCGTCCGGCGGCTGGTAGCGGTCGGCCCAGGTGGCGATATTGCCGGCAAATCTCGAGAGCTCGCCGCGGCCGGCAAAGTCCATCTCGATGCCTGCGCCGCAGATGACGAAATCGGCAATGATGACGCCCCGCGGCGTCTGCAATTCAATGGCTTTGCCTGTCTGGTGCGCCGCTTCGATCGGCGCACCCTCGTGCAAGGTGAAATTGGCGTGACGCGCGCAGCGGTCATAGGTTGGTTGCGGAAATCCTTCCCGCATCTCGAGGACCTTGCGCATGAAGCGCCAACGCCAGGCATCGTCGAGATCGCTGAGATGGCGCAGGAAGCCGCGGAAGGTCAGCCAGCGATAGGGTTGGATCACCTGGATCTGCGCGCGGCGGCACAGCAGGTGCACCTCGGCAGCACCCGCCTCCAACGCGGTGGCCGCATTGTCGAAGGCGGAGGCGCCGGCGCCGATCACGGCCACGCGCTTGCCGCGCAAGCTTTCGAAATCGATGGCGTCGGCGACGGTCGCGACCGAACTCGCCGGCAGATGCGCTAGCTGCTCCGGGATCATCCAGCCGCCCATACCCTCCTGCCCCGTCGCCAGCACGATCTTGCGCGCATAAAGCGTCTCCGTCCCTTCGGCATGCTTCACGCGCGCGGCGAGCAGGCCGTCGGCCGCTGGCGCAATCTCCAGGAGCTCACAGCCGTTGCATACCGGCAAGCCGATCGTGCGCCTCAGCCAGAGCAGGTACTCGGCCCAGTGCGCGCGCGGAATCAGATCGAGCGTCTGCCAGCTCTCCTTGCCGAACCGGGCTTCGTGCCAGGACTGGTAGGTGAGGCTCGGGATGTCGAGATCGGGCCCGGTGTAATCCTTCGGGCTGCGCAGCGTCGGCATCCGGGCATAGGTGAGCCACGGGCCCTCCTTGCCCTCCTCGGCCTTGTCGATCAGCAGGATGTTGCTGACGCGGGAGCGCATCAGGCCGAAGCCGATGGCGATGCCGGATTGGCCGGCGCCGATGATGAGCACATCCAGCGCAGGATTGCCGTCCGGCCCGGTCTTCGGTTCGAGCCATGCGGCACCGGGATGCGCGATCCGAGCGAGATCGGCGCGCACGTCCGCTTCGAGCTGGGTGAGCGCCTCACTCATGCCGCGAGCCAGCCTCCGTCGACCACCATCACGGTGCCGGTCGTGAACGAGGACGCATCGCTGGCGAGATGCAGCGCGGTCTGGGCGATCTCCTCCGCCTGACCGAACCGCTTCATGGCGTGCCGGTTGCGCGAGGCCTCGCGCACTTCCTCTGAATTGGCGTGACGGGCGAAGCTGCGGCGAAGCATCGGCGTATCGATCGCGCCCGGCGCGATGGCGTTGACGCGGATGCCGTCCGTTGCGAAATCCACCGCCATCGTCCGGGTCAGGCTGACGATCGCGCCCTTGGCAGCGATATAGGCGCTGTTGCCCCTGCCGCCGGCGATCGCGAGCTGCGATGCCAGCGTGATGATCGAGCCGCTGTTCTGCCGCTGCATCTGCGGCACCGCCGCCCGCGCCCACAGCCATGTGCCGCCGACATTGGCGCGGAACACCGCATCCCAGTCTTCCGGGCTCGTCGTCAGCACCGTGCCGCCGCAGGAGAAGCCCGCGGCCGTCATCAGGATATCGAGCTGGCCGTGCCGGGCCACGACGTCACCGACGACCGTCTCGGCGAATGCGGCATCGCCGACGTCGCCGACATGCGTCGTTGCTTCGCCCAGCAGGCGAAGCGTTTCCTGGAGCCCCGCGGCATCGCGATCGACCAGAGCGAGACGCGCTCCTTCTTCTGCAAACAGTTTTGCGCTGGCGCGGCCAATGCCCGAGCCCGCGCCGGTGATGATGGCGGTGCGTCCCTGCAGCCGCATGTCAGATCCCCTCCTTGTGCTGCACCCACCAGGCGCTCATCGCGGCAGCGGACTCCGCGCAGCCGAACCGCGCGCGCCAACCGAATTCGTCGGACATCCGTGCAACCGAGAGCGGCGCACGATCGCCCCCGTGGAGCTTGATAACCGTGCTTTCTCCGGGCACCGCCAGCCGGCAGTGCAGGCCGGGATGAAGTGCCGCAAAGGCCTCGCCCCATTGCAGCGCCGACCAGGCCGCGCCGCTGGAGATGTTGTAGAGACGATGGCGTGGCCGCTCGGCCTCGATCAGCACAGCCACGGCCTCGGCCGCGTCGACCGCGTAGGTCCAATCTTTAAGGCCTGGTCCCGGCATGATCGCCGGCTCGCCGCGGGCGAACGCCGCCAGGATCTGGAATTGGAGGCTGGGCGTATCGCGCACAGCGCCGGCCCGCTCCCACGGGCCAAACACGGCGCTCAGCCGCACGCTGAGGAAATCGCCGCCAAAGAGCTCGGCATGGCGCGCGACGGAGCGCTCCGAGGTGAATTTGCTGATGGCGTAGAACGAGACGGGATCGCAGGCCGTTTCCTCGTCCAGGACTTGATGACGCTGGCCTGCGGCGCCATAGGCGGACGCCGAGGACAGATTGACGACCCGGCGAACGCCGTGACGGATCGCCGCTTGCAGGATCGGGATCTGCGCCATGACGTTGATCTCGAGAACGCGCGCGGGCGACGCCCTCTCGAGATCATCCCCGGCGGTGATGGCCGCCCCCAGCACGATTGCGTCCCAGCCTTCAGCGATGAGGGCATCGATACCGGCCGCGTCGGTGATATCGCCTTGAACGATTCGGAGCCGCTCCCGAAAATCCAGCAGGGATCGCTGCGCGGCCGGCGGCAGCGGCGAACGATCATACAGCGTCACGTCGTGGCCGCGCGCGAGCAACGCCTCCGCCAGGTTGAGGCCGACAAAGCCGGTGCCGCCGAAGATGACGATCTTCATCGCGCGCGATCCGCCATCACAGCAGTTTTGCCCCAAAGTTCCGTTCCGGATCCATGTCGGCGACGAGCCGGCCGGTCGGCTTCGCCGCCTCGCCGCCGCTGCGCGCCAGGAATCTTCCGCTGCCCGCGCTCGCGAGACACTTGTTGCCCTCGATGATCACGCGACCGCGCGATAATACCGACACCGGCCAGCCCCTCAGCTTGCGGCCCGCGAACGGCGTGTAGCCGGTGAGGTCATGCATCATCTCGTCCGCGATCGTGACCTCGCGGTTCGGATCCCAGATCGCGATGTCGGCATCGGCGCCGACGGCGATCGAGCCCTTGCGCGGATGCAGATTGTAGATCTTTGCCGGCGCCGTCGCGGTCAGCTCGACGAACTTTTCGAGGCCCAAGCGTCCCTTCG
Organism: Bradyrhizobium sp. 191; assembly: GCF_023100985.1. Classification (NCBI taxonomy): domain Bacteria; kingdom Pseudomonadati; phylum Pseudomonadota; class Alphaproteobacteria; order Hyphomicrobiales; family Nitrobacteraceae; genus Bradyrhizobium; species Bradyrhizobium sp. 191. The sequence goes on from NZ_CP064692.1 coordinate 1,474,710, forward strand.
ACACCATCGCGTCGAACAACAGCGGCAGCCGCAGCTCCAGTCCCGGCAGGCCGTTGGCGACCTGCTTGAAGTTCGGATTGGGACCGGCGCGGAGCTTGCCGGTCTCGTCATAGCGATACGGCGCGTGATCCGACGAAATGGTCTGGAGATCGCCGAGCGACAGCGCCTGCCACAGCGCCTCCTGGTCCGAATGCGTGCGCGGCGGCGGGCTGCACATCCATTTGGCGCCTTCCGCGCCGGGCTTGTCGAGATCGCCTGCCGTGAGGAACAGATATTGCGGACAGGTCTCGGCGAAGACCTTGAGCCCCTGCCCGCGCGCGTCGCGGATCACCTTGGCGCCTTCGGCGGTCGAGACGTGGAAGATCATGATCGGCTGGTCGATCAGCGCAGCCATGCCGATCAGCCGGGTGAAGGCTTCCGCCTCCGACACGCGGGCGTGGCTGACGGCGTGGTATTTCGGCATGGTGTAGCCGCGCGCCAGCAGCCGCTTCACCATCCAGGCGATGATGCCGTGATTTTCGGCATGGGCGCACAGCATCGCGCCGGACTGGCGCGCGGCCAGAAGAATGTCGAGCAATGGCTCGTCGTCCACCTTCAGGCGATCATAGGTCATGAAGATCTTGATCGAGGCATGGCCCTGCTTCACCAGCGCGGGAATGTGCTCCTCGACCGTTTCCTTCGTCGCGTCCGCAATGATCATGTGAAAGGCGTAGTCGATTACGGCACCTTTCTTTGCGAGCGCGTGATAGTCCTCAACCACTTGCGGCAGCTTCATCCCGACATGCTGGGCGGCAAACGGGATCACCGTGGTTGTGCCGCCAAAAGCGGCAGAGACCGTCGCGCTTTCGAACGTATCTGCATTCATGATGCCGGCAGCGGAGAGCTGCTCGATATGAGCATGGCTGTCGACGCCGCCGGGCAGCACCAGCTTGCCGCGCGCGTCGATCTCGCGCTTGGCCGCCGGAAGGCCCTTCCCGACGGCCGCGATGGTCTCGCCGGAAATCGCGACATCGGCCTCGAACACGTCGGTGGTGGTGGCGACGCGGCCGCCGCGGATGATCAGGTCGTAAACTGGTTCAGTCATGAGGCACTCCATGATATGCCTGAAACGAGTGATCTCCATTTTGCAGGAAGACCATCATGTCCCGGCCGCGCATTCTCGTCATCAACCCGAACTCCAACCACAAGGTCACGCAAGGGCTGGAGGACGCGCTGAAGCCGCTCGACTTCGAGGGCGGGCCGGAAGTGGTCTGCCAGACGCTGGCCGAGGGGCCCTTCGGCATCGAAAGCCAGGCGGACGCCGACAGCGTCGCGATGCCGCTGCGAAAGCTCGTCGAAAGCGACAACAGCTCGGCCGCCTTCGTCATCGCCTGCTACAGCGATCCCGGGCTTCAGGTCTGCCGTGAAGGCACCGATCGCCCCGTGTTCGGCATCGCCGAGTGCGGCGTGCTGACGGCGCTTTCCCGCGCCGAGACCTTTGGCGTCATCGCGATCGCCCAGCGTTCGATCCCGCGTCACATGCGCTACCTCAGGCAGATGGGTCTGACCGACCGCTTTTCCGGCGAGCGGCCGCTGAACATGAGCGTCGCCGAAACCGCTTCGGGCGAAGGCACGCTTGCCAAGATGATCGAGGTCGGCCGCGCGCTGCGCGACGAGGACGGTGCCCGCGCTGTCGTGATGGGCTGCGCCGGCATGGCGCGCCACCGCCGTGCCCTGGAAGACGCGCTGCGCATTCCCGTGATCGACCCGACACAGGCGGCCGTCACCATGGCGCTGGGTACGGTGCAGTTCTCGGCTCACTAGGCGTCCTTCAGCTCTTTGGCGTCCTGGCGCGCGAGCCATTGCGCATGGCTCTCGCGGGCAAGTACGAACGTGTCCCGCTGCGTGGTGTAGAGATTGCCGAACATGCGGCCGATCGGCCGGTACGCGTCGAGATCGACATACATGTTGGCCTCGTCGACGAGGCCCTCGCGGGCATGGACCCTGAGCACCTCGCCAACCAGCAGCTCACGATCAGGTGAGAAGGTCAGCACCACATGGCGCCGGCATTCCAGTGCGAACGACGCCGCGGCGAGGCGCGGCACCTTCACGTCCACCGACGGAAGCGTCGCCAGGCCCGTTGCGGCGACCTCGCTGTCGCCGGAGGGGAAATCGACCGCGCAGTCGTTCATCGCCACCGACAGCGCTTCATCCACCATGTGCACGACGAACTCGCCGTCGCGATGGATGTTGCGGGTCGTGTCCTTCGGGCTGTGATCAGGCTTGTGCTGCAGGCCGAGCACGATCAGCGCGGGGCTTTCCGAGAAGACGTTGAAGAAGCTGAACGGCGCGGCATTGACAGCTCCGTTCTCGTCCAGCGTCGTCACCAGCGCGATCGGCCGCGGCACCACAACGCCGCAGAGCAGCTTGTAGCGGTCACGCGCGTCGAGCTCGCGCAGAGAGATACCCTTGTCAGCCATCGGCGTCACGTCTCCGGCGGCGGCACCGCGCCGGTCTGGCTGGTGATCAGGCCGTAGTGCTCGATGCGGCGATGCCGGGCGAAATCGAAGATCGTGGTCTTGCCGAAGGTCGTCGCATCGAGGTCGCAAGCGTGGACCAGGACCTCGTCCTCGTCCGTCTTGGCTTCTGCAACAATCTCGCCATTGGGATCGACGATCAGGCTCCCGCCGAACAGCGGGTGGCCGTCCTCGACGCCGGCCTTGGCCACCGCCACGACCCAGGTCGCGTTCTGGTAGGCACCGGCTTGCACCGAGAGGCGGTTGTGGAACAGGCGCTTCTCGACGCCCTCTTCGCTCTTCTCCGCATTCACCGACGGCGTGTTGTAGCCGATCAGCACCATCTCGACGCCCTGCAGGCCCATGACGCGATAGGTCTCGGGCCAGCGGCGGTCGTTGCAGATCGCCATGCCGATGATGCCGCCGAGCTCGCGCCAGACCTTGAAGCCGAGATCGCCCGGCTCGAAATAACGCTTCTCCAGATGCTGGTGCGAGCGCCTGGTGTCGTACTCCACATGGCCCGGAAGATGGACCTTGCGATATTTGCCGACGACTCTGCCGGACTTGTCGGTGAGAATAGCTGTGTTGAAGTGATGACCGTCGGGCGTCAGCTCCGCATAGCCGAAGTTCATCGCCATTCCGTGCTGCGCGGCACGCTCGAACAGCGGCTTCGTCGCCGCGTTCGGCATCTCCCGCTCGAACCAGACGTCGAACTCGGCCCGGTCCTCGACATACCAGCGCGGGAAGAACGTCGTCAGTGCCAATTCGGGATAGACGATCAGGTCGGCGCCCTTGCTCTTGGCCTCGTCCATCAGCGCGATCATGCGCTTGACCACGGCCTCGCGGCTATCGGCTTTCTGGATCGGGCCCATCTGGGCGGCGGCGACATTGACGATGCGCATCAGCGACTTCCTGATCTCTTCACGAATTTCCTGGCGAGGCTGGGGATCGCAGCTTCAAGGGCGTAGCGGCAGCATAGCGCCGCCTTGCGTCCGTTTTCCAGCCAAGCAGATTTCATGCCGTTCGCCCCCATTCGGCATCCTGCAACAGCCGCCAGTTGATCTTGTTGCTTGCGGTGCGCGGCAGCTGGTCGACGAAGACGACCGCGCGCGGCGCCTTGTAGCTCGCCATCGCGCCACGCGCCCAGCCAACGATGTCATCGGGCGATGTCGTTGCCCGCGCCGCCTCGTCCAGCACGACTAGCGCCTTGACGGTCTCGCCGCGGTAGTCGTCCGGCGCCGAGATGACGCAGCACTCCCGGATCGCGCGGTTCTGGTACATCGCGGCCTCGACTTCGGCCGGCCAGACCTTGAAGCCGCTGACATTGATCATCCGCTTCAGGCGATCGACGGCGAAGAAATAGCCTTCGGCATCGCGATAGCCGAGATCGCCCGTACGCAGGAACCGCTTTCCGTCAAGTTCGATGAAGGCCTCTGCATTCGCCTGCGGCCTGTTCCAGTACCCCTGCAACACCTGCGGTCCGTGCACGATGATCTCGCCGACCACGTTGTCGCCGAGCTCGATCAGGCTCTCGGGATCGACGACCCTTGCGTCGGTCTCCTGCACAGCGATGCCGAGGCACTGCCGCTTGGGCGCCGCCATCGGATTGAGATGGGTCGGCGACATCGTCTCGGTCATGCCGTAGCCCTCGACGAAATCGAGACCGAACCGCCCCTTGAGCCGCTCAGCGATCGCGGTCGGCATCGCCGCGCCGCCTCCGGTCAGAACCTTGAGCTTCGCAAAGCATTTGTCGCGAAACCGCGCGCTGGCGAGCACGTCGACGATCATGGTCGGCGCGGCGTTCCAGAACGTCACGCCATGGATCTCGAACAGATCCGGCAACAGATCCTTGTCCCAGCGCGCCATCAGGAGCAGCGTGGCCCCGGTGACCATGGCCGCATTCATCGAGCCCTGCATGCCCGCAACATGGAACAAAGGCATGAAGCCGGTCATCACGTCGCTGCCATCGAGCTGATACCAGCGCGCCTGCAACACGGCGGTGAACAGCGCGCTGCGATGGGTATGCATGCACGCCTTGGGCTTGCCCGTGGTACCCGAGGTGTAGGGCAGGATCATGAGATCGTCCCGCCCCGTGGTCATCATGCCCGGCTTCAAGCCTTGCGCGATCGCGGACGACCAGGAATGCCGGCCCGGCGATGACGGCACCTCCGCCGGCGCTTCCGTCACGCAGGATGGCAGCGTATAGGGCGTCGCGGCTGGGACCTCGTCGCGATACTGCGCGACAATCGCATGCCTGATGGCCTCGCCCAGCAGCGGGGCAAACACATCGCTCAGTTCGCTCCCGATGATCGCGACCTTGGCCCCGCTGTCCACGGCGAGATACGCGATCTCGGCGGTCTTGTTCATGGGATTGACGGGTACGATCACGGCATCCGCCCGCATCACCGCGTAATAGGCGATGACATATTGCGGCGAGTTCTGCAGCGCGATCATGACGCGGTCGCCGCGCTTGACGCCGCAGGCGCCCTGCAGGAAGCCGGCCATGGCATCGACACGGTCGCGCAGCTCGGCATAGCTCAGGCTTGCGCCGTAAAACACCGTCGCCGGATGCGACGGCCGTTCATGCGCCGCCTGCGCCAGCGCGTCGTAGAGCGTTCCCTCCGGCATCGCGAGATGCCAGGGCTCATCCGCCGGCCAGGCCGGCGGCCGGCGTGGCGTTGCGTGATCCGCGCTCACCCGTGCTCCTCGTCCGCAATATCGAGGCCATGGTCGAGCGCATCGAGAAGCAGTGTGGCCTCGTGCTCGGAAATGACCAGCGGTGGCGCCAGGAACAGCGAGGTCTGCTCGCCGCTGGTGCCGATCACCGCACCGGCTTCCAGCGCCCGCTCCGCGACGCGCGAGGCGATCGGCACCTCCGCGGTGTCGGCATGCCAGGTCCGCCAGTCCGGCCCGCGCAGCTCCACCGTCCAGTGCAGCCCCTGCCCCGCGACGCGCTGCACGCTCGGATGCTTCTGCGCGATCGCGAGCAGGCGGCGGATGAACAGCTTCTCGAGCTGCTGCACACGCTCCAGAATCCCGTCCTCGGTGACAACCTTCAGATAGGCGCTGACGGCCGCCATGCTGATGGGATGGCCGCGCAGCGTGCCATAGTTCTGCCAGCTCGTCCCCTTGAGCCGCTCGACGATGTCCTTGGACACCACGACCGCTGCCACCGCTGCGGCGCCGCCGCCGAGCGACTTGCCAAGCGTGACGATGTCCGGGCGGCTTTGCGCGCCCTGGAACGCGAACCAGCGGCCCGCGCGCCCGGCGCCGGTGACGACCTCGTCGGCGATCCAGTAGGAGCCCGCCTGCCGCGCGCAGCGCGCCACTTCATCTTGATATTCGCCGTCGTAATAGATGCCGCCCTGGGTGTAGTCGATGATGGTTGCCGCCGTGTCCGAGAGCAGCCGCGTGGCGTCCGCGAGATACTCGCTCGGCGGCGTATTGTTGGCCGGCGCGCCGTAGATCGCGCCATCCGGCGCCGGCAGGATCCGCACCGGTGCCATCGGCGACGGCAGCTTCGAACCGCCGGCATGCACGGCGAGCCCGCCATGCCATTGCGGCTGCACCGTCATGCTGCGCGACAGGCCGGTGATGCCATGATAGGCGCGTTCGCGCGTCGCCAATGCGGACCGCTGCGTCAGCGCCTGACAGAGCGACAGCGCCATGTCGTTGGCCTCGCTGCCGCTGATGCAGAAGCGCACCGCGCCGACCCAGTCCTCTTCGCCTTTGAAAGCTGTCGCCATCAGATCGTCCGCGGCCTGCTCGCGGCCGACCCAGGTCCAGCCCTCGTTGACCACGGGCGTATCCGCCGCGCGGCGGATCGCCTCCACCATCGCGGGGTGCCGATGGCCGAGACCACCGCCGGTGTTGCTGCCGTCGATGAGCTTGCGGCCATCGGACAGGTGAAAGTAGACGCCCTCGCCGCCGACCACGGCCATCGGGGCGGCCTCGCCCGCATTCAGCCCGGTTCGCAACAATCTGCTCATCGCCATCCCCTCACTCTGCAGCCGCGGCGCCATAGCCGCCGCCGCCGCACATCTCGATCGTGACGAGATCGTCTTGCTGCAACACCAGGTTGGACTTGCCGTCGATCGCGACGTTCGCGCCGTGCCTGACCAGCGAGATACGGCACGCCTTGCCGGATTCGCCGCCCTGCATGCCCCAGGGCGCAATCACCATCCGTTCGATGCAAGTGGTCAGGTGCATCGACGGTGCGAGGATGCGGTAGGTGCGGACCGAGCCGTCGCCCCCGCGGTGCGCCCCCCCGCCGCCGGATTGTCGGCGGATGGCCTGCTGCTCCAGCCGGATGGCGTAATTCGCTTCGATCACCTCGACCGGCGTGTTCGAGGTGTTGGACAGATGCACCCGGGTTGCCGACATGCCGGCCCGATCATGGCGCGCGCCTTCGCCGCCACCATGAACCTCGTAAAGCATCTTCCACGATCCGTTCGGTCGCGGTTCGGCAAAGAACAGCACACCCGCAGTGGTCGCCCCGCCGGCCGACAGGCGTTCGGGGATGGTGTCCTGCATGGCGCGAAAGATCGCATCGACGATGCGCATGGACGTCTCATGGTTGCCGGCGGCGACGGACGCCGACCAACCCGGCTCCAGGATCGAGCCCGGGCGCGTGATGATGGTCAGTGGCCTGAGCGCGCCGGCGTTCTGCTGCATGTCGCGCCCGCTCATGATGCGCGCGGCATAGGCGACGGCCGAGCGCGCCATGAATGGTGTCGTGTTGCAGAAGTTCGAGACGCGGTCGCAGCTGCCGGAAAGGTCGAACGTCGCCTCGTCGCCGCGAATGGTGATCTTCACATGGATGCGTGCCGGCGCGTTGTTGTCGCTGCCGTCGTCGAGGTAATCCTCGCCCTCATAGATGCCGTCCGGAAGATCGCGCAGAGCCGCGCGCATCTCGATCTCGGAAAGATCGTGCAGGCGCGATTGCGCCGCCATGAAGACGGCCTTGCCGTGCTCGCGGCAAAGCTCGACGATGCGCCGCTCGCCGGCCTTGGTCGCGGCGATCTGGGCGAGGAGGTCGCCTTCGCAGGATTCGGAGTCGCGAACATTGGCCTTGAGCAGCTGCACGATCGGCGCATTGACGCCGGCCGCGGTCGCGATCAGCACCGGCGGAATCCGCATCGCCTCCTGGAAGGTGTCGATTGCCTTGGCAAAATAACTGCCGGGCCAGGTGCCGCCGATATCGGGCCAGTGCGCAAGGCTGACCGCGAACGCCACGATGTCGCCGTCGACGAAGACGGGCCGCACGACCTTGACGTCGTTGAGATGATTGCCGCCGAGCGCGCCGACGTTGTAGATCACGACGTCGCCGTCGTTCAGGCTGTCACGCGGCACCACCTTCAACAATTCGGGGATGGTGTAGGCCATCGCGCCGAGGTGGATCGGGATGTCGCGCCCCTGCCCGACCAGACCGCCGTGGCCGTCGGTGATCGCCGACGACAGGTCGCCGGCCTCGCGCAAGAGCGGCGAGCGCGCCGAGCGCGTCATCACCAGGCTCATCTCCTCGGCTGCGGCCGAGAGACCGTGCCTGATGACCTCGACGACGAACGGGTCGAGCTTCATGCCTCCCTCCGCGTCAGGAACAGATTGCCAGATACATCAGGCTTTGCCTGCCAGCCCGGCGGCACCACCACGGTGGACCATGCGTCTTCGATGATAGCCGGACCGCTGACGGTCTCAGTCAGCGAGGCGCGGTCGATGATTGCGGTCGGAATGTCATGGAAGCCGTCGAACGAGCAGCTGCGCGTGCCCGTAGACACCGCCCTCACTGCCGTCGCGGGCCGGCTGACGACCGTCGTCGACGGGCGGCGCGCCTGCACCCGCACGGATTCGATGACGCAGGGCTCACTGGTCGCATAGCCGAACAACTCGTGATGCCGCGTCAGGAAATCCTGCTTCAGCCTGGCGGGATCGAGCGGCAGTGTGAACGGCACCGGAATGGCGTCGTTCTGCGCCGCATAGCGCATCAAGGCCACCAGCTCGACCTGGATTTCCGCCTTCGCAACTCCGTTTGCGAGAAGCGGCGCCGAGGCATCGGCAATCAGGGCCTCGATCCGTTCCGAGACGCGGGCGAGATCGATGCCCTCGAGGGCGGCACGAAGGGTCTGCTGCTGCAGGAAGCTGAAATCGGCGGTGAGACAGCCCAGCGCCGAGAAGGCGCTGGATGCACTGGGCACGACGACCTCCGCGATGCCGTAGAGATCGGCGAGGCCCGCGGCATGCATCGGGCCGCCGCCGCCGAAGGCGAGCAGCGTGCAATCGCGTCCGTCGATGCCGCGTTCGACCGTGACGCGGCGAAGCGCGCGGGCCATGGTCGCGTTCGCGACCTTGATGATGCCGAGCGCCGTCTCCGTCAGGCTCAGTCCGAGCGCGCCCGCGATCGGCGCGATGACGCGCCTGGCTGCCTCGATGTCGATGCCAATACGGTCACCAAGCTTGGTCTCGGGATTGAGATAGCCGAGCACGGCGTTGGCGTCCGTGATGGTCGGCTCCGTGCCGCCGCGGCCGTAGCAGGCCGGACCCGGCTCGGAGCCGGCGCTCTCCGGCCCGACCGTCAGGCCGCCGGGACCGTTGCGCACGATCGATCCGCCGCCGGCGCCGATCGAATGCACCGCGAGCATCGGCTGGCGTAGCGGCTTGTCGCCGAGCATGCGGCCGTCGGTCATCTCGGCCTGGCCGTCGACGATCAGGCACACGTCGGTCGTGGTGCCGCCCATGTCGAACGTCAGCATCCGCGAGGTGCCGAGCTGGCGCGCGATGCTGACCGAAGCAGAGACGCCAGCGGCCGGTCCCGACATCGCCATCACCAGCGGCCGCCGCTTCACTGCCGAAATCGGGATCATGGCGCCGGCGGAATGAAACACCTGCAATCCCGGCCCGATCGGCAGCCGCTGCTCCAGTTCGCTCAGATACTCGACCGCGATCGGCATCGCGGCCGCGTTGAACACGGTCGCCGAAGTCCGCTCATACTCGCGTGCCTCGGGGTTGACCTCATGCGATAGCGAGACATGGGCGACGACCTCCTTGAGACGCTCGCCGAGCATCTTCTCGTGGACGGGATTGGCATAGGCGTGAAGCAAGGCCACCGCGACACTCTGCACGCCGGTGTCCTTCAGCCAGGCCAGCAGACGCTCGATTTCCGCTTGCTCCAGCGCCTTCAGCACCCGGCCCTCGTGATCGAGGCGCTCGGCAAGCCCGAAGCAGCGTTCAGGCGGCACCAGCGGCGGCGATTTCGGCGGAATGTCGAGCCGATAGAGATCGCGGCGGCGATAGCGCGCGATCTCGAGCACGTCAGCAAAGCCTTCGGTCGCGACCAGCGCGACCTTCGGCAGCCGGTTCTCGACGATCGCGTTGGTGACGCGCGTGGTGCCATGGACGAAGCGCTTGACCTCGCTCTTGCTTAGGCCCACCGCCTCGATCGCCTCCAGCATCGCCTGAACCGGCGCCTGCGGTCGCGATGGCACTTTCGCGATCCGGGCCTCGGCGGAATCGCGCCTGATGGCGATGATATCGGTGAAGGTGCCACCGATATCGGTGCCGACTTCCCAGTGACTTTCAAAAGAGCTCATGTGTTGCGTCAGCTACGCGTGGCGCCCGAACCGGACGCCGGGCCCTTCCCGTCCATCGCAAACTCGAATGCCGAACCGAGAGCGCTCATCTTGCATCCCCTGTCATGCCACCGTCAGCGAGCGTGCGACAGAGCGGTGGCCTTCCGACAGGGCCAGAGTTGTCGCAATTCGCTGGGCCAGCAGGCCCATGGCGCAGCGCGCCACAGCGCCGGATGCACGTTTTGGTGCAGCAGTGCCTGCAGAGACAGCACGCGAACGCGCGCTGTTCCTCACCGGAAACGCGCAACGCACCACAGATTTGTCTGAGCAAATCGCGATGTCTATTGCACTGCAGTCCGAGCGACCGAGATCAGTTGTCTAATTTGCAGGCGATCGATTGTCCGCGCGGCAGTTCCGGATGCCTATGAGCTATGCACGGCGGTCGGCTCAGCCTCTCTTTATTGTACGATCAGTAAGAGAGCGACTTGGCGGGTCGGATAGTGCGTCGCGAGAGGCGCCGCCGATGCAGGCTGCAATTCTTGCAAGCAGTGGAGCGGCATCCTCGACGCGCAACCGCCCGTAGCCGAACACCAGGCCTTGTCGCGTCGGCCGCTCCAGGAAATTCTGCGACAATGGCTGCACGTGGATGCCGGCCTGCTTCAGGACCGCGGCCGCCTCCCGATCGCTCATCCGCGCCTGCATTGCGTCGGTGAACAGTGCCACCAGGTGCAGGCCGGTGACGGCGGAGGACACGGTCAGATCATCCGGCATCAGCGCTCCGATCGCCTCGATCAGCGCCTTTCGCCGGGCAGCATAGACCCGCCGCATTGCGCGCAGATGCCGCAGCAGATGGCCTTCCCGCATGAATTCCGCCAAGGCGAGCTGTCCGATGCCGGATGTGTGCACGTCGATTCGCGCGCGGCCCTTGGCGAACCCTTCGATGAAATGCTTGTTCGCAACGAGGTATCCGAGCCGCAGGTTCGGCATCATGATCTTCGAGAAGGTGCCGAAATAGATCACCCGGCCCTCGCGATCGAGCGAGCGCAGCGAGGCGATCATGCTGTCCTGATGCCTGAACTCCGAATTGTAGTCGTCCTCGATCACCCAGACGTCGTTCTTGTTCGCCCAGTCGAGAAGCTCGAGCCGCCGCTCCAGGCCCATGCTGATCCCGAGCGGATATTGATGCGATGGCGTGACCACGATCAGCCGCGCGCGTGGTGCGCGCCGAATTCCTTCCGAGACGACCAGTCCCTTGTCGTCGACCGGAATCGGAACGATGTTTGCGCCGGCCGCCGTGAGCGCCCATCGCGCCTCGACGAAGCCTGGCTCCTCGACCCAGACCTCGTCGCCGGGATCGAGGATCATCCGGCTGCAGAAATCCAATGCACCCGACGTGCCGGAGGTGACGACGACCTCGTCCGGCGAACAAACGAGACCGCGCACGGAGCTGAGGAAGTTCGCGATCTCGCTCCGCAATCGCGGATGGCCTTCGGGCGGAAGATCGAGGCACTCCTGCTCTCTCGGATTCTGCCAGGCCTGGCGCAGCAGGCGCGACCAATCCTTGAACGGAAAGGTCGAGATGTCAGGCGCGCCCGGAGCGAATACGGACGGCCAGTTGGTCTCGTAGTCGAGACCGAGCAGCGCGCGCCAACGCTCCGACATGTGGGCAGGCTTGCCAGCAGGCGACGCGGGCTCGGCATGCGGGGCCGTAACGGCAGCCACAATGACGCTGCCGCGCGGCGTCGATTCCAGATAGCCCTCGGCGTAGAGCAGATCCCATGCCGTCAGCACCACGGTCCGCGAGCACCCCAGTTCGCGCGCGATCTCGCGCGAACCGAGAAATTGCGTTCCTGAGGGAAAGGCGCCGCAGAGAATGCCGTCCCGGATATGCTTCGCGATCTGCAAGTGCAGCGGCACCGCGAAGGTCCGGTCGATATGGATCCCGGCAAGGGATACACGCTTGCTCGGATGACGGCTGTTGTTCATGTCTCGCCTGCCGGGCAACGCAGGTTCTGCCCGCCGTCATTCCGGGAGCTCGCCCCGGAATGACGGCGCGACACTTCGTTACGCGCTCGCCTGGGTCACGAACTTCGTGTTGAGATAGCCCTCGATCGCCTCGAGGCCGCCTTCGGAGCCATAGCCGGAATCCTTGATGCCGCCGAACGGCACTTCGGGAAGTGCGAGGCCGTGATGGTTGATCGAGACCATCCCGCTCTCGATGTCGGCACCGATGGCCTGCATCGTCTTGGTCGAGGTGGTGTAGGCATAGGCCGCCAGGCCGTAAGGCAGGCGGTTGGCCTCAGCCACCACCTCGTCATAGCTGCGGAACGAGGTGATCGGCGCCAGCGGGCCGAACGGCTCCTCGTTCATGATGCGGGCATCGCGCGGCACGTCGGTGAGCACCGTCGGCTCGAAGAAGAAGCCTTCATTGCCGATGCGCTTGCCGCCGGCCTTGACCTTGGCGCCGCGCTGGACCGCGTCGGAGACGAGGCCCTCCATGGCGTCGACGCGTCGCGGATTCGCCAGCGGTCCCATGCGCGTGTCCTTGTCGAGGCCATTGCCGACCTTGAGGCTCTTGGCCGCCGCCACGAACTTGTCGACGAAGGGCTCGTAGACGCTCTCATGCACCAGGAAGCGCGTCGGCGAGACGCAGACCTGGCCGGCGTTGCGGAACTTGTTGGCCGACAGGATTTTTGCGGCGTTGTCGAGGTCCGCGTCCGCGAACACGATCGCCGGCGCATGGCCGCCGAGCTCCATGGTGACGCGCTTCATGTGCAAGCCCGCGAGCGCAGCCAGATGCTTGCCGACGGCGGTGGAGCCGGTGAAGCTGATCTTGCGGATGATCGGATGCGGAATGAGATATTCCGACACTTCCGCCGGCACGCCGAACACCAGCTGCACGACGCCGGCCGGAATGCCGGCATCGGCATAGGCGCGCACCAGCTCCATGCAGCTTGCAGGCGTCTCTTCCGGGCCCTTGACGATGATCGAGCAGCCGGCGGCGAGCGCCGCCGAGATCTTGCGCACCGCCTGGTTGATCGGGAAATTCCAGGGCGTGAAGGCGGCGACCGGGCCGACCGGCTCCTTGGTCACGAGCTGGGTAACGTTGCCCATCCGCGGCGGCACGATGCGGCCATAGGCGCGACGCGCCTCTTCCGCGAACCAGTCGATGAGGTCGCCGGCCAGCATGGTCTCGCCCTGCGCTTCCACCACCGGCTTGCCTTGTTCCATGGTCATCACGGGCGCGATCTCGGCGGCGCGCGAGCGGATGATGTCGGCGGCCTTGCGCATCAGCTTGTACCGGTCGAACGGCGAGGTCTTGCGCCAGGTCTCGAAGCCGGCCTTGGCCGCCTCCAGCGCGCGGTCGAGGTCTGCGCGCGAGGCATGCGGGGTCTTGCCGATCGGCTGGCCGGTGGCGGGATTGAGGATGTCCTCCGACTTGCCGGACGAACCATCGGTCCACTCGCCGGCGATGAACATCTGAACTTTCGGGTACATCCGTGCTGCCTCCTGCATGATTTTCAGTCTTCGACGGGTTGGCGCCGCCATCTCGAGCCGGCGCAGAGCTACACCGAAAGACAGCCGACGAAAAGAGATCCGTGATGCCGCCGCGGCGCATCACTGACCTTCCCGGGCACCGTCTCGTGAGGCGAATCCGCGGTTAGAACCGATCGAGATTGGGGCGGCGCGCATTGCAAGTCTCGCCCGCGGGCCAGATATTGCCGGGAGCCAGTCAATCGCATCCAAATCGGTCATCCGCACACCATGCCCTTCTTCCGGCTCGACAACGGCGACCTTCGTCCCGATGAATCCATGGATTTCAACCCGGAGGACGTGCCGCGCGCCATCGCAGCCTTCGGCGGCGAGATGGTCACGAAGGGCACGGAGGTGGCCATGCACGCCCATAGCAAGGACGAGCTCGTCCTGGCCCGGCGCGGCATCGTCAGGCTGGAAGCCGGGCGAAACATGTGGATCGTGCCGCCGCGCTGCGCGGTCTGGATTCCCGGCCATGTTGCGCATGGCGTGAGCGTCGCTGGAAATGTCGAGGTCTATTGCCTGTTCCTCGAGCCGAATGCGGCACCGGCGCTGCCTCGGCAATGCTGCACGCTGACGATCTCCCCCTTGCTGGAACGTCTGCTGGTCCATGCCACGCACATGCCGGCCCTTTACGACCTCGACGGACCAGACGGGCGGATCGCGGCAGTGCTGCTGGATCAGCTCTCGCTGGCGCCTGTCGAAGAGCTGCGTTTTCCCATGCCAGCCGATTCCAGGCTGCGCAGGATCGCGAGCGCGATGATGGCCGACCCTTCCGACCGCGCAACAATCGAGGACTGGGGCCGGCGCATGGCCGTCGCTCCAAGGACCCTCACCCGTATCCTGCAACGCGAGACCGGCATGAGCTTCGGCCGATGGCGCCAGCAGCTCCACATCCTGATTGCGCTTCAGCGCCTCGACCAGGGAGCGTCGGTGCACGCTGTGGCGCTCGATCTCGGCTATGAGGGCGCGAGCGCCTTCGTCACCATGTTCCGCAAAGCTCTGGGGAAGCCGCCCGCGCGATACCTCGCCGAGCGCCGCGTCCTGACGCACTGACCGGAAATCGCAATCGATTGTCACGTTCGCGGAATGCGGGCGGCAGACCGATTCCGTATTCAGGCTCCAAGGCCCGTCCGCGGGCGCATTATCCGGAGCCGAGAAACATGGATTCCCTCAGCCGAGGCCTTGTCGCCGACGTTCTCCTTCGTCTTCATCAGGAAGCGGAGGCGGCCGATGCGCCGCTGATGCAAGCCATCGGCGAAGCAACCGATCAGCAGGGCGCCATCAGCCACTTCATCGAAGCCGAGACCAGGGATCTCACGGGGGTCTATCGCGGGCTCGCGGACAATTTTCTGAATGTCTCGCCCGAGTTCGGACGGTTTCTCTACCTCTGCGCCCGCGCCTGCAAGGCGACCCGCATCGTGGAGTTCGGCTCTTCGATGGGGATTTCCGCCATCTACATGGCCGCCGCCTTGCGCGACATGAGCGGCGGCCGCCTGATCGGGACCGATCTCGAGCCCGCCAAGATTGCGCGTGCACGCGCCAACCTCGCTGCCGCAGGGCTCGACGACCTGGTGGAATTTCGCGTCGGCGATGCGCGCGAGACCCTCAAAGCCGGCATCGGCGGCGAGATCGACATGGTGATGCTCGACGGCGCGTTCACGCTCTATCTTCCCATCCTGAAGCTACTCGAGCCCCACCTGAAGTGCGGCGCGGTGATCATTGGCGAGAACGCGTTTGCGGAAGGCGCGGGCTATCTCGACTACGTCCGCGATCCCCAGAACGGCTATCTCTCGCTGCCGCTGCCGTTCAATCCGGGGCGCGGCAACGAACTGACCATCAGGACCAGGTAGTCCCGGCGACCGCTGAGAAATGATTGGAGCCACGCTTTGAACGAGCCCGACCAACCCCGGATGTCCGAGCCATCGAAGCCGCCGCAGGGGCGGGTCACGCGCATATTGCTGCAATGGCTGATGCGCCCTGCGCGCATCGCCAGGATCGAGGTGCTCTCGCCCCGCTTTCGGTCGATCGCGCTCGAGGGCGACGCACTCAAGGACCGCGCGTGGACCGTGGGTCAGAAGATCCAGGTCGCGATGGGATCCGGCCTGAGCGCGCGAACCTACACGCCGATGTCGTGGGACGCGGAGAAAGGACGCACGACATTGCTGGCTTTCGCGCACGGCAGCGGTCCTGGCAGCCGATGGGCAAGCAGCTTGCAGGAAGGCGACATGTGCTGGCTCTTCGGCCCGCGCCGCTCACTCGAACCTTCCGCGGGAGAACCGCCCATAGTCTTGTTCGGCGATGAAACCTCATTCGGCCTTGCTTCGGCACTTAAGGAGAGCCGGCAGGCAGGCGGTACAATCCACGTGTTCGAAGTTTCGGATGCCGCCGAAGCAAGTCCCGTTCTGGCGGCGATCGGTCTCGCCAGCGCGACACTGATCGCGCGCAGCGCCGAGGATGCCCATCTCGCAGCCGTCGAGGCCGAACTGCTGCGCTTTTCCGCAAGCGCGCATTTCGTCCTGACCGGCAAGGCTTCGTCGATCCAGCGTATCAGCCGGGCCCTGAAAGCGGCCGGCGTCGCAACATCGCGGATGAGGACCAAGGCCTATTGGGCGCCGGGCAAGACAGGGTTGGATTGACGCAAACGCCGCCAGCCGATGACGATGCCCGTGATCGAGAATGCCAGCCCGAGTGCGCAGAGCCCAACGACCAGGACGTCACGCAGACGCGGGCTTGCCATGAGAGCGGGGAAGTCCAGCGTATGCAACGCGCCGTAGACCCAGCGATAGGCCCGCCGCGAGGCATCCAACCGTTGCAGCACGCGGCCTTCCGCGCCATCGATGTCGAACCAGAGTTCGCCACAGCGCAATCGATAGACAGGTGAACCCGGGAAGGCTGATCGCACGTTGTAAGAATCGCCATCGGCGACGACGGACGGTGCGTCGCAGCGCGGGGCGAGGCGCGCCGTCAATGCCGACAGCTCGCGCGCGCTGAGAAACCCCGTCGGCTCATCGTGCGGCAGATCCCCTGCCCTGATCAATCTCTGACCGCCAAGCCCGACCCGGTCGCGCCGATAGACAGTGCCGTTGAAGCCGAACCATTCGACCTCGCGGGCCGAGGAGGATATTGACTGGCGATCGAGCGATGCGGCCTCCCTCCAATCCGGCGCACCGTTGATCACGCCGGCCTCGGCCGGGGTCAACTGCCCGCGCGAGAACAGCCGCCCGTGATCCATCGAGAGCCAGCCGCTGAAGATCCAGCTCAGCACGAAGACCATCGCCGCAAGCCCAATGAGGTGGTGCAGGGCATGCCAGCCACGATAGGGTGAGGAGATCAGGTGTCCTCGAATCTTCACCCGCGCGATCCCGAGCACCGCACCAAGCAATGCTGCGATCAATGCGAGCAGCGACAAGGTCCAGACCACCCCATCCCACAGCGCCCAGTTGCTTCGCAGAACCGTGGGATAGATCCAGTGCAGAACACTGCCGGCCCAATTCCAGGCGCGCTCGCTGCGCGTCGTGTCAAGCACCACCTCGCCGGTCGATGACGAGACATAGACCTCCGTCCCGGCGGCATCGCCGAGGGCAGCGCGGAACAACGGCCGGTGGCGATCGAATCCATTCGGCACGCTCCATTGATCGTAGTCAGAATGCCCGGTGATCGTGGCACGTGCTGCGTCGAGTCCACGCTGACGGGCGTGAGCTCGCACGATGGCGAGCGCGGCATCGGCGGAGATCACCGATGCGTCCTGCCCGTCCGAGGCGCGCACCGCTCCGGAACGCGTCGGTCCCGACGCGATGTAGACCGGTCCGACGCTCCGCTGGATCAGCCGCACGCGCGTGGCATCCGCGATCCCGCTCGCGGCCACGGCGTCTCCGACCGAAATCCTGATCTCGCCGCGATCCACCGGCACGAGCCCGGCAAACCGCTCCGCTTCCGTCAGCGACGGAAACGGAACGAAGTGCATCACGATCCCGGTCGCGAACCACATCGCGAACAGGAGGCAGAACGCGATCCCGAGCCAGCGGTGCGAGAGGACGATCGCGCCCATCATGCGTTCAGCGTCCTACCATTTGAACGCGGCCGAGATCTCGTAGGTGCGCGGCGCGCCCAGCAGGATCTGGTCGGGGTAGAACGGATCGCCCCAGATCGCATAGCGCTTGTCGGTGATGTTGCGGATGCGGAAGGTCAGGCGGGCCCGGTCCACCGCATTGAACACCGTCTTGGGAATGTCGACGAAGGCATAGACGTCGGCCACCGTGTACGCCTTCATCGTCACGACATTGGCATCGGTGTTGTAGCGGTCGCCGACATGGCGGCCGGTGATGCCGAGTTCCACCGGCCAGGGCGTGAAGAACCGATACGACACGCCGGCGTTGGCCACGATACGCGGCACGTTCGGCGGTGTGTTGCCGGAGAACGAGCCGCCGACGAAATCGTAGTCGGCATAGCGCGCGTCGACATAGGCGATGTTGCCCCACAGCCGAAGCGGCTCGATCGGCCGCACCGCCGCAGCAAGCTCGACGCCCTTCGACTCCTGTCGTCCCGCAATGTTGAGCTGCATGCCGCCGGCCGCCGCGTAGACGTTCTTGCGCAGGATGTCGTAGGCCGAGAACGACCATTCCGCCCTGTTGTCCCAGAACAGATGCTTGACACCGGTCTCGTAGGTGCGCGCGGTCGTCAGGTCGAGCGGCTGGGTGGGTGCGAGCAGGAAGATGTTGTTGGCGGCGATATCGGCGCCGGTGGCGTATTGACTGAAGAAGGTCAGGCCGGGAACGGC
The DNA here is from genome assembly GCF_023100985.1 of Bradyrhizobium sp. 191. NCBI lineage: Bacteria > Pseudomonadati > Pseudomonadota > Alphaproteobacteria > Hyphomicrobiales > Nitrobacteraceae > Bradyrhizobium > Bradyrhizobium sp. 191. Next base: position 1,493,084 of record NZ_CP064692.1, read on the forward strand.
CTCCCAGGTGTAGCCGATGCGGCCCGTCACCGGCGCCCAGTCTTGCGTGAACGGGAAGCCTGCCTTCTCCTGCCCGCTCACATTGGTCGAATTGCGGTCGAGCCCGATATGCTCGATGCGGAGGCCGCCGACCAGCGCGAAGCTGCGCGTGAGCTTCAGCCGGTCCTCGAACGAGAGCGCTTCGTTGTCGATGCGCGCGGTCTGCTGCTGGGTCGTGAGCAGGCCGTAGTAGCCGCGGTTGGGATCGACCAGCGAAACGGAATCGCCTGGAAAATTTGCCGCGCCCGGCCTGACGAAATCGAGATAGCTTGTCGACAAGGTCGTGACCAGCCGGTTGTCGAAGCCTGCGATATTCGCGTCCCAGGTCAGGTCGGTGATGTTGCCGACCAGGCGCTGGCTATGCGCGACATAGAAGCGCTCGCGATCGACCAGGTTCGTGGTGGAGTTGAACGCCTCGATCTCGTTGTTGAACCAGCTCCGTTCTGCACCGTAGCCATAGGCCTGGCTCTTCAGCGACAGGTCAGGCGCCAATTTCAGCTCGAAGCCGCCGCGCAGCCACACTTCCTGGGCGACATTCCGGTTATCGAGAACATTGTAATTGGTGTTGAAGGTGCGGTCGTCGATGGTGACGGCACCGAGATTCGTCCCGTTGTAGTTCGAGACGTAGTTGCCGGAGACGATCCCCGTCGTTGCATGCGAGCCGCTGAAGGCGACCGGCACCAGCGGTGCGCCCCAATAGGCCTTGGAGCGATCCTCGCGGTACTCGATAGCGCCCCAGATCTTGAGACTATCGGAGATGCGGTAGTCGAGCTGGCCGGACGTGTCGAACATCTTGACGTTGGTGTCGTCGGCAAAGCCGTTGAGCGTGGAACGGCTGATGTCGAAGCGATAGTCGAGGCCCTGCACATTGGTGCTGCCGCCCGAGCCGTAATGGGCGCGGAATGAGTTGAGCGAGTCCCAGGAAAACTCGGCTTCGTTCCGGATCAGCCCGATGTGCGGCTGCTTGGTGACGAAGTTGATGGCGCCGCCGGCGGCGCCCTCGCCTGACATCACCGAGGCCGGGCCTTTGACGAACTCCACGGCCTCGAGATTGGCGGTGTCGGTGATCCGCGAGGTCATGTTCTGCGGGCCGATCTTGATGCCGTTGTAGAGCGTATTGATCTGGCTGTTGGTGAAGCCGCGCATGGAGAAGGCCGCGGGCTCGGCCGGATTGTCGCCGGAGGTGACGCCGACAGCACCCTGCGCCACCTCTGAGACCGTTCGATAGCCCTGCTCGCGAATGGTCTGGGCGGAGATCACCTCGACCGTCGCCGGCGTCTCACGTACGGTCAGGCCGAGCCGCGAGGCGCTTTCGGCGACCACATTGCTGTTGAGCGGCGTCTCTGGTGTCGCGGCCGGTGCGCTGGGCTTGGGCGGAGCCGATGCGGTCGCTGGCCGGCGCGCAGTTGCACGGCGCGCGCGTTGCGCTTCACGGTTGGCCGGCTTGGCTTGCCTGCCGGTTTCAGCAGGCGAGACCTCGACCGGCGGCAGGGGTTCGCGGACCTGCTGCGCCAGGGCGGCAGGCCTATCGGCGATGACAAACGACGTAAACGCAGCGGAGGCGAGCAGGAAGCGGCTCCGCCGTAAGATACAGATGGAAGACACGATACGAAACCTCGGTATGACGTCAGTGGCACGTCACAGCGAACGAGGTTTCATCCGTTGGCCTTTCGGACCGTCCGATGAAGCCGAATGTCTGTACTCCCCGACCGACATCTTCGCGTGTGACCACGGCTGACGGCAGGTCTCCTGGCTCGCGGGTCGTGACCGCTTCGTCGCCTTCCCGGGACCGAGGACCCAGTGGCTTGTGACGAAGGATTCACCGCTTACAGTTGCGGGGGCAGCCGCGGCATTGGGGACAAGTTTCCCCGCACCGCATTCCCTTTTCATTCCCTCTCGGGGAAACCGTCGCGATCATCTAGGATTACCATCATGACAGAGTCAATGCGCCAGTTGCGGCGTTGTGGCCACAGCGACCAACTTTCCTGGAGGCGAGCATGGAAGGCGAGACCTTCCTCTGGCTGATACGGCATGCGACCGTCGAAGGCGTGGCGGGGACGATCCATGCTGCTGATGCGCGGGCGGATCTCGGCGATCACGCAGCGTTGGTGGCTCTGCGGCAGCATTTGCCGCCGGATGCCACCAGCTATGCCAGCCCGTCGCGGCGTACGGTCGAGACCGCGCGCGCACTGCGGCTCGAACCGGAATTGGTCAGCGAATTCCGCGAGCAGGATTTCGGCGACTGGACCGGCCGTCGGCATGACGAGCTCGCCGCGGCCGGTGGCGAGACTTACGCGCAGTTCTGGCACGATCCGGCGCACGAACGGCCGCCGAACGGCGAAAGCTTTGCGGATCAGGTCGCCCGCGTCCGGCTGGGTCTGTCGCGGATCGGGGCGGGATCGGCAACGCTCGTCGTGCATTCCGGCACCATCCGCGCCGCGCTCTGCATCGCACTGGACCTGACGCCGCGGGCCGCCTTGCGCTTCGTGATCGATCCGCTGTCGCTGACCCGGATCGACCGGCTCACGGCGGGCTGGCGCGTCGTCTCCGTCAACCAGCGCGTGGCCTGAGCCGCATCAGGCCGGGCGATCCGGCACGTTGGCCTGCGCGAACGTCGCCATGCCGTTGTGAAGCGCGCAGCCCGCGCGGACCAGCGGCAGCGCGATGGCCGCCCCGGATCCCTCGCCGAGCCTGAGATCGAGGCTGATCAGCGGCTGAACGTTGAGCGCGCGCAGCACCAGCCGATGCCCCTGCTCCGCCGATTGATGCGAGGCGAGCTGGAACGGCTGGCAGGACGGATTGAGACGCGCCGCCGCCAGAGCCGCGACGGACACGATGAAGCCGTCGATCAACACCGGAATGCGGGCTTGCGCGGCCGCAATGATCGCGCCCGAGATCGCCGCGATCTCGAGGCCGCCGACGGCGCACAGGATCTTCTCGACCGACGCTCCGGCGACGCCGTGGCGGGCGATCGCCGCATCGATCACCCGTGCCTTGTGCGCGCGGCCGGCCGCATCGACGCCGGTGCCGCTGCCCGCGATCTCCCCGGCGCTCACACCAAGCAGGCTCGCCGCGATCGCCGCTGAGGTCGTGGTGTTGCCGATGCCCATCTCGCCGAGGATCAGGAGATCTGGCCGACCGGCGTCGGCGCGCACCACCGCGCGCCGGCCGGCCTCGAAGGCAAAGGCGAGGTCCGTGGGCGTGAGCGCAGCCTCGAGGCTGAAGTCGCGCGTGCCGCTGCGCGGCTTGTCGGTCACGATTCCCGCCATCTGCTCCCGGGCCAGCGTGCCGGCGTCGACCACCTCCAGGCTCGAACCCAGTTCACGCGCCAGCACCGAGATCGCTGCGCCGCCGGAGGCAAAATTCGCCATCATCGCGATCGTCACGGCTTGCGGATAGGCCGACACGCCCTGCGCGACGATGCCGTGATCGCCGGCGAAGATGATGATCGGCACCCGCGAGGCGCGCGGCTCTTCGGTCGCCTGCAAGCCCGCAAGCTCGATCGCGAGCTGCTCGAGCCGGCCGAGCGCGCCGGTCGGCTTGGTCAGTTGCGCCTGCCGCGCAATGGCCGCCTCGCGATGGACCGCGGAGACCTCGGGGCAGTTCCGGTAAACCCATTCGGGAAGCATGCTGCCTCGCTTACGCCCTGCGCTTGAGAATATAGCTGTCCATGATCCAGCCGTGCCGCTCGCGCGCTTCCTGCCGCAGCGCGACGATGCGAGGGCCGATCTCGGCGAGTGCGCCGGACATGATGATCTGATCGGGCATGCCGAGATAGGCGCCCCACCAGATATGAAGCCCCGCTGGCTCAAGCGACTGGAACGCCGTGCCGCCGTCGAGCATCACCACCACGGTATCGACACCTTGCGGCCAGCCGCCTTCGCGCAGGCGCCGCCCCGTCGTGACCAGGAACGGCTCGCCGATGTCGTTGAGCGGCAGCGCATGCGCCGCGCACAGCGCCTGGATCGAGGTGATGCCGGGCACGACTTCGATCTTCGGCAACGGATTCAGTCGCCGTGCAATGCGTAGCGAGGAATCGTAGAGCGACGGATCGCCCCAGATCAGCAGCGCAACCTTCCCGTCACCTTCGAGATGATTTGCGATGGTTTGCGACCAGGCCGCAGCCACCGCCTCGTGCCAATCGTCCACGCCCTTGCGGTAATCAGCCTCACCAGCATCGCGCGCAGGAAGATCGAATTCGGCGATGGCTGTCGTGTCGCTGGTGAGCACGTCCGCGCAGATCGTTCGCCTGAGATCGGCAAGATCGGACTTCGCAGGCCCCTTGCGCGGGATCAGGACGAGATCGGCCGCGTTGATGGCAGCGATCGCGGCGCGCGTGAGCTGCTCGGGATCGCCGCAACCGATGCCTATCAGGGAGAGCGTGAGCATCGCGAGCGCGAAGGGCGGCAATCAAGGCCGCCCTTTCGCTTGTCTCTCAGGCGCCGTTGTGCAGGCGCGGAGTGACGAGGCCGGGCGCAGTGACGCCGTGCAGCGACTTCGCCAGCGCCAGCACTGCCAGGTCTGCCAGCGGCTCGATCACGATGACCAGCGCGTAGGAGGCCGCGAAGGTCGCGATGTTGGCGAGGTTGCTCATGGCAAAGCCGGAGCCGTAGAGCGCCCAGAACGCCACCCAGGCGACAACACCCGCTTGATAGGTCGTCGACAGCGCCAGCGCCTGACCGTACTTCAGATCGACATAGGCGGTGTTACGCGAAATGATGCGCGTGGCGATGGCCTGGATCGCGAACAGCGGCACCAGCAGCGTGGTGACGTTCATGCCGTATTGGGGCAGGTCAGCGGGCTCGAACAACAGACCCTGGAGCAGCAGGCCGAATGCGAGGCCGAAGGCGGCGGGCGCAGCACCAAACAGCAGGAACAAGGTCGAGCCAAGGATGAAGTGCACTTCGGAAACGCCGACCGGGAAGTGCGGCAGGACCTGGAAGAAGGTGAAGACGAGGCCCGTGGTGGCGAGCGTGCGCGCGGCGAACGAGCCGACGCCCTGCGCGCGGACGGTTTCGGCCGCCAGCTTCAGCGCAACGCCGCCTGCGGCGATGCCGGTTGCGTAACTCAGTACGAGCTTGGCGCCCGTGACGATTCCCGGTTCGATATGCATGGCTCAATTCCTTCCTGCCGTCACACCCGACGGCCTTGGTCTCAAAACGTGCAGGGCCGGTCTCCTGGCTCGCGGTTCACTGGGTTCTCCGGCCTTCCCGAACCTTGCGGCCCAGTGGCGATTCGAAGTCCCTCACCGCTTACAGTCGCGGGGGCGGCTGGGGTTTTGGGCGCCGCAACTGGGTCCGCCCACCCCCATTCCCGATTATGCTCCGGCGCTTTGCGCCGCGTTGAGCACCATGCCTCTCCTGTGTGCGCCTTTCGCGAGCCGGGCGTCAAGAGGCGAAGGGCGACCGCCGCCGTCATGACGGATAATCCCCCGCCAGCGCGCCGAACAGGATCACGGCCGCCGTGGACGCGGCGCCGCCCCGCGCAAGCTGCTCGGCGAGCTCGGCAATGGTGGTACGGACCAGCCGCTCGTCGGGACGGCCGAGGGATTCGGCAAACAGTGCGGGCGTGTTCGGGGCGAGGCCGTGCGCGATCAATTTTGCGGCAAGCGTCGGAAAGGTGCGCCGGCCCATATAGACCACGGTCGTGGCCTCGGGATCGGCCAGCGCCGCCCAGTTCAGGTTGGACGGCAGCTCGCCGCTGACATCGGCACCCGTGATGAACTGCACCCGGCGGGAGGTATGCCGACGGGTCAGGGGAATGCCGGCCTGGGCGACGGCGACGCAGGCCGCAGTGACGCCGGGAACGATCTCGTAGCCGATGCCGGCGTCGCGCAGCGTCTCCAGCTCCTCCTCGAGCCGGCCGAAAATGCCGGCATCGCCGGACTTCAGCCGCACCACGCGCGCGCCAGTCGCGGCATAGTCGACCAGGAGACGGTTGACGTGGTGCTGCTTGGTCGAGGGCCGCCCTGCCCGTTTTCCCACCGCGACGAGATTGGCGCCGGGCCGCGCGAGATCCAGAATCGCACCGGAGGCGAGGTCGTCATAGAGCACGACGTCGGCCTCGCGCAGCCGCGCGGCGCCCCTCACCGTGAGCAATTCGGGATCGCCGGGTCCGGCGGAAATGAACGACACGAATCCTTTCACCGGTCCTCCGCGATCAGATGAAAGAACGTACCGGTGGCGTGGCCGCGCCGCGAGCCGGTCTCGGCCATGACGGCGCCCGCCGCATCGTGCACGACCGCCAGCGGCGCATCCGGCTGCGCGACGATCGTCGAATAGTGGAACTCGTGACCGCGCAGGCGTGCGCCGGGCTGATGCCCCGGCATCGGCGCAGCCAGTTCGGCAAGACGATAGCCCAGGTGCATGCGGCGTTTGGCAAAGCTCGTCTCCAGGCCAAGCAGGCCCGTCATCTCATGGCGGACGCCGTCCGCATCGGTCAAAGCAGCTCCCAGCACCATATAGCCTCCGCACTCCCCGTGCACCGGCCGTGTCTCGGCGAAGGCGCGCAGGCCGTTTCGAAAGCGCGCATTGGCCGCGAGCCTGCCGGCATGCAGTTCGGGATAGCCGCCAGGAAGCCAGCAGACGTCGGCGCTCGCGTCAGGCACTTCATCGGCAAGCGGCGAGAATGTCGAGATCTCGGCGCCTGCCGCGCGCCAGGCCTCCAGCATGTGCGGATAGACGAAGGAGAAAGCCGCATCGCGGGCGAGCGCAATGCGTTGCCCGGGTGGCGCCACGATGAGACCGTTCGCGGCAGGTTGCGGCAACCAGCGAGCCGCCGATCGCAACACGGCATCGAGATCGACATGCTCGGCGACGAAGCGCGCGGCCTCGTCGATCAGCTGGCCGATCTCGGCTCGCTCCTCGGCCTGCACCAGGCCGAGATGCCGCTTCGGCATGCTGATCTCGGCATGACGCGGCAGCGCGCCGAACACGGCGATGCCGGCATCAACAAGCGCACGCCGCACCAGATCTTCATGACGCGGGCTGGCGACGCGGTTGAGCACGACGCCCGCAAGGCGCACGCCGGCACGATAATCGCGAAGGCCTGCGGCGATTGCGGCCGCAGTCTGCGCCTGGCCCGACGGATCGATCACCAGAACGACCGGCCAGCCCAGCATCTCCGCAATGTCGGCGGTGGCACCGGTGCCGGAGACGCCGCGTGCGGCGACACCGTCGAACAGGCCCATCGATCCCTCGGCGAGCACGACATCGGCATCGACAGCACGGCTGACGAGATGCGCGATGGTGCCGCGATCCATCGCCCAGCTATCAACGTTGACCGAGGCGCGTTCGGTGGCGGCGGCGTGGAAGGCGGGATCGATGTAATCGGGCCCGCTCTTGAAGCACTGCACGTTCAGGCCGCGCTGGCGCCAGGCGCGAGCGAGCGCCAGCGTCAGCGTGGTCTTGCCGACGCCGGAGGCGGGCGCGGAGATGACGAGGCTCGCCGGCATCACGACGCCTCCGGAAAGCGCGGCTCGGCGCCGACGGGCCGATAGCGGCGGTCGTAATCGGCGGCATAGAGGCGGCTCTCGTCGAAATCGGCAGCGCCAAGCGTCTTGCCGACCAGGATCAGCGCGGTGCGCTCCATCTCGGTACCCACGGCCGCATCGAGCGTTGCCAGCGTCGCACGCACGATGCGCTGCTCCGGCCAGCTCGCGCGCCAGACAATCGCGACCGGGCAATCGGCGCTGTAATGCGGCGTCAGCTCGGCGACGACCTGGTCGAGCAGATGGATCGACAGATGAATCGCGAGCACCGCGCCGGTCGCGGCGAACGCGGCGAGCTTCTCGCCTTCGGGCATTGCGCTGGCGCGACCGGGCGTGCGCGTCAACACCACCGTCTGGGCAAGACCCGGCAGCGTCAGCTCGGCCTCCAGCGCGGCCGCAGCGGCGGAAAAGGACGGCACGCCCGGCGTCACCGTGTAGGGAATGCCGAGCGCGCGCAGGCGGCGAAGCTGCTCGCCCATTGCCGACCAGATCGAGAGGTCGCCGGAATGCAGCCGCGCGACATCCTTGCCTTCCGCATGCGCGTCGGCGATCTCCGCGATGATCTCGTCGAGCGACAGCGGCGCGGTGTTGACGATGCGTGCACCGGGTGGGCAATGCGCCAGCACGCCCTCCGGCACCAGCGAGCCGGCATAGAGACAGACCGGAGAGGCGGCGATCAGATCGCGGCCGCGCAGTGTCAGCAAATCGGGCGCGCCCGGGCCGGCGCCGATGAAATGCACCGTCATGCGCCGTCTCCTTCCGCGATCGCGGCGGTCGCGGTGCGATCCTGCGAGACGACGCGCGTCGCAATCAGCCGCGCGCCGGGACCGGCCGCAGCGAGCGCCGCGGCCTCGGCAAGCGATCCCGTCTCGAACTTTTCCGCGACGAGTTTCGACTGCGTCGGCGTGTCGATGCCGGCCAGCCTGTCGGCCGGAACGGCCTTGATCGGCACACCGCATTCCTGCGCGAGCTGCTTCAGCGCCTCCGCGTCGGCCTTGTCGCTGACGGTCGCGAATGCCGCAAGACCTTCGGGGCCGCCAGCCGTCACGAGCGCCTCGCGCAGCGCGGCGAGCGTCACGTCGCTCCTGAATCCCAGACCGGCGACTTTCATCGGATCGCACTCCATTGCACCACCGGCCGCGTCGCCTCCCAGGAGCGGTAGCGACCGAGTGGGGCCGCATGCGCGATTTCGACCCGCATCAGCTCGCCACCATGGCGCTGGTGCAGTTCGGCGAGCAGCGCTTCCGTCTCCAGCGTGACCGAATGTGCGACGAACCGCGCCCCAGGCGAGAGGCGCGCCCAGATCGCATCGAACATCACGCCATCGAGGCCGCCGCCGATGAAGACGGCATCCGGCGGCTCCAGCGCAGCAAGGGCTTCGGGCGCCTTCCCCGAAACGATGGTGATCCGGTGCGCCAATCCGAACGCGGCGGCATTGCTGCGAATGTTCGCGGCGCGATCTTCGCGCAGCTCGATGGCCGTGGCCGTCCCACCGCACAGCCCCCACTCCACCGAGATCGAACCCGAACCGGCGCCGACGTCCCACAGCCGTTCGCCGGGCCGCGGCGCCAGCGCCGAGAGGGCGAGCGCACGCACCGGCCGCTTGGTGATCTGGCCGTCATGGACGAAGAGATCGTCCGACAATCCCGAACTGCGGGGAATGCCGTGGCCTCCATGCGCCTGCACCGCCACCGCCACCAGATTGCCTGCAACATCCCCGGCAAAGAGATCGGAGCGATGCTGGTCGATACTTTCGCGTGGGCCGCCCAGCGCAGCGAGCGTCCACACGAGTGAGGCGCCCCATCCGCGTTGGGTCAGCCATTTCGTGAGATCGTCGACCGCCGCTGCGTCGCGCACCAGGCACAGAATGCGTGCGCCTTCCGCCAAATGCGGCACGAGACGCTCGAATGGCGCAGCATGGAGGCCAAGGCACGTTACGGATTCGAGTCGCCAGCCCAGCCGCGCGGCCGCAAGCGAGAATGTCGACGGCGCGGGGTGCGCGATCCACTCGCCGCCATCAAGCATCTCGGCGAGGCTCGCGCCGGCGCCATGCCAGAACGGATCGCCGGAGGCCAGCACCGCCGTCGGCCGGCCACGACAGCTCAGCACGATCTTTGCGTCGAACGGCACCGACCACGGGCGGGCACGGCTGCCAACCTCCGCAAGCGCGAGATGGCGCTCGCCGCCGAAGACGGTTTCCGCCTCGGCAAGCGCCTTTCGGCTTGCCTCGGACAGCCCGACAAGGCCATCTTCGCCGATACCGATGATTGTCAGCCAGGGATCAGACATGACGCGCGCCCTCATTCTGGGCGGAACAGCCGATGCGAGCCTGCTCGCAGCGGAGATCGCGCGCGCCGGCATCGACGCCGTCTATTCCTATGGCGGCCGCACCCGCGCGCCAGCCGACCAGCCGCTGCCGACCCGCATCGGCGGTTTTGGCGGCGTGAGCGGCCTTGCCGATTACATTCGCCACGAAAATATCACCCATGTGATCGACGCAACGCATCCCTTCGCGGCCGAGATGAGCCGGAACGCGGCCGAGGCGTGTGCGGAAACCGGCGCGCCATTGATCGCACTGGAACGCGCGCCCTGGACGAGAGCGCCCGGCGATAACTGGATCGAAACGCGCGACGTCAACGCGGCCGTCGCCGCGCTGCCTGACGTGCCGACAAACGTGTTCCTCGCCATCGGCCGCCAGCACATTGCGCCGTTCGCGAGCAAGCCACAGCACACCTATACGCTGCGCTTTGTCGATCCGCCCGAAGCGCCCCTGCCCTTCGCCGCCGATGTGATCGTGTCGCGTGGACCGTTCACGCTTCCAAGCGAACTGGAGACGCTGCGCACGCGCGGCATCGCCTGGATCGTCGCCCGCAATTCCGGCGGCGACGGCGCGCGCGCCAAGATCGACGCGGCCCGTACGCTGGGCCTGCCCGTGGTCATGATCTCGCGGCCGCAACTGCCCGAGCGATTGCGGGTCGAGCGGGTCGCCGACGTGATGCAGTGGCTCGGTCATTCTACCCGCCTCGGAGCATAGACCCAGCGGCCGACGCGGCGCGTCTGCGAATTGCCGACGATCACGAGCGTGCGCATGTCGGCCATTTCAGGCGTCGCTTCGTTCAGCGCGACGGTCGCGATCCTCTCGTCGGCCGCGCTGATCGCGCGCGCGAAGATCACCAAGCGCCCGCCGCAGCCGGCCTCACGAAGCACCGCAAGCGCGCGGCCAAATCCCTCCGGCCGGCTCGCCGAGCGCGGATTGTACATCGCAATGGCAAAATCGGCTTCCGCCGCGAGGCGGAGGCGTTTCTCGATCACCGCCCACGGCTTGAGATTGTCGGAGAGATTGATCGCGCAGAAATCATGACCGAGCGGCGCGCCGGCACGCGCGGCCGCCGCCAGCATCGCGGTGATACCGGGCAGCACACGGATCGGCAGCGCCTGCCATTGCGGCGCCCGTTCGAGCGCCTCGAACACGGCCGAGGCCATCGCGAACACGCCGGGATCGCCGGAGGACACGACGACGACCTGGCCGCCATCGGCCGCCAGCCGCAAGGCCTCGCTCGCGCGTTGCAGCTCCTCGCGATTCTCGGAGGGATGCAGGGTCAGACCCGGTCGCGGCGGCACGCGCGCGACATAGGGCGCATAGCCCAGAATGTCGGTCGCGGCTGCGAGCGCGGCGGAGACTTCCGGCGTCACCAACGCGTCGCTCCCGGGCCCGAGGCCCGCGATGGTCAGCGTGCCCGTCATTCGGCGGCATCCAGATGCCGGCCCTTGCCGTGCACCAGCACGATCGCAAAATAGGGGCAATCGGCGGCGTCGATCTCGGCGAGCCGCACCACGCGTTCGTCCGGCATGGTGCCGCGCTCGACCAGCCAGGCGTCGTCGAGCCGGCCGGCGGCTGCGAGCGCGCGGCGCACCTTTGCGATGTTGCGGCCGGTCTTCATGACGACGAGCGCATCGGAATCGCGCATGCGCCGTTCGAGCTCGTCCTCGGGGAGCGTGCCCATCAGCACCGTCGTCACGTCGTCGCCGAGCGCGATGGGCTGCCCGACGCCGTTCCAGCAGCCGACCATCCCGGGAATGCCGGCGATCACCTCGATCTCGACACGGCCTTGCAGGCGCATGTGCAGGTGCATGAACGAGCCGTAGAAATAGGGATCGCCTTCGCACAGCACGACGACGTCGACCGCACGCGCCAGCCGCGCCAGGCGTTCCGCCCATTCGTCGTAGAAGCCGGCGAGCAGCTGAACGTATTCAGGACTTTCGAAGGCAATCTCCGTGGTGACCGGATATTCCATCGGATATTCGGTGACGTCGGCAGCCAGCATGCCCTCGACGATGCGGCGCGCCTGGCCCGGCCTGCCCTTCTTGCGGAAATAGGCGACGTGGCTAGCGCCGCGAACCGTGCGGTCGGCGCGCACGCTCATCAGATCAGGATCGCCGGGGCCGAGACCGCAGCAGATGATGCGTCCCATGGCTATTCGCTCCGGCTCGCCAGCGCGTTGACGGCAGCAACCGTGATGGCGGAACCACCGAGGCGGCCTTCGACCGTCAATGCCGGGACCGGCGGATCGGCCATCAGCGCGGCTTTCGATTCGGCGGCACCGACAAAGCCGACGGGACAGCCGATGATCGCCGCAGGCCGCGGGCAATCGCGATCCTCCAGCATGTTGAGCAGATGAAACAGCGCGGTCGGCGCGTTGCCGATTGCGACGATCGCGCCATCGAGATGCGGCCGCCACAGCTCGAGCGCCGCGGCCGAGCGCGTGTTGCGCATGGATTGCGCGAGCGCAGGAACGGCGGAGTCTCCGAGCGTGCAGATGACGGCATTGGCCGCGGGAAGTCTTGCGCGCGTGATGCCTTCCGAGACCATGCGCGCGTCGCACAGGATCGGCGCGCCTCGCTGCAAAGCGGCGCGCGCAGTTGCTGCCATGCCCGGTGAGAAGCGGATATGCGCCTCCAGGCCGACCATGCCGGCGGCGTGGATCATGCGCACCACGACCGGCTCCTCGTCCGGCGTAAAGCGGGCCAGATCGGCCTCGGCCCGAATGGTCGCGAAGGACTGCCGGTAGATCGCCGCGCCATCGGTCTCGTAGGTGTGCGGCATCAGTTCCCTCCGACCAGGATCGAGGGATCGCTGACGATGTCGGCGCCGTCGAGCCCGCGCAGGACCGGCTCGTCACGGGTCGAGCCGTCGCGGACGAGATCGAAACCGGCATGCGTCGCAATCAACGTGACCGCAGCCGTGCCGGAATGGGCGCAGCCCTTGCCGCAGCCGGAGACGTGGAGCCGCACATCGGCGGCAATGCGCGGCGCCAGCGCTGCTGCGAGCGCGCGCGTATCGGCATGAGCTTCTTGGCAGCGCGGCGCGCCGCTGCAGGCGATCACGCGCAGCGCGGGGTCGTACGGCTCGGTGATGAGGCCCGCCCCGCCCGGCATCTCGCGCTTGCCCTCGCTGAGCACCATTCGCCAGGGCGTCATGCGCAGCGCATGTCCGCAAGCAGAGAACTGATGGAGCGTCACATGCAGCATTTGCCCGAACGCGACGCCGACCATCGCGCCTTGCGGATAGTGCCCCGGCCGCGCCGCGGCCATGACGGGCGCGGGTTCGGTCTCGCCGCGCAGCGATTGAGGCAACGCGGTGCCGGACGCGATGTGGGCTGCCATGCGCCCTCGCCCGCCCCTCGCGCCACCGGAGATGATGAACCAGCTTGCGAGCGCCAGCGCCGTGCTCACGGCCTCGCCGCGCGCGACGGAGCGGCCAAGCCTCGCACCATCGGCCCGCACCAGGAGACGACCCGAGCGATCGCGCTCGATGCGGATGTCGGCGGAATCGCCGGCGAGCACCCGTGACCTTCCGTCGTCGACGGCGAAGCCGAACTTGGTGGGAAGCGCAAGGCCGGAATCGGCGAGCGCCTCCTCGAGCTCCGCGGCGAGCGACTGCGTTTCGTCGCCGTTGCTCCAGAACGGTGTCACCAGGATGTTGCGCCGAGCCTCGATGTCGGCGTCGGGGTCGAGCAGCTGGAGCCGCGCAAGGCCGTCAAGCAACGGAAGATGGCTCTCCTCTTTGACGCCCCTGATCTGGAGATTTGCCCGGCGTGTGACGTCGATCAGACCATTGCCGAAGCGTTCGGCCAGTTCGGCAAGCCCGGAGATCTGTGGTGCTTCAAGTCGCCCGCCAAACGGACGCACGCGCACCACGAACCCGTCGCCCGACAGCATCGGGCGCAGCGCGCCGGGACACCAGCCTTTGACTGCGCCCGCGCTCATGAGGCCTCCCGCAGCGCCGCCGCGATCGAATTGCGGCGGGTTCGCCAGAGTGAGGCGTCGTGCAGGCGTGTGAAGCAGGTCTCCATCGCGGCGAGCGCGGACGGATTTTCATTGGCCATGAAGGCCCGGACGTCGTCGTTGCCGAGCGTGGCATCGTAGTAGAGGTCGAACAGATGCGGCGGCACGGCGTCCGCGAGATGCGCGAAGGCGGCCATGTGCTCCAGCGTCGCGGTGATCTCGGCGGCGCCGCGAAAACCATGCCGCATCATGCCGGCGATCCACGCCGGATTGACCGCGCGCGCCCGGACGACACGCGAAATCTCCTCCGTCAGCGTGCGCGCGCGAGGTTGCTCGGGGCGTGTCGCGTCGAGGTGATAGAGCGATGGCCCCTCCGCGCCGAGATGTGCCGCAGCTGCGGCGACGCCTGCCTCATGCGCAGCATAGTCGGCCGCGAGCAGCAGATCGGTTTCGGGCAAGTCCTGCACATGGACGAAAGCGTCGGCAGATGCGAGCCGCTGTTCGATGCCGGCGCGATCTGGCTGCATTGCACCATCTGCCGAGAAGGCCCAGGACGATGCGGATAGCCAGGCCTCCCCCGCCGCATCGCGTGTCTCCGACGTGAAGGCATCCGGGATAGCGGACAATCCGACGCCGTAGTGTCCTGGGCGCGGCGCGAAGACGCGCGAGGTACGGTGACGATACGGATTCTCCTCGCCCTCGTCCTCACGCGCCGCGAGCGCTTCGGAAGCGGCTTCGAACAATTGCGCAAGACCCGCGAAGACATCGCGGAACAGGCCCGACACGCGCAGCGTGACGTCGATGCGCGGACGGCCGAGCTCGGCCGGCGCGATGATGTCATAGCCGGTGACGCGGCCGGAGGCGTGATCCCAGCGCGGCGCGAGGCCGGCCAGGTGCAGCGCCATCGCGAATTCCTCGCCCGCCGTGCGCATCGTCGCCGAGCCCCAGAGATCGACGATGAGGCCCTTCGGCCAGTCGCCGTGATCCTGCAAATGGCGGCGGAGCAGCTCTTCCGCAAGCTTGATGCCTTGCGCATGAGCCGACGGCGTCGGCACCGCGCGCGGATCGACGGCGAAGAGATTGCGCCCGGTCGGCAGCACGTCCTGGCGTCCGCGATAGGGCGAGCCCGACGGGCCCGGCGCAACGCGCCGGCCTGCCAGCGCAGCAAGCAGCGCATTCCGCTCCGCATCACCGCAAGCGCCGCGGCCGAACACGTGCAGGCCGTCGCCGAACTGGCTCTCCTTGAGATCGCAGACGAAGCGATCGATCCGCGGGATCGCCTCGGCGGGCGCTGCCGATGCGTCGAGACCGAGATCCTCTTCGAGGCCGGCGGCACGGGCCTCGTCGCGGATCGCCGCGATGAGGCGCTGGCGGCGGGCGGGATCGAGACCGTCGGCGGTCGAATATTCATCGAGCAGCCGTTCGAGCCGGCACAGGCCCTCCGGCACAGCGGATGTTTCCAGCGGCGGCGGCAGGTGGCCGATCGTGACCGCGCCGATGCGCCGCTTGGCCTGCGCTGCCTCGCCGGGATCGTTGACGATGAAGGGATAGATGACGGGAAGATCGCCGGTCAGCGCTTCCGGCCAGCAGCTCGATGACAGCGCCACGGATTTCCCGGGCAGCCACTCCAGCGTGCCGTGTGCACCCATGTGCAGGACGGCGTCACAGCCCTGCTGCCTGAGCCAGAGATAGAAGGCGACGTAGGCATGGCGCGGCGTGCGGGCGAGATCGTGATAGTCGGCATCGCGCGAGGTGGGTTCGCCGCGTTCCGGCTGAATTGCGACAATCGACCGACCACATTCGATCGCGGCGAAATGGAACGCGCCGTCGCGGTAGCTCGGATCGTCTTCCGGCGCGCCCCAGGCCTGCGCGAGATCGTCCTGCAAGGATTGCGGCAGGCGCGAGAGCGCAGCGCGATAGTCGACGACATTCCAGGTCAAATTCTGCTTCAGCAGCGTCTCGCCGAGCGCATGAACCGGAGCAACAGCGAATCCGGCCTCCGCGAGATCGGACAACAACGCTTCGACCGAAGCCAGCGCGTCGAGACCAACGGCATGCGCGATCTGGTGCGGCCGGCCGGGATAGTTCGACAGCACGATCGCCAGCCGCTTCTCGCCGGCCGGCGTCTCGGCAAGGCGCCGCCAGGCCGCAACGCGCGCGACGACGGCCTTCACCCGCAACGCGTCGGGCGTGTGCGCCAGATGCGAGAATTGCAGATCGGGATCGCGCATCGCGGCCGATTTGAAACTCACCACGCCCGCAAACAGGCGGCCGTCGACCTCGGGCAGCACCACATGCATGGCGAGGTCGCCAGGCGACAGACCGCGCAGCGACTCCGCCCAGTCCTCGCGCCGCGCCGTCGAGAGCGCGACCTGAAACACGGGGCACGCCGCGGCATCGAACGGCGTCGCGCCGTCGTCGCTCATTGCCGAGAACGCCGTCGCATTGACGATCGCCGCCGGAGGATCCTGCGCAAGATGCGCGCGGAGCCAAGCCGCGACGCCGGGGGCCTTCAGCGAGCCGACGAATACGCCATACGCATCAAAGCCGTGCTCGCGCAGCGCCGCAATCAGGGCATCGACCGGTCCCGTGTCCGCAGCAGTGAGATAGGAGCGATAAAAGGTCACCAGCGCGCGCGGCTTCGCCTCGGCACCGGCCGGCGCCGCAATGACGCCACGCGCGGGATCGTAGAATCCCATCTCGGGCACGGTCATCTCGCCGACGACCGGCCCCGCGTAAAGCCCCGAGGCCAGCGCAAGCTGCGCGATCGCCGCCTGCGCCGCGACCGGACCGCCGGTGTCGCAGAGCACCTTGAGCCGCCGCAGCGTCGAGACCGGCAAGGTCGAGTACGAATCGAGCCGCGTGTCGTCGCGGCCATCGGCCGGCAGCACGGCGAGCACGATGTTGCGGTCCTTCGCGAGTTGCTGGAGCGCCGCAAGCCCGTACGCCCAATAGGACTCGCCGCCGATCAGGCGCACCAGGATGCCGCGCGCCTGCGACAGCGTGCGCTCGATATAGGTGTCGACCGACAGCGGATGCCGGAGCTCGGCGAGATTGGCGAGCCGCAGCGACGGCAGGCTGTTCCGGCCACGCCGCCAGCCGGCCGCGAACGCCGCAAGATCGGAATCCGAATACGAGAGCACCACGAGATCGGCCGGGTCCTGGCCGATGTCCCTTGGCGTCGCGGTCTCCTCGAGACCACGGCTCTCGCGGAAAACGACGTGCATCAGAGACCTAGTCCCGCCTTGATTGCCGCCTCGTCGATATCGCCGTGCTCGCCGATCACGACGAGCTTCGACTGCCTGAGACCCACGCCCCAGGGCCTGTCGAACTGGTGGCGCACGCGCTCGCCGACGGCCTGCAGCAATAGGCGCATCGGCTTGCCCGCGACCGCGATATAGCCCTTGGCACGTAGCACGTTCTGCTCGCGCGCCAGACGCTGGACCGAGGCGACCAGCGCATCGATATCCGCGACCTCCGGCAGATCGATCACGACGGAAGCGAAATCGTCGTGCTCGTGCTCCTCCTCGCCATCATGATGCGACGGGCGCGCGGCGAGATCGTTCTCGGCGGCAGCGCCAAGGCCGAGAATGACGCGCGCATCGATCGCACCGTCGGTGACGGAAAGCATCGGCACGCGGCGCGGCATCTCGGCCGTGATCGCCGCCCTGGCGGCTTCAATTCCCGCCGCGCCGGCGAGATCCGCCTTGGTCAGCAGCACGATATCGGCGCAGGCGATCTGGTCCTCGAACACTTCCGACAGCGGCGTCTCGTGATCGAGATTGTCGTCCGCCGCGCGCTGTGCGTCAACCGCAGCCGGATCGGGCGCGAAGCGGCCGGCCGCGACAGCTTCGGCGTCTGCCAGCGCGATCACGCCGTCCACCGTGATGCGCGAGCGGATCTGTGGCCAGTCGAACGCTTTGAGCAGCGGCTTTGGCAGTGCCAGGCCCGAGGTTTCGATCAGGATGTGATCGGGCCGCACCGGGCGCGCCAGCAATTTCTCCATCGTCGGAATGAAATCATCGGCGACGGTGCAGCAGATGCAGCCATTGGCGAGCTCGATGATATTCTCCTCCGGACAGTTCGCATCGGCGCACGACTTCAATATCTCGCCGTCGACGCCCTCGCTGCCGAACTCGTTGACGAGCACGGCGAGCTTCTTGCCGTTCGCATTGGCGAGCAGATGCTGGATCAGCGTGGTCTTGCCGGAACCGAGAAACCCCGTGACAACAGTGACGGGGATTTTGGCGAGCGAGTTCATTCGGCGGCCTCCGGCACGACGGCAATGGGGGGAATGCGGGCAAGCGACTGCTTGCGGAATATTTCCGGCCTGCTGCGCCACGGCACGAGCCCGTCCGGCGCAGCCGCATAGGCCGCCGCGCCTGCGACCACGTCCTGCGCATTCGTCTCCGACAGGCGGCCATAGACATAGGACCAGCGGCCGGGCGCGCTGAGCGCGACCGAGCAGCCCTGGCTGCAGGCCGACAGGCATTCGACGGGAACCACGGTGACGCCGTCGGGCACGCCGGCGTGGAGGATCGCGCCATGCAGGCGCTTGCCGGGCGTCGTCTCGCCCTCGCCAAGCGTCTGGCCGGCGCGGCAGGTGATGCAGACGTGAAGTGTGACGGTCATCGCCTCTTCCAGGATAAAACAGCGGGAGGCGAGAGGCACACGGACCCTGACTCGAGAGGCCGTTTCCCCGTCGCGGAACACCCCGTCCGCCGGTCCAAAACTCTTCGCGCTGGCAGGTCTCCCGGCTTGCGGAGCAGGGCTTTGCCCTTCGATCCCCGCCTTCCCGATTCCCGCGGGAATCAGTGGCTTCGGGCATCTCTCCGGTCACGGTCGCGGGGGCGGCTGCATTTTGGACCCAAATCTTGCCGATTCGGACCCTATCGCATTCCCTCTTCGCCTGTCATAGGACAGGAACCAACGCCGGGCCACCATTTGCCCGTGGCTGCCACTTGTCAAGCCGAAGGACTGGACCGATGACGCCTGAACCGGACACCCGAACGGGCGAGGAAACCGACGCCCGGCACGCCCAGAAGATGGCGAAGAAGAAAGCCGCCCGCGACAAGATCATGGCGACCAAGAGCGGCGAAAAGGGCCTGATCATCGTCCACACCGGCAGCGGCAAGGGAAAATCCTCCTCGGCCTTCGGCATGATCGTCCGCTGCGTCGCCCATGGCTTCCCTTGCGCGGTCGTGCAATTCATCAAGGGTGCCTGGGACACCGGCGAGCGGCGCCTGCTCACCGGCCATTTCGGCGATCTCTGCCAGTTCCACGCCATGGGCGAAGGCTTCACCTGGGAGACGCAGGACCGCGCCCGCGACATCGCCGCCGCACGCGCCGGCTGGGAGAAGGCCAAGGAGCTGATCCTCGATGAGCACTTGCGCATGGTCGTGCTCGACGAGATCAACATCGCGCTGCGCTACGATTATCTCGACATCGCCGAAGTGGTCGAATTCCTTTCGACGCAAAAGCCGCCGATGACGCATGTCGTGCTCACCGGCCGCAACGCCAAGGACGAGCTGATCGAGATCGCCGATCTCGTCACCGAGATGACGCTGGTGAAGCACCCGTTCCGCTCGGGCATCAAGGCGCAAGCCGGCGTCGAGTTCTGAGACTCTTCGGCGATGGCGCGCGCATTGATGATCCAGGGAGCCGGTTCGGACGTGGGCAAGTCGCTCATCGTCGCCGGCCTTGCGCGTGCCTTCACGCGGCGGGACTTGCGCGTGCTGCCGTTCAAGCCGCAAAACATGTCGAACAACGCCGCCGTCACCGTCGATGGCGGCGAGATCGGCCGCGCCCAGGCGCTTCAGGCGCTTGCCGCCGGGGTCGAGCCGCATACCGACATGAACCCGGTGCTACTGAAGCCCGAGACCGATGTCGGCGCACAGGTCATCGTTCACGGCAAGCGCATCGCGACAGCGCGTGCGCGCGACTACGCGGCGATGAAACCATCATTGATGGGCGCCGTGCTGGAGAGCTTCGATCGGCTGAAGGCGCGCGCCGATCTCGTGCTGGTGGAAGGCGCCGGCAGTCCGGCCGAGGTGAACCTGCGCAAGGCCGACATCGCCAATATGGGCTTTGCACGCAAGGCGGACGTGCCGGTGGTGCTGGTCGGCGACATCGACCGCGGCGGCGTGATCGCGCAGCTCGTCGGCATCAAGACGGTGATCGACCCCGACGATGCCGCGATGATCCAGGGCTTTGTCATCAACAAATTCCGCGGCGATCCCACGCTGTTCGACGACGGCTACAGGCTGATCGAAGACAAAACGTCTTGGCGCGGCTTCGGCGTGCTGCCCTGGTTCGCGCGTGCCGGCGAGCTGCCGGCCGAGGATGCGCTCGGCCTGAGTGACGCGCGAAAGCCGGGCCGATGCAAGATCGCCTGCCTCGCTCTGTCGCGCATTGCCAATTTCGACGATCTCGATCCGCTCAAGCTCGAGCCGGGCGTCGATCTCCTCATGGTGCGTCCGGGCGAAGCCATTCCCGGCGATGTCAGGCTCGTCATCATTCCCGGCTCCAAATCCACCCGCGGCGATCTCGCCTTCCTGCGCGCACAGGGCTGGGACATCGACCTGCTCGCGCACCACCGCAGGGGCGGCCATGTGCTCGGCCTCTGCGGCGGCTATCAGATGCTCGGGCACAGCGTCGCCGACCCCGATGGCATCGAGGGCCCCGCGGGCGACACGCCGGGCCTCGGACTTCTGGACGTGAACACGGTGATGAGCCCGCAGAAGACGCTGACGCGCGTTGCGGCCGTGCATGCCGCAACGGATCAGCCGATCGAGGCCTACGAGATCCACATCGGCCGCACCGACGGCCCCGATCGCGCCCGCCCGTTCGCAAAACTGAATGGCGAGCCGGAAGGCGCCATCTCGCAGGATGGGCGCGTGCAAGGCAGCTATTTGCACGGCCTGTTTACCTCGGACGATTTCCGCAAGGCGTTCCTGGCCGGGCTGGACATTCCCGCAGGCGACGAACCCTATCGCGCCAGGGTCGAGAGCGCGCTCGACGCCCTCGCCGACCACATCGAAACCCATCTCGACGTCGAAGGTTTGCTCGCGCTAGCGCGTTAGGACCTCGGCGAGCCGCGCCCATTCGGCTTCGCCGCCGGGAAGTCCGAGGCGTAGCCACGTCGGCCTCTGCGCAAAGACGCGCGACCAGACTTGGCGACGTGCGAGCTTCTCCTGTGCGGCACGCGCGTCAGGCGTTTCGTACAAGCGAAACAGCGGCGTGCCGCCGACAAGCCGCCAGCCTTGCGCTCGCGCCATGTCGTCGAGGTGGCCGCAGTCGCGCGCAAGCCGCGCGGACGTGGCCTCGGCCCAGGCCTGGTCGTGCAGGGCGCGACAGCCGATCGCAATCGCCGCTCCCGAGACCGGCCATGGACCCGACATCGCCGCGAGTCTGGCGATATCGGCGGCATTGCCGATCACAAAGCCGAGGCGCAGGCCGGCAAGGCCATAGAACTTTCCGAAGGAGCGCAATATCAGAAGTCGCGGCCGATCCGCCTCCGGCGCGAGCGACAATTGCGGCACGGCATCGGCAAAGCTCTCGTCGATCACGAGACGGCCGACACGCGGCAGCAGCGCCAGCAGATCCCTGGGCATATGATGCCGGCCGTCGGGATTGTTGGGATTGACGACGACGGCAAGGTCCGCGCCCGCCAGCGCGTCAAGATCCGCAACCTCCGCAACATCCCAACCCGCAGCCGACAATACTCCCGCATATTCATTGTAGGTCGGCGCGAGAATACGGGCGCGACCGGGCGGCGCCAGTTGCGGCAGCAATTGAATGGCGGCCTGCGCGCCGCCCATCGCAAGGACCGGTGCGCTGGTGCGGTAGGCCTGCTGCGCGGCCCGATGCAGCGCCTCGATCTCGGCACGCGCCGGCAGCGCGCTCCAGGCATGCAGGCTCACCTCGCCCACCGGATAAGGCAGCCGGTTGATCCCGGTCGACAGATCGATCCAGTCCTCCGCGCGTCCACCGAAACGCTGCTGGGCCTGATCCAGATTTCCACCGTGCTCGCGCATGCCCCGTTCTTTCACGCGAAAGCCAGGATCGCAAGGACGCCGGCGAGCAGCAGCATGGCGCGACGGTACAGCGTCAGTGCCTCGTCGATGTCCGTGGCGCGCGGATCGCGCGCGCCTTCGTTCAGCCAGGGCTCGTCGGTCGCGCTGCCGTGATAGATGCGGGGACCGCTGAGCCGCACACCGAGCCCGCCAGCCATGGCCGCTTCCGGCCAGCCGGCATTGGGCGAGCGATGACGGCGCGCATCCCGCGTCATGCACGACAGCGCCTCCGACCGGTGCGGCGCCAGCAGCACGAAGAGAAATCCAGTCACCCGCGCCGGAATGAAATTGACGACATCGTCGATGCGCGCCGCCGCCCAGCCGAACGCTTCATGCCGTTCGCTGCGATGGCCGATCATGGAATCCAGGGTGTTTATGGCCTTGTAGCCGAGGATTCCAGGCAGGCCGAACAGCGCGCCCCAGAACACCGGCGCCACGATGCCGTCGGAGGCGTTCTCTGCAAGGCTCTCGATCGTTGCGCGTGCGATGCCGGCTTCATCGAGCGCAGCTGGATCGCGGCCGACGATGCGGGACACAGCGTCGCGCGCAGCGGTGATGTCGCCGGCCCGCAACGGCTCTGCGACGGCAGCCACATGATCATGCAACGAGCGCAAGGCGACCAGGGGCCAGGCCAGGATGCCCACCGCCATGATCTGACTCCAGCCTGGGGGAAGCAAGGATTGAAGCCCCCAGCCGAGCGCGACCGAGAGCGCGATCACCACGAGCGCGCCGGCAACGCCGGAAGCACGGCGCAACGCCGGCGGATCGGACGCGCGATTCCAGGCGGAGTCGATCGCGGCAATCAACCAGCCCAGCCAGGTGACGGGATGGCCGATCCGCACGAACAGCGACGACGGCCAGCCCAGAAGGGCATCCACCGCCATCGCCACTGCCATGGCCCCCGCAAATTCCACGCAAATCTCCCGTCTCGCTCCGCCCCTGTTGCGCAAGACGGCGGCCGAGCGCAAGCCCCTCGCCGCCTGATTTCGGCTTTGTCTTTGGGCACGTTTGATGATTAGTGCTGGCGACAGGAGACCTTCATGGCCGTCATCTTGATCACCGGCGGAGCGCGATCGGGCAAGAGCACCCGGGCGGAAGCGCGCGCGCGCAGCTTTCCCGGCCAGCCCGTCTACATCGCAACCGCCGAGGCGCTCGATGGTGAAATGGAGCAACGCATCGCACGACATCGCGCGCGGCGCGGAACCGATTGGATCGAGCGCGAGGTCCCGCTCGATCTCGTGCCCGCGCTGCTCGCAACCGATGGCGGGGGCGCGAGGCTCGTGGACTGCCTGACGCTGTGGCTCTCCAACCTGATGCATGCGACGCGCGACTGGGAGCGAGACGTGCGAGAACTCGCCGGCGCCCTGCCCCGCCTCAGCAGCCCCGTCGTCCTTGTGACCAACGAAGTCGGCCTCGGCATCGTGCCCGACAATGCCCTGGCGCGCAGCTTCCGCGACGCCGCCGGGATCATGAATCAGATCCTTGCCGGTGTCGCCGATGAGGTCGAGTTCGTCGTCGCCGGCCTGCCGATGAAGCTGAAATGATCCCGCGCGCCGAACTCTTGCGAGACGTCGTCGCCGATCTCAGGATCGCAGCGTCGTTCGTGACGATCCTGCCGGTGGCATCGTCGAAGCCCGCCGGCGACGGCGCGATCGCGCGCGCAACCTGGGCGCTGCCCGTCGCGGGACTGCTGGTCGGCCTCGCCGGCGCGTTGGTCTACAAGATCTCCATTCGCTTCGGACTGACACCGGGCCCTGCCGCGCTGCTCGTGCTGGCCACCACCGCTCTCATCACCGGCGCGCTGCACGAGGACGGACTTGCCGACACCGCGGACGGACTCGGCGGCGGCCGGACACGCGAGCGCAAGCTCGAGATCATGCGCGACAGCCGGATCGGGACCTATGGCGTCTGCGCACTGATCCTGTCGTTCGGCCTGCGCTGGAGCGCGCTCGCGGCGATCGCCAATCCATGGGCGGTGATGCTTGCGCTGTGCGCTGCGCACGCAGCAAGCCGTGCCGGCGTGCCGGCCTTCATGTCGCTGGTGCCGCCCGCGCGGCCCGATGGGCTGTCGGCCAGCGCTGGATCGCCGCCGGGCCGCAGCGTCGCCGTCGCCTTCGCTGTTGGAACGCTCGCGCTTGCCCTGGCGTTGGGGCCAGGCAAAGCGCTGGTCGGCCTGGTCCTGCTGTCGCTCGCCGGATTGATGCTGGCGCGGCTTGCCATCCGCCAGATCGGCGGGCAGACCGGCGACATTCTCGGGGCGTTCGAGCAGACGGGCGAGATCCTGATCCTGCTGGTTGCCGCCGCGTCCTTATGAGACATTGACGTCATGGTCGAGTTCGATGACGCCTTCCGCCAACACCTGCGCGAGCTGTTCGTGTGGCGCCGCGACGTGCGCCGCTTTCGCAGCGACCCATTGCCGGCCGGCGCCATCGATCGCCTGATCGAGACGGCCTGCCTCTCGCCTTCGGTCGGCCTCAGCCAGCCCTGGCGCTTCGTCACCGTCGACGACGACGCGCGGCGCCGCGCTGTGATCGACGATTTCAGATCGTGCAACGCCGATGCGCTGAACGCCTATGTCGGCGAGCGCGCCGCGCGCTATGCCACGTTGAAACTATCAGGTCTCGAACAGGCGCCTGGTCACCTCGCCGTGTTCGCGGACAAGGCCAGCGACATCGGCCACGGCCTCGGTCGCGCGACCATGCCGGAGACAACCGAATATTCCGTGGTCGCCGCGATCACTGCGATGTGGCTCGCCGCACGCGCCGAGGGCATCGGGCTCGGCTGGGTGTCGATCCTGAGCCCGGATCGGATCCACGCCATTCTCGACGTGCCCGTCTCCTGGAAATTCATCGCCTATCTCTGCATCGGCTATCCGGCGAGCGAATGCGACCGGCCCGAGTTGGAGCAGGCGAAATGGGAGCACCGGCGCGGTGCGGACGAGTTCACGCTGCGGCGGTAGAGCACCTTTGCGCGCAGATCATGCTCAGGCAATGATCCAAGGCACGATGATGATTCACCCTGATCTCATCGCAGTAACCGTGTGAAAGATTCGAGTTGGACTCAAATCAACGGTCCGGATTCAAGCCTCCTTAATCCCTCTACGAGTAGATATAAGTTGTTACAACCGATTGTTGCACGCAATTCTGACAACCATAAGGATGCCGGCATGCCTTCAAGAGGCTCCTGACAGACGAAAGCGGCGCTACGGCTATCGAATATGGCCTTATCACTGCAGGCATTGCGTTCGCTATCATTGGCCTGCCGTCAAGAAAACCGGCACGGCATTGAGCGGCGTCTTCGCAAGCGTCAACACCAGGCTGACCACATCCTAAGCCTTCACGAAAAGCGGGGCGGCCCAGCCTCCCAGCGCCGGACTGCCGGAGATCCGAGCTCCAAGGATACTTTGGTCAATCCAGGGCCGCCCTGCTTGCCTCTGCACAGCCAGCGTGCCCGAGCGCCCTCATCGGCAGCAGATGTCGCTCACTCAGGCCACCCATTGAGACCCCGCGGTATTTGGTCCGTGCCGGACCGCGATCCTATCGCCCTTGAGCTATCTTCCTGGCCCCAAGTCTCAGCGCGTCCGCATGCCTGCCTCGTCCTCCCGGCCAAACCGCTCGACCAGAAAATCGATGAACAGCCGCACCTTCACCGACAGATGCCGCGTCGGCGGATAGACGGCGTACAGCGCGAGTGGCGGCGCAGAATAGTCCTGGAGCACGACGCGCAATTCGCCGTTCCGCACGGCATCTGCGGCGATGAATTCGGGGAGCAGCGCGAGCCCCCTGCCCTTGATGGCGACGTCGCGCAGCACCTCGGCATTGTTGACGCAGAGCGACCAGGCCGGCTGGATCCAGTGATCGCCATCGCTGCCTGAGAGCTTCCACTGGTTGCCGGTCAGCAGGAAGCCGTAGGTCAGCGAAGTGTGCCCGCGCAGATCCTGCGGATGTCTAGGCGTGCCGTGGCGCGCAAGGTAGTCCGGCGAAGCGCACACCATGCGCGCCACCGGCATGATCTTGCGCGCGATCAGGCTGGAGGATTCCAGCTCCGCGATGCGCAGCGTGACGTCGAAGCCGTCCTGCACGGGATCGAGCAGATCGTCGCTGAGCACGATCTGGAGCTGAAGCTCGCTATGGCGCGCCATGAAATCGGCGAGCGCCGGCCCGAGCCGCATCGTGCCGAACGACATCGGCGCGTTGACCCGCAACAGGCCACGCGGCGCCGACTGCGCCTGCGTCACCGCCTGGTCGGCGGCCTCGATCTCCGAGAGGATCACGACCGCGCGTTCGAAATAGCGCTGGCCGTTCTCGGTCGGGCTCGCGTGCCGCGTGGTCCGGTTCAACAGCTGGACCCCGAGGCTCTCCTCGAGGTCGGCGATGTATTTGCTGATCGCCGAGCGCGACAGCCGCAGCTGGCGGCCAGCCTCGGCAAAGCTCCCGCTTTCGACCACCTTCACGAATGCCCGGAGGCTGCCGAGCTTATCCAAAGGGGCGCCCTGACGATTGTTTCCAAATCATAGACATAGCCGTCATAATTGCATGGATTGTCTCCAATCCCAAGCGGAACAATATTTCGGGCCAGAGCAAGACCGCTCCACGAATCTTGGAGGACGACAATGTCTGGACTGCACCATGTCACTGCGATCGCCGGCGATCCCATCAGGAATTTCGGCTTCTACACCCGGGATCTCGGCCTGCGTTTCGTCAAGAAGACGGTCAATTTCGACGATCCCGGCACCTATCACTTCTACTATGGCGACGAGACCGGCCGCCCCGGCACCATCCTGACCTTCTTCCCCTGGGCTGGCGTCCCGGCCGGTCGCCGCGGCGTCGGCGAAACCCATCAGACCGCCTTCCGCGTGCCGCAGCGCTCGCTCGGCTACTGGACGCAGCGTTTCACCGAGAAGGGCATCGCGTACGAAGCGTTGGAGAAGCGCTTCGGTGAATCCGTGTTGCCGTTCACTGATCCGGATGGCATGGCCCTGGCGCTGGTCGGCATCCCCGGCGCAGAGAACGAGCCCGGCTGGAGCAACGGCGACGTGCCGGCCGAGCACGCGATCCGAGGCTTCCACGGCGTGACCTTGCTGCTGGACAGCGCGGCGAAGACGGCCGCCGTCCTCACCGACGTGTTCGGCTTCAAGGAGACCGGACGCGAAGGCTCGGTGATCCGCTTCAAGGCTTCAGGCGATGCCGAAGGCAGCGTCGTCGATATCTACGAGGCCAAGGGCTTCTTGCGCGGGCACCAGGGCGGCGGCTCGGTGCATCACATCGCCTTTCGCGCGGCTGACGATGCCGAACAAGGCAAGATGGCGCAGAAGCTCGTCAGCAATCACGGCCTGCACCCGACCGAGCAGCGGGACCGCAACTACTTCCGGTCGATCTACTTCCGCGAGCCCGGCGGCGTGCTGTTCGAGATCGCGACCGACATCCCCGGCTTCGCCGTCGACGAGCCCGTCGCGACGCTGGGGCGTGAGCTGAAGCTGCCTGTTTTCCTCGAACAGCATCGCAAGCAGATCGAGGACGTGTTGCCGAGCCTGGAAGAGAGCGTGTCATGACCGAGAGTAGCTTCATTCATCGTTTCGAGCCCGCACGCGATGCGGGCTCCCCACCGCTGCTGCTGCTGCACGGCACCGGCGGCGACGAGAACGATCTGCTCGGGCTCGGCAAGATGATCTCGCCCGGCGCCGCCCTGCTCTCGCCGCGCGGCCGCGTGCTCGAGCATGGCATGCCGCGCTTCTTCCGCCGCCTCGCCGAGGGCGTGTTCGACGAGGACGACGTCCGCCGTCGCGCGCACGAGCTCGGCGACTTCGTCGCGGAGGCGCAGAAGCAATACGGCCTCGCCGCGCCGATCGCGGTCGGCTTCTCCAACGGCGCCAATATCGCGGCGGCGCTGTTGCTGCTGAAGCCGAAGGCGCTTGCGGGCGCGATCCTGCTGCGCGCCATGGTGCCGCTGTCGGATCCGCCGAACGCCGACCTTGCAGGCAAGCCGGTTCTGCTGCTCTCCGGGCAGGCGGATCCGATCGTGCCGGCGAGCAATTCCGCAAGGCTCGCAGCGCTGCTGTCGGAAGCGGGCGCGCGCGTAACCCACAAGGTCCTGCCGGCAGGCCATCAATTGTCGCAGGCCGACCTGTCGCTGGCCCGCGACTGGATCGGCAACGTCGCGGCGGAAGCGGCATGATGTAGAAGCGGCGCAACGTTCACGAACGGTGCGCCGCTTTCATCGGCTTCACGGTCCCCCTCCGAGGTCCGTGCTCGGGCCATAGCGACAGGCCAAGCGCCGTCACCAGAAACGCAGCGGCGACAATGTCCTGCGCGGTCAGGCGCTCGCCGAGAACCGCCCGCGAGGCAGCCAGTCCGAAGAAAATCGAGCCGTAGGATGTCAATGCGACCACGATCGCCACATTGAGTACGCGAAGGGCCATGCTTTGCAGGAGCTGACCGGCGAGCGACAGCAGCAACACAAGTTCGACATCGAACCACACCACGGTTTGAACATCGAAGTGCTGAGCCGGAATGAGAACGGAATCCAGCCGTCCGGCAATGGCACCAAGCGCACCGAGCGCAATGCAGCCGAGGGCGCCGAACACGCCGACGACAAACAGTGCTGGATAGACCTTGTCGAGCTGACGAATGCCGAGCGTCAGGATCGCCCAAGCGAGGATGAAGGCGGCAATGAGAAGATCGCCGGTCATCGTCGCGGCGCCAGAGGACCTGGACAGCGTCAGCGTCGCAGCACCCGTGATGCCGATGGCAATCGCGACTATCTTCAACACAGAGAGCCGCTCCCGCAGGAATATCGCCGCCAGCCCGGCGGCCAGCGGTGGAAAGAGACTAAGCAGCAATACGGCATGCGATGCACTGGTGGCGTGTGCGCCGAGCGCGGATAGCGCGTTGGTGCCCGGTCCGTAAGCGATGCCACAAAACAGGAAAAGCGCCGCACTCCTGATCGTCAGCGGGGGACATCGCCGTGGCCTGGTGGCGACGGCGAGCAGCAGGAACAGTGGCAGCGACCACACGCCGCGCGCAACGAAAAGCCCGACGGCGTCAAAATCGGCGGCAGCCTTGGGCGCATAAAGTATCTTCGATGCTACGGCGTTGACGCCAAAGAACACCGCCGAGACCAGGGCCGCGCCCACGGCGAGAGGCCGGCTTCCCCGATTGGCGTCCGGGCTTGCTGAAGGATCTGGAGCCTGCTCCATGGTATTGAGAGAACTCAGTCTGGATTCTGACGATGGTTCATTGGCAGCTCCCCGATCTTTGAGAGCTGCTGCTGCCGCACAACGGAATCCGTCATCGCCGGACGGGCTTCACTCCGAGGGCGATCGAGTAAAGCCGGATTGGCCAATCGACGGCGTCCTTGCCCTGATTGAGACCCGGAGTCCGATTGAGCTGGGCGGCCGGCATCCACAACCTGCCTTCGTCGTCTATCCACATCGCATCCACCCATGCCAGGCGCGGATCGGCAATCAACGTCGATACCTTGCCAGTAGCCGACACCGTCAGAATCCGCGAACGATCGGTGTCGCTGACATAGATCGTACCTGCTGCGTCGATCGCAGTGCCACCGGTCGAGGGTGTGTCGGCAAATCGCTCGACGTGACCGGAGAGGGTCGCTTCGTCGAGAGACGCATCATTCAGGAAGCGCGTGCCGATCCGAAACATCGGACCCGAGCAAGGCTGATAATAGAGCCAGCGCCCGTCGCCGGAGACCTCGAGCTGATCTGCGTGCACGACGACCGGCCTGCCGTCAGAATCGAGCAACTGCCGGCCCTCGGCTATCAGCGGCCGAACGGCTACCGTGGAAGAGTGGTTCTCCAGGACACGGCGTGCCTGTCCAGAGGACAGATCGAGGACGATCAGCGCGGGTCGGCCCGCGTCGGTCAGGTAGGCGACACCGCCATTGAATCGGACATCGTCGACGAAGCTCGCACCCTGAGCAACAGAGGTCAGATCGTAGACGCGGGTCACCCGATTGGCGGCCAAATCGATGCGGACGAGCTTCGGACCACCTTCCGCCAGCGGTTTGCCGATCCCTGGCGCGCCGCGATCGACAATCCATAGGGCTCCATCGGGACCGACGCGCAGAGAGTTTGCGCCAACGAATGCGCGCCGCCCGTCCTGCCCCTCGCGCCAATCATTCCAGGCTGCGTCGGGATAGGGTCTGACCTTCCCGGCTGTGATCTCGGCGATCTCCGGCTGACCCGGCTTTTGCGGCTGAACAACGACGAAGCGCCGTCCATCGAGCGAGGTCGTAACGCCATTCATGGCGAGCTCATCCGATGCGAATTCCGGCACGAGCTTATTCACAGGCTTCGCCATTGCGGCCGAACTCGCTAGAAAGAGAACAACGATTGTGCGAAGCATGGCGCGTTCCAGTCGTCCGCTCGATCAGATTCTGAATGCCACAGACCATCGTGTCACTTCAGCAAGACGGGTCCCGCGTCGATCCGGACGCGGAAGAGCGTGTACGGCTTCACACGTTGGTCTTGTCCTTCATGAAATTGGGCTTGCCGATGAAGTTGGTTGGCCGTGAAGTACAGGTAGCCGTCCGAGGCGACCGACAGCGTGTCAGGCCACAATATTCGTGGATCGTGTGCGATCGTCCTCCACTCACCATCGCCCTGACGCTGGCGAATGCTGTTGCGCTCGTAGTCGCCCGCATAGATACGCCCCTTGTCGTCGGCCTCGAGACCATCCGAGGCTCCCTTTTCGCCCAGATCGATAACCGCCTCGGCGAGGGCTGCCTCCGATGCGGACCGATCGACCAGAAGGGCCGTCGGAACTGAATACAGGTGCCGGCTCGATAAGGGGCAGTAGTAGAGCGTCGCGCCGTCGGCAGAAATTGCGATGCCGTCGGCGGCGACGTTGAAGGATGCGGGAGGCTTTCCTTTTTCACGAACCGCCAGCCGCTCGCCTTCCACGACAGGAATAAATGCAGGGTCTGGCGAGGTCGACTTGTGCCCTGTCAGTCTCCTCCAGCTTTCGCCGCTATCGAGGTCGACAACAATAATGCCGCCCGGTCCGCTGATCGACGAATCCGTAATGAACGCAACGCCGGCTTTGCCCCGGCGCAGGTCGAAGCGCACATCGTTGATATAGGTCGTGGGCAAGACCGTGGACGACGGCAGCACAAAGGTCTTCACCACCATGTTGGTCGCCAGGTCCACCGCGACCAGCTTCGCGCCGCCCGCGACCGGCGGCGAAAAGCCGGGCGCCGCGGTGTCGAGAATCCAGAGCCGGCCCGCCGCGTCGACGACGACGCTTTGCACACTGCCGAGGGTCTCTCCAGGGCGCGCCGGATCGAAAATGTTGGTTCTCGCATCCGGATAGGGAACGACCTTGCCGTCCCGGATCTCGCCGACCGTGAACGGCACGTCGTCACCCCATCGAGGGAAGTTGATGAAGATGCGACCGTCGGGGGCTACGGACACCCCGGTCGGCATGGCATCGTGGAACTCGAAGACCGGCTCGATCGTCCCGATCGAACGATCGCTGGCGAGTTGCCTGCCGGATGCCGATAAAACCATCGTGGTGTCCTCCTGATTTCGAGCCATCGCCGCCGTTCCTGAAGCGAAGTAAGCAGCGAGACAGGCGATTTCGGCCGCCTTGCGCAGGGTCATCATCAAATTTCCGTGCCAATCAACGCAAGCGGGGTGCGTCATGCGGAAGCGGAGAGCGCCGCCAATATCGCATCGCGCCCGGCCTCTGCGACGGCAACATCCTGTTCGGTGGTTCCAGAGCCGACGCCAATCGCCCCCACCAACTCGCCGCGAAAGACGATCGGAAGACCTCCGCCGAGATTGGTAATGCCGCCGTGACTTGCGAATGCCAGGTTAGCTCCGAACTCGAACGGAATTGCCCCTGTCGGCGCGCCGATCGACGCACTGGTTGCGGCCTTGGCGATCGCAGGATCGCGGGCAAGAACGGCTGCGCCGTCGACCCTCGCGAACGCCAGGAGATTGCCTCCCGCGTCGACGACGGCGATGCATTCCGGCGCCGCGATCTCCCTGGATTTCGCGACGGCGGCCTCGATCGCTATCGCGGCCGCCGCATAGGTGAGTTGCTGTTTGCTGTGCGTGAGGGGGTAGCTTGACATTGCGAGAATTCCCGATTGGCTTTCAATGATGAGACCGGATGCACGTTGCGATCGGGTCGCCTCTCATTTCGACGACGCCGCGATCGAAGGAACCCCGTCGATCCAGTCCTGGCGTTGCGGAGAGAAGAAATCGATATCGATCGTGTCTTCGGTGCAGACAAACTCATGCGGTGTATTCGGTGGAATGATCATGACGGTCCCCGCCGTCATGACGAACTTCCTGCCTTGCGAGCTGACCTCGCATCGCCCTTCGGTAATCCACGTGATCTGCTCGTTCGCGTGATGGTGCAGCGGAAAGACGCCTCCCTTCTTCACGGTCCATTTGACGAACGTGGATTGCGTGCCAACCAGATATTGCCGTTGCACCAGGGGAGATATCTGTTCGATTGGCTGCTGGTCGAGCTGATAGAGAACCGGAAGCATCGCCGAATGGCCGCTGACGCCCGGCTGAATCCCGCTTCCAGGCGCGTCCGTGACGACGGGCGCTCCTGATAGTGAAGGCGCGGGGCGGTTCTGGGCGCTTGCAGGCGCGATCAAGGCTGATCCCGAGAGAAGCAGCGCAATGGCAGCGGGGTTGAGCTTCATTGGTCTTTCCTGAAGTGATGGATGATTGCGGCCGGCTCCGGCCGGAGCATGGCGTCAGAATCCCGATAGAACCGTCTTGCCGATGCTCCCGCCGCTTTCGATTTTCGCATGTACGCGCTTGAGGTTGAACGCGTTGATGGGGCCGGCCTCTTCCGTCAGAGTCGTGCGCAATAACCCGGCGTCGGCGAGCGCCCCGACCTCGTTGAGCAAATGGTGCTGCATGATCATGTCAGGCGTCTGGTACAGCGTGGGTGTGAACATCAGCTCCCAGTGCACCGAGACGCTCTTGCGCTTGAGGCTGACGATATCGAGAACGCAGGGGTCGTCGATCAGCGCCAGCCGGCCGTGCGGCGCGATCGCTTTCGCGATCGCCGGCAGATGCCTGTCGGTAGCCGTGAGGCCCGCAACATATCTGACCTCCTCGATGCCGATTTCGTTCAATCCCCGGCCCAGAGGGTGATGGTGATTGATGACATGATGGGCACCCATGCTGCGGCACCACGCCTCCGTTTCCGGCCGCGACGCGGTCGCGACAATGGTCAGTCCCGTCAATCGCCGCGCCAACTGCGTCAGTATCGATCCCACACCGCCCGCGCCGTTGATGATCAGCAGCACGCCGGACTGGGTCTTCACCCCATATGGGATGGCAAGGCGCTCAAACAGCAATTCCCATGCGGCTATCGAGGTCAGAGGAAGCGCCGCCGCCTCACCGAAGCTCAGCATCCTTGGCTTGCGGCCGACAACGCGCTCGTCAACGAGATGGAGCTCGCTGTTCGTGCCCGGTCGATCCATCGCGCCGGCGTAGAAGACCTCGTCTCCCGGCTTGAACAGCGTTACATCCGGGCCGACGGCATCGACGACACCAGCGGCGTCAAATCCGAGAATCCGGACCTTCCCCTCGGGCGGCGACATTCTCGCCCGCATTTGCACGTCCGCCGGATTGACCGAAACCGCCTTGATGGCGACACGCAGGTCATGCGGACCGGGCTGCGTAGCCGGCAGTTCGAGATCGACAAGAGAGTCATCCGCCGAGAGGGGTCCTGCCACCCGATAGCCGACTGCCTTCATCAAGGATTCCTTTCGCCAACCTGACCGACGCAGCGCTGCAGAATTCATCCTCCGCGGCGTATGGCTTCACCGGGCTTATCGCCGCTTGGCGCTGAGAAGAAAAACGCATAGTTTGAATGGGTCCAGTAGCGAACCTAATAGGTGCGGTATGCGCGACCTCGATCTCGACTTGCTACGTGCGTTTGTCGCGGTCGCCGACGCCGGAAGCTTCACCGCCGCCGCCGACATGGTCAGCCGCTCACAATCCGCCGTGAGTCAGAAAATACGGAGGCTTGAGGATCTGATCGGATATCCGGTTTTTGACCGGAACAGCCGATCGCTGGCACTGACGGGTGCAGGCGGCCAATTGCTGATCGGAGCGCGGCGGCTGCTGGACCTGAACGACGACGTCCTACGCTCGATTCAGGCCCCACAGACGACAGGCCGCCTGCGCGTGGGGATCTGCGAGGATTTCGTGCCGCTCCAGCTCTCCAGGCTTTTGGCACGCTTTCTTCGACTTCATCCCGGCATTCAACTCGACGTAAACACGAGCTTGACCCACGGCTTGTTTCAAGAGTTTGAAGCGGGCAATTTGGACCTCGTTATCGCAACCCGCGAGTTCAAGGAGCGAGGTCGCGTCATATGGCGCGAACCGATGGTCTGGTTCGCTGCTTCCGACTTCCGGCTCGATCCGGAACGGCCGGTGCCGCTTGTTCTTCTCCAACCGCCTTGCACTTATCGCGAGCTCATGTTCACGACGCTCGACGCGGCGCGGCAGGCCTGGGTGACGGCATGCACCGTAAGCAGCCTGATGGGCGTTCAGGCCGCAGTTGCCGGAGGACTTGGCATCACGCTCCTGGGTCGCTCCTTCATTCAGCAGGGAATGCAGATCATCGATGTGCCGAAGCACTGGCCTCCCCCGCCGATGACGGAGATCATCGTACTCGGCGACGACACAGCCGAAAAATCGCTTGCTCAACCTCTGTTGGAATTTCTCATAGAGGGAATGCAAATGCCCCCACTTGCGCGAATTGACTAGACCGCTAAGAGTGCCGCGGTACGGCACGGCTCGCGGCGCTGCTGTCGCAAGCCGGCGCGAACGTGACCTACAAGGTGCTGCCCGCAGGCCACCAATTGTCGCAGGCCGACGTGACGCTGGCCCGCGACTGGGTCGCCAGCGTCGAGGCGAAAGCGGCATGATCTTTGAGGTGCCACGGCAATGTGTAGGGTGGGTTAGCGTTGGCGGCCGCGAAACGCGCGGTCGGCAAGGCGTAACCCACCGCTGCGGTCACTGCGCCGAGAGCGACGGTGGGTTAGGTCTCGCGGATGAGCCTCGCGCAGCCGCGAGCCTAACCCACCCTACGACACCGGCCATCACTCGAACCAGCCGCGCCGCTTGAACCAGATTAGCGGCAGCATGCCGCTGGCGATGATCGCAAGCCAGGCCAGCGGATAGCCGAAGGTCCAATCCAGTTCGGGAATGTGCTTGAAGTTCATGCCCCAGATGCCGACCATGATCGTCGGCGGCACGCCGACGACCGACACGATCGTCAGGATCTTGAACAGCTCGTTTTGCTGGATGTTGATGAAGCCGAGCACGGCATCGAGCAGCAGCTGGATCTTGTCCGACAATCGCGTCTCGTAATCGCTGAGCGAGACCACGTCCTTGGACACGGCCTCGAGGCGCTTCTTCGACGATGCCGTGATCCACTCGCTGCCGACGTCGCCGGCAAACGCGGCGATGCGGCCCACCCCGAGCAGGACATCGCGCGCTTTGGCGAGCCGGTCGGCCAGTTCGCCGACGGTCTCCAGGGCCTCGTGCATCCTGCGGCTGGAGCGCACAGGGCGCTGGGTACGCACCAGCGCGCCCTTGAAGACACTTCGCGAGAGTTGATCGACCTTGGCGCCAAGATGCTCCAGGACATCGGCGCCGCGATCGATCATGGCCTCGAGCAGGCTGACGAACACGCACATGCCGTTCTCAAGACTGTCGTCGAAACCGACGCGCTTGCCGATGTCGTCGAAGATCGGCAGCTCTGCAAAGCGCACCGTCACCAGCACGTGTGGACCGATGACGAACCCTACCGGCGTGATCTCGGCCTCGTTGTCCTCGGTGACCCGCACCGCCGGCGAGCTGAGATAGAGCGTGCCGTGGTCGAAGATCAGGCGGCTCGACGCCTCGATCTCGCTGAGCGAGTCTTCCGAGGGAATGCGGATGCCGAGCAGCCGCTCGACGAACCGCTTTTCCTCGTCGGTCCCATTCAAGAGATCGGCCCAGATGATCTCCGAGGGCATCTCCGCGCCAATGCCGCGCCAGTCGTCGGACGGCCACCTGTAAAGCCTGAGCAAGAACCGAACTCCCTGGCCGCATCGCCGTGCCTGATGGCGCATGGCCATCATCCGCCGGCTAACGCATGAGAGTTCCGAACGTTCAAGACCTCTGAGGTGACAGCACAATCCAAGCCCCTCTCACCGACGCTTCCGGGGACATCGTCGATACCAGATCGGAACACCGACAACCGATCCACGTTGAACCGACGCACAGGTGATCCATGGATACGCGTAGTGCATCCCGACATGACGACTTTTCTGGGTGTTCATCTCCGCAAGGACCGCAACGGCGTTCCTAGCGCTTGTTCCCTGTGCATTGCCTCTGCCCGGCTTTTCAGTGATACTCATGCGGATATGGCAACCCATGGCTTCTGGTGAAACGAATTTGCGGCAAAGACGATTGAGGCGACGAGAGCTTCGGGCAGACAAACCACGATGACGAAGCCTCGACGGAGGCGGGCATGGCAAGTTGCGGCGGCTGTTGCGGCAGCAATGTAAAATTTGAGGGCCTTTCCTTAGACTACAAGCGGCGGCTGTGGACGGTCATCGCGCTCAATGCCGGCATGTTCATCGTCGAAACGGCAGGCGGTCATCTGGCGGGATCGAAGGCGCTGCAGGCTGACGCCCTGGATTTCCTGGGCGACGCTTTGACCTATGGGATCACCCTCGCAGCAATCGGGGCGACGGCGGCAATCCGGGCCAAGGCAGCCCTCTTCAAGGGCTTCACGCTGTTCGTAATGGGCCTGTGGGTCTTTGGATCGACGGCATATCACGTCATTGTTCTGGACGTCCCACGGGCCGAGTTGATGAGCGCAATCGGCTTTCTCGCGCTGTGTGCCAACGTATCGAGTGTCTTGCTGTTGATGAAATACAGGGATGGCGACGCCAATGTGCGCTCCGTCTGGCTGTGCTCACGGAACGATGCCATCGGCAACGTTGCCGTAATGGTCGCGGCGGGAGCCGTGTGGCTCAC
This sequence comes from Bradyrhizobium sp. 191, assembly GCF_023100985.1. Classification (NCBI taxonomy): domain Bacteria; kingdom Pseudomonadati; phylum Pseudomonadota; class Alphaproteobacteria; order Hyphomicrobiales; family Nitrobacteraceae; genus Bradyrhizobium; species Bradyrhizobium sp. 191. The sequence goes on from NZ_CP064692.1 coordinate 1,530,000, forward strand.
AGTGTCAAAGTGGCCCGACCTCATCGTTGCGGCATTGATGGCCGGACTTTTCCTGTCCTCCGCATTCCAGATTCTTCGCCAATCGCTCGCGGAGTTGCGCGCTCCGGTCGGCGTTGCCGCCGAGTAATTCCAGCTCGTGCATGTCCTATGGCGCACCAGGAGGAGCACACGTAGGATTGGTTGAGCGCTTGCGACACCCATCATGCCTCGTCGTCGACGGACGGATTGATGGGTTTCGCTTTCGCTCTACCCATCCTACGAGCTACGAGCGCTACCCATCCTACGAGCTACCAAACAGGTAGGGCCTGAGAGGATGCCGGTGGCGGCGCTGGCCATCGGCACGCCATCAAGCGACTCTTCCAAGAAAGGCACTCCATTTGAGATAGAATTCGGTAGGCTTTGTGCTTTAAGCGGAGGTGCACCATGGATCACCTTGCTATCAACGTTCTTACATGGGTATGCATTGCAATATTTGTTGCTACGGGGATCGTTACCTTGCTCGCTCTTATTGGCCGCCTTGGCCTTGGCGGCGGAGACGGCAGCAAACACGACTTCTATCTCCGGACACTATTCGCGGCCCTCGTTCTAGAAATAATTGGCGTTTCTGTAACCGCCTATGCTTCGAGCACTAGGAGTGGAGCCCCGCCTTCGATTACGGACGCGAACAAAAGCGAGAAGGGGGTTGGTGCCCCGCCGCCAGCGGTTAACCCAGCGCAGATCAGCTGGGCAGATACACAATCGAACGCGGACTGGGGAGGTTTCGATTACGCGTACACCTTGACTTCGACTCCTAAGTACAAGGTGAAGGACACGATGCTATGCGATGCCACACGGCTTGGCTATGTCGCAACATGTTGGGATTCTCGATCCGAAGGCTACCCGCCCGGCGTCGATCTGACCGACATTCCTAAGGAAACGAAGCCTCCGCAGTGGTGTACATACAAGGACAACCAGATTCGGGTCTCGAGTCCGGCAACCGGGAGAGCCAAGCCCGGCCGTGTGTATATCTGTGCCCAATCTGTGGCACGATAGCCTAATGGAGCCGAGCTTGATGAAGTACATCTAGGCTAATGCGTGGCGTTGGTCTTGCGCGGGCGCAAACCCGGCGGCGGCCTGTGCATGTCGGAGGCCTGCTCAAAGGTGTAGGCGAGACGCAGCAGCTTGTGCTCGCTCCAGGCGCGGCCTGCGAAGGTGACGCCGAGCGGATAATTGGGCGTGTCCTTGCCGTCGCTTGTCCCGGAAACGAACCCGCCGGGCACCATGACGCTGGGATAACCTGCCTTGGCCGCGATCGACGCGCCCATCGCGCCGGGGAACAGCACGGCATCGAGCTTGTGCTGGTTCATGTAGGCATCCATGCCGCGCGTCTTGGCCGAGAGCAGGTCCATGGCGCGCGCGGATTTGTACTCGCGCTCGCTCAAATCGCCCCTGGTCATCTCCGCGGCGAGGAAGTGGTCCTGGCCGAAACGCAGCGCCGTGTCCGCATTCGCCTCGTTGAAGGCCACGATGTCGGCGATGGTCTTGACGTCCGTGTTGGTCGCCCACTCCTTCAGATACAGATTGAGGTCGTGCTTCAGCTCGTACAGGAAAACAACCGGCGGTCGTGCGACCGTGCCTTTGTGGGCGCTCAGCGGATTGCGGTTGAGCACGGCCATGGTCGTGCCCGGCCCGCCGATCCAGCCTGCTGTCGGCATGCTGGCACGCACGATGACGGCGCCGAGGTCTTCCAGCACCTGGATCGCTTCGGCCATCAGCTTGGCCGACGTCGGTGGCAGCTTGCCGTAATAGCAGTCGTTCAGCGGATCTGCGGGGTCGCTTGGGACGCCGATCCGCGCGCCCTTCATCGCGTCGCGCGTCAGGCCGGCGGTGTAGTCGGCCGGCCGCCGCTGCTTTTGCGTCGCTGGATCGAGCGGGTCCTTCGCAGCGAGCACGTTGAGCAGCAGCGCCGCGTCGCGTACCGTTCGCGTCATCGGTCCTGCGGTGTCCTGGCTGTGCGCGATCGGCACGATGCCGGCACGGCTGATCAGCCCGACCGTCGGTTTTACCGTGACGAGACCATTCTGGCTGGCGGGCCACAATAGCGACCCCGAAGTCTCCGTGCCAATCGAGGCCGTACACAGACCGGCCGCCACTGCGACCGCCGAACCCGCGCTCGATCCGCCCGGTTGCACGACCGGGATGCCGTGATCGTCGACCAGCGCCGGCGCATAGGGGTTCTTCACCTGACCGCCCAGCGAAGAGTAGCCGGCGGGCATATCGACCGCGAGCATGTTGGAAAACTCGGTCAGGTTCGCCTTGCCGAGGATCACCGCGCCGGCCTCGCGCAGCAGCTTGACGAGGGTCGCGTCGGACCGCGCATGTGCGCCTTCCAGCGCCAGCGAGCCTGCCGTGGTCGGCTGCTCGCCGCCGGTCGCGACGTTGTCCTTCACCAGGATCGGGATGCCAGCCAGCGGCCGGCTGGCCGACGGCTTGACGCCATCAAACCCGCCCGCGATAGCGAGCGCGTCGGGATTGAGCGCGCGGACCGCGTTGAGCTTGGGCCCATCGCGGTCATACGCTTCGATGCGCGCCAGATAGGCTTTGACCAGCGCTGTGGCAGTGATTTGCCCATCGCCCAAGGCATGAGCGATATCGCTCATCGACGCATGATCGAGCTTCAAGGGGATCGGCGCCTCGGCGCTGACAGAAGCCGCGGCGATGCCGGCATCGCGGCGGGATGGCTTGTTCACGGCTGCCTCGCCTGACGGCGCGTCCCTGACCACGAGACCGCGACGATGCCATCATGCCAGTGTTTTGCCCGACGGGTCAACGTTCCCGCGCATTCCGTCGACCATCAGCCCGCGCACCGCGCAAGCCATTGAAACGACTACGCCCGGTCTACTGTGCATGGGGTTGTTTTTCGTTTTTGTCCAGAGCTGCCCTCTCCGCGAGCGGAGAGGGCGCAGCGGCGGACGCCGCCTACTCCCAATACCAGGTCGAGAAATCGTTCTCGTATTGCGGCACGTCCTTCCAGACGCCCTTCAGCTTCTTGTTGGTGATGGTGATCAGCTGCGGCTGGTAGAGGTAGGCGGAGACGGCGTCGGTCGCGAGCATGCGCTGGGCGTCGCCGAGCAGCTTGGCGCGTGCCGCCTCCTCCGGCGTCGACACGATCTGCTTGTAGAGCGCGTTGAACTTCTCGTTGTTGTAGCCGAGGTAGTAGTCCGGCTCGGTGATCTTGACGAGGTCGAACGGCTCGACATGGCTGACGATGGTGAGATCGAAATTGTGTGGACCGTTGGGCGCGAACACCTGCGACAGCCACTGCGCCCATTCGACGTTCTCGATCTTGGCGACGATACCGACCTTGGCGAGCTGGGCTGCGACGATCTCGCCGCCCTGCCGCGCATAGGACGGCGGCGGCAGCTTGAGCGAGAGCTCGAGCGGGGTGGTGACGCCGGCTTCAGTGAGCAGCTTCCTGGCCTTCTCGGGGTCGTAGGGATTGATGCCGGTGGTGTCGACATAGCCGAGCGCGCCCGGGACGTAGAAGCTGCCGATCGGCGTGCCGAAACCATCGACGGCGCCCTCGATGATCGCCTTGCGGTCGATCGCGGCGAGGATGGCGCGGCGAACGCGGACGTCGTCCAGCGGCTTCTTCCGGTGGTTGATGCCGACGATGGTCTTGGCCCTGGAGCCGCCGACCATGACGTTGAAGCGCGGATCGGCCTTGAACTGCGCGATCGTCCGCTGGGCGGCAACGCGCGGGAACGCATCGACGTCACCCGAGAGCAGCGCGGCGGTCTGCGCCGCCGGTTCGGAGATGAAGCGGATCGTCACCTTGGACAGCTTGACCGCAGCGGCATTGCGGTAGTCGGCCCATTTGGTCAGCGTGATCGAGGAGCCCTTGGCCCAGGCGCCGAGCTGGTAGGGCCCGGTGCCGACCGGCTGCGTGACATTGGTGGCCGCGCTCTTCGGCTCCACGATCGAGCCGCTCGCCTGCCCGAGCAGGAACGGCAGGTTCGGCTCGCCATATTTCATGGTAATCACGACAGTGTCGGCGTCGGGCGCATCGACTTTCTCGAAGGCCTGGAACAGACTCTTGTCCTTGTTGGTGCTGGTCGGCGCGGCGTTGCGCTCGAACGAGAACTTCACCGCGGCGGAATTGAACGGCTCGCCATTTTGGAATTTGACGCTCTTGCGCAGCTTGAATGTATAGGTCTTCAGATCGGGCGAAGCGGTCCAGCTCTCGGCCAGCAGCGGCGCGACCGAGCCGTCCTCGTTGATCTTGGTCAGCGTCTCATAGATGTTGTAGAGCGTGACCTCGGCGATCGCAGCGGCAGCGGCATTGGTGGGATCGAGCCCCGGCGGCTCCAGCGCCATCGCCATGACGACGCCATCCTTCTTGCCCTGCGCCAGCACCGGCAAAGGCGCTGCGGCAAGTGTGAGGGCGAATGCGACGATCGACAGTTTCCTGAACATGCGTGACTCCCCGGCCTGTGCTTAAGCCTATGCCAATCCTGTTGCGAACACTAACCTTCCATGGCCGCCGGCGGCAACGCCATCACGGCCTCGGCCTTGTGGCAGGCGGCAAGGTGCCCCTCGCCGACCTTGCGTAGCTCAGGCAGAACCTCGCGGCAATGCTGGTCGGCGAGCGGACAGCGCGCGACATAGGGGCAGCCGGTCGCCGCCGCCGATTGCGAGGCGATCGCCTGCGCTCCGCGCCGCCGCCGGCCCCCGACGGGGCGCGCCCGCGGCACGGCATCCAGGAGTGCTCGCGTATAGGGATGGGCGCAGCGCTCGAACAGATCCTCCGGCCGCCCCTGCTCGACGATCCGGCCGAGATACATCACCGCGACCTCGTCGCAGAGATAGTCGACGACGGCGAGGTCGTGGCTGATCAGGATGTAGCTGAGGCCGAACTGCTCCTGGAGGTCCTGCATCAGGTTCAGCACCTGCGCCTGCACGGAGACGTCGAGCGCGGAGACCGGCTCGTCGGCGACGATCAGCTTCGGCTGGGTGATCAGCGCACGCGCGATCGCAATGCGCTGGCGCTGGCCACCGGAGAATTCGTGCGGATACTTGTCCATGTCCGCATCGCGCAGGCCGACCTGCCGCAGCACCACGGCGACGCGTTCGCGGAACGTGGTGCGGTCCGCACCTTCGAGCACGGTCAGCGGCTCGGCGACAATGCGAGCGATGGTCTGGCGCGGATCGAGCGAGCCATAGGGGTCCTGGAACACCATCTGGAAATCGCGCCTTGCGCGGCGGAGCTCGTCGGCCGGGATGCGGTTGAGATCGCGGCCGAGCAGCGCGACCTCCCCTGACGTCGGCCGCTCCAGCGCCATCACCAGCCGCGCGAAAGTCGACTTGCCCGATCCGGACTCGCCGACGACGCCGAGGCTCGTGCCGGCGGCGACCTGCACGCTCACGCCGTTGAGCGCACGCACCTGTCCCGGCGGCCGGAACAGGCTTTCGCGCGGCAGCGCGTAACGCTGCACCAGATCCTTCACGTGGAGAAGCGGCTCCGCTGCGGCGGTCATGCGGTCAGCGCTCCGACGCGCTCCGCCATCGACATATCCGTCCTGATGCAGCGCACGAGGTGGCCGGGGCCGACGTCCACCATCGGCGGCAGCGCAGCGAGGCACCGATCGATCACGAGCGGACACCGATCGGAGAAGGTGCAGCCGGACGGCAAATCGGCGAGTTCCGGCACCGTGCCCGAGATCGTCTTCAACCGCGTCCCCTTGCGCGCGCCGAGCTTCGGCCGGGCGCGGAACAGACCTTGCGTGTAGGGATGGCCCATGCGACGGAATACCTCGTCGGTCGGCCCGCTCTCGACGACGGTGCCGCCGTACATCACCATCATGCGCTGCACGTTCTCGGCGATGACGCCGAGATCATGCGAGATCAGGATCATCGACATGCCGCGCTCCTCGACGAGATCGGCAATGAGGTCGAGGATCTGGCCCTGAATGGTGACGTCGAGCGCGGTGGTCGGCTCGTCCGCGATCAACAGGTCGGGCTCGCAGGCGAGCGCCATCGCGATGGTGATGCGCTGGCGCTGCCCGCCGGAGAACTGGTGGGGATAGGCGTCGACACGCCGTGCGGGATCGGGCAGCCCGACGCGGTCGAGCAAGGCGATCGCCTCTTTCCGTGCCTGCGCCGCCGAATACTTCTTGTGACGGCGCAGCGGCTCGGCGACCTGATGGCCGATCGTGTGCATCGGGTTGAGCGCGGTCATGGGCTCCTGGAAGATCATGCTGATGCGGTTGCCGCGCAGGCGGCAATAATCGGCATCCGAAAGCCCGACGAGCTCCTCGCCATCCAGCTTGATGCTGCCGGTGACGGCCGCACTGTCCGGCAGCAGGCCCATCAACGACAGCGCGGTGACCGACTTGCCGCAGCCGGACTCGCCGACGAGCCCGAGCGTCTCGCCGCGCTCGAGGGAGAAGCTGACACCGCGCACCGCCAGCGCCGGCCCGCGGCCGGTGTTGAGGCGGACGCCGAGATCGCCGACTTCGATCAGCGGAATGTTGGAGCGCGCGCCCATCATTATCGCTCCCGCGCCAGTCTGGGATCGAGCAGGTCGCGCAGCCCATCCCCGAGCAGATTGAGGCCGAGCACCGCGATCGCGATCGCCGCACCCGGATAGACCGCGAGCATCGGCGACTGGAACAGCAGCGTCTGCGCATCGTTCAGCATCCGCCCCCAGGACGGCTGTGGCGGCTGCGTGCCAAGGCCGAGATAGGACAGCGCGGCTTCGGCGAGGATGGCGAGCGCGAACTGGATGGTGACCTGCACGATCAGGACCGACAGGATGTTGGGCAGCACGTGCTCGATGGTGATGCGAAAGCGTCCCTTCCCCGCCGCGCGCGCGGCCAGCACGAATTCGCGCGCCCAGATCGCATTGGCCGAGCCGCGCGTCAGCCGCGTCAGGGTCGGGATCTGGAAAATGCCGATCGCGATGATCGAGGTCACCATGCCTGGCCCCACCACCGCGGCGAGCATGATCGCGGAGAGCACGGCCGGAAAGGCGAAGGTAAAGTCGGAAAATCGCATGATGATCTCTTCCGTCCAGCCGCGTCGGGCCGAGGCGATCAGGCCGAGCGTGACGCCGAAGGTGAGACCGATACTGACGGCGATGACGCCGACCATGATGGTGGATCGGGCACCGGCCAGCAGCAGCGAGACGATGTCGCGGCCGAAGGAATCGGTGCCGAGCCAATGCGCCGCCGAGGGCGGCCGGAGCTTCGATGCGATATCGATCTCGTAAGGAGACCAGGGCGTCCACACCAGCGACAGCAGCGCGGAGGCGAGCACCAGCATGCTCAGCGCAGCGCCGAGCACGAAGCTGCGATGGCGCAGTGCTCGACGGAAGAACGTGCGGGCCGACAGAGGCCGCGCTGCGATCGGCGCATCGATGGTCAGGGGCGCGCTCACAGGTCGTGGACCTTGATGCGGGGATCGATGAAGGCGTAGAGCACGTCGACCACGAAATTGACGATGACGACCATGGCGGCGAGCAGCATCACGCAGTTGCGCACCACGATCAGGTCGCGGTTGGCGATCGACTGGAAGATCAGGCGGCCGAGGCCCGGGAGGTAGAACACGTTCTCGATCACGATGGTGCCGGCGAGCAGATTGGCGAATTGCAGGCCCATCACGGTCATCACGGGAATCATGGCATTGCGCAGCACGTGGCTCCACAGCACCTCGCGCTTGCCGAGGCCCTTTGCGCGTGCGGTGCGGACGAAATCCTCGCGCAGCACTTCGAGCACGGCCGAACGCGTGACGCGCGCGAGGATGGCGGCCTGCACCACCGCGAGCGAGATTGCCGGCAGCAGCAGCGACTTCACGCCGAGCCAGATGCCGTCGTCCCAGCCGGCAAAGCCGCCCGCCGAGAGCCATTGCAGGCGCACCGAGAACAACAGCACCAGCAGGATGGCGAACCAGAAGTTCGGCAGCGCGATGCCGACCTGGGTCAGCGACATCACGCCGACGTCGCCGAGCTTGTTGTGATTGGCGGCGGTGTAGATGCCGGCGGAGAGCGCCAGCGTCACGGTGATGGTCATGGCCATGATCGCGAGCGGAATGGTCAGCATCAGCCGCTCCGCGATCAGGCTGGCGACCGGCGTCCCGTAGGCATAGGAGTTGCCGAGATCGCCGACGAGCAGCCCCTTGATCCAGTGCAGATAGCGGACCGCGAGCGGCTGGTCGAGCCCGAGCTTGACGGTGAGCGCGCGAACCGCATCCGCCGAGGCATCGGCGCCCATCAGCATCTGCGCGGCATTGCCGGGAAGCGCGTCGAGCACCAGGAAGATGATCAGCGATGCGCCGACCAGCGTCGCGAGCAAGGTCAACAGACGTCGGAGGACAAAGACGCTCATGCGCGCTCGGCTTCAGGGCTCACCTGCGGCACGATCAACATGTCTTGACCCCGGAGGCAAGTCCCTTGCACACACGCCTCCTGCTGCATGCCCATGTCCTCAAGCCGGCCAGCGGGACAGAAGATCGCTCGAAGCCTCGAACATTGCGCTCACGCGCAGCAATTCCGCATCGGCGCGAAAGCGGCCGACGAGCTGGATCCCGGTCGGCAGGCCGTCGCGGGCAAAGCCCGAGGGCAGGCTGATCGCGGGATGGCCGGTCATGTTGAAGGGCATGGTCCAGGGGAACCAGTGCGGCCGGACGCTGTCGAAATGCCGGCCATCGATCTCGATGCTGCCGAACAGATCCTGCTCGATCGGCAGCGCGGTGCGCGTGAGGGTCGGCATCGCCAGGAAGTGCCCGCGCGCAAGCAGCGATTGTACGCGGCGGAACAGCGCGGTGCGCGCGAACATCGCCTCCTGGTAGTCGACGCCGCTGACTTCGGTGGCGAGCGCGAGCTGCTTGAGAAAGGCCTCGCTCAGCTGGTCCCTGTGCTCGGCCGCCAGTCTCGCGAAGCGCGTGCGCCAGACGGTGTGGTTGATGGCGCGCCAGATCGGCTCGATGTCGAAACCATCGCCGGAGAACTCCTCGAGCTCGGCACCGAGCCCTGCCAGCCGGTCGAGGCTCGCCTTGAAATTGGCGGTGACCTCAGTGGACACCGGCCGGCCCGGCGGCGTCAGGCAATACAGGATCCTCTGCCCGCGCAGATCGCCGCGTGGGGCGGCCGTGCCGACGAAATCAGGCACGGGCACGCCAATCGACCAGGGATCGCAGGCATCCTCGCCGGCCATCGCCTGCATCATCAGTGCGGTGTCGGCGACGGTGCGGGTGGTCGGCGTGACATAGGTCTGGTTGCCGAACGCATCCAGCGCCTGGCTGTGCGGGATGATGCCGTTGCTCTGCTTCAGCCCGACCACGCCGTTGCAGGCTGCCGGAATTCGCGTCGAGCCGCCACCGTCGGTCGCGATCGCGAGCGGTGCGATGCCGCTGGCAACGGCGACCGCCGCGCCGCCGCTGGAGCCGCCGGAGGAGCGGCCCGCATCCCACGCGTTGTGGGTGCGACCGAACAAGGGCGAGTCGGTCAGGCACTTGCTGCCGAACTCCGGCGTCGTGGTTTTGCCGATCAGGATCGCGCCCTCGCTGCGCAGCCGCGCCACCGCCACGGCGTCCTCGTTCGGCACATTGTCCTTGTAGGGAACGGCGCCGAAGGTGGTCCTGAGGCCCTTGGTGTTGACGATGTCCTTGACGGTGACGGGGATGCCGTGGAGCAGGCCGAGCGGCTCGCCGGCCATCACCTTGCGCTCGGCTTCGCGCGCCGCTGCAATCGCCTGATCACCGCAGAGGGTGATGAAACAGTTGAGCGCGGGCTGGAGCGCCTCGGCGCGCGCGAGAACGGCGCGGACGATCTCGACTGGCGAAATCCGCTTTCCGGCGATGAGGCCGCGCAGCTCGGTTGCGGACAAGCGACAGGGATCGCCGTTCATGGTCACATCGCGCTCCGTAGCGGGCCGCCATTGGCCCGAAGACATTGACAGCAAGAATGACAGCCTTGTTAACTCGCCGTCCAATACGATTTTTGCCGTCAGCCCATATACTTTCGGTATGCCAATGGATCTTCGCCGGCTCCGCTATTTCGTCGCCGTCGCCGAGGCGCGCAGCGTCGGCAAGGCCGCCGAGCGGCTGCGGATGGCGCAGCCACCGCTCTCGGTGCAGATCCGCAAGCTCGAGGCCGAAGTCGGCGCGCCCCTGTTCCGCCGCGGCACGCGCGGCATGGACCTGACGGAGCCCGGCCAGGCCCTGCTGGCGCGCGCCGGCGAGGCGCTGGCCCTGGCGGCCGACGGCGTCGAAGCCGCGCGCGCGGTCGCGGCCGGACGGCGCGGGCGGATATCGATCGGCTACATGTTCGCGCTGGCAAACGCGGTACTGCCGCGCCTGATTCCCGAGTTGCGACGCTCCATTCCCGGCGTCGAGCTTCATTTTGCCGAGCTCAGCGCCTCGACGCGCGAGGCGCGGCTGCTCGACCGCAGCGTCACGGTCGCGCTGTGCATGCCGGCGATCAACCATCCCGAAATCCAGGTGGCGCGGGTCGGCGCGCAACCTCTCATGCTGGCGATGCCGATCCGATCTCCGCTCTCCCGCCTAGGCTCGGTGCCGATGGCGAAATTGCACGGCCGGCCGCTGATCGCACTGCCGCGGCCGGAGCAGGACCCCGCCTCCTCTGCGGTGACGGCGTTGCTGCGGCGACATCAGGTGGTGATGCCGATCGCGAGCCGGGTGGAGACCGTGCACTCGGCGATGAGCCTCGTGCTGGCTGGCGAGGGGTTCGCGATCCTGCCCGCCTGCGCCAAGCTCGGCGCGCCGCAGGGCATCGTGTTCCGGCCGTTGCGGGACGCAACCGACTCCATCGACGTCGCGGTATGCTGGCGGCGCGACTCGCACAGCCCGCTGATCCGTACCTTCCTCAAGTGCGCCGAGAAGGTGGTCGCACCAATGTGACGCGGACTACCAACTCCAATTGATCTCATGGCTCCAGGGTGGATCGGCGCCCGGGCGGGTGCAGGTCAGGCCCGCGCAATTGGCGGCAAAGGACAGTGCGCGGCGGAGTTCGTCCACTCCGATCTTGCTCAGTTTCTCGCGCACCAGCCAGCCCTGCTTGTGCAGGGCGAAGAGCAGCGCCGCCTGAAAACTGTCGCCGGCACCAATGGTGTCGGCAACCTCGACCTTCGGCGCGGGGACTTCGATCTGCCCTGCCCCCGCGTGCCACGCAATCGCGCTGTCGTTGCCGCGGGTGATGACGATCAGGCTTGTGCCCTGCGCGAGCAGCGTGCTGGCGCGCTGTTGATACGGCTCGTCGCCGAAGAGATAGGAGAAATCGACGTCCGACATCTTGATGAGATCGGCGCTTCCCGCGAACTCGGCCATGCGCGCGAGATAGGCCGGCTTGTCGCTGACGAGGTTCGGGCGGCAGTTCGGATCGAAGCAGATCGTGGACGACGCGCGCGCGTCCGCGATCAGCGCCTTGGTCTCGGCCGCGCCGTGGTCGTTGACGAGCGTGGTCGAGCCGACATGAAGAGCTTCGACGCTTGCGAATGGAATGGATCCGCGCCGGTAGGTCCAGTTCCGCGTCGCGGTCTCGGCATCGTAGAACGCGTAGTGCGATTCGCCCGCGACGATGCGGACGAAGGCGAGCGTGGTCTGGTGATCGCTGCGGGTGGCGAGACTGATATCGACATTGGAGGCCGCGGCGTGATCGGCGATCATTCGCCCGAACAGGTCGGTCGAGACGCCGCCGACGAAACCGGTCGGCGCGCCCAGCCGCGCCATGCCGATCGCGACGTTGAGGCAGGAACCGCCGGCCGCCGGCATCACGGCCTCGCGCCCGTCGATGTTTCGCGTCGGTACGAAATCGATCAGCGCATCGCCGCAGGCAATCAGCATGTCCTTCAACCTCGTTCGACGCTGCGCATCGCCGCGCGGCTGCCGCGATCGACCTCGCGCAGCAGCTTGTAGACCTCGCGCTTGCGGGCGTGAAACGCGGTCATATCAGGCGCAGTCGGCTCGCTCTTCCGCCCCAGCGCCGACATTTTGGCCATGGTCTCGGCGATGGTGGCATAGGCGCCGCCGGCCACCGCCCCCAGCATCGCGGCGCCCAGCAGCACCGGCTCCTTCGTCTGCGGCAGCGCGACGCTGAGACCGGTCGTATCCGCCATGATCTGCCGCACCAGAGGACTGCGGCTGGCGCCGCCGCCCATGATCATGATGTTCGAGCGTACGCCATGCGCGGCAAAGGCCTCGATCACCTCGGCAAGACCATAAGCGAGCCCGCAGAGGCCGGCGACGAACAGCCGTTCCATCGAGGCGATGTCGGTGTCGAGATCGAGACCGGCGATCACCGCGCGCGTGTCAGGGTCGGCATAAGGAGAGCGGTTGCCGATGAACTCAGGCAGCACATGAACGTCACGCGCGAGCAGCGCCGCGCGGCTGGCATCGCCGGCGCGCGCCATGATGCGGCGCTCCAGGAAGTCGATGAGGTCGAGGCCTTCGCGGCGTGCCGCCGCGCTCGCCTCGCCGAACCCGGGATGCGACTTGAGGAGATGGTCGATCGCCGCGCCCGCGGCCGACTGGCCGCCCTCGTTGAGCCAGAACTCCGGGACCATGCCGGAATAATAAGGCCCCCACACGCCGGGGACGAAGCACGGCTCTTTCGTCGTCGCCATGATGCAGGCCGACGTTCCCATGATGTAGGCAAGACGGTCGCTGACATCGCTCGCCCCGCCCGCCCCATCGCGGCCGCCGATCGCGCCGACACCGCCGGCATGCGCATCAATCAGCGACGCGCCGACCGGCGTGCCCGGGGTCAGGCCGAGTTCGGCTGCGGCTGCCGGCGTGAGACCTGCGCCGAGCCGCGTGCCGGGTGCGACGATCTCGGTGCCGATGCGCGCGTAGTTCTCGGCGACGAAGTCGGATAGGCCGATGCGCCTGAAAAACGGCGCACTCCAGCCGCCATCATGGGCAAGGTAGTTCCACTTGCAGGTGACGGTGCAGGTCGAACGCTGCAGTGCGCCGGTCGCACGCCAGGTCAGATAGTCGGCCAGATCGAAGAAGTGACCGGCGCCGTCAAAACTCGCGCGCAGATGCCGCTTCAGCCATAGCAGCTTCGGCATCTCCATCTCCGGCGAGATCGAGCCACCCACATAGCGCAACACGGCATCCTCGGTCTCGTTGATCAGCCGCGCCTCTGCTGTGGCGCGATGGTCCATCCAGACGATGACGTTGCGCTGCGCCTCGCCGGACGCGCTGACGGTGAGCGGCTCGCCTTGCGGATCAAGCACCACAAGGGAACAGGTGGCGTCAAAACCGATGCCGCCGATGCTGCCGGGTGCGATCGCGGCCTCCGCCATCGCCGCCCGCACCGACTTGCAGCACGCCTCCCAGATGTCCTGCGAGGACTGCTCGACGATGTCGCCGGGCTCCTGCCAGATCCGGATCGGATGCCTGGCGGTGGCGAGCAGGATACCGGCCTCGTCAAACACCCCTGCCCGCGTGCTCGTGGTCCCCACGTCGACGCCGATATACGCTCGCGGCATTGTCGCTCCCGGTCGCTTCTCGCCAGTTTTGACGGTGAGCCTACCAGCAAGTGTAGCCGCCATCCACCAGCACGATGCTGCCGGTCATCAGGCTCGCGGCTTCCGAGGAGAGGAACAGCACGACGGAGGCGATCTCCTCGACCTGCCCCATCCGCGCCATCGGAGTTCCGCCGATCCAGGCGTCGTACATCTTCGGATTGCTCTTCACGAAGGCATTCAGCGGCGTCTCGATATAGGTGGGCGCCACCGCGTTGACGCGGATGCCGCGCGCGCCCCATTCGGCGGCGAGCGACTTGGTCAGATGGTGCACGCCGGCCTTGGAGGCGTTGTAGAAGCACTGTTCCTGCGGCTTGTTGACGATGAAGCCGGACATCGAGCCGACGTTGACGATGGCGCCGCTCCCGGCCTTGAGCATGTGCTTGCCGAATTCGCGGCAACACCAGAACGTGCCATTGAGGTTGACGTCGATGACGTTGAGCCAGTGCTCGTCGGTCACGGTCTCGGCCGGGGTCTCGCTCCGCGCGATGCCGGCATTGTTGACGAGGATATCGACCTTGCCATGGCGGGCGACGAAGTCGTTCGCGACCTCCGCCACCCGCCTGGTGTCGGTGACGTCCATGATCGCGGTCTCGATGTCGAAGCCCTTCGCCTTCAGGCCGGCTTTGGCGCTGTCGGCGACCTTGCCGTCGCGGTCTCCGATCACGACCCTGGCGCCGGCCTCGGCCAGCGCTTCGGCGCAGGCGAGGCCAATGCCCTGGCCGCCGCCGGTGATGAACGCGGTCCTGCCGTTCAGCTTGAATTTTTCGAGGTACATGATCGTCTTTCCGTTGTCTCGTCGTTTCTTGTCAGCCCCGAAGAGCGTTGCCGCTCGCGTCGAAGCGGTGGATGCGCGCGGGATCCGGCAACAGCGACACGCGGTCGCCGGCATGCAGGCTCAATTCGCCGATGTAGCGCGCGGTCAGCATGCCGAGCGGACCGGCATCGACGTAGAGAAACGTGTCGCTGCCGAGATGCTCGGCGACCGCGATCGTCCCCTGCCAGCCGCCACCGCCGTCACGCTCGATCCTGAGGTGCTCAGGCCGCACGCCGATGGTGGCGGCGCCACGCTGCAAGGCGAGCTCGCCGGTGACGAAGTTCATCTTGGGCGAGCCGATGAAGCCGGCGACGAAGAGGTTGGCGGGCTTCTCGTAAAGCTCCAGCGGCGAGCCATACTGCTCGATCTTGCCGCTGTTGAGCACGACGATCTTGTCGGCCATGGTCATGGCCTCGACCTGATCGTGGGTGACATAGATCGCGGTGGTGCCGAGCTGCTTCTGCAGCCGCGTCACCTCGATCCGCATCTGCACGCGCAACGCGGCGTCGAGATTTGAGAGCGGTTCGTCGAACAGAAAGGCCTTGGGCTCGCGCACGATGGCGCGGCCGATGGCGACACGCTGGCGCTGGCCGCCGGAGAGCTCGCGCGGCTTGCGGTCGAGATAGGGCGTGAGGTTCAGCGTCGCGGCGGCCGCCTCGACCTTGCGATTGATCTCGTCCTTCGGCAGCCCTGCCATCTTCAGGCCGAAACCGATATTGCCGCGCACGCTCATATGCGGATAGAGCGCGTAGGACTGGAACACCATCGACAGTCCGCGCTTGGCCGGGGGCGTATCGACCACATTCTTGCCGTCGATCAGGATCTTGCCGCCGGAGACGTCCTCGAGGCCCGCGATCAGGCGCAGCAGCGTGGTCTTGCCGCAACCGGAGGGACCGACGAACACCACGAAGGAGCCGTCGGAGATGTCCAGGTCGGCGCCCTTGATGATGTGCACGGGGCCGAAGGATTTTTGCACGCCCTGGAGTGTGATCTGACCCATGATCCGCCAGCCCCTCTACTTCACCGCGCCAAAGGTGAGCCCGCGCACGAGCTGCTTCTGGCTGAACCAACCGAGGACGAGAATCGGCGCGATCGCCAGCGTGGACGCCGCCGACAGCTTCGCCCAGAACAGTCCTTCCGGGCTCGAATAGGACGCGATGAACGTGGTCAGCGGCGCCGCGTTCGAGGTCGACAAATTGAGCGTCCAGAACGCCTCGTTCCAGGCCAGGATCAGGTTGAGCAACAGGGTCGATGCGAGCCCCGGGATCGCCATCGGCGTCAGGACATAGACCAGTTCGCGGCCGATGGTGGCGCCGTCCATGCGCGCGGCCTCCAGGATGTCGCGCGGGATCTCCTTGAAATAGGTGAACAGCATCCAGATCACGATCGGCAAATTGCCGAGGCAGAGGATGAAGACGAGGCCGATGCGGGAATCGAGCAGGCCGAAGGACTTGTAGATCAGATAGATCGGCACCAGCACGCCGACCGGCGGCATCATCTTGGTCGAGAGCATCCAGAGCAGGATGTCCTTGGTGCGCCTGGTCGGCGAGAACGCCATCGACCAAGCCGCGGGAATGGCGATCAAGAGCGCTATCAGCGTCGAGCCGCCGGCAATGATGATCGAGTTCATCGCGTGGTGGAAATAGTCGCTGCGCTCCTGCACGGTCGCGTAGTTCTCCGTGGTCCAGTGGAAGAACAGGAAGGACGGCGGTATCGCAAACGCCTCGAGCTCGGTCTTGAAGCTCGCCAGCACCATCCAGAGGATCGGGAAGAAAATCAGGAAGCCGAACAACCAGGCTGCCGCCGTCGAGATCACCACCCGCCGCGTCGTCGCCATCCGCGCCATGCTTCAGGCCTCCAGATTGCGGCCGACGATGCGGACCAGGAAGAAGGCGACGATGTTGGCAATCACAACGGCGACGAGGCCGCCCGCGGAGGCTGTGCCGACGTCGAACTGGATCAACGCCTGCGAATAGATCAGGAAGGCGATGTTGGTGGTCTGCAGGCCAGGCCCGCCGCCGGTCGTGACGAAGATCTCGGCGAACACCGTCAGCAGGAAGATGGTCTCGATCAGGATCACCACGGTAATGGGCCGCGCCAGATGCGGCAGCGTGATGTAGATGAAGGTCGAGACAGCGCTGGCACCGTCCATCTCTGCGGCCTCCTTCTGCTCCTCGTCGAGCGATTGCAGCGCGGTGAGCAGGATCAGCGTCGCGAAGGGCAGCCATTGCCAGGCAACGATCAAGATCACCGCGAGCAGTGGCGCGTCGGTGAACCAGTCGATCGGCGTCAGGTGAAACAACTGGGCGAGCCAGGCGAACAGGCCGGACACCGGATGCATCAACAGGTTCTTCCAGACCAGCGCGCTCACCGTCGGCATCACGAAGAACGGCGCGATCACCATCAGCCGGACGAAATTGCGTCCGATCACGGGCTGGTCCATCAGCAACGCCAAGGGTATGCCGAGCAGGATGGTCAACGCCAGGACCGAGCCGACCAGCACCAGCGTGTTCCGGAGCGAGGCAAGGAATGCGGGATCGGTGAGGAAGTAGCGGAAATTCTCCAGCCCGACGAAGGATTCCGAGCCGGGATCGAGCAGGCTGTAATGCAGAGTCGAGAAGTAGAGCGTCAGCGCGAGCGGGACGATCATCCAGATGAACAGCAGCCCGACCGCCGGCGTCAGGAGCGAGCGCGCAAGAAGCTGCGTCTGCCGGGTCGCCATCCCTGGCTTCTCCTCTTCGGGGGAAGAAGGCGGCCATCCATCCGGGGATGGGTGGATGGCCGCCAGTCTGAGCTCAGGAGGAAGAGCCCGGGTTCACTTGATGTAGCCGGCGCGCTTCATCCCGCGCTCGGTTGCGGATTGCGCGGCGGTCAGGGCCGCATCGACCGTCATCGATCCTGCAAGCGCGGCTGAGAACTGCTGGCCCACCTGCGTGCCGATACCCTGGAATTCAGGGATCGCGGCGTATTGCACGCCGACGTAAGGAACAGGCTTCACCGTCGGCTTGTTGGGATCGGCGGCGTCGATCGAGGCCAGCGTCAGTTTCGCGAACGGCGCAACCTTCAGGTACTCATCGTTCTGGTAGAGCGAGGTGCGCGTGCCCGGCGGCACGTTGGCCCAGCCCTCTTTCGCGGCCACCAGCTTGGTGTAGTCCTTGCTCGTTGCCCAAGCGATGAATTTCTCGGCTGCTTCCGTCTTCTTGGAGCCGGCGGGGATTGCGAGATTCCAGGCCCACAGCCAGTTGGCGTTCTTGCCAAGTCCGGTGTTCGGCGCAAGCGCGAAGCCGACCTTGTCAGCGACCTTGGAGTCCTTGGGATTGGTGACGAAGGACGCCGCGACCGTGGCATCGATCCACATCGCGCATTTGCCCGCGTTGAACAGCGCCAGATTCTCGTTGAAGCCGTTGGAGCTTGCGCCCGGAGGGCCGGCCTCCTTCATCAGATTGACGTAGGTCGTCAGCGTCGCCTTCCATTCCGGCGTGTTGAACTGCGGCTCCCACTTCTCGTCGAACCAGCGCGCGCCGAAGGAATTGGCCATCGCCGAAAGGAACGCCATGTTCTCGCCCCAACCGGCCTTGCCGCGCAGGCAGATGCCATAGGTGCCGGCGCTCTTGTCGGTGAGCTTCTTGGCGGCATCGACGACGAAATCCCAAGTCGGCTTCTCCGGCATCTTCAGGCCGGCCTTCTCGAACAGATCGGTGCGATACATCACCATGGAGCTCTCGCCGTAGAACGGAGCGGCATAGAGCTTGCCGTCGGCGGACACCGCGTCCTTGATCTTGGGCAGGAGGTCTGCGACGTCGTAATCGGCGCCGAGATTGGCGAGCGGCACCAGCCAGCCCTTCTTGGCCCAGATCGGCACTTCATAGGTGCCGATGGTGAGGACGTCGAACTGGCCGCCCTTGGTGGCGATGTCGGTGGTGACGCGCTGGCGCAGCACGTTCTCCTCCAGCGTCACCCACTTCACGGTGATGTCGGGGTTCTTCTTGGTGAACTCGCCCGTCAGCCCCTGCATACGGATCATGTCGCCATTGTTGACCGTCGCGATCGTGAGGATGGTTTCGGCCATCGCAGGGACGGCCAGCAGGACAGACGCGCCGCAGACGGCGCCGAGGACATGTTTCACGGTGACCTCCCTTGGACTCGCGCTTTTGAGCATATGCCCACGCGTTGGGCGTATGTTCAATGGCGGCGTGGCGCTTGTCAAGCAGCCGCGCGGGTGTTTCAGCAACTTATGAGTGCTGCGGTGCGGGAGTGGTGACAGGTGTTGCCCACCAGACTGTCATGCTCCGCGGAAGCGGGGCATCCAGTATTCCGTGTCGTCTAATTGGTTTGCCTCAAGCAGGGCCGCGGCGTACTGGATCGTCCGCCTTCGCGGACGATGACAATGGGTGCGGATGGAAAGGACCGCCCGCCTCGCTGACGCTGGAAGCGTAAGCGCCCTACCGCTCCAGAATCGCTCTCGCGGTCGTCTCGTCGGTGATCAGCCCGTTGATCAGGCCCCCGTTCAACGCCGCGGCGATCGCCGTAACCTTGGCCGCGCCCACTGCCGCGCCGATCGTCGTGGTCTTCGCCGGCACTTCCGGCGGGATGCTGGTGAGGCGCTTGTTGGTGCCGGCCTTGAGCAGACGGCCCCTCGAATCATAGGCCCAGCCGGTGATCTCGCCGATGGCGCCCAGCCGCATCATCTCGAACAATTCGTCGCGGGTAACGAAGCCGTCGATGTGGACCTGCGCCTTCTGGTCCATCTGGCCGATGCCGACGAGGCGCAAATCGGCCTTGGCCGCGACCGCCTTCACCTTCGCGATCGGCTCGATGCGCACCATCCTGTTGCGCTCGTCTTCCGACGACATCAGGAACGGCAGCGGCATCGGATAGTGCCGCGCGCCGGTGCGGTCGGCGAGCCGGCCGACGGTGTCGTAGAAGCTCGCCGAACCGTCGGCGGAGATGTTGCCGACCAGCGAGACGATCTGGTGATTGGGCCGGTCGATCGGCGTGACGCGCTCGACCGCGGCGCGCACCGCGCGGCCGGTGCCGAGCGCGACGATGACGGGCGTCTCCGATCGCAGCGTCGCATCCAGCAGGTTGGCGCAGCGTTCGGCGATGCCTGCGGTTGCCTGCGGCGCGGCGGCATCGGCCGGCACCACCTCGCAATGGATGAGGTCGAACCGCTCCTTCAGGCGCGCCGCCAGTTCCATGCAGGCGGCGATGGGATGCTCGAGCCGAAAGGTGATGAGCCGCTCGGCCAGGCACAGCGACACCAGCCGCTGCGCCGAGGCGCGCGAGACCTGGAGCATCCTTGCGATCTCGTCCTGGGTATGGCCGGCAATGAAATAGAGCCAGCCGGCGCGGGCGGCATCGTCGAGCCTCGACTTGTCGTTCTCGGCGGCCATGCGGGCCTCACGCCTCCCAGAAATCGCTCATATGCGCAAAGAGCCGATCGGCTCCGGCGGCGGACAATATAGCGCGGCCGTCGCGCGCGCGATAATGGCTGCCACCGACAAATCCCCAGACGGTCATGCCGGCGGCCTTGGCGGCCTGCACACCGCTGACGCTGTCCTCGACCACCAGCGTGCGCGCGGGCTGCGCGCCCATCTTGTCTGCCGCGTAGAGGAAGAGATCTGGCGCCGGCTTGCCGCGCGCGACCATCTGCGCGGTGTAGATCCGATCGCCGAAATGGGCCCGCAGACCGGTGACGTCGAGCGAGAGCGAGACGCGATCGATGTCGCTCGATGAGGCCACGCAGACCGGCACGGTCAACCCCGAGATCACCGCCCCTACCCCCGGGATCGGCTCCAGCGAGGCGGCAAACGACTCGAGCACGCGCGACTTCAATCCCGGCAGGAAGCTGTCCGGTAGCGACTGCCCGAGATCACGATAATGCTGCTCGATCGCCTTGGTGCTGCGCCCGAGAAACAGTTCCAGCGCCTGCGCCTCGCTGAGCGCGAGACCGACCTCGGCCAGCGCTTCGGACAGACAACGGCAACTCAAAAGCTCGCTGTCGACGAGCACGCCGTCGCAGTCGAAGATGATCAGATCGGGTTGTGGCTGGCCTTCGTTCATCCAGCCATTCGATCATATACCCAATCGCTGAGCAATAGCTCACACACAAGACGACCCGCGGTTCAGTTCGGCCGGGTCAATGCGCCACCTGCCGGTAGATCGCCGGCAGTGCCCCCGGCAACCGCTTGATGTTGCCGACGATGGCGTAGCCACCGCGGCCGAACAGCGTCGGAAAATAGGATTGCGCGGTCGCGTCGATCGTCACGCCGAACACCGCAATGCCGAGCCGGCGTGCTTCCTGCACGGATTTCCTGGTGTCTTCGACCGCAAAGCGCCCTTCATAGTGATCGACGTCGTTCGGCTTGCCGTCGGTGAGGACGAGCAGCAGCTTCTTGCGCTGCGGCTGGCGCGCGAGCCCGGCCGCGGCGTGGCGCACCGCCGCGCCGATCCGCGTGTAATAGCCGGGCCTGAGCGCCCCGATGCGGCGCTCCACCACCCCGCTCATTGGTTCGCCGAACGCCTTGATCGTTTCGAGTCGCACCCAGGAACGCCGACGTGAGGTGAAGGTCAGGATGCTGTGGTGGTCGCCGCAAGTCGACAGCCCGTGCGCGAGCACGAGCAGCGCTTCCTTCTCGACGTCGAGCACGCGATAGCCGTCGACCCAGGCATCGGTCGACAGCGAGACGTCGACCAGCAGCGTGACGGCGAGATCGTGCCCTTGGGGGCGCATCGCGACATGGATGCGATCGAGACCGCCGCCGCTGCCGGCACTGAGATCGCACCGCGCGCGCACCAGCGCGTCGAGGTCGAGATCATGTCCGTCGCTCTGGGCACGCATCATCTCGTGACGCGGACGCATGACCTCGAAGCGGCGACGCACCTGGCGAATGCGTCGGCGCATCGCGTCATCCGCCGTCCAGTTCTCGCCTTCCTCGGACGCCGCAGCCTCGAGCACGCGGCAATGATCCGGCAGATAGGAGCCGCTGCGATAGTCCCATTCGGGATAGGTCAGGTCCGCATTCAGCTGCGAGGCGTCGAGGGCCTCCGGCGGCAGGTCGAGATCGAACTTGAACCGGCTCGCCGGCTTGCCAACGCGGCGGCTGAGCGTGATCTCCTCGAGATCGTCGGCTGCTTTCTGCGCATCCTCGTCCTCGCTGTCGTCAGCCGGGCGGTCGACATTGACCATCTCGGCCATCGCGAGGATCTTCTCGAAGCGGTTCAGCACGAACGGATCGCGCCGATTGGCGTCGTCCTCGCGCTCGCGGACGGCAAAGCGCTTGCGATCGTCCTTCGCCGCGGCCGTTGCGCCCGGCGCGCATTCGTCTTCGTCCGCATGTGCGGGCGAGAGCTCGCGCGTCCAGCAATCGCCCCAGAGCGGGCACGGCAGGATCGCGCGATAGCCCGGCGGCGCCTTGTCCGGCAGCGGGCCCGTCCCCATCATCGCCGGCCACAGTCGACCTGCAGGCGCCTTTGCCGTTCCGAGCAGGGCCAGGACGATCTGCTCGATCTCTTGCTCGATCCGCGGCAAGGGGCGACGAGGCCGGGCCTCGGCGGTGGCCGCGGCAAGCTGCGCGTAATCGGCGCCGAGCCCTGGGAATTGCGTGAGCACCCAGACCGCGGTCTTGCTCGCCCGGCGCAACATCAAGAGATCCCACCGCAGCGGATCGGCTTCCGCGACCGCCTCGATCGGCGCGGCTGCGAACCACGCCGCAAGCCAGCGATAAAGCGTTGCGTTCAGGGCCCGGTCGGGAAAGATCGCGATGCGATCGGGCAGGAAGATGGTTGCCGCGTCGCGGCCCGGGTGCTCAAGTCGCTCGTCTCCGAGGCCGATGCGCTGCCGCCAGCCGAGACGATGGCCCGCCCTGCGCGCGCCTGCGCTGGCGATCTGAACGCCGGTCTCGCCGCCAAGCGCGCGGAACATCACCGCGAGCCGGCTTCTCACCTCTGCAAGCGAGACGGCGTGATCGGCATGAACCGGATAGCTCGCGGTGCCGCCGACCATCCGGTGCCAGGCGCGACCGACCGTTTCCTCCAGTTCGAGGAAGTCGAGCATGGGCCTCACCCGATCATGGCGCGCGCGACGTCGAGAAGCGCCGCCTTCACATCGACGTCGTCGGTCAGCGGCTCGATCATGCCGGCCAGCACGGCGTCGGCGATCGGTGTACCAGCGGCAATCAGCGTCGCGCAATAGACGACCAGCCGGGTGGAGACGCCCTCCTCCAGATCGTGGCCCTTCAGCGCGCGCAGCCGGCCGGCCAGCCCGACCAGCGGCCGCACGCGCTCCGGCGACAGCCCGCTTTCGGTGGACACGACGGCGATTTCCTGCTCGGACGGCAGGAAGCCGAATTCGACGGCGACGAAGCGCTGCCGCGTCGACGGCTTCAGCGCCTTCAGCAGCGTCTGATAGCCGGGATTGTAGGAGACCACGAGCATGAAGCTCTTCGGCGCCGCGAGCTCCTCGCCGGTGCGCTCCAGCGGCAGGATGCGGCGATCGTCAGTCAGGGGATGCAGCACCACGGTGACGTCCTTGCGCGCTTCCACGACCTCGTCGAGGTAGCAGATGCCGCCCTCGCGCACCGCGCGCGTCAGCGGACCGTCGGTCCATACCGTGTCGCCGCCCCGCAACAGATAGCGACCGGTGAGATCGGCGGCGGTGAGATCGTCGTGGCAGGCGACGGTGTGGAGCGGCAATCCGAGACGCGCCGCCATGTGCGCGACGAAGCGCGTCTTGCCGCAGCCGGTCGGCCCCTTCAGCAGAACCGGCAGCTGATGCCGCCAGGCGTGCTCAAACAGCGCGCACTCGTTGCCGCTTGCGACATAGGCCGGCAGCTCGGGCGCCGACGTCACCGTGTGAAGGGCAGCTTTCATGATGTTTCTCCGGACCTTCCAGGAAGCTGGCGGCCGCGGCGAACCGCGGCCGCCGATTGCATTCATTCAGCCGGCTGCAGCGCGCCGGGGATGACCGCCTGCTTGGCGCGACCGGGCACCAGCACGGCCCAGACGAACATCAGCGCGGAGATCGCGACGAATACGCCTGAGCCGAGCCTGACCCAGTAGAACATCGCGAGCTGGTCCTGCACGTCCATGTAGCCCTGGCCGAGCACGCGCTGGAGATGGACCTGGACCACGCCGGCGAAGGTCAGTGCGAAGGTCATCACCATCATGGCCGTGCACATGATCCAGAAGCTCGCCATGGAGAGCCACTGGTTGTAGGGCGCGCGTCCCCTGATCTGCGGGATCGCATAGGCCATGACGGAAAGATTGAGCATCACATAGGCGCCGAAGAAGGCGAGATGGCCGTGCGCCGCGGTGACCTGGGTGCCGTGGGTGTAGTAGTTTACCGAGGACAGCGTATGCAGGAAGCCCCAGACGCCGGCACCGAGAAAGGCCATCACCGAGCAGCCGACCGACCACAGCAGCGCAGCGCGGTTCGGATGCTTGCGGCCGGCCCTCCATGTCATCTGCACCGTGAAGATCACCATCGTGAAGAACGGTGCCACCTCCAGCGTGGAGAACAGCGAGCCGATCCACTGCCAGTAGCCGGGCGCGCCGATCCAGTAGAAGTGATGGCCCGTGCCGAGAATGCCGGAGAACAGCGCAAGGCCGATGATGACGTAGAGCCACTTCTCCACGACCTCGCGGTCGATGCCGTTGAGCTTGATCATGAGATAGGCCAGCACCGAGGCCATGATCAGCTCCCAGACACCCTCGACCCAGAGATGGACGACGTACCACCAGTACATCTTGTCGACTGCCAAATTCGCGGGATTGTAGAAGGCGAACAGGAAGAAGATCGCAACGCCCCACAGGCCGAACAGCAGGATGTTCGTGATCGTGGTCTTGCGGCCCTTCAGTGCCGTCATCGTGACGTTGAACAGGAACATCAGGCAGACGACGACGATGCCGACCTTGATGATGAAGGGCTGCTCGAGGAACTCGCGGCCCTCATGGTAGTGGAAGAGATAGCCGACCACGGCCACGCCTGCGGCGCCAAAGAACATCCAGAACTGGATCTTTGCCAGCAGCGGGCTGTACAGCTCGGTCTCGGTCTCCTCAGGCAGCAGGAAATAGGTCGCGCCCATGAAGCCGATCAGCGACCACACGATCAGCGCGTTGGTGTGGATCATCCTGACGATGTTGAACGGCAGGAGCGTCGACAGCGTGTTGGGCAGGACGTAGATGGTTCCGGCGACGAGGCCGAACAGGACCTGCGCGAGGAACAGGGTCAGCGCGCCGTAGAAATACAGCATCGCGACTTTCTGGGTTTGGTATTTCATCTCGGATTCTCTCTGTCTTGGAAGAGGAAAGCAGCGTGCTCAGCCGGCCTTGTTCGGCGGCCATTCCTGGCGCTTGATCTTGCTGGTCCATTGCAGGAAGTCGGCGAGATCGTCGAGTTCCTGGTCGGTGAGGTCGAACTGCGGCATCTGCCGCCGGCCGGGCGCGCCCGAGGGCTGCGACTGCATCCAGGCCTTCAATGTCTCGCGCGCAGCGGCCGGGTCCTCGTTGCCGCCCCAACGATCCCAGACGTTGCCGACTTCGGGGGCGAAATAGGCGCCCTCACCCAGCAGAGTGTGGCAATTGATGCAGGAGTTCTTTTCCCAGACATGCTTGCCGCGGGCGACCGACGACGTCAGCGTCGTGGCGTCGGTCGACGTCGTGGCCATGTAGTAGTGGCTGTGTGCCGTCAGCCCTATGAAAATGGCGAAGAAGAAGGCCGAGCCGCCGTAGAAGACATTTCGAGCGGCCGACTTGGTCAGGCGTTCAGCCATTGCCAATCCTTTCCGGTTTGATTCCTGCGAAATCGCGATGGTGGGATTTATTGCCGCTCTGCCCGGCCCGTTCTTTGTCAGGGCGCAATGAGCGCATCAGATCAGGGCGACGATGGCCGAGGCGAGCCAGGCAAGCAGCAGCACGATGAGGATCCAGCTCGCGACGAGACCGCGCCAGAGCGATGGGACGGCGCGCAGATCCATGAAGTCGAGCGCGATCCGGTGGCCCTTGAGTGCGGCGAAGACGAGCACCACGGCGTTGCCGAGCAGCGCCCGCGGTATCAGCGGCGGCAGCAGGATGGTCGCAAGCGCAAGGCCGATCAAGAGGATCCAGGTGGTGTCAACACGATCGGGCATCGTCATTTCACCAGATAGAGAATCGGGAACATCACGATCCAGACCAGATCGACCATGTGCCAGAAGGCCGTTGCCGTCTCGACACCCGATATCTCGGCGCGGCGGCAGACCACGGCGAGAATGATGATGCCGAGGCCAACGTGCAGGAGATGAAAACCGGTCAGCAGGAAGTAAAGCGTGAAAAAGAGGCTGGTCTCGAGCCCAACCCCGCGCCCGATTTCCTCGGCGTACTCGGCGAGCTTGATCGAGATGAAGAGGCCGCCGAGCGCCATCGCGCCGAGAAGCCAATATCGTGTCGTTGACCGCTGTCTGTTCCGCGCCGCCCGGGTCGCCCGCGCCGCCGCCCAACCGCTCGTCACCAGCACGATGGTGTTGAGGCCGGCGAGATGCGAATCCAGCATGGCTTGCCCGGCCGCGAACTCCGCGGGGTGAATCGCGCGGGTGACAGAGAAGGCGCCGAGGAACAAGCCGAAGGCGACGAGCTCGCTGAAGATCAGCACCCAGATCATGGGATCGCCGGGGAGATCCTGCAGAATTCCCCAGCCTGTTTCCTGCTGTTCGCACGCGGCCGTCGACATCGTCTCTCCGGATCAGGGCACCGGAAAGGCTTAGCTGACCCGTCCAGTTCGGAGTTTGTCGGAGGACAAACTCGCGAATTGCCGGGCGTCTGTTTGCGCCGACGCAACGTCCGGCCGGCCGGATCGCGGTACGAACCGGCTCAGGGTTCCCCAGGGAGTGGCGAGTGACGATATGAGCGACGCACAAATCGGACTGATGACGGCGACTCCCATCATCATCGCCTTCGCCATCGCGCTCCGGCGAATGGGGGTGCTGTCGACGGTGGCAACCGTATCGGCGGTGAGCCTCTCCGTCGCGATCGCGACGGTCCTGTTCACGACACAGTAACGACATCGATGTCGGACCGCAGCCCGGATGGAGCGCGGCGTCGTCCACAGATCATTGAAATTGCGCCAAATAGCTTTTCTTGCTGCGAAACGAATTCAAACCATTGACTTCCACGGCGGGAACTCAAAACTCCAAATCCAGGAGCGCCTGACGCAGCCAAGAGCAAGCAAAGGCCAGCTTGTCAGGAGAGCAGTTGTCGGGAATTGTCTACATCGTCGATGAGGACGCCTCGTTTCGGACAGAGATCCAACGCCAACTGGAGAAGAGCGGATACCGCGTGGTCGCCTATGAATCGGCGGAGCGCGTATTGGAGCAGCGGCCCGACGAAAACGAACCCGGCTGCATTCTCCTCGATGTTCGGATGTCCGGCTTGAGCGGACCGGCGCTCCAAAGCCGCTTGCTGGAAGACGGCTCAGCTCTCCCGATCGTGTTTCTAGCCGACCATTTCGACGTCAGCACGATCGTCAAGGCCATCAAGGCTGGCGCCGAAGACTTCCTGGTCAAGAGTGTCCAGTCGGACCAGCTCCTTCCCGCAGTCGAGCGTGCCCTCGCGCGTCACTGGTCATCGCTCTTGGCCAATCGTGAATTCGACACTCTGCGAAGTCGGCTTGCAACCCTGACCCCGCGCGAACGACAGGTGTTTGTCCTTGTTGTTGGCGGCAAGCTCAGCAAGCAGGTGGCTTACGAGCTTGGAACGTCGGTACGGACGATCAAGGCGCACCGCAAGAAGGTGATGGAGAAAATGAGAGCTGGAAGTCTGGCTGAACTTGTATCGTTCGGCGAACGGCTGGGCGTCAGCACGCATGACGACTGATGGATCTGATGCAACGCTATGGCAAGCCCGAACCGGTTTCCCGCCGGAAAACCGTCGGTGTAACACCAACGAACTTCCGGAAGACCCGGTTCAATTGAGGCGTATCGCTAAACCCTACCGCAAGTGCCACGTCTCCGAGCGAAAGCCCGCGCGTCGACAGCAGCCTTTTCGCACGGCGAATCCTCTCGGACAGGACATATTGGTAGGGTGGAAGCCCAACCGCTTCCTTGAATGCCCTGATGAAGTGATAGGGGCTCAGCCCAGCCACGCCCGCCAGGTCGGATATCGAAATTTCGCTCGCGATCTGGGCATCGACAAACTCCTGAACTAGCCTGAGCTGACGTGCAGTCAGACCTCCCCGAACCCGGTTCGGACGCGATCGCCCCGTGTCGGCGGCGTGTCGCAGTTCCCACAAAAGCAAAAGCCCGAGTGTCTCCGCATAGGCATGGTCGTTTATGCCGGAGCCATCGACGACTCCTTGAAGCTTTCGGAGCGTCGCTTTGATATTGTCGTTCTCGAAATAGAGCGACGGAGGCATTTTCGAGATTCCATCGACATCCACAACTGAATTGGGCGGGGTGAGATGCACAGCAAAGACAGACGAGGTGCCGCCCTCGAAACGATTCCAGCCCTGCACCGAAGATCCGATCGGTGCGAAGGTCAGCCTGTCGCGAAGGTCAGTTCGTGTTGACCGGCTCCCTCCATCAATCGTCGTCTCTCCGTCGGAGCGAACAGAATCATGCAACGCCAGGAAAGCCGAATCTCCCCCGACGCGAAACTCCAGCTCCGTGCGCCAAAAGCGGTGGAGTTCGGCAGAGAACCAGGTCCACGACGTCCGTTTGGTCAAGGCGCGAGAGCGCGTCCCAGCGTGTCGCTGATGCCATTCGAGCTTACCGGGTGGCTCCAAGATCTTCCTCCAAGAGATATCGCTTGCTTCGGGCGACGCGAATGCGCGCGCCTATCGCAACCTTCCGGATAGCTTCGACGAGCTACCGCCGCTGGTTGTACACGTCGATGCACACTGCCCCCAGCAGCACCAGGCCCTTGATCACCTGCTGATAGTCGATGCCGATGCCGAGAATGGACATGCCGTTGTTCATCACGCCCATGATCATGGCGCCGACCACGGCGCCGCCGACGCGCCCGACGCCGCCATAGGCCGAGGCGCCGCCGATGAAGCAGGCGGCGATGACGTCGAGTTCGAAGCCGAGACCCGCTTTGGGCGTCGCGGTGTTGAGGCGCGCGGCGAAGACGAGGCCAGCGAGCGCGGCAAGCACGCCCATGTTGACGAATGTCAGGAACGTCAGTCGCTCGGTCTTGATGCCCGACAGGCTCGCCGCCTTGGCGTTGCCGCCGACCGCGTAGATCTGCCGCCCAATCACGGTGCGGCGGGTCACGAAGCCGTAAAGCGCGATCAGCGCAGTCATGATTACAAGCACATTGGGCAGGCCGCGATGCGAGGCGATCAGATAGGTGAAATAGAGCACGGCGCAGGCGAGCAAAATGCTCTTGCCGAGGAAGAACGCATAGGGCTCGACCTCGATGCCGTGCGACTGCTCGCGCGACCTTCCCTTGGCACTGGCATAGACGAGCCCGAGCGCCAGCACGGCGCCGATCAGCATGGATGTCGGATGCAGCGTGCCGGCCTCGGGCAGCAGTTCCGGAATGAAGCCGGAGGACAATTTCTGGAAGGTCGCCGGGAACGGCCCGAGCGACTGGCCCTGCAGCACCGCGAGCGCAAGACCCTTGAACACCAGCATCCCCGCCAAGGTGACGATGAAGGACGGGATCTTGAAATAGGCCACCCAATAGCCCTGCGCAGCGCCGATGGCGGCACCGACCAGAAGGCAGGCGATGAACGCAAGCGTGTAGTCGACCTTGTAGGTCACCATCAGCACCGCGGCCACGGCGCCGATGAAGCCCGCGACCGAACCGACCGAGAGGTCGATATGGCCGGTGACGATGACCAGCAGCATGCCGAGCGCCATGATGACGATATAGCTGTTCTGCAGCACCAGGTTGGTGAGGTTGAGCGGCTGCAGCAGCGTGCCGCCAGTCACGACCTGGAAGAACAGCATGATCGCGATCAGCGACATCAGCATGCCGTAATTGCGCAGATTGTTCTTGATGAAGCTGCCGTGCCGGCGCTCCTCGGGCAGCGACACCGTCTTGTCGGTCATGGCTGCGATCCTCCCATCTCCGCGGCCTCAGGCACGCTGTTTCCATTGCTTCGTTGGTTGCGCATGATGGCGCGCATGATCTTTTCCTGCGTCGCCTCGGGGCCCTTGAATTCCCCGACGAAGGCGCCATCGTTCATGACGCAGATGCGGTCGCAGATGCCGAGCAGCTCGGGCATCTCCGAGGAGATTACCACGACGCCGCGGCCGGCCTCCGCCAGCTCGTTGATGATACAGTAAATCTCGTATTTGGCACCGACGTCGATGCCCCTTGTCGGCTCGTCCAGGATCAGCACCTTAGGGTCGGTCATCAGCCATTTCGACAGCACCACCTTCTGCTGGTTGCCGCCGGAGAGCTGGCCGGTCTCCTGGTAGACGTCGGAGCAGCGGATGCGCATGCGGCTGCGGTAGTCGCTGGCGACCTTCAGCTCGGCGATGTCGTCGATCACCCTCCTGGGTGCGATCTGGTCGAGGCTGGCGAGCGTGATGTTCTTGCGGACGTCGTCAGCGAGGATCAGGCCGAGCTGCTTGCGGTCCTCGGTGACATAGGCGAGGCCGGCGTCGATCGCGGCTGCGACGCTCGGCAGCACCATCTCCCTGCCTTCGAGCCGGAGAGAGCCGCTGATCGTTGTGCCCCAGGAGCGGCCGAACAGGCTCATGGCGAATTCGGTGCGGCCGGCCCCCATCAGGCCCGCGATGCCCACGACCTCGCCTCGCCTGACGCTGAAATTGACGTTCTTGATCACCTGTCGTTCGGGATGGATGGGGTGATAGACCGACCAGTTCTCGACGTCGAGCACCGGTTCGCCGATCTTCGCGCTGCGCTCCGGGAAGCGGTGCGCGAGATCGCGGTTCACCATGCTGCGGATGATGCGATCCTCCTGGATCGGCTCGGCGTGACAGTCGATGCTGTCGACGGTACGGCCGTCGCGCAGCACCGTGATGTGGTCGGCGACCTTGGCAACCTCGTTGAGCTTGTGCGAGATCAGGATCGAGCCGATGCCCTGCTCGCGAAATGTCATCAGGCGTTCGAGCAGAGCGGCGCTGTCGGCTTCGTTGAGGCTCGCCGTCGGCTCGTCCAGGATCAGCATGCGCACCCGCTTGGACAGGGCCTTGGCGATCTCGACCAACTGCTGCTTGCCGACGCCGAGATCGGTGATTAGCGTATCGGGGGACTCCTTCAGGCCGACCTGCGCCAACAGTTCGCGCGTGCGCCGGTAGACCTCGTCGCGATCGATCACCCCGAGCTTCGACGGCGGATGCGACAGGAAGATGTTCTCCGCGATCGACATCAGCGGGATCAGCGCCAGTTCCTGGTGAATGATGATGATGCCGAGCGCCTCGGAATCGTTGATATCACGGAAGCGCCGCTCCTCGCCTTCGAAGATGATGGTGCCCTCGTAGCTGCCATACGGATAGACCCCGCTCAGCACCTTCATCAGCGTCGATTTGCCGGCGCCGTTCTCGCCGACGAGGGCATGGATCTGCCCGGCCTCGACCTGAAAGTTGACGTCGCGCAGCGCCTGCACACCGGCAAAGCTCTTGCTGACGTTGCGCATCTCCAGCATTGCGGTCATGGCATCATGTCCCTTGGTCGCTAACTTCACCTCGCCTCGCTTGCGGGGAGAGGTCGATCGCGTAGCGATCGGGTGAGGGCGAGTCTCCGCGTGGGCAGCTATCACCGTCCTCGTGGAGAGCCCCCCTCACCCTAACCCTCTCCCCGCACGCGGGGAGAGGGAAGAGAAAGTTACTGGAACTGCGACTTCTTGTAATAGCCGCTGTCGACCAGCACCTTCTCCCAATTGTCCTTGTAGACCACCACCGGCTTCAGCAGATAGGACGGGACGGTCTTGACGCCGTTCTCGTAGGTCTTGGTGTCGTTGACAGTGACCTCCTTGCCGGCGAGCGCGGCGTCGACCATGTCGGCTGTCACCTTGGCGAGGTCGCGAGTGTCCTTGAAGATGGTCGAATACTGGTCGCCGCGCAGCATGGCCTTGATCGATGGCACTTCGGCATCCTGACCCGAAATGATCGGCATCGGCTGGTCGGCGCTGCCATAGCCGACGCCCTTTAGCGAAGAGATGATGCCGATCGAGATGCCGTCATAGGGCGACAGCACGGCATTTAGCTTCTTGTTGCCGTAGTAGGCGCTGAGCAGATTGTCCATGCGCGCCTGCGCGGTGGCACCGTCCCAGCGCAGGGTTGCAACCTTGTCCATGCCCATCTGGCCCGAGGCAACGACGAGCTTGCCGCTGTCGATGTAGGGCTTCAGCACGCTCATCGCGCCGTTGTAGAAGAAGTAGGCGTTGTTGTCGTCGGGCGAGCCGCCGAACAGCTCGATGTTGAAGGGACCCTTGCCTTCCTTCAGCCCGAGCCCCTGCTCGATCGACTGCGCCTGCAAGACGCCGACCTGGAAATTGTCGAAGGTCGCATAGTAGTCGACGTTGGGCGTGCCGCGGATCAGGCGGTCATAGGCGATCACCGTGATGCCTTTTGCCTTCGCCTGCTTGAGCACGTCGGACAGCGTGGTGCCGTCGATCGCCGCAATCACCAGCGCTTTCGCGCCCTTGGTCACCATGTTCTCGACCTGCGAGAGCTGGTTCGGAATGTCGTCCTCGGCATATTGCAGGTCGGTGTTGTAGCCGCGCTCCTTCAGCACCTTGACCATGTTGTTGCCGTCGTCGATCCAGCGCGCCGACGATTTGGTCGGCATGGCGATGCCGACTGTCGCCTTCTGGGCGGAGGCGGTCACGCCCGTGGCCATCGTGGCAGCGCCGGCCAGCGCCAGCGCGAGGAATGTCGTCTTCAGCTTCAGCATGTTTCACTCCCTTGGGTATCAGACTGTTTCTTCGTGCCGTCGAGAACGTGGTCGTGGAATGCCTCTGGTCTCCTATGCGAGCTTGACGTCGGGCTCCGCGCGTCCGCGCGCGGATACCTCCAACAAGAAAGTGCAACCGGCTTGCCGATCGGCGGCGCGCGCAGTCGAGTCCATGTCCTGCCAGGCCGAGGTGACGAGCAGGCGCGACAGATCCGGGCCGACAAAGGCGGGACAGCTCGCCTGCTTTGCCGGCACGATCAGTGAGCGCAGGCGCTCGCCCTGCGGCGAATAAACATCGATCCGGCCCGCGCCCCAGCAGGCATTCCAGATCTTTCCGTCGGCACCGCACACCGAGCCATCAAGGCCGCCGATGCCGCTGTGGCGCAACA
Organism: Bradyrhizobium sp. 191; assembly: GCF_023100985.1. Taxonomy (NCBI): domain Bacteria; kingdom Pseudomonadati; phylum Pseudomonadota; class Alphaproteobacteria; order Hyphomicrobiales; family Nitrobacteraceae; genus Bradyrhizobium; species Bradyrhizobium sp. 191. The sequence continues at coordinate 1,562,573 of NZ_CP064692.1, forward strand.
GCACCTCCGGCTCGCCGCGCGGCAAGCCGGTCGCGGGATTGAGCGGCACCGCGTAGAGCACGGCGCGCGGGGTGTCGGTGAAATAGCCGGTGGCGCCATCCGGCGAGAAGCAGATCGAATTGGGAATGTTGATGCCGGAAAACAGCGTCGAGATCTTGCCGCGATGGAACGCATAGATCGCGCCCGCGCCTGCTTCCGCCTGGCGTCCCATGGTGCCGATCCAGAACGTGCCGGATTGATGCACCCGCGCGTCGTTGGAGCGGGTCGCGGGATTGTCGGCTTCGAGCGGACAGAGCAGCGTCATCGCGCCATCGGCGAGCTTGCGGATGTAGAGACCGTCCTCGGCGACGATCAATTGGCGCTCCGCATCGATGCGTCCGAGCGCGCTCGCCATCCGGCCGAGCGCGTGGACGCGGATGCTGCCGCTGTCGAGCTGCGCCTCGAACAGCAGTCCTTCGCGGATATCGAACCACCAGGCAGTGTCGGTGGTCGCGTCATAGGTCGGCCCTTCGCCCAGATGGCAGGGATGGCCCGAGAGCACAGTCGTGGGCACCTGTTCCATCATGGTGACCTCACTGAAAAGCGATAGACCGTATGATGGCGATAGACTTCGCCGGGGTCGAGGCGCGGGCTCGGAAAATCCGGCCGGTTCGGCGCGTCCGGCCAGATGTGAGGCTCCAGGCACATGGCGTCCGATTGACGAATGAGCTTACCGCCCTTTCCCAAGATCGTGCCATCGAGATAATTGCCGGAATAGACCTGGAGCCCGGGCTGGTCGGTGAACAGCTCCATGATGCGGCCTGAGCGCTGCGCCTCCAGCCGGGCAGCTAACGCGAGCTTGCCGTCGCGGGCGAGGCAGTAGGTGTGGTCGTAGCCCCTGCCGTTCTGCAATTGCTGATCGCTCTCGCGGATCCGCTCGCCGACCGGCCGCGGCTCACGGAAGTCGAACGGCGTGTCGGCAACGCGGCGCGGCGGCTCCGACAGCGGAATGGCGGTGGGATCGATCGCCAGGAAATGGTCTGCGGCGACCGTCAGCTTGTGGTCGAGAATGGAAGTAGCCGACGTCGCGCCCTCGAGGTTGAAGAAGCTGTGGTTGGTCAGGTTGACGATGGTCGGCCGGTCCGTCCGCGCCTCCATGATGAGCGAGAGTTCGGCCGGCCCCGTGATGCGATAGGTCAAGCGCACGTCGAGTCGGCCGGGATAGTTCTCTTCGCCATGCGGGCTGACACAGGAAAGCGTCACCGCGGGTTCAGCGCCCTCGTCCAGGTCCGCAAGCTCCCAGAGCTTGCGGTCGAATCCGTCGAGGCCGCCGTGCAGCGCATTGGGGCCGTTGTTGACGGCAAGCTGCACCGTGTTGCCGTCGAGCGAAAACTGGCCCTTGGCAATGCGATTGGCGTAGCGGCCGACGGTTGCGCCGAAGAACTTTCGTTCGGCCAGATAGCCGGCGAATGTGTCATGGCCGAGCACCACGTCGTCGTGGCCGCCCCGCGCATCCGGGGCGATCAACGCTTGAAGCACGGCGCCATGAGTGATGATCCGCGCCTCGAAGCCGCCCTGCCCGCGCAGCACAATGCGTTCGACATTGCGGCCGTCCGGCAGCGTCCCAAAATCGTCTCTAGTGATTTTTGATGCGGCCATGTTCAATCCACAAACGGCTCCACGATCGTGCGCTTGCCCAGCAGGAAGGCGTCGGCGACGAGACGCAGTGGCGTCAGATCCATGTCGCTTGCGCCGGTCGCCGCGAGTTCGACGAAGCGCCGGTAGAGGCCGCGATATTCCTCATCGGGCGCCTCGGCAAGCACCTTGCCGTCGACAGACATGCGCGCGCCGCCGCTGGACAGAGTCATCCGGCCCCGATCCGTTTCGACGATAATATCCCAGCTCTGCGGCCCGGTCTGGCGGAAATCGAACTCGGCGGTCACAGGCAGGCCGCTGATATCAGTCAGTGTCAGGTTCGCTGCGATCGGTGCCTGGCAATTGGCCGGGAAGGCCAGCTCGGCCGCGGTGACGAACACGGGCTTCGGCAGAATCCTGGTGAGGATCGACAGCGCATTGATGCCGGGATCGAACACGCCGAGGCCGCCGGGCTCCCAGATCCAGGCCTGGCCGGGATGCCAGACGCGGACGTCTTCCTTCCAGCTGATGTGCACGGAGGCGATGCGGCGCTCGGCGAGCCATTGCCGCGCCGGCTCGACCGCCGGCGCATGGCGCGAATGCCAGGTCGCAAACAGCGTGCGCTTCGCCTCCGCCGCCATTGCGATCAACGGATCGAGCTCGGCAACGCCGGTGCCGGGCGGCTTCTCCAGCATGACATGCTTGCCGGCGGCAAGGGCTGCCGCTGCCTGGGCCCGGCGCACCTGTGGCGGCGTACAGAGCGACACCGCATCGATCGGCGGCCCCTGCTCCAGCAGTTCCTCGATGGTGGCAAAATGCGGCAATTCCGGCAGCGAAGCGTTGCGGCTGGCGACGGCCGCCAGTGTCGCGCCCGGCACCGCGGCGATCGCGCCGACATGCTGGTCGCGCGCGATCTTGCCGAACCCGACGATGGCGATGCGAAGGTCTGTCACGCTCGTTCTCCAGTATCCGCTGACGGCAGCGCCTCGGCCGGCGCGGTCTCGATCGCGGCACCCTCATGGCGATGCATTCCATTGTGAATGACGAAGACCATCGCTTCGGCGGCAGCATCGGCATCGCCGACCGCGATGGCATCGACGATCTTCTGGTGCCACAACAGCACAGTGTCGCGATCCTCCGGCTCGACCGGGGCGCTGAGCAGGAACGATGCGCGCAGCGCGGCCTCGATGACGTGCCCGATCGAGCGCATGAACAAATTGCCCGAGGCACGCGCCACGGCCACGTGAAGCGCGAGATCGGCATCGGCAAAGCCCGCCGAGTCGGACGCCTCACGCCGCATGCGCTCCATGCTGCGCCGGAGCTCGGCAAGGTCTTCCTCCGACCGCTGCGTCGCCGCGAGCATGGCCGCACGCGGCTCGACCGCAAGTCGGATCTCGGCGAGATCGTTGAGGAAGCGCTTGTCGATGCCGGCGTCGAGGTGCCAGGCCAGCACATCGGCGTCGAACATGTTCCAGGCGCCGCGCTCGCGCACGACGGTCCCGACCCGCGCCTTGGTGGTGAGCAGGCCCTTGGCGACCAGCGTCTTCACGCTCTCCCGCAGCACCGGCCGCGACACGCCGAACATCGCGATCATCTCGGCATCGCCCGGCAGACGTGTGCCTTCCGCATAACGGCCGGCGATGATGTCGACGCCGATCGAACGTGCCACCTCCGCATGGTTGGAGTGGGCCCGCCGCGTCGGGATGACGAGGATGCGAGAGGTCATGACGCCGCTCCTGCGCTCTTGACCACCGGCCTGCGCGCCAGCGCGACCAGCCCCTGCTGCAAGGCGATGAAGGCGAACAGTAGCACGCCGGTCGCGATCTTGGTCCACCAGCTCGACAATGTGCCGTCGAAATTGATGTAGGTCTGGATCAGGCCCTGGATCAGCACGCCGAGGAAGGTGCCGATCACCGAGCCCTGGCCGCCAGTCAGCAGCGTGCCGCCGATCACGACGGCGGCGATGGTGTCGAGCTCGACACCGACGGCGGAGAGCGAATAGCCGGCGCTGGTGTAGAAGGAGAAGACGATGCCGGCGATCCCCGCGAGCAGGCTCGACAGCATGTAGATCTTGATCGTCATCTTGCCGACGGCAACGCCCATCAGGCTTGCGGTGGTTCGGTTGCCGCCGAGCGCATAGACGTTGGCGCCGAACCGGGTGAGACGCAGAAGCAAGGCGCCGCCGATCACGATCGCGAGCATGACGATCGCGATCGCGGTCAGTCGCCCCCCGCCGGGCATCCGCAGCGCGAAGTCCGACACGGTGGAATAGACCGGGGCGGTGATCGGCACCGATTCGGTCGAGAGCAGGAAGCTCGCACCGCGCGCCAGGAACATGCCGGCAAGCGTCACGATGAACGGTGGCAAATCGAAGACATGGATCACCGCGCCCATCGCCGCACCGAAGGCCGCCGAGAGCACGAGAATGGCGACGAAGGCGACCAGCGGCGGCATGCCCCAGCGCTCGATCGCGAGCGCGACGAACACGGTGGTGAAGCCGATCACCGATCCGACCGAAAGATCTATGCCGCCGGAGATGATCACAAATGTCATGCCGGTCGCGACGATGCCGAGGAAGGCGTTGTCGGTGAGGAGGTTTCCTACCACGCGCGTCGAAGCAATATTGGGAAACTGCATCGCGCAGAGCGCGAAGCCCGCAACGAGCACGATGGCCGTGATGAGGACGGGCGGCAGGCCTTTCATGCCTTGGTCCTCCGCAGCCGCATGGCAATTCCGGCGAGCCCCGACAGCTTCGGCGATTGCAGCAGCAGCACCGCGAGCACCACCACGGCCTTGACCAGCAGGTTGAACTCCGGCGGATAGCCCGACAGCAAGATGCCGGTGTTCATGGTCTGGATGATGAGCGCCCCCAACACGGCGAGCACGAGGCTGAAACGGCCGCCGAACAGCGAGGTGCCACCGATCACGACCGCGAGGATGGCGTCGAGCTCGAGCCAGAGGCCGGCATTGTTGGCATCGGCACCCATGATGTCGGCCGCCGCGATCACGCCGGCGAGCGCGGCGCAGACGCTGCACCAGACGTAGACCGAAAGGATCATGGCGCGGGTGCCGACGCCGGCGAGCTCGCTCGCCCGCGCATTGCCACCGATTGCCTCGATCAGCAGCCCGAGCGCCGAGCCGCGCACCACTGCGGCGGTGAGGATCAGCATGCCCAGGGCGATCACGACCGGAACCGGCAGGCCGAGTACCGAGCCATTGCCGAGCCAGACCAGGTCCGGTGAGGAAAAGGTGACGATGCGCCCCTCGGTGATCAGCTGGGCGATGCCGCGTCCCGCCACCATCAGGATCAGCGTGGCCACGATCGGCTGCATGCCGAGCACGGCGACGAGGAAGCCGTTCCACAAGCCGCAGACGAGTCCGGCGCCAAGCGCGGCCGCCAGCACGATCGGCAGCCCGTGGCTGTCGGCGAGGCCGGCCGCGATGGCGCCCGAAATCGCCATGACGGCGCCGACTGAGAGATCGATACCGCGCGTCGCGATCACCAGCACCATGCCGAGCGTGAGCAGTGCCACGGGCGTGCCGCGATTGAGCACGTCGATCAGGCTGCCGAACAGCCGCCCGTCCTGCAGGCGCAGGTCGAAGAACTGAGGCGATACGATGCGATCGACCGCCAGGATGACGATCAACGCCAGGACCTGGGCAAGGCCGCGGCGCGGCAACAGTGCGGTCATGCCCGGCCCTCATGCGCAGTCGCGGCGCCATCGGCGGCGATCGCCGCGAGAATGTGGCCGACGTCGATCGCCTCTCCAGCGAGCTCCTCGACATGGGCGCGGTCGCGCAGCACCACGACTCGATCCGAATAGGTCACGATCTCGTCGAGCTCGGAGGAGATCACCAACAGCGCCAGGCCCTCGTCGCACAGTTCGCGGATCAGGCGGATGATTTCGGCATGCGCGCCGACGTCGATGCCGCGGGTCGGCTCGTCCAGCACGAGGAGCCGCGGCGAGGTCGCGAGCCAGCGCGCCAGCAACACCTTCTGCTGATTGCCGCCGGAAAGCAGTCCAACGGGACGTTCCGGATCAGGCGGGCGGATGTCGAGCATCTTGACGTAGCGGCGCGCGATCTCGTCCTGCTCGCGGCGCGACAGCGGGCGATAGAGGCCGCGCTTGGCCTGGAGCGCGAGCACGATGTTCTCGCGCACGCTGAGCTCGGCAATAATGCCGTCGGTCTTGCGTTCCTCCGGGCAATAGCCAAAACCGTGGCGCACACCGTCGCGCGGCGACTGCAGCCGCACCGGGACGCCCTCTACCTTGGCCTGCCCGAGATCGGCGCGTTCGGCGCCGAACACCAGCCGCGCCGTCTCGGTGCGGCCCGAACCGAGCAGTCCAGCAAGTCCCACGACCTCGCCATGGCGCAGCTCGAGATTGAACGGCGCGACGTAACCGGCCTTGCCGTAACCTTCGAAGCTCGCGCAGATCTCGCGCGCCTTGTGCTCGGTGACAGAAGCCCGCGCGCTGGTGGTCTCTGCAAGCTCGCGACCGAGCATCATGCGGATCAGGTCGAGGCGCGGCAGCGAGACTGTCTCACGCTCGCCGACCAGACGGCCGTTGCGCAGCACCGTGATGCGGTCGGAGATCTCGTAGACCTGATCGAGGAAGTGGCTGACGAAGACGATGCCGATGCCGCGCTGCGCGAGCTGGCGCATGATGCCGAAGAGAATCTCGACCTCATGGCGGTCCAGGCTGGCAGTCGGCTCGTCCAGGATCAGCACGCGTGCGGAGAGATCGACGGCGCGCGCGATCGCGGTGACGTGCTGGATTGCCACCGAATAGTTGCCGAGCGGCGCGGCGACATCGATATCGAGACCGAAATCCGCGAGCAGTGCCTTGGCGCGGCGGCGCATCTCGCCTTCGCGCACGATGCCGAAGCGCATCGGCTGGCGGTCGAGGAACAGGTTCTGCGCCACCGACAGGTTCGGCAGCAGGTTGACCTCCTGGTAGACGGTGGCGATGCCGGCGCCAAGCGCCGCCTTGGCCGAGCGCGGCGCGACCTCTTCACCACTGATCCTGACGATGCCGGCATCGCGCGGGAATACGCCGGTGATCACCTTGATCAGTGTGGACTTGCCGGCGCCGTTCTCGCCGAGCAGGGCATGGATCTCGCCGGCGCGCAGCGTGAAGTCGACCTCCTGCAGTGCACGCACGGCGCCGAAACTCTTGCTGATCCCGCGCACCTCAAGGAGCGGCGGAGCAGGATCGGGGCTGTTTTCCATCGCAACGTCACTCCCACCGGCGTCCGCTCATGATGCGGATGCCCAGCCTATTCGTTCGCGCAGCGGTTTCGAGGGGGACCGCCAGGCCGCAAGAAGCGGCCCGGCGAGGCGTGCCCGCCTCAGTAACCGAGGCCCTTCTTGCTGTCGTAGATCTTCTGCGGATCGTCCGCCGCGGTATAGAGCTTGGACTCGGTCTGGATCCATTTCGGCGGAACCGTGCCCTTCTCCTTGAACGCCGCGATGGCATCGAGCGCGGGGCCGGCCATGTTCGGCGTCAGCTCGACCGTGGCATTCGCCTCGCCCGCGGCCATCGCCTTGAAGATGTCGGGCACGGCGTCGATCGAGACCGTGAGAATGTCCTTGCCGGGCTTGAGGCCGGCTTCCTTCATGGCCTGGATCGCGCCGACCATCATGTCGTCGTTGTGGGCGTAGACCGCGCAGATCGACTTGCCGCCGCCTTCGGCCTTGATGAAGCTCTCCATCACCTCCTTGCCCTTGGCGCGGGTGAAGTCACCGGTCTGGCTGCGCAGCACCTTCAGGTTCGCATGCTTGGCGATCGCGGTATCAAAGCCCTTCTTGCGGTTGGCTGCGACGCTGGCGCCGACCGTGCCCTGCAATTCAACGATGTTGCAGGCCTTCGTCCCCACCGTCTTGGCGAGCCAGTCGCCCGCGACGGCGCCCTCATGCACGCTGTCGGAGGTGACGGCGGTGAGATAGAGGTCCTTGCCGGAAGGATCGATGTCGCGGTCGAGCAGCACCACCGGGATCTTGGCTTCCTTGGCTTCCTTCAGCACCGAATCCCAGCCGGTCGAGACGACAGGCGCAAGGAAGATGGCATCGACGTTCTGCGCGATGAAGGAGCGGATCGCCTTGATCTGGTTCTCCTGCTTCTGCTGCGCGTCGGCGATCTTGAGATTGACTTTGCGCTTAGCGGCTTCCTGCTTGGAGACCGAAGTCTCGGCCGCGCGCCAGCCGGATTCCGATCCGATCTGCGAGAAGCCGATGGTGAGCTGGGCAGCGCTGGCTGGCAGCGCGAGCAACAAGGCGGCCGCGGCGCTGGCCGCAAAGAGGACTTTAGGGGTCATCAGGCGTGTCTCCCAAGATGTTTTCTGAGGCGCCAGATAGGTAACATGGCACCCGTAAGCCGAGCTTTGAGCCGGCGGGAGGCACTATTTCACGGAAGATGGGTTCCGACTAGTCATATTATTTTACTATTCGACGGAGGACGACGTCGGCGGGATGGACGGTCTTACGACACGCTCAGAGCGATTTTGTTCCAGCCCTGCAACGGGGAGATGAAAAAGTATGAGGCGGCCAAGATGAGGGAGTCTCCGCGAGGACGGTGACCGACAGCCTCGCAATCTCCTCCGCGTCATTGCGAGCACAGCGAGAGCTCTGCGTCTATCGACCAGATCGACTCGTGGAGAGTCCCTTCATCCGCCACGCTTCGCGTGTCAGCCTCTCCTCGCATGCAAGCGGGAGAGGCGCGGAAACTAGATCAGCTTCCGTTGCGCCAGGTTCTTCATCAGCGCGCCGATGCCAAACGTCCACGGTTCGCACTCGTCGCTGGTGCGCATGCGGTTGACGAGCTTGCCGAGCTCGGGCGCGGAGATCGTGACGATGTCGCCGCGCTTATGGGTGAACCCCTGCCCCGGCGCATCGCGATCCTTGACCGGTGCGAACATCGTTCCCAGGAACAGCACGAAGCCATCAGGGTATTGATGGATCTTGCCGATGGTCTGCGCAACCAGATCGGTCGGATCGCGGCTGATCTTGCTGATCGAGGAATGGCCGTCGAGGACGAAGCCGTCCGTGCCCGTGACATTCAAGCCGATGTCCAGCTTGCGCGCGTCGTCGAGTGAGAACGTATCGTCGAACAGGCGCAGCAGCGGGCCGATTGCGCAGGACGCATTGTTGTCCTTGGCCTTCGACAGCAGCAGCGCAGAACGGCCCTCGAAATCGCGGAGGTTGACGTCGTTACCGAGCGCCCCGCCGACGATCTTGCCGCGGCTGGAGACGAACAGCACGAGTTCCGGCTCGGGATTGTTCCAGGTCGATTTCGGATGCAGGCCGGCGTCCATGCCAGTGCCGACCGACGACAGCGTCGGCGCCTTGGTGAAGACTTCAGCGTCGGGGCCGATGCCGACCTCGAGATACTGGCTCCAGGCGTTCTGATCGATCAGCACCTGCTTCAGGTGCATCGCCTGGTCCGAGCCCGGCTTGAGCTTGGACAGATCGTCGCCGATCAGCCGGGTGACTTCTTTGCGGATCGCCTCGGCCGAGGCCGGGTTGCCCTTCGCGCGCTCCTCGATGACGCGCTCCAGCATCGAGATGGCGAAAGTGACACCCGCCGCTTTCAGCGTCTGGAGGTCGACCGGTGCAAGCAACCACGGCTTTTTCGGGTCACGCCCGTCGGGTGCCGTGTTAGCAACAATTGCTTCGAGATCGCCGATACGTTCACCCTTAGCCGCAGCAAGCGCCTGGGCGGGATTGTCATCTTCGCAGAGCGCGCTGATGGTCGGGAATCTCGCGGTGACATCGAACACGCCGTCGCCGCGCACGGCGACCACGGCCGGACCATTGACCTGCGGCAGCCAGACGCGGCCGGCCAATGTTCCCCGCGTGCCATCCTCGGGGAGAAGATCCTTCACAGTCAATGTCGTCATGGCCGGCGTCCTCGCTGTTTCTAAGGACCGGCCGCACTCGAAGACGGCCGATCGCATTGGCGAAGACCAATAAACGTCTGGCGGGGGAAGTCCAGAGTGGCAACGAGGCGGCTATGCCCCTGCCCGCGCCTTGCGGGCTGCGATCTGCTGCAGCGCCCAGCGTGCGTTCTTGCGGACATCGGGATCGGGATCGTCGGCGATCACCGCCAGGAACGCCTCGCCGTCAGGATGGGCGATCTCGCCGAGCGCGGCGGCCGCCTCCTTGCGCAAGTTCGCCTGGTCATGGTTGATGCAATTGCCAATCGGGCGTACCGCGCGCTCGACCTTCATCTTGCCGAGGCTGCGAATGGCCTTGAGCCGCACCTGCCAGAATTCGTCGGCGAGCGAGCCGACGAGCTGATCGGCCGCGAGCGAACCGTTGGCGTTGAGACCCAGCGTTTCCGCAGCCATCTCGCGGACCATCCAATCCGAGTCCTTCAGCGCGCGCGTGATCGTCTCTGCCGCGGGCTTCATCTGCGAGAAAGCCAACGCGCTGACCGCGGCGCGGCGGACATGGGCGTCGGGATCGTTGATCAGCGCGGTCAGCGCCGGGATCGATTCTTCCAGCTTGAGGAAGCCGATCACGCCGATCGCCTGCACGCGCACGGCGGCATCGGCATCCTGGAGTGCTTCCAGCGCCGGCTTGAGCGTGTCCTTGCAGCGCAATTCCTTCAGCGCACGCAGCGCGCCCATGCGGACGAAGGCGTGTGCGTGCTTGACCAGCGGCAGGATGATCCCGGCGCAGGCCGGATCCTTGAACTCGGCCATGCTGTCGGCCGCCGCGGCTGCGACGATTCTCTCGGGATCGACCAGCAGCTTCACCAGCGCGCTCGCCGCCTCCGGCCCGTCGAACTCGCCGAGCGCCATCGCGACCTGCTGGCGAACGCCGCTGTCGGGATCGGCAACCAGCTTGGCGAGATGCGCGACCGCGGCGGGATCGCCGGAATGGCCGAGCGCGATGATGGCGACGCGACGCTCGGCGGGATCGGCCGCCTGCAGCCGCTCGTCAGCGTCGTCGAGGTCGTCATAGGACTCGAACGGGCCCGACATGATCACCTCAACAGATAGGGAATGTTGACGGTGACGGCACCGGTCGGGCAATCGGCTTCGCAGGGCATGCAATACCAACACTCGTCATAGGCCATGTAGGCCTTGTTGGTCATGTCGCTGATGCGCAGGACGTCGAGCGGGCACACGTCGACGCAGACGGTGCAACCCTTGTCAGCGATGCATTTGGCGTCGTCGACGACCACCGGGACCGATGTCTGATAGGATGCGAGAGGCATTTGATGTCTCCTGTTGTGTTCTGGTGCGTCAGGCCGAGGCGCGGATGCGCTGCTTGTCGTACAGATCCTTCTCGTCGTCGGCGATCGGCACGACATAGGGCTCGACGGCGCGCTTCTCGCTGGTCATCTTGCCGTCGCACTTAGACAGCAGCGTGTGGCAGAACCAGTTCTCGTTGTCCTTCTCCGGAAAATCCGTGCGCCAGTGATAGAGGCCCCAGCGGCTTTCCTCACGATAGAGCGAGGCGTGCGCGGCCATGTCGGCGCAGTCCATGATCGACTGCACTTCGAGGGCGCGGAGCAGCTCATGCGCGTTGCGCGCGATCATGCGCTCCTGCATGTCCTCCCGCGCTTCGGCGAGGCGGCGCATCCCGAGCTCGTATTTGCGCGTGACCTTCGGCGGCTGGAGATAGTCGTTGACCAGGCGCCGGGTCTTGTACTCGATCTGGTTCGGCGGAATGCCGTCCTCTCGCCTGGTCGGCGCCATCACGCGCTCACGCTCCAGTGCGACGTCGGCGGCGTCGAACTCCGCGAAGTCATGGCTGTCGGCGAACTCCATCGCGTCAATTCCAGCGACCGAGCCGTTGGTGAAGGCGCCAAGCATGTAGTTGTGCGGCACGCTCGCCATGTCGCCGGCGGCGTAGAGGCCGGGCACGGTTGTGCGCGCATTATCGTCGACGAACACGCCAGAGGCGCTGTGACCGGAGCAGAAGCCGATCTCGGAGATGTGCATCTCGATCGACTCGCTGCGGTAATCGACCCCGCGTCCCTGCTGAAACAGCCCGCGCGTCGGACGCTCCACCTTGTGCAGCGTGGACTCGATCTCGGAGATGGTGTCGGGGTGAAGATGCTTGAGCTGGAGAAACACCGGGCCCTTGCCGGACAGGAGCTCGTTGTAAAACTCCAGCATCATCTGGCCGGACCAATAGTCGCATTCAATGAAGCGCGAGCCTTCGTTGTTCGCCGTATATGCGCCGAACGGTCCGGCGACATAGGCGCAGGCCGGGCCGTTATAGTCTTTGATCAGCGGGTTGATCTGGAAGCATTCGAGGTTCGCGAGCGCGGCGCCGGCGTGATAGGCCATGGCGTAGCCGTCGCCGGAATTGGCGGCATTCTCATAGGTGCCGAACATGTAGCCGGAGGTTGGCAGGCCCAGGCGGCCGGCGGCGCCCATGCAGAGGATCACGGCCTTGGCCTTGATCACCAGCATCTCGGCGGTGCGGGTATTGACACTGACGGCCCCCGCGATGCGACCATCGGCGGACTTCAGCAGCCGCGTCGCTATGTAGCGGTTGGAGATCAGGATGCGGGCCCGACGAAGTTGGCGGTACAGCGCCTTCTTTACCGTCTCGCCGTTCGGCATCGGCAGCACATAGGTGCCGATGTGGTGCACCTTCTTGACGGCGTAGTCGCCGTTCTCGTTCTTCAGGAAGCGGATGCCAAAGCTGTCCAGTTCCTCGATGATCTTGTAGCAGTTCTGCGCGTATTTATAGACCGCCTTCTGGTCAACGATGCCGTCGTTGGCAATGGTGATTTCCTTGGTGTATTGCTCCGGCGTCGCATAACCGGGGATGACGGCGTTGTTCAGCCCGTCCATGCCCATCGAGATCGCCCCGGAGCGCTTGACATTGGCTTTTTCGAGCAGAACGACATTGGCCTTCGGGTTCTTCAGCTTCGCCTTCAGCGCCGCCATCGGGCCGGCTGTGCCGCCGCCGATCACCAGCACATCGCAGGAAACCTCCGAAAGTCCGTCGACGATCTGATCTAGTGCCATCACTTGCTCCTGGTTCGCCGATGGTCGGCGCCTTTGCGTCAGATTTGTTCAGGCGGCGTCCGGGCGATAGCAATTAGTTGTCGCCAGGATGCGATTTGCGCCTCAGCGCTCGACGAAGGCCTTCTCGATGACGAAATGGCCGGGCTCGCTGTGATTGCCCTCCACGAAGCCGCGCGCGGAGAACATGTCGTGCAGCTCCTCCAGCATCGCGGGGCTGCCACACAGCATGATGCGATCGGTCTCGATATCGAGGCCGGATTGCTTTAGATCGTCAAAAAGCTGGTTCGAGGCGATCAGGTCGGTGATGCGGCCGCGGTTCCGGAACGGCTCGCGGGTGACGGTCGGGTAGTAGACCAGCTTGTCGCGGATCTGCGGGCCGAAGAATTCGTGGTTGCGCAGACCAGCGACGACGTGCTCGCCATAGGCGAGCTCGGAGACCTGGCGGCAGCCATGGGCAAGCACGATGGTCTCGTAGTTCTCGTAGACGTCGGGGTCCTTGATCAGGCTGGCGAACGGCGCCAGGCCCGTTCCGGTCGACAGCAGCAGCAGACGCTTTCCCGGAATGAGATTGCCGGTGATCAGCGTCCCCGTCGCCTTGCGGCCGACCAGGATGATGTCACCTTCCTTGATCCTCTGGAGGCGCGAGGTCAGCGGACCGTCCTGCACCTTGATCGAGAAGAATTCGAGCGCCTCCTCGTGGTTGGCGCTGGCCATGCTGTAGGCCCGCATCAACGGCTTGCCCTCGACCTCCAGGCCGATCATCGCGAACTGGCCGTTCTGGAAGCGGAAGCCGGGATCGCGCGTTGCGGTGAAGCTGAACAGGGACTCGGTCCAGTGCCTGACCGACAGAACCGTTTCCTTCTGAAATGCACTCATGCTCTCTCCTTCGCGATCGATGGCGCAGAAGATTTCGGAGAGGGACGAGTCCGGCAATGTGGAAGTGAAATTCCTGGTCGATTAGTTTCACATTTCGCGAGCTATGACTGAAGGCAAGGCGCCCGATCACGCCTACGCCGGCAATTAGTTGCTATTCGTGCGCGCCCGCACCGACATAGATTGAAGTCGGAGGTTCGTCATGACCATGACCTTGGTGGCACCTGCTATCGCCGACTATGAAGCCAGCGCCGATCTCGCCGCGCTGCTGGTCCGCACGACACAGGACGACGCGCTCAGCGTTTCTGCCGAAACACTCCGCCTCTCCTGCAAATGCGCCCACTGCACCCGTGCCCGCTTCGACGGCCGCTTCCCCGACAGGTTTCCCGGCATCGCCATCACCGAGATCGGCGATCTCGGTTACGGGCTGAACATCTCGTTCTCGGATGGGCATGCTCGGGGGATCTACCCGAAGCCGTATCTGCTGAGCCTGGCGGGGTGTTGACCCCATAACTTAGTCGTCATTCCGGGGCGCCCGAAGGGCGAGCCCGGAATCCATAGCCCCGGCTCGTGGTTATGGGTTCCGGGCCTGCGCGCTTTGCGCGCATCCGGAATGACGCAGCAAGTAAATCGCTCCCCATCTGGCACGGACATTGCTCCTCTTTAGAACGATTTGAACGTTCCGGAGGCAGACGATGTTGCAGGCCGCCAATGTGGTTCGTGGGCCCATTCCCCCGACAGTCCGGCCTGCCGGCAGCTCCTCGCTGCTGCTCACTGAAAACCAACGATGGATCGGCGGGCCGCCGCCGCTGATGGACAAGCTCTCTCCACGCGAGCGGGAGCTGGTGCTCAAGCAGGGCCGCCGCAAGGTGCTCAACCGCGGCCAGACGTTGTTCAGCCAGGGCGGCAAGCATGACGGCATCTGGCTGATCGAGAGCGGCCGCATCCGCGTGTTCTACACTTCGCCGCTGGGGCGCGAGATCACCCTCGCCTACTGGCATGTCGGCAATTTCGTCGGCGGGCCCGAAGTGTTCGAGGGCACCGTGCACCAATGGTCCGGCGTTGCGTCCAGCAATTGCAGCGTGGTGCACCTGCCCGGAAAGGAACTGCGGTCCCTTGCCGCTGAGATCCCGAACCTCGCGATCGGCCTCATCGAAGGCCTCACGTTCAAGGGCAAATGCTATTCGGCCCTGGCCCAGATGCTGGGGACGCGCTCGATCACACAGCGGCTTGCGCACCTGTTGCTACACCTCGTCGAGCTCTATGGCGTCGACGACGCCGACGGCACTGTGATCGCCGCAGCCTTCACCCACGCCGACATCGCCCACATGGTTGGCGCCACAAGGCAATGGGTCACGATCAGTCTGAAGCGCATGCAGGAGAAGGGAATCGTGGTGACCAAGCGGTCGCAGATCGTGATCTGCCGGACCGACGTGCTGGAGGAGATGCGCGGTCACGCAACTGACTAGACGAATTTGCGGCCAAGGCGAATGCACAGGCAAGCGGCTTTATAGTGCAGGACTGCCCAAGGAGTATGCAATCAGCTTTTCCCGGCAACTAATCGACTGCGACAGCCACTCCGGATTTGCCCTGTCCACGCCCTCACCCAATCATGGCAACCACAGCACATCCAACCGAATGAGGATGAGAATGGTCCGCCATCTTCCCACGCTCTCGATCGCGATGTCGGTGACGTCGCTGGCGTTACTCGTCACGCAGCCGGCCTCGGCGGAAACCGTCACGCTCGGCATCGGAACGCAGGACACAACGACCAACACGGTGACCGCCGGCGTCGTCATCCGCCAGTTGCGTCTCCTTGAAAAATACCTGCCGAAGGACGGAAAATACGCCAACATCAAGTTTGAGCTGGAGTGGCAGAATTTCACCTCCGGTCCACCCGTCACCAACGCGATGATGGCAAACAAGCTGCAGATCGGCATGATGGGCGACTATCCGCTGATCGTGAACGGCTTCACCTTCGAGAGCAATCCGGAGAGCAAGAGCCGGCTGGTCGGCATCGCCGCCTATAGCCTGTCCGGCTCCGGCAATGGCCTCGTCGTCCACAAGGACTCGTCCTACTACGATCTCGCCGATCTCAAGGGCAAGCTCGTCAGCGTCCCCTTCGGTTCCGCCGCGCACGGCATGGTTCTGAAGGCGATGCAGGACCGCGGCTATGCATCCGACTTCTTCCAGCTCGTCAGCCAGAGCCCGGAGGTCGGCTCGACCAATCTCCAGGAGAAGAAGATCGACGCGCACGCCGACTTCGTCCCCTTCGCCGAGCTGCTGCCCTTCCGCGGCTTCGCGCGAAAGATCTTTGACGGCGTCGAGACGAACTTGCCGACTTTCCACGGTATCGTCGTCCGCACCGACTTCGCCGACAAATATCCCGAGGTCGTCGTCGCCTACTTCAAGGCGCTGATTGCCGCCAATCAGTGGCTGCGCGAGGATCCGAAGCTCGCCGCGGAAAAGATCCAACAGTGGACCGGCATCAACAAGGAAGTCGTCTACATCTTCCTCGGCCCCGGCGGCAACATGACCACCGATCCCTCGATCAAGCCGGTGCTGATCGACGCCGCAACCGCCGACGTCAAGGTGCTGCAGAACCTCGGTCGCATGAAGGAATTCGATCCCAGGAAGTGGGTCGACGACAGCTACGTCCGCAAGGCCTATGCCGAGATGAAGCTCGACTATGACGCGCAGCTTGCGAGCACCAGGAACTACGAGGTCTCCGGCGATGACGCCTTCTGCAAGAAGCCGATCGCCGACCCGCGTAAGGCCGGCGAGGTCTGGGTCGACGATGCCGGAATCATGCCCTTCTCGTCAGCCAGTTGCACGCTCGGCGCCTATGCCGATTACAAGGCCAAGGGCAAGAAGATCAACGTCGCTTACGTCTTCGATACGACCCGGGGTATCAAGCTGTTCGCCGACCAGGCCTTCTTCGCCGTCGGCAATGGCGATGTCGCACCGTTCCTGCTGAAGAAGGACGCCGAGGCATACGCGGCCAAGATCAGCGGCAAGGTGCTCGGCTTCGATGACGCGGTAAAAGCGGTAGTCGGCGGAGGCAAGACGTGAGCAGTCCCGCCCTCGTCAGACATCCCGAGGATAGCATGCCGGCAACAGCCATTGCAGAGGCGGGCCGCGCGCCCGCCGCCACGCCGCTCGCAACCCCCGCCTCCTTCGGTGCGATCGCGCTGCGCTGGTACCGGCTCAACCAGGGCCGGCTGCGCGCCACCGCGATCGGCATCGCCTCGCTGATCGCCTTCCTCCTGGTCTGGCATCTGCTCACGACCTATCGCGTCGTGTTCTTCGTGCGCTTCACCAACGTGCCCTCGCCGCTCGCAGTCTATGCGAGCTTCACCACGGCGATCCACGACCCCAAATTCCTGATGCATATCCTGCTGAGCTGTCGGCGCATCTTCATCGGCTTCTCACTCGCAGCCATCGTCGGCGTGCCGCTCGGCCTGATCATGGGGCGATTCAAGCTGGTGCACGAGGTGATCTTCCCGGTCGCCGAAGTGCTACGGCCAATCCCGGCGATCGCCTGGGTGCCGATGGCCATCATGCTGTGGCCGACCAACGAGCAGAGCATCGTATTCATCACCTTCCTCGGCTCGTTCTTCCCGATCCTGGTCAACACGCTGCACGGCATGTCGCTGGTCGATCCCGTTCTGGTTCGCGCCGCGCAATGTCTCGGTGCGCGCGAGCGATCGATCTTCCGCGAGGTGTATTTTCCGGCCTCGCTGCCGCACATTTTCACCGGCCTTACCGTCGGCATGGGCGTCGCATGGGTGTCGCTGATCGCCGCCGAGATGATCTCCGGTCAGTACGGCATCGGCTACTTCACCTGGGAGGCGTATTCGCTGGTCCAGTATGCCGACATCGCGCTCGGCATGATCGCAATCGGGGTGCTCGGTCTCGGATCGAGCCTGCTTATCAGGGGCACGGGACAGTTGGTGATGCCGTGGAGGTCGACATGAGCGAGGTGCTTGCGAACACGTCGAAGGGCCACATCGAGGTCAGGAACTTCTCCCTCGCCTACGAGACGATCGAGGGACCCGTTCAGGCCGTCACCGATACGCAGATCCATGTGAGGCCCGGCGAGTTCGTCTCGATCGTCGGCCCCTCCGGCTGCGGAAAATCGACGCTGCTGAACGCGGTCGCAGGCTTCCTCAAGCCGACAACGGGCATCGTCACCGTCGATGGCGACCGCGTCAACGGCCCCAGTGCCGAACGCGGCATGGTGTTCCAGCAATATTCGCTGTTCCCCTGGAAGACGGTGCGGGAGAACGTCGAGTTCGGCCTGAAGATGCGCGGCATGCCACGCTCGCAGCGCGAACGCGCCGCGCGCACGCTGCTGGGGCTCGCGGGGCTCGAGGCGTTCGAGAAGCACTATCCGGAAAAGCTGTCCGGCGGCATGAAGCAGCGCGTCGGCATCGTCCGCGCGCTCGCTACGGGACCGAAGGTCCTGCTGCTGGATGAGCCCTTCGGCGCGCTCGACGCGCAGACCCGCGTCATCATGCAGCAGATCCTCACCAACATGTGGCAGCGGCTGAAGATCTCGGTGCTGTTCGTCACGCACGATATCGAT
The DNA here is from genome assembly GCF_023100985.1 of Bradyrhizobium sp. 191. Taxonomy (NCBI): domain Bacteria; kingdom Pseudomonadati; phylum Pseudomonadota; class Alphaproteobacteria; order Hyphomicrobiales; family Nitrobacteraceae; genus Bradyrhizobium; species Bradyrhizobium sp. 191. The sequence goes on from NZ_CP064692.1 coordinate 1,580,643, forward strand.
GAGGCGATCTTCCTCTCCGACCGCGTCTACTGCATGACCGCGCGGCCCGGCTCGATCAAGGCGGAGATCCCGATCCCGCTGGAGCGGCCGCGGCAGCAATCGATGATGATGTCGTCGGAGTTCCTGGCGCTTCGCCGCGGGCTAATGTCGCTGATCCGCGAGGAAAGCCTGAAAGCGATGGGCGGCGAGATCAACGACATGGGCATGCAGGGGCTGAACATCGAGCTGCATGGGCATTCGCTCGCGGATGTGATCTAGGCGCCGCCGATACACTTGATTTCGCAGGGCAGGCGAAGCGAAGCGTGCCCACCATCCTCACCACGAATGTGGATCCACGGGCGGGCACGATGCATTCGCGCCTTTGCCCACCGTAGGGCTGTTTTGTTCTAATCACTTAAACCAATGCACCAGCGCGAGGCTGATGCCGAGCAACAGCAGCAGCGAGAGCGTGACGGCTGCCGTCACCCTGCCTCCGACATTGGCAAGCACACGGACGTCGACACCTAGCCCGAGTGCGGCCATCGACACCACGGTGAGAAAACCGGTGATCTTCGTCACGGGACCGACCACCGTCGCCGGCACGATCTCGAGCGAGCGCAGGGTCGCCAACGCGAGAAAGCCGAGGATGAACCACGGGACCAGGCGGAAAAAGCCGACATTGGTCTTCTTGGCGTCGGCCTGCCAGCGCGAGGCGACCAGCGACAAGCCGACGACGACGGGCCCGAGCATCAGGACGCGCATCAATTTCACCAGCGTGCCGATCTGGGTCGCGACGAGTCCGGCCGGCACTGTGGCGGCCAGAACCTGCGGCACAGCATAGACGGTGAGGCCCGCGAGGATGCCGTATTGCGTGGCCGACAATTGCAGCAGCGGGATCAGGAGCGGCAGGCCAAGCACCATCATCACGCCAAGGATGGCGGTGAAGGAGATCGAGGATGCGATCTCGTCGTTGTTGGCACCGATGATCGGCGCCACGGCAGCAATCGCCGAATTCCCGCAAATCGAGTTGCCGCAGGCGATCAGGATCGACAGGCGTGTCGACAGACCCAACAGACGGCTGAGGCCGAAGGAGACACATAGCGCGATCACGACGACGGCCGCGATCGAGACGAGGAGCGCGATGCCCGAGGCGGCGATCGCGGCGAAGCTGATCGAGGCTCCCAGCAGCATGACCGCGACCTCGAGCAGCTGTTTTGCGCTGAAGGCGATCCCGGTCTGCCACCGGGGCGCCGGCTTCCAGAAACTGCGGAGCGCCATGCCGAGCAGGATCGCCATGACGAGCGCTTCGACATAGGGATGCTCGAACATACCCAACTCGGCGCGCTCCAGCAGGGCGGAGACGCCGGCGATCAGAACGCAAAGGAGAATGCCGGGAATCAGTGCCGCAATGCGGCTTGCGGCTGTGGCCGGCTTGGCGTCGGCCGGGCTGGATGCTTGATTCTGCGACACAAACTTCTCCCTGAGGAGAAGGATTTATACGCAGCGCGGCCCGGGAGGGAAATAAGTTTTCGACATATCAGGTCCCGGGGGAGGTTCTATCCTCAGCCCGGACAACCAACCTCAGAAGATCAGGCTCTTGGCGAGGGAAGCGACGCGGCTGAAGCCGTCATAGACGCCGGGCTCGAAGAAGGCGGCGCGGGCAAGCACGATACCAGCAACCAGCGACCAGAACAGTCCGGTGCCGGCACGCAGCAAGAGCTTCGACGTACGCGACCGCGGCTGGGTGTCCGTCGCGGACACCATTTGCTCGCCGAAGGGTTCAAATCCGGTACGTTCCATGGCTCTGGCCAATCCATCAAATTCTGATGGGAATGTCGTCGTTTCGGCCGCAAACAGCAATGGAAGCGATTGGCGTTTTTGTCCTTGCGGAGGAAATCTCCTTCCGTCGGACGGGCGCGGAACGATAGTTTTCTTCTTCCGGCCTATTTGGACACTGGCACCCGACTTACAGAGCCAGATAGCGGCGCCGGATTGCCTCGTTGGCCCTGAGTTCGTCGATCCCGGCGGCATAGACGATCTGGCCCTTGTCGATGACGGTGGCGTGGCTCGCGAGCCCCAGGCAGAAATGCATGTTCTGCTCGGCGATCAGTACGGTCGATCCGAGCGAGCGGAGCTGCCGCAGGAGCTCGCCGATCCGCTGCACGATGATCGGAGCGAGGCCCTCGCTCGGCTCGTCCAGCAGCAGCAGCGCCGGATTGCCCATCAGCGTGCGCGCGATCGCCAGCATCTGCTGCTCGCCGCCGGAGAGGCGCCCGGCGATGCGATGGCGCAGCGGCTCCAGGAGCGGAAAGACGTCGTAGATGCGCTTGATCGGCCATTCGTCCTGGCCGCCCGGTCCCTTCTTTTTCCCGATGACGAGATTGTCTTCGACCGTGTGCTCCGGAAAGATCTGGCGGTCCTCCGGCACGAAGCCGAGGCCGGCGCGCGCGATGGTGTGCGGCTTAAGACCGGATATCACCGTTCCGCGCAGGCTCACCCTGCCCCGTCGCGGCGGCGCCAGCCCCATGATCGCCTTCATTGTCGTCGACTTGCCGGCGCCGTTGCGGCCGAGCAGCGCCATCGTCTCGCCCTGCCGCACCGAAAGGCCGACGCCGAACAGGATCTGACTCGTGCCGTAATAGACGTCGAGATCGGCGACTTCGATGACGGGGGCGCTCATGCGGCGGCTCCCGCATGCTCGGTGCCGAGATAGGCGTCGATCACGGCGCTGTTGTTGCGGATCTCGTCCGGCGTGCCGGTGGCGAGGATGCGGCCGTAGCACAGCACGACGATCTTGGGTGCGATCTTGAACACGATGTCCATGTCGTGCTCGATGAAGACGACGGTGATCTTCTGGATCTCCCAGAGCTCGCGAACCTTGTCGATCATGCGCCAGCGCTCTTCCGGCCCCATGCCTGCGGTCGGCTCGTCCAGCAGCAGGACCTTCGGTTCGAGCACGAGCGCCAGCGCAATGTCGAGCAGCTTCTGGTCGCCATGCGATAGCGTCGCCGCGGTGCGATGACGCTTGCTCGCCAAACCCAGCAGCTCCATCACGTGCTCAGCGCGGTCGCGCGCTTCGGGCAAGGGAAAGCGCTTGTGCAGCACCGCGGAAGTGCGCTGATCGGCGCTGACGGCGGCGAGCATGGTTTCCTCTACCGTCAGCGACTTAAAGATGCTCGCGACCTGGAAGGCGCGGCCGATACCGTGTCGCACGATCTCGGGCGGTGAGCGGCCGGCAAGATCGACGCCGTCGAGCAGAACCTGGCCGGAATCCGGTTTCAAGGCGCCGGTGATCAGGTTGAAGAAGGTGCTCTTGCCTGCGCCGTTCGGCCCGATCACGGCAGTGAGCGAGCCGTCGGGAAAATCGAGCGAGACGTCGTTGGTCGCCTTCACGCCGCCGAAGGATTTTGCGAGGTTGCGGATCTCAAGCATGGTGCGCCTCGCGCCGTTGTCCGGCACCGTCATTCCAGGATGGTCCGTCAGGACCAGACCCGGAATCTCGAGATTCCGGGTTCGCACTTCGTGCGCCCCGGAATGACTGCTCGATAGGTCCATCGCACATCGCTAGCGCTCCTCGCCCGTCTCGCGCCGATGCGCGTACCATTCGGCGACGAAATCCAGGAGGCCCTTGCGCAAACCGAGCGCGAAAAACAGGATGACGACCCCAAGCACGATGCCGTGGTATTCGGTCAACCGCGTGACAGTATCGTTGAGCAGCAGCAACAGCACCGTGCCGACCATCGGACCAAGAAAAGTAGAGACGCCGCCGAGCATGTTGATGAAAATGCCCTCGCCCGAGATTGTCCAATAGGCGAATTCCGGATAGGCGCCCGACACGAACAGCGCCATCACCATGCCGCCCATCGACGCGAACAGCGCGGCCAGCACGAACACGGTGAGCTTGGCGCGCCAGACGTCGATGCCGAGGAAGCTCGCGCGCGCGGCGTTGTCGCGGATCATGCGCAGCGTGTATCCGAACGGCGACTGCGCGATCTGGCGCATCGCGAGCAGGCCGAGGATGAGCAGCGCGCAGCTCGTGACATAGAGATGGACATGATTGGACAGATCGATGCCGAGAAAGACGGGCCGCGGGATGCCGCCGCGCAGGCCCTGATCGCCGCCGGTGAACGAGGCCCAGGACAGGATGGTCGAGTGGATCAGCATCTGGAAGGCGAGCGTGACGAAGGCGAAATAGATCTCCTTCAGCCGCACGCAGATTGCGCCGATGATTGCCGCAAAAACCGCCGTGATGGCCAACGTCGCGACGAAAGCCACCGGAATCGGCACGCCGAGCTTCTGCATGATCAGGCCGAAGCTGTAGGCACCAAGGCCGAAGAACATGCCGTGCCCGAACGAGGTCAGGCCGGTGTAGCCGACCAGGAGGTTAAGCGAGGTCGCGAACAGACCATAGGCCGAGCAGCGGATGACGAAATCGAGCAGCGCCTTGCTGCCGGTGAACAATGGCAGGCTCGCCAGCACGGCAAAGGCGATCAGCGCGATCAGCACGTCGCGATAGCGTTGCAGCACGGCACCGCTGCGCACCGGCACCAGCGTTTGCGCGCGTCCGGCCTCCAGCTCGGTCATGCCGCCTCCTTGCCGAACAGGCCTGTGGGCTTTGAGACCAGCACGATCACCATGAACAGATACATCAGGCCTTCCGTGAACAGGGGAAATCCGAGCGACCCGAAGGAACGGATCAGGCCGAGCAGCAGCGCGCCGATCAGCGCGCCCAGGATCGAGCCCATGCCGCCGATCACCGTGACGATGAAGGACTCGATCAACACCGAAAAGCCCATGCCGGGAGTGAGCGAGCGCACCGGCGCTGCCAGCGCACCGGCAAGGCCCGCCAGCATGCCGCCGAGCGCGAACACACCGCCATAGATCAGGCCGGTGTTGATGCCGAGCGCCGAGACCATGCCGGGATTGTGCGCGGCCGCGCGGATCACCTTGCCGATGCGGCTGCGCGACAGGCCGATGCCCAGCACGATGGCGGCGAGAAGCGCGACACCGATCAGCAGCAGATAGTAAGGCGGCACCACGCCGCCGGCGATGAACAGCGGCATCACCTGGAAGGCCGCCGGCATGCCCATCGCCTTGAACTCGGGCCCCCAGATGATGCGCACGACGTCGTCGAAGATCAGCACGAAGGCGTAGCAGACGAGGAGCTGCATCAGAACGTCGGCGCCATAGACGCGGCTCATGAAGACACGCTCGAAGATCAGGCCGAGAACCGCGGTGCCGACCGCACCCGCGAGCATCGCCAGCGCAAAACTGCCGGTGAGCTGATAGGCCGTCATCGCGAAATAGGCGCCGAACATGTAGAAGGCGCCGTGGCTGAAATTGACCACCTTGAGCACGCCGAAGATCAGCGTCAGCCCGACGGCGACGAGGAACAGCAGCATGCCTATGATAAGGCCGCTGGTGGTTTGCGTCACCAGGCATGCGGAACTGGAGAGACAGCCGGCAAGCGCATCGAGATCCACGGGAGCACTTTCATTGCGACGCGCCACACGGCGCGGAAGAGGAAACGACGGCGGAGACGGTCGTCCGTCCCCGCCGCTTGCGCGATCAGGTATAGCCCTTGCTCTTCTTCCACTCGGCTTCCAGCTCGAAGATGGTCTTCCAGTCCCCGGCCTTGACTTCGGGCACGTACGGCTCCTGTGGGATCGTCGTGCCCCAGCCGATGGCGTAGCCGACGAGGGTGTGATCGTCGCCGCGCATGGTCACGGTGCCGTCGGCACCGAACGGGCACTTGATCGTGAGGCCCTTCAGGACTTCGGCGATCTTCTTGCCGTCGGCCGAGTTCGCCTTCTTCGCAGCTTCCGCCATCAGCATGATTGCGGTGGCATTCTCCCACGACCAGTTGGTCGGATATTCATTGAACTTTGCCTTGTAGGCATCGCCCCAGGCAGCATTCTCCGGCGTGGTCGGGAAGGTCTTGATGTAACGGTTGCCGGAGTGGATGCCCTTGGGCAGGTTCTTCACCACGGTGAGCGCAGTGTAGTCAGCCATATTGACCGCGAACACTTCCATCTGGCCGAACATCGCGTAGATGTTGGCCTGGTCGATATAGGAGGTGAGATCGCCGCCCCACAGGCAGGAATAGAGCGCCTGGGGTTTGGCTTGCAGGATCTTCGTCACCACCTCGGTGTAGTCAGGCTGGAACAGCTTCGGCCAGGACTCGCTGATGATCTCGACCTCGGGCGCGAAGCGCTTCAGGTACAGCGTGAACTCCGCCGTGGTGTCGCGGCCATAGGCATAATCCGGCGAGCAGGTCGCCCATTTCTTCAAGCCCTTCGCCTTGGCGATCGCCGCGGCATAGCTGCCGCCGACGATGGAGTCGTGCACGCCCTGCCGCGCGGTACGGAACGCGTTGGGAATGCGCTGCTTGGGATCGGCGGTCAGCGCCGAGGTCTCCGAATTGGTGTGAATGCAGAAGACGCCGAGATCGCGCGCGACCTCGTGCACCGCGAAGGCGCCGGAGGAGGCTTCGGCGTCGATCACGAGCTCGCAGCCGTCGGTGTTGACGAGCTCACGCGCGACGCGGGCGGCTTCCTGCGGCTGGCCCTTGGAGTCGCGGATCACCATCTCGATCTGCCGGCCGGCGAGCCCGCCGGCGGCGTTGACCTTCTCGACCTCGAGCATCACGGCATTGCGCGAGGACGTGCCGAGCTGCGCGACGCGGCCCGACAGGATCGTCGGCATTCCGATCTTGATGGTCTTGGCTTGCGCACGCGCCACCCAGGGCGCGGCAACACTCATCGCACCGGCGCCCATCAGCGCCAGTGTTGAACGGCGGCTGATGCCCGGCGTGCGGGTCCTCGTCATTCTCCCCTCCCTCTTTCGGGTCGGCGTTTCCTGATCCCTGTCGGAGATCGTCTTGTCTCCGTCTCTCGAAGGATTTCAGAGGTAGGGGGGTGACGTCAAGCCAAAGATGAATTACGAGTCAGAATTCATCAGGGAAGGAGACGAGGCTAGGAATCGGCCCGAAGCCAGCGAAAATGATCAATCTATCGAGCTTCATCGTCTTTCATGCCCGACGCACGCCGGCGCGGCCCGCGCTGAAATATCGCGGCGAAGAGATTTCCTACGCGGTCCTTGATGCACGCGTCCGCAAGGTCGCCGGGTGGCTCGCCGCGCAGGGCATCGGCCCCGGCGATGTCGTGGCCGTACTGATGAAGAACAGCGCGGCGTTCCTGGAACTGGTGTTTGCCGCCAGTCATCTCGGCGCAATCTTCTTGCCGATCAACTTCCGTCTCTCGCGCGACGAGGTCGGCTACATCGTCGGCAATGCCGGCGCGCGCCTGCTGATCGTCGATGAAGAGCTGGCAGCGAATGCCGCGGGCGCCAAGAGTGTCGTGCTCGATGAAGCCGCGCAGCACAGCGTCATGCGTCTCGCGAGCAGCGCTGCACCCGCGCCGATGCATCCGCGCCAGCCATCGGACCTGATGCGGCTGATGTACACGTCGGGCACGACCGACCGCCCCAAGGGCGTGATGCTCTCTTACGATAATTTGTACTGGAAGTCCGCCGACCAGACGATTGCGCTCGGCCTCGGTGCCGAGACGCGGCTTCTCGTCGTCGGTCCGCTCTATCACGTCGGTGCACTCGATCTGCCGGGCATCGCCGTGCTCTGGCATGGCGGCTTCATCCGCATCGAACGCAATTTCGAGCCGGAGACGGCGCTTGCGGCGATTGCCGAGGACAGGCTCAACGCCGCCTGGTTCGCGCCGGTCATGACCACGGCGATGCTCACCTGTCCCACCCGCGATCGCTACGACGTCTCCAGCCTGACATGGGCTATCGGCGGCGGCGAGAAGACGCCGGAGTTGCGCATCCGCGCCTTCTCCGAATACTTCCGCAACGCGCGCTATATCGACGCCTATGGCCTCACCGAGACCGTCGGCGGCGACACCTTTATGGAAGCCGGCCGCGAGATCGAGAAGATCGGCTCCACCGGCCGCGCCATTGCCCATGTCGAGATCGAGATCCGCGACGAGGACGGCAAGGTCCTGCCGCGGAACGTCAACGGCGAGATCTGCCTGCGCGGGCCGAAAATCACACGCGGCTACTGGAAGGATCCGGACGAGACGGCCTCGGCCTTCTTCGGCGACTGGTTCCGCAGCGGCGACGTCGGCTATCTCGACGACGAGGGCTTTCTGTACCTGACCGACCGCAAGAAGGACATGATCATCTCCGGTGGCGAGAACATCGCCTCCTCCGAGGTCGAGCGCGTCATCTACGATCTGCCCGAAGTGCGCGAGGTCGCCGTGATTGGCCTGCGCGATGCGCGCTGGGGCGAGCGGCCGGTCGCCATCGTCGTGCTGGCTGACGGCGCCAGCCTCGACCTCTCTGCCCTCACCGAACATTGCCGTGCACGGCTGGCGAGCTTCAAGGTGCCGAAACAGCTCGTCGTCCGCGACAGCCTGCCGCGCAATCCAAGCGGAAAGATCCTCAAGCGCGTGCTGCGCGCCGAGCTGGAGACGTCTGAATGACGCAAGTGAACGCCAAGGTGACGAAGCTCAACCGCGTCGAGCGCAACGCCTGGACCAAGCAGAAGATCTTCGAGGCCGCCACCAAGGTCGTGGGCAGATACGGTTATGCCGAAGCCTCGGTCGCCCGCATCACCGAACAGGCCGGCGTCGCGCAGGGCACCTTCTACAATCATTTCGAGAACCGCCAGGAATTGCTCGACCAGCTCCTGCCCAAGATCGGTCTCGACATGGTCGAATTCATCCGCGCTCGCACCGGCACGGCGGATGCGGCACGGCAGGAGATCGCGCGCTTCTCCGCCTTCTTCGACTTCATCCGCGAGGTGCCCGAATTTCTGCGCATCCTCAACGAGGCCGAGTTCTTCGCACCAACCGGGTATCAGAAGCATCTCGACAACATTTCGGTCGCCTATGTCCGCATCCTGCGCCGCGCCCGTCTCGCCGGAGTCATCGAGGACTACAACGACGAGGAATTCGAGGCGATCGTCCACATGCTGATGGGGGCACGCGGCTATCTCAGCCGCCGCTATTCCTATTCGGAAGGCGGCGTCACCACCGTACCCGATCACGTCATCTCCGCCTATCGCAAGCTGATGACGCGCGGCCTCTTCACTGCCCCCGGAGATCAGGGCACGCCATGAACATCGAATCTCCGCACAAGCCGCTCGACCTCGCCTCGGCCATCGCCGAGGGCGATATCCGTTGCCTGCTGATGGTGCTGGTGCACATGACCGGCGACGAGAAATGGCTGGAACCGCCATACTTGCCCAAGCGCGATATCCGCCTCATCCCCGATCCCGAGGCCGGGGTTACCCGGGAGATCCAGGACGAGATCGGCGCCGCCGTGGTCAAGCTCTTCGCCGACGGCACGCCGAAGCCCGTGATCACCGACCCCGGCGAGGAATTGCTGCTGAGGATGATGCGCGCCTGCCTCGGCGAGAACGTCGCGCCGGAATATGCGCCCCTGATGCGCGAAGAGATGGGCTTCGTGGCGCGCGAGGCACGCTGGACGATGCGTCCTTCCGACGAAAAGCTTGCGGACCAGCACGTGCTGATCGTCGGCGCCGGCGTCTGCGCCATCGCGCTCGGCGTGGCGCTCGGCCATCTCGGCATCCCCTACACCATCGTCGAGAAGAACGAAGAACTCGGCGGCACCTGGTGGATCAACCGCTATCCCGGCTGCGGCGTCGATACGCCGAATCACTCCTATTCGTATTCGTTCGGATCGCGCAATGCCTGGACGCGCTATTTCTGCCAGCGCGAGGAGCTGCTCGGCTATTTGCTGAAGGTCGCCGACGAATACGGCATCCGCAAGCATCTGCGCGTCAACACCGAGCTGACCTCGTCGCGCTGGGACGAAGGCAGGCGGCGCTGGATCTCCACGCTGAAAACGGAGAATGGCGAAGAGACTTTCGAATCCACCGCGCTTGTCTCGGCCATCGGCCAGCTCAACGATCCCTCACGCGCCCGCTTCGAAGGCGAGGACAGCTTCAAGGGAACGATCCTGCATTCGGCCGTGTGGTCCGATGACATCAGCGTCGAGGGCAAGCACGTCGCCGTGATCGGCACCGGTGCCACTTCGATGCAGCTCGTGCCGTCGATTGCCGGCCGCGCAGCCTCGGTCACGGTCTACCAGCGCAGCGCGCAATGGGCTCGCCCGGTGAAAGGCTATGCCGACCCGATCAGCGAAGGCGCACGCTGGCTGCTGGCGCATCTGCCGTTCTATGTGCAGTGGTACCGCTTCAACATGTTCTGGCGCTACGGCGATGGCCTCTTGCCCTTCCTGCGCAAGGACCCGGCCTGGCCGCATCCCGAGCGCGCCGTCAACAAGGGCAACGACCGGCACCGCCAGGAGCTGACGGACTTCATCCTGTCGGAGCTGCAGGGACGCCCCGACCTGATCGAGAAATGCGTGCCGACCTATCCGCCCTATGGCAAGCGCATCCTGCTCGACAACAATTGGTTCAAGACTTTGAGGCGAGACAACGTCGAGCTCGTCACCGAGACGATCAGCCATTTTGACGAGAGCGGCATTGTCACCGCCGACGGCAGGCAGCGCCCGGCCGAAATCATCGTTGTCGCCACCGGATTCAAGGTGACGGAGATGGCTGCGCGCCTCAATATCAGCGGGCGCGGGGGCACGAATCTGCGTGAAGCCTGGACCAACGACAATCCGACCGCGTTCCTCGGCCTCACCGTGCCGGGCTTTCCGAACTTCTTCTGCATGCTCGGCCCGAACTCAGGACCGGCCCATGGCGGCAGCGTCATCTTCCAGTCGGAATGCCAGAGCCGCTACATCACGGCATGTCTCGTCGATATGATCGAACGGGACATCGCCGCGATCGATGTCCACCAGGACGTGCTCGACGAGTACGTCCGCAAGGTCGATGCCGAGCACGAGTCGATGATCTGGACCCATCCGGGCATGAGCACCTACTACCGCAACAGCAGTGGCCGCGTGTTCTCGGCGATGCCGTGGCGGTTCGTGGATTACTGGCGCATGACGCATGACCCCGATTTGGGGCAGTACAAGCTGACGAAGGCTGACTGAACTGGAGCGGCAACACCAGTGCACCCTCTCCCCTTGTGGACGAGGGTGGCTTCGCGAAGGCGAAGCCGGGTGAGGGGTATCTATCCCCGCGAGCAGTCTGGCCAGTCGCGAGAACCCCTCATCCGGCGCGCGCCACCTTCTCCCACAAGGGGAGAAGGGAAGCAAACTACGCCGCCAGCCCGCTCTCCACCGGAGCGAACTCCAGCCCGAGACTCTCTGCCACCGCCTTGTTCGTAATCCGGCCGCGATGCACGTTCAGACCGTTACGCAAATGCGGGTTCTCCAGCACCGCCGCAAACCCCTTGTTCGCGAGCATCAGTCCGAACGGCAGCGTCGCGTTGTTCAGCGCCTGGCTCGAGGTCACCGGCACCGCGCCCGGCATGTTCGCGACGCAATAATGCACGACGCCGTCGACCTCGTAGGTCGGCTCGGCGTGCGTGGTCGGATGAGAGGTCTCGAAGCAACCGCCCTGGTCGATCGCGACGTCGACCAGCACGGCCCCCGGCCGCATCGATTTCAGCATGGCTCGCGTGACCAGCTTCGGCGCACTGGCGCCCGGCACCAGCACTGCACCGATCACGACGTCGGCGGCGAACACCTCGTCCTCGACCGATTCAATGGTCGAGAAACGCGTGCGCACGCGTCCGGCAAAGAGATCGTCCAGTTCGCGCAAGCGCGGGATCGAGCGGTCGATCACGGTGACTTCGGCACCGAGGCCGGCGGCCATGCGCGCAGCCTGGGTTCCCACCACGCCGCCGCCGAGCACGACGACGCGCGCCGGCTGCACGCCCGGTACACCGCCCAGGAGCAAGCCGCGGCCCCCGGCCGAGCGCTTGAGCGCGGCGCCGGCGGCCTCGATGGCGAGGCGGCCGGCGACTTCGCTCATCGGGGCGAGCAGCGGGAGGTGACCGCTCGCGTCCGTGACGGTTTCATAGGCGATCGCGGTGCAGCCGGAGTCGATCAGGCCCTTGGCCCGCTCCGGATCCGGCGCAAGATGAAGATAAGTAAACAGGATCTGGCTCTCGCGGAGCTGGGCCCATTCGCTCTTCTGCGGCTCCTTGACCTTCACGATCATCTCGGACCTGGCAAAGATCTCGCGGGCGGTCTCCGCAATGGACGCCCTTGCCCGCCGATACACCTCGTCGGACGCGCCGATGCCACTGCCGGCGCCGGTCTCGACCGTCACCTGGTGCCCGGCGGCGACATACTCGCGGACGGCGCCCGGGGTGAGCCCGACGCGATATTCCTGCACCTTGATCTCCTTGGGCACACCGACGCGCATCCCGAGCTCCCTTGCCAACGCACTGATTCCGCTCGCTCATCGTAGCGACGGCGCCCGTTTGGTTTCGTGCAAATATCCGCTAGGTTCGGCACGCTCGCGCCGGTTTCCGGCGCAGAAGTGCCCTTTCACGCTGGAAACGAAACCTTGGCCCTGGACCGGAAAGACCTCGCGATCCTCGCGGAACTCACGACCAATGCGCGGGCCAGCCACACCGAGCTTGCCAACAAGATCGGCCTGTCGAGCACGGCGCTGGCGCGGCGGCAGAAGGCGCTGGAGGACGACGGCTACATCCAGGCCTACCAGGCCGCGCTCGACCTCGCCCAGTTCGGCCTCACCACCACCGTGCTGGTTCGCATCGCATTGGAGAGCCAGAGCGACGATGCGCTGAAGGCGTTCGAGGCGGAGGTGGTGAAATGCCCCTCAGTCGTGCGCTGCTTCCTGATGTCGGGCACCGACGACTACATCCTGATCGTGCTTGCCCGCGATATCCAGGATTTCGAGCGGATCCACCGCACCGAGCTGTCCCGCCTGCCCCGCGTCGCGCGGGTGCAATCGAGCTTCGCGCTGCGCGAGATCGTCAACCGCGCGGTACCGACCGTGGTGTTCGGGGAGACGAAGCGCTGAACCTCGTCTGTCCCAACCAGAGAACCGGTCGGGAACCAAGCGGCCCGTCATCCGTTGGGCGCTATTGGCCAGCGCCGGCAATGCATCCTCGCGTCACAGCCACGATTGCCCGGCTCGGCCCTTCCGCAGGGAACAGACCATGGCCGACATCGCGGATCAGACCCCCGAACGCATTCCGATCAACCTCGTCGTCAATGGCGCAGGGCGCACACTCGAGGTCGCGCCGTGGACCACGCTTCTGGATGCCCTGCGTGACCGCCTGGAGTTGACCGGCACCAAGAAGGGCTGCGATCACGGCCAATGCGGCGCCTGCACCGTGCTGGTCGACGGAAGACGGGTCAATTCCTGCCTGACCCTCGCTGTCATGAAGGATGGTGCTGAGATCACGACGGTTGAAGGCTTGGCCAAAGACGGCACCCTGCATCCCCTGCAACAGGCCTTCATCGACCATGACGCCTTTCAGTGCGGCTATTGTACGCCGGGACAGATTTGCTCGGCGGCCGGCCTGCTGGCCGAAGGCCGTACGCGGGATGCCGACGAGATCCGGGAGCTGATGAGCGGAAATCTCTGCCGGTGCGGCGCCTACCCCAACATCGTGGCTGCGATCGAACAGGCAATGAGCCGGTCATGAACAACTTCCAATATTCCCGCGCAAGCGACGTTGCCGACGCCATTCGCCTGCTCGCCGCCGATCCAGGCGCGAAGCTGATCGCCGGCGGCACCAACCTGATCGACCTGATGAAAGAGAACGTCGAACGGCCCTCCCGGCTGATCGACATCTCCCGCCTGCCGCTCCGCGACATCGAGGAGACTGCCGATGGCGGCCTGCGCATCGGCGCCTTGGTGCCGAATTCGGATCTCGCCTATCATCCGCTGATCGAGCAGCGCTATCCCCTGCTCGCCAGCGCCATCCTGGCAGGTGCCTCCGCGCAACTGCGCAACATGGCCTCGGTCGGCGGCAACCTGATGCAACGAACGCGCTGCGCCTATTTCTATGACACGACGACGCCTTGCAACAAGCGAAGTCCCGGTACGGGCTGCTCGGCACGCGATGGCCTCAATCGGAACCATGCGATCCTCGGCACCAGCACGTCCTGCATCGCGACCAATCCCTCCGACATGAGCGTGGCGCTGGCGGCACTCGGTGCGCTCGTCCACATTGCAGGCCGCACGGGCGAGCGCACCGTCGCGCTGACTGATTTCCATCGGCTTCCTGACGACAAGCCTCACCTCGATACGAATCTCGGCAGCGGCGAGATCATCACCGCAATCGAGCTGCCGCCGCAGGGTTTTGCCCGGAACTACAGCTACCTGAAGATCCGCGACCGGCTGTCCTACGCCTTCGCCCTGGTCTCGGTCGCAGCCGCGATCGAGCTGGAAGGCAACGCGATCAGCGAAGCGCGCCTGGCGCTCGGCGGCGTTGCTCACAAGCCCTGGCGAAGTCCCGAAGCCGAAGCGGCACTGCGCGGCCAGGCGGCAACACCGGATCATTTCGGGCGCGCCGCCGACCTGCTGCTGCAGGGAGCAACCGCTCGCTCGCACAACGGATTCAAGATCGAGCTCGCGCGCCGAGCCGTCGTGCGGGCGCTGATCCAGGCCACAAACGCCACACCGCAATCCCAAGCTCACAAGAAGATCGCATGAGGGCCCGATGAACGCCTATGTCGGAACACCAACGTCGCGCGTCGACGGCCGGGCCAAGGTCACTGGAGCTGCGAAATATGCCGGCGAGTTCACCGCCGAGGGCCTGGTCCATGGTTTCGTGGTGGAGGCCACCATACCCCGCGGTCGTATCGTGCGGCTCGACACCGGCGAGGCGCTGAAGGTGGCCGGAGTGCTCGACGTGCTCACGCACACCAATCGTCCTTCCCTCGCCGACAAGGACGAGGCCTGGAAGGACGAGGTGGCCCCGGAAGGTTCGCCGTTCCGGCCGCTATATGACGACTTGATCAGGTTCAACGGACAGCCGATAGCTCTCGTTGTTGCCGAAGAATGGGAGACCGCGAAGTTCGCCGCAACACTGGTGCGGATCGACTACGAGCAGGATGGGTTTGCAACCGATCTCGAGGCCGAGCGCGGCAGTGCCCGGGAGATGGACAAGCCGCACGAGCCCCGCGGCGACGCCAAAGCAGCGCTTGCGGCCGCACCCCTGCGGCACGAAGCGGACTACCTCATTCCGACCGAGCATCACAATCCGATGGAGCTCTATGCGACGACGACGGTCTGGGAAAGCGACGGCAAGCTCACGGTCTACGACAAGACCCAAGGCGTCCAGAACGTTCAAAAGTTCCTCTGCGGTGTGTTCGACAAGAAACCGGAGGAGATCCGCGTGCTTTCGCCCTATGTCGGCGGCGCATTCGGCTCCGGCCTGCGACCGCAATACCAGGTGGTGCTGGCGACACTGGCCGCCCTCGCACTTAAGCGCTCCGTCCGCGTCGTGCTGACACGGCAGCAGATGTATGGGCTGGGCTATCGCCCGATGACCATCGAGCATGTCGCGCTCGGGGCAAGGCCCGACGGCACCCTTGATGCCGTCAGCCACGAAGCCATTGCCGTTACCTCACGCTACGAGGATTTTTCGCGCAATGACACCGGCTGGGCCGAGCAGCTTTACAAGAGCCCCAACAGCCACTTTTCCCACAAGCTGGTCGACCTCGACGTCTCGACGCCCTGCGACATGCGCGCGCCCGGCGCGGCAACGGGCGTCTTGGCGCTCGAATGCGCCATGGACGAACTGGCCGTCGCGCTTAAGCTGGATCCGATCGAGCTGCGCCTGAAGTGCTACTCGGATCGCGACCAAAGCGAAGACCTCCCCTACACCAGCAAGCAGTTGCGCGAATGCTACGCCCGCGGCGCGGAAGCCTTCGGCTGGGCCCGGCGCGCCCCCGCTCCGCGCTCCATGCGCGACGGCAAGGAACTGATCGGCTGGGGCATGGCGACGGGAGTGTGGGAGGCGCTGCAGATGCCGGTCGCCGTCCGGATCGTCCTGACGGCCAACGGCCATGCCGAGGTCTCCTGCGCCGCCTCCGATATCGGCACCGGCACGTACACCATCGTGGCGCAAGTCGCGGCCGATGCTCTCGGGCTGCCGATCGAGAACATCAGCGTCAGGCTCGCCGATTCGACCTTGCCGCAGGCCCCCGTCGAGGGCGGCTCCTGGATGGCGGCGTCCAGCGCGCATGCCGTGCTGGGAGCGGCCGAAGACATTCGCCAGGAGCTCGCACGTCTTGCAAAGGCGATGCCAGGCTCGCCGCTCGCCAACCTCAACGCCGCCGACGTGACCCTGGTTGACGGGATGATCGCCAGCGACGGCAAGAACGGGGCTGCCGTCTCGATCGCGGACGTCATGCGCCACAGCAAGCTCGAGCGGATCGAAAAGGAGAAGCTCAACCAGTTCACGGAGGACAAATCGCATGCCCGCAACACGCATTCGGCGGTTTTCGCGGAGGTGAAGGTCGACGAAGAGCTGGGTGTCATCCGCGTCACGCGGGTCGTGAGCGCGGTGGCTGCCGGCCGCATCCTGAACACCAAGACGGGCCGCAGTCAGATCATGGGCAGCGTGGTCTGGGGGATCGGGATGGCGCTGCACGAGGAGACGATGATGGATCACCGCTTCGGCCGCATCATGAATGCGAACATCGCCGAATACCACATTCCCGTGAACGCCGACATTCACGACATCGACGTCATTTTCGTCGATGAGCCCGACAGCCGGATCAACAGGATGGGCATCAAGGGTCTCGGCGAGATCGGCATCGTCGGCGTGCCTGCGGCGATCGCAAACGCCGTCTATCACCGCCACCGGCAAGCGCATCCGCCGCTTCCCGATCACGCTGGACAAGCTGCTGGACTGAGGGCCGCAAACACGCGAACATTCCCGCGGCACTCGGGTGTGTCATCCAACTGTCATCGAATGTGCCGAGAGCTGTATCTCTGCCACATTCGGGACCCGACATGGACTATTTCAAGCGCTTCAACTTCCTGTTCGCAGCACCAATGTTCGACGCCGACGACCTCGAAGGCGTTCGCTTCAACCAGATCATCGAGGAGATCCAGCGCTCCGGATTCGAGGTGGTCCGGGCCCGCAAGCTGGAGGATGCCGAGATGGCCGTGCAGACCGATGCGGCGATCGGCTGCATGGTGGTCGACTGGGGCAAGAAGGGCCTCGAAGGCAAGACCTCGGCGCTGATCAATCTGATGCGCCGCCGGGGCCTCGACTTCCCCATAATCCTCCTGATCCGTCGCAAGCGGTTCGAGGATCTGCCGGTCGAGGTGCTCGATTTCATCGACGGTTATGTCTTTCTGTCCGAGGAGACGCCGCCCTTCATCGCCAAGAACCTGATCAGCCGTCTCAAGCAATATGCCGAGACGCTGAAGACCCCGTTCTTCGGCGCGCTGGTCGACTATGCCGAGGAAGGCAACCAGCTCTGGACCTGTCCTGGCCATAACGGCGGCGTGTTCTACAACCGCAGCCCGATCGGGCGCGTGTTCGTCGAGCATCTCGGCGAATCCGTGTTCCGTGACGACCTCGACAATTCCGTGCTCGATCTCGGCGACCTCCTCACCCATGAAGGCCCGGCGCTGAAGGCGCAGAAGGAAGCGGCCCAGATCTTCGGCGCCGAAAAGACCTATTTCGTGCTCAACGGCACCTCGACGTCGAACAAGGTCGTGCTCGGCGCCCTCGTCACCGACGGTGACCTCGTGCTGTTCGACCGCAACAACCACAAGGCCGCCCATCACGGCGCTCTGATGATCAGTGGCGGCGTCCCCATCTACGTCCCGACCGTCCGCAATGCCTGGGGCCTGATCGGCCCGATGCGCTGGGACATGCTCGACGAGAAGGCCCTGCGCGAGGCCATCCGCAACCATCCGCTGGTCGGGGACCGCGACGCCTGGCGCAAGGAGCGTCCGTTCCGCGTCGCCGTCGTCGAGCAGTGCACCTATGACGGCTCGATCCACAGCGCAGAGATGATCCTGAAGCGCATCGGCCATCTCTGCGAATACATCCTGTTCGACGAGGCCTGGGCCGGCTTCATGAAATTCCATCCGCTCTATGCCGGGCGCTTCGCCATGGGCCTGGCCAATCTCCCTCCTGAGGCGCCCGGCATCATCGCGACGCAGTCGACCCACAAGCAGCTGGCGAGCTTCTCGCAAGCCTCGCAGATCCACGTCAAGGATCGTCACATCCGCGGCCAGAAGCGGCGCGTCGAGCACCGCCGCTTCAACGAAAGCTTCATGCAGCACGCATCGACGTCCCCCTTCTATCCGCTGTTCGCCTCGCTCGACGTCGGTGCGCAGATGATGAAGGGTCGTTCCGGCGAAGTGCTGTGGGACGACACGATCCGGCTCGGCATCGAGCTGCGCAAGAAGATCAGGGCAATGCGCCGGGAGTTCGAGGAGAAGGAGCAAAATCCGGAGCGGCGCTGGTTCTTCGAGCCCTTCGTTCCCGATCGGGTCGCCATTCCCGATGTCAGCCGCCCCGGCGCCGCGCACAATGTCGCCTGGGAGACGCTCTCCACCGACGAGCTCGCGACCAATCCCGCGCTGTGGCAGCTCTCTCCGGACACCAACTGGCACGGCTTTCCCGATCTCGCGGAAGGCTTTGCCATGACCGATCCGAACAAGCTGACCTTGCTCACCCCCGGATTCGATCGTGCGACCGGCGCCTATGCCGAGCACGGCATCCCCGCACCGGTAGTCGCGCAATATCTGCGCGAAAACCGCATCGTCCCCGAGAAGAACGACCTCAACTCCCTGCTCTTCCTGCTCACGCCCGGCGTTGAGGCGAGCAAGGCCGGCACGCTGATCTCCGGCCTCGTCGCATTCAAGAGGCTGCATGACGACAATGCGTTGCTGGCCGACGCGATCCCGGAATTCCATCAGCGGCGACGGGCGCGCTACGCAGGTGTGCGTCTGCGCGATCTCTGCGGCGAGATGCACCGCTTCTTCCGCGCCGCCGACGTCAGCGCACTCCAGGCGAGGCAGTTCATGCCCGAGCACATGCCCGAGATCGCAATGTCGCCCCGCGATGCCGCGCGCTATCTGTTCCGCAACGATGTCGACTATCTGCCGATCGAGGCGATCGCCGGCCGCATCGCCACCACACCGTTCGTGGTCTATCCGCCCGGCATCGCCACCATCGTGCCCGGCGAGCGGCTGACGGAGCGGGCCAAACCCATGATCGATTATCTCAAGATGTTCGAGACCTGCTTCAACACGTTCCCGGGCTTCGACGTCGAGATCCAGGGGGTCTACAAGGAGGTCGATGCGAACGGGCGCATCGGGCTCTACACTTACGTGGTCGCCGAATAGCGCCGATGAACGAAACAGCTGCGCGCGCGAGTGACGAGCCCGTTCTGGTCAGGCCGTCACGCGAAAGCGACGTCGAGGCGATGCTGGCCATCTACCGCCATCACGTCCGCAATGGTGTGCCGCGCGATGTCGAGGGGACCGGCGCCCCGGAGCCGGATGATTTGCGCGAGCGGCGCAAGAACCTGAAGCAGACCCGCCTGCCGCATCTGGTCGCGACCTATCGCGGCGAGGTCGTCGGCTATGCCTATGCCGTGTTGTTCCGCAAGCGTCCCGCCTATCGGTACACGGCCAAGCACTCGATCTACGTCCACCACGCGCATCTCGGCCGCGGAGTCGGACGGCTATTGCTCCAGGAATTGATCGATGCCTGTGCGGCGGCCGGCTTCCGCCAGATGATCGGCTATATCGATGCCGACAACGCGACCTCGCTGACACTGCACGAAAAGTTCGGCTTCGCGCGCGCCGGCCTGCTTTGCGGCGTCGCCTATCGCCACGGCCGCTGGTCCGACACCGTGATGGTGCAACGATCGCTCGGCGCCGGGACGACAACACCTCCGTCCATCATGACGCCGGGCCGGTAGGCCTTACGACGGAAAGTCGGCCGGTCGCACATGGATGCGGTCGGCATGCAACGACCAGTCGTGCAATGCCTGTTCCTTGCAGAATCTTGCTTTCGCCCGCTCCTTGGCCTCATTCTCGTCGGCGGCATCGATCTCGAGCGTACCCTGACAAACCTCGCTCTGTCGGCCGTATTCGCCGAGCACGTTCTTCATGAACCTGACGACATAAGTAGCCATGGGACCTCCTGCTGCCCTCGCAGCACTCTAGTCCCATTTAGGGCGGAGCGGGGAAGGAGATTTTGACGCGGATCAAGGCGGAACGGACAATCCATTGCGGAACCTGCCGGCCGGGGATACGCCGGAATTCCGGCCGCCCCCCGCGAGGATCTTGCCTTGCACCTCGTCTCCGACACCGAAGTCACGAAAGTTCCGACGTTTCCGATCCTCATGCCGCGCTGCACGAGGCCCATAGCCGGTCTACCCGAACTTGGTGCCGAGCTGCTTGAACACGGCCTCGCACGTCATGTGGTCGAGATGGCCACCGCCCGCGTTCCTGTGCCCTGGCATCTCGCCGGTAGAGGCGGACGAGCGAAGGCAGGTGGGACAGAGCCGACACCAGCCATCACGTCGTGATGTCGAGCAGCGACTCCGTCGTCTCCGAGTAGGCCTGAATGACCTTCGTATTGGCGATGAAGCTGTACTTTGCGGCCGCCAGCTCAACGAATTCGCGGGTGATATCGACATTCGGCGCCGCGACCAGGCCGTCCTGGTTTGCGAAGGGGGCGCCCGGGTCGGATTGTGCGATATAGCTCGGCGAAACCGTCGACACGGCCGCTTTCGTGCCGCCTGGCATCGAGCCACTCGATTGGTCGACCTGATCGACGCGCAACGGCACATAAGCCGCGGGATAAGTCGAACTCGTGCTCGAGCTGGCTGCACTGGCCGACGTGCCGCCGGATGCTGGCAGCGGGCCGGTCGTGCGGACGTTGGCGATATTGCTCGCGGCCACGTTCACGCGCAAACTTGCCGCAGAAAGTCCGGATGTCGCGATCGAAAAGATGCTCATGGACTTTAAACTACAGGAACAAGTGATACGCGTTCACTTACCCGATCGATAAGATGCGGCGCTTTGGCTTTCAATCGTGGTAACCAATGATCGGAGCGCAACCCAACCTGGCGCGGCCGGCCCTTACCCGGGCGTCACACCAAAAGCCTGCTTGAAGCGCTCCGCATAGCGCGGCCAGACTTCGGGATTGATGATGCGCGGCGGGCGCTTGCCGTCGAGCACATCCAGCACCTGCTCGGCGGCGATTCGGCCCATGTTCTGGCGCGCCTCGATGGTGACGCCTGCCGTGTGCGGGCTCGCCAGCACGTTGTCGAACTGGAGCAGCGGATGCTCCGGCGGCGGTGGCTCCTTGGACCAGACGTCGAGGCCGGCACCCGCAATGCGCTTGTCGCGCAGCGCCTGAAGCAACGCGTCCTCGTCGTGGATGAAGCCGCGCGCGGTGGTGATGAAATAGGCATGCGGCTGCATCAGCGCGAATTCACGCACGCTGATCATGTTGCGGCTGCCTTTGTTGAGGGGGCAAGAGATCGAGACGAAATCGGCGCGGCGCAGGAGCTCGTCGAGCTCGACCTTCTCCCCGCCCCGCTCCGCCATCACTTCGGCCGACAAATACGGGTCGTAGGCCAGCACCGTCATGCCGAGCAGGTCCTTGCACAGGGCGGCGATGCGCCGGCCGACATTCCCGAGGCCGATGATGCCGATGGTCTTGCCCTCGACCTCATTGCCGACAAGTTCGTTGCGGTTGACGTCGCGCTCGCGGCGCAGGCGGCGATCCGACTGGATGATGCGCTTGGACAACGTCAACATCATCGCCAGCGCATGCTCGGCAACCGAATGGGCATTGCCGCCGGACTGGTTGACGACCAGAACCCCCGCGTCCGTGCAGGCCTCGACGTCAACAGGGTCGAAGCCCGCGCCATTGCTGGAGACCAGCAGCAATTTTGGCGTCCGCTTCAGAAAGGCGGCATCGACGTGGAAATGCGGCGCCAGTTCGTCGCGGGCCGCGCCGATCTGGTAGACATGGGCCGCGCTCAGGATCGGAGCATAGAAATCTTCAGGGCTCTCATTCTCGATGCGATCGAGCCGGACGTCGGGCCGCGCCTTCAGAATGTCGATGTAGATCGGATTGGCGAGGTATTTGACGTAGAAGACGCGCTTGTTGTTGACGGACATCAGGACCCTTCAGGCTCGCTCGCGAGGGAGCTCGACAAGGTCGGCGCGACGCGCTGCCTCCGGTGCTTCCTCCCGTTTCTCCATTGCCGCACTTATGACATGGCGGAGCCGGCCACGGCAGGCCTTCTGGCGCAGATCACGGTGCCGGCGCGGACATGTTGACAATCCCACTGCCTGCGTCAAGTTCGGCGGGCCGCCGCGACGGCCAGAAAGAAGCAGGCGCGGCTGAAGGGAGAACGCAATGGCGATTGCGGAACAACGGACCTCGCCCCAGGCGGCGCAAGGCTCCGGTGAAGGAAGCTGGCACGGCATCGTCCTGCAAACGTTGAGGCGGAACGAGATCAGCCTCATCCCCTACGTGCCCGACCGCGTGCTGACGCCGCTGATCAAGAACCTGCACGCCGATCCCTTCTTCACCACCTTTGCCACCGCCCGCGAGGAGGAGGCGGTTGGCATCGTCTCCGGCGCCTGGATGGGCGGACGGCGCGGCGCGGTGCTGATGCAGACCTCCGGCTTTGCCACGCTGGCCAACGTGCTGGCCTCGCTCGCGGTGCCCTACCAGGTCCCGCTGATCATGTTCGTGTCCGAGCGCGGCACGCTCGGCGAGTTCAACTACGGCCAGTCGCTGGTCTGCCGGACCATGCGCCCGGTGCTCGATTCGCTGGCGCTGGAGCACCACACCATCACCCGGCTCGACGAGCTCGAATTCATCACGGACCGCTCGATCAAGCAGGCCGTCACCACGCAGGCGCCGGTGGCGTTGATCCTCAACCCGCTGCTTACGGGCGGCAAGGTCTTCGACAAGTGAGGCCGGTCATGAACACGCGCAACACCAAGGTCATGAACCGCTTTGACGTCACCTCGCGCCTCGTCGCGAAGCTCAAGCACGAGGAAGCCGTGATCGGCGGCATCGGCAACACCAATTTCGATCTCTGGGCCGCCGGCCACCGCCCGCAGAATTTCTACATGCTGGGCAGCATGGGGCTCGCCTTTCCGATCGCGCTCGGGGTGGCGCTGGCGCAGCCCGGCCGTCGCGTCTTCGCACTCGAAGGCGACGGCTCGCTGCTGATGCAGCTCGGCGCGCTGTCGACGATTGCAGCCCTGAAGCCGAAAAACCTGACGATGATCGTGATGGACAACGGCGTCTATCAAATCACCGGCGCGCAACCGACACCGGCAGCTGGTATCGCCGACATCGTCGCCATCGCCATCGGCTCCGGCCTCGCCAACAGCGCCTGGGCCGCCGACGAGGAGGACTTCGAGCGACTGGTCGACGAGGCGATGGCAACAACCGAGCCGGGCCTGATCGCAGTCCGGATCGACGACAAGCCGGGCGTGGGCACCACCCGCCGCGACCCCGTGCAGATCCGGGAACGCTTCATGCACGGCCTCGGCGTGCGCGAGCCACTTTAACATTTTGTCATTAACTACACGGCGATCTGATGCCGACCTCGCGACAACCCCGCCAGATCCGTGCTAAGCGATCCGGATGTCCTTTTTCATTCGTAGCATTGCCTGGCTGCTCGCGGCCGCCGTCACTTTCGCCACCCTCGGTCCCCCCGGCCTGCGGCCCCATTCCGACCTCGGCCAGGACGGCGAACATGCGCTCGCCTTCATCCTGGTGGGACTGGCGTTCGGCCTCGCCTATCGGCGAAGACGTCTGCTGGTCGCAGCCGCCGCGGTCGTGCTGATTGGCGTGCTCGAACTGATGCAATTTTGGGCACCCGGCCGCCATGCGCGGCTGGAGGATTTTCTGGTCGATGCCGCCACCGCCTGCCTCGGCTTTGCGCTCGCCGCCGCGGCCGATTGGCTGCTCGCGCGCTTTCGCACCAGCGCTGCCCTGACAAGCGAAGGCCCCGCGGAGTGAGACTCCGCAGGGCCTGTCTTCTCAGCGCCTGGGATTGCCGCCGATCAGTCGATGATCTTGACGACGCGGCGGGTGCGCGGCTCGACGATCACGCGGCGATCGTTCACGACCGCATAGCGATACTCGGTGTAGTTCGGCACCGGACGGAGCACAACGCTGGGCGGCAGCGGCTCGCCGACGACAACGCGCTCCTCCACGACGACCGAATCGCTGCGCGGGATTCCGCCCAGCACGGCATTCGGAATTTCGAGGCCGGCGCCGACGGCCGCGCCAACGGTGCCGCCAACCATTGCGCCGATCGGTCCGCCGATGTCGCCACCTGCACGCGCGCCGTCCCTGGCGCCTTGTTCGGTCGTTGACTGGGCGAAGGCTGCGCTCGACGCCAGCAGCGAGGCGGCGGCGAACGTAATCGCAAGACGGGTTTTCATGTGCTTATCACTCCAGTGATTGTCCTGCGCCTTCAACCGCGGGGCGGAGGCATTGTTCCGGTTCCCTACGGCGAAGAAGCGCCAGAATCCGGAGACTGTTACGCCGTAACACATCAGGCTGCGGCGATCTCGTGCCCCGCCATCAGTTCCAGCGCCCGCACCATCGCCGAATGATCCCACGCCTTGCCGCCATGCGCCGTGCAGGACGAGAACAGTTGCTGCGCCACTGCCGTGCTCGGCAGCGACAAGCCGAGCGAGCGAGCGCCTTCGAGCGCGAGGTTGAGATCCTTCTGGTGCAGCTCGATGCGGAAGCCCGGATCGAAATTGCGCTTCACCATGCGCTCGCCATGCACTTCGAGAATCCGCGACGAGGCGAAGCCGCCCATCAGCGCCTTGCGCACCAGCGCCGGGTTCGCGCCGGCCTTGGATGCGAACAGAAGCGCTTCGCTCACGGCCTCGATTGTCAGTGCGACGATGATCTGGTTGGCGACCTTCGTCGTCTGCCCGTCGCCATTGGCGCCGACATGCGTGACATTCTTGCCCATCCTGTCGAAGATCGGCTTCATGGTGCCAAAAGCCCGCTCCGGCCCGCCGACCATGATGGTGAGGCTCGCAGCTTTCGCTCCGACCTCCCCGCCCGACACCGGCGCATCGAGATAGTCAGCGCCAAGCGCCTCGATCCTCTTCGCAAACTCCTTCGTCGCCAGCGGCGAGATCGAGCTCATGTCGACCACGATCTTGCCCTTGGAAATGCCGCTCGCCACCCCGTCCTTGCCGAACAGCACAGCTTCGACATGCGGCGTATCCGGCACCATGATGATGACCGCATCCGCCTCCTCCGCCACCTGCTTGCCGGAGTTGCAGGGAATGCCGCCGGCCGCAATCAGCTCCGGCGCCACGGGCCCAACGTCATGCAGGAAAACGCGATGGCCCGCGGCCAGGAGATGGCCGGCCATCGGCCGTCCCATGGTGCCAAGTCCAATGAAGCCGATGTCGATCATGTCAAGCTTTCCTCAGTTGCATATGCAAGATTCATCCGTTGGCGCCGGGTGAGGGCTTTATCCGCTTGGGGATTTTCACCGCACCGCGAATCCCATTGCGGAAGCACCCTCTCCCCAACGCTCTCCCGCAAGCTTGCGGGAGAGGGAGTGCACCGTCACTGTGGCTTCGATATCCACTACGTCTCAAACGTCTGTGCGGCGTGCCACGAAAGTCCTTCGAGCGTCGTGGTGCGGGGCTTGTATTCGCAGCCGATCCAGCCGCGATAGCCGATCGCGTCGAGATGACGGAACAGGAAGGGATAGTTGATCTCGCCGGTGCCGGGCTCGTGGCGGCCGGGATTGTCGGCGAGCTGGATGTGGGCGATCTCAGGTAGATATTCCTGCATGGTGCGAGCGAGGTCGCCTTCCATGATCTGCATGTGATAGATGTCGTACTGGATGAAGAGGTTGTTCGACCGCACGTCCGAGATCAGCTGCACCGCCTGCTCGGTGCCGTTGAGATAGAAGCCGGGAATGTCGAGCGTGTTGATCGGCTCGACCAGCAGCTTGATGTTCTCCCGTGCCAGAGTCGAGGCGGCGAAGCGCAAATTTCCGAGCAGGGTCTCATTCAGCTCGCGCCGTTCCGCATCGGCAGGCGCGATGCCGACGAGGCAGTTGAGCTGCTCGCAATCGAGTGCCTTGGCATAGTCGATGGCGCGGAATACGCCGTCGCGGAATTCACTGACGCGATCGGGCAGGATGGCAATGCCCCGCTCGCCCGCCGCCCAGTTGCCGGCCGGCAGATTGTGCAGCACCTGCGTCAGCCCGTGGGCCTCCAATTGTTCGCGCAGCTGCGCCTTGTCGAAATCATAGGGAAAGAGATACTCGACCCCGGCAAAGCCCGCCGCCTTCGCCGCGGCAAAGCGGTCGAGGAACGGCATCTCGTTGAAGAGCATGGTGAGGTTGGCGGCAAACTTCGGCATGATGTTCTCCCCTATTCCGCCGGCTGCAGCACGCCCGGGCGCGCCCGCTCGACCTCGTCGAGCGGGAGGTCCAGCACCTCCTCGAACTCGACGATGTTGTCGATCTCGCTGCCCATCGCGATGTTGGTGACGCGTTCGAGGATGAATTCGACCACCACGGGCACGCGATGCCTGGCCATGAGTTCGCGCGCGGTGGCGAACGCCGCTTGCGTGTCCTCGGGGCGGGTGACGCGGATCGCCTTGCAGCCGAGGCCTTCGGCGACCGCAACATGGTCGACGCCGTAGACGCCGATCTCGGGTGCGTTGATGTTCTCGAAGGAGAGCTGGACTTGATAGTCCATCTCGAAGCCGCGCTGGGCCTGGCGGATCAGGCCGAGATAGGAATTGTTCACGACGACGTGGATGTAGGGCAGATTGAACTGCGCGCCGACCGCGAGCTCCTCGATCAGGAACTGGAAGTCGTAGTCGCCGGAGAGCGCAACGATGTCGCGATCCGGGCACGCCGCACGCACGCCGAGCGCGGCGGGGAGCGTCCAGCCGAGCGGTCCCGCCTGTCCGGCGTTGATCCAGTTGCGCGGCTTGTAGACGCCGAGGAATTGCGCGCCAGCGATCTGCGACAGGCCGATCACGGTGACATAAGTGGTGTCGCGGCCGAACGCCTTGTTCATCTCCTCATAGACGCGCTGCGGCTTGATCGGGACGTTGTCGAAATGGCTCTTGCGCAGCATCGTCTTCTTGCGATCGCGGCAGGCAGCGGGCCACGCCTGGCGCTCGCGAAGCCTGCCTGACCGGCGCCACTCCCTGGCAACCGTGACGAACAGCTCGAGCGCAGCCTTCGCATCCGAGACGATGCCGAGATCGGGATTGAACACGCGCCCGATCTGCGTCGGTTCGATATCGACATGCACGAAGGTGCGGCCCTTGGTGTAGGTCTCGACCGAGCCGGTGTGGCGGTTGGCCCAGCGGTTGCCGATACCGAGCACGAAATCGGATTCCAGCAGCGTGGCATTGCCGTAGCGGTGGCTGGTCTGAAGCCCGACCATGCCGGCCATCAGCACATGGTCGTCGGGGATCGCGCCCCATCCCATCAGCGTCGGGACAACGGGCACGTTGGCGATCTCGGCAAACTCGACCAGCAGATCCGAGGCATCGGCATTGATGATGCCGCCGCCGGCGACGATCAGCGGCCGCTCGGCCGCGTTCAGCATCTCCAGCGCCTTCTCGACCTGCTTGCGTGTTGCGGCGGGCTTGTAGGCCGGCAGCGGCTCATAAGTCTCGTCGTCGAACTCGATCTCGGCGAGTTGCACGTCGAGCGGCATGTCGATCAACACCGGCCCCGGCCGACCCGAGCGCATCACATGAAAGGCTTGGCTGAACACGCGCGGCACCAGCGCCGGCTCACGCACGGTGACCGCCCATTTGGTCACCGGCTTTGCGATCGACTCAATATCGACCGCCTGGAAATCTTCCTTGTACAGCCGCGCCCGCGGCGCCTGTCCGGTGATGCAGAGGATCGGGATGGAATCGGCGATCGCCGAATAGAGCCCGGTGATCATATCGGTGCCGGCCGGCCCCGAGGTGCCGATGCAGACGCCGATATTGCCGGCCTTGGCCCGCGTATAGCCCTCCGCCATGTGCGAGGCGCCCTCGACATGCCGCGCCAGGATGTGGCGGATCGAACCGCGCTTCTTCAGCGCCGAGTAAAGCGGATTGATCGCAGCCCCGGGAACCCCGAAGGCGGTCGAGATGCCCTCCTTCTCCAGGATTCGCACGGCCGCATCGACAGCTCGCATCTTCGCCATATCGGACCTCGCTTGGTTCAAGTCAGCGAGCGAGATCATCAGATGCGCAAGGAGCTATCTCAACAAGATCGATTTTGTTTTCCACGATGCGGCAGCCGCCGAAAAATCGCGGCGGTCTCAATCGGTTATATCGAGGAATGCGTGAAAGCGGATCACTCGAACAGCGGCGCCAGCTCCATCTGCGGCACCAGCACGAGGCCCTTGTCGGTGATGCGAATTTCCGGAATGACTGATAGGGGAATCAAATTGAAGCCCATGTAGGGGATGGTACAGCCGGCCTCCACCCATTCCTTCTTCAGCACCTTCACTTCTTCCGCCACTTCGGTGACGCGCCTGTCGGAGAGCAGCCCGGCAATGGGCAGCGGAACCAGCGCCCTCACCTTGCCGTCGGCGACGACGCAAACGCCGCCCTGGTGCTCCTTGATCGCAGCGATCGCCACCTGCATGTCCGGCTCGTTGGTGCCGGCGACGATGATGTTGTGGCTGTCGTGGCCGACGCTGGAGGCGACCGCGCCGCGCTTCAGGCCGAAATCCTTGAGAAGGCCATGGGCGACATTGCCGGCCGACTTGCCATGGCGCTCGACGACCGTGACGAAGCAAAGTCCGTAGCGCTCGAACAGCGACGGCCAATCCTTTGCGGCTTCGATCGCCACCTTCTCGTGAATCAGCGTGATGCCGGGCAGCGCGGTCTTGATCGCATTGACGGTGCAGGCCTTCGCGGGTAGCTCCGGCGTCAACTTCATCTTCTCCGGCAGCCTCACCGTCGCATAGGCCGCCTTCGGATATTGATAGCGCTTCGACAGCGCCTGATCGAGACTGTCAGTGATCTTGCCGCGCTCGACCACGAGCTCGCCGCCATACCAGGTGCATTGCGGCTTGAGCTGGTCGTCCATCAGCACGAGATCGGCGCGGCGGCCGCCGCCGAGTCCGCCGATCTCGCCATCCATGCCGAAGCGGGTCGCGCCATGCAGCGAGCCCATCGACCAGGCCTGCTCCGGCGACATCCCCGCCTTCACCGCCTCGCGCACCACCCAGTCGAGGCCAAACAGCAGCAGATCGTCGGCATCGCGATCATCTGTGCAGACGGCCGTGCGCTTGTGCGAGGCCCCGAGTTCGGTAATCGTCCGGATTGCCTGCGGCAGCGAATGCCAGGGCGTCGTCGGCGGGCCGCCACGCAAGAACACCCAGACGCCGGCATCGAGCAGATCGTCGGCGATGTCGCGGTCGATCGCCTCGTGCGTATCGGTAATGCCGCTCGCCGCATAGGCGGCGACGAACTCGCGGCCATAGACATGACCCGACACCGGACGCCCCCGCTTCAGGGCCGCGGCGAGAATGGCATGGCTGCGCTCGTCGCCCATCGTGACTGGCACGAAATCCATCTTCTCGCCGAGTGCGACCGCCTCCGGCCAGCGATCGAACAGGCCCGCGATCTTGTCCGGCGTGAGGTCGCCGCCAGCGGTTTCCAGTTCCGCGGATGTTGCCGGCACCGTGCTCGGCACCGTCAGGAAGATCGAGAGCGGCGCCTCGCGCGCGTCCTCCAGCATCGCCTCGACGCCGGCGACGTCCATGACGTTGCCGATCTCGTGGCTGTCGCAGAAGATCGTGGTGGTTCCGTTGAGCAGCGCAGCTTCCGCGTAGGCACAGGCCGTCACCATCGAGGATTCGATGTGGATGTGCGGATCGACCAGCCCCGGCGCGATGATGCCGCCGGCCGCATCATAGAGCGGCACGCCGCTCCAGACCTTCTTCGCCGTGCCGGCCGGCTTCACCGCAGCGATGCGGCCGCCGGTGATCCAGACCTCGCGGCCTGGATGGATGCGCTCCGAATAGGTCGAGAGCACCCGAGCCCCCGTGACGACGAGATCGGGCGCAACGCGCGCCGAGGCGACGTCGGCGAGGCGCCGGGTCATCGCATGCAGCGGTGCGACGGCGAAGCGGGTAAGTCTTGTCATAGTGACCCTCGCGTGGCGTTACGGCCAAGCGATGGTTACGCCCCGCGCCGAGCGGGGCAAGCGCAAATATAGCAGCACGCCCTGCTCAAGCCCCAGGCGCCGAACCTCCTGCCGACCCCGACCTTACAGGTCTGCGCGGGCTCCGCCGTCTTGGCGATGGTGCGGCAGTGGGCTTGACCCGTATGCGCATTGACCGGCCCTTGGATTCATCGATTTCGAAGGAATTTGTCTTTCGCACAAGATCGCTCAGCTTGCGGGAACCGTAGGTTCTCGAATCGAAATCGGGGGCGAGGTTGGTAAGCCCTTTTCCGACTTCCCCGAGAGAAACCCATCCGTCTTCGCTTTCCATCTGGGCGATGACTTTCTTGATCATGGGGATCGCTGCGTCAGGGGGTTGGAGCAGCGGCGACCTCGTGGCGGCATCCTGGGTGTTCGCCGGGGCGGCAAGCAGGTTCTCGGTATAGACGAATCTCCGGCAGGCCTGCCTGAAGCTTTCCGGCGTCTTCTGCTCGCCGAACCCGAAGACGTCGACTCCCTGCTCCCGGATGCGGGCGGCGAGACGAGTAAAGTCGCTGTCGGAAGACACCAGGCAGAAGCCATCGAAGCGGCCGCTGTGCAGCAGGTCCATCGCGTCGATGACCAGGGTGATGTCGGACGCATTCTTTCCCGTCGTATAAGCGAATTGCTGCTGCGGGATGATGGCGTGCTTCGACAGAATGTCGGCCCAGGCCCTGGAACGCGCATTGGAGAAGTCGCCGTAGATGCGTCGGACGCTGGCCTCGCCGATCTTGGCAATCTCCTCGAAAAGTCCATCCGCGATCTTCGCAGAGGCATTGTCGGCGTCGATCAGGACGGCCAGACGAGGCGAGCGAAGTTCGGACGGCATGGCATTTCTCCACAGGATGGACGCAGCATTAGAACATGCGTGCGTCTTAGCGGCTAATCCTCGTTCGCCTTGAATCGCCCGAGCCCCTTCAGCACGAAGGGCGCCAGCAGTGCGATCAACGCCACGGCCAGTAGCGTCGCCGAGATCGGGCTTTGGACCAGCGTCATGGGATCGCCGAGGCTGATCGCGAGTGCGCGACGCAATTGGCTTTCGGCGATCGGGCCGAGGATCAGGCCGACGACCACGGGCGCGATCGGGAAATCGAACCGGCGCATCAAAAAGCCGAGCACGCCGAAGCCGGCCAGCATCGACAATTCGACCACCGACGGCTTTGCCGCGATGGTGCCCATGGTCGCGAACATGAGGATGCCGGCATAGAGCCAGGGCTGCGGGATCGCGAGCAGTCGCACCCACAGGCCGACCAGCGGCAGGTTGAGCACCAGCAGCATCATGTTGGCGATGAAGAGGCTTGCGATCAGGCCCCACACCAGGTCGGGCCGCTCGGCGAACAGCAGCGGGCCCGGGTTGAGGCCGTATTGCTGGAAGCCCGCCAGCATCATCGCGGCGGTTGCCGAGGTCGGCAGTCCGAGCGTGAGCAGCGGCACCAGCGTGCCGGCGGCTGAGGCGTTGTTGGCCGCTTCCGGTCCCGCCACCCCTTCGATCGCGCCCTTGCCGAATTCTTCGGGGTGTTTGGTCAGGCGCTTCTCGGTCGAATAGGACAGGAAGGTCGGGATCTCGGCGCCGCCCGCAGGCAGGGCGCCGATCGGAAAGCCGAACATGGTGCCGCGCAGCCACGGTTTCCACGATCGCTTCCAATCCTCCTTTGTCATCCACAGCGAGCCGCGCACCGGCTCGAGCTTCTCCTCGGTGTGGTGGCGGCGCGATGCGACATAGAGCGCCTCGCCCACCGCGAACAAGCCGACCGCGAGCGTCGTCACCTCGACACCGTCGAGCAGCTCGGGGATGCCAAACGCGAGCCGCGCCTGGCCGGTCAGCTTGTCGATGCCGACGAGGCCCAGCGTCAGGCCGATGAACAAGCTGGTCAGGCCGCGGATCGGCGAATCTCCGAAGGTCGCCGACACCGTGACGAAGGCGACGCACATCAGCGCGAAGTAATCCTCCGGGCCAAAGCGCACGGCGAAATCGACCAGCCACGGCGCAAGGAAGGCGAGTCCGATGGTGGCGATGGTGCCGGCGACGAAAGAGCCGATCGCGGAGGTCGCAAGCGCCGGCCCGCCACGGCCGGCCTTGGCCATCTTGTTGCCTTCGAGCGCGGTCGCCATCGAGGCGCTCTCGCCGGGCGTGTTGATCAGGATCGCGGTGGTCGAGCCGCCATACATGCCGCCATAATAGATGCCGGCGAACATGATCAGCGAGCCGCCGGGATCGAGCTTGTACGTTACCGGCAGCAGCAGCGCGACCGTCAGCGCCGGACCGATGCCGGGCAGCACGCCGACGGCCGTGCCGAGGAACACGCCGATCAGCGCATAAAGCAGGTTCATCGGCTGGACGGCGACCGCCATGCCGTGGGCCAGCGCGGCAAAAGTGTCCATCACAGCAGTCGCTCCAGAGGCCCGGCCGGAAGGCTCAGCGTCAACAGGCGGTCGAACGCGAGATAGATGACGGTCGACATCACGAGGGCGATGATGCTGTCGACCAGGATGGCACGCCGCCCAAACGCGGCCGACGTCGTCACGAACAGCGCGGACGTCGCCAGGATGAAGCCGCCGCCGAAGCCGATGATCGCGATCAGCAGCGCAAGACCAATGAGGATCAAGACCACCGGCACGGGATCGGCGCTCTCGCGCGCCGGCAGATTGCCGCGTAGCGCGTCGATGAAATTGCCGAGCGCGAGCAACGCGAGGCCGGAGGCGACCACAACCGGCATCGCCTCAGGCCCCATCCCGTACATCGCGGCAGATTGCAGGCCGCGTGCATCCCAGACCAGCACCGCGGCGAGACCTGCGAGCAACGCAGCGACAACAAGGCCGGCGCGGTCGACGCGCCGCGGCGGCTGCGCAGGATCGCCGGAGGTCATGACTTGACGAGGCCGACCGATTTCAGCACGTCGGTGACGCGCGCCGTTTCCTTCTTCAGGAAGTCGGCGAAAGCGTCGCCGCCGAGATAGGCGTCCTCCCAGCCCTTCTGCTTGAGGATCTCCTTCCAGGCGTCGGACTTCACCATCTTCTCGACCGCATCGCTCAAGGTCTTGCGCTGCTCCGGCGTGAGGCCGGGAGGCGCGACCACCGAGCGCCAGTTTGCGATCACGAGGTCGATGCCCTGCTCCTTGAAGGTCGGGATATCGCTGCCGGCAATGCGCTTCTCCGAGGTCACGCCGATCGCGCGCAGCTTGCCGGACTTGATTTGTCCTTCGTATTCGCTCAGGCCCGAAATACCCGCGGTGACCTTGCCGCCGAGGATCGCCGCCAGCGACTCGCCGCCGCCGGAGAACGGGATGTAGTTGATCTTCTTCGCGTCGGCGCCGACGGCGCCGGCGAACAGCGCTGCCATTACATGGTCCACACCGCCGGCCGAGCCTCCGGCGAAGGTGACCTTGGCGATCTCGGCCTTCACCGCGGCGGCCAGATCCTGCGCATTCTTGATCGGCGAATTCGCGGGAACCACGATCACCTGGATCTCCTCGGTGAGGCGGGCAATCGGCGTCACCTGCTCCAGCGTCACCGGCGACTTGTTCATGGCGAGCGCGCCCACCATGACGAAGCCGCTGACCATCATCTGGTTGCCGTCGCCCTTGGCGCCATTGACGAACTGCGCGATGCCGACGCTGCCGCCGGCACCGGGAACATTGGTGACCTGCACGCTGCGCGCGACGCCCGAAGCCACCAGCGCCTGCTGCATCGAGCGCGCGGTCTGGTCCCAGCCCCCGCCCGGAGCTGCCGGCGCCATCAGCTTGAGCTCGAGTTGCTGGGCAAAGGCCGGATTGGCTGCCGCCAGGGTCAGCGCGACGGCCGCGCCGACAAGGCGCGAGGGAAATCGAAACATGGGGGCATCTCCAGGCTCATGCGGACGTTTGCCGCATTGTGTCGTTTGGTCGCATATCAGCCAAAACGGCCGATACTGTCCAGTGACATCCCCCAGGGGTTTTGGTCAGCGGGGCGTCGGGATCACCCCGCCGAGCGCGGCCGTCAGTTCGGCAGCGACATCCCGGACGATTTGCCCGATCTCCGGCAACCGCTGATCGGTCAGCCGGCCGGTCATGCCGGAGACTGAAATCGCCGCGAGCGGCTCGGCGCAGTCGTTGTAGACGACGGCCGCAACGCAGCGCAGGCCCATGCAGGCCTCTTCATCGTCGAGGGCGTAGCCCTGCTTGCGGATCTTTTCGAGCTCCTTGAACAGGTCGCTCGGCCGAACGATCGACTTCTCGGTCAGGCGGGGCATGCCGTGATGGCGGATGACGGCGCCGACGTCCTCGTCCGAATAGGTCGCCAGCACGGCCTTGCCGACGCCGGAGGTCACCATGGGAACGCGGCCGCCCACCTTGGTCAGCGAACGCATGATCTCGCGGCTCTCCATGCGGGTCAGCACGATGATGAACTCATCGTCGACCACGGCGAGATTGGCCGTCTCGCGGGTGAGATCGCGCAGCTTGCGGAGGTATGGGATCGCCTGCGCGGAGAAATTCCGCCGCCGCGCGAAGCTGGCGCCGACCGTGAAGCTGCGCACGCCGACATGCCATTTGGATTCGCCGCGGTCGAACTGCACGAAGCGGCGGCTTTCGAGGGTTGCGAGCAGCCGGTGCACGGTGGACGCCGACAGGCCGGTGCGGATCGCGAGATCGCTGAGGCGATAGCCTTCGTCGTCCTCGGCCAGCGTCTCGATGATCGACAGCGCGCGGTCAACGGATTGCACGCCGCCGTCGCGGCCCTCGGTCTCGGCCTCCGCCGCCGATTTGGGCTCGAGCGATTTGCGCCGGATCACGTTCTTGCTCATCGCGACCTGCATTCGTTCTCTTCCCCTCTCCCCGCTCGCGGGGAGAGGGGAAGGGTGAGGGGGAGCTTCCGCAAGCACGGTGGCAGTTGGACTCGCGGAAGCTCCCCCTCACCCGGAATTTGCTGCGCAAATTCCGGCCTCTCCCCGCAAGCGGGGAGAGGCGAACGCAAGCTCAGAGCAGCCCTGCCCCGCGCGCCCACTTGTACTTCGCGCCGAGCACCTCGACCGGCAGCTCCGTCGAGTAGGCGTAGGCCGGGATGCCGTTCTGGTAGAGATATTCGGCGGCTTCCTCGACCTCGACGTCGCCGGCCAGAGACGCGACCATCGGCTTCACAAAACCCTTGGCCTCCATCTCCTTCTTCACCTCGACCATGTTGCGGGCGAACACCATCGGCGGGGTGACGATGGTATGCCAGTAGCCGAGGATGAGCGCATGGATACGCTCATCCGACAAGCCGAGCTTCACGGTGTTGACGTAGGTGATCGGCGGCTCGCCGCCGGTGATATCCACAGGATTTCCGGCAGCACCGAACGGCGGGATGAACTTGCGGAAGGCCGCATCGAGATCCGGAGGCATCGACATCAGCGACAGGCCGTTGTCGACGCAGGAGTCCGAGAGCAGCACGCCCGAGCCGCCGGCCCCGGTGATGATCAGCACGTTCTCACCCTTCGGCGTCGGCAGGACCGGCACGCCTCGGGCGAATTCGAGCAGTTGACGAAGTGAGCGGGCGCGGATCACGCCAGACTGCTTGAACACGTCCTCATAGATGCGGTCGTTGCCGGCGAGCGCGCCGGTGTGCGAGGACGCAGCCTTGGCACCGGCCGAGGTGCGGCCGGCCTTGAGAACGACCACCGGCTTCTTCTTGGAGACGCGTTTCGCCGCTTCGGCAAAGGCGCGGCCGTCCTTGAGGTCTTCGCAGTGTTGCGCGATCAGGTTCGTGTTCGGATCCTGCTCGAAGAAGGCGAGCAGATCGTCCTCGTCGATGTCGGACTTGTTGCCGAGACCGACGATCGCCGAGACGCCCATCTTCGCTGAGCGCGAGAAGCCGATGATGGCCATGCCGATGCCGCCCGACTGCGACGACAGCGCTGCGTGGCCCTTGACGTCGTAAGCTGTACAGAAGGTCGCGCAGAGATTGGCGGGCGTATAATAGAAGCCGTAGATGTTCGGCCCCATCAGGCGGATGTCGTACTTCTTGCCGACCTCGACGATCTCGGCCTGCAGCTCCGGCGCGCCGGCTTCAGCGAAGCCCGACGGGATCAGCACCGCGCCCGGGATTTTCTTCTCGCCGCACTCGGTGAGCGCCGCAGCCACGAACTTGGCGGGGATCGCGAACACCGCGACGTCGATCACGCCCGGCACGTCCTTGACGCTCTTGTAGGCCTTGTAGCCGAGGATCTCGGCGGCCTTGGGATGGATCGGATAGATTTCCCCCTTGTAGCCGCCGTTGATGAGGTTCTTCATCACGGAATTGCCGATCTTGCCGTCCTCGGCGGAGGCGCCAACCACGGCGACCGCCTTCGGCTGCATGATGCGGTTCATCGCCGCGACGATCTCTTCGGTCGGACGCGGCTTGGGTTTCGGCTTGAAGGCGAAGTCGACGACGATGCGCACATCCGCGGCGGTCGCGCCCTTCGGCGTCGCGAACACCGGGTTGAGGTCGAGTTCGACGATTTCGGGGAAATCGGTGACGAGCTGCGACACCTTGACGATGATTTCGGCGAGGGCGTTGCGGTTCACCGGCTCGCCGCCGCGCACGCCCTTCAAGATCTCATGCGCCTGGATGCCGTCGAGCATCGAGAGCGCGTCTTCCTTGGTGGCTGGCGCGAGGCGGAAGGTGATGTCCTTCAACACCTCGACCAGCACGCCGCCGAGGCCGAAGGCAACGAGCTTGCCGAACGAGCCGTCGGTGATCGAGCCGACGATGACCTCGGTGCCGCCGGCCAGCATCTGCTGCACCTGGACACCCTCGATCTTGGCATCGGACTTATATTTCTTGGCGTTGGAAAGAATGGTCTCGTAGGCCTTCTCAGCCTCTTCGGTGGTCTTGAGACCGACGATGACGCCGCCGGCTTCGGTCTTGTGGAGAATGTCCGGCGAGACGATCTTCATCACGACCGGGAAGCCCATGGACGAAGCCATCTTGCCGGCCTCG
Source organism: Bradyrhizobium sp. 191 (assembly GCF_023100985.1). NCBI lineage: Bacteria > Pseudomonadati > Pseudomonadota > Alphaproteobacteria > Hyphomicrobiales > Nitrobacteraceae > Bradyrhizobium > Bradyrhizobium sp. 191. The sequence goes on from NZ_CP064692.1 coordinate 1,617,690, forward strand.
CCGGCCGATTTTGCCACGCCCTCCTTCGGTACCGGAATGCCGTAGGCGTCGCAGACCAGCTTACCCTCCGGCGCCGTCAGGCTGGTGCGGTTGTCCGCCTTGACCTGGTCGAGCACCTTGCGGACGGCATCTTTGGAATTGGACATCTGGCTTCTCCCTTGACCTGAGTTCGTTCTTTGCAAAGCGCGCGCGTGGTTTGCGGCTGCCCGTGATGCTTGCCATTCGCCGCGCTCTGTTCCATGCGGCGGAACGGAGTGGCATACACCTAAAGACTACTCCGCCGGCTTGGATCAAAAATGGCTGGCGATGGCATTTGGTATGCCAGAAGCCAACTTGTCAAGCTGGAGCTTGTCTTAGAACGCCGCAAAAAATCGCCGCCTTGACATTCTGGCATGTGGTATGCCAAAAACTTTCCCGTCAATATTCCTGTAAAAGACGACTCCCACTGGAGGAGATTCGTCGTGTCACTACGGAAACCAACCAAGGCGTTGCCGAACATGGCCGAGGCAGACATCGCAATCGTTCGTATTGCCCCGGAGAGCAGCTTCAAGAACAAGGCGTATGACGCCTTGAAGGAAGCCATCCTCAAGATGGACATCTACTCGACGCCCGAGCCGGTGATGCTGGACGAGCGCGCATTGTCGGAGAGACTTGGCGTCAGCCGCACGCCGATCCGCGAAGCGATCGCCATGCTCGAGCAGGACGGTTTTGTGAAGACGGTGCCGCGCCGCGGCATCATGGTGGTGCGAAGGACCAAGAGCGAGATCGTCGACATGATCCGCGCCTGGGCGGCGCTGGAGAGCATGGCCGCGCGCCTCATCACCACCACCGCACGCAAGAAGGACATCACGGCGCTGCGCGACTTCTTCAAGGACTTCAGCAAGGACCGCCTGCCCGAGGATCACGTCGAGGAATATTCCCGCGCCAACATCGCCTTCCATCAGGCGCTGATCTCGCTGTCGGAATCGCCCGTGCTGGTCGATCTCACCAACGACCTCCTGCTGCACGTGCGCGGCTATCGCCAGCTGACCATCGGACGCAAGGACCGCACCGCAACCTCGCTGCCCGAACATCTCGGCATCATCGAGGCGCTGGAAGCGCGCGACACCGAACTCGCCGAGAAGCGCGCCCGCGATCACACCCTCGGCCTCGCCGCTTACGTGGAAGCGCACGGCCAGGAACTGTTCACGTAGCACTTTATCTAGCGAACCTTCACCAGAAGGGCGAAGCACTCGCCCCAGTACTGAGACCAGGGAGACAAGGCCCATGCTGAATACCGCGACCAAGTCCGAAGCACCGGGCACCGAGCAGGAACTGACGGATGGTTTTCATCTCGTCATCGACGCGCTCAAGCTGAACGGCATCAACACCATCTATAATGTGCCGGGCATCCCGATCACGGATTTGGGCCGCATGGCGCAGGCCGCCGGTATTCGCGTGATCTCCTTCCGCCACGAGCAGAACGCCGGCTACGCCGCAGGCATTGCCGGCTATCTCACCAGGAAGCCCGGCGTCTGCCTCACGGTCTCCGCGCCCGGCTTCCTCAACGGTCTCACCGCGCTGGCCCATGCCACCACCAACTGCTACCCGATGATTCTGGTCTCGGGCTCCTCCGAGCGCGAAATCGTCGACCTCCAGCAGGGCGACTACGAGGAGATGGACCAGCTCGCGATCGCGAAGCCGCTGTGCAAGGCGGCCTATCGCGTGCTGCACGCCCAGGACATCGGCATCGGTTTCGCGCGCGCCATCCGCGCCGCGGTCTCGGGCCGTCCGGGCGGCGTCTATCTCGACCTGCCGGCCAAGCTGTTCGGCCAGGTGATGAACGCCGAGGCCGGCCGGAAGTCGCTGGTCAAGGTGATTGACGCTGCGCCCGCGCAGATCCCCTCGCCGGCTTCGGTGAAGCGCGCGCTCGACGTGCTCAAGAGCGCCAAGCGTCCGCTCATCATCCTCGGCAAGGGTGCGGCCTACGCGCAGGCGGATGAAGAGATCAAGAATTTCGTCGAGAACAGCGGCGTGCCGTTCCTGCCGATGAGCATGGCCAAGGGCCTCCTCCCCGACACTCATCCGCAATGCGCCGGCGCGGCCCGCTCGACCGTGCTGAAGGACTCCGACGTCGTCATGCTGATCGGCGCGCGGCTGAACTGGCTGCTCTCGCACGGCAAGGGCAAGAGCTGGGGCGAAGCGCCCAAGAAATTCATCCAGGTCGACATCGAGCCGAAGGAGATGGACTCCAATGTCGAGATCGTCGCGCCCGTCGTCGGCGACATCGGCTCGGTCGTCTCCGCGTTCAACCAGGCGCTTGCGTCGGGCTGGACCGCACCGCCCGCCGAATGGACCAAAGCCGTCTCGGCCAAGCGTGAAGAGAACGTCGCCAAGATGGCGCCGAAGCTGATGAACAACAAATCGCCGATGGACTATCACGGCGCGCTCGGCGTGCTGAAGAACGTGATCAAGGAATACCCCGAGGCGATCCTCGTCAACGAAGGCGCCAACACGCTCGACCTCGCCCGCGGCGTGATCGACATGTACCGCCCGCGCAAGCGCCTGGACGTCGGCACCTGGGGCGTGATGGGCATCGGCATGGGCCAGGCGATCGCAGCCGCGCTCGAGACCGGCCACCCCGTGCTCGCAGTGGAAGGCGACTCGGCCTTCGGCTTCTCCGGCATGGAGATCGAGACCATCTGCCGCTACAACCTGCCGATCTGCGTCGTCATCTTCAACAATGACGGCATCTATCGCGGCACCGACGTCAACAACGCCAACGCCGACCCGGCGACGACAGTGTTCGTCAAGGGCGCGCGCTACGACAAGATGATGGAAGCCTTCGGCGGCGTCGGCGTCAACGCGACCTCGCCCGACGAGCTCAAGCGCGCCGTGAACGAGGCGATGAAATCCGGCAAGCCGACGCTCATCAACGCGGTGATCGATCCGGCCGCGGGCTCGGAGAGCGGCCGCATCGGCAACCTCAATCCGCAGAGCGTTCTGCAGAAGAAGAAGTAAGTCCCCGCCGGGTCATTCCCCGCGCAGGCGGGGAATCCAGTAATCGCCGGACCGTCCTGGATGGCGAGCACTGCGGCAAAACGAAACGACAGCGAATACTGGATGCCCGCCTTCGCGGGCATGACGGAAACAGAGTGGTAACAGGAGCAACATGATGACCAAAGCGCTCGAGGGCGTTCGCATTCTCGACTTCACCCACGTTCAGTCCGGACCGACCTGCACGCAGCTGCTGGCCTGGTTCGGCGCCGATGTGATCAAGGTGGAACGCCCGGGCGTGGGTGACATCACCCGCGGCCAGCTGCAGGACATCCCCAACGTGGACAGCCTGTATTTCACCATGCTCAACCACAACAAGCGCTCGATCACGCTCGACACCAAGAACCCCAAGGGCAAGGAGGTCCTCACCGAGCTGATCAAGAAGTGCGACGTGCTGGTCGAGAATTTCGGCCCCGGCGTGCTCGACCGCATGGGCTTCCCCTGGGAGAAGATCCAGGCGATCAACCCGAAGATGATCGTCGCCTCGATCAAGGGTTTTGGCCCCGGACCGTACGAAGACTGCAAGGTCTATGAGAACGTCGCCCAGTGCACCGGCGGCGCCGCCTCCACCACCGGCTTCCGCGACGGCGTGCCGCTCGTCACCGGCGCGCAGATCGGCGACAGCGGCACCGGCCTGCACCTGGCACTCGGCATCGTCACCGCGCTCTTCCAGCGCACCCACACCGGCAAGGGCCAGCGCGTCACCGCGGCGATGCAGGACGGCGTGCTCAACCTCTGCCGCGTCAAGCTGCGCGACCAGCAGCGCCTCGCCCACGGGCCGCTCAAAGAGTACAGCCAGTTCGGCGAAGGCGTGCCGTTCGGCGACGCCGTGCCGCGCGCCGGCAACGATTCCGGCGGCGGTCAGCCCGGCCGCATCCTGAAGTGCAAGGGCTGGGAGACCGATCCCAACGCCTACATCTACTTCATCACCCAGGCCCCGGTCTGGGAGAAGATCTGCGACGTGATCGGCGAGCCCACCTGGAAGACCGATCCGAACTACGCCAAGCCGGCGGCCCGCCTGCCGCGCCTCAACGAGATCTTCGGCCGCATCGAGCAGTGGACGATGTCCAAGACCAAGTTCGAGGCGATGGAGATCCTCAACAAGGACGACATCCCCTGCGGCCCGATCCTGTCGATGAAGGAGATCGCGGAAGACCAGTCGCTGCGCGCGACCGGCACCGTGGTCGAGGTCGACCACCCCACCCGCGGCAAGTACGTCTCGGTCGGCAACCCGATCAAGCTGTCGGATAGCCCGAGCGACGTGCAGCGCTCGCCGCTGCTGGGCGAGCACACCGACGAGATCCTGCGCCAGGTGCTGGGCTTCAGCGACCATCAGGTCGCCGAGATCCACAAGTCCGGCGCGCTCGACCCGCCGCAGAAGCAGGCCGCTGAGTGAGCGGACCGCCGCGAACCAGACGAAAGGGCCGCCCGAAGGGGCGGCCCTTTTTGCTTGGGAAGGCGCGACGTCGCGGGCCTCAAACCAAAACTGGAAAAACAACCCCATGCACAGTAGCCATCCCATTGGGCCGCAACGATATTTCTGATTCGACGAAAAAATTCTGACCCGTCGGGCAAAACAGGGGTAGTATGGCATCGTGGATGTCGTGCCGGGAGTGCACATCCGGGCGCTGGCTGTTGCACATCGGAGCGGCTCCCCGACCACACTCCATTCTCGGAACGGGGCTGCAGAGGTCTGGAGTCCAAGGGCGGTTATCGGACGTCAGCGCGAGGCGCAAGGACGTCAGCGATGAGCCGGACGAAATCCGCTAAAGTAGCCGAGTGACGATTGGGTGTGGGCGTTACAATGGACCGGCAATCACTTTCAGATCTCTTCGACAAAGCCATCAGTGGGCCTCCGGCACACGAGGCGCAACTTCACAGATCGGCCACTTCAAGAAATCACCCGCTGGGCATAGACCCATCGTCCACCCGGAGAACAGCAAGTGAGCCGAATAGCAACCTTCGTCCGGATCGTAGCGACCTTCACAATCATCGTGGTCGCCACTCCACTCCGGGCTCAAGCAACACCGGAAGGGTCAGCGTGCGGATACCTCGCTGGCCTAATCGATAAGGCATCACCATCTGGACCACTGTTCCTGCCCAGCTATCCGACCGTCGAATCGGGGCCTCTCCATGCCGCCGCCTACCTCTATGACAATGCGGTAGCCGTCATCGCATTGGTCGGTTGCGGCGAGCGAGACAAAGGGTATCGAATTGGCTCGGCAATTCTGTGGGCCATCGATAACGACCGCACCTGGCATGACGGCCGCCTCAGGAACGCTTACGCGGCGGGGGCGGTGGTGAACGGCCCCGTCAAACTTCCAGGGTGGTGGGACAATACTCAAAACAAATGGTTAGAGGATCGATATCAGGTGGGTAGCGATGTTGGTAACGTGGCATGGGCCATGTTGGCGTTGCTGTCCATCGATGACGTGAACACCGACGCTCGGTTCCGCGATGGTGCAGCACGGCTCGGCGCCTGGGTCGCGCAATGGGCCGATACGCGCGGTACTGGCGGTTTCACGGGTGGTACGTTTGGGCACGAACCGACGCCGGAAGTGCGGACGTGGAAATCGACTGAACATAATACAGACCTCGCCGCCGCGTTTGGCCTTCTTGCGATCCGTACAGGCGAGTTGCGCTGGCGCGATAAGGCAACGGTTGCCGAGTACTTTGTAAATACGATGTGGGATCCGGGGTGCGCCTGTTTCGCCGCAGGGACCGCTGAAGACGGTGTCACGCATAATCCGATTTTGGCTCTGGATGCCCAGATCTGGCCTTTAACAGCGCTTCATGGAGCGGCCGGGAAATTTGCACCGGCAATGACGACCGCCGAACAGCGAATGAGCGTCGGCGGAGGCTTTTCTTACGGTGAAGACCGGGACGGTGTGTGGACCGAAGGTACGGGCCAAATGGCTCTCTTGATGAAATTGCTCGGCAAGGCTGAGAGGGCAGAATCGTTGATCGCTGTCATCGAATCCCAGAGGTCGCCCGATGGTGGGTTCTATGCCACGACTGTCCGCGCGTTACCGACGGGGTTCGTGTTGGACACCGACCCGACCAAGCCGCGAAACTATTTCCGATTGTCACATCTTGGCGCAGCTTCGTGGGCCGCCCTCGCGGAACGTGGGTTCAATCCCTTTACGATGACAAAAGGGCTTCCGTAGTTGGGCCGCAGTGCTTCTCGTCTCGACGGTTTCGGTCTGTCTTGATTTCGATATGTCCGCAAAGGGCCACAGGACTAAACCGCGCGCGCCGTAGGGCACGACGGCCGGCAGCACGGCTGACAGGATAGCGCAACGGGGCGTCCCTGATTACGGTGAGTGCGCTCTCATTACAGTGACAGTGCACTCAATTTTACTTCGCCAGCGGCAGATTAGGTGCACTGTCACTGTAATCGTTCGCCCGCAGTGCTCAAATCCCCATAGAGCTTGCCGCACCATCCCGCCCGTCATGCGCGGTTTCCTCCCCTGGAGGCTTTCGGACGCCGGCCGCCCGAATATGCCGCGCCGTCACACCAGCGGCCGGCATCCGAAACCCTTCACAAAAACGACATTCGGAACTTAGCTAGAAGGACTCTCAGAGAGCTGCACGCAGTAAACTCTCGAAATCTTCCGCAGACGCTTTTCGCGGAGCCGTGGCATTCGAGTGGTCGGCCAACGCTCGGATAACTGTTTGCGGAATATGCCGAGCCTCAAAACCCATCTGGCTGAGCGTTACCGGTAGCTTTAACGATTGGACGAGATCGGACACCGCAGTGGCGAGATCGGCTTCGCGCGAAATGCGGAATATATCGCTCAGCTTCTCGTATTTGTTTCCGACGCTTTGCGCGTTGAAACGCAGAATGTGCGGCAAGAACACGCCGTTCAGCATACCATGATGCAGTGTCGGCGAGCGTAACGCGCCGGCGGCATGCGAAAGCGAGTGCACCGTGCCGAGCCCCTTCTGAAACGTGAGCCCACCTTCGAGCGCCGCCATCATCATCTCCCAACGCGGCTCGCGGTCGGCGCCATTTGTGACGGCGCGCTGGATGAAGTGCCATGCACGCTGCGCACCGTCGAGCGCGATCGCTTCCGCCGGCGGGTTGACCGACGGCGACAGAAACGTTTCGATGCAATGCGTCAGCGCGTCGATGCCAGTTGCCGCCGTCAACAAAGGCGGCAGTCCGAACGTGAGTTCAGGATCGCAGATCGCCCTTTTTGGTATCAAGTGTGGACTGATCAGCGCCAGCTTTGAGCCATTGGTCAGATTGATCAAAGCACCGCGGCCGACCTCGCTGCCAGTCCCCGCAGTAGTCGGGATAGCGATCACAGGCGCGACCTTCGCGGTGATCTTGCCGAGACCCCCACGGATTGCCGCGTAATGCTCCAATGGCCCTTCGTGGGTTGCGGCCAAAGCCACGCCTTTGGCAAGGTCGATGGGCGAACCGCCACCGAGTGCAATGATGCCGTCGCAGCCGCCGTCGCGGTAGGCGACAACGCCTTCAAGTACTGCTTCCTCCGTCGGATTCGGCGGAGTGCCGGCGAACACCGAAACGGTTCTCGGATCGAGGTGGGTCAGCACCTGCGCTGCTATGCCGGCGGCCTGTACGCCGGCGTCCGTGACAACCAACGGCCGACGAATTCCGAGAACTTCCAACTCGGTCGGTAAGCTCTTGATAGCACCGAAATCGAATATCGTCGTCGTCAGATAGCCAATGGTCGACACGGTTGCCTCCTCCCAATCGAAGACGCATTTGCTGCGCTGCCGAAACGTCTTATTCATCGGACATTTAACATCGGATGATTGCGACGGCAACAAAATCGGTGTATGGCTTCAATGTGCCAGCAGGCCATAGAGCCGCGGTCCGGGAGTGAACAGTCGTTGAGTGCCAAGGGCATCAAATCTGCCGAGAAGCGTTTGAAGCCAGGCCGCATCCACGCGGTTCTAACGACGCTCGGCCGCGAGATCGCCCAAGAGATCATCCCGGCTGGTGCGGTATTGCCGCCCGAGAACGAACTCGAAGCCCGTTTCGGTGTCGGCCGCGGCGTCGTCCGTGAAGCAATCAAAATGCTTTCAGGGAAAGGGCTCGTCAGCGTACGGCCGCGCCACGGCACTCACGTGTTGCCGCGGCGCGACTGGAGTCTTCTCGATCGTGATGTCTTGAACTGGCTCGTCGGTGAGGATCAACTCGACCGTGAGCTGCTGCTTGCTATTCAGGAAGTGCGCTCGATCATTGAGCCGGCCGCTGCTGCGCTCGCCGCGACCCGCGCCACCAGGCAGGACCGGCAGCGGATCAATGCCGCGCTGATGGCGATGGAAGCATCGGACAATCAGGCAGCCGCAACGGCCGCGGACAAGGCTTTTCATCTCGCCATTCTGGACGCGACGCACAACCCGGTGCTGCAGGGCTTTCGCGGCGCGATCGATACGATCCTGAGCGCTGTGTTCGTCGTCGCCGTTGATAGCGTCGCTGGCTGGTTCGAGGACAACATTCCCAACCACGCCGCCGTTGCTCGTGCCATCGACGATGGCGATGCAAACAAAGCCCGCAAAGCCATGGAGCGAGTTCTTGGTTTGACCCACTCCCAATTGTCCAAGAAAAGTGTAGGCGCCGTTCGGCGGAATGCCAGGCCAAACGGCAGCCGTATCCTGAGGCAAGCGTGATGCTGTGGAGGCTCTCTTCGGCACTCTGGTTCTGCGCTCCCTTTGTAGTGCTCCTCATTCTATGGGCCGTTTTCATCCCGTATTTTGACGTCAATCCCCGGCTATTTCCTCACCTCTCCTCTGTGATCCAGGCTGGAATTGAGGGAATAAAAGATGGCACCCTTATTCAACACATCGGTGCAAGCCTGTTGCGCGTCGCCGTTGGCACAGTGCTCGCCCTGTTGATCGCGATCCCCTTGGGCATCGCGATGGGCGTGAGCCCGATCATCTCGAGCTTCCTGACGCCCCTGTTCAGGTTTTTCTCGGTGCTGGCCGGCATCGCATGGATCCCGATCGCGACGCTATGGTTCGGCTATGGCTTCGGCGCCATCACCTTTGTGATCTTCAATGCCGTGTTTTTCATCGTGACGTACAACACGCTTCTCGGTGTATCGACCATTCCCTTGCAGGTGCGTAATGCGGCCGCATCGCTCGGTGCGGGACGATGGGCGATGTTGACCGAAGTGCTGCTGCCGGGGGCGCTTCCCAACATCGTCACTGGCATACGCACCGGGTTGGGCTTTGCCTGGCGTGGGCTGATCGCAGCCGAGATGATCGCCACCAATGTTGGCCTTGGTTACATGTTGTTCGTAGCCCGCGACTTCTATCGGACTGAAGTGATCGTGCTCGGCATGATCGTGATCGGCGTGCTTTGGCTACTGCTCGACCGGCTGGTCCTGGCACCAATCGAGCGCGCCACCATCGAACGCTGGGGCATGGTGCAGCGCGCATGAAGCAGTTTCTACTCAAGATGTGGAGTCACTGCGTTCGCCTGACGGCGCGCTGGCCGTCGATCGGGTCCATCGCTCCTTTCATTCCGGTGGTCGCGGCGTGGTGGATCGTCACAGAGCTGCAAATATTCCCGCGTGTGTTCCTGCCTGGACCGGCGGAGGTCGTGCGCTCATTCGGGTCGCTGGTTTATATGGGCATCCTTCCGGCGTACCTGCAGGACAGCATCGTGCGCTTGGCCGTCGGAGCTTTTTGGGGCGTCGCCCTCGGTATTCCTCTCGGAATCCTGGTTGGCCTCAATCAGCGCGCGCGGACGGCGCTGTGGCCGCTGCTTCTGTTCTTTCAGGCCATCGGCGATATCGCCTGGCTGCCGATCCTGGTGATCTGGTTCGGCTATGGGCTCACGACCATCACGGTCGTCATCGTCTACACAGTCATCTTCCCGGTTGTCCTGAACACGGTGCTGGGCGTACGCTCGATTCCCATCACTCTGCACCGCGCGGCCCAGAGTCTGGGTGCCTCACGCATCCGCATGTTGTGGGAAGTGGTGTTGCCGGGAGCGCTGCCCAACATCGTGACCGGCCTGCGCAACGGGCTCGGCTATGGTTGGCGCGCTCTGATCGCAACCGAGATCATCGTCGGCACCAGCGGTATCGGATTTCTCATGTTCGACGCGCGCCGCTCCGGGTCCGTCGTCGAGATCCTGCTCGGCATGATCATCCTGGGAATTCTCTGGTACATCGTCGATAGCTGGATACTGGCACCGATTGAGCGGGCTACGGGACAGCGGTGGGGGCTGGTGACGCGATGAAGGATTTGACCATCCGCAATCTGTCGAAGACGTATTTCGACCCCTATGCCGGAACCAACGTCACCGCAGTGCATGACGTGTCATTGAAGGTCGAGCAGGGAGAGTTCGTCTGCATCGTCGGTCCTTCGGGCTGCGGCAAGACGACGATCCTCAACATGATCGCGGGCTTCATCCCGCACACGGGCGGTGACATCTTGGTCGGCGGGCGTCCGGTCAAGGGGCCGGGCCCCGACCGCGGCGTGGTGTTCCAGTCTTTTGCCCTGTTTCCGTGGCGAACCGTGCTCGAGAATGTCGCCTTCGGTCCGAAGATGCGCGGCGTCCGCAAGGTCGAACGCGAGAAGATCGCGCACGAATATCTGGCGCTCGCCAAACTGACCGAGGCAGCCGGGCGCTATCCCGCCGAATTGTCGGGCGGCATGCAGCAGCGTGTCGGCGTGGTGCGTGCGCTGGCGAACGAGCCGGACGTGCTGCTGATGGATGAGCCGTTCGCGAGCGTCGACGCCCAGACCCGAATGACGCTCCAGGAAGAACTGACGCGCATCTGGCAGGAGAAGCGGCCGACGGTCATCTTCATCACGCATGACGTCGCGGAAGCCGTGTTTCTCGCCAACCGGGTGGTCGCGCTGTCGAAGGGGCGTGTGCTCGATGACATTGCCGTGGACTTGCCACGGCCGCGATCATGGGACGCGCTCAACGATGATGCGCGGTTCAAGGAATTGTCGGGACGCGTACTTCAACTCGTGCGGTCGGCTTGAGCCATGTTGAAAGATGCCCTTCGATCGCGAAAGGCGTACATCCTGATGGCGGTGGCGGCTGGCTATCTGGCCTGGCAGCTTTGGCTGACCATCGCCGCACCGCAAAAGATCGCGAACTTCGCCGGCAGCTCGGACAAGGTGAATATCCTCGTCGTGCTGCCGTTCGAACCTGAACGTTTCCACGTTCAGCTGATGCAGACGTACGGCCGGGTATCCGGAACACAAGAAAAATCCGTTGAAGTCCGAGGAGTGAAACGAGCGGACTTGACGACCGTCGCCCGGCCTTACTGGGTTACGCGCGTCGAGCCGCTTCAACCAGGGGGATGACCCAGATGCGACGACTTGCGATGCTGCTCTGCGCCTTGTTGCTGCTGCCGTCACTGGCAATGGCGCAGGCCAAGGATCCCATAAAACTCAAGGTCGGCATGGTGGCCGCGGTGGACATGCTGGCGCTGCCTATTGCGCTGGAGCGCGGCTTCTTCGAAAAGTACGGGCTCGACGTGACAATCGCCCGCCCGTACGCAACCGGCGTCGATGCGCTCAATGCCTTGCAGGCAGGTGAAACCGACATGGTGCAAGCTGGCGTGCCATCCATCGGTGCCATTCTACGCAACATGGACCTGGTTTTCTTCGGTAACTTCAGCGGCAACGCCACAAAGCTTGGATCCGATGCCACGCTCGCCCTCATTGCCAACGGGGACTCTGGGATCGGTAAAGGCGATTTGAAAAGTCTCAAGGGCAAAAAAATAGCGACTTCATTCGGCACGATCAACCATCTCTACATTCTCGGCTTGCTCGAGAAGGCAGGCCTCACGCCAACCGACGTAACTCTGATCAATACGCCGCCTCCGGAGATGAGCGTGGCGTTGCTTGCCAAGGGCGTGGACGCATTCGTGTGCTGGGACCCGGCACCGGTAATTGCCATGAAGGACGTGCCGGGCGCCGTCGAGGTCATCCGCGGCGGCGATGTCATCTCCTATCTCGGCTTCAATGTCGCGCTGCGGCCCTGGGTGGAGAAGAACGGGGCGACGGTCGAAAAATTCCTCGCAGCCGTGTCGGAGGCCGACCAGTGGATGCGCAAGAATCCCAAGCAGGCCGCCGGGATCGGTACGCGCTGGATTCCAGGGTTGAAGCTTGACGTGGCGGAGACCGCGATGCAGTACAACATCCAGCAGGTGGACCGCCGCATTTCTGCCCACAACTATCGCGCGTTGTGGAAGGCGCAGGATACGCTGCAACGGCTTGGCGTGATCAAGTCGGTGTTCGATGTGAACAAGCACATCGAGCCTAAATTCATCCTCAACGTGATGAACACCTATCCGGACTTGTTTTCCGATCTGCAGCCCATTCCGGCAGACGTGGCAATTAAGCCAGGCTTCGTGTTCAAGCCCTGAAGCTGAGTGTTGCCGTGCGCCCTCAAGCCGGTGCGCGGCAACAGACTCACACACAAAATATGCGTTTTTTAGAGTGCACAATTTAATAACCGCTCTGTGCGCAAATCACGACGCGTCCGTATGTCTCGACTATCGGACCCCAATCTCAAGCGCCGTAAAGGTGCGGCACAACATTTGTACTTCTTGCGGGGCGGCTGCGCACACTCCTTCCAAATATTGGATAAATTCTTCGCCTCGCCCACAGCTTGATCACCTTCAATTTGTGAGCCGACGGAAACTGACGCTTCCTTCCTCGTCCTGCCACAGGTCATCCTCGAAATGCCTGTCACTGTAATATCGTGTCTCACTTCAGGGGTGCAGTCCAGCACAGGCACCGCAATTCGAGCCTCAGCGATCTCCCGCCGTCAATTGCTCACGAAAATACTTCACCACCGCCGCATTGAACTCGCGATGAAATCCTGCCCGGTCGAACCCTGCGGGCACATCGGTGCAGATGCGCGGGACGGCTGCCGCGAGATCGGCCGAGCATGGAGCGAGGAACGCATAGTGGCCGGCCGGCACGACGTGGATGTCAGGCTTGCCCGGCAGGCCTTCAGCGACGCGTGCGTTGCCGGAGCCGTCGCCGACTCCGGGCCCACCGAACTGCGAGCGCCAGAACTGGAAAGGCACTTTGACGGCGGCAAGGTTCTCCCGCGTCAGGGTGGCCGGTGCGGGATCAACGATGACGGCGGCGCGAATGCGCGCATCGTGTATCGGCTCGGGCGGCGTCTCGCCATTGTGAAGCTGTGCGCACATGCCAGTCGTCTCCTTGCAGAGGCTGGCGACCCTGGCGAAGTCCGGCCTGGTCCCCATCAGCACGAGGCCGGTCGCTCCTCCGAGCGAGAAACCGACGAAGCCGACCCTGGCGGGATCGATCACCGCCCTGTCCTTCCAGTCGTTCAACAGAAAATCGAGCAGGCGCACGATATCCGCCGGTCGCGATCCCCAGACCGACAAAGTGTCGCGCCTCGAGGGGTCGCTGGCCGTATCGCCAGGATGATTGATGGCGGCGACGATGAAGCCGGCATCGGCCAGCGCCTCCGCCGTGTCGTGCTGCTGTCCGAAAAATCCGCCTCGGCCGTGCGAGTAGATGACGAGCGGCAGCTTTGCGCCCGTGACAGGGCAGTCCTTCACGCCTTTCAGGCCGAAATCCGCGCCGACCGATAAACGGCCCAGCGCGACATGCGTCGGCTCCGCCGCGCAAGGATACCAGATCGCGCCTGACAGCGCCGGATCGGCGTCGAGCAGCTGAATGCCCGCAGCCTCGGCCGGCGAACCAAGACAGCAGAGCGTGATGGCCAAAGCCCAGAGCGTGCTGCGCAACGGAAGTCCCCCGATCTCCCGCAGGAGTTGAACGCGGAACGGGAGCGGAATTGTGGCTTCGGCTTGTCGGGCGGGCACACCTTGCCGCCGCTGTCGGCGTTGAGGCAAACTGTCCGCAAAAAGGGAGGTCAGCATGTCACTGCTCGGCAAGGCCGCGGTCGCGATGTGGTGGAGCGTTCGCCCGGAGCAGCGCGCCGAGTTCGGCGACTGGCATTCGCATGAGCACTTTCCGGAGCGGATGAGCATTCCCGGCTTCCGGCGGGGATCGCGCTGGTGCAGCACGACGGATGCCGAGGGCTTCTTCGTGCTCTACGAGCTCGCGCAATACGAGGTGCTCACGTCGAAGGGATATCTCGACCGGCTCAACGCGCCGACGCCGTGGTCGAGGAAGATGATGCCGCATCATCTCGGCATGGTCCGCAGCCAATGCCGGATCATCGCGAGCTTTGGCGGTGGCGTGGCGGCCTCGCTTGCGACCATCAGGCTGTCGCCGGACATCGGCCGGGAGGCGGAGTTGCAGGCGCACCTTTCGGACACGCTCGCCGCATTGGCACGGCAGCCGGGACTGACAGGCGCCCACCTCCTGCTCACCGACACGCCTCGCACGAGCGCGCCCACCACCGAGCAGCAGATCCGCGGCAAGGACGGCGCCGCCGACTGGATCGTGCTGCTGTCCGGTTACGATTCCGATGCCGTTGAGGACGTGATCGCCGGACGGCTCTCGCCGTCATCGCTTCACGCGGCCGGCGCTTACGAAAACCCCACAATTGGCTGCTACAGGCTGGCATTCACGATGACGTCGCAGGATGTCGCTGCCGTCCAGCAACCCGGCTGAACGGCGCTCGAAAAAAATCCAAGGCGCCTGTCGGATCGGCGGCTTGCCCGTCGTCCTCGTGACATGAATGGGCCATAGACGCCAACGTCGGCCCATCAACGCAAGAGGATGAACGAAACATGCCCAATACTGTCCGCCTGCACCGCGTTCTCGCCACCAGCCCGGAGAAAGTCTATCGCGCCTTCCTGGAGGCCGATGCGATGGCGAAATGGCTTCCGCCGAACGGGTTCACCTGCATCGTGCATCATTTCGAGCCCAAGGTCGGGGGCACGTTCAAGATGTCGTTCCGGAATTTCACCACGGGCAACAGCCATTCCTTTGGCGGCGAATATGTCGAGCTCGTGCCCGGCGAGCGCATCCGCTATACCGACAAGTTCGACGATCCCAATCTGCCCGGCCTGATCGAGGTGACCGTGATCCTGAAGAAGGTCTCGGTCGGAACCGAAATCGACATCACGCAGTCGGGCATCCCGGATGTCATCCCGCCGGAGGCCTGCTATCTCGGCTGGCAGGAATCGCTGCGGAATCTGGCCAGGCTCGTCGAGCCCGAGATCAATCAATAGGCTGGCTCCGATGCAGCGGTGCTGCTCGGCCTGATGCGGAGCAGACCGCCACCGGCTTCGCGCCAGGGCAATCGCATATGGAGTGATTTCGCCCGTGGCCATCCTTCGAGACGCCCGCCGTTGGCGGGCCCTCAGGATGAGGAGCGAGTGCGTTGCGCCAGTTTCAACGGGCACCGGTGCCGCTTAGCCTCATCCTGAGGGACCGCGAAGCGGTTGTCTCGAAGGACGAGGCGCGCTCAGGTCTTTCAACAAAGCCATATGCGATCGCCCTGGGCGCCAAGCGGTATCCGACGGCGGCGCGTCAGGCGCCCTCCCGCCTGCGTTGCAGGCGCTCCCTGCAGTCCGATGCCCCTTGTGCCGGTCGAGCGGAAGGCTACACTCGGGAGGAATCGGGAGGGGGTTGATGAAACCATTCCAGGCGTTGCGGATGATTGCCTGTGGCGCGCTGCTCGTTGCGGCCGCAGCAGCTTCGGCCCGGGCCGAAGGGACTTTTGAAATTCCCGCGGGAGCACATTTCAACAAGGACAAGCTGGCAAAACTCGACGCGTTCTTCCGCAACGAAGTCGCGACGGGGAAAATTCCCGGAGCGATCCTGCTCATCCAGCAGCACGGCAAGCCGGTCTATCACCAATCCTTCGGCGTGCAGGACGTGGAGTCGAAGGCTCCGATCACCGACCATACCATCTTCCGCCTGTTCTCGATGACCAAGGCCATCACCAGCGTGGTTGCCGTGCAGATGATCGATGAGGGCAAGTTCTCCCTCGACGACCCGATCGCGAAATACATTCCGTCGTTTGCAAATGTGAAGGTCGGCGTCGAGAAGGCAGCCAGCGACGGCACCAAGACGCTGGAACTGGTGCCGCCGAACCGACCGCCGACAGTGCTCGACCTGATGCGCCAGACCTCCGGCGTCACCTACGGCTTCTACGGCGACAGCCTGGTCCGCAAGGCCTACAAGGCTGCCGATATCTATGCCGGCGATTTCGACC
Source organism: Bradyrhizobium sp. 191 (assembly GCF_023100985.1). NCBI lineage: Bacteria > Pseudomonadati > Pseudomonadota > Alphaproteobacteria > Hyphomicrobiales > Nitrobacteraceae > Bradyrhizobium > Bradyrhizobium sp. 191. The sequence continues at coordinate 1,633,849 of NZ_CP064692.1, forward strand.
TCGCCGAGTTCGCCGAGCGGATCGCAAAACTGCCGCTGCACAATCAACCTGGCGCGCTCTGGCAGTATGGCCATTCCACCGACATCCTGGCGCGGATCATGGAAATCGCGTCCGGGAAGTCCCTGATCGAGGTCGAGAAGGAAAAGCTGCTCGATCCGCTCGGCATGAAGGACACCGGATTCTTCGTCGGCGACCCCGAAAAGCAGAAGCTGCTCGCCAAGCCGATGCCGAACGACAGCGATTTCCGGGTGGGACGCGAAAACGATCCGACCAAGCCGAAGAAGATGATGTACGCCAGCGGCGGCATGGTCTCGACGATGGCGGACTACGCCCGCTTCGCTCAGATGCTGCTCAATGGCGGCACCTACGAGGGCAAGACCATTCTCAGCCCCAAGGCGTTCAAGCTGCTGACGACGGACCAGGTCGGGCCCGGGTCGGGCGTCGAGCGGGACTTCTTCTACTTTCCGGGCGACGGCTTCGGCTTCGGGCTCGGCCTCGCCGTACGCACCGATCCGGGCAACGCCAAACCACCGCCGCCGGGCAATCTGGGCGAACTGAAATGGGACGGCGCCAGCGGCTGCTATTTCGTGATCGACCCCAAGCAGGACATGTTCTTCGTCTTGCTCGAGCAGACTCCCTCGGAGCGCCAACGCATCCAAAGGACCGTCAAGCAGCTGATTTATGAGGCCATGGAGAACTGACGACGTCACGTCGGCGAGCGAGCGACTGCGCAAGGCCATGTGCGCGCTTCAGTTCTGGCTGTACGGTCTTGATGTGCGTCAAACTGTCTACAGGGCAAAACGGCTAGGAGCAGGAGTCTTCCCGGCCTCGGAGGCGAGATGATGAGATCTGCTATCGAATGGTTGATCATTGCCGGTCTTGCCGCTGGTTTCGCCGCTGCCGCCAAGGCCGAAGAAGTCGATATCGGCAAGGCGGAGTTTCTGTCGTCATGCGCGAGTTGTCATGGCGCAGATGCAAAGGGCAAAGGACCGGTCAGCGGCCAACTCAAGACGCCGCCTTCCGACCTGACCGTGCTGGCCAAGAACAACAACGGGGTGTTTCCCACCAACGCCGTTTACGAGACCTTGTATGGGTCGAAATCGGTCCCGGCTCATGGCACGCGCGAAATGCCGGTCTGGGGCGAACGGTTCAACCCCATCGTCAGCCTGCCTCATGCTGTCGATCCCACTTATTGGCAAAAGGCCGGGCCGCAGCAAAGCCCGGAGGTCGTCGTGCGGACTCGCATTCTCGCCGTGATCGATTACCTGAACCGAATTCAGCAGAAATAGCGACCGAACAGCGTCGCCGCAGGGAGGCTGCTCGCCGCCAGCTACGCGACCTGACTTGCCGCCCAGCGATCCGGATCGGGACTATGCCCGATCAGCGCCAGCCCGTAGGCGATCGACTCGAACTGGTCGCCTGACATCAGCCGTTCGTTGCCGAACCGCTCGGCGAACAGCTTCCGGACGGCCGGCACAAAGGACGTGCCGCCGGTCAAGAACACCTTCTCGATCTCGCGCGCGGTGATGCCGGCCTCGCCCAGCACCTTGTCGACGGTCGCCCCCAACCGGGCGATATCGTCGGCGATCCAGGCTTCGAAATTCTTCCGCGTGATGGCCGCGCCGATATCGACGCCGCCGCCCTTGAAGCGGAAGTCAACCTCGTCCTGTGCCGACAGCGCGACCTTGGCATCGGACACGGCGCGGTAGAGCGAAAAGCCGAGGTCGAGATCGACGATGGTGATGAAATCCTCGAGCAGGTCAGGCTTCAGCGCAGTGCGCTGGAGTTCGCGGAGTTCGCGCAGATCGCCGTTGCTCTTCATCATCGCCAGCTGATGCCAGCGCGCGAGGTTGGTGTAGTGGCCGCTCGGGACCGGCAGCACCTTGTCGAACGAGCGAAAGCTGGAGCCTTTGCCGAGCCGCGGCGAGACGACGTGGTCGACGATGCGATAGTCGAAGGTGTCGCCGGCGATGCCAATGCCGGCATGGCCGAGCGGCTCGGCGCGAAGGCTGCCGCCCGCGCGCGAGAAACGCATCACGGAGAAATCGCTGGTGCCGCCGCCGAAATCGGCAACCAGCACGGTGGCATCCCGCTCCAGCCGGCGCGCGAAGGAGAACGCCGCGCCGACGGGCTCGTAGACATAGCGCGCGTGACCGGCGCCGAGCCGCTCGAACGCGGCCCGGTAGCGCTGCATCGCCAGCGCCTCGTCGGGATTGCCGCCGGCGAAGCGCACCGGGCGACCGACCGTGATGTTGGCCGCCTCGAAGCCGAACTTCCCGCCGCCATGGCGCGCCAGCGTCCGCAGGAAGGCCGCCAGAATATCCTCGAACTTGTAGCGCTGCCGGAACACCTGCGTGGTGTTGAAGCTGCTGCTCGCCGCAAACGTCTTGAACGACTGCAGGAAGCGGTAAACGTGGCGGCCTTCGAGGAACTGCTCGATCGCCCACGGACCACCCTCGGCCTGGGCGCCGGCGCCGGGCCGGTCCTCCCAGAAGCACAGGGCCGACACGTAGACGCTGTGGCGCTGTCCGCCATGATTGAAGCGGATGGCCTCGACCCGGCGGTCGTCCGCCGCAATCGCGACGACTGTATTACTGGTGCCAAAATCGATGCCGATCGAGACGGCGGGCGAGGCGCTCGACATGAACCACTCTGACGGAGGATTGGAAGGGGGCAGAGCACTAACGGCTTTGTCGTCCCCTTGCAAGACCTGGTCGGAAATGGTCGCCCCCGGACCTCACGCCGAGACTCTGACATTCACGCCGATCAGCTGGATTGATCGCCTCGACGCCAGGCCGGAAACGGATCGGCGAGAGCGGACCATGCGGCGATGTCCATCGTCGACGTTTCCGGGACGAGACATGCGTCGAGCCTGCGGCGGATCTCGGCTTCGTCCATGCCGGTGCCGATGAACACGATCTCCTGGCGGCGATCGCCGTAGACCTTGTCCCAATACTGGCCGAGCCGCTTGCGCCAGGCCTCATCGTCCGGCCACCGCTCCTTCGGGACGCTTGCCCACCAGAAACCCAGCGCTTCGGTCCTCACGATCGCTCCCGCCTGGCTGATCTCGCCGAGCCATTGCGGCCGCGTCGCCAGCCAGAAATGACCCTTCGCCCGGATCACGCCCGGCCAGGATGCCTTGACGAACTTGTCGAATTTCGACGGATCGAACGGCCGGCGGGCGCGGTAGACGAAGTTCTTCACGCCATATTCCTGCGTCTCAGGCACGTGGTCGGCGAAACCATAGAGTTCCTTGCACCAGAGCGGATGCTGCTGGGCCTTCTCGAAGTCGAACCGGCCGGTGTTGAGCACGCGGTCGAAGGGCACGCGGCTGTGATTGGCCTCGATGATGTCGGCTTCGGGATTCAACGAGCGGATGATCTGGCGTGCCGCCTCGCGCTGTTGGGGCGAGGCATCGTCCACCTTGTTGAGGATGATCACGTCGGCGAACTCGATCTGCTCGACGAGGAGATCGACCAGCGTCCGCTTGTCGCCGTCCAGCGCCTCGCCGCGCTCGCCGAGGAACTCGGTCGAGGAATAATCCTTGAGCAGGTTGGCGGCGTCGACCACCGTCACCATCGTGTCCAGATGGGCGATGTCGGAGAGGCTTTCGCCGTCCTCCGAGCGGAAATCGAACGTCGCTGCGACCGGGAGCGGCTCCGAAATGCCCGTCGATTCGATCAGCAGATAATCGAAGCGCCCGCTTTGGGCGAGCGCACGTACCTCCCTCAGGAGATCGTCGCGCAGGGTGCAGCAGATGCAGCCATTGGTCATCTCCACCAGCTTCTCATCAGTCCGCGAGAGGTTGGCACCACCATCGCGGACCAGGTCCGCATCGATGTTCACCTCGCTCATGTCGTTCACGATCACCGCCACTTTCAGGCCGTGCCGGTTGTTCAGGACGTGGTTCAGCAAAGTGGTCTTTCCAGCCCCGAGGAAGCCGGACAAGACGGTGACGGGGAGTTTGGGCATGGAGATCGAACAGCCTTTTGAGCGGGATGGGTCGAGGGCGGCGAAACACGGCATCTCATTATGTAATGTTATAACATTACATTCTCTGTTTGGCGCGTCTTGTCAAGGCGCTCTGTCCTGAGCGCCTCACCGGCTATGCCGCAATGCGGAAGAACGAATGTTGCTATGCAAACAAGGGCATGGACGCTGGCATCTGGTATACATAAACTACCCTTCGAAATGAGGCAGCAAGGCTGACTGTCTCCAGAAAGGGATTTCCGATGTCCAAGACCGCTTCCGTCGCGCTTGCCCCCTCCGCCTCGCTGTTCGCCCGCCTGATGGCCGCGATCGACAGCTTCCTGATGGCGAGCGCCGAGATTTCCAATCACAACGGCGACCTGCCGCGTTTCGGCCTGTAAGAAAGGCCTTGTCCGCCCGCCAAACGGCGGAGCTGACAGACCCCGCAGACGCCAGGTTCGGTCAAATGGCCCCGCACGTTCGGGGCCATTTTCTTTTGCCTCCTTGCCCGGGCTTGCGACCTCAGCTGCGACAATTCGTCCGCCGGACTGACTGCCGATCCGATTGTTTGTTCGCTGGCATCGCGCATACCATTGGACAAGCAAGAACGATTGCACAATCCAAGGTGTAAGGCGAGGAAAGATAACGCAGGACGGGAACAGCCGAGGGCACACGCACCGCGAGCCTTGGCGGAACCTTAGCCGAAAGGAGCGGATGCCGCGCGTCGTCCCTCCTCATACAGTTTCTATCGGGACTGCCATGGGAGATCGACCGCAAGGGTGACACCAGGCATCTGAATCGAGATGGGCTGACGCAAGTCGACAAAGAGCGGCTGCGTTGAGGGTTCGACAGGGAGAGAAGCAAATGAAGCCATCCGTTCTGAGTGTCGCTTTGGCGGCAATCGCGATGTCGTGCGCGAGCAGCACCGCAAGCCGGGCAGCCTGGGAGCCGGTCCGTCCGGTCGAGTTCATCGTGCCCGCGGGCACCGGCGGCGGCGCCGATCAGATGGCCCGCACCATTCAGGGCATCGTCACCAAGCACAACCTGATGAAGCAGCCGATGGTCGTCATCAACAAGGCGGGCGGCGCGGGCGGTGAAGGCTTCCTCGATGTGAAGACGTCGTCGGGCAATCCGCACAAGATCATCATCACGCTGTCGAACCTGTTCACGACGCCGCTGGCCACCGGCATTCCGTTCAACTGGAAGGATTTGACGCCGGTGGCGATGCTGGCGCTCGACGAATTCGTGCTCTGGGTGAATGCCGAGAAGCCGTACAACAGCGTCAAGGATTACGTCGACGCCGCGAAGAAGGCACCAAGCGGCTCGTTCAAGATGGGCGGCACCGGCTCCAAGCAGGAAGACCAGATCATCACGGTCGGCATCGAGAAGGCGATCGACGCCAAGTTCACCTACATTCCCTACAAGGGCGGCGGCGAAGTCGCCGTCCAGCTCGTCGGCAATCACGTCGATTCAACCGTCAACAATCCGATCGAAGCGGTCGCGCAATGGCGCGGCGGCAAGCTTCGTCCGCTCTGCGTCTTCGACGCCCAGCCGATGGCCTATGACGAACCGATCGCCGACGGCAAGGCCTGGAAGGATATTCCGACCTGCAAGTCGCAGGGGCTTGCGATGGAATATCTCATGCTGCGCGGCATCTTCATGTCGCCCAAGGCGACGAAGGACCAGATCGAATACTATGTCGAGCTGTTCAAGAAGGTGCGCGCCACGCCGGAATGGCAGGACTTCATGAAGAGCGGCGCCTTCAACACGACCTTCCTGGCCGGCGCCGACTACGCCAAATGGATTGAGGCCGAGGAGAAGCGCCACGAAGGCTTGATGAAGGAAGCCGGCTTCCTCGCATCGGCGAATTGAGCCGCGACTTCGACGATGGCTGAGGACGCTGCTCGTCCTCGCGCCCACCGCGAAGGACTGCGTTTCCGCCCTGGAGGTCCCATGACTGAACGATCTGAACGCGGCCCGGCACACAAGACGCTGGAAATCGGGATGGCGCTGCTGATCGGCGTCTTCGGCCTCGTCGTCATCTTCGGCAGCCTGAAGGCCGGCATCAACTGGGGCGCGGAGGGTCCGCGTGCCGGCTTCTTCCCCTTCTATATCGGCGCCGCCATCGTCGTGGCGAGCGCCATCAACCTCTGGCATGCGCAACGCGACGACGATGGCCGGCTGTTCGCAGAATGGGGGCAGCTGCGCCAGGTCATGAGCGTCGTCGTGCCGACCGCGATCTATGTCGGCTCGATGCCGTTCATCGGCCTCTACGTCGCCTCGATGGTTTTCATCGCCTGGTTCATGCGCTGGCTCGGCGGCTATCGCTGGCTGACCGTCGTCGCCGTGGCGATCGGCATGCCGGTCCTGACCTATCTCGTTTTCGAGCGCTGGTTCCTCGTCCCGCTGCCCAAGGGGCCGCTCGAGGAATGGCTCGGCCTGTGAGAGCCACGCATTCATTCAATTGCTGCTGCAGGACGTTTTGACATGGAAGAGTTGGCCAATCTGTTTCACGGCTTCGCGGTCGCCCTGCAGCCCTACAACATCATGCTGATGATCATCGGCATCACGCTCGGCGTCATCATCGGCGTGCTGCCGGGGCTGGGGGGCGCCAACGGCGTCGCGATCCTGCTTCCGCTGACCTTCAGCATGCCGCCGACATCGGCGATCATCATGTTGTCCTGCATCTATTGGGGCGCATTGTTCGGCGGCGCCATCACTTCGATCCTGTTCAACATTCCCGGCGAGCCATGGTCGGTGGCGACCACCTTCGACGGCTATCCGATGGCGCAACAGGGCAGGCCCGGCGAAGCCCTGACCGCCGCCTTCACCTCCTCCTTCGTCGGCGCGCTGTTTGCCGTCATCATGATCACGCTCGTCGCGCCCCTCGTTGCGGGCTTCGCACTGCGATTTGGTCCGGCGGAGAAGTTCGCGGTGTACTTCCTCGCGTTCTGCAGCTTCGTCGGCCTCAGCAAGGAGCCGCCGTTCAAGACCATCGCGGCGATGATGATGGGCTTTGCGCTCGCGGCGGTCGGCCTCGATTCGATCACCGGACAGTTGCGGCTGACCTTCGGCATCACGGAGCTGCTCAACGGATTCGACTTCCTGATCGCCGTGATCGGGCTGTTCGGCATCGGCGAGATCCTGCTGACAATGGAGGAAGGGCTGGCGTTCCGCGGCGGCAACGCGAAGATCAACCTGCGGGTCGTGCTGCAGACCTGGCGCGAGCTGCCCACCTATTGGATGACCTCGCTGCGCTCCTGCCTGATCGGCTGCTGGATGGGCGTCACGCCCGCGGGCGCAACGCCGGCCTCCTTCATGAGCTACGGCATTGCCAAGCGCCTGGCGCGACGCGGCAACAATTTCGGCAAGGGCGAGATCGAAGGCGTGATCGCGCCGGAGACGGCCGCGCATGCCGCGGGCACCGCAGCGCTGCTGCCGATGCTCTCGCTCGGCGTGCCGGGCTCGCCCACAGCCGCCGTCCTGCTCGGCGGATTGTTGATCTGGGGCCTGCAGCCCGGCCCGATGCTGTTCGTCGAGCAGAAGGAATTCGTCTGGGGCCTGATCGCGTCGATGTATCTCGGCAACCTGGCCGGCCTCATCGTCGTGCTCACCTGCGTGCCGATCTTCGCCGCGATCCTCCGCGTGCCCTTCGGCATCATCGCGCCGCTCATCTTGGTGCTCTGTGCGATCGGCGCCTATTCGGTGCACAACAGCACCTTCGACGTGATGCTGATGCTGGTGTTCGGCGTGCTCGGCTATCTCCTGAAAAAGTGCAACTACCCGCTCGCCCCGCTGGTGCTCGCCATCGTGCTCGGCGACAAGGCCGAGGAAGCCTTCCGCCAATCGCTGCTGGGCTCGCAGGGATCGCTCGGGGTGTTCTTCTCCAACGGCCTCGTCAGCACGATCATGGCGCTCGGTCTGGTCGCCTTGTTCTGGTCCGCGATCCAGGAAGGCTATAGCCGGTTGCGCACGTCGATGGCGTGAGGCGCGACCGCGCCATCAGCACCATCGCCAAATTGCCGCAGGTCGGACTTCTGGAATATAGAATTCCAGAAATCGCGTGGTCAGCGACGGACCGCACGTCGGCAGCGCGCGTGGAGAATCGCCCAACGCGCGGGCTTTCAACAGCGGTCTTGCGGCGTCGGGACGATGCGAAAGTAAAGGCTAAATCAATCACTTGAACAGGATCGACCGCCGCTTCCGCGGGCAGACCGGCAGCGATTGGGGCTTTACAATCCAGCCCTCATGGCGCATCTGAACAGGCCCGCGTTATTTCGCCGCACCTCCCGTCCTTCGCTTGAATCTTGGCATAATGAATACCAGGATGCGAGCAGCGCATGCATAAAAATGATCGGCGCATTCGGGAGGGTTTTTAATGACGGACATGGTGCAGTCGGCAGCGGCCCCCAGTGCCGCACGCGTAAGCGATGCGTATCGCTGGGCGCAGTTGGCGATCGGCGTGATGGCGATGGTGATGATCGCCAATTACCAATATGGCTGGACGTTCTTCGTCCCCGACATCCAGAAGACGTTCGGCTGGGATCGCGCGTCGATCCAGTGGGCCTTCACCCTTTTCGTGTTGTTCGAGACCTGGCTGGTACCGGTCGAAGGATGGTTCGTCGACAAATACGGCCCGCGCATCGTCGTGCTGGTCGGCGGCGTGCTCTGCGCCATCGGCTGGGCGATCAACGCGCAGGCGACCTCGCTCAACGGCTACTATCTCGGCATGATCATCGCAGGCATCGGCGCCGGCGGCGTCTATGGCACCTGCGTCGGCAATGCGCTGAAGTGGTTTCCGGACAAACGCGGTCTTGCCGCCGGCATCACCGCCGCGGGCTTCGGTGCAGGCTCTGCGCTGACCGTCGCGCCGATCCAGGCCATGATCAAGGACAGCGGCTTCCAGACCACCTTCCTCTATTTCGGCCTCGGACAAGGCATCATCATCTGCATCCTCGCCTTCTTCCTGCTCGCGCCGAAAGCGGGCCAGGTGCCGAACGTGGTGGCGAATGCCAATATCATCCAGACCCGGCGCAACTATCAGCCGACCGAAGTGCTGCGCCAGCCGATCTTCTGGTTGATGTACTTCATGTTCGTGATCGTCGGCGCCGGTGGACTGATGGTTACGGCGAACCTGAAGCCGATTGCGGTTGACTGGAAGGTCGACAGCGTGCCGGTGACGCTGATGGCCGTGACGATGACGGCGGTGACCTTCGCGGCCACGATCGATCGCGTGCTCAACGGCCTGACGCGTCCGTTCTTCGGCTGGATCTCCGACATGATCGGCCGAGAGAACACGATGTTCATCGCCTTCGGCATGGAAGGATTCGGCATCTGGATGCTCTACCTCTGGGGCCACGATCCGATCTGGTTCGTGCTGCTCTCGGGCTTCGTGTTCTTCGCCTGGGGTGAGATCTACTCGCTGTTCCCCTCGACCTGCACCGACACGTTCGGCGCCAAGTTCGCGACCACCAATGCCGGCCTGCTCTACACCGCGAAGGGCACCGCCGCGCTGCTGGTGCCGATCGCCAACTACATGCAGCAATCGTCGGGGACCTGGGACGCCGTGTTCATCATCGCGGCCGGCGCCAACATCCTGGCTTCGCTGCTGGCGATCGCGGTGCTCAAGCCCTGGCGCAAGGTCGTGGTCGCGAAATCGACCATCTGACCGCTCCACCGCAGTTCACGCGAGACCGACGCCCGGCCCTCACGGCCGGGCGTTTTCGTTTGGCAGGAGACCGCCGCGATTGGATGCGGCCACCCCGCCGCATTTTGTGAACGCCGAGCCAAGATAGGACTTGCAATCTGGAATATCGTATACCAATCTCCGAACGACGCCTGCGACGATAAGACACAACATTTGCGACATCAGGTCATCTTGGCAATCTGATGTACGACAGACGGGCGCGTTGGGAGGTTCTGATGATTTCCAGCCCGGATGGCGCCGTCACCGCCGCGCCGCTTCGCACCGGCTTCCGCTGGCTCCAGCTCGGCATGGGCATCGTCTGCATGGCGATGATCGCCAATCTGCAATATGGCTGGACGCTGTTCGTCGATCCGATCGACGCCGCCCATCATTGGGGACGCGCCGCGATCCAGCTCGCTTTCACCATCTTCGTGGTCACCGAGACCTGGCTGGTGCCAGTCGAGGCCTGGTTCGTCGACAAATACGGCCCGCGCATCGTCGTCATGTTCGGCGGCGCGATGATCGCGCTGTCCTGGATCCTCAACTCCTACGCCGATAGCCTCACCCTGCTCTACGCAGCCGCGATCATCGGCGGCCTCGGCGCGGGCGCGGTGTACGGCACCTGCGTCGGCAACGCGCTGAAATGGTTTCCCGACCGTCGCGGTCTCGCGGCAGGTGCAACCGCCGCCGGCTTCGGCGCGGGTGCCGCACTCACGATCGTGCCGATCGCGAGCATGATCGCCTCGAGCGGCTACCAGCACGCGTTCCTCACCTTCGGCATCGCCCAGGGCGTCGTCGTGTTCGTGCTCGCCTTCTTCATCCAGCCGCCGCAGATCTCGATTCCGCCGAAGAAGAAGCAGCTCAATCTGCCGCAGACCAAGATCGACTTCACGCCGCCGCAGGTGCTGCGTACCCCTGTTTTCTGGGTCATGTATCTCGTTTTCGTGATGGTTGCCTCGGGCGGCCTGATGACCGCGGCGCAGATCGCCCCGATCGCGCACGACTACAAGATCGCGAATAGTCCGGTAACGCTCGCCGGCTTCCAGATGGCGGCCTTGACGTTCGCGATCTCGCTCGACCGCATCTTCGACGGTTTCGGGCGTCCGTTCTTCGGCTGGGTCTCCGACACGATCGGCCGCGAGCCCACCATGTTCATCGCCTTCGGCACCGCTGCCTTGATGTTGCTGACGCTGTCGGCCTATGGCCACCTGCCGACCATCTTCGTGCTCGCAACCGCGGTCTATTTCGGAGTGTTCGGCGAAATCTACTCGCTGTTCCCCGCGACCTGCGGCGACACCTTCGGTGCGAAGTTCGCGACCACCAACAACGGCATGCTCTACACCGCCAAGGGCACGGCCTCGCTGCTCGTCCCGCTCGCAAGCGTGATCTCCACCGCCTATGGCTGGAAGGCCGTGTTCGTGGTCGCGGTGGCGCTGAACGCAATGGCGGCGCTGACGGCGCTGCTCGTGATCAAGCCGCTGCGCCGCTCCTTCATCCTCGGCAAGGAAGCCGAGAGCACCGGCGCCGCCGCCGGCACTGCCAAAACCGAGACGGTGTAAGCACCACACGGATTTGCATGCTTGAGAAGGGGCGCAGCGATGCGTCCCTTTTCTTTTTGGCCCACGACAAACGTCAGTATGACTGTCGCAAGATTTTTCGGATCAGCCAAATCCAGCGCTTGACGATTGGCATTATGTATACCACACTTCTCCCGTCACTCACCCAGGGAGGTTGCAATGCTGGTCGGAGACATTCTGCGCAAGAAGACGCCGCGCGTTGTCACGGTGCGTATGAACGAAACGGTGGGTATCGCGGCCAAGCTGATGCGCGCCAACAACATCAGTGCTCTGGTGGTGAAGGACGTGGTCCGCTCCGAGGGCAACACCGCGGTCGGCATGTTCACCGAGCGCGACGTGGTGCGCGCCGTCGCCGAGCACGGCACCAACGCCGTCAATGTCAAAGTCTCGCAACTCGTCTCGGTGCAGCAGCTCGTATCCTGCACCTCCTCGGATCCGATCGAGCACGTCCGCCATCTGATGAACCGTCATCACATCCGCCATCTGCCCGTGATCGACGATTACAGCCTCATCTCCGTCATCAGCATGCGCGACATCGCCGCGGCCGTCGACGAGGCCCTCAACGGCGCGCCGCAAGCGGCAGCCTAAAAGAGCTCGCCTTACGTTCAGTCACGGAACAGCTGCGCGCCCTCTCCCGCTTGCGGGAGAAGGTTGGGGAGAGGGCTGTCTCCGCCAAGCGAGACTCCTCAAGAGGAGAGAACCCTCACCCGCCGCGCTCGGGACGATGCTTCGCATCGCCCCGGGGCGCCAAGGCCGAAGCTCGGCTTCGGCGTTCTCAAGAACGGCCGCCGAAGGCGGCCTTTGCTCTCCCGCAAGCGGGAGAGGTGCAGCGAACCTGTGTCACGACCGATCGAGCCATTTCCCCAATCTTGGTTCCGCGAGGATTTCATGAAGATCAGCATCTACGGCGCCGGCGCAATCGGCGGATATCTCGGGGTACAGCTCGCGCGTGCGGGCGCCGATGTCAGCCTGGTCGCACGCGGCCCGCACCTTGCCGCGATGCGCGAGCGCGGCCTGACGCTGCTCGCGGGCGAGGAGCAGCACACCGTACATCCGCGCTGCACCGACGATCCCGCCGAGCTTGGCGTGCAGGATTTCATCATCATTACGCTGAAGGCGCATTCGATCACCGGCGTGATCGAGAAGATGCGGCCGCTGCTCGGGCCTCACACCCGCATCGTCACGGCCGTCAACGGCATTCCCTATTGGTACTTCTACAAGCACGGCGGGCAATACGAGAACTCGACGCTGGAGAGCATCGACCCCGGCGGGCGGCAGTGGCGCGAAATCGGCGCCGAGCGCGCCATCGGCTGCATCGTCTATCCCGCCACCGAGATCGAGGCGCCCGGCGTGATCCGCCACGTCTACGGCAACAACTTTCCGCTCGGCGAGCCCTCCGGCGAGATCACTGATGACGTGCAGCGTCTCGCCGACCTGTTCGTCGCCGCCGGGCTGAAGGCGCCGGTGCTCGACCGCATCCGGGACGAGATCTGGCTCAAGCTGTGGGGTAACGTGTGCTTCAATCCGATCAGCGCGCTGACCCACGCCACGCTCGACGTGATCTGCACCGATCCGGCGACGCGCGCACTGTCCCGCGCGATCATGGTGGAGACGCAAGCCATCGCCGAGACGTTCGGGGTCAAGTTCCGCGTTGACGTCGAGCGCCGCATCGAGGGCGCCCGCAAGGTCGGCGCGCACAAGACCTCGATGCTCCAGGATCTCGAGCGCGGCCGCCCGATGGAGATCGATCCGCTCGTCACGGTGGTGCAGGAGATGGGCCGCCTTACCGGGATCGCCACGCCTGCGCTCGATTCAGTGCTGGCCATGGTGACCCAGCGCGCCCGCATCGCCGGCCTTTATGACGGGGTCTCGACGCCATCAGATCCGCGAGCACTGGCGGTGGCATGATGGCGAGCGAGATCAACAAGTGGCTCCGCTTCCGGAGCAATGGCGCGACCGGCTTCGGCACGCTGAGCCCATCAGGCATCAGCGTGCATGAAGGCGAGATGTTCGGCCGCAGCACCGCTACCGGCAAGACGCTGTCGCTGTCGGAGGTCGAGCTGCTCGCGCCCTGCGCGCCGAGCAAGATCGTCGCGCTCTGGAACAATTTCCACGCGCTCGCGGCAAAGCTCAACCAACCCGAGCCGCCGGAGCCGCTCTATCTGCTGAAGGCCACCACCAGCATCGCCGCCCCCGGTGCGGTGATCCGCCGCCCGTCCTCCTACGACGGCAAGACGACCTATGAGGGCGAGCTCGGCATCGTCATCGGCAAAGCCTGCGCGCGCGTGTCGCCGGCAGAAGCGGATAGCTTCATCTTCGGCTACACCTGCGTCAACGACATCACCGCCAACGACATCCTGACGCGCGACCCCACCTTCCCGCAATGGGCCCGCGCAAAGGGTATCGACGATTACGGCCCGTTCGGACCCGTCATCGCGACCGGCATCGATCCGGCCGCGCTCGTGGTCCGTACCATCCTCAATGGCGCGGAGCGGCAGAACTATCCGATCTCGGACATGATCTTCAGCGCTCAGGAGCTGGTCAGCGGGATCTCGCATGACATGACCCTGCTGCCCGGCGACCTCATCGCCGTCGGCACTTCCGTCGGCGTCGGCGTGATGAAGGAGCCGGTGAACACGGTCACCGTCTCGATCGACGGCATCGGCGAGCTGACCAACGAGTTTCGGCTGTAACCGCCCCGCAGCGCAACAAAATTGATCCCGCGCAAATCGGCCGTCGCGGCCACCGGTATCCTTTCCTCCGATGCAAGGGAGGACGCCATGACGAATGCCGCCAATGCGCTTTTGTGGACAGCCCTTTACTTCGCTCTCTCGTTCGCCGTGATTTTCGTGGTGTGGTTCGCCGACAGGATACGCTCGAACCTCCGAGGGAAACGATAGCCCGAGGCGCGCCGAAGCATTCGGACACATCACATCTGCGCGCGCTCGACATATGCCGCCAACATGTCGCGTGCCTGCCGCAACTTGGACGCATTCGGCCGCCCTTTTGTGAGGCGTGTCTGGGGGCACGGCAGTGCCGTGTTTGGACCAAACCTTCAGGGGTATATGACTGTGAAGAAGATTGTATTTGCTCTCGGTGCTACGCTTGCTCTGGCGACGGCTGCGAACGCTGCGGATTTGCCGCGCCGGCAGCCCGTGCCGGCCTATCCGGCCGAACAGGCGCCGATTGGCAAGATGCCGATTGGAAAGAGCCCGGTTGGAAAAGCCCCGATCGGCAAGGCGCCCGGCCCGGTCGCAGCGCGCTACTGACGCGCAGCGGAATACGCGCAGATCTGCGTAGCAGCCGACAGTCGAGGGATATCGCGTGACGAACAAAGCTGATCGATCCGGATCCTGCATCCTCGCGGGCTTCGCTCTTGCGGCCATGCTCTCGTGCACGACGCCCTCGGCCTCGGCCCACCAGGCAAACAAGGGCGTTGCCGACGCGAACGCGCTTGCCACGGCCGACACCGCCTCGCGACCTCAGCCGCAATCGACGCGGCGCTCCGTCGCGCGCACGGAGAAAGGCCCCTACTACGTCGACTTCCGCGCGCGTACCGCCGCGAGCTGGGGCCATGCCTTCGTCTGGTACGGCAAGACCAGCGAGCGCGCCGTGGAGGTCGCAGGGCTCACGCCGGCCGGCGACACGCTCGCTTACGTGCTCGGTCACATCACCTTTGTGCCGTCCGAGACCGGCGCGAGCTACGGCGATCTCGATCCGGAATATCTGACCGCAAGCTATCGCGTCTACCTGAACGAAGCGGACGCCAAGCGCGTGTTCGCCTACATCAAGAAATTGCAGGCGAACTCACCGGTGTGGAATGCCGAGACCATGAACTGCACCGGC
This sequence comes from Bradyrhizobium sp. 191, assembly GCF_023100985.1. NCBI lineage: Bacteria > Pseudomonadati > Pseudomonadota > Alphaproteobacteria > Hyphomicrobiales > Nitrobacteraceae > Bradyrhizobium > Bradyrhizobium sp. 191. The sequence goes on from NZ_CP064692.1 coordinate 1,648,927, forward strand.
TTCATCGGCGACATCGCCGAGTTCATGGGCCTCGAGGTCCCCAACCGCTGGCAACGCCCGGAAAACTTCGTCAACCACCTCAAGGAAATGAACGGCGGCCGTCAGATGGTGCGGCTGTCGGCGGAGTAGCCGAAGCCTCAGTTATCCGTGCCCCGGACGCAGCGCAGCGTCCCTTCGACGATGCGCTGCAGAGCCGGGGCCCATCTCTCAAAGCATTCGCGGAATGTGGGTCCCGGCTCTGCTCCGCAACGCCACAAGCGAGTTCACGCGCGTCTTCGACGCGCTATGGGCGTTGCAGCGCGTTCGGGACACGAGGCCATCCGAATTATCCGCCTCACGGAATCGCCCCGCCGCCCGCATGACGTCCCGCCCCTACCGCACACCCCCGCTCATAGACTTTTGCCACCCCGGGCGGCATCCTCCGGCCATCAACCGATAACAGCGCGCCATGCCGGCAGGGGGAAACACATCATGTTGCAGACACGGTTCACCAAACTCGTCGGCGTCGAGCACCCGATCGTCCAGGGCGGCATGCAGTGGGTCGGCCGCGCCGAGCTGGTCGCCGCGGTCGCCAATGCCGGCGCGCTCGGCTTCATCACCGCGCTGACCCAGCCAACGCCGGAGGACCTGACCAGGGAGATCGCGCGCTGCCGCGACCTCACCGACAAGCCGTTCGGCGTCAACCTCACCATCCTGCCCGCGATCAAGCCGCCGCCCTATGCCGAGTACCGCGCCGCCATCATCGAGAGCGGCATCAAGGTGGTCGAGACCGCCGGCAACAAGCCCCAGGAGCATGTCGACGAGTTCAAAAAGCACGGCGTCAAGGTCGTGCACAAATGCACCAGCGTGCGCCACGCGCTCTCGGCCGAGCGCATGGGCGTCGATGCCATCTCGATCGACGGCTTCGAATGCGCCGGCCACCCCGGCGAGGACGACACCCCCGGCCTGATCCTGATCCCGGCCGCCGCCAACAAGATCAGGATCCCGATGATCGCCTCGGGCGGCTTTGCCGATGCCCGCGGCCTCGTCGCGGCGCTGGCCCTGGGTGCCGACGGCATCAACATGGGCACGCGCTTCATGGCCACCAAGGAAAGCCCGATCCACCAGCTCATCAAGGAGAAGATCGTCGCCAATGACGAGCGCGAGACCGAGCTGATCTTCCGCACCATGCGCAACACCTCGCGTGTGGCGAAGAACGCGATCTCGAGCAAGGTCGTCGCCATGGAGAAGGAGGGCGCGAAGTTCGAGGACATCCGCGAGCTCGTCGCCGGCGCCCGCGGCAAGATGGTCTATGCCACCGGCGATTCCGACGAAGGCATCTGGTCGGCCGGCCAGGTGCAGGGCCTGATCCAGGACATCCCGAGCTGCGCCGAACTGGTCTCCCGCATCGTGCGCGAGGCGGAAGCGATCATCCGCGGCAGGCTGGAGGAAATGATCGTTCATCCGCAACGTGAAGCCGCGGAATAATCACCGCAAGAAGCGAGAGCAATTCATGAAGGCTTACGTCTACGGCCCTGGTGGCGCTACGATTTCCGATGTCGCTCAACCAAAGCCCAAGGGCACGCAGGTGCTGGTCCGCGTCCGCGCTTGTGCGCTGAACCGGGCCGACACCATCATGCGCAAGGGGCACGCCCATGGGGCGGCCGGCGGCGTCGGCACCGTGCTCGGCATGGAATGGGCCGGCGAAGTCGCCGAGCTTGGGCCGAATGCCAAAGGCGTCAAGGTCGGCGACCGCATCATGGGCTCGGGCGGCGCGGCCTTTGCCGAATATACTTTGGCCGATCACGGCCGGCTATTCCACGCCCCCTCGAACATGAATTTCGAGGAGGCCGCCACTCTCCCCGTCGCGCTCACGACCATGCACAACGCCGTCGTCACCGTCGGCGGTGTGCAGCCAGGCCAGAGCGTGCTGATCCAGGGCGCGAGCTCCGGAGTCGGCCTGATGGCGATGCAGATCGCCAGGCTCAAGGGCGCAAAGCTCGTGATCGGCTCGTCGACCGACGCCACTCGCCGCGGCCGGCTGAACGAATACGGCGCCGATCTCGCCGTCGATAGCTCCGATCCCCAATGGGTCGACGAGGTGCTGAAGGCGACGAACGGGGAAGGCGTCGATCTCATCGTCGACCAGGTCTCGGGCAAGGTCGCGAGCCAGAACCTCGCCGCGACGAAGATCAAGGGCCGCATCGTCAATGTCGGCCGGCTCGGCGGCACCCACGCCGACTTCAACTTCGACCTGCATGCGGCCCGCCGCATCGACTATGTCGGGGTAACCTTCCGCACCCGCACCATCGAGGAGGTCCGCGAGATCTTCGAGGAGGTCCGCAAGGACGTCTGGGGCGCGGTGGAATCACGCAAGCTGCAGCTGCCAATCGACAAGGTGTTCGCGTTCGACGATATCGATCAGGCGTTCGAGCACATGGAGGCGAACAGGCATCTGGGGAAGATCGTGGTGACGCTGTGAGGGTTGTGGCAGTGAGACAAGAGCGGAGCGACGCTCTCTCCTCTCGTCATGGCCGGGCTTGACCCGGCCATCCACGTCTTTACCCCTTACGCAGAAGAACGTGGATGCCCGGGACAAGCCCGGGCATGACGGCGTCGGGGGATACGCTCCTGCAAGTCACTCGCGACTACGGCTGTGGATCGTCGCTTGATGTTCACCCACGCCCTGCTAAATCCCCCGCCATGACCTCCCAGCACAACAAGACCTCGGTCGCCGCGATCTCGATCTTCGCCAGTGGCGGCATGGCGGTGGCCAAGTTCGCGGTCGGGATCGCGATCGGCTCGCTGGCGCTGATCTCCGAGGCCCTGCATTCCTCGATCGACCTGGTCGCGACCATCATCACCTGGGCGGTGGTGCGGGTGTCCGACAAGCCCGCGGACGACGAACACCACTACGGCCACGGCAAGCTGGAAAGCGTCTCCGCGCTCGGCGTCACCGCCCTGCTCTACGTGCTTGCCGGCGGCATCCTGGTCGAGGCCTATAGCCGGCTGAGCGAGGGAACCCCGCCGCCGACCATTTCGGCCGTGCCGTTCGTCGTGCTGGTGCTCGACATTGCCGTCAATCTCTGGCGCGCCCGCGCCCTGCAGCGCGCGGCGCGCGAGACCAGGAGCCAGGCGCTGGCGGCGGATGCGCTGCATTTCGCCTCCGACGTGATGGGCTCGTTCGCCGTGATCGTGGGCCTGATCCTCGCCGGCCTCGGCTTCTGGTGGGGCGACGCGGCGGCGGCCGCAGCGGTTGCCGTGATGATCGCCCTGCTCGGGTTGCGCATGGCCGGCTCCACCGTGCAGACGCTGGTCGACCGCGCCCCGGAAGGCGCGCAGGAGAAGGCCACCGCCGCGATCCGCGGCGTACCGGGCGTGATCGACGTCGACCGGCTGCGCGTGCGCATGGTCGGAGCGACCACGTTCATCGATACCATCGCGAAGGTGCCGCGGACCTATCCGATCGACCGGGTCGAGGACATCAAGCGCAACGCGCAGGCCGCCGTCGCCAAGGCTTTCGGCGATGCCGACCTTACCTTCGCCGCCGTGCCCGTCGCGCGCGACAACGAGACCGTGCGCGACCGCATCATGGTGATCGCGCGCAATTCCGCCCTCGCCGTCCACCACGTCACGGTGCACGATCTCGGCGCCAAGCTGATCGTCGGCATCGACCTCGAGGTCGATGCCGACATGCAGCTCGAGGCCGCCCATGACGTCGCCAACACGCTGGAGCGCAACATCCAGGAGGAGTTCGGCGAGGACGTCGAGGTCGACGTTCACATCGAGCCATTGGAACCGGAACTGCCGTTCGGCGTCGATGCCGCACCGGAACGGGTGCAGACCATCGCCGCCGCGCTGGCCGAATTCGCCGGCGAAGGCGAGATCCACGACATCCATAATGTGCGTGTCCGCAACACCGACGCCGGCGAGATCGTCAATTTCCACTGCCGCGCGGCACCGTCGATGAGCGTGATCAAGGTGCACGAGCATGTCGACGCGATCGAGCGCGCGTTGCGGCGTGCGTTCCCGAGCGTGAAGCGCGTGATCAGTCACGCCGAACCGCCGCGTGCGTGACGCAGAACGCAGCGGGAGTCACACGTTCTCGTTTCGGACTCCTCGCGCACGCGAGTTTGCCGCCACCCGATGCACAAACTGCATGTTGGATAAGAATAATTTCGCGTTAACGATTCGTTGACTCTCGACAGCCCGCGAAAACTGGATTCAAATCAGTGTGATTCGGAAGCGACGTGGGGCTGCTTCCGAGCTTCAGTTGCAAGCAGGTTTTCAGGGGGCCGAAGGCATGTCGCGTGCAGACGCCGCGAACGCATGCGTCCAATCCGATTCGATCAAGGGATTGGCGCAATCGATCGCGAAACCTGCCTATCATCGGCTCCTGATCGCGGAGCCGGCGCTGCGCCGCGCCGTGCCGACACTCATCATCGCATTCCTGATCACGATCTGCCTCGGCGCGTTCGTGCAGGTGGTCGACCAGACGCGCCAGAAGCGGCTGGTGATCAGCCACGACATTTCGGCCCTCGCCGACCTGCTCGCCGAGCGCATCGACCGCCTCACCACGGTGCGGCAGGAACGGCTGAAGAACATCGAGAGCCTGCAGGCGCTGTTGCCGGATCTGATCCCGTCCTGGGGCACGGCCTCGGGCCGCCATGTCATCGTCACCTCGGCCGGCGTCGACCGCCGTATCCTCGCCCGCATCCCTGCAGACAACGACTCCGTCGGCAACGACCGCCTGCTCGACGCGATCACGGCCGCGCAATTGATGGTGGCGCCGCCACGCGACGGCAACGTCTCCGACTTGACGCTGCCGAGCGGCAACGCAGCGATGGCGACCTCGCGGCAGATCAAGTCGCTGCCGGGCTTCGTCACCGTGATCCAGGAGCGCAACGAGCCGATCTGGGGCTCGGACGCCGCGCTCTCGGTCACGCTGTCGGCGACCACCGGCTTCGTCGTCCTGATCCTCGGCTTCGCCTTCCACTGGCAGTCGACCCGCGCCCGCGAGGGCGACATCATCAACGACGCCGTGCGCGGCCGCATCGACACCGCGCTCAACCGCGGCCGCTGCGGGCTGTGGGACTGGGATCTGTCGCGCGGCCGGATCTTCTGGTCGCAGTCGATGTTCTCGATGCTCGGCCTCGACGGCCGCCACGAGCTCCTCACCTTCGGCGAGGTCAACGCGCTGGTGAAGTCCGACGACATCGACCTGTTCGCGATCGCCGACCAGCTCATCTCCGGCGAGATCGACCACATCGACCAGACCTTCCGCATGCAGCATGTCGACGGCCACTGGATCTGGCTCCGCGTGCGCTGCGAGAAGACGCGCGGGGCGACCGATGACAGCGTGCACCTGATCGGGATCGCCGTCGACATCACCGAACAGAAGAGCCTCGCGGAAAGGACCGTGGAAGCCGACCTCCGCCTGCGCGACGCGATCGAGACCATTCCGGAGGCCTTCGTGCTGTGGGATGCGAGCGATCGCCTCGTGCTCTGCAACTCGCACTTCCAGCGCCTGCACAGGCTGCCCGATACGGCCGTCATTCCCGGCACCTCCTACGAGACCGTGCTCGAGGTCGGCCGCATGCCGGAGGTGCGCACCCGCCACAACGAGACCGCCGCCCAAGGCCCGGGGGCGCGCACCTTTGAGGCGCAGCTCGACGACGGCAGCTGGCTGCACATCAGCGAACGCCGCACCAAGGACGGCGGCTACGTCTCGGTCGGCACCGACATCACCCGCATCAAGGAGCACGAGCAGAAGCTGGTCGACAACGACCTGCGCCTGCGTGCCACCGTCATCGACCTGAAGCGCTCGCAGGCCGCGCTGGAGCGCCAGGCGATCGAGCTCGCCGACCTCGCCGAGAAGTACCAGCGCGAGAAGACCCGCGCCGAGGAAGCCAACCAGACCAAGTCGAAATTCCTGGCCAATATGAGCCACGAGCTGCGCACGCCGCTCAATGCCATCATCGGCTTCTCCGAGATCATGGGCTCGGGCATGTTCGGCGAGCTCGGAAGCGAGAGATACCAGGAATACTGCCAGGACATCCTGACCAGCGGCCACTATCTGCTCGAGGTCATCAACGACATCCTCGACATGTCCAAGATCGAAGCCGGTCGCATGAAGCTCGACATGGAAGAGCTCGACCTGTCGCGGACGCTGGCAGAATCCCTGCGGGTCGTCACCGGCCGCGCGCAGGACAAGCGCCTGATGCTCGACGCCGACATCGCAAAACCCATCTCCGTCGTCGCCGACCGCCGCGCGACCAAGCAGATCATCGTCAACCTGCTCTCCAACGCCGTGAAGTTCACGCCCGAGGGCGGGCGCATCGTGGTGCGCAGCCGGCAGCTCGAGGACAGGATCGTGCTGATGATCGCCGATACCGGCATCGGGATCGCGCCACATTCGCTGGCGCGGCTCGGCCGCCCGTTCGAGCAGGTCGAGAGCCAGCTCACCAAGACCTATCACGGCTCGGGCCTTGGCCTCGCGATCGCCCGCTCGCTGGCGCAGCTCCACGGCGGCTCGATGCGGCTGCGTTCGAAGATCGATGTCGGTACCGTCGTCCGCGTGACCCTGCCGCGCGACGCGATCAAGGCGGCGTCCGGGATATCGGCCGCGGCTTAGCGCACGGCGGACGTTCGCCTGAGGCCATCCTTCGAGACGCCCGCCTGCGGCGGGCCCTCAGGACGAGGTCTGCGTGTGCGGCAGCAGCTTCAGCGAACACCGATACAACGGAGCCCCATCCTGAGGAGCCCGCGAAGCGGGCGTCTCGAAGGACGAGGCGCTTGCTCGATCTACAACTGCAGCGTCGGCGCCACTTCCCGCGCCACATTGACCAGCGCAGCGATCAGCGGCGTCATCGGGTCGCGCTGCGGGATCACCATGCCGATGCTGTAATTGACCTCGGGGTCGACGATCGGGATCGAGCGCACCGTATCGGACAGGCCGAGCGTCTCGGCGAGCTTGGCCGGCATCACGCTCGCCCAACGCCCCGTCTTCACATGCGTGAACAGCACCAGCAGCGAGTTCGAGGTCAGCGTCGGCGTCGCCTCCGCGCCGACCGAGCGCAATGCGCGGTCGATGATGCGGCGGTTCTGCATGTCGGGCGTCAGCAGGCACAGCGGCACCTGGCCGACCTCCTTCCAGGTCACCGTCTCGCGGTCGCCGAACATCGCATCCGGCGCGGTCAGCAGGCGATAGCTCTCGTTGTAGAGCGGAATGGTGCGCACCTTGCCGATCGGCTCGTTCTCGATGTAGGTGAGCCCCGCATCGACCTCGAGATTTTCGAGCAGCCCCAGCACCTCGGACGAGGTGGTGGACTGGATGCGGAAGCGCACCTCGGGATGCTTGGCGCGAAACGGCGTCGTCAGCGAGGCGACCATGCCGAGCACGGTCGGGATCGCGGCGATGCGGATCTCGCCGGAGAGCTGATGCTTCAGCCCGTTGATCTCGTCGCGCATCGCGCGGGCATCACCCACGATCCGCCGCGCCCAGTCGAGCGCTCGCTCGCCTTCCGGGGTAAATCCCTGGAAGCGAGACCCGCGCTGGACCAGCATCACGCCGAGAATCTCCTCGAGCTGCTTCAGCCCGGTCGACATCGTCGGTTGCGTCACGCCACAGGCTTCCGCCGCGCGTCCGAAATGCCGCTCCTTCGCCAGCGCCAGCAGCAGTTCAAGCTTGTCGATCAACCGGTTATCCCTTCGAATTCTGTGGTGGCATGCAAGCTAGCACGCCCACCCCTCCGCAACACGCAAAAACCGCCTGCGGGAACGGTCTTCATTGCGATTTGAAATCGAGTGATCGCACTTGCCAATCGATCGGAATTCGCAATCGCAGCACGGGACAGCTTTATTGATCTTCGAATGATTCCAAATAGTTTGGCAGCAGGAAACGCTCTGGTTGAGAATGAAGAATGACAGCGGTTTATGATTGGGACGAGACGCGCGGCGCCGAGATCATCGCCGAACATGCCGGGCAGGAAGGCGCGACGCTCGTCATCCTGCACGCACTTCAGGAGGCGTTCGGCCATGTGCCGCAGGCGGCAATTCCCATGGTGGCGAAGGCACTCAATCTGTCGCGCGCCGAAGTCCATGGCGTCTTCACGTTCTACCATGATTTCCGCCACAAGCCGGCCGGCCGCCATGTGCTGAAGCTGTGTCGTGCGGAAGCCTGTCAGGCTGCGGGCGGCGATGCGCTGGCTGCGCGCGCCGAGGCAAGGCTCGGCGTCTCGCTCGGCAACACCACGGCTGACGATCGCGTCACGCTGGAGCCGATCTACTGCCTTGGCCTGTGCGCGACTGCGCCGTCCGCGATGCTCGATGGCCGCCTCATCGGCCGGCTCGATCAGAAGCGCCTCGATGCGCTGATTGCGGAGGCGCAGCGATGAGCATCCGCCTCTACGTCTCGCGCGATGCCGGTGCGGTTTCCGTCGGCGCCGACGAGGTTGCCCTTGCGCTGGAGCAGGCCGCCGCCAAGCTCGGCGTTGCAGTGGAGATCGTCAGGACCGGCTCGCGCGGCCTCTACTGGCTGGAGCCGCTGGTCGAGGTGGCGACGCCCCAGGGCCGGATCGCCTTCGGTCCCGTTACCGAGACCGACGTGCCCTCCCTGCTCGATGCGCTCGCCAACAATACGCCGCATCTGCTGCGGCTGGGCGCGACCGACGAGATCCCCTGGCTGAAGCGCCAGACCCGCCTCACCTTCGCCCGCTGCGGCGTGATCGACCCGCGCTCGCTCGACGATTACCGCGCCCATGGCGGCTACAAGGGCCTGGAGCGCGCTCTCTCGCTTGGCTCGGATGCAATCCTCAGCGAGGTCACCGCGTCGGGCTTGCGCGGCCGCGGCGGCGCAGGCTTCCCGACCGGGATCAAGTGGAAGACGGTTGCGCAGGCGAAGGCCGAGCGCAAGTTCATCGTCTGCAACGCCGACGAGGGCGACAGCGGCACTTTCGCCGACCGCATGATCATGGAAGGCGATCCCTTCCTGGTGATCGAGGGCATGACCATCGCCGGCCTCACCGTCGGCGCGACCAAGGGCTACATCTACATCCGCAGTGAATATCCGCACGCGGTCGAGGCAATGAATGCCGCGATCCAGGCTGCAAAGCGCGGCGGTTATCTCGGCGACAAGATCGGCGGCTCGGCTTACAGCTTCGATCTCGAAGTGCGCGTCGGCGCCGGCGCTTACGTCTGCGGCGAGGAGACCTCGCTGCTGGAAAGCCTCGAGGGCCGCCGCGGCATCGTGCGCGCCAAGCCGCCGCTGCCGGCCCATCACGGCCTGTTCGGCAAGCCGACCGTCATCAACAACGTGCTGTCGTTCGCGGCCATCCCCTTCATTCTCGCCGAAGGCGCCAAGGCGTATGCCGATTTCGGCATGGGCCGCTCCCGCGGCACGATGCCGATCCAGCTCGCCGGCAACATCCGCTACGGCGGACTGTTCGAGACGGCCTTCGGCGTAACGCTCGGAGAGCTCGTCGACGACATCGGCGGCGGCACGTTCACGGGACGTCCGGTCCGCGCCGTTCAGGTCGGCGGTCCCTTGGGGGCCTACTTCCCCCGCGCGCTGTTCGACACGCCGTTCGATTACGAGGCCTTCGCCGCGCGCGACGGCCTGATCGGCCATGGCGGCATCGTCGTGTTCGACGACAGCGTCGATATGCGTAGGCAGGCGCGCTTCGCCATGGAGTTCTGCGCCATCGAATCCTGCGGCAAGTGCACGCCGTGCCGGATCGGCTCGACCCGCGGGGTCGAGACCATCGAGAAGATCATCAAGGGCGAGCGTGTGAGCGAGAATCTCGCGCTCGTCGAGGACCTCTGCAACACCATGAAATTCGGCTCGCTCTGCGCGCTCGGCGGCTTCACGCCCTACCCCGTGCTCAGCGCATTGGAGCACTTCCGGGAGGATTTCGCACCCGTCCCGACGACGCTTCAGGCCGCGGAATAGGAGAACGACAATGTCTCTGATCGAAGACATCGACTTCGGCACGCCGGCTTCCAAATCGGAAACGATGGTGACGCTGACCATCGACGGCAAGGAGGTTACGGTGCCCGAGGGCACCTCCATCATGCGCGCCGCGATGGATGCAGGCCACCAGATCCCAAAGCTCTGCGCAACCGACATGGTCGACGCGTTCGGTTCCTGCCGCCTCTGTCTCGTCGAGGTCGAGGGCCGCGCCGGCACGCCGGCCTCCTGCACCACGCCTGTGATGCCCGGGCTCGTCGTACACACCCAGACCGAGCGGCTGAAGCGGCTGCGCAAGGGTGTGATGGAGCTCTTTATCTCCGACCATCCGCTCGACTGCCTCACCTGCGGCGCCAATGGCGATTGCGAGCTGCAGGACATGGCCGGCGCCGTCGGCCTGCGCGACGTGCGCTACGGCTACGAGGGCGAGAACCACGTTTTCGCCAAGACTGACGGCTGCAGCAACGACCACTGGATGCCGAAGGACGAATCCAACCCGTACTTCACCTACGATCCCTCCAAGTGCATCGTCTGCTCGCGCTGCGTCCGCGCCTGCGAGGAGGTGCAGGGCACTTTCGCGCTGACCATCTCCGGCCGCGGCTTCGACAGCCGCGTCTCGCCCGGCATGAGCGAAAGCTTCCTCGGCTCCGAATGCGTCTCCTGCGGCGCCTGCGTGCAGGCCTGCCCGACCGCGACGCTGACGGAAAAGTCCGTGATCGAGATCGGCCAGCCCGAGCACTCCGTCGTCACCACCTGCGCCTATTGCGGCGTCGGCTGCGCCTTCAAGGCCGAGATGCGCGGCGAGGAAGTGGTGCGCATGGTGCCGTACAAGGACGGCAAGGCCAATCGTGGCCATTCCTGCGTCAAGGGCCGCTTCGCCTGGGGCTACACCAACCACAAGGAGCGCATTCTTAAACCCATGATCCGCGAGCGGATCGAGGATCCCTGGCGGGAAGTGTCCTGGGACGAGGCGTTCTCGTTCGCCGCCGCCAGGATGCGCGGCATCCAGAAGAAATACGGCCGCGACGCCATCGGCGGCATCACCTCGTCCCGCTGCACCAATGAAGAGACCTATCTGGTGCAGAAGCTGATCCGCGCCGGCTTCGGCAACAACAATGTCGACACCTGCGCCCGCGTCTGCCACTCGCCGACCGGATATGGTCTGGCCACCACCTTCGGCACTTCCGCCGGCACCCAGGACTTCGATTCCGTCGAGCACACCGACGTCGTCGTCATCATCGGCGCCAACCCGGCGTCCGCCCACCCGGTGTTCGCCTCGCGCCTGAAGAAGCGGCTGCGCCAGGGCGCCAAGCTGATCGTGATCGATCCGCGCCGCACCGAAATGGTGGACTCGCCGCATGTGAAGGCGCTGCATTTGCCCCTGATGCCCGGCACCAACGTCGCGGTCATGACGGCGCTGGCACACGTCATCGTCACCGAAGGGCTCGTCAACGAAGCCTTCGTGCGCGAGCGCTGCGACTGGAGCGAGTTCGAGGAATGGGCCGCCTTCGTCGCCCAACCGCAGAACAGCCCGGAAGCCACCGCCATCCTCACCGGCGTCGATCCGAACGACCTGCGCGAGGCAGCCCGCACCTACGCGACCGGCGGCAACGGCGCGATCTATTACGGCCTCGGCGTCACCGAGCACAGCCAGGGCTCGACCACCGTGATCGCGATCGCCAATCTCGCGATGGCAACGGGTAATATCGGCCGTCCCGGCGTCGGCGTGAACCCGCTGCGCGGCCAAAACAACGTTCAAGGCTCCTGCGACATGGGCTCGTTCCCGCACGAGCTGCCCGGCTACCGCCACATCTCGGGCGACGCGGTCCGCGACCAGTTCGAGGCGCTCTGGAACGTCAAGCTCAACCCCGAGCCGGGCCTGCGCATTCCCAACATGTTCGATGCCGCGGTCGAAGGCACCTTCATGGGCATCTACGTGCAGGGCGAGGACATCCTCCAGTCCGATCCCAACACCAGCCACGTGGTCGCGGCGCTGTCGGCGATGGAGTGCGTCATCGTCCACGACCTCTTCCTGAACGAGACCGCGAACTACGCCCACGTCTTCCTGCCCGGCTCGAGCTTCCTCGAGAAGGACGGCACCTTCACCAACGCCGAGCGCCGCATCCAGCGCGTGCGCAAGGTGATGACGCCGAAGAACGGCATGGCGGACTGGGAGGTCACCATCGGCCTCGCCAAGGCCATGGGCTTCGAGATGAAGTACAGCCATCCGTCCGAGATCATGGACGAGATCGCGGCGCTGACCCCGACCTTCGCCGGCGTCTCCTACGCCAAGTTAGATGAGCTCGGCTCGGTGCAGTGGCCCTGCAACGACAAGGCGCCCGAGGGCACGCCGGTGATGCACATCGACGGCTTCGTCCGCGGCAAGGGCAAGTTCGTCGTCACCGAATATGTCGCGACCGACGAGCGCACCGGCCCGCGCTATCCCCTGCTGCTCACCACGGGCCGCATCCTCAGCCAGTACAATGTCGGCGCGCAGACAAGGCGCACCGAGAACGTGGTCTGGCATTCCGAGGACCGCCTCGAGATCCATCCGCACGATGCCGAGCAGCGCGGCGTGCGCGACGGCGACTGGGTACGGCTGAAGAGCCGCGCCGGCGAGACCACGTTGCGCGCGGAGATCACCGACCGCGTCGCGCCCGGCGTCGTCTACACCACCTTCCACCACCCGGACACGCAGGCCAACGTCATCACGACCGACTATTCGGACTGGGCGACCAATTGCCCCGAATACAAGGTCACCGCGGTGCAGGTCTCGCCCTCGAACGGCCCGTCCGACTGGCAGAAGGCCTATGACGCGCAGGCGCGGCATTCCCGCCGCATCGCGCCGGCCGAGGCCGCGGAGTAGCCGCATGCACGTTCCGGTCCAGGCCACCGACCGCGAGATCTGGCGCGATGGCATCGCGTCAGAGGGGACACGGCTGATCCCGGAGGAGACGCCGCTGGCGCTGACCTATAATGGCGGCACCTATGCCGTCATGATGGGGACACCGCAGAACCTCGAGGATTTTGCGGTCGGCTTCAGCGTGAACGAAGGCATCGTCGGGTCGGTCGACGACATTCGCTCTCTCGACGTGGTCCGTCTCGACGACGGCATCGAGCTGCGGATGTGGCTGGCATCGGAGGGTGCAGCCCGCATCAACGAGCGCCGTCGCCACGTCGCGGGACCCACGGGCTGCGGCATCTGCGGCATCGAATCCATTGCCGAGGCGGTGCGGCCGGCGGCCGTGGTGGCGCAGGGGCAGACCTTCACGCCGGAGAAGATTATGGCGGCGATGCAGGCGATCGCGCCCCTGCAATCGATCAACATGCAAACCCGCGCCGTTCACGCCGCCGCGTTCTGGTCCCCTGCAGGCGGCATCGTCGCGCTGCGCGAGGATGTCGGCCGTCACAACGCGCTCGACAAGCTCGCCGGCGCCCTGGCGCGCAGCCGCGCGGATGCACGCGGCGGCATGGTGCTGCTGACGAGCCGGGTCTCGGTGGAGATGGTGCAGAAGACGGCCGCGATCGGTGCGCCGGTGATGGTCGCCGTGTCGGCGCCGACCGCCCTCGCGGTACGCACGGCGGAAGCCGCCGGCATCACGCTGATCGCGATCGCGCGGCAGGACGGGTTCGAAATATTCTCGCATGGCAGCCGGATCGTCGCGCGCCATGCCACGGAGGTTGCCGATGTCGCCTGACCGCCTGATCTACATGGCCAACCAGATCGGCAGATTCTTCCGGAGCCAGGGCCATGAAAAGGCCGTGCCGGGGATTGCCGAGCACATCAAGAAGTTCTGGGATCCCCGCATGAAGCGCGCGATCTTCGCCCATCTCGATGCCGGCGGCGCCGGCCTCGAGCCTGATGTGCGCGAGGCAATCACCTCGCTGAAGCAGGCGACGTCCCTTCCAGCAGCGCCCTGAACACGCGCCGCACCTCGATCTGGGTCTCCTTCACCCGCGCCTCCAGCGACGAGAAGTCCGGCGCATCGCCCGCGCGCGCCATCACGCGCAGGAGGTCGGTGCCGGCGGTCTCTGGCTTGAAGCGCTCGCTTACGCAAAGCCGCAGGATCTGCGTCAGGTCGTGATAAAGCCGCGCTGCGGCACGCAGAATCTCGGTCTCCGACTGTGAGAGCATACCGAGCCTGCATGCATTTTCCAGCACCTGCATGGTGCTGACGTCGAGAATGTCCGGCTTCTCGTGGGCATGCACGAGCTGGAGATATTGCGCGATGAAGTCGATGTCGACCATGCCGCCGGCCGCATGCTTGATATCCCAGCAATCGGCCTCGCCCTTTTCCTGCGCGATCGCGCGCCGCATGTCGGCGACGTCGTTGGCCGTGATTGCGGGATCGCGGCGGCGGGTCAGGACATCGCGGATGACACGCTCGATCCGTTCCCGGAACTCGGGCGACGCCGACACCACGCGGGCGCGCGTCAACGCCATGTGCTCCCAGGTCCAGGCCTCGGTGGCCTGGTAGTCCGCGAATGAAACGAGACTCGAGGCCACCGGGCCGGCGCGCCCCGACGGCCGCAGCCGCATGTCGATCTCATAGAGCACGCCGTAATTGGTGCGCGTCGTGAAGGCGCTGATCAGGCGCTGGGTGAAGCGCGCGAAATAATGCGCGCCGTGAAGCGATTTCGGTCCATCGGAGTCCGGATTGTCGCTGTCGAAATCGTAGAGCAGGATCAGGTCGAGATCGGACGAGGCCGTCATCTCGCGGCTGCCGAGCCGGCCCATCGCGATGATCGCGGTCTGCTGCCCCTTGATCCGGCCGTGCTGGGCGGCAAAGCGATCGGCGACGAGACCATGCACGGTGTGCACGATTCCTTCGGCGACGTCGGCAAAGGCGGTGCTCGCCTGCTGCGCCGAAACCGTGCCGGAAAGGATGCGCGTACCGATCAGGAACAGGCTCTCCTGGCCGAACAGGCGCAGGCGATCGAGAAATTCCTCGTAGGAGTCCGCGTCTCGCACGGTGGTCGCGAGCCGGCCCGACAATTCCTGCCTGTCGGGCATGGCGCCGAAGAAGCGCGGATCGATCAGACCATCCATGAGCTGCGGCTGCCGCGCCAGCATCTCGCCGAGCCGCGGCGCCGCCCCGAGCACCAGCGCCACCAGCGCGACGAGATCGCGGTTCTGGCCGAGCAGCGTGATCAGCCGGCCGCCGCGCTGCAGCGCGCCGAGGAAATGATCGAACGCCACGACGGCGCGATCCGGCTCCTCGGCATGGGCGAGACCGTCGATCAGGGCCGGCACGAATTCGACGAAGGCGCTTCGCGTCGCCTCATTGCGGAATACGCGGTAGTCGCCGGTGATCCAGTCGCGCACGGTCTGTGCGACGGCGGCCGGCTTCTTGAAGCCCAGCGTCGCCAGGTGCTGGAGCAGGCGCGGATCGTCGGGACCTGCACTATAGTCGAGCGCCGGCAGCCTGGCCGTCCCGATCGGGTCGTCGCCCTCGAACAGTTTTTCGTAGTGACCCTGGACGATCTGGAGCTGGTGCAACAGGTCGCGCGCAAAGGCTTCGCGATCCTGATAGCCGAAGAACCACGCGAAGCGCTCGACCGCTTGCCTGTCCTCAGGCAGCGTATGGGTCTGCTCGTCGGCGATCATCTGGAGGCGATGCTCGACCCGCCGCAGGAATTCATAGGCCGTCGTCAGCTCGTCGCGCGCCGCAGAGGTGATCCACTTGCTGGAGGCGAGTACATCGAGCGCCCTCAGCGTCGGCCGCACCCGCAATTCCGGATGGCGGCCGCCCGCAATCAGCTGCTGAGTCTGGGCGAAAAACTCGATCTCGCGGATGCCGCCGCGCCCGACCTTGACGTTATGTCCCTCGACCGCGATCTCGCTCTGGCCACGATAGGTTTGCATCTGCCGCTTCATGTCGTGGACGTCGGCGAGCGCGGCGAAGTCGAGATGCTTGCGCCAGACGAAGGGCGCGATCTCTGCCAGAAGCGCTTCACCCGCCCTGGGATCGCCGGCGCAGGCCCGCGCCTTGATCATCGCAGCGCGCTCCCAGGTGCGGCCTTCCCGCTCGTAGTAATGCAGCGCGGCGTCCCGCGAGATCGCCACCTGTGTCGAGGACGGATCGGGCCGCAGGCGCAGATCGACGCGGAAGACGTAACCGTCATAGGTGCGCTGCTGGAGGATGCGCGCCATCCCCTGTGTGACACGGACGAAGAACGGCTGCGGCTCAATGTCCGCCGCCAGCGTTGTCGCATCGGGATCGAAGAACACGATCAGATCGATGTCGCTGGAATAGTTCAGCTCGCCCGCGCCCATCTTGCCCATCGCGAGCACGATCAGCCCGCAGCCCTCTTCGGGTGCCTCCGGATTGGGCGGCGAGAGCTTGCCGCGTGCGGCTTCCTGCCGCAGCAGATATTGCAGCGCCGCCTGCACGGAGGACACGGCAACATCGGTGAGCGCCGCCGTCACCCGCATCACCGGCCAGACACCGCCAATGTCGCACAGCGCGATCAGCAGCGCGGCCTCCGCCTTCATCCGGCGAAGCAGCCGCATCACCTCGGCCTCGTCAGGTGCCGCGAGCACCGCGCCCCTTGCCTCAGCGATCAGTGCAGCGAGATGCGGGTCCGGATCGCATTCGAGCAGCCGGATCAGGCGCGGGGCATCGGCGCGCACCAGATCGAACAGATAGGGCGAGAATTCCGCGATCCCGGCCAGGATGTCGCGGGCGAAGGGGTGGCCCAGGAGCACTTTCAGACGCGCCGATTGGGCCGGCTCAAGCTCGGCCAGCCAGCTTTCCAAACGTCGTTCGTCGGTTGTGGAAGCGGCAATATGGGGAGCCTCCGCGAAGCGCGCGGCCAGCCTCTCACCATGCTTGTCCGCGTTTCCCGGCGCGGAGTGGTTCATGCCACCTTCTGTGGCACATCCGGCATTGGCGGAGCAACCCTGTCGCCCGCGCGCGCCGGCAGCACCAGCGTGGCAACAAGACCGGGATGGGCATCGCCCAGCCGCAATTCTCCGCCATGCAGCGTGGCAACAGCCGATGCGAGGCTGAGGCCGAGGCCGGAGCCCGGCAGCGTGCGGCTCGCCTCCAGGCGAACGAATCGCTCGACGACATGCTTGCGGTCGCTTTCGGGGATACCGGGGCCGCGATCGGTGACGCTGAGCAGCACCTGATCACCCTCACGCCGGGCCTCGATCGTGATCTGCCGGCTATCCATGCTCACCACGGTTCCCGCGGGCTGCGAAGCGGGCTTGCCGTATTTGATCGCATTCTCGACCAGATTGGCGAGCGCCTGGCTGATCAACTCGCGGTTGGCATGAACCGGCGTCGGATCGGCCTTCACCTTCAAGGTCATGCCGTCGTCCTCCGCCAGGGGCTCGTAGAGCTCGTGGATGCCATTGGCGACATCGGCGGCGTCGAAATCATCCATGTTGCCGCGCGCCTGTCCGGACTCGGCACGCGCGATCATCAGAAGCGCGTTGAAAGTACGAATCAGCCCGTCGGATTCCTCGATGGTCCGCTCCAGCGCGGCGCGGTAATCGGCCTCGCAGCCTGATCTCGCCAGCGCCTCCTCGGCGCGATTGCGCAGCCGCGTCAACGGCGTCTTGAGGTCGTGAGCGATGTTGTCGGAAACCTCCTTCAGGCCCGCCATCAGCGCCTCGATCCGCTCGAGCATGGCGTTGAGGTTCTCGGCGAGGCGATCGATCTCGTCGCCGCTGCGCCCCACGGGCAGGCGCTCGCTGAGATCTCCGGTCATGATCCGCTGCGCCGTGCCGGTCATGGCGTCGATGCGCCTCAGCACCCTCCGCGCGACGAAAATGCCGCCGGCGAGGCCAAGCACGACCACGATGAGGACCGACCATTGCGCCGCCTTGGCGACGATACCGAACAGGCGCCGCCGCTCGGCGAGGTCGCGGCCGATCAGCAGGCGGAAGCCGTTTTCCAATTCGGTGACCCGCACCAGCGCGCGATGGTCGCGATCATCCGTATCCTCGATCCGCCGGTAGGCCGTCTCCGACCAGCCGCGCGTCGCCATCACGCCCGGCGCCAGCGAGCCGACATTGCCGGCGATCGCCTGGCCCGTCGGCGTGGTCACGAGATAGAGGTTGGCGCCCGGCCGCAGCGCCCGATACTCGATCGTGCGCACCAGGCGAAACATGCCGCCGCGATCATAGATCTCGTTCATCTCCGAGGTCTCGGAGTTGACGGTCTGGGTGATCTCCTCGGTGATCAGACGCCGCGTGTTCCAAGCGAAATAGGCCAGCAGCGAGGCCGCGAACATCGCGAACAGCAGCAGATAGACCAGCGTCAACCGGAACGCCGTGGTGCGGACGAGTTTACCGAATGCCGTCACGGATCATGTATCCAATTTCAGCGCCGCGTCTGCTATCACCGAGCATCGTCACTCTTCATATTCTGTTTTATCTACAGTACCTTAGGCCTATAAGCTACCGTCTGTCTTCGCCTGAAATCGCTAAAACGCCAGCCGGCCAAGGTAAAAAAATGGTAAGGCGGCGCATGGGTCCGTTTGAAAGTATCCGCGACGGTCACACATCCGCACCGGTTCCCGTGGATTCGCTGACCGTGACGGGCAAAGCATCCGTGCCGGTAAGTGGTCAGCGAAAGGGGCACGTTAAAGTGGCGCTCAATTCGAACCAAGTTAAATCCCCGCAAGCTGGCGTTCATGCAGACAGGGGGCCTCTATCTGGTCGTGCGCGGGAGCGGTGATCGGGTGTGGGCCTTCCGTTTCACCGACCCCACGGGCAAACGGGCGCAGATGGAGTTCGCCAGGGCTGGCGACCGCGACGGCGCACCCGTTGTCGCCACGAGATCAGACCGGTCATTCTCAGTAGAGCCTCGTACGGTATCCTTCTTCCATCGTCTTCTCGGCCTCTTCGACTGCGATGGTCGCAGTCTGCTCGGCGATGATCCGGCCGAGCGTCGGGAAACTGTTGCGCTCGACCTGAGCAGCCGGATTCCAGAGCTTCGAGCGCATCAGCGCCTTGCCGCAGTGGAAATAGGTCTCCTCGACGTGGATCTTGAGTCCGATGATCGGGACGACGTTCTGCACCGCGAGCGGCGTCAGCAGCTCGGCGTCCTGCGAGATCTCGGCGCGGCCGTTGACGCGCAGGGTCTCGTTGATTCCGGGCACCAGGAAGATCAAGCCGATGCCGGGCGAAGCGATGATGTTGCCAAAGGTGTCGACGCGGTTGTTGCCGCGCCGATCGGGGATCAACAGCGTCTTGTCGTCGAGCACGGCGACGAAGCCCGGCGCGTCGCCGCGCGGGCTTGCATCGGCATGGCCGTTGCCGTCGCTGGTGGCGAGGACGAGGAACGGGGAGAGCGCGATGAAGTCGCGGCAGAACTGGTCGAGATGGTTGAGAACCTTCTTTTCGGCAAGCGGGCTGAGCTGCCCGAAATGCGCACGGAGATCCTGTTGCGTCTTGACCGGCGGCTTGCCGCCTGCACCCTGGCTGTCCATTCGCGAACCTCCCTTTTTGCGGTGAGTTTCCTTCTCGCGGCTAGTTGGCCTCGATGCCGCACCAGCTCGCGGTGAACAGCGCGAGCGCCTTGGTGACCCGCTTCACCGAGGCAAGGTCAACGCGCTCGTTGAAGCCGTGGGCACCTTCCATCGTGGCACCGAAGCAGAAGGCGGGCACGCCGAAGTCGAGACCATAGAAGCGCGCATCGGTCAGCGCGGTAGACGAGAAGCTGGTCAGCTTGCGGCCGAACACATGCTCGTAGACCGGAGCCAGAACCGCTTCACTTTCCTGAATCTCGGTCGCCTCATAGCCCGGCGACAGGAAGCCGGACCAGACGATCTCCGGCGGATTGTTGGCGAGGAACGGATGCGAGCGCGCCGCCTTGGCGACGAAATCCACGATCTCGGCCTGGGCATCGGCGATCTTCCAGCCGGGCAGCACACCGATGCGGCAATCGACATCGCACCAGGCGGGCACGCTGGAGGCCCAGTCACCGCCCTTGATGATTCCAGGATTGAAGTTGAGCGGATGCTCGACCGATTTGAACGAGGGGTGCGTCTTGGCGCGCTCGTTCCATTCGGCTTCGAGACCTTCGAGCTTCTGAATCAGGTGGATTGCAGCCTTGATCGCATTCGAGCCGGTTCCGGCGCGCGCGACGTGAACCGGAATCCCGCGCACCTTGAGGCGGAACCAGATCACGCCGACCTGGGCACGCATCAACTTCTCGTCGGTCGGCTCGGGCAGGATGCAGGCATCGGCACGATAGCCGCGCTGAAGTGTGGAGAGCGCGCCGAGACCGGTGCTCTCCTCCTCGATCACCGATTGCAGGTGGATGCGGCCCTTGGGCCTGTAGCCCGCGGCCTTGATCGCATCGAGCGCGTAGAGCGCCGAGATGGTACCGGACTTCATGTCGCCGGCGCCGCGACCATAGAGCCAGCCGTTCTCGACCACTGGCTGAAACGGCGGCCGCTCCCACATGTCGAGCGGGCCTGCCGGCACGACGTCGCAATGACCCTGGAGGATCAGCGAGCGGCCCTCTTCCTTCGCCGGACGGTAGGTGCCGACGACGGAGCGGGCGCGCGAGAAATCGGTCTCGACCGGACCATAGCCCGGCAGGGTCTTGAGATCGTCCTGGTTGATGACCCAGTCATCGACCTCGTAGCCGCGATCGCGCAACAGCTTTGCGAACATGTCCTGACAGGGCGCCTCCGCCGCGCGCGTGCTCGGGATCGCCGTGAACGCGATCGTGGTGTCGATCTGCTTGTCGAAGGCGGCATCCACAGCGGCCTCGATGCGCTCGCGCGCGCCGGCTGGAAGGGGAAGGTTGTCGGTCATGAACTCATCCTTGCTGTCGGTAGTGCGCCGGTCACGCTGGCAAAGCCCGGCTGGTCGAAGAAATCGCGGCCCGGGATCGCATCGAGCAGATCGCGCGTGTAGGCGGCTTGAGGGGCCGTGAAAACGTCCGCGGTCGCGCCTTCCTCCACGATGCGCCCCTTCTGGAGCACGATGACGCGGTCGGCGATCTCGGCGGCGATCCGCAGGTCGTGGGTGATGAAGATCATGGCGAGCTTCATCTCCTGACGGAGTTCGGCAAGCAGCGCCAGCACCTGAGCCTGGACGGAAACGTCGAGCGCCGACACGGCTTCGTCGGCGATCAGCACGCGCGGCTTGAGTGCCAGTGCGCGCGCAATACAGATGCGCTGGCGCTGGCCGCCGGAGAATTCGTGGGGGTAACGATCGGCGGCGACGGCATTGAGACCAACTCGCACCAGCAGCTTCCTCGCCAGCTCCATCGCTTCCGTGCGCGACGTGCCAAAGGCCATTGGTCCGCGCGCAATGGCATCGCCGACCTTCTGGCGCGGATCGAGGCTCGCAAACGGATCCTGGAACACGATCTGGAGCTGTTTTCGCGCCTGGCGGAGCGCCTCGCCGCGGAGCCGGCGGAGATCCTGGCCGTTGAAGCGGATGGCACCGCCATCCGGCTCGGTCAGACGCATGATCATGCGCCCGAGCGTCGACTTGCCGGACCCGGATTCGCCGACGACGGCGAGCGTCTCGCCCTCATGCAGCGTCAGCGAGATGCCGTCGGCCGCGACGACCTCGCGCGGCGCCTGCAACAGGCCGCGCTTGACCCGGAATGTCTTCTCAAGACCGATGACTTCGAGCAGCGGTGTAGGATGGACCGCGGTGCGGCGGATCTCATCGAGCCGCGCCTTCGGCACCGCATCGATCAACTCGCGGGTGTACTCCGCCTTAGGATTGCGCAGGACCTCCTCGACCGTCCCCTGCTCCACCACCTTGCCGTGACGAAGCACCACGACGCGGTCGGCGACATCGGCAACGACGCCAAAATCATGGGTGATCAACAGCACGCCCATGCCGCGGTCGCGTCGGAGATCGTCGATCAGGCGCAGGATCTGACGTTGGGTGGTGACGTCGAGCGCTGTGGTCGGCTCGTCAGCGATCAGGAGCGCCGGGCGATTGGCCATCGCCATCGCGATCATGACGCGCTGGCGCTGGCCGCCGGACAGCTCGAACGGATAGCTCTTCTCAAGCAGCTTTGGATTTGGCAGGCCGACCTGCGTCAGGAGCTGCTGCACGCGTTCGTGCACCTCAATTGCCGACGGCATCGGCTTCTGATGGGTGAGGATCATCTCCTCGATCTGCCTGCCGACCCGCTTGAGCGGGTTCAGCGAGGACAACGGCTCCTGAAAGATCATCGCGGCTTCGCCGCCGCGCAGGCGGCGCAGCGCCTGCCGGTCGAGCTTTGCCGGATTCTGCCCCGCGACAGTCACGGCGCCCGCGGCAATATTGACGCTCTTCGGCAGCAGCGACAGCACCGCATGGGCGATCATCGACTTGCCCGAGCCGGACTCGCCGACGAGGCAGACGACTTCGTTGGGCTTGACCTCGAAGGAGACGTTCTCGACCGCGAACGGGCGATCGCCCCCTTCGGGCAGCGCGATCGAGAGCCCCTCGGCCGACAGAACGGGTGCCTTGGCTTGCACGGTATCGCTCATGACCGGCGCCTCGACACACGCGGATTGAGGACGTCGGACAGCCCCTCGCCGAACAGATTGATCGCGAGCACGGTGATGAGGATAGCGAGACCCGGGAACACGCTCATCCACCAGGCATTGCGGATCACGGTGCGGCCGGCGCCGATCATGAAACCCCAGGACATTAGATTGGGATCGCCGAGGCCCATGAAGGACAGCGCGCTCTCGAGCAGGATCGCGGTCGCGACGGTCAGCGAGGTCACGACCAGGATCGGCGAGATCGCGTTGGGCAGGATGTGGCCGAGCACGATCCGCAAGGTGCCCTCGCCCTGGCACAGCGCGGCTTCGACGAACTCCCGGTTGCGCAGGCGCAGGAACTCGGCGCGGGTGAGGCGCGCCAGCGGCGGCCAGCTCACCGCGCCGATGGTCAGGATGATCGTGAGCAGCGACGGGTTGAAGGTCGCAACCAGCAGGATCGCGAGCACGAAGGCCGGGATGGTCTGGAACAGCTCCGTCATCCGCATCAGCACGAGATCGACCTTGCCGCCGAAATAGCCTGATATCGCGCCGATCGTGACGCCGATCACCATCGCCGCCATGGCCGAGGCGATGCCGATGACGAGCGAGACGCGGGCACCATAGGCAACGCCGGCCGCAACGTCGCGGCCGAGCGTGTCGCCGCCGAGCAGCAGGCCGTCCTCGCCGGGCGGCGTGAACGGCGCGCTGACCATTTCCCAGGGCGAGACCGGAAAGACGATGGGCGCGATGAGCGCGATGACGACCACGACGAGCAGCACGACGAGGCCGACCATCCCTGAGGGATGACGCAGGAAGGCGCGGATCGCATCCATCACGCCGCTCCCGTCGTCATGCGGGGATCGATCAGCCTGTAGATCAGATCGGTCAGCAGATTGAGCACGATGACCACGATCGACAGGATGAGAAAGATGCCGAGCAGCACGGGATAATCACGCTGGAGCAGCGCATCGAAGGTCAGCCGGCCGAGGCCCGGCCAGGCGAACACCGTCTCGATGACCACGGCGCCGCCGACCAGCGCGCCGGCCTGCATGCCGGCCACGGTGACGACGGGCACCAGCGCGTTGCGCAGCATGTGGCCGACCACGATGCTCGGACCCGACAGGCCCTTGGCGCGCGCGGTCTTGATGAAGTCCTGCTGCGCGACCTCGATGATCGAGGACCGCATCAGCCGGGCATAGATCGCGAGATAGATCGCCGCCAGCGAGGTCACCGGCATGATCATGTGCCTGGCGATGTCGAGCGCATGCTCCAGCCGCGAGAGCTTGACGTTGATGGTCTCGTAACCGAATGGCGGCAGCCAGCCGAGTGTCACGGAGAAGACCAGCACCAGCATCAGCCCCAGCCAGAACACCGGCGTCGCATAAAGCACCAGCGACAGCACCGTGAAGACCGTATCGAGCACGCTGCCCCCCGCCAGCCCAGCGAGCGCGCCGAGGGTCGTGCCGATCAGCAGCGCGAGGCAGAAGGCCGTCACCGTCAACAGCAGCGTCGCCGGCAGCCGTTCCAGGATGAGATCGACCACCGGGCGGCGCTGGCGGTAGGAATAGCCGAGGTCGAACCTGACGACGCGGCCGAGATAGCTTGCGAGCTGCACGGCGTAGGGCTTGTCGAGCCCATATTCCCTGCGCAGATCTTCCAGCAGCTTCGGATCGGACGCGCCGGATTGGCCGGCCATCACCTGGGCGGGATCGCCAGGGGCGGCCTGCACCAGCACGAAGTTGAAAGTGGCGATGACGAGGATGACGGCGACGAGCTGGGCAATCCGGCTCAGTGCCATCAGCCCGATCGTCGCCGCGCTGCCGAGACGGATCACGATTTGTAGACCGACCCGAAGGTTTCGTGCGAGCCGATGCCGGTCGACACGATGTTCTTGAACGCCTTGTCGTAGATGATGGGGTATTCGAGCTCCAGCGTCCAGGCGACCGGCACGTCCTCGACCAGGATCTGCTGCACCTTGGAATAAAGCTCCAGTCGCTTTGCCTCGTCGAGCGTGACGGCGGCCTCGTCGAACAGCCTGTCGACCTCAGGGTTGGAATAGCCTTCGGTGTTCGAGAACAGGATGCCTTTCTTGATGTTCGACGACACGTAAGTGCGGGAGACGCCGAGCGCTGGATCGCCGAGCTGGTAGAGCAGGTTCTGGGTCATCTCATAGTCCCAGTTGCCGACCTTCTCGGCCCAGCCGGCCATGTCGGTGCCGACGAGGACGAGATCGATGCCGACGCGGGCAAAGCTCTGGCGGAAGAACTCGCCGGCGCGCTGATAGGATTCGCCGTAAGGCGGCACGATGTATTTGATCTCTGCGCGCTTGCCGTTGGCGTCGGGCTTCAGCCCCATCTCGTCGAGCAGCGCCTTGGCCTTGTCGATCGAATAGTCGTAGCGCTTGACCTTGCCGTCGTAGAATTTCGTCTTGGACGAGATCGGGCCGGTCGCGACCTTGGCGCTGCCGAAATAGACCCGCTTGGCGAGCGCATCGCGGTCGATCAGGTGCATCACCGCCTGCCGGAAGCGCTTGTCGTTCATCGGCGCGATGCGGTTGTTCATCTCGAGCCACTGGTGCGGCGCGAAATACTCATAGCCCTTGGTGGTGACTTCGAGGTTCTTCTGCGCCTTGAAGCGCTGCACGTCGAAGAACTCGACGTCGGTCCATTGCGCGAGTTGCACCGTGCCGTTCTCCAGCGCCAGCGCGCGCGATGCCGAATCCGGGATGATGCGGTAGATGATCTCATCCAGGTACGGCTGGTCCTTCAGATAGTATCCGTCATGGCGCACCAGATGGACATGCGAGCCGCGCACCCATTCCTTCAGCTTGAATGGGCCGGTGCCGATCGCCTTGTCGTTCAGCGGGTTCTTGCGGTAGTCGGTGCCTTCATAGATGTGCTTTGGCACGATCGGTGCCGAAGTGCAGTCAAAACAGCCGAGGAACGGCGCAAAGGGCTGCTTCAGCTTGAACACGACGGTGAGCGGATCGGGCGCCTCGGCCGAAGCGACGCGCGCAAAATTCTGCCGCGCGCGCGGATGCGTCTCGGTCAACACCTTCATGCAGCTGAACACGACGTCCTCGGACGTCATCGGCTTGCCGTCGTGGAAGGTGATGTTGGGAAACAGCTTGAACGTATAGGTCAGCCCGTCCGGCGAAATCTCCCAGGACTGCGCCATCCCCGGCATCGGCTTGAGGTCAGCGCCATATTTGAGAAGGCTCTCGTAGATCTTGCCGCCGAGCGTCAGCGTCGGCTGCTGCTGGTTGAAGGCGGTGACCAGCAGCGGCGGCTCGGGCTGGATGATGGTGTTGAGCGTTCCACCGCGGGTCTGGCCGACCGCGCGCGTGATGCTGAAGGGAATAGCGGCGCCGGCGGCCAGCATGGCCTGGGTGAATTCGCGTCTGTTCATCGAGCTCTCCGTGTCCGCATATCGGCGTGAGAAGGACTTTGCCAGACGCCGTATTCGGGTTCGACGAACATGGCCGGCGCGAGCATTGTTGCCAAACGCCCTGTCCCGCGCTACCTGACCGGGGACAAGAACCATCGCGATCGGGCCATATCTGGCCCGGAAGATGCATAAGAGCCTTGCAGAAAAGGACTTGGATCGGGAGTTCACGACACGTGAAAGTCGTAACGCGGCGAGATGTGACCAGCGAATTGCGCATTTGCAGCAAACAGGAGGGCCCCGCAGCGGCCGCCAACTATGCGGGACAACTTCAGACGATCGCGCGGCCAGTCGCCGCGATGACCGCAACTTATCCGAACGAGAGCACCAGCACGCGGCACGCACATCGGCGCGACCAGTTCATCCTGCAGATCACCGGCGTCACGGCGATGATGACCGAGCGCGGTCATTTTGTGGTTCCACCCGGGCATGGTTTATGGATTCCGGCTGGCGTTGTACATCAGTCGCGCGCCTGGGGTGAAGTCGAGGCCCAGACGATCTATGTCACGCCTGATCGCCGGCGAGAAACGTCGGAGACGTGCCGCCTGATTCGTGCATCCTCGCTCGTCGAAGCCCTGATGGACGAGGCGGTGCGGATGCCGCAGACCTACGACCAGGACGGACGCGACGGCAAGCTTCTCGAACTCCTGCTCGCCGAGATCTTACACATGCCGGAGGTGACGCTTCACGTGCAGGTGCCACCGGACCCGCGCCTTGCGGCGATCTGCAAGGCAGTGCTTGGCGACCCCTCCTCGGACCTCACGCTCGACGACTGGGCAGACAAATGCAGCCTCAGCCGGCGAACGCTGACGAGGCTGTTCCGCCGCGAGACCGGCCAGAGCTTTTCAGTGTGGCGACAACGCGTGCGGCTCTTGGAAGCTTTGGCACGCCTGGGCGCAGGCGAACCCGTCACATGCGTAGCGCTGGACGTGGGCTATGACAGCCCGAGCGCATTCGCCGCCATGTTCAAGCGCGAGTTGGGCGCTGCACCGCGGCATTATCTTCGTTGGACAGATCAAGAAGTCGTGCTGCGCTAGTCGCTAGCGACGACGCCGGTTCGTCGAGATGAAAGCAACGCTAAGACAGCCATCTTGTAGTATAGGGGGTCGCGCCAGCCCGTGCGTTGATGCGAAGCAAGTGCCTTTCAATGTCGATACATGCGGCACGCGCGTAGCTCGAGTACATGACCGGCGTGGCGCGCTACGTGAAGAATAGTGCCACCGCGTAAACTCGGCACGGCAATCACGCACGCATCGAAAGAACAGATGGCACCTGACGCCCCGGATACCGCAGTCACACAGACCATCTTGCAGCAGAACCATGATGTGTCATCGCGTGCTGAAGCGTACAGGCGCCGTGATGGATCGCCTGACGCCCGCCGGAGGTGCCGGTACCGGCGAGGCACGGTGCACCAGCGCGATCACCTCTCGGTCGAGTTCAGCTGAGCCTGCCGAACGGGCGAGGCTTGCGGAGAGCACATTGCCTCTCTCATCGATGGAGAAGTGCACATAGGCAACGCCGCCCTCGCCCCTCGACTGGGCACCTGACGGATAGCGCTTGTGCCGTTCCAGATGCCCCATCAGGAGCGATTGCCAGCCGGCAGGTGACAGCGAGGAGGCCCCAGACGCCGTCTGCGTGGCGGCGGTGCGGCTCGATTGTTGGGCTTGTGCCTGGGCGCGGATCGCGGCTTGGGCTTCCGTTGCGGCGTGCTCCTTGCGCGGTTTTGGCTTCTGCGTTGGCTTTTCCATTTTGGGCGCAGCCGCTGGTAGCGAAACCTCGACCTTCTCCAGGTGTGGCGGTTTCTCCCTGACCACCTGCTCGACAGGCTCGGGTTCGACCGTCGGTTCGGGCGGCGGGTCCTTGAGCGCCTCCTCCTGCTTCTGCTCGAGCTGGGCGACGTTTTCCTCGACGGATCTCAACGCCGGCGTGAGCTCGTTCATTTCCGTCATCGCCGCCTGCGGCACCTCGGCCAATTCGATCATGACGGCGGTAGGCGGTGCGTCGGCAGCGGCAACCACGAGGTCGGATCGCAGCAGCCAGGCTGCGATCCCCGCATGGAACGCAACCGTGAAGACCGCCCCGGAGGCCCAGAGCGCCGCCTCCGCAAGCCTGACCTCGCGCGTGACGAATCCGCCGGAACGATTCACGGTGCACCTGTTGCCGGCGGCGACGTCGGATCTTTTCCGGGAACGCCGGTATCGACCGTCGCCGGTGCGGGTGCGAGCTCAAGGCCGACCAGCGCGACCTTCAGATAGCCGGCCCCCCGCAGCAAGTTCATCACCTCCATGAGATGCTGGTAGTCGACCGTCCTGTCGGCTCGCACGAAGATGCGCGTGTCCTTGTTGCCTTGCGTAGCGCCGTCCAGTGCGGCCTGAAGGCTCTCGCGCGCCACCGGGTCGTTGCCGAGAGCGACTGTCAGATCTTCCTTCAGGGACAGATAGAGCGGCCTGTCGGGACGGGGTACAGGCTGGGCGGTCGACGCCGGCAAGTCGACATGGATATCCACTGTCGCGAGCGGAGCCGCCACCATGAAGATGATGAGCAGCACCAGCATCACGTCGATGAACGGCGTGACATTGATGTCGTGGCTCTCTTCGAGTCCGTCATCGACGCGATCGCGTATTCCACCGGCCATGACGTCTACTCGGCTGCCAGCGGAAGCGCCGCCCGCTCCACGGCGTCCGGAACCTTGCGGAAATCGAGATCGCGGCTGACGAGGCGCTCGACCCCGGCCGCCACGTCGGCGAGCAATTGGCGATAGCCGGTGATGGTGCGGGCGAACACATTGTAGAGGACCACCGCCGGAATCGCCGCGACGAGACCCATCGCAGTGGCGAGCAGGGCCTCGGCGATGCCGGGCGCGACCACGGCGAGATTGGTCGTCTGTGCCTGCGAGATACCGATGAAGGCGTTCATGATGCCCCACACCGTCCCGAACAGGCCGACAAAGGGAGCGGTCGAACCGATCGTCGCCAAGAGCCCGGTACCCCGGGTCAGGCGCCGGCCGGCCTGGGCCTCGATACGGACAAGCCTCGAAACGACACGCTCCTTGAGACCGACATTGCCGGCAAAGTCCAGCGCCGCCGCCGAACGCGCCATTTCCTCGCTGGCCGATCGCACCATGAAGGCGGCAGGCCCGCCGCGCTCGATCAGTGCGTCTTCGGCTGCGGCGAGGCTGTCCGAAGCCGTGATGACGTCGAACGCGCGTTGGGCCCGCGCCCGCGCGCAGGCAATCTCGACAGCCTTCACGAACAGCACCATCCAGGTCACGAGCGACGCAAAGGCAAGGCCGAGCATCACGGCCTTGACCACCCAGTCGGCCGCAGCAAACATTCCCAGCGGTGACAGGTCATGCGGCATGCCGGCGCGCGGGTCCGGGCTCCGCGACGAACCCTCGGAACGAACGGCCGGGACGGTCCCGGCCAAGGCCGGCTTCACCGCCTCTGCAACCTCTGCCGAAACCGGCTGGCTGGCCGGAGCAGTGAGGCTCGCGGCAGGCGGCGTGTCCGGCTGCTCTGCCATCGCGCAGGATAATCCCGACGCCAAGGTGACGATCAGCACGATCGTCGTCATCGTCCAACGCCGCTTCTCCGAGCGTGTCATGTCACGTCCTTCCCATCGTCTTTTCCAGTTCACATTCACGGAGGCGTTCGGCGTCCGCGCATCCTCCGCGTCACCGACCGTTCGGCAAATGATGCGCACCGCTGGCTGGCTAGCTTCTGAAACGATCAGTTTTCGCTGGCTTGCGGTTTGCCCATCCTCACGCGAAGGAAAGCCCTTGACGAAGACGCCGACGACGAACGCTACGATCGCTTGCATGACCCAAAGGCGCTTTCCTTCGGGCAGGCATGTGAAGACCGTGCAAGTGTTCAAGAAGATAAAAAACGATGCAGCAAACACCAATTCAGCGCTCATCATGGCCTCTTGCCGGTGGCTATTCGCTCGCCGTCATTTCCCCGCCGCTGGATGCAGCAGACGGGACACCAGCTCCTGCACGCGGGAAAAAGCAGCTCGCGCTCCGGCGACGGCACGTTCCTCCTCGGGGCCGGAGAGGTTCACGGCATCGAGCGCCGCCGTGAACGCCTTCCAATGCGCGGCGCGCCCCTCCGGTGCTGCCGCCAGATGGCGGGCGCCGAAGGACTCCGACAAGCCGAGTTTTCCAGCGGCCTTGAGCAAAAACGCCGCGCCGAGATTCGAGCCCTCCGCGACGTAGAGCCAGCCGAGCGCCGTCGGCAGGTCGATCCCGGCGTCCGCATGGCTGAATTCGGCTTCGTCGCGGACGACAATCGGCGCGACGCCCAGATCACTCAGATCCTGTCCGATCAATCCAAACCGCCGCCGGCTTGCGAGGTCGGGCAGCAATTGACCGAGCCTCGGACTGGAATAGAGCGGATCGATCGTCCGATGGAATTCATGCTGCACGTTGACGAAGCGGCCATACCTCTCCCGGCTGGCGAAGGGGTTTTGCGCCATGATCGATTCATCGAGACTGTTGTGCTGCCCCTCCGTCTCGGCTTTGAGGCGTCTGGACCGGCTGGTTTCGAGAGGCGTTTCGATGTCGGCGGTGCTCATACGTTAGTTCTCCCTGAAGGCGCGATTGATCTGATCCGAAGGTGGTGCCTGCTCGCTCGTCATGTCGAAGCCGATCCGGATTGCTGTCCTCATCATCGGAACGATCAGAAGCGGTAGTTCACGCCGAATTTGATTGCATGCAGGTCGAGGTCGTTCTCCGCCTTGCGTCCGTTGGTGGTTTGGGAGGAGCCCGGCACTGTCCGGTTGGTGTAGACACGGCATGTGCCGTTCGGCAGAAACACAACGCAGACCCTCACGGTCGATGGACCCATGGCTCCGGCGGTGGCACCCGGGAAGAGGAATTCCTGATTGCCGAAATGGTCATAGGAATACTCGCCCTTCAGCGTCCAATGATTGGTGAGCGCGTACTCGAAGCCGGCGCCCAAGGTCCAACCGCGGCGTACCGCCGAGGCTTGTTCCATGAACCTCACCTGTGTGCCGGCCACCGCGCCGGTCTGTGCCAGATATTGCGTGCGCGTTTCGGTCTCGTTCAGGAACGCGATGCCGCCTGCCGCATAGAGCAAGGTGCGATCGAAGGCGTAACCGAGCCGCGCACGCAGCGAAGCCGTCCAATCAAATCTGTAGTCGGTCTTGGCCTGGAGGAAGCTACCCGCCGCCAGCTGCGGCGACTCGGTTGCGATGGCCTCCTGCGTGGCCCTCAGCTTGGTCCAGGAGAACTCGCCCTCGGCGCCGATCACCAGGCGGTTGGCGAACTGATAGTTGAATCCGCCCTGGAATCCCCTCGTGAGATCGGAGACGTCGACGTTGGCCGACTCCGTCGCGGCGACGGCGTCAGGCGTTCCGTTGCCGGTCTTGGTCACTCCCCGGCTCTTGCCCAGGCCGTAGCCGAGATGCCCGCCAACATACAAGCCGGTCCAGTCGCTTCCCGGCGCGCCGAGCGAGGCATTGCCCAATTTGACTTGTGGGAGCTTGCGGACCAGCGGACTGGTGTCGTCCAGCGTCGTCGTGTAGCTGACACGGGCCGTACGGCCTGGAGACGGGACGCCGATCGAGGTGAGCGCGCCGAAATAGTATTGATCGGTGATGTTCTCGATGCTGAAGTTCACGATCGAATTGGCGTCGATCTTGTAACTGCCGAAGAGGTCGTACACGCGGTAGGACGGCCAGCTGAATGTCGCCGAGCCGGATGGCGGCCAGACGCTGCCCGAGCGCGCCGAGGAGAATTGCGTCCGCGCACCCAATGTCAGCCTCTGGTCGAATAGCCGGATGCCCGCCGTGACGCTTCCGGAATATTCCGGCGGGACATAGTTCGCGGCGTAGTCATTCTTGAGTGCACCCGTCGCGCTGGCAACCGCCGTAGAGAGCGGCGGCGCGCAGGTGGAGGCGGTCTCGCAATATTCGATCTTCGTGTATTTCGTGAAATTGCCTTCGAGGAAGAGCGAGCCTGCGTCGTATCCGCCGGAGATCTCGAAGCCGCGGAAGTTTGCGCCGTGGATGTTGTACCATTGGTATTTGTGATCACCAGTGACGCCTTCGTCCCCCGTCTGGAAGCGGACGATGTAATCGTCGTAGTGATTGTCGAAATAGGACAGCTTGACGCGAAGCTTGTCACCGGCGCGGACGACGTCATTGCGCAGGATGTTCACGCCGCCTTCGTAGTTCTTGGAGATCTCGGGCTGCAGGTTCGGGTTGTTCCAGAGCAGCCCCTGATAGTGCCAATGGGATTCGCGAAGGCTCGGCGGACGGAAGCCTTCCTTGTACTGACCGTAGAACTGAATGCCTTCAACCGGCGAAATGGTGATGCCGGCATTGGGGCTTGCGCGTCCGCCGGAGCGATCCGGAAACTTGGTGAGATACCCCTCCCCCTCGGAGTTGTAGTGGTCGTAGCGCAGTCCAGCGGAAAGCGTCAGCCAGCTGATCGGCTTCAGGCTTGCGTTGCTGAACGTTCCGGTCATCAGCCGCACGCCCGAGGGGCCGTTGGTCTCCCAGCCTTCCGATCCGGTAATCGAACTCGCGAACTGCTCCGCCGTCGCGTGCTCGCGCGTGAACTCCACGCCATTGTCCCAGGTGAGCTGGCCGAGCGGCGTGGCGAACACCGACGTGTTGCCGGTATCGCCGCCAAGGGTCGTCACCCCCGAGGGCCCCGGCAGCAGGCCATGACGCTCCGATGCCGAGTCGCTCAGCCAGAGATTGGCCCGGAAGTTGACGTGGGGATTGTCCGACGGTTGAAACTTGTACTTGGCCGTGTAGGTATCGACATGCGTTTCCGAGAGCGGAAACTGGCCATATTGCAGGATCCCCGAGTTCAGCGCGAACTGATAGCTGAGCTCGTCGATCTCGCCATAGCGCGAATTATACGAGAGGTAGCCGAGCTCGAGAGATTGGCCGTCGTCCCATTTCAGCTTTCCCTTGGCCAGGAACGAGTCGGTATTCTCCGACGTGTTGAACACTTCCTGGCCGGGGCCGATGAGCGCATTGGCGTTCGCCGCTGGCTTGAACGTGATGCCGGCAGGCACGTCCGTCCCGGCGAAATAGTTGCCCTGGACGTGCTTCGAATAGGCAACCACGAATTCGTAATTCTCCTTGATCGCTGCAACGGCCGCACTGCCCGACTGGGAGCCGCCGTTGAAGAACGATGGACGGCCCTCGCTGACTGGGTTGATCGTGGTGCTGGACAGGAAGCTCGGCGCGCGTTCCGTCACCGCATTGGTGCCGACCGTGCCCTTGAGACGAACACCGTAGGACTGGCCGTCCTTGACGATGTCGCCCGCATCGAGGGTGCGCAGATTGATCGTGCCGGCGATACCGCCGACCCCGACGCCGGTGCTCGGCCCCTTGGAGATGTCGATGCCGCCGATCAGGTCGGGATCGACATAGGTCTCGTCGCGATTTCCGATATAGCCGCGGTAGGAACTCGTGGTCTGTCGCGCGCCGTCGATCATGGTCGCGACGCGTCCCATGCCCTGAAGACCGCGGATGTTGGGATTGATCGAGGTGCCGACATGGCTGCCCGCCGAGATCACGCCGGGCGCGTTGACGAACACGTCGCCGGCGGACGTGGGCGGCACGCGGTCGATCTGCTCGCGCGAGACATGCGAGACGGAGCCGGGCGTCTCATAGGGCGTATCGGGCGTGAAGCCGTCGGGCCGATTGGCCGTGACGTCGATCGTATCGAGGAGAAGCGAACCGTCGGAGGGAGGCGGCGCGCCGGCCTCCTTGTTTGCCGGATCGAAGATCGTGACGGCGTTGCCGCTGGTGAAGCGATAGGACAGGCCTGATCCCGTCAGAAGCTGCGCTATCGCCTGCTGCGGCGTGAACGCGCCATTGAGACCGCCGGTTTGGCGGCCGCGCGCGATGACGCCGCTATAGACCAGTTGAAGCTGCGAGGCGTCGGCGAAGCGATTGAGCACGGTGGCGAGAGGTCCGGCCGGAATCGCATAGGTTCGAACGGCGGCACTGCTCGGATTCTGCGCAGTCTGCGCCATGGCTGCCGACGACATCATGCTTATCGCAAACATCGCCGTCGTCGCCAGGAAAGCTACCTCGATCCGTTTCCTCGTACTCGTCCCCAACACCACGCCCCCGTCACTTCACCGTCGCAACTCGCACCGGCCGCGGGCGGGTGCAGTCGCCTTCCGAGAGTGAGACGCAGGAGCTTTGGAAAAGAGGAGGTCGACGAAGCGAAGTTTTTCTTGATCAGTGATGCAGCAGGATCAGAAGGCTGCTCAGCCGCGTCGAGTGCAGACCGAGAGTCTGCTCGATAACCTCCAGTGCTTGCAGAGGATTCCCGGTATCGAAGACACCACTGACCGGATGGCTGCTGATGGAGCCGTCGATGATTTGAATCCGTCCAGAATGGTAGCGATTGAGCTCCGCGATCACCTCACCGAGAGGACGATCGACGAAGATCAGTTTGCCGCGTCGCCAGGCGGTCGCCGCATCGGCATCGACGGCCCGCACGGGGCCGAGCCCGCGGCGCGAATAATCGAGCGCCTCGCCCGGAGACAGCTCGACCGCCGTCCGGCCAGCCGCCGGATAGGACACGCCCACATGGCTTTCCAGCACGGTGACCGTCGCGGCCTCGTCGTCCTTGCGGACGGCGAACACCGTGCCGCGCGCGACGGCCTCGCCGGACGCGGCAGCGACGACGAACGGCCGCGCGGCGTCCCTGGCGACGGTAAACACGGCCTCGCCGCGCAAGAGGCGAATGCGCCGCCGCTCGCGCGAATAGTCGACGGCGATCGCGCTGGCAGTGTTCAAGGCGACGCTGCTGCCATCATCCAGCGTCACGGTCCGGACCTCGCCAGTCGCCGTCATGGCATCTGCCTCGAGCCGCATGGGAAAGTCGAGCGCATAGCCGGCGGTGACGGCCACCACGACCGCCGCCGCCGCGAGCGCCCAACGGCCGGGCCGGGATGTGCGAGACGGGTGCCGCCGAAGCGGGACCGCGCGGACTTCACGCTGTCGCGGCAATCCCGTGCTTAGTCCGGGACGCGGGATGCGGCCGAGATCGTCCCAGGCGCCGGCGACTTCCTCGTAAGCCGCACGATTGGCCGGCTGCATCAGCCATGCCCGGAAGCGCGCCTGCTCGCCGGCATCCAGCACCCCGGTGTCTTGGCGCACATACCATTCCGCCGCCTCGTCCAGGGCCGTCGGCTTCTCCCCGTCATTCATGGATGATTCGTCGTTCCAGCATGAAAACAGCGCCGCAAGAGTGGCGATCGCCCGCCATCTCACTCTCTAAGACGGAGCAATTCTAAAACAGAGGAGGCCAGCTGGGAGAAAAAATCAATCGCCTTCGCTCAGACGCCTGGCACAGTGAACGAGCGCGTGCCGGAGGTGCTTTTCAACCATATTCCGGCTGATTCCCATACGCTTGGCGATCTCGTCCGGCTCGAGGTCGTCGAAGCGTCGAAGGATGAAGCAATCGCGACACCGGGGCGGCAACTCGAAAACTGCCTTGGTCAGAAGCGCCAGCCGCTGCCTCGCCAAGAGCTGCCGCTCGGTGTCGGCCGTCTCGTCAACCACATCGAGATGATCGGAAGGCTGAGCGGCCGCGCCAAGGCGGGTCTGCTCGCGGCGCTGCTGATCGATGACGAGGTTGCCGACGAGCCGGTAGAGATACGCACGCGGATTAGCGATCTTGTCATTGCCCGAGCTGGCAAATCGCAACCAGGCTTCCTGCACGACATCTTCGGCAGCAACGGGATTGCGGAGCTTGCGGGAGGCGTAGGACCGCAATTCTCCGTAATACGCTTCGATCAGCGCCGCGATAGGGGCAACCACTAGATCGGACATCTGAATTCGAAACACACAGCATCCACACACCGGCGCGGACAGCCATGTCATACGTTCAGGAGATTAGTGGCGCAACATCGATATCTTAGAGCACCTCCAATTTCGTGAGCCGCTGCACCATCTGTGCGTTTCATCAGGCTGCGCGCTCCGGAAATCCGCCGCCATTACTGTATCTATCAGCGGCCCGTGCTCTCGCCGGCGGAGGCGCTCGACAAGCTGCTGCGCCGACGCGCAGCGCGCGACGGTGGATGAATTAGTGCACACGATCTGCGAGTGCGGGACTGCCAGTCATCCCAAGAACGAGATCTCGGATGCCCATATGGAGAGAAGCTTTCGACGGAGCCGCATGCCCGCGCATGCTGAACTTGGTGGCAGAACAATCGCAGGACCTGCTTGTCTTGATCGCGCATTTCGGCTCTAATCGCGATTGAAGCGCCTATTGCGCGCCATCCTGCACGCTCCAGGGCCGCAGCGTGCTCCCAGGCAAAGGTTGCCATCCCCTATGCTTGAAGGGCGACAACGCCTTGCGTTTCAAGGCGTCGCTCCTTCACCCAACGGAGCACCTCATGCCGCTCGATGCTTATCGGATCAACACCGAGCCCTACTACGAGCCTCAGGATACCGAGATCGACATCTTCACGGCCGCCTACAGCGAACGCCTGCCGGTGATGCTGAAGGGACCGACCGGCTGCGGCAAGACCAGGTTCGTCGAACACATGGCGTGGCGGCTCGGTAAGCCGCTGATCACGGTCGCGGCCCACGAGGACATGACCGCTGCTGACCTCGCCGGCCGGTATCTCCTCGAACCATCGGGCACTGTCTGGCATGATGGCCCCCTGACGCAGGCCGTCCGTCACGGTGGCATCTGCTATCTCGACGAAATCGTCGAAGCGCGGCAGGACACCACCGTGGTGATCCACCCGCTGACCGACGCGCGGCGCATCCTGCCGCTGGAGAAGCACAACGAGATCGTACCGGCGCATGCAGACTTCCAGCTCACGATCTCCTACAATCCCGGCTACCAG
Source organism: Bradyrhizobium sp. 191 (assembly GCF_023100985.1). Classification (NCBI taxonomy): domain Bacteria; kingdom Pseudomonadati; phylum Pseudomonadota; class Alphaproteobacteria; order Hyphomicrobiales; family Nitrobacteraceae; genus Bradyrhizobium; species Bradyrhizobium sp. 191. The sequence goes on from NZ_CP064692.1 coordinate 1,685,635, forward strand.
AGCGCTGTGAAGGACCTGAAGGAGTCCACCAAGCAGCGCTTCATCGCGATCGATTTCGGCTATCCCCCACCGTCCACCGAGAGCACGATCATTGCCCGTGAAAGCGGTGCGGACAGTGATCTGGCGGCGCTTCTGGTCAGGATCGCCGAGCGCTCCCGCAATTTGCAGGGACATGGCCTCGACGAAGGCGCGTCGACCCGGATGCTGATCCATACGGGACGCATGGTCCGCGCCGGCCTGACGCTAACGGCCGCTGTTCAGGCCGGAATCGTGCTGCCGATCACGGATAATCCCGACATCCGCGCGGCGCTGACCGACGCCATCGCGGCATGCGTTCCATGAGCGCCAGGCCTTCCGCCACGCTGCAAGTGTTGTTCGAGCCGGAGGGCGACGCGAGGCGGCTACACCTGATCATGCGCCAGCGCGACGCCTTGCGGCCGCTCTTTCTGGCGACGTGGGAGGCACTCTCCAGGCAATTCGATGCTGCCGAACTCGAGACCTGGGCCGGCGCAGTGCTCGAACTCGTCAACGTCAATGCCGGCCCTGCCTGCTTGATCGCCTATTGGGAGGCGAGCCGCGACGCCGCGTCGACGCGCGAGATTGCACCGCTACTGGGCGCGGCGCAAATCTGCGCCGAAATCTGCCGCCATGCCGGTGCGCCCGCCGCAACCGCATCGTTGAACGCGCTGGCGATCGCGCGCCGTAGCTTTGGAGCTGCGGCGCTGTCGCGATGGTGGCGCGCGATGGAGATGCTGGCGCGGCAGGCGCCGGAGTCCGTGCTACCGGCCGCCGGCCGCATGGGACAAATCCTCCTGCCCGGCACGATCGAGGCTTTCGAGGATTTCATCACCGCCGGCCTGCGCTCAGCTGCCGGCGATCGCAACCGGCGTCTTGCCTTCTTCTCCCTGCAGGATGACTTGGCGCGCCGCATGATCGCGCGCGATGCTGGCGGCGTCGGCTTCCCCAATGTCGAAGCCGAGGTGAAGGCCTTCACCACCGCATTGTGGGGCGAGCTACCGTTGCTGCGCGGCATGGCTGGCGACAGCATGGACAAGCCGCAACGCCGCAGCACGATTTCCGGTCCGATCATCCGGCTGCCGGAAACCTATCGCGGTGTGCGGGGCGATGCCGCCCGCGGGCTGTTTCGCGCCGCCACCGCACATGCGCAGGCGCATCTGGTCCTCGGACGGGCCCGGTTTCCGATCAGCACGCTGAAGCCGCTACAGGTCGCCCTGGTCAACCTGATCGAGGATGCGCGTGTCGAGACACTGGCAATGCGCGCCCTGCCTGGATTGCGCCGGCTGTGGGCGCCCTACCATGTCGCCGAGCCCCGCGGCATCGCGACCGCCCCGGTGCTGCTGGCGCGGCTGGCGCGTGCGCTGTTCGATCCGGCCCATGTCGACGATGACGGCTTCGTCGCCAAGGGCCGCGCCCTGTTCGCAGCCGCGCTGCCGCGCATCGAGGATTCCGCGATCAGCCGCGAGATCGGCACGTTGCTCGGCAACGACCTCGGCCAGATGCGGGTGCAGTTCAATGCCAGGACCTATGTGGTCGAACCGGTGTATCGCGACGATGGACTGGGACTGTGGGATTTCGACGAAGGCGCACAGCCCCCGGACGACGTGCTGGACCTGTTCATCGATGTCATGCGCGTGGACGCACAGGAGAGTGCTGACGGCAGTAACCAGCAGGCCGAGCCTGGCAACGCCGAGGCCGGGATCGGCCGCGGTCGCCCCGTCGCGCCCGATGACCGCGGCACGGTCATCGCGCGCTATCCGGAATGGGACCGAGTCCATGGCATCGAACGGCCCGACTGGACCGTCGTACGCGAGGTCGCAGCCAAGACTGGCGATCCGCATGCGATCGAAGACGCGCTCGACGGCGCGGGAGCCGTACGCAACCGCGTCGCGCGCCTGGTGCGTGGCCTCCGTATCGGCCGCATCGTACGCTTGAAGCGGCAGCATGACGGGCACGACCTCGATGTCGATGCGATGCTGGACGCCGGCATCGCGTTGCGCAGCGGCCAGGAGCCCGACCCCCGCGTGTTCCGCTCATCGAAATCGGTGCATCGCGATCTCTCCGCGCTGCTCCTGATCGATATTTCGCAGTCGACATGCGACCGGCTGCCATCGGGCGCAACCGTTCTCGATATCGAACGCCTTGCCGTTGCAGTTCTCTCCGAGGCCATGGATCAGCTCGGCGACCCCTTCGGCCTGCTCGCCTTCGCCTCCGACGGCCGCGAGGATATCAGAATGACCGCAATCAAGGGCTTCGATGAGGCTTACGACCGGCATTGCCGGGCCCGGCTGGCAGGGCTCAGCTCCGGCCTGTCGACCCGGCTCGGCACGGCACTGCGTCATGCCGGCAACGTGATGGCGACGACCGCCTCGACCAGCCGAAAGCTTCTGATCGTGCTCACCGACGGGGAGCCGTCCGACATCGATGTCTCCGACCCGCTCGATCTCGTCGAGGATGCCAGACGCGCAGCGGTCGATCTCCGTAGTCGCGGCATCGACGCCTATGGCGTCGTGCTCGGCACAGCCGGCACCGCCTCCGCCCCGCGCATCTTCGGACGCGGCAACACCATGCTGGTGCCCCGGGTTGAGAATCTGCCGGCGCGGCTGTCGGAGCTCTATTTCCGTCTGGCGCGGCGCTGAGAATGGCTCCCGTCCGTTAGTGGGGACAGGCATCACTTCCTTCGACGCGCCAGGGGGGCATCGAGTGCCGCATGGGCTGCGACATGGAACGTCGCGTCGAGTGCGCGTGCCAAGACACCGCCATCCGGGGCAAGAATACGCGATACGAGGCCTGCACCGTTCGGCACCAACGAACATCCGGCCAGCGCGCCACAGCGGCCGGCGGCCTGCTCCATGTCGGCCAACGCCGGCAATCGGTCCGGCGGCGCAATCAGCACGAAGTTTGCCACGGCGGCCATCGGGCCCAGCGCCCCGTTGCGCGTCTCGTCGCCGTCGATCACGCCGATGTCCTTCATCAGCAACCTGGCGCCCGGGCGTGATACGCTCAACCGGCTCTCGAAGCGCGCGAACGGCCTCGCCTTCGCTTTGGGATCGTGGACCGCAAAACCATCGGCGAGACACAGCACGGCATCGTCGGCAACCACGGCTTCCGTTTCCAAGGTGAGATCGGCACCTGGAAACAGCACGTAGGGATCGCTGGTCAAGGCGCAGAACGCGCCCTCTTCCACCCTCACGGCTTGTCGCTGGATCGCGCCGCTCGCGCGGCCGTCATGCACGACGGTCGCGGCCTGGGTCGTCATGTGAAACGCGGCTTGGTCACCAACGCGCACGTCAAGCTTGATGCGGTCGCCGGCATACAAACCGCCCGAGGCGGATTGCAGATAGAGCGTGAGCAGATCGGGCCTGACTGTATCGAGATAGAACCCGCGAGTGATATGCAGGGGATAGCCGATCTGCTGACGGCGCAAAACGCTGCGACCGCCGGCGCGATCGACGACCAACGCGCCATCGAGCGAGCGTCCGGTCTCAGACCCGGAACAGGACTGCAGCAGAGATCGCATCGACGACCGCCTCCACGCCGACGCCGCTCTTCAAATTGGTCGGTATCACCGGCTTCGTGCCCCGCACCTGCCGCGCATCCGCCAGCATGCGATCGAGATCGACGCCGACATGGGGCGCGAGATCGACCTTGTTGACGACAAGCAGGTCACAACGCAGCAGGCCGGGTCCTCTCTTGCGCGGAATGTCGTCGCCGCCGGCGACGTCGATCACGAAGATCCACCAGTCGACCAGATCGAGCGAGAAGGTCGAGGCGAGATTGTCGCCGCCGGATTCGAACAGGATCAACTCCAATCCCGGGAAGCGGGCCTCGAGCTCGTCCCCCGCTGCAATGTTCAGTGTGGGATCTTCCCGGATCACGGTGTGCGGGCAGGCGCCAGCCTCGACCGCCGAAACGCGGGCAGGATCGATCAGTCCGGAGCGCCGCAACCGCTCGGCATCTTCTTTGGTGACGAGATCGTTGGTGACGACGGCAAAGTCGATGTTGCGCCTCTGAAGCACCGGGATCAGCGCCTCGATCAGCGCCGTCTTGCCCGAGCCGACCGGGCCGCCAATTCCGACTCGTGCCGCACTGGCGCCGCCGCGGGCCTCGTTGTCAGATACGCGCAAGGCATGAAACACGGCTCACCTCAACATGTAGCGGCGGGCCAGCGGCAGTTCACGGGCCGGCTCGCAAGTTGCCAGCACACCATCGACAAACACATCGAAGGTCTCCGGATCGACGGTGATGTGCGGACATGTGTCGTTCCACAGCATGTCTCGCTTGCTCAGCTTGCGGGTGCCTTGCACCGGCAGCAGCTTCTTCGCCAACCCCAGCTCGGCGCCCAGGTCGCGCGCCAGCGCCAGCGGATGGACGAAGCAGGCCGACAGCGCCGACGCGGCCCTGCCGAACGCGCCCCATTGCGGCCGCATCAGTATCGGCTCGCACGTCATCAGCGATGCCGCGCTGTCGCCCATCGCGCCCCAGGCGATAAAGCCGCCCTTGATGACGAGCTCCGGCTTGATGCCGAAGAAGGCCGGCCGCCACACCACGATGTCGGCGATCTTGCCCGGCTCCAGCGATCCGACTTGGTCGGCGATGCCGAACGTCCTGGCGGCATTGATGGTGTATTTGGCGATGTAGCGCTTGATACGCGCATTGTCGCCAAAGCCCGGCTGGTCCTCCGGCAACGCACCGCGCTGGTCCTTCATCTTGGAGGCAAGCTGCCAGGTCCGGCAGATCACTTCGTGGATACGGCCCATGCCCTGGCTATCGGAGCCCAGCATCGAGATCGCGCCAATGTCGTGTAGCACGTCCTCGGCCGCGATGGTCTGGGCGCGAATGCGGCTTTCCGCAAAGGCGACATCCTCGGGAATCGCCGGATTGAGGTGGTGGCACACCATCGTCATGTCGAGATGTTCGTCGAAGGTGTTGACGGTGTAGGGATTGGTCGGATTGGTCGAGGACGGCAGGCAGTGCATTTCGCCGGCGACGCGGATGATGTCGGGCGCATGACCGCCGCCGGCGCCCTCGGTGTGGTACATGTGAATGGTGCGGCCACCGATCGCTTCCAGAGTATTTTCGACGAAGCCGGATTCATTCAGCGTATCGGTATGGATCTGAACCTGGAAATCGTAGTCATCGGCAACCTCGAGGCAGGTGTCGATCGCCGCCGGCATCGAACCCCAATCCTCGTGCAGCTTCAGCCCCATCACCCCGGTCTCGAGCTGCTCGATCATCGGCGCCGCGCGATGGGCATTGCCACGGCCGAGAAAACCGAAATTCATCGGCCAGGCCTCGGCGGCCTGCAGCATCTTGCCGGTGTTGAACGGTCCGCCGGAATCGATGCCGACCGTGATCGGTCCAAGCGAGCCGCCGATCATGGTAGTGATGCCGCTCGCGATCGCATGCTCGACGAGGCCCGCGCTGTCGAAATGCACGTGCACGTCGATGGCGCCGGGGGTCGCGATCAGCCCCTCGCAATCCCGCACCGTGGTGCCGGTGGAGACGATCAGGTTCGGATCGACGCCATCCATGATGGCGGGATTTCCGGCTTTGCCGAAGCCCACGATGCGGCCATGGCGGATGCCGAGGTCGCCCTTGACGATCCCCAGCACCGGATCGATCATCAGCACGTTGCAGAGCAGGAAATCGAGCGCGCCCTCGGCGCTGGTGATCCCGGCCATGCCTATGCCGTCGCGCAGGGTCTTGCCGCCGCCATGCAGGCATTCGTCGCCGTAGACCGCATGGTCGTGTTCGACCACGGCATACAGCGAGGTATCACCGAGCCTGACGGCATCGCCCGTGGTCGGGCCGTAAAGGGCGGCGTAGTCACGCCGGTCGATCATCGCCACGCAGCAGTCTCCTTCCAGGTTTCAGGCGCCCTTGAAGCCGCGCGCGCGGGCTCGCGCCAGCGCTGCCGCTTGAACAGCGGGATCGGACGCCGCGCCGTCGGTGAGATTGTTAAGTCCGGTCAAATGCTGGTCGCCGCCGAACTCGACCAGATTGATCTCCTTCGAGGCCCCCGGCTCGAACCGCACCGCCGTCCCGGCCGGAATGTCGAGCCGCATGTTGATGGCGCTGGCGCGATCGAACTCGAGCGCTTTGTTGACCTCGAAGAAATGAAAATGCGAGCCGATCTGGATCGGGCGATCGCCGGTGTTGACTGCCGTCAAGGTCAGCGTGCGTCGCCCGGCATTGAGTGCGATCTGGCCCTCCTGCGCCAACAACAGACCCGGACGTTCGTTGTCGGCTTCCGTGCCCGGAGCGGGCCGGATCGGCTCGTGCACCGTGACGAGCTTGGTACCGTCGGGGAAGACACATTCCACCTGGATGATGTCCATCATCGCGGCGATGCCGGGCAGCACGTCCGCAGACGACAGGACGGTCGAGCCATAGCCGATCAAGTCGGCGACGGAGCGGCCGTCACGCGCGCCCTCCAGTATCTCGTCGGTGATGAACGCGACGGCTTCCGGATAGTTCAGCTTCAGTCCGCGGGCGCGGCGGCGGCGCGCCAGCTCGGCAGCATTGAAGATGGTCAGGCGCTCCAGTTCGGTTGGCGTCAGCAGCATTCGAAATCACCCTCAATTGGCGAACAGCCGCAGATCGGCCTGGGCGTGCCGTGCCGCGGCAATATCGAGGAAAGGCACGAAACTGGACAGTTCGACGTCATCCGGTACCTCCTGAGCAGCGAGTTGCTCGATCAGCGGCAGGCATCGCTGCAGCACGCCCTGCCCTTGCAGCGCGCCCATGGCACCCAGCCTGATCGCGGCAGTGATCACGCCGGACGCAGCCGTATAGCCGGAACAGAGTTGCGCCAGCGCCTCGTCCAGCCCGAGTTCGGACCACACGGCGCCCTGCATGACGGCGATATGTCCCAGACAATTCCCCGCCTGCACGTCATCGCGTAGCGCGATTGCCAATGGCTGGCCCAGCCGTGCGTGCGAAGCAAGATAGGCCCCCCCATTGCGGCGCGAGCCCGTGCGCAACGTCTCAATCAGCGTGGAGGCCTCGACCTCGCGATCGACCGCTGCGATGGCTTCCAGATCGCCCCCCGCACGATACGACCACAGCAATGCGACCCTGTCGTAGCTGGCCCAGCGCCGCTTCAACATCGCAGCGACCAATGCCTCGAAGTCGCCCAAAGTCATGTCACGGCGAAGCGCGAGAGCACCCTCGATCCCATAGGAAAACGCGAAGGCCCCGCTCGGAAACGCGCCGTCCGCCTGCCAGATCGCCTGCAAAACCCGGAGCATGACTCAATGATCGTGATGATGGTGATGGCCGCCGCGGGCACCACCAGGCCGGGGCGGCTCGACGGCTTGGACCGCGTCCGCAGTATCTTCATCGAGTATCGTGACACCGACCCTGCGGGCGCTGATCAGGTTTTCCAGGCGTGCAGTGTAGTCTTCCGGCCGGCCTTCCAACGCAACCAGCAGCACCTCGCCGCCAAACCGCACCCGCCAGTGTAGATTGCCGACGTGGTAGCCGAGCTCCACCGCGTCGGCGATCGAGCGCGGCTCCAATCGCAACCAGCGTTCGGTTGCGGCGCGGACCACGATCGCACGGTCGGGCTCCAGCAGCAGCACGGCGCCGTCGAAAAGCTTCTCATGACGAGGCAAGGCGATCGCCAACTCTTCACCGCCGCGCGTGGTGATCAAGAGACGCCGCCGCGCCAGATCGGTCGCCGGCACATTGGCGATATCGACCGCCCCCTCATGCTCAAGACGGTGAAGCGCCTCGGACAAAGCGGGCTCGACCCGGCTCCCCAGCACGCGTTCGATGCGCAGCATCGCAGCTACCTCGCGAATTTGATGATCAAGCAAGATGGGCGGCGGATATCAATCCGCCGCCACCGACGATATGCGTTCTAGCGGTGCGCCACCTTCTTGTTCGGGATTCCCTCGATCGGACATTCCTCGGTCCCCACTGTGGTGCGCGTGAAGGACTCGACCATCTCCCGCGTACCTTCCGGATCGGCGATCCACTTGGCGTAGAAATCATATGGGCAGGCTGCAACGCCGCGATCACCCTCCCCGGAATTGATCATCCCCGTGTAACCGCGATGCACCAGCTTGAAGAGATGGTTCTGCGACTGGCCGTTTTGGCGGGCGTCGCGGATGAGCGACTTCGACAGCTGGGCGTAGTTGATGCCGTACTCTTCCTCGCCGCATTCGCCAAGGGTCCGGCCGTCGAAGCCGATGATCGCGGAATGGCCGAAATACGAATAGACGCCATCGAAGCCCGAAGCGTTGGCAACCGCGACATAGACATTGTTCGCCCAGGCCATCGCCTTGGCCATGATGACCTGCTGGTCCTTGGCCGGATACATATAGCCCTGGCACCGCACGATCAGCTCGGCGCCCTTCATCGCGCAATCGCGCCAGATCTCGGGATAGTTGCCGTCGTCGCAAATGATCAACGAGATCTTCAGCCCCTTGGGGCCCTCGGAGACATAGGTGCAGTTGCCGGGATACCAGCCTTCGATCGGCACCCAGGGCATGATCTTGCGATATTTCTGCACGATCTCACCCTTGTCGTTCATCAGGATCAGGGTGTTGTAGGGCGCTTTGTTCGGATGCTCCTCGTGGCGTTCGCCGGTGAGCGAAAACACGCCCCACACCTTCGCCTTGCGGCAGGCCTCGGCGAAAATCTCGGTTTCGTCGCCTGGGATCACCGAGGCCGTCTCGTACATCTCCTTGGAATCGTACATGATGCCGTGGGTGGAGTACTCCGGGAAGATCACCAGATCCATGCCGGGCAGACCGGTCTTCATGCCGACGACCATGTCGGCGATCTTGCGGGCGTTGTCGAGCACCTCCGCCTTGGTATGAAGGCGCGGCATCTTGTAGTTCACGACGGCGACGCCGATCGTGTCATTGCTTGACGTGATATCACCGTGCAGCATCTCGCTCTCCTTTAAGAAGTTCTTCTTCAGCTCACACCGCCATATGACGATGAACCATCTCGTCGGTCAGCTCGGAAATCGCGCCGGCCACGACCACACGTCCCTTCTCCATCATGGCGAAGCGATGCGCAGCGCGACGCGCGAACGAGACGTTCTGCTCGACCAGGATCACGGTGAGGCCCACCTCCCGATTGAGGCGGATGATGATCTTCTCGATCTCCTCGACGATCGACGGCTGGATGCCTTCGTTCGGTTCATCGAGCAGGATCACCTTGGGATCGGCGGCAAGCGCACGAGCGATCGCGAGTTGCTGCTGCTGCCCGCCCGAAAGCACGCCGCCATTGCGGGTCAGATTGTTCATCAAATAGGGAAACAGCTCGGCGACCAGTTCCGGGATCTCGCGCGTGCCGTCATGCCGGGCGAACGAGCCCATCAGGATGTTCTCGCGGATCGTGAAATCCGGAATGATCTCGCGACCCTGCGGCACATAGGCGATGCCGGCCCGCGCCCGTTGGAACGTCGGCTCCTTGCCGATCTCGCGCTCGTTCAGCCTGATCTGCCCGTCTATCCGGTCGGTCAAGCCCATCAGCGTCTTCAGCAGCGTGGTCTTGCCGGTGCCGTTACGTCCGAGCACCGCCGTAACCTCGCCGCCAGGCACCTCGAGGCAGACGTCGTGCAGGATGTGGCTGCGATCGTAGAAACTATCGACATGCGAGAACGCCAGCATCAGGAAATTCCCTTCGAGCCGAGATAGGCTTCCTTCACTTTCGGATTCGTCTCGATATCCGTAACGCTGCCCTCGGCGAGAACCTGGCCCAGATGCAGCACGGTGATGCGCTCCGCGATTTCGCGCACAAAGGCCATGTCGTGCTCGACCACGATGATGGTGTGGCGGCCCCGGAGGTTGTTGACGATCAAGGAGGTCTTGTGCGTCTCCGCCTGGGTCATGCCGGCGGTCGGCTCGTCCAGCAGAATGATCTTCGGATCCTGCGTGATCAAAAGGCCGAGCTCCAGCCATTGGGTCTGGCCGTGGCTCAGATAGGCGGCAACGCGGTTGGCTTCCTCGGCCAGCCCGATCAGTTCCAGCACCTCGTCGACCTTCGCCTTGGCCGGAAAGCCGAAGCCGAGATTGGCGAATACGCCGGGATTCTTGCAGCTCGCCACTTCGAGATTGCGGCGGACCGTGAGCTCCTTGAACACGCTCGGAATCTGGAACTTGCGGCCGATGCCGGCGCGAGCGATCCGATGCTCTTCCCAATTGGTGATGTTGGTATCATGCAGAAAGACGCGGCCTTCGGTCGACTTGGTCTTGCCCGAGATCAGATCCATCAGCGTGGTCTTGCCGGCGCCGTTTGCACCGAGCAGAACCCGCAACTCGCCCTCCTCGATGATCAACGACACGCCGTTGACGGCCTTGAAGCCCTCGAAGTCGACGCCAAGCCCGTCGATGGTCAATGCTGCCTGCGCCATGGGCTACTCCGCGAGCTGTGAGGTGGCATCGTGGACACGCAGCACGGGCGACGCACGCGGCGTCTTGCGCGCGACCACGCGATCGATCAGGTCGTGAGCAAGCCCTGCAATGCCGCGCGGCAGATAGAGCACGACCAGCACGAAGATCAGTCCGATGATGGCTTTCCAGGCCTCTGCAAACCCCTCGGTCTCGCTGACGGTTGCCGAAATCATGTTGATCGCAATTGCGCCGATGCAGGCGCCGAGGATCGAGGCGCGGCCGCCGACCGCTGCCCACACCACCATGGTGATCGAAAAGCTCAGATCCATGAAGGTCGGTGATGCGAATTCCGAAACGATGACATAGAGCATGCCGGCGAAGCCCGCGATGGCCGCCGAGACCGCGAAGAAAAAGGTCTGGTAGGCCGGCACGTCAAAGCCGAGATAGCGGGCGCGGTTCTCGTCGTTGCGAACCGCCTGCAGGATCACGCCGGCGCGGGTGTCGATCAGCAGCCGCGCTGCAAGCAGCACGACGCTCAGCGAACCCGCGATCAGGTAATAGGTCGGCACGATATAGGGATCAAATTCGAAATCGCCGATCTTGAACCAGCCCAGATCGGTCAGGCCGTTGAAGCCGTTCGTGACCGGCTGGGCATCGATCATCACCAGCCGGACCAGCAGCACCAGCGCCAGCATGATGATGGAAACGAACACGCCGGAGATTCGCTTGCGGAAGACGATGAGGCCGACCACCACCGCCATCAGGACCGGCAGGATCAGGCCCATGGCAAAGCCGAACCATTGGCTCTGAAATGGCAGCCACAGGAACGAGGCCTTGGTGATGCAGCAGAGCTCGGTCTTGGCCCCCGGCTCGGCGTTCCACAGCATGAAATCCGGCACTGGCCTGTCGGAGCCCTGCTGCAGGCTGGTGGCGCTGGCCAGCTTCAACGACATCGCCAGCATGTAGGCTCCAGCGCCGAAGAATAGTCCCTGGCCGAGATTTAGGATGCCCGCATAGCCCCAGGACAACGCGACTGCGATACCGAGCATGCCGAACACCAGATATTTGGCGATGCGATTCAGCCAGAACGGGTCCATTACCAGCGGCACCAGCATGATCAGGATCACGAAGCCGGCGTAGATCGCCCAGTCGATGCGGCGCTGCGACGACATCTCAGCGCCCCTTGAGGGCGAACAGGCCCTTCGGCTTCAGAATGATGATCGCGATCACCACACCGAACACGACCGCGCGCGCCAGGATATCGTTGGTCCCGGCGGCAACCACACCGTTGATCTCGCCGAGAATCCCGGCCGACAGCACCGAGCCGAGCAGACTGCCGACGCCGCCCATCACGACGACCAGGAAGCCGTCGACCACCATCGGCGTGCCCATGTCCGGAAACACCGTCTTGAAGCCGGACATCATCACGCCGGCGACGCCGGCAAGGCCCGAGCCGAACGCAAAAGTCAGCGCGTTGACGCGGTCGACATCGATGCCGCACGCCGCGGCCATTTTCGGATTGCGGATGATGGCGCGGACCTGGGTGCCTGCGACGGTGCGGTAGATCAGGAACCACGTCGCGAGCGCAAGGACCGCTGTGACGAGGATGATGAAGGTCCGGTAGCGATTGATATCGGCACCGGCAATATGAAGGGTTCCCTGCAATATCCCGGGTACATCGACATTCTGCAGGCCGGGGCCAAGTCCCTGGATGTGAATACCGAAGAACGAGAGCCCGAACTCCAGCCGCACGGCCTGCTGAATCAGGATCGCCACGCCCCAGGTCGCCAGCAGGGTATCGAGCAGCCGTCCGTACAGTTTGCGTACCACGATGCGCTCGATCAAAAGCCCGAGCAGCGCGGTCACGATGAAAGCGAGCGGGATTGCGACGAAGATGTTCGTCCCGAGCCAAAGGCCCGACAGCACCGTCACATAGGCGCCGACCATGACCATCTCGCCATGCGCCATGTTGATGACGCCCATGGCGCCATAGGTGATCGCAAGGCCGAGGGCAACCAGGAGAAGGATCGAACCCAGGCTGAGACCGATGAACAGAACTTCGAGCATGGCAACACCTCATCGTCCATCGCACGGCAGACCGCGCGATGGACCAGGTTTCCTTGACGTCAGGTTTTCAGCTTGGTTGCGTCGAGCCCCTTCGACGTGCAGAAGAGGTTCGTCGGCGTCTCGCCATAGGCGACATAGGGCAGCGGCATCACCGGCTCCTTGTAGGCATCGATGATCTTGCCCTGACCGTCCGGTTGCCACTGCGCGATGCGCGGGGTCAGGTAGGTGTGCAGGTTCTCGGCTTCGATCTTGACGTGGCCGTTGGGCGCGTCGAACTCCTGACCCTTGACCGCCTCGCGGATCGCAATCGGTGTGACCTCGGCGGCCTTCTCGACCGCCTGCTTCCACAGGAAGACCTGGAAATAGGACGATTCCAGCGCGTGGTGCGTCACCGCCTTCGGATCCTTCACGAAGGCCCGATAACGCTCGACGAAGGCCTTGTTGCGGTCGGTATCGATTGCCTGGAAGTAGGGAAACGAGGTGTACGAGCCGACGGCATAATCGGCCCCCATCGCCGCGATCTCGATCTCGGAGGTCACGGTCGCGCAGATCGGAAGCTTGTCGTGGGTGAGACCCTGGTTCTTGTACTCGCGGTAGAAAGCGATCACGGAGTCGCCAACCACGTTGGACAGCACGACGTCGCAGCCCGAGTTCTTGATCTTATTGACCATCGAACCCCATTCGGAATGGCCAAGCTCGAGATATTCGTCGGCGATCCATTCGCCGCCGTTCTTCTCGATCAGAATCTTGGAGACCTTGGCCATCTCGCGCGGATAGATGTAATTCGATCCGACGATGAAGAACTTCTTTTTGCCGAGCGTTTTGATGATCCAGGGAATGAAGTTCGAGAGCTGCTGGTTCGGAACAGCGCCGGTATAGACGACGTTCTTAGAACACTCGAAGCCTTCGTAGTAGGTCGGATAGAAATAGAGGTTGTTGCGCTTCTCGAACACCGGCAGCACGGCCTTGCGGCTGGCCGAAGTATAGGAGCCGAAAACGGTCGGCACGCGATCCTGGATAACGAGTTTCGACGCCTTCTCGTTGTAGGTCTTCGGATCCGACGCGCCATCTTCGGCGATCGCCGCGATCTTCATGCCCTTGACGCCGCCGGCAGCGTTGATCTCGCTGATCGCCATCATGGTGGCGTCGTGCAGCGATTTCTCCACGATCGACAACCCGCCGGTCAGCGAGAACAGCACGCCGACCTTGATCTCGCCCGCAGCATGAGCGCCCGTCGAAAACACCCAGGGGGATGCGATCAACGCGCCGCCTGCCAAAGCGCCGCCCTTCAGAAATTTACGTCTATCAACTGCCATTGCACACTCCCCGTTAGCTCCAAACACAGATCTCCGATCGCACCGAAGTACGCTGCTTCCGTCAGACAATCGCCAAGACTCAAGCGGGCGTCGTCAACACGAAGGTGGCGACAACACCACGCGCCCCAAGAAACAAAAAAAAGCCCGACGGACCCTCGCGGGTCCTTCGGGCTGCTCAGCCAGAGCCGAACCAGCATCATCGATGGTTCGGCAAAGTCGCGAAAGATTTTCTCTTCACGACGGTCGAAAGCTAATCACCTTTGGCGCGATATTGCAACAGCTCGTTTGCGTGAATGATCGCGGAGGCCATGTCGTCCATCGACAAGCGCTTCGACATGGCTTGTCGCCGGATGCTTTCATAGGCATCAGCCTCGCTCAATCCCTGGCCATCCATCAGGATTGCTTTGGCTTTCTGGATACGTTGAATGCCTGCGAGCTTGCGTTCGAGCTTGCGTACACGCTTGTCAGCTTCGCGACGCTCCAACCACAGGCTGCGCGCAATGGTGATGTTGGTCAACAAGCCGAACGGCCGGATCGGACGCTCGATGACTGCGACGGCGCCGAACTCGAGCACAAGTTGCAGCGTCGACGGATCCTCGTAGGACACGACGGCGATCAGGGTCGGCCGGCGATTGACATCGGATTTCAACAGGCGCTGCATCTCGGTCCGCATGTCGTGCTCGATCGCGAGCAGCACGATGTCGGCCCCTTCCTGCCAGCATTCCGGCACCGGCCATTGCATCTCCACCATGCAGCCGATGCGACGCAGATGCTCGACCAGCTTGGTCCGCTCCGAATCCGGGGGATGCACGACATGAACCCGCAGACCACGCAGATCGCGAAGAATTTGAATGGCCACGCCCGGTTCTCCGTCCCACTAGGCAACCACGGGGATCATGGACGAATGAGTTGCTGGTCATCGACGGACCAATCGTCGAGGCTCTGCACGACACAATAGGGATCCGGTTTCACGCGCACACCTGGATTCCATACGATCTGGAATCGGCCGTTTCGATCAAGCCGCGCGATCCGCGGCCAAAGATAGGTGTGGTTGTTTTCGGGATCGACACGCACCCTTCCCTGCGGCGCATCGAACTCGAAATCCCTGAGATTGCCAAGCACCTGTTCCGGATCGTCGGAGCCGCACTTTCCGACGGCACGCATCGCCAGATGCACCTGGAAATAGGACGCTTCGGCGCCGGCCGTCACGGGCGCGTCGTCTCCGTATTTTTGCTTGAAGCTCGAGACGAAACGCCGCGCAGCCGCCGAGGACAGGGTCTCGAAGAATGGTGCCGCGGTGATGTGTCCCTCGGCAGCCTCCGCGCCCATTTCGGCAACCTCCGCCTCGTTGGTGGCGAGACTTGCTATCGGCATGCGTGCGGGGTCGAACCCTGCCGCCCGATAGGCACGGTAGAACGCCGCAGTGCCGGCTCCAACCACAGTGGAGAAGATCACCTCCGGCGAGGTCTTCTTGATCCGCGCGATGACCTTGTCGAAATCCCCCTGGCTGGCCTGCAGCGGCACATAGATCTCGTCGAGCACCTTGCCTTTGCTCTGCACGACGAAGTCCGCCATCAACCGGTTCGATTCATAGGGATAGACGTAATTGGAACCGACGAGCAGAAAGCGGTTGCCGTAAGTGGAAAGCAGGAAACGCGCAAGCTGGATCGAGTTCTGGTTGGGCGCCGCGCCGGTGTAGATACAATTGCGCGAATACTCGAACCCCTCGTATTGCGTCGGATAGAACAGCAGGCCGCGGTGGCCTTCGACGACGGGAAGCACAGCCTTGCGCGTGCTGGACATGTAGCAGCCGAACAGGATCCTGATGCGATCGAACTGGAACAGCCGCTCGGCAAAGGCGCGGAATTTCTTCGGATCGGAAGCGGGATCGTAGATCACGGGTTCGACCGGTCGGCCGAGGACTCCGCCATTGGCATTGATCTCCTCGATCGCGAGCAAGGTCGCATTCAGCTGCGTGCGCTCGATGGCCGACGTCACGCCCGTCTGCGAGAACAGCACGCCAACCCGCCAACTGTCCGAATGGTCTTTGGCTGACACCATCAAATCACGATCGTTGGCTGCATCCGTCAACGCCGCCCCTCTTCTCGCGGTGCCGTATCGCGCCTTTGCGGCATCTCCAGTCTATGAAGAATAATGGGGATGACGTCAACGGCCGCATCAAACGTCCGGAACGGCCTTGGGCACGACGCACTTCTTTCGGATATCAACAGTCCAGGGTGTTGTCTCGTTCCCATTGAGTCAGATGGCGTGCGTAGTCGTTCCACTCCTCATGCTTCAGCTTGAGATAGGCGGGTACGAACTCCCCGAGATGATCCCGCAGCACGCTTGAATGTTCGAGCGCTCGCAAGGCATCGAGCAGATTCATCGGGAGCCGCTTGGCCGAGGTTACGGTATGTCCTTCGGTATACATGTTGATGTCGAGCCGCTTTCCGGGATCTCGTTTGTTGCTGAGGCCATCGAGTCCGGCAGATAGAACCGCTGCCTGCAGCAGGTAGGGATTGGCAGCTCCGTCGGCGAGCCGCAGCTCGAAACGGCCGGCCTCGGGAATTCGGATCAAGTGGGTTCGGTTATTTCCGGTGTAGGTAACCGAATTCGGCGCCCAGGTCGCGCCCGAGACCGTTCGCGGCGCGTTGATACGCTTGTAAGAGTTGACCGAAGGATTGAGGATAGCGGCCAGAGCGTCGGCCGAATTGATCACGCCGCCAAGGAAATGATAGCCGAGCTCGGAGACGCCGAGTTCGCCGCCTTCGTCCTCGAACAGGTTTCGTTCACCTTTCCACAGCGACACGTGCACATGACAACCGCTGCCGGTCAGCGAGATGAACGGTTTCGGCATGAAGGTCGCGCGGAGGCCATGCTTCTCGGCGATGGAGCGCGCCATGTATTTGAAGAAGGCATGCCGGTCGGCCGTGACCAGCGCCTCGTCGAATTGCCAGTTCATCTCAAACTGGCCGTTGGCATCCTCGTGATCGTTCTGATAGGGCTGCCAGCCGAGCTCCAGCATGGCGTCGCAGAGCTCACTGATGACATCGTAGCGCCGCATCAGCGCCTGCTGATCATAGCAAGGCTTTGTCTGCCGGTCGGCAGTGTCGCAGACTTCGCGGCCATCCTCGGTCAGCAGGAAGAACTCGCACTCCACGCCGGTCTTCATCGTCAGGCCGGCGCCCGCAGCCTCCGCGATCTTGCGCTTGAGCACGTTGCGCGGCGCGTGCGCAACCGGTTTGCCGTTCATCCAGGGATCGGCGGCCAACCAGCCGACCTCGCGCCGCCAAGGCAACTGGATGAGCGTATCGGGATCCGGCACGGCAAACAGATCCGGATCAGCAGGCGTCATATCGAGCCAGGTGGCAAAGCCGGCAAATCCCGCGCCGTTCTTGGCCATGCCGTCGATCGCCGCAGCCGGCACCAACTTGGCCCGCTGTACGCCGAACAGATCGGCATAGGAGATCAAGAAGTATTTGATCCCCTTCTCGCGCGCTGTATCCGAAAGCTTCGTTGACATCGTTGTCTCCAAGCTACTCGCCGTTGAGCAGGTTCACGCCAAATCCGCCTTCGGATCGTCATGACCCGGTATCCACGAAGTTCCGGCCAAGGGGACGCGCGCCATCGCCGCGGCTTCGAGCGTCAGCGCTACGAGGTCCTCGGGCTCAAGATTATGGACGTGGCTCTTGCCACACGCACGAGCGATGGTTTGGGTCTCGAGTGTCAGCACCGAGAGATAGTTTGCAAGGCGCCGGCCGGCTTTGACCGGGTCGAGCCGTGCGGCAAGCTCCGGGTCCTGCGTCGTGATCCCGGCGGGATCGCGTCCGTCCTGCCAGTCGTCATAGGCCCCTGCGGTGCTGCCCAATTTCCGATACTCCTCTTCGAGACCGGGATCGTTGTCGCCGATCGCGATGAGCGCGGCGGTGCCGATCGAAACAGCATCCGCTCCCAGCGCGAGCGCCTTGGCCACATCCGCGCCGTTGCGGATGCCGCCCGATACGATCAGTTGGACCTTGCGATGCATGCCGAGATCTTGCAAAGCCTGTGCCGCGGGCCGGATCGCAGCGAGGATCGGCAGCCCGACATGCTCGATGAACACATCCTGCGTCGCAGCGGTGCCGCCTTGCATGCCGTCGAGAACAACGACGTCGGCACCGGACTTCACCGCGAGCGCCGTATCGTAGTAGGGCCTGCTGGCACCGACCTTGACGTAGATCGGCTTTTCCCAGTCGGTGATCTCGCGCAATTCCTCGATCTTGATTTCGAGATCATCCGGCCCGGTCCAATCCGGATGCCGGCAGGCCGAGCGCTGATCGATGCCTTCCGGCAGCGTCCGCATCCTGGCGATGCGCGGCGAGATCTTCTGGCCCAGCAGCATGCCGCCACCACCGGGCTTGGCGCCCTGCCCGATCACGATCTCAATCGCATCCGCGCGCCGGAGATCGTCCGGGTTCATGCCATAACGCGAAGGCAGATATTGATAGACCAGGATCGACGAGTGCCCGCGTTCCTCGTCAGTCATACCGCCGTCACCGGTCGTGGTCGAGGTACCGACTGCGGATGCCCCGCGCCCCAAAGCCTCTTTCGCTGGCGCCGACAGCGCACCAAAGCTCATGCCGGCGATCGTGATCGGAATCTTCAACTCGATCGGCTTGCTGGCAAAGCGGCCGCCCAGCACGACATTGGTGCCGCAGCGCTCGCGATAACCCTCCAGCGGATATCTGGAGATCGACGCGCCGAGAAACAGCAGGTCATCGAAATGCGGCAGCTTGCGCTTGGCACCGCCGCCGCGAATGTCGTAGATGCCGGTCGCCGCCGCGCGCTGGATCTCGGCGATGGCCTGCGGATCGAAGGTCGCGGAGAATCGCGGCGGGGTGGCGGCCTTCGGACTCTGTGCATTCATCGGGAAGCCGTCCTGCCTCAGTAAGCATCGACGTTGTCGATGTGGAAATGATAGAGCTTGCGGGCCGATCCATAGAGCCGGAAACCGTCTGGGCCGCCGTCCGAACCGGCCGACAGCCCTGCTCTCTCCAGCACCCCGAGAAGAATGACCTTGTCCTCGTCCGACAACGGCTTCTCGATGCAGTCTGCACCGAGGCTTGCCACCGATCCGCGCACGAAAAGCCGCGCCTCGTAGATGGAATCGCCGAGCGCCTCGCCGGCATCGCCGAACACGACGAGAGTGCCGGCCTGCGCCATGAACGCACTCATCGGACCGATCGAGCCTTTCACGACGATATCGATGCCCTTCATCGAAATGCCGCAACGCGCCGACGCATTGCCCTCGATAACCAACAGCCCGCCAACGCCGGTCGCCCCCGCCGCCTGGCTGGCGTCGCCCTTCACCCGGACCTCGCCGGAAATCATGTTCTCGGCAACTCCGACGCCGGCATTTCCATCGATGACGATCGTGGCATGCTTGTTCATGCCGGCGCAGTAATAGCCGACATGCCCCTTCACCTCGACGGTCACGGGGGCATCGAGACCGCAGGCGATGGCATGCTTGCCGTGCGGATGCTCGATCACCCATCGCGTCTCGTTGGTCTCCGGCGTGAGCCGATGCAGCTCGCCATTGAGTTCACGGACGCTGCTTTCCTCAAGATCGACCGAGCGCATCAGCGCAGCTCCCACGCATAGACCCTGGCCGGCTCCGGCTCGAAGACCCGCGCTTTTCCGGCATTGGGAAGTACGGCGAGCGCGCGATATTCCGATCCGAACGCGACATAATCGTCGGTCTCGGCCATGACGGCCGGCTTGCAACTGATGGGGTCGCGGAGCACCGCGAAACCACTCTCGGTTCCGACCACGAATGTGAAGAACCCGTCGAGATCGGCGAGACTGTCCGTCAACGCCTGCTCCAGCGACGCACCCTGCTGCATGCGCCAGGTCAGGAAACCCGCGGCAACCTCGCTGTCGTTGTCCGTTTCGAACGTCAGTCCTTCCCGGCTGAGAAAGCGCCGTACGCCGCAATGATTGGAGAGCGAGCCGTTATGAACAAGACACTGGTCCTTTCCGGTCGAAAACGGGTGCGCACCACGCGTCGTGACGGCGGATTCGGTGGCCATCCGGGTGTGGCCGATGCCGTGCGTGCCGCTCATTCCCGACAGTTCGAACCGCTTGGCGACTTGCTCCGGAAGCCCGACCTCCTTGAACAGCTCCATCCTGGCGCCCACGCCGGCCAGCGTCACGCGACTGTCGCGCGCGATCAGCATCCGCACCTCTTGTTCACGCGCCAACGGCACCGAGACCACGGCGTGCGTGTCGTGAAAGACGGAGTCCAGATCGCCTGCGCCCGCCTTGCCGAGATCCGCCACCGCCTCACGAATCTCGACGGCCGATGCTGCACGCAGCGTAAGCTTGACGTGATCCGCTTGCGAGCTGCCGTAGACCGCGAACCCGGCGCTGTCGGGACCGCGATCGCTCATCACGCCGAGCATGGCCGCAAGGTGAAACCCGAGCTCAGGATACAGCCCCGGGTTCTTGAGGAATAGACCGACAATACCGCACATGCCTGCTCTCCATCGGGCGAGCCATGCATATCGTCCCGCACGGACGGCTGTCAACTATCGAGAACAATGTTTTCTTGTCAGGAAATATGGAATAGTGTGGTTTAGGGCCCGCTTCCATCGTCCCCAATGCGATCATCTCCATGCGCTACTCGATCTTCAGTCTCGTGCATCAAGCCCTGTTCGGACATCGCGGCTGGACGGCGGCTTGGCGCGACGCCAGCCCGAAACCCTCCTACGACGTCCTCGTCGTCGGCGGCGGCGGGCACGGCCTTGCGACGGCTTATTATCTCGCGAAGCATTTCGGCATCGCCAACATCGCCGTGCTGGAAAAGGGCTGGATCGGCTCCGGCAATGCCGGCCGCAACACCACGATCATCCGCTCGAACTACCTGCTGCCCGGCAACAATCCGTTCTACGAATTCTCGATGCAGCTCTGGGAGGGCCTGGAGCAAGACCTGAACTACAACGCGATGGTGAGCCAGCGCGGCGTGCTGAACCTGTTCCACTCCGATGCGCAACGCGACGCCGCAGCCCGCCGTGGCAACGCGATGCGGCTGCATGGCGTCGACGCCGAGCTACTCGACCGGACCGCGGTCCGGCGCATGCTGCCGTTCCTCGATTTCGACAATGCCCGATTTCCGATCGAGGGCGGCCTGCTGCAGCGACGCGGCGGGACGGCTCGCCACGACGCCGTCGTATGGGGCTATGCGCGCGCGGCCAGCGACCGCGGCGTCGACATCGTCCAGAATTGCGAAGTCACCGGCATGATCCGCGAGGGCGATCGCGTCGTCGGCGTGGAAACGACGCGCGGGGCGATCCGCGCACCAAGGGTGGCGCTGGCGGTCGCCGGGAATACCTCGCGGCTGACGGCGATGGCCGGCCTTCGCATGCCGATCGAAAGCCACGTCTTGCAGGCCTTCGTCAGCGAGGCCATCAAGCCGTTGATTCCGGGCGTCGTCACCTTCGGCGCAGGCCACTTCTATATCAGCCAGTCCGACAAGGGCGGCCTCGTGTTCGGCGGCGACATCGATGGCTACAATTCCTATGCGCAACGCGGCAATCTGCCGACCGTAGAGGATGTCTGCGAAAGCGGCATGGCATTGATGCCCATGATTGGACGGCTACGGATGTTGCGCTCATGGGGTGGCATCATGGACATGTCCATGGACGGCTCGCCCATCATCGACCACACGCCGCTTGACGGCCTCTATCTGAATGCCGGCTGGTGCTATGGCGGGTTCAAGGCCACGCCGGCATCCGGCTGGTGCTTCGCCCATCTGATTGCCCGCGACGAACCGCATCCAGTGGCACGCGCCTTCCGGCTTGACCGTTTCGCGAGCGGCCATTTGCTCGATGAAAAGGGCCAGGGCGCCCAACCCAATCTGCACTGAAGGTCGATCGGCATGCGCATTCCCTGCCCGTTCTGCGGCAATCGCGACGTCAGCGAATTCGCCTATCTTGGCGATGCCAGCGCCCCGCGGCCAGCCGCCGACGCACCCGACGCCGACCGCGAATTCTTCGAAGCGGCCTATCTGCGGGACAATCCGTCCGGGCTGCATCGCGAACTCTGGTATCACGCGTCCGGCTGTCGAAGCTGGCTGGAAGTCGAGCGCAATACCAGGACCCATGACATCACCAAAGCCACCTTTGCCCGCGACCGGGTCCGTGCATGAGCGACATCAGCGCCCCGCAACCCAACCGAATCGACGGCGGTCTGATCGACCGCAGCAGAGCCTTGCGCTTCCACTTCGATGGCAAGCAGTACCAGGGCTTCCAGGGCGATACGCTGGCATCCGCTCTTCTGGCGTCCGGCGTCAGGATCGTCGGCCGCTCGTTCAAATATCATCGTCCACGCGGCATCATGACCGCCGGCGCCGAGGAGCCGAATGCGCTGGTCGAATTGCGGACCGGCGCACGTCGTGAGCCGAACACGCGCGCCACCACGATCGAGCTGTTTGACGGGCTCGAAGCCCTGAGCCAGAACCGCTGGCCGACGCTGCGTTACGATCTCGGTGCGGTCAACTCGCTGTTGTCACCCCTGTTTGTCGTCGGCTTCTACTACAAGACCTTCATGTGGCCCGCTTCGTTCTGGGAAAGGGTCTATGAGCCTCTGATCCGACGGGCCGCTGGCCTCGGCAAGGCCAGCCTGCAGCCCGATCCCGACCAGTACGAGAAGGCGTACGCGTTCTGCGACGTGCTGGTCATCGGAGGCGGTCCCGGCGGCCTCGCCGCCGCGCTGGCAGCGGGACGGGCGGGCGCGCGCGTCATCATCGCGGACGATGACTTCATCCCCGGCGGCCGGCTGAACAACGACGTCCACACCATCGACGGCCTCTCAGGCGTTGAATGGGCCAAACAAGTCGCCAAAGAGCTGGACGCACTTCCGAACGTCACGATGATGCTGCGGACCACAATCTTCGGCGCCTATGACGGGAGCACTTTCGGCGCGCTCGAACGCGTTTCCGATCACCTGCCCGTTCCCCCCGCACACCAGCCGCGGCAGCGCCTATGGAAGATCGTGGCGCAGCGATCCGTTCTTGCGGCAGGAGCCATCGAACGGCCGATCGTGTTCGGCGGCAATGACCGTCCCGGAATCATGCTGGCCTCCGCGGTGCGCACCTATCTCAATCGCTACGGCGTGGCGCCTGGCATGGCGGCGACCCTGTTCACGAGTTGCGACGACGGCTGGCGCACCGCGCTCGACCTCGCGCGTGCCGGAGTCAAGGTCCAGGCCATCGTCGATGCACGGTCCGAGATCTCCCCATCGCTGGTCGCCTCCGGCCAGACGATCGGCGCCAGACTGTTGAAGGGCGCGCACGTCATCGACACACGCGGCGCACATGGTCTCAGCCAAATTCGCGTGCGGACCAATAAGGGCGACGACATCGCGATCGAGTCCGACCTGCTTGCGGTCAGCGGCGGCTGGAATCCGAACCTCGCACTCTCGACCCATCTCGGCGGTCGTCCGCGCTGGTCCGAGGAACGCTCGGCCTTCCTGCCAGGCGATCTGCCGCGGAATCTCGTCGTCATCGGCGCCGCGAGCGGCGCACTGACGCTGGCGGAAGCGCTGAAACAAGGGACGGCTGCCGGGGCGACCAGTGCGGATGCTGCCGGATTCAAATCCGGCGCCCGGCCCGAATTCGTCGTCGACGACGAGAGCATCTCCGGCGAGCCGCTGTGGCAAGCCGCAGCATCCCGATCGAAGGCTTTCGTCGACTACCAGAACGACGTGACGCAGGCCGACATCGCGCTTGCCGCTCGCGAGGGCTTTACGTCGGTCGAGCATCTGAAGCGCTACACCACGCTCGGCATGGCCACCGACCAGGGCAAGATGGCAGCCGTCATCGGTCACGCCATGATGGCGGCGCTCACGGATCGTCCGATGCCGCAGGTCGGCACCACCATCGCGCGACCGCCCGCCACGCCGGTCGCGATCGGCGCCTTCGCCGGCCGTCATCGCGGCCGGGATTTCCGCCCGGTCCGGCTGGCGCCGAGCCACCGCTGGGCCGAACAGCTCGGCGCGACCTTCGTCGACGCAGGCCCGTGGCGGCGCGCGCAATGGTTCGCGCGAGCAGGCGAAACGGACTGGCTTTCAACCGTGATTCGTGAGGTCAAGACCGTGCGCAGCGCCGTCGGCGTCTGCGACGTCTCGACCTTGGGCAAAATTGACGTCCAGGGCGCGGATGCCGGTATCTTCCTCGATCGCATCTACATCAACACCTTCTCCACCCTGCCCGTCGGCAAGGTGCGCTATGGACTGATGCTGCGCGAGGACGGCATCGCGATGGATGACGGAACCTGCGCCCGCCTTGCGCCCGATCACTACGTGATGTCTACGACGACGGCGAACGCAGCGAAGGTGATGCAGCATCTCGATCACGCCCGACAGGTGCTCTGGCCTGAGCTCGACGTCCAGGCCATCTCCGTCACCGAGCAGTGGGCCCAATTCTCCATTGCGGGACCGCGCGCGCGCGATCTTCTGGATCGTCTGCTCGGCGGCGCGATCGACATATCCGATGCCGCATTTCCGTATCTCGCCTGCGCGGATTTCTGCTGGAGAGGGCGGCCGGCGCGGCTGTTCCGCGTCTCCTTTTCGGGCGAGCTCGGCTACGAGCTCGCGGTCCCGGCGCGCTTTGGTGACGAGACGATCCGCGCCATCATGGAGGCGGGCGCCGGGTACGGCCTCACTCCATATGGCACCGAAGCGCTTGGCGTGATGCGTATCGAGAAGGGACACGTCGCCGGCAACGAGCTGAACGGCACCACCACCGCGCACGATCTCGGGCTCGGCCGGATGATGGGCAAGAAGGACTTCATCGGGAAGGTGCTTGCGCGTCGGCCCGGACTCGTCGATCCGGACCGTCCGGCCGTGATCGGGTTGAAGCCGATTGACCGGCGGCAGCGCCTGCGCAACGGCGCTCACCTGCTCTCGCCCGGTGCGGCCGTCAAACTGGAGAACGATCAGGGATATGTCACGTCGTCGGCATTCTCGCCGATGCTCGGCCATTGGGTTGCGCTGGCCTTGCTGGCAGGCGGCCGGGAACGCGTCGGACAGATCTTGCGTGTCGTCGATCCTCTGCGAGGTGCCGATTTCGAGGCCGAAATATGTTCTCCCGTCTTCTATGATCCGGAAGGAGCGCGGCTGCGTGGCTGATCGTCTCACTGATGGCGTTGCGGCATCCTCGAACCCTGGCGTCACCGTCTCGATACGCGACGATCTCGGCTGCGCCACCATCATGGTTCGGCGCGGCGCGGACGAGCAATTGAAACAGCGCGTCAAGACCGCCTATGGAATCGATCTCGTTCCCGGTCCGCGCCGCACCGCATCCGGCAATGTCGCCTTTCTCGGGGTCGGACCGGTGACCTGGCTGGCGACGCAGGACGATGGCGGCAATGGATTTTCGGTCTCGTTCAAGCAGGCTGTCGGCGATGCCGCATCGGTGACCGACCAGACCGACGGTTATGTCATCCACCGCGTCAGCGGGCCGCGGGTCCGCCAGGCTCTCGCCAGGGGTTTTCCGATCGATCTGCACAACCGTGCATTCGCGCCGGGCGCCGTCGCTGTGACAGCCGTTTCGCACCTCGGCGCCATCATCTGGCGGCTGGATGATCTGGAGGACGGTACACCGGTTTTCGAGATTGCAGTCTTCCGCAGCCTTGTCGACAGTTTCCGTCGCTGGCTGGATGACAGCCTGGCAGGGTTCGGGCTCGCACGGAACTGATCGCCTGTCGGCAATGCATCGAAGCTGCGTGCCGTCCAATCCTGCTGTACTGGTCGACCGGCCCTGGGCTCTGTTCCGGGACTCATCTAAAGGACCTATCCGATGGCGAGGGCCAAAAGCTCGAAAACAGTCTCACGCGAGGCGCCTGAATACCGTACCGGCTCCAACGCACCGCAGGATCCCCGCAACCTCGAACGCGCCCTGGGTGCCCAAATCCGAAAGTTGCGCCGGGACGGCGATCTGTCGGTGCTCGACCTATCAGCCGCGTCGTCCATCTCGGCCGGCATGCTGTCGAAGATCGAGAACGGGCAGATTTCTCCGTCACTGGCGACGCTTCAGTCGATCGCCAAGGCGCTCAACGTCCCGCTCAGCCTGTTGTTTGCGGCCTCAGAAGAGCGACGCGATTGTTCATTCGTGCGCGCCAAGCAGGGCGTCGTGATCGAGCGGCGCGGAACCAAAGTGGGTCATGTCTACCAATTGCTCGGACATGTCATCGGCGGCGACGTCGTCGTCGAGCCGTACATGATCACGTTGAAGGAGGACGCCGAGCCCTGCACGGCATTCCAGCACGCCGGCATGGAATTCATCTACATGCTCACTGGCGAGGTCGACTATCGGCACGGCGATAGCAGTTACCGTCTGCGGCCCGGCGATTCCATCCTGTTTGATTCCGGCGCGTTGCACGGTCCCGAGAGGCTCGTCAAGCTGCCCATGACGTATCTGTCTATCATCGTGTATCCACGCGGGTGATCTTCGCCAACATGCTTCCCCAGCGAGCGGCGGCATCAGCAAACTCTCCTGCAGGTGCTGGTTGGCTTGTTCGTCGATAGAGTTGATCCGGCAACCGCCATCGCCAGCAATTGACATGGCACTAGACGATGAAGTCCGTCACATGCAGGTCCGCCGCTCGGACGCCCTGCAGCGTTATCGTATCGCTGGCCGTCAGGTGAACCACGGCATTGCCCGAGGCGTCGTCGCTGATCAGGCTCTTCAGTGCAGCCCAATCCGCAAAGCCGTAGTCTTGCACGTCGATCAGATCGTGCTCGACCGCCGCGCTGCCGACGATCGTATTGCCTTGATTGAAGTCATGGATCAGGTCCTGGCCCGAGCCCTTTTCGAACGCGAAGATGTCGCTGTTCGGTCCGCCCCACATCTCGTCATTGCCGCCTTTGCCGTTTAGGATGTCCCTGCCGCCTGTGATCGAACCTGGGGCCGCTGGATCGTAGGTCCGCGCGTCGCCCATCAACATGTCGACGTACGATCCGCCCGCGAGGACATCGTTGCCCCCCTGCGCGTTACCGGACATGGAATCGACATCGCCAATCAGCAGGAAGGAATAGAAGTGAAGATTGCCATGGAGATCGACAATCGTGAGGGTATCGTTCCCGCCACGTGCTTCACCCGAGAGTCCACCCCCATCGCCGTATAATCTGCCGCCTCCGGTTTGGGCATCGTCTCCGACCGTGAAGGTGAGATTGTCGTTGCCGCCGTGCGCATGATCGCTCAGGCCGAAGGCATCGCCGTACAGAATTGCCGAGCCGGTCTGGCCGGTCTGGAGAGCGACCAGCGTGTCGTTGCCGCCATGGGTGTCCCCGGACATGGTTCCGCCATCGCCGACCAGTGTGTTCAATGACCGGCCGCCGAACACGCCGATGACGGTGTCGTTGCCGCCCTGCACGTGATCAGACATGGCACCCTCGGCGTCGCCATAGAGTGTGAAGCCGTTGCGTACCGAGCCCGTGCTGTCGCCGGTCACCGTGTCGTTGCCGCCTTTGGAATGGCCGGACATGGATTGAGCATCACCGTCGACGATGACGGTGTTGTTCTCGCCCGCGATGTTGACCGTGAGTGTGTCGTTGCCGCCCCGGGAATGATCCAGCAGGGCTGCGGCATCGCCCACGAGATTGATGAACGTCAGGCCGTCGACGTTCACCGTGATGGTGTCGTTGCCGCCATGCGCATTGGACGGGAACTCAGGATCTCCGAACAAGGTTTCAAAGCTGAGCTGCGGAATGGTCAGCGTGATCGTGTCGTTGGGCAGACGGCGCATGGCAACTCCAATTTCAAAGGCAGAAGAAAACGTGAAGATGCGGGGGTCTCCCTCGCGAAACACGAGCATTTCGCTCGGACGACCAAAGCTACCTCGGGTTGATGACCGAGATTCGCCGAGAACTGGACATGATTGCGACCGCCGCGCGGCGGCTATCATTCCTCATATCGCCAGGAACAGAGGGCATGTTGGCTAAACCCGATCAACGAGCGGTGGCGTCTTGCCAATCTGCAGTCCTGACAGAAGTTCGAGGCTGTGCGTCAACTGCTGGCCAATGCTTCCGTTGAAGCGCTGCCGCTACATGTCGGTTCAGAGTGTTAGACTGGACGCAAGCCGAAGCGGCTGCGCGCGGCTTTTACCTGCGATATGGCGAAGATGATTACAGCACCCACACTGGTGTCCAATGGCGAGCGAAGCCCACGCTTCTTTCATCGGATTGTAGATCAGCTCGAAGCGTGCCTGCCTAAAAGCGAGAGGGTGGAGATCCCGGCAAGCTCCCAGACAATCCCATCGCCTATGACCAAGCGGTACTCTCATTCATGGAGAAGCATGAACAGTATCGCTGATTGCTGAGAACATCGGCTCCTGGCCCTTCAGCGACTTCGCAATTTGCACTGACGGCTGGAGGATGTGGTAAAAATCCGGCAATCCACAATCATGACGCTTGAAAAAGTGAAACGATCACCGGGCCTTATCTGATCCCGTCACGGATCATGTATCCGGCGCCGCGGATCGTGTGCAGCAGCGGGCGCTCGAAACCCTTGTCGATCTTGGAGCGGAGCCGCGAAATGTGCACGTCGATCACGTTGGTCTGCGGATCGAAATGATAGTCCCAGACGTTCTCGAGCAGCATGGTGCGCGTCACCACCTGGCCGGCGTGCTTCATCAGGTATTCGAGCAGGCGGAATTCGCGCGGCTGCAGCGTCAGCTCGTCCTTGCCGCGGGCGACGCGATGCGACAGCCGGTCGAGCTCGAGATCGCCGACGCGGTAGAGCGTTTCCTCGGCGGGGCCGCCGCGGCGGCGCGACAGCACTTCGACACGGGCCAGGAGCTCGGCAAAAGAATAGGGCTTCGGCAGATAGTCGTCGCCGCCGGCACGCAGGCCCTTGATGCGGTCGTCGACCTGCCCGAGCGCGGAGAGAATCAGCACCGGCGTCGTGCTGCCCTTGTCGCGCAATGCGCCGATCAGCGACAGGCCGTCGCGCTTGGGCAGCATGCGATCGACCACCAGTACGTCGTAATCGCCGCTTTCGGCCATGGCGAGGCCTTCCTCGCCGTCGGCGGCGTGGTCGGCAATGTGTCCGACTTCGCGAAACGCCTTGGCGAGGTAGTCGGCGGATTCGCGGTCGTCTTCGATGATCAGGAGGCGCATCGTGCGTTCGGCGGCGGTCAAGGAGGTCAACCTTCTCTAAACATGGCGCGAGCGGCACCGGCATGCAAGCCGAGCGGGAGAGTGTCGAAGCAGGAAAAAGGCGGGCGGTGAAGCTGGGGGGACCTCACCGCCCTAGGCCTTCCGACGGAGGGGGGCGTAATTCCACCGGAAGGTAGACAGGGGAAGCCAGCGTTGCGCTGCTTCCCCGAAGGGCACCGGCGGCGGGGGCGACTGATGCCGGCGATACCCTTCATCTCGTAAGCCTCCTGAAGGCCTCAGCCCTTGGCGAGGGGCACCGCGACGAAGCGCGACTGGCCGCCGCTCTTCACGCGCATCAGGACGCTGTTCTTGTTGTCGGTCCGCGCTGCGTTGATGGCATCACGGACTTCGCCCGCGGTGGCCACGCTCTTGCCGCCGACTTCGAGGATCACGTCGCCTTCCTTGAAGCCGCGTTCGGCCGCGGCGCTCTTCGGATCGACCTCGGTGACCACGACGCCTTCCTTGCCGGCGCCAGCCACCGAATTGGCGGGGGCCACGGTCATGCCGAGCTTGGGCACGTCGGTGCCACGATTGGCACCCTTGCCGCTGTCCTTGTCGGAGTCGGCCTTGGCCTCGACCGTGTTCGGCAGCTGGCCGAGGGTGAGGTTCACGACCTTGTCCTGGCCCTTGTGGAGCACGTTGAGCTTCACGGTCGCGCCGGGCGCCATGCCGCCGATGGTGCGGGCAAGCTCGCGGGCGTCCTTGACGGATTCGCCGTTGACCGCCGTGATCACGTCGCCGGACTCGATGCCCGCCTTGGCGGCCGGACCGTTGGCCTGCGGCTCCGCCACCAGCGCGCCTTCGGCCTTCTTCATGCCGAGGCTGTCGGCGATGTCGGAGGTCACGGGCTGGATCTGCACGCCGATCCAGCCGCGGCTGACCGAGCCCTTGTCCTTCAGCTGCGCGACCACGCTCTTGACGGTGTTGGCCGGAATCGAGAATGCGATGCCGACGCTGCCGCCGGACGGCGAGTAGATCGCGGTGTTGACGCCCATCACCTCGCCGTTGGTATCGAAGGCCGGACCGCCGGAATTGCCCTTGTTCACGGGCGCGTCGATCTGGATGAAATCGTCATAGGGCCCGTTGCCGATATCGCGGCCGCTGGCCGAAACGATGCCCGCGGTCACGGTACCGCCGAGGCCGAATGGATTGCCGACCGCAAGCACCCAGTCGCCGATCCGCGGCTTGCTGTCGGCGAGCTTGGCGAACGGGAAGTTCGAGCCGCCCTCGACCTTGATCAAGGCGAGGTCGGTGCGCTGGTCGGTGCCGATCACCTTGGCGGTGTAGGTCTTGCCGTCATCGGTGGTGACCTCGACCTTGTCGGCGCCGTCGACCACGTGGTTGTTGGTCACGGCATAGCCGTCGGCCGAGATGAAGAAGCCGGAGCCCTGGCCCTGCACGACGCGGCCACGACCTCCCTTCATGCCCGGGATGCCATCGGGACCGCCGAAGCGGCGGAAGAAGCGCTCCATCGGCGAGCCCGGCTGGAACGGCGAGGCGGAATCATCGCCGTCATCGTTGCTCGCGATCTTCTCCTTGATGTTGACCTTCACCGAGATCACCGACGGCTTCACGCGCTCGACGATATCGGCAAAACCGACCGGACGCTCAACCTGACGAACCTCGTTGTTGACCTGCGCATGCGCCGGGCTGGAGAACAGGTCCGCCGGCGAGGTCGAAGGGCTGAAGCCGTAGACAGCCGCGCCGAGGCCGGCGACGACCGAGGCCATCAGTGCGAGCTTGCGCGCAGAGAACACCGACCGGCGCGGCTGCCGGTACGACGGAAGGTTCGAAAGGTCGGGACGTTCGGTCATGCAGAAATCTCCAGGAGCCTTGAATTCCTTTGGTGCGGGATGCCAGCACCTTACGAACCTGAACATGGGGGCTCGCGCCTTACCGTGCGCTGGCGGTGGGGTTAAACTTTCGTAATAAAGGGGTGCTTGGATGCGGCAGTTCAGCGCATTCCGAAAATCGTGGCCTTACAGGAACTTAACCGAGT
The DNA here is from genome assembly GCF_023100985.1 of Bradyrhizobium sp. 191. Taxonomy (NCBI): domain Bacteria; kingdom Pseudomonadati; phylum Pseudomonadota; class Alphaproteobacteria; order Hyphomicrobiales; family Nitrobacteraceae; genus Bradyrhizobium; species Bradyrhizobium sp. 191. The sequence continues at coordinate 1,716,585 of NZ_CP064692.1, forward strand.
TCCTGGAACAGCGCTGAGCGCGATATTTGGCGCTCTCAGCTCGCCCTGACGCTGACGATGAACTCGTCGACTTCGCGCTTCAGGGTCTCGGCCTGCTGCGACAGGTCAACCGCCGAATCCCGCGCCTCGGCGGCCATCCGGCCGGTCTCCGCGGAGGTCGAGGTGATCTGGACGATATGGTTGGAGACGTCGAGGGTGCCGCGCGCGGCGTCCTGGGCACTGCGCGTGATCTCCTGCGTGGCGTTGCGCTGCTGGGCGGTGTCGACCTCGATGCCGGACATGATGGACGAAATCTCCGACAGCGTCTTGGAAATACCGTCGATCGCGCCGCGGGTCTCTGCGGTGATGCCCTGAATGCTGGCGACATGGGAGGTGATCTCCTCCGTCGCTTTGCTGGTCTGATGCGCCAGATTCTTCACCTCTGACGCGACCACGGCAAACCCCTTGCCCGCCTCCCCTGCCCGCGCCGCCTCGATGGTGGCATTGAGCGCCAGGAGATTGGTCTGCGATGCGATCGCCTGCACGAGCTGGACGACCTCGCCGATCTTGTCGGCGGCATCCGACAGCGTGTGGATGGTATCGCGGCTCTTCTCCGCCTGGGACGCCGCGCCCTCGGCGCGCTGGGTCGCGTCCGTGACGCGGCGGCTGATCGTGCCGATCGAGTTCGTCATCTCCTCGGCAGAGCCCGCGACCGTCTGCACGCTGGTGCTGGCCTGGTTCGCGGCGCTCGCGACCGCATTGGCCTTGGTGCTGGTGTCGTTGGCGGTCCGCGACAGCGTCTCGGCATTGGTCTTCAGATGCACGGCCGATGACGCCACACTGTCGACGACGCTGGCGACGAGATCGTTGAAACGCCTGATCCGATCGTCCAGGAATTTCGACCGCTCGGCCTGATGCCGTGCTTCGTGCAGCTGCTGCTCGGAGAGGCGCCGCCGCTCGATGCCGTTGGTCTTGAACACCTCCAGCGCCCCGGCGAGCAGGCCGATCTCGTTGGTGAGTCCGAGCCCGGGAACGGCGGTCTCGAATTTCTGATCGGCCACCTCGCGCATGGCATGCACGATCGCCGCCAAGGGAGTGAGGATGCCGTTGCGCACGGCGAACCAGGTGGTGAGGCAGATCGCGGCGGCGAGGACAACGATCACGCCGCAGGCGACCAGGAACCAGGAGAACGCGGTCTGCGCCTGCTGATAGGTCTGCATGGCATGGTCGCGCACGGGTCCGCTCAGCGTGGCGAAGTCCGAGGACAGGCTGGTGATCTCGTTGTTGAGATAGAGCACCGCGATGAAGCCGGTGCCGCCGCCGATGCTCAGCAGGAACAATAACGCAGCGACGACGGCACCGACCAGGAAGCGGATCGTCAGGTTGCTGTTCGCGAACATCGGGAGGACTCGGAGGCTGGAATCGATCTCGCCACAAGCTTCCAGACAAAGGTCAACATAGCATGAAGCGCGCGGCAGCGGCCGCGGCTTCCGTTCCATTTTATGCTTGGACGTCAGGAAGATTTGGCATCGTCCGACATCAACGCGGCGAGCCGTGCCTCCTCCTCGGGCGTGAGCGGCGGTGCCGGTACGTCTGCACCGCTTCGCGCGCGGCGCCGGATCTGCAGCCACAGCGCCAGGGCCCCGCCGATCAGCAGCACCGGCCCGAGCAGCCACAGCAACAGATTCTGCCGTTCGAAGCGCGGTTTCAGCAACACGAATTCGCCGTAGCGCGCCACCAGGAAGTCGAGCACCTGGGAATTGCTGTCGCCGGCGGCGATGCGCTCGCGCACCAGGAGCCGCAGGTCGCGTGCCAGCGGGGCGTCGGAATCGTCGATCGACTGGTTCTGGCAGACCATGCAGCGCAGCTCGCGCGACAGCTCCCGCGCGCGCGATTCCTTGGCGGGGTCCGACATGATCTCGTCGGGCTGGACGGCGTGGGCCGCAGGCGGGGCCAGCAGCATCAACGCGATGAACGCGGCCATCATGCGGCGCATAGGATCATTCCGCGGGCTGGAGGCGCTGCTTGGCTCGCGCCGGCTTCGGCGCGCCGACGCGCAGACGACGGTCGGAGAGCGAGAGTACGCCGCCGAACGCCATCAGCACCGGCCCCCACCAGATCAGCAGCACCATCGGCTTGTAATAGATGCGCACGGCGATCGCGCCTTCGGCGGTGGCGTCGCCGAGCGAGACGTAGAGCTGACTCGCACCGCGCGTCAGCAGCGCGGCCTCGGTCGTCGACGAGCCGCGCGTGGTGAAGCTGCGCTTCGACGGCGTCATGACCGTGAGCGCCTCGCCATCGCGGCTGATCTTGAACTCGGCGATCATCTCGCGGTAGTTCGGGCCCTGGCGTTGAAACAGCCCGTCGAGCTTCAGGTCGTAGCCGGCGACATGAGCGACGTCGTTCGGCTTCATCGTCGCGATGTATTCGCTGTTCCAGGTGGTTTCGCAGACGATCCCGATCAGCGCGACGCCGAGGCCGGCATGCGCAAACGCCGTGCCCCAGGCCGATCGCGGCAGGCCGCGCGCCCGGTGCAGCACCGTTGCGAACGGCATCCGGACCAGGCCCGTCCGCTCGACGATGTCGGTCACGGCCCCGGCGATGACGAAGACGCCGAGCCCGATCGCAAGCGGCGCCAGCGTGCTGCCGCCAGTTGCCCAGCCCCAGGCGATGGCGACGGCGACGAGGCCGGCAACGCCCGCCGCGAGCAGGCGCTGCATGACGCCGAGCAGATCGCCGCGCTTCCACGCCAGCATCGGCCCGAACGGCACCGCGAGCAGCAACAGGGCAAACAGCGGGGCGAAGGTGAGATTGTAGAAGGGGGCGCCGACCGACATCTTGAAATCGGCGAGCATCTCCATCGCCAGCGGATAGAGCGTGCCGAACAGCACGACCGCGCAGGCCACCGTGAGCAAGAGATTGTTCAGCACCAGCGCGCCCTCGCGCGAAATCGGCGCGAACAGGCCGCCCTGCTTCAACGAAGTGGCGCGGCCCGCGAACAGCGCAAGGCTGCCGCCGATGAACAGGCAGAGGATCAGCAGAATGAACACGCCGCGGGTGGGATCGGTGGCGAAGGCATGCACGGAGGTGATGACGCCCGAGCGCACCAGGAAGGTGCCGAGCAGCGACAGCGAGAAGGTCAGGATCGACAGCAGGATGGTCCAGACCTTCAGCGCATTGCGCTTCTCCATCACCAGCGCGGAATGCAGCAGCGCGGTGCCGGCGAGCCACGGCATCAGCGAAGCGTTCTCGACCGGATCCCAGAACCACCAGCCGCCCCAGCCGAGCTCGTAATAGGCCCAGTACGAGCCCATGGCGATGCCGAGCGTCAGGAAGATCCAGGCGACCAGCGTCCAGGGCCGCACCCAGCGCGCCCAGGCGGCGTCGATCCGCCCCTCCATCAGCGCCGCAATGGCGAAGGAGAACGAGATCGAGAAGCCGACATAGCCGAGATAGAGCATCGGCGGATGCACGGCGAGACCGATGTCCTGCAGCACCGGATTGAGATCGCGTCCCTCGATCGGCGGATTGGCGATGCGCAGGAACGGATTCGATGTCACCAGGATGAAGAGATAGAAGGCGCTGGCGATCCAGGCCTGCACGGCCAGCACATGTGCGCGCAGCGACAGCGGCAGGTTGTTGCCGAAGCTCGCAACCAATCCGCCGAACAGCGCGAGGATCGACACCCACAGCAGCATCGAGCCTTCGTGGTTCCCCCACACGCCCGTGATCTTGTAGAGCAGCGGCTTCGTCGAGTGCGAGTTCTCGTACACGTTGGCGACGGAGAAATCCGAATTCACGTGCAGCATCACGAGCGCTGCGAACGACACACCGACGAACAGGAGCTGCGCCAGCGCCGTGGAGCGCGCGACATTCATCAGGGCGGCATCGCGCAGGCGCGCGCCGATCAGGGGCACGATGGATTGAATCAACGCGAGCCCAAGCGCCAGCACCAGCGCGTAATGTCCGGATTCTGCGATCACCGCATCGCTCCTTGCGGATTGCCCTGTGCGGTCGTGGCCGCAGGCTTGGTGCCTTCGGACGCCTTGCCGCCGTAATCGTCCTTCCAGTGCCCCTGCTTCTTCAGGGCATCGGCGACCTCCTTGGGCATGTAGGTCTCGTCGTGCTTGGCGAGGACGGTATCGGCCTTGAACACGCCGTTGGCGTCGAGTGCGCCTTCGGCGACCACGCCCTGCCCTTCGCGGAACAGGTCGGGCAGGATGCCCTTGTAGGCGACCGGCAGCTTGGCACTGCCGTCGGCGACCTCGAAGGTCACCGCGAGATTATCGCCGCGCTGGAGCGAGCCGGGCTGTACCAGGCCGCCGAGGCGAAACCGCTTGCCGGGCTCGATATGCTTCTCGGCGACCATGGTCGGGGTCGAGAAGAACACAATGGAGTCGCGCAATGCGTTGAGCACCAGCGCGGCCGCGAGCGCGAGCACGGCGAGCGAGCCGCCGATGATGGTCATACGTCGCTGCTTGCGCGTCATGGCGTATCCGTTCTCCGCATCTCTCGTCCCGAAATCGTCATCCGCCGAGCCCGAGAGTCCTGAGGCCGTCGTTGAGCTGGCGCAGCCGCTCGGCGTCGCTGGCAACCGCCTGCCGGGCATCGGCCGATGCCCCCATGGCCTTGTCCCGCTCGCCCATCACGAGATAGGCACGCACCAGGCGCAGCCAGCCCTCGACATCGTCACCGTTCTGCTTCAGCCGCGTGGCCAGACGATCGACCATGCCACGCACCATCGCGTTGCGATCACCCTCGGCCATATCCTTGGAGGCAGCAATCGTCTCGTCGGACAGCGCCGGCATCGTGCCGCCACCGACCCGCGCTAGCGAGGACTGCACCAGGGCACGCCACGGCGCATCCGCAGGCGCTTTCGCAAGCAGCGCGCGCCAGATATTGGCTGCATCGTCCTTGCGGCCGTCCTGCTCGGCGGCAAGACCCAGGAAGTAATTCGCCTTGGGATCGTCGGCGCTCAAGGCATGTGCTCGCTCGAATTCGGCCTTGGCCTCGGCGGTCACCACGCCGCCGGCACCGGCCGAGATCGCTTCGCCGAGATCGGACCGGCGCTCCGCGCTCTCGCCATTGTAGGTGAGCGAGTTGCGATAGGCGCGCACCGCATCGTCGAAGCGGCCGAGCCGCTCCAGAACCGGCGCGAGCACGTTCCAGCCACGCCCGTCGGTCGGATTCTTTTCCAGATGTTGCTCGACCTGAACGACGAGGTTCTCGAGCGATTGCGCCATGCCCGACCCGCGCTCCCGCTGCGCCAGGGGAAAGTCCTGAAGCTTGGGTGAGCCGAGCGGCATGTAGACGGCGACCGCAACGAGCGGCAGGCCGGCGAACGCCAGCACGGCCGCCGCACGGCGCCATTTGAGGTTCGACCTCGGCGCCATTGCGGGCTCGCCGGCTGCCGCCGCAAGCAGCCTGCGGCTGATCTCGACGCGCGCAGCCTCGGCCTCCGGCGCCGGAATCAGTCCTGCGGCGAGGTCGCGCTCGACCTCGGCCAACTGGTCCTTGTAGACCGCGACCTCGCTGCCCTGATCTTGCGCACCGCTACTGCGGCCAAGCGGCCAGAGCACGGCGAAAATCGCCGCGACCGTCATCAGCGCGAACACGAACCATAGAGTCATCTGGCAAGCTTCCGGCAGCGCACGAACCGCGCCTATAGGTGCCTTTACACCACGGCCGGACAATGCGGCAATTGACAATTGTCAAAGCGCTGCACTGCGTACAGTCCCGAAGAGTTGAAAATCCAACGGCTTAGCCGATCTCGAAGTCCGCGCTTCGCGCCGCGTCCTCGCCGTGCCCGTTGAAGGCCCTCAGAAAGTATGTTCCCGGCTTGATTGCATCCGGCAATCTGATGCGCAACGCTCCGACCGGAACCCGAGATGCAACCCTCGTGGTCGTCTCCGGCAGTTGCCGATCGCTTGCCTTCTCGACCAGCACCACCTTGGCGCCAACCATCAGCCTTTGATACTTGGCAACGATGACGCGGTTCTCAATCTCGATCGAGCTGATAACGGGTTTCATGCGCCTACAGATAGAAATTCCCGGACTTGCTCGGGGACCGTACGGTGCGCCAGCGATATGGTCAACCAGAAATTGCGACAATGAAATTTGCGCTTGATCAGCCCGCGCGCGACGATTTGCGTTCGCCAGTGAGTGCGTTCTCCGCGGCCCGGCTCATCAGCGAGGCGTAATCGTCGCCGAACAGCACCTGGCAGAAGCGGATCGCGGCCTGCACCTGCTGCTGTCGATAGGTGCGGACCTTGTGATCGGCGGCACGCAGCGACTGCACCAGCTGCTCGGTCGAGCGTTCCACGTATTGCTGGAGGTCGGAATAGGTGCGCAGCGTCACCTCGTTGATCGCGAGCTCGCTCGCATAGTTGCGGCAGGTCGCGACGAAGTCGATTAGCGCCACCGCTTCCTCCACCTCTGTGCTGTCGACCCTCGCGCCCGGCGGAATGTCCTTCTCGGGGCGCTGGCGCAGGATGCGGCGAACGCGGCCCGGAACGCTGTCGATCTCGGACTGCAGCGCATTGGAAATGTCGGCGCGGATCGACGTCAACTGCTTGCCCCAGGCGGAATCGTTGCGCAGGTCGAGCTCGGTGCGCAGGCCGCGCACGCCGTCGTGCAGCGTCTTGAGATTGTCGGCGACGTTGTCGAAATGGCCGCGCTTGATGTCCATGCGAAGGATCGCGGCCACGCAGGACAAATCATGCAGCGCGATCGTGACGGCAACGCCATAAGGGGTTGCCGCGACTCGTATCTCGTCGTCGGACGCGGCAATCTTGATGGCGAGGCGGATGATCTGCCAGGGGGCGGTCATCCGCTGCACGACCATTGAGAGCGCGAAGGGCAGCATCTGCGGCGTCTGAAGCGCGGGAATGTTGAGCGCCGACGTCACCGAGGCGATCTGCGGATCGCCGAAGGTGCGCAGGAAGCGCGGCAGCCGCTCGTTCACGGTGGCGATGGCCTCGCGGACCTGGAGTATCGCACCAACGGAATAGAGATCCTCGATCACGTTCGGCGGGCCGACGCGGGCCAAAGCGCGCGACTTGTCGCCTCCGCCCGGTCCCGTCAGCTCGAAGATGGCATCCGCGGCCACCGCCTGGAGCCTCAAGGCCAGGGCTTCGACCTGCCCTGCATTGTCGGCCGGCAGGCGCGACAGCAGCGCCTCGAATTCGTTCACCTTGTCCGGTGCGCCGTCACGGCCGAGCCACTGCCAGATCGGCTGGAGTGAGGAGCGGCGAATCTGGCCAACCCTGATCGGCGTGCCCGCCTCGACCAGGAACGGTTCCAGCACCTGGAACAGCAACCGCGACAGATCGTCCGTGCGCGGCGGCGCGGCTTCATCGGCCTCGGTCTTGCGGACGATGTTGCGCAGCTGCTCGAGCACCAGGGTCGCGACAGCCGTATCCTGGCCGCGCTCCAGCGCGCGCTCGAACTCTCGCATCAGCAGGGCCTGCGCCTGCGGCGGGAGCTGCGCGAGATATTCCCTCAGCCGCTCGATCGATGTCTGGCTCATGCGCCCGGGTAATGCACGGTAAAATGGCGGACATGGGATGCGTCCGGGCGCGATCATAGGACGCCCCACTTAAGAAGCCGTTTAGGAAGTGGGTCCGAATGCCCGCGGTTTTCACCAGAGGGGGATCAACGAAGACGAAAAACAACGTCGAAACAAGGAACTAGAGTCCCGGAAGGACCAATTCGGCGCGCAGGCCGCCCGTCGGCGCAGCGCCGAGCGAAAGGCTGCCGCCATAGAGCGCGGCGAGATCGACCACGATGGAGAGGCCGAGTCCCGATCCGGGCTTGGACTCGTCGAGCCGCTGGCCGCGCCTGGAGACCTGCGCGCGTTCCGCTTCCGACAGGCCCCGGCCGTCGTCATCGACAATGATCCGCAGGCGCGGACCCGCACCCGCCTGGCGCGGCGCCTCGACCAGCACCTCGATCAAGACGCGCGAGGCCGCCCATTTGCAGGCATTGTCGACGAGATTGCCGACCATCTCTTCCAGATCCTGCCGCTCGCCGCGAAATTTTGCCGACGGATCGGCCCTGGCCTCGACGACGATGCCACGATCGCGATGGATCTTCTCCATGGTCCGCCGCAGCGCCTCGATGGCGGGCGCCACTTCCGTTACGGTCGCGACCACCGAGACCCGCGCCGCAATGCGCGCACGCTCGAGATGATGAGCGACCTGGTCGCGCATCAGGTCCGCCTGCTCCATCACCTTGGCCGCGAACGGATCGGCCAGGTGGGCGCCGGCCTCGTTGACGATGACCGAGAGCGGCGTCTTGATCGCGTGGGCGAGATTGCCGACATGGGTGCGCGCGCGCTCGACGATCTCGCGATTGGCATCGATCAGCGCGTTGGTCTCGCGTGCCAGCGGCGCGATCTCGACCGGGAATTCACCCTCGAGCCGTTCCGCCCGGCCGGAGCGGATGTCGGCGATCGACTCCGAGATGCGCTTGAGCGGTGCGAGGCCGAAGCGGACCTGGAACACGGTCGTCAGCAGCAGCACGATGCCGAGCGCGGTGAAGGTGCCGCCGAGATAGTAGTCGAAGCTTCGCGTCTCGTCGAAGATCTCGGTGTCGTCCCCGGCGACGCTGACGAGATATTTGCCGTCGGCGCCGAGATCGACCGGCCGTTCCACCATGCGCAGATTCTGCCCTTCCGGCCCATCGACATAGGCGAGCCTGATGCCGGCGGCGGTGAGCTCGGCGCCCTCGTCTTCCAGCTTCGGCAGCTTCTTGTCCCAGAGCGAGCGCGAGGAGCGCACCTCCGGCTTTTCGGTGTCGGTGCGCGTGATCTGCCAATACCAGCCTGACAACGGCAGCTCGAACAGGGGCTCGCCCAACGACTGGAACTGGCGGTCCGGCGGCTCGTCGGGGGTCGCGACCTCGGCGATGAGGGTGCGCAGATAAAGGTTGAGCCGGCGGTCGAAGGCGCGCTCGGTGGCGTTCTTGTAGACCGACGACAGCACCACGCCCGTGATGGCCAGAATCACCACGAGCCAGGCGGTCGCCGACAGGAACAGTCGGTTCGCAAGTGAGCTAGCGGCCATCGGAACGGTCCGGGCAGAGGCTGGAAGTCAGGTCGTCGGAGGTCATGGTCCGACCAAGGCCCGTGTCAGGGCGGCCGTCAAGCCCGGACCGCTCGGCCTCAAGCCCCCGGCGCTGGCGGCGGGGTCAGGAGATAGCCGAGGCCCCGGACGGTCTGGATGATGTCGACATCGAGCTTCTTGCGGATGCGGCCGACGAAAACCTCGATGGTGTTGGAGTCGCGGTCGAAATCCTGGTCGTAGAGATGCTCGACCAGTTCGGTGCGCGAGACCACCCGCCCGGAATGGTGCATCAGATAGGCCAGAAGCCGATATTCGTGCGAGGTCATCTTGACGGGATTGCCTGACACGCTGACCCGGCCGGTCCGGGTGTCGAGCGTGACGGGACCGCAGCTGAGTTCGCTCTGGGCGTGGCCGGTCGAGCGGCGCAGCAGGGCGCGGATGCGCGCCAGCACCTCCTCGAGGTGGAACGGCTTGGCGACATAGTCGTCGGCGCCGGCATCGAAGCCCTGCACCTTGTCGCTCCAGCGGTCGCGTGCGGTGAGGATCAGGACCGGCATGGTGCGGCCGTTGCGGCGCCAGGCCTCCAGCACCGAGATGCCGTCCTTCTTCGGCAGGCCGATGTCGAGCACCACGGCGTCATAGGGCTCGTTGTCGCCGAGATAATGCCCCTCCTCCCCGTCGAAGGCCCGATCGACGACATAGCCGGCGTCGGTCAGCGCCTTGGTGAGCTGGCGATTGAGATCGGGGTCGTCCTCAACAACGAGCAGGCGCACGCTTCTCTCCAAAGGCTGCAAGAACAGGCTGCATGAACACTGCCAGAGATGAGCAATTCCGGCGTGAACTGAATATGAACGCAGGGAACCGGCCTACGTTACTTTTTGGACATATAGAACCTGTTGCAAGCCAATGCGACTGCGCCCGCCATGCCGCGGGATGAGCCGGGGCATGGCGGGCGCAATGTGCCGCGTCGGGCGGCGAGCCGGGGGAGCCGGCGTCCGGATCCGGCGGTCAGGTCCGGAAGAAGACGAACCAGACGACGGCGAGGATCAGGATCGCAAGTCCGGTCGAGATGGCGAGCAGCGCCGCCACCGAAGGCCCGGGCTCGCCCTGGCGCGCCTCGGTCGGAGTTTCCACGATGCGGTTCTGCTCTCGCGTGGTTGCCATGGTGACCTCAATCTGTGGCTGTCGCTTGCGATGACCGCGACGTTCCTCGCGGTTATGAAGTGCCCAGGGCAACGCGTGATCTCGGGCGATGTTCCGGACCGTGGGCCCGTCCGGCAATACGGCGCAGGCGGCGATTAACGCCGTTGCAAGATTCCGCGCCGGCGGTTGCTATGATTCGCACCTTGGCGATGTTATCCTTGGCGCTTGTCCTCTGTTGCGTCTGGAGTAGCCCATGGCCCCCCGCGCCAATTGGAAGGGTTTTCTGCGTCTGTCGCTCGTGACCTGCCCGGTCGCGCTCTATCCGGCCACCTCGGATACCGAGAAGGTCTCGTTCAACCAGATCAACCGCAAGACCGGCCACCGGATCAAATACCTCAAGGTCGACGCCGAGACCGGCGACGAGGTGACCTCCGAGGACATCGTCAAGGGCTACAAGGTCGACACCGACACCTATATCGAGGTCACCAAGGACGAGCTGGACGAGATCGCGCTCGACTCCACCCACACGATCGAGATCGACGAGTTCGTGCCCAAGGCCGACATCGACAACCGCTATCTGATCCGCCCCTACTACCTCGTGCCGGACGGCAAGGTCGGCCACGATGCCTATGCGGTGATCCGCGAGACCATCCGCAGCATGGACAAGGTCGCGATCGGCCGCGTGGTGCTGACCAACCGCGAGCATATCATCGCGCTGGAGCCGCTCGACAGCGGGCTGATGGGCACGCTGCTGCGCTACCCCTACGAGGTCCGCAGCGAAAAGGAATATTTCGACGACATCCAGGACGTGAAGCTCACCAAGGACATGCTCGACCTCGCAAAACACATCGTCGAGAAGAAGTCCGGCGCGTTCGAGCCCGAGCTGTTCGAGGATCATTACGAGACCGCCCTGATCGATCTCATCAACAAGAAGCGCAGCGGCATGCCGATCGCGGCCAAGGCCGCACCGAAGACCGGCGGCAACGTCATCAACCTGATGGACGCGCTGAAGAGAAGCATCGCGAACGAGAAGGACGCTGCTCCCGCGGCGAAGGTCGCCAAGGAGACCGTCAAGGGCAAGAGGCCGAAGAAGCGTGTCGAGGGGCAGCGCGAGATGCTGCTGCCGATATCAGGCAAGGGCGGCAAGGAAGCTGCGGCGAAGGCTGCGACCACGCCGAAGAAGGCGACCGACAAGCCGGTGCGGACACCGGCGCGGGCGAAGAAGGCCGGCTAGCAGCATCACGCCCCGCGAATCGCGCCGTGATGTCTCTCCCCGCCGATCGGCCGGCCTGACATGCCCTGGTCGACGGCGTTCGACGATCCCGTTCGCGTGGGCAACAAGCGCAAGCTGCTGACGCTTCAGGATGCGGCGGACTACGTCATGCAGCTGCCCGATGACGCCCAGCACGAGGCGCACTGGCAGACCGCCATCGAGACCTTGATCAATGCGGCCGAGACGGGCGGCGGATGGGTGATGTTCGCCCGTATCGCCATGCTGCGGGCGCTGAATGCGGACGGCCGGAGCGGATGAAGCGCGATGGAGATGTCCTTGCCGGTCCGTTGACGAACAGGCTCAACAATCGGTTAAGCGGCTGCACGATCACGCCTTGACGGGCACTGGGCCGGTGCAGCCCCTGGGCTGCCGATTTGAAGCCATTTGGACGGATCGACGGAACCTTAATTTAATGAATGCCGTCGTATGAGCGGGGTCGCGATCGCGCGAGCCCAAATTCTTCCGGCACGCACAAAGACATACTCGATCGATTTACGAGTCCGATTAGGACGCGACCATGCATTGGATCGGATGAACAGGAGCTGGCAATGCGTCTGCTGAGGTCTTTCCTTGCCGATGAGAATGGCGCAACCGCCATCGAGTATTGCCTGATCGCCGCCGGGATCGCTCTGGCAATCGTGACCGTCGTGAACAACACGGGCGGCGCGCTGCTCAACAACAAGTTCAACTCGATCAGCTCGGCGATGAAGTAACGGCTGGCCCTGCCCCGCGTAACGGCGCGCCACGCCCCTCACCCCATATCTCCCCCGACCCGCGGGCCATGATCTGGGTCAACAGCGCCGGAACGGCGACGCTTAAGCATGGAGGCCCAACTCCCTGCTGCCGGCCTGTCCATGCATCCAGACCTTCCGCACTCCCAACTGAAGATCCGCCGCGTCCGCCTCGATACCGGCCGCGAAAACGTCGTCGTCGTCTCCCGGCACTCGAAGGCGCTGCGCGCGGAAATCTTCCGCGGCTTCAGCCGCGTCGAGCTTCGTCGTGGCGGCAAGGTTCTGCTGGCGACGCTGCTGATCACGGATGACGATACGCTGGCGGCTTCGGACGAGATCGGCCTCTCCGAACCTGCGTTCCGGCGCTTCGCGGAAGCCGTCGGCACGCCGGTCACGGTCAGGCCCGCCTCGCCTCCGGAGAGCCTGGAAGCGGTGCGCGCGAAGATCCGCGGACGGACCTTGAGCCAGGCCGAGATCGGCGCGATCATCAGCGACCTCGCGCACTACCGCTACTCCGACATGGAGATCGCCGCCTTCCTGATCGGGTCGGCGAGCTTCATCACCAGCGACGAGCTTCTCGCCCTCACGGGGGCAATGGCGCAGGCCGGCACGCAATTGATCTGGCCGAACCCGGTCGTCGTCGACAAGCATTGCATCGGGGGCATCCCCGGCAACCGCACGTCGATGGTCGTGGTGCCGATCGTCGCCGCCCATGGCCTGCCGATCCCGAAGACCTCCTCGCGCGCCATTACCTCGCCCGCCGGCACAGCCGACACGATGGAGGTGCTGGCGCGGGTGAATATCGGCGTCGAGGAGATGAAGGCGATCGTCTCTTCCTGCAACGGCTGCCTGATCTGGGGCGGGCACGTGAACCTGTCGCCGGCCGACGACGTCCTGATCTCGGTCGAGCGCCCCCTGAGCCTCGATACCCGCGAGCAGATGGTCGCCTCCATCATGTCCAAGAAGATCGCGGCAGGCTCGACCCACCTGTTGATCGACATTCCGGTCGGGCCGACCGCGAAGGTCAGCGGCGGCGTCGAGGCCATGCGGCTGCGAAAGCTGTTCGAATTCGTCGGCGACCGCTTCGGCCGCTCGGTCGAGGTGATCACGACCGACGGAAGCCAGCCGATCGGCAACGGCATCGGGCCGGTGCTCGAAGCCAACGACGTCATGGTGGTGCTCGGCAACGAGCCGGGCGCGCCGCGCGATCTGCGCGAGAAATCGCTCCGGCTCGCCGCCCATCTCCTGGAATACGACCCGAAGCTGCGCGGCGGCGCGGGCTATGCCCGGGCGCGCGAACTGCTCGACAGCGGCGCGGCGCTGAAGCAGATGCAGAAGATCATCGACGCACAGGGCCCGTCGACATGCAGCAACGAGCTGGGACCGCTCAGCTTCGACGTCAAGGCGATGCATGACGGCATCGTGTCCGCCATCGACTGCCTGCGCCTGAACCGCCTCGCCCGCACCGCCGGCGCGCCGCTCGACAAGGGCGCCGGCATCCGCCTGTTCAAGAAGATCGGCGATCGCGTCGAGCAGGGCGAGCCGCTCTATCGCGTCTACACTTTCGACCATCCCGAGCATGATCTGGTCGCCGATGCCGCCGCCGAAGAGACCGGTTACCTCGTCAACGGTCACGAAGCCCTGCAGGGCACGACGGCGCCGTGAGCACGATCGCGCTCCAGACATTGCCGTCCGGCGCCGATGCGGCGAAGCGGCTCGCGGCGCGGCTTGGGCTTGCCTGCGGCGAGATCGCCGTGCACCGCTTTCCGGACGGAGAACTGCGCGTTGCAGTCGCGCCGGCGAGCGACACCACGATCCTCTATGCCCCGCTCGATCAACCCAACGACAAGCTGATCACCCTGCTCTTCGCCGCGGAGGCCCTACGACGTGGCGGCGCGAAGCGGCTCGTCCTGGTCGCGCCCTATCTCTGCTACATGCGGCAGGATGCTGCCTTTCATGCGGGCGAGGCCATCAGCCAGCGCGCCATGGGCAATCTGCTTGCAACGACCGTGGACCGCGTCGTCACCGTCGATGCGCATTTGCACCGCACTCCCGACATCAGGTCCGTGTTTCCTAGTATCGAAGCGGAGAACCTGTCCGCCATGCCGGCGATCGCGAAGGCGCTGGCGGCCGACAGCATCGATCCTGCGACCGTCGTGATCGGGCCCGACATGGAGTCCGAGCCCTGGGTGAGCGATGTCGCGAGCCGCTTGCGGTTGCAGCACACTGTGGCGCGCAAGACGCGCCACGGCGATCGCTCCGTCGCCGTCAGCTTTGCCGACCCTGCCCTGCTCTCGGGACGACCGGCGCTCATGGTGGACGACATCGTCTCCTCCGGGACGACGTTGACGGCCGCAGCGAAGGCGCTGAGAGCAATGGGGGCTACGGTCGTCGATGCGGTGGTGACGCACGCGCTGTTTCCACCCGCAATGATCGCCGCATTCACCGAGGCCGGCATACGGTCGATCCGTTCGACCGACAGCGTGCCGCATCCGACCAATGCGATCTCGCTCGACGAGATTCTCGCGGCCGCCTTGCGGTCCGAATCGGCCACGACACATCTTCCGGAGACGACGACATGAGCATCACCGTTCGATTTTGCGGCGCCGCCCGCACCGTGACCGGGTCGAGCTATCTGTTCCGGACCGCGACGGGCCGCTTCCTGGTCGATTGCGGGCTGTTCCAGGGCCAGAAGACGTTGAAGGAGCTCAACTACGGCGCCTTTCCGTTTCGCCCCGCCGATATCGATGCCGTGCTGCTCACACATGCTCACATCGACCACAGCGGATTGCTGCCGAAACTCGTGCGCGCGGGATTCGAGGGGCCGATCCTGGCAACGCGCGGCACGATCGATCTCTGCTCCTACATGCTGCCCGACGCCGGCAGCATCCAGGAATCGGAAGTCACGCAGCTCAACCGGCGCAACGCCTCGCGCGGGCGCAAGGAAGTGCAGCCGATCTACACGCAGGCCGATGCGATCGCATCGCTGCAATCGTTTCGCCCGGTCGACTATGAACGCTGGACCGACGTGATCCCGGGAGTCCGCGCGCGCTACTGGAACGCCGGCCATCTGCTCGGCTCCGCCTCGATCGAGCTCGAAATCGCCGAGCAAGGTTCGCCGCGTCCGCTGCGCGTGCTGATCTCCGGCGACGTCGGACCGGAGGCCAAGCTGCTCCAGCCCGATCCCGAAGCGCCGACCGATTTCGATTACGTCATCTCGGAATCGACCTATGGCGACCGGGTACGCGAGGCCACGACACCCGCACTCCGCCGCAAGCACCTCGCCGCCGAGGTGCGCGACGCCGCGGCGGCCGGCGGCGCGCTGCTGATTCCCGCCTTTGCGGTCGAGCGCACCCAGGAGCTGATCGTCGATTTCGTCGACCTGATGGAGCATGGCGGGATTCCGACCGCACCGATCTTCCTCGACTCGCCGCTCGCGATCCGCGCGACCGAAGTGTTCCGCCGGCATTCGGAGAGCCTCGACCCATCCGTCGACGCCACCCGCCTGCTCAACTCGCCGCATCTCAAATTCACCGAAACCGTGGACGAGAGCAAGGCGATCATGCGCCTGTCCGGATTCCACATCATCATCGCCGCGAGCGGCATGTGCGACGCCGGCCGCATCCGCCATCATCTGAAGCGCTGGCTGTGGAACCAGCGCGCGACCGTGCTTCTCGCCGGCTTCCAGGCCAACGGCACGCTCGGCCGCTTCCTCCAGAACGGGACCAAGGCCGTGCGGATCCAGGGCGAGGAGATCAAGGTCGCGGCCCGCATCCGCATGATCGACGAATATTCGGGCCATGCCGACGGGGCCGGCATGGCCAGCTGGATCGCGGCGCGACGCCCGATCGCCCGCGGGCTGTTCCTGGTCCACGGCGAGGAAGGAGCGATTGCGGGGCTCGCCGAGCGCGTGGCCGAACGCATCATTCCCGCGGCCAAGGTCTACCAGCCGATGCTGGACGATATCTATGAGCTCGCCGCGCCCGAACCGCGCGTGCTCGACGTGGATCACCGACGGCGGCTCGCGCCGGAGGCCGTGACCCGTCTCGACTGGCACAACGAGATGTCCGAGCTCATGCTCGACATCAGCGATCGTGTCGCAGCCGCCGCCGACGACCGCGCCCGCGGCGTCATCATCCGAAGGCTGCGCCGCGCGCTGCAGGAGAAGGCGTAATGGGCGATCGCCCGTCGCCTTCGGCATCAGCGTCACTCCAACCTCAGTCGTTGCGGGGAGCGGCGATAGCTCGCCAAGCGCATCGATCAATTCCGTCATCCTGAGGCGCGAGCGATGGGGCGCGGAGCGTCCCATCAGGAGCCTCGAAGGATACGCGGCCGAGATGCAGCCGCGCGCGGCAACAGCGGGGCCGTCGCCCTTCGAGACTCGCCGAAGAGGCGAGCGCCTCTGGGTGACGGAGATGGAATTGCGGGCGCTGCTCGAAATCGTCATTGCGAGGAACCCCTGCGGCGAAGCAATCCAGAATCCTTCCGTGGAGAGATTCTGGATTGCTTCGCTCCGCTCGCAATGACGGAGTGTGGAGAGACGACGTCGCTCTAACGACTCGCATTTCATCCGGACATACCTTCGCGGCCTCGCGGCGTCTTTCGCCCGAGTCTTGCTGTCCTCTTTCGCCCTCCTCGAAAGCGAGGGCGCAAGGAAGGCCGGGCACCGGCAGGCACCCGAAGTCCCGTGTGCAATGAGAACGCGCACGGGGTGGACGACAGGTGATGCCAGCATCCCGGCCTTCCCTGCGCGATGGTTTTAACGGTGTCCTTCGTGCTCTCCTTCGGGGAGCGATGCACTATTGCCCCCGTCGCCATGCAGATGGCTGATGTGCGTGCCCGGTTGGGCCGTGAGCATCACCACATGACTTGACGCACAGACCCCGGGCGTCAGGACCACACGACTTCTCCGTCCGCGCACATCCTCGCTGGGCCCTCCACGGCTGGCGTGCGCTCACCGTCGAGACCATACGAAGACGCTGTCAGCGCCGTGTCGTATCGCGCCGATCGCTGCTCACGGTTTCCCGCCCTGCAGCCAATCTTGCGCGCCGACGCCGTCGCGGCCACCGCATCCCGGCCCGCGTCCCGTGACGATCGCGAAACGCCCCTTGTGGCGGGCGGGATGTTTCGGGTCTTACGCTATATCCGAATTTCGGTCAATACGAATATCTTGCGGACCGCGATTGACCCAGCTTTGGCGTGTTTCGTCTGTCGGGCCACACAAGAGATCGTGGCCCGGGTGGAGCCAGCTCCCTATTTCCGTCAACTTTGACGGTCATTTGAGCCCTGATATTCTTCCACACGGCGTGGCTCGAATGAGCATGCGACCTATCATTGAACAAAGCTATTTGAGGATGCGGATGAGACGCACGACGTTCTTGGGCCTCGGCCTTGTGTGTGTCGGCCTCTGGGCACAGGATAGCGCGAGGGGGCAGGCTCCGGTGGCACCGCCGGTTTCGCTTGCTCCGATTGCATCGCCCCCACCTTCGAAGGCCAAGAATTCGCGGCCGAAGCGCGATCCAGCCTTGGCGACGCCCGGCACGGATACTTCGACGCCTGTGATCGGCGCACTACCGCTCTCGCCGAATCCCGCTGCCGATTACGATGGCTTCACCGTCGGCAGCGAAGACCGCGACGCCTTGAGTCTGGTCGCGCCGCCCGCGAGGTCACGCGCAGCGAAGAACAGTTCCGCAGGGCAGGAATCGCTCGATCAGGACGATGAGGCGCTGAGGCGAAAGCTGACGATTTGCAAGAACTGCAAATAGGAGACTGGTCAGCCCGAGTGAGACAGCGAACGCATCAATTCGGACACGGTTGCCCGGCCGCTCCCCACATCGCCATGTCCTTGACGTGATCTTCGAAGGTGCCAGGCGGCGTCGAGCGGCCCGCTCCGGGCGCCCAGCCCCGCGGGATGAAGCCGTTCAAGGATGCATCGTGCCGCAAATGCCCGACGAGCCCGGCGGCGTCGCGGCCGCCATTGCGCTTGGGATCCTTCATCTGCGCGCATATCTCGGCACCACTTTTGCCGAACCAGATGAAAGCTACCGGCGCGAGTTGCCAGTCGATACCGGCGCGCGGCGGTGACGGTGCCGGCTCGTTTGCCTGGGTGGAGGTCATGTGACAGGTCGAGCACGGGATCGCCTCCGCGCCGATGCGGCTCTCGCCGCCATGGATGTTCATGCCATGCGGGCGCGGCTTGGTTTCGCCGGCCGGCGTCCAGATGGGTATGGCTTTGGCATCGACATGGCAGTTGGCACACCGGGGATGGGTCACGACGGCCTCGATCCGCTTCCAGGCTTCCAGTCCCTGGACGCGGCTGACACTGCCGGGCGGCAGCACGTCCTTTGCGGCCTCGTCCTTGGCCGCAACGATCCCGGTGAGCGCCGCGACGGCAGAAGCCGCGAAGACGACCGCAATTAGAGATCTCCTCATGGCTCGCCTCACACGAAATCGATGAACTTGTTGAAGGGCATTTCGCGGATGCGCTTTCCGGTGGCCGCGAAGATCGCATTGGCGAGCGCAGGCGCGGCCGGCGGAACCGGCGGCTCTCCGATGCCCCTCACCTTCGGATCGTTCTCCAGCCCGCGAACTTCGATGACCGGGCATTGATAGATCCGCATGGCTTCATGGTGGTTGTAATTGGTCTGCTGCACCGCGCCCTTGGCGTAGGTGAGCTCGCAGTTGATGGCGTGGCCGAGGCCCCAGACGACGCCGCCCTGCACCTGGCTCTCGAAATTGACGGGATCGACGACCTTGCCGACGTCGGCCGCGACCCAGACCTTGTCGATCCTGATGCCTCGGTCCGTGGCCGTCACCTCGACGACTTCAGCGGTCGGCGTGCCAAACGATTCCACGAAGGCAACGCCCCGTCCTCGGCCGTTGCCGAGCGGTCCCTTCCAGTCCGACATCTCCGCGACGGTCTCCAGCACCTTGCGATAGTGCGGCACGGTGCACATCGCGATGCGCGCCTTCATGGGATCGAGACCGGCCGCGTGGATCAATTCGTCGATGAAGCTCTCCGTGAAGAAGCCCGATGTCGAGGCGCCGACCGAGCGCCACGTCGTGCTCGGCGACAACCCTTGCGCCTCGTAGCTGGTGGCCCGGAAATTGGGGATGTCGTAATAGACGTTCCATAGGCCGGCGGCCAATTGCCCGTCGGGATCCTTCGAGGGCGTGCCCGAACGCTCGAGCAGTCCCTTGAGCGGTGTCGTCGAGGCCAGTTGCAGATCGGCGGCGACGATCTTGCTCTTGTCGACGCTGCCGCGGTGCCGCGCAATGGCAATCTGCCGCGGAATATCCTGGAGGAAATCTTCTTCGCGCGAGAACACCAGCTTGATCGGCGTGCCCTTCATCTGGTTGGCGATCTCTGCGAGAACGCGGACGTTCTCGTACTCGAGGCGGTGACCAAAACTTCCGCCGGTCCACTGGTTGTGAAAGGTGATCTGTTCCGGCTTGAGGCCGATCGCGGTCGCCGCGACCCATTGCACGAAGCGCGGGCTCTGATGGCCAACCCATATCTCCATGCCCTTGTCGGTGACGAGGCCGATCCCGTTCAGTGGCTCGAGCGGCTGATGCCCCACATAGGGTGCGCGATATTCGGCTTCGACGAGCTTGCCCGTCTTCAGGCCGGCGTCGATATCGCCGATCTTTCGCCACTCCTTGCCCAGAAATTCCGGCTTGAAAGAAGATTCCAGCACCTTCCAATGGTCGGCCTGCTCGGCGGGATAGACTGAAGACGCCCACTCGCATGCGATGGCGTCGACCGCCTTCATCGCGTACCAGCTGTTCGTGGCGATCACCGCCACGCCGTTCTTGATTTCGAGGATATTCCTGACACCCGGCATCGAGCGCGCCTTGCTGGCGTCGTATGATTTCAGCGGCTGCCCCTTGTTGGGGTTCAGCTTGACGGAGGCATAGAGCATGCCCTCCGTTTTCTGGTCGATGCCGAATTTCAGCTCGCCCATCACTTTCGAGCGGATGTCGAGCCGCATCATCGGCTTGCCGAGCATGCGCCATTTGGACGGATCGCGCGGCTGCGCATCGAGCACCGGCGGAATTTTCGACGCCTCCGCGGCGAGTGCGACATAGGCGATCTTGCTTCCGTTGGGCAGGATCACATGGCCTGATTGCGTGCGAAGGTCGGCCATCGCGACGCCCGAACGTTTGGCCGCTGCGGCCTTCAGCGTCTCTCGCGCGATCGCGCCGGCCACACGCAGCTTCTGATAGGTGTCCGGGATCGTGCTCGATCCACCGGTCATCTGCAGGCCGGACTCCCGGAGCCATTCGAGCGTCTTGGCGCGCGCTTCCTCGGCGGCGGGACTCTGGTCCGCGGCCACGAACGGTGCGAACTCGTCGGCGAAGCCCGTGTTGAAATAGGCGGGGCTAGGCTCTGCAAAGCGGATCTCGAACTGGCCGGGATCGAGGTCCATCTCTTCGGCGATCATGATCGGCTGCACCGAGCCGACGCCCTGGCCGATGTCGGCGTGTTGTGCGATCAGCGTGATCTTGTCCGGGCTGATCTCGACCCAGGGATTGAAGGTCACCGAATTCGGACCGAGGCCGGCGGCCAGCGGATTGTCGCTTGCACTGGTGGCCGCTTCGGCACCGGCGTAGGCGCCGAAAGCGATGCCGCCGGCAATGGCAGCGGAGCCGACGACAAACGCTCGACGCGAAAGGGTCTGCATGTGGCCCATTTCACTTCTCCGCCATCTTCTTCTTCGCCGCCGCATGGATCGCCGCGCGGATGCGCGGATAGGTCCCGCAGCGGCAGAGGTTGCCGGACATCACCTGATTGATCTGCTCGTCGTTGGGTTCAGGGATCAATCCAAGAAGCGAGATGGCCTGCATGATCTGTCCGGTCTGGCAGTAGCCGCATTGCGGCACCTGATGCTCGATCCAGGCCTGCAAGACCGGGTGTTGGTCCTTGTTGGCGAGGCCTTCGAGCGTGACGACCGATTTGCCCGCGACCTCGCCGATATGCGACTGGCAGGACCGCACCGCCTTGCCGTCGATGTGAACGGTGCAGGCGCCGCATTGCGCGACCCCGCAGCCATATTTGGCACTGGTGATGCCGAGCTCGTCGCGCAGCACCCACAGCAGGGGCATCTCGGGAACGACGTCGACCTGGCGCTTGATCCCGTTCACTGTGAGTTCGATCATGTCGGTATATCCCCTCGCGTATCTGGTCGCCGTAGCAGCACTGCACGATGCAAACCGAGCCGTATTCCCGAATCCTGCGGGATCATGCGCAATCCCTGCGGAATGCCGTATCGTTGCGATCCGCATTCACGGCCGCCTGGCCGCAGCACAGTTCGCGATATTGCCCCGGCGTGAGACTTGCGGCCTTGCGGAATACGCGCGTGAAATTGGCCTGCGAGCCGAAGCCGAAGTCCAGGGCAATCTCGACCAGGGACAGGCGGTCGCGTGCGAGCTCGTGCCGCGCAGCCTGGACGCGGCGATCGGTGACGTAGCGGTGCGGTGACAGTCCGGTTGCCTCACGAAACAATCGCGAGAAATGATAGGGGCTGAGGCAGGCCTGCGCCGCCAGATCCTCGAGCCTGATGTCGCCGCCAAGAGAGGCCTCGATATAGTCCAGCACGCGCTGAAGACGCCGCGGCTCGAGCGACGGCGACCTTTCGGGCGCGCGCCAGCGCTCGATCGTATAATTTCCCAGAAGATGTGCCGCGAGCGCGACCTGGATCCCTTCGACGAACAGCGCGTCGGTCGGCTGGCGGGGACGATGCAGCAGGTCGCGAAGCGGCGAACAGATGTGGAAGAGTACCTGGTCCGCCAGGCCGTGAGCGTAGGCGATCTCGACCCTTGCCGGGTCGATATCGAAATCCGCAAGCGCGCTCTGGTCTAGCAGCGCCGGCGGCAGATAGAGATGAAGACATTCCATCCGGTCGGAAAGCTCGAGATGGCTCTCCTGCGTCCCCACGGGCACGAGGTAGCTCATCCCCGGCCGCGCCAGGCTCTTCTGGACCTCACCGTTGCCGGCGCGGCACACCATCCCGCCCCCTGACAGCAGCATGACGAGCTCGGTGCAGATGGGAACGGGCGTTGCCTGACATCCCGCCTCGAACTTGCGATGCTCGATGCTCAGTCCCGGCCAATCGCTGGCCGCCGCGAGCTTCTCGCTGTTCCTGTATTTCTGATCTCCATGCGTCACGAGCGCCATCATGACCTCCGCTTCAGTTGCGGCGAATCCCGGCCCCGTATCGCGAACGAGCGATCATTCCATCCGGTGGTGAGTTGCAGCCCCGGTCGCTGCCACGCCGATGCGGATTTCTCACAAGGCGCAGTAGCGAAGTCCAGAGCCGGCGCGGTTAAAAGAGGTAAAAGGCAGCCAAAGCAAAGGCTTGAACGATACGCTCGATTGGCTCGAGCGGCTGACCCAGTCCCGATCAGCAAGATGCGTCGGTCATCGCGCAGGAATCGGAAATACCGCAATGGCCGGATGAGCCATTGATGCTCCATCGAACGGCAGTCCTGCCGGATCGATGTGACGAAGACCGAACGTGTGATCGTCGAGGTCGACGTTGCCGCGGTCGCCGACGATGGTCCCGTCCGTTACCAGCGAAGGATATGCAGCATGGCTCTCAAGGATATTCTGCCGGGAAGACTGGGCTTCGGTGCGGCGCCGCTCGGCAACATGTTTCGTGACGTCCCTGAGCAGGAAGCCCTCGCGACGGTGAATGCCGCCTGGGACGACGGCATCCGCTATTTCGACACCGCGCCCTTCTATGGCGCAGGTCTCGCCGAGATCCGCATGGGTGCAGCGCTCGCCGGCCGGCCGCGTGAGGAGTACGTGATCAGCACCAAGGTCGGGCGCCTGATCCTGGACGAGGTCGAGGATGTCAGTGCCCGCGATCTCGGCGAGAAAGGCGGCGTCTTCAAACATGGTCGTCCGAACAGGATCGTGAACGACTATTCCCGGGACGGGACGTTGCGCTCGATCGAGGACAGCCTGAAGCGGCTGGGCACCGACCATGTCGATATCGCCTTTGTGCATGACGTTGCGCAGGATTTTTACGGAGACGAGTGGCTGTCGATCTTCGAGAGTGCGCGCAAGGGCGCGTTCAGGACGCTCGACAGGCTGCGCGACGAGGGCGTGATCAAGGCATGGGGGCTGGGTGTCAACCGGGTGGAGCCGATCGAGCTGCTGCTCGCGCTCGAAGAGCCGCGCCCCGACGGCTTCCTGCTCGCGGGCCGCTACACGCTGCTGGACCATGCGAGGGCGCTTCAGCGGGTGATGCCGATGGTTGCGGAGCATGAGCTCGCGATCGTCGTCGGCGGGCCCTACAGTTCGGGCGCGCTCGTCGGCGGTCCGAACTTCGAGTATGCGCCAGCCCCTCCGGAAATCCTCGACAAGGTGACGCGGATCAGGGCGATCGCCGATCGCTATGGCATCAGCATGAAGGCCGCAGGCCTGCAGTTCGCGCTGGCAAACCCGGTGGTCGCCGCCGTGATCCCCGGGGCGAGCCGGCCCGGCCGCATCGCCGAGGACCGCGCGGCCCTTGACCAATCAATACCCGGCGATTTCTGGCGCGAACTTCGATCGGCCGGTCTCGTCAATCCGGCTGCTCCGCTTCCGGACGCCGGCTGACCGGCACATGACATCACCCATAGACCGAGGAGACGAGAATGACCGATGAGACGTGCAACATTGCCGAAATCGAACGCCGCAACCTGCTTCGCACGGCAGGCGCCGCGATGATCACCGGTCTTGCGGTCGGCAGCATGCCGTCAGTCGCGTCCGCGGCGCCGGACGGCATGTCCCCGGCCGAGCGCAACGAGGCGCCGCTCGGCGCGCGGCTGCAGGGCGTCCAGCATTTCGGGTTGACGGTCCAGAACATGGAGCGGGCTTACGAGTTCTATACGGAGGTGCTCGGCGGCACCGAGGTCTTTCGTCATGGCGACTTCCAGGGCGACGGGGTGCAGAACACGCTGCTGGCCGACCAGGAGATCGAGGCGAACGCACGCGGGGTCAATCCGCGGACGATCGGCGTTCCCGACCTGCGAAGCGGAGCGCAGCGGCTCGATGTCCGCTTCATCCAGTTCGACAACATGGTGCTCGAACTGCTGCAATATCGCGAGGCAGATCAGCCCATGGGCAGCGCGAAGAGCTTTGCCGAACCGCTGGAGCACATGAGCCCGGCTTTCCCGCGCATGATGCACATCTGCTTCTACGTCCGCGACGACGTCGACTTCAACAAGTTCATCGCCGACCTCGAAGCCGAGTCCGCGCGCCGCGGCATGACACAGGTGAGAGCGAACCGCACCATCCGCGTCATGACGGAAGCGGACCGCAAGGCGGCTCCCAGCAGCGCCAACACGAACCGCGTGACGGCGGAGCCTTCGAACGGTTGGGAGCTGATCTATTGCAAGGGTCCCGAGGGCGAGCAACTCGAATTCGTCAAAGCGCTCGACCCGGTCAAGAGGCGCTTCAGCGAGGCCCTGGCAAAGCGGCAGCAAAAAGTCGTGCGCTGACGCCTCAAGCGTGGCGCGCGACCGGTCAGTGCCGGTGACCTGGCCGCCTCGCACTCACGATCACATCTAAAGGAGCTCATCATGCAAAGTCTCGTCCGCAATTCGCTTTGCGTCCTGCTGTCCGCCGCCTCGATGGCCATGACGGCGCCGTCCGCGGTCGCCGAGGAAGCGCCGCGCGCGCGCTATCAGGAGATTCCGGATGGCGCATATTCGGTGGTGGCGCAGGTGAGGGCCAAGCCCGGGAAGGAAGACGCGTTGCGCGCCGCCACACTGCCGCTGATCGACCTGGTTCGCGGCGATCCCAAGAACCTGGTCTATTTCCTTCAGGAAGACCGCGCCAGGCCCGGTCACTTCATCTTCTACGAGGTCTTCGCCAGCCAGACCGATTTCGACGCGCACAACGCGATGCCCTATGTGAAAGACTGGTTCGCCAAGCTACCGGAACTTGCCGATGGCGGCGTCGAAGTCATGCGCATGGCGGTTCTTGGCAAACACCGAAAATAGCGAGTTCGGTCGAGAATCCGTTCCGCGCGCCGGCACCTTCCGGCCGGCGCATGAGCGATTTTGTCGCAGCAATCCCGCGGCAGATGCCCGCGACGATCGTGCGAATTCAGAACGACTCTCTTCAACCAGTTTGCAGTGCATGATAATGGCAGGCGATCTGTTCGATCGATTGGCATGGATCAATGCGGGCTGCCACGGAGACACGGCAACGGGCCACACTCCGACGGGAGCTCACATACTGCTTCGGCCCATTCAGACTGGTTCCCCGCCGCCAGTTGCTCCTTCTCGACGGACGCCCGGTCAAACTGGGCGGGCGCGCATTCGAACTCTTGCAAGTGCTGGTGCAGCGCTGCGGCGAACTCGTCAGCAAGAATGAGCTGATGGCCGCGGCCTGGCCGGGGACCTTCCTCCACGACAGCAATCTCAAGGTCAACATGTGGAGCTTGCGGCGTTCGCTGGGAGATACCCAGATCGAACCCGTCTACATCGCGACCGTGGCGCGCCGCGGGTACAAGTTCATCGCCGAGGTGCAAATCAGCATCGGCGAGATCGAGGATGATCTGGCGTTCGCCGAACCGCTCCCGTTGTCCAATCCGCCGTTGCCGCGCGGCATCGTTGGTCGTGAAGCAGAGGTCGTCGAGATCGCCGGCCTGCTGGCCGACAACAGGCACGTGACCCTGGCTGGCGCCGGAGGAATCGGCAAGACGACGGTTGGCCTGGCGGTCGCCCAGGCACTTGCGCCACGGTGTCGCGACGGCGTCTGCTTCGTCGATCTCGCCACGATCTCCGATCCGACGCTGTTCGGCGCGGCACTGGTGACGGCGCTGGGCATCAGAGGCAATCCGGACAACAGTCTGGCTGCGGCCCTCGACTATTTGAGACCGCGGCAGATGCTGCTCATTCTCGACAATTGCGAGCATGTGCTACCCGCCGCGACGATCTTCGCGGGCCGGTTCATGGCAGACACATCGTCTTCCAGGTTGCTTGCCACGAGCCGCGAGCCGCTCGGCAACGCCACCGAGCATGTCGTCCGGCTGGGTTCGCTGGCCTCACCGAAATCCGGCTATGCCCCGACCGTCGATCAGGCCGTCAGGTTTCCCGCGGTGCAGTTGTTCGTTCGCCGCGCCGCCGAATGGTCGGACTACCAGTTCGTCGATCGTGATTGCGAGGCCATCGCCTGGATCTGCTACTCACTCGGCGGCATTCCGCTTGCCATCGAGTTGGCGGCAGCCCAGATCGGCAGGTTCAATCCTCGCGAATTGGTGGCAATCCTCGACCACAATCTGGGTTTTCGCGCCCCCGCCGCCGATGGCGCGCCACCGCGCCAGGAAACCCTGATGGCGACGATCGACTGGAGCTTCAGGCTGCTGTCGCAGAGGGAAGCCAGACTGTTCGGCCTGCTGTCGGTGTTCAGCGACGCATTCGAGGTTGAGGACGCGGTCTTCGTCGCCGAGGCGGCAGGGCTTACGCCGGTCGACGTCGTCACCGGACTCGGCAGTCTCGTCGCCAAATCGCTTTTGAGCGCGCAGGCCCAGGGTGCAAGCCTGCGCTACCGATTGCTCGACAGCACGCGGCGCTATGCCGCCGAGCGGCGACGGGCCGATCCTGCCTGCGGCCAGGCGCTGCCCCGCCATGCGCAACGCGTCCTCGCGCTGTTCGAACAATCCGAGGAGGAATGGAACTGGCGCGAGCCGGCCGATTGGACACAGCGCTACCTTGGTCGCATCGCCGATCTGCGCGCCGCTCTTTCATGGGCATTCGGCGAGGACGGCGATCCTGTCCTCGGAATCAGGCTCACGGTTGCAGCGATCACCCTGTGGTCGGAAACCTCCATCCTGTCGGAAGCGCAGGCGCGGCTGGAGGAGGCGCTCGCCCTGGCCGAGACCGTCTCGTGCGACGATCTGTTGAAGGCAAAGCTCGCCTGCGCCCTTGGAAGGAGCCTGTTCTACGCCCGCAAGATGTCGAATGAGAACGAGGTCGCCTGGCTCGATGCCATCGCCTTTGCAAGGAGCGCCGGCAACATCGAGTATCAGCAGCGCGCGCTGGTCGGTTTTGCCTTCTACCTGCTGCAGATTGGCCAGGTCCCGCGCGCCATAACCTATCTCGAGGAGGCCACGGAGCTAGCCGACCGCGACCGCGATTTGACGGCAACCTCCGAAGCCGACCGCGCACTGGCATGGGCCTGCGCCTTTGCCGGAGAATTGAGCAAGAGCCGCGCAGTTCTAGATCGTCTCGCGGCAACCTATTCGCTGGCCAAGGGCCGTTCACGCGAGGATGCGAACGAAGTCTACCGGTTCATCACCGTCCGCTTCAACTTGCCGTTCGTGGCGTGGATGCAGGGGCAAGCCGACTACGCTGCGAAGCTCGCCCGCGACGCCGTCGAGGCCGCGGATCGCAGTGGCCATTGGGTATCGCAGTCGAATGCGCTCGGGCTCGCCGCGCTTCCTGTCGCGCTCGAAACCGGCAATCTGGATGCGCTCGCGAGCTTCACCGAGCGTCTGCGTCGCAACCTAGAACGTGAGCGCATCTCGCGCTGGGTTCCGGTCGAGCGCTATTTCTCCGCCTGCCTTCGCGACCTGCATGGCGATCGGCGCGCGGTGGAGGATATTCGAGCCGCGATCGAAGAGTTGATCGAATGTCGCTTCCTGATGCGGATCGGCAGCTATCTCGCGGTCCTCGCCCGCGCCTATTTGCGGCAAGGGCGGATCGCGGAGGCGCGCGAGGCCATCACGCGGGCGATCGGCCATCAGGAACGTCAAGGCGAGCGCTGGTGCCGGTCGGAGCTTCAACGGGTCGACGCAGCGGTCCTTCTCCACGCCGGCGAGCCGCTGCGCGCTGAAAAACGGCTAGAACAGGCACTCGCCGAAGCACGCGCCATAGGAGCGGCGACATTCGAGTTGCGCATCGCCACCGATCTCGCCGCACACTGGATCGGGACCGGCCGCAGGATCAAGGCTGTCCGACTGCTCGCCCCGATCCATGAAGGCTTCGCCGAGGGCTTCGAGACGCCGGATCTGGTTGCTGCCTCGCGCCTGCTGCAGTGCGCGCGACCGACGGCGAGCGGCTGCGGCCACTATCGCCAGCCGAATCCAGTGCACGCCCGCGGCGCATAGCTGGCCTACCGCCGCACCAACCGTGCGCGCTTTACGCCTCACGTAATTCCTGATCCTCTCTCTCCAATCGGTCGGGACCAACCGGCCATGCCCCAGGGAGAGAGACGCCATGAAGCTCGGGACCGCGATCGCGGAAATCATGAGGCGCGAGGGGATCGAGATCCTCTGCGGCTATCCGGTCAACCATCTGATCGAGCACGCGGCGAAAGCCGAGATCCGCCCCGTCATGGTGCGGCAGGAGCGCGTCGGCATCCACATGGCGGATGCGATCTCGCGGGTCACGTCGGGGCGCAGCATCGGCGCGTTCTGCATGCAGCACGGGCCGGGTGCGGAGAATGCGATGGGCGGCGTCGCCCAGTGCTTCGGCGAGTCCGTGCCGGTGCTGGTGCTGCCGATGGGCTATCAGCGCAGGCTTTCGCATGTCGAGCCGAACTTCAATTCCAGCGAGGCGATGAAGCCGTTCGCGAAATCGTCCGAGCCGATCATCCTGGCGGCTGAAGTCGCCAACATCTTCCGCCGCGCCTTCACCAAGCTGAAGAACGGCCGCGGCGGGCCTGTGATCGTCGAGATCCCCTCGGACATGTGGAACGAGGAAGTGCCGGAGCCGCTCGACTACACGCCAGTGCTGCGCACCCGCTACGGCGCCGACCCCGTGCATGTGAAGGAAGCGGCCGGCCTTCTCGTCAACGCGAAGCGGCCGGTCATCTATGCCGGCCAGGGCGTGCATTACGCACAGGCTTGGCCGCAACTGAAACGGCTCGCCGAGCGGCTGGCGATCCCCGTCACCACCAGCCTCGGAGGCAAATCGTCGTTTCCGGAAACGCATCCGCTCTCGCTCGGCTCCGGCGGCCTTGCGGTGCCGCGCGCGGTTCCGAAGTTCCTGAGCGAGGCCGACGTCATCTTCGGCATCGGCTGCTCCTTCACCGAGACCAATTTCGGCATCGCGATGCCGAAGGGCAAAGCCATCATTCACTCCACGCTCGATCCCAATCATCTCAACAAGGACGTGGAAGCGAAGATCGGCCTCGTCGGCGACGCCGCCCTCGTGCTCGACGCGCTGCTGGAGGAGATCGGCAAGACAGTCACCACGGATCGCGACGCCTCGGCGGTCGCGGCCGAGATTGCGGCCTCGCACAAGGAGTGGCTGGCGAAATGGATGCCGAAGCTGACCAGCAACGACGCACCGTTGAGCCCGTACCGCGTGTTGTGGGACCTCCAGCACACCGTCGACGTCGCGAACACCATCATCACCCACGATGCCGGCAGTCCGCGCGACCAGCTTTCTCCGTTCTGGAAAGCGGTCGCGCCCCTCACCTATCTCGGCTGGGGCAAGACGACGCAGCTCGGCTACGGCCTTGGACTGGCGATGGGCGCCAAGCTCGCAAGGCCCGACAAACTCTGCATCAATGTCTGGGGCGATGCGGCCATCGGCTTCACGGGCATGGATTTCGAGACGGCGGTGCGCGAGCGCATCCCGATCATGTCGATCCTGCTCAACAATTTCTCGATGGCGATCGAACTGAAGGTGATGCCGGTCTCGACCGAAAAGTATCGCTCGACCGACATTTCCGGCGACTACGCCGCGATGGCGCGCGCCTTCGGCGGCTATGGCGAGCGGGTGACCAGGCCGGAGGACATCGTGCCCGCGATCAAGCGGGGCATCCAGAAGACAAGGGAAGGCATCCCGGTGCTGCTGGAGTTCATCACCAGCAAGGAGACCGAGGTGTCGCGGCCGGGCACGTGAGCGGGCCGGGCTTGAACCGCAAGCGCTGGCACCGGCCGCAGAAGATGTGATAATCCGCCGAGGTGTCACGCCTGTCGTGGCATCGAGCCGGATTAGAAATGACCACCCCTTCCGATGAAATCGAGGAACTCGAGCGCCGATTGCAGTCGGTCGCAGCCGAGAACGCGCGGCTGCGCGGCGAGCTTGCGATTGCGCGGGATCGCCAGGGCGCCAGCGCCGAGATCCTGCGCACCATCGCGGCCTCGCCCTCCGACGCGCGACCGGTTTTCGCGGCGATCGCGTCCAGTTCGAAGCGCCTGCTCGGCGGCTTCTCCGCCACCGTGCTCCAGTTCATCGGCGACGAGCTGCACCTCGTGGCGTTCACGCCGACCAACCCGAAGGCGGACGAGGGGCTGAGGGCCGCGTTCCCGCGCAAGATCGCGGACTTCCCGACCTTTGCGCTGGTGCGCGACGGCGAGACGATCCAGTTTCCGGACAGCGAGGCCGCCGACGTTCCGGAGCTGAACCGGGAGTTGGCGCGGCTGCGCGGCTTTCGCAGCGTACTGTTCATGCCGCTGATGAACCGGGGCGCGCCGGTCGGCATGATCAGCGTCACGCGGGCTGTAACAGGCGCATTCGCGCCCGATCTCGTACAGCTGCTCCAGACCTTTGCCGACCAGGCGGTGATCGCGATCGAGAATGCGCGACTGTTCAACGAGACGAAGGAGACACTCGAACGCCAGACCGCCACCGCGGACATCCTGAAGGTGATGGCGGGCTCGCCGTCCGACGTGCAGCCGGTATTCGAGGCGATCGCCATCAATGCCAACCGGCTGATCGGAGGCTTCTCCACCGCGGTGCTGCGTTACATCGACGGCGCCGCCCACCTTGCGGCATTCACGCCGACCGATCCGGCCGGCGACCGCGTGCTCCAGGCCTCGTTCCCGGTGCCGTTCGCACAGTTCCCGCCCTATCAGCTCGTTGCCAATGGTGCCGCCGCGCAACTGCCCGACACCGAGCTCGAGCCGGCCGCACGCGACATCGCGCGTGCGCGGGGCTATCGCAGCATGCTGTTTACCCCGCTGATGAGCGAGGGCGAAGCCATCGGCATCATCATCGCCACGCGCCGTGCGACTGGCAGCTTCGCCGAGCATCATGTGCGGCTGCTCCAGACTTTCGCCGACCAGGCGGTGATCGCGATCAAGAATGTCAGCCTGTTCAACGCGACCAGGGAAGCGCTGGAACGTCAGACCGCGACCGCCGATATCCTCAAGGTGATCGCGGCCTCACCATCAGACGTCACGCCGGTGTTCCAGGCCATCTCCGACAGCGCCAAGGCGCTGATCGGCGGGCACTCCTCGACCGTCACCCGCGTCATCGACGGCATGCTGCATCTGGCGGCCTTCACCACCGACAATGAAGCCGGCAACGCCGATCTGCTCAGCTCCTTCCCGGCGCCGCTGTCGAGCTCGGGCATTCACAGCCGGGTAGCCCAAAGCGGACAATATGCCTTCCGCAGCGACATGCAGAGCGAACCCGGCCTCACCGAGGCCATGAAGGAACTGGCGCGAACGCGAGGTTACCGCAGCATCCTGGTGGTGCCGATGCTGCGCGACGGCGTCGCGATCGGCACCATCGCCGTCACGCGGCCGGACCCCGGTCATTTCCCTGACAAGGCGATCAACCTGCTCAAGACCTTTGCCGATCAGGCGGTGATCGCGGTCGAGAACACGCGCCTGTTCAACGAGGTGCAGGACCGCACAAGCGAGCTCGCCAGATCGCTCGACGATCTGCGCGCCGCGCAGGACCGGCTGATTCAGACCGAGAAGCTTGCATCCCTCGGCCAGCTCACCGCGGGCATCGCGCACGAGATCAAGAACCCGCTCAACTTCGTCAACAATTTCGCCTCGCTGTCTGCCGAGCTGACCGAGGAGCTGAACGATGTGCTTGCGCCGGTATCGCTCGCCGAGGAGGTGCGCGCGGACGTCGACGAGCTGACGGGCCTCCTGAAGGACAATCTGGCGAAGGTCGTGCAGCATGGCCGCCGCGCCGATTCAATCGTCAAGAACATGCTGCGGCATTCGCGCGAAGGCGGCGGCGAGCATGGGTTGAGCGACATCAACGCGCTGGTCGAGGAAAGCCTCAACCTCGCCTATCACGGTGCACGCGCCGAGAAGCCCGGGTTCACCGTGACGCTGGAGCGCGCGCTCGATCCCGCGGCCGGACAAGCCGAAGTGTTTCCGCAGGAGATCACCCGGGTGCTGCTGAACCTGATCTCGAACGGCTTCCATGCGGTCGCAAAGCGCAGGGCGGACGGCGCCGCCGACTACGCGCCGGTGGTGCTTGCCGCGACGCGCGACCGCGGCGACAGCGTCGAGATCCGCATCCGCGACAACGGCACCGGCATTCCGGACGATGTGAAGGAGAAGATGTTCAATCCGTTCTTCACCACCAAGCCGGCCGGCGAAGGCACCGGCCTCGGGCTGTCGATGAGCCACGACATCGTGGTGAAGCAGCACGGCGGCACGATCGACGTCGCGACTAAGCCCGGCGAGTTCACCGAATTTACGATTCTGCTACCGCGGAAGAGCGGTTTTACGGAGACAGGCGGCTAGGCCACTACTCCGCCATCTCGACGGATTGCTTCACCGAAGGACCAGCCAGTGGCCGCTCCTCCAATGCAATCAGGCAGAGCGCAGCGCCGGTCATCAGCGCGGTGGCGGCGCCGAAGACGTAACGGAACGCATGCCGCATGTCCTCGGCGGGAATGGCATTGACGACGCCGGCGGCATGATGCTCGCCGGCGAGCGGGATGTCGGCACCCAGCGCGATCAGCAGGATGGCTGCGAAAGCTGCGACCGTGAACGAGGACATCAGCGAGCGGAAGAAGTTCAAGGCGCCGGTGATGGTGCCGACCTGCGGCCGCGCGACCGAATTCTGCACCGAGACCACGCAGACCGGAAAGGTGGTGCCGAGGCCGAGCGCGAACGCAGCCATCAGCGTCAAAAGGCCCCAGAGCGGCAGCGTCGTCAGCGTGAGACCGAGGCCGCACAGCGCGGCCCAGGACGTGCCGATGATGGCGACGCGCTTGTAATGCTTGGCCCGAGCCATCGTGCGCCCGGCGACGGCCGCACCGATGGTCGAGACCGCCGCGAGCGGGATCAGCGCAAGCCCCGCCTCGCTGGCGGTGAGATGATAGACGGATTCGTAATAGAGCGGCAGCTGGACCGTGAGGCCCGTGATCGCGCCGAGCGCGCAACCGCCTGCCATCAGCCCGAATGGCACGACGCTTCCGCCGAGCAGCGGCAGCGGCAGGAACGGCTCGTCGGCGCGTCGGGCGTGCCAGACGAAGCTGACAACGAGCGCGACCGCGCCACCGACCATCGCGAGCACGGTCGGCGACAGCCACGGATAGCGCGTGCCGCCCCAGGTCAGCACCAGCATGAAGACGACGGCGGAGGCCATCAGCAACACGCCGCCGAGCCAATCGACCTTGCGCTTGCGGTGGAACACCGGGATCTTCTTCATCTTCGGCAGCAGAAGCGCGATCGCGGCAGCCGAGAGCGGCAGATTGATCCAGAAGATCATCGACCAGTGCAGATGCTCGGCGAACACGCCGCCGATCACCGGGCCAAGAATGCCGCCGACCATCCAGACGCTGGAGAAATAGGCCTGGTATTGCCCGCGCTCGCGTGGGCTCACCACGTCGGAGATCACGGTCTGCACCACGGGCATGATGCCGCCGCCGCCGAGGCCCTGGAGGCCGCGCGCCAGGATCAGCATCGGCATGTTCGGGGCGATCGCGCACAGCACCGAGCCCGCGACGAACAGGCTGAGCGAGATGATGATCATGACGCGACGACCGTAGATGTCGCTGAGCGTGCCGAACACCGGCGCAACCGCGGTCGAGGCGAGCAGATAGGCTGTGATCACCCAGGAGAGATTCGAGACGTCCTGGAACTGTCGCCCGATGGTCGGCAGCGCGGTCGCCACGATGGTCTGGTCGAGCGCTGCCAGGAACATCGTCAGCATCAGGCTGATGACGATGGTGCGGACCTCGTCGGAGGTCAGCGGCACCGGCGGAGCGATGGACGGCGCGTCATCGACGCTCAACACCTCGCTGGGAAGGCGGGACAGCTCGTCGGCAATGTCGTCAGGCAATGTCTGGACGTCGGCAGCACTCTGCCGTTCGATTTTGTTCATCTCGTCGGACGTCATGTGGCGGCGCAACGCCGCGAAGGATTCGTTCTATGCAATCCAATGTAGACAGCAAAGTTCTTCCCAGGCAGGCACCACGGCGCATGGGTGCATCCCATCGCAGGGCCATCCCGAACACGTGATCTCAAGGAGCGGCGGATCAGTCCCTTGTCAGTCCTTTGGGCGTCGCTTCAGACGGGCCCGTTTCGGCAGCACGGCCGGCCATTGTACGATGTGGTTCTCGAGCTCCTCGTCCGGAATCTCCTCCTCGCTTCCCTCGACGCGGCCGCGCACGGAGACGCCGGCTTCGTGCACGGTGTTGGGATCGCCCGAAACCAGCGGATGCCACCAATAGAGGTCGCGCCCCTCGGCGACGAGCTTGTAGCCGCAGCTCGGCGGCAGCCAGTTCAGGCTGCGGACATTGGCCGGGGTCAGGCGGACGCAGTCCGGAACCTTGTCGGAACGATTCGGATAGTCCTTGCAGGCGCAGCTCGCCCCGTCGAGCAGCTTGCAGCCGACATGGGTGAAATAGATCCGGCCGGTGTCCTCGTCTTCGAGCTTGTTCAGGCAGCAGCGGCCGCAGCCGTCGCACAGGCTTTCCCATTCGGACCCCGACATCTCTTCCAACGTCTTGGTTTTCCAGAAGAATTCTTCCTGGCCTGAGGGTCGTTTGGGAGCTGCGGTCATGCGCCTCAACAAAGAATTCGAAAGAGCTACGGCGACGCCATCTAGGGGGCACGGCCGCAAGGGTGCAAGCGAGGCCTCTCTGAAGCCCGTAATGACCCGGGTCAATTAGGCCTGTTGTTCAAAATCGCGAGCGTGACCATTGGTTTATGGGCCCCGCTCGGCTAGAAGGAACAGCAAGTCCCTCGGATGCTGCCCGGGCGCCTTGGGTTTGCCGCAACATTCCTCCAAGACGTCTCGATGCCGCCCCGGCCGGGTGCTTGAACGCTCGAAGCAAGCCTCAAGGGTTCTAGGTGCGACAGATCATACCACCGCATTGGAAGCAGAGGGTCCGGAATTTCTTCCTCGACCTCGATGCGCGTATCGACTCCTCGCTGTTCTCCTCGGCCAAGGGCATCCGCGAGCTCTACGAGCGCTACTCGACCTTCATGGACCGGTTCTATGTCGGGCGCTGGAAGCGCTGGGTGTTCATCGAGCCATTGTCGGAGGCCGCGACGCTCGGGCTCGGCGGCATGGTCGTGATGCTCACCCTCGCCATCCCCGCCTTCCGCGAAACCGCGGACGAGGACTGGCTGAAGAAGTCCGATCTCGCGGTGAGCTTCCTCGACCGCTACGGCAATCCGATCGGCAGCCGCGGCATCAAGCACAACGATTCGATCCCGCTGGAAGACTTTCCCGATGTCCTGATCAAGGCGACGCTGGCGACCGAGGACCGCCGCTTCTACGAGCATTTCGGCATCGACATCGCCGGCACCGCGCGCGCGCTCGTCACCAACGCCCAGGCCGGCGGCGTGCGCCAGGGCGGCTCCTCGATCACCCAGCAGCTCGCCAAGAATCTGTTCCTGAGCAACGAGCGCACCATCGAGCGCAAGGTCAACGAGGCCTTCCTCGCGATCTGGCTGGAATGGCGCCTGACCAAGAACGAGATCCTCAAGCTGTATCTCGACCGCGCCTATATGGGCGGCGGCACCTTCGGCGTCGACGGCGCGGCGCATTTCTACTTCAACAAGTCGGCGCGCGACGTGACGCTGGCGGAAGCTGCGATGCTCGCCGGCCTGTTCAAGGCACCGACGAAGTACGCCCCGCACATCAACCTGCCCGCCGCCCGCGCCCGCGCCAACGTCGTGCTCGACAACCTCGTCGATGCCGGCTTCATGACCGAGGGCCAGGTGTTCGGCGCCCGCCGCAATCCGGCCTTCGCCGTCGACCGCCGCGACGAGGCTTCGCCGAACTACTATCTCGACTACGCCTTCGACGAGATGCGCAAGCTGGTGGACACGTTCCCGAAGTCCTACACCGAGCGCGTCTTCGTGGTCCGCACCGCGATGGACACCAACGTGCAGAAGGCGGCAGAGGACGCGGTCGAGAACCAGCTGCGCCAGTTCGGCCGCGACTATCACGCGACGCAGGCGGCGACCGTCGTCGCCGATCTCGACGGCGGCGTCCGCGCCATGGTCGGCGGCCGCGACTACGGCGCCAGCCAGTTCAACCGCGCCACCGACGCCTATCGCCAGCCCGGCTCCTCGTTCAAGCCCTACGTCTACACCACGGCGCTGCTGAACGGTTACACACCGAACTCCATCGTGGTCGACGGCCCCGTCTGCATCGGCAATTGGTGCCCGCAGAATTATGGCCATTCCTATTCCGGCTCGGTGACGCTGACGCAGGCGATCACGCGTTCGATCAACGTCGTGCCGGTGAAACTGTCGATCGAGATCGGCCGGCGGGATCAGCCCAAGGCGCCGAACCCGGCCAAGATCGGCCGCGCCAAGATCGTCGAGGTCGCGCGCCGCTTCGGTCTCAAGGCGCCGCTGCCCGACACGCCGTCGCTGCCGATCGGTTCGGACGAAGTCACCGTACTCGAGCATGCCGTCGCCTACGCCACCTTCCCCAACCGCGGCAAGGCGGTGACGCCGCATGCGGTGCTCGAAGTGCGCACCGGTGCCGGCGACCTCGTCTGGCGCTGGGACCGCGACGGCCCGAAGCCGCGGCAGGCGATCCCCGCGTCCGTTGCCGCCGACATGGCCGGCATGATGAGCCACGTCGTCAGCGAAGGCACCGCACGCCGCGCCGCGCTCGATGGCATTCCGACCGCGGGCAAGACCGGCACGACCAATGCGTATCGCGACGCCTGGTTTGTCGGCTACACCGGCAACTTCACCTGCGCGGTCTGGTACGGCAACGACGACTACTCGCCGACCAACCGGATGACCGGCGGCTCGCTGCCGGCGCAGACGTGGCACGACATCATGCTCGCGGCGCATCAGGGCGTCGAGGTCCGGGAGATCCCCGGCATCGGCATGGGCCAGAAGCTGCCGCCGCAGCATGTTTCCAACGCGCAGGCCAATGCGGCGGCGAAGGTGCTGGAGACCAAGCCGGGTCCGCCGCCGGTGCTGACCAAGCGCGGTGCCGACGTCCTGGTGCGCGTCGAGAAGCTGCTCGATGATGCGGCCAGGACCGCGAATAAATCCGCGGCCGACGACGGCAAGCCGGCGAAGCCGTCCTCGGCGACGAGCGCGCTCGCCTTCCCGCAAAACTATGCGGAAGAGAACGCCAACGCCTCTGCTCCGCGCAAGAACTGATTGAAACCCGTGCGGCTGATCCTGATCACATTGACGGCGCTTCTTCTCGCAACGGTGGTCGGCGTCGGCGCGACCTGGATGACGACGACGCGCGGCACCGAGATCGGCACGCTGACCATCGGCGCCTGGACCGCGCGGCCGCGCACCGGCACCGCCGACGCCGACCCCTATTCGCGCGCCACCATCGTGCGCAACGGCGAGCTGCCGATCGGCACCGGCGACGGCGTCGCCTTCACCGCCACCACCGACGACAAGAGGAAGGCGCTCGACGGCCGCTGCGATGTCGTCGTCTCCGGCGTGACGCCGCCGGCGCGGTTCTGGACGCTGACGCTGTACGACCGCAAGGGCCACCTCGTCGCCAATTCGCTTGCCCGCTACGGCTTCACCAGCCAGGAGATCGTGCGGCAGTCCGACGGCTCGTTCGAGATCCGCATCGCCCCGCGCTCCCGTGCCGGCAACTGGCTGCCGACCGGCGGCATCGAGCGCTACGCCTTGATGCTGCGCCTCTACGACACCCCGGTCGGGGTCGCAACGCGCACCCAGCGCGATGCGCCGATGCCGAGCATCACCACGGTGGGCTGCTCATGATCCGGCTCGCGTTCACCATCGTTGCCGGCGTGGTGCTGGGCCTCGTGGTCCATCTCGTCAGCGTGCTGGCGCTGCCGCGGATCGCGACGCAGGATGCCTATTCGCGGCTGACGCCGATGACGAAGGTGAACGCCGTCACCCAGCTTCCCCTCGCCGACCCCAACACTTCGCCGATGCCGTTCATGGATCCGGCCTTCGCGCTGGCGATCTGCCGCTACGATCTGTCGGGCGGACCGATCAAGCTGACGGTGCCGGTGAGCCAGGCCTACACCTCGGTGTCGTTCTACACCCGCAACGAGATCGCCTATTACGCCATCAACGACCGCTCGGCCGGCAAGAAGGTGATCGAGCTCGACCTGATGACCGAAGCGCAGCACAGCGAGCTGCCCGAGGACGAAGAGGTCACCGCGGCCGACCGGCTGATCATCGATTCCCCTGCGACCACCGGCCTGATCCTGATGAAGGCGCTCGCCCCCGAGCCCGGCCTGATGCCGCAGGCGCAGGCCTCGCTGGCAGCGGCGACCTGCGCGCCGCAAACCGAGCCGCCGGCCAAGGCCGAAGCGCCGCGCAGCCGGCGCTGAGCCGGCTGTTTCAGCAGCGCAAAACGGAAACTGCGAAAACAACCCCATGCACAGTAGCGGGGGCATTGAAATCATTACGTTCTTCCGTCGACGATGACGAAGCGGCCGGACGGACGTGCACGCTCCTTTGACTCGTCGGGCAAAACACCGGCATACTGGCATCATCGAGAGTTCGTCACACCCGCGCGGAGCCATCCGTTGCGGGTGTTGTCATGTCGGAGCAAAGATTGCGATTGCGATGTCCTCGCCTGAAGCGAGGAGCGCCTTGCCCCATGGTTGATCTCAGCGCTCGCTCCTGTGAGGTTCGCAAGTCTCGACCCATAGCCCGTCCCGAGCCACGCCTCACATTTGCGGCGCAGCATTTGCAGCTACAGAGTGCGACGACTATCGAAAGGTGATACGCTGCCGCCCCTGGTCCTCACGCTGCGATGAGGGTCGAATGAAACGGCGGGAGTTCATAGCGGGCACCGCGGCGCTGCTCATTTCGCCATGCTATTCGCGCGCGCAGGGAAAACGCCGTCGGCTCGGCTTTCTCGCTGTAGGTGATGGAGGTGGGAAAGCCCTCAATCAAGCCGAGCTCGTGCTTCTTGACACGCTGCGAAGCCTCGGCTGGATCGAAGGAAAAAATCTCCTCATCGAGTATCGCTTTTCTCATCCCTCGGATCGACTGGCGGCGTCTGTCGCCGATCTGATTGCCCTCAGTCCCGAGCTGTTTGTCGCTCCCGGTCCGCAAGCGGCCGTAGCGCTGAAGTCGGCAACCACCACCGTTCCTATCGTATTCGTGAGTGTGGCCGACCCCGTGAAGCTTGGCCTCGTGCAAAGCCTGCCGCGTCCAGGAGGCAACGTGACGGGCCTTTCGACCATGGTACCGGATGACTTCCTCGCGAAACGTCTCGAAATCCTTCGAGAACTCGTTCCCGGCGCCTCGAAGATCGCGCTCTTGGTCAATCCGGCCAACCCAATGCAGAGGCTATATCTCGCAGAAGACGTACCCCGCATAGGCCGGGAGCTCGGCGTGGCCTTGCTGCCGGTCGAGGCGGCGACGGCCGAGGAGCTCGACGTCGCGTTTGCATCCGCTGCTGCCCAGCATGCCGATGCAATCATCGATTTTGGCGATACGCTCACCTATGTTCAGGCTCCGCGGATTATCGCGCTCGCGGCGAAATATCGCCTGCCGGCAAACTATCTGTTCCGGCATTATGCCGATGGCGGATTGTCGGTGTACGGAGCCGACGCCCGAGATCTGTTCCGCCGTGCGGCACATTACGTGGACAAGATCCTCAAAGGCGCCAAGCCTTCCGAATTGCCGGTAGAGAGGCCGATCAAATTCGAGCTGATCATCAACATGAAGACTGCCAAAGCGCTGGGCCTCACCGTATCACCCTCACTACTCGTCCGCGCCGACGAGGTGATCGAATAGCGAGGACAATTGCGGAGGTGCGTTTCCTGTCGTTCTCATTGAGGGCGAGCTCATTCGCGCATACCACAATGTTGATGCAGACAACGTGATGTTAGAGCCAGTGCCTTACGTTCGCTGTCACTGGAAAGGGTCTCCTCAATGGAAGTACTTTGCCACGGTTGACGTGGTCTCTATGAAGGCGTTCCCTGCCTTTGCGGAGGAGCGCGCCCGAGACTGCCAGTTTTTGCTTGCCAAAATGGCGGAGCCAATCCGGCAAATAATGAAGTTCAGTGAAAGCGGAAATCCCGCTGATTTAACTGTAAGCAGAGGGTCTAGGGGTACAGCAGGATTGCCAAGGTTGCTCCGCAAAATCAGGGACTCTCATAAAGCGGAGCCTTGAAGACATTCCGCTAGTGGCCCTGGCAGACATTGCCGTGCTCGAACGCCGTTTCGGCAAGTGGCTCTCAGTCGAAGCCCGAGCCTGGCGCTTCGCTGGCCACGTCGTTGACCGAAACGCAGCTGCGCAACACTGCGCGTCAGGGCTCATTCAAGCTCGGGCGCGCGGAACTGCGGCGCGCGCCCTGCATTTCCCGCGGCAGTCAGCGCGGCTCCCATGGCAGCAGTTGTCACGCGACAGTAGGACGCAACCACAGATCGATTGCGGCGTTGAAGCGGCACGTCTCGAAGGCTATCGAGCGGCGAAACCATCTTCGATCGGAGGAACGCATGAGCACCATCACCGGCGGCTGTCACTGCGGCGCAATCCGTTATGAGGTCGAGGGCGAGGCGATCGTGCACGCGTTGTGCCACTGCCGCGATTGCCGACTTCACGCCGGCGCGCCGGTCGTCGGCTGGACGATGTACGCGGACGATGCCGTCAAGGTGACCAAGGGCGAGCCGAAGGTGTACCACTCCTCGGAACATGGCCGGCGGCACTTCTGCGGCGACTGCGGCACCGGCCTGTTCTATTTCAATGCCAACATAATGCCCGGAATCATCGACATCCAGAGCGCGACCTATGACGATCCCGAGGTCGTGCCGGCAACGATGCAGATCCAGGTCGCCGAGCGTCTTCGCTGGATGGAGCATGCGCACGAACTGCCGGCGTTCGACCGCTATCCTCCACAGCCGTAGCGGCGGAAGATGACACCGGCTGTTTTGGCGTCATCCAGGGATCGGCAACGCTCGGCCGTGCGCCAGCTCATTGATGGTGACGATGGCGCTGCGACGCGCCGCCGGACGTGTACCCGCGCAGCTCGGCGTATCTTGCCAATTGCGCCTGATCGAGAACCGCCGCGGTGCGCAGGTGATATTTGAGATGAGCTTGCCGCAGCTCTCCCTGCGTCTTCGCGATCGCCGCGGTGGCGGATCCCAGACTCTCGTCGGTGATCGTGCGGCTGGCGAACTGCCGATCCAGATCCGCCTCGCTCTCGATCAATCTGCTGCCGATGGGAGTGGTCTCGGCCCTCATCTCGGAGAACATCGCCTCGACCTTGCTCCGCTGCTCCGGGTTCAATCCCAATTGGTCCGCGAGTTCGAGCACGTGGGAGGGCCCGGGATAACCATTGAGCTCGGCCGCGAGTGCGAGCCCCATGCCGCGCCCCGCCCGCAGATCGCCGATCTGCTGGTCCGAAAGCGCCTTGATGTGGCGGGACTGCATGCCGGCGTACGGCGTCTGCGCCCAAGCGGCAGAGGGCGCGAACAACGCGATGATCAAAACGACGATCCTCATGACTTTCCACCCATGTTGCAGGACGTCAACCAATCATGACTCGGCGATGGCGTAAATGGCAACATCGCCGGTGATCTACGCGGGACCTTCGGCAGGTTGCGATCTGAGCTTCCATGACGGCGGCGGCTGGGAGCGCTCCCTGATCATGAAGCTCTCAACCGATCACCTGGGAGCCGACAAAGCGCATGAATGGCCTTTGACCATCGGCGCCGAACAGCACGACCGTGTAAGGCTCCGGCTTGCCGCCTTCCATCCCGGGCGATCCGACCGGCATGCCCGGCACAGCGAGCCCTTTCGCAATGGGGCGCTCCGAGAGGAGGCGCCGCACGGCTGCGGCCGGCACATGTCCCTCGATGAGATAGCCTGCGACTTCCGCCGTGTGACACGCGGCCAGGTCCGAGGGGATGCCGAGACGATTCCGAACCGCGTCGAGATCGGCAGTCTCCTCCACCTGGACGACAAATCCTGCGTCCCGGAGATGCTGCACCCAGCCCGCGCAACAGCCGCAGCTCGGATCCCTATGCACCGTGACGGTCGTTTCTCCGGCCGGCGCCGCAACGGCAGGCCTGGCAAGGACTGCCGCCGCTGCCGCCGCCATCAGCCCTGCAAGCGACCGACGGGTCATCACATGTCCGCGTTCCCTCATCTTCGGATTCCTTTCCTCATCGCTGAATCTCAAGGCATCAACGGGGGCTCGCCTGGCCCTCGTACATGAACGTCATGGGCTTCAGCCCGTTCATATAGCCGGTGCGCATCTCGTCGATGCGAAAGCCGTTCCGGGTCAAGACGTCAGCGATGTCCCGGTTGAGATGGCAACCGCCCGAGATGCGCATCCATGCGGGCGTCAGGCGATCCTGCCACCAGCGCACGCGCGGTTCGGGTGCGCGGCCATGCTCGACGAAGACCAGCTTCCCTCCCGGTTTCAGCACACGCCGCGCCTCCGTCATCGCGCGATCGACGTCCGGAATGCTGCACATGGTCCAGGTCGTCAGGACCGTGTCGATGCTGCGGTCCTCGATCGGCATAGCCTCGGCCGACGCTTCAACGAGATCGACCGGAGTGTCCGGATGCGGAGCGTGCCGCGCCATTTCGAGAAGCCTTGGAGCGGGCTCGAGACCCACAAGCTGCGTCACCGCAGCCCCGTAGAACGGCAGGTTGCGGCTGGACCCGACGCCGATCTCGAGGACCCGGCCCTGGGCCGCACGGGCCGCGCGCAGCCGATAGGGCGCCAGTTCCTTGTTCCGCATCGCAAGGTCGCAAAGCCGTGGCAGAATGACGTCGTTGTAGAAGCCCATGCGCGCATCTCCTGGCATCGCGGCCCCCAATATTAGCGCGGTGACGACCAATGCGGCGATCAATTCCATCGCCCCGCCATTCCTGACGGCCGTTCGACATGACTGACCTCATTCGGCAGACTGCAGCACCCGCAATCTCGGACTGATCGGCTTTGACGTTTCGGTCGGTTGTCCCTTGTCCTCGGACTCGGGCGGCAGGTGGAAGCCCTTGACCAGCCCGAAGATCGCCGGGATCACGATCAGTGTCAGCAGCGTCGACGACGTCATCCCGCCGATCATCGGCACCGCGATGCGCTGCATGATCTCCGAGCCGGTGCCGGTGCTCCACATGATCGGCAACAGGCCCGCCATGATGGCGACCACCGTCATCATCTTGGGACGGACGCGCTCGACGGCGCCCTCCATGATGGCCTCGTGGAGATCGCGCCGGGTGAAGACCCTGCCCTCGGCGCTGCGCTTCGCCTTCAGCTCGGCCAGCGCGTGCTCGAGGTAGATCAGCATCACGACACCGGTCTCGGCGGCGACACCGGCGAGCGCAATGAAGCCGACCGCGACGGCGACCGACAGGTTGAAGCCGAGCCACCACATCATCCAGATGCCGCCGACCAGCGCGAAGGGCAGCGACAGCATCACGATGAGCGTCTCGGTCATGGCCCTGAAGTTCAGGTACAGCAGCAGGAAGATGATCGTGAGCGTTACCGGAACGACGATCTTCAGGCGGGCGGCGGCGCGCTGGAGATATTCGTACTGACCGCTCCAGACCACGTAGTATCCGGGCGGAAACAGGATGCTGTCCGA
This sequence comes from Bradyrhizobium sp. 191, assembly GCF_023100985.1. NCBI lineage: Bacteria > Pseudomonadati > Pseudomonadota > Alphaproteobacteria > Hyphomicrobiales > Nitrobacteraceae > Bradyrhizobium > Bradyrhizobium sp. 191. The sequence goes on from NZ_CP064692.1 coordinate 1,760,461, forward strand.
CACCACGCGTTGCGCATCGGCGACGTAGCTGCCGATGTCGCGATCGCGGATGTCGACGTAGACATAGGTCGCAAGCTGGCCGTTCTCGGTCCGGATCGAGGTCGGCCCCCGCGCCGGCTCGACCTTCGCGACCTCGCCCAGCGGCACCGCGCCGCCCGCCGGCATCGGCACCAGGATGTCGCTGGCGATGGCCTTCGGATTGTCGCGCAAATCGCGCGGATAGCGCATGTTCACCGTGAACCGCTGCCGCCCCTCCACCGTCGTCGTCACCGTCTGGCCGCCGAGCGCGGCCGCGATGGTGTCCTGGACGTCCTGGATCAGGATGCCATAGCGGGCGAGCGCCTCGCGATCCGGGACGATCTCGAGATAGTAGCCGCCGATGCCGCGCTCGGCGTAAGCCGAGGACGTGCCCGGGACGGCCTTGATCACGCGCTCGACCTGCTTCGCCAGCCGGTCGATCTCGACGAGGTCGGTGCCCATCACCTTGACCCCGACAGGCGTGCGGATGCCGGTGGACAGCATGTCGATACGCGCCTTGATCGGCATGGTCCAGGCGTTGGAGACGCCCGGAAACTGCAGCGCCTTGTCCATCTCCGCGACCAGGCCGTCGACGGTGACGCCGGGGCGCCACTGCTCCTTCGGCTTCAGGTTGACCACCGTCTCGAACATCTCGGTCGGCGCCGGATCGGTCGCGGTCGCCGCCCGTCCCGCCTTGCCGTAGACCGATTCGACCTCCGGGAACGACTTGATGATGCGGTCCTGGGTCTGCATCAGCTCGGCCGCCTTGGTCACGGAGATGCCGGGTAGCGTCGTCGGCATGTAGAGCAGCGTGCCCTCGTTCAGCGTCGGCATGAACTCGGTGCCGAGCTGCCGCGCCGGCCAGATCGTGACGGCGAGCACGACCAGCGAGGCCAGGATCACCAGCGTCTTGGCGCGCAGCACGCCCTTGATGACCGGCCGGTAGATCCAGATCAGGAAGCGGTTGATGACGTTCCTGTGCTCCGGCACGATCCTGCCGCGGACGAAGATCACCATCAGCGCCGGCACCAGGGTGACGGACAAGAGCGCCGCCGCAGCCATTGCGAAGGTCTTCGTGAACGCCAGCGGACTGAACAGCCGCCCCTCCTGCGATTCCAGCGTGAAGATCGGCATGAACGAGACGGTGATGATGAGAAGGCTGAAGAACAGCGCAGGACCGACCTCGGACGCCGCGTCGATCAGGATCTGCACGCGCGACTGTTCGGGCCGAGCCCGTTCGAGGTGCTTGTGGGCGTTCTCGATCATGACGATCGCCGCATCCACCATGGCGCCGATCGCGATCGCGATGCCCCCGAGGCTCATGATGTTGGATCCCAGGCCCAGCAGCTTCATGGCGCCGAACGCCATCAGCACGCCGACCGGCAGCATCAGGATCGCGACCAGCGCGCTGCGGACATGGAGCAGGAACACGATGCAGACGAGCGCAACGACGATGCTCTCCTCGAACAGCGTGTGCTTGAGCGTGTCGATCGCCGAATAGATCAGGCCCGAGCGATCGTAGACCGGGACGATCTCGACCGATTTCGGCAGGCTGCTCGCGATCTCCTTGAAGCGCTTCTTGACGTTCTCGATCACGTCGAGGGCGTTGACGCCGAAACGCTGCAGCACGATGCCGCTTGCGACCTCGCCTTCGCCGTTCAGCTCGGCGATGCCGCGCCGCTCGTCCGGCCCGAGCTCGACATTGGCGACGTCCCGGAGCAGCACCGGCGTGCCATTGCTCGTCTTCAGGACGATGTTGCCGAGATCGTTGATGCTCTTGATGTAGCCCTTGCCGCGAATGACGTATTCGAACTCCGACAGCTCGACCGTGCGGCCGCCGACATCGGCGTTGCTGGCGCGGATCGCCTCCCGGATCTTCTGCATGCTGACGCCGCGATCGCGCATCCGCTGCGGATCGAGCACCACGTTGTACTGCTTGACGAAGCCGCCGATGCTGGCGACCTCGGCGACGCCTTCGGCCTTGGCGAGGGCGAATTTCAGGTTCCAGTCCTGGATGGTGCGCGTGTCGGCGAGGTTCAATTCCTTCGACATCACGGCGTATTGGTAGACCCAGCCGACGCCGGTCGCGTCGGGCCCGATGGCCGGTGTGACGCCGGCGGGAAGCCTGGACGACGCGCCGTTCAGGAACTCCATCACGCGCGAGCGCGCCCAATAGATGTCGGTGCCGTCCTCGAAGATGACGTAGACGAACGACACGCCGAAGAAGGAGAAGCCGCGCACGACCTTCGATTTCGGCACGGTCAACATCGCCGTGGTCAAGGGATAGGTGACCTGGTCCTCGATCACCTGCGGCGCCTGGCCGGGATACTCGGTGTAGACGATGACCTGCGTGTCGGAGAGGTCGGGGATCGCGTCCAGCGGCAAATGAAGCAGCGCGTAGAAGCCGGCGGCGGCTGCAAAGCCGGTGCCGAACAGCACCAGCAGCAGGTTGCGCGCCGACCAGGCGATGATGCGGGCGATCATTTGTGCTCTCCCGCCGCATGGCCCGCGTCGGAGGCCTGAGGAGCAGCCTCGGCGAAGCCCTTGAGCGCGGCCTTCAGATTGCTCTCCGCATCGATCAGGAAGTTGGCGGATGTGACCACGGCCTCGCCGTCGGCAAGGCCGTCCCGCACCTCGATGTAGCCGCCGCCGCGCCGCCCGAGCTTCACCTCGCGCGGCTCGAAACGCCCGTCCCCCTTGTCGACGAGAACGGCCTGGCGCGTGCCGGTGTCGAGCACCGAGCTATCCTGGATCGCCAGGACCGGCGCGCCATCTGCCGTGTCGATGTCGGCATCGACATACATGTCCGGCAGCAGCGCCGCGTCGGGATTGGCGAGCTCGACCCGGACGCGGACCGTCCGGGTTTCGCGGTTCACCTGCGGATAGATCACGGCGATCCTGCCGGTGAAGGCTCGGCCGGGAAAGCTGCGCGCGCGCACCGTAACGGACTGCCCCACCGCGATGTTGCCGAGATCGCGCTCGGCAACGTCGACCAGCGCCCACACCAGCGAGATGTCCGCGATCCGGAACAGCACGTCGCCGGGATTGGCGCGCATGCCTTCGATCGCGTTGCGCTCGAGCACGATTCCGTCGCGCGGCGCCGCCCAGTGGATGGTGACGGGCGCGACGCGCGTCTTCTCCATCTCGGCGATGACCTGCTCGGGGACGTCGAGATTGACCAGCCGCTGCCGCGAGCCGCGGCCGTACACCTCGACACCGCCCACCGTCTTCGAGGTGATCGTCGCAAGATATTCCGCCGCCGCGGACGCGACCGCCGAACCATAGATCTCCATCAGCGGCTGGCCGGCCTTCACGCGGGTGCCGGTGGTGACGTCCGCGATCTTCTGCACGAAGCTCTCGGCGCGCATCGCGATCACCGAGACGCGGCGCTCGTCCAGCTGGATCGTGCCGGGCGCCTTCACCAGCACCCGGATCGACCGCCGCTCAGCCGGCTCGGACTTCACGCCGGTGCGCTGGATTTTTCCGGGCGACAGCTTCACCGTCCCATCATCGACGTCGTCACCTTCGTAAACGGGGATGTAGTTCATCCCCATCGGATCCTTCTTCGGCACGGGCGAGGTGTCGGGCAGCCCCATGGGATTGCGGTAGTAGAGGATTTTTCGCGTTGAAGCCGCCTGCGATGGCTTCGGCTCTGCAGGGGCTGCCTGATCGTCATCGTAGACCGGCAGATAGTCCCGCCCGCGGTCATCCTTCCTTGGACCGGCCGACCAAAGCGGCGCGCCGCCCGGATCGCGGAAATAAAGCGGCGTTCGGGCGCCGCCTTCCGTGGCCGAGACGACCTCGGCATGGACGGACCAGCGTCCGTCGGTCATGAGCCAGGAGCCGCCCAGGGCCAGGCTGCCAGTGAGCGCGAGTGCGGTGAGAAGACGGAGCGTGTTCATCGCCAGATACCGCGCGCATCGGGCGCGCGTCCATGTGAATGGGAGAGAGAAGTTCGGGCGCCATCCGGCGCCCGAAGGCTCACTTCGTCGCCTTGACGATGACCTTGCCGGTGACCGTGTCAGGCTCGCCCTGCACCTTCGCCGAGAGCGTGACCTGATAGCGGCCGGCCATCGGCAGGTCGGTCTTGAAGGCGTAGACGCCCGGCTCCCTGGACGGCAGCGGTGCCACGGCCGACTCCATCTCGGCCATGCCGTCCGGAGCCATGTCGACGCGAGTCTTGAAGATGACGGCATCCGCAACCGGCTTGCCGGTCTGCTTGTTGGTCAAGCGAACGGCGAGCGTAACGTCGTCGCCCTTCTTCATCTCGGGATTGACCGGCTCGAACGCGTAATCGCCGGCACCCGCCATCGCGGCCGTTGCGGCGAGCGAAAGGGTGGCGGCAAGAGCCGCGGTGCTGAATTTGGAAAGCATTGTCCTGTCCTCATGAATTGATCTTCCGCCGTGACGCATGAAGCGCGCACGTCAGTCATCGTCGCGCGCAGGCGTGCCGCACGCGTCGTTGGCTTGGCGAGATCAGATTCGAGGAGGCCGGAAGGGAGGGCTGCCGCCGAGGAAAGAGACGACCTGGTCGGCAGGAATGGCGGTTTTCCCCGCCCCTACGGCGAGGAATTCGAAAGCCAGGGGACGGACGTCTGCGAGCGCGGTGGTGCTCCCGACACAGCAGAAGCCCATCCCGCACTTGTAGCCGGCGGTGTCAGAGCCCGTTCCCTTCATGTCGGGACAACAATCGTCCATCGACATATCGCCGTCGCCGCTCATGACCATGGCCGCGTGCATGTCGCCCGACGACACGGCGAGGCCAGAAGCGGACGCGCCAGCCGGCAGCATCGCCAGGGATAGAGCGATGGCGAATGCCAGGATGGTACGGACGATCCGCATCAGGATGTGCTTAACCTTTTGGATACTTCTTGGAACCGCAGCTTGGTTCTAGCATAATCCGCCGCCGAAAGCATTCTTTGATCCGGGTCAAGCATTCGTGAGTGAATGCTCCGATGCATGCCATCGCGCAAGCTATGAATGCTCTCCCCCCGTCGCGTGGGCGTTCTGATCGGCACGAAGCAGCAGCAGCGCGACGAAAGCGGAAACCGAGGCCAGCGCGCTGATCCAGAGTGCGCTGCTGCCGAAATGCTCCACCATCAGTCCCAGCGCAAGCGGCGCGAAGGCGCCTGTTGCCCTCGACGGCAGCGAGATCATGCCGACCCGCCTGCCGAATCCCGCCGGCCCGAACAACGCCAGTGGCAGCGTACCACGGGCAATGGTGATGATGCCGTTGCCCGCGCCATACAGCACCGTGAAGGCCGGCGCGAGCCAAGGGCCGCCCGCGACCAGTGCAAGCACGCCGATCGGATTCAAGAGCATGGCAAGCCTTGCCGACAGCAGCGGATGAAACCGGCTGAGCCAACCTGCCTCCAGAAGGCGGGCCCCGACTTGCGCAGGTCCGACCAATGCTCCTGCGAACAAGGCCTGTGCCGGCGTGGCGCCGAACGCAACCAGCATGGTCGGCAGGATGGCCGAGACTCCGGAACTGACGAAGCTTGCCGCCGCAAAAATATACGCCAGCAGCATCATCGCGAAGCTTTCGCTCTGGCGACCGGAATGTTGGCTCGCGCCCGTGCCCGGTCGGGAATCCTGGTTCAATGGAGCGGCACGGGGCAGCGAAAGGTTGAGCGGCAAGGCAAGGCCGATATGGATCACCGCCCATACCTGGCAGGCCGCGCGCCAGCCGTACTCCGAAGCGAGCCACGTCGTGAGAGGCCAGCCGAGGGTAGAGGCGAAACCGGCGATCAGCGTGATGCCGGTGATCGTGGCTCGCGCATTGGCGCCGTAGATGCGCGCAAGCGTCGCGAACGCCGCTTCATAGAGGCCCATGCCCATGCCGATCCCGAGCAGGATCCAGGCCGCGATCAGCAGCGCCACGCCATGGGACACGGAGAGCAGGAGCAAGCCTGCCGCGAAGACGAGGTTCGAGACGGCAAGCAGGCTGCGCCCTCCGAACGTATCGATGGCATGACCGACTCTCGGGCCGAGCAGGCCGGAGATGACCAGCGCTCCCGACAGCGCACCGAACAGGTAAGTCGGCGCGAGACCGAGATCGTGCGCAATCGGCGCAGCCAGGATCGCAGGAAGATAGTAACTCGACGCCCAGGCAATGGTCTGGGCGCTGCCGAGCGCAACGACGACAGCGAACGGGCTCGCAGCGCCTCGGCTCATGAGCAACCGCATCCCGCGCCGCCTGCCTTCATCGCGGATTCATCGGCGGCACAGCAGGCTGAGGGTTCGGCCTTGGCCGGACCGCCGCAGCATCCCGCTGCGCCGGCGGACTCGACGCCGCCACGTGTGCAGACGCCGGTCTCGGGCAGCACGAGCTCGACCCGTGCCGCAGCCTCCTTGTCGCCGGCGATCTCGGCGACGATCGAGCGGACCTGCTCGTATCCGGTGGTCATCAGGAAGGTCGGCGCCCGGCCGTAGGATTTCATGCCGGCCAGATAGAAGCCGGGCTCGTCATGCGCCAGTTCGCGAGCGCCGTGAGGCCGCACCGTTCCGCAGCTGTGCTCGTTGGGATCGATCAGCGGCGCAAGTGCGACGGGCGCCTCGATCGCCGGGTCGAGCCGAAGCCGCAGCTCGGACAGGAACGAGAGATCGGGACGGAAGCCGGTCGACACCACCAGCTCATCCGCAACCACGCTGCGCGCACCGCAGCAGGCACCCGCCGAAATCCTGAGACGTCCTTCGACCTCCGAAAGATGGGTGACACCGAAATCGGTCTCGACCTTGATCTTTCCATCAGCCACGAGCGCGGCGAAGGTGGATCCCAGCTCGCCGCGCGCGGCAAGCTTGTCGTTGCTGCCGCCGCCGAAGGCCTTTGCAGGATCGTTGCCGCGCAACAGCCAGACGGGCTGCGTGCCGGGCACCTCCTCGGCGAGCCGCGCGAGATCGATCAGCGTGCCCAGCGCGGAATGGCCGGCACCGAGCACGGCCACGGTCTTGCCGGCATATCTGCCGCGATCCGTGCCCCGCACATCCGGCATGCCATAGGCGATGCGACCGGCGTGCTCGTGTTCGCCGATCGCGGGCAGACCGTTGCTGCCGGCGGGATTGGGCGAGAACCACGTGCCTGACACGTCGATGACGGCGTCGGCGCGAAGCACCTCGGGGCCCTTGCCGTTCTGATAGCGGAGTTCGAACGGCGCCTGCTCGCGGCCCCTGGTCTTCGCCTTGTCGAAGCCGACGCGGCTGATCGCCGTGACGCGGCTCGACGTCCGGATCGTCTCGCGCAGCTTCGTTCGCGTTGCGAGCGGCGCGAGGTAGCGCTCGATCAGTTCGCCGCCGGTCGGATAGGATTGCGGGTCGGGCGAATTCCAGCCCGTCGGCGCGAGTAGGCGCGCCGACGCCTTGTCGACATTGAATTCCCACGGCGAGAAGAGCTGGACGTGCCGCCACTGCCGCACCGCATGCCCGGCCTCGGGTCCGGCTTCGAGCACGACGGGCGACATGTCGCGTTCGAGCACATGCGCGGCGGCTGCGAGGCCGACCGGCCCCGCCCCGATGATCGCTACCGTCCTCTTCTCCATTGCGAACACTCCATTCTTCTAGAATTATGGAACAAATGGCCAAATGAATCAGGCTGCCGTCTGAGCATCCTTGCATCCGGCTTCGTCCGCGCAGCACTCCGCGACCAGATAGTCGACCAGGCCCCGCATGGCGTCGAAGTTGGCGTGGCAGATCAGGGTCGTCGATTCCCTGACCTGACTGACCAGTCCGACCGCGACCAGGGTCTTGATGTGGTGCGACAGCGTTGACGCCGGGATCTTCAGCTTGTCCTGCAAGCGGCCAACCGGCATGCCCGCGTGCCCGGCCCGGACCAATGCGCGGTAGATCTGAAGCCGGGTCCGATTGCCCAGGGCCTCCAAACGCGCGGCTGCGTCATCGATCTTCATGAGGCCACGATGCACACGTGCACATCGACTGTCAAACGCTATTTCTAGAATATTCGAAATATTGCTCACGAGGTCGCGGATTTCAGGTTGACGCCGCCCGAACAATTCCATAAATCTGGATATATGGAAACAGAAGAAGCCGTCCTGGCGCTCGCCGCGCTGTCTCAACCGACCCGTCTGGAGGCGTTCCGGGCGCTGGTCAGACACGAGCCTGACGGTCTTGCGGCCGGCGATCTCGCACGCCTGCTGGAAGTCCCCCAGAACACGCTCTCGGCGCATCTGTCGATTCTGAGCCGCGCGCGCCTCGTGATGTCCGAGCGGCACAGCCGTTCGATCGTCTACCGCGCCAACCTCGGTGAATTTCGCGACGTCGCCGTCTTCCTGCTGCGCGATTGCTGCGGCGGACGGCCGGAAGTCTGCGAGCCCGTCGTCGAGACTTTGCAATCGTGCTGCGCTCCCAAGCGAAGGAAGAAGGTCCATGCCTGACCGCGTCTACAATGTGCTGTTCCTCTGTACGGGCAATTCGGCCCGTTCCGTGCTCGCGGAATCGATCCTTCGCAAGGACGGTGCCGGCCGCTTCCGGTCCTTCTCCGCGGGGAGCACGCCGAAAGGCGCCGTGCATCCGCTGGCGCTACGCACGCTGCAGAGCATGGACTACCCGACCGACGGGATGCGCTCGAAGAGCTGGCTCGAGTTCGCCGCGCCCGATGCGCCGGTGATGGATTTCGTCTTCACCGTCTGCGACAATGCCGCCGGCGAATCCTGTCCGGTCTGGCCGGGTCAGCCGACGACTGCGCATTGGGGCATCGAAGATCCTGCGGCCGTCGAAGGCACCGAGATTGAAAAACTTGCGGCCTTCTCGACGGCCTTCCGCTACTTGAAGAACCGCATTGGCGCGTTCGTGAACCTGCCCCTCAGCGGCATCGACCGGCTTTCGCTCGGAACCAAGCTGCGGGAAATCGGCCGCTCCGAGGGGGCAACCTCCGGCAAGAGCGACGTCGCGTGACCATGAGCATCTTCGAACGATACCTCACCTTGTGGGTCGCGCTTTGCATCGTGGTCGGCGTCGCATTGGGGCACGTCATGCCCGGCTTCTTCGGCGCGGTTGCAGCCGCCGAGGTCGCCAAGGTCAACCTGCCGGTCGCGATACTGATCTGGCTCATGATCGTGCCGATGTTGTTGAAGATCGACTTCGGCTCACTGGGCCAGGTCCGGGAGCATTGGCGCGGCGTCGGCGTCACCCTCTTCATCAATTGGGCCGTGAAGCCGTTCTCGATGGCGCTGCTGGGCTCCTTCTTCATCGGTCACGTCTTCGCACCGTGGCTGCCGTCCGACCAGATCCCGTCCTACATCGCCGGCTTGATCCTGCTTGCGGCTGCCCCCTGCACTGCGATGGTGTTCGTGTGGTCCAATTTGTGCGAAGGGGAGCCCCACTACACTCTGAGCCAGGTCGCACTCAACGACGTGATCATGGTTTTCCTGTTCGCGCCGCTCGTGGGGTTGCTGCTCGGAGTGGCCTCGATCAGCGTCCCCTGGGACACGCTGCTTCTGTCGGTTCTGCTTTACATCGTTGTTCCCGTGATTGTCGCTCAGCTGTGGCGCAAGATGCTGCTGCGAGGCGGCGACGCCAGCTTCAACCGCGTCATGCAGATGCTGCAGCCTCTCTCGCTTGTCGCGCTCCTCGCGACATTGGTGCTGCTCTTCGGCTTCCAGGGAGAGCAGATCGTCAGGCAGCCCGGCGTCATCGCGATCCTTGCCGTCCCGATCCTCGTGCAAGTCTATCTCAATGCGGGCCTGGCCTATTGGCTGAGCCGGCGGTTCGGCGTGGCCTGGTGCGTCGCGGCTCCGGCTGCCCTCATCGGCGCGAGCAACTTCTTCGAGCTGGCCGTCGCCGCCGCAATCAGCCTGTTCGGCCTGGACTCCGGCGCAGCGCTGGCGACCGTGGTCGGCGTCCTCGTAGAGGTCCCGGTGATGCTGTCCGTCGTCCGTATCGTCAAGGCCACGCGGGGCTGGTACGAAGCGGGGACTGGTAAAGTCCCGACGGCTGCCGAGGCCCGCCAATGAACTCATCATTTGCCGGCGGCGGTGCGGCAGCGATGATGCCGGACTGCCAGTCATGGAGACAATTCGATGAGCGTCACGATCTATCACAACCCTGCATGCGGCACCTCGCGCAACACGCTGGCGATGATCCGGCAGAGCGGCACTGAGCCCGTCGTCATCGAATATCTCAAGACGCCGCCCTCGCGGGAGAAGCTCGAGGAATTGATCGCAACGATGGGCATTCCGGTCCGCGCGCTGCTGCGCGAGAAGGGAACACCGTACAAGGAACTCGGCCTGGACGATCCCAAATGGACCGACGACCAGCTCCTCGATTTCATGATCGCCCATCCCATCCTGATCAACCGTCCGATCGTGGTGACGCCAAGGGGCACGCGCCTGTGCCGGCCGTCGGAGGCCGTGATGGATATCCTGGACAATCCGGTTGGCCGCTTCGTGAAGGAAGACGGCGAGGTGGTCGAGGCGCGATAGGCTCGCATCTTTTCCCTGGGCCACACCGGCCCGGACCAAGCGTCCGCGTTGAACGCGGAGCTATCCGAGCAAGAAGCCCTTCAACCCCGCATAGATCGATCCGACGCCGGTCGCGGCGACGCCGGCCAGCGGCCCCGCGGTCTGCATGAGGTCCTGGATCAGGCGGGCGCGGCGGCGCAGTTGCTCCTCGCCGACGTGTTGCCCGAGTAGGCGCGCTGCACGGAAGGCGAACGCATTCGGTTTGCCGCCCTGTGTCAGCACACGCGGCAGGATCTGGAAGATCATGACGCTGAGAATGTTTCCGGAGACGAAAGCGAGCAGTATGCTGGCGCCATATTCGAAGACCTCCCGCCACTCGATCCAGATCGTCGGCAGGATCGGGACATCATCGTGCAGGCCGGTGACCGTCAGCATCGCCAGGATGCTGACGCCTGCGGCCAGGAACGCCAGCACGAATGCCGTCAGGGCGGAGACCCGGTGCAGCGGATAGGCCACGAATCCGAACAGGAGCGGGATGACGATCGATGCAATCCGAAGTGGGATCGGCGACACGTTGAAGGTGATGGTCACGAGCACATGCGCGATCACCAGCAGCAGGGACGGAATGAGGACGTAGAGCACCGCATGCGTTCCATAATAACGCAGCGGGTTGTTGTAGCGTTCGAGGCGGACATTGACGCGATCGAGATCGCGCCTGAGCTTGTCCAGCTCGGCGACGATCTCGTCAATCTCGAGCAGCGTCGGCCGTACGACGCGTAAGTCTCGCGAACAATGCTTGCACGCGATGGCTTCGTCCTTGATCGTCTCGGAGCAGAACGGACACTCCATCGCTAGCGCGACTTTCTCCGCTTCATGATGGCTTCGACCTCGTCCCTGGCCCGCCGCAGTTCATCGCGCAGCTCCTCGCGCTTGCGCAGGAGATCGTCGCGCTCCGCGAGCAGCGTGGCGGGGACGGCGATGTCGCGCCCGCACGAGGCGCAAACCAGCGCGCCCTCTGCACTCTCGGACCGGCAGTAAGGACACGTCACTTGGGTGCGACCTTCAGGGTGAATACAGTCGTGCCAGGCCGGCCATCACTGTCCTTGATATCGACGCGCACCGTGTATTCGCCGGGCGGCAGCTCCGCATCCTGCATGTTGATGCCGTCGGGCGCCACGAACGGCTTGACCCTAGGGGTCAGGTCGACGTTCGGCGACCGGAGGAAGATCACCTTGACCGACTCCGGATCGATCCTTGCCCCGCCATAGGATTGAAATTTCAGCACCAGCCGGAGAGGTGAGCTCGCGGAGCCGCCCGGCGAGACGAACTCGACCTTGGGACCGCGCAGGATGCCGCGCTGATCGACGGCAACCGCTCCCTTCGGCGGCGGCAATTTCGCTTCCTCCTCCGTGATCAACAGCGTGGCGCGCGACGGTGTCGAGAACGACAAACCTGCAGCCACGAGGCTCAACAAGACTTTCCGCTTCATTTCCCTGCCCCCTTCCCGTTCGTCAACGCAAGCCGCCATCGCCGATGATGGTGTAGGGCGCCCAGAATAGCGGATGCGCATAGGCAAACTCGGTCTTGCCTTCGCTGTTGAGGTAGCCCGGACCATCGACGAGGGCCATCGCCGCCTGCCGCAGCGCTTCACTGCGCGACAGCTTGGGATCGTCGGCCTGACGCTTGAACAGGTCGGTCACCAATTGCCGCGCCGACTGTGAATGGACCGACCAGTTCGTCACCAGCAGCGCCCGCGTTCCGGCGTAGAAGAATGCGCGCCCAAGCCCCGATGCCGCCTCCGCTCCTGCTCCGGCACCAGCGCCGGTGTTGCAGGCCGACAGGATGACCCAGTCCGCATCCAGCTTGAGGCCCAGGATCTCCTCCATGGTCAGGAGGCCGTCGCCGCCCTCACCCGTCACCGCCGGCGACGACAAAGCGAGCGCCGGCTGCGTCAGCCCGTTCAGCTCGCCCGGGACCAGTCCATGGGTCGCAAAGGCCAGGATCCTGAAGCCAGACAGATTCATCGTCTTCACCGCGCTCTCGGTCGCGCTCTTGCCGAGAAACAGCACCTTGGAGGGGTCCGCCTGCAAGGCGAGCGCGATCGATTTCAACTCGTCGGCGGTATCGGGCAGACGGGGCAGGAGGCCGAGCTCGGCGCTGTCGACGCCTTCCAGCTTGGGACTGTTGCGCCGCTTCAGCGGGCCGCCGCGGGTGATGTTGCCGCCGGCGTCGGCGACCTGAATCTTCTCGCCTCCGCCTTCCGCCTCGACCTGCTGCTCGCTGTTGAAATAGGGATCGCCAAAGGCCACGAGGTCGCCGCGGCCGGGCTTGCCCGGCGGCAATTGCCGCAGCGTGCGCAGCGCCGCCGCCGAAGGCACCGTCGACACGGCATGGGTTCGCGCCAGCCACGGCACATTGCGATAACCGATGAAGAGCGGGTCCTCGTCGGCAGACACTTCCGCCGGCGCCGTCGGCAACAGGGACAGCGGCAACAATCCCAGCGCGCCGTTGGTCACGACGATCACGTTCCTGGCCGGCTTCCAGCCGCTCTCGACCGGCTTGAGCAGCAGTTCGTAGAGCTCGTGGCCGAGTTTGAGGTCGAAGGGCGGAATGTCGGAGATCATCGCAGCTTGCGGCTCGAGCGCTTCGCGCAGCTTGCGGATCTTCGTCTCGATGTCGCCGATCCTGGCCTGGACGGCGGCGAACGCCACCGGCCCGGACTTCGGCACGGCCCAGACGAAACTGCCGTTCTGGCCGAAGTAGAACGACAGCATGGCCTCATCGTCGGCCAGCGTGGCGCGGATCTCGGCGACGCTCGGCGGCCTGGGCGAAACGAGATCGGCGTAAATCGGAAACTTCTGCTTGATCTCCTGGCGCGCCTTGTCGCGCTGCCCGCGCAAGGCGCCAATCGAAGCCTGGATTTGCGCAACGCCCTTCTCGTCCCGTTCCGCCGCGGGAAGCGCGAGCACGTTGTTGAGCGTGCCGAGCTGGGCATTGACCTGCTTGGTGAGGTCCTGCTCCTTGCGCACGAGCTCGGCAAGCGCAGGGTCCTTTGCCGCCGCACGCGCACTCGAAGCCGCCAGCGCCTGCTGCACCGAACGGCCGCGGACAGCATCAGCGAGGCCGAACGTCTCTTCGCCGACCTCCTTACCGGTTCCTACGGCCCTGGCAAGCAGCAGCAGATAGCTCTCCACGATGGTCTGCAGCCGCTGGCTGCGCGCGGCCACCACCGTCGTGTTCTCATCGTCGGCGTTTTCTCCGGCGCTCGCCACCATGACCGGGATGGCAGCCTTGAACTCCCGGATGGCTTCCGCATCGCGGCGTGCGCGCATCAGTCCAACCGCCAGCGTGCCGCGCGCCGAGGCGGAGTCGAAATGATTCTCGCCGACCCGGGCGACCTGCTTCTTCACCAGCTGCTCGGCCGCGGCGATGCCTGCGTCCAACTGACCGGAGCCGTAAAGCGAGAGGATCCGGGACGGATTGAGTTCGAACACCTGACGGCGCTGCGGATCCCAGCCGGCCACGGCCTTGTCGATCCTCGCAAACATCTCGTTCGCTTCGGCGTTCTGGCGCCGAAGCGTCAGAATGCCGGCGAGCTGCGACAGCAATTGTACCGTCGTCTGCGAGTCCTCCGGCACACCCACGCTTTTGTTGATCTCGAGCGCCACACGACCGAGCTTCTCGGCCTCCTCGTAACGGCCCTGATCGACCAGAATGCCCGCCAGCCCCATCACGAAACGCGGCGTGACGGGATTGTACTTGCCGGTGTCCTTCAGGCGCGAGAGCAGCGCGCGACGCGCGTCCGTCTCGGCCTCGGCGAGCCGGCCCTGCTTCGCCTTCATCCGCGCCTGGTTCAACACGGTGCCGTCGATCGCCTGCTGCAGGAGTGTTTCCGCCGGCGCGTTGTCCGACTCCATGATCGCCTTCGTGCTTGCGCGCTTGCGCACCTCCGCATTGCGATACGCGGTCTCGGCGTCGGCAAACTGTCCGCGCGCCTCGAAAATCAGGGCGCGAGCCAGCTCCAGCTCGCCCTCCCAGCTCTGGCCGAACCTGGAATAGGCCGATCGCCAATTGGGATGGCCACTGGTCCGGGCCTCCTGGATCGCGGTCTGGCTGCGACGCAGATAGGCTTCAGCCTGTGCGACGTCGCCCATCTGGATGAGAACGGCCGCGACCCCGCGGTTGGTGTTGAACTGCCATCCCTTGGCGCCCGGCATACTGGCCGCTTCGCGCAGAAGCCTCTGCATGATCTCGAGCGCGCGCTTCGGGTCCCCCGCCAGAGCGTGCTGCAGCGACTGAAGCTGCAACATCCGCGCCAGCAAATTCGGACTGACGGCGCCGCGCCCGACTTCCACGGCCTTGTCGGCGTCGGACATCGCCTCGGCGAGCCGGCCGAGCTGCGCGCGCGCGTTGGCGCGATCGAAATAGAGCTCCGCGAGATCCTGACGGGATTCCTTGCCGGTCGGTGCGGCTTCGGCGTCCGACTTCAATTTCGCGATCGTCTTCTCGTCGGGCTTGTCGCCGTCGAGGATCGCCGTGATGTCGGCGATGCTGCGGGGCGGCGCGACGAAATCCTTCGGCAGCGCGGTGCCTGCCTCGAGCTTGGGTGCCATTTCCTTGGGAAGTTCGACTGCGACATTGGCGCGGCCATTGGCGGCATTCAGTGCCGCCATCACGCAGGCCCTGACCTGGGGCGAGGCCTTGGCGCGGCAAGCTTCGAGATTGGCACCGCCGGCCGGCCCTCCACCTGCGCGCATGCAGGCCTGCACGATCGGCCTGCCGACCGTCATCCGGCAATTCTCGAGCGCCGCTTCCTTGGTCAGCGCAGTTGCAGAGCCGGTTGACCCTAGCAGAAGGGCAAGGGTCAGCAGTTGGCGTGGGGTAAGGTCCAGACGGCTCTTAAATGGACCAATGGCGTCCAAGCGCATCTCGAACAACCTTTGAAAAAATAACTTGATGAAACGGGACCATCCTATCCGGACCGTACGGAAGGACAAGGGCAATCAAGGCGGTTCCCGGATGCCTTAACAGGCCAGGCGGCTGCGGCCGGCATGAGGTGGCGGCGGCTTCAGGCTTGCTTCGCTGACTTGGCCGCAAGGGCGAGATGGCTGCGCTCGGCCGGCAGCGGGTTGTATGGTCAGCCCTTCGAGACGACCGCCCGGCCGTAGGGCGGCTGTGCCGCGACCGGGGGATTGGCGGTCTGGGCGGCGAGCTCGCCGATCAGGCGGTCGGCATCGGCGGCCATGCCGTCGGGGGCCTGGATCACCAGGCGTTCCAGCGCCCAGCGGTAGGACGAGATGCGCTGCTCCAGGCACTGCTGCACCCACTGGACGATCAACGAGTTCTCCTGCATGCGCGCGACCGCATCGTCCCTCTCCCTTGGCGAGAGCGCGGAGACGCGCGCCATGCTGGCATCGCGCTTCCTGTCGAGATCGATGACGCGGATCGCGCTGGCGAAGAACGGCTCGAACCGCGTGATGTCGTTGCGGACGTCCTCGATCAGTTGCGCATAGCGCGAGGAATGCGAGCGGTGCGGTTCGTCGATCAGCGTGCGTCCGTACATGGTGCGGTCGAACACGACCTTCTGCCGCCAGGGCGAGGGCAGCGCCTTGTAGTCACCGAACACGCTCTTCCAGGCCGGCCGCGACAGCGGCGGCTCGATCATCGGATAGGCGAGATCGCGAAGCTGGCGCTCTTCGTCGGTGAGCTGGAATTGCGAGGGCTGCAGGCCGACGCTGGAGGTGACCTCCGCGCCCAGCCAGCGGTGCATGTCGTCGCTGCGCATGTCGGCGCGGGTGCGGCCGAAATCGCCGCCGCTGCAGGCGCACAGCCCCGCGCCAAGCAGCGTGAGCAGGACGGCCGAGAGGACGGGCCGGATCTGGCGGACGGATTCCGGCATTGCGTGAAGCCGGATGTCAGCGGCGGCGACGACGGCGCCCCGGCGCTGCGCCCTGCTCCGGCCCGCGATCGCCGCTGGTTTCGTCCGCCTCACGCTCGATCCGGATCACGGGAAGGATCACGACCGTTCCCATGTCCGCGCGCGGAGCGACATCCCCCGGCGAGCCCACCCGGCGACCGGCCGGAAATTCGATGATGGTCCCCATGTCAGCTCTCTCAATTGCCGTGCGACCGAACGCGCCTCTGCAACGTGGCGATCATTAAGATCAGTTCATGGTTAACGGGATGTAAACGCGCGCCCTTGGACCGTAACCGCACGGGCGCGCCGCGCCGTCCCGTTGCGGTACGACAATGCCCTGAATTGCAGGGCCGGCTTCACGCCTCATTTTCCTTAACGAGGCTTTAAAAGAACCTGCGCTAGGCTCGCTCGCAAGTATCTCTTCCGAGTTGCGTACGCCTCCATGACCAAGTCGCTGTTTCCCGGATTCGACGGGCTGATGAACCTGTCCCGTCGCGAAGGTGTCGACGTCCGTCCGACGCTGCTGCGCGTGCTGACCGACCTGTATGTCCAGACCGGCACCCACAGCGAGGACGAGCAGCGGCAGTTCGTCGAGCTCGCCACGCGGCTGATCGACCAGGTCGACGATGCAACGCGCGCGGCCGTCAAGGCGCGGCTCGCGGTCTATCCGCACACGCCCGTCCCGGTCCTGCAGAAGCTCGGGCTGGTCGCGGCACAGGAAGGCCGCAGGGTTCCATTACCTCCCTCTCCGGCGCGCGGGCCGGCCGAGCCCGAGCAGCGCATCACCGCCGACATGGCGATGCAGCCGAAGGAGGCGGCCGAGATCCACGACATGTTCTTCCGCGCCGGCGCCTCCGAGCGCGCGCTGATCCTGCACAATCTGGCACAGACCCCGCTGAAGGCCGCCCCCCGCATCCCGACCGTGCGCGCCAAGCGCGCGATCCAGATCCTGGAAATGGCGGCGATCGCGGGCGACGTCGAGAATTTCACCTTCGAGCTCGGCGACAGCTTGATCCTGCCCTCGCGCGTCGCAGCCCAGATCGCCGACGATACCAGCGGCGAGGCGCTCGCGGTCGCCGCGCGCGCACTCGACATGCCGAGCCCCGTCTTCCAGCGCATCCTCTTGTTCTTCAAGCCGGAGATCGGGACGTCGGTGAACGCCGTGTACCGGCTGTCGCGGCTCTACGACCGCCTCGCCGAGCGCTCGGCGCTGGTGATGCTGGCGGCCTGGCGCGGCTCGACGCTCGCCGTCACGCGCGCAAAGTACCAGGCAGCACTGCATGACGGCGAACGCCAGCGCGCGCGTGCGGGCGCGAGCCAGACGCGGCCGGGCGCGCAGCCCGGCTCCAGCCACACGGTGCGGAAGGGCACCGGTTCGTCGGATCGCTAATTCGCTACCCCTGTCTCTACGGGCAGCGGCATTGAGTGTGGGATGAGCGTCGGTCCCACGATCGTCATTGCGAGGAGCCCTTGCGACGAAGCAATCCAGAATCCCTCCGCGGAGAGATTCTGGATTGCTTCGCTGCGCTCGCAATGACGGCGGGGATAGTTACACCTTCGCCAGTTCCAGAAAATGCCGTCCGGCACGGTCCTCGGTCTCGACGATCCAGGCGTCGGAATCGAAGCGGATCTCCTTGGTCAGCCGCTCCTCGATCGTGTGCTCCGGCAGAGGCTGCGGTGAGACGGGCACGAAGAAGCGATCGATGGGCCGGCCGTCGTCATAGACGGTCTGCGGCGCCGGCGCGTACAGCATCGCATTGCCGTCGAGCAGCGACACCTTGACGAACACCGCGCCCGCCTCCTCGGCGCCGCGGCGTCGCACGGCGCCGAACACGCCCTCGGTCTGGCAGCGGCGCAAGTAAGCCGCCACCCAAATGTTGGATTTCAAACGCATGAATTCGACGATAGGCGAGTGCGAGGTCTCACGCCAGCCTCACTTCGTCCGTCTCACGCCTTGCGCGTGCTCTCCTGGCCGCCGCGAATCTGGGTCGCGACGAAATATGACAGCGGCATCGCCAGCGCGAATCCAACGGCCACGGCGTAGGGAATGTTCTTGATGGCATCCGCCGCAAGGCTCGGCACCATCAGCACCACGATCAGACTGATTCCAGCCAACGTGGTTCCCAACATGATCCAGACCAGAATCGAAACCTTGAACATGACGACCTCTCTCTTCCCTGATGAGGATGAGCGATCATGTTCCCCAAATCCGCCGGCCGTCATTGATCCCCAGCAAATCCCGCGCCCGCGGACGCCGAGCTGATGTGCGGACGCGCACTATGCGGAATTGATCGGCGTCAATGACAGGCGGTACGACTACTCGACGGGATGGCCGATCGCAGCGCCGAGCTCGCGCAGCAGCCGATCGGACACCTGCCCGGTGACGGGCATCTTGTGCTCGCGCTCGAACTTCTGGATCGCGGACTGGGTCTCGCCGCCCATCGTGCCCGTGATCTTCAGATTGCCGTAGCCATATTCGGACAGCGCGCGCTGCACGCCGGCGATACGCCGCGCGGCCGGGCTTTGCGCCGGAATCGGCGCCGGCGGACGCAGGGCCGCGGGCGGCGCCGAGGTGGTCGCCTTGACCAGGTTCGTCATCGGATCGCTCGCGCGCGTCGAAGCGGTCGCCTCGACGGGCTTTTCGGGCGCCTTCTCGACGGCACGCTCGGCAGGTTTGGGCTCGACGCGGAACTCCGTCGCGCGCGGCTCGAGCGGCGAGCTATCGGCGCCGACGGGCCGCGGGCGCGGCATCGGGTTCGCCAGCGGCACGGACGACGGCGCGGGAAGATTGATCACCGTGCCGAACATCGGCGCGGGATGCCGGCCGGTCTGGAGGAACAGCGCGTTGGCAACGATCGCACTGATCGCGGCGGCGACGACGAGGCCGGCCAGCGTATCCTTGGGGCTGTGCAGCAGCACGCGCAGCACGAGGTTGCGCTCGGTTTCGACATCGACGACCGCGGCCTTGGCGCCACGACGGCGCGGAGCGGCTTCGTCCTTTGCAGACTTCCTAGGCACTTTTCTTCACCAGAGCGGGTTGGTCCTGAGACTGGTCGTGAGTTTGGTCGTGAAGGTCCTGACCTTGAAGGTCCTGGCGCAGCACCGGCGTCAGCGTCGCGATCTTGCCCTCGCTCGCCTTGTCATGGGCCGGCCTGATTTGCGGCGGCGTGTAGACGAGCGGCAGCTTGACGGTGACGGCGGTGCCCTCTCCCAACCTGCTTTGTACCGTCAATTCGCCGAGATGCAACGCCACGAGACTCTTGACGATCGAAAGTCCAAGACCGGTGCCCTCGTGACGGCGCTGATAGGTCCTGCCGGCCTGAAAGAACGGCGCGCCGATGCGCTTGAGGTCGTCGGGCGCGATGCCGACGCCGGTGTCGCTGACGCGCAGCGTCAGCTGCGAACCCGACACCGCGGCTGATACGCAGACCTGGCCGCCGCGCTCGGTGAACTTGATCGCATTGGCGACGAGGTTGAGCACGATCTGCTTGAATGCCCTGGGATCGCCGGTCATGACGGGCAGGTCCTGCGGCGCGTCGGTGATCAGGTCGATGCCGTTCTCCCGCGCCTTCAGCGCCAGCAGATTGCAGCAATGGAGCAGCGAGGCGCGCGGTGCGAACGGCTCGGACGCAATCTCGAAATTGCCCGATTCCATCTTCGACATGTCCAGGATGCCGTTGACGACCGACAGCAGATGCTGGCCGGAATCGTTGATGAGCTGGGCGTATTCCTTGCGCTGGGCCGCCCCCAGCATCAGGCTCTGCTCCTGCGCGATCATCTCGGAGAAGCCGATGATGGCGTTGAGCGGCGTGCGCAGCTCATGGCTCATGGTGGCGAGGAAGCGCGTCTTGGCGGCATCGGCCGTCTCGGCGGCGCTGCGCGCCTGATCCAGCGCCTGCTCGAAAAGCTTGCGGTCGGTGACGTCGCGCATCACCGCGACGACTTCGGCTTCGCGGGTTGTGTCACGATCGGTATCCTGGCGGCCGAGATCCAGGTCGAGCGGGCGGCAGCGCATCTCGACCCAGATGAAATCGACCTCACCGCGCTCGGAACCAACGGGCTCCCGCCGCAAGCGGAACTCGACGCTTGCGACGTCGCCGCGCGCCGCATCCGACAGAGCGGTGAGATAGGCCGGCCGATCGGCGACATGGACGCGGTCGAACAGGCCGTGGCCGAGCAGTTGCGCCACTTGCACGCCGAGCATGGCCTCCACCGCCGGCGAGATGAACTGCACGGCCCCATTGCGCTGATGCCGCGAAATCACGTCGCTCATGTTGCGCGCGAGCAGGCGGTAACGCTCCTCCTCGCGCGACAAGAGCGCGACACTGGTGCGCGCGAGCGATTCCGCGCCGAAGGCGAGCCCTGCGGCATAGAGGGTCGCAGACGCGATGCCGAAGGCCATCAGCACGCCGCGCTCCGCCGCGCTCGGCTCCTCCACCGGCAGCCAACCGAGCTGGCTGATCAGGATCAGCATTCCGGCGCAGGACAGCGCGAGCAGCGAGGCAAAGGCCGCGACGCGGCGCGAGGCCGACAGCGCGGCTTCGAGTGGAACCACGATCAGCCAGACCGCGGCGAATGATTGGATCCCGCCCGTCGTGACCGCGACCGCCATGATCAGGCCGGCGAGCGCCAGCGACGACAGCACATGCGCGCCTTCGTAGCGCCCGGTGCGCGACAGGAACCAGGCCAGCATGATGGGCGCGATCAGCCAGGCAAAGGCCGCGACCTCGACCGCGCTCGGCGCACCGCGCATGGCGAGATAAACCGGGAATGCGGCAAAGGCGGCCAGGCTGCCGAGCAGCCGCGGCGCCATGAAGGCACGATGGCGCGCTCGCATCAGCGCATCGTAGCGCGCGGAGGGATGCAGCAGCGCATCGAGACAATCGCGGATGATACTCAAAACTGTCACGGGTCTCGCGCTTCGGCTCAATCGTCTCTTGGAAGACGCGCCGGAACGCCTCCTTGTCGTTGAGCCACCGTGTCAGAGCGACCTTAAACGAGTGCTAAGGCGACGCCGCGTGCGGCCGGACACCGCGCGATCGCGAAGCTTTTTAGACGATTTGGCGACGTCTTCGGTCGGGATGGTGAACACAGGGTTTCACCTTCCTGCGCATGGTTTCGAATTGGTGGATGCGGGGCGGCCGGCGGGATCACGAGCGCGGGCGTCAATCGAAAATTTACGACACCGTCGGCTTCGAAGAATCCTGCGCAAATTTTCCGCGAATTAAGCTCAAGGCAATCACTTGCGATTTATCGAGAGTTGCTAGGTCCGACTTCCGCGGAGATCGCCGCGGGCGGAATCTAACGGACAGGTCGCAAGATGCGCTTTCTGCTTCGCATCACATTCTGGCTCGGGCTGGTGCTGGTGCTCCTGCCGCGGGACAAGACGCCCGAATCGGAGAAGCTGCCGCAGATCGGCGCCGCCGACGCGGTGCAGGCTGCGACTGCGGCCGTCTCCGACATGACCCATTTCTGCAAGCGCCAGCCGGCCGCCTGCGAGGTCGGCGGACAGGCCGCGACCATCATCGGCCAGCGGGCCCAGGACGGCGCCAAGAAGCTCTACCAGATCATCAACGACAAGAAAGAGCAGATCACCAACGACAAGAACGAGAAGACCGACAAGACCGACAAGAAGGCGCCCGACCATACCGGCTCGATCGCCATGGCCGGCGAAGGCAACGGTGCCGCAAGCGAGGCGCCGGGCGATACCCTGACCCAGGACGACCTCGCGCTGGAATGGCGCGGCCCAGGGCCAGCGAATTAGCGGCCAAACCCTATCGATTTCACGGCTTCGCAACCCTATATTGGCCTGAACGCGAACACGGGCCAACATGACGACGATCGACGAAATCAGGGACAATTTCGAGCTTCTGGACGAGTGGGATGACCGCTACCGGTATGTCATCGAGCTCGGCCGCACCCTGGAACCGATGCCGGAGGCGGAACACTCCGCCGCCAACAAGGTGCAGGGCTGCGTCAGCCAGGTCTGGCTCCAGAAGCTGGTCGACCGCAGCAATGGCGAGCCGATCCTGAGATATCGCGGCGACAGCGACGCGCATATCGTGCGCGGGCTGGTTGCGATCGTGCTTGCGCTCTATTCGGGCCGCACGCCGCAGCAGATCCTCGCTACCGACGCGATCGCCGTGTTCAACGAGTTCGGCTTTCGCGATCACCTGACGCCGCAGCGCTCCAATGGCCTGCGCTCGATGGTCGAGCGCATCAAGACCGACGCAAAACAGGCGCTCGCGGAAGCGACGTAGGAAATCACTTCCGCTTTCGCTGCTGCTGTCCGAGGCCCATCTGCTTGGCAAGCTGCGAGCGCGCCACCGCATAGTTCGGGGCGACCATGGGATAGTCGGCCGGCAAGCCCCACTTCTCGCGGTATTGCTCCGGCGTCATGTTGTACTGCGTTCGCAAATGGCGCTTCAGCGACTTGAAGCGCTTGCCGTCTTCCAGACAGACCAGATAATCGGGCGCGATCGACTTCTTCAGCGACACGGCCGGCTTGGCGGGCTCGAGCGGCGCCGCCTCGGCGCGGCCCGACGACACCCGCACCAGAGCGCCATGCACCTGGCTGATCAGGTTCGGAATCTCAGCCGCCGGCGTGGGATTGTTGCTGAGATAGGCCGACACGATGCTTGCCGTCAGCTCGATGAAATTCCTGGCCCCCGCGTCCGACATCGGCCGCCCTCCCTCCACCTTGCGTCTCACGGGATTGACGACGCCGGAGTATTCCATGTCAACAATACATTCGGCTCAAATAAGATAACGGACGATGATGTGCCTGATTACTGGTGAACGGCGCTGCTTTACTTATGCGCGGCAGCCTCAACCGCGCTGGTCGAGATGGGCGCGGAGCTCGTCGATCGAGGCAAAGCGCATCATGCCTTCCGGCATCTGCGCCTCGATCGAGCCGTCGGAATAGAGCGAATAGGCCATGCCGTCGACGACGCCGGATTTGAGCACGGTCACGGGTGCCGGCTCGACGGGCGGCGGTGGTTCGGGTGCAGGCGGTGGGGCGGCCTCCGCAAAGGTCGAGGGGGAGCGCGGCGGCGGACGGCGCGGGGGAGGAGCCGGCGGCTCCTGCGGGCGCATACGATCCGGCCTCGGCCAGGCCGCATCAAAGCTCGCGGGCGGATGGTCCGGCGCCTCACCGGGCTCCTCCGCAGGTGGCTGCGACGCCGCGCCTTCGGTGGCCTTCTCCGCGCGCTCGCGCTCCTTGCGCGAGGTCGAGGTGAACAGCAGGTTGCGCCGGCGCGGCGCTTCCGCGGCGGGTGGCGGCGCAGGAGCTTCGGCTTCCTGCGGCCCCTCGACCCGCGGACGCTCGCGCGCGGCAGCTTCGCTCTGCCACGGCCGCGGGCCTGCGGGTGGTGGTGGCGGCGGCGCCGGCTCGGGCGTGACCGTGCCTGACACGGCGAGGCCCGGCAGCACGGGCCTGACCCGAACATCGGACGGCGCGATCGCGGCGGCCAGCCGGCGAGCGATGCCCTTGAGCTCGAGCAGCACGAGATACAGGCCGACCAGTAACATTCCGGAGCAGACGCCGATGACGCCGGAGATTATGAGAGTTCCGCCGAGGCTGAATTCCCTGATCGTCAGGCCGAAAATGACCGCAAGGAGACCCGCCAGGAGGGCGCAAATCCCCACGATCAACAATGCCAAGCTCATCGAACTCACCCCCGGCCGCGCATCCACACGCGACAACCGCTACGCCACGATACCGTCATACGATGTTCCACGCCAACGGCCAATTGTAGGCGGTGTTCCTAAAGGAAAGGAAATCAGGGACTTATTCACATTCCCTTCAGCTCCGGCTCGGTACTGCTCAGGGTCCTCCGAGGAACGGGAATTGCTGCGTCGCATCAGGATTTTAGCTATAATGCCCAATTACTTGGTAATGGAACTGCGCTATAGGGAGTCCGGGGAGCAGGCCCGCGCGCACCGGCAGGGCCAAGAGGGGATCCCGGGGCACCGACCGCTATGACATCCATCACGACTTCGGTGATCGACACGCCCTTGCGGCGCTCGGTCGAGCGGACTTGCGACGATCTCGCCATGCTGGTGCTGGCTGCGGTCGCCGTCATCGCAGGCTTGACGTTCCGCGACTACGGGCTCGGCTGGGACGACTACACCCACGCTGAATACGCCGACCTGCTGCTGCGCATGTTCGGTTCCGGCTTCAAGGACACCGCGGCGCTCTCCTTCGCCAATCTCTACATGTATGGCGGCGGCTTCGACATGGTCGCGGCCCTCCTGCACAAGGTCATCCCGCTCGAGCTGTTCGAGACGCGCCGCCTGGTCGGGGCCATCGTCGGCGTGATCGGCCTTGCCGTGACGTGGCGGCTCGGCCGCCGCGTCGGCGGACCTCTTGCGGGTCTTGCCTCGCTCCTGCTGCTCGCGCTCTGCCCGATCTTCTACGGCCACATGTTCATGAACCCGAAGGATGCGCCCTTCGCGGTGGCCATGATCATCCTGATGCTCGGCCTCGTCCGTCTCGCCGAGGAATATCCGCGGCCGTCGCCGCGCACGGTCCTCATCGTCGGCCTGGGTGCCGGTCTTTCGCTCGGCTGCCGCATTCTCGGCGGGCTCGCACTCGTCTACGCCGTGCTCGGCTTCATACCGCTGCTGCTGGAGGAACTGCGCACTGAGGGTTTGCGCGAGTCGGTCCGCCGCTTTGCCCATGTCGTCTATGTGCTGCTGCCCGGCCTCGTGCTCGGCTACCTCGTGATGGGCCTGATCTGGCCGTGGTCGATCATGGAGCCCGGCAATCCCTTCGATGCGCTGACCTACTTCTCGCATTTCTTCGAGAAGCCGTGGAAGGAGATGTTCGACGGCGCGATCGTGTCGGTGCCCGACATGCCCTGGTCCTATCTGCCGACGCTGTTCGCACTGCAGCTGCCGGAGGTGATGCTGGTGCTGACGACCGGCGCCGTGTTCAGCACCTTCGCCATGCTGCCGCGGCGCGGGGTGCCGACGCGCCGCAAGACCATCCTCTTGATGCTGACGCTGGCTGCGACCCTGCCGCTCGCGATCGCGATGGTGAAGCGCCCGGCGTTGTACAACGGCATCCGTCATTTCGTCTTCGTGATCCCGCCGATGGCGGTGCTCGGCGGCGTCGCGTTCGCCTGGGCCATGGAGCGCCTGCGCGCCAATCACCGCACCTGGCAGCCGGTCGTGCTCGCCACCTTCTGCTTCGGCCTCGCGCTGTCGCTCGCCGAGATGATCCGGCTGCACCCCTACCAATACACGCATTTCAACCACATCGCCGGGACCGTTCGCGGCGCCGACGACCGCTTCATGCTGGACTATTGGGGCCTCGCCCTGAAGCAGGCCTCCGACGAATTGCGCGAGCAGCTCGTCGAGCGCCAGGAAGTGCCGCCCAGCAACCGCAAATGGAAGGTCGCGGTCTGCGGTCCGCAACGCCCGGCCCAGGTCGCGCTCGGACCTGACTTCACCATCGGGTGGGATTCCAACGCGGCCGATTTCGCCATGACGCTCGGCGAGTTCTACTGCAAGGGCCTCACCGCGCCCGTCATGGTCGAGATCAAGCGCGACGACGTGGTGTTCGCCCGCGTCTACGACATCCGCGGCCGCGGCATCTCCAGCCTGCTGTCGATCCCGGCGCCGTAAATTCTGTCCCCGGTCTCCGGGCTGCCCAAGAAAAACGCAGCCGTGGCCTGGAGAGCGCCATACATCCGGGACCTTCGGGGCAGCCCCGCCTATCCCTTGCGCTCATGCGGGCTACGCTGAACTGCCGCGCTTTTGGCCGTCTTGCTGCCAGCCCGCAGCAAGACTAGGTTTCCGCTCCGCAACAACGATGTTTCGGAGAGACCAGCCATGTCGCCAGCGGAAGCGCGCCTCAGGGAAGTGCCGTCCAACATGACGGAGGCGGAGTGGCAGCAACGGGTCAATCTCGCCGCCTGCTATCGCCTCGTCGCGCTGTACGGCTGGGACGATCTGGTCGACACCCACATCTCGGCGCGCGTGCCCGGTCCCGACCATCACTTCCTCATCAACCCTTACGGACTGATGTTCGAGGAAATCACGGCCTCGAGCCTCGTCAAGGTCGACCTGCACGGCAACCAGCTTTCCGAGAGCGAATACAGCATCAACCCGGCCGGCTTCACCATCCATTCGGCGATCCACGAGGTGCGCGAGGACGCGATCTGCGTGCTGCATCTCCACACGCTCGACGGCACCGCGGTGTCGAGCAGCGCCGAAGGCCTGCTGCCGCTGAACCAGACTGCCCAGCTCGTCACCCACGACCTCGCCTATCACGATTATGAAGGCATTGCGCTCGACCACGACGAGCGGCCGCGGCTGCAGAAGGATCTCGGCGACCACAACCACATGCTCCTGCGCAACCACGGCACGCTCACGGTCGGCCGCTCGGTCGCCTCCGCCTTTGAGCGCATGTATCACCTCGAGCGCGCCTGCTCGATGCAGGTGCGCACGCGCGCGCTGGGCACGCCGGTCTATCCGGTCGACGATACCGCGATCGACAAGAACACCGAACTGCTGTCGAACCGCGACCGCGCCGAGCTGCGCGCCACCAACCTCGTCTGGCCGCCCCTGCTGCGCAAGCTCGACCGCGTCAATCCCGGCTACAGGTCTTGAGATTTTCGCGATCTGGTGTAGAGTAGCGCCCAACGAACCTCTACGCCTTTTGGAATGAAACGCCACCCAATCCCGGGCGGCGTTTTTGTTTGCGACGGTGGTCGCCGCACCCGTCATTGCGAGGAGCCCGCGACAAAATTGCGAAGCAATTTTGCGCTGGCGACGAAGCAATCCAGACTGCTTCCGCGGACGGATTCTGGATTGCTTCGCTGCGCTCGCAATGACGGGGATAGAGTCTTCGCAACGGATGAAGGTCTCGTAGGGTGGGCAAAGCGCAGCGTGCCCACGTCTTCTTTATTCGTCATCACTGAGAGATGGTGGGCACGGCGCTACGCGCCTTTGCCCACCCTACGCACTAAGGCATCGTCTCTATTTCACCTCCGCCAGCGCGGCGAGGATCCTTGCCCAGGAGCGGATGCCTTTCTGGAAGCTCCGCAGGTCGTACTTCTCGTTCGGCGAGTGGATGTTGTCGTCGTCGAGGCCAAAGCCCACCAGCAGCGAGTCGAGGCCCAACGTGCGCTTGAAGTCGGCGACGATTGGAATCGAGGCGCCCGAGCCCATCAGCACGGTCTCCTTGCCCCACTCCTCGGCCAGCGCCTTGCTGGCGGCGGCGAGCGGCTTCATGGTCCAGTCGAGCGCGACCGCAGGCGCGGCGGAATGGTCGCCGAACTCGACCTTGCAGTCGCCGGGAATGCGCGCCGATACGTAATCGCGGAACGCCTTGCGGATTCTCGCGGGATCCTGGCCCTGCACGAGGCGGAACGACACCTTGGCCGAAGCATGTGACGGGATCACGGTCTTGGAGCCTTCGCCGATATAGCCGCCCCAGATGCCGTTGACGTCGCAGGTCGGACGCGTCGAGGCCTGCTCGACCAGGAGCCTGCCCTTCTCGCCGGCCGGGAGCGACAGTCCGACCGGCTTGAGGAAGGTCTCTGGCGTGAAATCGAGCTTCTTCCACTGCTCCAGGATGTCGGGCGGCGTCTCCTTCACGCCATCATAGAAGCCGGGGATGGTGATGCGGTTGTCGTCGTCGAACAGGCCGCCCAGTATTTTCGTGAGCACCCGGATCGGGTTCATCGCGGTGCCGCCGAACACGCCGGAATGCAAATCGCGGTTGGCCGCGGTGATCTTCAGCTCTTCATACAGCAGCCCGCGCAGCGAGGTCGTGATCGCCGGCGTGTTGCTGTCCCACATGCTGGTGTCGCAGACCAGCACGTAGTCTGCCTTGAACTCGTGCTTGTTGGCCTCGATGAAGGGCACGAAATTCTTCGAGCCGACCTCCTCCTCGCCTTCGATCAGGAAGGTGACGTCGACCGGCAGCGAGCCCGTCACCTTCTTCCAGGCGCGGCAGGCCTCGACGAAGGTCATCACCTGCCCCTTGTCGTCCTCGGCGCCGCGCGCGACGATGATCTTGCGACCGTCGGCATGATCCGCGACGACGGGCTCGAATGGCGGACGGTGCCAGAGATCGAGCGGATCGACCGGCTGCACGTCGTAATGGCCGTAGAACAGCACGTGCGGCCGCCCGCCCGCTCCGGTCCTGCCGACGACGGCGGGATGGCCCGCGGTCGGCCTCACCTCGGTCGCGACACCGAAGCTGGCGATGTCCCTGGCGAGATGCTGGGCCGCAGCCCTGCAATCATCCGCGAAGGCCGGATCGGCCGAGATCGACTTGATCCGCAACAACGAGAACAGGCGCTCCAGGCTGTTGTCGAAATCCTTGTCGATGTGGTCGAGCACGGATTGAAGCTGCGTGTTGGACATTGTCGTGTTCCTGATTGCGGGGTCTCAAGGTGTCTGCGCTTTTAACGCCGGCGCGGCCTCGGGGCCAGCCGCAACCGCCGGATGCCGGATGTGCCAGGCGAGACACCCTGCGAGGACGGCCGTCGCAGCCAGGTTGTTGCCACAGGCCTGGATGACCTTGGGAAACCACGGCAGCGACAGCAGCATGAGGATGCCGGCGGCGCCCAGGGCGAGCCAGGTTCCCAGGCGCACATGCGCCCGCGCGTCGAAAGCGGCGCGATACATCAGCACCGTCATCGGGAAGAACAGCCACATGAAGTAGTATTGCCGTGCCAGCGGCGAGGCCACCGTCATCAGGCAAAACAGGATGCCGAGCTCCTCGGCGTCCGAGCGTTCCGTCCGCTGCGCCTCCCGCGGCATGATCGCGACGAAGCCGAGCCCAAGCAGTGCCGACAGCGCCAGCACGATCCAGTTCGCCGTCCGGTAATCGACGTCGATCACGTTCATCGTCCGCGGCGGCTTGTTGCGATCGTCCTGATTGTAGTTGATCGGACGGACCAGGCGATGCGTGACGGCAATGAGGGACTGGTTGACCCATGACCAGTTCTGCTCCGCGCGCTGGCCAAAGCCCTTTTCCGAGCTCGTCCCGACCATGCCCTGATACCAGACCGCAAGCTCGGCCGCATTGCGCTCGAAACCGCGGATCGGCGCCGGCACGACATAGAGCAGGATGCCGGTGAAGGCGATCGTGCTGACGAGGGCGGCCCACTTCCGCCGCCAAAGCAGATACGGCAGCACAGCGATCGGAAACACCTTGATGGCGGCGGCGAGCGCGAACAGGAAGCCGGCGAGCCACGCCCGCTGATGCCGCAGGCTCCAGAAGCCATAGAGCATCATCGCGAGCAGGACGAGATTCGGCTGGCCGAGATCGAACATGTCGAACACGAAGGCCACGGTCACCAGCACCGGCAGCGCTTCCAGCCAGCGTCCAGGCTTGCGGTGCGAGCCGGCCATGACTTGGGAGAGCGTCCCGGTGTACCACCAAGCCACAGCATTCAAGATCGACAGGACGACATAGAGCGGGATTTTGCCGAACCAGCTCGGGATCGCCAGCAGGATCGCGGGGAGCGGTGGATAGATGAAGTCGAAATAGTCGCGGGCCGTGGCAGGATAGAGCGGCCCATCCTGCAAGACCTGCTGTCCGGCCCAGTACCAGAGCACGTAATCCTTGGTCTTGCCGTGGCCGAAGATCTCGGGGACGAGCACGTCAGCCGTCAGGAGGATGCAGCAGAACAGAAAAAGCAGATCCAGCGGCGCACGCGGCGACAGACGTCTCGGCGCATCAGGCTTGGCTAAGGGGGCGGGCGGGGTCACGGGGCGGGGGTCCGGTGCGGCGACGAAACAGGACGTAGCAGACCCGCAGGGGCTTGGAGAGCCCCCTCACCTGAATGTGTGCGACGTTCGGCATATGTGCGACGTTCGGCCCCTCGAGCGAGGGACAGGTCGATGAGCCCGGCGGACGAATTGCCTTCCCGTCGGGCGTCCTGCCTAAAGCGCGATGCGATTAGGATGAATCGTCATCCCGCTTTAGGTTATTATTTGAGCATGATCTTTTCGGAAAACCGCTGCACACATTTCCGGATCATGCTCTACCGCCGCAGCAATCCACCGAGCGCGCCGCGGACGAGCGTGCGGCCGATCGAGCCGCCGAGCTGGCCGCCGACCGACTTGCCGATATTGGCGGCCATCCCGCCGATCACCTGATTGGTGACCGATCGCGTCACGTCCCGCGCAATGACCTGGCCGGTCGACAGACGCCCTCGCTTGACGTTGGTGCCGAAGATGGTGCCGACGATCGAGCCGATCTGGCCGAGGATGCCGCCGCCTCCACCCGCTGGACTGTCCGCCGTGGCCGCGGTGTCGGCGATGCGCTTCTGGAGCATCTCGTAGGCGGATTCGGAATCGACGGCGGTGTCATATTTGCCCTTCACCGGGCTTGCAGCCATGATGGCCTTGCGCTCGTCCGGCGTGATCGGTCCAATGCGCGCCGACGGCGGCCGGATCATCACCCGCTCCACCATCGACGGCGTGCCGTTGCCCTCGAGGAAGGACACCAGCGCCTCGCCCTTGCCGAGCTCCGTGATCACCTTGGCCGTGTCGAGCTTCGGGTTGGGCCGGAAGGTCTGGGCTGCAGCAGCGACGGCCTTCTGGTCGCGCGGGGTGAAGGCACGCAGCGCATGCTGCACGCGACCGCCCAACTGGGCCAACACCTTGTCCGGCACGTCGATCGGATTCTGCGTAACGAAATAGACGCCGACGCCCTTGGAACGGATCAGACGAACCACCTGCTCGATCTTGTCCATCAGTGCCTTCGGCGCATCGTTGAACAGCAGATGCGCCTCGTCGAAAAAGAACACAAGTTTTGGCTTCGGCAGATCGCCGGCTTCAGGCAGTTCCTCAAACAACTCCGACAGCAACCACAACAGGAAGGTAGCGTAGAGCCTGGGGCTCTCCATCAGCTTGTCGGCAACCAGAATGTTGACCATGCCGCGACCGTCGCTATCGGTCTTCATGAAGTCCTTCAGCTCCAGTGCCGGCTCACCGAAGAATTTCGCTCCGCCCTGGTTTTCCAGCACCAGCAGCTGGCGTTGAATGGTTCCAACCGTCGCCTTGCTGACATTGCCGAAGCTCTGCGCGGCCTTGCGGACCTCGGCTAACGGATCTTCCTCAGCATCCGGTCCCTTCTTGCCACTGGCGGGAACGATCGCATCCAACAGCGATCGCAGATCCTTCATATCCAACAATGGCAGGCCATTCTCGTCCGCGACGCGGAAGGCGACGTTGAGAACCCCTTCCTGCACCTCGTTCAGATCGAGCATCCGCGCCAGCAATAGCGGCCCCATTTCGGTGACGGTGGCGCGGACCGGATGTCCCTGCTCGCCGAACACGTCCCAGAACACGGTCGAGAACTGGTCCGGCTGAAACTTGAGACCCATGTCGCCGGCGCGCTTGAGAATAAAGTCTTTGGCCTCGCCGACTTCCGAGATTCCGGAGAGGTCACCTTTGATGTCGGCCGCGAATACGGGAACACCGGCGCGCGCAAATCCTTCCGCCAGCACTTGAAGCGACACGGTCTTGCCGGTTCCGGTTGCACCCGTAACGAGGCCGTGGCGATTGGCGAGCGCCAGCGTCAGCCATACCTGCTCGTTTCCCTTGCCGACGAAAATCTTGTCGTCGGTATCGCCGAGCTTGCTGTCCTGTGCGGTCATTATTCTGATCTCTCTGCCGAGTTTCGCGTATTGAAACTCAAATGCACCAGTTCCGTAGTTTAGCGCATGTCGCGCACCGATTAAAACCATTCAACGCGCGCCCCGAGCATGGGACATTGTCGGACACGAAGGGACAACATCAGCCGAAAGTAGGAACGAGGTATTCGCAGCGCGGCAATTTCTTGCCGATTCGATCTCGGCTCGTGCACGGCTGCAACACCTTTCGCGCGTTCGGGGATGAATCGCGACCGCGCATGCGTTCATCGCTTGAATTTCACATCACACCGGCTCAAGATCAATTTTCGGAAGCAATACTCCGGCGTGCAAACCGGCTGAGGGGCCTTATGGACGAGCTGATCGGACGGCTGGCGGCAAACGCCAGCATAGATGGTGCTGTCGCTGAAAAGACCGTCGGCATTATCCTGGGATTCCTCCGCAGCGAGGGTCCTTCCGAGAGCGTAGAGGCCCTGATCGACCAGATCCCAGGAGCGGAAGCTGCAATCGAGGCGTCCAGGAGCGGCGGCGGCCTGTCGCGGCTGATGGGTGGCGGCTTGATGGCGGTCGGCACGCGCCTGATGGGCCTGGGACTCGGCATGTCCGATATTCAAAAGGTCGCCCGTGAACTTTTCCGCTACGGGCGAGACAAAATCGGAGCGGATCAGATGGGCAAGATCATTGCTGGGACTCCGGGCCTCAGCCAATTCGCCTGAAGCCACGCATTTCACACCGAGTGTCATGACATATCCAATCTCCGAGATTGAGGGCCTGTCGACCTTTGCGGCCAACAAGTTGAAGGCGCAAGGAATCCGCACCACCGACGCGCTGCTCGAGGCGGCCTCGACCGTGAAGGGCCGCAAGGCGCTTTCCGCCAAGACGGGCATCAGCGAGCAGTCGCTGCTGGAATGGGCCAACGTCTCCGACTACATGCGCATTCCCGGCATGGGCAAGGCCAAGGTCGGCCTGGTCCGCGCCGCCGGCGTCACCACCGTGCGCGAGCTCGCCTATCGAAATCCCGCAAGGCTTGCCCAGAGCATGCGCGAAGCCAACGAGAAGAAGAAGCTCGTCCGCATCCTGCCTTCCGAGAAATCGGTCGGCGACATCATCGCGAAGGCCAAGAAGCTGCCGCCGAAGATCACGTATTAGCCCACTTCCCTCTCCGTCATCCTGAGGTGCTCGCCTCTTCGGCGAGCCTCGAAGGATGCACGGCCACCGCCGCGTCCGCACGGAGAGCGCCGGGCCGTCGCCCTTCGAGGGCCGCTAAGAAGCGGCCACCTCCAGCGACAACGGCTTCGCCGTTGCGCCGGGGTGACGGTGCTAGAGCGGTGCTCGTCCACCCCATCCCCGCTTGACTCCCCCTGCCCGACCGCGCAAAGCGGGCCGCATGAACGCCTCGCTCTCCCCTCCCGTCCCGCCGGCCGGCTCGGCCGGGCCTGATGCGCTGCGGACGCTGCTGGAGCGGTCGCTTCCTGCGGTGATGGGCGTGCTCAACATCACCCCGGATTCCTTCTCCGACGGCGGCGCGTTCATCGCACCGGCGCGGGCGCTGGAGCGGGCGCAGGCGATGATCGCCGATGGCGTCGACATCATCGATATCGGCGCCGAATCCACCCGGCCCTACAAGGGTGCCCGGCCGGTCACCGCGGCAGACGAATTGGCACGACTGAAACCGGTGCTGGCCGACGTGGTGGCGCTCGGCGTGCCCGTCTCGATCGACAGCATGAAGGCCGAGGTGGTGGCCTTCGCGCTCGACCATGGCGCGGCGATCGCCAACGACGTCTGGGGCCTGCAACGCGATCCCGACATGGCGCCGCTGATCGCCGCAAGAGGCGTTCCCGTCGTCGTCATGCACAACCGCGACAGTGTCGATCCCGCGATCGATATCATCGCGGACATGAAGACGTTCTTTCGGCGCTCGCTCGATATCGCCGCGCAGGCCGGCATCGTGCGCGACAAGATCGTGCTCGACCCCGGCATCGGCTTCGGCAAGACGGTCGAGCAGAGCATGACCGCGCTGGCGCACTTACGCGAGCTCGACATGTTCGGCCTGCCGATCCTCGTCGGTGCCTCGCGAAAACGCTTCATCGCCTCGGTGTCGCCGTCGAAACCATCGGAGCGGCTGGCCGGCTCGATCGCAGCCCATCTGATCGCCGCGCAGCGCGGCGCCAAGATCATCCGGACCCATGATGTCGGCGAAACCCTGCAGGCGCTGCGGGTGGCGCATGCAATCGAGAGCAAGCAATGACCGATACGATCTTCGTCACCGGCCTGTCGATCCATGCCCGCCACGGCGTGATGGATCACGAAACCGAAGTCGGCCAGCGTTTCGTCATCGATCTCGAACTCTATACCGACCTGTCCGAGCCGTCGCGCAGCGACCGGCTCGCGGACACGGTGTCCTACGCCGATGTCGTGGCGACGACGACGGCGGCGTTCAAGAACACCAATTACAAGCTGCTGGAGCGCGCAGCCGGCGCCGTGGCCGACGCCATCCTGTCGAACTTTCCGCGCGTCCGCGCCGTGAAGATCACGGTGCACAAGCCGCATGCGCCGATCGCCGCGATCTTCGACGATGTCGGCATCATGCTGACACGCTCGCGGCATCCCTGACATGGCGAGCGTGCTGATCGCACTTGGCGGCAATGTCGGCGATGTCCGCGCGACGTTCAAAAAGGCGATCGCGCATATCTGCGGCATGGCACAGGCGGCGCTGATCGCGCGCTCGTCCGACTATGCGACCCCGCCCTGGGGCGACGAGGACCAGGATCCCTTCATCAATGCCTGCATCGAGATCGAGACCGGTCTCGATCCGCACGCGCTCCTGTTCGTGCTGCAGAAAGTCGAGCAGAAATTCGGCCGCACGCGCGAGAAGGCGAGGCGCTGGGGCCCGCGCACGCTCGATCTCGACATGATCGCCTATGACGACGTCAGCTTGCAGAAGCCCGACCTGACGCTGCCGCATCCCCGCCTGTTCGAGCGCGCCTTCGTGCTGGTGCCGCTGGCCGAGATCGCGCCCGACCGCGTGATCTCAGGCATTCGTGTGCGTGACGGCCTCGCCAGCGTCTCCACGCAAGGCATTGAGCGGCTTCCGGATACCGGTTAACCAAAAACAACCGTTTGCAGGGACGGTCTGCCGTGGCAATTTCGCCTGAGAACAACGAGACGTTTGGGAGCCCCTCGCCGCATGACCTCCGTGACTGACGACCTGCCGCTGGCGGCGGATTTTCCCAAGGCGACGCCTGAGGACTGGCGTAAGCTGGTCGACGGCGTGCTGAAGGGCGCGCCGTTCGAGAAGCTGGTCGGCAAGACCTATGACGGCATCAAGATCGATCCGCTCTATCCGCGCGCCAAAGGCGTTGCGCCCGTGGTGGGACGCGCGCCGGCTGCGCCGTGGCAGATCGTGCAGCGGATTGACCATCCCGACGCGGCGCTCGCGAATGCACAGGCCCTGACCGACCTCGAGAACGGCGCGGCGGGGCTCGCGCTGGTGTTCGCCGGCGGCAGTGGCGCCCATGGCTTCGGCCTGGAACCGTCGGCGGATGCGGTCGCAAAGGTTTTGAAAGACATTCATCTCGATGCCGGCATCGGCCTCGAGCTTCAGATCGGCCCGCAATCGCGGATGGCCGCGATCCATGTCGCGGAATATGTGAAGAGCAAGGGGTTCGATCCCGCAGCCTGCAACATACGCTTCGGCCTCGATCCGCTCGCGGCCACCGCTGTGTGGGGCCACAGCCCCTATACCTGGGACGAGATCGCTCCTGCGCTCGCCGGCGCCATCAAGGGCCTTGCCGCGCTCGGCTTCAAGGGACCATTTGCCTCCGCCGACGGGCGCGTGATCCACGATGCCGGTGGCTCGGAGGTGCAGGAGCTCGCCTTCGTGCTTGCCTGCGGCGTCGCTTATCTGCGCGCGATCGAAGGCGCCGGCATTCCTCTCGATAAGGCGCAGGGCATGGTCTATGCGCGGCTTGCCGCGGATGCCGACCAGTTCCTGACCATGGCCAAATTCCGCGCGCTGCGGCTGCTGTGGGCACGCATCGAGCAGGCCTGCGGGCTGACGCCCAAACCGCTGTTCATTGCTGCCGATACAGCCTGGCGCATGCTGACGCAGCGCGACCCTTACGTGAACATGCTGCGCGCGACCATGGCGACGTTCGCGGCAGGGCTGGCCGGCGCGAATGCGATCACGGTGCTGCCGCATACGCTGGCGCTCGGCCTGCCCGATCCGTTCGCGCGGCGCGTAGCGCGCAACACGCAGCTTCTGCTGCTGGAGGAGAGCAATCTCGCCAGGGTCAGCGATCCCGCGGCAGGCGCAGGCGGCATCGAGACGCTGACGGCGCAGCTTTGCGAGGCCGCCTGGGCGCTGTTCCAGGAAAGCGAGAAAGCCGGTGGTGCCTTCGCGGCGCTTCAGCAGGGCGTGTTCCAGAGCAAGGTGGCGGCCGCGCGAAAGGCGCGTGAGGCCAACATTGCAAAGCGCCGCGACGTGCTGACCGGCGCCAGCGAGTTTCCGAACCTGCATGAGCGCGAAGCGACCGTGCTGAAGGCAACGCCGATCGCGCTTCCGCCCTACGGGGAACAGACATACAAGTTCGATGCGCTGCCGCCGATCCGGCTGGCGGAACCGTTCGAGGCGCTGCGCGACAAATCCGACGCGGCGTTGAAGGCACGTGGCGCGCGGCCAAAGGTGTTCCTGGCCAGTCTCGGCACGCCCGCAGATTTCACGGCGCGCGCCACCTTCGCGAAGAGCTTCTTCGAGGCCGGCGGCATCGAGGCGGTCGACAGCGAGGGTTTTGCCGATGCGGCCAAATTGGCAGCCGCGTTCAAGGCTTCAGGTGCGGAGCTTGCGTGCCTCTGTTCCAGCGACAAGGTCTATGCCGGTCAGGCGGAACCCGCCGCCCGGGCCCTGCAAACGGCAGGCAGCAGACATATCTATCTGGCGGGCCGCCCGACTGATGCCGAGGCGGCGCTGCGGACCGCCGGCGTCACGGGTTTTGTCTTCGCCGGAGGCGATGCGCTTGCGACATTGCAAGACGCTTATCGACGGATGGAGCAGCCATGACCGACACCAGCAAACCCGTTCTCACCGGCGGCTGCCAATGCGGTGCCGTGCGCTTTGCCGTCATGACGGCGCCGACCAGGGTTTCGATCTGCCATTGCCGCATGTGCCAGAAGGCGGCCGGCGCGCCATTCGCCTCCTTTGCCGACATCAACAAAGTGGACTTCGCCTGGACCAGGGGACAGCCCTCGTTCTTCCGCTCCTCCACCATCGCCGAGCGCGGCTTTTGCGCCGCCTGCGGCACGCCGCTGAGCTTCGGCCGCATCGACGGCGACCGGATCGAGATCATGACCGGCACCTTCGATCACCCCGACTGGGTGATCCCGACGCGCCAGTTCGGCACCGAATCCCGCCTCGGCTGGGTGGTCGGCATCGCCAACCTGCCAAGCCAGACCACGCAGCAGAATTACGGACCGGAGAAGATGGCGACCATCGTCAGCCATCAGCATCCGGATCATGATTGAGCGCTTATAATATGGTTGAAGCCATGAGCCGCATTCCCAATTTCGCCGATGTCGCCTTCGAGCGCACCGCCACCACCGCGCCGTCAGGCAGCGCCGAACCGTGGCTGACGCCCGAGGGCATTCTGGTGAAGCCCGCCTATGGCGAGACCGATCTTGCCGGGCTCGATTTCCTCGAGACCTATCCGGGCATCGCGCCCTATCTGCGCGGCCCCTACCCGACCATGTATGTCAACCAGCCCTGGACGGTCAGGCAATATGCCGGCTTCTCCACGGCGGAGGATTCCAACGCGTTCTACCGCCGCAACCTCGCGGCCGGCCAGAAAGGCCTCTCGGTCGCCTTCGATCTCGCCACCCATCGCGGCTATGACAGCGACCATCCGCGCGTCGGCGGCGACGTCGGCATGGCCGGCGTCGCCATCGATTCCATCTACGACATGCGCACGCTGTTCGCGGGGATTCCGCTCGACCAGATGAGCGTGTCCATGACCATGAACGGCGCGGTGCTGCCGATCCTCGCGCTCTACGTCGCCGCCGCCGAGGAACAGGGTGTGCCGCCGGAGAAGCTGTCGGGCACCATTCAGAACGACATTCTGAAAGAGTTCATGGTGCGCAACACCTACATCTATCCCCCGGCGCCCTCGATGCGGATCATCTCTGACATCTTCGCCTACACCTCGCAAAAGATGCCGAAGTACAATTCGATCTCGATCTCCGGCTATCACATGCAGGAAGCCGGCGCGACGCAGGACCTCGAGCTCGCCTACACGCTCGCCGACGGCGTCGAATATCTGCGCGCCGGCCTTGCCGCAGGGCTCGACGTGGATCGTTTCGCTCCGCGCCTGTCGTTCTTCTGGGCGATCGGCATGAACTTCTTCATGGAAGTCGCCAAGATGCGCGCCGCGCGCCTGCTCTGGGCGAAGCTGCTGAAGCCGTTCAACCCGAAGGACCCGCGCTCGCTCTCGCTGCGCACGCACAGCCAGACTTCGGGCTGGTCGCTGACCGCCCAGGACGTCTTCAACAACGTCATGCGCACGACGGTGGAGGCGATGGCGGCGACGCAAGGCCACACCCAGTCGCTGCACACCAACGCGCTCGACGAGGCGCTGGCGCTGCCGACCGACTTCTCGGCCCGCATCGCCCGCAACACCCAGCTGTTCCTGCAGCAGGAGAGCGGCACCACCCGCATCATCGATCCCTGGGGCGGCTCGTACTATGTCGAGCGGCTCACGCGCGACCTCGCGGCGAAGGCGTGGAGCCACATTCAGGAGGTCGAGGAACTCGGCGGCATGGCGAAGGCGATCGAGGCCGGCTTGCCTAAGCTGCGCATCGAGGAGGCTTCCGCCAAGACGCAGGCGCGGATCGACGCCGGCAAGCAGGCGGTGATCGGCGTCAACAAGTACAAGCCGACCGACGAGGACAAAATCGAGATCCTGAAGGTCGACAATTCCAACGTCCGCCGGCTCCAGATCGACAAGCTCAAGCGGCTGAAAGCCGAGCGCAACCAGAAGGACGTCGATGCCGCGCTCGCGGCGATCACGCGCTCGGCCGGCGAGGGCAACGGCAATCTGCTCGCGCTCGCGATCGATGCGGCGCGGGCCAAGGCGACCGTCGGCGAAATTTCGGACGCGATGGAGAAGGTGTTCGGCCGGCACCGCGCCGAGATCAAATCCATCACCGGCGTCTACAAGCGGGAGGCGTCCAGCATGGGCAACCAGGTCGAGAAGGTTCAGGCGCTGATCGACGCGTTCGAGGAGGCGGAAGGCCGCCGCCCGCGCATCCTGGTCGCCAAGATCGGTCAGGACGGCCACGATCGCGGCCAGAAGGTGATTGCGTCTGCCTTTGCCGACATCGGCTTCGACGTCGACATCGGGCCGCTGTTTGCCACTGCCGACGAAGCCGCGCGGCAGGCGGTCGAGAACGACGTCCACATTCTCGGCGTCTCCTCGCTCGCCGCCGCCCACCTCACCGCCGTGCCCGAATTGAAGGCCGCGCTGAAGAAGCAGGGCCGCGACGACATCATGATCATCGTCGGCGGCGTGGTGCCGCCGCAGGACTACGACGCGCTCTACGCCGCCGGCGCTGAGGCGATCTTTCCGCCGGGCACCGTGATCGCGGACGCCGCCGAGGAGCTGATCCGCAAGCTGAACGCCCGGCTCGGCCATAGCGAGGCGGCGGAGTAGCCGTCGCTCGAACTTCCGGCAAGAAGGATTTGCGTGATGTTTCTCGCGCCAACGTTCATGCGCGCGCTGGCCGCGACCGCAGTTTGCAGCGCGCTGTTCGGCATCGCCCTCGCCGCCGACCCCAAGCCCGACGCCGTCGTCAAGACCAAGAGCATCGAGGCGCGCGTTTTCCTCGACGACAGGATCAAGGCGGATGCGGCGCTGGCGGCGGATTGCCTGGCCGAAGGCAGGAAATGGCTCGATAAGAATGCGGCCGAGGCCGCCGCCTCGCGCAAGGCGGACCCACAGTTCTTCACGGACGGTGGCTGGGACTTCGAGCGCAAATATGAGATCCGCTCGGTCGTCGCCGATCGCTATGTCAGCATCCTCCGCAACGACTACATGAACACTCGCGGCGCGCATCCCAATTCGGATGTGAACACGATCCTGTGGGACAAGGCGGCGAACAAGCGCATCTCGATCCGCCCGTTCTTCACCGAGACCGCCGACAAGGGTCCGGCCATGAAGGCGATGGTGACGGCCATCATCACCTCGCTCAAGGCCGAAAAGAAGAAGCGCGGTGCCGGCGAGACCGCGACCGACGAATGGTTCAAGGGCGTGGAACCGAACCTGCTCAAGATCGGCGCGGTGACGCTTGCGCCGTCAACTGACGCAGGCAAGAGCTCCGGCCTCACCTTTCACTACCCGCCCTACGCCGTCGGTCCCTACGCCGAGGGCGAGTATGTTGCATTCGTGCCTTGGGAGGCGCTGAAGCCGTATCTCAGCGCAGAAGGCACGCGAATCTTCGGCGGCGCGCGGCCGAAGGGCGACGCGGAGGAGCAGTGATCAACGTTTGAGCAGCGACATGATGCTCACAACGCGCTGGTAGCGCTATCTTGCGGCGGCTCCGCAAAGCCGACTAGAATGCCGCCATTGACAAGAGCGCCCGGCGTCACGGGTGCCGCTGGGAGGATTCATGTCCAAGATTACGCGCCGCACCTTTGCGGCCTCGACCGCCGCAGTCGCAGCATCCGCC
This sequence comes from Bradyrhizobium sp. 191, assembly GCF_023100985.1. Taxonomy (NCBI): domain Bacteria; kingdom Pseudomonadati; phylum Pseudomonadota; class Alphaproteobacteria; order Hyphomicrobiales; family Nitrobacteraceae; genus Bradyrhizobium; species Bradyrhizobium sp. 191. The sequence goes on from NZ_CP064692.1 coordinate 1,801,146, forward strand.
GCCTTCGGCTTCAAGCCCGCGCTCGCACAAGCCTACCCGGCCCGGCCGGTCACCGTGATCGTGCCCTGGGGCGCCGGCGGCGGCACCGACGCGACGGCGCGCATTGTCGCGGCGCTGCTGGAGAAGGACCTCGGCCAGCCCTTCAACGTGGTCAACCGCACCGGCGGCTCCGGCGTGGTCGGCCACAGCGCGATCGCGACCGCACAGCCCGACGGCTACACCATCGGCATGCTCACGGTCGAAATCTCGATGATGCACTGGCAGGGCCTGACCGAGCTGACGCCGAAGAGCTACACCCCGCTGGCGCTGATGAACGAGGACCCTCCGGGCATCCAGGTCTCCTCCTCCTCGCCCTACAAGACGGTCAAGGAGCTCGCCGATGCGATCAAGGCGGCGCCTCCCGGCAAGTTCAAGGCCTCCGGCACCGGCCAGGGCGGCATCTGGCATCTGGCCCTGGTCGGCTGGATGCAGGCCATGGGCCTGCCGGCCAATCAGGTCGCGTGGGTGCCCTCGAACGGTGCGGCGCCGGCGATGCAGGATCTCGCCGCCGGCGGCCTCGACCTCACCACCTGCTCGGTGCCCGAGGCGCGCGCCATCATCGAGGCGGGCAAGGCCAGGAGCCTCGCCATCATGGCGCCGGCCCGCAACCCGATCTTCAAGGACGTGCCGACGCTGAAGGAGGCGATGGGCATCGACTACGCGACGGGCGCCTGGCGCGGCATCGCCGGGCCAAAGAACCTTCCGCCGGAGATCGCAACGAAGCTCACCGCGGCACTGAAGAAGGTTTACGATTCCGCCGAGTACAAGGACTTCATGAGCAATCGCGGCTTCGGCACCGTGTGGGGCGATGCCGCTCACTTCGCCAGCTTCATGGACAAGGGCGACGCCCAGATGGGCGAGGCCATGAAGGCGGCAGGCCTGAGCAAGGCGTGATGTTTCGCCTCTCCCCGCACGCGGCAGGGCTATCGGCATATGAAGAAGGTGGCGAGTAGCTCGCCTGCAGCCCATCCTTCGAGACGCCCGCCTACGGCGGGCCCTCAGGATGAGGTCGCGTTTTGCGGCGAGATATCAAAACCTCATGGTGAGGAGCCCGCGAAAGCGGGCGTCTCGAACCATGCACGCCGAGCACCTTCGGCATATGCGCTGGCCCAGCCCATGCGGCGAGAGGGAGCGCACCTCCCGGAATTCTGACAGGACCCCTCCCATGCGTCTTCCCGACTCCGTGACGGGATCGTTTCTCGTTGTGCTCGGCGCAGCAGCTGCCTATGGCGGCTGGATCCTGCCGCCGGTGCCGGGCCAGCCGGTCGGCCCCAACGTGTTTCCGCTGGTGATCGGCTGCGGCCTTGCACTATGCGGGCTCGCGATCGTGTTCGGCATCGGCCGTTCCTTCGAGGAGGAGGAAGTGCTGGTCCCGTTGGAGGACGGCCAGGCCGCTGCCCCGCCGCCGCAGGGCAGGCTCTACGGCCTGCGCGCGCTGCTGCCGCCGGCGTTGCTGCTGTTTTACGTCGTCGCGGCCGACCGGCTCGGTTTCATCATCACCGCGGCGATCATGGTCTACGTCACCTCGACCGCGCTCGGGGCCAGGTGGAAGCTGGCCCTGCCGCTCGCGGCCCTCTCGCCCTTCGCCATCCACCTCATCTTCGGCAAGCTGCTCCGCGTGCCGCTGCCCGCCGGCCTGTTGCCGGCGCCCTGGTAGTCCCATGCTGAAAACCCTGATCGATGCGTTCGCGCTGATCTCCACCTGGGAGGTCATCATCGCGATGTTCGCGGCGTCCGTGTACGGGCTCGTGATCGGCTCGCTGCCGGGCCTGTCGGCGACGATGGCGACCGCTCTGCTCGTCCCCGTCACCTTCTATCTCTCACCGATCGCGGCGATCGCGACCATCGTCGCGGCCTCCTCGATGGCGATCTTCTCCGGCGACATTCCGGGCGCGCTGCTGCGCATTCCCGGTACGCCCGCTTCCGCCGCCTATGCGGACGAGGCCTACGCGATGACGCGCAAGGGCCAGGCCGAGCTCGCGCTCGGGGCCGGCGTCTGGTTCTCGGCGGTCGGCGGCATCGCCGGCGTGCTGTCGCTGATGATCCTGGCGCCGCCGCTGGCCGAGATCGCGTTGTCGTTCTCGACCTTCGAATATTTCTGGCTGGCGCTGCTCGGCCTGATGTGCGCCACCCTGGTTGCGCGCTCTTCGCCGGTGAAGGCGATCGCGGGCATGTTCATCGGCCTGCTCGTCGCCTGCATCGGCATCGAGAATCCCGGCGGCGTCCCGCGCTTCACCTTTGGCCTCACCGATCTGTTCGGCGGCATCGAGCCGATTCCGGCGCTGGTCGGCGTGTTCGCGGTGGCGCAGGTGATGCGCGCGATGCTGACGCCCGAGCCGCCGCCGCTGCCGCGCCGAAAGTTCGGAAGCATTCTGGCCGGCCAGTGGAGGCTGACCAAGCTGTATCACTGGCAGATGACGCGCGGGAACATCGTCGGCATCATCATCGGCGTGCTGCCCGGCGCCGGCGCCGACATGGCCGCCTGGGTCTCCTATGCGATGTCGAAGCGCTTCTCCAAGGAGCCGGAAAAGTTCGGCACCGGCCATGTCGAGGGCCTGGTCGAGGCCGGCGCCAGCAACAACGCCAGCATCGCCTCCGGCTGGGTGCCCTCGCTGCTGTTCGGCATCCCCGGCGACACCATCGCCGCGATCGCGATCGGCGTGCTCTACATGAAGGGACTCAATCCCGGCCCGACGCTGTTCACCGAGAAGGCGTCGAGCATGTACGCGATCTATCTGATGTTCATCATCGCGAACATCCTGATGATCCCGCTCGGCATCGCCATGATCCGGGTCGCCGCCTACATCCTGCTGGCGCCGCGCTCGGCCATCATGCCGATCATCATGCTGTGCTGCGCCGTCGGCTCGTTCGCGATCGGCAACAACATGTTCGGCGTCGTCACCGTCGCCGCCTTCGGCGTGATCGGCTACGTCATGGAGGCGAACGGTTATCCCGTCGCGGCCATGGTGCTCGGCATCGTCATGGGCACCATGGTCGAGCAGGCCTTCGTCACCTCGCTGATCAAGTCCGACGGCAGCATCCTGCCGTTCTTCGAGCGGCCGGTCGCGGCGATCCTCGCCGCGATGGCGATCGGCGCGCTGCTCTGGCCGGTGATGGTGTGGGTGTGGCGGAAGCTGAAGCCGGCGCAGACGGCGGCAACGACGAGCAGGTGATATCGGCGGGGGCGCTCGCCTGCCCCCCGCCCGTGCGGTCGAGGCCGGCGGCTGGGCCAGGCTGCAACCCTGTGCTAGTATTGGGCCATGACAGAGGTCGCAGACGTTCCGCTCGAGACGATTGTCGGAAAGCTCCGAGAGCTCATTCCCGCCTTGAGGGCCGCGGGGGTCACCCGCCCGTACCTGTTCGGGTCCCGCGCGCGCGGCGACGCCCGGCCCGACAGCGATCTCGATGTCCTGATCGAGACGACCTCGCGCGAGGAAACGCCGCGGTTCGACTATTTCAGGGTCCTGCACCTGATCGAGGATCAGGTCGGCCTTCGAGCGCAGATCTCGATGCGGGACCTGCTGAAGCCGCGCGTGGCTGAACGGATCGCGGATGATCTGGTTGAGGTCTTCTGAATGCCTCCGACCGTGGAAGACCGGCTGCGAGATATTCTGGAAGCCATCACCGACATCGAAAGCGTCGTGAAGGGCCTCAGCTTCGATCAGTTCGTCTCTGAAAGGACCTCTCGTCTGGCAATCGAACGCCTTCTCGAGATCGTCTGCGAGGCTTCGAGATTCATCCCGGATGAGATCAAGCGAACCGAGCCTGGAATCGACTGGCGCAAGATGATCGACTTCGGAAATCTTCTACGTCATGCCTACCATATGACCAAAGCCGAGATCGTCTGGGACATGATTCGAACTCACCTTCCACCGTTGAAATCCTGCGCTGAAGACACCTTCGCATGTCGGGCCCCTAGCGGCTGGACGCGATAACAATCATGACCATTGGCAAATCCATCGACATCAAGACCCTCGCCAGAGAGCTCCGCGCCGGCAGCCGCGCGGCGCTCGCCCGCGCCATCACGCTGGTGGAGAGCCGGCGCGCCGATCATCAGGCGCTTTCGCGCGAGCTGGTGCAGATGCTGCTGCCCGACACCGGCAAGGCGTTTCGCGTCGGCATCACCGGCTCGCCCGGCGTCGGCAAGTCCACCACCATCGATGCGCTCGGGACGTATCTGATCGAGCAGGGCCACAAAGTCGCGGTGCTCGCGGTCGATCCGTCCTCGGCACGCAGCGGCGGCTCGATCCTCGGCGACAAGACGCGGATGGCGCGGCTCTCGGCCTCGGACAGTGCCTTCATCCGCCCCTCGCCGTCCTCGGGCACGCTCGGCGGCGTCGCGGCGAAGACGCGCGAGGCGATGCTGCTGTGCGAAGCCGCCGGCTTCGACGTCGTGCTCGTCGAGACCGTCGGCATCGGCCAGTCCGAGACCGCAGTGTGCGACATGACGGATTTCTTCCTGGCGCTGATGCTGCCGGGCGGCGGCGACGAGCTGCAGGGCATCAAGAAGGGCCTGGTCGAACTCGCCGACATGATCGCCATCAACAAGGCCGACGGCGACAATCTCAAGCGCGCCAACATCACCGCCGCGGATTATCGCGGCGCGCTGCACATCCTGGCGCCGAGATCCGAGCATTGGCACCCGCCTGTTGTCACATATTCAGCGCTGGCCGGCACCGGCATCGCCGAGCTCTGGCAGAAGGTTTTGGACCACCGCAAGGCGATGAATGCGTCCGGCGACTTCGCCGCGCGGCGGCGCGACCAGCAGGTGAAATGGATGTGGTCGATGCTGGAGCAGCGCATGCTGGCGAGGTTGCGCAGCGAAGCGTCGGTGCGGACCAAGGTCCGGAAGATCGAGGCCGAGGTCGCCGAGGGCCATCTCACGCCGGCGCTCGCCGCCGAGCGTATTCTGGAGTTGCTGCAATGACCGGGCCCCGCATTCTCCTCACCGGCTTCGGGCCATTTCCGGGCGCGCCCTACAATCCGACCCAGGCGCTGGTGGCCCGGCTGATGCAGTTGCGCCGGCCGGCGCTCGACGATGTCGAGCTGTCGAGCCACATCTTCCCGGTCACCTATGCTGCCGTCGACCGGCAGTTGCCGGACGTGCTCGCCGCCCAAAAGCCCGACGCGCTCTTGATGTTCGGCCTCGCGGCGCGCACGCCCTATCTGCGGATCGAGACCCGCGCCCGCAACGCCGTGACCATGCTCTGGCCGGATGCCGCCAACACCCGCTCGAGCAAACGCGGCATCGCCGGCCATGCAGATGCGATGACGTTCGGCCCGCACACCGCACGGCTGCTGCGCGCCGCGCGCCTCACCGGCATCGACGCGCGGCCCTCGCGCGATGCCGGCGCCTATCTCTGCAATTACCTGAGCTGGCGCGCGATCGAGAACGTCAGGTCGGGCGGGCCGAAGCTTGCGACCTTCATCCACATTCCGCTGCTTGCGCGCAGCGGCGCCGTGCGGCGCAAGGGTTCAGCCCGGATCACGCTGGAGGAACTGGTGGACGCGGGGGAAGCCATGCTGATGGAGGTGGTGCAGTTGGCGCGGAAGCGGCGGAACACGCCGGTCTCGTAGGGTGGATTAGCGAAGCGTAATCCACCTCTTCTGTCTCCGCGGATAGAGACCGTGGTGGTTACGCCTGACGGACTGCGCTTCGCGCAGCCGCAAGGCTAATAACCCACCCTACAGCACCGTCTTTGCGTAAACATTTAACCCTACCGCGAACAATCCTCACGGCCCTCGCCGCGCTGGGCTACGAAACCGCTGCGGACCTCCCGCGTCCGCCGGAGGACGCGTCATGGACCTCAATCGCCGTCATCTCATCGGGGCTTCGACCGCGGGCATCGCTGGCGCGCTCGCCATGCCGGCCGACGCTGCGCGCGCGGCGCCGCTGACGTCCCTGCTCGGGCGCGATGCCACGCAATATGGCGTGCGACCTGGAAGCAGCGAGGATCAGACGCGAGCGCTGCAGCGGGCGATCGACGAGGCTGCGCGGGCGCAAATGCCGCTGGCGCTGCCGCCGGGCGTCTATCGCAGCGGGTTGCTGCGGCTCCCGAACGGGTCGCAACTGATCGGCGTGCGCGGTGCGACCAGGCTGGTCTTCACGGGCGGAACCTCGATGATCCAGAGCGACGGCTCCGATGCGATCGGCCTCACCGGCATCACCTTCGACGGCGGCAACATTCCGCTGCCGACCCGGCGGGGCCTGATCCATGTTCTCGGCGGACGAGATGTGCGCATGGCGGATTGCGAGATCACGAAATCGGGCGGCAGCGGCATCTGGCTCGAGCAGGTCGCGGGCGACGTCTCCGGCAACATCTTCACCAATATCGCTCTGACTGCGGTGGTCTCGTTCGACGCCAGGGGGCTCAGCGTCTCGCGCAACACCATCATCGGCACCAACGACAATGGCATCGAGATCCTGCGCACCGCGATCGGCGACGACGGCACGCTGGTCGCCGACAACCGCATCGAGGACATCAAGGCAGGCCCCGGTGGCTCCGGCCAGTACGGCAACGCCATCAACGCGTTTCGCGCCGGCAACGTGATCGTGCGCGGCAACCGCATCAGGAATTGCGACTATTCGGCGGTGCGCGGCAACTCGGCCTCGAACATCCACATCAGCGGCAACAGCGTCAGTGACGTGCGCGAGGTCGCGCTCTATTCGGAGTTTGCATTCGAGGCGGCCGTGATCGCCAACAACACGGTCGATGGCGCCGCCGTCGGCATCTCCGTCTGCAATTTCAACGAAGGCGGCCGCATCGCGGTGGTCCAGGGCAACATCATCCGCAATCTGATCCCGAAGCGGCCGATCGGCACCGCACCGGACGACGATGCCGGCGTCGGCATCTACATCGAGGCTGACACATCGGTCACCGGCAACGTGATCGAGAATGCGCCGTCCTACGGCATCGTCGCCGGCTGGGGCAAATATCTGCGCGACGTCGCGATCACCGGCAACGTGATCCGCAAGGCGCTGGCCGGCGTCGGGGTCTCGGTGGTGCCGGGCGCCGGCACCGCGCTCGTCAACAACAACATGATCTCGGAAACGCCACGAGGCGCCGTGGTCGGGCTCGACCACGCGCGGGCGGTGACGTCGGATCTGTCGGCCGAAGGGGCGCAACGCTTCGCGCAGGTTGTGGTCGGCGGCAATGCGGTGCGACGTTAGATGCGCTGTCGGCAGATGGCCCGCTCATCCTTCGAGGCTCGCCATGGGACGCGTCGCGTCCCATGCCTCGCACCTAGGATGACGGGGCGAGAGAGGCGGCCGACTCTGCTCGGGCCTCACCCACCGCCTTAGAACGCGTTTCTGAGCAGCGGGTATTTGGCTTCGAGGCCGTCGAGGCTGAAGGTGAATTCGACGACGCGCTCGGGGGCTGCGACGATTTCCTCGGTCGGCGGGGCGAACTGCGGGAGGAGCGCTGCCATCGCCGCAGGCGCCGACTTCGGCAACTTCGCGGCAGGCACCGCGAGCGGCGGCCTCACTTCGGGCGCGGTGAACGGCGTCATGGCGGCGGGCGCAAGGGGTGATCTCACGGCAGGTGCGCTTCGCGGCGCCCTCGCAGCGGGAGCCTTGAGCGGCGGCATCTCGGCGGGGGCGGTAAACGAAGCCACCGCGGCAGGTGCAGTGGGCGGCGCCATCGCGACGGATGGCAACACCGCCGCGATCGGCGCCTCGGTGATCTCCGCGAGCACGCCCGGCTTCTGATCGAGCCTGACCGCCACAGCGGTCTCAGGCGCGATGTGAACGGCCTTGGGCTGGACGGTCTGCGCCTGCTGTTCGCGCGGTGCCATGCGGGGCATGGTCGCCGGCGACCAACCGAATGCGGGCGTCACGCTTGCAGCCGCCTCGGCGACGTCCCCGCCGGTTGCGAGCGCGCGCCAGGTCTGGACCGCACGCTTGGCTTCCTGGATGTTTTCAAGGAATTCGATCTCGGAATGATACCGGCGCCAGCGGCCGGTCTCGAACATCTCGGAGAGATGTTGCAGGCGCTGTTCGGCGAGAGCGCACCAGCGCGCCGCGATGGCGCGGCCGGCGGCTGCGTCGCGAACGAACTCTTGGCGATGTGTCATGAACCAGCCCGTCAGGAAAAAAATACGGACGCGGGGGACGCAACGCACACGAATCAATTTAGACGCGACATGAATATTTTGTGGAAAAGATTTGACTTGTCCAGCAGCGACACGGCATTCGTCATCAAATACCGTAGTCCTTCGGAAATTTGCTGCGTTTTCGAGTCAAGCTTCGCACAAGCATAACGGAGTTGCGGTTCGTTGCGCGAGCGACGGCAACGGACGGCTGCGGTGATCCTCAACCGCAAGCTGAACGAATGCGGAGCCTCAAAAGACCGGATGCCGAAAGCTTCGGTTCCGGTTGAATCAGAACCGACGCTCTGGATCCTCGGTTTGACGCGTTTTCGTCCCGCGAACCGGCGGCCACTTCGCTCAAGAACGCGCTGAAAAGAAAAGACCCGTCCGGGGGGACAACCGGACGGGTCAAGCCATATGGGCGCTTGGGGTGGATGGGCGCTCGCGCCTGATATGACTGATGGGGAGGGATGACCGCTCCCACATCAGTTGGTCGTGGCAGCTGGCTGAACGTTCAATGCGAGGGTTCGCTTTTTTGAGCTTCGGCCCGTGCGCATCCTTGTCGCAGCCGCTATCTCGCCGCCGGTCTATCTGCCTGAGAAACCGCGGACTTTTCGTCCGAGCCCGACAACGACGGTTGCTCGATCGCACGGCTGCCGGGCTCGCCGCGACGCTTCTCGGCATCTTCACGTTTTGTTGTACCGGACGCAGCCGCAACGGGCGTCGCGCTGTCGGCGGGCACCGCCATGACCGCGGCAAAGGCGTCGGCCTGACCGTCGCCGAAAAGGTCGTCGCGTCCTGGTGAGCCGAGATCGCGCGCGGTCTTCGCCAGCGTCATGCGCAGCGCTTCCGGCTTCAAGGCGTGGTTGCGCTCGAGGAGCAGCGCCGCGACGCCGGAGACATAGGCCGCCGAGAACGAGGTTCCCGACGTCATCTGGTACTTGCCGGCAGGGGCCGGCAGGAAGATGTCGACGCCGGGGGCTGCGACCGCGATGAAGTTGCCGCGGTTGGAGGCGGAGAACAGCCTGTCCTGCTGATCCGTCGCGCTGACCGCGATCACATTGGGATTGGCAGCCGGATAGAGCGGTGGCGATTTCGCGCCGGCATTGCCGGCGGCCGCGATCAGCACGAGGCCGCGTGCGGCCGTCGCCGCGATCGCGCGCTCGATGATCGCGTCCTTCGGACCGGCAAAGCTCATATTGATGATCTGCGCGCCGTGCTCGGCGGCGTAATTCAGCGACCGCAGGATGATGTAGGACGAGCTCTCGGCGCCGCCGTTGGTGCCGCCGAAGGCCCGGATGGCGATGATGCGCGCCTCGGGCGCGCTGCCCATCAGGCGGGCATGCGCCACGATGGCTCCGGCGATGCCGGTGCCGTGAACGTGCGGCCCCTCGGCACTGCCGAGCGCGTCGAAACTGTCGGCGACGGAATTGGCGAGTTCGGGATGCTTGGCGTCGATGCCGGAGTCGATCACGGCAATTGTAACGTTGGCTCCGTGCGCCAGCGCATGCGCCTGCGGCAGGCGGAGTTTTGCCAGCGCATATTGCGCAGGATCGCCCTCGGCCGGTACGGACGATTTCTGGTCCTGGAGCGCGTAGCGGAAGTTCGGCTGGACCGAGCGCACGCTGCCGTCGGCCGCGAACTCGCGCCGTACCGTCTCGGCGGGCCGGCCGTCGGTGATGCGGAACAGGCCGAACGTCGCCCCGATCAGCGGAAAATTCTCGGATGCGACGCGCGCGAGGCCGTGGCGACGCGCAAGCTCGTCGGCCTCCGTCACCGACAGACTGCCGTCGATCTCGGCGACGAATTCGCCTGCGAAGCTGCGCTGGTTCACCGCGACCGGCGTGTTGTTGCCGCGCCCCTTACGGGCGCTCTTCTTGTTGCCCGATTTTCCACTGCCCTCGCCGCCCGCGTTCGCCTGTGCCAGGCATTCGCCGTCGGCAGACCGATAGGGCGCCGTGCAGGCCGGATAGAGGTTGGGAGAGTAGCGCGCATAGGGCAGCACCGGCGTCAATCCGATCCGCGCCGAAGGAATCCGGGCGGTCGTGATCGGACGCGGGCCGCGGTCGACCGACACCGCCCTGGCGGATAGGGTCGGGTTGACCCGCGGGGCAATGCTCGGGGAGATCGTCGGGATGCGCGAGGGAACGCTGATCGTAGGCGTACGCATGATCGCCTGCGCCTGCGCAACCTCGACGCCGAGACAAGAGGCGACCAGAAGGGCGGCTCCGATGGACGAAGCGTACGCCCCGGCACGCACCCTGCTGTCGGAATTGCCCGTCATCGGCCCAGCGGCGCGCCTAGGGCGCCGCGACGGCAAGGTTGACGACCTTCTCGCGCTGCATCCTGCCGAGCAGCGAGGCGAGCTCGTCCTGGCTCATCGCCTTGTCGAACTGGAGGCGGAACATGCCGCCCTTGGCGTCGCCAATGATCGAAGCCTGATAGCTGTCGAGCAGCGCCGTGATGTCGGCGACGCGTGCCTCCGGCGTGAATCGCACCAGCGCGCGCGCAGGCGCGGCCGTGCTGCCAAATTCGCGTGTGATCGGGGCGCTGGTCGAGAGCGAAGCCGTCTGGAAGGTCGCCGGCTGGTTTCTCATCAGCACGGCGCCGATGATTCCGGCCTGCAGCACGAGCGCGACAGCGCCGAGGCCCGCCGACCACGCCAGCGTGCGCGGCGACAGGCTCGCGAAGAAGGTCGAGATGCGCGCCGACAGCGGCAACGAGGCGCTCGCCCGTGCCGGCTCAGCGTCGATCGCGGCGAACAGCTTCTGCATCGCCCGCGCCGACGGAGCCCCTAGGCTCTCGTTCAGATGGATGGTCTCTTCGTACTCGCCGCGGATCACGGCATATTGCCTGGCAAGCTCGGGATCGCGCGCCAGCGCTTCCTCGACGCGGCGCGCATCGCGCGCGCTCAGCGTACCGGCGGCGTGCCACGGCAGCAGCAGTTCAATCTCACTGGGCTCTTGCTCCAGCATCTTCTTGCTCAACGCCATCATGGCCAGCCTCGCTCAACGCCGGCTGCCTTCAGCAGTTCGGCCAGTCTCTTGCGCGCATAGAACAAGCGCGTCTTCACAGTGTTCTCGGGAATTCCGACGATTCCGGCCACCTCTTCCACGGACTTCTCGTGGTAGTAGACGAGATCGACGATTTCCCGGTGTTCCGGCGAAAGGCCCGTCAGACACTCCCGCAACGCCTCACTGGTATTCTTCTTCTGCACCACCGTTTCCGGATCGTCGGACGTGTCCTCGATCGCGTTCGCGGCTTCTTCGTCCAGTTCGAAATCCTTCCTGCGCCGGAGCGCAGACAGGGCCTTGAATCGGGTGATTGCCAGCAGCCAGGTGGAAACCGCCGATCGGCCCTCGAACTTGCCGGCTTGACGCCAGACGTCGAGAAACACCTCGCTGATGAGGTCTTCCGCCGCCTGCTCGTCCCGCACGAGCCGCAGTCCGAACCTGTAAACCCTGACATGGTGCCGCCCGTACAGCACCTGCATGGCGAGCCGGTCACCTTGGGCGATCCTGGCGATCAGGACCTCGTCGGAAGCCGCTTGTGTCACGCTCAATGGCCGTCTCGCAAAGTTGGTCGGGTCGATGCGGCAGGCGGTTCGACGGGGAAGGCAAAATTGTTCAAACTACCGCAATCATCCGGGGGCCAGTGTGAGCTACCCCACACAGGCGCACTTTTATCGTCCCATCCGCGGCGGTTAGCGGCGTCTATCCCAATCGGTAACATAGTACTGAGATACTTTCCCTGCGGACGGCCTTTGCGGCACAGGCGCCGGCCTGGTCCGGTTCCATAGCAGTCCTGCACCAGGTTTGTCGCACCAAGCCCTGCTTTGGCTCGACCGCATCGCACACGATGCAGGATCGCCGGTAAGATCGCGCGATGGCTGATCATCTTGTTCCGTGCTGCAGGATTCGGATTCGGTTTCAAAGGATACCAAACCTAAAGGCTTGCCACGTAGATTTTTGCGCTGACATCCACCATTGGCGGGACCATGAGCACGGCCGCGACGTCCTTTCCCGAGAGGAATGCCGCAGAGGCCGCGGACCTCGTCCTCGCGCCTGAGACGGCAGCCCCCGAAGTCAGGGCGCGCCGGGCCCGGCAGCGCCGCCAGATGTATATGGGCCAGGTCGCAAGCTACTCGCTTGGCGCCTCGGTCCTGCTGCTCTACGCCTATGACGGCACGATCTCGATGGGCGTTCCGTCACTGTTCTGGATCGGCGGCCTCATCATCATCGGTACGTTCACGGTGCTGTCCGAAGCCGGCTTCGGCGACCGGTTCAAGGATCATTACCTCACCGTCTATCAGATCTCGGCGCATATGGCGCTGCAACTGGCGTTCCTGCTCGCGGTACCGACCGTCGGGGTCGCGTTCCTGGCCGTGTTGTTTCTGATCTTCGCGTTCGGCACACTGCGTATGACGTCGGGGCAGGCGATGCTCACCTGGGGCCTTGCCACCTGCGGGCTCGCCGCGGTTTTCCTGGGATCGGACCTGCCGATCGGACTGCCGGTCACGACGCGTCTGCAGCGAGCCGCCTCGATGCTCTGCTTCGTGCTGGTGATCGGCCAGTGCGCCTTTCTCGGCCTGTTCGGCGCCACCCTGCGCAAGATCCTGTACCGGCGCAGCATCGAACTGAAGGCGGCCTATCAGCGCATCGAGGAACTGGCCGAGCTCGATGAACTCACCGGCGCCTACAACCGCCGCTGCATCATGCGGCTTCTCGACGCCGAGATCGAAAAGTCGCGGCAGGCATCCACGCCGTGCGCGATCGCGCTGATCGATCTCGACTGGTTCAAGCGCATCAACGACGCCTTCGGCCATCCCGTCGGCGACGAGGTGCTGCGCACCTTCGCGATCACCATTTTCGCCAACATCCGCCCGGCCGACAGTTTCGGCCGATACGGCGGCGAGGAATTCCTGCTGCTGCTGCCGGGCATGCCGGGCGACGTCGCGCAGCGCATGCTGGAGCGGTTGCGCGGCATCGTCGCCGATCTCGACTGGAGCGCGTTCTCTCCGGGCATGCAGGTGACCATTTCTGCGGGCGTCGCGACGCTGCACGACATTGATACTGCCGACACGTTTCTCGCGCGCGCCGACCGCGCGCTCTATTCCGCCAAGGCGCAAGGGCGCAACTCCATTGTGACGAGCTGACCAATCCATTTTCTCCCGGCGCGGCAGAAGCCGTTGCCGGGCCGAACGCTCCAGGACAGGGCAATGAGATCCAGATCCGCAAGACCATCCGAAAACCTGCTCGACGAATTACAGGCTGCCCTCACGCACGGCACCGTTGCGCGCCGGGTCGAGACGCTGCGCCGCATCACCGATCTCTTCGTGGGCAACGCAGTGGACTATTCCGACGACCACATCCGCGTGTTCGACGACGTGTTCCAATGCCTGATCGGGCAGATCGAGGCGTCGGCCAGGGCGCTGCTCGCCGAACGCCTCGCACCGATCGCGGCTGCGCCGCCGAAAATCATCCGCACGCTCGCGCTCGATGAGGTCATCGAGGTCTCCGGCCCGGTGCTATCGAAATCGGAACGGCTGGACGAAGCGACCCTGCTCGAGATCGCACGCACCAGGGGCCAGGCGCATCTCAAGGCGATCTCGCTACGGCGGATGCTGTCGGAAGCACTGACCGACGTGCTGGTGACGCGCGGCAACGAGGACGTGGTGCAGTCGACCGTCCGGAATCCGGGCGCGCGGCTTTCCGATGGAAGTCTCACCGAGCTCGTCATCCGCGCCGAGCGCGACGACGACCTCGCCAGCTGCATCGGCCTGCGGCCCGACCTGCCGCGCCATCACTATTTGAGACTGGTCGCCAAGGCATCCTCGAGCGTGCGCAGGAAGCTTGCGGCCGCGCATCCCGAGCTTGCGGATGAGGTCGCGAGCGTAGTCCAGCAAGCGGCCCAACGGGTTCGCGCTGCCGCCATGACGAAGCAGACCGAATTGGCCCGCGCGCTGGTGAAATCGCTGCACGACGACGGCCGGCTCAACGAGTTTCAGGTCACAACCTTCGCCGAGCAGGGCAAGTTCGACGAGACCAATGCGGGGCTGGCTGCGCTCGCCGGCGTCACGGTCGAGACGGCCGAGACCATGATGATCGAGAGCCGTACCGAAGGCGTGATGATCCTCGCCAAGGTCGCTGGCATGCAATGGTCGAGCGTGCGCGCCATCATCGCCATGCGCGAGAAGCTCTCCGGCGGGTCGCAGACCGACATTTTGACGCTGCGCGACAGCTATGAGGCGCTACGTCCATCGACCGCGCAGCAGGTGCTGCGCTTCCACCGCATGCAGCTGGGCGCGACGCCGGCGGAGTGAAGCCGCAGGATCTGGACTAGAATCTTAGGACCTTCGATCCCACCAGCGCGCCGATCGCCGTTACCAGCGCGGTCGCGAGCGTGTACCAGGTCGCGACGAACAGGGGCGAGTCGTCGGTGCAGTGCGAGGCATAGAGGGTCGCGGCGAGGCCGGCCGACACCAGCCCGGCGAGCGCGCCGGCGAGCGCGGGGCTTGACGGCGCGCCGTGGCGCAGGCCGAACAGCGCCCCCGCAAGCAGCGGCAGCGACATCGCAGGGATCGCGACCAGGCATATCCTGGAGTTCTTGCCCATCAAGCGCATCGTCATCGGCATGGCCGGGGCCATCATCGCCTCGCTGCCGATCGCAACCGCCAGCAGCCCGACCGGCAGCAGCAGCAGCCAGGCCCAGCCGCGCAGCAGGGCTTCGGGACGCGACAAATGCAGGCTGATGATGATCGCGGGGATTGCGAGCGACAGCGTCACCGCGAACTTCATGTCGAAGAACGGGTTGTGCATGGCGCTCATCACGTCGGCGCGCACGCCGAGGAATGTCGCAAAAAACAGGATCGAAAACGGCGCGGCCACCAGCAGCGCCATGGCCAGCACGGCGCCGACGCGTGGAGCGCGGTGCGCGTTGTCGGCTGCGAGCGAGCGAATGAGTTGATCGGTGTCCATGACTAATGGTCTCGCAGTTTGGCCGTCAGCGCCGCAAGTCCGCGATGCAGCGCGACCCGCACCGCACCCTCGCTCATCGAAAACTTCGCCGCCGTATCCTTGATCGAGGCCGCCTCGACGGCGACCGATTGCAGCACGTCGCGCTGACGCTGCGGCAGCGTGCCCAGTTGGGCGGCGACCTCGGCGGCCGACGCGGTCTCCTGCG
Source organism: Bradyrhizobium sp. 191 (assembly GCF_023100985.1). NCBI lineage: Bacteria > Pseudomonadati > Pseudomonadota > Alphaproteobacteria > Hyphomicrobiales > Nitrobacteraceae > Bradyrhizobium > Bradyrhizobium sp. 191. The sequence continues at coordinate 1,816,458 of NZ_CP064692.1, forward strand.
GCACCTCGCCCGGCAGCGTCTCTGCGAAATCGTCGATGTTGACGAACACGCGCTTGCCGCGCCGGCGGAGCGCGTCGATCAGCTTGTTGCGGCCGATCGCAAACAGCCAGGGCGCGAAGGGAGCCTCGCTGTCCCAAGTGTGCCGTTTCAGATGCACCGCCAACAGAATCTCCTGCACGATATCCTCGGCCTGGTCGGGAGGCTGACCTGCCCGCGCCAACCCGCGCCTCGCGGCAGCGCGCAGCACCGGCGTGATGGCCTTCAACAGGCGATGATACGCTGCGTCATCGCCAGCCATGGCCGACCGCATCAGGCCGGTCCATTCGTCCTCACGTCCGCGCACGCGCGCCCTCACCAAGCAATTCGGCCGCTCTTTCAATTTGTTACGTGGCGCCGGACAGATCACGAATTCGTGATCGAGCCGGCACCTCGCGACCGAAGCGGCCGTAAACATCTCTGGGGCGGCTCATAACACCGATCGGCGCGTTCCGCATCGGGCGGCCGGCCGCGAGGGGCGGTCTGCCCCGTTTTTGCCGGCTCTAGCCCGAAGATTCCCATTTTCTGCCCCGCTGTCGTCACGCCGCGGGGTCTCTGTTCGCTGCCGGGACGGGCGGAATTGGGGAGATCGTCAACATGATGAAAGCCAGCGCACGCGCGGCCCTGATCGTCTTGGCCGGGCTTTTCTTGCTGTTCGGAGGCATTGCACAGGCGGCGCCGAATTCGGCCGCAAGCAATAAAGCGGACAGCGCGGACCAGCAGGCCGACACGGCCAAGCACCGGCGCCAAGACTCGCGTCGCACCAGCAGCAGCAAGACGACGCAGAAATCCGACGACAAGGCCGACAGGAAGGGCGCCGCGGCACGTGCTGACGAGGCCAGGAACGGCAACAAGAACGACAACAAGGCAGGCAGTGAGGTGCCGGTGTCGAGCCAGATGCCGCCGGAGGTCGCCAATGCCAACGCGCAGCTCGCCACGGATACGCCGACTGCGGCTGCCGCCTCCGCGATGACGAACCGCGCCAACGACAATGTCCAGGCTGCAGCCGATAATACCAACGTCGCGCCGGCGGAAAGCCAGGTCGTCGCACCCGATCAGCTCAACGACATCGATCGCGCCCTGCAACAGGAGACGCCGGGGCAGAAGGCGGTGATTGCCGCAACCGAGGCACAGCCGCGGCCCGCGCCGGTGATGGCAAGCAGCCACCAGAGCTCGGCCTGGGATCAGAGCTCCCTGATCGGCAAGATCTTCATCGGCGTCGGCACGCTGCTGACGCTGGCGTCCGCCGCGCGGATGCTCATGGCGTGATTGCCGGCGGCTTCCCGGCCCGGGTACCTGCCTGACGGACCTCGTCCGGAACGCGCCCTCGTCGCGTTCCGGCGGCCTGCAGCCCCTTGAAGCCCATCGCGCCAGCGGGCACATTGCCCACCCAATCAAAAGCGTGGGTGGAGCATGAGCACGTTCGAACACATCATCGTCGAAAGCAAAGGCGCGGTCGGCATCGTCAAGCTGAACCGGCCGAAGATGCTCAACGCACTCTCCTTCGGCGTCTTCCGCGAGATCGCCGCGGCGGTCGACGATCTCGAGGCCGATGATGCCATCGGCTGCATCGTCGTGACCGGCAACGATAAGGCCTTTGCCGCCGGCGCCGACATCAAGGAGATGCAGCCCAAGGGCTTCATCGACATGTTCTCGGAGGATTTCGCCGCGATCGGCGGCGACCGCGTCGCGCGTTGCCGCAAGCCGACGATCGCGGCGGTTGCCGGCTATGCGCTGGGCGGCGGCTGCGAACTCGCCATGATGTGCGATTTCATCATCGCCGCCGACACCGCGAAGTTCGGCCAGCCCGAGATCACGCTCGGCACCATTCCCGGCATCGGCGGTACCCAGCGCCTGACACGCGCGATCGGCAAGTCCAAGGCAATGGACCTCTGCCTCACCGGCCGGATGATGGATGCGGCGGAAGCCGAGCGCTCGGGCCTCGTCAGCCGCATCGTACCCGCCGACAAGCTCATGGACGAAGTGATGGCGGCAGCCGAGAAGATCGCCGCGATGTCGCGCCCTGCGGCCGCGATGGCCAAGGAAGCGGTGAACCGCGCCTTCGAGACCACGCTCGCCGAGGGCATGAGCGTCGAGCGCAATCTGTTCCACTCGACTTTCGCGCTCGAGGACCGCTCCGAGGGCATGGCTGCGTTCATCGAGAAGCGCAAGCCGGTGAACAAGAACCGGTAAGGCAAACCGGTCAGGCCGGCGTAAGGCTCTGCCGCGCTCCCGCAGAATGCTGTGACGGAGCTGCAACAAGCACGGATTTCATGGGGGTTTCCCCCGCGGCAGTTTGCCTGCGGGACCTTGGCTGGTTTAACAGTTAAGAGGACCGCCGTCGGCGGGGGCGGACAGCCGGGAATTTCGCGGGAACATATGATTGGGCGTATCGCCAGAGCTGGTCGCGGGGTGACGCGGCATCGATCGGGCGTGGGTCCCGCGTTTGCGACATGGGCCACGCTGGCGCTCTCTTGCGCCCTCCCCTCTAACGCCTGGGCCGAGGCCCTGCCGGAGGCGCTGGCCAAGGCCTACCAGACCAACCCGCAGCTCAATGCCGAGCGCGCGCGCCAGCGCGCGACCGACGAGAACGTACCGCAGGCGCTCGCCGGCTACCGGCCGCAGATCCTGGCCAGCCTCAGCGCCGGCCTTCAATCGGTGCGCAATCTGTTGCCCGACAACACCATCCAGACCGCCAACCTGAAACCCTGGATCATCGGCGTCACAGTGACGCAGACCCTGTTCAACGGTTTCCGCACCGCCAACAGCGTGCGGGCCGCCGAACTCCAGGTGCAGTCGGGCCGCGAGGCACTGCGCAATGTCGGCCAGGGCGTCCTGCTCGACGCGGTCACCGCCTACACCAACGTGCTCGCCAACCAGTCGCTGGTCGAGGCACAGCGTTCCAACGTCGCGTTCCTGCGTGAAACACTGGCGGTCACCCAGCGCCGTCTCAACGCCGGCGATGTCACGCCGACCGACACCGCGCAGGCCGAGGCCCGTCTCAATCGCGGCCTTGCCGATCTCAACGCGGCCGAGGTCGCGCTCGCCGTCAGCCAGGCGACCTATGCGCAGGTGATCGGCAATGCGCCATCGCAGCTTCGGCCCGCCGAGGCCGTCGACCGCTATCTGCCGAAGAGCCGCGAAGACGCCGTGACGATGGCGATCCGCCAGCATCCGGCGGTGATGGCCGCAAGCTTCGACGTCGATGTCGCCTCCACCAACATCCGCATCGCCGAAGGCACGCTGCTGCCGAGCGCCAGCATCCAGGGCAGCGCAAGCAAGAGCCGCAACAACGACCCGACGCTAGGCACCTTCGCCGAAGACCAAGCCTCCATCGTCGCCAACGTCACCGCGCCGATCTACGACGGCGGTCAGGCTGCGGCACAGACCCGGCAGGCCAAGGAGATCACGGCACAGAGCCGGCTTGTGCTCGACCAGGTGCGCAACCAGGCGCGCACGGCGGTGGTCAGCGCATGGGTTGCCAATGAAGGTGCCAAGGTCACGGTCTCGGCCTCGGAGTCCGAGGTGAAGGCGGCGACCGTCGCGCTCCAGGGCGTGCAGCGCGAGGCGGCCGGCGGACAGCGCACGACCGTGGACGTCTTGAACTCGCAAGCCGATCTGATCCAGGCCAAGGCCCGCCTCATCGGCGCGCAACGCGACCGCGTGATCGCCTCTTACACGCTGCTCAGCGCCATCGGCCATCTCGACGTCAAGACGCTGAACCTGAACACGCCGGACTACCTGCCCGAGGTGCATTACCACCAGGTCCGCGACGCCTGGCACGGCCTGCGTACGCCGTCGGGGCAATAGGCGTCCCGCAGCGCCTCCCAAGCTCTCCGCACCGCTCGCCGTCTTGACGGTGCCTGGTCGGACGCGTTGACGGCTCACGTCCGCTTGCGGGCCTTGTTGAGCAGCTATGCAGCTAGGCGCAGCAGCTGACCCGGCGGATCTGATACCGTCCCAGCCGCATTTCCAAAGAACGAGGGAAGCCGTGCTCGACCGACGCAGCGTCCTGCTTGCCTCCCTTGCCGCCGGAGTAGCCATGACCAGCAAAGCCCGCGCCCGTGCGGCGCAACCCGCAACGCCGATCAATTTCGGCATCCCGGCGCATGCCTGCGACTGCCATACCCACATTCATGGCGACCCCCAGAGATTTCCGTTCTTCGCGGGGCGCGTCTATACGCCGGAGCCGGCGAGCCCCGAAGAAATGGCGACGCTGCACAAGGCGCTGCATATCGAGCGCGTGGTGATCGTGACGCCGAGCGTCTACGGCACCGACAATTCCTCCACCTTGTTCGGCATGAAGGCGCGTGGCGCGACTGCGCGCGGGGTCGCCGTGATCGACGACAAGACCACGGAAGCGGAGCTCGATATCATGCAGGCGGAAGGCTTCCGCGGCATCCGCATCAATCTGGCGACCGGGAGCATCAACGACCCCAATGTCGGCCGCGCCCGCTTCACCAGAGCCGTCGAGCGCGTGAAGGCGCGCGGCTGGCATGTGCAGCTCTACACGACGCCGGCGATGATCTCGGCGATCAAGGATCTCGTGCTGGCATCGCCCGTGCCCGCCGTGTTCGACCATTTCGGCGGGCTCGAGGCCTCATTTGGGCTGGAGCAGCCGGGATTTGCCGACCTGATCACACTCGTCGAGTCCGGCAAGGCCTATGTGAAGATCTCGGGCGCCTATCGCTCGTCGAAGCTCGCACCCGACTATCAGGACATGGTGCCCTATGCCCGCGCGCTGATCGCGGCCAATGCGGACCGGATCGTCTGGGGCACCGACTGGCCGCATCCGGATTCCAGCCGCGTCGAGGGGCGGAAGCCCACCGACATCGCGCCTTTCTATCAGATCGACGACGGCCGCCTGCTCAACCAGTTGCCGGTGTGGGCGCCGAATGCGGACGTGCGCAAGAAGATCCTGGTCGACAATCCGGCGCGGCTCTACGGGTTCTGACGGTCAGCGCGCGCGGCGGGAAAAGAACGAGATCAGGACCGGCAAGGTCACCAATATCACGAGCGGCGCTAGCATCATGCCGGTGACGACGACGACCGCGAGCGGCTTCTGCACCTGCGAGCCGATGCCTTCCGACAGCGCCGCCGGCAACAGGCCGACGCCCGCGACGACGCAGGTCATCAGCACGGGACGGAGCTGAAGCTCGCCGGTGCGGACCACCGCGCTCATGCGGTCCATGCCCTCTTCGATGAGCTGGTTGAACTGCGAGAGGATGATGATGCCGTCCATCACGGCGATGCCGAACAGCGCGATGAAACCGATTGCCGCGGAGACGCTGAACGCCGTGCCTGTTATCAGCAGGCCCAGCACGCCGCCGAAGATCGCCATCGGAATCACGCTCATCGCGAGCAGCGTGTCGGTCATCGAGCCGAAATTGAACCAGAGCAGCACGCCGATCAGCGCCAGCGAGATCGGCACCACGATCGACAGCCGCCGGATCGCGTCCTGGAGATTGCCGAACTCGCCGACCCACTCCATGTGCGAGCCCGGCGGCAGCTGCACCTGCTCGGCGATCTTGTCCTGTGCCTCGCGGATGGCGCTGCCGAGATCGCGCTCGCGCACCGAGAACTTGATCGGCAGATAGCGCTCCTGCTGCTCGCGATAGATATAGGCCGCGCCGGAGACGAGGCTGATGGTGGCGACCTCGCTCAGGGGAATCTGCGTGACGGTGCCGTTCGGCCCGGGCGCGCCGATCCGCAAATTCTGGATCGCCTCGGCACTCCGGCGGTATTCCGGCGCGAGGCGAACGATGATCGGGAAGTGGCGGTCGCTTCCGGGCTCGTAGAGGTCGCCGGCGGTGTCGCCGCCGATTGCGACCTTAATAGTGGCATTGATGTCGCCCGGCGCAAGGCCGTAGCGCGCGGCCTTGGCGCGGTCGATGTCGATCTGGATGGTCGGCTGCCCGAGCGAGGTGAACACGGCAAGGTCCGTGACGCCCTGTACGGTCGCCAGCACCGACTTGATCTTGTTGGCGGTGTCGGTCAGCGCCTGGAGGTCGCTGCCGAACAGCTTGATCGAGTTCTCGCCCTTCACGCCGGAGACGGCTTCGGAGACGTTGTCCTGGAGATATTGCGAGAAGTTGAACTCGACGCCGGGAAAGCGGTCGTCGAGCTGCTTGAGCAGTTGCGCGGTCAGCTCTTCCTTGTCGCGCGTGCCGGGCCACTGGCTCACGGGCTTGAGCGGCGCGAAGAACTCGGCGTTGAAGAAGCCGGCGGCGTCGGTGCCGTCATCGGGACGGCCGTGCTGCGACACGACGGACTCGACCTCCGGCCGGGCGCGGATCACCTTGCGCATCTCGTTGACATAGCTGTTGCCTTCGTGGAGCGAGATGGTCGGCGGCAGCGTGGCACGGATCCAGAGATTGCCCTCCTCCAGCTTCGGCAGGAATTCGAGGCCGAGCAGCCGGCTGAGCGCCACCGTCGTCAGCACGAGGCCGACCGCACCGCCGAGGACGATGTTGCGATTGGCGACCGCCCAATGCAGCAGCGGCGAGTACAACCGGTGCAGGATCAGCATCACCTTGGTCTCGGTTTCCTCGACATGCGCGGGCAGGATGATCGCGGACAGCGCCGGCGTGACGGTGAAGGTCGCAAGGAGCCCACCGGCGAGCGCATAGGCATAGGTGCGGGCCATCGGCCCGAAGATGTTGCCCTCGACCCCGGACAGCGTGAACAGCGGCAGGAAGGCCGCAATGATGATCGCCGCGGCGAAGAAGATCGAGCGCGAGACGTCGGCGGCCGCGCTGAGGATGGCATGGCTCTTCATGCCGAACAGCATCTCGGGCGACGTATGCTCGGATTCCGAGATCGGCGTCGTCTGCGTCAGGCGGCGGAAGATCGCCTCCACCATGATGACGGTGGCGTCGACGATCAGGCCGAAATCAATGGCGCCGACCGACAACAGGTTTGCCGATTCCCCGCGCAGCACCAGGATGATCACGGCGAAGAACAGCGCGAACGGAATGGTGGCGCCGACGATCAGCGCGCTGCGGAGATTGCCGAGGAATATCCACTGCAACAGCACGATCAGCAGGATGCCGACCACCATGTTGTGCAGCACGGTGTGGGTGGTGAGGTCGATCAGGTCCTTGCGGTCGTAGATGCGCTCGATGCGCACGCCCGGCGGCAGAATGGTGGAGTTGTTGATCTGCTGAACGAGCTGCTCGACCCGCTTGATGGTCGGCGAGCTCTGCTCGCCGCGGCGCATCAGGACGATTCCCTGCACGATGTCGTCGGTTTCGTCGAGGCCGGCGATGCCGAGACGGGGTTTCTGGCCGACGGTGACGGTTGCGACGTCCTTGACCAGCACCGGATTGCCGCCGGTCTGCGCCACCATGGTGTTGGCGAGGTCGTCGATCGAGCGGATCAGGCCGACGCCGCGCACCACCGCCGATTGCTGGCCGATATCGACGGTGTTGCCGCCGACATTGACGTTGGAATTTCCGACGGCCTGGAGCAGTTGCGGCAGCGTCAGGCCATTGGCGACCAGCTTGTTGAAGTCGACCTGGAGCTCGTAGGTCTTGCTCTTGCCGCCCCAGCCGGTGACGTCGATGACGCCGGGCACGGCGCGGAAACGGCGTTGGAGAATCCAGTCCTGGATGGTCTTGAGGTCGAGCACGCTGTAATTGGGCGGGCCGACCAGGCGGTAACGGAAGATCTCCCCGATCGGGCTGAGCGGCGAGATTTGCGGCTGCACGTTGCCCGGCAGCGGCGCGAGCTGCGCCAGGCGGTTCAGCACCTGCTGCAACGCCTCGTCATAGGTGTAGGCGAAGGAGAACTGGAGTTTGACGTCGGAGAGGCCGTAGAGCGAGATGGTGCGGATGGTAGTGAGATTCTTCAGACCCGCGACCTGGGTCTCGATCGGAATCGTGATGTAGCGCTCGATCTCCTCCGCCGACAGGCCCGGACTCTGCGTCACGATGTCGACCATCGGCGGGGTCGGATCGGGATAGGCCTCGATGTTGAGCTGGTTGAACGCGATAAGGCCGCCGATCAGCACGGCGGCGAACATGCCGACCATCAGGAAGCGCCGGTCGACGGCGAGGGCAACGAGACGATCCATTCAGGTCAACGGCCTTCCCCCTCTCCCCGCTTGCGGGGAGAGGGTTGGGGTGAGGGGGAGTCTCCGCAGGGACGGCGAGAGTTGGACTCGCGGAGAGTCCCCCTCACCCGGATTGCATCTTCGATGCAATCCGACCTCTCCCCGCAAGCGGGGCGAGGTGACGCGAGCCCGTGCGTGACCTGATTCACGTCAACATTCATTCTGGATCAGCTGCCGGAGGCTGCACGGTCGATGAACAGGCTGCCTTTGGTGACGATCTGCTCGCCGGGCTTGAGATTGCCGGTGACCTCGACGAGGTCGCCGTTGATGAGGCCGATCCTGATCTTGCGCAGCTCGACCGACTTGTCCTCGCGCGCGACCCAGATGCGGACGTTGTCGGCTTCGTAGATCAACGCCTGCTTCGGCACTGCCGGCGCGGCGCGGTCGCCGGCCGAATAGATCGTGACGTTGGCGAACATCTCCGGCTTCAACAGGCCGTCCTTGTTGTCGATGGTGGCGCGAACCAGAAGGCGGCGGGTGGCGGGGTCAATCGCAGCGGCGACGTAGTTGATCCTGGCGGTGAACGGACGGCCCGGCAGCGCCATCACGTTGACGGTGATGTCCTGCCCGATGCACACCGCGGCCGCGTCGCTCTCGCGCACGAAGGCGGTGAGCCAGACCGTGGAGAGATCGCCGATGACGAAGACCGGGTCGCTGGCGCCGGAATTGACGTACTGCCCGGGGCCGATCTTGCGCTGCACGACCGTGCCGGAGATCGGCGAATAGATCGTGACCTCCCGATTGATCGTGCCCTTGTCCTGGAACGCCTTGATGGTCTCGTCGGTGAAGCCGAGGATGCGCAGCTTGTTGCGCGCGGCTTCCAGCGCCGTCACCGAGGAGCGCATGTCGTTCTGCGCCTGGACCTGGGTTGTTTCCGCCTGCTGATAATCCTTCAGCGGAATGGCGTGTCCCTCATAAAGATCCTTGGCGCGCTTGAACTGGATGTCGGAGAGCTCGAGCGCCGACTTCGCCTTGTTCTGAGAGGTCATCGCCGCGATGAAATCGTTCTGGGCCTGCACGGTGTCGGCGGCCTCGATCGTAAACAGCGGTTGACCCTGCTTCAGCATCTCGCCCGGCTTGGCCAGCAGCTTGGTGACCCTGCCCGCGTAGGGCGAGAACACCGGCGTCGAGCGGTCCTCGTCGACCGCGACCTTGCCCTCTGTGACATACTCGGCTCGGAAGCTCTTGGCCTTGACCGGCTCGATCGTCAGCGTCGCCCATTCGGACGGCGTGGGCGTGAAGGTCTGCGCATTCCTGCGCGACTGGCTGGAAATCTCGGAGTGCTTTTTTTGCTTTGGCCCCGAAGAAAGCAAGCCGTAGGCACCGGCGCCTGCAAGAGCGAGTAGAACTACGGATGCGATCACCCGTTGTTTTGTAAGCACCTGCAATCGCTTGGTCTTTTCAAATACCATGGGCCCCGGTCGTGTCTGCGACGATCTCGGCAAATGACTGCCTCATCGGTCGCGCTAATAGTGCCGAATTGGGATTTCAAACAACCTAAAAAACGCTGGTCCCTTGCGGTTTGCGTTAAAGTTTTGCGACGTGTCAGCTTCATGTCAGCTTCGCGCAGGCCATTCTGCAGGATGAGTGCCGAGCGGCATCGCGGGACGGCTCCATTGTGCCGGCGTCTTCGACAGCACTGCCGAATGACGCACTGCCTTCAACGTGCCGAAGCCAGATGGCATATCTTCGATGAACGCAGCATGTACGGCCTCGCCCGCAATATCCGGGGTATTCAGTCCGCCGTCGAGCCGGCCGAGGCTCCACAACCAGCGTCCGGTCTGCGCCAGCGAGACGCGCACGTGCCAGCTGCCACCTTCGCGGGCCTGGCGCGCCCTGGCCATCATCGCGCCGAACGCCATCAGATAGCCGGTGGCGTGGTCGAGGATTTGCGCCGGCAATTCCCTGGGAGCATCGATGCCGGCGGCCCGGCCTTCGGCATGATTGAAGCCGGTCGTGGTCTGCACCAGCGAGTCGAAGCCGCGCCGCTCGGCCCAGGGGCCGGTGTGGCCATAGGCCGACAGCGTGAGATAGACGATGCCGGGATTGATTTGCGCTGCGTCCTCCGGCGCGAAACCGAGGGCAGCGAGCGCACGCGGGCGATAGCCTTGCGAGAAGATGTCGGCGTCCTTCAGCAGCTCGCGCAGCTGCGCCCGTCCGAACTCGCTCTTCAACTCGATGAAGGTGGTGAGCTTGCCGCGGCCGGTATCGATGGTGAGCCAGGGAATGGCGGACAGTTCCGGTCCTGACACCAGCAGCACGTCCGCGCCATGCGCCGCGAGCGTGCGGCCTGCGACGGGGCCCGCGATGACGCGGGAGAGATCGAGCACACGAAGTCCCGAGAGCGGACGATCGCCTTTTGGCCACGGCTTCGGCGGGGCCTCGCCGATCCTCTCGATCGAGACCAGCGGCAATTGCGCGAGCGCATGCGCCTGCGGCAAGGCGGACCATTCGTCGTAGGACCGCATCAGGGCGACGACGCCGCCTGCTGCGTAAGCCGCAGTTTCGAAATCCTCCCCCCTCCAATGCATCAACGCCGCCTGCACCTGCTCGCGCTCCGCCGCGCAGCCGAGCACCTCGCAGACGGCGTCGCGGTGATGCGGGAAATTGGTGTGGCAGCGGACGAAGCGGCCATCGCCGGTCCTGTAGACGCCGGCGATCGCGTCCCACGCCGGCGGCGGCGGCTTGTCGTCGACGCGCAAATAGCGCTCGGAACGACATTCGGCGACGGCGTGGCGCATGTCGACGGAGACGTCCTGCACCTCGCCGCTGCGCAGTCGCCAGATTTCGGCGGCGGCGAGCCCCGCGGCAGCTATCGTCGTCTGGCCGGCGACGGCGACACGGAACGAGGATGGGATTTGTGGCTCGGTGCCGGTCAGCCGCACGCGATCGAGCGAACCCGCATCGCCGCCGGCGGACGTCCAGATACCCTTCAGAATGTCGGCGGGGCTTTGCATGGCCGGTGCCCTCCCTTGAAGCTTGAGCATGATCTCCGCGCAAACGCGGTCCGCGTTCGTCGCGATGGAAAACGGCTGCACACCTTTCCGGATCATGCTCTAATTTTCGCGACCATTCATCAGCACGAGAAGGAATGCAATGGCCGCCATCGATCCCCTCACCGCAGGCGCCGTGTTCATCGCGACGGCGGCCACCGACGCGGTCTATGTCATGTTCACCTCGGCGGTGATCGCGCGCAAGCGCGTGCCGGCGGCGAACTGGAGCGCGGTCTGGTACCTGCTCTCCTCCTATGCGGTGATCAGCTACACCGATAACGCGCTCTATGTCGCGTTCGCGGCGATCGGCTCCTGGGCCGGCGCCTATGCGTCGCTGACCTTCCTGCACCGCCCGCCCGGCGGTCCGCCGGTGGGGGCGGCACCGGAGTGAGGTCTCTCCGCATCATTGCGAGGAGCCCTTGCGACGAAGCAATCCAGACTGTTGCCTAGGACGCATTTTCTGGATTGCTTCGCTACGCTCGCAATGACGAACTGGATAGTTCAGCATACATGTCGAAGCAGCTGCACTCGCAGCACCAAATAAGGAGCTAACAATGGATCTCGGTCTCAAAGGCAAGAACGCCATCGTCCTCGGCGGCACGCGCGGCATCGGGCGGGCGATTGCGGCGACGCTGGCCGGTGAAGGCGCCAATGTCGCGGTGTGCGCGCGCAACGCCGATCAGGTGGCGGCCACCGTCGCAGAGCTGAAGGCGAGCGGCATCAAGGCCACCGGCGGCACGGTCGACGTCACCGACGGCGCGGCGCTGAAAAGCTGGATCGAGACGGCAGCAAAAGAGCTCGGCGGCGTCGACTTGCTGTTCTCCAATGCCGGCGCGATGGCGCAAGGCGGCGATCCCGCGTCCTGGGAGCAGAATTTCCGGCTCGACGTCCTCGGCGCCGTGCATGCATTCGATGCCGCGCGACCGTTCCTCGAAGCCAGCGGCGCCAGCAGCGGCGATGCGGCTTTCGTGATCATCTCGTCGATCGCGGCGGCGCAGGCAGACACGGCCAGCTCCTACGGCCCGATCAAGGCCGCGCTGATCCACATGGCCAAGGGGCTGGCCCGGCAATATGCGAAGAAGAAGATCCGGGTCAACGTCGTCTCGCCCGGCACGGTCTATTTCAAGGGCGGCGTCTGGGAGATGATCGAGCAGAACATGCCCGAGCGTTACAAGGATGCGATGAGCCGCAACCCGACGGGACGCATGGCAACGCCCCAGGAAATTGCAAGCGCTGCGGTGTTTCTGGCAAGCCCCGTGTCGGGATTCACGACGGGATCCAATCTCGTCGTGGATGGCGCGATCTCGAACCGGGTGAATTTTTGAGGGAAGCTAGACTATAGCTTGCCGAACTCTCGCCTCCGTCATGGCCGGGCTTGACCCGGCCATCCACGCGCTACTGCACACTGGGAAAGACGTGGATGCCCGGGTCAAGCCCCGGCATGACGACTGAGAATGAGGCGCGCCGTCGTTGCAAACAAACTCGTGCGACATCCCGCGCGACTCACCTCAATGAAAGTCCCGCGACGGCGGCAGGATGCGGACGTTGCGGGGGTGGCGGATTTTTTGGGCTGGCATGTCCGCAAGAGCGCGGGGGTCTTCGTTGAGCGGCTCGACGACGGTGGCGCCTGCCGGTACCGGATGCTTGCGACCGAGCGCATCGTTGGCGAGGCCGATCAGATCGTGCGAGCGGTCGATCATGCGCTGGGCGATGAGATGCGTCACCTTCTCGGGGCTGCTCTGGATATAACCCTCGACCAGGATGAGGCGCGCGCCCATCACCTCCTTGCGGTACTGTTCCATGATCTTGGGCCAGACCACGACATTGGCGATGCCGGTTTCGTCCTCCAGCGTCATGAACACGACGCCGCTGGCGCTGCCCGGCCGCTGCCGGACCAGGACCACGCCGGCACAGCGGACGCGGCGCCGCTCGTTCTCGTGGCTGATGTCCTTGCAGGCGACGATGCGCTCGCGCGAAAACATCTCGCGCAAGAATTCCATCGGATGGCCCTTCAGCGATAGCCGGATGGTCTGGTAGTCCGCGACCACCTGCTCGGCGCGCGGCATCACCGGCAGCGGCTTGGCGTGCTCGTCCGGCTGCTCGCGGGCGGTCGCCGCCTCGAACAGCGGCAGCGGCACGTCGTCGGGCAGCCGCCGCACCTGCCACAGCGCTTCGCGGCGATCGAGCCCGAGCGAGCGGAACGCGTCGGCATCCGCCAGCAGGATCAGCGCCCGCTTGGGCAGGCCGGTGTCGCGGGCGAAGTCCTCGAGCGAGGTGAAGGGATGGCGGTTGCGGGCGGCAATGATGCGGTCGGCCCAGTCAAGCTCAGCTTCTTCAATGCACATCTGGTCCAAGGCCGCACGAGAGGTGGATGGGTTCCCTCCCCCCTTGCGGGGGAGGGTTAGGGAGAGGGATGAGCCGCACGGGCGCTGGTCGTGGCTTACCCCTCTCTCCAACTCTCCCCCGCAAGGGGGGAGAGAGCCCAACCATTTGTGCGCCCCTGACTCGTGTTCATCCACGCTTCGCTTGCGCAGCTGCTGCCCCCTCTTCAGCCTCTCCTCGTCCTCGTCCAGCCAGTGGAATCCATCGATCTGGCGAAAGCCCAGGCGCACTGCGCAGAATTTGCCGCTCCCTTCCTCCAGCGTGTTCTGCGCAAAGCTGCAGGACACGTCGATGTCGCGGACCTCGACGCCGTTCTTGCGGGCATCGCCGACGATCTGCGCCGGCGCATAAAAGCCCATGGGCTGCGAGTTCAACAAGCCGCAGCAGAAGGCGTCGGGATGGTAGTGCTTCAGCCACGACGAAATGTAGACCAATTGCGCAAAGCTCGCGGCATGGCTCTCGGGAAAACCGTAGGAGCCAAATCCCTTGATCTGGTCAAAGCAGCTTTTGGCGAAGTTGGGGTCGTAGCCGCGCGCCACCATATTGCCGATCAGCTTCTCCTCGTATTGGCCGATGGTGCCGACATTGCGGAAGGTCGCCATCGAGCGGCGCAGGCCGTTGGCTTCCTCGGAGGTGAAATGTGCAGCCTCGATCGCAATGCGCATCGCCTGCTCCTGGAACAGCGGGACGCCGAGCGTCTTGTGCAGCACCTTGTAGAGCTCGTCCTTGTCGCCATGCTCCGGCGACGGCGAGGGATAGCTCACCTTCTCGAGCCCGTTCCGCCGCCGCAAATAGGGATGCACCATGTCGCCCTGGATCGGCCCGGGGCGCACGATCGCAACTTCGATGACGAGATCGTAGAAGGTCCGCGGCTTCAGGCGCGGCAGCATGTTCATCTGCGCGCGGCTCTCGACCTGGAACACGCCGAGCGACTCCCCGCGGCACAGCATGTCGTAGACCTCCGGGTCGTCCTGCGGAACACTCGCCAGCACAAAACGCTCGCCCTTGTGCCGATCGATCAGATCAAAACACTTGCGGATGCAGGTCAGCATGCCGAGCGCCAGAACGTCGACCTTCATCATATGAAGCGCATCGACATCGTCCTTGTCCCATTCGATGAAGGTGCGGTCGTCCATCGCGGCGTTGCCGATCGGCACATAGGTGTCGAGCCGGTCCTGGGTCAGCACATAGCCACCGACATGCTGGGAGAGATGGCGCGGGAATTCGATCAGCTCGGTCGCAAGCTCGACCGCGAGGTTGATCATGGGATTGTTCGGATCGAGCCCGGCCTGCCTGACTTGCATGTCGTTGAGGCCCTTGCCCCAGCTGCCCCAAACCGTGTCGGCGAGCGCGGCGGTGACGTCCTCGGTCAGGCCCAGCGCCTTGCCGACGTCGCGAATGGCGCTGCGCGGGCGATAATGGATGACGGTGGCGATGATCGCGGCACGATGGCGGCCGTAGCGGCGGTAGACATATTGCATCACCTCCTCGCGCCGCGAATGCTCGAAATCGACGTCGATGTCGGGCGGCTCCAGTCGCTCCTTGGAGATGAAGCGCTCGAACAACAGGTCGACCTTGGTCGGATCGACCGAGGTGATGCCGAGCACGTAGCAGACGGCCGAATTCGCCGCCGATCCCCGCCCCTGGCACAGGATGTTCTGGCTGCGTGCATAGTGCACGATGTCGTGCACGGTGAGGAAGTAATGCGCGTATTTCAGCTCGGCGATCAGCGCGAGCTCCTTCTTCAGCGTCGCGCGCAGCTTGTCGTCGATCTCGCCGCCGAAATATTTGTCGACGCCGGCCCAGGTCAGATCCTCCAGATGCCCCTGCGCGGTCTTTCCCGGCGGCACCGGCTCGTCGGGATATTGGTATTTGAGCTGGTCGAGCGAAAAGTCGATCTTGTCCGCAAAACGCATGGTCTCCGCGATCGCGTCGGGGAAATCACGAAACAGCCGCGCCATTTCTCGCGGCGGCTTCAGGAACCGCTCGGCATTGGCCTCCAGCTTCCGTCCGATTGCATCGATCGTGGTCTTTTCCCGGATGCAGGTCAGCACATCCTGGAGGGGACGGCGCGCGGGATGGTGATAGAGCACCTCGTTGGTTGCAAGCAGCGGGACTTGGGCTTTTGCTGCGAGATCATCGAGCCGCGCCAGGCGACGCCTGTCGTCGCCGCGATAGATCAGGCTCGCCGCCAGCCACACGCCCTCAGCGCGGCTGGCTTTGAGCTTTGCGAGGAAATCCAACGCCCGCGCCGGCTCGAAACGATGCGGCAGCGTCAGAACCAGAAGCTGGCCTTCCGAAAACTCCAGGAGATCAGCGAAGGCGAGATGGCATTCGCCCTTCTCGATCCGCGTGATGTCGTCGCCGCGCTTGCCCCGGGTGAGAAGCTGGCACAGACGGCCATAGGCGGAACGGTCGCGCGGATAGACCAGGATGTCGGGCGTGCCGTCGACGAAGACGATGCGCGCGCCGATCAGCAGCTTCGGCTTGTGCAGCACCTTGTCATTGTCGAGCTCCTTGTAGGCCCGCACCACGCCGGCGAGCGTGTTGTGATCGGCAATGCCGATCGCGGGGATGCCGAGGATGCTGGCCTGATGCACATAGGCGCGCGGATCCGAGCCGCCGCGCAGGAAGGAGAAGTTTGTGGTGATGCCGATCTCGGCATAGCTAAGCGTATTCATGCGAAGAGACCGTGCACATACCAGCCGGGAGAGGTAGGCTTGCCGTCACCGTCGAACACCTCGCCTTCATAGAGACCGTCGCGAAAGATCCAGAAGCGCAGGCCTTCGGCATCCTCGATGCGGAAATAGTCCCGCGTCAGCTGCTTGCCGTCCTGCTGCCACCATTCCATGGCGATGCGCTCGGGCCCCTCCACCCGCACCACCGCGTGCAGCGCGCGGCGCCAGGTGAATTGATGCGGCGGACCATCCGGCACGGTCGCGAACGGCACCTTGATCGGCTCCGGCTTGTCGAACAGCCGCAAGGGACGCAGCGGCGGCTCGCTCTCGGTGCGAACAGGCCATTCGGCCTGCATGGCAGCGGCGAGATGATGCTGGGCGGGGGCGGACCAAACCGCGCGTTCGGGGATATGGGTGTCCTGCGGCAGATGCACGACGACGCGCTTGCCCCCGATGCGCGCGGCGATGCGGTCGATCAGCGCAGCAATCTCGTCATTGTCGTGGACATGCGCATCGAGATCGCGCTGCTCCTGCACCACGATCTCGGTGCGGCTCGCCGACAGCCGCACCATGTCGAAACCGAAGCCGGGATCGAGGGGATCGGCGAGCGCATCGAGGCGTTCGCGGAACAGGCGGTCGATCACGGCGCTTCGCGTCACGGGGCGTCCGGTCTCGACCGTGATCGCGCGCACCACGCCGTCGGTGCGGAAGAAGGCAGCCTCCAGCCGCCGCGCGCCTTTGCCCTGCTTCTCCATGGACGCGATCAACGTGTCCGCCAGCCGCGACAGCGTCATCGCGATCATGGTGTCGGTCGCGATCGGCTCGGCGAAACGCTTCTCGACGATGTAGTCGGGCAGCGGTTTGCGCGGATTGATCGGCGCATCGCCCTGTCCCAGCGCATGCGCGAGCAGCGTGGAGAACCGCGCACCAAACCGCGCCGTGATCTCGTGGGAGCTGCGCGAGGCGACATCGCCGATGGTCTTCAGCCCGGCGCGGCGCAAGCCGGTGGTGATCGCCTCGCCTGCCCCGAGTGCGGACACCGGAAACTGGTCGATCGCAGCCGCCTCCCCACCATCTGCAACGATGGTTCCCGTGGCCTGCCGCGTCAGCGTGCGCGCGCAGACCGAGGTCCCGGCAATCGCAGCACTGACGGCAAAGCCCTGCCGGTCGAGCGCCCGGACCAGCGTCCGCAACAGCGCGGCTTCGCCGCCGAACAGATGCGCGCAGCCGGTGATATCGAGGAACAGCCCATGCGGCACATCGAGCGCCACCAGCGGCGTGAAGCGGTCGCACCAGTCGGCGATATCGCTGAGCGTCTTCGCATCGGCCGCGACATCGGCATCGAACACTTTCAAGTCCGGGCACATCGCCCGCGCATTGGCCAGGGGTTGGCCGATATACAGGCCGAGGCGCTCGGCGGCCTCGTCCAGCGCATGGATCACCAGCGCATTGTTGTCCTTGATGACGACGATATCAGGCTCATGATTGGCTTTACCCAGCCCGGCGCTGCCGAAAAACCGCTGAATCCTGTCGATGGGCAGGCGCGGCAGCCACAGGCTGAGGATACGTCGACGGTTCACTGAACTGGCACTCATCACAATTCCATTCCATGATCCACCGGCCACAGGGGCCATGACGATTGCGCAAGAGTTCGGCATCGAAGCGCGGCGCACCCCAGGCGCTCCATGCTGAGCCCGGCGGCGAATGCGCAGCGCGCAGCATCCATCGCGTTTCGGCAGTTGAAGGCAGTGGCTGCGCGGCCATGCGCAGCATCAGACCGGTGACGCCTGACGATTGCGCGGCGAGCGTCAGCTTGCGGCTTGCCACGAGATCGAACTGTCTGGTCTCGCCCCAGAGCTCGAGCACGACGGCGCCCAGCGCATCGCAGGCGAGCGCATCGGCCGAGGTGCGCAGCGCGCTCTCGACATCGGCGGCGCGCACCATCACCACGCGGCGCGGATCGAGGCCGAGCTCGGATAGCCCGCTCATCGACAGCGCACCCGTCTCTATCTCCGAAAAATCCTGCCGCACCCACAGCAGCGGCCGACGCGCGCTCACGCGCCCCGCAAGGCCCATGACGAAGCCGGTCGCGGCCGCGCCCTGTCGTCCTTCGCAAAACACCTCGTGGATCGCCGCGCGCGCGAGCCCGCCCTTCAGCGCGGTGTCGGCCTCGCTGTGGCCGAGCGCGACGCGATCGTGTTGATGTACGACCTCCGCCGTCTCGATGCGTTCGATCTGGCTGCGCAAGGTCGCAAGCGCGCTGATGCGTGCGCCGCTCATGCTCGCCGCTCCTTCAGAGGTGAGTGCCGAAGTTCTCGAAAATAAGAACCAGCGGCTGGCTCATTTGTTCATGATATGTTCTAATATAAAGCTAACGGTGCCGGCAGAGTCAATCGAATTAGCGCATCCAAAGATTCATCAGCGGAATCAAAGAGATTGAAACATGGACGTACAACGCAAGCTGGAGATTCTGGCGGATGCCGCCAAATACGACGCATCCTGCGCCTCCAGCGGCACCGAGAAGCGGGATTCCAGCGACGGCAAGGGGATGGGCTCGACCGCGCCCGGCATGGGGATCTGCCATTCCTACGCGCCGGACGGACGCTGCATCTCGCTGCTCAAGGTGCTGCTGACCAACGCCTGCAATTACGATTGCCTCTATTGCGTCAACCGCGCTTCCTCGAACGTCCCACGCGCCCGCTTCACCATCGACGAGGTCGTCAAGCTGACGCTCGACTTCTACCGGCGCAATTACATCGAGGGCCTGTTTCTCTCTTCCGGCATCATCCGCAGCCCCGATTACACGATGGAGCAAGTGGTGAACGTCGCGCGAAAACTGCGCGAGGAGCATCACTTCCGCGGCTACATTCATCTCAAGACGATTCCGGAAGCCGACGACGCGCTGATCGCGGAGGCCGGCAAATATGCCGACCGCCTCTCCATCAACATCGAGATGCCTGAGGAGACCAGCTTGCAGCAATTCGCGCCGGAGAAGGACGTGCGCGCGATCCGCCGCACCATGGGCCGGCTGCGGCTGAAGCTGGACGAGGCCGAGGACAGCCGCAGCGCAAAGAGCAAGGCCAAGCCGCAGCGCTTCGCGCCGGCGGGCCAAAGCACGCAGATGATCGTCGGCGCCGACGCGGCCTCCGATCACACCATTCTCCACACCAGCGCCAATCTCTACGGCGCCTACCGGCTGCGGCGCGTCTATTATTCCGCCTTCAGCCCGATCCCCGACGCGAGCCGCGCACTTCCTCTGCGGGCACCACCGCTGCTGCGCGAGCACCGGCTCTACCAGGCCGACTGGCTGATGCGGTTCTACGGCTTCGATGTCGGCGAGATCGTCGACGACAGCGCGATGCTGCCGCTCGACATCGATCCCAAGCTGGCCTGGGCGCTCCGTCATCGCGACCGCTTTCCGCTCGACGTCAACCGCGCCAGCCGCGAGGAATTGCTGCGCGTGCCGGGCTTCGGCACCAAGGCGGTCGAACGCATCATCGCGACGCGGCGCACCAACACGATCCGTCTTGCCGATCTCGCGCGGCTGCACGTGCCCCGGAACAAGGCGCTGCCGTTCATCGTCCTCAGCGATCACCGACCCTCGCTCCATCGGCTCGACGCTGCCGGGCTGATCGAACGGTTCAAGCCGAAGGCAACGCAACTGGGGTTTGGCTTCTGATGCAGTACATCACCCTCGATACCGAAACCGATTTCGACGGCTGGCGCAAAGCCGCCCGTACGCTCGTTCTACATCATGTGGAGCCGCGTGATATCACCTGGACCGTGCGAGGTGGCGAAGTGGAATTGTTTGCGCCACCCGCGCCGTCTCCGATCCTCGAGGTGAACGACGGCACCTTCAACGTATCAGCAAAATTCGTCGAGCTGGCCAAGGCCGCCATCCTGCACCGCGATGTCGAGCGTTTTGCGATCCTCTATCGCCTACTCTGGCGATTGAGGGACAATCACGACCTCATCGAGGTTGCGACCGATCCTGACGTCGCGCAGGTCACGACCATGGCAAAAGCGGTCTATCGCGACGAGCACAAGATGCATGCCTTCGTCCGCTTCCGCGAGATCGGCCGGGAACGCCAGGCGCATTACGTCGCCTGGTTCGAGCCTGAGCATCATATCGTCGAGCTCGCTGCGCCGTTCTTCGCCAAGCGCTTCGCCGACATGCCCTGGTCGATCCTGACACCGGATCTCTGCGCGCATTGGGATGGCCACGCACTTTCGTTCACATCCGGCGTCAGCAGGAGCGAAGCACCGAGCGAAGATCGGCTGGAAGAAACCTGGCGGCGCTACTACGCCAGCATCTTCAATCCGGCACGGCTCAAGGTGAAGGCGATGCAGGGCGAAATGCCGAAGAAATATTGGAGGAACCTGCCCGAGGCTTCGATCATTAAGCCCTTGATCGAGGACGCCGAGCGCATGACCGGTGCCATGATCGCCAATGCCGCAACCGATCCGCACAAGCCTCAGAAGCGGCCGGAGGCCCCGATGAAACGCAAGCTTGCTGCCGACGATCTCGAAGCGCTCCGCGAAGAGGCCGCGCATTGCCGCGCCTGCCATCTCTACAAGGACGCGACCCAGACCGTGTTCGGCGAAGGCCCGAAGTCCGCCAACATCATGCTGGTCGGCGAACAGCCCGGCGACAAGGAAGACCTCGCCGGCCATCCTTTTGTCGGTCCGGCCGGTCAGATGCTCGACCGTGCGCTGGAGGAAGCCGGCGTCGACCGCAGGAAGGTCTATGTCACCAATGCGGTCAAGCACTTCAAATTCGTGCCGCGTGGAAAAATCCGCCTGCACCAGAAGCCGAACACACCTGAGATCCGAGCCTGCCGGCAATGGTACGAGCGGGAAGTTGCGGCAATCCAGCCCGATCTCATCGTGGCGATGGGCGCGACCGCCGCGCAAAGCGTGTTCGGCAAGATCACCCCGATCGGCAAGAACCGCGGCCGGCTCATTGACCTTCCCGACGGACGCAAAGCACTCGTGACGGTGCATCCGTCCTATCTGCTGCGGCTGCCGGATCCGGAAGCCAAGGTGCTGGAGTATCGGCGCTTTGTCGAGGATTTGAAGATCGCCGCTGCCTTGCAGAAGAAGGCCGCCCGCGCTGCCTGATGTCCCGGCCCTTGCATCGCAGTGCGATGCGGCTAGGGGACGCGCCCGACGACTAGGCGCGTCCCAAGTACCAGGCTGTCATTCCGGGGCGGTCCGCAGGACCGAACCCGGAATCTCGAGATTCCCCGGTGCGCAATTGCGCACCTGAGGTCTGGTCCTTCGGACCATCCCGGAATGACGACGGAGCGTTACGACGCCGCCAGCGATTGCTCGATCAGCTTGACCCAGTAGGACGTGCCGTAGACGATCGCCTCGTCGTTGAAATTGTAGGCGGGGTGATGCAAGCCGGCGCTGTCGCCATTGCCGCAGAAGATGAAGGCGCCGGGCCGTGCTTCCAGCATGTAGGCGAAATCCTCGCCGCCCATCAGCGGCGCCATGTCGTGCACATTGGCTTCGCCCGCGACCTGCTCGGCGACGCGCCGCGCCACTTCGGTCTCCGCCGCATGATTGTTCACGACGGGATAATTGCGCTTGTAGCGCAGGTCGATCTTGGCGCCGGTGATCTGCGCCACGCCTGCGACGACTTCATGCACGCGCTTCTCGACCAGCTTGCGCACCTCCGGCGTCAGCGTGCGGATGGTGCCTCGCAGCGTCGCGGTCTGCGGAATGACGTTGCGGGCGTTGCCGGCGTGGAATTCGCAGATCGAGATCACGGCCGATTCAAGCGGATCGACGCTGCGCGCGACGATCGACTGCAGTGCCGTGATCACCTGCGCACCGACCAGCACGGAATCGACGCATTTGTGCGGACGCGCGGCGTGGCCGCCGACGCCCTCGATCATGATGTCGACCTCGTCGGTCGCTGCCATGATCGGACCCGGGCGGATCGCGAACGAACCGATCGGGATGCCCGGCCCGTTGTGCATGCCGTAGACCTGGTCGATGCCGAAGCGTTCCATCAGGCCGTCCTTGACCATGGCCGCGCCGCCGGCACCGCCCTCCTCGGCCGGCTGGAAGATCACCACGGCATCGCCGGCAAAATTGCGGGTCTCGGCGAGATAGCGGGCGGCCCCCAGCAGCATCGCAGTATGGCCGTCATGGCCGCAGGCGTGCATCTTGCCGGGGATCTTGGAGGCGTAAGGCAGATTGGTCTGCTCCTCGACCGGCAGCGCGTCCATGTCGGCACGCATGCCGATCACCTTGGGCCCCTCGCCGACCGGCTTGTTGCCCTTGATCACTCCGACCACGCCGGTCTGGCCGAGACCGGTCACGACCTCATCGCACCCGAACTCCCGCAGCCGATCCGCGACGAATGCTGCGGTGCGGTGAACGTCGTACAGCAGCTCGGGGTGCTCATGGATGTCCCGCCGCCAGGCCTGGATGTCGGGCTGAAGGTCGGCGACGCGGTTCACGATGGGCATGGAAGGTCTCGAGCTTTGTTGGCAATACAGGACTCTCTACCATGCAAGCGCCGGTCCACCCAACCGGCGGAGGGTCCAGGGTAGCTCTGTTCTCTCGTCATGGCCGGGCTTGTCCCGATCCGCTGCGTCTGCCTATTAGACGAAACGCGAAGTGACCATCCGGGTGGAAACAGAATGCCAAGGCGGCTCGAAGGTGAGTTTGACTACATTGTCGTCGGAGCCGGTACGGCCGGCTGCATCGTCGCCAACCGGCTCTCGGCCGATCCGAACAACCGAGTCCTCATTCTCGAAGCTGGCGGCGACGACAATTGGATCTGGTTCCACATCCCGGTCGGCTATCTCTTCGCGATCGGCAATCCCCGCTCGGACTGGATGTTCAAGACCGAGGCGGAGCCCGGCCTGAACGGACGTTCGCTCGCCTATCCCCGCGGCAAGGTGATCGGCGGTTGCTCGGCGATCAACGCCATGATCTCGATGCGCGGACAGGCCGCCGATTACGATCATTGGCGCCAGCTTGGGCTGACCGGCTGGGGCTATGACGACGTGCTGCCGCTGTTCAAGCGGCTGGAAGATCACTTCCTCGGCGCCAGCGATCATCACGGTGCCGGCGGCGGCTGGCGAATCGAGGCGCCGCGGCTGTCATGGGCCGTTCTCGACGCCGTCGGTGACGCCGCCGAGGAGATGGGCATCAGGCGCATTCCGGATTTCAACACCGGCGACAACGAAGGCACGAGCTATTTCCACGTCAACCAGAAGCGCGGCCGGCGCTGGTCGTCGGCGCGCGGTTTCCTCAAGCCCGCACTGAACCGCCCCAATCTGCGGCTCGAGAAGCATGTGCTGGTCGACCGCCTCATCATCGAGCAAGGCCGCGCCGTCGGCGTCCGCTTCATCCAGAACGGCGAGATCGTCGAGGCGAGCGCGAAACGCGAGGTCATCCTCTCGGCAGGCTCGATCGGCTCGGTGCAGGTGCTGCATCGCTCCGGCATCGGACCGGCCGACTGGCTGTCGCCGCTCGGCATCGACATCGTCATGGACAAGCCCGGTGTGGGACGCAACCTCCAGGACCACCTGCAGCAGCGCGCGATCTACAGGGTCGAGGGCGTCCGCACCCTGAACGAGACCTATTACAATCTCTTCCGCCGCGGCCTGATGGGTCTCGACTACGCCTTCCGCCGACGCGGGCCGCTAACCATGGCGCCGTCGCAGCTCGGCATCTTCACGCGCTCGGACGCGACGCGCGCCCGCGCCAACATCCAGTTTCACGTGCAGCCGCTGTCGCTCGACAAGTTCGGCGATCCCCTGCACCGCTTTCCCGCCATCACCGTCAGCGCCTGCAATCTGCAGCCGACCTCGCGCGGCACCGTTCGCTTGCGCGCGGCGACACCCGATGAGAAGCCGATCATCGCGCCGAACTACCTGTCAACCGACGACGACCGCCAGGTCGCCGCCGACGCCATCCGCACCACGCGACGCCTGATGCAGCAGAAGGCGCTCGCAAAATATCGTCCAAGCGAATATCTGCCCGGGCCG
This sequence comes from Bradyrhizobium sp. 191, assembly GCF_023100985.1. Taxonomy (NCBI): domain Bacteria; kingdom Pseudomonadati; phylum Pseudomonadota; class Alphaproteobacteria; order Hyphomicrobiales; family Nitrobacteraceae; genus Bradyrhizobium; species Bradyrhizobium sp. 191. The sequence continues at coordinate 1,840,672 of NZ_CP064692.1, forward strand.
ACGGTAGGCGATGACGACGCTTCTCTGGCGAAGGCCGCCGGCGACATCGGCACCACCATTTTCCACCCCGTCGGCACCGCGAAGATGGGGACGGCAAACGATCCGATGGCTGTGGTGGACGAGCGGTTGCGCTTCTACGGCCTCTCGGGCTTACGCATCGTCGATGCCTCGATCATGCCGACGATCACGTCGGGCAATACCAATACGCCGACGGCGATGATCGCCGAGAAGGGCGCGACGATGATCCTGGAGGATGCGAAGTAGCATCCGATCACCATGATCAGTCAGCGCTTTTCAATCGGCCCCACTGATGCACAAATCGCCATGTTGCAATGGGGCGAGAGCGGGAAGCCGCCCGCTCTCCTCGTGCACGGCACCGGTTTCGTCGCCGACGTCTGGGACGAGGTCGCGCGCGAGCTTGCATCGACCTACACGGTCTATGCGCTCGACCGCCGCGGCCATGGTGCGAGCCACAAGCCCCGCGCCTATCATTTCCTCGACTTTGCCGGCGACATCTGTCGGGTGATTGACGCGTTGAAGCTGCGCAACGTCTACGGCATTGGCCACAGCGCGGGCGCGACCGATCTGCTGCTTGCGGCAAAGCTGTTGCCCGGATGTTTCACGCGGCTGTTCGTGATGGAGCCGACCGTCATGGATCCGCGCGCGGCGCTCTCCGGCGGATTGGACGAAGATTCCCTGGCCCGCGTGCAAGGTGCGCTGCGCCGCCAGGCCGAATTCGACAACTCCGATGCCGTCTTCAACCGCTACCGCGCAGCGCCGGCATTTGCGGATTGGACCGACACCTCGCTTCGGGCCTATGTGCGACACGGCTTCGTGACGCTCGACGATGGCAGGGTCCGGCTCTGCTGCATGCCGGAGATCGAGTCGGCAATGCTCCGTCCGATCTATGAGGCGATGGCGCAGGTCTACGTTGGCGATGCCCGCGGCAATCCGTTCGGCTCGCTCGCTGAGATCGATTGCCCGGTCCGCGTCACGACGGCCGCGAAGTCGGGGCCGATCTACCGGGAGATGGCGCGACGCGCGGTGTCGCTCATTCCGCGCGTCAGTACGCTGACGTTTGAGGACGCCGGGCATTGTGTGGCGCAGGAAGTGCCGCAGCGTGTGGTGAAGGCAGTGCGAGAATTTTCAAAGTAAGTCTCCTGCCCCCTCACGAAATCGTCATCGCATCCGGGAATAAGCCTTCCCCTTCCCTGATCACCTCCCCGAAGCCCAATTCCGGGCGACGTGGAGAGGCGCGATGAGCGGACAGGATCACGGGGATGACGGCGTCAGCCGCCGCAAGGTGCTGGAGTGCATGACCTGGGCCGGCACCGGGGTGCTCTGGACCGTCACGGGCGGCGTGCCGCGCTCGCTCGGCATCATCGATTCCGCTGAGGCCGCAACCGCGGCCGCGCCGGGCATGACCTTCCTCCAGATCAGCGACAGCCATGTCGGCTTCGACAAGCCAGCCAATCCCAACGCGCTCGGCACGCTGGAGGAAGCGGTCGGCAAGATCAACGCGATGCCGGCCAAGCCGTCCTTCATGATCCACACCGGCGACATCACGCATCTGTCGAAGGCCGTCGAGTTCGACAATGCCGAGAGGATCATCTCGCAGACCAAGCTCGACGTGCACTACGTGCCCGGCGAACACGATTTCATCGACGAAGAGGTAAAGCTCTATCGCGAACGCTACGGCCGCGGCACCAAGGGTCACGGCTGGTACTCCTTCGACGCCGGCGACGTGCATTTCGTCGGCCTCGTCAACGTCGTCGATCTCAACGCCGGCGGCCTCGGCAATCTCGGCGCCGAGCAGCTTGCCTGGCTGGAGGACGATCTGCGCGGCAAGTCGAAATCGACGCCGATCGTGTTGTTCGCGCACATCCCGCTGTGGACGGTCTACCCGCAATGGGGCTGGGGCACCGAGGATGGCGGCCGCGCGCTGGAATACGTCAAGGGTTTTGGCTCGGTCACCGTGCTGAACGGGCACATCCACCAGGTGATGCAGAAGGTCGAGGGCAACGTCACCTTCCACACCGCGCGCTCGACCGCCTTCCCGCAGCCGGCGCCGGGAGCCGCTCCCTCACCCGGCCCGATGAAGGTCGAGGACGCAAAACTGCGCTCCATGCTCGGCGTCGCCAGCATCAACTTCAAGCAGAACGAGCAGCGGCTGGCGATCATCGACACGCCGCTCCAGGGCTGAATCCAAGATTGAACGGACGCTGACAAATGAAGATGCTCAATCGCCGCGACTTCGGCCTCGCCATGACCGCGGCCATCCTGTCGCCCGTAACAACGGTCCGTGCCGACGACATGGACGTGCATATCGACAATTTCGTCTTCCAGCCGGCCGAGCTCAAGATCAGGACCGGCACCACCGTGACCTGGACCAACCGGGACGACATTCCCCACACCGTAGTCTCGGTCGGCAAGTTCAGATCCAAGACCCTGGACACCAACGACAGGTTCTCGTTCACCTTCACCGATGCGGGCGACTACAAGTACTTTTGTTCGCTGCACCCGCACATGACGGGGATGATCAAGGTTGAGTAACGTCTCCAACCAAGGCATCAACGTCCTGCCCGGCCGGTGGTCCCACGCCGGCCGGGCACGCGCGCCTTCGATCATGACGAAAGAAGAAACAGAGGCAAGGCGAGGAGCGATGCCCGCCACCGACGATGTGCAGAAGGCACAGCGCTTCCGCGAGGCCGCGCTGCCCCATCTCGACGACGTCTACACGCTCGCACGCTACCTGCTGCGCGATGCCTCCGACGCCGAGGACGCGGTGCAGGAGTGCTATCTGCGCGCGCTGAAGCATTTCGACAGCTATCGCGGCCCGGCGATGAAGCCCTGGTTGTTCGCGATCCTGCGCAACGTCTGCAACGCCGAATATGCGCGGCGCGCGCATAGACCGAGCGCGATCGAGGATACGCCCGGCGCCACCGAGCAGACGCCGCTATGGCAGGAAAGCGAGGTGAGCCCTGAAACCGAAGTGCTGCGCAGCCGCGATGCCGGCGCGATCCGCAAGCTGATCGACGCGCTCGCCGAACCGTTCAAGGAAACATTCGTGCTGCGGGAGATCAACAACCTGTCCTATCGTGAGATCGCCGAGGCCGTCGGCGTCCCCGTCGGCACCGTGATGTCCCGCCTCGCTCGCGCCCGCGCCATGCTGCGCGCGGCCTGGACGGCGGAAGAGGAGCAAGCGAAATGACCTGCGACGAAGCAAGGATCCTGCTTCACGCGCTGCTCGACAACGAGCTCGATGCCGGACACGCGCGCGAGGTCGACGCGCATATCGCAAGCTGCTCGGACTGCGCCGCCGAGTTTGCCGCCCAGCGCGAGATGCAGCGCGTGCTCGCAGACGCCAATCTGCGCTACACTGCGCCGGCAAGCCTGCGTGCTCGCATCGAAACCTCGTTACCGCAGGCGCAGCGCCAGCAGCCGACGCGCCGCTCCGTACTGCGCGGCTTTGCGATGGGCTCGGCAGTCTCTGCGCTCGCCGCCTCCGGCGTCGTCGCCGTGGTGCTGCGCCAGGACGACCAGCAACGCATCCTGTCGGAGGTGGTCTCCGCGCATCTGCGCTCGCTCCAGGCCGGCCACCTCACCGACGTGGTCTCGACCGACCAGCATGCCGTGAAGCCTTGGTTCAACGGCAAGCTCGACGTCGCCCCGCCGGTGATCAATCTCACCGCGCAAGGTTTTACGCTGGTCGGCGGCCGGCTCGACTATATCGACGCCCGCGCCATCGGCGCCGTCGTCTACAAGCGCCGGCAGCACGTGATCAATTTGTTCGTGTCGCAAACCTCGAGCACCGAGCACCGGCCGCCGAAGACCCAGACCATGCAAGGCTTCAACTGCCGCCGCTGGGGCGACCGCGGCCTGAACTTCTGGGCCGTCAGCGATATCGGCGCCGACGAGCTCGCCGAATTCGTCGACAAGCTCGAGGCGGCGATGAAGGCGAATGTGGAGGGGTAGGAGGCTCAGTCGTCATTGCGAGCGAAGCGAAGCAATCCAGATCATCTCCGCAGCGGGATACTGGATTGCTAACACCGGTCGGCAAACTTAAGCCGACCGTCGCACCGCGTTGTCCACCAGCGTCTTGCCGAGCGACCAGATCGCGCCGGGGACCTTGTGGCTGCCGGCGATGACGTCGTCGAAGGCGCGCTCGATCCAGCTGCAGTCTTCCTCGGTGATGGTGAGCGGAGGCAACAGCTTGATGGTGTGGCTGCCGTGGCCGGCGACCTGGGTCAGAATCTTGTGATCCTTGAACAGCGGCACGGTGATGAGCTGGCAGAACAGGCCCTTGTTGGCGGTTTCCAGCACGTTCCAGGAGGCGCGCAGGCGCAGCGACTTCGGCGGGCCGAACTCGACGCCGATCATCAGGCCCTTGCCGCGCACTTCCTTCATCAGCTCGTAACCGGGCACCATGCGCGTCAATGCGAGGCGCAGCTCGGCGCCGCGCTTGGCGGCGGATTCGATCAGCTTCTCCGATTCCATCACGTCGAGCGTGGCAATGCCCGCGGCCATGGCGAGGTCGTTCTTGGAGAAGGTGGAGCCGTGCACCACCGCACGGTCCATCTGGTTGAAGATCTTGTCGAAGATGCTCTTGCGCGTCAGCACGGCGCCGACCGGCACGTGGCCGCCCGACAGCGACTTCGACAGCAGCACCATGTCGGGCTCGACGTTCCAGTGCTCGACCGCGAGGAAGCGGCCGGTCCGGCCCATGCCGGTCTGGATCTCGTCGGCGACGAACAGCGTGCCGTATTTCTTGCAGAGCGCGGCCGCGCCGGGCAGGAACTCGTCGGTGGGCATGTTGACGCCCTTGCCCTGGATCGGCTCGACGACGAAGGCCGCAACCTCGCGCGAGGCCAGGGCCTTTTCCAGCGCAGCCAGATCGTTGAACGGGACCGGGGTGCAGCCTGGCAGCAACGGCTCGAATCCGGTACGGAAGTTCGAATCGCCGGTCAGCGACAGCGCGCCATAGGTCAGGCCGTGGTAGCCGTGGGCGCAATAGACGATGCCGGGGCGGCCGGTCGCGCCACGCGCGAATTTGATCGCGGCTTCGACGCATTCCGCACCGGAATTGGCGAAAAACGCCTTGTCGAGATAGGGGACATATTTCAGCAGCCGCTCGGCCAGCACGCCGGCGAGCGTCGAGACGTCGAACTGGACGAGGTTGGGCAGGTCGGCATCGAGCACGCTCTTGAGCGCATCGCGCATGACAGGATGATTGCGCCCGATCGCGAACACGCCAAAGCCGGACAACAGGTCAAGGTAGCGAGCGCCCTCGCGATCGTAAAGGTACTGCCCCTGCCCCTTCTGGAAGCCGACATCGTAGCCGATGGTCTTGAGAACCCGGACGAACTGCTCGTTCAGATACCGGTTATGCAGGGTGCTGCGCTGGGCCTGACGGTCCGCGAATAGCTGAGACATGTCTGGATTTGGGCTGTGCATCCGCTACATACTTCGATTGGAGGCCGTCTCGTCAACTGAAAACGGACCGCTGCTGAAAACGGTCTGTGCGGCCTTTTGCCCTTTTTCGGACCATCTTCGCAAGCACAGCTTTTAGATCATGTTGCACTGCCAAGGAACCATCATGCGTTTAGCCCTTTACACCGGACTAATACTGGCTGGCGGTTACACCTGCCTGACATCCGCGCTCGCTGCAGACCCGACCGGCGACTGGCGGGTGGCCGACAGCGTTGCCAACATTCGTGTCGCCCAATGTTATGGCAGCATGTGGGGCGCGGTCTCCTGGGAAAAGCAGCCCGGCGGGCGCGACGAGAACAATCCGGATGTCTCGAAAAAGAACAGGCCGACGCTGGGTATGGCAACCCTGATCGATATGAAGAAGAAGCCCGGTATCGATCAGTGGGAAGGGCAGGTGTACAATGCCAAGGATGGACAGCTCTACAGCGCGACCATCACGCCGGCCGGTCCCGACCAACTCGAAATCAAGGGCTGCGTGATGGGCTTCCTCTGCGGCGGCGAGACCTGGACCCGGGTCGGCCCGCCAATCCCCTCGAGTCCCGTCAACGCCATGGCCAAGGGCGCGCCGAAATCCGGCGGCGCCGCGCCGCCGAAGGCTCAAGGTGCGCAGGCAGCTCAAGCCACGACAGGCGCCACGGCACCTGCGCCTGCGCCTGCAGCTCCGAAGGCCGCCGGCGCCGCCAAGCCCGGTCAGAAGGGCGCCGCTGACCCCGTCGGCGACATCTGCCTACTCCCTGAGATTGCGGGGTTTGCCCATTAGGGCCGGCTGAAACAGCAGCACGGCGGCAAGCGTGGTCACCAGCGAGAGTGCCAGCAGCTTGCCCATGCTGGATGTGCCGGGATGGCTCGACAGCCACAGGCTGCCGAACGCGGTTGCCGTCGTCAGCGCGCTGAAAAAGATCGCGCGCGTGAGGCTGGTCTGGAGCAGGTTTGTTCTGCCCGAGCGCCACGCCACGACATAATAGATCTTGAAGGCGACACCGACGCCGAGCAGCAGCGGGAATGCAACGATATTGGCGAAGTTCAGCGGCAGGCCGATCAACACGCAGATTTCGAGCGTCACTGCGCCGGCAACCAGAAGCGGCACCAGCGTCATCAGCACGTCGACGAACCGGCGCAGCGTGATCCACAGCAAGAGCCCGATCACGACCAGCGCGTAGATGCCGGCGTGGATGAACGCCTTCACCACGGTGTCGCCGGATTTCAGGATCGAGACCGGTCCCCCGATCGCGGTCGGCTCGGCCGCGAGCACCGCCGCCGCGAATTTGCGCAGCGTGTCGTTGTCGTTGGGATCGCCCTTGGGCAGCGCCTCGACGCGGATGATGCCGTCCTTGCTCTTCCAGGCGTTGACGAGCTCGGGCGGCAGTGACTTCAGGGTGACCGGCCCGGCCTGCATGGCGTTCCTGAGCTGGTCGAACACGATCTTCATCGGCGTGACGAACACGTCCTGCGCCTTGTTGCGCGTGGCCTCGTCGCTATCGGCGAGCTTTTCGAGCGCGTCTGCAAGACGGCGCGAGGCGAGCGCCCCCGGCCCCTTCGCGTCGCCCGCGGTCCGGCGCAGATTGTCGACGGAAGATTTCAGCGACTCGACATTTTCCTGATCCGACGGCGCCGCATCGATCTGATCGGGGTTCAACGCGGGGTTCAGCACCTTGGCGCCTTGCGCGATCAGCTTCAGCTTCGGCGGCTGATCCTGCGGCACGAAACTGTTGAGTGACATCACCCTGAGCACCTCGGGCACTTTCTCGAGCCTCGCCTCAACCTGCCTCGCCTGCTCCTCCGACGTCGTCATCACGTTGATGGCATTGGCGCCGGTGTTGGGATCCTTGCGCAAATCGAGGAAGGTCGCGATCGATTCGGCCTTGGGATTGCGCAGGTTCATCGGGTTGAAGTCGAACTTCATGAAGTAGAGCAGCGGCAGGCCGCCAAGCGCGAGCAGCAGCGTGCCGCCGACGATCAGCACGCGATGCTTCTCCAGGAAGTGATCGAGCGGCGCCAGGAAGGCATAGCCGACGGGCTCCGGCTCGCCGGGCGGGTTCAGAAGCTTGAGCAGCGCCGGCAGCACGGTGATGCTGGACACGAACGCCACCAGCATGCCGACGCCGGCGATCTGCCCGAGTTCCGAGATGCCCTTGTAGTCGGTCGGCATGAAGCAGAGGAAGCCCGCAGCGGTGGCCATCGCCGCGAGCGACAGCGGCACCGCCGAGCGCTTGGCGGCCAGCACCAGCGCACCCGAGAGGTCATTGTGCTTGTAGCGCTCGGAGCGATAGCGGACGCTGTACTGGATGCCGAAATCGACGCCGAGGCCGACGAACAGCACCGCGAACGCGATCGACAGCAGATTGAGCGAGCCGACCATCATCAGGCCGGCCGCGGTCGTGATCGCAAGGCCCACGAAGAGATTGACGAAGACGGCGAAGATGATCTTCGCCGAATGCAGCGCCAGCCACAGGATGAGCAGCACGACGAGAACGGTGCCGATGCCGTTGACGACGGCTCCCTCCTGGACGGTCGCGTATTCCTCATTGGCGATCGGGACCGGGCCGGTCAGGCGCACCCGCGCCTGGTATTTGTTGGGGAAGTCCAGATCGGCCGCGGCTTTCCGGATCGCGTCGGTCGCGTCCTTGCCCGGCTCCAGCGCGTTGTAATCGAGGATGGGCTTGAACTCGATGAAGGCGCGCTTGTCCGAATCCTTCAACGGCTCGTCGCTGACGAGCTCGCGCCAGGAGAAGCTGGCGTTGCCCTTGTTGAGCACGGTCTCGACGGTCTGCGCGATCAGGTTGAACGGCCGCTCGGTGTTGTCGAGCTTGACCTGGCCTCGCTTGACGCCGGCAAGGCCGGTTTCCAGCGCGCCGGTCAGGCCGCGGATCGAGGGATCGCCGGCCATGATCTCGATCAAGGGCGCGGCGGATTCGAGCTGGCCGGTCGTCTTGGCGACTTCTTCCGTCGGCAGGAACAGCAATCCATTCTTTTCGAAGAACTCGCCGCTACCGAGTTGCTGCATCGAGTGGAAGTTGGTCTTGTCGTCCTTCAGCCTTGCATAGAGCGCGTCTGCTGCGGCGCTCGCCATCTCCGGCGTCCGGGCCTCGATCACGGCGAGGATCGTTTCGTTCTGATCGAACGCCTGGTCGAATTGCTGGTCGCGCTTGCGCCAGTCGAGATTCTGGGAAATCAGCGAATTGATGTCGGTGTTGATGGCGAAGTGGCGCGCGGCGTAATAGCCCGCTCCCACCGACAGCAGGAGCCCGAGAAGGACGACGAGGGAGGCAAACCGGGTGCAGGCCCTGACGGTGGCAACGACGACGCTTTGCAGCACTTCTTTTCTTTCTGCGGTTACAGCTTGCCAGAAACGCCCGCTGTTTATCGGAGTTTCCGGGCGAAACCTATTGCTGTTTTGAGTGGTTCCCGCCGCGAGAAGGTTCGAGGTAAACGGCGGGAGACCGAGGCAAAAATCATGCGGGGCGGCCGGTATAGCCGGGGAGTTGAGGCGGGAAAGTGACGAAGGACGATGCACGAATGTCGCGCATTTGCGCCCATCGCATATCCTACCATGATACCTCAACAATCGGACCCGTAGCGGTCCGACCTTTCCTTAATGCCGATTTTTTGACACAAAGTATTGCGCCTCCATGCGCCGGAGCCCCTTCCGGGGGTGGGCGGCTACCGCGTATGCGAACCAATGGTGCGGATATTGCAACTCATTGGTCAGTATCGGGGTGCCGTCGGGGACTTACAAAAGCGGATTGGTGCAACTTGCGTAATGGGCGTCCAATGGAAGTGTATCTGGCGCAACCGCGCGGCTTCTGCGCGGGCGTGGTGCGTGCGATCGAGATCGTGGAACGGGCGCTGGAGAAATACGGCCCCCCGGTCTACGTGCGCCATGAGATCGTGCATAACAAATACGTCGTCGAGAGCCTGAAGAGCAAAGGTGCGATCTTCGTCGAGGAACTCTCCGAGGTTCCGCCGAAGGCGGTGACGGTTTTCAGCGCCCATGGTGTCGCCCGCAGCGTCGAGGAAGAGGCCGCCGCGCGCGATCTTCCGGTGCTCAATGCCACCTGCCCCCTGGTCACGAAGGTTCACAATCAGGGGAAGCGCTACATCGGCAAGGGCCGCACGCTGATCCTGATCGGCCATGCCGGCCACCCCGAGGTCGAGGGCACGATGGGCCAGGTCCCCGGGCCCGTGCAGCTTGTCCAGAGCGTTGAAGAGGTTAAGGCGCTCACGCTGCCGGCGGATACGCCGGTGGCCTACATCACCCAGACCACCCTGTCGGTCGACGACACCAAGGACATCATCGCCGCCCTGCAGGCCCGCTTTACAGACATTCAAGGTCCGGATATCCGGGATATCTGCTATGCGACACAGAACCGCCAATCTGCGGTAAGGGACTTGAGCAAACTGGTCGACGTGATCCTGGTGGTGGGCGCTGCCAACAGCTCGAACTCGAACCGGCTTCGCGAAATCGGCACCGAGGCCGGCGTCGCGAGTTATTTGATTGCCGACGGCAGCGAGCTCAATCCGGAGTGGCTGAAGGATGCCAGGACCGTCGGCATCACGGCCGGCGCCTCGGCGCCCGAGGTACTCGTGGATGACGTGATCGAAGCGATGCGGCGGCTCGGACCGGTCAAGGTCTCGGTGCTGCCGGGCCGCGAGGAGAACATCGAATTTCGGCTTCCGGCCCAATTGGCTGCGAGCTGACCCCACCCGAATTTCAAGCCCAGAAAGAAACGTGTAATGGCCATCCCCTTCTTCAAGGAAATGCGTATCGGCGGCTATTTGCTCAAGCAGAAACTGCTTGGCCGCAAGCGCTATCCGCTCGTGCTGATGCTGGAGCCGCTGTTTCGCTGCAACCTCGCCTGCGTCGGCTGCGGCAAGATCGACTATCCCGACGCGATCCTCAACCGCCGCATGACGGCGCAGGAGTGCTGGGACGCCGCCGACGAGTGCGGCGCGCCGATGGTCGCCATTCCCGGCGGCGAGCCGCTGATCCACAAGGAGATCGGCGAGATCGTGCGCGGCCTCGTCGCACGCAAGAAGTTCGTCTCGCTCTGCACCAACGCGCTGCTGCTCGAGAAGAAGCTCGATCTGTTCGAGCCCTCGCCGTACCTGTTCTTCTCCGTGCATCTCGACGGCCTGCGCGACCACCACGACAAGGCGGTGTCGCAGAAGGGCGTGTTCGACCGCGCCGTCTCCGCGATCAAGGCGGCCAAGGCGCGCGGCTTCACCGTCAACGTCAACGCCACCATCTTCGACGGCCATCCGGCCGAGGAGATCGCGAAATTCCTCGACCTCACGGTCGAACTCGGCGTCGGTGTCTCGATGTCGCCGGGCTACGCCTATGAGCGCGCCCCGGACCAGGAGCACTTCCTTAACCGCACCAAGACCAAGAAGCTGTTCCGCGACGTCTTTGCCATGGGCAAGGGCAAGAAGTGGAATTTCATGCATTCCGGCCTGTTCCTGGACTTCCTCGCCGGTAACCAGGAATACGAGTGCACGCCCTGGGGCATGCCCGCGCGCAACATTTTTGGTTGGCAGAAGCCCTGCTACCTGCTCGGTGAAGGCTATGCCAAGACCTTCAAGGAGCTGATGGAGACCACCGACTGGGAAACCTACGGCACCGGCAAGTACGAAAAGTGCGCCGACTGCATGGCCCATTGCGGCTACGAGCCGACGGCCGCGACCGCAGCGCTCAACAACCCGCTGAAGGCGATGTGGGTGTCGCTGCGCGGCATCAAGACCTCCGGCCCGATGGCGCCGGAGATCGACATGAGCAAGCAGCGCCCGGCGCAGTACATCTTCTCGGAGCAGGTCCAGAAGAAGCTGTCGGAGATCCGCAAGGACGAGGCGGCAGCGGCGCAGGCGAAGGCCGCGCAGAAAGCTTCGACGGCGGCATAGGCACTCAACTCTCACGACAAAGGCCCGGCCGCGATCGCGACCGGGCCTTTGTCTTTGTAGGAGCAATGCCGCAAGGATGGCTCTTCGTGTCCCGGATGCGCTGCAGCGTGCAACGCTGCGGCGCAGAGCCGGGACCCAGAGCCGCACGTCCCCGGTGATGCATGGGCCCCGGCTCTGCACCGCACCGCGCAAGTGCGCGCTGCGCCGCATCCGGGGCACGAGACCTGCGCGACCATCCATTTGACCTCAGGCGACGGTTCGAGAAGGCACACCATCGCGTTCTCGCGGCTGCTTTCGCCCGAGCTTTGCTGTTCGTTTCGCCCCATGGAAGCCAAAGGGCGCAGGGAAGACCGGGCGCCGGCGGCACCCGCAGATCCGTGCGCAACGAAAAATGCACACGGGGTGGATCACAGGTGATGCCGGTCGCCCGGCCTTCCCTGCGCGGATGGTTTTAACGGTGTCCTTCGCGCTCTCCTCGGGGAGCGTTGCACTATTGCCCCCGTCGCCTCGCCGCTAGTCGATGCGCGTGCCGGTTGGCCGCCACATCACGGCGAGATTTGACGCCAGAACCCCGGGCGTCGGGACCACACGACTTCTCCGTCCGCGGACGGTTCGACCTGATCGCCGGGAGCTCGCGTGTGCTCACCTCCGACGACGACCGGAACCGCTGTTACCGCGCCGTGTCGTAGCGCGCCGCGCATGACTCACGGTTGCCCGCCCTGTCATCGCCTTTCGCGCCGGCGCTGCCGCGTCCACCGCACCCCGGCCCGCATTTCGTGACGATCGCGAAGCGCCCCTCTGGCAGGGCCGAGATGACCGTTCTATGCCACAAATCCGAAATTCGGGAAAGTGGAATATTTTTGCGAGGAGGGGGTTGACTGATGTTCTGGTGTTTTGCCCGACGCCTCGTAGAGACGTCTGCCAGACCTACTGCCGGCTGTACCGGGCTTTGCAAAAAACCAAAAAACAACCCCATGCAAAGTAGAACTGTGGCTCGACGTTGCATTTGCCGCCCCCATATCGTATATACGAAATTGTATATACGAGGTCGCCATGTCCCACATTGCGAAGGTGTTCAAATCGGGCAACTCCCAGGCCGTCCGGCTGCCGAAGGATTTTCGTTTCTCGGTCGATGAAGTCGAAGTGTCCCGCGAAGGCGAGGCTGTGATCCTGCGCCCAAGGCGGAGCGCGACCGGCCCGTGGACATCGCTTCGCGCGGCCGTCGCACGCGGTTTCAGCCCGGACTTCATGGCTGAAGGGCGGGAGCAACCTGAAGAGCAGACGCGTCCCGATCTGAACCAGGCGTTTCGATGACGAAATGGCTTCTCGACACCAACGCCGTCATCGCACTCGTCACACGCCGGTCAGAGCCTCTCCTGCGCCGAGTCGAATCCAGCGAGCCCGGTGCACTCGCGATCTCGGCCATCGTTACCCACGAACTCTACTTCGGCGCCTATCGCAGCCAGAAAGTCGAATTCAATCTGGAAACACTCCGTCTTCTCTTTGCCGATCTCGAAATCCTCGATCTTGACCAAGAAGACGCGCGAGCCACCGGCGAGATCCGGGCGGACCTTGCTCGGCGCGGCACGCCGATCGGCCCCTATGACCTCCTGATCGCCGGCCAAGCGATCGCGCGCGGCCTGCCGCTTGTCAGCAACAACACCGCCGAATTCCAGCGCATTGCCGGATTGCGACTGGAGGACTGGACGAGGGATTGATGCTCGCGGGCGTTACGCTATTACGCTGACAGTGCTGGACTGCACCCCTAAAGTGAGACACGAGGATTATAGTAACAGCGCTCCGATCGAGGCCATCAGTCCCGGCGCGTCAACCGAGACTACCCTACTTCGCGCACTCCCGCATGACCGGCCGCCTTCGCCGCCTTGACGAGCTTGCGATCGAAAGTGACCAAAGCATCGCAATGTCCCGATCTCGTCAGATGCAGGGCATCGGCGAAATCCATCCCCCTCTCGACAAGGTCGAGCGCTGCCGCGACCATCGCGCCGTCCTCAACCGTAACGGTCGGAAGCCCCGCGAACACACGAAGCGCGTGCACGATGTCTGCGGCCTGATAGCCGTACGCGCTTCGCAGCACCCATTCGACTTCGAGGAGCACCGTGACGGCGGCAAAGACCCTCTGGCCGTCGATCAAGGCGCGGGCACGCGCGGATTGAGTGGCGTGATCTCGGGTCAGGTAGCGGACGATCAGATTGGTATCAATCGCGATCATGCCGCCGCCTGGCTTCGGCAAGCACGCTTGCGTCCATTTCTTCGAGCGTCTTCGGCTTGCCTCGATAATTCAAGACGCCGAACACTTCTTCCGGCCGCGTCGCCGCAAAGGCCGGCGCAGGCTTCAATAGGACGCCCTCCGAAGTCTCCTCGACAGTCAGCCGCGTTCCGGCCTTCCAGTCCCGCGACCTGCGAATAGCGCTGGGCAAGATGACCTGCCCCTTGGTGGAAACGATAGTGGTGAGCTTGTCCGTGTCGGCCATGGCCCAACCCCTCCGAGGTAAGACAAACGTAAGATAAGCGCAGATGGGCTCAAATTCAAGTCGGCGGCTGGCGGTAACGAACCACATCGCGTCGATGGCCCCGCCTGTGACAACGATCTCGCAGCCCAAAAGAAAAGGCCCGGTCTGACGACCGGGCCTCTTCTTTTTCAGCTTTTCGAAGACGCCGCTTCACGCCGCCTTCGACACCAGCGCTTCGCTCTCGATCAGCTCCGTCCCGATCAGATAATCCCGGCAACCGCGCAAGCTGCGCAGCGCGCGGTTGAAGTCGATGCCGGTCGAGACCAGCGCATGCAGCGTGGTCGGGTTGCGCACGATGCCGCGCAGCACGGCGGCGAGGTCGATCTGGCCGTTCGGCTTGATGGCGGCGCGGGCGAGTGCCGGCAGCGCGCGATGGGCGGGATCGCTGATGACGCGGACCGCGGCAAAGGGCAGCCCGGCTTCGGCGGCGTAGGCGGCCGCGATGTGGCTTTCCATGTCGACGGCGGAGGCGCCCGTCTCCGAATGCAGCGCCGCCTTGCAGGAGCGGCCGGTAACCACCTCCTCGGCGCCGGCGAGGCTGCCGCGCACCACACGGCGACGGCCCGAGGTCAGGCGCTCGATCAGGTCGTCGCCGAGTGACAGGCCGGCGGCCCAGCGGGTATCGCCGGACAGCACTTCGGTCGCCAGCACGACGTCGCCGGACCGCAACGTCGGGTCGAGCCCGCCGGCCACGCCGAAGGAGATCACGCCGCGAATCGTCTCGGGATCCACCACCGTCAGCAGCGCCCGCAACTGGGTCGGGCTGCTGGATGAACAGATGACCGCCATTCCGGGCCCGGCCGCAATGCGGGCCTCCTGAACCAGTCCGGTCACGATCAATATCGGCCGCGGGTCGATGGTATTCCCCGCGGCGAAACAGTCCCCCGTCCCCAAAGTCACATTCCGACCCCTACCACCCTGCTGTTGGTGTTCCGCAAGTTCCGATACCGCGCCAACGCCCACAGCGGAAAGAACTTCGGGTAACCATGATACCGTAGATAGAATACACGGGGGAAGCCTGTGGCGGTGTACCGCTGCTCGTCCCACAGTCCTTTTTTGTTTTGTGTTGCAATCAGGTACTCCACCCCGCGGGCGACGGCCGGGTGATCAACCTCGCCTGCCGCCATCAGGGCAAGCAAGGCCCATGCCGTTTGCGAGGCGGTCGAGGGGGCGGCTTCCCAGCCCTTGTAGTCCAGCCGGTAGCTGACGGCGTCCTCGCCCCAGCCGCCGTCCTCGTTCTGGATCGAGGCCAGCCAGTCGGCGGCCTTCCGGACCATGGGATCCCCGTGGTCGACACCGGCCATGTTGAGGGCGCACAGAACCGACCAGGTCCCATAGATGAAGTTCATGCCCCAGCGGCCGTACCAGGACCCCTCGGGGTGCTGGGTCTTCCGCAGGTAGGCGACGCCGGCGGCGACGTGCGTGCTGGTCTTCTCGCTCTCGCCGAGCTGCGCCAGCATCGAGATGCAGCGCGCGGTGACGTCCTCGGTCGGCGGATCGAGCAGCGCGCCATGGTCCGAGAACGGGATGTTGTTCAGGTAATATTCGAGATTATTGACGTCGAAGGCCGCCCAGCCGCCGTCGTCGCTCTGCATGCCCTCGATCCACTCGCGGCCACGGGCGATCGCAGTGTCATAGCCGGCGACGCCGTGCTCCCGGCGCATGCGGTCCATCGACATCACTACGACCGCGGTGTCGTCGAGATCAGGATAATGCGCGTTGTTGTACTGGAAGGCCCAGCCGCCCGGACGCACGTCGGGCCGCTTCACGGCCCAGTCGCCCTTCACCTCGAGCTCCTGCTTCGGAATCAGCCAGTCGAGGCCCTGCCTGGCCGCCGGCACCGCCTTGTCGCCGCCGGCTTCCAGCAGCGCATGCGCGGTAAGCGTCGTGTCCCACACCGGTGAGACGCAGGGCTGGCAATAGGCCTCGTCGTCCTTGATGACGAGCAACTTGTCGAGGCCCCGGCGCGTCGTCGCGCGCGGCGGATAGTTCTCGTCCTTGCCGAGCGCGTCATACATCATGACGATGTTGGCCATGGGCGGATAGATCGCGCCCATGCCGTCCTCGCCGTTGAGCCGCTCCTCGATGAAAGCGAGCGCGGCGTCGATCGCGCGCTTGCGCAGGCTCTTCGGAAACAGCGGCTCGACCACGCGCAGGATCGCATCCAGCGAACGAAACAACAGAAACCAGGCCATGCTCTGGTGCGGCGCTTTCGCGGTCATGCCGATCGAGCGCGGGTCCTGCAGGAACAATTCGTCGATGCCGACGCCCTTCGGATTCCGTGCGCGCGGCTTCAGCGCGGCGATCACCATCAGCGGCACCATGGTGGTGCGCGCCCAGTAGGAGATCTTGTTGAGGTGGAACGGCGACCAGAACGGCAGCAGCACGATCTCGATCGGCAGCACCGGCACCGCGCGCCAGGTCACGACGCCGAACGTCGCCAGCAGGAAGCGCGTGAAGACGTTGCTGTTGATCGCACCGCCTCGGGCATGGATCGCCTCGCGCGCCCGCACCATGTGCGGCGCATCGACGGAGTCGCCGATCATCTTGAGCGCGAAGTAGGCCTTCACACTGGCGCTCATGTCGAACTCGCCGTCGTGCACCAGCGGCCAGCCGCCATGGGCTCCCTGCACGCGACGCAGGTAGTTGCCGATCTTGGCTTCGAGCACCGTGTCAACCGGCTCTGCGAGATAGTGGCGCAGCAGGACGTACTCGGCCGGAATCGTGCAGTCGGCCTCGAGCTCGAACACCCAATGGCCGTCGGACTGCTGGAAGCCGAGAACGCCCTGCGTGGCCGACTCAATGCTCGATTCCAGGGTCTCGCGGCTGGTCGCGTTCACGGAATCCATGTCGCTCGATTGCTCCGATAGTCGATTGAAAATTGGCCGGGACATCTGCCCGTCAGGGCCGCCTTTCAGGATGCTTTGGCGGCCAGAACCAGATCGGCGGCGCGATCGCCGGACCGGACCGATCCCTCGATGGTTGCCGGCAATCCCGTAGCAGTCCAGTCGCCGGCAAGGAACAGGTTTTTCAGCGCAGTGACCGGCCCTGGACGCAGGGCATTCTGGGTCGGCGTGGCGGCAAAGGTGGCGCGGCGCTCGCGCACGATCTGCCAGGGGGGCAATTGCGGCGGCAACTCACCCGACAGGCCGGCGGCCTTGCAGACGTCGTTCCAGATCGCCTGCGCGAGTTCCTCGCGAGGCATGTCGACCAGACGGTCGCCATTGCTGATCGTGACGGAAAGCCGGTTGGGGAACGCGAACAGCCATTCCACCACGCCGCCGATCACGCCGAGGATCGGCGCCGAGCCCGGCGGCGGTGTGATGCGGAAATGCGCGTTCACGATGGCGCGGAATTCGGTCGGCGTCTTCAGGCCCGGCAGCAGGCTCGCAGCGGCGCGCGGCGGCACCGCCATCACGACGACATCGCCCTCACCGATCTGGATCACATCCTCGCCGCCGAAATTCAGCGCGCCGACCTTGCCGTCGGTGGTCGCAAACGAGCGCAGCTCATGGCCGAGCTGAACCGAGTGGCCGCGCTCAGCCAAGAACTTCACTGCAGGCTCGATCAGCACCGCGCTGAGACCGTCGCGCGCGATCAACGGACGGCAGGCCTGCCCGCCCGCGAGCAGCGTCTCGCGCACGATCGCGCCCGCGAGCCCCGCCGAGCCCTCAGGCGGATCGACGTTGAGCGCCGCGAGCAGCAGCGGCTGCACCAGACGCTGGTAGAGGATGCCTTCGCAAGGAATGGACTTGCCGACCAGCGTCTCCTCCGACGCCCAGATCAGCGGCGCCAGCTTCAGATAATCGGTGAGGCCGGTGTCGGGAACGCGGCGGCTCTCATCGAGCACCCAGGTCGGCCACCGGCCAGCGCCGAGATCGATCTGCCAGCGCTGCCCCGTCTTGATGTCGACGAAGGGAAACTGCGCGCTCTCGGGGCCGACGAGACCCGCCTCGGTGCCGATCGCGCGCGCATAGGCGCGCGCATGGCTGTTGCCCGACAGCAGCAGATGATTGCCGTTGTCGATGGTGAGGTTGGTGGCGCCGTCGAAATAGGAACGGCAGCGGCCGCCGGCCTGGTGCGTGGCCTCGTGCACGGCGACTTTGAAGCCGGCATTGGCGAGCCGCACAGCGGCAGAGAGGCCGGAAATTCCAGCACCGATGATGTGAGCTGTCTTTTGCATCAGATGAAAGCGTAGCGGAGCAGGATCAGGATGCGTGTGATCTTCGACACACGCACCGGCTCGCGCGGCGCGGTGAAGCCGCGCGCGATCAGCAGGTCCAGAATGGAATGATAATATCTCGACATGATCCGCGGCGCGCGCACCGCGCGGCGCTTGTTGCGGTTCATGATCTCGTCCGACTTCTCGAAATGCACCTTCGCGCGCTGCGCCAGCGGCAGGCAGACCTTCGGCAGCGCGCGCTCGGCGATCACGCGGTCCGGATCATCGGAGGTGATGCCGGCATGCAGCAGCGCCTCGCGCGGCAGATAGAGCCGGCCGAGGCCGGCGTCCTCGTCGATGTCACGCAGGATGTTGGTGAGCTGCAGCGCGCGGCCGAGATGGTACGCGAGCAGGATGCCGTCTTCCTCGGGCATGCCGAACACGCGCACCGACAGCCGCCCCACGGCGCTGGCGACACGGTCGCAGTACAGATCCAGCGTCGCCATGTCGGGCGCGCGGATGTCCTGCGGCACATCCATTTCCATGCCGTCGACGATGGCGAGGAAATCCTCGCGCTTGAGCCCGAAGGTCTTCACCGAGGCGACGTAGTCCTTCAGCCGCGGCGGCGGATGGCCCTGATAGAGCGCGTCGATGTCGTCGCGCCATTGCTGGAGTGCGGCGAGCCGCTCCTCCCGCGGGCCGTCGGAATCGGCGATGTCGTCGACCTGGCGGCAGAAGCTGTAGATCTGGAACATCGCTTCGCGCTGGTCACGCGGCAGGATGCGCATCGCGGCATAGAACGAGCTGCCGGATGCGGCCGAGCCGTAATTGGCGCCGGGCGTGGTCGCCTCAAGCGTCATGTGCAGTCCCCGGTCTGGAAATCGCCTTGCGTCCGATCGCGCGGCGACCGACTTCGCCGATCATCCCGGCGAGGCTGAAGGCGAGCAGCTCGAACTTGTTCAGATGCACGCGCTCGCGCAGGGGATCGCGCACTTTCAAGAGGCGCACGATGCGATCCGCATAGGCCTGGATGACCGAGACGTCGACGCCGAGACGGAAATCCCGGATTTCCGCAGCGAGCGACCTGCCCTCGTTGAGCAGCGCTTCATTGCGTGCGGCAAGCGCGTGAAGGCAGGCCAGCATCGCCGGCGGCGACTGCGCGAGCCCGAGCTGCTCTACCGAGGCGCCGTGTGCTGCCAGCGCATCGCGCGGCAGATAGACGCGGTTGAGCTCGCGAAAATCCTTGCCGCAATCCTGCAGGTGATTGTTGATTTGCAGGCCTGCGCAGAGCGCGTCCGATGCGGCCCAGGTCGAAGTGCTCTCGCCATGGACGTCGAGCATGAAGCGGCCGACGGGCATCGCCGAGTAACGGCAATAGTGGATGACCTCGTCCCAATTCTCGTAGCGCAGCTTGGTCACGTCCATGCGGAAGGCGATGAGCACGTCGAGCGCATGGCGTGGGGCCATGCCGCGCTCGGCCAGCGCGCGGCGCAGGGTGACGGCCTCGGCCTGGGTGTCGCCCTTGCCGAGCAGTTCCGCCTCGAGCAGGTCGAGATAGCTAAGCTTCTGGTCGGGCGGCAGGGTCGCGTGGTCGGCGATGTCGTCGGCGGTGCGGACGAAATTGTAATAGGCCAGGATCAGGGCGCGATGACGCGGATGAATGATCCAGGACGCGACGGGAAAATTCTCGTCGCGGTCACCCTTGCCGGATCGCAATTCGCTCGCAGAGGTCATCGAGGGCTGGTTTACAATCGTTTGGACAGGAAGGCTTTTTCGCTCGCGCGGGCTCATGCCGGCGATGCCGCCGCGGCCCCCATATAGGGGAATAATGCCGCAAAACCAATCCTGTCTGTCGATGGCCGCCCTTTGCGGATCGGACCCCAAAGGCGGCTCCGGGATCCACCTTTGGGAGCCAATGGCCAAGCTTACTGGTTGTGGTTCTTCAGCACCTGGTCGCAGGCCTGCGAGATCTTGGCCCGGTTCTCCTTGAGACAGGCGAGGATCGTGAAATCGCCCTGATCGATGACCGGACGGCAGAACTTCTGCACATCTCGTGTGCAGGCCTTCTGCTCGGCGTCCGTGCCACGCCCTTGCTGAGCGAACGCGGCCGTCGAAAGAGATGCCGACAGCAGGGTGAGAGCGACGAGAAGATTACGCATTGTATTCCTTCATTCTGACGGCAGAATCATACCGGACCCGGCTGCAGAGGGCGAACGACCGGAGCGGATTGTTCTGATGGCAAGTCGCCGCAGGAGTGGCGGCCCAGAGAAGGCACAAGCACCGGCAAATGCGGCCAAATTGGCACCGCACGCGCCGAATCGAGACTTCCCCGTGCCTTCATTCGCAGATGTAAGAGGTTGATACTACGTCATAATTCAGAACGTCTGCGTTTTACTGCATACCTGTTGCAGCGCTGCATCTGTCCGCCTTGCCTTTCCCGCCGGAAACATGCCGAAACGTGGCAAATCGGGCGATCAAGCCCGGCGCGAGGCGTCATGACCTGCCATGCCGGCCGGTCAGGCTTTGAACCTGCGACTTGCTCGGAGCACTAAACTTTCGATGTGGCGAGACGTTCTCAATCGTAAGCGAGCGTCGTTCCAAAACGGGATAATTGCGATGAAATTCATTGGGCGAACTGGACTGGCAATCAAGGCGGCCGGCATCGGGGCGGCGCTGCTCTTCTCGGTTTCGGCGAGCCATGCTCAGTCGTCCGGACCGTTTGCCGGTTTCGATGGCGCATGGACCGGCACCGGCACGGTGTCGTTGTCCGACGGCTCCACCGAGCGCATTCGCTGCAAGGCGGACTACAAGGTCGGCGGCAGCGGCCTCAACCTGAAGCAGGCGCTGCACTGCGCGTCCGACAGCTACAAGTTCAACCTCACCAGCGACGTGACGAGCCAGGGCGAGCGCATCTCCGGCAATTGGAGCGAGTCCAGCCGCAACATCTTCGGCAATCTGCAGGGCACCGCCGGCGGCGGCCAGATCGACGTGTTCGTCGAGGCCAACGGCTTTGCCGCCAACCTCTCGTTGCGCACCAACGGCAGCAAGCAGACGGTGCAGATCAGCTCCAAGGGCGAGATCCGCGGCGTCAACATCACGATGACGAAGGGCTGACGCCCTTTCCGCTGCGAAAGGATACAGCCTCCGGCTCTCGCGAGCCGGGGGCTTATTGCTGACCTGGATCAGATGAAGCTGCTCAGATCGCCGGCTTGTCGGGGCCCTGAAGCCTGGCGTGCAGATTGATCAGCCACATCGCCGTCGGCCGCAGGATGAAGAGGTCGGCGACGAGGGCCATCACCATCGAGAAGGCGCTGAGCCAGCCGAACAGCCTGAGCGACGGCAGGTCCGAGAACACGGTGACGACGAGGCCGCAGGCCAGCACCACCGTGGTCAGGATCAGCGCCGGGCCGACCAGCACGGTGGCCCGCTCCACGGCAAGCGCCGAGCCGACGCCCGGCTTGCTCTCGAGCCTCAAGCGGTTGAGGAAGTGGATGGTGGCGCTCAAGCCCAGGCCGAACGAGACGGTGAGCGCGACGACGCTGGCGAATTGCAGGCCCTCGCCCATCGCCCACAGCACCGTTCCCGACATCACCACCGGGAAGATGCCCGGCAGAATGCAGGCGAACATCACCACCCAGGAGCGGAACGCGAGGCCGATGAAGATCGCGACCAGCGCAAATTCGATGGTGAGGCCGTGGTTCAGCTTCTCGATCATGCTGGCCGAGTTGCGCGCAGCGATGGCGGCAAGACCCGTCACCGCGATCTCGTAGCCGGGATGCTTCTTGCGGACGGCGTCGAGCTCGTGGTCGAGCTTGTCGACGATCGGCAGGAGCTGGCTGGAATCCTTGTCCGGTACGCGGCCGGCGACCACGACGGCATCCTGCTCGGCATCGATGAACCGCCGCACCAGATGCTCGGGGATGACGTTGACATATTCCTTCAACGTCGCGACGTCGGCGCTGCCCGCCTTCTCTGCCAGCCAGCGGCGCAGCGTCTCCAGCGACCAGACGTTGCCGACACCGGCCGTCTTCTCCACGGTCGCATGCACGTCGGCGATGGTCTGGAGCGTCTCCGGCGAATAGAGCGATTCGCCCTTGGGGAACTGGATCAGCACGTTGACCGGGTTGGCGCCGGTCAGCTTGGCATCGAGCCGGTCGCTGGCGGCGACCGCCTGGCGCTTGTCCGGCACCTGGTCGGCGAGCCGGTAGCGCGGCTCCAGATTGGCGTAGATGACGCCGAGGCCGCCGACGAACAGCACCGCGATCAGGCTGAACAGGCCGGGACGGCCGACCATGCGCACCGCGATCCAGTAGCAGAAATTGCGCAGCGCCTGGACGCCGGCATCCGCGCTCTGGAACTTGACGGCGAACACCTTCTCGTTGCGCACGAGCAGCACGCCGAACACCGGCACCAGCGACAGCACCGCGACCAGCGCGATGATGGTGGCGGCGAGCCCGGCCTCGCCGAACTTGCGGATCAGGTCGGAGTCGGAGAATTGCAGCGCGATGAAGGAAATGCCGGCCGTGCCGTGCGTCAGCACGCAGGCGGGTCCCACCACCAGCACCGCGTTCTTGAACGCGGTGAACTTGTCCTGTCCTGCAATCAGCCGGTCGCGCGCGGCGAAGGTGAGCTGCATCGAGTCCGAGAAGCTGATGACCATGATGAGCGGCGTCATCACGTTCAGGAACATGTTGAGGTTGAAATTGGCCCAGCCGAGCGCACCGAGCGCCAGCAGGATCGCGATCATCGGCGGGAATGCCGCGGCGACCATGAACGAGATCTTGCGGAAGAAGATGATAGCGATGATGCAGCCGGCGAGAATGCCGAGGATGTTGTAGGTCAGCCCGTCGCGCTCGACCGCGTTGCGGATCTCGAGCTGCATCACCGGAACGCCGGAGAGCTGCACGTTGAGCCCGGTGTCGCCGAGGTCCTCCTTCATCAGCGCGCGGATGTCGCCGACGGTCTTGGTCAGCTTGTTGGAGGCGACCACCTCGGGATCGAGCGAGAGCACGATCAGCGCCAGCGTGCCGTCCTCCGACAGCAGCTTGCCGCGGATGATCTCGTTGTTCTTGACGGTCTCGATGAACTTGTCATAGGCGGCCCCCTCGGGGAGCTCGGCCGGGAACAGTGCCGCCGGCAGCTTGCCCGGCGCCGGCGCCTGACGCGCCGAGAACAGCGAGACCAGCCCGCGCGTGCCATCGACCAGTTGCAGGTCGGTAACGAAGTCACGCAGCTTCTCGAGGTTGCTGCGCTCCAGGAGGGTCTTGCCCTCGACCACGACGAGGACGTCGAACTCCTCGGCCGGGAACTTCTTCGTCACCTCTTCATACTGCTTGAATTCGCGGGTGTCGGAGCGAAAGAGCTGCGACAGCGAATCGTCGATCTTGATCCGGTGGATGCCGAACACGGCGCCGACGATCAGCGCCAGCAGGACGATGCAGGAGACGATCGGCGCCCGAACGGCGATCAGCCCGAGGCGCTCCAGCCCGAAGGCGATCGAGGACGCAGGTCCCTGCTCGACCTTGTCGACATGAACCTCATTCTCGCTGTGCTTTTCGAGCATGCCTTGTCCAGTTCCTAAATCGGCTCGGTCTTGAGAGCTTGTTGCGCCCCGCGAACGGCTTGAAACGCCATACCAATGGGAGGCTTGCCTTTTGAAAATGCGCGGAAAATCGCCGCGAGGGGTTTAGCAGGTCAACAGGTCTTCTCGCAAGCAGGCGAGGCGTGGCCGAATCGATCAAGAAGCGGCGATTTCGGGCCCCCGACCGCCTATCATTCCGGCGGCGCCGTGCCAATTCGACGCGGCGCCCGGTCCGCGCTCTCGTCCTTCAGAGCCACGCCGGTGGTCTCGCGCGCGAGCCCCTCACGGATGAGCCAGGCGATCTTGAAGGCGGCCTCGTCGTAGCTCAAACCGGCGTGGTGGATGTTCGACACGCAATTGCGTTCGGCATCGGTCCGGCCGGGCTTCGGTGAGAAGGTCAGATAGGCGCCGAGACTGTCGGGCGCGGACAGGCCGGGCCGTTCGCCGATCAGCATCGCGACCATGCGCGCCCCGAGAATGGCGCCGATCTCGTCGCCGAGCGCGACGCGCGCGCCCGATGCGATAACGACATGGCCGATCGCGACGTCATCCCCTTGCGCAAGCAATGGCAACAGGCGCCTCACCACGATGGCCGCATGGGCGTGAACCGCCGCCGCGGACAGGCCGTCTCCGATCACAATCGCGAGTTGGCACGGCGCCGAGGCGCCCCGCGCCAGAAGTTGCGCCGAACCGGGTTCAAGCTGTCGTCCCAGATCCGGCCGCCGCAGATAGTCGCTGCGATCGACCGCCCGGCTCCTCACCTCGGTCACGGCAAGTCCGAGCGCGCCGAGGTCGGCGACCAGGCGCGACGTGTCGAAGGCGGCATGCACGGCATCGCGCGCGCGGGCATGGTCCAGCGTGAAATCGAGCAGTGCCCTGGTCGGCACGCTCGCGCCGCTGCGCCCGAGCGCAACGCGCGCGGGCGTGAACGCCCGCAGATCGAGGGTCGGGCGGCGCGGCGGAACCGGATCAGACATGTCGCATCATTCAGCCGGAACGGCGGACTCGCGCAGCCGGATCGAATAGTTCGAGGCGTTCTGCTTGCCGCTGGAGGCCGCGCGCGCAAAGGTAATGAGATGGTGCGCGATCAGCGTGCAGCCGATCAGGCCTTCGATGTCGCCGCGCTTGATGCGTCTGAGCGCGAACTTCCAGAACACGCGCCTGTAGTCGCCGCGCACGCCGACCTTCCAGAAGATGTTGCGCAACATGACGAGGCCGCGCCGGATGTTCGGCCAGGTCTTCATCTCGTCCGGCACCGGCATCTTGACTCGGCGCACGTAAACATTGTCGCATTGATACTGATAGCGCGCGTAAACCTTCTCGGGCGCGTAGGCGACCGCCATCGCATGCTTCCACGATGCGACGACCTCGTCATAAGGCAACAGGAAGTCGACGTTGGAATCGCGACCGTCGTCGTGGATCAGGCGACCCTCGCGCTCCAACCGGTCCCACAGCGGCGTCTTCGGCAGCGCCTGGAGCAGGTTGATGGTGAGCAGCGGAATCCGGGACTCCTCGACGAAAGCGAGTAGAGCTTCCGAGGTGTTCGGCTTGTCGGTATCGAGCCCCATGATGATGCCGGACACGACCTCCATGCCGTAGGAGTTGATGGTGTGCACGCCCTCCAGGATCGGGACCATCATGTTGTGGTCCTTCTGCATCGCCTTCAGGGCGTCCGGATCCGGCGTCTCGATGCCGCAGAAGATGGTGATGAAATAGGCCTCGCGCATCTTCTCGAGGATCTCGGGCCGCTTGGCGATGTTGAGCGTCGCCTCACAGGCGAGCCGCACCACGTAGCCGGTCCGCTTCTGCCATTCGATCAGATGCGGCAGCAAGTCCAGAGCCGCCTTGCGGTTGCCGATGAAATTGTCGTCGACGAAATAGACCGTGTCGGTCATGCCGCATTCGCGCAGGCGGTCGAGCTCGGCGATGATCTGCTGCGGCGACTTGATGCGCGGATTGCGGCCGTAGAGGCCGGGGATGTCGCAGAACTCGCACTGATAGGGACAGCCGCTCGAATACTGGATGCTGCCGAGGAAATACTTCTTCACATCGACGAGCTCGTAGGCCGGAATTGGAAACTCCGTCATCGGCACCCGGTCCCTGGTGGTCAGCACCACCTGGGCCTCGGGACGCGAGGTGTCGCGCGACAGGATATCGATCAGCTGGTTGGTGGCGTCGCCGAGCTCGCCGACATGCAGATAGTCGAAGGACGGATAATAGTCCGGGCAGGCGCTGACCGAGGGCCCGCCGAGTGCGACCGGCAGATCGAATTCATGGGCGCGGCGGCAGATGTCGTTCATCTGCTGGCGCTGGATGTGCATGCCGCTGACGAAGACAGCTTCCGCCCATTCGAATTCCTCCTTCGTCGTGCGGCGCAGGTTCTCGTCGACGAATTTGACCTGCCACTCTTTCGGAAGGTAGGCGGAGATCAGCAGCAGCCCCTGCGGCGGCATGAAGGCGCGGACGCCGTCGGTCAAGGGATAGGAATGCTCGAACGTACCGAAGGACGAGGTGTAGCGCGGAAACACGCAGAGAATCCGCCGGGTCGTTCCGTTACTTTCAGCTCGCATCAAAGCTCCCCCCGCCACGCTCGACCGATAGTGCGGAAATTGCCAGCCAGACTCAGGGTAATGCTGTCGCCGGAATTTCTCAATATTGTGGCACAAGCACAATTCCGGGGGGCGCCGATAGTTTCATCGGAGTGCCAGTTGGCGCGCCGCCTCACGCGATCAACCGCGAGGCAAAATCGGGCAGCAGGCCTGCATCGCCGGCCAGGCGGAGATCGGCGCCTGTAATTCCCGACTGCACCAGCCAGTCGTCGAATTCCGGCGCGCGGCGCAAGCCGAAGACGGCGCGGACATAGAGCGCGTCGTGAAAAGACGTCGACTGGTAGTTCAGCATGACGTCGTCGGCGCCGGGGACGCCCATGATGAAGGTGACGCCGGCGGCGGCGAGCAGCGTCAGGAGGTTGTCCATGTCGTCCTGGTCCGCCTCGGCATGGTTGGTGTAGCAGATGTCGACCCCGAGCGGCAGGCCGAGCAGCTTGCCGCAGAAATGATCCTCCAGACCAGCCCGGATGATTTCCTTGCCGTCATAGAGATATTCCGGGCCGATGAAGCCGACCACGCTGTTGACGAGGAGCGGGGCGAACGCGCGGGCGACCGCATAGGCGCGCGCCTCGCAGGTCTGCTGGTCGACCCCGTGATGGGCGCCCGCCGACAGCGCCGAGCCCTGGCCGGTCTCGAAATACATCACGTTCTGCCCGACGGTGCCGCGCCGCAGCGACAGCCCGGCCTGCTGCGCCTCTTTCAGGAGCGCAAGATCGATGCCGAAACTGCGGTTGGCCGCCTCCGTGCCGGCGACCGACTGGAAGACGAGGTCGACCGGCACGCCCTGCCCGATCAGCGACAGCGTCGTCGTGACATGGGTCAGCACGCAGCCTTGCGTCGGGATCTTCAGCCGCGCGATGACCTCGTCGAGCAGCCGCAGCAATTGGGCGATGACGGCAGGATCGTCACTCGCAGGATTGATGCCGATGCAGGCATCGCCGGCCCCGAGCAGAATGCCGTCGAGGATCGAGGCGGTGATGCCCCTGGCGTCGTCGAACGGATGGTTCGGCTGGAGCCGCGTGCTCATCCGCCCCTTCAGCCCGATGGTGTTGCGGAAAGCGGTGGTGACCTCGCATTTCCGCGCCGCCAGGATCAGATCCTGGTTGCGCATCAGCTTTGACACTGCGGCCGCCATCTCCGGCGTGATGCCGGGAGCGAGCTTGCGCAGGATCTCGGGCGTTGCAGCATCGGACAGCAACCAGTCGCGGAAGGCCCCGACCGTGAGCGACGCCACCGGCGCAAAGGCCTTGGCGTCGTGGCTGTCGATGACGAGGCGGGTGACCTCGTCGGTCTCATAGGGAATGACGGCTTCCTGCAGGAATTGGCCGAGCGGCACATCCGCCAGCGCCATCCGTGCCGCGATCACCTGCTCGGAGCTGGCAGCGGCAATTCCGGCCAGCCTGTCGCCGGAGCGCGGCGGTGTCGCTTTGGCGAGCAGGTCGCGCAGATCCGGGAAGGTGTAGGTCGTGGTGTCGATGCTGTGTCGGTAGACCACGGGGCTCTCCAGGCTTGGTCGGCCAACGGCCGACCCCAAGGCTATGCTGAAAGACTATGCTGAAAGACTATCCTGAGACTATACCTTAGGATCAAGACGCTGAAATATCTTACCTTTCGTTCGAGCAAGGACGGAGGGAGCCTGACGGGCGCGTTAACGCCACATCCACCTTCCTCCTGCAAAGTTTTGCATCAATTCTACACGACCCCGCTCACCGGCCGCTTCAGGCCATTCCGGGCTCCTGCACACCATGACATCAGACCGACCTGGGAATGCCACCAAGCGGGCAGGCCGTTTCACGCTTGCCACCAAGCTCTATGCGATCTTCGCGCTGTTCGCGCTGCTCACGGCCGCGATCGCGATGCTGTCCGACTACAACAGCCGCCGCAGCGCCGACCTGACCAGCGCGATCGAGACGGCGAATGCCGCCGCGCTGAACGTCGAGCGGGTCAACTCGCTGGTCTATGCGGTCGTGATGGAATCTCGCGGCGTCTACATGTCGACCGAGCCGGCCGTGGTGAAGAAATACGGCGATGGCCTGCTCAAGTTCAACGCCCAGATCCTGGACGTCGTGAAGCGTTGGGAGACCATCGTCAAGGCCGACGACGCCGAGCAGTTTGCCACCTTCAAGAAGCGCATCGAGCAGTTCGTCGAGTTCCGCAAGGAGCTGGTCCGCCGCGGCGTCGAAATCAATGCAGCCGCGGGCCGCGAATGGGGCGACAACGACGCCAACCGCGCGGTGCGCTCGGCCCTGAACAAGGACCTCGAGGCGCTGTCCAAGGTTTATGCCGAGCGCGCCCGGCAGATCGCGCAGCAGACCGAGACCAATCGCGAATTGTCGTTCGTGCTGACCTGCCTCGGCGGCGTGGCGCTGGCTCTCGTCGTGATCGGCATCGTCATCATCGCCCGCTCGATCGCCCGGCCGCTCGCCTCGATCACCGCCACCATCAAGCAGGTCGCCGACGGCGCCGAAAACATCGTGGTGCCGCACTCCGACCGCGCCGACGAGATCGGCGCACTGGCCCGCGCGATCCAGGTGTTCCAGGACGCCATGGGCCGCAACCGCAACCTCGCCTCGCAAGTGTCGAACGACGCCGCCGCCCGCGAGGAGCGCGCCCGCCAAATCGAGCGATCCGTCGAGCAGTTTCGCGAGGCGATCGGTGCGATCATGCGCGGCCTCAGCGACAACGCCTCGGTGATGCGCGAGACCGCGCAGACCATCACCCGCGTCACCGCCGATGCGAACAGCCGCGCCGGCACGGCGGCGAACGCCACCGAGCAGGCCTCGCACAACGTCACGGCAGTGGCGGGCGCGGCCGAAGAACTGTCGGCCTCGGTGGTGGAGATCGGCCGCCAGGTGCGCCAGAGCGCCGGCGCGGTCGAGCAGACCGGCCAGCGCACCGAGAAATCGATCTCCGAGATCGAGAGCCTCGCCGCGGCCACGCAGCGCATCGACGGCGTGCTCAGCCTGATCCAGGCGATCGCCGAGCAGACCAATCTGCTCGCGCTGAACGCCACCATCGAGGCCGCGCGCGCCGGCGATGCCGGCCGCGGCTTCGCCGTCGTCGCCCACGAGGTGAAGGCGCTCGCGGGCCAGACCGCCAAGGCCACGGCCGAAATCAGCGAGAACGTCTCGATGATCCAGGCCTCGACCCGCAACGCCGTCGATGCCGTCCGCGAGATCGGCGGCGCGGTGCGCGAGATCAACGAGGTGACGTCCGCGATCGCCGGCGCCGTCAGTCAGCAGGACGCCGCCACGCGCGAGATCTCGTCCAATGCGCAATCGGCCGCGCAGGGCAACGAGACGCTTGTGGCGAACATCACCTCGCTGCGCGACGCCATCGGCGAGACCGACACGGCGGCATCCTCGGTGCTGACGGCGGCGAGCAGCCTGACGGCGACGGCGGACACGCTGTCGCGCGAGGTGGAGAAGTTCTTCCAGAACCTGCGCGCAGGTTCGGCGGACGGCCGCCTCGCCAAGGCGGGATGACGGCGCGGGCGCGGGCCGCGAAGCCCGCGCCGACACAAAAGTGCGAAAACAACCCCATGCACAGTAGGCGGGGGCAACTGAATCAATGGGTTGAACCGGGGTTGACGGCTACGGATTTTACGAATCGATTTGACTCGTCGGGCAAAACACCGGCATGATGTCACCATAGCGACCGGCACGTCATCCGCCCCTCTCCCGCCCCGAGCACCTCCCGGGAGGCGTGCTCTCAAATCCGCCTGCGATACTCCAAGCTCACTCCGCCCAAGTGCATGACAGGGCGACCCAGCAAGCCAGCGCTGATCTGGAAGGAAGGCTGCC
The DNA here is from genome assembly GCF_023100985.1 of Bradyrhizobium sp. 191. Classification (NCBI taxonomy): domain Bacteria; kingdom Pseudomonadati; phylum Pseudomonadota; class Alphaproteobacteria; order Hyphomicrobiales; family Nitrobacteraceae; genus Bradyrhizobium; species Bradyrhizobium sp. 191. The sequence goes on from NZ_CP064692.1 coordinate 1,870,743, forward strand.
CCTCGTCGGATCGTCTGCCTGCGAGCGCTGAAAGTTCGGGCAACTCAATTACTGGTCGTTTTCATGCGCTGTCACAATTCCGCTCTATTGCTTTTCCGCAATGCCGGGACTTTTGGTGATTTGGAGAGTGACGATGTCTTTCCAAGAACAGCTTGAGGCCTGCTGGGGGCGTCTTTTCCGAGTGATCGGCAAGCAGGGGGCCATTGCGCTTCCCCTTGGCGCGATCAGCTACATCCTGCTCCTCCTCGTCGGCATCTATGGTCTCTTTCACGGCTGGCCTCCCACCGCAAAGCGCTGGATTGCCCTAAAGGGCTTTTATGGCTTGCTCACGATAGCCGCGCCCTTCTTTTTCTTTTGTGAGTATGTTTTCCGATCGGAACGTCGCGTTCACGAAGATCCTACGAAGCGAGCCACGCGTTTGCTGGAGTTGAAGAACCTTCAGGACCAGGGGCGAGCCGTCTGGCTGGCCTGCGCGACAGTCATTGGACTGATCATCTTCAAAGGAGCCTAAGTTCAATCGGATGACTTTCGCCGAAGCGGCGATTCATCTCGCGATCATGAATATTCGGGCGTCGCAATGCGAACGATCATCGTCTCGTTCTGGTCCGGCCTGATTCGGCTCTGGGAGATGTTGCTCTACCGCGCGTGGATCAGCACGTTTGCACTTGCAATGCTTGTCTTGCTTTTGTGCTTCAGCGGCCAGACGCGAGAGCTGCTCGGGGGCCTCAACTTCGCACTCACTCCAAGACATTGGGTCAGATGGATCGGCGCAGATTCACAAACCATCGGTTGGACCCTGTATGGAGCGTTCTGGCTGAGTGCAGTCATTGTCGCGGCGGCGCTGTCGATTACAACTCTTCTGCTCGGGAATTTGCCGCTCCGCCGCTGTCAGCAACGGAGCCGTTCCGAGCAAGCTGAGCCGCTTGTCGGACTCGTTGCGGCGCTCATATTCGTCGGCAGTTTGGCCCTTATCCACTATGCGTTCATGTACGCAAAAGTGCCTAGTTTCTTTCCCAAACAGGCAGTTCCAGGAGCCATTTCGCTCGTCATAGCACTTGGCTATGGGGTCTTTTGCTTGCGATCGAACGATCCGCATTGTGAGACAGCGGCCCTCGCCTTCATCGTCTCTGCCATCGCGACCTTCGTATGGATGACGATGGACGAAAGATCACGAAGTGAGGACGATCTCGTCGCCGCGTTGATAAGTATGTTTACGCCGCTCGCCGCGGCTCTCTTGACGATTTGGGCACGACGTCACATTCCTGCACACCTCTATCCCTCGACCAAGGTCACAACCTGCCTTCTGGTCGGCATCATTTCGCTCATGGCGACCGCCCGGATCGCCCTGTCTTACGGATTGTTGCAAACAGCCGTCTGGAGTGTTGGCAGCATTCCGGTCGTCTTCCTCTTCTTTGCGTGGGCGTGCGTCTCCGTTGCTCTCCTCATGGTGCTCACGCATCGGCTGACCGGGGTGCGAGGCATCGATCCCGTTTTGGCCATTCTGTTGATTGCGGTGTTGGTGCTCAACACCCAAGAGAAATACGGACGAGAGGAACTGGAGCTCTTGGCGCCCTCCGCCGCGACGAGCGGAGACTGGGCCGTGGTCGATCGACCCGGCGTGCAGCTTGCCATTTACGCCGATGGCGGAGGTCTTCGGGCTGCGATGTTCACCGCCCAGGTGCTTGCCATGGCCGACGACTCGACATGCGGAAAGTTTGGAGAGCATGTTTTCGCTGCCAGCGGCGTATCTGGAGGCAGTCTTGGCATCGCCATCTGGGCGGTCCTGCGTCAAGACTACAAGCAGGCACAAGGCGATAAAGCGTGGTCCGACTGCCGGCCCGGCAAGGCTTTCGGATCGCCGACGAGCGACCTCGTCTACGGCGTGCTCGCACAAGACCATCTATCCAAGGTGCTCGCCGGATTGTTGACGGGCGATCTGTTCTTGCCATGGGGCAACGCAGTCCGAGGGCAAGCTCTGCTCGATAGCTGGCAACAGTCGATCCTGGAAGCTTTCGGCTACAAGGAAATTTCCGGCGCTGTCGGTCTCGCCCGACGTCTCAGCAGTGTTCACGCAGGCAATTCAGACCGGCCGCCCTATTTGCTGTTTTCGACGACGAATGTGCAGACCGGACAGCGGACTGCGTGGTCAAATGCCCCGTGGTGGAATGCGCGGGCGGGTCTCGACGACATTCCGGTCGGAATTGCCGTGCTCAATAGCGCCCGTTTTCCGGTCATTTCTCCGGCCGGGGTCGCAACGAAGAACGGCCAGGAGATCCACGTCGTCGACGGGGGCTATTTTGATAATTCGGGCGCGGCGACGTTGCGCGCATTTTTGAGCAACAGCCCAAACGTCAAGAAGCCGGCAGAATTGAAGATCGTGCGCCTGAACGGCAACACCCGTCCTTCGGATCATCGATGCGCCGCCTGGCAGCAGGCGCTTCGCGACAAAGGGTATTCCCGCTGGTTCTTTTATCCACCGATCCGATGGGAACCTGAGAGCGAGAGCCTGCTGGCGCGACTGTTCAGATGGTCCGGGTTACGCGCCTATGTGAGAGCGCGGGATGCTCATACGGACGAAGCGGTGGAGATCACACCTCCCGAGCGCACCTATGATCTCGACTATTATCGAGATTTCCAGATGCGCTGCGGCCGGAACTTGCATACGGCAAGCGCTTCCCAGAAGCTATTCCCGCCATTGAGATGTGTCAGACGCAACGAAGAAATTTGCCTCACGGCGCAACATGCGGCCGAGACGCCACTGGGATGGTACTTAACTCTGGGTGCAGCCGACCAGATCAGCAATCTGGCTGCCGAGCAGGCGAAGGAGCTGATCGGGCTCATCTTCCCATAGTGATCGACAAGGCGGTCCATCACCCCGCACCGCCTGCGATCGCCCTAGTCCGGCCACGGGCGTCCAAATAGGATGCGCTCCTGCATTGCCGCGAAGCTCGCCTCCGTATTCGTCCTGTCCATCAACCGGACGCGCTTGCTCCGGCCAAATTTTCCGACGAGGCCGCACGGCCATTGGCCGGCGCCGCGCTGCCATCGCCGATCAAGCCGACATCGAGGAGCGACTGGAATAAGCCGTCACGCCATGCCCACTCCGCCCCGCCGGATCAGCTCCTTGCCCAGCGCGGCGAGATGCACCTGGTCCGGCCCGTCGCCGATGCGGATGAAGCGGGCGTAGACGTAGGCACGCGCGAGGAACGTATCCTGCGAGACGCCGGCGGCGCCGTGGATCTGGATGGCGCGGTCGATGACACGGGCCGCCATGCTGGGGACCACGATCTTGGCGGCGGCAATCAGGTCGCGCGCGGCCTTGTTGCTCTCGCGGTCCATCTTGTCGGCGGCCTGCAAGGTGAGCAGTCGCGCCTGCGCGATCTCGCAGAAGGAGTGCGCGATGTCCTCGCGCACCGAGCCTTGCTCGGCCAGCGGCTTGCCGAAGGCGACGCGCGAGACCGCGCGCTGGCACATCAATTCCAGCGCGCGCTGGGCGCAGCCGATCAGCCGCATGCAGTGGTGGATGCGGCCGGGGCCCAGCCTGCCTTGCGCGATCTCGAAGCCGCGGCCTTCGCCGAGCAAAATGTTCTCCACGGGCACGCGGACATTCTCGTAGACGATCTCGGGGTGTCCGACCGGCGCATCGTCGTAGCCGTAAGTGAGCATGTCGCGGACGATGCGCACGCCCGGGGTATTCTTCGGCACCAGGATCATCGATTGCTGGCGATGGCGGTCGGGATGATCCGGCGCAGTCTTGCCCATCACGATCAGAATCTCGCAATCCTCGTTCATCGCGCCTGACGTGAACCATTTGCGGCCGTTGACGACATAGTCGCCGCCGTCGCGGCGGATCTCGCACTGGATGTTGGTGGCATCGCTGGAGGCGACCTGCGGCTCCGTCATCGAGAAGCCGGAGCGGATGCGTCCCTCCAGCAGCGGCTTCAGCCAGCGCTCCTGCTGCGCTGGCGTGCCGTAATTGGCGAGCACCTCCATGTTGCCGACATCGGGGGCCGAGCAATTGAACACCTCGGGCGCCCAGAGAATGCGGCCCATGATCTCCTTCACCGGCGCATATTCGAGATTGGTCAGGCCCGGGCCATGCTCACCTGACAGGAACAGGTTCCAGAGCCCCTGCTCCCGCGCCAGCCGCTTCAGGTCCTGCAAGACAGGCGGCGTCTTGTAGCGCGATGCTTCCGGCTTGACCTGCTCGTAATAGAGCTCCTCGACCGGCTCGACATGCGCCCGCATGAACTGGCGAACGCGGTCCTGGAGCTCGAGCGAACGGGCGGAGTGTTGAAAGTCCATGCTGGTCTCCTTCTTCCTTCTCCCCTTGTGGGAGAAGGTGGCGCGAAGCGCCGGATGAGGGGTTCTCTCTGCCGGCAACACCATTCGTGAGGATCGAGACCCCTCACCCGGCTGCGCTTCGCGCATGCACCCTCTTCCACAAGAGGAGAGGGTGCACCACCTCCTCGGCCTCTCACGTCCCGCGCAACAGCTCGCTCGCCACGACCCAGTCGTTGCCGTCGAACTGGAGCATGTAGCCGTCCTTGATGGGGCGGAAATCCTGCGGCGTGGTGTTGAGGGTGATGCCGGGCATCAACAGCGACAGCGGCACGTTCTTCAGGTTGGCGGCCTCCGCCATGATGTTCTCGCGCGTCAGATTGTCCTTGCACTGCCTCAGCAGCACCACCAGCGCCTCGGCGACGGTGTAGCCATAGAGGCCGGCGACGTTGTTGACGTCGGCATTGGGCAGACGGCGCTTCATGAAATCGATATAGGCCGTCATCGCCGGATCGTCCTTGGGCTCGGCGACGAACGGCTTGAGCGAGCCGAGCGACAGCACGCCCTTGCCCGCGTCGAGGCCGGCCGGCACCATCACGGTCGCCTTGTTGGCGCAGCCGCTGGCGATGAAGCGCGTCGGCTTCCAGCCGACCTCATGGGCTTTCCGGATCGCCTGCGCGCAGGCGCGCGGCGTCACCGAATAGATCAGGAAGACGTCGGCCTTGGTATTGGCCAGCGTCAGCACCTGGGAATCGACGGTGGGGTCGGCGACCTCGAAGCTCGAGGCCATCGCGATCGCCTTGTCGGCCTCAGTGCCGAGCGCCTCCTTGACGCCGCGCAGATATTCCTTGCCGGCATCGTCGTTCTGATAGAGCACCGCGAAGCGCGCGTTCGGGTTCTTGGCGCGGGCATAGGCGACGTCGATCGCGGCCTCGCTGGTGTAGTTCGGCGCCCAGGGCAGCGCCATCGACCAGGGCATGTTGGCCGGATCGTTCCACTTCGAGGCCGAGCTGATCAAGAAAAGCTGCGGCACCTTGTTGCTGTTGAGATACTTCGCGATGGCCGAGCTCGGTGCGGTGCCCATGGTCGCGAAGATGAAGGCAACGCCATCGCCCTCGACGAGGCGCCGCGCCGCTTCCATGGTCTTGGGCGGAGAGAAGGCATCGTCGAGCGAGATCAGATTGAGCTTGCGGCCGCCAACTCCGCCCTTCTCGTTGATCTCGTCGAAATAGGCGGAGATCACCCTGCCCGTGATGCTGAGCGGCGAGGCCGGGCCGCTATAGGGCATGGTGTTGCCGATCTTGATCTCGGTGTCGCTGACGCCGGGACCGTAGGACTTTTGCGCGAAAACGGGCGTGGACAGGCAGCCGGCAGCCAGCGCTGCGGCCAGGGCCAAAGCGGCTCTCATGGTTTCTCCCCGGTGATGATCGCCCGCGCGAGGCGGTCAGCGCCTGCGCGGCGTGCTGCTTTCTTGTCAGCGCGTCAGATCAGCGGAGTTCTGCAAGATGGTCTTGCGTCGAGTTGCTGATGGCCCGCGTCGGCCTGGCGCATGAAGCCATCGCTTCACCTCTCCCGACGGAAGAGATGGAGAGAGAAAGCTGCACGCGCCTGCGCTCAGCCTCGCCGCTTCAGGCCAAAGCCGAGACTGATCCACCCGGCACCGGCCATGATCAGGTCGATACCGAGAAACAGGCCGAGGATGTAGACGCTGTTCACGGGCCAGCGCGCCACGATGAGCAGGCCGAGCAGCAACGTGATCGCGCCGGAGAGCGCAACCCACACCCACGGGCTCTCTCGTTTCATGCTGAAAGCGAGAAACAGCCTGACGGCGCCCGAGGCGATCAGCGATGCTCCCAAAAACAGCGTCAGCAGGACTGCCGCGAGCAGCGGATTCGCGAAGGTCAGGAAGCCGGCGACGATATAGAGCACGCCGAGAAACGCCCAGATCAGGAATTTACCCCAGCTCTTCATCTGGAATGCGCCGATCACCTCGGCGACACCAGCCACGATCATCATCGCGCCAACCACGATCACGCTCGCCACCGTCGCCATCACGACGCTGCCGAGAGCGACGAAGCCGGCGATCAGATAGACGACGCCGAGCGCGACGATCCAGCCCCATTTGGCATGCAGCGCGGCGATGCCCGAACCGAGGCTCGCTTGATGAGATGTATCCGAAGCACTCGTCATGGCCGCCACTCCTGTGCAAAGCCCGGAGGCACAATTCAAGATAGCACGAACCGGACCGGGACGACAGCCAGCAGAACACCCCTCATGGGCAGCAACATTGACGCAAATCAAGATCGAATGCGGCGAATGCGTCTGTGCTGCAATGATCAGGCGCGCTCGGCTGCGTTGCGAATGTCGAGCACGGCCTGGGCCCATTCGGCGGGCCGCTCCTGCGGCAGGTTGTGGCCGGCATCGGTGAAGACGCGCCGCTCGAAAACCCCCTCGAACTTGCGCGCGTGGTGGGCCGTGCCGGGATTGACGCCGTCGCTGTCGCCGTCGATCGCAATCGTCGGAACGCGGATCGGCGGCTGGGCGGCGAGCTTCGCCTCGATCGCGGCATAGGCGGGGTCGCCCGCCACCAGCGCGTAGCGGTGGCGGTAGGAGTGGATCACGACATCGACGAAATCAGGATTGTCGAAGGACACAGCGCTTGTTTCGAACGTCGCGTCGTCGAACGCCCATTTCGGCGACCACATCGCCCAGAGCTGACGGGCAAAGCCGCGGCGGTTGCGCTCCAGCGCGCGGCGGCCGCGTTCGTTGTGGAAGAGATATTGATACCAGAGTGCCGCCTCCTCCGGCGGCGAGGCCGGCTCCATGGCGCGGGCGATGTTCTGGATGTTGTAGGAATTGCCGGAGACGAGCCCGATCACGCGTTCCGGATGGAGCGCCGAGACCACGCAAGCCGCACGCCCGCCCCAATCATAGCCGCCGACGACCGCGCGCTCGATGCCGAGCGCATCCATGAAGGCGAGGAGATCGGCGCCAAGCGCCGCCTGCTCGCCGGACCGCAGCGTCTCCGGGAATCGAAACCGCGTCGGGCCATAGCCGCGCAGCCAGGGCACCAGCACCCGTGCGCCGGCTCGTGCAATGATCGGCGCGGTCTCGGCGTAGGCGTTCACATCGTAGGGAAAGCCATGACCCATGATGCAGGGCCAGCCCTCCGGCGCGCCGTATTCGCGGTAGGCGATGTCGAGGACGTCAGTGGCGATGTTTTTCTGTTGCATGCATGTCTCGCGGAGTGACCGCGATCGTAGCCCGGCCTATCTCTGCGGACCGGACAGCGAGATGTCGCGTTCGGCGCGGAACACGTTGCTGTAGAGGTTGGCGATCCATTGCCGGCCGATCTCGGTCTTGTTGAGATAGCCGATTTCGGTCTGGATGTGCGGTGCGACGCTGTTCCAATAGAATTGCGGGTAGCGATTCACGATGTCGGCGGGCGAATCGTAGCCGAGCTGACGGTTGATGCCGACCTCCTCGAACTCGTAATACAGCGCGTTGGCCTTGCGCAGATAGTTGGGATCGCCGAGCTGGCCGATGAAGTCGGCCGCACGCAGGATCGAGGCTTCGTGGTCATATTCCTGGCCTTCACGGGCGGGAAAGCGCGTCCCTTCGATGGCGCGCGCAATGCGCTCCGGGTCGAGACCGCGGATCGGAGGCAGCCGCCGCAGCACGAACAGTTTCGAGCGATCGACGTGATACATCATCAGACTGGCATCCGATGCACCGCGCGGCAGCGACACCTTGGTCCCGGCCTCGTCGATGATGAAACCGTCTTCGTCATCCTCCGGGAACAGGCCGCGGACATAGCCGATGTCGTGCGCCAGGCAGGCGATCAGGATGTGGAGGTAGTCCTCCGCCGCAAGATGCGCATGGAGATTGCGTCCCGAGAGGATCGCCTGAGCGGCCAAAGTCACGAGCATGGTATGCTCGATGTTGTGGTAGAGCGCGTCGCTGTTGCCGATACACTCCATCGCGGTGCGCGTCGATCCCTCCAGCACCCGGGCGGAAGGTTCGTCGTACCGGCGACGCATGAACCGACCCAGCATCTTCTCCAGGGTTTCGGCAGCCAGTCTCGGTAACGTCATCATGGATGCAGCCTCGTCCGCCGCTGGTGTCCCATGCTCTCTCCCGACGTCATTCTTCTCCTCGACGCAGCGGGGAGCATAGCCCATCTTCGGCCGGGTCACCAAACTCCGAAGCAAAAATACGTAAATATCTTGCCGTCCCGCCGCGCAACATCACGGTTGACGCCACAGTATACCGCAACCAAAGGTGCCGGAGGGCCGGGGTCGACTCCGGGCCCGACTGCCGCATCAGGACGCGGCCAGCATGGCGGCACCTTCGGCCGAGCGCGAAAGACTTCTGGCCAGATAGAACAGCTCGACCAGCTTGCCGCGCTTGCCGGCCAGCGAGAAGATGTATTCGGGCGACTCTGTCTCGATTTCCGCGATCGCCACCTTCGCGATCCGGTCGATGCGGCTCGAGCCGTGCTCCCAGACAAAACCGACACCAAGCCGATTGGCAACCGCCTCCAGCATCCCCTCGCGTGTGTTGACGATGATCGCGGGAGTGGCGCGCAGGTTGACGGCGCGAAGAGCCCTGTCGACGGCGCGCTGGGTCGCGGAATCCCGGGTCCGAAAGACCAGCGGATATTGCACGAGGCCGGCGATGGACACGCGCGATTCACGACTGAGCTCGTGAACGGGATGACAGATCGCCACGACGCGCTGCTGCACGCAGGGCTCGCGCCGGAAGCGGTTGTCCTGCGGCACCTCCGGCAAGACGGCAACGTCGACGCGCTGATCGACCACGGCGGCCATGATCGCCGACCAGCTGCCGATCTCGATGTTGATCTGGATCTTCGGATACAGATTGCGGAACGCCGCGATCAGCGCCATGCCCGGCATGGCGTTGCCAAGCCCGATGCGAAGCTCACCTCCCGTGAGCTCATCGCGCTGCTGCAGGATGGCCAGTGCGTCCGCCTCGATCGCCTGCATGCGGCTCGTCGCTGCGTAGAGCCGGCGGCACAGCGGCGTCGCGATCAGAGTCTGGCCGTGCCGGTCGAACAGCGCAACCGCGAACTCGGCCTCCAGATCGCGCACGAGCTGCGCAACTGACGGCTGGGACACCCCAAGCCGCCTTGCTGCGGCGGCAAAGCTGCCGGTCTCGAACACCGCATTGACCGCCCGCACGCGCGAGGACGTCAACGCCACGACAACAACCCCAAATCGATCTCCGAACCCGGCAAAGGCAAAACCTGGGATGACCATAAGGACGGCCATTGACCGTTATGTGAATGTCAGATGCGCTCCCTACTCCTCATGCGCCGCAACAAGGCCAGCAGGGGACCAGCGCGCATGGCGCAGATCGAGCTTTCCGCAATCCGCAAGTCCTTCGACGGCACGGACGTCCTGAAGGGCATTGATTTCCGAGTTGAGGACGGCGAGTTCATCTCGCTGGTCGGGCCTTCCGGCTGCGGCAAGTCGACCCTGCTCCGCATCATTGCCGGCCTCGAGCCGCAGAATTCCGGCCAAGTCCACATCGACGGCCGCCCCGTGGACGCCATTCGCCCGAGCGCACGCAACCTCGCGATGGTCTTCCAATCCTACGCGCTCTATCCGCATCTGAGTACCTTCGACAACATTGCAGTGCCGCTCAGGATGCGGCGCCTCTCGGCGATCGAACGGCTGCCGCTGCTCGGCAAGCTGCTGCCGGGCCGGCGCGCCAAGGAACGGCACATCCGGGCCGACGTCGAAGGGATCGCCGAGCAGCTCGACATATCTCCATTGCTGCGGCGCAAGCCCGGGCAGTTGTCCGGCGGTCAGCGGCAGCGCGTCGCGGTCGGACGCGCCATGGTGCGCGAGCCGCTGGCTTTCCTGTTCGATGAGCCGCTCTCCAATCTCGACGCAAAGCTGCGTGTCCATATGCGCGCAGAACTCGCCGAGCTGCATCGCCGTCTCAAGGCGACGTTCGTCTACGTCACGCACGACCAGGCCGAGGCGATGACGATGTCGAGCCGGATCGCCGTCATGATGGGCGGTGAATTGATTCAGGCCGGGACGCCTGCGGAGATCTACAACAACCCCGGCGACATCCGTGTCGCCGAATTCATCGGCAGCCCCAAGATCAACGTCCTCCCCGGCCGGATCCGCAAGGACGGCGGCGTCGACGTGCTCGGGACTGCCCTGAAGCTTTCGTGCCAAGCGGCGGCCGGCGAATGCCGCGTCGGCGTCCGCCCGGAGCGGATCGACCTCGGCGCGGGGCCGTTCTCCGGAACCGTGGTCCATCTGGAGAATCTCGGTGCGGAAGCTTTCGTGCACCTTGCGATCGAAGGCGCCGGATTGCGCCTGATCGCACGGCTCGCGGACGTCAGGCAATTGCCTGCGATGGCCAGCTCAATCACCTTCGGTTTCGCGCCCGACGCGGTGCGGATTTTCGATCCGGCCGGGAAACGGATCGAGATCAGACTGGAGCAGCCCGAGCGCGTCCGTGAGCCCGCCCATGTCTGACGGCTCCATGACCATTGGCGCGGCCATCGCTCCGGCAGGCGCGACGAAGCGCACGGTGCAGGCCCATGGCAGCCGGCGGACATACTCCGCTTACGCCCTGGTGACGCCGGCAGCAGTGCTGATGCTGACGATGCTGCTTGGTCCGCTCGCCGGCGTGATCGCCCTCTCCTTCACCGATTATCAGCTCGGCGCGCCGCATTTCTCCTGGATCGGCCTTTCCAATTACCAGGACCTGTTCGCCGACAAGGTGTTCTGGACCGCGCTGCGCAACACGCTGGCTTACGTCGTGATCGTGGTGCCCGGCGCCGTGATCGCAGGCCTTGCCATCGCGCTCCTGATTCAGAGCGGCACCAGCCTGCGCAGCCTCTACCGGACGATCTATTTCCTGCCCGTCATGGCGACCCTGATCGCGATGGCGGTGGTGTGGGAATTCATGCTGCATCCGCAATTCGGCCTGGTGAACGGGCTGCTGCGCGGCGCCGGCCTGCCGGCCTTCGCCTGGCTGCAGGACCGCAGCACCGCCCTCTATGCCCTGTGCGCCATCGGCATCTGGCAGGCGGTCGGCTTCAACATGGTGCTGTTCCTCGCCGGCCTCGTCTCGATCCCGAAGCAACTTTACGAGGCGGCCGAGATCGACGGCGCCTCGAGCGGCTGGGCCCGCTTCCGTCTCGTGACCTGGCCGATGCTGGGGCCGGTCACGACCTTCGTCGTCGTGATCTCCGGCATCCGCTCGTTCCAGGTGTTCGACACCGTGCACGTCTTGACCAAGGGCGGCCCGTCGAAATCCACCGAGGTCCTGATCCACACCATGTACACGGAAGGCTTCGAGTTCTTCCGTTCGGGCTATGCCGCGGCGATCACCGTCGTTTTCCTGGTCTTCGTTCTCCTGCTCACCCTGATCAAATCGAGGCTCGCCGATCGCGGCGTGCACTACACATGAGCTACGCGCATCCCATCCCGTTCCGGGCGATCCTCCGCCACGTGCTGCTGATCGCGGGCGCCGCGCTCATGCTGGCACCCTTCATCTGGATGATCTCGACCGCATCCAAGCCGCAGACCGAGATCTTTTCCAGCGAGCTGCACCTGATCCCGCACGAGTTCGCGCTGGTGGAGAACCTGCGCGAGGCCTTCGCCAAGGCCAATCTGCTGCGCTTCCTGCTCAACGGCGTCATCGTCACGGTCTCGATCTTCGTGCTGCAGGTCATGGTGGCGCTGCCGGCGGCCTACGCGCTGGCAAAGCTTCGCTTCCGCGGCCGCGAGGCGCTGTTCGCGTTGGTCCTGTTCGGGATCCTGATCCCGCCGCAGGCGACCGCGATCCCCGTCTTCCTGATGCTGCACAAGGCCGGCCTGCTCGACAGCTATGCCGCGCTGGTCCTGCCCTTCACGATCTCGGTGTTCGGCATCTTCCTGATGCGCCAGTTCTTCAAGACGGTGCCGGACGATCTCGTCGACGCCGCACGCATGGACGGCATCTCCGAGTTCGGCATCGTCTGGCGGGTGATGCTGCCGGCCGCGATCCCGGCCGTCACCGCCTTCGGCATCTTCTCCGTGGTCGCGCATTGGAACGACTATTTCTGGCCGCTGATCGTGCTCAACAGCGAGCATCTGCGCACGCCGCCGCTTGCGGTCGCGCATTTCCGCAACAACGAGGCCGGCACCAGCTACGGCCCGCTGATGGCCGCGGCGATGGTGATCATCGCGCCGCTCGTCATCGCCTTTCTCTTTGCCCAGCGCCGTTTCATCGAGGGCATCACCCTCACCGGCATCAAGTAACCGCGTCACCTCAAACAGGAGTCTATCCATGCTGAAGTCCATCATCGCCGCGGCGGCTCTGTCGCTCGTGGCCGGATCTGCGCTCGCGCAGACAAAGACCGAGATCGTGATGCAGTATCCCTATCCGGAGCTGTTCACCGAGACGCACAAGCGCATCGCCGAGGAGTTCGCCAAGGTGCACCCGGAGATCAAGGTCACCATGCGCGCGCCTTACGAGTCCTACGAAGACGCCACCCAGAAGGTGCTGCGCGAAGCCGTCACCAACCAGATGCCCGACGTGTCCTTCCAGGGCCTGAACCGCATCCGCGTCCTGGTCGACAAGAACATCCCGGCCGAGCTCGGCGGCTACATCGCGGCCGAGAAGGATTTCGACAAGCAGGGCTTCCACCAGGCGATGTACGACATCGGCACCGCCGGCGGCAAGGTCTACGCCCTGCCCTTCGCGATCTCCCTGCCGATCGTCTACGTCAATCTCGACCTGGTGAAGCAGGCCGGCGGCGACGTGAACAATTTGCCGAAGACCTGGGACGAGCTGATCGCGCTCGCCAGGAAGGTCAAGGCGCTCGGCAACGACACCAACGGCGTCACCTATGCCTGGGACATCACCGGCAACTGGCTGTGGCAGGCGCCGGTGTTCGCGCGCGGCGGCACCATGCTCAATGCCGACGAGACCAAGGTCGCGTTCGACGGGGCGGAAGGCAAGTTCGCCATCAACACGATTGCGCGGCTCGTCAACGAGGGCGGCATGCCCAACCTCGACCAGCCGTCGATGCGCGCGGCGTTCGCGGCCGGCAAGACCGGCTTCCACATCACCTCGACCTCTGACCTCAACAAGGTCACGCAGATGACCGGCGGCAAGTTCGCGCTGAAGACGATCCCGTTCCCGGACGTCGCCTCTCCGAACGGCAGGCTGCCGGCCGGCGGCAATGTCGTACTGATCCTCGCCAAGGACAAGGCCAAGCGCGACGCCGCCTGGGAAGCGGTGAAGTTCTGGACCGGCCCCAAGGGCGCCGCGATCATGGCGGAGACCACCGGCTACATGCCGCCGAACAAGGTCGCCAACGAGGTCTATCTGAAGGACTTCTACGTCAAGAACCCCAACAACTTCACCGCGGTCAGCCAGCTCGCGCTGCTCACCAAATGGTACGCCTTCCCCGGCGACAACGGCCTGAAGATCACTGACGTGATCAAGGATCATCTCAACTCGATCATCTCCGGCGCCCGCGCCAGGGAGCCCGAGGCCGTCCTCGCCGACATGACCGCGGACGTGCAGAAGCTGCTGCCGAAGACGACCGGCGCGGCGCGCTGAGGGTCCTGACAACCGCCGGCGCGGGACGCCATCGGCGCCCCGTGCCGCACCAATGACTGGAGATGGCGATGAAACTGCTGCATTTGAGCGACATTCACCTGACGGCGCCCGGCGCGACCATCGGCGGCCGCGATCCGCGCGCCAATTTCGAGCGGCCGCTCGCGCATGCGCTGAACGATCATCACGACGCCGAGTTGATGGTGATCACCGGCGATCTCTCGGATTGGGGCGATCTCGCCGATTATCAATGGCTCAAGCAGCGCATCGACGAATATCCGCTGCCGATCCGGCTGTGCATCGGCAACCACGACCGGCGCGCCGCGTTCCTGAGCGTGTTCCCCGACCTCGCCGACGACAACGCCTTCGTCCAGGGCATCCAGGATACCGCCGCCGGCCGCTGCCTGTTTCTCGACACCGCCCATCCGGAAACGCACGCCGGCCGCTATTGCGAGGATCGTCTTGGCTGGCTCGAGGCACGGCTGGCCGAGCATGACGGGCCATTCCTGCTCTTCATGCACCATAATCCCATGCCGGTGCATCTCGTCCCGTTCGACCAGATCCGCCTGCTCGACGAAGCTCCATTCCGCCATGTCGTCAGCCGCCATCGGGCGAAGATCCGCCACGTCTTCTTCGGCCATTGTCACTTGCCTCTTGCCGGCTCGATTGCCGGCGTCCCGGTCTCATCGCTGCGCGGCACCAACCATGCGAGCTTTCCGCTGTTCTCCGAGACAGCGCTGCTGAGCGCGTCCGACCTGCCGCAATCCTACGGCGTCGCGTTTTTCGGCGAGGATTACGTGACCGTGCACATGGTGGAATACGGTTACGACGGTCCGATCCGCACCCAAGGTTCGCCCGACTACAAGGCCTGGGATCGCGCGACCATGGTCCGGTGACGGGCGAGCGCCGACCGTTTCCAGGGCGTATGCTGACAGACGCTGCACTTCTTGGAGAGTCCGCTCCACCTCTAAAGCGGCGCGTTGGCGTCCCTCACACTAGGTCGGAGATGGGCCAATTCCAACCAGACTTGGCTTACCGATCCAAGCCGCTATCTGGCGCATCGAATACCATGGGTATTTCACCGCTAGGCTATCCGCCCGCGTGCTCGTTGCCACCGTGCGCGGCGATGAACATGGCGACGGCCGACCGGCAATAGGATTCGATTTCGTTGTCGTCCTCTGCTCTCGCCTGATCGAAGCGTGCGATCATCAGGAGATCGGAGCCTTTGAAAAGCGCGGCAAACAAGCGGGCGGACCGGAGAGGATCGGGCACGTTCAGAACCGCCTTCGCGTGCAACTGACGCAACAGGGCCTCGATTTGGGCGATGATATGGGCGGGGCCGGCTTCGTAATGGAGCTTGCTCAACGACTTTTGACTCGTCATGTCGGCCAAGACCATGGCTTCGACATTGCGGACGTCCGGGCGCAACAGCGTGCGAAGCAGTGATGATCCCACCGCCATGAGCTGATCTTCGGCCGAACCGTCGACGCCTTCAAAAAGGGCCTGTGGTATTAACTGATGGCAGCGGGCCGCAAACGCCGCGCCAAACAGCGCCTCCTTGTTCTCGAAGTGCCGATAGATGCTGAGCTTGGATATCTTCGCTCGCTGGGCGACCTTGTCCAATGTCGTCGCTTGAAAACCCAGTTCCGCAAAAAGTTCGCCCGCGGTGTCGACGATCGTTTGGCCAAGCGCCTCGTTGGCTGGCCGGCCGCGCCGGCCCTGGCTGTTTTTGGTCACGACAATTCCAGTCCTTGACAGTATCGTATCTCTCATATTACGATACCATTTAGTATCCGAAATGCGCAAGCGCATTTGTCGGACGATCGACGGCCTGAAATACGAGAGATCCATGCAGCGACGAACCCTGCTGAAGCTGGCCGCGGCGCTTTCCGCCATCGGCATCGCCCGCGCCCCGGCCACCGCCCAGTCCGGCCCATCCTCTTCCATCCGCAACACGGAGTTCACCACAATGAATGACGTCATCATCATCGGCGGCAGCTTTGCCGGCCTCGCCGCCGCCCTGCAGCTCGGCCGTGCCCGCCGCAAGGTCACCGTTCTCGATACTGGCCTGCCACGCAACCTCTTCGCCAGCCATTCGCATGGCCTGCTTGGCCACGATCACAAGCCGCCGCTGGACATCCTGGCCGAGGCGCGGCAGCAACTGGCGCGTTATCCCACGATCAAGCTGGTCGGTGCCCGGGCCGAAAGCGTCTCGGGCGCCATCGACGATTTCACCGTCCTCACTTCCGAGGGCGAAAGCTCTCGGGCGCGTCGCTTGATCCTGAGCTATGGCGTCGCCGACCAGATGCCTGATGTTCCGGGCTACGCCGAAAGCTGGGGCACGTCCATCGTGCCCTGCCCCTATTGCGACGGCTTTGAAGTCGCCGGCCAGCATTGGGGCCTCGTCTGGTCCAGCCCGCAGTCGCACAATCAGGCCCGGCTGTTCCACGATTGGACCGACAAGTTGACGCTCTTCGCCGATGGTCACGACATTCCGCCCGATATCCAGGCCGATCTGGCGCGCCGCAACATACCTGTCGTCAATGGCCGGATCGTCGAGATCTCCCATCACAAGGGCCATATCGCCACCGTCAATCTCGATACCGGCCGCAATGTCGCGGTCGACATCCTGTTCGCCAATCCGCGCACCAAGCCGTCCGCAAGCCTGCATGAATCACTGGGCCTTGCCACCGTGCCTACGCCCGTCGGCATCGTCCTCAAGGTCGACGAGCGCCGCCAAACCAGCATGCCGGGCATCTACGCCGCCGGCGACCTCGCCACGCCCTTCTTGCCCTCGGTCACCCAGGCATCATCGCAGGGCGCGATGGCGGGTATCTTCGCCCAGCAGTCGATGGTGGTTTGAGAGCAAGCAGCATCGATCACGCCAGTTTCAATTTCACAATAGACAGGAGCGCCACCATGGCCGCCATCAAACCATTCAAGCCCCTAGACCAGAAATTTCCGTTTGACCGCCAACTCAGTATCGCGGCCGCGCCTGTCGTGCTCATCAACCTCTTCACGATCGATCCCGCCGACGAAGCGGGATTTCTGGACGCTTTCAAGGCGGCTGCCGAGATCATAACGAAGCAACCGGGCTTCATTTCCATGCAACTGCACCGAGCGCTCGGCGAAAGCCCGACTTATCTGAACTATGTGGTATGGGAATCCACCGAGACCGTCCGCGCCGCCTTCGCCCATCCCCAATTCGTCGGGAAACTTCCAGCATATCCTTCATCCGTGGTAGCCAGGCCGCACCTGTTCCAGAAGGTCGCCGTCCCCGGCTTTTGCACTGCCTGACTCCGGCTGGTTTTACAGCACAGATTGGAGGGATGAGCATGGCCGTCGAACCGGACAGCGCGGGTGTGCGCTTCCCTCCGCCCTTCGTCTATCTGGGAGCGCTGCTGTTGGGGCTGGCGGCGGAGCGGTTCGTCACCCTGCGCTCTTTCGGCATCGACTGGCGGTTGCTGGTCGCGACGGGCGCGCTGCTGTTCGTTGCCGGCGCGGCGATGATGCTTGCGGCGGCGGGGCTGTTCCGGCGGCTGGGCACCAACGTTCCGCCGTCGCAGCCAACGACCCTCATCGCAACGACCGGTCCTTATCGATGGACCCGCAATCCCATGTATCTCGGCATGACGCTTATCTATGCCGGCCTTGCGATCGGCTTTGACGGGCCGATCGCCTTTGCCTTGCTCCCGTTGGTGCTGATCGCGATCCAGACGCAAGTGATCGCCCGCGAGGAGCGCTATCTCGAAGCGAAGTTCGGCGACGACTACCGCCGCTACAAAGCCGAGGTTCGCCGCTGGCTCTGACTATTCCGCCGCTGCCGCCATGCGGGGCCTTCTGATAAACCAGAACCGGCTTCCTTGCCACGAGCTTTCGTATTCTGAAGGTTGCGGGCCGGTGTCACGGAAAACTGACCGGCCGGCTGCCCCCGTAGTACACCAGCGCCTGAGAGTCGATGACGCCGCGGAGGCGGCGCGAGCGGTCAACAGTGCCCTAACACCCTTCCTCCACACGATCTTGATCCAGTGCCCCATCCAACACGGCGAAGACAGCGAAACCGGCTTCCGCGACCAAGTCCGATTCATCCAAAAGCCCTTGGCACGTCGGCCGCACGGTTCGACTAACGTCCGCTTTGGGGTCACAAACTGCCGATCAAATTCCAGATGGCAGCCCTCCGCTTTGCGTCGGTAATGCGACGCTGATGAGTACCCGCCCTACTCCACCTGCAGCACGTCGACGGCAACACTGAGCTTCTGCTTGGGCGAGCCGACGATGATGCCGTCGACCGGCGAGACGTCGGAAAAGTCGCGTCCCACGCCGAGCACGATATGGTCGTTGCCGATCAGGACATCGTTGGTCGGATCGAGATCGATCCAGCCAAGCTCCGCCCCGCACCAGAGCGAGACCCAGGCATGGGTGGCGTCGGCGCCTTGCAGCCGCGGCTGGCCCGGCGGCGGCATGGTGCGTAGATAACCGCTGACATAGGCCGCCGGCAGGCCGAGCCCGCGCAGCCCTGCAATCATCACATGGGCAAAGTCCTGGCAGACGCCGTGACGCTTGTCGAAGACCTCGTCGAGCGGCGTCGAGATCACCGTGGCCTTGGGGTCGTAGCGGAACTGGTTGCGGATGCGATGCATCAGATCGACCGCGCCTTCGAGGATGCCCGCGCCGGGCGCAAAGCTTATCCCGGCATAGGCGCTGACCGGGCGCAGCACCGGCACCAGGGGGCTGGCAAAGACATAGCCGACGGGCGAAGCCGGCCCGAGGCTCGTCGCCTCGAAGGCAAGGTCGCGAATGCTCTCCCAGGACGGGCTCGACGCATCACGTGGCGGCGGCCGGCGCGACACCGACACGCGCGAGCGCGAGTCGATGCGCAGATTGCGGTGCGCGGCTTCGATCACCACGCTCTCGGTGAGCGTGCCGAAGAAATCGCGCCGCACATTGCGCTCGGCCGGGCGCGGATGAATCTCGACATTGTGCGAAATCAGCTCCTGGCCGCCGCCGCTTCTGGGCTGCAGCCGCAGCGTGCAGCGGGCGAAGCTGACGGGATTCTCGTATTCGTAGGTGGTGACGTGACGGATGTCGTAGATCACGCCAGCCCCGTCAGCTTTTCCGGCCGGCTGGCATTGGGACCGTGCGGGAAGTAGTGCTGCCCGATCGCCTCGCCGAGGCTGAGCAGATCCTGCTCCAGCGCGAACAGGGTCTTGACCTCGAGCTTCTCGGCCTCCGCGGTCGCGAGCATCGCCTGCATCGCCACCGCGAGCCGCTGCGGCTTCTCGATCAGGCCGTGTTCCTTCAAGCTCGGCAGCGCGGCAATGTGCTCGTTCAGCGTCGTCACCTGGAACGCCACCGACCGCGGATTGTAGCCGTCGAGCACCGCGAGGTCGCGCACCGGCGCCAGGATCGGCGCCAGCAGGTAACGCGAGCGGTAGGTGATCTGGCAATCGACCAGCGTCAGCAGGATGTCGAGATCCTCGTCGCCGGCCTCGTCATAGGCGAACTGGCGCGTGAAGCGCGTGGTGTTGATGGCGCGCTCGATGCGGCGGCCGATGTCGAGGAAGCGCCAGCCGGCGGCGCGGTTCATGTTCTCCTGCGCGAGGCCCGCGAAGCTCGCAAGCTCCTGCAAGGTCAGCTCCGCGGCGCTCAGCACGCTGTCGTCGTCCTCGA
The DNA here is from genome assembly GCF_023100985.1 of Bradyrhizobium sp. 191. Taxonomy (NCBI): domain Bacteria; kingdom Pseudomonadati; phylum Pseudomonadota; class Alphaproteobacteria; order Hyphomicrobiales; family Nitrobacteraceae; genus Bradyrhizobium; species Bradyrhizobium sp. 191. The sequence goes on from NZ_CP064692.1 coordinate 1,890,291, forward strand.
CCTCGATGGCGAGGCGCTCGGCCATCTCGGTGATCACCTGCCAGGCATCGGGCGACAGCCGCTCGCGCAAGGAGGTCGCGGTGCGCTGTGCCGCGCGCACCAGCGACAGTGCCGAGCCGAAACGCTCCGCGCTCTGCAACGCTTCGGCCGTGATGCGCCCGGGCGCCGCCCGCGACGTCTGCGAGATCGCGCCCCAGGCCACCAGCAGGCGCTGGATGCGTTCGGCCGATTGCAGCGAGGCCGCAGTCCCCTTGTTGGGCCCGCTCGGCGAGCCCAAGGCGCGCACCAGCCGCAGCGTCGCCTCGGCGCGCTCGAGGTAGCGGCCGAGCCAGAACAGATTGTCGGCGGCACGGCTCGGCAACACGCCGGCGATGCGGCGGATGCGCACCTTGTCGGTCGCAGGCAACAGCGTCGCGGTCGGGACCTGCTTGTCGGAGACCACCCAGACGTCGGCGGCGCGCGCGCCGTCGCCCATCGACACAGCGCGCGCGTCCGGCTGCTCGGCGATCCGGCAGAATCCGCCGGGCATGATGGCCCAACCGTCGGGCGTGGCGGCCGCGAACACGCGCAGCACGAAGGGACGCGGCGTGAGCTGGCCCTGCTCCCACACCGGCATGGTCGAGAGCCGCACCACTTCCTGGCCGACATAGTCCATGCCGCGCGCAGTAATGGCGTCGACCAGGCGCCGGCGGTCGGCGGCGTCCAGCTCGCTCGCGAGCACCGGACCGCTCGAGTCGAAATCGGGCACACCGCGCCGGTAGGCGCCTTCGATCGCGACCTCGTCGAGCCGCGCCAGCACCTCGTCGCGCGCCGCGCGCTGGCCGCACCACCAGGTCGCGATGTGCGGCATCTTCAGGTCTTCCCCGAGCAGGCGGCGGCTGAGCGCCGGCAGGAAGCCGAGCAGCGCCCGCGCCTCCAGGACGCCCGAGCCCGGCATGTTGGCGACGACGACGCCGTCCTTGCGCAGCACGTCGATCAGGCCGGGGACCCCGAGCCGCGAGGAGGCATCGAGCTCGAGCGGATCGAGCGAGTTGGAATCGACCCGGCGCAACAGCACGTCGAGCCGCTTCAGGCCGGCCACGGTGCGGATGTGGACGCGGTTGTCGCTGACCGCGAGGTCGTCGCCCTCGACCAGCAGGAAGCCGAGATAGCGCGCCAGCGTCGCATGCTCGAAATAGGTCTCGCTGAAGCTGCCGGGGGTGAGCACGCCGATCCTAGGCTCGTCGCGGTCGGCGCGCGCGCGCAGTGAGTCGCGGAACGCCTCGAAGAACGGCGCCACGCGCGGCACGTTCATCGACTTGTAGAGGTCGGAGAAGGCGCGCGACAGCACCAGGCGATTCTCCAGCGCATAGCCCGCGCCCGACGGCGCCTGGGTGCGGTCGCCGAGCACCCACCAGCGGCCGTCGGGCCCGCGGCCGACATCGGCGGCATAGAGCGAGAGATAGCGCCCGCCGGGGGGCGGCACGCCGCAGACGGGACGGAGATATTCGGGGCTGCCGGCGATCGCGGCCGCCGGCAGCGCGCCTTCGGCCACGAGCCGGCCCTCGCCATAGATGTCGCGCAGCACGCGTTCCAGCAGCTCGGCGCGCTGGGTGATGCCGGCGCAAAGCTGCCGCCAGTCGGCCTCGTCGATCAGAAGCGGCAGATGGCTGATCGACCACGGGCGGTCGGCGCTGTCGCCGGGCGCGCGGTAGGTGACGCCGGCCTCGCGGAGATGGCGGTCGGCCATGCCGAAGCGCCGCTCGATCTCGTCGGGCGCCAGCGCGCCGAAGGCGTCGAAGAAGCGGCTCCAGACCGCGCGCGGGGCGCCGTCTGGCCCTAAGAACTCGTCGGGGATGCCGGGCAGCCGGCTATAGTCGCGGACCCATTGCGCGAGGCGGCGCTGGCCTTCACGCTGGCCCTGCGCCTTCTCCGCCTTGTCATCCTGTTCGGCTGCGCCCTCGCCCATGCGCGTCTCCCTGCCCCCAAATCATACTCATTGCAGGAGCGGGGTCCGCAAGTCGAGGGTCAACGGAAACTCATTTGTGCGTTCCTCGGGCGGCGGTTGCATCGGACCCGGGGTGTGGCCGTGATCCTGGAAGCGCGCCAGCCGGCGCGCCTCGGCCTCGTAGGTGTTGACCGGCTTGGTGTCGTAGCTGCGCCCGCCGGGATGGGCGACGTGATAGACGCAGCCGCCGAGCGAGCGGCCATTCCAGGTATCGATCAGATCAAACGTCAGGGGCGCGTGAACGGGGATGGTCGGGTGCAGGCCGGAGGCCGGCTGCCAGGCCTTGAAGCGGACGCCGGCCACGGCTTCAGTCGACCGGCCCGTGGGGGTCATCGGCAGGCGGCGGCCGTTGCAGGTGACGATGTGGCGGCCCTCGACGAAGCCCTCCGCCTTGACCTGAAGCCGCTCGACCGATGAGTCGACATAGCGCACGGTGCCGCCGGCCGAGCCCTCCTCACCCAACACGTGCCAGGGCTCCAGCGCCTGGCGCAGCTCCAGCGTCACGCCGCCATGATGGACGCGGCCGAAGGCGGGGAAGCGGAATTCGAGCTGGGCCAGATACCATTCCGGCTCGAACGGGTAGCCGAACTGCTTCAGCTCGGTGAGCACGTCCAGAAAATCGTCCCAGATGAAGTGCGGCAGCATGAAGCGGTCGTGCAGCGCGGTGCCCCAGCGCACGAACTTGCCGGCCTGCGGCTCGCGCCAGAATCTTGCGATCAGCGCCCGGATCAGGAGCTGTTGCGCCAGCGACATGCGCGGATCGGGCGGCATTTCGAGCGCGCGGAATTCGACGAGGCCGAGCCGCCCGGTCGGCCCCTCCGGCGAATAGAGCTTGTCGATGCAGATCTCGGCACGGTGGGTGTTGCCGGTGATGTCGACCAGCAGATGCCGGAACAGGCGGTCGACCAGCCACAGCGGCGCCTGGGTGCCCGGCGGCGGCACGTGCGAGAGCGCGATATCGAGCTCATAGATGCTGTCGTGCCGGGCCTCGTCGATGCGCGGCGCCTGGCTGGTCGGGCCGATGAAGAGGCCGGAGAAGAAATAGGACAGCGACGGATGCCGCTGCCAGTACAGCACGAGGCTCTTCAGGAGATCGGGGCGGCGAAGGAACGGGGAGTCCTGCGGGCTCGAACCGCCGACCACGACGTGATTGCCGCCGCCGGTGCCGGTGTGACGGCCATCGACCAGGAAGCGGTTGGCGCCGAGCCGCACCTTCGCCGCGTCCTCGTACAGTCCGGAGGTGATCTCCACCGCGTCGCGCCAGCTCTTCGCCGGCTGGACGTTGATCTCGATGACGCCAGGGTCGGGCGTCACCTTGATGACCTCGATGCGCGGATCGAACGGCGGCGGATAGCCCTCGACATGGACCTGCAGCTGCATCTCCTCCGCGGTAGCTTCGAGCGCAGCGACCAGTTCGAGATAGTCCTCGATGCGCTCGACCGGCGGCATGAAGGCGCAAAGCACGCCGTCGCGGAGTTCGACCGACATCGCGGTGCGCACCGGGACGGAGGTGTTGAGCTGCTCGGGCGCCGCCCGCGGCGGGGATTCCGGACGCGCGGCGAGCGTGAACACCGGGAGCTTGTCCCTGACCTCCATCGGGTCCTGCTCGACGATGTAGGGATATTGGTCGGGCGGGACGTAACCGAGCGAGCCGATCGGCAGGCGCAAACCGAGAGGCGAATCGCCTGGCATCAGGAACAGATGATTGCGCCGGAGTTGCCATCGCTCGCTGCGCCAGCGCGGCGGCGCATTCCAGCGCTGCACCGGCAGCACGAAGCCGCGCGGTGTGTTGAGGCCCTCGTTGAACACGCGCGCCATCCGCGCGCGGGCTTCCGGATCCGACAATTTGGAATCGGAGGGATCGACGTTGACGGGAAGCTCGGCCTCCTTCTGGAGCCAGTACGCGGTGTCCTCGTAAGCCGGCATGATGTAGCCGGCATCGAGGCCGAGCCGGGCCGCCGTGCCTTCCATGAAGGCCTCGGCGTCCTTCACCTCGGCGCGGCGCGGATTTTCGATCTTGGCAATGAGGTCGGCATTCTTCCAGATCGGCACGCCGTCCTTGCGCCAGTAAAGGCCGAAGGCCCAACGCGGCAGACTCTCGCCCGGATACCATTTGCCCTGGCCGTAATGCAAAAGGCCGCCCGGCGCGAAGCGCGTGCGCAAGCGGCGGATCAGATCGTCACCGAGCGCGCGCTTGGTCGGGCCGACGGCGTCTGTGTTCCATTCCGCCGCCTCGAGATCGTCGACCGAGACGAAAGTCGGCTCGCCGCCCATCGTGAGCCGAACATCCTGCGCGGCGAGATCGCCGTCGACCTGCTCGCCGAGATCGTTGAGCCGCGCCCAGGCCTCATCGGAGAAGGGCTTCGTGATGCGCGGCGCCTCGCGGATGCGCCGCACGCTCATATCGAACGCGAATTCGACCTCGGCAAAGCCCGCACCGCCCGAGATCGGCGCCGCGGAGCGATAATGCGGCGTGGCGGCGACCGGAATGTGCCCCTCACCCGCGAGCATGCCGGAGGTCGCATCGAATCCGATCCAGCCCGCGCCCGGCAGATAGACCTCGGCCCAGGCGTGCAGATCGGTAAAGTCGTTCTCGACTTCGGGCGGTCCCTCGATCGGATCGATGTCGGGACGGATCTGGATGAGATAGCCGGACACGAAACGCGCGGCGAGGCCGAGATGACGAAACGTCTGGATCAGGAGCCAGGCGGAATCGCGGCATGAGCCCGCGCAGGAAGCAAGCGTCTCCTCCGGCGTCTGCACCCCCGGCTCCATCCGGATGATGTAGCGGATCTTCTTCTGGAGCTCGCGATTGAGATCGACCAGGAAGTTGACGGTGTTCGGGGCCTCAGTCGGGATCGAGTCGAGATATTGCGCGAACAGACGATCGGGCTTGACGGTCTCGAGATACGGCGCCAGCTCCGTCTTGAGATCCTTCGGGTACTCGAACGGAAAACTGTCGGCATAGGGCTCGACGAAGAAGTCGAACGGGTTGACCACGGTCATCTGCGCCGTGAAGTCGACCTCGAATTTCAGCTCGGTGGTCTTTTCCGGGAAGACGTAGCGCGCGAGCCAGTTGCCTTGCGGATCCTGCTGCCAGTTCACGAAATGATTGGAGGGCGTGACCTTGAGCGAATAGCTCAGGATCGGCGTGCGCGTATGCGGCGCCGGCCGCAGGCGGATGGTCTGCGGGCCAAGGTCGATCGGGCGGTCGTATTTGTAGTGCGTGACGTGGTGTAATGCGACGTAGATCGACACGGGATGCGATGCTCCAGCAGCTTTTTTGAGCAGAACACCTGAGGGGGGTGCGATCAAGCACTAACAACGGGCACGGGGTGCCTAGGAAGTATCCCCGTCGTTCCGGTTTTGCCGGGCGACGACGGAGATTGTGGCTACGCCGCGCTCTTCCTACACACGTCGTCCCGGACAAGCAGAGCTCCGGCCAACGCGCAGCGTTGCCCGGAGCGGAGCGCTGATCCGGGACCCATAACCACAGGAAGTCGTTTGACGAAGGCTGGTAATTATCAGCTCGCACCCAACCACTGCCTGTGGTTATGGATCCCGGATCGGCGCGCGCCTTGGGGCGCGCTTGTCCGGGACGACGGCGGTGGGTCGCGCAGCCCTACGCGGCCGACGTCAGCCGCTGCAGGAACTGCGTCACCTCGCGCCGGAGCGTCTCGACCTCGCCGTGGACGCGTTCGGAGGCGCTGTTGACGCGGCTTGCCACACGGCCGGTGTCGGCGGCGGCTTCGCTGATGCCGGTGACGTTGGAGGACACCTGCGTGGTGCTGGCCGAGGCCTCCTGGACATTGCGGGCGATCTCGCGGGTGGCGAGACCCTGCTGCTCGATGGAGGTTGCGATCGCGGCGGTGATCCCGTCGATCTCGGCGATGGTCTGCGCGATCGCCTCGACCGCCGCGACCGAGTTGGTCGTCGACTGCTGCATCTCGCCGACCTTGGCGCTGATCTCCTCGGTCGCCTTCGCGGTCTGGTTGGCGAGGCTCTTGACCTCGGAGGCCACCACCGCGAAGCCGCGGCCGGCCTCCCCTGCCCGCGCCGCCTCGATGGTGGCGTTGAGCGCCAGGAGGTTGGTCTGCTCGGCGATCTCGCTGATCAGCCTGACGACGTCGCCGATCCGCAGCGCCGCATCGGCGAGCGAGCGGATCTCGCTGCCGGCGCGATTGGCCTCGTTCACCGCCCGTCCCGTGCTCGCGGTCGAGCCGGCCACCTGGCGGCCGATCTCGGCGATCGATGACGCCAGTTCTTCTGCCGCGCTCGCCACCGTCGCGACGTTGCTGGAGGCTTGATCGGACGCGCTGCGCACGCCGGAGGTCTGACGGTTCGTCGTCTCGGCCGCCGCGGCCATCTGGCCGGCGTCGGATTCGAGATCGGCCGCGGCGCTCATCAGGCCGCCTGCGACCTCATCGAGGTGGGTGCCGAACTGCTTGGCGAGCTCCGCGATCTCGACGACGCGGCGGCCGAGGCCGTCGGTGCCGGCGTTGATGACGACCGCCGAGCGACGGAACGAGCCGGGCAGACCCCGCGCGAGAATCTTGCGGAAATACTTGCCGCGGCTGGCATAGTCCATCGACGCCGAGGCCTCGCGGACGAAGGCGTCGGTGATGTCGAGCATGTCGTTGACGGATTTCTGGATCGCGCCGATCCGCCCGGCCTGCCGCTCACTCATGATGCGCGCTTCGAGATCGCCATGCGCCGCCTTGCGGCACACATCGGCCACCTCATCGACAGCCACCGCCGTGCGATGCTGGCACCAGACGGCGTAGCCGAGTAACGCGACCGTCGCGCCGAGCAAGGCAGCACTGCTGATTCCGGTTGCACCGAGAAGCGAGAGAACGAACGCAACGACGGCAAGAACACACGCGAGCGCGGTCGCTCCCTGCGCCTTAGAGAGAGAGCACAAATTCATCGTAACCGACACCCTGTTGCTTGAGCAGCCCGACCATCGCCTCGAAGCTCGCATGCATGCCGTCCTTGGCGTTGGCATGCCGCGCCTCTTCCGCGCACAGCGTCTTGTAGATCGGCTTGATGCGCTCGATCTGCGCAGGGTCGGGCTTGCGGCGGTTGGAGTGATAGCCGACGATATTGCCGCGCTCGTCGAATGTCGGCGTGACGTGGGCGAACACCCAGTAATGACTGCCGTCCTTCGCCAGGTTGACGACGTAGGCGAAGATCTCCTGCTTTGACTGGAGCGTGTCCCACAGCAGCTTGAAGACGGCGCGCGGCATGTCGGGATGGCGGATAGGGCTGTGGGGGGCGCCCATCAGCTCCTTCCACGAGTACTTCGCCATCCGGATGAAGACGTCGTTGGCGTAGGTGATGCGGCCTTTGAGGTCGGTCTTCGATACGATCAGCTCCTCCTCACCGAGGAGATTTTCCACCCCAGTGGGACGTATCGCTTGCATGTCTGATCCTCGAACAAAGCCGGCCGGCCCCACCACGATGTGGAGCCGCATCACCTCCTGTCTACGGCAACAGTGTTAACCAGATGTAAGTTCGGGAACCGGCAGGCGATATCGGCGCCTCCGTACCAATACTTAGCGAGGGATCGTTGCACCGGTTGCAACTACACGCGTCGCTGTCATCAATTATCTCAATTGCGACTGCGTTGCGATTACACCGCGGTCCCGGTGCGACTACATCGTCGCGCCGAGCACCCAGGGCGCGAACTCGGCGCCGCCGAAATCGAAACTCTCGCTCTTGGTGGGCTTTCCCGAAGCCGTCTTCAGGATCAGATCGAAGATGCGCTGGCCGCACTGCGCGACGCTCTCCTCGCCTTCGAGGATCGTGCCGCAATTGACATCCATGTCCTCTTCCATGCGCTTGTACATCGGCGTGTTGGTGGCGAGCTTGATCGAGGGTGCCGGCTTGCAGCCGAACACGCTGCCGCGGCCCGTGGTGAAGCAGACCAGATTGGCGCCGCCGGCGACCTGCCCAGTCGCGGCCACGGGGTCGTAGCCGGGCGTGTCCATGAACACGAACCCCTTCTTGGTGACGGGCTCGGCATAGCGCAGAACCTCGACGAGGTTGGTGGTGCCGGCCTTGGCCATCGCGCCGAGCGACTTTTCCAGGATGGTAGTGAGACCGCCGGCCTTGTTGCCGGGACTGGGATTGGCGTTCATCTCGGCGCCTTCGCGCGTCGTGTACTCGTCCCACCAGCGCATGAGATCGACCAGCTTCTCGCCGACCTCGCGGCTGACGGCGCGGCGCGTGAGCAGGTGCTCGGCGCCGTAGGTCTCCGGCGTCTCCGACAGGATCACGGTGCCGCCATGGCGCACGACGAGGTCGCTGGCCGCGCCGAGCGCGGGATTGGCGGATACGCCGGAATAGCCGTCCGAGCCGCCGCATTGCAGGGCCACGGTGAGCTCGCTGGCCGGCACCGTTTCCCGCCTGACCTTGTCGGCGTCAGCCAGCGCCTCGCGCACGAAGGCGATGCCCGCCTCCACCGTCTTGCGGGTGCCGCCGACCTCCTGGATGTCCATCGCGCGGAGGCGACCGGCGAGCTTCTGCTCTTCCATCAGGCCGCCGATCTGGTTCACCTCGCAGCCGAGGCCGAGCACGATGACATGGGAGAAATTGACGTGCCGCGCATAGCCGCCAAGGGTACGGCGGAGCAACGCCAGCGGCTCGTTCTGCGTCATGCCGCAGCCGGTCTTGTGAGTCAGTGCGACCACGCCGTCGACGTTGGGGAAATCGGCCAGCGGATTGTCGCCGGTGAAGGGATTCTTCTTGAAGACGTCGGCGACGAGGCTCGCCACATGCGCGCTGCAATTCACCGAGGTGAGGATGCCGATATAGTTGCGCGTGGCGACGCGGCCGTCCGGACGACGGATGCCTTCGAAGGTCGCCGGCAGGTCGAAATTCGGCGTCGGCTTGACGTCGGCGCAATAGGCATAGTCCTTGGCGAAATCGCCCATGCCGCAGTTCTGGGTGTGCACGTGCTGGCCCGGTGCGATCGGCACCGTGGCAAAGCCGATGATCTGGCCGTAGCGCTTGATCGGCTCTCCTACCGCGATCGGCTTGATTGCGACCTTGTGGCCGGAGGGAATGCGATCGACCGTGGTCACGCCGTCAGCCACCACGGTGCCCGGCGGCAGGCTCGCGCGGGCGATGACCACGCCATCATCGGGATGCAGGCGGATGACGGGGCTGATGGTCATGGGAGTCTCCTTCGGAGGCGAGTAGCGAATGGTGGGTAGCGAATGGAAAAAGGGAGTAGCCCTATTCGCTACTCCCCATTCGCCATTCGCGAGAGACCTCAGGCCTTGCCGCCTGAATCCTTGCGCGTGGCGTTCACCTGCATCTTGGCGTAGGTCGTCATCAAGCCGACCTCGTTGGAGAGCGTCACCAGCTTGAAGCCCATGTTGATGGCGCGCGCCGCGCCCTCCGCACCGCTGCAGTGGATGCCCGGGTTCAGACCGCGCTTGCCGCACTCCTTGATGATCTTCTCATAGATCGCGAGAATCTCGGGCTCGCTGCGGTCGAGCTTGGGCTCGAGGCCGTAGGAGAAGCCGAGATCGGACGGGCCGATATAGACGCCGTCGATGCCCTCGACGTCGAGGATCGCTTCCATGTTCTCGACTGCGGTCCTGGTCTCCATCATCGGCAGCAGCACGATCTCGTCGTTGGCCGTCTTCTGGTAGGAGCCGGCGGTGCCGTACATGCCGGCGCGGATTGGGCCGTTGGAGCGGACGCCCTTCGGCGGATATTTGGAGTAGGAGACGAGGTTCCGGGCTTCCTGCGGCGTGTTGACCATCGGGCAGATCACGCCATAGGCGCCGCCATCGAGCACCTTGCCGATGATGCCGGGCTCGTTCCAGGGCACGCGGACCATCGGCGTGATCGGATGCTTGTCCATGGCCTGGAAGCACTGCACCATCGACAGATAATCCTGGACGCCATGCTGCATGTCGACGGTGACGCTGTCGAAGCCGCATTGCGCGATCATCTCGGCCGAGAAGCCGGAGGGTATGGCAAGCCACGCGTTGACGACCGCCTTGCCCGACTTCCAGATCTCTTTGACTTTATTCGCCACGTTGCCTTCCTTCTTTGGTTGATCTCACTCACTGTCGTTGCAGGCCACCGGGCCCGCGCGAAACGCGGCCCGATGACGGGGGCGCCGCGAAGCAGTCCAGAATTTCTCCGCCATGACACTCTGGATTGCTCCGTCACTGGCGCGCCTCGCAATGACGAAACACGTCTAAGCCGTCGCCCTCTGGATGCTGACTTCGCTGACGCCGACCTCGCGGGCGGTGTTCACTATTGCCGCCCAGGTGTCATCCGGCAAGGGGATGCCGTTCCGGGTCCGCTCAGCGCGGGTCTTTCGCTCCGGATCGCCCGGAATCAGCACCTGATCGACCCCGGCCATCGGCTTGGTGGCGCGGATGAAATCGACATAGCGCGACACTTCGGCGTCGAAAAGGCTGGAGGTGTCGACGACTTTCGGATCGACATAGAACGCCAGCATGCCGTTGGCAAAGCGCCGCCCGCCCGAGGTGGCGCCGGTTCCGGTGAGCGCGCCGCCCAGGAGCTCGCACATGAAGGCGAGGCCCGATCCCTTGTGCTCGCCGAAGGCACGGATTGCGCCCGTTCCCTTGGTGTGATCGCGCGGCCCGTCCGGCGTGTAGGGTCCGTAGAGCACGGCCGGATCCTCGCTCAAGGTGCCGTCGGAATCGACCAGTGCGCCCTTCGGCAGCTTCTTGCCGCCGCGGCTCGCGACCAGCACCTTGCCCTCGGCGACGACCGAAGTCGCAAAATCCAGCACGATCGGGTCCTGGCCCTCACGCGGGATGCCGACGCAATACGGCGCAGTCGACAGCCGCTTCTCGACGCCGCCGAACGGGGCGACCAGCAGCGAGCCTGCGGCATTGACGAAATGCACGGAGACGAGACCTTCGGCCGCGGCCATCTCGGCCCAGTCGCCGACACGGCCGATATGGCCGGCGTTGCGCAGCGCGACCGCGGCGAGCCCGGCCTTCCTGCACTTCTCGATGCCGATCTGGACCGCCTGCGGCGTCACGGTCTGGCCGTAGCCGAACTTGCCGTCGATCACCGCAAGCGAAGGCGTGTCGAGCACGACCTCCGCGTTCTGATTTGGGACGACCGATCCGGTCTTCTGCCAGCGGATATAGACGGGAACGCGGATCACGCCGTGGCTGTCATGGCCGGTCAGGTTCGCGGTGGTCAGATAGGTGGCGATACGCTTGGCCTCCTCCGGCGAGGACTGCGCATGCGCGAAGACTTCGGTGACGAAGTCGATCAGCTTCTGGACCTGAATGGTGACCATGACGGCCTGTCTGTCTCCCCGGCGCCGACTTTGCAGCGATCAGCTTGGGCGGCACTTGAGCGAAAAAACGCGACCATGTCCATGGCCGCTGCCGCATGGGAGCGCATATCTGCTCTCACTCCTCGGGACTTGCTTCCTCGCTGGCGCCGAGCCCGGCGAGACTCCGTTCGAGCTCGCCGAGCATCTCCTGCAATTCGGCAAGCTTGCGTGCGCCAAAGCGGCGCGTGATCTCCGCGTAGATCGCTTCCGACGTCGGCGCAACCGAGGCCATCAGCTTCACGCCGTCCTTCGAGATCGAGACCACGCTGCGGCGTTGATCCGCCTTGGCGGTCTTGCGCTCGATCAGATTGCGCGCTTCGAGATCGCGCAGGATGCGCGACAGACTCGGCCCCAGCAGGAACGCCGTGCGCGCGAGTTCCGTGACCTCGACCGCCTCGATGGAAGCGAGCGCCCGCAGGATGCGCCATTGCTGCTCGGTCAAGCCGTGCTCGCGCAGTGAGGGACGAAACTGCCGCATCACCGCCTCGCGGGCCCGCAGCAGCGACATCGGCAGCGAGCGCGAGAAGTCGCGCATCGGCACCTGTCTTGCGGCAGGTCCTGCGGCAGGCGCGCCTCCGTTGGCGGGATCGGCGGATTTCTTCGTCATGACATCCCTTCAATCCGCAGAATGTTTGCAGTGCAGCAAGCCCGAATTGTGTTTGACGCATTCATTTAACATGTTAAGTATCTCCGGGCACCGCGATTTGTCAGACTAGAGATGGCGCTTTCCGACGACGATATCCGAGCTTGCGCGAGGCGTCTGCACCAGGCGGAGAAGACCCGCACGCAGATCCGGCAGCTGTCGCTGGATTTTCCCGAGATCACCATCGCCGATGCCTACGCGATTCAGAAGGCCTGGGTCGAGGTCAAGATCGCCGAAGGGCGCATCGTCAAGGGCCACAAGATCGGCCTCACCTCGAAGGCGATGCAGAGCGCGCTCAATATCGACGAGCCCGATTCCGGCGTGCTGCTCGACGACATGTTCTTCGCCGATGGCGGGATCGTTCCGACCGAGCGCTTCATCGCGACGCGCGTCGAGGCCGAGCTGGCCTTCGTCATGAGCAAACGGCTCTCTGGGCCCGATTGCACGATGTTCGATGTCCTCAACGCCACCGATTTCGTCGTGCCGGCGCTGGAGATCCTGGACACGCGGATCGAACGCGTCGATCCGACCACGAAAGCGACGCGGAAGATTTTCGACACCATCGCCGACAATGCGGCGAATGCCGGCATCGTGCTCGGAGGACGGCCGATCCGTCCGCTTGACGCGGATCTGCGCTGGATCGGTGCGCTGTGCTTCAAGAACGGCCAGCTGGAAGAGACGGGCCTTGCCGCCGGCGTGCTCAATCATCCCGCCACGGCCGTGGCCTGGCTCGCCAACAAGATCGCGCCGCTCGGCCTTGCGCTGGAGACCGGCCAGGTCGTGCTCGCGGGATCCTTTATCCGTCCGATCGAGACCCGCAAGGGCGACACAATTCAGGCCGATTATGGCGCCTACGGCTCGGTGAGTTGCTACTTCGCTTAAGGCGAACAACAAGACAGGGAGTGAAACGGCGATGCCGCACTTCACGATCGAATATTCGGCCAATCTCGACGGCCGTCTCGACATCGGCACGGTGTGTGAGGTCGTGCGCAAGGCAGCCAGCGAGACCGGCATCTTCCCGCTCGGCGGCATCCGCGTTCGCGCCGTCAGGTGCGAGCATTATGCGATCGCGGACGCCCGCCAGGATTACGGCTTTCTCGACATGGTGCTGCGCATTGGCGAGGGCCGCGATCTCGAAACGCGCCAGAAGGCCGGCGAGCAAATCTTCCAGGCGCTCTCAAGACATCTCGATCCCGTCTTTGCCGCCAGCAGGTTCGCCCTGTCGTTCGACATGCAGATCAACGACAAGGACACCAGCTGGAAGCGCAACAACATCCACGACGCCCTGAAAGCGGAGGCCGCCCATGGATAAGCCCACGCCGAAAGCCGATGTGTTCCAGGCCAATCGCGACCGCGTCGCACCGCTCTTGAAGACGTTGCGGGCCAACGGCATCGGCCACATGATCGACGGCAAGGTCGTCGCCTCGATCTCGGGCGAAACGTTCGAGACGAAATCGCCGGTCGATGGCGCCGTGCTCGCAAGCGTTGCCCGCGGCAATGCGGAGGACATCGACGCTGCGGCAACCGCGGCTGCGCTTGCGTTCAAGTCCTGGCGCGACATGGGACCGGCGATGCGGCGCAAGCTGCTGCATCGGGTGGCCGATGCGATCGAAGACAATGCCGAGGACATCGCGGTGCTCGAATGCATCGACACCGGCCAGGCCTATCGTTTCATGGCCAAGGCCGCGGTCCGCGCCGCCGAGAATTTCCGCTTCTTCGCCGACAAATGCGCGGAGGCGCGCGACGGCCTCAACACGCCGAGCGACGAGCACTGGAACGTCTCCACCCGCGTGCCGATCGGCCCCGTCGGCGTGATCACGCCGTGGAACACGCCGTTCATGCTCTCGACCTGGAAGATCGCCCCTGCCCTCGCTGCGGGCTGCACCGTCGTGCACAAGCCGGCCGAATGGTCGCCGGTGACGGCTTCCATCCTGGCGAAGCTCGTGAAGGAAGCCGGCGTGCCCGACGGCGTGCTCAACACCGTGCACGGCTTCGGTGAAGAGGCCGGCAAGGCGTTGACCGAGCATCCCGCCATCAAGGCGATCGGCTTCGTCGGCGAGAGCGCGACGGGCTCGGCCATCATGATGCAGGGTGCGCCTACCCTGAAGCGCGTGCATTTCGAGCTCGGCGGCAAGAACCCCGTCATCGTGTTCGACGATGCCGATCTCGACCGCGCGCTCGATGCCGTCGTGTTCATGATCTACTCGCTCAACGGCGAGCGCTGCACGTCGTCGAGCCGCCTGCTGATCCAGCAGAGCATCGCGGAAAAGTTCGTCGAGAAGCTGACGGCGCGCGTGAAGGCGTTGAAGGTCGGCCATCCCCTTGATCCCGCCACCGAGATCGGGCCGCTGATCCACGAGCGGCACCTCGCAAAAGTCTGCTCCTATTTCGACGTCGCGCGCCAGGACGGCGCGACGATCGCTGTCGGCGGCAAGGCCTATGACGGCCCCGGCGGCGGACATTACGTCGAGCCGACGCTGGTGACCGGCGCGCACGGCAAGATGCGCGTGGCGCAGGAGGAGGTGTTCGGGCCGTTCCTCACCGTGCTGCCGTTCAAGGGCGAGACGGACGCGATCGAGATCGCCAACGACATCCGCTATGGCCTCACCGGCTATGTCTGGACCAACGACATGGGCCGGGCGCTGCGCGTGGCCGATGCGCTGGAGGCCGGCATGATCTGGCTGAACTCGGAGAACGTCCGCCATCTGCCGACGCCGTTCGGCGGCATGAAGGCCTCGGGCATCGGCCGCGACGGCGGCGATTACTCGTTCGACTTCTACATGGAAACCAAGCACGTCTCGCTGGCGCGGGGCACGCACAAGATTCAGAGATTGGGAACGTAGAACCGCCGTCGTTCCGGGACGATGCGAAGCATCGGACCCGGAACCTCGAGATTCTCAAGTGCGCAATTGCGCACCATAGTTCGGTCCTGCGGACCGCCCCGGATGACGGGGCCTAACGAGGGGAAACGCCAATGCCCGTACCGCAACACGTCTTCGAGCCGCCGTTCAACATCATCCGCTCCAGCCACGTCGTGCTCGACGTCACCGACCTGAAGCTGAGCCGGGAGTTCTACGAGACCATCGTCGGCCTACATGCCGAGGATGCCGACGACGATGTCGTTTACCTGCGCGCGGCCGAGGAGCACCAGCATCACTCGCTGGTGCTGCGCAAGGCGGCAGCGCCGGCCTGCGCGCGGCTCGGCTTCAAGGTCGGCAACGACGGGGATCTCGACAAGGCCGCCGCGTTTCTCTCGGAGAACGGCCTGGCCTACGCCTTCGTCGATCAGCCGTTCCAGGCCCGCACATTGCAGTTCACCGATCCCTTCGGCTTCCAGATCGAGCTCTACGCCTCGATGGACCGGCGGCCTCATATGCTGCGCCGCTACGACCTCTACAGGGGGTGCCATCCGCAGCGGCTCGATCATTTCAACGTCTTCGCTGCCGAAGTGCAGGACACGATGGAATTCTACGCCCGGCTCGGCTTCCGCCTCACTGAATATGCCGAGGAGGACGGCCCGAACGGGCGCATCGCCGCGGCCTGGATGCATCGCAAGGGCAACGTCCATGATTTCGCCATTACCAACGGCAAGGGTCCGCGCCTGCACCATTTCGCCTATTGGACGCCGACGGCGATGAACATCATCCATCTCTGCGATGTCATGGCTTCGCAAGGTTTCGTGAAGAACATCGAGCGCGGACCGGGACGCCACGGCATCTCGAACGCGTTCTTCCTCTATGTGCGCGATCCCGACGGACACCGCCTCGAGCTCTACACCAGCGACTACTTCACGGGGGATCACGACCACGAGCCGCTGCGCTGGTCGCTGCGCGATCCGCGCCGCCAGACGCTGTGGGGCGCACCCGCGCCGCGCTCCTGGTTCGAGCAGGGCTCGCCGTTTTCGGGCCAGGCCGTGCGCGAGCCGAAATTCGTGGCCGACGTGCTGGTGGCGGACTGATGCCGGTGACAGGCTCAGCCTCTCTCCCCGTCGTCCCTGCGAAAGCAGGGACCCATAACCACAGGGAGGAGTTTGGCGAAGTTTGGTCGTTCGGGATTGCCATCGCGCGCTATCGATAGATCACGCGGTATGGGTCCCGGCGTTCGCCGGGACGACAAGAGAGATAGATTGCCTATGAAACTCCCTCGCCTCGCCACCTATTCCGTCAAAGGTGACACCCGCTACGGCGCCGTCCTTGACGGCGGCATCGTTGATCTCTCCGCGCGCTACGCAAAAGAACATCCGACGCTGCGCGAGGTGATCGCAGCAGGCAAGCTCTTGAACCTCGCCGAAGAGGCTGCCGGCCGCGCACCCGATCACGCGCTCAGCGAGATCAGCTGGCTGCCGCCGGTGCCCGCGCCGGAGAAAATCATCTGCATCGGCGTCAACTATCCCGACCGCAACGCCGAGTACAGAGACGGCCAGGACGCGCCGAAATATCCGAGCATGTTCATGCGCTCGCCGCGCTCCTTCGTCGGGCACGACACGCCGCTGGTGCGGCCGCGCGCGTCCGCGCAGCTCGACTATGAGGGCGAGATCGTGCTGGTGATCGGCAAGCAAGGCCGGCACATTCCGGAGAGCGCCGCGCTCGATCACATCGCCGCGCTGACGCTCTGTAACGAGGGCTCGGTGCGCGACTGGCTGCGCCACGCCAAGTTCAACGTCACCCAGGGCAAGAACTTCGACTCCAGCGGCAGCCTCGGCCCGTGGCTCGTGCCCTACACATCGGAATCGCAGATTGCGGACATTCGTCTCACCACGCATGTCAACGGCGAACTCAGGCAGGACGATCGCACCAGCCGGTTGATGTTTCCGTTCCGCTATCTCGTGAACTATATCTCGACCTTCGCAACCCTCGTGCCCGGCGATATCATCGTCACGGGCACGCCGACCGGCGCGGGCGCACGGTTCGATCCGCCAAGGTACCTGAAGCCCGGCGACGTTGTCGAGGTCGAGGCCGAGGGTATCGGCCACTTGCGCAACGGCGTCGTCGACGAAGCCTGAACAATCATCGAAGTGGAATAACCAGATGACCACCCTCACCGGCGGCGAAGCGATCGTAAGCGGCCTGGTCGCCCATGGCGTCGACACAGTATTCGGCCTGCCCGGCGCGCAGGTCTACGGCCTGTTCGACGCCTTCCACCAGGCCCAGCTCAAGGTGATCGGCGCGCGGCACGAGCAGGCCTGCGGCTACATGGCATTCGGCTATGCGCGGTCCAGCGGCAGGCCCGGCGTGTTCAGCGTCGTGCCCGGCCCCGGCGTGCTCAATGCCAGCGCGGCACTGCTCACGGCGTTCGGCTGCAACGAGCCGGTGCTGTGCGTCACCGGCCAGGTGCCGACGCAGTTCCTCGGCAAGGGCCGCGGTCATCTGCACGAGATGCCGGATCAGCTCGCGACCTTGCGCACCTATGTGAAATGGGCCGACCGGATCGAATATCCCGGCAACGCACCGACGGTCGTGGCGCGCGCGTTCCAGGAGATGATGTCGGGGCGGCGCGGCCCCGCCTCGGTGGAAATGCCCTGGGACGTCTTCACCCAGCGCGCGGATACGGCGGCTGCTCAAGTGCTGGAGCCGCTGCCCGCGCCGCGGCCCGATCCCGACCTGGTCAGGCAGGCAGCCGCGCTCATCAAGACCAGCAAGGCGCCGATGATCTTCGTCGGCAGCGGCGCGATCGAGGCGGGCGAGGAGATCCTCGAACTCGCCGGGATGATCGATGCGCCCGTGGTCGCCTTCCGCAGCGGCCGCGGCATCGTCTCCAACGCGCACGAACTCGGCCTGACCATGGCCGCCGCCTACAAGCTTTGGCCGACAACCGATCTGATGATTGCAATCGGCACCCGCGCTGAGCTGCCGGCCTCGGGCTTTCGCTGGCCTTATCAACCGAGTGGGCTGAAATCCATTCGGATCGATATCGACCCGGTCGAGATGCACCGGATCACCTCCGATGCGGCCATCGTCGCCGACGCCAGGGCCGGTACGGCCGATCTCGTCGCGGCCGTGAAGAAAGCCGGCTATGCGCGCACCCGTGGCCGGCGGGAGGCGATCCGCGAGGCGACCGCGACCGCGCAGACCGAGATCCAGCGCATCCAGCCGCAGATGGCCTATCTCGACATCCTGCGCGAGGTGCTGCCGGCGAACGCGATCGTCACAGATGAATTGTCGCAGGTCGGCTTCGCTTCCTGGTACGGCTTCCCGGTCTACCAGCCACGCACCTTCATCACCTCGGGCTACCAGGGCACGCTCGGCTCGGGCTTTCCGACCGCGCTTGGGGCGAAGGTCGCCAACCCCGACAAGCCGGTGGTCGCCATCACCGGCGACGGCGGTTTCATGTTCGGCGTGCAGGAGCTTTCGACCGCCGTGCAGTTCAACATCGGCGTGGTGACGCTGGTGTTCAACAACAACGCCTATGGCAACGTCCGCCGCGACCAGCGCGAACGCTTCGACGGCCGCGTGGTGGCATCGGACCTCGTCAATCCGGATTTCGTCAAGCTCGCGGAGTCCTTTGGCGTGGCGGCCGCGCGCGTCACCGCGCCGGATCAGTTCAGGGCCGTGCTGGAGAAGGCATTGGCCCATGGCGGGCCGTATCTGATCTCGGTCGAGGTGACCAGGGATTCGGAAGTGAGCCCCTGGGCCTTCATCCACCCGCCGAAGCCTTGAGCTGAACACCGCCCTGGAGCCGCGCGGCCGCAATCACCAGCAGGCCCGCGCCTGCGACCGACCAGCAGGCGACCGGCGCCCAATGCAGCAGCGGCGCGTATTCCGGCATCTTCTGCAGGCCGCCCGCGACCGCCGCCATGCGCGCGAAGGTGCCGAGCGCGAGCGCCGAGAACACGAGGCCCGTGACCTTTCCCTCCGCGCCGGTCGAGCCGATCGCAAGCGCGGCCGAGACTGCGCTCATCAGCATGCAGCCCCACGCGGCTCCGGCGAGGAACTGGGCGACGATCAGCGTATTGAGGCTGCCGGCAAATTCGGCGGCGGCAATGGCCACCGCACCGAACAGGCCGGCGGCACCCAGCACGATCAGGCCGCCCCGGTGCTTGACGACCAGGCTCGCCGGAAACATCGCAATGTTGAAACCGATCCAGAACACCGGCATCAGCCATTGCAGATCATCCGGCTTGGCGAATCGCAGATAGAACGGCGCGCTGTTCATGGAAAAGTGCAGCTGATAGCCGAGCGCCAGCGCCACCATCGCGACGATGAAGGCGATCGGGACGAGGCCCAGCGGCTTGGCCGCCTCGGCCGGCGCCAGCCGCACGGTGTCGCGCGCCACGTCGTACTCGATCCGTGACAGCCCCAGCGCCGTCAGCAGCAGGACCGCGCTCGATATCACGAATGGCAGCCGCGCATCGTGCTCGCGCAGCACTACGCCGAGATAGGGCGAGACGGCGCCGGCGACGCCATAGCCCAACATGGCCACCGCCGCGAGGAACGGCACCTGCGGCATGGCGCGGTACTTGCCGAGCAAGGTCAGCGGCGGCGCGCGCAGGGCCGATGACGTGATCGACCAGACCACGATCAGCGCGATCAACCATACCTGCGCGCCCGCGCCGATGCCGGCCACGAAAGGCAGCGCAACGAAGGCGGCGCAGGAGATCGCCGCCAGCACGCCGACGAACAGGCCGAGCCGCCCGACGACGGGTCCGAGCTTGTCTGCCGCGATCCCCATCGCGGTATCGGCGATGGTGAAGATCGCCTGGTCCAGCATCAGGATGAGGATCACGGCCGCCGGCGCAAGGCCGACATCCGCTGCGAGCTTCGGCAGGTAGACGACATAGGTCGTCCAGCCCAGCGTGAACACGAGTTGCAGAACGGCCAGATAGAGCCCCGTGCGCGATGCGCTCGTGCTCGCGCCAGTCGAGACCTGTGCAGTAGTCATGTCGCCGCCCCCTCGCAGCAGCTTAGACGACGGCGATGCCTCTTGGGAATGCCTCAGAGCACCTTGCGAAAGGTCAGGTTGATGCGCCGCCGTCCGAGCAGCGAATGCTCGCCATCGGCGAGCGGCGCCACGCCGTGATAGGCGAGCCTGCTCGGCCCGCCCCAGACCACGACATCGCCATGGACAAGCCGGAAGCGGCGCGGCTTGTCGCCGCGCGCCATGCCGCCGAACAGGAAGGTCGCGGGCAGGCCGAGCGAGACCGAGACGATCGGCGCCGAATAGTCCAGTTCGTCCTTGTCCTGGTGCAGCGACAATCGGGTGCCGGGCTCGTAGCGGTTGACGAGGCAAGCATCGGGCGCGAAGCCGGCGAAACCGTCCTGCTCCGCAGCGCGGCGGGCGAGATCGCGGAACACAGGCGGCATCGCCGGCCACGGCGCGCCGGTGCGCGGATCGATCGGATCGTAGCGATAGCCGGTGTGATCGGTGATCCAGCCGCGCTCGCCGCAATTGGTCATCGCCACCGACATCAGATGCCCGCCGGGCGTGGTCATCCGCCGGAACGGAGATTGTGCCACGATGGCGCGCACCGCCTCGATCAGCTCGCTCTCGATCGGCTTGACGAAGCCGCGCAGCAGCACGGCGCCGTCGGCGATCTCCTCGCGCGACGGCTGTGCTTCGGCAACACTGTCGAACAGATCACCCGTCAATCGCAGCGCTCATTTGGCATCATGAAAGATCACGCCCAGGGTGTGGCGCCGGCCGGACCTGATCCGGCTGACGCCATGGCGCAGATTAACGCGGTAGGTGCCGCGTGTCCCCTGCACCGGGCGGTGATGCACAGCGAAGGCGACCGCATCGCCCTGCGCGAGCGGCACGACCTCGGCGCGGGATTGCATGCGCGGGCGCTGCTCGGTCAGCACGAACTCGCCGCCGGTGAAATCGCGGCCCGGCTCGGAGAGCAGGATCGCGACCTGGAGCGGGAACACGTACTCGCCATAGAGGTCCTGGTGCAGGCAATTGTAGTCGCCGGCCTCATATTGCAGCAGCAGCGGTGTCGGCCGCGCCTGTCCAGCCTCATAGCAGCGCTTCAGAAAGGCCGCATGGCTTTCGGGATAGCGGATGTCGATCCCCATCGCCTCGTTCCAGCGATTGGCGACGGGTTGCAGGTGCGCATAAAGCGCCGGGCGGAGCTGTGCGATCAGGTCCGGCAGCGGATAGGAGAAGTACTTGTACTCGCCGCGGCCAAAGCCGTGGCGGCCCATGACGATGCGACTGCGGAAGTGCGCGTCATCGGGATAGAGCGCGGCGATGTCGGGGCATTGATCGGGCGTGAGCAGGTTCTTCAGGACGGCGCCGCCCTGGGAGTCGAGCTCGGCGGTGATTTGCGACCAGTCGAGGGAGTCGACGTGCGCGGGGAGGTCGGCCTCAGAGTCTGGTGCGGCAACCCGTTTGGCAATGGCCATAGCGATATCCTGTCCAAGTTCGTCATTCCGGGGCGCGACGAAGTCGCGAGCCCGGAATCCATTCATCCACCGACAATGCCGCACGATGGATTCCGGGCTCGCGCCCAAGTGGGCGCGCCCCGGAATGACGGATTTGGGTGTGGCAAAGCGCGAGCGCTACGGCCACCCGATTTCCGATGACCGTCTCCCCCGTCATTGCGAGGAGCCCTTGCGACGA
Source organism: Bradyrhizobium sp. 191 (assembly GCF_023100985.1). Taxonomy (NCBI): domain Bacteria; kingdom Pseudomonadati; phylum Pseudomonadota; class Alphaproteobacteria; order Hyphomicrobiales; family Nitrobacteraceae; genus Bradyrhizobium; species Bradyrhizobium sp. 191. The sequence goes on from NZ_CP064692.1 coordinate 1,911,822, forward strand.
AGCAATCCAGACTGGATCCGCGGAGGGATTCTGGATTGCTTCGCTTCGCTCGCAATGACGGCGGGGTAGACCTAGCCCCGCACCGGCAGCGTCAGCACATCGTATCCATGCCTGATCGTGCGCTTCAGCACGGGATCCTCCAGCTCGAAGTCGAACCGGTCGGCGGGGCGGATGCCGCCCTTGGCGGCGAAGGTGCCGCCGAACATGGCGCAGCCGTCGGGGAACTTGCCGCCGTCAAAGCCGCGCGCGATGAGCTCGGTGACCGGCAGCATCGCGTCGAGCGTGCCTTCCTGGTACAGCACGCGCTCGCCCTTGATGGTGGCGTAGGAGCGCAGGATCATCCTGTCCCAATGGGCGATGATGTCCTCGAGCTCCCACAAAGTGGAGGCGATGGGCTTGTCGCACATCTGCTTGGACACCGTGACGTTGTAGGCCTCGACCTTGCGGTCGGTGTGGTCGGAGCCGCAGCCGACGAAGATGCGGCCCTGCCAGCCGATCAGCACGAACTCGACCTCGCCACTGGAATCGCCGCCGGTGCATTCGATGCGGTCTTCCTGGGTCAGTCGCCGCGCCGAGGCGCGGTAGTAGATCGGGGTCGACGCCGGCGGAGCGATGCCCATCTCCTGCAGCTCGGCGATGTGCTTGTCGCGGGCGACGGGATCGCGGCCGGTCCAGCCGGCGATGACCATCTGGTCGATCGCCAGTGTCAGCGGCGTGGTGGTGTCCTGGGCATCGACGGTGAAAGTCAGGTCAAACACGAATGACGGCCTCCATGCCGGCAGCAAGCTCGAAAATGCGACGGTCCCATCCGCCCGCCCCCGCCAGCATCAGGCCAACGGGAACGTCGCCGTCACGATGTGCAGGGATCGAGATCGCGCAGCCATCGATCATGTTGATCAGGGTGCAGTTGCGTAGCGCGCGCAGGTTCTGGGTGGTGAAGGCCTTGTCGTCGGCGAGATCGGCGATCTTCGGCGGCGTGTTGGCGGTGGTCGGCAACACCAGCGCGTCATAGGGTGCAATGCGCGCATTGACGCGGGCGATCAGCGAGCGGCGCTCGTTGAGGAGATCGATATAGTCGGCCGCGCTCTGTGCCTCGCCGCGCATGATGCGCACGGACACGCGGGGATCATAGACGTCGCCCTTGGACGTGATGAGATAACGATGCCAGGCATAGCTTTCAGAGGCCGCAAAACCGCCCTTGGCATTCATCGGGCCGACATCGTGGAACTCCGCCATCTCGATACGCTCGATGATAGCGCCGTGATCCGCAAGCGTCTTCAACGCGCGCTCGAAGGTCTTGGCCACTTCTGCGTCGAGGTCGTCGAGCGCGATCGTGGTGGGCACCGCGAGCCGCATGCCCTGGATCGGCCGCGGCTTCAATGCGATGATCGGCTCGTTCGCGAGCACGGCATCGAGTATGGCACAGCAGCTGACCGATCGTGCCAGCGGGCCGATGCTGTCGAGCGAGAACGAGAGCGGCACGGAGCCGTCGAGCGGCACGCGGCGCTGCGTCGGCTTGTAGCCGACGATGCCGTTGAAGGCGGCCGGAATCCGGCAGGAGCCGCCGGTGTCGGTGCCGAGCGCACCATGCGCCATGCCGTCCAGCACCGAAACGGCCGCCCCCGAGGAGGAGCCGCCGGGCACGTGACCCTCGCTCCGATTCCAGACGCCCTTCGGGGTGCCGTAATGCGGATTGATGCCGATGCCGGAATAGGCGAACTCGGTCATGTTGGTTCGGCCGATCACGACGAACCCCGCCCTGCGCAGCCGCGCCACCGTTGCGGCATCCTGCTCGGCCGGCGGCGAATCGTCCAGCGCGCGCGAGCCGGCGCGCGTCACCTGGCCCTTGATGTCGAAGAGATCCTTGATCGAGATCGGGATGCCGGCATAGCGCGACGGCGCCGCCTTGGCCTTGCGCAAGGCGTCCATCGCATCGGCCGCCGCGAGTGCGGCGTCCTTGTCGACATGGAGGAAGGTGCGCTGGCCCTCTCCGGCGGGATCGGCGATCCTGGCCATGCAGGCTTCGACCAGCTTGCGGGAGGTGGTGCGGCCGCTTTCGAGGTCTTCGGCGAGCTTCGCCAGTGTCGGAAAATCGGGCATGTCTGTCTCACGGAATATTGGCGCGCGCAATCTATAGCGCTGGCTCAGTTCGACACAAGCATTGTGCGCATGATGGCATGCATGCGTATTGCTGGACCGTTGACGTACCATAGTCGATTGTCGCATCAAGATCAGGCGGGCGCGAAGCCTGTCTTTTGGGAGGAGCCCCTGACATGGCCGAACCGCAGCGCGCGCGACCGAAACCGACGCCGGAGACCCAGCATTTCTGGGACGGCACGAAAGCGGGCGAACTGCGGCTGCAGCGCTGCGACGCCTGCGCGCATGTCTACTTCCCGCCGCGCCCGTTCTGCCCCTCCTGCGCCTCGCGCAAGGTCAGCATCTTCAAGGCGAGCGGCAAGGGCTTTCTCTACAGCTACGTGATCAACCATCGTCCCGCCGCGCCGGGCTTCACGCCGCCTTACGCCATCGCCGTGGTCGAGCTCGACGAGGGCCCGCGAATGATGAGCAACATCATCGACTGCCCGCAGACGCCGGAGGCGCTCGAGCTCGACATGAAGCTCGAGGTCGCGTTCCAGGAGCTCGACGACAAGATCACCCTCCCCGTGTTCCGGCCGGCGAAGGGATAAGCCATGCGCAAGAACCAGGTTGCCGTCGTCGGCGCGGCCGAGACCACCGAGCTCGGAATCATCCCCAACGCCTCGCAGCTCCAGCTCCATGCGGACGCCGCGCTCAACGCCATTGCGGATGCCGGGCTGAAGCTGTCCGACATCGACGGCTTTGCCACCGCGGTCGAGACGCCGCAGCAGGTCTGCCACTATCTCGGCATCAAGCCGACCTGGGTGGACGGCACCTCGGTCGGCGGCTGCTCGTTCATGCTCCACGTCCGCCATGCCGCCGCGGCGATCGAGGCCGGCCTGTGCAAGACCGTGCTGATCACCCACGCCGAGAGCGGCAAGTCGATGATCGGCAAATTGCCGCGCTCAACCCCGCCGGACAGCCTCAACGGCCAGTTCGAGGCGCCCTATGGCGTCTACGGTCCGCCCAGCATGTTTCCGATCCCCGTGCTGCGCTTCATGAAGACCTATGGCATCACCCACGAGCAGCTCGCTTCGGTGGCCGTGGTGCAGCGGGAATGGGCGGCCAAGAATCCGCGCGCGATGATGAAGGACCCGATCACGGTCGCCGACGTGCTGAACTCGCGCATGATCGCCTATCCGTTCCGGCTGCTCCAGTGCTGCCTCGTCACCGACGGCGGCGGCGCGCTGATCCTGACCTCGGCGGACCGCGCCAGGGACTTTCCGCGCAAGCCCGTCTACATCAGGGGTACCGGCGAGAGCGTGGAGACGCCGATGGTCAGCCAGATGGAGACCTTCAATTCCTCGCGCGCGTTCAAGACTGCAGGGCCGCTGGCGTTCAAGGAGGCCGGCATCGCCCACAAGGACGTCGATCATCTCATGATCTACGATGCGTTCGCGCATCTGCCCCTGTTCGGCCTCGGCGATCTCGGCTTCATGCCGTACGAAGAAACCGGCCGGTTCATCGCGGACGGCAACACGCGGCCTGGGGCCAAGTTGCCGCTCAACACCAATGGCGGCGGCCTGTCCTACATGCATTCGGGCATGTACGGCATGTACGCGCTCCAGGAGAGCGTCCGCCAGATGCGCGGCATCGCGCCGGCACAGGTGCCGAACGCGAAGATTTCGGTGTGCCACGGCGTCGGCGGCATGTTCGCCGCAAGTGGCACGATCGTGTTTACGAACGAGAGGTAGCTAACCGTCATTCCGGGGCGCACCTCTTGGCGCGAACCCGGAATCTCGAGATTCCGGGTCTGGTGCGTCGCACCATCCCGGAATGACGGACCAACAGGAGAACCCACATGTCGAAATCACTGCAGGACAAGGTCATCATCGTCACCGGCGCAGGCCGCGGCATCGGGCGCGAGATCGCGCTGCTGTGCGCGGCAGAGGGCGCCAAGGTCGTCGTCAACGATCCCGGCAGTGCCGCGGACGGCGCCGGCGCGAACGCTGCTCCGGCCGAGGAGGTGGTCGAGGAGATCAAGAAGCGCGGCGGCACGGCGGTTGCCAATTTCGAGTCGGTGGCGGAAGCGATCCCCGCCAGCAAGATCGTGAAGACCGCGACCGACCATTTCGGCCGGCTCGACGGCGTCGTCAACAATGCCGGCATCCTGCGCGACATGATCTTCCACAAGATGAGCGTGGAAGCGTTCGAGGCCGTCATCAAGGTGCACCTGATGGGCTCATTCTACGTCAGCCACGCCGCGGCCCGCGTCTTCCGCGAGCAGGAGTCGGGCTCCTTCGTGCACTTCACCTCGACATCGGGCCTGATCGGCAATTTCGGCCAGGCCAATTACGCCGCCGCAAAGCTCGGCATCGTCGGCCTGTCGAAGTCGATCGCGCTCGACATGGGCCGCTTCAACGTGCGCTCCAACTGCGTCTCGCCGTTCGCCTGGACCCGCATGATCGGGACCATCCCGACCGAGACCGAGGCCGAGAAAGCGCGCGTCGAGAAGATCAAGCAGATGGGACCGGAGAAGATCGCCCCGCTCTGCGGCTATCTGCTCGGCGATTCCGCCAAGGACGTCACCGGCCAGATCTTCGGCGTGCGCATGAACGAGATCTTCCTGTTCAGCCAGAACCGGCCGATCCGCTCGGTGCAGCGGAGCGAAGGCTGGACGCCGCAATCGATCGCGGAACATGGCATGCCGGCGCTCAAGGGTTCGTTCTACAAGCTCGACCGCTCCGCCGACATCTTCACCTGGGATCCGGTCTAGCTGCATTTCCGGCATCCCTGCCCTGCGATCTCTGGTTGTCTCCGCCTGAGATCGCCCCGCTTTACGCCCGAATGGGGGCGAATGGTGTCCTCCCAACAAACTTTGGGAGGAAACCATGACAAGAATACTGACCAACACCGACTACACCACTGCGACCGGCGGCCTTGGACGCCGCACTCTCCTCAAAGGCACCGCGGCTCTCGCGGCGTCCACCATCCTTGCCTCACAGGCCAATGCCCGCGACTTCGGCGCCAATGCCGAACCGCAGCGCTATCCCGACCCCGACATCGTCGTGATCGATCCCAAACGCTTCAAGGCCAAGGTCGGCAACACCGCGATCAAGCGGCTCTACACCGGCTGCCTCTGGGCGGAAGGGCCGGCGTGGAATGCGCAGGGGCAATATCTGGTCTGGAGCGACATCCCCGCCAACCGCCAGCTTCGCTATCTCGACGATGACGGCCATATCTCCGAGCAGTTCCACAAGCCGTCGAACGAATCCAACGGCAACTCGTTCGACACCGAGGGCCGCCAGCTCAGCGCCGAACGCACCCGCCTCGTGCGCTACGAGCACGACGGCTCGGTCACGACCCTGGCCGAGCAGGCGGGTGGCAAGCCGCTCAACGGCCCCAACGACATGGTGGTCCATCCCAACGACAAGGCGATCTGGTTCACCGATCCCGGCTATGGCGCGATCAGCATCTACGAAGGCAAGCTCGCCAAGACGGGCTCGCTCCAGCCCCACCAGAAGGAAGCGGTCTATCGTCTCGACCCCCAGACCGGTCAAGTCGCGAAGGTCGCCGACGAACCGTTCAAGCCGAACGGCATCGCCTTCAGCCACGACTACAGGAAGCTCTATGTCTGCGACACCGGCATCACACATTACCCGCAAGCGGAGAACGTGGTGTGGTCCTATGACGTCGACGGCCCAAAGCTGTCGAACCCGAAGAAGCTGATCGACATGAAGCTCGACGGCAAGTCAGGCTTTCCGGACGGCCTTCGCGTCGACACCGAGGGCAATATCTGGGTCGGCGCCGGCTGGGTCGGCCCGGGCTATGACGGCGTGCAGGTGTTCGCACCGAACGACGGCGCGCGGATCGGGCAGATCCTGCTGCCCGAGACCTGCGCCAATGTCTGCTTCGGCGGCAAGAAGCGCAACCGCCTGTTCATGACCGCGAGCCAGTCGCTCTATGCGGTCTATGTGGAAACGCAGGGCGCGCATTTCTGTTGAGGGGCACTGCATCACCACGCGTCATGGCCGGGCTTGTCCCGGCCATCCACGCCTTGACGCGCGGCACGAAGAACGTGGATGCCCGGGACAAGCCCGGGCATGACGGCTGAGGATTTGGCGACAGCGTCGTCCCCTACCCCGTATTCCTCAACCCCGCCGAAATGCCGTTGATGGTCAGCTGAATTCCGCGCAGCACCTGCTCGTCCGGGTTCTGCGCGCGGTGCTCTTTCAAGAGTTCGACCTGCACGTGGTTGAGCGGGTCGAGATAAGGGAAGCGGTGGCGTACGGAGCGCTCCAGGAGCGGATTGCCCTGGAGCAGCCGGTCCTGGCCCATGATGTCGAGCAGCGTCTCGATGCAGGAATGCCATTCGCGGCGGATACGGCCGAAGATCTTCTCGCGCAAGGCTTCGTCGGGCACGAGCTCGGCGTAGCGCGAGGCGATCGCGATCGAGCTTTTCGCCAGCACCATGTCCATGTTCGACAGCAGCATGCGGAAGAACGGCCATTCCTGGTAGAGCTCCTTCAGGAACGGCATGCCCTTGTCGGGATGCTCGGCGATCCATTGCTCGACCGCGCTGCCGAAGCCGTACCAGCCCGGCAGCATCAGGCGGCATTGCGCCCAGGAGAACACCCAGGGGATGGCGCGAAGGTCTTCGATCGCGCGGGTCTTCTTGCGCGAGGCCGGACGGCTGCCGATGTTCAGCGTCGCGATCTCGTTGATGACGGTGGAAGCCCAGAAATAATCGACGAAGCCGTCGGTCTCGTAGACCAGGCCGCGATAGGCCTTGAAGGCGAGATTGGAAAGCTCGTCCATCGCGGTCAGATATTCGCGGCGCGGTGCGCTCTGGCGCGGATGCAGGAGACTCGCCTCCAGCGTCGCGGCGGCGAGGATCTCCAGATTGTTGCGGCCGACCTCGGCGTTGGAATATTTCGACGAGATGATCTCGCCCTGCTCGGTGATGCGGATCTGGCCGTTCACGGCGCCGCCGGGCTGCGCGATGATGGCGTCATAGCTCGGCCCACCGCCGCGGCCGACCGAACCGCCACGGCCGTGGAACAGGCGCAGCCGCACGTGGTGGCGCTCGAACACCTCGACGAGGCCGATCTCGGCCTTGTAGAGCTCCCAGCCCGAGGTGACGAAGCCGCCGTCCTTGTTCGAGTCGGAATAGCCGAGCATGACCTCCTGCACGCTGCCACGGCTGTCGACCAGCCGGCGGTAGTCGTGCAGCGACAGCATGCGATCCATGATGCCGGATGAGGCCTGCAGATCCTCGATGGTCTCGAACAGCGGGACGATGTTGATGGCGCTGCGGCCGGAAGGATGGACGAGGCCGACCTCCTTGAGCAGCACGGCCACTTCCAGCATGTCCGACATGCCCTTGCACATCGAGATGATGCATTGGGGGATGGCGTCCGAGCCGAACTTCGCATGCGCTTCCGCGGCGGCATGGAAGACGTTGAGCTCCCCCATGGTCTCGTCGCTGTATTTGACGAAGGGCGAGACCAGCGCGCGCGTCGAGCGCAATTCGTTGGTGAGCAGCGAGATGCGGGCATCCTCGCCGAGCGCGAGATAGGACATGCCGGGATTGGCGGCGTCCATCAGCTCGGCGATGGTGCGTTCGTGCACGGCCGAGTTCTGGCGGATGTCGAGCCGGGCGAGATGGAAGCCGAAGCAGTCCACTGCGCGGCGCAGCAGCCGCAGCCGGCCGCGGGCGATGACGCGGGCGTTGTTGGAGATCAGCGAGCGGTGCAGCACGTCGAGATCGGCCTGCAGCTCCTTGACGCTGGCGTAAGGCGCCGCTTTGCCGACCGGCCGGCGTGTGATCTCGACCTCCAGCATTTCGGCCGTTGCGGCGAGCCGGGCATAGATGCCGGACACCGCGAGACGATAAGGCTCGCCGCTTCGGTGCGGCGAGGTGTCCGGCGAGCGCTCCGCCAGGTTGCGCAGCTCCTCCGAGACGTCGGCAAGATGAGCCGCGATCGACAGCTCGGCGCCGAGCACGTGCAGCTCGTTCAGATAGAACTGCATCACCCGGCTCGACTGCAGCCGCAGCGTGCCGCGCATGACGTCGGCGGTGACGAAGGGGTTGCCGTCACGATCGCCGCCGATCCAGCTGCCCATGCGCAGGAACGAGGCGAGCTCGCCGGCAGCCTGTGCGCCGTCCTCCTCCAGCCGGTCCTCGAGCGCGTTTACAAGCCGCGGCACCTCGCGCAGGAAGGTGTAGTCGTAGAAGGACAGGCCGTTGGCGACCTCGTCGAGCACGGTCAGCTTGGTCCGGCGCAACAGATTGGTCTGCCACAGCGTCAGCACCTCGCGGCGAAGCTGCTCGTCGCTGGCGGCCGCTTCCTCCGCGGTCAACGCGACCCGCTCGCGGCGGTCGAGCAGGCCGGCGACCTCCATCTCGCGGTCCATGGTGCTCTTGCGGCGGACTTCGGTCGGATGCGCGGTCAGCACCGGGCTGACCAGCGCGGTCTTGAAGAAGTTGCGGAGCTGATCGGGACCAATGCCCGCCGCCTTGGCATGGGCCAGCGTGTCCGCCAGCACGCCGGAGCCGCCGCTTTTGGCAGCACGCGCGCGCATCTGGCGGATGTTGTTCTGGTCCTCGGCGATGTTGGCAAGGTGCGAGAAATAGCTGAAGGCACGGACGATCCGCACCGTCTCGGAGGTCGACATGCTGTCGAGGATCTGCTCGAGCTCGCGGCGGGCGAGCCGGTCCTCGTCGCGGTGGAACCGGATCGAGGTCTGCCGGATGCGCTCGACCAGGTCGAACAATTCGGCGCCCTCCTGGTCGCGCACGGTGTCGCCGAGGATGCGCCCGAGCAGGCGGATGTCGTCCCGCATGCGCGCGTCGGCCTCGAGCGCCTGGACGTCATCAGGGCGGTTGGCGCGGGGTTCAGTGCTGTCGGATGGTACGGTCTGGAGGGACATGGCTCGCTCCTTGGTTCGAGCTCGCTTGGATGCCCGGCAAGCGCGAGTGTGCGATATTTTTCCGCCGCAGTGCAAGATGAACTTGGTGGCGGCGCGGCAGGGCTGGGGTGATGATCACGTGTCCCGGACAAGCAGCAACGCCGCAAGCGTTGCTCCGCCGAGCCGGGACTCTAGACCGACCTCATTCTGGCACACTGATGCCGTCGGGGGCCGTCCACCCCAACAGAAGCCACAGAGCGCATTGCCGCAACATGGGCCCCGGCTCTGCAGCGCATCACGCCGCGAAGACGCGGCGCGCTGCGCTGCGTCCGGGGCACGAGAGATTGCTGCAATCTCACCAATGGACATCGTCTCGCGGTCTTGCGGCCGGCTACGCTCTACCCATCCTACAGGCTAGTGAGCGGCGGCGTTTTCGGCACGTGCAGGAGCATCACCGACGTTAACCCTGTCGCGCAAATGATTCGTCGTGAGGCGGCAGCCGCCGACAAGTTGCCTTATTGCAGCGGAGAATTTTCAGCGGCACTAACCTTGGTTAGAGGCGCATTATGCTGAGAATGGCGTTGTTGGGCCTCCTTATCCTGTTGAGCGTAGGAATGCTCTCGGCAATGGAGCTGAGAACTCCACCGCGTCGCGCGATCGTCCAGCCGCTTGCCGAGCAAAACGCAGCCATCCCGGCTGCCCATGACGCATTGGCGAAGGCCGATCGCCTTGACGTCGTCGCTGTGAGCAGCGAGATGCCGACACAGGCTGCTTTGGTCGAACCGCCCGTTGCTCCGCCGGAAGACATCCATCTCGGTTCGCGCGAGCCGGAAGCGATCACCCGTCATCGGAACCATCCGAAGAAGATCGCGACCGCCGAACGTCCCAAGCCAAAACCGAAGGCAGCCGTTATCAAGCGAACTGCCAATGTCCAGCGTTCAAAGGCCGCCGACAATACCGAGCCCTGTCGGCTCAAGGCGTTTGGTGGCTTGCGCAAGGCATTGAATCTGACCAGCTGCGAAATCTGAGGACGGTTCTGGCCCCTTGACCTGCATGTGGCGTGCTTTGCCCGACCGGGCAACGCGAGGGATTGTGTGCCACCACGGCCTATTTCGTCACCATCCGTCGGGTCGGCGCCACGGTGCCGGCAGGAGCCATCGGCGAAATCGAGAACGTCAACCACGCATTCCATCCTGCCGGCCGGTTCTCCGCCGCGAATTCGCCATATGCCTTCAGGTTGAGATAACCTTGCATGTCTTCAACCGGAAACAGGTATCCGACCTGCGGACCTACCCCAACGACCCGCGACCGGAAACCACCGAGGATCGGGTGTTGTCCAAAGTCGTCGGTGATCTGCTGATAGCCGTACCCCACCAGTCCGACAAAAAGCTGTTTGGAGAGAAACTGGGAGGCGCCCCAGTCGAAGTGGAAGTCGATGCCATTCTGATATTGTGTGTCGTTGTTCTTGAAATTGTAGGTAAGTCCCGCGACAGCCGAAAACTCGTGGCCGGTCTGCGGATTGAAGTAGGTGTAGCCGCCGCCGCCGTCGATAGCAGCATGGCCGATACCGAGATTGGCAAGCCGGATTGGCGAATAGGCGCCGACCGGAATGTCCCCGGTCACATAGGTCATGAAATTGTGGACCCCGGCGTTCCACTTCAATGTCGCCTGCGGATAGAGGTCGCCGACCGATGTGATGGAGTCGGCGATGGTGCCGTTGCGCGTATCACCAGCGGTCCAAGTGCCGTGGTCAGCGTCCCGCTCAGGTCGGCGCTCGACCGCCCGAACAGGCCGGTTACGCCAATGGCCAATTGTCCTCCGAGCACCGGAGTTGCGAAGGTGTAGGTGGGGTTGAGCAGAACGAGGTCGCCCTGCGCATTGAGATGCAGATTGAGGCTGCTGTTCACCGTCGCGGGAAACCTGCCGATCTGGATTTCCTTCGCCGCGGCTGTGGCTCCGGATGCGGATACGGTCGTGTGATAATACACCGCCGCCATCGACCAGCCCGGCACCGCCGGGGCCGCCGCGAGGCTGCCGAACCGGCCGGGAAGCCAGTACGAAACCCCACCCTCATCGGCATATGCCGCTTCGGGCACGCAGCCGAGCAGCACCATGGCCGCGCCGAGACTCGAGCGGATGAACCAAACCCGAGATTCTTGCCTGGATGGCGTCATTCTCTACCCCCGACACCAATTGTGTCTGAACCCAAAATGGCCGTCGCTGAACTGCAACGGGTGGTCACGGTCCGCGCCAAAAGTATGCGGCATACGATCTGACCGGACCATTTGCCGAACCGATCTGCATTCGGACGACTGTCAAACCCGCTTGATGCCAGGCGGCTGCCAGGTCCCTTCGCCGGCCGGCAGGATCGAAGGTGCTTCGCTCTTCGGCCAGTACAGGCGCATGACAAGATAGATCGTGTCATTGGGCGCAGGCAGCCAATTTGCTTCCTTGTCCGCGCCGGGGCTGTCCTTCTGGATGTAGAGGGTGAGCGAGCCATCCTCATTCTTCTTCATGCCGGGCAACATCGGCGAGTTGATGAGGTAGCGGCTGATCGGGTTCTCGACCAGGAGTTGGCTCTTGCCGTCATACATCGTCACCGACCAGAAGGAGTTCACCGGGGGCAGTTGTCCCGCGGGGAAGGTCAGTGTGTAATTGTGCTTGCTGCCGTCGAGCGTCCGGCCGTCGCTGTCAACACGCGTGAACGGATAGGTCGCTTCCGCCGGGTCATTGCCGTAAATGCCGGCCTGAGCGGCGACGGCTCGCTTCAACCAGTCGCCATTGTAGTGGGCGCTATCGCCTGGAAGACCGCTAACGCGCCAGCCGTTGATCGCTTTGCCGGCAGATGCGACGGCCTCGTCCACCTTCCGCTGCCCCTCCTTCATGCCGAGGCCAAGCTCCAGCTTGTGCTCCAGTGGCAGGTCCTTGAAGTTGAGGGTCTTGCCCGGCCCGACCCCGATGCGTGCCAGCTTGGAGCGTATCTCCTTCTCATTATCCTGTGCCGGCGCGAATTGTAGCGCGAAGTCGAGATAATCGAAGAAGTTGGTCTTCACGAGTTCCTTGTCGATCTTGGGGAAGTCGATGGCTGGCGCGGCCGGCGGCGGCGTCTGTTTCAGATAAGCCGAGAGCATCTGCACCTTGTAGCCAGCTTGCACCTTCTTGACGTTGTCGAGATCATCCGGGCCGAAAAGCTGGGTGCGATAGCCCGCGAGGGATAACTGTGTGCTCGAACGAAACACTCGCTTGATGCCCGCCGGGGTGTCGCCCTTCCAGTCGGGCCCGACCACCATGTAGTCGCCGGCCTCGCTCCCTGTGGCTCGGGTGCCGATATACCCGTAATTGTAAGTATTGCCGTCGCAGAGCATGACCGAGTAGTAGCGCTTCGGATCGATTGCCGGCACCGAGAGCACCACCGGCTCCGCCCGCAAATCCAGCCACACGAAGGAATAGGGCGTGTCGCTATTGGGCGTGACGATCGCCGTATCCTTGTAGGTGTAGACATTCGGCTCGTTCTTGATCTGATTGAACGGTGCCTTGAACTGCCCCGAATTGCGGTCGACCGCGTATTCGTACATGATTGCATAGTTCATCACGATTGGCAGGCCGTAGATGAAACCTGCCTCGGCGATGTCCTTGGCCTCTAACAGCCTGGGCCAATCGGCTTTGTTCTGCGCAATTGCCGGGGTGGACCTCGCCGTTGTGACGGCGAGCGCGGTCATTGCAGCGGAGCGAAGCAGATCGCGTTTCGTCAACATGGGATGCTCTCCTTTGTCACCATTGTTCTTTTATTCGGCGGACGCCAGCGCCAAAGCGCTGGCGTCGATGGCGGAGCGGATGAGGTCATAGCCGCAGGCCGGACCAGCCGAGGTATTTGAGAGTTTGTGCCGTCGTATGCCTTCGGCTCAGGTGACCTGCTTGACCGGCGGAATCTTCCAAGATCCATTGATGATCGAGGGGTTCTTCTCGTTCGGCCAATACAGCCGCATCATCAGGACAAAATCGCCTGACGGTGCGGGAAGCCAGTTGGATTCCTTGTCCTTCCCCGGCGAGTCCTTCTGGATGTAGAGATCGGTGGAGCCGTCAGGATTCGATTTCAAATTCTGTCGCGCGCTGATCGAGTAGCGGTCGAGTGGATTGTTCACGAAGAAATAGTTCGAATCGTACATCGTGAGCGACCAGAACCCGAGCGCCGGCGGCAGCTGCCCCTTGGCAAATCGCAGCACGTATTTGTTGGCACCGTTGTATTTGCGGCCCTCAGCGTCTTTCAGCGATGTCGGATATACGGCGTCCTGCGGCCGGTTGGCGCCGAGCCCGATGGCGGTAACCAGCGCCCGCATCAGATAGTCGGTACCGTAGATGCCGGTCTTGGTGGTGAAGCCCCAGCCGTTCTCGTCCTTCATGTCCTTGTTGATCTTGAACTGAAGCATGATGCGATCGAATCCGATCTCCGGAACGCGCTTGACGAAGTCGGCCTTGAGCTTGCTTGCGTCGAAATCCTGCCCTGGCACGATTCCGATCCTCGCGAACTTGGCGAGTTGCGGCGCGTCGGCGGCCGCCGGCGGATTGTCCTTCATGAGCTTGCAGAGCAACGTGAAATAGGCCGTCGCATCCATGCGATTGACCTGATCACGAACAGCAGTCTTCATGTCGATGGAAGCATCGACCTTGCCTCCAGGCGGCGTATAGGGCTTGCCATAGGAGCTCAGCGGGACCAGCCTGCATTCGTCCTGCAGCTTGTGCACCTCGGCGTAGTCCTCGGACGTGCCGGTGCAATAGATGCGGCCGAGCAGCCACACGATGCTGGTGGGCGACTTGTATTCCTTGACGCCGGACGGCAGCGTGCCCTTCCATCCCGGGCCCGTGATGGCGTAGGTCTGCGCGCCGGTACCGGTCGTCCGCTTGCCCGGCACCTGGAACACCGTCGTCCAGCCGTCCAGCATCGGGAAGAGTGCGTAACGGCCCTTCATGTCCGGGATGCTGAGCACCCACGGTTCCTTGCCGACGTCGAAGAACGCGCTGGTGTAAAGCGTGTCGGCATTTGGTGCCGTCACGTCGCGGAAGGACGCATCTGGATACTTGCGCAGCTTGATGATCTGGCCCATCGGCGCGCGCGTGCCGACCGGCGTTGCAACGTTGGTGATGACACGGCGCGTCATCTCCATCGTCACGAGCGGATAGCCGAAGATATAGGCGTCGGTGGCAAGTGCGAACTCCTCGAGTCCCTCGCCGATGCCGAGAAGTTCGCCGAGCTCGGCGTGGCCCATTGTGCTTATCGAGGAACTAGCGAGCAGGCTCATGCCGCCGATCGTTACGTTGCGACGGGTGATATCCATGATACGAACTCCGTTGAAATGAAGAACTGGAAATCTTTCGATGCGTTGGTCGCTCAATTCACCGAGCTAAGGGGAAACCCGCTTCCCTCGTCTCAATAGCAGGGCGGATACGGGTAATAGCCGCATGCCGGCCGCGCGTAGGGGTGATAGTACGCAGCCGCGCCATATGCGGCGCCTGCATACATCGCGCCGCGGAACGCGCTACGCCGGGCAACGCCGGCGAACGACATCGGCGTGAACGGCCGCCCGATGATGTCGATGAAGAGGGCAGCGCCACCGTCGGCGCCGGCAAGATCGCCTTCCAGAGTCTGGACATGGAAGGTGAGCTTGTCGCCCTCGAGCTTCGGGTTCTTGAGGACCACGACGGCGTCCTTGACCGAACCATCCTTGCCCAGCACGGAAACGGTCGCGTTCGGAGGATTTTTGGTGAAACTATCGTCACCCGATCCCCACTCCGCGATCACGTCGGCGGTCGCCTGGTGGCCTGCGGACCGTACTGGACGGTCGGCAAATATGATCGAGCTGGGCGATACGCCGGTCAAAGTGAGTGTGTCGCCTTGCAACGTGGCGCCGCGGGAGTTGAGCACGAACAGCGACGGCACGATCTCGGGTTTGGCTGAGGCTGCTGGCGTGCCGATGGTCTTCATGGACGACGGTGCCGCCGCGTTCTGGGCGAGCGACGCACTGGCGCTGCAAAACGTCATGGCCAGGGCGAGAATTGCGATAATCCGATCTAGTCCAGCGATCCGCATGTGACGTTCACTCCTGTTTGCCGCTCGTCTTTTTCGTCGGCTGTTGCCTGCCAAAACCCAATGGTTAACGGCAGGTATTCCAAATGCCTGCATGACGCGCTTCCCGGTTCACTGACAATCGAGGCACGCTCGCACAGCGTGCAGAATGATCTCTCGATGTCGCCGCGTCTTGCCATTTCGCGCCAATCATTCCGAGGTCGAGTTAGTCATTTCGAGGTCCCGAGAAGCGCTTACCTGCCGGCTTTCGGGCAAAAGGACCGCATTTCGCGCCATTCGTCCGGTTTGACTGCTGTCGCCGATAGACGTTGGGTTGGATCTTCATCAAGCGCGCGAAGTTGCGGCTGAAGCTGCTGGCACCTGCGAAACCCAAACGCGCAGCGATGTCGGCGATGTTTTCGTCCGATTCCGCGAGCAGATGGCAGGCGGTGTCGAGCCGAACCTCCGCGACGAGCTCAGCGTAGGTGGTGCCCATCTCGGCAAGGCGGCGCTGCAGCGAGCGGGTACTGATGCCGAGCCGGTGCGCCGTTTGGGGGAGCACCGCACGGTCCTGGCGCAGCGACGCGGCGATGGCCGCTCGGACAGCGTATCGGGACGGCGTGGAGACTCGCTTCATGATGCGGCGCAAAACCTCCGCTCTTCCGACATATTCGCCAATGTTTACGCAGAAGACGCCATGACGTATGGCCATCGCGCGCCAAAATGCGACCTCGCCGACCGTTGCGAAGGGTAGCACCGGCATGATGCCGCAGCGCAGCGTGGCAAGGTTGATCTTGAACTCAGTCTAAAGTAGCATCACGAGCAAGGCGCACGGTTGCATCACCTTGGGAGGCCGGGACAGCGGAAAGCCGTGACGTCCCGGGGCACGACCATGAAGGCCATTGTCGTGGCGCGCTGCGCCTTGCTTGCCCCTTTCGTTGAGGTTTTGAACGATGTCGGGGCCCCGGCTGAACGGATGCTGAGCAGGTTCGGCCTGCCCGCACATCCCGAACAGAAGCCCAATGACTACTTCCCACTCATTCCCGCACTTCAGTTCGCAACGATTGCACAATCATCGCAGGGGATTACGGATCTTGGATTTCGGGCCGTCCAACGAATGCACTTTGGTCATATGAGTGACCAACTTCAAGCTGCGGTTCGCCACGCGCCGACCCTGTTTTCCGTCTTGGAGCAATGGTGTCAGCTTATCCAGATCGAAGACAACTTCGTCCGCTATTGGCTCGAGCGTCATGATGACCTCTTGAGGGTTTGCAACAGCATCTCCGGAACTGCCGGAACTCTGCATCTCGAGCATACGCAATGGCTGCAGAACGTGATGATGGTGTACGCCATCCGCCAGTTTGCAGGGCCGAACTGGGCGCCGGCGACCATCGCCTTTGAAGCTCGATACACGCCTGGTCCCGAGACCCAATCCCGGTGGCCCCACACCCGCTTCCTGTCGGGTCAGAAGGTTTCATGGATTGATGTGCCCATTTCAATGCTGAGCTTGCCCAATCCGGTGAAGCCCGCGGCATCAGGCCCAACGGAGCGCGAGTTTCAGCGCATCGGCACCGATGCCATAACATCGCTCAAGATGATGCTTCCATCGTACCTGGATAAGGGCCCCCCCGGCATCGCCGAGGTGGCGGAGATCGCCGGGACCAGCGTGAGAAGCCTTCAGCGCGGCCTCGCAAGCGCAGGACTGACTTACTCTCGCTTGCTCGATCAGGTCAGGTTCGAGAAAGGTGCCGACTTGCTGCGCAAGACGGACGCCAGGATAATCGATGTTGCCTTTGCCACGGGTTACACCGACCCGGCTCACTTTGCCCGTGCGTTCCGCCGCATGGCGGGCATAACGCCGCGCGAGTTTCGAGAGAATTCGCCGCGAGCCTAATGATGCGAGAGTCCCACAGGAGCGTCGATCGCCGCGAAGCTCCAAAGTCTGCTCGGCCGGAGCGCACCGGCCCCCGCGACCGACATTGACGCGTCCGCGCCTCAAGCCGGCACGATCACCTTGCCGATCGGCCAGAGCGCGATGCCCGCGAGCTTCAGGTGTGCCCAGGCGAAGGGGATGCCGATGATGGTGATCGCGAGGACCAGCGCGGTCAGGACATGGCCGAGCGCCAGCCACCAGCCGGCGAGCACGAACCAGATGATGTTGCCGATCACCCCGAGCGGGCCGGTGCCGATATCGCTCATGCCGGTGACCTCGTCGCGGCGCACCGCCCGCGAGCCGAACGGCAGCAGCGTGTAGACGGCGATGTTGAACGCCGCCCGCGCCCAGGGCAGGCCGATGATGGTGATGGCCATGATGACCGCGGCGATCACCCAGCCGAACGCCATCCAGGCGCCGCCGAAGAGGATCCAGAGCAGGTTGAGCAGGATGGAAACGGGAGCCATGGGATGATCCGGAAGTCAGTGACGCCGCTCATATAGGCACGAAATCTGTCTCTGCTAAGACAGCGTAGCCCTGATGACGCGAATATCGCATTTTGCGCGAGCTGAGCGCACGCTCGTCCTTCGAGACGACCGCTTCGCGGTCTCCTCAGGATGAGGCTAAGCAGCATTGGCGCCCGCTGGAAGTGGCGCCGCACACCAGGTCCTCATCCTGAGGGCCCGCCGACGGCGGGCGTCTCGCAGGATGGCCGCAGGCGAAATCGCTCTCACACGCGATTGCTCTGGGGCTACGGACAACCGGCTACCGTCCCTCGAATTTCGGCTCGCGCTTCTCCATGAAGGCCTTCATGCCCTCGGCCATGTCCTCCGTTCTGAACAACGGCAGGAGCTGCAGATAGACGTGGTGGACGTGATCGGAGAAGTTTTCGTTGAGGCCCATCCGCATCATGCGCTTGGAGGCCTGCACCGCCAGCGGCGCATTGGCGGCGATTTCGCGCGCGATGGCCATCGCGCGGCCCATCAGTTCGGCGTCCGGCACGACCTCGTTGGCGAGGCCCCATTCCAGGCATTCGCGCGCACTCAGCGTACGGCCCGTGAAGATCAGCTCTGACGCCTTGGCCCAGCCGAGCATGCGCGGCAACAGCCAGGTGCCGCCGGACTCCGGCACCACGCCGCGCTTGACGAAGGCTGCGGCGAGCTTTGCCGACTCGACCATGATGCGGATGTCGCAGCCGAGCGCGGTGTCCATGCCGTAACCAGCCGCGCCGCCGTTGACCGCGCAGATGGTGGGCTTGTCCATCGCATGCAGGACCGTGGGCGGCGTGTTGCGGAGGTTGATCGTGGTCGGGGAGGACGCCGCGCTGAGGCCGTTATCGTCGCGCTCCTTGCGCAGGTCGAGGCCGGCGCAGAACGCCCTGCCCTTGCCGGTGAGGATCACGACGCGGACGTTCCTGTCCTCATTGGCCTCGGTCAACAGGCGGGCGAGATCGTTCAGCATCGGCCCGGAGATCGTGTTCATGCGCTCCGGCGCGTTCAGCATGATGGTCGCGATATGGTCGGCGACCGTGTAGAGGACTTCGCTTGTGATGTCCCCATCTGTCGTGTCGCTCATGAAAGCCCCTCGGTCTCTTAGCCCGGATGAGCGCAGCGACATCCGGGACAGTGGTTGCTGGTCGTCCCGGGTATCGCTGCGCTCACCCGGGCTACGCACCGTCAGATCTTCCGGCCCGCCTGCTCCCAATAGGGATCGCGCAGGCGGCGCTTGAAGATTTTTCCGGAATCTTCGCGCGGCAGGCCGGTGCGGATCTCGATGTGCTTGGGCACCTTGTAGTCGGCCAGATGCGCCTTCAGCGCGGCGCGGAGTCCGGCTTCATCGAGCGTGACACCGGCCTGCGGCTCGACCACCGCCATCAGCGCCTCACCGAATTCAGCGTCGGGGATGCCGAACACGGCGCAATCATGCACGCCCGGCACGGCATGCAGTACCGACTCGATCTCGGCCGGGTAGATGTTGACGCCGCCCGAGATCACCATGTCGCGCTTTCGGTCGCAGATGAAGACGTAGCCGTCCTCGTCGATGTAACCGACGTCGCCAGAGGTGATGAAGCCGTCGCGGTCGATCTCGGCGCGCTTCTCCGGCTTGTTGTGATAGGTGAAATCGGCCATCTCGGCCATGCGGGAATAGATCTCGCCGATCTCGCCGACGCCCAGCGCGCGGCCGTCCTCGCCGATGAAGCGCAGCTCGGCGCCCGGCGAAATCCTGCCGACGGTGCCGGGCTTCTTCAGCGCATCCTCGGAGGTCGCGAAGGTCACTGCGCTGGATTCGGTCGAGCCATAGAACTCGCAGATCACCGGTCCCCACCATTCGATCATGGCGCGCTTGACGTCTGCCGGGCATGGCGCCGCGGCATGAATGACGTGGCGCAGCGAGGAGACGTCGTACTGCTTGCGCGCCTTCTCCGGCAGCTTCATCAGGCGGATGAACATGGTCGGCACCATGAAGATGGTGTCGATCTTGTAGTGCTCGATCGCCTGCAGAAATTCCTCTGCCTCGAAGCGCGGCATCAGCACCAGCACCCCGCCGAGCTTGCCGGCACGGATGCCGAACGAGTTCGGCGCGGAATGATAGAGCGGCCCCGGCAGCAGCGCGCGGGCGCCGGGCTTGAGCCCGTAGATCATCGCGCGCATGCGCTCGCCGGCGGCCTGCTGCTCCGGCGTCGGCGCGTTGCGGCGGACGCCCTTGGGATGGCCGGTCGTGCCTGACGTATAGATCATGTTCATCGGCTGCGGCACGACCGGGCCGTCATAGGGCGGGTGTTGCACGAGCCAGGCTTCGAAGTCGATCGCGAAGTCAGACGTCGTCAGATAAGCCGGATCGATCTTGTAATTGGACAGAATCTCTGGCGGCGTCGGCACGCTGAGCACGGTGACTCCCTCAGGGATCGCATCGCGCAAGCCGTGCAGCATGTCGGCATGGCCGATCAGCACCGACGCGCGGGAGTCCTCTAGGATATAGTTGATCTCCTCCGGCTTGAAGTGCCAGTTGATCGGCACGCCATAGGCACCGAGGCGCATCGTGGCATAGGCGGCTTCGAGGAAGGCGATGTCGTTACGCATCAGCATGCAGACGCAATCGCCTGGCTTGACGCCGAGCTTGGCGAGGCCGGAGGCGATGCGGTCGCTACGGTCTGCGACCTCGGCATGGGCACGACGGCGCTCGCCGGAGACGATGCCGAGGAAGTGGGACGTTTCGCTCATTGTTGTTTTCCGATCTTTCGTCGGGTTCGAGAATGCGGCCAAACCTACCGTCGTCATTCCGGGATGCGCCAAAGGCGCAGGCCCGGAATCCATACTCCCGATCGTGGTTATGGATTCCGGGCTCGATGCTTCGTATCGCCCCGGAATGACGGCGAGCTGCTAATCCGCGAATCTCGGCGCGCGCTTTTCCAGATTGGCGCGCACCGCTTCGGTTTGGTTGGCGCTGCCGATCAGCTTCTGCTGCTCGACGGACTCGGCAAGCAGCGCCGGGCCGGGATCGACCGCGAGATTGTTGAGCAGGCGCTTTGCCGCGCGGATCGCATCGGGGCTCTTCCCTGCGATCTCGCGCGCGACATCCAGCGCCGCAGTACGCGGGTCGTCGCAGATGCGCGTGGCGAGGCCGTAGGCCATCGCCTCCTGGGCGGAAAAGATGCGGCCGGTGTAGGTGAGATCGCGCAGGATGTCGTCGCGCACGAGGCTGGCCAGGATCGGCGTGCCGGCCATGTCAGGGACGAGGCCCCATTTGATCTCCATGATCGACATCCGCGCATCCGCTGAGAGAAAGCGCATGTCGGCACCGAGCGAGAGCTGGAAGCCGCCGCCGAAGGCGACGCCGTGCACGGCGGCGATCACAGGCACCGGAAGCTGGCGCCAGCCCCACACCGCAGCTTGCGGAAAGTTCGCCTGGCCGTGCGTGCGCTTGGTGAGATCGCGATTTTCGCCACCCGGAATTCCGTTGCCGCCCTTCTCCTTCATGGCGGCAAAACGCCCCATGTCGAGGCCGGCGCAGAAGGCGCGGCCTTCGCCCGAGAGCACGACGGCGCGCAGGCCTTTCTCCCTGGACAGCCGCTCGGTTGCGGCGACAAGGGCCTCGAACATCGCCTGGTCGAGCGCATTCATCTTGTCCGCACGCACCAGCCGCACGTCGGCGACGCCTTCCGAGATCGAGATCGAGACGCGCTCTTCCATGGACGAATTCTCCCCTGTTCTTGACCGGTTACCGCTTTACAGGACGCCGGCGGACGGATTTAGTCAATCGACCAATTAACTGACAATCCCTACGGGGGAAACAGCCATGTTCAAGGAAAATCTGCTGGCCGGCCGGCGCATTCTCGTGACCGGCGGCGGCACCGGTCTCGGCAAGTCGATGGCGGCGCGCTTCCTCCAGCTCGGCGCCGAGGTGCACATCTGCGGCCGGCGCAAGATCGTGTGCGACGAAACCGCAACCGAGCTGATGGCCGAGTATGGCGGCCGCGTCACCAGCCACGGCGTCGACATCCGCAACGCGCTCGCGGTCGAGGAGATGATCGAGACCATCTTCCGCGATGGTCCCCTCACCGACCTCATCAACAATGCGGCCGGCAACTTCATCTCGCGCACCGAGGAGCTGTCGCCGCGCGGCTTCGATGCCGTCGCCAACATCGTCATGCACGGCACGTTCTACGTGACACATGCGGTCGGCAAGCGCTGGATCGCCTTGAAACAGCCCGGCAACGTCGTCTCGATCACCACGACGTGGGTGCGCAACGGCTCCCCTTACGTGGTGCCGTCGGCGATGAGCAAGTCGGCGATCCACGCCATGACGATGTCGCTGGCGACCGAATGGGGCCGCCACGGCA
This sequence comes from Bradyrhizobium sp. 191, assembly GCF_023100985.1. NCBI lineage: Bacteria > Pseudomonadati > Pseudomonadota > Alphaproteobacteria > Hyphomicrobiales > Nitrobacteraceae > Bradyrhizobium > Bradyrhizobium sp. 191. Next base: position 1,933,644 of record NZ_CP064692.1, read on the forward strand.
TCCGCCTCAACACCATCGCCCCGGGCGAGATCCCGACCGAGGGCATGAGCAAGCGCATCAAGCCCGGTGACGAGGCCGGCGCGCGCACCGAGGCGATGAACCCGATGGGCCGCGTCGGCACCATGGAGGAGCTGCAGAACGTCGCGGTGTTCCTGATCTCCGGCGGCTGCGACTGGATCAACGGCGAGACCATCGCCATGGACGGCGCGCAGGCCCTCGCCATGGGCGGCAATTTCTATCAGCTGCGCGACTGGAGCGACGACGACTGGAAGACCGCGCGCGAGAGCATCATGGCGCAGAACGAGAAGGACCGGGCGAAGCGGGGGTGATGGTGTTTCACGAAAGCGGCGGCGTGTAAGGGGCTGACACTTCTCCCCCACCCGCACCTGTCGTCCCTGCGAAAGCAGGGACCCATAACCACAGGGAGCAGTGTGGTGCGAGACAGGTAACTCCGAGTCTTCGCAAAATCTCTCCCTGTGGTTATGGGTCCCGGATCTGCGCGCGCTTAGGGCGCGCTTGTCCGGGACGACAGCGGAGGTCTCCCGTGCAGCATGGCTCTCCCGTATTGTCTTCACCCGCGGATGTCGCCACACTCCCAGGCATAAGAACAAGACGTACGGGAGAAACATGTCCACACAGCCATTGGCGAATCTCGCCGACATGGTGCGCGAGCGCGCGAAGAGCCGCAGCAACGCCATCGCCTATGAATTCGAGGGCCGCCGCACCAGCTTTGCAGAGTTCGACATCAAGACCAACAAGGTCGCCAACGCCCTGATCGCGATGGGCGTGAAGAAGGGCGACCGCATCGCCTATCTCGGCAAGAACAGCGACCTCTATTTCGAGCTGCTGATGGGCGCAATGAAGGCCGGCGTCGTGATGGCGCCGGTGAACTGGCGGCTCGCGGGGCCCGAAGTCGCCTTCATCGTCGAAGACTGCAAAGCGCCGGTGCTGTTCGTCGGGCCGGAGTTCATCACACAGGTCCGCCAGATCAGGGACCGGCTGCCCGGCGTGCGCACCGTCATCACCACCGAAGGCGGCGCACCGGAATGGCAGGATTTTGCGGCCTGGCGCGATGCGCAGAGTGGCGACGACCCGAAGGTGCCGATCGGCACCAGGGACATCGCGATCCAGCTCTACACCTCGGGCACGACAGGCAAGCCGAAGGGCGCGATGCTGAGCCATGCGAACTTCCTCAACCTGGTGCAGACCGGCAATGCCGAGGACAAGCCCGAGTGGAACCGGTGGTCGACCGACGACGTGTCGCTGGTCGCGATGCCGGTCTTCCACATCGGCGGCTCCGGCTGGGGCGTGATGGGTCTCTATCACGGTGCCCGCGGCGTGATCGCGCGCGAATTCGATCCGACCAAGGTGCTGGATTTCTTCGAGCAATCGGGCATCACGAAGCTGTTCATGGTGCCGGCGGCGATGCAGTTCGTGGTGCGGCAGCCGCGCGCCAGGACGGTGGACTTCTCGCGGCTGAAATACATGCTGTATGGCGCCTCGCCGATTCCGGCGGCGCTGCTGAAGGAGTGCATCGACGTCTTCAAATGCGGCTTCGTGCAGATGTACGGCATGACCGAGACGACAGGAACGATCGTGGCACTGCCGCCGGAGGATCACGTCGAGGGGCTGGAGCGGATGCGCTCGGCGGGCAAGGCGCTGCCGGGCGTCGAGATCGCGATCCTGGACGCGGACGGCAAGCCGCTGCCGCCGCGCCAGGTCGGCGAGATCGCGACGCGCTCGGGCTCGAACATGGCGGGCTACTGGAACCTGCCTGAAGCGACCGCCGCGACGCTGCGCAGCGACGGCTGGCTGCGCACCGGCGATGCCGGCTACATGGACGAGGACGGCTATCTCTACATTCACGACCGCATCAAGGACATGATCATCTCCGGCGGCGAGAACATCTACCCGGCCGAGGTCGAGAGCGCGCTGTGCGATCATCCTGATGTTGCCGAGGCCGCCGTGATCGGTGTGCCCGACGACAAATGGGGCGAGGCGGTGAAGGCGGTGGTGGTGATGAAACCGGGCAAGCAGGCGAGCGCCACCGACATCATCAACTTCACCCGCGAGCGCATCGCCGGCTACAAGACCCCGAAGAGCGTGGAGTTCCTGCCGGCACTGCCGCGCAATCCCTCAGGCAAGATCCTGCGGCGGCAATTGCGCGAGCCCTATTGGGCGGAGAAGGATCGAAGGGTGAATTGAACCGCGGTCTATCCATTTCGTCATCCCGGGGCGCGCGCAGCGCGAGCCCGGGACCCATATCCACAGGGTAGAGTTTGGCGACGACACGGAATTGCTTTCCGGCGCCACACTTCTCCCTGGGGTTATGGGTCCCCGCCTTCGCGGGGACGACTCGGGAGAGATAACGCGCGGTAACGACTCAATGCTTCCCCGGCCCCATATAGCCGAACAGGAACCCCGCAACCTTGCGCATCTGGATCTCCTCGCTGCCTTCGGTGATGCGATATCTCCGGTGGTGGCGGTAGATGTGCTCGAACGGCTTGTGGCGTGAGTAGCCCATGCCGCCGTGGACCTGCATGGCACGATCGGCGGATTCGCAAGCGAGGCGGTTTGCCCAGTAGTTGCACATGGAGACGCGGTCGGAGAGCGTACGCTCGATCTGCTCCTCGGTGAGCTGGTCCATCTCCCAGGCGGTCTTGCGGATCAGAAGGCGCAGCATCTCAGCTTGCGTCGCGAGCTCGACCAGTGGGAACTGGATCGCCTGGTTCTCGGCGAGCGCCCTGCCGAACGGTTTTCGCTCACGCGCGTATTTGACGCTCTCGTTGATGCAGTAGACCGCAGCGCCCAGCGAGCTCGCCGCCTGGCGGATCCGATTCTGGTGCACGAAGCACTGCGCCAGCGACAGGCCGCGGCCGACTTCGCCGAACAGCGCATCTTCCGGCACGAAGACGTCGGTGAAGCTGACGCGGGGATGATCGGTCGGCATGTTGAAGGTCCACATATATTCTTCGACCTTCACGCCATGGCTCTTCGCGGGCACCAGGAAGCAGGTGATGCCGCGGGCATCGCCGTCATTGCCGCTTGTCCGCGCGAACAGCGCGCAGTGCGTGGCGACGTGCATGCCGGTGGTCCACATCTTCTCGCCGTTGATGATCCAGCCCTTGACGTTGTCGCGGGTCGCGGGCACCGCGCGCGTCTCCATGTGGGTGGCATCCGAGCCGTGATGCGGCTCGGTCAGGCCGAACGTGATGCGGTACTTGCCCCTGATCGAGCCGTCGATCATCGCCTTCTGGTCGTCGCGGCCGTAGCGGTCGAGCATGGTAACGACGGGGAAGTTGCCGACGATGGAATGCTCGTTCTGGAGGTCGTTGTGCAGGCCGAGGCCCTTGGCCGCGAAGTGCTCGCGGATCACGGCCATCCAGAGGTTGGAGCCGTCCTTGCCGCCATATTGCTTCGGTACCGGAAAACGCAGATGGCCGGCAGCGTCGGCGAGATCCTTGGCCTTGCGCAACAGCGCTTCCCATTCGTGGCGCGGCAGGCCGCCATTCTCGAAATCGGTGCGTGCCCATTCACGGCGGTGGTCGAAGAAGCGGATGTTGTCGTCGGCCTCCTCCAGCGGCTTGATCTCGCGTTCGATGAAACGTTCGAGTTCTCCGAGATAGGCGACGAGATCGGCAGGCAATGAGAAATCCAAAGCTTCTCTCCCGGATTGATTTTGTCGTTTTGCGTTAAGGCGCTAGGCGCACTCATGTTTCGCATGATTAAGGTGAGAAGAGCGCGTGCAAGTCAAGCAAGCCGAGGCGTGTGGCGCGCGCAAGGCGCACCAGCGCAATTCGATGGTGCTCCGCCGCCAGCGCGCGGTAGTATGACGACAAATATTCCTTCACGAGAAAATGCGGGAGCGCGCGATGGAGCTGAAATTCTCAAAGGTGGAACGCAACGGGCCGATCACGATCGTCACGCTGTCGCGGCCCGAGGTCTACAACGCGCTGCACACCGATGCGCATTTCGAGCTTCAGAAGGTGTTCGACGATTTCTCAGGGGATCCCGAGCAGTGGATCGCGATCGTCACCGGCGCCGGCGACAAGGCGTTCTGCGCCGGCAACGATCTGAAGTGGCAGGCGGCCGGCGGCAAGCGCGGCTGGGACAAGGGCGGCTTTGCCGGCCTCACCTCCCGCTTCGACTGCGACAAGCCGATCATCGCCGCCGTGAACGGCGTCGCCATGGGCGGCGGCTTCGAGATCGCGCTCGCCTGCGACCTCATCATCGCTTCGGAGAACGCCACCTTCGCCCTGCCCGAGCCGCGCGTTGGCCTGGCCGCACTCGCCGGCGGCCTGCACCGGCTGCCACGCCAGATCGGGCTGAAGCGCGCCATGGGCATGATCCTCACCGCGCGCCATGTCAGCGCCAAGGAAGGCCTCGAGCTCGGCTTCGTCAACGAGGTGGTGCCGCAGGGCGAGGCGCTCGCGGGCGCGCTGCGCTGGGCCGAGATGATCGCCAAGAATTCGCCGATGTCGATCCGGGCCTCGAAGCAGGCGATCCAGAAGGGGCTTGGCGTGTCGCTGGAGCAGGCGATTGAGGAGCAGCGCGAGTATTCGGCGGTGAAGGCGATGGTCGCCTCGCAGGACTACATCGAGGGCCCGAAGGCGTTCTCGGAGAAGCGGCCGCCGAAATGGGTGGGGAGGTGACCGCGTTTCTCTCCGCTCGTCATTCCGGGGCGCGCCGACAGGCGCGAGCCCGGAATCCATTAGGCGGCAGAACGCGCAGATGAATGGATTCCGGGTTCGTCGCTGTGCGACGCCCCGGAATGACGGCGGATGGAGCGTCGTTTACCCGCCCCGCTCCAGCTCCCGCTTGTAGGACGCATAGTTCGGCTGATCGACGGCGAGCTTGTCCATCGTGGTCGCCCACAGGTGCTCGGCGAGGCCCGGGGTTGCGAGATCGATTTCTCCCTTGGCGATCCGCTCGGCGAGTGCGCGGTTCAGCTCCATGACCGAGCCGTCCTCGCCGAGCAGCGCGCGCAAGCGCTCGACCTCGTTGGCATCACTCCCCTCCTCCCGCGTCAGCTGTCGCGTGACGAGATCGAGGATGTTGATGGCGACGCGCAGCTTGAAGGCCTGATGGCCCGAGATCAGCGGCGCGATGTCGTTGCGGAGGAAATCGGCGACCGCTTTCGTCAGCTCGATCGGTGTCGGTTCGTCCTGCATGCGTCAGCTCCCGCGCGGCACCAAGAGCCGCAACAGATCGATCTCGGTCTCGGAGGCCCGGCGGCCGATCATGGCCCGCTCCATCGAATGGTCGGGCCCCTGGCGGAATCGCTGCATCATGCCGCCGCACATGATGCCCCAGCGCAGCGTGCCCATCACTTCCCAGAATTTCACGCGCGCCGGATCGACTTTTCGGCCCGCCGCCTCGTAGCCGGCGAACAGCTCCTGGCGTGTTCCAAAACCGCCGACCGGCTTGTCGATCTCCCCGAAGCGCCAGGAGTTGACGCAGACCCAGCCGAGATCCTCCATGGGGTCGCCGAGATGGGCGAGCTCCCAGTCGAGCACGGCACGGACGCCGTCGGCGCCGATGATGAGATTGCCGTTGCGGAAATCGCCATGCACCAGCGTGGTCTCGGCCGCGGGACCGGGATCGTGGTCACGCAGCCAGCGCAGCGCCAGCTCGAACACGGGCTTGGGCCAGTTCAGGCTGCGATAGTCGCGCTCGAATTCGGCGATCTCCTGGGTCGCGCCCCGGCTGCGCAGTTCGGGCAGCCTGTTCCGCGGCAGCCTGTGAAGGGCCGCAAGAATGCCGCCGATCTGCCGCGCCAGAAGCGGCCGCGCCGTGGCGTATTCGTCGTCGCGCAGGATCTTGCGCGCGATGGTCTCGCCCTCGACCCGCTGCATGATGAAGCCGGTGCCGAGATCGTCTTCCGGCACCAGCACATGCATCACGCGCGGTGACGGCACACCGCCCTCGTAGGCGAGCTGCATCAGCTGCGCTTCCGCGGCAAGACCCGCCGCACGCGTCGGTGCTGCGCCATAGCCCTTCGGTGAGCGACGGAGGATCGCGCCGATCGGTCCATCAGGATGCACGATATCGAAGCGCCAGGTTTCCTGGCTGGCGCCGCCCGACAGCTTGGCCGCTCCAGTGACGCCGCTCGCCCCGCTGCACCAGCGCGCGACGCTGCGGGAGAGTTCGGCCTCGATCATTTGCCCTTGAACTGCGCGGGACGCTTCTCGAGAAACGCGCCGACGCCCTCGCGAAAATCCTGGGTGTCGCCAGCGCGGAGCTGGCACTGGAACTCGAGATTGAGCTGATCCTCGAAGGAATTTTCTGGGCTGTCCCAATAGAGCTTGCGGATCAGGGAGAGGGCGACGGTCGGGCCGCTAGCGAGATCGCGCGCGAGCTTCATCGCCTCTTCCATCAGTACGCCGTCGTCGTAGACGCGATTGACGAGGCCCCATTCCAGCGCCTTCTCGGCCGGCAGCCGCTCCCCCATCAGCGACAATTCGATCGAGCGCGCCCGCCCGACGAGGCGCGGCAGGAGCCAGGTCGAGCCGCAATCCGGCACGAGGCCGATGCGGCGGAAGGCTTGCAGGAAATAGGACGAGCGCGCGCACAGGATCATGTCGCCGAGCAGCGCGAAGCTCATGCCGGCGCCGGCGGCGGGACCATTGACCGCGGTGACGATCGGGCAGTGCAGATTGCGGATGCGGCGCAGGAAAGGGTGGAAGCCGGTTTCCAGCGTCAGGCCGGCCTTGGTCTTCTTCGACTGGTTGTTGCGGCCCTGGAGATTCGCACCGGTGCAGAACGCGCGGCCCGCGCCGGTCAGCACCACGCAGCGTACCTCGTCCTTCTTCTCCTCGATCGCATCGAGCGCCTCGGAAAGGCCGCCCAGCATGTCCACGGAGACCGCGTTCATCACCTCCTGATGGTCGAGCTTGAGGATCGCGACCGCGCCATCGAAATCGAGCGTGACGTGTTTGAACTGCATGGTTTCCTCGTCGGTTGCGGCCTGCGTCAGTTTCGCAGACCGGAATTACTTTTGCCGGGGCGCATATTTGATTTTTGTCGCGACCTTGTCCATGGTGATCGCAGCATGGCAAGCAATCTTGTGCGCAGCGGCTGATGCTGCGGCATGCCAGGATGACTTGCTGAGAACTTGCCAATAGCAGGGAACGCCATGAACCTCTTCGACCTTACCGGCCGCGTCGCCGTGATCACCGGCGGCAATGGCGGCATCGGGCTCGGCATCGCCCAGGCGCTCGCCGCCCAGGGCTGCAACGTCTCGATCTGGGGCCGCAATGCGGACAAGAACAAGGCTGCGGCCGCCAGCATGGCCGGCCTTGCCGGCAAGGTCGAGACCCGCGTCTGCGACGTCACCGATCCCGCGTCGGTGAATTCCGCGATGAAGGCGACACTCGATGCGTTTGGCCGGGTCGACGGCTGCTTCGCCAATGCCGGCATCGGCGGCGGCGGCCGGCGCTCCTTCATCGAGCGCACCGAGGAGGAATGGCGCACGATGTTCGCGACGAATCTGGACGGCGTGTTTCACGCCTTCCAGGCCGCCGCGAAGCACATGACGGATCGCGCCAATGCCGGCGATCCCTTCGGCCGCCTCGTCGCGACTTCGAGTCTCGCCTCGATCTTCGGCACGGCACGCAACGAGCATTATGCCGCGACGAAGGCGGCGATCAACGCGCTGGTGCGCGCGCTCGGCGTCGAGCTGGCGCGCCACGGCGTCACCGCCAATGCGATCCTGCCAGGATGGATCAAGAGCGACATGACGGCGGGGCTCATGGCCAACGACAAGTTCGTCGCCAACGTCATGCCGCGCATTCCGATGCGGCGCTTCGGCGAAGCATCCGATTTCGGCGGCATCGCGGTGTATCTGATGAGCAAGGCGTCGTCGTATCACACCGCTGATACCTTCGTGATCGACGGCGGCTATACGGCGTTTTGAGATTTCGCAGGGTGGGCAAAGGCGCTCTTGCGCCGTGCCCACCATGAGCATTTTTCGGATGTCGTGGTGGGCACGCTGCGCTTTGCCCACCCTACGGCACCTCGTCTTGTGAGCGCAGAAGGGAATGGGCAAATGTTCTCGCACGTCATGATCGGCACCAACGACCTGGACAAGGCAAAGGCGTTCTACGACCAACTGCTCGGCACGCTCGAAGTGCGGCCGGCCAGGGTCGACGGCCATCGCATCTTCTACATCACCAAAACCGGCGTGTTCTCGGTGTCGAAGCCGATCAACGGCGAACCGGCGACCTGCGCGAATGGCGGCACGATCGGCTTTGCCTGCAATTCCCCGGAGCAGGTCGACGCGTGGCACGCGGCTGGTATCGCAGCCGGCGCAAAATCCATCGAGGATCCGCCCGGCATTCGCCAGGGCCCCGGCGGCAATCTCTATCTGGCTTACTTGCGCGACCTCGACGGCAACAAGATCTGCGCCATGCATCGGATGGCGAGCTAGCCACATCCACCGCTGTCATTCGCCGCGAAGGCGGGGAATCCACTACGCCGCGGCTTCTCGATTCAATCATCGCTGTCTCGGAGTACTGGATCGCCCGCCTGCGCGGGCGATGACTGCGGAGAGTGTGGCGCGGGCGTGCCCAGCGCGCCCCTCCATTCAAACAACATTTCAAACGCCCTCACGAAATTCCATCGCATGGCATGGTGCGCGTGAAAAATGCGCGCTCGCGCTTTGGCTGCGCTGCGACTATTCTCCGGCCCAATGCGATCTCAGTGACCCCGGGAGGAACAATGACAAAACACGCCTACATTCCCCGTACCACCAACTACACCCTCAATCCCGGCGACGAGCTCAACGACCTCAGGATGTCGGAGCAGGTCCGGCCGCTCTATGACCACGTCAAGAAGTTCATCCGCGACACCGTCGAGCCGATGTCGATCGAGTTCGCCAAGGCGGGAGAAGGCAAGCAGGACCGCTGGAGCTTCACGCCGAAGCAGCTCGAGGTGCTGGAGAAGGCCAAGAACAAGGCGAAGCAGGAAGGTCTCTGGAACTTCTTCCTGCCCGATGACGAGACCGGCCAGGGCCTGAAGAATCTCGACTACGCCTATATCGCGGCCGAGCTCGGCAAGAGCCCGCTGGCCTCCGAGACCATGAACTGCTCGGCGCCCGACACCGGCAACATGGAGGTGCTGGAGCGCGTCGGCACCAAGGAGCAGAAGGAGAAGTGGCTCAAGCCGCTGCTCAACGGCGAGATCCGCTCGGCCTATGTCATGACCGAGCCGAACGTCGCCTCCTCCGATGCCAAGAACATCTCGACCACCGCGAAACTCGTCGGCGACGAATGGGTGATCAACGGCGAGAAGTACTACATCTCGGGTCTCGGCGATCCCCGCTGCAAGATCCTCATCGTCATGGTGAAGACCAACCCGGATGCAGCGCCGAGCAAGCAGCAATCGCAGATCCTGGTGCCGCGCGACACGCCCGGCGTCGAGGTGCTCGGGCCCATGCACGTGTTCGGCCAGGACCACGCCCCGCGCGGCCACATGCACATGCGCTTCAACAACGTCCGCGTGCCGAAGGAGAACATCCTGCTCGGCGAAGGCCGCGGCTTCGAGATCTCGCAGCTCCGCCTTGGCCCTGGCCGCATCCATCACTGCATGCGCACCATCGGCAAGGCCGAGAAGTCGCTCGACCTGATGGTGCAGCGCGGCCTCACGCGCGAGGCCTTCGGCAAGAAGATCGCCCATCTCGGCGGCAACATGCAGATCATCGCGCAGGCGCGCTGCGAGATCGAGGCGATGCGGCTGATGGTGCTGAAGGCCGCCAAGGCGATGGACGTGCTCGGCAACAAGGAAGCACGCGTCTGGGTCTCCATGGTCAAGGCCATGGTGCCGGAGCGCGCCTGCAAGATCATCGACCAGGCCATCCAGATGCACGGCGCAACCGGCATTTCGCACTGGACCCCGCTCGCGGAGATGTACCAGGACGTGCGGCATCTGCGCTTCGCCGACGGTCCGGACGAGGTGCACTGGATGGTGGTGGGACGCCACGAGCTGAGCATGGCGTGATCGTCTTCTTCCCCTTCTCCCCGCTTGCGGGGAGAAGGTCCAGAGAGGCGAGAACCGCCCTACGTTGCCGCCTCGAGCTTGTCCTGCGTCCTGGTCTCGAAATCGCTCGCGTCGTGGCGTTCGTGGAGCTGGCTGGCGGGATCGCCGGAGATGCGGTTGACCATGCGGCCGCGCTTCACGGCTGGACGCTTGGCGATCTGGTCGGTCCAGCGCTGCACGTTCTTGTAGTCCTGCACCGAAAGGAATTCGCCGGCGCCATAGACCAGCCCCTTGGCGAGCGCGCCGTACCACGGCCACACCGCGATGTCGGCGATGGTGTATTCCTTGCCCGCGAGATATTCGTTGTCGGCGAGGCGGCGGTCGAGCACGTCGAGCTGGCGTTTGACTTCCATCGCGAAACGATCGATGGCGTATTCGATCTTGAACGGCGCGTACGCATAGAAGTGTCCGAAGCCGCCGCCGAGATACGGCGCGCTGCCCATCTGCCAGAACAGCCAGGACATCGCCTCGGTGCGTGTCTTGATGTCCTTCGGCAGGAAGGCGCCGAACTTCTCGGCCAAGTAGAACAGGATCGAGCCGGACTCGAACACGCGGATCGGCTCCGGACCGGAGCGATCCATCAGCGCCGGGATTTTCGAGTTCGGATTGATATCGACGAAGCCGCTGCCGAACTGATCGCCGTTGCCGATCTTGATCAGCCAGGCGTCGTATTCAGCGCCCTTGTGGCCGAGCGCCAAGAGTTCCTCCAGCATCACGGTGACCTTGACCCCGTTCGGCGTCGCCAGCGAATAGAGCTGCAAGGGGTGCTTGCCGACCGGCAGCTCCTTCTCGTGAGTGGGCCCGGCGATCGGGCGGTTGATGCTGGCGAATTGCCCGCCGTTCTCCTTGTTCCAGGTCCAGACTTTGGGCGGCACGTAGGCGGGGGCGTCGGTCATGCGGGGCTCCGGGAAAAAGGATGCGTCTGCATTAATTAGCCCGCGATCGGCCGATGGCAAGCCCTCCTAGACGCATTGCCGGGCGGGGCATCTCACCGTTTCGTCATGGCAAGCTCCCTCCCCGTCATTCTGGGGCGCCCGCAGGGCGAGCCCGGAATCCATTGGGCCGCAAGGATGCTCGGAGACGTGGATTCCGGGTTCTCGCTGACGCGAGCCCCGGAATGTCAGCCTCTAGACGGCAGGCCGCAACGCCTGCACACAAGATGCCTCGCAGAATTCGGCATGTCATCGTGAGCGACGATCGGCTAGCGTCAGTTCGCTTGGCGAGCGAAAGCAACGCGAAAGCCGTCGGGAGGGATCATGAAATCGCCGATTTGCGACATGCTGGGGGTTGAGTTCCCGCTGCTCGCCTTCAGCCATTGCCGCGACGTCGTTGCCGCCGTCAGCCGCGCCGGCGGCTTTGGCGTGCTGGGCGCGACCGTGCATACGCCTGAGACGCTCGAGCGTGAGCTGACGTGGATCGATGCGCATGTCGACGGCAAGCCCTACGGCATCGACGTGCTGATCCCCGAGAACATCTCGACCGCGGGCGAGAAGGACGTCACCTGGAAGAGCCTGGAAGCGCGGGTGCCGCAAGAGCATCGCAACTATACGCGCGATCTCCTGAAGAAGTACGACATCGAACTCACCACCACGGAGGTCGCGGATGACCAGCCGCAGCCGTTCGACGCCAAGACCGCGCTTGAGCTGCTCGAAGTCTCTTTTCGTCATCCGATCCGCTTGATCGCCAACGCGCTGGGCGTGCCGCCGACGGCGATGATCGAGATGGGCAGGAAATACGGCGTCCCCGTTGCGGCACTGGTCGGCGCCAAGGAGCACGCGCTGCGTCAGGTCGCAGCCGGCGTCGACATCCTCGTGGTGCAGGGCACCGAGGCCGGCGGCCATTGCGGCGAGGTCTCGACCATGGTGCTGGTGCCGGAGGTGATCAAGGCAATCAAGAAGATCCGCGACGTGCCGGTGCTGGCGGCCGGCGGCATCATGACGGGACGGCAGATGGCCGCCTGCATGGCGATGGGCGCGGCCGGCGCCTGGACCGGCTCGGTGTGGCTTGCGACGGTGGAGGCCGAGACGACGGAGATCTTTCGCGAGAAGATGATCGCGGCCTCCTCGCGCGACGCTGTGCGCTCGAAGGGCCGCACCGGCAAGCCGGCCCGGCAACTCCGCTCGGTCTGGACCGATGCCTGGGATCGCTCGCCGGAAAGCCCCGGCGCGCTGCCAATGCCGCTGCAAAGCATCATCAGCCGCGACGCCTTCAACTCCATCGACCGCGCGGCGGCGAGTGGGAATGCGAAAGCTCGCGATCTCGTGAGTTATTTCGTCGGCCAGGGTGTCGGCCTGGTCGACAGCGTCAAGTCGGCAGGCGCCGTGGTGCAGGAATTCAAGGAAGATTTTGCCGAGGCCGTCGAGCACATGAATGCGCTGGTGGCGGAGTAACAATCCCACCCGTCATTGCGAGCGCAGCGAAGCAATCCAGACTGCCTCCGCGGAAAGATTCTGGATTGCTTCGCTGCGCTCGCAATGACGAAACAACTGACATCGTGAATTGAAGCATGACAGACAAGAACAAGAATCCCGAAGACCGCATTCCCGTCATCGTCGGCGTCGGCGAGATCGTCGACCGCCCGAAAGCGATCACCGAGGGTCTCGAGCCGCTCGACCTGCTCGAACAGGCGCTGCGGCGCGCCGAGGCCGATGCGGGCGCAAAACTGCTCGGCGAGGTGCAGTCGCTCGACGTCGTCAACTTCCTGAGCTGGCGCTATCGCGATCCGGAGCAGCTTCTGGCGCAACGGCTCGGGATCGCGCCCACGCATTGCTATTACGGCCCGGTCGGCGGCGAGAGCCCGATCCGCTACATCCACGAGGCGGCAAAGCGCATCGCGCGCGGCGAGTGCAGCGTCGCGGCAGTCTGCGGGGCGGAGGCGCAGTCGAGCGCGACCAAGGCAGAGCGCGCCTGCGCGAAGCTGCCATGGACCCCGTTCGCGCATGACGTCGAGGAGCCCAAACGCGGCGCGGCGTTCCAGAAGCCGCTAGCGGTCAAGCTCGGCGTGTTCCGTCCCGTCACGGTCTATCCGTTCTACGAGGCGGCCTCCTCCGCGCATTGGGGCCAGACGCCGCGCGAGGCGATGGCGGAGTCCGGTGTGCTGTGGTCGCGCTATTCGGAAGCGGCCGCGCAGAATCCGAATGCCTGGCTGAAGCGGCGCTATGCGCCCGAGGAGATCACGACGCCGACTGCCGACAACCGCCTGATCGCATGGCCCTACAACAAGCTCATGGTTGCCAACCCGAGCGTCAATATGGGCGGCGCGCTGCTGCTCACCAGCCTTGCCAAGGCGCGCACCGCGGGGATTCCCGAGGACAGGCTGGTCTACCCGCTCGGCGGCGCCTCGGCGGAGGAGCCGCGCGACTATCTGCTGCGCGACCAATTTTACGAGAGCCATCCGCAGAACGCGGTGCTGAACGCCGTGATGGACCTCGCCGGCGGCGACGGCAGAAAGTTCGACGCGATCGAGCTCTATAGCTGCTTCCCCTGCGTGCCCAAGATGGCGCGGCGGACACTTGGCCTGGGCGCGGACGTGCAGCCGACCGTGACCGGCGGGCTCACCTTCTTCGGGGCGCCGCTCAACACCTACATGACGCATGCAGCCTGTGCGATGGTGCGGCGCCTGCGCCGCGGCGCCGAGCTCGGCCTGCTCTACGGCCAGGGCGGCTTCGTCACCAAGCATCATGCCTTGGTGGTGTCGAAGACCCCGCCGCGCGAGGCGCTGGTACAGGAGACGAGCGTGCAAACGGAGGCTGACCGCAACAAGCGCGCGGTGCCGGAGTTCGTCACCGAGGCCGGAGGCAAAGGCAAGGTCGAGAGCTTTACGGTGCTCTATGGCCGCAGCGGCGATGTCGAGCACGGCGTGGTGATGCTGCGCACGGATGACGACCGCCGCACGCTGGCGCGGATTCCGGCGACCGACGGCGCGACGCTCGCGCATCTGCTCGACATGGATCGCACGCCGGTCGGCTCAATCGGCGAGATCGCGATGGCGGCGGATGGCGTGCCGGAGTGGCGGGTGGCGTGATCTCGCTCTCGTGTCCCGGACGCGGTGCGGCATGTAATGCCGCTCCGCAGAGCCGGGACTCAAAAAGGCAGCACGGCACAGAAGAAGAGATGGGCCCCGGCTCAGCAGCGCATCATTGCATGCCGCGCTGCGTCCGGGGCACGAGACCGTCTCAGCTCTTCGGTGCCTGCTTCTCGGACGCCGTTGCCGGCTTGCCCTTGGCGCCGACGACGCGGACCGCATCGCCATCCGAGAGACCATCCGGCGGGGCGGTGATGACACGATCGTCCGGCGCGATGCCCGACGCGAGCTCGATTTCGCGGCCGAGATCGCGCGCGATCGTCACAGGCTTGAACAGCACCTTGTCGTCCGCACCGACCGTCGCCACACGCAGGCCGCTGCCGTTGAAGATCAGGGCGCTGGCGGGGATGCTGAGCGGCGCGGAGTCACGCTGGAGGCTGAGCTTCACGCTGGCATAGCCGCCGGGCATCAGCTCGCCTTTGGAATTGTCGAGCCCGAGCTGCATGCGCGTGGTGCCGGAAGCGACGTCGACGGCCTGCGAGGAAGCCTCCACCGTCGCCTGAAAAGTCCGGTTGGGATATTCCGGCAGCGTGATGATCGCCTTGGCCCCGATCTTGATCGCCGGCACGTAGTTCTGCGGCACGTTGACGTAGACGCGCAGCTTGGTGATGTCCGAGATCACGAACATCGCCGGGCCCGAGCCGCCGCCGGCATTGATCAGCGCGCCGACGTCGGTGTCGCGCGCGGTGACGACGCCGTCGAACGGCGCGGTGATCTTCTTGTAGCCGGCGAGCGCTTCCAGCCGCTCGACATTGGCCTGCCCCGAATTGACGGCGGCCTTCTTGTTGGAAAGGTCGGCAGTACGCTCGTCGATCTCCTGCGCGGAGACGAAGTTGGAGGCGACCAGCGTCTTGCGCCGGTTCAGCGTTGCCTCCGACAGCCTGGCGCTGGCCTGCTGACTGGCGAGGTCGGCGCGGGCTTGCAGCAGCTGCTGATCAAGGTCGGGCGCCTCGATCTCGGCAATCACCTGGCCGGCCTTGACGCGTGCGCCGATGTCGGCGCTCCACCTCGTCAGGTAGCCCGACACGCGCGCGAAGATCGGGGCGCGGTAGTAGGCTTCCAACCGGCCCGGCAGCTCGATGGTGGCATTGAGGTCCTTGGCATTGGGCAGCGTCACCGCCACGCTGGGGATGGCCTGGTCGTCGGTCCATTCTTTCAGCTTGGAGCCCTGCTCCTCGCGGGCTCTGATGCCGGTGCCCACGAAGAGGCCTGCCGCAATCAGCGCCACCACGCCGAAGATGCCCAGTTTCCGGTACGAGACCGGGGAGCGGGGTTCAGTGGGCGACATGCGGAGTCTCCAATGAGGCGGCGGCTTCGGCGCCTTGCTTCTTGTGAACCATGCTGAACACCACGGGAACAAACATCAGCGTGGCGAAGGTTGCAAAGATCAGGCCGCCGATCACGGCCCGGCCGAGCGGTGCATTCTGCTCGCCGCCCTCACCCAACCCGAGCGCCATCGGCGCCATGCCGATAATCATGGCGAGCGCGGTCATCAGCACCGGGCGGAACCGGACGAAACCGGCTTCGAGCGCGGCGGCGATGGGATCGCCGAGTTCCTCGTAGCGCTCGCGGGCAAAGGAGATCACGAGCACGCTGTTGGCGGTGGCAACCCCCATGCACATGATGGCGCCGGTGAGCGCCGGCACCGACAGCGTGGTCTCGGTCATGAACAGCATCCAGACGATGCCGGCGAGCGCGGCCGGCAACGCGGTGATGATCACGAACGGGTCGGACCAGGACTGGAAGTTCACGACGATCAGGAAGTAGATCAGCACGACGGCCCCGAGCAGGCCGAACAGCAGGCCGGTGAAGGCGCTGTTCATGGTCTGCACCTGGCCGAGCAGCACCACGGAAGAGCCCTTCGGCACATCCTTCGCGGTGTCGGCGATCAGCTGGCGGATGTCGGC
This sequence comes from Bradyrhizobium sp. 191, assembly GCF_023100985.1. Lineage (NCBI taxonomy): Bacteria > Pseudomonadati > Pseudomonadota > Alphaproteobacteria > Hyphomicrobiales > Nitrobacteraceae > Bradyrhizobium > Bradyrhizobium sp. 191. Next base: position 1,949,670 of record NZ_CP064692.1, read on the forward strand.
GGCAACCGCGCCGAGATCGCGGCCCGAGGTCGTGGCAAAGATCTGCACCATGGACTGGATGTCGTATTGCGAGACCACGGCGCTCGAGGTCGAGCGCTTGATGTCGGCGATGCCGCCGAGGATCGGCGACTGCGCATTGCTGGCCGCGGTGATCGGCAGGGTCTGCAGCGCACTGAGCGAGTCGATCTGGTATTGCGGCGTCTGCATCACGATCGAATAGGACACGCCGTTGTCGGGATTGAGATAGTAAGTCGGCGCCACCTGCGAGGAGCCGGCGAGATTGACCACGAGGCTGTTGGTGACGTCGCGCTCGGTCAGGCCGACATATTGCGCGCGGGTGCGGTCGACATCGATGTTGAAGGTCGGGTTGTTCGGCGACTGCTGGATGCGCGCATCGGCAACGCCGGGAATCTTGCGGACCTTCGCCAGCAGGCTGTTGGCATAGGCGAAATTCGCGCTGACATTGGCGCCGCGGATTTGCAGGTCGATCGGCGCCGGCGCGCCGAAATTCAGGATCTGGCTGACGATGTCGGCCGGCAGGAACGCAAAGCTCACGCCTGGAAACAGCCGCGGCAACTGCTCGCGCAGCACGCGGACATGCTCTTCGGTCGGCTTGTGGCCTTCCTTCAGCTTGATCTGAATGTCGCCGTCCTGCGGGCCGATCACGCCGGTGTTGTTGTAGGTCATGTTGATGCCGGAGATCGGCATGCCGATGTTGTCGGTCATGGTGTCGATCTCGCCCGGGATCAGCTTGCGCACCGCCTTTTGGACATCGGCGAGCTGGTTCGCGGTCTCCTCGACTCGGGTGCCTACTTGCGTGCGGACATGCATCAGGATGTTGCCGGCATCGACGGATGGGAAGAAGTTGCGGCCGAGGAACGGCACCAGCGCGAAGGACGCGCCGACGATGCAGATGAACCCGATGACGAACACCGCCCGGTGCGCCAGCGCCAGGCCAAGGAGGCCGCGATAGCCACCACGGATGCGCTCGAACCGCGCCTCGAAACCGCGCTGGAACCAGACCAGCGGATTGCGCGACTTCGGCGGTCCATCCTCGTGATGGACGTGCGCCTGCAACAAATAGTTCGCCATAGTCGGCACCAGCGTGCGCGACAGGATGAACGACCAGATCATCGCGAACATCACGGCTTCCGCCATCGGCACGAACAGGAAGCGCGCGACGCCGGTCAGGAAGAACATCGGCACGAACACGATGCAGATGCACAGCAGCGAAACGAAGGCCGGCGTCACGATCTGGTTGGCGCCGTCGAGGATGGACTGCTCGACCGGCTTGCCCTGCTCCAGATGGTAGTTGATGTTCTCGATCGTGACCGTGGCATCGTCGACGAGGATGCCGACCGCGAGTGCGAGGCCGCCGAGCGTCATGATGTTCAGCGTCTCGCCGATCGCCGACAGCATGATGATGGCGCCCAGAACCGACAGCGGGATCGAGACCGCAATGATGATGGTCGAGCGCCAGCTGCCGAGGAACAGCAGGATCATGACGCTGGTGAGGAGCGCCGCGATCACGCCCTCGAACGCGACACCCTGGATCGCGCCGCGGACGAACACCGACTGATCACCGATGAAGCCGATCTTCAGTGCGTCGGGCAGCTGATCCTTGACGTCGATGACCTTCTGCTTGATGCCGGCGATGATATCGAGCGTCGATGTCGCGCCCGCCTTCAGCACCATCATTAGCACGGAGCGGTTGCCGTCGACATGAACGATGTTGGTCTGCGGCGGATTGCCGTCCCGCACGGTGGCGACGTCGCGCACATAGACCATGGCGCCGTTGACGGTCTTGATCGGCAGATTGCCGAGCTCGTCGATCCGGAGCGGCGAGTTGTTGAGCTGGATGTTGTACTCGAACTGGCCGATCTTCTGGGTTCCGACCGGTGTGATCAGGTTCTGGGCGGCCAGCGCATTGGCGACGTCCTGGCCGGAGAGGCCGCGGGCCTGGAGCGCGGTAGGATTGAGGTCGATCTGGACCTGGCGCTGCTTGCCGCCGAACGGATAGGGGATCGCCGCGCCCGGCACCGTGACCAACGGCGTACGAAGCTGGTTGATGCCGATGTCGGCGAGGTTCTGCTCGGTGAGGCCATCGCCCGACAGCGCTACCTGGAGGATCGGCACGGTGGACGCCGAGTAGTTCAGGATCAAGGGTGGCGTCGCGCCCGGCGGCATCTGCTTGAGCAGCGTCTGCGAGATCGCGGTGACCTGGGCGTTGGCGGTGCGGATGTCGACGTTGGGCTGGAAGAAGATCTTGATGATGCCAAAGCCGTTGTAGGAATTGGCGACGATATGCTCGATGTCGTTGACCGTGGTCGTCAGCGCGCGCTGGAACGGCGTGGTGATACGGCCGGACATCTGGTCCGGCGGCAGGCCTGTGTACTGCCAGACCACGCCGATGACGGGAATACGGATATCCGGGAAGATGTCGGTCGGGGTTCGCAGCGCCGCGAGCGGCCCGATAATCAGCAGCAGCAGCGCCAGTACCACGAACGTATAAGGCCGGCTCAGGGCAATACGGACCAGAGCAATCATGCGCCAGGCAATTCCAGGTCAAGCGAGGATATGGAATCCGCCCCCACGGCGATCCCCTTCCCCCTTTACCTGAGCACCGCCGGAAACGCTAATCCCCGCCGATTATCCCGCATTCACTTCCCTGCTACCGCACTGCGAAATCGACATCGCAGCTATGCGGCCGCGCGCCTCAGGCGGCGCGGACCGAGTTCAGGAACTTGCCGACCTCGAGCTTGAGGCGGTTGGAGTCGCGCGACAGCATCTGCGCCGCAGTCAGCACCTGCGACGACGCCGAGCCGGTTTCGGAGGCGCCGCGCTGGACGTCGCCGACATTGGACGACACCTGCTGCGTTCCTCTGGCCGCCTCCTGAACATTGCGGGCGATCTCCTGGGTTGCTGCGCCCTGCTGCTCCACGGCCGCGGCGATCGCCGAGGCGATCTCCGACAGACGCGCGATGGTGCCGCTGATCTCGCCGATGGCGCTGACGGAATCCTGCGTCGCCGCCTGGATGCCGCCGATCTGCTGGCCGATCTCGCCGGTGGCTTTGGCCGTCTGCTCGGCCAGCGCCTTGACCTCGGAGGCCACCACCGCGAAGCCGCGACCGGCCTCGCCCGCCCGCGCCGCCTCGATCGTGGCATTGAGCGCCAGCAGGTTGGTCTGGCCGGCAATCGCGTTGATCAGCTCGACGACGTCGCCGATCCGCGATGCGGCCCGCGACAATTCGCTAACACGTTCGGTGGTCGCGTGGGCCTGACTGACCGCCTCGCTCGCGATCCGGGAAGAATCCTGCACCTGCCGGCCGATCTCGCGCACCGAGGAGGACATCTCTTCGGCGGCCGAGGCCACCGAATGGACATTGGTCGACGCGGCTTCCGAGCCGGTTGCGACCGCCGTCGCCAATTCCTGCGCCCGGCCCGCGGTCGAGGACAGCGTCGAGGCCGAGGCCTCGAGCTCGGTCGCCGCCGACGACACGGTCTCGACGATCTCGCCGATCGCTGCCTCGAAGCCGTTGGCGAGCTTGGTCATGTCGGCCTTGCGTTGCGCCTCGGCGCGGCGCTGCACCGCCTGCACCTCGTCGCGACTGAAGCGGATGATGGTTTGCACGGTCTGAAGGTTGCGCAGCGCCTCGCCGATCTCGTCGTCGCGCTCGATCACGATGCGGTTGTCGAACTTGTCCTGCACGAGGTTGATCAAGGTGTCATTGAGCTGCCGCATCGGCCCCTGGATCGCTCGCATGGTTGCAAGGCCGGCGAAGCCGACGGTGGCAGCGCCGACGACAGCCAGCAGCGACAGGATCAGACCGGCCGAACCGCCGGTGGAGAGGGCTCCGCCGATGCCGAGTGCAAGCATGAACAGCGCCTGGAGCACCATCGTCGTGACCAGGCGGGCCCTCAGCGTCCCGGTGAAGATGCTGAAGCGGTCGAGCAGCGAGCGGCGACGGATGATACCGGCGTCGATGCGATAGCCGTGCGGCTTCTTCTCACGAATTGCAGCGTAGACCTCCTCGGCGAGCTTGCGCTGGTCGGCCGGCAGCCTGGTGCGGATCGAGGTATAGCCCTTGACCTGACCGTTCTCGCGGATCGGTGAGGCCGTCGCCAGCACCCAGTAGAAGTCACCGTTCTTGCGGCGGTTTTTCACTGCGCCGAGCCAGGGTTTGCCGGCCTTCAGCGTGTCCCAGAGATTGTCGAACGCCTCCGGCGGCATGTCGGGGTGGCGGACGATGTTGTGCGGCTGGCCCATGAGTTCCGCCGACGTGAAGCCGGCAGCGGCAATGAAATCCTCATTGAAGTAGGTGAGCTTGCCCTTGAGATCGGTTCGCGAAACGATCAGCGTCTCGTCACTGACGGGATATTCGACGGCCGTGACCGGAAAATTCTTGCGCATCGGATTCCCCAAAAAGATCGGTTCAGTGTGAAATCATTCCAATGGGAACCTCGCCCCTTGCTGGGCTGCCCTCGCCCAACATTCGTGAATCCGGTTTAACCATCCATGAAACGGCGCGCCCGTAAGATTACTGGGAAAGCCTCGGACGCCTCCTTCAAACGACATCATGCTACCGAAAAAAATGAGCGGCGCTTTCGGCGCCGCTCATGGGTTTGATGGATGGGTTTGATGGATGGACCGCGGTTTACGCCGCGCGGACGTTGGTCAGGAACTTGCTGACCTCGGTCTTGAGCCGGTTCGAATCGTTCGACAGCATCTGAGCCGCCGACAGCACCTGGGAGGAGGCCGTGCCGGTCTCGGTCGCGCCGCGCTGCACGTCGGTGATGTTCGACGACACCTGCTGCGTGCCCTGCGCCGCCTGCTGCACGTTGCGGGCGATCTCCTGGGTCGCGGCCCCCTGCTCTTCCACCGCGGCAGCAATCGCGGAGGAGATCTCCGACAGACGCTCGATGGTCGAGGAGATCTCCTTGATGGCGCCGACCGAGTCGTTGGTCGCGGCCTGGATGCCGGAAATCTGCTGGCCGATCTCGCCGGTCGCCTTCGCGGTCTGCTCGGCGAGCGCCTTCACCTCGGAAGCGACCACGGCGAAACCACGGCCGGCTTCGCCCGCGCGCGCCGCCTCGATTGTGGCATTCAGGGCCAGGAGGTTGGTCTGGCCGGCGATGGTGTTGATCAGCTCGACGACGTCGCCGATGCGCGCGGCGGCCTTGGAGAGCTCGCTGACGCGCTCGGTGGTGGCGCGCGCCTGGCCGACGGCATCGCCCGCCATCCGCGCCGATTCCTGCACCTGGCGGCTGATCTCGCCGACCGACGAAGCCATCTCTTCGGTCGCCGAAGCGACCGATTGCACGTTGGTCGAGGCTTCCTCCGAAGCGCCGGCCACCGTGGTTGCCAGCCGCTGCGAGCGGTCCGCGGTCGTAGTCAGCGTCGAGGCGGAGGCTTCGAGTTGAGTCGAGGCCGACGACACGGTCTGAACGATCTCGCCGATCATCGTTTCGAATTCGCGGGTGATATTGTCGACACGGCGGCCGCGCTCGATCTTGGCTTCGGCGTCCGCCGCGGCGGCTTCGTCGGCGGCCTTCTTGGCGATCAGCGCCTCCTTGAAGATCTGGAGCACGTCGGCCATGGCGCCGATCTCGGTCTTCTCGCCGCGGTGGGGGACCTCTGCGGAAAGGTTGCCCTTGCCCAGCGCCTGCATCGGTTCGATGATCGAGTTGATGCCGCTGGAGACGTCTCGGACGAGATAGAAGCTGAGCCCAAGGCCGATCACGACAGCGGCGCCGAGAATGACCGAGACCAGCATGAAGGCATAGGCGTAACTGTCGGCAGCATCCTGAGCGGCCCGATCGCCGCCCTTGGTGTTGAGCTCGATGTCCTTGTTCAGGACCTCGTCGGCCTGGAGCCCGATCTTGTTGACGGTCTTGGAGTTGAGCTCCTGCGCCTCGCGCGGGAGCTTGCCGGCCTCCTTGCGCGACAACGCCATGACCTCCTCGGTGCCCTTCTTGTAGTCATCCCAGAGCTTGGACCATTGGCTGTAAAGCGCCCGCTCTTCCGGGGAGGTGATCATCGGCTCGTACTTGGCGCGCACCTTGGCGAGCGCTTCGGTCACGGTGGCTGCGGTCTTCTCCGTCGCGAGCTTGTCGTCCAGCGACTCGGCAAGCATGTGCTGGCGAACCACGTTGCGGTAGGTGATGACGCTGGCACGCAAATCCCCGATTGTCCGCACGCTAGGCATCCAATTCGTGGTGATGTCCACGGTGCTGGCGTTGATCGATCGCATCTTCATGACGGCAAGCAGGCCCATGCCGGCCATCGCAACCAGCAGGAATGCCACGACACTGATGATCTTGGTGCGGATGGAGAGTTTGGCGAACATAATCGGGTCTCGCTGTATTGGCGCCGGCGCGCGTCGGAATTCTACGAATCAACCAAAGGGAGCAGCGCCGACATCCAACACCAGAGCACTTGTGCAGATGTTAACGACGGCTCCATGCGAGCACGGAGCCCGAAAGAAATGAACAGGCAGCTAAAAATGCTCTGCGCTCAGCGCATGAGCCTAAGTGCGTCGGAGAAAAACTCTGCTCCGCCGAAATTTCCGGACTTCAGAGCGAGCAGCATGTCGCTTTCGGCACCCACCGCGCGCAGCACCGGAACGCCTGCGGCAATTTCCACTCCCACGAGAAACCCGGGAATCTTCAACCGATCGACAACGGCCCCGGACGTCTCGCCGCCGGCAACTATCAGTCGCCGGACGCCCGATTTTACGAGGCTCTCTGCAATATCGGCCATCGCCTGCTCGATGGCATGGCCTGCAGCGTCGCGACCGTGGCGTGCCTGCAACGCGGCGACCTGATCCGGTGTCGAGCTCGATGCGATCAGCACTGGACCCTCGGCCAGTCGCGGTGCTGCCCAGCCCAGCGCGCGCTGCACTTCGTCTGCCCCCACAATGATACGGTCCGGATCGAGATGAAACACCGGCATGATGCGTTCGGCATTGGCGATCTGCTGAAGCGTCGCCTGCGAGCAACTCCCGGCAAGGCAGGCCGCCAGCCCGCCGACCGGAGCGCCTGCATCACTGGTTGCCGCTGCCTTGACCCCTCCAGTCGATACCAGAGCCCGTGCGAGCCCAAGGCCGATGCCCGAGGCGCCGACCGACAGCCGATGCTCGGCGGCGACGAGACCGATGGTTTCGAGGTCGCGGTCGAAGACGGCGTCGATGATCGCGGCGCCGATGCCTTTGCCCGCGAGTTCGGCCAATCGCGCCCGCACGGCCTCCGTGCCGCGTGCGACGGTGGCGAGGTCGACGAGACCGGTCTGCGTCCCGCTTTGACGCGCGAGCACACGCACCAGGTTGGAATCGTGCATCGGGTTGAGCGGGTGATCTTTCAGCGGGCTCTCGTTGAGCGGCACGGCACCGACGAACAGGTTGCCCTGGTAGACGGTGCGGCCGGTCTCGGGGAACGCCGGTGTCACCAGCACGACGGCTTCGCCGCAATCGGCCCGCAACGCGTCCATCACCGGGCCGATATTGCCGGCGTCGGTGGAATCGAAGGTCGAGCAGATCTTGAACAGCACGTGGCGCGCGCCACGGCCACGCAGCCACGTCTCCGCCGCGCGCGAGCGCGACACCGCGAGGCCGGCCTCGATCGAGCGGCTCTTCAGCGACACCACGACGGCATCGACTTCGGGCAGCGCGAGATCGTCGGCGGGCACGCCGATGGTCTGCACGGTGCGCAGGTCCGCGCGCGTCAGCGTGTTGGCGAGATCGGAGGCGCCGGTGTAATCGTCGGCGATGCAGCCCAACGCAAGTGTCACGACTTCACTCCAGCGTAAGGCTTGAACCAGGTGAGCCCATCGGTGGTCTTGCCGCGCGGATTGTACTCGCAGCCGACGAAGCCGGCATAACCGAGCCGGTCGAGCTCGTCGAACAGGAACGGATAGTTCAGCTCCTCGCCATCGGGCTCGTTGCGCGAGGGGATGCTGGCGATCTGGATGTGGCCGACGATCGGCATCATCTCGCGCAAGCGCATGGTGACGTCGCCGTGGATGATCTGGCAGTGATAGATATCGAACTGGAGCTTCAGGTTCGGAAGCCGCAATTCCTGGATCAGGTCGCGCGCGAAGCCGAAATCGTTGAGGAAGTAGCCGGGCACATTGCGCGCATTGATCGGCTCGATCACGACGTCAATACCGTGCGGAGCGAAGAATTCCGCGGCCCAGGCCACCGACTTGTAGAACGCCTCGATTGCCACGCGTTCGCCGCGATTGGCGATGCCGGCCATCAGGTGCAGGCGCTTGACGCCGGTCGCCCTGGCATAAGGCAGCGCCGTCTCCAGGCTCGCCTTGAGATCGTTGAACCGCGAGGGCAGCGCCGCAAAGCCCTTCTCGCCGGCGTTCCAGTCGCCCGGCGGCAGGTTGAACAGCGCCTGGGTCAGACCATTGCGCTGGAGCCGCTCGCCGATCGCTTCCGCCGGATGCTCGTAGGGAAAGAGAAACTCGACGGCGGTGAAGCCGGCCTGCGCTGCGGCGTCGAAGCGGTCGAGGAACGGCACCTCGGTGAACATCATCGAGAGATTAGCGGCGAAACGGGGCATTGGAGTTCCTCTTGCTTATTTGTCGCCGGGCAGCTTGACGCCGGTGACCTGCGCATACATGCGCGCCACTGAGGCATCATCGTCGCGGCCCATGCCGGCGGCCGACGTCATCACGAACATCTGGAGCGCGGCGGCGGAAACCGGCACAGGGAAGCGGGCGGTGCGTGCCATGTCCTGAATGATGCCGAGGTCCTTGACGAAGATCTCGACCGCGCTGCGCGGCGTGTAATCGCCGTCGAGCACGTGCGGCATGCGATTCTCGAACATCCAGGAATTGCCGGCGGACGCCGTGATCACCTCGTAGACCTTGCGGATGTTGAGGCCCTGCTTGGCCGCGAACGCCATGGCTTCGCTGGCGGCGGCGATGTGCACGCCGGCGAGCAATTGGTTGATCATCTTGAACGCAGCGCCCTGCCCGGCGGCATCGCCGAGCTCGTAGAGCTTTGCGGCCATGGCATCGAGCGCGGGCCGCGCCTTCGCAAAAGCGGCGGGACTGCCGGAGGCGAGGATCGTCAGCTCGCCTTGCGCGGCGCGCTGCGCCCCGCCGGAGATCGGCGCATCCAGATAATGCCGGCCGCTCTCCTCGAGCTGCTTGGCAAGGCGCCGCGCCACGTCCGGGTCCATGGTGGCGGAGGATACGAAGACGCTGTCGTTCGGCATGGTCTCGGCGGCCCCATCCTTGCCGAACAGGATCGCCTCCGTCTGCGCGGCATTGACGACAACGCTGACGACGATATCGGCCTCCCTGGCCGCTTCGGCCGGAGTCCTTGCCCCCGCGCCGCCATCGTTCACGAAGCGCGCCACCGCGTCAGCCGAGACATCGCAGCCGGTCACGGTGTGGCCGGCGCGCTTCAGCGAGCTCGCCATGCCGTATCCCATCGAGCCGAGGCCGACGACGGCGATGCGCTGATTTGGTGACGTAGAGGACATGCAACTGACCCTTGCGAACGTTTCCCGGATGGTCCGCCTTTGCGGCGGCTCAGCGAAACCGATATCACGGCTTGGCCGCGCTGCCAAAGCGTGAGACAAGCAGGCATGACGGCCATGAGCAACGAAACATTGCTGCGTGAGGATATCTGCCGCTTCGGACGCTCCCTGTTCGAGCGCGGGCTGACGCCGGGCTCCTCCGGCAATATCAGCGTCAAGTTGGACGATGGCGGCTGGCTGGTGACGCCGACCAACGCCTCGCTCGGCTTTCTTGATCCCGCAAAGCTGTCGCGGCTGGACGATCAGGGCCGGCTGCTGTCGGGCGACGCGCCGACCAAGGAAGTTCCGCTGCACAATGCGCTCTACGAGACGCGTGGGAGTGCGCGGGCGATCGTGCACCTGCACTCGACCCATTCGGTCGCGCTGTCGATGCTGCCCGAGATCGACCCGCGCGCCGCGCTGCCGCCGATGACGGCCTACTACCTGATGAAATGCGGCGCCACCGCGCTCGTGCCCTATTACCGCCCGGGCGATCCCGCGGTTGCGGATGCGATCAAGGGACTGGCGGGAAAATATTCATCCGTGCTGCTCGCCAATCACGGCCCGGTGGTTGCGGGCGACACGCTGGAGGCCGCCGTGTTCGCGACCGAGGAGCTGGAGGAGACGGCGAAGCTGTACCTGTTGCTGCGCGGGATGAACCCGCGGTACTTGTCACCGGAGCAGGTGAACGATCTGGTGAAGGTGTTTGGGGTGACGCTGCCGGAGCACCACGATCACGAGTAGGCACGATGCAAAGCAACCATGCTCACTTCAAGTCAGAGAGGAAGTTTTCCTTGATGAGCTACGCGGCCAGCCATGGGCCACTGCTGCTCAGGAGTGGCAAGACGGACAATTACCCTACTCGGCTCGACGTGCTGATCCTCGACGTGCGTGCGATGGAGATTCGATCTTGGTTCGAGGGGATCGAAATTAGGCAAGTTGACCATGGCTACCTGCAGGGTTTCCCGAGCAATCCCATCGATCTGCTCGAGCAAGGCCTCAACGTCTACGCGCTTTCGGGACGAGGATGGAAAGGCTTCATTCTGGGAGGCAGACTCCTTGTCCACGAAGACGAGGCAGACTTGATGGCTCCGAGCGCATTGTTGCCTAATTTGATCTCTGACTCGGCTTAGAGCCCCAGATACGCCTTCCGCACGTCCGGATTGCCCTTGATTTCGCTTGCGGCGCCCTGCATCAACACGCGGCCGGTTTGCAGGATGTAGGCGCGGTCGGCGATCTCCAGGCACTCGGCCATACGCTGCTCGACGATCAGCACGGTCATGCCGGCGTCGCGGATGCGCTTCACCGCCTGGAAGATCTCGTCCACGAGCTTCGGCATGATGCCCTGCGACGGCTCGTCCAGCATCAGAAGCCGCGGACGTGTCATCAGCGCGCGGCCGATCGCGAGCATTTGCTGCTCGCCGCCGGAGAGCGTCTCGGCGCGCTGCTCCAAACGTTCCTGAAGACGCGGGAACAGCTTGAAGACGAGATCGAGCGGCTCTTCGCGGTTGGCTTCGCCACGGTAGAGGTAGCTGCCGAGGCGAAGATTGTCGCGCACCGACAGCCGTGGAAACAGGCGGCGGTTTTCCGGCACATAGGCGATGCCCGCGGCGGTGATGTGGTGCTGCGCCATGCCGTCGATGCGCTTGCCGTCGAACGTCACCGTGCCCGAGCGCGGACGCTCGGCACCGGCGATGGATTTCAGCAGCGTCGACTTGCCCGCGCCGTTGGCCCCGGCGACGCAGACGATCTCGCCCTTCTGGACCTCGATCGAGACCGCGGAGATCGCGACCAGGCCCTGATAGGCCGTCGTGACTTCACGCACCGACAGCATGACGATCTCCCAGATATGCGCTGATCACCTTGGGATCGCGGACGACGTCGGCGGGCTTGCCCTCGACCAGCACCTTGCCGAGGTCGAGCACGATGGCACGGTCGACCAAGGGCATCACGATCTCCATGACATGCTCGACCATCAAGACGGTGATGCCGGCATCGCGCACCTTGCGCACCAAGGCAACGCCGGTCTGCGCCTCGGTCGGCGTGAGCCCGGTGAGGACTTCGTCGAGCAGCAGCAGCTTCGGTTCGGTCGCGAGCGCACGGGCAACTTCGAGACGGCGCTTCTCGGCCGGCACGAGGTCGCTGGCGAGCACGTCGGCGCGCGCGGCAAGACCGGTGAACTCCAGCACCTCGTGCGCCTTGCGGCGCGCCTCGCGCATCACGGTGTTGCGTACGAGCGCACCGACGATGACGTTGTCGATGACCGTCATGGTCTCGAAGCTCTTGACGACCTGGAAGGTCCGGCCGATCCCGCGCTGACAGCGCTCGGCCGCCGGCATGCGGGTGACATCCTCGCCGTCGAATAGAATCGAGCCTTGGGTCGGCGGCAGCACGCCCGCGATGAGATTGAACAGGGTCGACTTGCCGGCGCCGTTCGGGCCGATCAGGCCGACGATCTCGCCGCGGCCGACCGAGATCGACACGTCGCTGTTGGCGATGAGGCCGCCAAAGCGCTGCCAGACGCCGCGGGTTTCAAGGAGCGCCGTCATCGCGTTGCTCCCTTTGCTTTCGAACGGGAGAACAGACTCACCAGACCTTGCGGCAGGGCCAGCGAGATCAGCACGATCAGCGTGCCGTAGACGATGAGATCGACGCCGCGCCCGGAGCCGCCGATATAGGAGCGGGTCAGCTCCGTCATCGGGATCAGGATGGCGGCCCCCAACACCGGGCCCCAGAGGGTGCCGATGCCGCCGAGCACGGCCGGCAACGCCATCAGCAGCGAGAACTGGAAGCCCATGACACTTTCAGGATCGATATAGGCGAGAAACTGCGCGTAGAAGGCACCGCCGATGGCGACGAGGAAGGCCGAGACGGCGGCCGCGCCCATCTTGGAATTGAACACGACGACGCCGAGGCTTTCGGCCGCTTCGGGATTGTCCTTCACCGCGCGCCACCAGAAGCCCCATTTGGAATCTCCCAGCCACCAGGTGACGAACCAGGCGAGGCAGCACAGGCCCAGCGCGAAATAGAAATACGGCAGCTTGGTGCGCAGGAACTGGAATTTCAGCCAGCTGTCGCCGCGGATCGGAATGGTGATGCCCATCGCGGCTCCCGCCCATTCCCAGTTCTGGAACAGGAGCAGACCGATCTCGGCGATGACGATGGTCGCGATCACGAAGTAATGGCCGCGCAGGCGGAAGAAGGGATAGCCGAGCCCCATCGCGATCAACGCAGCAATCACGCCGCCGCCGAGCATGCCGAACCAGGGCAGCACGCCGAACTTGGTGAACAGCAGCTCGGTGGTGTAGGCGCCGATGCCGAAATAGAGCGCGTGTCCGAGCGAGATCTGTCCGCAATAGCCGGACAGGATGTTCCAGCTCTGCGACAGCGCTGCGTACATCAGCGTCAGGATCAGGATGTTCTGGACGTAGACGTCCTTGACGAACAGCGGCGCCAGTGCGGCGATCCCGGCCAGTCCTGCGGCGATGATGAGGTCGCGGCGGCGCCGCGTTGCAAAGTTCTTGTCCATCACATCGACCCGAACAGGCCGCGTGGCCGGATGAAGACGACGAGCAGATAGACGGCGTAGATGCCGACCGATTTCAGCGACGGCGGCAGCACCAAGGCCGTGACCGCCTCGACGAGACCGACGATGATGCCGCCGGCGAAGGCCCCGAACACGCTGCCGAAGCCGCCCAGCGCCACCGTGACATAGGCGATCAGCGCGAAGGACGCGCCGACATCGGGATAGATGTAGAAGAACACCGCCATGATCGCGCCGGCGAGACCGACCAGCGCAGCGCCGAGGCCCCAGCCGAACGCGAACACGCGGTTCTTGTCGATGCCGACGAGAGCCACCGCACCGGGATCTTCGCGGGTGGCTTCGATCGCGCGGCCGAAATCGGTGCGGTGGATGAAGAAGTAGAGACCGGCGAAGGCCGCAATCGACACCAGCGCACCGACCAGCTGCGGCTCCGGCAGGAAGATGCCGCCGATCGAGATGGTCTTGCCGCCGAGCCAGGACTGCGGAATGCTGCGATAGTCCGGCGTGAAGAAGTATTGCGCGAGGCCGCGCATGACGATGGCAAGGCCGAAGGTGGTGAAGATCTGCACCATGCCGGCATTGGCCTTGGCCCGCATGGCGAAGCGTACAATGAGCAGGTAGATCACCGCTCCGAAAACGAACAGCGCCGCGGCGACCAAGGGCGCCGACAGCAAGGGGTCGATGGCGAAGAACGCGAACAGAAAAAAGGACAGGTACATCGCGAGCATCAGGAACTCGCCATGGGCGAAGTTCGTGACGTCCATCAGGCCGAAGATCAGCGCGAGGCCGACCGCGATCAGTCCGTAGAGCAGGCCCATGAGGAGGCCGCTCGCGAGACTTTGGATTATGGCTTGGGCTGTCAAAAGTCTGTCCCCCGAAATAGATCCTCATCCTGAGGAGCGCGCACCAGCGCGCGTCTCGAAGGATGGCCCAGCCCTCGTCCTTCGAGACGCGGGCTACGCCCGCTCCTCAGGATGAGGGCGGGAGCTACATCTGAGCTCCCGCTTCCCACTCTTACTTCATCGGCCAGATCGCCTCGGCGATCGCGGCCTGCGGCGGGAAGATGGTGACGAACTTGCCGCCGACATATTGCAGCAGCACCGGGTCGGCGTCGTTGTTTTGGCCCATCTCGTCGAACTTGACGCGCTTCCAGGGCATGATGGTCTGATCGCCCGGGATGTCGGTCGCGGCAAGCGCGTCGCGGATCTTCTCGCCGTCGGTCGACTTGGCGCGGTTGATGGCGTCGGCGAGAATGATCAGGCCCATGAACTGGCGCGAGGTGAGATCGTTGAAATCCTTGCCCGACTTCGCCTTGAACATGTCGTTGATCTTGCCGACCATCGGACGCTTCTGCGCGAGGTCGAGCGAGAAGGTGCCGCGCGAGATCACGCCTTCGAGCTTGTCGCCGACGGCATCATAGAGCGCCTTCTCGGAGAAGCCGGCGTCCTGCGCCACGATCGCATTCGGCTTGTAGCCAAGCTCGGCCATGGTCTTGACCAGGAGAATGCCGTCGGTGGTGTAGCTCGACGGCATCAGCACGTCGGCATTGGCGGTCTTGAGCTGCTGCACCTCGGCCGAGAGCGAGGGCGAGTTGGCGCGATACTTGATGTCGGTGACGATCTTGTAGCCGCGCTCGCCGGCGATCTTGGTCTGGGCATTGCCGGAGTCGGTGCCGAAGATAGTGTCCTCGTGGAACAGCGACAGCGTCTCGATCTTGGTGCCCTTCTTCTTCATGGCATCGAAGAAGTCGAACATCGCGGCCGAGTACATCTCGTCATGCGGCGCGGCGCGGAAGTAATATTTCAGGCCGCGGCGATGCAAGCTGGGCGAGGAATTGTCGGCGGACACGAACGGGACCTGATAGCGTTCGCAGATCTGGCTGACGGTGACGGCGACGGCGCTCTGGTAGGTGCCGATGATGGCACAGACCTTCTCCTGCGTGATCAGGCGCTCGGCCTCGGCGCGGCCCTTCTGCGGATCGGCCTGGTGATCGGCGAACACGAGACGGATCTTCGCGCCGCCGAGGCCCGGCAGGCCTTCGCCTTTCGCCAGCGGCAGGTCGAAAGCGGTGTCCCTGTTGATGACTTCGAGCGCAGTCTCATAGGCTTTCTGCGCGTCGACGCCCTGCTGCGCGCTGCCGCCGGAGAACGGATAGATCACGCCGATCACGACTTCCGAGGTCTGTGCACGCGCTGCCAGCGGCACGAGAGCGGCAGTGGCGGTGGCTCCCAACAACACGTCGCGGCGAGTGATCGTCATGGCAAAGTCCCCTGTTACTGAATTTCGGCTGATCGAATGAAGCGATTGATGGATGCGGTAAAGCCTGAAGAAGCAGCAGGCGCTGCCTACTAAATCACGGCCATGTTTCTGTTCTTCAGATCCGTCACCAGCATGAGGCCGGGCGAATGCGTGATCGCGAACGGGAGTTTCGCGGCGTTGATCACCGATTGCGGCGTCACCCCGCAGGCCCAGAACACCGGAATCTCGTCGGCGGCGACCGGTACCGGATCGCCGTAGTCGGGCTTGGCAATGTCCTTGATGCCGATCAGATGCGGATGGCCGAGATGCACGGGTGCGCCGTGCACGGCGGGATAGCGCGAGGTGATCTGCACCGCGCGGATCGCATCGGCCGGCTTGAACGGGCGCATCGACACGACCATCGGACCGGCGAACGGCCCGGCCTCGCCGCAGGCGATGTTGGTGCGGTACATCGGCACGCGCACGTTCTTTTCGATGTGGCGGATCGGCATGCCCTCCTCGAGCAGCGCCTCCTCGAACGAGAACGAGCAGCCGAGCACGAAGGTGACGAGGTCGTCGCGCCAATAGCTCTTCACGTCGGTCGGCTCGTCCACGACCTCGCCGTCGCGCCAGACGCGGTAGCCCGGCACGTCGGTGCGGATGTCGAGATCGGCGCCGAGGGACGGGATGTGCGGGCTGCCGACGTCGGACATGCCGATGATCGGGCACGGCTTGGGATTGAGCTGGCAGAAACGGTGAAAGGCGCCGGCATAGTCCGCCGGCAGGATCGCCAGATTGCCCTGGACAAACCCCGGAGCGACGCCGGCGGTGGAGGCGACCAGCCCCTCGCGATAGGCGAGCCGGGCCTTGCGGCTCGGAAGGGCGTCGGGCGTTTCAGTTTGCTGCGCTGCCACCAAAACAGTCATGTGATCGACCTGCCTATAAACTCGACAAAGACAAGCCAACACCAAGCGTGCTATAAAGTCTAATCGTCGTTTCTAATCAATATCGATAAATCCAATTTATCGATCGGGAACATCCTTCCAATGCTGGACTTCAGGTCGATCGAGACGTTCCTCTGGGTTGTGAAGCTCGGCAGCTTCCGTGGCGCCGCACAGCGGCTCAACACCACCCAGCCGGCGATCTCGCAGCGCATTGCACAGCTCGAGCGCGAGATGGGCGTGAAGCTCCTGAATCGCGATCATCGCATCGCCTCGCCGACACCGAGCGGCCGGCAGATGATGGTCTACGCCGAAAAGCTGATCGGTCTGCGTGCCGCGATGATGGCGGAGATCGGCGACCGGTCGGCGATGCGCGGCGTGATGCGCCTCGGTGTCGCCGAGACCATCGTGCACACCTGGCTGCCTCGTCTCGTGAAAAGCGTGAACCAGGTCTATCCGAACCTGTCGCTGGAGATCGAGGTCGACATCACGCCGAACCTCACCGCGCGCCTGCTCGCGCAGGAAATCGAGCTCGCCTTCGTCGTCGGGCCGTTGTCCGCCTCCGGTGTGCACAACCGTGTGCTCGCCGATTATCCGATCGGATTCCTCGCAAGTCCCTCGCTCGGGCTCGGCAAGGGGCCGGTGACGCCGGCGGAGCTCGCGCGGTTTCCGATCATCACCTTCCCGCGCAAGACCAAGCCTTACGAGGTCGTGCGCGAGGTGTTCGACCGGCCGGAGCTGCCGCCGATCCGCCTGCATGCCTCTGCCTCGCTGGCGACCGTCATCCACATGGCGGTCGAGGGACTCGGCATCGCCGTGATCCCCGACGCCATCGTCGAGAACGAGCTCGCCGACGGACGGCTGCAACTGCTCGACACCGATCTCGCCATCGCGCCGCTGACCTTCACGGCGAGCTGGCTCGCCTCGCCCGACGTCGTCGCCGTGGAGCGCGTCGCCGAGCTGGCAAGGCAGATTGCGCAGAGCAGCCTCGCGGTTGACGCGCCCGCGCAGGCGCGTCATTGAAAAAGCGCCGGACAACCTTCAACGTCATTCCGGGATGGTGCGCAGCACCAGACCCGGAATCTCGAGATTCCGGGTTCGGCTCTTCGAGCGCCCCGGAATGACAACTGAGAGACTGACCGCATGAGCCGAGCCGCCACCAATCTGCAAATCGATTCTGCCCGCCTCTGGGGCTCCATCCACGAGACCGCACAGTTCGGCGCGACCGCCAAGGGCGGCGTGCGGCGGCTGACACTGAGCCCGGAAGACAAGCAGGTGCGCGACTGGTTCCGCAAGGCCTGCGAGGATGCTGGACTGGACGTCCACGTCGACGCGCTCGGATCACAGTTCGGCCTGCGCAAGGGCCGCGACATGTCGAAGCTGCCCGTCGGCATCGGCTCGCATCTCGATACCCAGCCGACCGGCGGCAAATATGACGGCATCCTGGGGACGCTCGGCGCGCTGGAGGTGATCCGGACGCTGAACGACGCCGGCATCGAGACCGAGGCTCCGATCTGCGTCGTCAACTGGACCAACGAGGAAGGCTCGCGCTTCGCACCTGCGATGATGGCCTCCGCCGCCTATGTCGGCGACTTCACCACCGACGACATTCTGTCGCGCAAAGACGCCGAAGGCATCACCGTCGGTCAGGCGCTCGACGGCATCGGCTATCGCGGCGACAAGCCGGTCGGCTTCCAGAAGCTCGGATGCTTCGTCGAACTGCACATCGAGCAGGGTCCCATTCTGGAAGCGGAAGCCAAGACCATCGGCGTGGTCGATTCCGGCCAGGGCGTGCTCTGGTATGACGGCAAGATTTCCGGGTTCGAGAGCCATGCGGGCTCCACGCCGATGCCGCTGCGGCGCGATGCGCTGGCGACCTTGTCCGAAATCGTGCTGGCGATGGAGTCGATTGCGAAGAAGCACGGACCGAACGCCGTCGGCACCATCGGCGAGGCCATGATCGCCAATCCCTCGCGTAACGTCATTCCCGGCGAGATCGCCTTCACCATGGACTGCCGCAGTGCCGATGGCGCCATCATGGATGCGCTCGACCGCGACCTGCGCGCCGCCATTGCCGAGATCGCCGCGCGACGCAAGGTCGAGGTCAAGATCGATCTCGTCTGGCGCAAGCCGCCGACGCATTTCGATCCGAAGCTGATCGCGGCGGTCGAGAACGCCGCGAAGACGCTGGGCTACTCCTCTCGCCGCATCACCTCCGGCGCGGGCCACGACGCCTGCAACCTCAACACCGTCATGCCGGCGGCAATGGTGTTCGTCCCCTGCAAGGACGGCATCAGCCACAACGAGCTGGAGGACGCCACGCAGACCGACTGCGCTGCTGGCGCCAACGTGCTCATGCACACCGTGCTGGCGATTGCCGGCGTCGCGTCCTGATCGGAGAGAGCCATGCGCGGAGTTTTCGTCGACGCCAATGAGGCCCTCGCCGTGATCATGGAGCGGCTGGAGAAACCCGGCGATCCCAAGGTGCGGATCCACAGGGACCCCGACATCAAGCCCGAGCAATACCCGGAAATCCTCGACGGCGCCGAGATCGCGATCGTGGACCACACCGCGCTTCCCACCGAAGTGGCGAGGAAATGCACGGGGCTGAAGCACGTCGTGTTCCTCGGCACCGGCGCGCGCAGCTACATGAACCCGGAGGAGCTCGCCGAGCTCGGCATCTCCGTGCATCTGATCAAGGGATATGGCGACACGGCAGTGGCCGAATGCGCGATCGCACTGATGTGGGCCTCCGCCCGCGTCATCGCGATGATGGACCGCGAGATGCGGGCCGGCAACTGGCTGCGCGAGGACGGCATGCAGCTCACCGGCAAGACGCTCGGCCTGATTGGGTTCGGCGGCATTGCCGCCGAGGTCGCGCGCATCGCCACGGGAAGCGGCATGAAGGTGATCGCCTGGAACCGCTCGCCGAAGAGCTATCCCTGTGTCGAATTCACCGATCTCGATACGGTGCTGGCGAAGAGCGACGTCGTGTCGCTGCATCTGCTGCTCAACGACGAAACCCGCGGCATGATCACGCGCGACAAGATCTTCGCGATGAAACGTGGTGTCATCCTCGTCAACACTGCCCGCGCTGCGATCGTCGACGAAGCCGCCATGATCGACGCGCTGAAGTCCGGCCACATCCGCCATGCCGGCCTCGACGTTTTCAACACGGAGCCGCTGCCCGGCGATCATCCGCTGACGAAACTGCCGAACGTGACGCTGTCGGCGCATTCGGCCTTCCGCACGCCGGAGGCGAGCGAGAACCTGATTGAAGCGGCCTGGGTCCACTGCCGCCGGATCGTGAAGGGATAAGAGCAACAACAATGGCCGACTATCGCACCATCAGGGCTGAGCCGCTCACCAACGTCGTCCGCGCCATCGTCAAGGCCGGCGGCTCCTCGGACCGCGAGGCCGAGCTCGTCTCGACCAACCTTGTCGAGGCCAATCTCAAGGGACACGATTCGCACGGCGTCGGCATGATCCCGCGCTATGTCCAGAGCGTCACCAATGGCGGCCTCGCCGTGAACCAGCACGTCAAGATCGTGCTCGACACCGGTCCGCTTCTCACCCTCGACGGCCTCACGGGCTATGGCCAGGTGATCGGCCATGAAGCGATGGAGCTGGCGGCCGAGCGCGCCAAGCGCAACGGCGTGTGCCTCGTCGGCCTTTCCAACGCGCATCACATCGGCCGCATCGGTCACTGGGCCGAGCAGTGCATCGACCATGGGCTGGTCTCGATCCATTTCGTCAACGTGATCTCGCGGCCGATCGTGGCGCCCTGGGGCGGCAGCGATGCTCGCCACGGCACCAACCCGTTCTGCGTCGGCATCCCGCGCAGGGGCAAGGAGCCGATCGTGCTCGACTTCGCCACCAGCAGGATCGCACAAGGCAAGACCCGCGTGGCCCACAACAAGGGCGTCGAGCTCGAGCCCGGTACCATCATCGACAATGAAGGCAAACCCACCGTCAATCCGCGCTACACCGTGATCCCGCCGTACGGCGCCATCCTGCCGTTCGGCGAGCATAAGGGCTCGGGGCTCGCGCTGGTGTGCGAAATCCTCGGCGGCGCGCTCTCAGGCGGGCAGGTGGTCAAGGGCCCGTCCGACGGCAAGCACAACGTCCTCAACGGCATGCTCTCGATCGTCATCGACCCGGGCAAGCTCGGCACCGGCGAGAACCTCGCGCGCGAAGTCGAGAGCTTCGTGGCCTGGCACACGGCCTCGCCGCCCGGCCCCGGCGTTGACAAGGTCAAGATCGCGGGCGAGCCAGAGCGCGAGACCAAGAAGAAGCGCCTCGCCGAAGGCATTCCGGTCGACCCGACCACCTGGCAGGAGATTCTCGAGGCCGGGAAGAAGTTCGGACTGGACCAGGCGGCGATCGAGAAGATCGTGGGCTGAACCGCTCGGCGCGCAATGCGCTCCTTCCTTCTCCCCTTGTGGGAGAAGGTGGCGCGACCTTCGGCCGCCGTTATTTACAACGCCGAAGCGAAGCTTCGGCTATGGCGCCGGATGAGGGGTTGCTTCGGCAAACTCACATGTGAAGGTGCTCGCGGAGAGACACCCCTCACCCGTCTCGCCGCTGTGCGGCGAGCCACCCTCTCCCACAAAGCTAAGGCGTGCACATATCTCGGAGCCTCCAACCGGCTGACATTTGCTTGAAGCGGTGCCACCCTCTGCGCATAGTGATGGGACCTGGTGGCCGCTCCGAGGCGTAGCCGGTCCATCCTCCGAGGCGAGCGATGATCCATGCGAGCCATGCGACAGAGTGCTTGGAGTGAGGGTTCTTTTGCTTGTCAGTCCTGCCTTCGAGCTGGACCTGCAAGATTTCGAGGATCGGCAGTTGGTCCGGAGGCACCACGTCGGTGGCGGGGCGGTCGACCGTGCCATCACGGGCGAGGACGAGCTGCATGATCTTGGTAGCTGCCGTCATCGCGATGGCAGCGAGCTTGAACAATGCCTCAGCCGCCTCGACTTGGCTGCTCTCGATGTCGAGGCCTTGGCTTTTACTGGTGCGGAACAACTGCTCGATGTGCCAGCGCTGACGGTACCAATCAACGATCTGCAGCGCCTGCTTCACGGTCGTCACCGTATGAGTGGTGAGAAGGCGCCAGTGGATCGACTCCCCGATAACGGGATCCAGTTCCTTCACTTCAACCAAGCGCAACGTCAATTGACGCGCAGCTTTCCGGTCGCTGCAGTTGGCCGGGCGCTTGATGGTCACCCCGCCAAAGCGCAGTGCGATCTTGGCCGTTCGTGCCGCACGGCCGGGCTGTGCCCGAACCTCCAAGTCGAAGCTATGCTGGACCGGCCAACTTTCGGCAATATCAAACAGCTTTCCGCCGCCCACCAGGGCGCGATCGCGACAGGCACGTGTAAGCAAATGGGTCCGTGCGTCAGGAATCCGGTCAAATTCCTCGTAAATGTCGCTCTCACGGTCGCCAACCACCGTGACCATCGCCGCAGCAGCAAGCGCACTCTTGGCGTCGGCCGCGCTCTTTATCCAACGATAGGACTCCTTCTCTTCGATTGGCTGGCTCTGGTAATCGGGCGACGCAGGCCCCTGGCGCGTCCAAATCTGCATCCCAGCGAGCCCGAGCAAGGCTCCGCTCCCGGCGTCAACGGCCAACACCGGATGCACAAACAGGCCTGGGTCAATCCCGTTCCCGGAAGGGCCAAGGCCGCGGACCCGGCCCGCATGCCTCGCGTAGTTCAGTTCCGTCGTGTCCTGGATCGCAAGCACATGCAGGCCTGCACACTGCTTCGACAGCACCTCTGCGCCATGCCCGACGATCTCGTCCACCGTTACGCTCGGATTGTTCAGCCACCGGCTGAAGCCGACCCATTCGGCGCGGCCATCGGCCGCTGCTCGCAGATTCATCGTCACGCGTTCGACGGCGCGCCGCAACAACAGCGCCCCTTTTTGGCCAGTCGAACGTCTCCAAAACGGCCGACCGACCAATCCATTCCTGCCTTCAATGCGGTTATCCTTCTTAACCGCATTACAAAGAATCAGACTCGATTCACTCAAGGCAAGAAAATTCTGTGCACGCCTTAGCCCACAAGGGGAGAGGGAAAGTCGCCCGTCAATCCACCATATCCGCAACCGCCTTGCCGCAGGCCGTGGTATCGGCATTGCCGCCGAGATCCTTCGTCCGCAACGTGCGTTCGGCCAGCGTGCGCTCGATTGCGTCGACGATCGATTTTCCTGCTTCCTTCTCGCCGAGATGCTCGAACATCATGGCGCCCGACCAGATCATGCCGATCGGATTGGCGATGCCCTGGCCTGCGATATCGGGCGCCGAGCCGTGCACCGGCTCGAACACCGAGGGGAAATCGCCCTCGGGGTTGATGTTGCCGGACGGAGCAATGCCGATCGTGCCGGTGCAGGCCGGCCCGAGATCGGAGAGGATGTCGCCGAACAGGTTCGAGCCGACCACGACGTCGAACCAATCCGGATGCAGCACGAAGTTCGCCGTCAGGATGTCGATGTGGTACTTGTCCCACTTCACGCCCGGAAACTTCTTGGCCATCGCCTCCACGCGCTCATCCCAATAGGGCATGGTGATCGAGATGCCGTTGGACTTGGTCGCCGAGGTCAGGTGCTTCTTCGGCCGCGACTGCGCGAGTTCGAAGGCGAACTTCAGGATACGGTCGACGCCGATGCGGGTCATCACCGTCTGCTGTGTCACGAACTCGCGGTCGGTATCGGGGAACATGCGGCCGCCGACGGAGGAATATTCTCCTTCCGTGTTCTCGCGCACCACCCAGAAGTCGATATCGCCGGGCTTGCGGCCCGCCAGCGGCGACGGCACGCCGGGCATCAGGCGCACCGGGCGAAGGTTCACGTACTGGTCGAACTCGCGGCGGAACTTGATCAGCGAGCCCCACAGCGAGACGTGATCCGGGATCTTGGCCGGCCAGCCGACCGCGCCGAAATAGATCGCATCGTGCTTGCCGATCTTCTCCTTCCAGTCATCAGGCATCATCTGGCCGTGCTTCTCGTAATAGTCGTAAGACGAGAAGTCGAAATGGTCGAAATGCACGGAGACGTCGTGCTTCTTCGCCGCAGCCTCCAGAACGCGCAGGCCCTCCGGCATGACTTCCTTGCCGATGCCGTCGCCGGGAATGACCGCGATCCGGTATTGTTTCTTGCTCATCGAGAACGTCCTTGGTTGGTCCGGCAGCCGCCGCGTTTTGACCGCACTGCAATGGACCAAAGTCGCTGATGGTGCAACGCTGCACTGCAATGTTGACCATGGCGCGGCCGAGCGCCTACTGGTTTGATCCTGTTCCTATCCTGCGAGTACTCCCATGGATCTGCATCTGCGTGGCAAGCGCGTCCTGATCACCGGCGCGTCCAAGGGCATTGGCGCAGCCGCCGCCGAGGCGTTTGCCGAGGAAGGCGCGCATCTCCTGCTCGCCGCCCGCAGTGGCGAGGCGCTGAAGGCGCTGGCCGACCGGCTGCGCTCCGCACACCAGATCGACGCCGCAACGAGCATCGTCGATCTGCGCAAGGAGGAGGACGTGGCGCGGCTGGCGAAAGAAGCCGCCGACATCGACGTGCTCGTCAACAATGCCGGCGATATCCCCGGCGGCTCGATCGACAAGATCGACGAGGCGGCCTGGCGGCACGCCTGGGAATTGAAAGTGTTCGGCTACATCAACCTGACGCGGCATATCTATGCGCAGATGAAGGCGAAGGGCGGCGGCGTCATCGTCAATGACATCGGCGCGGCCGGCGAAAAATTCGACGCCAACTACATTTGCGGCAGCGCCGGCAACGCCGCGCTGATGGCGTTCACGCGCGCGCTCGGCGGCAAGAGCCTCGCCGACAACATCCGCGTCGTCGGCATCAATCCCGGTCCCGTCGGCACCGATCGCCACGTCACCCTGCTCAAGACGCGGGCCAAGCACCAGTTCGGCGACGAGAGCCGCTACAAGGAATTCCAGAAGAGCCTGCCGCTCGGCCGGCCAGCGCATGCGCGCGAGATCGGCGACCTCATGGCGTTCCTGGCGTCGGATCGCTCTGGCTACACGTCGGGCGTGATCTACACGGTCGACGGCGGCATCAGCGCCGGGTGGGGTTAATTGCTCACGTCGTTCCGGGACGATGCAAAGCATCGAACCCGGAACCTCGAGATTCCGGGTTCGCCCTTCGGCCGCCCCCGGAATGACAATCAAGAGGTAGGAGTAAACTAATTGTCTCAAGACCTGATCCGCGAAACCGCATGCGCCGTCGTCGACAAGCTACGCTCCGGCGACGTCTCGCCACTCGAGCTCCTGGATGTGCTGGAGAAGCGCATCGGTGAGGTCGACGGCAAGGTGAACGCGCTGCCGATACTGTGCTTCGATCGCGCACGGGATAGCGCCAAGGCGCTGATGCAGAAGCCGGCCGGGGCGCGCGGGCTGCTCGCAGGGCTGCCGGTGCCGATCAAGGATCTCACCGACGTCGCGGGCGTGTTGAACACGCAGGGCTCGCCGATTTTCAAGGACAACATCCCCGCGCAGTCCGACCTCATGGTCGAGAACCTCGAGGCGAACGGCGCGGTGGTCTACGCCAAATCCAACACGCCGGAATTCGGCGCCGGCGCCAACACCTTCAACGAGGTGTTCGGTGCGACCCTCAATCCCTGGGATACGACGAAATCGGCCGCGGGCTCCTCCGGCGGGGCGGCCGTGGCGCTCGCAACCGGCATGGCCTGGCTCGCGCAGGGCTCCGACATGGGCGGGTCCTTGCGCAACCCGGCGGCTTTCTGCGGCGTCGTCGGCATGCGGCCGAGCATCGGCCGCGTCGCGCATACCCCGAAGTCAGGTATCGATCGCAATCTCGGCGTGGTCGGCCCGATGGCGCGCAACGTCGAGGATCTCGCGCTGCTGCTGGACGCCATGAGCGGCGACTATGCGGACGATCCGCTGTCGCTGCCGGCGCCAACGACCTCGTTCCTTTCGGCGGCACAGGCAGGCAAGAAGCCGAAGCGCGTCGCCTATTCACCCGACCTCGGCATCACGCCGGTCGATCCAGAAGTGAAGGCTATCACGCGCAAGGCCGCGGAGCGCTTCGCGGAGGCCGGCGCGATCGTGGAGGAGGCGCATCCGGACTGGCGCGAGGCGCATGAATGCTTTCACGTGCTGCGCGCGTTCGATTTCGCGATCACCAAGGCCAACCTGCTGCGCACCAAGCGCGACATGCTCAAGCCCGAGGTGATCTGGAACATCGAGGAAGGCCTCAAGCTCACGGTCGATCAGCTCGCGCGCGCCGAGGCGCAGCGCGTCGGCATGACTGCGCGGGCGGTCGAGTTCTTCAAGTCCTACGATCTCCTGCTGGTGCCGACGACGATCGTGCCGCCCTTCCCGATCGAACACCGCTATGTCGCCGAATGCGCCGGCAAGAGATTCGACAATTACGTCGAGTGGCTCGGCATCGTCTACGCCATCACGCTCGCCTGCTGTCCCGCGCTCTCGCTGCCGTGCGGCTTCACGGCATCGGGCCTGCCGGTCGGCGTGCAAGTCGTCGGCGCACCGCGGGCCGACGCACAGGTGATCGCCGGCGCGAAGGTGCTGGAGGATATTCTGGACCTGCGCGGCACGACCCCGATCGATCCGAAAGTGAAGAACTGACATATACCTGATGACGACGCCGCCTCGCATCGCCCTCATCCACGCCCTCAAGCACTCCATCACGCCGATCGAGGCGGCGTTCGCGACGGCGTGGCCTGAGGCGCGACTGATGAACCTGCTCGACGACAGCCTGTCTGCGGATCTGGCGCGCGACGGCGCGCTCACCGAGGCCATGACCGAGCGCTTCCTCGCGCTGGGCGATTACGCAGCGGCGACGGCGGCGGATGGAATTTTGTTCACTTGTTCCGCGTTCGGCCCCTGCATCGAGGCGGTCGCGCGCGCACATGCTTCGATGCCGGTGCTGAAGCCGAACGAGGCCATGATCGAACGTGCCGTAACCATGGGTGAGCGCATCGGCCTGCTCTCGAGCTTTCCGCCGACGCTGGCCTCGATGCCGCCCGAGTTCCCTGCCTCCGTCCAGATCGTGCCGAAACTGGCCGAGGGCGCGCTGGCCGCGCTCGATCGCGGCGACCGCGCCACGCACGACCGGCTGATCGCGGAAGCATCTCGCGATTTGCGCGACTGCGACGTCATCGCGCTCGCGCAATTCAGCATCGCCGCGACTGCGCCGCTGGTTGCAGAGGCCACCGGCCGCCCGGTCGTGACGACGCCGGACAGTGCCGTCGACAAGCTGATGAGGCTGCTGAAGGCCAAGGCTTAGGCGCCGGCCTTTGTCCGGCGCCGCGCATCCTTGATCGCGACCGCGAGCGCAGCCTTCGTCTCATTGACGAAATCCTCGACCAATTCCTCACGCGTGGCATGCGCCGCCTCGCCGGTGAACAGGCCCTGCTCGGCCAGCATCACCACCCCATGCAGCGCGGCCCAGATCTTGAGCGCCTGCCGCTCGCGCAAGTAGCCGACCGCCGGGGCCTCCAGCGCCTCGATCACGAGCGCAAAGGTCTCCCGCGTCGCCTCGTGCAGCTCGCTGCCCTTGGCCGCGCAGGACACGGTGCGCGAGGCGAACATCAAGCGGTAGATACCGTTACGGCGCAAACCGAAATCGAGCGTCGCTTGCGCGAGTCGCGAGAGCTTCGACTGCTTCGACGGCTCCGCCATCGCCTCGCGCAGAACCGCTGTGAGTTGCCGGAACGCCTCCGCCGTGACCGCCGCGAGCAGCGCCTCGCGGTCGGCGAAATGCCGGTATGGCGCCGGCTGCGAGACACCGAGCTGCCTGGCAAGCGCCTTGATGCTGATCGCCTCGGCGCCGCCCCGTTCCGCTTCGCGCAATGCGGCCTTGATCAAGGCGTCGCGGAGATCGCCATGGTGATAGGTCTTCTCTGATTTGCGAGCGAATTGTGAACTCATGTTGAGTCGAAGCCTATGAGTTTGCGCTTGACAGGGGAAGCCCGCCGCGAATGTAATACGATATAACTTAGAACAATCCCAGATGAGGAACGCGCCGCCCTTCGGGCCCCGCGCGCACACGACCGAGGAAGCCGCAATGTCAGAGCGACTAAGGGTTCACGTCGATCCGGAGAAATGCCAGGGCCACGCCCGCTGCAAGGCCCTCGCGCCGGAGCTTTTCGAGCTCGACGAATATGGCAATGCGCACGAAGCCGGCGACGGCACCGTCCCGCCGGGGCTCGAGGACAAGGCCTGGCTTGCGAAAGCCAACTGCCCGGAAATCGCAATCGATGTGACCGAGGAGTAGCGCGGCCACCTGCGTGCTTTCAGCGAACACGAGCCGAGGGATTCCCTGCCATGACCGACGTCAACCAGCCCATCGCCCATCCACCCGTGACCGACTGGGTCCATGATTTCGACCACACCGATCCGCAATGGACGGAGGACCCGTTCCCGATCTGGGACGAGCTGCGCGCCGCGAGTCCCGTGGTGCACACGGAACGCTTCCTCGGCTGCTACCTGCCGACGACCTATGAAGCCGTGCGCGAGATCGCCAACGACACCCAGCACTTCTCCTCACGCCGCATCATCGTCCGCGATGTGCGCCCCGAAGTCGCCAGGAACGCGGCGCCGCCGATCACCTCGGACCCGCCCGAGCACAAGCCGGCCAAGCAATTGCTGCTGCCGCCTTTCACGCCGGACGCGATGAAGAAGCTCGAACCGCGGGTTCGCGCCATCTGCAACGAACTGATCGACGAGTTTATCGCCGACGGCAAGGTCGACGCCGCCGCACGCTACAGCAAATACATCCCGGTTCGGGCGATCGCGCACATGCTCGGCATTCCCGAGAGCGACAGCGACCTTTTCATCAATTGGATTCACATGATCCTCGAGCTCGGCATCAAGGACGAGAGCAAGCTGCTCCAGGCCGTGCAGGAGATGACGGCCTATTTCAGCGGCCACATCGAAACGCGCAAGAACAAGCCCAGCGACGACCTGATCTCCTATCTGATGAACGCCCGGGACAAGGAGGGCAATCCGCTCGAAGACTCTCATGTGCTGGGCTCGCTGCGCCTGCTTCTGATCGCCGGCATCGACACCACATGGAGCGCGATCGGCTCCTCGCTCTGGCATCTTGCGAAGACGCCGGCCGACCGCGCGCGGCTGATCGCCGAGCCCGGGCTCATCCCGACCGCGGTCGAGGAGCTGCTGCGCGCCTATTCGCCGGTGACGATGGCGCGTGAGGTGGTCAAGGAAACCACGGTCTCGGGTTGTCCGGTGAAGCCCGGCAACATGGTGCTGCTGTCCTTCCCGGCCGCGAACCGTGACCCCAAGATGTTTCCGAACGCTGACAAAGTCGTGATCGACCGCCGCGAGAACCGCCACGCTGCCTTCGGCCTCGGCATTCATCGGTGCGTCGGTTCCAACCTTGCGCGAATGGAGATGCAGGTTGCGCTGGAGGAATGGCTGAAGCGGATTCCGGACTTCCGCCTCGATCCGGCAGGCACCGTGACCTGGTCACAGGGCACGGTGAGAGGCCCCCGACAGTTGCCATTTTTGCTGGGAAAGGCGATGTAGGCCTTCCCCAGACAAAAGGAAGCGGAAGGCCGGACGTGACAGAGCAAGCAATCCAACCGGCCTCCGAGACTTTTGACGTCGCCGACGCCGAGCGGCGGATCAAGGCGATCTTCATCGGCTCCATCGGCAACCTCGTCGAGTGGTACGATTTCTACGCCTATACGGCATTCGCGCTCTATTTCGCTCCCGCCTTCTTTCCCGGCAACGACCCTGTCGTGCAGCAATTGAATGTCGCCGTCGTGTTCGCGGCGACCTTCCTGATGCGGCCCCTGGGCGGCTGGTTCTTCGGCTATCTCGCCGACCATTTCGGCCGGCGCATCTCGCTGACCCTGTCCGTCGTCTTCATGTGCTTCGGCTCGCTGATCATCGCGCTGACGCCGACCTATGCCACGATCGGCTTCGCCGCGCCGGTGATCCTCGCGCTCGCCCGCGTCATCGAGGGCCTGAGCCTCGGCGGCGAATACGGCGCCAGCGCCACGTATCTCAGCGAAGTCGCCGATCCCAAGCATCGCGGCTTCTATTCCAGCTTCCAGTACGTCACGCTGATCGGAGGCCAGCTCACCGCGATCATCGTGCTGCTGCTCCTGCAAAAGGTCTTCCTCACACCGGAAGAGCTGAAGGCCTGGGGCTGGCGCATCCCCTTCGCGATCGGCGCGCTGCTGGCGATCTTCGCCGCAGTGATGCGGCGCGGCCTGCACGAGACCGAGGCCTTCGAAGAGGCCAGGAAGGTGGTGAAGCCGACCGGCTCGATCACCAATCTGCTGCGCTATCCGCGCGAGCTCTTGCTGGTCGTCGGCCTCACCGCCGGCGGCACCGCGGCGTTCTACACTTTCACCACCTACATGCAGACTTTCGTCAAGCTTTCGGTCGGGCTGACCGAGGACCAGACCACCTTCGTGATCTTCGGCACGCTGATTTTCGCGACCATCCTCCAGCCGATCTACGGCGCGATCTCCGACAAGATCGGCCGCAAGCCGCTGCTGATCTTCTTCGGCGTCGCCGGCACGCTCGCGACCGTTCCGCTGCTGATGGCGCTGAAGGAGACGAAATCGCCCTTCATGGCGTTCATCCTGATCTGCGCCGCCTGGCTGTTCGTGGCTGGCTACACCTCGATCAACGCCGTGGTGAAGGCTGAATTGTTCCCGACCAACGTCCGCGCCCTCGGCGTCGGCCTGCCCTATGCCATCACGGTCTCGATCTTCGGAGGCACGGCGCCGGCGATCGCGCTCTATTTCAAAAGCATCGGGCACGAGGAATGGTTCTATTTCTATCTCAGTGGCATCATCTGCCTGTCGCTGATCATCTATTCAACCATGCGCGATACCAAGCACGCCTCCGCAATGCATCGGCACGAGTAGGCCATGACCGACGAGACGCCATCCGACAGCAAGCTGACGCGCACCAAGGAGAAGTGGGCGCGCGAGGGCCGGTTCCTCACCGGCAAGATCACGCGTCCGGAAGATCAGCGCCTGCCGCCCGGTCAGCACCTCACCAAGGACTGGCCGGTGCTCGATCTGGGCGTCGTACCGCCGGTCTCGCGCGAGCGCTGGCGGCTCGACGTCTACGGCGCGATCGAAACCCCCGTGTTCTGGACCTTCGACGAGTTCATTGCACAGAAGCAGGCGCGGTTCACCTCCGATATCCACTGCGTGACGACCTGGTCGCGCTACGACAATGAATGGGAGGGACTCGCGACGCGCGAGCTGCTCGCGGCCTGTCAGCCGCGCGAGGATGCGCGCTTCGTCGTGTTGCATTCCTACGACGGCTACACCACCAACCTCCCACTGGAAGACTTCGCCGCCGAGGACGCGCTGCTCGCCCATAGCTGGTCGGGCCAGCCCCTGAGCGAGCAGCATGGCGGCCCGGTGCGGCTGGTGGTGCCGCATCTGTATTTCTGGAAGAGCGCCAAATGGCTCCAGGCCATCGAATTCCTGACCGAGGACGCGCCGGGCTTCTGGGAAGTCCGCGGCTATCATAACCGCGGCGATCCCTGGGCCGAACAACGCTATTCGGGCGATTAAGTTCTAGCAAGGACGGGGGAAGCCCATGCCGACCGAACGCTTTCAATTCACCGGAGAAGGCGGCCATCAGCTCTCGGCCGCGCTGGAGCTGCCTGACGGCGAGGCCGCGGCGTTCGCGCTGTTCGCGCATTGCTTCACCTGCGGCAAGGACGCGCTGGCGGCCAAGCGCATCGCGGTCGCGCTCGCCGCCAAAGGCATTGCGGTGCTGCGGTTCGACTTCACCGGGCTCGGCTCCAGCGAGGGCGATTTCGCCAATTCGACGTTCTCCTCCAATGTCGCCGATCTCGTGCGCGCGGCCGATCATCTGCGCAGCATCCGCAAGGCGCCGTCGATCCTGATCGGCCACAGCCTCGGCGGTGCCGCGATCCTCGCGGCAGCAGGACAGATCCCCGAAGCCAGGGCGGTCGTGGCCATCGCGGCGCCGTCCGATCCCGCCCACGTCACCGGTCTGTTCAAGGAGCATATCGACAAGATCCGCACCGAGGGCGAGGTCGAAGTCTCGCTCGCGGGACGTCCGTTCCGGATCAGGCGTGAATTCCTCGACGACATCGCCGAGCACGAGCTGATGAAGGACGTCACCGGCCTGCACAAGGCGCTGCTGGTGATGCATTCGCCTGTCGACGACACCGTCGGCATCGACAATGCGACGAAGATCTTCGTTGCGGCGAAGCATCCCAAGAGCTTCGTCTCGCTCGATCATGCCGATCATCTGCTGACGAAGCCCACCGACGCGCTTTACGCGGCCGACGTCATCGCGGCCTGGGCGAGCCGCTACATTGACGCAGCAAAGCCCGCAAAAGCGATGGATCTACCCGAGGATCCGCGAAAGGTCGTGGTGCAGGAGACCCGCAAGAGCAAGTTCAACCAGATCATCACCGTCGGGCCGCATCATCTGGTGGCCGACGAGCCGGTCGCGGCCGGCGGCGCAGATGCGGGGCCCGGCCCGTATGACTTCCTGCTCGCTGGCCTCGGCGCCTGTACCTCCATGACCATGCGCCTCTATGCCGACCGCAAGTCACTGCCGCTCGAGCGCGTGACCGTCACGCTGAAGCATTCCAAGATCTATGCAAAAGACTGCGAAGAATGCGAGACCCGCGACGGCATGCTCGACCAGATCGAGCGCGACATCACGATGGACGGCGCCCTCGATGCCGAGCAACGCAAGAAGCTGATGGAGATCGCCGACAAATGCCCGGTGCACCGGACGCTGACGTCGGAGATCCGCATCGTGACGAAGGCGGTGGACTAGGCGCCAGCACTAGAAGCACGATGCCATCGTCCGCACGGCCGCGCTGATCTCGCTCTCGCGCCACGCCGCGAAGCCGAGCAGCAGGCCGCGATCGCGGGGCCGGCCAACCGCCAGGCTCGACAGGGCGCGCGTCTCGACCCCCGCCGCAACCAGCCGCTTCGCCGCCGCCTGATCAGTGCGCCCGCGCTTGAGTCGGGCGACGAGTTGGATGCCTCCAGGAGGCACTTCGACCGAGAGCACCCCGCCGAGCTGTCGCTCCAGTTCCTCGACGAGGTGATCGCGGCGC
The DNA here is from genome assembly GCF_023100985.1 of Bradyrhizobium sp. 191. Classification (NCBI taxonomy): domain Bacteria; kingdom Pseudomonadati; phylum Pseudomonadota; class Alphaproteobacteria; order Hyphomicrobiales; family Nitrobacteraceae; genus Bradyrhizobium; species Bradyrhizobium sp. 191. Next base: position 1,982,025 of record NZ_CP064692.1, read on the forward strand.
GCGTGATAGAGCCGGCGCATCCGGCGCAGATGTGCGAGGAAATGCCCATCGGCGATGAACTCGGAGAGTGCTTCCTGGATGTGACTCGAAGCGATCAGCCCGATATGCCGCTGCGCGATCTCCAGGGTGCTGGCCAGTGCCGGCGGCGCCACGAGATAGCCGAGCCGGATATCCGGCGTCATCGCCTTCGAGAAAGTGCCGACATAGAACACGCGGCCATGGGCATCGAGTCCCTGCAAGGCCGGCACCGGCCTGCTGTCATAGTGGAATTCGCCGTCGTAATCGTCCTCCACGATCCAGGTCTTGCCGGGCCTGCTCAGGCTGAGAAACTCGGCGCGGCGGGCCAGCGACATCAGCCGCCCCGTCGGATGCTGATGCGAGGGCGTCATGAAGATCAGTTTTGGCGCCGCAAGGCCCGGCATCCGTTGCATACCCTGCTCGTCCAGTCCGATACCGCTCACGCGTGCGCCGGACGCCCGGAAGGCGGCCGCAGCACCGGGATAACCGGGATCCTCGACCCAGACCTCATCGCCGGGCGTGATGATGGTCGCGGCAATCAAGGTCAACGCAGCCTGCGCGCTCGGCAGGATCATGATCTGGCCTGCGGCGGCCCGGACACCCCGGCTGGTCGCCAGATAATCCGCGAGCACCTTGCGCAGGCGCGTCCGGTTGACCGGGCCGAGCTCGCGCCTGGCTGCACGCACGGCATTGCGGCGCAAGCAACGCGCCCAGACCTCGTCCGGAAACTCTCTGAAATCGCCATGCCCCGGGCGCAACGGCCTCAGTGATGCCTGATAGGACATCGGCCAGTCGGTTTGCTTGAGATTCAAGGCCCAGGGCGACAGTCGCGGCTTACCGGAGCGTTCGCGCACCACAGCAGCACCCGCTCCTAGACGATCTCCGCCACCATCGACCGTGACCACGGGACGGCGGCCGTGCGATGCCGCAACATATCCCTCGGCGGCAAGCTGTTCGTAGGCATAAGTGACGGTGTTGCGGGAGACGCCGAGATCGCTCGCGAGCCGACGGCTCGACGGCAGCGTACGGCCCTTCCCGAGACGGCCGCTCGCGATCAGGTCTCTAAGCTGGCTCGTCAGCTGCGTCACCAGCCCGGCGTCGTCCGTCCGTTTCAAGTCGATCAGGGCGGAGATCACCTCTTCCGAAACTGGCATCTCATTATTCTCCGATCTGGTGCTTTTTCCGGTGCCAGCGGCGATGCTATCCGGCGAACTGGACTGCTTCAAGGACTCCGAGATGAACTCACTTTCACCCCGCGCGGCCGTCGGCCTGTTTCTCATCGTCGTGCTGGCCTGGGGTGTGAACTGGTCGGTGACGAAGCAACTCGTGGAATTTGTCTCGCCGCTGTGGACCGCCGCGATCCGGAGTTGGATCGCTCTGGTCGGCCTCGTCGTGATCCTCGGACTGAGCAAGAATCTGGTAATCCCGGAACGGCGCGATATACCCGTCATCCTCAGCGTCGCGCTGCTGCACATGACGCTGTTCTCGATCCTCGTCGCGGCGGGCCTGCGCTTCCTGCCCGCGAGCAAGGGCGTCGTGCTCGGCTACACCACGCCGCTCTGGGTCGCACTCGCCGCGCCCATCCTCGGACAGGGCACGTTGACCGCGCCGAAGCTTGCCGGCGCCCTGCTCGGGCTGTTCGGGCTTGCCGTCATCCTGAATCCGTCCTCGATCGACTGGACCAATGCAGGCGTCTTGCTCGGCGCCGGCATGGTCATCCTGGCCGCGATCTCCTGGGCCGCGAACATCATCTATATCCGCGCGCATCGCTGGATCGCGTCCCCGCTCCAGCTCCTGCTCTGGCAGGTGCTCGTGGCCACGGCCGTGCTGTCGACACTGGCGATGATCATCGACGGGCTGCCGCAAGTCGACTGGTCATGGCGGCTCGTGTCGCTGTTCCTGTATTCGGGCCTGATCGGGACGGTGCTGGCCTATTGGGCGATGTCGATGGTCAACAAGAGCATCTCGGCGCTGACGACGTCGCTCGGGACCACCGCGACGCCGCTCGTCGGCATCGCCAGTGCCGCGATCCTGCTGGGCGAGCCGATCGACGCGAGCCTTGCCATCGCGGCCGGACTGATCGTCAGCGGCATCGGCCTTGCGACGCTCGGCGACCGACTGCTGCGCGGTCAGGCCACTGCGAGGGGTTGAACCCGAAGCGCACCGCGCAGGCCCGCCGTCGTGCCGAGCAGGATGCCGGCGAGCGCCACGAACGACCCCAGCGCAAGCGTCGAGATGCCGGTGAGCCCCTGCCCGATCGAGCAGCCGAACGCCATCACGCCGCCGATGCCCATCAGCGCCGCGCCGCTGCCTGAGCGCAGCATGTGACGCGGCGAGGAATAGCCTTCGAGCTTGAACCGGCCCGTAGCGAGCGCCGTCACCAGACTGCCGCCGAAGACGCCGGCCACCGTCGCGATGCCGAAATTCAGCGTCAGACCGGTCGAGAGCATGGCGTATTGCAGAGTATCCGCGATCGGCGCAATGAAGGTGAGCGAGGTCACCGGGACGGGGTTGAAGTCGTCTGCGCCGAGACAGCCGGTGACGTACCAGCCGCCGGCGACGAGCAGGCCGACGACGACACCTGCCGCGATCTGACCCGGCGAACGACGAAACGCTGGGTGCGCGAAGGCGAACAGCATCAGCGCGACGACCGCCGCGGCGGCGGCAAGCGCGCGCGAAAGCGATTCCGTGAGACCGAGCATCATCAGCACGGACGGCAGCGAATTTGCGCTGACGGTCGTTTGCGAGGCCTGGACCACCGCAATGCGCGCCGGCGCGATCAGGCCCTTCAGCGTCATCTGTGCGGCAATGGCGAGCACGATCACGACGACGAAGGAACGGAGATTGCCGCGGCCGAGCAGGACCAGCGCCCGCGAGCCGCAACCGTTCGACAGCACCATGCCGTAGCCGAACAGCAGGCCGCCGAGGAAGAGCACAGGCACCGAGAATGACTGCTGCAGGTAGATCGACTTGCCGAGATCGACCATGCCGTTGCCGGCAAGGAACTGGCTCGCAGCGATCGCGACGGCGATCGCCAGCGCATAGCTCCGCACCAGCCGCCCGTCTCCCTCCGCCAGAAAGCCGCGCATGCTGCTCATCAGGCAGAAGCCGCTGAGCAGGCCGACAGCACCGTAGACGAGCCCGATGACGAGACCGGCGAGGATGACGATCTGGCTAACTTCCATCGGCTGTTCTCAGATCTCTCGACACTCCGCGTCATTGCGAGCGCAGCGAAACAATCCAGCCTGTCTCCGCGGATGCTTTTCTGGATTGCTTCGCTGCGCTCGCAATAACGGTGGGTTACGGTTTCAGGATGACCCGGTCGCGCGAGGAGCCGGCGACGGCGACATAGGCCTCCTTGGCGCGCTCGAGCGGATAGACGGCACTCGCCTTGATCGGAAACGGCTTCAGATGTCCGCTCGCAAAGCCCGGACCAAGGTCGCGCAGTACCGCGCCTGTGGCGGCCGACGGCAGGCCCAGCGTGTCGATGCCGACATAGGTGTGCTGGCCGCGGTAGAATTCGAGGATGTTGAACTGCACGATGCGGTCGATCGCGGCGATCAGGATCTGGCGGCCGCGAAGGGCAAGTGATTTGTGCGCGGCCTGGAAGTAGGGATCGCCGACCGTGTTGAAGACGATGTCGGCGCCCTTCCCGCCGGTCAATTCGCGCACGCGTGTAGCAACGTCAATGGCAGAGGCGTCGATCACTTCGACCGGCGCGCTGCTATGCCCCTCGTAGGCTTCCGCCTTGCGCACCACGCCGATGACGCGCGCGCCCTGCCAGGTCGCGATCTGCACTGCGGCCTGGCCGACCTTGCCATTGACGCCCATCACCAGCACGGTCTCGCCGCTCCTCGGAATGCCGGCGCGGCGAAAGCCTTCCATCGCGGTAACGAAGGGCACGCCGATGCCGGCGGCCTCCTCCCAGGACACGGTTTTGGGCTTCTCCACGACAGCATCGGCCTCGACGACGAGATGGCTCGCATGGCTGCCGTCGCGGCGGATCCCGAGATCACCGGACGAGCCGAACACCTCGTGGCCGACTGTCTCGGCCGGCCCGTCGATCACCACGCCGGCGTAGTCGCGGCCAGGGGTTCGGGGGAACACGGCATAGGGCATCAGCCCGGTCGCGGCCTTGACGTCGGATGGATTGACGGCTGCGGCTTTCACCTCGATCAGAACATCGTTCGGACCGCGCGTGAGTGTCGGGCGCTCCACGACTGGCGCAAGCGCGGCGGCGCTTTCAGCCTTTGAGGCAAGGCGCACACAGCGTGCTTCGACGGTTTTGGCTTCGGCTGTCGACATGGAAAGACCCGCGATTTCTCGCGGGCCTTGTCGCCCCTGGGCGCGGTCAAGTCAATCCTTGGGCCGCTTGTCGTAGAGCCTCTTGGCCTTGCCGAGCGAACGTTCCAGCGTGGCGGGCGCGACCACCTGCACCCTGGAGCTGATCCCGATCGTGTTCTTGATGTGGGTCGAGATCCGGTCCGCATGGTCGAGCAGACCCCGGCCATCCCAGCTCTCGGGCCGCGCCTCCGCGATGATGGTCAGTTCGTCCATGCGGCCTTCGCGAGTCAGTTCCAGGATGAAGTGCCCGCCGCACCAGTCGGTCGCGAGCAACACCTCTTCGATCTGGGTCGGAAACAGGTTGACGCCGCGCAGGATGATCATGTCGTCGGAGCGGCCGGTCACCTTCTCCATCCGCCGCATGCCGGGCCGCGCCGTGCCCGGCAGCAGTCGCGTCAAATCGCGGGTGCGATAGCGGACCACCGGAAAGGCTTCCTTGGTGAGCGAGGTGAACACCAGCTCGCCCTTCTCCCCGTCCGGAAGCACCGCGCCGGTCTCGGGGTCAATCACCTCGGGGTAGAAATGGTCCTCCCAGATGTGCAGCCCGTCCTTGGTCTCGATGCATTCCTGCGCGACGCCGGGGCCGATCACCTCGGAAAGACCGTAGATATCGGTCGCGTCCATGTCGAAGGCGTCCTCGATCTCGCCGCGCATCGCATTGGTCCAGGGCTCGGCGCCGAAGATGCCGATCTTGAGCGAGCACTGGCGCGGGTCGAGCTTCTGGCGCTTGAACTCGTCGAGGATCGCCAGCATGTAACTCGGCGTCACCGTGATGATGTCAGGCCGGAAGTCGTTGATGAGCTGCACCTGCCGCTCGGTCATGCCGCCGGAGATCGGCACCACCGTGCAGCCGAGCTTTTCGGCGCCGTAGTGCACTCCTAGCCCGCCAGTGAAGAGCCCATAGCCGTAGGCGTTGTGGATGATCATCCCAGTGCGCCCGCCGGCGGCGCGGATCGAGCGCGCCATCACCTCCGACCAGGTGTCGATATCGCGCTGGGTATAGCCGACGACGATGGGCTTGCCCGTGGTGCCGGACGAGGCATGCACGCGCACCAGCTTTTCGCGCGGCACGGCGAACATGTCGAAAGGATAGTTGTCGCGCAGGTCCGTCTTCGCCGTGAACGGAAACTTTGCGAGATCGGACAGCTCACGAAAGTCGGACGGATGCACGCCGGCCTTGTCGAGGGCCTTGCGATAATGCGCGACGTTGTCGTAGGCGTGCTTCAGCGACCAGGCCAGCCGCTGCTTCTGCAGCGCCATGATCTCGTCGCGCGAGGCGCGCTCATGTGCGTCCATCTCGGCGCTATAGGTACCGGCACCTTCCTTGAGCCTCGTCAGAGCCATCCTCGTTTCCCCACATTGGTTTGTTCTTTTCCTTGGTCTTATTGATCTGGCGCCGGCAGCCACGTGCCGGGAATGACGCGAGAATGTCCGCGGAATTCCGCGATGACGGTGTCGCCCGCGGTCACGCGCACGTCGTAGATGCCGGAACGGCCGCCGCGAGTGATCTCCCGCGCCGTCGCAATGAGACGGTCGCCGAGCTTGCCCGGCTTAATGAAGGTGATCTGCCCCTGCGCCGCGACCACGCGCTCATTCTGCGAATTGCAGGCGAACGCGAAGGCGGAGTCGGCGAGGGTGAAGATGAACCCGCCATGAGCGATGCGCTGGCCGTTGACCATGTCCGGACGCACCGTCATGGCGAGCGTTGCGAAGCCCGGGCCGATCTCCACGATCTCCATGCCGAGAGCCTTGGACGCATCGTCCTCCGCCCACATCGCGTCAGCGCAGGCGCGGGCAATATCCTCAGGCGACAGGGCGGCTTTGACGTTCACGCGCTTCTCCGGGCCAGATGCTCGCACATGATGTTCTGCTGGTTGGCTCAAGCTGTCAAATAATGCGACGCATTTGCATTCATGGGGTCTGATCTGCCCGATCAGACATGGTCATAATCGACGACGACACGCTCGGACGATGGCTTTGCCTGGCAGGTCAGGACGAAGCCGGCCTTCAACTCCCACGGTTCCAGCGAATAGTTGATGTCCATCGGCGCCTCGCCCTCGACCAGCTTGGCACGGCAGGTCGAGCACATCCCGCCCTTGCAGGCGAAGGGCAAATCGACCCCGGCACGCAGCGCGGCATCGAGGATCGCCTCATCCTCTGCGACGGGCACGTCGCGCCGCTTGCCGTCGATGATCAGCGACGCAATCGCCTTCGGCGGCGCATCCGGCGCAGCGGCTTTCTTCGGCCGCGGCTTGCCGCCGAACTCAGAGACGAAGCGCTCGACGTGGATACGCTCTTCGGCAATGCCGAGATCGCGGCAGGTCGCCTCGATCTCCTCGCTCATGCCAAGCGGGCCGCAGATGAAGACGTGATCGACGCTCCCCGCCGGCACCAGCGAGCGCAGCAGCACCCTCACCTTGTCGCCGTCGAGACGGCCATGCAGGATCGGGATGTCCTGCTCCTCGCCGGAGATGACGTGGAAGAGCGAGAGGCGATCGATGAAGCGATCCTTCAGCTCCTCGAGCGCTTCGAGGAACATGATGTTGTCGGTGGTACGGTTGCCGTAGAACAGGAAGAAGCGGCTGTCCGGCTCGCGGGCAAGCACACCCTTCACGATCGACAGGATCGGCGTGATGCCGGAGCCGGCGGCAAAGCCGACATGGATGCGCGCGCGATCGGCCGGCGGGACCACGCCGAAGCGGCCGGTCGGCGTCATCACGTCGAGCTCATCGCCGCATTTCAACTCGTCCGCCGCCCAGCTCGAGAACGCCCCGCCATCGACCTTCTTCACGGCGATGCGGATCTCGCCGTCGTCGGGGCCGGAGCAGATCGAATAGGAGCGGCGCACCTCTTCGCCATCCAGCATCGTGCGGAGCGTGAGATACTGGCCGGGCGTGAAGGCGTAATCGCGAGCGAACTCGCCGGGAATGGCGAAGGTCATCGAGACCGCGTCGGACGCCTCGCGGCGGAGGTCATTGACGGCCAGGCGATGGAAGCGCGGTGCGGCTGCGGACATTACGGACACCCTTGTTCGGTCTCTCTGTCGTCATTGCGAGCGAAGCGAAGCAATCCAGAGTCCTTCCACGGAAGCAGTCTGGATTGCTTCGTCGCAAGAGCTCCTCGCAATGACGACGGGGTTGGCATCGTGCGCCTCAATGACACTTGAAGTAATCGAAGGGTTCGCGGCAGGCCTTGCAGCGCCACAGCGCCTTGCAGGAGGTCGAGCCGAATTCGGAGAGCAGCTCGGTGTTCTCAGAGCCGCATTGCGGGCACGCGACGGCCTGCTCGCCGAACAGCGCGCGGCGCGAGCTCGACGCTTGCGGCGGCGCGATGCCGTAGGCACGCAGCTTCTGGCGCCCGTCCTCGCTCATCCAGTCGGTGGTCCACGCCGGCGACAGCACGGTTCGCACCTTCGGATGACGGAAACCGGCGCGCTCCAGCGCCAGCTCGATTTCCAGCGCGATCATGTTCATCGCCGGACAACCCGAGTAAGTCGGGGTGATTTTGACTTCGACCTGATCGCCGTCGAGAACGATCTCACGGAGCACGCCGAGATCGGCGATGGTCAAGACCGGAATCTCCGGGTCAACCACGCTCGCCGCAGCATCCCAGGCCCGCCGGCGCAGCTCGCTGTCGCGCTCCAGCACGCTCACCATGTCAACCCCGGAAAGGTGCGCTGCATCGATTGCAGCTCGGAGAGGAGATGGCCGAGATGTTCGCTGTGCCGACCCGTACGGCCGCCCTGCTGCATCCAGTTGTTCTGCGGCAAGACGAGCGTGGCTTCGCTGACGACATCGGAGATCGTCTGCAGCCAGCGACCGCGCAAGGTCTCGGGATCGACGGCGATGCCGGCCTGGATCAGGGCGCGCTCGCCGTCGTCGACCGAGAACATCTCGCCGGTGAAAGCCCAGAGATGATCGATCGCGGCTTGCGCCCGCCGATGACTTTCGTCTGTGCCGTCCCCGAGCCTGATGATCCATTCCGAGGCGTGGCGCAGGTGATATGCGCTCTCCTTCTCGGACTTGGCGGCAATGGCGGCAAGCGTCGTATCGCGCGAGCTCATCATGGCACGCCAGTAAAGGTCGGCGAAGGCGGAATAGAAGAACTGCCTCACCAGCGTCTGGGCAAAGTCGCCATTCGGCTGCTCAACCAAGAGCAGATTGCGGTACTGCCGCACGTCGCGCATGTAAGCGAGCTTGTCCTCGTCGTTATCCCTACGTTCGGCCTTCGCAGCAAAGGTGTAGAGCTCCCGTGCCTGGCCGATCAGGTCGAGCGCGATGTTGGAAAGCGCCATGTCCTCTTCCAGCATTGGCGCGTGCCCGCACCATTCCGACAGCCTGTGACCGAGGATCAGCGCATCGTCGGCGCGGCGCAGCGCGTAGAGCACCAGCGGCGTTTCGGAGACCTGGATGTTGGCGACGGCCATCACATGTGCCCCACTTCTTCCGGCACCTCGTAGAACGTCGGATGCCGGTAGATTTTGGACTCGGCCGGCTCAAACATCATGCCCTTCTCGGCGGGATCGCTCGCGGTGATCGCGCTCGACGGCACGACCCAGATCGACAGGCCCTCGCCGCGACGGGTATAGATGTCGCGGGCGGCTTGCAGGGCCATGGTCGCGTCGCTGGCATGCAGCGATCCCACATGCTTGTGCGCGAGCCCGTTGCGGCTGCGAATGAAGACCTCCCACAGCGGGGTGTTCGGCGTGGCCATCTTGATCTCCCTATTCTGCAGCCTGCGCGGTCTGACGCCGCGCGCGCTTGGCGGCATAGGCGGCTGCCGCCTCGCGCACCCAGGCGCCCTCCTCGTGTGCCTTGCGGCGCGCGGCCATGCGGTCGCGGTTGCAGGGGCCATTGCCGGCGAGCACCTGCTTGAATTCGGTCCAGTCGATCTCGCTGTAGCGCCAGTGCTCGTCCGCATCCTGCGTCATGCCGGGATCGGGAATGGTGAGGCCGAGATATTGCGCCTGCGGCACGGTGGCATCGACGAATTTCTGGCGCAGCTCGTCATTGGAGAAGCGCTTGATCTTCCACCTCGTCGAGGTGTCGCTGTGCTGGCTCGCGACATCCGGCGGGCCGAACATCATCAGCACCGGCCACCACCACCGGTTCAGCGCATCCTGCGCCATCGCTTTCTGCTCGTCGGAGCCGCGGCACAGCGTCAGCATGATCTCGTAGCCCTGGCGCTGATGGAAGGATTCCTCCTTGCAGACGCGGATCATCGCGCGCGCATAGGGGCCATAGGAGCAGCGGCACAGCGGGATCTGGTTCATGATCGCCGCGCCGTCGACCAGCCAGCCGATCGTGCCGATGTCGGCCCAGGTCAGCGTCGGATAGTTGAAGATCGAGGAGTATTTGGCCTTGCCCGCGAGCATCGCGTCCACCAGCTCCTCGCGAGACGAGCCGAGCGTCTCGGCGGCAGCATAGAGATAGAGCCCGTGGCCGCACTCGTCCTGCACCTTGGCGAGCAGCGCGGCCTTGCGGCGCAAAGTCGGCGCACGAGTGATCCAGTTGCCTTCGGGCAGCATGCCGACGATCTCGGAATGCGCGTGCTGGGAGATCTGGCGGGTGAGCGTCTTGCGGTAGGCCGCCGGCATCCAGTCGTTCGGCTCGATGCGTTCCTCTGCATCGATGCGGGCCTGGAACTCCGCAGCCTTCGCCGCGTCCTCGAGACCGCGATCCTCGGTCTCGGCCGTGTTCAGCGCCTGGGTATACATGCGCGTCCTCCCGATTTATTGGGAGATAATATATAACATAAATTACATCATGCAAGATATTTCTGTAACATAAAGATCAAGCATCGAACCTCCGTTCCAGGAGCTTCCGGGCCGCCGGCAACGGCCCCTTCTCGTTGCTTCCATGGCCGTCGAGCCATTGTTCCGATGCAACGAGGAGCGCACGATAGATCTCGGCGCAGAGCGCGCGGGCCGCCCTTCCCGGCCAATCCGCGGGCAACAGGCCTTCGGGCAGCAGCGGGTCGCGCAGCACGACACGGCGATAGTAGTGGATCAACAGGATCCGCGCGGTGAAGGCATCGGCCTCGGACAATTCAATACCGCGCGCGATCGCGGCGCGCAGCGGCTCGAACGTCTTCATGAATTTCAGATAGGCATCCGCGGTGCGATCGAGCGGCCAGCTCGCGCTGAGCAGACGCCGCCCGCTGTCATCCTCCGCCGAGACTTCGAGACGGATGGCGCCCGCAGCCTCATCCGGCACCGGCACGCCCGACGGCGCGACCCAGACGCCCGGCAGCGGGCTGCCGAAGCCGGCATTGCGCAGCGCCTCGCGCGAGGCGTCGCGGTCCTCGCCATTGCCGATCAGCAGCAGCTCGAAACGGCCGGTCCAGTCCGATGGCGGCGGATCGTAGATGTGGCGCGTGGCAGCTTCAAAGGTCTGCCGACCCTTGTCGGCCAGGCGATAGAAACTGTTCCGCCCGACCTTCTCGCGCGTCAGCCAGCCGTCGGCAGCAAGCCGAGACATCGCGGTGCGGACCACGCCGCTGTCGATATCCAAGCTTTCGAAGAATTCCAGCAGCGTCCCCAGCCACACCGAGCCGCCGCGCGGCACGATCGCATCGCCGAACACGGTGATGACGATGGAGCCGGTGCGCGACGGCTCGCGCTTGAGCTGGTCGATGATGCGGGAGAGCGGATGCGCCATGCACGAGCCATAGCGCGTTTGATGCGGGCGCGACAATGGACGGGGACGACGCTCTTTCTCTTTCTCTTTCTCTTTCTCTTTCTCTTTCTCTCCCTCTCCCCGTTCTTACGGGGAGAGGGTTGGGGTGAGGGGCCGCCTCGGCAAACACGGTAACAGACGGACTCGCGGAGAGTCCCCCTCACCCGGAATTTGCTATTCGCAAATTCCGGCCTCTCCCCGCAGGCGGGGAGAGGCGAAGAAACTATCGATGCGGATCGGGGTAGGCGAGGCTGCGCCAGCCGCTGCGGTCGAACGGACGCCACTGGCCTTCCTTCTGCGCGAGGCGATCGGCCACGGCATAGACGACGGCCGGATGATGGCCCATGCCGCAATGGCTGCTCTCGACCTCGATGCTCTCGGTCTGCGCGCCCGCCTTCTCCATGCAGCCCTGCCAGGCGCAGACACCGTCGGTGCGGCTGAAGATGGCGGTGGTCGGCACCGGCGGCGGAGCGGCAAGCTCTCCCCCGAAACGCGGATCGACCTCATCGGCCTTGTGCCCGCTCGCCCATTCGTAGACGCGCCAGGCGTTGGTCGAGCGCGGATCGCCGGCGAAGGGACTGCCGAGCGTGATCACCTGGCGCACGCGCTCCGGCATCATCTTGGCGAGCTGGCGGGCATAGAGACCGCCGAGGCTCCAGCCGACCAGGCTGATCCTGCGACCGTGCTTGTCGTTGAGCTCCTGGACCAGATCGACCATGGCATCCTGCACGCCCTCGCGCAGGCCGTAATTGCGACCCTGACGCCAACCGCTCACCGCATAGCCCTTGCTCGTCAAAAACGCGCGCAGCGCACGCGTCGACGCGTCGGAAGCCACGAGGCCCGGCAGCACCAGCACCGGATGCCCGTCTCCGCGCGGCGCAAGGCTCAACAGCGGCAGCGCGCCGAGGAATGCGCCGAACTCGTGGATCGCGCGCCCTTCCAGAAACATCAGGGTACGGGACGGCGGACGCAGCGTCTGGGCAGTTGCGGTCATCGATGTTTCCCCCTGGGAAGACTTCTGGAAAGGACGCCGGCTGCGATGCCGGCAAATCGGCATGAATTCCAATGCACCGGCTTCTCGAACGTTCCGCAGCGCAACATCAATCAGCTAGGTGGCCGGTTCCAGACATTCAAGCGGGAGAGATGCGCGGCGGCAATAGGCCCGCGCGGTAATGCCGACGGCCATGACGCGAAAGTCACAGCAATCGAAGCAGGAATTCTGCGGAGTAGAGTGCGAGACCGGCGAGACCGCCAATCAGCGAGCCATTGAAGCGGATGTATTGCAGGTCGCGCCCGATGTTGATTTCGATCAGCGTAATCAGCTGCGTCATATTCCACGCCTTGACCTGATCGGAGATGAAGGTGGAGACGCCGCTCTTCTGGTCGGCCACGAAGCTGCGCAGCATCGCCACCAGGCCCTTGTTGATCTCGCCGCGCAGTTCGGCATCGCCGGCGAGCGCCTCGCCGGCCGCGACGAACACGCCGGCGAGATGATGCTGCAGCACCTGCGTCTCGCCGCTCGCGCTGCGCTCGATGAAGGAGCGCGTGTTGGCCCAGACGGTGCGGGCGAGTTCGGCAAGCTCGGGACGCGCGAGCAGATCGCGCTTCAAGCCGTCGATGCGATCGATATAGGCTTGATCGGTGCCGAGCCGATCGACGAAGCTCAGCACCATGCGATCGAACTCGCCGCGGAACGGATGCTTGGGATCGCTGCGCACCTCATTGAAGAAGGCGGTGGCTGAGGCCACGATCTTGTTCACCAGAAACTTGTCGGCGCGATAGAGCTTGAGCAGGGTCGGCAATTCCGCGCGCACTTTCTCGCGGATCATCGCCATCGTTTCCTTCTGGTTCAGCGTGTCGTGCATCACGCGCAGGAGATCGTCGAACAGGATCTGGTGCCGCCCCTCCGCCACGAAGCCGCGCAGCGTGCCGGCCGCGAGCGGCGCCAGATCGATCGCCTGGAGCTGCGATGACATGCGGCGGATGACGAAGCTCATCAGGCCGGAGCTTTCGGTGGCGGAAACGGCCTCCGGCAGCAGGCGCAACGCGAACCGCGCCAGATCATCGCTGCGCTTGCGGTCCCGCAGCCAGTCCGCAACGAAGAAGCCGAAATCGATCTCCTTCAGCTTGGCCTCGACGGGGCCGGCCTCCAGGAAATGCACCTGGATGAATTCGCCGAGCTTGTCGGCGATGCGAGCCTGATTGCTCTGGATGATCGCCGTGTGCGGGATCGGCAGGCCGAGCGGCCGCTTGAACAGCGCGACCACCGCATACCAATCGGCGAGACCACCGATGGTCGCCGCTTCCGCGAAGGCTGCAACGAAGCCGAACACGGGATGCACTGGAAGAAGCCATTTTGCGACGACGAAGAGCAGAAGCGTCGCGGCCAGTACCAGCGTCGCCAGGGTTTTCACGCGGCGCAGCTCGGCCGCGCGTTCGGCATCGCCGGGGGCGTCGAAGGAGAAGGTGTCGCGTGGAGTCATGACGGTTTGAGAGTACGTCATTCCGGGGCGATGCGAAGCATCGAACCCGGAATCTCGCTCCACAACCTCTGGATTCCGGGTTCGCCCTTCGGGCGCCTCGGAATGACGGTGGATGTGCTTACGGCAGCTCAAACAAAAGGCCCGCCGAAGCGGGCCTCAAATTCAGTTTCTACTCATGGGTCAAATCAGGCGGTCTTGTTGTAGACCTTGGCGAAATTGTCCTGAGCGGACTTCGCACCGTTGGCGGCGAGGTTGCCGAGATAGTCGGCGGTCGCCTTGGCACGCGAGACGAACACTTCGCCGCGGGAGCGGAGCAGGCTCGACTGGATCTCGACGGCTTCGCTGATCGACTTTGCCGACGCCAGCTTGTCGATGCCCGAGAAGAACGCCTCGGCGTCCTCGTAGATCGCCTGCTGGATATTGCGGCTGATCTTGCCGGCCTCGGCGACGGATTCGGCCACTGCGTTCTCGACAGCGGCGGTTACCCGCTCGGAGCCGGCGAAGGCCTCCGCGGCACGGTCCTTGGCAGTGTTGGCAGTCTTCTTGACGAATTCGCGGGCGGCCTCGGGAACTTCCAGATTCTGGATGTTCTTGAAAGCGTCCTTGAAGCCCTCGAAAGCGGTGTTGGTTTCAGTGGTCATGGGGGTTCTCTCCATCCTCATTGATCTGAGCTATGGGCTCACCCCGTCCTCATTGGCCTGGGGCAACCATTTCTATGGCATAGTTAATTGTGCGACGCAACATTCATATTGCGACGCACCATCACAAAAATGTGATAGGCCTCGACAAGAGGCATCATGATGCCTCTTTAGCCAACAGGTCCGACGATCGGCCCGATTTGAGCCGAATGCTGAGCGGGCGCTCCTAGTGCTGGACAGCGCCCGGCACCCCATACGCCTCCATCTGGGCCTGGACCTGCGCGATGTTGTGACCGAGCACGACGATGTCGTGGGTCTTGCCGTCGACATCCCGGACATGGTCGCGCAGCAGCGCCTCGGCCTTGAACCCGAGGCTTTCGAACAGGGCGATCGCCGCCTGCTGATCGACGGTCATCTGGACCGAGAGCTTCTCCAGGCCGGCGCCGAGCGCGAGTGCAAAGGTCTCCTGCGAGAGCGCCTTGCCCACTCCCTTGCCGCGGACATCGGGCGAGACCACCATCCGGATCTCGCCGACATGCGGCGACCAGGAATGCGGATCGCGCACCAGCGTGCCGCACCCGACCACCCTGCCCTCTCTCACCGCGAGCAGGCTCTGGATCGCGCCGCGCTCGATCTCCTTGACCCATGCAGACAGGACCTTCGGCTCGCTGATGTTGCGGGGGAGGAACAGCAGATCGTGGGTCGGCAGGCCCTTGCCGAAGGCCAGCACGACGGCCTCGTCCGCAGGCGACATCAAGCGGATCTCGATGTCGCCGGCCTCGGTCTCGACCTGACGCGGATAGGAACGCTGCTCACTCATGTCGATCTCTTTCCCAGCCAGGTATCCAGTTTCGGCCACAGCCGCTTCACCGCGTTGGCGCCCGCGACGAGAGAGACGTGACCACCCTTCAGGATCACTTCCTCCTTGTCCGCCGAGCCGACCTTGGCGATCAGATGTTTGGCGGCCTCATACGGCACGATGTGATCGTGCTCGGCGACCGCATGCAGGATCGGCACCTTGATGTCTTGCAGCTTCGCCGCCCGGCCGCCAACCGACATGGTGTCGTTGAACAGCTTGTTGTCCCACATCAGGTCCTTGGTGATGGCGCGGAAATACTCGCCCGCCAGCGGCAGCGTGTCGGTCGCCCAGCGGTCGAACATGCGGTAGGACTTGACAAACTCGTCGTTCCAGATGTTCTCCCAGAGCTGGATCTGGCTCGCCGTGCGCGAGGCGGGGCGCAGCATCTCGAACGAGGACAGGATCATCTCCGGCGGCACGTTTCCCACGCTGTCGACGAGACGATCCACGTCGAAATAGCGGCGATCGGAGAAATTCGAAAACAACTTCATCTCGCGGAAGTCGATCGGCGTGGTGAAGCAGATCAAATTCTTCATCGGCCCATCCCTGTGGATCGAGCCGTAGAGCAGCGACAGCACGCCGCCGAAGCAATAGCCGATGACGGAGACGTCCTGCTCGCCGGAATCGGCTTGCACGCGGCGGATGCAGTCCGGGATGAAATCGAGGACGTAGTCCTCCATGCGCAGGCTCTTCTCTTCCGGCCGCGGGGCGCTCCAGTCCAGCATGTAGACGTCGTAGCCGCGCCTCAGCAGGAACTCGATGAAGCTCTGGCCGGGCACGAGGTCGAGGATATAGCCGCGGTTGGTCGTCGCCATCACGATCAGCACCGGCACGCGGTAGATCTCGTCCGACATCGGCCGATAGTGATAGAGGCTCATGGTTCCGCGCGAATGCAGCACGTCCTTCGGTGTCGAGCCGAGCGAAGGGCCCGAGGTCGAGAAATACTCGACGCCTTTGATGCTGCGCTGGATCGCGCGCTGCACCTCGGACTGGATGCGCTCCGGGATGGACGCGAAATCGAGCCCCGTCGGCGCGTTCATTTTTGGTCTCCGCCTTCGGGCGGCGGACGTTTCGTCCGCGGCGGCCGCGGAGCAGCGCCGCCCTGCTGCGCACCCGAACCGGCCGACATCTGGCTCAGCATCGACTTGATCTCGCCGAGTTGGCCTTCAATCGACTGAAGCCGCTCCGCGATACCGGTCATCTGCTCGCGGCTCGGCAGGTTCATGGAGAGCAGGTATTTCTCCATGAGATCGCCAAATTGCTTCTGAGCACCTGCAGCAACGCCGCCGGCGCGGTTCACGGCTTGCGAGAACTCGGGTGTCTCCATTGCCTTGGTCGCGAAGGAGTTGAAACCCTTCTCCATCTCGCCGACCATCTTCTGCCACAAGGCGACCGGATCGGTGATCTTGTCGGTCATCAGCATCCTCCCATGTGGAGGGCTTTTCACCCTTCTTTCTCGCCATACCACACCGTTGCGAGATGCCGGTCAACCGGCAAGCAGCGGGCGCGGTGTCGCGCTCGCGGCTTCTTCGCGGAACGAAACCGTGCGATACAGCATCGACCAGCAGGAGGGACCGCGCCCGTGACCGCCCATCAGCCGCCCCACACCGTCCGCGCCAATGGCATCGACATCTGCTACGAGATTTTCGGCAGCGACAATGCCGAGCCGCTGCTGCTGATCATGGGGCTCGGGGCGCAGATGATCCATTGGGACGATGCGTTCTGCGAGCAGCTCGCCGCGCGCGGCTACCGCGTGATCCGCTTCGACAACAGGGACATCGGTAAGTCGAGCCATCTCACGGGCGGCAAGCGCCTGACCCCGCTCGAGCTGCTGAAGCTGCGTTTCCTCAGGATTCCCGTGGCCGCAACCTACAAGCTGATCGACATGGCCAAGGACACGATCGGCTTGATGGACGCACTCGGCATCAAGTCGGCGCATCTGGTCGGCGCCTCCATGGGCGGCATGATCGCACAGGAGGTGACGTTGTCGTTTCCGCACCGCGTAGATTCGCTGACATCGATCATGTCGACCACGGGCAATCCGCGTATACCGCCGCCGACCCGCGAGGCCGCCGCGATGCTGATGGCGCCGCCGCCACGCAGCATGGAGGAGTTCATCATCCGCTTCGGCCAGACCTGGAAGATTTTGCGCGCCGGGCATTTCCCGGAAGAGGAAGCGCTCGACCTCGGCCGTGCCGAGCGCGTGTTCGCGCGCGGGCTCAATCCGGCCGGCGTCGGCCGGCAACTCCGTGCCGTGCTGGCCTCCGGCAGCCGCAAGGAGCGCCTGCATAGCGTGAAGACGCCGACGCTGGTGATCCACGGCACGGTCGATCCGCTGGTCCATCCCGAAGGTGGCAAGGACACGGCGGCGTCAATCCCGAATGCGAAGCTGCTGATGATCGAAGGCATGGGTCATGCCCTGCCGATGCGGTTCTGGCCCGAGATCATCGACGCGATCGACAAGCACGCGCACGGGGCAGCGGCGCAGGCGGCTTAGGTCTTCCGCACGATCCAGATCACGTGGCGCGCGCCGCCGCCTCTGCCGGTGGCGCGGACGTTGATTTCGCTGACGTGGAAGCCGGCGCTGCCGAGCCGCTTGGTGAAGGCCGGGTTGGGGCCCGACGACCACACCGCGAGCACGCCGCCCGGACGCAGCGCCGTCTTCGCCGCCTTCAACCCGCTCGCATCATAGAGGGCATCGTTGCCTTTCCGGGTCAGCCCTTCCGGCCCGTTATCAACGTCGAGGAGAATGGCATCGAACGCCGAGCGCTGCGCGCGGATAATCTCGCCGACGTCAGTTTCCCGGATGCTCACCCTGGCATCATCGAGACTGTCGCCAAAGACCTCCGCCATCGGACCTTTCGCCCAGGCCACCACCGCGGGCACGAGCTCGGCGACAATGATCTTCGCCTTGCTTCCGAGCACAGCGAGCGCCGCACGCAGTGTAAACCCCATGCCGAGGCCACCAATGAGGATGACGGGTTTCGCGACCTGCTCGATCTGCTTTGCCGCGAGCGTCGCGAGCGCGGCCTCCGAGCCCGACAGGCGATTGTTCATCAGCTCGTTGATGCCGAGCTTGATGGAAAACTCCTTGCCCCGCCGCATCAGGCGGAGCTCCTCGTCGGAGCCGGGGATCTTGGCGGTGTCGATCTTTTCCCAGGGAATCATGCCAGACGTTTAGCACGATCGGGCGGGCCGTCACCCACCCGCCCAGACATCCAGCACATACCGGTTCTTCGCGCCCATCTCCTCGATCCAGCGCGAAGCCGCGGCGGCGTCGCTGCCGGTCTTCTCGCGCTGGATCGCAACCAGCGCCGCCTTCACATCGGGCTCCATCCTGCCGCCGTCGCCGCAGACATAGATGATGGCGCCCTGCTCGATCAATGGCCAGGCCTTGTCCTTCTGGGCGGCGAGCACATGCTGCACATAGGTCTTCGGTCCATCCGCGCGCGAGAATGCCGTGAAGAGCTCGGTGATGCTTCCGGCCGCCAGTGCCTTCAGCTCATCGGCATACAGAAAATCCTGATCCGGGTGACGGCAGCCAAAGAATAGCATGGCCGGGCCGAGCGCGGCGCCTCTGACCTTGCGCGCGGCGCGCTCCTGGAGGAAGCCGCGGAACGGCGCAAGCCCCGTGCCCGGTCCGATCATGATGATCGGCACGGAGGGATCATCGGGAAGCCGGAAACCGGCCTTGGTCTCACGCACGGTGGCGTAAATCACGTCGCCCACACGCCGGTTGGCGAGATAGTTCGAGCAGATGCCCTTGTAAGTGCCCCGGCCCGAGGCGGCCGGCCCCTCGACCACGCCAACGGTGATGCTGCAACGCGCCGGATCGACCGATGGCGATGACGAGATCGAGTAATAGCGCGGGGCCAGCAGCGAGAGCATCTCCAGATAGACGTGGAACGGCAATTCGCAGGCGGGATATTCGAGCAGCAGATCGAACACCGATTTGCGCCTGGCCAATATCTCGCCGTGATAGCGCTCCAGCGTTTCAGGCTCCTCGCCGACGAAGCCCAGCAGCTTCGGCTTGGTCACAGGGCACCGGGTGTGCTCCGCCATGATCTGGATCTGCTTGCGCGTCGCGACCTGCTGGAGTTCGACGAACTCGCTGAGCAGGCGGCCGACCGACACGGCCTCGCCGACCGGCAATTGCGCACGGCGGCCCTCGGCGACCTGCAATCTGATCTGGTCGGCGGGCAGGAATCCGAAGCGGCGGGCCACCGAATCCACCAGCGTCGGGTCGTTGCGCGGAACCACGCTCAAATGATCGCCGACGCGGTAGGTGATCTCGGACGGCAACTGCACCTCGATGTGGCGCGTCGAGCGCTCCGACGGATGCGGTCCACTCTTGTTCTGCAGCTCGTCGTTGGTCAGCACCTTCATCGCCACCGCGCCGCCCTGGGCGACGATGGTGTTGACGGCGGTCACCGCCACCGGCTCGATCGCGTAGAGCGGATCGTCCTCGGCGGTGCGGGTGAAATTCCAGTCGATACCGAACTCCTTGGTCGCGACCTGGGCTGCCGCCGGGAACCATTTTTGGAACTGGCCGTCGAGATCGCTGCGCGCATCACCCTCGCCGCGCGGATAGACCGCGCGCGCGCCATGCTTCGACAATTGCTCATCGATGAAGCGCGGCACCGATTGATAGGTCGCGGCCCAGTCGCTGTTGCCGCAGCCGAACACCGCATAGCGTACGCCGGCAAAGACGTCCTTCGGCAGATCCTCACCGAGCCATTTGACGAACTGCGTGGCGTTGTCGGGCGGCGCCCCGTTATAGGAGGCGCAGATGATCAGCACACCGCCCTCCTGCGGCAGCTTGCCGACATAGTCGTCGAGCGGTCCGAGATGCACGGCAAAGCCGTTGATCTCGGCGAGGTCCGCCATGCGCGTCGCCAGCTCTTCGGCCGTGCCGAGATTGGAGCCGTAGAGCACCAGCATCGGCGTGTTATGGCCCGGGCGCGCGGTCGGCTGACGCGGCGCCTTCGGCGCCAAAGCCGCCGCAGCGACCGGCCCACCATAGGCGCCGCGCTCGCGATCGGCGCGCGGACGCACCTTGATCTTGAAGCCTTCCGGCTTGATCGTCAGCGTTTCCTTCAGGTGCATCTGATAGCGCTGATGGTCGATCAGCTTGAAGCGCTGGAGGATCATGCCAAGCGCGAGCGCAGCCTCGTGCATGGCGAAGCCACGGCCGATGCAGGCGCGCTGGCCGTTGCCGAACGGCTTCCACGCATTGATCGGCCGTTTCGCTTCCGCCTCGCGGCTGAAATTCTCGGGATCGAACACGTCCGGGTTCGGCCCCCAGACAGAGGGATCGCGATGCAGCGCGGTCACCAGGATGGTGGTGAAAGTGCCCTTTCTGAGCTTGTACCTGCCGCCACCGATGGTCTCGTCCCTGAGCGGCGAGATGCCGTAGGCCGGCGCGGGCGGCCACAGCCGCAGCGCCTCCTTCAGGATCTGCGTGATGTAGGTGAGCTGCGTCACCTGCTGATAAGTCGGCTTCGCATTAACATCGGGGCCGAAGACGCGATCGACCTCGTCATAGGCCTTCTTGAGAATGTCGGGGTGCTTGAGCAGCGCATAGAGCGTGTAGGACAACAGGCCGCTGGTGGTCTCGTGGCCCGCGATCAGGAACGTGTTGATCTGGTAGCGGATATTGACGTCGTCGAGCTGCTCGCCGGTCGCGCGGTCGACCCCGGTCATCATCGCGGCGAGCATGTCCTTCTTGTCGTCGATGCCCTCCGCGATCTTGCGACGCTCGGCGATGATCTCGTCGACCATCTTGTTCATGAAGGCGACGTCTTGGGCGAGCGTCCTGCGGCGCTTCTGCATCCAGAGCTGCTCGAACGGCAGGCCCCGCGTCATCATGATGGTCTCGAGCGAGCGCACCAGCGACTCGACGAACGGATGGTAGTCGCGCCGGTAGAACGAATTGAAGCGATAGTCGAAGCCGCACAGGCCGATCGTATCAAGCGTCAGCGCGGTCATATCGTGGACGACGTCGATCTCATCATCGGCGTTGAGCCGCTCCCATTTCTGGACGAGCTGCTGGGCGATGTCGACCATGCTTCCGTGGTAGGACTGCATGGCGCGGTTGCCGAAGGGCTGGAGCAGGATGTTGTGCGCCTTGCTCCAGTTCGGCTCGTTGGTGTCAGCCGTGAACAGGCCGTCGCCGCCGACCGCACGCACGCGCCGCAGCGCGCCGCGCACCGTCTTGTCGAACCGCTTCTCGTCGGAGAGCTCGTCGACGAGATCGTGGCCGGAGACGACGACGATCGGCGAGCCCATCATGTCGAGCCAGAAGATCGGACCCAGCTCCTTCGCAAGCCGCGTCAGGTGCTGCACGGGAGCGGACGAATCCAGCGACAGCATGTTGCCGACCACGGGCTGGGTCGGCGGATGCGGAATCGGGTCCAGACGATTCTTGGATGACATTTAACTACGTTCCCCCCTTGCCGTCATTCCGGGGCGATGCGCAGCATCGAACCCGGAATCTCGAGATTCCGGGTCCGGTCCCTCGGCCCGTCCCGGAATGACGTCTGACTTACGCGGACGACCGGATCCTCACCCAAACCGCCTTCTACGCCATTCGATCAGCTTGGCGCTGACCTCCTCCGGCTTCTCCTGCTGCGTCCAGTGGCCGCTGTCCTTCACCAGATATTTCTCGAGATCGCCGATCAGCTTCTCCATGCCGTCGGCTGCCGACGGCGGCAGCACCGCATCGTTCTCGGCCATGATCATCAGCGACGGCACATGGATGTGGTGGTCGAGCCCCTTCGCACGTTCCCAATTGCGGCTGAAGTTGCGGTACCAGTTGATGCCGCCGGTGAAACCGGTCTTGGTGAAGGTATCGACAAAGACCTTCTTCTCGTCGGCGGACAGGATCGGTTTGCGCGGATCATGTCTGGCGTCGTAATTCGCGATCATCTGCGGGAAGGCCAGGTTGATGCGGGGCGAAGCGCCGATGCCGGCAATCGGCTGTTCCTCGGGCGCACCCGGCGGGCGCGCAGCCGGCTTGCGCATGAAGGCGTCGAAGGTCTGCTCGACGCGGCTGCCAAAGATCCTGTCCGGCTCGCGCGCGGGGTCCTGGAACTGGACGATGTACATCTGATCGCCGAAGCGCTGCCGGAACAGCGCGATGGGGTCGATCGGCGCGCGGTCCCAGTGCGGAGTGTTGACTCCAACGACACCGGCGACACGCGTGGGATGCCGCAGCGGCATCTGCCAGACGACGAAGCCGCCCCAGTCGTGACCGACGAAGATCGCCTTGCCGATGTTGAGATGATCGAGCAGACCGACGAGATCGCCGGTCAAATGCTCCATGTCATATTCCTCGACCGCCTCGGGTCGGTCGGTCGCGCCGTAGCCGCGCTGGTCCGGCGCGATCACGCGGATGCCGGCCTCGCTCAGCGCCTTGATCTGGTGGCGCCAGGAGAAGGCGAGCTCCGGCCAGCCGTGACAGAGCACGAGCGGCGGTTTGTCATCGGTCGGGCCGGCCTCGTAATAGCCCATGCGGATTCCGTTCGTCTGTGCGAACTTGAGCGGCGGCATTTCAATCATGATGGCTTCCTATTCCGCCGCGCCCTTGATGTCGGCGGCCGACGGCGCATAGGCGGCCTCCAGCGCGGCAAACTCCTCCGGCAACATATCGCACATCACCTGCACATGCGGAATGATGTTGGCACCGACGATGAAACCGAAGTCGAGTTGGTCGCGATAGCTCTGCACGGTGATGTTGAGGGCCTGCCCGTGCGTCGAGATCGAGACCGGGAAGATATGCAATAGCTCGGCACCGGCGGCATAGAGCGTCTGCCGCGGCCCAGGCACGTTGGACACTGTGATGTTGGCCGCGGGCGGCAGCACGTCGGAAAGATTTGAGCGGCTATAGAGCAGCGCCAGGATCTGCACCATGATCGGCGCGCCCAGCATCGAGATGTTGGAGACCTGCGGCATCAGGGCGCGCAAGGGGTGCGACATCTCCTTGGACTTGGTCGATTGCGCGATGATCGCCTCCAGCCGCGCCTTGGGATCCTCGAGGTTGGTCGCGATCGCGCAGATCATGCCGAACACCTGGTTGTTGGCCTCGGTGTTGCCTTCCTCGCGCAGCGAGATCGGCACCGCGGCGGTCAGGGATTTCGCCGGCAGCGTGCCATATTGCAGGAGGTAGCGCCGGACCACGCCGGAGGCCAGCGCCAGCACCACGTCGTTGAGCTTGCCGCCGGCCCGCTTGGCCAGGGCCTTGGCCCGCGACAGCGGGATCGACACGCCGGCAAAGCTTCGCTCCGACGAGATCGTCTTGTTGAGCATGGTCGGCGGCGACACCATGCTGGCGAGGCTCTCGCGCGACTTGGGATCGGCGACCTTGCCGAGCACGTCGGAGACGCTCTTCAGCACGGTCGGGATGTTGCCGGCGAAGCGCACCGCGCTCTCGATCTGGTACATCGCGTTGTCGAACAGGATCGAGCCGATGTCGCTCTTGCCAGTGCGGGGCAATTGCAGGTTCTTCGCGGCCTGCGAAGCGTCGAGCGGTTGAGAGAAGAGCTGCTGATAGGAATCGAGCAGGTTCGCGGCGATGTCGCGCGGCTCCTGTCCGGGCTTGCTTCCAGCCGTCGGCGGATCGACCGTCCGCGGAATCGGCGAGATGTCGTAGATCATATTGGTCAGCGCCGCGCCGGCGCCGCCGTCGATCGCGGCATGATGCATCTTGGAATAGAGCCCGACCTCATTGTCCTTCATGCCCTCGAATACGTAGAACTCCCAGAGCGGGCGGGCGCGGTTCAGGAGCTTGGCGTGCATCCAGCCGACGATGCGTTCGAGCGTGGCGCGGTCGCGCGGTTGCGGCAGGCTGGCGCGAAAGATGTGACGGTCGATGTCGAACTGGTCGTCCTCGACCCAGGAGGGATGATCGATGTCGAGCGGCGCCTTCTCCAGCCGCGCCTTGAGGATCGGCGCGATGTGCAGGCGCGAGAGGATCATCGCCTTGAAGTCTTCGAAGAAGTCGCCCTTGTAGTCGTCGGGCAGGCGGAAGATCGCCATGCTGCCGACATGCATCGGCATCTCCGGCGTTTCCAGATAGAGAAACGACGCGTCCAGCGACGACAGCTTCTTCCCGTCGGCCATGGTTCCCTCCCGCAGGATCTGACGGGCACCTTGGACGGCGCTTCTCGTCAGGCCGATACTGCCTGTTCCGGCGGGGCATATGCAATGGCAAACGGCCCGGCCCGGTCAAATGGACGGAATTCCCCCTCCGGTTGCGCCAGGCGGTCCGCCACGGCCCACAGCGCCGCGGGGTTGACCCCAAGCCCGATATGGCTCGCCAGGTGCACCTCGATGTTCTCGGCACGCGCGGAAGGACGAAGCAGGCAGGTCCGCCAGTTCACGACGCCGTCGGCGCGCGAATAGATCGACGTCGTCGGCACCGGCAGATCTCCGGCGATCGCCTCGCGCGCTTCGGCAAAATCCTCGACCCGCTCGCCTGACATCGCCTCGTAAAGCCGCGTGGCGTTGGTCGCCCGCACGTCGTTGGCGAAAGGGCTGCCGAGCGTGATGACGTAACGGACCTTGTCGGGTGCCCAAAGCGCGAGGTCGCGGGCATAGACGCCACCGAGGCTCCACCCGACCAGGCTGACCTTGCGTCCGCTCGCGGCATGGATTTCGGCCAGGCGAGTACGCAGCGAATCCCGCATCCGCCCGAGCCCACCGAGATTGCGGCCCATCCGCCAGGCATGTGCCTCATAACCGAGCTCGCTGAGATAGCGCCGCATCGGCACCATCGACAGGTCGCTGGCGAGAAAGCCCGGCAGCGCCAGCACCGGATGGCCGTCGCCCCTCGGCGCGCGCATCAGGAGCGGCGACAGCAGCAGGCTCGCATTCAATTCGAACAGTCCACGGGCTTCGGCCAGCAGCAGGCCGAGACCTGGCGGACGAAGCCGCCCCGATTCCAGCGCCCCGTCCGGTCCGGTCGACACTATTTTTTCTTGTCGCCGCTGCGGGTGCCGCCGAGGCCGGCCATCGCGACGAACATGTCCTGAAATCGCTCGGCGATCTTGGGATCGAAGGTGAACCAGCTCTGGATCAGGGATTCCGGCGAGACCTTCTCGATGTTGCTGAGAACCTGCTGCTGCAACTTGTCCATCACCGCAGCCTGCATCGGCGCCACGTCCGGCAGACCGAAGAACTGGCGGGCCTCGAGGGGGGTGCAGTCGATTTCGATGTTAACCTTCATGTCCCCTCCAGATGAGATTCGAGCGGCCTGTCGGAGTATCGCCGCGAGTTGTGGTGCAACGCAAGCGACCTGATGCCGGCGCGACATGCTCCGTCCGGCAATCAGCCGGCATGGTCAACCAAAGTCGGAAGGCACGGCCCTCCATGCCTGGCGACACGGTCAGCATTGCTGCACAGCGGCGCAACTTGGCGCGTTCCTTGCTGGAATGGCGCTTGCACGGGTCGATAACTCTGGGCAACATGGATCAGTCAGCCCCGCCGAACAATCAAAAATCACCGGCGTGGCAGTGCGGAGAGGGTCAAGAATGTCAATCGGTCAAAGTCTGTTTGCGGCGGCGCTCGCCGGTGCGCTTGCGTTGGCGGTCTCGCCGGCGTCAAGCCAGACGCTACGTTATGCCAATCAGGGTGACCTGAAGTCGCTCGATCCCTACACCCTGAACGAGAGCACCACCCACGCCCATCTTGGCCACGTCTATCAGGGCCTCACCGCGCGCGACAAGGACCTCAAGATCATTCCGGCACTGGCGGAAAGCTGGGAAACGCCGGAGCCGACCCGCTGGCGCTTCCATTTGCGCAAGGGCGTGAAATTCCACAACGGCGATCCCTTCACCGCCGACGACGTGCTGTTCTCGGCCGACCGCGTCCGCAAGAAGGGGTCCAACATGCAGACCCGCCTTGCGCCCGACGTCAAGGTGGTCAAGGTCGACGACTACACCGTCGATTTCATCCTGCCCTCGCCCAATCCCATCCTGCATAACTCGTGGGATGTCTGGTACATCATGGACAAGAAATGGGCCGAGCAGAACAACGTCGTCGATCCGACGCCGGTGGCGGCGACCACGCCGAGCTACGCCTCGCTGCACGAGAACGGCACCGGTCCCTTCATCATCGAGAGCCATCAGCCCGGTGTGAAGACGGTGTTCAAGGCCAACCCCAACTATTGGGGCAAGGTCGAAGGCAATTTGAAGGAGATCATCTTCACCCCGATCGCCTCCGACGCCACCCGCGTCGCCGCGCTGCTCTCGGGCGAAGTCGACGTCATCGAGCCGGTGCCGATCCAGGACATCTCCCGCGTCGATTCCAGCCCAAATGCCCAGGTGCTGAAGGGACCGGAGCTGCGCACCATCTTCATCGGCTTCGACCAGACTCGCGATGAGCTGCTCTACTCCAACATCAAGGGCAAGAACCCCTTCAAGGACGCCCGCGTCCGCGAAGCCTTCTACAAGGCCATCGACATCGAGCTGATCAAGACGCGCGTGATGCGCGGCCTGTCGACGCCGTCGGCTCTGATGATCGCGCCGGAATTGTTCGCGCTCTCCAAGGATTTCACGCGGCCGAAATTCGATCCTGAGGGCGCCAAGAAGGTTCTGACCGAGGCCGGTTACCCCGACGGTTTCGAGGTCACCATGGACTGCCCGAACGATCGTTACGTCAACGACGCCGCGATCTGCCAGGCCGTCGTCGGCATGCTCGCGCGCATCGGCGTCAAGATCAATCTGCTGGCGCAGCCGAAGGCGCAGTACTTCGCCAAGGTGCTCAAGCAGGGCGGCTACCAGACCTCGTTCTACCTGCTGGGCTGGACGCCGAGCACCATGGATTCCCATAACGTGCTCTACGACATCATGGGCTGCCGCGATGATGCGAAATCCTCGCGCGGCGAGGCCAATCTCGGCGGCTACTGCAACAAGGAGTTCGACGCCATCACCGACAAGGTGCTGGTCGAGACCGACACCGCCAAGCGCAACCAGCTGATCAAGCAGGCCTATGAAATCGGCATGAAGGACTGGGCCTACATTCCGCTGCACCAGCAGGCGCTGGCATGGGGCGTATCGAAAAAGGTCAACCTGCCGCAGCGCGCCGACAATCTGGTCATGTTCCACTGGGCGACCAAGAAGGAATAGCGTCAGTTGAACACAGGGTCCCGGTCGCGTGAGGCGTCCGGGACCATTCCTTTTCCGGCCGACAAAGAGGTCAGCCGCACGCACACCCAAGGACAGTGGAAGGCATGCTCGCTTTCACTCTTCGCCGCGCCGTTCAGGCCCTCGGCGTCATGTTCGCCGTCGGCATCATCGCGTTCTCGATGTTCCGCTTCGCCGGCGACCCCGTCAACCAGATCGTCTCGATCGATACTTCGGCGGCCGAGCGCGCGATCGTGCGCAAATCGCTCGGCCTCGACGATCCCGTGCCGGTACAGTTCGCGCGCTATTTCGCCGATGCCGCGCAATTCAAGTTCGGCGTCTCCTACCAGTTCCGCCAGCCGGTCTCGGCGCTGTTGATGGAGCGTATGCCCGCGACACTGGAGCTTGCGATCTGCGCGACCGTCTTCGCGATGGTGTTCGGCATCCTGATGGGCGTCTATTCGGCGCTCAAGCGCGACACGGTGCTGGCCAAACTGTTCCAGGCCGTTTCGCTTGTCGGCATCTCGCTGCCGACTTTCCTGATCGGCATTCTTCTGATCTATCTGTTCGCGGTGACATTGGGCTGGTTGCCCTCGTTCGGCCGCGGCGAGGTGGTCAAGCTCGGCTGGTGGACGACGGGCCTGCTCACGCTGTCAGGACTGAAGGCATTGATCATGCCCTCGATCACACTCGGCCTGTTCCAGATGACCCTGATCATGCGACTGGTGCGCGCGGAGATGCTGGAAGTGCTGCGGACCGACTATATCCGCTTCGCCCGCGCGAGGGGATTGACCACCCGTGCCATCCATTTCGGCCACGCGCTGAAGAACACGTTGATTCCGGTGATCACGGTGGCCGGTCTTCAGTTTGGCTCGGTTATTGCATTTTCCATCATCACCGAAACCGTGTTCCAGTGGCCGGGCATGGGACTTCTGTTCGTCCAGGCCGTGCAAAATGTCGATATCCCGATCATGGCCGCCTACCTGCTGATGGTCTCGCTGATCTTCGTCACCATCAATCTGGTGGTCGACATTCTCTATACCGTGGTCGATCCGCGCCTGCGCTCGACCGTCGGTCGCGCCTTATAAGGCAGCCTGCATGTCCGACGCCGTCGTCTCCAGTTCCGACAAGCAGAACGCGCAGCCGGCGCATGCGGCCCGCGGCTGGCTCAGCCGCGCGCTCGACAGCGACATCTTCTATTCGTTCCGCCGTTCCAAGCTCACCATGGTGGCGGCGGCCATCACGGTCTTGTTCTTCCTGCTCGCGATCTTTGCATCCGTACTCGCGGTGCAGAACCCGTTCGATCCGGCGCAGCTGCAATTGATGAATTCGCGGATCTCGCCGCTGTGGACCGCCGACGGCCAGAGCCCGTTCCTGCTCGGCACCGACGAGCAGGGCCGCGACGTGTTCTCTGCCATTCTCTACGGTATGCGCATCTCGCTGGCCGTCGGCGTCGCCGGCGTGATCTTCGCCGGCGCGCTCGGCATTGCGCTCGGCCTGATCGCCGGTTATTTCGGCGGCGCAGTCGACGGCGTGATCATGCGGATCGCCGACGTGCAACTCACCTTCCCCGCCATCCTGATCGCGCTGCTGGTCAACGGCATCGCGAAATCGATCCTCGGCAACCGGCTCGACGCCACCAGCATGCTGGTGGTGCTGGTGATCTCGATCGGCCTGAGCTTCTGGGTGGGGTACGCGCGGACGGTGCGCGGCTCCGTGATGGTCGAGAAGAACAAGGACTACGTGGCTGCCGCGCAGCTGATCGGCCTGCCTGCACCGAAGATCATGCTGCGGCATGTGCTGCCGAACACGATGGGGCCGATCCTGGTCATCGCCACGATCAACCTTGCGCTCGCCATCATCACCGAGGCGACGCTCTCCTTCCTCGGCGTCGGCCTGCCCGACACGATGCCATCGCTCGGCACGCTGATCCGCATCGGCAACAACTACCTGTTCGCCGGCGAATGGTGGATCGTCGCCTTCCCCGGTTTTGCGCTCGCCGCCCTGATCCTCTCCATCAACCTGCTTGGCGACTGGCTGCGCGACGCGCTCAACCCGAAGCTTCGATGAGTACGCCTCGCCCATGACCGAACCCGTTCTCTCCGTGCGCAACCTCCAGGTGGAGTTCGCCTCCCGCCGAGGCACGTTGCGCGCCATCGACGACGTCTCCTTCGACATCGCCAAGGGCGAGGTGCTCGGCGTCGTCGGCGAATCGGGCGCCGGCAAGTCCGTCACCGGCCTCTCGGTAATCGGGCTGATCGATCCGCCCGGCCGCATCGCCGGCGGCGAGATTCGTCTCGCGGGCCTGCGCATCGACAATCTGCCGCCGGAGCAGATGCGCCGGATCAGGGGCAAGCGCATCGGGATGATCTTCCAGGATCCCCTCACCTCGCTCAATCCGCTGTACAGGGTCGGCGACCAGATCGTGGAGACGATCCGGACGCATCTCAATCTGTCGGAGCAGGCGGCGCGCCGCCGCGCCATCGACCTGCTCGCCGAAGTCGGCATTCCCGCACCCGAAAAGCGCATCGACGGCTATCCGCACGAATTCTCCGGCGGCATGCGCCAGCGCGTCGTGATTGCGCTCGCGATCTGTGCCGAGCCGGAGCTGATCATCGCGGACGAGCCGACCACCGCGCTCGACGTTTCCGTGCAGGCCCAGATCATCTCGCTGATCAAGCGGCTCGGGCGCGACCATGGCACTGCGGTCATGCTGGTGACCCACGACATGGGCGTGATCGCGGAAACCTCGGACCGCGTCGCGGTGATGTATGCCGGCCGCATCGCGGAGATCGGCCCGGTGCAGGATGTCGTGCGGAACCCGCTGCATCCCTACGCCAAGGGCCTGATGGGGGCGATCCCGACGCTTGCGGGCGAGGACAAGCGCCTAGTGCAGATTCCCGGCTCCATGCCGCGGCTGTCGGCGATCCCGCATGGTTGCTCGTTCAATCCGCGCTGCGCCTTCGCCTTCGATCGCTGCCGCGTGGAGCGGCCGGAGCCGCTGCCGCGCGGCGCGCAATCGGTCGCGTGCCATCTCTACGACACTATGCCGGCGGAGAGCGCGGCATGAGCATTCCCTTCGTCCAGGCCACCAATCTGCGGCGCGTTTTCGACGTCTCGAAACCCTGGCTCAACCGCGTGCTCGAAGGTGGTCACCTCGAATACCTCAAGGCGGTGGATGGCGTCACTTTCGACATCAGAAAGGGCGAGACGTTTGCTCTGGTCGGAGAATCCGGCTCCGGCAAGACCACGGTGGCGCGGATGGTCGTCGGTCTCCTGCCGCCAAGTTCCGGCGATGTCCTGATCGACGGCGTCTCGATGACCGATCCGCGGCAGGCGCCGGCGCGGCGCAAGCTGCGTCGCCGTATTCAGATGATCTTCCAGGATCCCTATGCAAGCCTGAACCCGCGCTTCCGCGTGGACGCCATCATCTCCGAGCCGATCCGCGCCTTCGACCTGATCCAGGGCGAACGTGACATCCAGGCCCGCGTCGGCGAGCTGCTCAGCCTCGTCGGCCTGCATCCCGACGACCGGCTGAAATTTCCGCATGAGTTTTCCGGTGGCCAGCGCCAGCGCATCGCGATCGCGCGCGCGCTCGCCTCCGACGCCGAGTTCATCGTCTGCGACGAGCCGACCTCGGCGCTCGACGTCTCGGTGCAGGCGCAGATCCTGAACCTGATGCGCGACCTCCAGGACAAGTTCGGCCTGACCTACATGTTCATCAGCCACAACCTCGCCGTGGTCCGCCACATGGCGAGCCGCGTCGGCGTGATGTATCTCGGCCGCATCGTCGAGATCGCGGAAGGACGCGAGCTGTTTGCCCGCCCGCGCATGCCCTACACCAAGATGCTGCTGGGCGCGGTGCCCGATCTCGCCATGAGCGGCCGCCAGCGCATTCCGGTCAAGGGCGAGATCCCGAACCCGATCAATCCGCCCCCGGGCTGCGCCTTCAATCCGCGCTGTCCGCTGGCGGTCGATCTCTGCCGCAAGGAGACCCCGGAACTGATCGACGGCGTCGCCTGCCACGCCGTCAACACCGCGCCGGTCCCGGCGTGACGCGCGCGTGCCATGCAGCCTGCGCATTTGGCGGCAGCGTGGCCCTGTGATCAATTGCGCGCGCCGGAAATAAGGTGGTGAAGTTCATGGGCAGCAATATCAATCCCGATCCGTTCACGACGAGGCCCGAGATCGAAGGCACATTCGGGGTCGTCGCCACCACGCACTGGATTGCGACCGCCGTCGGCATGGCCATCCTTGAGAAGGGCGGGAATGCCTTCGATGCCGGCGTTGCCACCGCCTTCACGCTTCAGGTGGTCGAGCCGCATCTGAACGGTCCCGGCGGCGACGTACCCATCATCGTCCACGACGTGAAGCGCGGCCGCACCGAGGTGATCTGCGGTCAGGGCCCGGCACCCGCGCGCGCCACCATCGCACACTACAGAAGCGAAGGCCTCGACATGGTGCCGGGCACCGGCCTGCTCGCCGCCTGCGTTCCCGGCACTTTCGAATCCTGGATGATGCTGCTGCGAGACTACGGCACGATGCGCGTGCGCGACGTGCTGGAGCCTGCGATCTCCTACGCCCGCGACGGCTATCCGCTGGTCGAACGCGCCTGCGCCACGATCCAGACCGTCGAGCAGCTGTTCCGCAAGTATTGGCCAACCTCGGCCGCGGTGTATCTTCCAGACGGTAAGGTGCCGAAGCCCGGCACGCTCTTCACCAACAAGACACTGGCCGCAACCTACGCCCGCATCCTCAGCGAAGCCGAGAGCGGCGGTGGGGGCCGCGACGCCGAGATCGAACGCGCGCGCAAAGCCTGGTCGCAAGGTTTCGTCGCGGAAGCCATCGACAAGTTCTGCCGGACGCAGGAGGTGATGGACGTCAGCGGCTCGCCGCATCGCGGCGTGCTCTCGGCCGACGACATGGCACGCTGGCAGCCGACGATCGAGGCGCCGCTCACCTACGATTACGGCCGTTACACCGTCTGCAAGGCCGGCGTCTGGAGCCAGGGGCCGGTGACGCTGCAACAGCTCGCTCTGTTGAAGGGCTTTGCGCTCGACGGGCTCGACCCGACCGGACCGGAATTCATCCATCTCCAGATCGAATGTGCCAAGCTCGCCTTCGCCGACCGCGAGAAATTCTATGGCGATCCCAAGTTCAACGAGATTCCGATCGGAACGCTGTTGTCGGATGCCTACAATGACGAGCGGCGCAAGCTCATCACCGACAAGGCCTCGCTCGATCTCCTCCCCGGTTCAGTCGAAGGCTTTGGCGGCGAGGTCAAGCTGCGCCGCGCCGAGGGCCAGCGCGAGGCCGTCGGCGCGCTCGGTGCCGGCGAGCCGACGGTAGGGCGCTTCGGCGAGGTGCGCGGCGACACCGTGCATTTCGACATCATCGACAAGGCCGGCAACATGGTGTCCTCGACGCCATCGGGCGGATGGCTGCAATCCTCGCCAATCATTCCCGAGCTCGGCTTCTGCCTCGGCAGCCGCGCCCAGATGTTCTGGCTGGAGGAAGGTCATCCCGCCGCGCTCGCGCCGGGCAAGCGGCCACGCACGACGCTGTCGCCGACCATGGCATTGCGCGATGGCGAGCCATATCTCGCCTGGGGCTCGCCCGGCGGCGACCAGCAGGACCAGTGGATCACGCAGTTCTTCCTGCGCCACGTTCATTGCAATCTGAATCTCCAGGAGGCAATCGACGCGCCGGCCTGGCACTCCGAGCATTTCCCGATCTCGTTCTGGCCGCGCACCGCCCGCCCCGGCGTGCTCGTGGTCGAGAACCGCGTGCCGAAGGCGACGATCGAGAACCTGCGCGAGCGCGGGCACATCGTCGAGGTCGGTCCCGACTGGTCGGAAGGCCGCCTTACCGCGGCCTCGCGCGTCGGCGTGCGCCGCCGCGCCGCCGCCAATCCCCGCGGCATGCAGGGCTACGCCGCAGGACGCTGAAGGTAGCACATGACCTGGTCGATCATCGCGCGAGACCCTGCCACCGGCCAGTTTGGCATTGCGGTAGCGACCCGCTTCTTCGCCGTCGGCGCGAGGGTCCCCTACATCGCCGCCGGTGTCGGCGCCATCGCAACGCAGGCCTTCGTCAACCCCTATTACGGCATCGACGGCGTCAAGCTGCTGCGCGAAGGATTGAACGCGCATGACGTGCTCGCCACCCTGCTCGCGACCGACGACGGCCGCGAGAGCCGCCAGATCCACATTATGGATGCCAGCGGCGAGATCGCCGCGCATACCGGGCGCGATTGTGTCGACTGGTGCGGTCACATCGCGGGCAGCGGCTTCTCGATCGCAGGCAACATGCTCGCCTGCGCCGACGTGCTCGATGAGACGGCAAAGACCTACATCGCCAATGACAGCCTCCCCTTCCCGCGCCGCCTGCTCGCGGCGATGCGCGCGGGCGAAGCCGCCGGCGGGGACAAGCGCGGCAAGCAGTCCGCCGCGCTCCTGATCCACGGCGAGGAGGAATGGCCGGCGCTCGACATTCGCACCGACGATCATCCCGACCCGCTCGGCGAGCTCGAGCGTCTGGAGCAGGTCAGCCACGAGCTCTGGGTGCATTTCCGCGCCTCCATGCCGACGCGGCAGAACCCGGCCGGCAACACCGATCGCAGCGTCATCGACGCCAGCATCGAAGCAGCCCGGGCGAGGCGGTCATGAACCCGAGCCCCCTCATCGAGATCAGGGATCTGCGCATCCGCTTTCACGGCGACGACGGC
This sequence comes from Bradyrhizobium sp. 191, assembly GCF_023100985.1. NCBI lineage: Bacteria > Pseudomonadati > Pseudomonadota > Alphaproteobacteria > Hyphomicrobiales > Nitrobacteraceae > Bradyrhizobium > Bradyrhizobium sp. 191. The sequence goes on from NZ_CP064692.1 coordinate 2,015,893, forward strand.
CGCGTCACCCACGCCGTCGACAGCGTCGACCTCAGCGTCGCCCATGGCGCCACGCTTGGCCTCGTCGGCGAATCCGGCTGCGGCAAGAGCGTGACGTCGCTGGCCATCATGGGCCTCTTGCCGAAGAGAAGCGCGGAGATATCAGGCGCGATCCGTTTCGACGGTTTCGACCTGTTGAAGACCCCTGTCCAGACGCTGCGCGACCTCCGCGGCAACCGGCTGGCGATGATCTTCCAGGAACCGATGACCTCGCTCAACCCGAGCTTCACGATCGGCGATCAGATCATCGAAACGATCCTGCGCCATCGCGGCGGCTCGCGGAAGAGTGCGCGGAACCGCGCAATCGAGCTGCTGCGCCGCGTCCACATCCCATCGCCCGAGCGGCGCATTGACGAGTATCCGCACAAGCTCTCCGGCGGCATGCGCCAGCGCGTCATGATCGCGATGGCGCTGGCCTGCGACCCGCGCCTCCTTATCGCCGACGAGCCGACGACCGCGCTCGACGTCACCCTGCAGGCCCAGATCCTGGAATTGATGCGCGAGTTGAAAGCGGCGAGCGGCGCCGCGATCATCCTGATCACCCACGATCTCGGCGTCGTCGCCGAGGTCTGCGACGAGGTGGCGGTGATGTATGCCGGCGAGATCGTCGAGCGTGCACCGGTGGACGAGCTGTTCTCGGCTCCGCAGCATCCTTATACGGTCGGTCTGCTCGGCTCGATCCCGCGGCTCGACCATCGGGCCGAGCAGCTTGCGACGATCGAAGGCATGGTTCCGAACATGGCGCAGCCGCCCGCCGGTTGCCGCTTCGCCGCGCGCTGTCCCTTCATGCTGGATGCCTGTACGAAGGCGCCGCCGCCGCTGCTGGAAGTCGGCCCCGGTCACCTCTCGCGCTGTATCCGCGCGCCGCTCGAACTGTTGGTGTCGTGATGGCCTCGTTCTCCCGTCTCGTGCCCCGGGCGCAGCGCAGCACAAGCGCAGCGCGGTGGTGTGCTGCTGAACCGGGGCCCATGTGGCGGCAATCTGGGTCCCGGTTCAGCGTCGCAACACTTCGTGCTGCGCCGCGCCCGGGACACGAGATCGGTACTTGCGGGGTGCAGAAGCAATGAGCTCTCTTCTCGAGGTCGAGGGCCTGGTCAAGCATTTCGTCGCCGAGCGCTCGCTGTTCGGCCGCGCATTGGCGCACGTCAAGGCCGTCGATGGCGTTTCGTTCTCGCTCGACGCCGGCAAGACGCTGGCGCTCGTCGGCGAATCCGGGTGCGGCAAGTCCACCGTCAGCCGTCTGGTGCTGCGGCTGATCGAGCCGGATGCGGGCGCGGTCCGCTTCGACGGCCGCGACCTGCTCTCGCTCGACGCCAACGGCTTGCGCGCCTTCCGCCGCGAGGCGCAGATCATCTTCCAGGATCCCTACGCCTCCCTCAATCCGCGCATGACGGTCGGACAGATCCTGACCGAGCCGCTGGCGCTGCACGATCTCGTTCCGGCGCCGCGACGATCCGAGCGCGTCGCCGAGCTGTTGCGGCTGGTCGGGCTGGAGCCGCGCCTCGCCCGGCGTTACCCGCACGAATTCTCCGGCGGTCAACGCCAGCGCATCGCCATCGCTCGCGCGCTAGCCGTCGAGCCGAAGCTGATCATCTGCGACGAGCCGGTCTCGGCGCTCGACGTCTCGATCCGCTCGCAGATCCTGAACTTGCTGAGCGAGCTGCAGGACCGGCTTGGCCTCGCCTACATTTTCGTTTCGCACGACCTCGCCGTGGTCAAGCACATCGCCGACCGCGTCGCGGTGATGAATCTCGGCCAGATCGTCGAGACCGCGGAGGCGGACGCGCTGTTCGCCGCGCCGAACCATCCCTACAGCCGGGCGCTGCTGTCCGCGATCCCCGTGCCTAAACCGCGGGCAAAGAGCAGCCGGATTGTGCTGCAGGGAGAGATCCCCAGCGCGCTCAATCCGCCGCCGGGATGCCGCTTTCACACCCGCTGCCCCTATGTCATCGACCGCTGCCGCAGCGAAATGCCCCAGCTCGTGCTGGATGGCACCGGACATGCAACGGCCTGCCACCGAACATCGGAACTGCCCTCCTCGGAGGCGATCGTCCCCATGGACGGCGGCTTCTCGCCGGTCCTGGAAAAACTGGTCGCAGCCTTCAGCAGTGGGCCGGAAGCAGCACGCGGCGGCGGGGTTCGTTCATTGGGGGCCGCCCCCACAACGCCGTGAAACAGAGATTGAGTACGATGAGCTTTATGCGTTTGACAATCCTGGCGTCGGCATTGCTGACGTCGCTCGCGGGCACCGCCCAGGCGCAGACTACGCTTCGCATCGGCATCGCCGAAGACCCCGACATCCTCGATCCCAGCATCGGCCGCACTTATGTCGGCCGCATCGTTTTCTCCGCGTTCTGTGACAAGCTGTTCGACATCGACGAGAAGCTCAACATCGTGCCGCAGCTGGCGTTGTCCTACGAGACATCGGCCGACGGAAAGGCCATGACGATCAAGCTTCGGCCAGGCGTCAAATTCCACGACGGCGAACCGATGGATGCGGAAGCCGCGAAATTCTCGATCGAGCGTCACATGACGCTGCCGACCTCGTTTCGCAAGTCCGAGCTCGCCAGCGTCGACCACGTCGAGGTGGTCGATCCCCTCACCATCAAGCTGGTGCTGAAGACGCCCTACTCGCCCCTGATCGCCCAGCTCACCGACCGCTCCGGCATGATGGTCTCGCCCAAGGCTGCGAAGGAGGCCGGTGACAAGTTCGGCCTGCATCCGGTCTGCGCCGGTCCATACAAGTTCGTCGAACGCGTCCAGCAGGACCGCATGGTGTTCGAGAAATTCGCCGACTACTGGAACAAGGACAACATCCACATCGACCGCGTCGTGTTCCAGCCGATCGTCGACGCCACCGTGCGCCTCGCCAATCTGAAATCCGGCGCTCTCGACCTGATCGAACGCGTGCTCGCCACCGACATCAAGGACGTCCGCGCCGATTCCCGGCTCGTATTGTCGACCGCGCCGGAGCTTGGCTATCTCGGCCTGACCATCAACATCGGTAACGACAAGAACAAGGGCCCGCTGAGCCAGTCGGCGAAAGTCCGTCAGGCGCTCGACCTTTCCATCGACCGCGAGGCTCTCAACCAGGTCGTGTTCAACGGAGAGTTCACTCCGGGCAATCAATGGGTCAGCCCGACGCATCCCTATTACCAGAAGGCATTCCCGGTTCGCGGCCGCGACGTTGCCAAGGCCAAGGCGCTGCTGAAGGAAGCGGGCGTCACCCTGCCGGTGACGGTGGACTACATGATCCCGAAGGGCGCGGAGAACGAGGCCGTCGCCCAGGTCGTTCAGTCGATGGCGGCGGAAGCCGGCTTCGACATCAAGATCCGTGCCGTCGAGTTCGCGACCACGTTCAAGCAGGCCCAGGCCGGCGAGTTCCAGGTCTTCCAGATCAACTGGAGCGGCCGGATCGATCCCGACGGCAATTCCTACATCTTCATGCGCAGCAAGGCGCCGCAGAATGACGGAGGCTATTCCAACCCCGAGGCCGACAAGCTCTTGGAAGAAGGGCGAGCGACAGCGAACGTCGACGAGCGCAAGGCGATCTACGCCAAGCTGGCCAAGATCCTGCTCGACGACCTGCCGATCATCTACATCTATCACCGCACGCTTCTGATCGCGCACACCAAGAAGCTCGATGGTTACAGGCAGATGCCGGACGGATTGGTGCGCGTGGTTGGGCTGAAGTTGAAATGATCGCGGCCACGACCGGGACACGTGTGGGGCCATGCTGAACTTCCTCGCCCGCCGCATCGCGCAGATCGTACCGACGCTGTTCTTCGTGTCGGTGCTGATCTTCTCGCTGCAGCAATTGCTGCCGGGCGATCCCGCGCTGGTGATGGCCGGCGAGGAGCGCGATCCCGCGGTGATCGAGCAGATCCGCCAGCAATACAAGCTCGATCAGCCAATCCCGGTTCAGTACGTCCACTGGCTCAGGGGCGTGCTGACAGGCAATTTCGGCGAGTCGCTGCGCAACAAGATGCCGGTGCGCGAGCTGATCGCACAGAAACTGCCGGTGACGCTGCAGCTCGGCTCGATGGCGATCCTGATCGCGTTCTGCATCGGCATTCCCGCCGGAATCATCTCCGCTGTGAAGAAAGGCACGGCATGGGACTATGGCGCCAATCTTTTCGCGCTTTGGGGCATCTCGACGCCGAATTTCTGGCTCGGAATCCTCCTGATCTTCCTGTTCTCGATCAAGCTCGGCTGGCTGCCGGCCTCGGGCTACGTGCCGCTGACCGAGGACTGGCGCGCGAGTCTCGCCGCCACCATCATGCCGGCCTTCGTGCTCGGCAACGCGATTTCCGCGATCCTGATGCGACACACCCGCAGCGCCATGCTCCAGGTACTGGAGAGCGACTATGTCCGCACCGCTCGCGCGAAGGGTCTTTCCGAGCGCTCGGTCATCCTCAAGCACGCCATGCGCAATGCGCTGACGCCGATCATCACGCTCGGCGCGCTCGAGCTCGGCACGCTGCTGTCGGGCGCGGTGCTGACCGAGCAGATCTTCTCCATTCCCGGCTTCGGCAAGCTGATCGTGGACGCCGTGTTCAATCGCGACTACGCCGTGGTGCAGGGCGTGGTGCTGGTGACGGCCACGGTTTACATCACCCTGAACCTCGTCGCCGACGTCGCCTATGTCCTCGTCAATCCGCGGCTAAGGGGCTAGGCGATGACCGACACTGCGCTGCCCGCCAGCCCCACCGCCCAAGCCTACGAGCTGGACAGCCCGGCGCGCCGCGCCCGGCGGCGGCTGTTCAAGCGCAAGGCGGCCGTGTTCGGGCTTGTCGTGATCACGGTATTCATCCTCCTTGCGGCGCTTGCGCCACTCGCCGTTCCCTACGATCCCATCGCGACGAGCTGGAGCCTGGTGCGCAAGCCGCCGACGGCGGCGCACTGGTTCGGCACCGACGAGCTCGGCCGCGACATCCTGAGCCGCGTCATCTACGGCGCGCGCGCCTCCCTCCTCGCGGGTCTCATCTCGGTCGCGATCGCGCTCGGCATCGGCGTGCCGCTCGGCCTTCTCGCCGGCTATCGCGGCGGCTTCACCGACGCGCTGATCAGCCGGATCACCGATGCGATGCTGGCCTGCCCGTTCCTGATCCTGGCGATCGCGCTCGCGGCATTCCTCGGGCCGAGCCTCGGCAATGCCATGATCGCGATCGGCATCTCGGCGACCCCGATCTTCATCCGCCTGACCCGTGGCCAGGTGCTGGTCGTCAAGGCCGAGGACTATGTCGAGGCCGCGCGGGCGCTTGGCAATCCGCCGTGGCGGATCGCGTTCTCCCATATCCTGCCGAACATCCTGCCGGCGCTGCTGGTGCAGGCGACACTCTCGATCGCCGCCGCCATCATTGCGGAAGCCGCATTGTCGTTCCTGGGCCTCGGCCAACAGCCGCCCGCGCCGTCCTGGGGCAGCATGCTCAACGCCGCGCAACGCTTCCTGACCCAGGCGCCCTGGATGGCGATCTGGCCGGGCCTCGCGATCTTCCTCGTGGTTCTGTCGCTGAACCTGCTCGGCGACGGCCTTCGCGACGCGCTCGATCCGCGGCAGCGCTAGATCACAACCTCGCGCATCACGCGGCGGCAATCCATCTCGTATTCGAGATCGACGACCGGCGGCCGGGCAAAATGCCAGGTCAGGCCGGAGCGCAAGGCGCCGCGGCGGACCAGTTCGTCGACCAGCGCGTGGTGGAAGTCGTGCACGGAATAGGCCTGCACGCCGGTCGTGTCCTTCCAGCCGACGCCGAAGGCGGCCATCCGGCTCTCCATCTGCGAGGTCGTGGTGAAGCGAACCTTTTCCCGCAAGCCTTCCGGACTGAGGTCGCGGTAGCGCACGGTGCGCTCGACATAGGTACCGCTGCCCTCGCGTGCCTCCGCGCCGCCGGCGATGACAAAGCTGGGCGTGTTTGATCGCGTCGGTCGCGTGAAGGAGAATGCGTAGAAGGACGGCTCTGACGGCGGATCGATCTCCGGGCAGACATTGCTGCGCGCCACCGGATTGGTCGTGCCGTCGAAGATGCCCCACTCGGACAACGTCTTCACATAGTGCAGGTTGAACGCACGAAAGCCCTCCTCGCTGAAGGCCGCCGGCGAGCGCAGCTCGCAGGCACAGAATGCCGTCAATGGACGCCCCGCCTCCTGGATGAATTTTGCGGCCAGCGCAAATCCTTCAGCGAGCGGCACCAGGCGGTCGAACCGGACGCGTTCGATCTCATAACCCTCATCCGCGACGGCGCCAGCGGAATACTGGAACACGGATGGAATGAAACGATAGTTGCCGGCGGAGAATTCGCGCGTCATGACGGACTCCTATTCCAATTGCATGCGAGTGCCCTTGGCGCCGTTGAGCAGACGCCTCAGGTGAAAACCGGCCAGCGGATCGTCGGCATGCATCCCGACCAGCGCGGCAAAGGCCGGCATGGCGGCGGCATCGCCTGCCTCCATCTTGGCAAAAGCTTCGGAATATTGCGCCGTCGCCGGGGCTTCGAATTTCGCCTGGGGCAGCGGTTCGAACGCACGCAGCGGCTCGCTGCGTCCGCGCAGCATCAGGTCGCCCACGGGCCGACCATGGAAGTTCGCAGCCCCCTTGGCCACGCTGGCACTGACGCAGATGCGCGTTCCAAGATACTTGTTGGCCGCCTCCAGCCGCGCTGCCGTATTGACGGTGTCGCCATAGGCCGTGTAGTCGAAGAAGCGGTTGCCGCCGAAATTGCCGACCAGCGCGGGGCCAGCATGGGCACCGATGCGGGTGGTCCCGAAATTCACGCCCCTCGCCTTCCAGCGCGCCGAAAAGTCCTCCGCCCAGGTGTCGAGGTCATGGGCACAGGCGACTGCACGCGTCGCATAGTCCGGCTGGTCGCCGGGCGCATTGAACAGCACCTGGATCGCATCGCCGATGATCTTGGCGACCGTCCCCTCATGAGCGAAGACAATCTCGGTCATGCCGCCGAAATATTCGTTGAGCAGCTCGCCCAGTGTCTGCGGGGCCGCGGACTCGACCAGTGAGGTGAAGCCGGTGATGTCGGTGAAGAGGGTGGCGACATCGCGCCAATGCACCTCCATGCCGTCACCCTGGACATCCGCCGCCAAGCGCCTTGCGATCTCCGGCGAGAAGAAGCGCGACAGCGAGGCATAAGCGCGCTCGGCTTCCATCTGGCGCCGCCGCACTTCGCGCAGCATCTCGACATGACGAATGGTCTTCTCGATCGTGGTCTCCAGATCGGCGAAGTCGATCGGCTTGGTCAGGAAGTCGAAAGCGCCGCGGTTCATGGCGATGCGGATATTGCTCATGTCGCCATAAGCCGAGACGATGATGGTCGACTTCTTGTCCTCGGCCTCCTGGAGCCTCGCCAGCAGCGACAGCCCGTCCATCCGCGGCATGTTGATGTCGGAAACCACCATGTCGACTTGCGGGTTCAGCTCGAGCGACTCCAGCGCCTCCAGGCCGTCGCGCGCGAATATGAGAGCGAGCTTCCCATCGCGGATCTGCCTGCGGAATTTCTGCAGGATCAGCGCCTCGAGGTCAGGCTCGTCGTCGACGAAGAGGATGGTCGCAGTCATGCGGCTTGCTCGAGCCTCGTGTCGATCTCCTGCCGCAGCAGCGCGAAGTCGATCGGCTTGGTGAGAAGCCCGACGGCACCGCGCTCGATCGCCTTTCGGCGCGTCTCGGCGTCGCCATAGGCCGTGATCATGATGACGGGCACATCCGGATGCGCGGCACGCACCTTCGGCAGCATGTCGAGCCCGCTCATGCCGGGCATGTTGATATCAGACAGGATCAGGATCAGTGAGGGATCGCGAACCTCGGCCGCGCGCTTCAGCGCCTCGGGGGCCGAGAGCGCGAACTCCACCTGGAAGCGGCCGGCGCGCAGGTCGCGCCGGAACTGTTGCCGAAACAGCGCCTCGACGTCGGGCTCGTCATCGACGACCAGGATGTAAACGTTCAAGACTTGCCTCCAAGTGTACTGCCAGGTGTGCTGTCAGGTGTGCTGTCAGGTGTGCTGTCAGGTGTGCTGTCAGTCGTGCCGCCTGTTGCCATCGCCCGCGGCAGGGTGACGATGAATTCGGTGAATACGCTGGGCTCGGTGTTCACGTCGATCGTGCCGCCGTGCTGTTTCACGATGATATCATGGCTCATGGACAGACCGAGCCCCGTCCCCTCGCCGGCCGGCTTGGTGGTGAAGAAGGGGTTGAACATCCTCTCCTTCACCTCGGGCGGAATCCCGGTACCGTTGTCGCGGATCCGGATTTCGACGCTGCCGCCGAGATCCTTCGTTGTCGCGCTCAAGGTGGGCGCAAAGCTGTCCCCCTCGGTCTCCTTGCGCTTGGACGCCGCGTAGAAGCCGTTCGAGATCAGGTTGAGGAAGACGCGCGTGATCTCCTGCGGATAAATGTCGACCATGCCGGCAGCGGGATCGAACGCGCGCTCGAGCGTGACGTTGAATGCCGGCCTTTCGGCCCGGGCACCGTGATAGGCCAGATTGAGGCTTTCCTCCACGACCGCATTGATGTCGACGGCGCGATGCTCGCCGGAACCTTCGCGCGAATGCAGCAGCATGTTCCGCACGATGGAATCGGCGCGCCTGCCGTGCTGCACCACCTTCTCGAGGTTGCCCCTGAGCATGCCGGTCAGTTCCTCGACCTCCTCCTTCGTCTTGCCGTCGAGAGCGGCGGATTGCAGCGCTTCGTTGAGCTCGTCGATCAGCTCCGTCGACACTGCGGAGAAATTGTTGACGAAGTTGAGCGGGTTCTTGATCTCGTGAGCGATGCCGGCGGTGAGTTGGCCGAGAGACGCAAGCTTCTCGGTCTGGATCAGGCGGTTCTGCGCGGTGCGCAGATCGTTGAGGGATTGGCGGAGTTCCGCGGTGCGCTGCTCGACCTTGTTCTCGAGGTCGGCATAGGATTCCTGCAAGCGTGCACCCATGTCGTTGAACTGGTCGGCGAGCCCTTCAAGCTCGTCGCCGGTTCTGATCGAGATGCGCTGGGAGAAATCGCCGCCCCCGATCCGCTCGGCGCCGCTGCGCAACGCCTGGATCGGCACGACCATGCGGCGCGCCAGGAAGATCCCGGCGAGCACCGCGAAAATCGATGCTGCGAGCAGCACGATCGCAAGCCGCTGCAATGAAGCATAGAGCGCGGCATAGGCCTCCTCGACCGGCAGCTCGACGAACATTGTCCAATGCAGCGGCTCGATCGGGGCCGATGCGGTCAGCACCTGCCGGCCCTGGATGTTGCGCGCTTCGGAAAGCGCGCCGGCGACGGTACCGCTCCCGGCCAGCGCGGCACGTACCTGGGGGAGTCCGGACATGTCGGTATTGCGCAGGACGAGGCTGATGTCGGGATGCGCGATCAGTCGTCCCTCCGGACCGACCACGTAGGCGTGTCCGTGCTCGCCGACCTTGATCTGGGACACAACGTCCCAGATCAGCTTGAGATTGACCTCCGCGATGCTGACGCCGGCATCCTTGCGGGCGCCGGCCAGCGCCAGCGTCATGTAGGGCTCGGACTCCCGGCGGAAATAGACCGGGCCGTAATAAACCTTGTGCGCGACCGCCTCGGTGAACTTCGGGTCGGCCGACAGGTCGATTCCGCTGTCGAGCGCGTCCATCGCCAGCCGCGAGACCCGCAACCGCTCCTTGCCGGTCGAATCCACCTGGGCAAGTTCGGTGATGGCAGGCACCTGACGCAGGAGGCGCAGCGCATCGAACCGGCGCTGCTCGATCGAACTTCCCGACCAAGGCAGTTGCGTGGTCCAGCCGAGCTGGCTCTCGATCTCCTTGACGAACTGGCCGATCTTGGCCGCGGCCGCCTCGGCCTGCTCGTGCTGGACTCTGATCAGGGAAGCCTTGTGCTCGCGATAATAGAAGAAGACCTCGAACAAGCCATTGGCGAGCAGAGCGATGGCGACGACGGCCACGAACAGCGCGACATATTTGGTGAACAGCCGCATCCTGATTCCGCGGCCCGCCGTTTCGCCGGACGCTGCCTTGCCTGGGGCCGCGCTCGGCAGCGGCCCGGCTCGAGGGGTGTCGGAGGGGACGGAAAGGCTCATCCCGCGGAACCTAGCAAGAAGACCGGACCTTGTCTCTCGCAAGCGCAGGAACGGGCTTCCCCAGGACACAACGAAAAAGGACGGCGGCGGATGACCGCTGCCGCCCCTGGACTGGCTTGCCTTGCGGCCTCAGGTCGGCCGCAGCGCCTTGGAGCCCAGGTCGAGCTCGTTGACCTGCTTGTTCCGCTCCGAATCAGCCGCCGCGCGATGGTCGGTCGCCAGCACCACATAGACCGCCGGCAACACGAACAGCGTGAACAGCGTGCCGATCGACATGCCGGCCACGACGACCAGACCGATCGAGAAGCGGCTGGCCGCACCCGCGCCGGTCGCGGTCAGGAGCGGGATCAGGCCGGTGACCATGGCGGCCGTCGTCATCAGGATCGGCCGCAAGCGGATGCGGGCCGACATTTCGATGGCGGAGCGGCGGTCGAGCCGCTCTTTGACCTGGAGCTCGTTGGCGAACTCCACCATCAGGATGCCGTGCTTGGTGATCAGGCCGACCAGGGTGAGCAGACCGACCTGGGTATAGATGTTCATGGTCGCCGCGCCGAAGAACAGCGGGATCAGCGCGCCGACGATCGCCATCGGCACCGAGATCATGATCACCAGCGGGTCGCGGAGGCTCTCGAACTGCGCGGCCAGCACCAGGAAGATGATGATCAGCGCAAAGCCGAAGGTGATCGCGAGCTGATTGCCTTCCTGCACATATTGCCGGGAGTCGGCCAGATAGTCGTGGCTGAAGCCCTGCGGCAGCTTCTTGGCCTCGCCTTCGAGGAAGTCCACCGCCGCACCGACGGTCACACCCGGCATCGGCACCGCCGAGAACGTCGCCGAATTGAGCTGGTTGAAGTGAGTCAGCGAATTCGGGTCGGTCTTGGTTTCAATGGACACCACCGTCGACAGCGGCAGCTGCTGGCCGGTATTGGTCGTCACATAGTAGCCGCCGAGCGATTCCGGCGACAGCCGCTTGGCGCGCGGCACCTGCGGAATCACCTGGTAGGACCGGCCCTCGAGATTGAAGCGGTTGATGTAGTTGCCGCCGAGCAGCACCGCGAGCGTAGCGCCGAGGTTCTGCATGTTGACGCCGAGATCCTGTGCCTTGGTGCGGTCGATCGTCACCGTCACGTTCGGCTGGTTGTAGGCGAGGTCGCTGTCGGAGACGATGAACATGCCGCTCTTGCGCGCAGCTTCCTTCAGCTTCTCCATCTGCTCATAGACCGTCTGGAACCCGGCGGTGGAGTTGATCACCATCTGGATCGGCAGGCCGCCCGGGCCGCCCGGCAGCGGCGGCAGGTTGAAGGCGAAGGCCTGCACGCCCTCGATCTTGGAGAGCTCGGCCTGCACCAGCGGCTTGAGCTGGATCGACGAACGCGTGCGCTCGTCCCAGGGCTTGAGCAGCATGCCGGCGATGCCGCCCTGCGGGCCGTTGATGCCGTTCAGCACGAAGCGCAGGTCGGTCTCGGGGAATTTCGCGAATTCCTTGTCGAGCTTTTCGCCGTAGAAATCGAGATAATCGATGTTGGCGTATTTCGGGGCCTTGGTCACCGCGAACACGATGCCCTGGTCTTCTTCGGGCGCCAGCTCCTTCGAAGTATGCATGTAGAGGAAGCCGACCAGCCCGAGGATCGTCACCGCGAACAGGCCGGTGATGGCCTTGTAGTCGAGCGAACGATCGAGCTTGCGGCCGTACCAGCGCGTCATCGCGCCGAACACCCGGTTCACGAGCTTCGCGAAGCGGCCTTCCTCGGTGTTCTTCAGCAGCATCGAGCACATCATCGGCGACAATGTCAGCGCGATCACGCCCGACACGATTACCGAGCCCGCGAGGGTGAAGGCGAATTCGCGGAACAGCGAGCCGGTGAGGCCGCCGAGGAAGCCGATCGGCGCGTACACCGCCGCGAGCGTGATCGTCATCGAGATGACGGGACCCACGATCTCGCGCGCACCTTGCAGCGAGGCCTGAACCGGTGTTTTGCCCTCCTCAAGGTGGCGATGGATATTCTCCACCACGACGATGGCGTCGTCGACGACGAGGCCGATCGCCAGCACCATCGCAAGCAGGGTCAGGAGATTGAAGCTGAAGCCCAGCGCCAGCATCAGGGTGCAGACACCGATCATCGACAGCGGAATGGTGACGACGGGAATGATGACCGACCGCAGCGAAGCCAGGAACAGGAAGATGACCACGATCACGATGATCACGGCTTCGCCCAGCGTCTTCTCCACCTCGTCGATCGAGGACTGGATGAACTTGGTGGAGTCGTAGGCGACCTTCATCTTCATCGACGGCGGCAAATTCCGCTCGAGTTCAGGGAACAGCGCGCGCACACCCTTGACCAGCGTCAGCGGGTTGCCCTGCGGCGTTGCCTGCACGCCGATGAAGATCGCGTGCTCGCCATTGAAGGCGACGCTGGCGTCCGTGCTCTGGGCGGCAAGCTCGACGGTGGCGATATCCTCCATCCGCACGAAGCCGCCGTCCTTGGCCTTGACGATCATCTTCTTGAACTGGTTGACGTCGGTGAGGCCGGTATTCGTCGAGACGTTCGAGACGATGAGATAGCCCTTGGTCTGGCCCGCCGCTGACTGGAAGTTGTTGGCGGTGATTGCCGCGGCGACGTCGGCCGGCGACACATTGCGGCCGGCCATCTTCACGGGATCGAGCCAAAGACGCATCGCGAAGGTCTGGCCGCCGAGAATGTCGGCCGAGGCGACGCCGTCGACGGTCGACAGCACCGGCTGCACCACGCGCGTCAGATAGTCGGAAATCGCCGAACCGGACAGCTCCTCGGACGAGAAGCCGAGATACATCACGGCCGTGGTCTGGCCGGTGGTCTTGGTGACGATCGGGTCGTTGGATTCCTTCGGGATCAGGTACTTCACCGAGTTCGTCTTCGCCAGCACCTCGGTGAGCGCCTGGTTCGGATCGAAATTCAGCTTGATGTAGACCTGAATCGTCGAAGTGCCGAGCACGGAGGACGAGGTGATGTAGTCGACGCCCTCGGCGGAGGCGACTGCCTGCTCGATCGGCGTGGTGATGAAGCCCTGGATCAGGTCCGCGGACGCGCCGGGATAGACGGTCGTGATATTGATGACCGTGTTCGACAGCTTCGGATATTGCCGGATCGGCAGCACCATCGCCGCGCGCAGGCCGATCAGCAGGATCAGCAGGCTGACGACGACCGACAGGACCGGGCGCTTGATGAAAATATCGGTAAGGGCCATCGCGTCGATCTCGATTTCCGATCTGGATTTCTATGTCTCAAGAGACGTGATCCGGCGGGGCCGGATCACGTGAGGATGTTGTCAATAGCGCGGCGGCTGCGCCGGGATCGGCGGAGTCGGGTCGGTCGAAATCGATACCGGTGCACCCGATTGCAGCTTGAGCTGGCCGAGGGCGACGACCTTGTCGCCCGCTTTCAGGCCCTTGAGGATCTCGACGCGACCATCGACCCGGTTGCCGGTCTGCACGAAGGTGCGCACCGCCGAGAGGCTGGTCTTGCCGTCCGCTTCCTTTTTCTCGGCGATCACGAACACCGAGTCGCCGTACAGGGTGTAGTCGACCGCCGTCTCGGGCACGGTGATCACGGCCGGCTTGTCCGGCAGCACGACCGTGGTGGTCACGAACATGCCGGGCTTGAGGATCTTCTCCGGATTGGCGATCGTCGCCTGCACGCGGATGTTGCGGGTGTCGGTCGCGATCTGCGGCTCGATCGTGGTGATCTTGCCCTCGAAGGTGCGGCCTGGATAGGCATCGACCTTCAGCCGGACGGTCTGGCCGACCTTGAGGTTGCCGGAATCCTTTTCCGTCACCGTGAAGTTGGCCCACAGCTCCGACAGATCGGTCAACGACACGATCGCCGTACCTGCCGTCAGGTATTGGCCGACCTCGACCTTGCGCATGCCGAGATCGCCGGAGAACGGCGCGCGCACCAGCTTCTGCGAGATCAGCGCGTCGGTCTTGGCGATGCCGGCCTGCGCCTGGTCGTAGGAGGCCTGCGCGGCATCGACGGTCGCCTGCGGACCGAACTGGCGCGCGGCCAGTTGCTTGGCGCGGTCAAGCGACAGCTGCGCGACGGTCGCCTGCGCCTTGTAATTGGCGAGGTCGCCCTGCTCCGGCGCGTCGAACAGCTGCACCAGCGGCGTGCCGGCCTCGACGCGCGTACCCGGCTCGAACTTGATCTCCGTGACGCGGCCGTTGACGTCGGCGCTGACGTCGACCTGATGCACGGCGACAAGGCTGCCGACCGCGGTGAGCAGGTTCGGCACCACCTCGGACTTCGCCTCGGCCGCGCTGACGGCCGTCGGCGGCGGCTTGTTGTTGGCGAAGAACTGCTGGATCATCTGGCCGCGGAAATAGTTGAACCAGACGAGTCCACCGACCAGCGCGGCGAGAAGCGTGCCGACGATGATGAACCAGAGCACCGGCCGAACCGGACGCTTGGGAGCCTTGTCGATCGGTTCGCCCGAAATCTTGTGTTCGGTTACGATGTTCATGTCATGCACTTTCTGCAATCGCCGCCTTGCCGGCATCCGCGGCCTGATCGCGGCCCAGATGCGAAGCAATTGCGGCGTCGTTAAGTCCGATACCCCTCAGGAGAAACTCACAGAGCTGCCGCTCCAGGTCGTTCGCCTTGCCGTAAGCGAGACAAGGCGTGGCCGGCAGCCTGGTCAGCGCCGCGGTCATCACCGCATGATGCGCAAACCAGAACAGGTTGAGCGGATCGCCGGCGTAGGGCCGCGCATCCCCGGCGGCCACGGCGCGCTCGAGCGAGCCGACAAAAGCCGCCCCAATCAATGTCTCGATCTTGGCATATAGCAAACGCGCGAATTCGCCGTCATCCAGATGGCTCGTGGCCATCAGCCGCAGGCGCTGCGCCTCTTCCTGATCGGGACCGTCAGCAATGTGCAGGAAATGCCCGACCATCCTGCGGATCACCTCGACCAGCGTGGCGGTCGAGGGCTCCCGCTCGAGAAGCTCGATGAACGCCGGATCCGCTTCGCATTCGTCGCTAAGAATTTCTGCATAGAGCGCGGCCTTGGACGGGAAATGCTTGAACAGCAGCGCCTCGGAAATGGCAGCGGCGGCGGCCACGCTCTTCGTCGTGGTGCCGGTGTAGCCATGTCGGGCAAAGCAGCGCTTTGCGGCGCCGAGGATCAATTGACGCCTCAGGTCGCTCGTCATACGCAATGAGCTCATGCTGGGTGAGTAAGCACTCACCCACGCAGAAGTCAAGCACTATGTTGCATCGCAACCTGAATGCGTTGCAAATTCAGGGGAATTCGTCCCACCACTCGGGCTGCTTGCAGCGCGCTCGCTCTGAGAGCAGCGCCTGGCTAGATCGGCTGGAAGCCGAGGTCGCCGCGGATCCGGTTGAGGATGTAGGTCCCATCCCGGCTTGGCAGGATCCGCTCCAGGCTGGCGCTGTCGATCTTCACATTGGCAAAGCGCGGGCCGGCGGAAACGTCGTGGACGGCTTTGGCAAAGGCCTCGACCTCGGCCATGGTCGTGACGGCCCGGCTGTCCGCAATGCCACATGACTTGGCGATGCCGACAAGGTCGGCGGCGGCCGAGGTGTGGCTGGTCTGCCCGCCAGTCTCGCCATAGGCCTCGTTGTCCAGCACTGCGATCGACAGATTGGGCGGCATTTGCAGGCCGATGGTGGCAAGGCTGCCCATCCCCATCAGCATTTCGCCGTCCCCGGTGATGACCAGCACCGGCAGCTTCGGCTGCGCCAGAGCGAGGCCGAGCCCGATCATCGCGGCGCCGCCCATGCCGCCCCATAGGTAGAAATTGCGGGCATGGTCGCCGGCGGCGCACATGTCGTTGGTGGAGGCGCCGAGGCCGCCGATCGCGACGACGTCCTTGCGGTCCGCGAGCAGCGCGGACACCACCTGGCGGCGGTCGAGGAGATTGGCCTTGCTCATTTGGTGAAAACCTTGGCACCGATCAGGCGCTGCGACAGAAGGACGGCAGTCGGGGTGAGCGCGTTGTAAGCCTGCGCCGCGGCCGCCTCGAGCACGGCGGGCACCTCGGCGGCATTCGAGGCGCGCAGCACCTTGACGCCGGAGAGCTCGAACACGCCCTGCGTGGTCGATCCCATCGGCACCTGCCACGGATTGAACTCGCCCCATTCGCCGCGCATGGTGACGAGCGTGAGGAACGGAAAGCGCAGGATCGGGATCAACGACAGCATGTTGATGCAATTGCCGACGCCGCTCGACTGCATCAGCAAGACACCGCGCTGGCCACCGGCCCAGGCGCCGGCGAGCAGCGCCACGCCCTCCTCCTCCGTCGTCAGCGGAATGCCGCGCATGGTGGAGGAATCCAGCACGCGCTGGATCAGCCTGGAATGACCGGCGTCGGGGACATACGGCACCTGCCGGACGTCGAAGCGCTGCAATGTTGCGAAGATATCGTCGGGCCAGTTCGGGGCCGTGTCGGCAGCGTCAGCGCGTGCGTGCATTTTCCTGTCCGGTCGGCTAGCAAGGTGCAAAGACTGTAGACGCATGCATGCGCCGACCAGAACAACAAAAACGGCATATCGGCTTTAACCGGCGAGTATAACGGGATGAACGCAGATGCGAAGGCGCTGGCGGCCAGCTTCGACCTCGAGAAGCTGACGCCGGAGTTCTACGACGACCCCTACCCGACCTATCGTGCACTGCGGGAGAACGAGCCGGTCAAGCGCCTGCCGAACGGCACCGTGTTCCTGACCCGCTACGACGACCTCGTCACCACCTACAAGAACACCAAATCGTTCAGCTCGGACAAGAAGCGTGAGTTCGCACCGAAATACGGCGACACCCCGCTCTACGAGCACCACACCACCAGTCTCGTCTTCAACGACCCGCCGTCCCATACCCGCGTGCGCCGCCTGATCATGGGCGCGCTGTCGCCGCGTGCGATCGCGAGCATGGAGGGCGACCTCATCAAGCTGGTCGACGGCCTGCTCGACACCATCGCCGCCAAGGGCGCTTTCGAGCTGATCGAGGATTTCGCGGCCTCCATTCCCATCGAGGTGATCGGCAATCTGCTCGACGTTCCCCACGAGGAACGCGGGCCGCTGCGCGACTGGTCGCTGGCGATCCTCGGCGCGCTCGAACCCGTGGTGTCGCCCGAGGTAGGCGCGCGCGGCAACAAGGCCGTGGCGGACTTCCTCGCCTATCTGCAGACGCTGGTGGCGCGGCGGCGCGCAAAGCCGGGCAACCCCGAGCGCGACGTGCTGACGCGGCTGATCCAGGGAGAGGAGAACGGCGAGCGGCTGAGCGAGAAGGAGCTGCTGCACAATTGCATCTTCCTGCTCAACGCCGGGCACGAGACCACCACCAATTTGATCGGCAACGGCCTCGTGGCGCTGGACCGTCATCCCGACCAGAAGCAGCGGCTGATCGACAACCCCGACATGATCAAGACGGCGCTCGAGGAGATGCTGCGCTATGAGAGCTCGAACCAGCTCGGCAATCGCATGACCACGGAGCGCGTCGAGCTCGGCGGCGTCGTGCTCGATGCCGGCACGTCGGTGACGCTGTGCATTGGCGCGGCCAACCGCGATCCCGCGCAGTTTCCAGACCCGGAGCGCTTCGATATTGCGCGCACGCCGAACCGGCACCTCGCCTTCGCCACCGGCGCACATCAATGCGCCGGCATGGCGCTGGCGCGGCTGGAAGGCGCGATCGCGATCTCGCGCTTCCTGGCGCGCTTCCCGAACTATGCCGTGAGCGGGCAGCCGGTCCGGGGCGGACGGGTCCGGTTCCGCGGGTTCTTGAGCGTGCCCTGCGCGATCGACTGAGGGGTCCAGAGCAAAATGTCGAAAACAACCCCATGCACAGTAGAGGGCGTGTCGGCGAACGAGGCCCTGTGGTTCCGCAGAACCATCTGACATTTCGAGCAGATCGGGCCCCACCACGCGATCGGGGCATGAAGGCTTCCAAGACGGCAGAGCGATACCCAGATCAGGTTGAGGGCCGCCGGAGCGGTCGGTTGACGCCGGCGCGCAGCAATGGAGAGACGACAGATGAGCGCGTCGGTCATTGATCTCATCGCAACGGAAGCACGCTTTGGCGCCCATAATTACGCGCCGATCGGGGTCGTCCTGTCACGCGGCGAAGGTGTCTGGGTCTGGGATACCGAAGGCAACCGCTATCTCGATTGCCTCTCGGCCTATTCGGCGGTCAGCCAGGGCCACTGCCACCCCAAGATCCTGGCGGCGATGATCGAACAGGCGCACAGGCTGACGCTCACCTCGAGGGCCTTCCACAACGACCAGCTCGCCCTGTTCTACGAAGAGATCGCCGCGCTCACCGGCTCCCACAAGGTGCTGCCGATGAACAGCGGCGCCGAGGCGGTCGAAAGCGCGATCAAGGCGGTTCGCAAATGGGGCTACGAGGTGAAGGGCGTGCCGGACGGTGCGGCCGAGATCATCGTCTGCGCCAACAATTTTCACGGGCGCACGCTTGGCATCGTCGGCTTTTCAACCGACCCTGAGACACGCACACATTTCGGGCCGTTCGCGCCTGGCTTCAAGATCATCCCGTTCGGCGACGCCGCGGCGCTGGAAGAGGCGATCACCCCAAACACGGTCGCCTTTCTGGTCGAGCCGATCCAGGGCGAAGCCGGCGTCATCATTCCTCCGGCCGGCTACTTCACTGAGGTGCGCCAGCTCTGCATCGCAAACAACGTGATGCTGGTGCTCGACGAGATCCAGACCGGGCTCGGTCGCACCGGTAAACTGCTCGCCGAACAGCACGAGGGAATCGAGGCGGACGTGACGCTGCTCGGCAAGGCCCTGTCCGGTGGCTTCTATCCGGTGTCGGCCGTGCTCTCGAACAACGACGTGCTCGGGACTTTGCGACCCGGGCAGCATGGCTCGACCTTTGGCGGCAACCCGCTTGCCTGCGCCGTGGCCCGCGCAGCGATACGCGTGCTGGTCGAGGAAGGCATGATCGAGAACGCGGCCAGGCAGGGCGAGCGCTTTCTGAAAGGCTTGCAAGACATTCGTGCGAATACGATCCGCGAGGTTCGCGGGCGCGGCTTGATGCTGGCGGTCGAGTTGCATCCCGAAGCTGGCCGCGCTCGCCGCTACTGCGAGGCGCTTCAGGGCAAGGGCATCCTCGCCAAGGATACCCATGAGCAAACGATCCGCATCGCCCCGCCGTTGGTGATCACAAGCGACCAGGTCGACTGGGCGCTGGAGCGGCTCGCCACCACCCTGACGCAGGACTTCTCCTGAGACTGCCTGCGTCCGAAGATCGCATGCCGGCCGCCGCCAGCAACGAACGATTCCGCAACCTGCGCGTTGAAACGTTGTGGGCGATTATGAGCTGGGAGCTAAGATCATGCTTCCGCGTGGCGTTTGCCTTACGGCTGTTTTAGTCGGTGTCTCGATGCTGGCGGCGAGTGCCGGCGCGCTCGCCCAAGGACCCGGCCAGGGACATGGAAGAGGCGGGCCGCCCGGCCCCGCCGCAGCGCCGGCAGCACGGCCAGCAGCACCACCGGCCATGGCCCGTCCGGCGGCGCCGCCGGCTATGGCTCGGCCGGCAGCACCGCCAGCCATGCCGCAGCGGCCAGCGATGGCGCCACGTCCGGCGCCGCACATGGCATCACCGCCACCGCGCTCGAGCCCACAATTCAGTGCCCCGCGAGCCGCCCCCCAGGTGGCGGCGCCGCGGCGCGAATTCCATCGCCCGCCGGAATCGCCGCAACGTCCGGCCGTGGCGCCGCGGCCGACGCCGCATATCGCCGCCCCGTCGCGCCCAAGTGCCCCCCCGGCCGCGAGCGAGCGAGCGGGACCGCCGCGCGAGATGCTTTCGCGCCAATCCGCGGAACGCCAAGACCGTATCGATCGCTTGCAGCAGCGCGTGCAGCAATTGCAATCGCAATCGCAGAAGCCGGAAGGCGCAAGGGCACAACACCAGCAGCAGCGGTTGCTGCAGTCGCAGAGCCGTCTTCTTGAACGCGAGCAACGTATCCAACAGCGCTCGCAGCAAGTCGAGCAGCGGCAGCGCGAGATGCTGTCGCGGCAGACCACGGAGCGCCAGGCCCGTATCGATCGCCTGCAGCAGCGCGTGCAGCAACTCCAGACGCAGAAACCGGAAAGCGCGCGGGCGTTGCGCGAGCAACAGCGCACGCTCCAGACGCAGAACCGCTTGCTTCAGCGTGAGCAGCGCGCGCAGCAAAGCGATCTGGCGCGCCAGCAGCGGCTTGGACTCCAGGCTCCCGCCGGGCGGGCGGCTGCGGCCGCAGTGGAGGCCGCCCAGCGTGGACGGTTTGCCGAGCCCTTCCGCGAGCGGGCCCCTGCTCTAGCCCAGGCGGCGCTCACCACGCGCCAAAGCGGCTGGGCTCCCCGGCAGGCCTGGCGTCACCGCCATCCCGCGGCGTTCGTGGCGTGGCTTGGGCCGGTGTTCTGGCCTTACGCCTATTCCGACATCTTCAACTACACGTTCTGGTCCTATGCTTACGAGCCCGGCTATTGGGCGTACGCCTATGACGACTTCGTCGATACCGTGTTCTGGGGTGGCGACGGCCCCTATGCCGCCTATGCCAGCACCGATCCGTACGACTATCCGCAAGCCGGCGGCGGACGCACGCGGCCGCGCGCCAGCGTGAGCCCGCAGACGCTCCAGCAATTGTGCAGCACGCCGGACAAGGGCGTCACCGCCTGGCCGCTTGCCGATATCGCGCGAGCCGTGCAGCCGACGCCGGAGCAACGCGCGCTGCTCGACGAGTTGAAGACCGCGGCGGCAAACGCTGCCGCCGTGTTCAAGGACTCCTGTGCGGAAACCTATGCACTGACTCCGCCCGGCCGCCTGCGCGCGATGATGAACCGCATCAGCGCGACGTTGGAGGCCGTCAAGATCGTGCGGCCAGTACTGGAGAACTTCTACAACTCGCTAAGTGACGAACAGCAGGCCCGCTTCAACGCGCTCGGCCCCAATGTCGGCGAGCGCTCGCAGCAGCAGGAGGCCAGTGCCGAGGGCTGCGGCGATCCCAAGTCCAGCCTGACGCAGCTGCCGATCCAGAGGATCGAGGCCGTGCTCCACCCTGCGGGCAAGCAGAAGGAGGCGCTCGACCGCCTGAGCGAAGCGACGGCGAAGGGCGTTGACGGCCTGCAGGCGGCCTGTCCGAACGATGTGCCCCTGACGCCGGTCGGACGGCTGGAGGCGATGCATCGCCGTCTCGAGGCCATGCTGACGGCCGCCAAGCTGGTCGAACCCGCACTGGACGAGTTCTACGCCACGCTGAGCAGCGAGCAGAAGGCGCGCTTCAACACGCTGCAACAGCTCGCAAGCCCGTGAGGCCCGCGCGCGCGACCTAGACCACCGCCTTATGCCGCGCGATGCAGGTGCGTAGCACCTCGTTCATCGGCTTAGCCCACCAGTCGTTCGAGAAAATCTCGATCTCGGAATAGCCGGCAAAGCCCTGCGCCTCGACCGCCTGACGCACCGATTTGATGTCGATGACGCCGTCGCCCATCATGCCGCGGTCGTTGAGGATGTCTTTCGTTGGTACCAGCCAGTCGCAGACATGGAAGGCGAGCAGGCGATCCTGGCCGGCGCGCGCGATCTGGCTCATCAGCTCCGGGTCCCACCAGATGTGATAGACGTCGAGCGCGACGCCGAGCATGCCGGTGCGATCAGGGTCGAGCCGGTCGCAGATGTCGAGCGCCTGCTTCGTGGTGTTCACGCAGGCGCGGTCGGCCGCATAGGCAGGATGCAGGGGCTCGATCGCCAGCGGCAGCTTTGCTTGCCTCGCGTAGTCGAGCATCTCGGCAAGAGCTTCCTCGACCTGCCCGCGCGCTGCCACGAGATCCTTCGAGGCCTCGCTGCCCGGCCGCGAATATTGCGGCAGGCCGCCGACGACGAGGACGATGCAGGAGGCGCCCAGCGCCTTGGCCTCGTCGACGCAGCGCCTGTTGTCGTCGCGCACCTCGCCCCGGCGCGAGGCGTCCGAGGTGAACATGCCTCCGCGGCAATAGCCTGAGAGTTCGAGGCCGGCATCGCGCACCGCGCGCGCGGCGCGGTCGAGACCGACGGACGCGACCTGGTCGCGCCAGGGATCGATGGCGCGGATGCCGTGCTTGGCGCAGGCCTCAACGATCGCGACGAGATCACCCTGCTTGCGGACCGTCGCCGTGTTCAGCGACAGCCAGCGGTGGTCGGACGAGAAGTCGCGCATCAGGATTCGATGCCGTGGGTGGCGAGCACGGCTTTCATCCGCCGCGTCGCGAGTTCAGGGTTGGCGAGCAGGCCGGCCTTGTTAGCCAGACGGAATAGCTCGGCCAGATGCAGCATGGAGCGCGTGCTCTCCTGTCCCCCGACCATGGTGAAATGATCCTGATGGCCGTTGAGATAGGCCATGAACACGACGCCAGTCTTGTAGAAGCGCGTCGGCGCCTTGAAGATGTGACGCGACAGCGGCACCGTCGGCCCCAGCACGTCGTGGAAGCCAGCCTCGTCGCCCGCGGCGAGCCGCGACAGCGCGTAGGACGCCGCCGGCGCGATGGCGTCGAAGATGCCGAGCAGCGCGTGCGAAAAACCCTGCTCGTCGCCGGCGATCAGCTCCGCGTAGTTGAAATCGTCCCCGGTGTACATCTTGATGCGCTTGTCCAGGCGCCGGCGCATGTCGATCTCGCGCTGCTTGTCGAGCAGCGAGACCTTGACGCCATCCACCTTGGCGGCGTTGGCGTTGATGATGGCGACTGCCGTATCCATCGCCTCGTCGAGATCCCCAGTGCCCCAATATCCCGTCAGCGCCGGATCGAACATGTCGCCGAGCCAGTGGATGATGACGGGCTCACGGACCTGCGACAGCACACGGTCATAGACCTTGGCGTAGTCGTCGGCGTTGCGGCCGAGTTTCGCCAGCGCGCGCGACGCCATCAGGATGATGCGACCACCGACTTTCTCGACTGCCGATATCTGCTCTTCGTAGGCACGGATCACGTCATCGAGGCTCCTGGCGTCCTCGACTGCGAGATGATCGGTGCCTGCACCGGAGAACACCAGCGCGTTGCGGCGCTTGGCGGCGGCGACCGAGCGCGTGATCAGCTCCAGCGAAGTCGGCCAGTCCAGGCCCATGCCGCGCTGCGCGGTGTCCATGGCTTCGGCAACGCCGAGGCCGAGATCCCAGACGTGCTCGCGGAAGGCGATGGTCTTGTCCCAGTCGACGGTGACCGACAGCCAGGGATCGTTGTCGGCCAAGGGATCGGCGACCGTGTGTACGGCCGAGAAGGCGATGCGGTTCAGCGGTCCCTCGAGCTTTGCGGGGAACGTGCGTGAGGCAGCTAACCGGTAGGTCTCGATCGAGCGATCGGCCTTGGGCAGCTTGAGCGACAATGACGACATCGGCTGGACGGGTTTATTCATGATTCTAGGCCTCTCCTCGTCATTGCGAGCGAAGCGAAGCAATCCAGAGTGCCTCCGCGGCAACAGTCTGGATTGCTTCGCTTCGCTCGCAATGACGGCTTGGTGGACATCGGGGTTTATCCGAGCGACCTCACGCCTTGATCGGGGCGACGTCGATCCAGCGCCGCTCCTTCCAGCTCTTCAGCGCGCATTCGGCGAGCTGCACGCCCTTGGCGCCTTCGAGCAGCGTGAACTTGTAGGGGGCGTCCTCGTAGACGTGCCGGATGAACATCTCCCACTGTTCCTTGAAGCCGTTGTCGTAGGTGACGTTGTCGGGCAGCTTCTGCCAGTCGCCGTAGAAATCGTGCAGGCGCTTCTCGTCGGGATTCCACACCGGCCGCGGGGTCGCCTGCCGCGCCTGGATCATGCAATCGGTGAGCCCCGCGACCGCCGAGCCGAGCGTGCCGTCGACCTGGAAGGTGACGAGGTCGTCGCGATAGACGCGCGTCACCCAGGACATGTTGATGTGGGCGATGATGCCGCCCTCGAGCTGGAACGTCGCGTAGGCGGAATCGTCCGCGGTCGCCTTGTACTTCTTGCCCTGCTCGTCGTAGCGCTCGGGGATGTCGGTGTTGCCGATGCAGACCACGCTCTGGACGTTGCCGAAGAGGTTGTCGAGCACGTAGCGCCAGTGGCAGACCATGTCGAGGATGATGCCGCCGCCGTCCTCGCTGCGGTAGTTCCAGGACGGCCGCTGCGCCTCCTGCCAGCCGCCTTCGAACACCCAATAGCCGAACTCGCCGCGCACCGAGAGGATGCGGCCGAAGAAGCCGGAGTCGCGCAGGAAGGCGATCTTCTTCAGACCCGGCAGGAACAGCTTGTCCTGCACCGTGCCGTGCTTGACGCTCTTGGCATTGGCGAGCTTGACCACTTCGAGCGCTTCTTCGAAGTTCGTGGCGATCGGCTTCTCGCAATAGACGTGCTTGCCGGCGTTGATGGCCTGGGTCAGAAGACCGGGGCGCGCCTGCGTCGTCGCGGCGTCGAAGAACATGGTGTCGTTCTTGTCGGCGAGCGCGGCGTCGAGGTCGGTGGTCCAGCGCGTGATGTTGTAGCGCTTGGCCAGCGCCTCGACCTTCTCGGCGCTGCGGCCGACCAGGATCGGGTCGGGCATGACGCAATCGCCGTTCTTCAGGCGGACGCCGCCCTGGTCACGGATGGCGACGATCGAGCGGATCAGATGCTGGTTGAGCCCCATGCGTCCGGTGACGCCGTTCATGATGAGGCCGAGGCGTTGGGTGGTCATGCTAACTGCTCCTGAAGTGAATTTGGCTGTTCGAGCGGGCGCAGCGCCGACCAGTCCGGATGGACCGCGGTGGCAAAGCCTGCTGTGTGAAGCGATCCCGTCAGGAGATCGCCGTCGTGAATGGAGAGGCGGATGCCCTGACCGGCATCGGCGTAGAGATCGGGATACGCGGCCGCGAAGGCCTGGGCTTCGGCGACCGGCGTCTCGCCGAAGCCGTCGACATAGTGATGGCCGTTCCGCTCGGCGTGGGTGACGCCGATGAAGGCACCGAGCGCAAGATCCTGCTGCACGGCGAGACCAGCCTGGCAGGTGAGGTCCTCCCCGGTCACGAAGTACTGCTCGACGCCCGCGCTCCATTTCGCTGCACGCGTGGCATTGACGATGGATTTGTAGAGCCCCTTGCAGGATTTTGACGAGATGCCGCGATAGCCGAGGGCCCGGGCGGCCGGAAAGGCATCATAGGAATCATCGGCTTCGTCGATGATGAAACCGCGATCTGCCAGTGCGCCCAGCGGCGATTGCCGGGTGATGTCGCGCGGCATTGGCTGTTCGACATAGAGCAATCGCGCCGCGATCTGGCGCAGCGCGGCGTCATGATCAAGCCGGTCGATCAGCGCCCGCAACGCTGCGAGGTCAGCGTACTGCTCGTTGGCGTCGAGCGTGACCTTGTAGTCATACCCCAGCGTATCGAGTTCCTTGCCGATCCGCGCAAGCCGCGCCGCATCGGCAGCCGGATCGCCGGACAGCTTGAGCTTGAAGTAGCGCGCGCCGGTATTCTCGCGCGGATCGGCAACGCCGCCCTCGCCTTCCACGACATCATCAAGGCCGACGGTATGCCTGATGGCAACACGCTCCAGCGGCACCCGGCCGGAGAGAGACGTCCTGATGTCCCTCTCGCTCAAATCAGGAGAAAGCCGCGCATCGATACCCGCGATATTGCCGGCCATCCCGTCAAAGAAATTGGTCTCGACGGCGCGGAGCAGCGCATCGAGGATGGCCTTGTCGATCTCCGCGGGGCCATAAGCCGCAGCAAGCGCCGGAATGTTCTTCTTCGCGCAGGTCGCGATCTGGGCACCGATGCACGAGGCATGCAGATCGAACGCGGTCTGATATCCGGTGCGAGCCAGATAGAGTCCGCGCGCGATCCCCAGCGACCGGCGCAATTCGTCCACTGTCTGCGCCGGCGACAGCTCCGGCCGCTTGTCGAACCATTTCGGCACCAGCAGCTCGGCGCTGGCACCGACCGCAACGCCCCTGCCCTCGACCTCGATCTCGGCCCGCACGAACAGCTGCGGCGTCGCGTTGATCGTGATCGCGCCAAAGTGGAACGGCCGCGCGAATTGCACGGGACGTTCGAAGAAGGCGATGTCTCGCAGCTTCAGGCGGGGGGGCATGATCTCACAACAAAACGAGTTGAACGTGGTGCGACAGGCATGACCGCGGGCGACTCGCCTCTCCCGCTTGCGGGAGAGGCCGGCGCGCAGCGCCGGGTGAGGGTTCTATCCGCAACGGGACACTCCCGATGCGGAGACATCCTCTCCCCACCCCTCCCCCGCAAGCGGGGGAGGGAGCGCACCGTGCTTGTGGCGGCTCCAGAGAACATCACTCGCCCCTAATCCAATGCGCCTTGCGAGAAGAAGTGCTCGCGGATGCGCTGCACGAGCTCGGTGAAGACAGGATCGGCCATCACGTCGAGCGAGCGCGGGCGCGGCAGCGGCACGTCGTAGATCGCGGCGATCGCGCCGGGGCGCTCGGTCATGACCAGGACACGGTCGGCGAGGAACACAGCCTCGGGAATCGAATGCGTGATCAAGAGCACGGTCTTCTTGGTCTCGCGCTGGATCCGCATCAATTCGACATTCATGCGCTCGCGCGTCAGCGCGTCGAGCGCGCCGAACGGCTCGTCCATCAGCATGATCCTGGGATCGTGCACCAGGGCGCGGCAGATCGAGGCGCGCTGCTGCATGCCGCCGGAGAGCTGCCAGGGCAGCTTCTTCTCGAAGCCTTCGAGGCCGACCAGCTTCAACAGCGACTTGGCGCGGTCGAGATATTCCTGCCGCGGCAGGCGCTTCATGTCGATCGGCAGCATCACGTTGCCCAGGATGTTGCGCCAGGGCAAGAGCAGCGCGTTCTGGAAGACGATGCCGACATTGCCGTGCGGCGTCGTCACCTTCTGGCCCTCGACCAGGATCTCGCCCGTGGTCGGCGCCAGCAGGCCCGAGATCAGCTTGAGCAGCGTGGA
The DNA here is from genome assembly GCF_023100985.1 of Bradyrhizobium sp. 191. Taxonomy (NCBI): domain Bacteria; kingdom Pseudomonadati; phylum Pseudomonadota; class Alphaproteobacteria; order Hyphomicrobiales; family Nitrobacteraceae; genus Bradyrhizobium; species Bradyrhizobium sp. 191. The sequence goes on from NZ_CP064692.1 coordinate 2,042,884, forward strand.
CTTGCCGCAGCCGGATGGGCCGACCACGACGAAGAACTCGCCGTCATTGATGTGGAAGTCGAGCGGCCGCAGCGACGGCACATCGCCGTCGCGCGTCCGATATGTCTTCGACACGCCTGACAGCTTGATGCCCGACGCATCGCCGGCCCGGTCGCTCACCAGCCTCAGATGCGCGGCCGGCTGGTTGATATCGACTGGCTTGGTCGCAGGGGTCATCATAACCCTCTCCACGCGTCGTCCCTGCGAACGCAGGGACCCATACGCCGAGCCGGAGCGTTCGGGCACGCGGGTTGAGACCTTCCGTAACCATCAAGGCCGGTGGTTATGGGTCCCTGCGTTCGCAGGGACGACAGTGGAGATTGATTGCTCACGAGCCGCTCTTCGGCAGGTAGTCGTTGGTGTAGAAGGCCTTCGGGTTCTCCTTGGCCTTGGCATCGAGGCCGCCATATTCGACCAGCAGATTGACGGTCTCGGTCATGTTCTGGTCGGTGACCTGGAACGGACGCTTGCCCTTGGTCTCCGCGGTCCGGTAGAGCGGGATGGTCAGCTCAAAGCCCTGCGTCAGCGTGTCGATCTTGCCGCCCTTCGGATTAGCATCGAGGATCGACTGCGCCGCGGCCTTCGGTTCCTTCTCGGCGGCTTCCACCGCTTTCGTCGTTGCCGACATGAAGCGGCGGACGAGATCGGCGTTGGCCTTCACATAGTCGGTGTTGGCGATGATGCCGGACGACACCATGTTGATGCCGTAGTCGGCGAACTTGATCGGATAGACGTCCTTGCCGGTGGCGTCCTTGATCTTCATCGACTGGTCCATGACGTAGCCGAGCAGAAGATCAGCTTGGCCGTTGATGACGGCATTGAGCTTGGTCTGGCCGTCGCCGGCGACGGTCTTGAAGTCGCTCTCCTTCAGGCCGGTCTTCTTCAGGAACAGCGGCCAGATCTGCGTCATCGAGTCCGCCGGCGTGATCGCCACCGTCTTGCCCTTGATGTCCTCGGGCTTCCTGATGTTCTTGTCGGCGAAGCCCATCGCGGACATCGGTGAGGTCTGCAGCAGCACGCCGGTCGCAACCACGGGCGCGCCCTTGATCGCGGCGCGCATCATGGTGGGGACGTCGACATAGCCGAAATCGGCGGTCTTGGCGGCAACCGCCTGCGTGGTCGCAGCCGAGCCGCGGCCTTCCTGGATCTCGAGCTCGATGCCTTCGGCCGCGTAGATGCCCTTGGCCTTGCCGTAATAGAACGGCGCGTGCTCGCCATAGACGTACCAGTTCAGCATCAGCACGACCTTATCGGCTGCCTGCGCCGGCATGGCTGCGAACGCCATCAGTGCCACGGATGCAGCTCCAATCCACCGCTTCATCGTTTCTCTCCCTTCCCGTTGGTTGCGTCGGCCGTTGGTGGCCGCTCGTTGCTTTAGTCAGGATGCAAAGATCACGTCCTCGCGCTGGCTGACGTGCCAGGGAATGACCAGCTTCTCGATCCGGTCCACGATCCAGAACAGGACCACGCCGAGCAGCGCCAGGATCACCAGCGCCGCGAACATCGTCGGCAGATCGAAGGTGCCGATCGAGCGCTGCATCACGTAGCCGATGCCGGAATTGGAGCCGACGAACTCGCCGACGACGGCGCCGACCACGGCGAGCGTCACCGACACTTTGAGCCCGGAGAAGATCGCCGGCAGCGCATGCGGCAGGTTCACCGCGCGAAACACCTGGAAACGGCTGCCCTGCATGGCACGGGCGAGATCGACCATGTCGGGGTCGACCGACTTGAAGCCCTGGACCGCGGAGACGACGACTGGAAAGAAGCCGAGCAGGAACGCCGAGATCACCTTGGGAATGATGCCGAAACCGAACCAGACCACGAACAGCGGCGCGATCGCGATCTTCGGCACGGATTGCGAGAACACCAGCAATGGATAGACGTAGCTCTCCACCGTCTTGGAGCCCGCGATCAGCATCGCCACGGGAATGCCGAACAGCGCCGAGAGCAGGAAGCCGCAGACGGTGGCGTAGGTGGTCGGCCAGGACTGGCGCAGCAGCTCCGGCCATTCGGTGCGCAGCACGGCGACGACATCGAGCGGCGACGGGATCTGGTAAGCGGGAATCCTGAAGATTCGGATCGCGAGATCCCAGGCGACGACGATGAAGACCAGGAACAGGAACGGCCGAACCCAGGCCGCATTCAGCAGCTTGGAAACAGCGTTTTGCGGCTTGGGCTCGGCCAATTTTCACTCCCGGCAGTCTTCTTGGTTGTGGGGAGAAATTAACCCGTTGGATAAATACTGTCCAGAGCTTTCCCTGTGACGTTTTGCGCCGGGGTTCCGCCCCCCGAAATCGTCGTCATTCCGGACGATGCGAAGCATCGACCCGGAATCTCGAGATTCCGGGTTCGGTCCTACGGACCGCCCCGGAATGACAGCAGAGAGAATGGAGCGCTAAACCGTCTGCGCCACCGCGCTGCGCTGCTTCGGGGCCTTCGCGATCTCGAACAGCGCGACGGACTTGCCGGTCAATGCCGCCAGCACGAGCCCGGACATGTGAGCCAGCCGCTCGTCCTTGGCCTTCTTGTCCAGGAGATCACGGCCGAAGATCACGCTAAGCGTGGCCGAATTGGAGAGATAGAAGAAGCTCAGCGCCGCGATCGAGATGTAGAGCTGCACCGGATCGACCGCAACCTGGAAGTCGCCACTGTCGACGCCGCGGCGCACCACGGTGCGGATCATCTCGACGAAGGGCGAGTGCATCGACTTGACCTTGGTCGATTTCTTCAGGTGCTTTGCGCGCGCGAGGTTCTCGGTCTGGAGCAAAGACAGGAACTCGGGATTGCGCAGGAAGTAATTCCAGGTGAACTCGATCAGGCGGCGGATGGCCTCGGGCGGATCGAGATGCTCGAGATCGAGCCCGCGCTCCTCGCTGCGGATCTTGTCATAGGCGCCTTCGAGCACCGCGAGATAGAGCTCGTCCTTGTTGCCGACGTGATAGTACAGCATGCGCTTGTTGGCGCCGGCCTTGGCCGCGATGCGGTCGACGCGCGCGCCGGCGAGCCCATGGGCGGAGAACTCCTGCTTGGCGGCTTCGAGAATGCGCAGCCGCATCCCCTCGGGATCGCGCTGCCATTTCAGAGTTCGCTTTGCCTTCGCCAAACCGGTTGCTCACTGGAGGTTCTCGGGTCAGCGTGTAACACGAGGAAGCCGTCATTGCGAGGAGCCCTTGCGACGAAGCAATCCAGACTGCCAACGCGGAGGGATTCTGGATTGCTTCGCTGCGCTCGCAATGACGGAGGAGAGACCGTCCCTCACTCCACCGGCTTCGGCGAGCGCTCCAAGAGCACGGTCTGAATCCCGCAGGTCCCATTCCGCACCGTCATGATCCGCGTGCCCGGCTTGCGGCCGTTGCGGACTTCGCTGACGTCGAGGCCGGCAGCGATCAGGCGGGCGCGGGTGGCGTCGATGTCGGCGACCCGCCAGCTCAGGCCCCAGAGCCGGTCATGCGTGAGGTCACCGCCGGCCACGGGCCGGCGCACCACCTCGACAATGAGGTCGCCGCAGCGGAAGAACATCAGCTGGCCCCAGTCCTGGTGCGAGCGGTCGAGCGCGAGATCGAGCCCGAGCCGCGCTCCATAGAGCGCGGCGGCGCGCTCGGAATCCTCGGTGGTGATGACGACGTGGTCGAGCGCGTCGATCGGCGCGATGTCGGTCGCGACCGACTTCGGACGCTCGTCGGCAAGCTCAAGGAAGAACATGCGCACGCCGCGCGTGAGCTCGGTGGCAGCCCGCGTGCGTTTCCAGTGCAGCACCGCGCCGGTGACCGCATCGCTGCTTTCGACCTCGGCGACCGGGTCCGGCTTCAAGGCCACCCGCTCCAGCCGCCGGTGCATCTTGCCGATGTCCGCGACACGAAAGCACAGGCTGGCGAGCATGCCCTCCTGGTCCTCGAGCAGTGCGCGCATGCGGTCGGCGGTGGCGCTGAAGCCGTGAGGGGCCATCAGCTCGATCGTCATGTTGTCGAGGGTGAACAGCACCCGGTCAGCGCCCTCGCCGGAATTCTGCCAGGCCGGCGCGCGGGCCAGCAGCGTCTGATAGGCCGCCTTGGCCGCACCGATATCCCTCACCAGAACGACGATGTGATCGAGGCCGGTGATCATCCTGCACCCTTTTGATCGACTTGGAACCCAGGGACCGACAGACGGCGTTTGTCCGGGCTTGGCATTGGGCCGACATGGTCGTATTCCGGCACCATGCTGACCTCAAGCGCTTCGGGCGGCAGTTTTGCGAATAATTTCAGCGTCCCTCCGGAGCGGAACCGGTGCTAGAGTAATCCCGCCGGCCGGGACCACAAGCGCATCACGGACAAGCAATGCAGGCTCTCTTCATCGGACAGACCTATATCGACGTCGTCTTCATCACCGACCACATGCCGACCGGCGACGAGAAGCACGTGGCCTCGGACTACGCGGTCTCCTTCGGCGGCAATGCGGTGACGGCGGCGTTCTGCTGCGCCAAGCTCGGCATCGTGCCCGATCTCATCGCCACGGCGGCCAATGACTGGCTGGGGCGCATGTTCCAGGACATGTGCGCCAAGTACGGCATCTCGTTGCACGGGCGCAAGGTCAACCAGTCCTCGCTCTCCTTCATCATGCCCAAGGACGGCAAGCGCGCCATCGTCCGCTGCCGCGACGACGAGCACATCCACCCCTTCCCGATGCTCAATCTCGGCGGCTGCCGCGCGCTGCACGTCGACGGCCACCAGCCGGACGCCGCGATCCACTACGCCAAGGTGTGCCGCGAGGCGGGCATCCTGACCTCGCTCGATGGCGGCGGCCTGCGCACCAACACGCATGAGCTGCTCGAATATATCGACGTTGCCATCGTCGCCGAACGGCTGTGCGAGCAGATGGACCTGACGCCGGAGAAGATGCTCGACTACCTCAAGGGCCGCGGCTGCAAGATCGGCGGCGTCACCATGGGCGAGAAGGGCCTCTTCTGGTACGACGAGACAGGAACGGTGCAGGTGATGCCGGCGATGCCGATCCCGCGCGAGCGCGTGATCGACACCAACGGCGCCGGCGACGTCTTCCACGGCGCCTATGTCTATTCCTACCTCGCCCATCCCGGCAAAAGCTGGCGCGAGCATTTCGATTTCGCGCGCGCCGCCTCGACCTTCAAGATCCAGCGCCTCGGCAACGAGGCCGGCTTGCCGACACTCGTCGACATCGCCAAGGTCAGGCACGAGTTCGAGGTCAGAGTCTAGCGGTCGCCGAGGTCTCCTATGGGGCGCGTCTTCGTCGCCGGCAGCATCAACATGGATGTGGTGGCGACGGCCGATCGCCATCCACGCGTCGGCGAGACCGTCGCCGGCCGGCAGGTGCTGTATTTTCCGGGTGGCAAGGGTGCCAACCAGGCGGTCGCGGCGTCACGGCTTGGCGCGCGGACCACGCTGATCGGGCGGCTGGGGAAGGATTCATTCGGAGGCGAGCTGAAGGCCTTTCTCGGCGGCCAGGGCATCGATCTCGGTTACGTCCAGGACACGGCGGAGGCCCACACCGGGACGGCTATCATCACGGTGGCGGAGGCCGACAACACCATCGTCGTCATTCCCGGGGCGAACGGGCTGGTCGGCGCCGACGACGTCGAGGTCGTGCCGCTGCTGGCGGGCGACGTCGCCGTCAGCCAGTTCGAGATTCCGCTGCTGACGATCGCCGCGTTCTTCCGACGCGCCCGCGCCGCCGGGGCCACGACGGTGCTCAATCCGGCACCGGCGCAGGCCATGTCCCGCGAGCTGCTCGCGCTCGTCGACATCCTCGTGCTGAACGAGACCGAACTCGGCTTCCTCGCAGGCAGCGGGCTCTCCGAGAACGACGAGGCCACAAGGATCATTGCCGTGGCGCGGCAGCTTCAGGCGCGCGAGGACCAGACCATCTGCGTCACGCTCGGCAAGCGCGGCGTGCTCGCGCTCGCGGGGCGCGAGGAGATTGCCGTGCCCGGCCGCGTGGTCAGGGCGCTCGACACCACGGGCGCCGGCGATTGCTTCGTCGGCGCGCTGGCCGCGCAACTGGCCGACGATGTGCCCTTGCGCACCGCCCTCGCCTTCGCCAATGCCGCCGCCTCGATCAGCGTGCAGCGGATGGGCGCCGGGCCGTCGATGCCGACGGCCGCGGAGGTGGCGGCGGTTTTGCCGCGCTAAGCACTCACGCCAGCGCGCTCTTCAGGTCAAAACTCTCGTCCGCGGCCTGCTCCGGCGTGATCGAGCGGTCCATGCCCTGCAAGCGGCGGCCGAACATGTGGTCGCCGGCGCGGTTGATGGATTCGATGCCGAGCAGCCTGTCGCCGTGATAGCAGAACGCCGAGAACGCCTTCTTGGCGGGGTCTCCGCGCAGCACGACGCGGTCGTAGCCGGTGGTGAGGCCAGCGATCTGGAGCTTGTCGTCGCCCTGGTCGCTCCAGAACCAGGGATGGCTGTCGTAGGGCTTCTTGTCGCCGGTCAGCTTTGCTGCAAGGCAGCGGGCGTGATCGGTGGCGTTCTGCACTGATTCCAGCCGCAGCGATCCGCCGAAGCGCGGGCTTGCGAACAGCGCGCAATCGCCGATCGCGGAGATATCAGGATCGGCCGTCGCAAGATATTCGTCGACGATGATGCCGGCGGCGACTGGAAGCCCCGCCTCCGCCGCAAGCTCGATATTCGGCAGCACGCCGACGCCGACCACGACGAGGTCGGCCGGCAGATGCCGGCCGTCGCTCAAGGAGATGCCGGTGACCTTGCCGCCCTCCGCCTCGATCGAGGTGGCCTGCACGCCAAGGTGAATGCGGATCCCGGCCTCGCGATGGCGTTCCTGAAAATACTCCGAGACCTCTGATGTCACCGCCCGCGCCATCACGCGCGGGGCGAGCTCGAGCACGTCGACCTCGAGGCCCTTGATGCGAGCGGTCGCGGCGAATTCGAGGCCGATGAAGCCGGCGCCGATGATCACCGCACGTGTCTTCGACGGCATGATCTTGCGCAGCGCCTCGCTGTCGTCGAGGATGCGCAAATATCTCACGTCGGGCAGGTTGGCATTGGGCAGGTCGAGCAGGCGGTTGCGCGCGCCGGTCGCCAGCACGAGGTGGCCGTAAGCCAGCGTCTCGCCGGATGCGAGATGCACCTTGTGCCCGGCGCGGTCGATCGAGGCGGCGCGGCCCGCGATCAGCTCGATCTTCTGGTCCTGATAGAATTTCTCGGGCCGGAACATCAGGCTCTCCGGTCCGGCAGAGCCCTTGATGTAGGCCTTCGACAGTGGCGGGCGCTGATAGGGCAGATGCGCCTCGTCATTGATCAGGCAGATGCGCTCCGAAAAGCCGGCCTGGCGCAACGATGCTGCGACCTGATAGCCGCCATGGCCGGCGCCGACGATGATCACAGGACCGCCCGTCATTGGACAGCCCATTTCCGGAAGACACGAGCGTAACCCATGCCGTCTCCTCTCTCGCTGATTCTGGTTGCTGGCCTTAGGAGGAGCCGGCGCTCGTGTCCGTCCCTTGACGAAGGCAGCCCCATTTGAGCCGATCGTTCCGCCCGGCGCAAGAGCGGCGGCCGGGGATTGTCACCCCTGCCCTTCTGCGATTTAGTTCGAGTCTCGACCTCCTGCCGGGGATTTTCCAGATGACCGCTCCCGTCTCAAAGCCCGATGATCCCGCCCTGCTGCGGATCGACGGCCCGATCGCAACCATCACGCTGAACCGCCCCGCTGCGTTCAACGCGATCAACCTTGCGATTGCCCAGAAGCTCGAACAGCTCGCCACCTATATCGAAGGCGCGGACGACATCCGCGTCGTCGTCCTCGAAGGCGAAGGCCGCGCCTTCTGCGCCGGCGGCGATCTGCAGACGATCGGAGCCGCCGCCGAAGCCGGCACGGTGACTTCAGTCGTCGGCGAGCTGCTCAAGCACTATCATGCCTTCATCGAGATCGTCAGGCGCATGCCGAAGATCTCGCTGTCCAGCGTGCACGGCTCGGCCGCCGGCGCCGGCATGGGCCTCGCCTTCGTCACCGACCTTTGCATCGCCGCTGATGATGCCAGGTTCACGCCCGCCTATGCCAAGATCGGGGTGTCGCCGGACGGCGGCTCGACGGTCGGCATCGTCGGCACGGTGGGCTCGCGCCGCGCGCTGCAGATTTTTCTCGCCGAGGACAATTTTACCGCGCAGCAGGCCTATGAATGGGGCCTGGTCGCCAAGACCGTTCCCGCAACCGAGCTGAAGGCGGCGACGCGGCAGCTTGCCGAACGGCTGGCGCAGAACCCGCCGGCCGCGATCGCCGGCACCAAGCAGCTGGTCTACCAGGCCGCCACCACGCCGGTGAAGCAGCAGCTGGATGCCGAGGAGCACAAGATCATCATGGCGATGAACACGGAGGCGTTTCGCTCCGCCGTGAAGAAGTTCACGAGCAAGTCGAAGTGACGAGGCCCGCGCGCAGTTTCTACGGCCTCCGCCACGGCGCCACCGACTGGAATCGCGAGGGGCGATTCCAGGGCCGCACCGACAATCCGCTGAACGACGATGGCCTGCGACAAGCGCGCGAGGCCGCGCACGCGCTGCACGGCGTCGGCATCAGCCGCATCGTCGCAAGCCCCCTGGTACGCGCGGCGCGGACGGCCGAGATCATCGCGGACGTGATCGCGGTGCCGCTCGCGATAGACGACGGCATCATTGAGTTCGATTTCGGCAGTTTTGAAGGCCTTCCCGTCCGCGACCTCATGATCAAGCACGGCGTCAAATCCGCGACGGGTCTCGTGTCGATCCTGCCGGCCGACGGCGAAAGCTGGGACGCCATGGCCGGACGGTCGCTGGCCTGCGTCTCGGGGTGGCTCGCGCGCCATCCCGACGACAATTTCCTGTTCGTCTGCCACGACGCCGTGATGCAAGCCATGGCAAACGCACTATGTGGCAGCTATTTCAAGAACAGCCACGGCACGCCGTTCCGCTACCTGCACGAAGACGCGCAGTGGCGGATCGAGCAGGTCGTTACCTAGGACAGATGCAGCCTGTCTCCGCCGGCAATTTGAAGCAGCCGATCCGAGCGTTCGTTCGCGCGGCCGATCAATGCTTCTCCGTCTGTTTCCCGGTCCTCTGCATGAAGTCGAAGTCGCAGCCCTCGTCGGCCTGCATGATGGTCTCGTTGAACAGCCAGGCGTAGCCGCGCCGCGTTTCCTCGGGGACGGCGGCCGGCTTCAGCGCGGCGCGGCGCCGCTCCAGCTCGGCGGCATCGACCAGAAGCTCGATGCTGCGCTTTTCGACATCGAGGCGGATCATGTCGCCGTTCTCGACCAGCGCCAGCGTCCCGCCGACGGCGGATTCCGGGGTGATGTGCAGCACGATGGTGCCGAACGCGGTGCCGCTCATGCGCGCATCCGAGATGCGCACCATGTCCTTGGTGCCGCCGCGCGCGAGTTTCTTCGGGATCGGCAGATAGCCGGCTTCCGGCATGCCCGGCGCGCCCTTCGGGCCGGCATTGCGCAGCACCAGCACGTCGTCGGCGGTGACGTCGAGATCGGGATTGTCGACCCGCAAGGTCATGTCCTCGACGGATTCGAAAACGACTGCCCGCCCGGTGTGCCGCAACAGTTTCGGGCTCGCGGCCGATTGCTTGATGACGGCGCCGCGCGGGGCGAGATTGCCGTGCAGGATGGCGAGGCCACCTTCCTTCTTGATCGGATTTTCGCGCGGGCGGATGGCATCCTGGCCGGGCACGTCTTCCGCATTGGCCACGACATCGCGCAGTGTCTGGCCGGAGATCGTCTTGGCATCGAGATCGACGAGGTCGCCGAGCTGCGCCAGCAGCTTCGGCACGCCGCCAGCGTGATGGAAATGCTCCATGTAATGCTCGCCCGACGGCTTGAGGTCGACCAGCACCGGCACCTCGCGGCCGATCTGGTCGAACGCTGCGAGATCGAGCCGGTGCGGCGAGCGATGCGCCATCGCGGTCAGATGGATCAGGCCATTGGTCGATCCGCCGATCGCCTGGAGCACGACCTGCGCATTCCTGAAAGACGCAGGCGTCAGCAACTCGCTGGGCTTGGGCCCCTTCGTCTTCGCCATCTCGGCGGCCACCTTGCCGCTCGCCTCGGCGAGACGGAAGCGCTCGGCATGCGGCGCCGGGATCGTTGCGCTCATCGGCAGCGACAGGCCCATGGCTTCGATCATGCAGGCCATGGTCGAGGCCGTGCCCATCACCATGCAGGTGCCGACCGACGGCGCCAGGCGCCCATTCACCGCCTCGATCTCGGCGTCGTCCATGTCACCGGCGCGATATTTGGCCCATAGCCGGCGGCAATCGGTGCAGGCGCCCAGCACCTCGCCCTTGTGATGACCGACCACCATGGGACCTACCGGAATGACCACCGTGGGCAAATCGGCGCTGATCGCCGCCATCACCTGCGCCGGCAGCGTCTTGTCGCAGCCGCCGATCACGATCACCGAATCCATCGGCTGGGCGCGGATCATCTCCTCGGTGTCCATCGCCATCAGGTTACGCAGGTACATCGAGGTCGGATGCGCAAAGCTTTCGGCGATCGAGATGGTCGGAAACACGAAAGGCATCGCGCCGGACAGCATCACGCCGCGCTTGGCGGCTTCGATGATGTCAGGGACGTTGCCGTGGCAGGGATTGTAGTCGCTATAGGTGTTGGTGATGCCGACGATCGGGCGCTCCAGCGCGTCGTCGGAATAGCCCATCGCCTTGATGAACGCCTTGCGCAGGAACAGCGAGAAGCCGGCATCGCCATAGCTCGTCAAACCCTTGCGCAAGCCACTCGTCATCAGGTCGCTCCGTCCATTTCGCCATGGTGGTACCGCCTCACCCCGCTTTGTCAACAAGGCGCGCAGATGGATCCGGCGGAGCTCATCCCTCCCGAGGACAATCGCCTGGTAGATACTCCTCGATCGCACAACCGATTAACGGCTTGTTAGAAGACTCTAGCGCAAATGGTTCTCGAAACAAACAACAACCATTCCGGGTTCCAGTGCCCGGAGAAATCCCATGAATGTACCCGGTGTCCTGATCGCAGCCGCTTTCGGCGCAGCTTTTTTTGCCGTCGAGTATGTGTGGTACTACCAGCCCGATTTGATCAACCCTGACGTCCTGATCAGCGCGCTATCGACCGAACACATGAAAGCTCGCGCAGCCGTTCGACATGCGCTGATCGATCCAGGGACGGCCACATTCGGCGCGTTGCGTTCAGTCGAAGCCGGCGCGGCGAGGTATGTTTGCGGCGGTGTCAAGGCAAGGGACAAGTCCGGCCAGGTCATCGACGCCGCTTTCGTCTACACTGTGGCCATTGATTTTGCCCGCATCGATGATGACGGACGCATCACACGTCAGCGTTCGGGATACCGGCCCTGCCCCACCGAGGACGACAAGGTCGCGCAACAGCGACCGGCTCTGTCACCCGGCGCGTCGGCTGTCGTCAAGACCGTCCAGAAGGTTGCCCCCGACGTGCAGACGTCGATTGCGCCCGTCCTGACAGCGCCCTCGGCGGGCGGATCGTCATCTGGTGGGACAATGGAGCAGCAGATCCGCGAGTTGGCCGGCCGGACCGTTCCGCCTGATGCCGTACCTGGACAGGCAAATCCGCCCGCGAAGCGCGAGGCCGCCAAGGAAGGCGACTGGCGAGCCGATCGGCCTCCCACCGCCTGGCCCACATTCCCTCCGGACCACGCATTGGCGAAGCCAACCCGGAAGCGAACCCCGTCGGAAGCGCTGGCCCTGGCGAAAGAGGTCGAGGACCGCTGGAAGCGGGCGGAGTCATCGGGCGACATCTCCATGCGTCCTTCAGCGGACGACATCAACGAGGCATGCCGCGCGCTGCTCACGATCGATTCAAGAGACGCCCAATATCCAAACGCGTGGGCCGCCTTTGCACGATTGCAGAAGATAAGCCGGGACATCGCCAGAGGTTGATTTCGATAAGCCCGACTGGCCCGGCAGACGTCCTTTCGCAGCCTCTTGCCGGCAGCACGGTCAATGCCTCCGGCCGGCACGCCGTGGGCCGCAAGCGCGCAAGAACCGCTCAATCGTCCCAGCCGCTCGCGATCCGCACTGGTCTCGCATAGTCGGTGCGGCCACCTGATCTTGCATCAATTGGGGCCTGACCCGCGCGAATTCCCGGCCCCCCGGCTCCCCAAGGCGGATTTGCGCTGGAGCTCAGTCCAGCCGCGACACTTGAACGCAACTAAGAATGAGTCGCAACAATTGCATCGAGGGCAATTTCATGGAATGTCTTGCGAATGACTTGCATTTGCATACGGTCGGCGCATGCCTGAGACCTTCCGTCCATCAGCGAGTCCCGGCTTAGAGGTGAATTGTTCGTGTCTGGAATATTGAGCTTCCCGCACACCGTAGCGGCGGCAACGATCGTGGCCAGTCAGCTGGCGAGCTGTGCCTTGGCCTTCGCCGACGACAAGCCGGGGCGCACATATGGCACGCCTCGCGGCCCGCTCAGCCATGCCGCCTCGAAGCCTGCGCAGAACCTGCCGTCAGCTCACGCGGAGATCGACACCGAGCACATTTTCGGTTTCAGCATGGGCTCCGACATCGGCAAGCCCGGCGAGATCGAGGTCGAGTTCGAGAATGTCGGCGCGTTCGGCAAGCGCTCCGGCAGCTACGCAGCCTTGGCCAATCTCAATCAAGTCAAATACACGGTCTCGGACAATTTCCGGATCGCGCCGGGATTTTCGCTGAGCGGGCAGCACATCAACGGCGTTCCGGGACTTGCCGATCATCGGGACGTCGCTTTCAGCGGCGCCGCGCTCGAACTGCGCTACAAGTTGGTCGATCGTGCCGTCGCGCCGTTCGGTTTGACTCTCCATGCACAGCCCGGCTGGAGCCGGATCGACGACGCCACCGGCATGAATATCGCGCAATATGGCGCGGAGTTTGCCGCGTTGTTCGACCGCGAACTGGTCAAGGACAGGCTGTTTGCGGCCTTCAACGTCTGGTACGGGACCGGCGGAACCCGCGAGATCGTCACCAATCTCTGGCGACACGATTCGGAGATGCAGCTCCAGGCGGCGATCTCGTACGCAGTGCAGCCCGAGCTCTTGTTCGGCCTCGGCATACGCTACGCGCGGGCCTATGATGGCGGCGGCCTCGACCGCTTTTTGGGAGACGCAGTCTTCGCCGGCCCGACCTTCTCCTACAGTATCTCGAAGGAAGTCGGCATTTCCGGCACTTGGCAGATGCAGGTCGCGGGCAAAGCACTCGGCGACAACCGCAGCCTCAACCTCGAGCAATTCGAGCGACACCAGGCGCTGCTGAGGATCAATCTGCATTTCTGATGTCCGCGCCCGACACAGTCACGCCCGTTGCTTCCGCGACGCCACGTCCCGGGGCATGTCGGCCAAGCGCGCCCTCAGGCGCGGTACTGCAAAATCGAGAAAGGCTCGCAGCTTGGCCGGCATGAAGCGGTTGGGCGAATAGACGAAGTTGACCGGCTGCGGCGGCGGCTGAAAGTCCTGCAGAAGCGCGATCAGCTCTCCGGACCGCAGCGCATCCGACGCCAGGTAGGAGAACACGACGGTGATCCCGATGCCTGCGCGTGCGGCATCGATGGCCGATTCCAGATTGCTCGCGATGAAGCGCGACCGCACCGGGACGGCATATTCGGTCTGCCCTCGTTTGAATCGCCATGTGCCCGGTGATTGTAGCGCAGGATAGCTGATGCAGTCGTGGGCGGAGAGATCATCGGGAGCCTTCGGCGTTCCCCGCAGCTTCAGATAGGACGGGCTTGCGCAGGCGACGCGGTGAATGTCCCCCACCCGTACGGCGATCAGGCCGCTGTCGGCGAGATCGCCGACGCGAAGCGCGACGTCAATGTGCTCGTCCAGGAGGTTGAGCGTCCGGTCCTGCAAGATGAGCTGAACGTCCACTTCCGGAAACGCCGCAAGGAACTCGGCAAGGATCGGCTGCAAGCAGAGGCGACCGAGCGCGACCAGCGTCGTGATGCTCAGATCTCCACGCGGCGTGGTGTATTCGCCGGAGGCAACGCGCTCGGCTTCGGTGAGATCGGCGAGAATTCGCTTGGCCGCGGCGACGTAGGAGCGCCCGGCGTCCGTTGGGACGAGCGCGCGGCTCGATCGATGAAACAGCTTGGTCTGGAGGTGCTCCTCGAGCTCCGAGACCTTCCGGCTCACCGTCGCCAGCGGCATTTTCTGGCGGCGTGCGGCGGCGGACAGGCTGCCGGCCTCTGCCACCGCCAAAACCACCGACATGCTTTCGAGACGATCCATGGGACACTTCCATATTCTGGAAGGATAGATCCCGAATTTGCCAGATACCCGTCATTTCCGGAAGTGCCTATTCCTCTCCGCACCGAAACGGAGAGACGAAAATGACCCAGACCAGAAAAGGCACCGCCCTCATCACCGGTGCTTCGACCGGAATCGGCGCGATCTACGCCGACCGCCTGGCGAAGCGCGGCCACGACCTCATCCTCGTTGCGCGCAACAGGCAGCGGCTCGCATCGCTGGCGCGCAGGCTCGCCAATGAAAGCGGCCGCAAGGTGGAGACGGTGCAAGCCGATCTCACATCCCCGTCCGACCTGCGCCATGTCGAGCAACTCCTCAGAACCGAGCCCGGCATCTCGGTGCTGGTCAACAACGCCGGCGTCGGCGCCTCAGCCCCGCTGATCGCCTCCGACATCGACAAGATGGAGGACATGATCCGCCTCAACGTCGGCGCGCTGACGCGCTTGACCTACGCGGCTGTCCCCGGATTCATCGACCGCGGCCACGGCACGATCATCAACATCGCCTCCATCGCCGCGATCGCGCCGGAGCTGCTGAACGGCGTCTACGGCGGCTCGAAAGCGTTCGTGCTCGCCTTCACCCAGTCACTCGTTCACGAGCTCGCCGGCAAGGGCATCCGCGTGCAAGCCGTGCTGCCGGGCGCCACTGCGACCGAGTTCTGGGATGTCGCCGGTACACCGGTTCACCAACTGCCCGCCGAGATCGTCATGTCGGCCGACGACATGGTCGACGCGGCGCTCGCGGGTCTCGACCTCGGCGAGGTCGTGACGATCCCGGCGCTGGCCGACCGATCCGCGTGGGATCGCCACGAGAGCACGCGGCTCGCCATGACGAACAAGCTCTCGAGCGCCATTCCCGCCCCTCGCTACAACCTGCACACGCACGTGAATGCGTGAGCGAAACCCAGCATCAAAACGGAGACAACCATGTCACGCATCATCAGCCACTCGTCCACCTCATCCATCGCCCTGCGCCGCACCATCAGTTGGCGCGACCAGTCTGAACGTCTGCTCGCCTACGCCGAACCGGTCAGCCGGATCGGCCTCTATGCGTCGCTTGCAATCATCTACGCCTGGTTCGGCGGGATGAAGTTCACCGACTACGAAGCGCAGGGGCTGGTTCCCCTGGTGGAGAACAGCCCGCTGTTGCGCTGGTTCTACGCGCTGTTTTCGGTCCGCGGCTTCTCCACCTTTCTCGGCTTCGTCGAACTGAGCATCGGGTCTTTGATCGCGCTTCGGCTGGCAAGCCCGATCTATTCCGCAGCCGGCGGCCTTCTCTCGGCCGGGCTGTTCGTCACGACGCTGAGCTTCATGATCTCGACGCCCGGCGTCGTGGTGCCGGAGCTCGGGGCACCCGCGATCACCGTCGCTCCGGGGCAGTTCCTGCTGAAGGACGTCGGCCTGTTGGCTGCTTCCTTCTGGGTGTTCACGGACTCGCTGAAGGCCGTCATCCGCAGGTGAACAGGCGCGCACACGCGGTGTTCGTCGTCAATACCGGCGAAGGAACCGGCCACTCATCAAGGAGAAGACCATGAGTAAGCGTCTCGACTACAACCAGATCGCGCCGGCAGGCATCAAGGCGCTCGGCGGCGTCTACGGCTACATCCTGCAGAGCCGCCTTTCCGCCACGCTGATCGAGCTGGTCTATCTGCGGATCTCCCAGATCAACAATTGCGCCTACTGCCTCGACATGCACACGCGCGACCTGCTCAAGAAGGGAGAGAAGGTCGAGAAGATTGCGCTGCTGCAGGCCTGGCGCGAGGCCGGCAATCTCTTCGACGAACGCGAGCGCGCCGCCCTGGCATGGGCGGAAACGGTGACACGGGTTGCCGAAACCGGCGTCCCCGACGAGGCATACCGGGCCGCACGCGCCGTATTCGAGGAGCGTGAGCTCGTGGACCTCACGATCGCGATCAGCCTGATGAATGCCTACAACCGCATGGCCATCAGCTTTCGCGCAACACCCGCGGCAGCGGCCGCCGCCTGATCGACACAAGCGCAACGTCGCACAACCGAAAGGCCATTCACATGAAGAGACATGGAATCATAGTTGCGGCGGCGCTGATCGCCGCAACCAGCCTGACTTCGCTCGCCGCCCGATCCGAAGAGCCACGGCTGGGAGACATCAAGCGCACACATCTCATGAAGGAAGCTCTGAGCGTCCCCGGACGCGAGGTCGTCCAGGTCCGCGTCGATTTTCCTCCGGGCGTTGTCGCCGTCAGGCACAGTCACCCGGGCGAAGAGCTCGTCTATCTGATCGAAGGTGAGCTGGAATATCGGCTCGACGGCAGGCCGCCGGTGATCCTGAAGGCCGGCGACGTGCTGCTCATTCCTCACGGCGTACATCATGCGGTGACGAACGTCGGCAGCGGCAACGCGGCGGAGCTTGCGACCTATATTGTCGAGACAGGCAAGCCGCTGTTGACGCTCGGCAGGTGAGCCGCTTCTACCGCTTGGTCCAGTCGATCACGCGGCCTGGGTCGGCATCGAACTCCATGCTGCAGAACGTGCCGCCCTGGAAATAATCGCCGACGGGATCCGGCTTCAGCTTGGCCTGCTCCGCCATCGCGTGCTCGCGGAAGTCTTCGGCGCGGCCGGCCGGACGATAGCCGAGCTCGTAGGCGCGGTGATTGTCCCACCAGGCGCGCTCGTTGAAGGAGGCGCCGTAGAAGACTTCGAAATGGATGTCGGGATGTTCGAGCCCGATGCGGCAGAGCTGCACGAGGTCATCGGGCTTCAGCCAGATCGAGAGCCGGCGCTGGTCCAGCGGCATGTCGCCGAAATTGCCGATGCGCAGGCAAGTTACCTTGAGGCCATGCTTATCCGCGTAGAGCGCGCCGACGGCCTCGCCGAACACCTTGCTGACGCCGTAGCGGCTGTCCGGCCGCGCAGTGACGTCGGTGCCGATCTTGTGGTGGCGCGGATAGAAGCCGACGGCGTGGTTCGACGAGGCGAACACCACGCGCTTGACGCCCTTCTTGCGTGCGGCCTCGAACAGATTGTAGCCGCCGATGATGTTGGCCTGGAGGATTTGATCCCAGGTGCCTTCGACCGAATAGCCGCCGAAATGGAGGATGCCGTCGACGCCCTCGCAGATCGCTTCGCATTGCGCGAGATCGGCGAGGTCCGCCACCTTGAACTTCTCGTTCGCGCCGAGATCGGCCGGCGGCTTGATGTCGGACAGCAGCAAATCCGGATAGATCGGCGGCAGCAGCTTCCGCAGGCTGGTGCCGATTCCGCCTGAGGCTCCCGTCATCAAGATACGCGGCATGTCTTCCTCGCCTGTGTTTACCGATTTGCGGTCACATGTCTCCAATGTTAGCAGGATTGTCCAGAGGGAACGAAACGAGAGAATCGACATGAATGAGGCATCGTCCCACACTCCAGAACAGCTTGGCTGGCGCCCGGCGAGCTACTATCCCGACCCGGCCATTCACGCACTCGATCCCCGCTTCGAAAAATACTGGCTGAAACTTTCGGCGGTGGAGCGGCTGACGACCGGCCTGCGCTGGGCGGAGGGTCCGGTATGGTTCGGCGACGGGCGCTATCTGCTCTGCAGCGACATTCCGAACCAGCGCATCCTCAAATGGGAGGAGGAGACCGGCGCAGTCAGCGTGTTCCGCAAGCCCTCCAACTTCGCCAATGGCAACACCCGCGATCGCCAGGGTCGGCTGATCACCTGCGAGCACGGCGGCCGCCGCGTGACCCGCACTGCATACGACGGCAGCATCACCGTGCTGATGGACTCGTTCGAGGGCAGGCGGCTGAACTCGCCGAACGACGTCGTCGTGAAATCCGACGGCTCGATCTGGTTCACCGATCCCACCTTTGGCCTGCTCGGCAACTACGAAGGCTACAAGGCAGAACCCGAGATCGAGCCGAACGTCTACCGGCTCGATCCCGCGACCGGCAAGGCGACGATCGTCGCCGAAGGCGTGCTCGGTCCAAACGGGCTGTGCTTCTCGCCGGACGAGAAGATTTTGTACGTTGTGGAGTCCCGCGGCGTGCCGAACCGCAAGATCCTCGCCTATGACGTCTCGGCCGACGGCACGGCGATCTCGAACAAGCGCGTCCACATCGATGCAGGTCCCGGCACGCCCGACGGCATGCGCTGCGACATCGACGGAAATCTCTGGTGCGGCTGGGGCATGGGCGATCCCGAGCTCGACGGCGTGGTGGTGTTCGCACCCGACGGTGTCATGATCGGCCGCATCGCGCTGCCCGAGCGCTGCGCCAATCTCTGCTTTGGTGGCGTCAAGCGCAACCGCCTGTTCATGGCCGCGAGCCAGTCGATCTATGCGCTGTATGTGAACACGCAGGGCGCGGCGGGGGGATAGTTCGAAATCGTAGGGTGGGTTAGCCGAAGGCGTAACCCACCTCTTTGGTCTCCACGGCGACATACATGGTGGATTACGCTTCGCTAATCCACCCTACGAACTCCGCAAAACAAAAACGCCGGAGCGGCCTCCCGCTCCGGCGTCATTCTTTCCAACCGCTCGAACTTACGCCGCGTTGAAGCCCGCGACGGCCTTCACTTCGAGGAAGTCCTCGAGGCCGAACTTGCCCCACTCGCGGCCGTTGCCGGACTGCTTGTAGCCGCCGAACGGCGCGGTTCGGTCGTTGGGCACGCCCTGCAGGTTGACGTTGCCGGCGCGGATCTGGCGGCCGACGCGCTTGGCGTCCTCGACCGTCGGACCCGTGACGTAGCCGGCGAGGCCATACGGCGTATCGTTGGCGATCTTGACCGCGTCGGCTTCGTCCTTGGCGCCGATGATGGTCAGCACCGGTCCGAAGATCTCTTCGCGCGCGATTGTCATCTCGGGAGTGACATCGGCGAAGATGGTCGGACGGACATAGAAGCCCTTGTTGACGCCTTCGGGCAGGCCCGGGCCGCCGGCGACGAGGGTAGCGCCCTCGTCAATGCCCTTCTTGATAAGGCCCTGGATCTTGTCCCACTGGCCGCGGTTGACGACCGGGCCGATGATGGTGCCTTCGGCGCGGGGATCGCCGGCCTTGGTCTTGTCGGCCACGGCCTTCGCGATCGCTGCGACTTCCTTCATCTTCGACAGTGGCACGATCATGCGCGACGGTGCATTGCAGGACTGGCCGGAGTTGTTGAACATGTGCATCACGCCGCCGGTCACCGCCTTCGTGAGGTCGGCGCCTTCGAGGATGACGTTCGGCGACTTGCCGCCGAGCTCCTGGCTGACGCGCTTGACCGTGGGAGCCGCGCGCTTGGCCACGTCGATGCCGGCGCGGGTCGAGCCGGTGAAGGAGATCATGTCGATATCAGGATGCTCGCTCATGGCGGCGCCGACCTCGGGGCCGAGACCGTTGACGAGGTTGAACACGCCCTTGGGCACGCCGGCTTCATGCAGGATCTCGGCGAAGATCAGCGCCGAGGTCGGGGTGAACTCGCTGGGCTTGAGGATCATGGTGCAGCCGGCGGCGAGCGCGGGCGCGACCTTGCAGGCGATCTGGTTCAGCGGCCAGTTCCAGGGCGTGATCATGCCGACCACGCCGATCGGCTCGCGCAGCACCATGGCGGTGCCGACCGGCTCCTCGAAATGGTAGTTCTTGAGCACGTCGAGCGTGGTCATGAGATGGCCGAGGCCGGCGCCGGCCTGGAGCTTTTCCGCCATCGGCAGCGGCGCGCCCATCTCGTCGGAGACGGCAGCGCCGATCTCCTTGAGGCGGCCCTTGTAGACCTCGATGACCTTCGACAGCAGCGCGACGCGCTCCTCGCGGCTGGTCTGGGAGAAGGTGGCAAAGGCGCGCTTGGCGGCGGCGACGGCCTTGTCGACGTCAGCCTTGGAGCCCAGCGCAACCTCGTACATCGCCTCTTCCGTCGCCGGATTGACCACGGCGGTGGATTTCTTGACGGCGGGATCGACCCAGGCGCCGTCGATGTAGAATTGCATGCGATTGACCATCGTTAACCTCTTCTTGGGGGCTTGGAGGGGGCGTTTCGGCAGGCATCCTTGCACGAAAGCGCCGGCAATTGAACCCGCCATATGCGGGGCCAGCGTTGCGGCGAGCGCGCGGAATATGGGACGCGATTTGAAGCGAGGCAAGCGGCTCTGGGTCCCGGCTCGGCGTCGCGACATTTCATGTCGCGCCTTGTCCGGGACACGAGATTGGAGCGAGTGCAAACACGCTCGTGCCCCGGACGCAGCGCAGCACTTCTTCAGTGATGCGCTGCAGAGCCGGGGCCCATGCGCGTGGTTACCTCGACTACACCGCCATCTTCCGGTGCAGCACCGGCGCACCGGTGGTGAGGCTTTCGGCCGCATCGATGATGGCGTTGGCATCGATGCCGTAGTGCCGATAAAGGTCCGCGATGCTGCCGGTCTGGCCGAACTGCTCGACGCCGAGAGCCTCGACGCGGTGGCCACGGACGCTGCCGAGCCAGCCGAGCGCGGACGGGTGGCCGTCGATCACGGTCACGATGCCGCAGTCACGCGGCAGCGGCGCCAGCAGCTTTTCGATGTGGCTGAGATGCTGCACGCCGCGGCGGTCGCGCCGCAACTTTCGCGCGGCGGTCCACCCGGCGTGGAGACGGTCGGCCGAGGTGATCGCAAGCAGCCCGATATCGCGACGGCTCTCGCCGATGAAGCCGGTGGCCTCGATCGCTTCCGGCGCGACTGCGCCGGTATAGGCGATCACGACTTCGGCATTCGGGCCCGGCTTGCGCAACCAATAAGCACCGTCGGTGATGCCCTGCCTCAGCTCCGGCGTCATGATCCGCTGCGCCTGCTCGATGCTGCGCGTGGAAAGCCGCAAATACACAGAACCGCCCTCGCCGGGATCGCGCTGCATGTGCTCAAAGCCGAAAGCCATGATCACGGCGAGCTCGTCGACAAAGGCCGGCTCGAATGAGGCGAGGCCGTCCTGCGCCATGCCGATCAAGGGCGTCGCGATCGACTGGTGCGCGCCGCCCTCCGGCGCGAGCGTGATGCCCGACGGCGTCGCCGCCACCATGAAGCGGGCATCCTGGTAGCAGGCATAGTTCAGCGCATCGAGGCCGCGTTCGATGAAGGGATCGTAGAGCGTGCCGACCGGCAGCAGCCGCTCGCCGTTGATCTGGTGCGACAAGCCGAGCGCGGAGAGCATGATGAACAGGTTCATCTCGGCAATACCGAGCTCGAGATGCTGGCCCCTGGGCGAGGCGTCCCAGTTGTAGGTCGAGGGAATTTTCTCGCTGCGGAATAAATCCGCCTTTTCGGCGCGCGCGAACAGCCCGCGGCGGTTGACCCAGGGGCCGAGATTGGTCGAGACCGTGACGTCGGGCGAGGTCGTGACGATGCGCTTTGCCAGCTCGCCGTCGCTGCGCGCGATCTCGTTGAGGACGAGGCCAAAGCCCTGCTGGGTCGACATCTGCGGCGACGGCTTGAAGGCGAGCTGCTGGGGCACCTCGACGACGGGCGCCGTCAGCCGGCGGCCGTCCCGGTTGAACGGCACCCGCGCGAGGAACGCTTCCAGTTCGGCCGCATCCTGCGTCAGCCCTTCGAACTTGTCCCATTCGTGTCCGGGCCGGATGTTCTGGCTGTCGCGGTACTTCTCCATCTGCGCGACGGTCATCAGGCCGGCATGGTTGTCCTTGTGGCCCTGGAAAGGCAGGCCGACGCCCTTGATGGTGTAGGCGATGAAGCAGACCGGACGATCGTGATCGATCGCGTCGAATGCCTCCAGCATGCTCGCCATGTCATGGCCGCCGAGATTCGACATCAGCGCGAGCAGTTCCTCGTCGCTGCGCCTGTCGATTAACTTGGTGATGGGGCCCTGGTCGCCGATCTCGTCGTGCAGATGCTTGCGGAAGGCCGCGCCGCCCTGAAAGCACAGTGCCGCGTAAAGCGCGTTCGGGCAGTTGTCGATCCAGCGCTTCAAGGCTTCGCCGCCTGGCTCCGCGAACGCCTCGCGCATCAAACGGCCATATTTCACGATCACCACGTCCCAGCCGAAATTGCGGAACATGGTCTCGAACTTTTCCCAAAGACCTTCGCGCACGACGGCATCGAGCGACTGGCGGTTATAGTCGACCACCCACCAGGTGTTGCGCAGGCCGTGCTTCCAGCCCTCCGCGAGCGCCTCGAAGATGTTGCCCTCGTCCATTTCGGCATCGCCGACAAGCGCAATCATCCGCCCTTCGCGGCGGTCCTTCATCCAGCCATGCGCCTTGACGTAGTCCTGCACCAGCGAAGAGAACAGCGTCTGCGCGACGCCGAGGCCGACCGAGCCGGTGGAGAAATCGACGTCGTCGACGTCCTTGGTGCGCGACGGATAGGACTGCGCGCCCTTGAAGCCGCGAAAATTCTCCAGCTTCTCGCGGGTCTGGCGGCCGAACAGATACTGGATGGCGTGGAACACCGGGCTCGCATGCGGCTTCACCGCGACGCGGTCCTCGGGGCGCAGCACGTGGAAGTACAGCGCGGACATGATGGTCGCGAGCGAGGCGGAGGAGGCCTGGTGGCCGCCGACCTTGAGGCCGTCCGCATTGGCGCGGATGTGGTTGGCGTGGTGGATGGTCCAGGACGACAGCCACAGTGCCTTGCGGGCGAGCGCGGTCAGGGTGTCGAGGCGAGCAGGGTCAACGGGCATGGCGATGCTCCGGGAAATAAGCACTGATCATACGCCCGCGGGCCGCGCCAAACTTCTCAATTTTTCGCGCCATACCGGCCGATATTGGGATATTTTACCAATCAGACGCCTCCTGACCCAGGTCCCTTCCCAATGCCAGAGCTCGACGCCATCGACCGGAAAATCCTCAGCCATCTCCAGAACGACAGCCGGATGACCATGCAGGAGCTTGCCGACAAGGTCGGGCTCTCAGTCTCGCCCTGCCATCGCCGGGTCAGGCTGCTGGAGGAACGCGGCGTCATCAGCCGCTACATCGCGACCGTGGACCAGAAGGCGCTCGGCCTGCATGTCAGCGTCTTCATCTCGATCAAGCTGGCGCGGCAGAAGGAGGAGGACCTCAACCGCTTCGCCCGCGCGATCTCGAAATGGGACGAGGTCCTGGAGTGCTATCTGATGACCGGCAACCGCGACTATCTGCTCCGCGTGGTGGCGGCCGACCTCGCCTCCTACGAGACGTTCCTCAAGACCAAGCTGACCCGGCTCGACGGCATCGCCTCGATCGAGTCGAGCTTTGCGCTCAGCCAGGTGAAATATTCGATCGCGCTGCCGGTGTGACCTGCGTCAGCGGGATCCCACGTTGTCACATGGTCGCAACAAACCCCGCCGATGGTCGTTGTGACTGGTATTCGAGCCGAGAGAAGCACCCATGACCGCAGCCGATCGCAAATCCGAGATCTCCAAGCGCGCCCGCATCATCCAGGAAATGGCCGACGATCTCGACGAGGAACTGGAGATGGAGCTGGATGATACCCGTCTCGACGAGCTCCTCGACGAGGCCGGAACACTGAAACCGACGGTCGATCGCAGGCTCTATTTCCGGGAACTGCTTCGCCTCCAGGGCGAGCTCGTCAAGCTCCAGGACTGGGTGCAGAGCGAGAAGAAGAAGGTCGTGGTGCTGTTCGAGGGCCGCGACTCCGCCGGCAAGGGCGGCGTGATCAAGCGCATCACCCAGCGCCTCAATCCCCGCATCTGCCGCGTCGCGGCGCTTCCGGCGCCGAACGAGCGCGAGCGCACGCAATGGTATTTCCAGCGCTACGTCGCGCACCTGCCGGCCGGCGGCGAGATCGTGCTGTTCGATCGTAGCTGGTACAATCGCGCCGGCGTCGAGCGCGTGATGGGCTTCTGCTCGGAGGACGAATATCAGGAGTTCTTCAAGACAGTGCCGGAGTTCGAGCGCATGCTGATCCGCTCCGGCATCATCCTGGTCAAGTACTGGTTCTCGATCACCGACGACGAGCAGCAATTCCGCTTCACGATGCGCATCAAGGATCCCCTGAAGCAGTGGAAGCTGAGCCCGATGGACGTGGAGTCACGCAGTCGCTGGGAGGCTTACACCAAGGCCAAGGAGACGATGCTGGAGCACACGCATCTGCCGGATAGCCCGTGGTGGATCGTCGATGCCGTGGACAAGAAGCGCGCCCGGCTCAACTGCATCGCACATCTATTGACTCAGATCCCGTACCAGGAGGTCGTGCGGGCTCCGGTGACGCTGCCGCCGCGCGTGCGCAATCCCGACTATCAGCGAGGGCCGGTCCCGCCGGAGATGTACGTGCCGGCGAAATATTGAGCGAGATCTCGTAGGGTGGGTTAGACGGGCTGATGCGCGCAGCGCATTTGCTCGGCGTAACCCACCTCTTCTGTCTCCGCCGCAAGAGAAGTGGTGGGTTACGCCGTGCGAACTGCGCTTCGCGCAGTCGTAGGGCTAACCCACCCTACAGCACCCTGCCCAGTTGCTATCGCCACGGCTGCACGATGATCTTGGTATGCATCTCGGGATTGGCGAGATCGGCGAATGCTTTGGCGACTCCGTCGATGCCGACTTCGGCGGTCACCATCGCGGCCGCATCCATCTGCCCTTCCGCGATCAGGCGCAATGAGCTTGCGAATTCGTCCGGCGTGTAGCCGAGCACGTACTGGACGCTCAGCTCCTTCATGATGCCGAGCATGGGCTCGCTTTTGTCGGTCTCCATGCAGACGCCGACCACGACGATGCGTGCATCGCGCGGCGCGCCTTCGAACACCTGCTGCAGCAGGCCGGGCACGCCGACACATTCGAAGATGATCGCCGGCTTCAGCGCCGGCAGCATCGCCTGGAACGGCGGGCGCGCCGCCTTCTCCGCCTCCGACATCCGCGCGTGCTCGGCCCAGGTCGCATAGGGCTGCGACACCCTCGGGTCCACGACGATGTCGGCACCGAGCCTGGCGGCGAGCGCGCGGCGCGCCGGCGAATAGTCGGCGGCGACGATCGGGTGCAAGCCCCTAAGCTTCAGCGCGGCGATCACCGCGAGGCCGACCGGGCCGCAGCCGATCACGAGCGGCACCTCGCCGCCGCTGATGTTGGCTTTCGCCACGGCGTGGACGCCGACCGCCAGCGGCTCGGTGAGCGCGGCATGCTCGGGCGCAAGCCCGTTGGGCACCTCAAGCAGCAGCGCTTCGCTGAGCAGCATCGCCTCGGCATAGCCGCCGACATTGTCGTTGGAATAGCCGATGCCCTCGATGCCCTCAGGCGTCAGCAGCGCCGGCAGCGAGCAGACGCGGGTGCCGGGCTTGAGCTTGCGTTCGGTGCCGGTGCCGTAGTCGACGACCTCGCAGCAGAACTCGTGGCCGAACACGACGTCACGGGAGAGGTCCATCGGCTTGCGCCCGACCTTCCGTGCCATCTCCACCATGCGATGGGCGTGCTGGCGCGCATGCAGGTCGGAGCCGCAGATGCCGCAGGCGAGCGTCCTGACCAGCACCTGGCCGGGCCCCGGCTTCGGCTCGGCGATCCGGTCGACGACGATCTCTCCGTTCCTGAAAATCGCGGCCCGCATCCGGCTCCTCCCATATTGTTTGGAGCGCTGATACCACAAAGCACGAGGAGCGAACTTGCGTCAGGCGTTCGGGGAACGCTCCTCCAGCACCAGGAGCTGGGCGCGGCGGACACGCTCGCGATGGGCGATGTAGAGGCCACTGGCCACGATGAAGGCCGCGCCGGTGATGGTGAAGACATCGGGCACTTCGCCGAAGATGAAGAAGCCCAGAATGCTGACCCAGAGCAGCTGCGTGTAGGAGAACGGCGCCAGCACCGAGGCATCGCCGTAGCGATAGGCGAGCACGACGATCCACTGGCCCGCGGTCGAGGCGACGCCGATGAAGATGCCGAGCGCGATCGCGGTCCAGGATGGCGTAACCCAGACGAACGGCACCAGCGCGGTCAGGATCGCAAGGCCCGTCAGCGAGGAATAGGCCATGGTGGTGACGACGGCTTCCCGCCCGCTCATCATGCGCGTCAGGATCAACGTGCCGGCCCAGCACGCGGCTGAGACCAACGGAAAGACTGCGGCGGGGTGAAATGCGCTGGTGCCCGGGCGCAGGATGATCAGCACGCCGATAAGGCCGAGCGCGGTGGCAAGCCAGCGGCGCATGCCGACCTTCTCGCCGAGGAAGACGATCGAGAGCGCGGTGACGAACAGCGGCGCAACGAAGCCGGTGGCCGATGCCTCCGCGATCGGCAGGAAGCCGAGACCCGTGATGAAGAACAGCGAGGAGCCGAGCAGCGCCGCCCCGCGCATCACGTGCAGGCCGGGACGCTTGGTCCGCATCGCATAGAACGGCGAGGCCGGCAGCATCACCGGCGTGAACAGCAGCGTGAAGGTGAGGAAGCGGATCCAGGTGATCTCGATCGACGGCAGGCTGGTCGAGAGATATTTCGCAGTGACGTCGGAGCAGCCGAGAAACACCGTCGAGAGCAGGATCAGCGCAATGCCCTTGAAGGGATGATCGACGCGCGCAGGCGCGCGGCGAGCCTGCTGCTTCTTCTCCGGTGCGGGCATGGGAATACTGTCGAGCCTTGCGGCTGCGGCGGGCGGCGGTGTCACGGCTGGAACCCGGGCAAAATGCGAATCGAGAACGGCCGTAAAAAACGACAAATGCGCCCCGTTCACAACTTCCGAAAACAGGATGCCGATATGCGCGAGCCGCCGCGCGCGTCAATGCTCCGTTAACATTGCCAATTGTGCACTACAGCATGGGCAGGCCGCGCGGCTTCGGCCCGCGGGGAAACGCCGCGTCCAGCGCGGCAATCTCGTCCTTCGTCAGCACGAGGTCGCCTGCCGCCGCATTCTCGCCGGCATGTTCCGCAGACGAGGCTTTCGGTATAGCGAACACCGTAGTCGCACGGGTGAGAAAGCTCAGCGCGACCTGACGCGGTGTCGCGCGGCGCGTCTCCGCGATGCGCGCCAGCACCGCGCCGCCCTTGCTGCTGCTCGCCGGGAAATCGTCATGACCGAACGGCGAGTAGGCGACGACGGCGACATTGTGCCGCTCGCACCACGGGATCACCTCATGCTCGATCGCGCGCTCCTTCAGATGATAGAGTACCTGGTTGCAGGCGATCCGGCTCTCGCCTGCGACTTCGAGAATCTCGTCGAGATCGTCGGCATCGAAATTGGAGACGCCCCAGGATTTGATCTTGCCTGATTGCACCAGTTCCTCGAACGCAGCGACGGTGTCCTCCAGTGGATAAGAGCCGCGCCAATGCAGGAGATAGCAGTCGAGCCGGTCGGTCTTGAGCCGCTTCAGCGAGCGCTCGCAGGCCGCTATGGTTCCGCGGCGCGAGGCGTTGCTCGGCAGCACTTTCGAAACGAGAAACACCTCGTCGCGACGGCCCGCAATCGCATCCGCGATGACGAGTTCAGCATCGCCATACATTTCGGCGGTGTCGATATGGGTCATGCCGAGATCAAGCCCGCGCTGAAGCGCCGCGATTGCGCGCTTGCGATCGCCGTGGTCGAGATACCAGGTGCCTTGCCCGATGACGGAGACGTTGGCGCCGGTCTGGCCGAAGGGATGTGTGTTCATGTTATTCCCTCAGAGGCTCTAGAGATCACTGATGTCGGCAACCAGCACGCTGCCCGTCGCCGACTCCGTGATATAGAGCCGATCCTTCTTTGCGCCACCGATCGCGACATTGGTGCAGTTCGGCCCCGCGCAGGACTTGATCCGCGCGATCAGTTCGCCGTTCGGCGCGAACACGAAGACATGGCCGAGCGAGGCATGACCGACGAACAGGCGGCCCTTGGCATCCATGGTCATGCCGTCAGGACCGCTGGTGCCGAACAGCGAGCAGAAGCGGCCGACCTTGGACACGCTGCCGTCCTTCATGAAGGGCAACCGCCACACCGCGTTGTCGCGCGTCATCGCGACGAACAGCACGGTCTCGGTCGGGTCGAGCACGAGACCATTCGGGCTGATGCCGGTATCGATCAGGCAATCGAGCCGGCCGTTCGACGCGAGACGATAGACCCGGCCGCTGGGGTCGTGCAGGCCGGTCTGGCCCTGATCGGTGAAATAGACGTCACCATTGCTGGCGAGGTGGAGATCGTTGCAGCCGCGGAACGATTCCGAATTGCGCGCCGTCAGCACCGGCTTGATCCGCCCGGCATTCGCGTCAAGCTCCATGATGCCGTGCATGTAGTCAGCGACCAGGATGCGGCAGTCGGATGCGATCTTCAGCCCGTTCGGCCAGCCCTCGTATTCGGCGACCTGCGACCACTCGCCGTCACGCGCGATACGGAAGATGCGGCCGAAGGGAATGTCGACAACATAGAGGTTGCCATCCTTGTCGAATGAAGGACCTTCGATGAAGCTGTCGGTGGCAATGCCCGGCCGGTTGGCATCGGCCCAATCCGTCCGCACGCCCTTGCGGCGGAACTTATCGGGCATGACGGAGAAGATCGCGGTCTCGATCAGGCGCGGCGGCGTTTCCAGGTACATCATTGCTGTTATGGCTGCTGAGGTGGAAGCCGCGGCAACATAGGGCACAATGGCGGGCGCGTCGATTGGCGCGGGCGGCATGGCTGCGTGCCAGCCCATACCACTCTCGTGTCCCGGACGCGCTGCAACGCGCAAGCGTTGCGGCGCAGAGCCGGGACCCAACAGAAGCCACGCAACTCGGCGTAGCATGGGCCCCGGCTCTGCAGCGCACCGTCGGAGAGACGCTGCGCTGCGTCCGGGGCACGAGATCGTAGTTTTGGCACACACCTGCATCCAAACCGTCATTGCGAGCGCAGCAAAGCAATCCAGACTATCTTCGCGGAAAGACCCTGGATTGCTTTGCTGCGCTCGCAATGACGCTGGAGAGAGCCAGCCCTACCCCGCCGCGCCCACGACCTTGGCCGGCTTCATCGGCGCTTCGGTCGTCGCAATCAGGCGCTTCATCTCGGGGATGCAGGAGCCGCAATTAGTACCGGCCTTGAGCCTGGCGCCGATCTCGGCGGCGGTGCGGGCGCCGCCTGCGATTGTGTCGCAGATGGTGCCGCGGCCGACGCCGAAGCAGGCGCAGACGATCGGCCCGGTCGACGCGGCGCCCTCTATCGACTTGCCGGACAGCAGCATACGGCGCTGCTCGTCGGTCACCTGGTCGGCGGCGAATGCGCTTTTCACCACCTCCCAATCGCCGGCATCGTGCGCGGGTCCGACGAACAGGCAGGTCTCGATGCGGTCGCCTGCGAACGAGGCGGCGCGATAGACCCCGCCGCCGAAGTCGCGATACTCGGCAACATCCTCTCCGGCGACGTTCTCGAGCCAGGCGGGCCAGCGCGAAAGATCGCCGTTGTCCGCGAAGAGATAGCCGAAGCCACCGGCGACCGTGACGCGGGTCCACAACAGGTTCTCCGGCAGGTCGATCTGGTTTCGCGACAGCGCGAAGCCGCGGAAGACGAATTCGTAAGGAGCGATCGCGGCCGGCGTCGCCTTCGCCTCCGGCTGGCCCGAGAACGGATCGGTGAAGGACTGCACCAGCGCGCCGACGCGGCCGTGCGAGGTATTCATCGCGCTCCAGTGGATCGGCACGAACAGGGTGCCGCGCTGCTGCCGGTCGCTGACGACGGCCTTCAGGATGCACTTGCCATGATCGGTGGTGATGCGGG
The DNA here is from genome assembly GCF_023100985.1 of Bradyrhizobium sp. 191. NCBI lineage: Bacteria > Pseudomonadati > Pseudomonadota > Alphaproteobacteria > Hyphomicrobiales > Nitrobacteraceae > Bradyrhizobium > Bradyrhizobium sp. 191. The sequence continues at coordinate 2,072,707 of NZ_CP064692.1, forward strand.
CATAGCTGTCATGGGCGATGCCGTATTTGCTGGCGTCATCGGGATGAATCTCGACGAAGGGCTCCGGCAAATGCGCGCCCAGGCGCTGGCTGAGACCCGTGCGTGTCATGGTGTGCCACTGGTCGCGGATGCGCCCGGTGTTGAGCCGCAAGGGGCGCGACGGTCCGGTCTCGCCGCGTAGCGCCGGCACCTCCGGCGCGACGAAGCGGCCCTTGCCGTCATTGGTGAAGAACCCGCCGCTCGCAAAGAAGCGCTCGCCGGGCCTCTGCCCCTCGCGCGCGGGCCATTGCACCGGCTCCAAGGCGTCGAACGCTTCGTCGGACACCGAACTCAGCGCGCCGATGTCGAAATCACGGCTGCCATTGTTCTCGAAGGCCGAGAGTGCGGCATGCTCACGAAAGATATCGGCGGCGGATTTGTAGTTGAAGCTGTCGCCGAAACCGAAACGTTTTGCGATCTCGCTGAGAATCCACCAATCAGGGCGCGCCTCGCCCGGCGCCGGCAGGAAGGCGCGCTGGCGCGAGATACGCCGCTCGGAATTGGTCACGGTGCCCGACTTCTCGCCCCAGGCCAGCGCCGGCAGCAACACATGCGGGCCGGCCGCGACGGTGTCGTTGGAGAGCACGTTCTCGGAGACCACGAACAGCTCGAGCTTCTTCAGGGCATCGCGGACCATGTCGGCATCGGGCAGCGACACTGCGGGGTTGGTACCCATCACCCAGAGCGCCTTGATCTCGCCGCGGTTGATGGCCTCGAACAACTGTACCGCCTTCAGCCCCTCATGGGTGGCGATGCGCGGCGCCTTCCAGAACCGCCTGACGCGATCGATGTCGGGCGGCGTGAAACCCATATGGGCGGCAAGCATATTGGCGAGGCCGCCGACCTCGCGGCCGCCCATCGCATTGGGCTGGCCGGTGAGCGAGAACGGCGCGGAACCGGGCTTGCCGATTCGCCCCGTCGCAAGATGGCAGTTCAGGATGGCGTTGACCTTGTCGGTGCCCTGCGCCGACTGGTTGACCCCTTGCGAATAGAGCGTGACGACCTTTTCGGTGTCACGGAACATCCTGAAGAAGGAGGCGACGTCCTGCTCGGAGAGGCCCGTGGCAAGCGCCGTCGCAGTGACACTGCCGGCGATGTTGCGCGCACGCGCCAGCGCGTCGTCGTATCCGCTGGTGTTCTGCGCGATGTAGTCCCGATCGAGTGCGCCATTGTCGGCGAGATGGACGAAGAGGCCGGAGAACAGCGCCGTGTCGGTGCCGGGCTTGAGGCCGAGGAACAGATCGACATCGCCGGCGGTGTCGGTACGGCGCGGGTCGATCACGACCATGCGCGCGCCGCGCTCCCCACGGTTCTTCAGCATGCGCTGGAACAGCACGGGATGGCACCAGGCCGCATTCGAGCCGACGAAGACGAGCAGGTCGGCCTGGTCGAGATCCTCGTAGCAGCCGGGCACGGTGTCGGCGCCGAAGGCGCGGCGATGGCCCGCAACTGAAGAGGACATGCAGAGCCGCGAATTGGTGTCGACATTCGCCGTGCCGACAAACCCCTTCATCAGCTTGTTGGCGACGTAATAGTCCTCGGTGAGGAGCTGGCCGGAGAGATAGAAGGCGACCGCGTCGGCGCCGTCGCGCGCCACGATGTGCTGCATGCGATGGGCGACATGATCGAGCGCATCGCTCCAGGCGACGCGCTCCAACACGCCCTTGCAGCGGATCATCGGGTAGAGCAGCCGGCCTTCGAGCCCGACGGTCTCGCCGAGCGCCGAGCCCTTCGAGCACAGCCGGCCGAAATTGGCGGGATGATCGGTATCGCCGGCGATTGCTGCACCACCCTTGCCGTCGGGCGTCGCCAGCACGCCGCAGCCGACGCCGCAATAGGGACAGGTGGTCTTGGTGGTGCGGAGATTTGGATCGATCGCCGTCATGTCACGCCGCTTTCGAAGGCTGCGCCAGCGCGCGGCCGAACATCATGTCCGTACGGATCGCCGCGACCTTGTCGCGATTGCGGATCAGCTCGAGGTACCAGAGCGCATCGACGGTATCGCCGATCAGCACGGCGCCGGTGAGCCGGCCGTCGGCGATCACGAGCTTCTTGTAGGTGCCGCGGCTGCGGTCCGACAGCACGAGGCTCTCGCTGCCCTCCCCGCCCATGAAGTCGCCGGCGGAGAACACGCTGACGCCGGAGACCTTCAGATTGGTCGAGACGACGCTGCCCTGATAGACGGAGGGACGGCCGGAAAGATGCCGTGCCAGCACGCGCGCCTGCTCATAAGCGGGTTCGACAAGGCCATAGCAGGTGCCGCGATGCTCGGCGCATTCGCCGAGCGCGAAGATGTCGGCCGAGGAGGTCTGCATGACGTCATTGACGACGACGCCGCGGTTGACCGCGATCCCCGCCTCTTTCGCCAGCGCGACGTTCGGCTTGATGCCGGCGGCGAAGATCACCGCATCGGCCTCGATGCGGCGGCCGTCGGCGAGTTCGACAGCCTCGACATGACCCTCGCCATGAATGCACTCCGTGCTGGCGTTGAGCAGGATGCGGATGCCCTTGCGCTCGACCAGCGTCTTGAGCAGGTCGGCGGCGGGCGGATCGAGCTGGCGCTCCATCAGCCGGTCCATCAGATGCAGCAGCGTCACGGGGGCACCGGCCTTGGCGAGGCCGTAGGCCGCCTCGAGCCCGAGCAGGCCGCCGCCGACCACCACGACGCGCTTCTTCGCCGCGGCCAGCGTCAGCAGCAGGTCGACGTCGCGGGTGTCGCGAAAGGTGTGCACGCCGGCGAGATCGGCCCCCGGCACGTTGAGCCGCAGCGGCGTCGATCCCGTGGCGAGCACGAGCTTGGAATATTCCATGCTCTCCTCGCCTGCGATCTTCAGCTCGCGGCGGCCGGTATCGATCTCGGTGACACGATAGCCGTAGCGCACCGTGACGCCGCGATGGCGCCACCACTCGGCCGGCCGCAGTTCGATCTCGTGCGAGCCGGTCTCGCCCGCCAGCACGGAGGAGAGCAGCACGCGGTTGTAAGCGAGCCGCGGCTCTTCGCCGATCACGGCGACCGCATAGCGGCCGAGCGCGGTCCTGGCGAGCTCGTCGACCAGACGCGCGGCCGCCATACCGTTACCGACGATGACCAGCGGTTCACTCACGACGCAACTCCTATTCGGCGGCCTGCGCTTGTGCGCCATAGGCCTCGGATATCATGTAGCCGGACAACACGCCGTAGGTGTCGGTCCAGGCCTTGGCGAGATCTGGCGTCCAGGCTTCGCCAAGACCCTTCTCCAGGGTCCACAGCAAGGTCGCGCCGACCACAGGGTAGTGCTCGGCCTTGGCGCCGTAGGCGACGTGTCGCTTGGCGAGGGCGGAGGCCGCGGGAAGAATCGACTCGAGGTTCGACAGGCCTCCGACCACGGCGGCGAGCATGCCCATCAGCTTCTTGCGCTGCTCGGTCATGTCCTCGGGAAACATCGCGCGCACGGACGGCGCCACCTCGAACAGGCGATCGTAGAACAGCACCGCGGCCTGCTCGGATATCGGCGCGACCTTGGAGAAGCTCTGCTGAATGAGAGTAATCTGTTCTGGCGTCATGATGTTCTCCTGTCTGTTTCGGTCTGCCTTCGTCCGCGCCATTGCGGAAAAAGTTCATGGGTCAAACGTCATCAGAGAACTTCTCCCCGCGTACGGGGAGAAGCGACATTCGTGCCAAGTACTATCTTCTGAGCATGATCTAGTCGGAAAACCGCTTCACACTTTTCCGGATCATGCTCTACACCCGCGCTTCGGCGAGGCTCGGCGCGCCTTCACCCTGCGGGCTGCGACGCAGGTAGAACCACCAGGTCAGAGCGAGGCACGAGGCGTAGAAGGCGAGATAGATCGCGAGCGCGAGCTGCGGCCCTCCGGTCATGGCGATCGACTTGCCGAAGCCGCTGGGGATCAGGTAGCCGCCGACGGCACCGATCGCGCCGATGAAGCCGACCGCCGCGCCGCTTTCGATGCTCGCGGTCTTCATCGCGGCCGCACGCGCGACATCGCCCTTGCCGCGCACCTTGAACAGGTTCTCTTCGCGGAAGATCGAGGGGATCATGCGGTAGGTCGAGCCGTTGCCGATGCCCGTCGTCACGAACAGGATCAGGAACATCGACAGGAAGCCGATGAAATCCTTCTGCCCGACGAAGTAGAGCACGCCGACCGTGGCGCCCGCCATCGCGATGAAGTTCCAGAAGGTGATGATGGAGCCGCCGACCCGGTCTGCGAGCCAGCCGCCGAGCGGACGCGACAGCGAGCCGACAAGCGGGCCGAGGAAGGCGATCGAGATCGTCACGGTGGGGAATTGCGTCTTGATCAGAAGCGGAAACGCGGCGGAATAGCCGATGAAAGACCCGAACGTGCCGATGTAGAGATACGCCATGATCCAGGTGTGCTTGCGCTTGACGATCGCAAGCTGGTTCTTCACCGACGATTTCGCCGTGGTGAGATTGTTCATGAAGAACACCGCGCCAAACACCGCGATCGCGATCGGCAGCACCCACATGAGTCCGGCATTCTGCAGGAAGATGCCGTCGACGGGCGTTGCCTGGAACAGGTTGAAGATAGCGAACGTCATCAGGATCGGGGTCAAGAGCTGCACGCTGGAGACACCGATATTGCCGCCGGCCGCGTTGAGGCCGAGCGCCCATCCCTTCATCCGGTCGGGGAAGAAGAAGGAGATGTTGGTCATGCTGGAGGCGAAATTGCCGCCGCCGAGACCCGCGGTCGAGGCGACCAGCAGCATCAGCCAGAACGGCGTGTCGGGCTGGCTCACGAAATAGGCGAGCGACAAGGTCGGAATGAACAGGATCGCCGCGCTGAAGATGGTCCAGTTACGGCCGCCGAACGTCGTCACTGCGAAAGTGTAGGGAAAGCGCATCAAGGCGCCGATCAGCCCCGGCACGGCGACGAGCTGGAACAGCTGGTCGGTGGTGTAGTGGAAGCCGGCCTGCGGCAGCTTGGTCGTGACGATGCTCCAGATCAGCCAGACCGAGAAGCCGATATGCTCGGCTACGATCGACCAGATCAGGTTGCGCCGCGCGATCGTCTTGCCGGTCGCGTTCCAGAACGCCTCATCCTCGGGGCGCCAGTCAGAAATCCAAGTGGGACTCTTCGTCATTGCATATCCCTTCCAGTCTCACCGCTGCGTCGTTGCAGGCTCAGCCTCCAGACAGGGAGGCGCGCTCCGAGGCTTCACCCCGGTGGCGAGTTCACGATGCTGATTGATGATGTTGAGGGACGTCGTCGTTGGCGTCGCGCAAATGCGCTTCAATTTCCGTGCCAGTTGCGCGCATCCTGGAAACGCAGGGATTTCAGGATGTTGTTCGTCTCGCCCGAAATGTTCGCAGGGCTTATTCGCACGCTTGGTTTGCGATTCGCTCAATCCTTGTGCGACGCACAAGGATTGAGCGAGATGACGATTATTTGGGCGCGCACGTGTGGTCGCGTTGAACTCTTCGTTTACGCGGCCTCGACGAAGCGGTGGCGCTCGTAGAGGAATTCGAGCACGCGCTGACGGCACTTCAGATAGGTGGTGTTGGTCGCGAGCTCGAGCCGCTTGCGCGGCCGCGCCAGCGGCACCTCCAGCACCTCGCCGATGCGCGCGCTCGGCCCGTTGGTCATCATGACGATGCGGTCGGACAACAACACGGCCTCGTCGACGTCGTGGGTGATCATCAGGATGGTGTTGCCGAGCTTTTGATGCAGCGCCATCACCGAGTCCTGCAAATGCGCGCGGGTCAGCGCGTCGAGCGCGCCGAACGGCTCGTCGAGCAGCAGCACCTTCGGCTCCATGGCCAGCGCCCGCGCGATGCCGACGCGCTGCTTCATGCCGCCGGAGATCTCCGAAGGACGCTTGTCCCTGGCATGGGCCATCTGCACCAGGTTGAGATTGTGCATCACCCAGGCGTCGCGCTCGGCGCGGGACTTGGTCCTGGCAAAGACCTTGTCGACGCCGAGCCTGACGTTCTCGTAGACGGTCAGCCACGGCAGCAGGCTGTGATTCTGGAACACCACGGCGCGATCCGGCCCCGGCGAGTTCACCTCGCGGTTTTCCAGCAGCACGCCACCCGTGGTGGCGCCGGTCAGCCCCGCGATGATGTTGAGCAGGGTCGACTTGCCGCAGCCGGAATGGCCGATGATCGAAACGTACTCGCCCTTCTCGATCGTGAGGTTGATGTCCTTCAGCACCTCCGTGGTGGCGGCGCCGCGGGTGAAGACCTTGTCGATGTGGTCGAGCTTCAGATAAGCGGTCATGTCCCCTCTCCTCAGTTCTGCGCGGTACCGTGGGTGACGAACTTGCCGAGCCCCGCGATCAGGCGATCCAGCACGAAGCCGATGATGCCGACATAGAACAGCGCCAGGATGATCTCGCTGATATGCGAGGAGTTCCAGGCGTCCCAAATGAAGAAGCCGATGCCGACGCCGCCAATCAGCATTTCCGCCGCAACGATCGCAAGCCACGACAGGCCGATGCCGATGCGAAGGCCGGTGAAGATGTAGGGCGCCGCCGCCGGGATCATGATCTTTGCGAAGAATTCGAGCGGATTGAGCTGCACCACCGCGGCGACGTTGCGATAGTCCTGCGGGATGTTGCGGATGCCGACCGCGGTGTTGATGATGATCGGCCAGATCGACGTGATGAAGATGACGAAGATCGCCGAAGGCTGGCCGTCGCGGAAGGCCGCGAGCGAGAGCGGCAGCCAGGCCAGCGGCGGAATCGTGCGCAGCACCTGGAACAGCGGATCGAGCCCGCGCATGGCCCAGACCGACTGCCCGACCAGCACGCCGAGCCCGATGCCGGCAATGGCCGACAGCGAGTAGCCGAAGGCGACGCGCTGGAGACTGGCGGACAGATGCCAGAACAGCCCCTTGTCGATGCCTCCGTTGTCGAAGAACGGATCGAAGATCAGCTCCTTGGTATCACTGAAAACTTTCGACGGCGGCGGCAGCGCCGAGCCGGCGCGGCGGCAGATCAGCTCCCATATCAGCGTCAGCAGCGCGATCACGACCAGCGGCGGAATCACGCGCACGGCCGTCTCCCGGACCATGCGAGCGTAAGCCTCAGTGCGCGGGGGACGCTTCGGCGTCAGCGCGACGACTGGCGCAACCGTTGCGGCGGGCGTCGCGGTCTCAACCTCGATCTTGGTGGCAGTCATGTTCATCGCAATATCTCTCCGGCTCCGAGGGACGATGCGGCCGCCCGAAGGCGGCCGCTGGCTCCATCAGACTTCGACGCGCTTGATCGCGAGCGACTTCAGATAGGCGGCCGGATTTTCCGGATCGAACACCTTGCCGTCGAAGAAGGTCTCCTTACCGCGCGAGGTGGAGGTCGGGATGTCCGAGGCCGCGACTCCGAGGGTCTTGGCCGCGTCCTTCCAGAGGTCCTCGCGGTTGACCTTGGCGATCAGCGCCTTGGTGTCGAAGCCGGCTTCGTATTTGCCCCAGCGGATGTCCTCGGTCATGAACCAGAGATCGTGGCTCTGGAACGGATAGGAGGCATGATCCTTCCAGAAGCGCATCTGCTGCGGCGAGTTGTCGACCACTCGGCCGGTACCGTAGTCGAACTTGCCCTTCATGCGATCGGTAATGTCTTCTACCGGGCAGTTGATCCATTGGCGCTTGGCGCAGATCACCGCGGCTTCCTCGCGGTTTTCCATCTTCTCGGCCCATTGCTGCGCTTCCATCACTGCCATCAGCAGCGCCTTCGCTGCCTTCGGATATTTGTCGACCCAGGCCGCGCGCAAGCCGAACGACTTTTCGGGATGCTTGTCCCAGAGCTCACCGGTGGTGATCGCGGTGTAGCCGATGTTCTGGTGGATGAGCTGCAGATTCCACGGCTCGCAGACGCAGAAGCAGTCCATGGTGCCAACTTTCATATTGGCCACCATCTGTGCCGGCGGAACCACGATGGTTTCGATATCCTTGTCCGGATCGATGCCGCCAGCGGCGAGCCAATAGCGAATCCAAAGGTCATGTGTGCCGCCGGGGAAGGTCATCGCCGCCTTCACCGCCTTGCCTGACGCCTTCTTCTTCTCGAGTGCCGGCTTGAAGGGCGCGGTATCCACGCCGATCTTGAGATCGGCATATTCCTTGGCGACCGAGATGCACTGACCGTTCAGGTTGAGGCGCGCCAGGATGTACATCGGCGTCGGCTGGTTGTTCTGCGTCACCTTGCCGGCCGAGATCAGATACGGCATCGGGGTGAGGATGTGCGCGCCGTCGATGCCATTGCCTTCCGAGCCCAGCACGAGGTTGTCGCGTGTGGTGCCCCAGGAGGCCTGCTTCTGCACCTCGACATCGGGCATGCCATATTTGGCGAAGAAGCCCTTTTCCTTGGCGACGAATAGTGGCGTGGCGTCCGTCAGCGCGATGAAGCCGAGCTTGGCGCCCTTGACCTCGGGGCCTGCGTCCTGCGCGAAGGCGCCGGCGGGGAAATTCATTTTTGCGGCAGCGAGAAGTGCGGCGGTCGCGCCGGTGGCTTTCAACAATTGACGGCGGTTGATGCCAGTCTTGGAGGGCCGGCGAATGCGCTTGGTCATAGGCTGTGTCGTCCTTTGCGTCTTTGCGGAATGATTTGCGGCTGTGTGCGCGAGCAGCCCGTCCGTCCGGTGGCGCCGAATTTGGCGCATGCAAACGCGACGGGGATGACCCCCGTCTGGTGGCGTCAGCAAATCGGATGAGAATTCTCGCGGGACGGCTTCAATGGCGTCGGCTGGAACTATTCAAGCTTCATGCCAAGCCCGGCGCTATGAAAAGAACAAAGAAATCAATGCATTATAGCGGTCGCGTCAGACTGTCGCAGGTCAGTTCCGCATGCGAAATTTGCGCTCTGCACATTGCTTGTGCGTCGCACAAAGCTTGTGCAACAGCTTAAGGAAAAGGCCGAGACGACGTCAGAATAAGATCCGGGCAGAGCGGCATCACACTGATATTACTCGGTATTTTTAACACTACGTGCCGGCACGCAACTTGCTTTTCTTTCGCCGTCAACGAAGACGGCGGCTTGCCGCATTGATGCAGCCTCTGGCGGCCGCATCCCGGAAGCTCAACTGCTTCGCGGGCCCTCCCGGCTCAAAGTCCTCGTGACGCGATTCCCAAAGCTTCCAGATTTTCCATAGCCCTCGTGCGCGGCAGGCCAGCCCGCACGGCCGAACACGTTCAGCCGCGCTCTCCGGAGCGTGTCGATCTCCCTTACGAAGCAAAGGAACCATTGATGTCGTATCTCGCGCCTTCGGAATTCGTCACCAAGATGGTGGATGCGGGCGAGTCCAAGATCTTCATGTCCACCCGGGATACCATCATCCGAGCCTATATGGCGGGCGCCATCCTGGCGCTGGCGGCCTGGTTCGCCGTGACGATCAACGTCAACACGGGCCAACCGCTGATCGGCGCGCTGCTGTTTCCGGTCGGCTTCGTCATGCTCTATCTGCTGGGTTTCGATCTCCTCACCGGCGTCTTCGTGCTTTCCCCGCTCGCCCTGATCGACAAGCGTCCGGGCGTCACCATCGGCGGCGTGCTGCGCAATTGGGGTCTCGTGTTCGTCGGCAACTTCGCCGGCGCCTTCACGGTGGCCTTCATGATGGCTTTCGTCACGACGTTCGGCTTCACCCAGGGGCCCGACAAGGTCGGCGCCGCCATCGGCAATATCGGCGAAGGGCGCACGCTGGGCTACGCCGCGCACGGGGCGGCCGGCATGGCGACGCTGTTCATGCGCGGCATGCTCTGCAACTGGATGGTCTCGACCGGCGTCGTCGGCGCCATGATCTCGACCTCGGTCCCCGGCAAGGTCATCGCGATGTGGATGCCGATCCTGGTGTTCTTCTACATGGTGTTCGAGCATTCCGTCGTGAACATGTTCCTGTTCCCGTCCGGGCTGCTGCTCGGCGCGAAGTTCTCGATCATGGACTATCTGATCTGGAACGAGATCCCGACCGTGCTCGGCAACCTCGTCGGCGGCCTCGCCTTCACCGGCATGACGCTCTATGCCACGCACGTCATGACGTTGCCGAAGCGTCAGGTCGACAGGGCCGCGAAGCCCCGCGTTGCGGCCTGATCGAATATGTCTCGACCGGGGAGCCGCGCCCGATCAGGGTGTGGCTCCTCCTTGCCGGGGATGACGATGACCCGCGGACTCCTGATTTCGGTCGGCCAGCATTCCGACAAGGGTCGCAAGCCCGTCAACCAGGACTTTCACGGCGTCCTGATTCCGGAGGAGCCGCTACTCAGCCTGAAGGGCATCGCGGCGGTTCTCGCCGACGGCATCTCCTCCAGCGCGGTGAGCCAGATCGCCAGCGAGTCGGCGGTCAAGAGTTTCCTGATGGACTATTACTGCACGTCGGAATCCTGGACGGTGAAGACCTCCGCCCGCCGCGTGCTGGACGCGACCAATTCCTGGCTGCACGCGCAGACGCGCAAGAGCCAATACGCCTATGACCGCGACAAGGGATATGTCTGCACCCTGAGCGCCATGGTCATCAAAGCGACCACCGCGCACATCTTCCATGTCGGCGATTGCCGGGTCTACCGCGTCGCCGGAAAGGCGCTCGAGCAGCTGACCGACGATCACCGCATCATCGTGTCGTCCGAGCAGACCTATCTCGGCCGCGCGCTCGGCATCAATCCGCAGCTCGAGATCGACTATCAGGCGTTCGAGGTCGAGGCCGGCGACATCTTTCTGCTGGCAACCGACGGCGCTTACGAATTCGTCGACGCACGCTTCGTCACGAGCGCGCTGAACGAGCATGCGGGCGATCTCGACGCGGCGGCGAAGGCCATCGTCGAGGAAGCCTACCGGCGCGGCAGCGACGACAACATCACCGTCCAGGTCCTGCGCATCGATGCGGTGCCGCAGCGCGAGCCGGCCGGCATCTTCAATCAGACCGCACAATTGCCGCTGCCTTCGCTGCCGGAACCCCGCGCGATCTTCGACGGCTACCGGATCGTCCGCGAGATTCACGGCAGCAGCCGCAGCCACATCTATCTTGCCGTCGATGTGGAGACCGGGGAGCCGGTCGCGCTCAAGCTGCCGTCGGTCGACCTGCGCGACAATGCCGCGTACCTGAAGCGCTTCCTAATGGAGGAGTGGATCGCGCGCCGCATCGACAGCCCGCACGTGCTGAAGCCGCGGTCACAGTCGAGGCGGCGCAGCTACCTCTACGTCGCGACTGAATTCGTCGAGGGACAGACCCTGAAGCAGTGGATGATCGACAATCCGCGCCCCGATCTCGAAACCGTCCGCGGGCTGGTCGAGCAGACCGCGGCGGGCCTGCGCGCCTTCCACCGCATGGAGATGCTGCATCAGGACCTCAGGCCCGACAACATCCTGATCGACAAGACCGGCACCGCCAGGATCATCGACTTCGGATCGGTCAGGGTCGCCGGCGTCGCCGAGGCCGCGCCGCCGGACGAGGCCAACGAAATCCTGGGAACGATGCAGTACACGGCGCCGGAGTATTTTCTCGGGCAAGGCGGCTCGCCGCGCTCCGACATGTTTTCGCTGGCCGTGATCTGCTACCAGATGCTGACGGGAGAGCTGCCCTACGGCACACAGGTCGCCAGGATCCGGCGCAAGGCGGACGTGCGCAGGCTCCAGTATCGCCCGGCCGACGATGACCGCAATGTGCCGGCCTGGGTCGATGGCGCGCTCAGGCGCGCGCTCCATCCCGATCCCTACAAGCGACACGAGGACCTGTCCGAATTCGTCCACGAGCTTCGCACGCCCAACCCGGCCTATCTCGACACGCGAATGACGCCGCTCCTCGAGCGCAACCCGCTGATGTTCTGGAAGGTGACGTCGGCGGCGCTCGCCTGCGCGGTCATCGTGCTGCTGGCTATGCTGCACGCGCGCTAGAGTGTGCGCTCATGAGGCGCAGACGTGAGCGTCTGGCGGCCAAACGGAATCTGGGGCTGGTCGGCGCACGGTCGCTCCCTGCCTCCGAGCGGTCATGGCAAGGTGCCGTCCCGCCCCAGCCCACTTAATACATCCTAGCGTAGAGTTTCTCGGCCCCACGCAACCATTTATTAGTATCCTTGCGTGCAGATAGATTTCAACTTGTAATTGATTGTGCAGGGGCATTTTGCGCGTCTTCGCGGGTGTAGAGGCAATGCGCGGCGTTGCTGCGCTGTCGGTGGTCTGCGGACACGCGGTCAGCGCGCGGCCCGACATGGTCGGCCCGGGCGTTGCCGAAGGCGTCCTCACCATTCTTGCAAGCGGCGTCGACATCTTCTTTGTCATTTCCGGCTTCATCATCGCAACCACGGCGGCGGCGCACCGCGAGCCGTTGAGCTTCATCTTCAGACGAGCGGTTCGAATTTACCCGGTCTACTGGCTTGTGTTGCTGGCGGCGTTCGCCAGTTCGTCATGGATCGATCTGTCGCCGGAGAAACGTCCGCCGCTCGACCTTGGCCTCATCTTCGCGTGGACATATCCGAACTGGTACCTTGGCCCAGCCTGGTCGATTGCTTTCGAATTGCATTTCTATGCCGCAGTTGCGGCCATCCTCGCCATCGCGCCGAACCGGTTGTTCGAACTGCTGTTCGCGGGGCTCGGCATGGTCGTTATTGCCCTCGTACTCCGCCTGCAGCTTGGCATCTATTCCCATCCGCTGGTCCTGGAATTCGGCGCCGGCGTCGGCATTGCCTATCTCCACAGGAACGGTCGATTGCACTTTTCGCGCCATGTTCTGGCAACTTCAGCCGGCCTGTTCGCCGTCGGCTGGTACTGGATATTCGTGTCCGGATCGGCCGACCCGCAATTCGCGCGCGTGCCAACCTACGGCCTCGCTGCGGGATTGCTCATCCATGCCGTGGTGTCTGCCGAGATCGAAGGGCGGTCCTTTTCGCCGATCCTGCAATGGTTCGGCAAGATTTCGTACTCGCTGTATATCGTCCATTACCTGGTGATACGATGGATGATCAACTTTACCGAGGTGTGGCTGTTATCGACGGCCGCGACAATCGTCGCCAGCATTCTGCTTTCCATCGGTCTCGCCTGGGTCTTGCACATCATCATTGAGGCGCCGCTCATCAGATGGGGCCGCAGGTGGAGCGCCGACCAACGAACCTCGGATGCCCCGAGACGAGAGAAGGCCGCGCATATTCCGGCACGGGTCGACTAAGCACTCCGCGCCGGTTCACGCGAGCGGCGATTGCCGCTGTTGGCCGCCAGCTTGCTGTCACGCGGCGCCGGCGGGGAGCCCTCACGCCGGCTCCGCCGCCTTCGTCCCCAGCGGCTTCGGCGCCATGCCGTCGCCGGGCTTGAGGTGGAATTCGTAGGTCATCAGGTGCCACGGCCCGTTTGCCTTGCTGCCGTCGGGCATCTCAGGATCGTTGCGCGGCTCGACCTTGGCAATGAGATCGTCCTTGACGCCGAACACCACGTCCGAGTCCAGGTATTTGTCGCCCCCGATGAAGACGTGGGTGATCAGCGGCTCGTAGCCCTTGGCATTGACCAGGAAGTGCACATGCGCCGGGCGCATCGGGTGGCGACCCGTCTGCACGATCATCTCGCCCACCGGTCCGTCAGTCGGGATCGGGTAGCTGCACGGCAGGATGGTGCGGAAGAAGAAGCGGCCGTCGCTGTCCGTGATGAAGCGCGCCCGCGCCGAGGCGCCGATCTCGTCATAGTTCGGTTTTTGGGAGTCGTAGAAGCCGTCATCGTCGGCATGCCAGACGTCGACGGGAACGTTCGCGAGCGGCTTGCCCTTGAGATCGGTGACGCGGCTCCGCACGAACATCCGTTCGCCCGTCTGATTGTTCGGCGAGATGTCAGTGCCATGCACGGTCACCTTGTGCTCGCCGACATAGAACGGACCGAGCACCGTGGTCTCTGTGGCGCCCTCGCGGTCGCGGTGGTTGACGGCGTCGACCAGCATGGAGACGCCGAGCACGTCGGACAACAGGATGAACTCCTGGCGCGTGTCGGTGCATTTCTGCCCCGTCCGGGTCAGGAAATCGATGGCGTATTCCCATTCCTCGAAGGTCAGGCCGGTCTTGCTCACGTAATCGTGCAGCGACTTCACCAATTCCTGCAGCAGGAATTTTGCCCGTGTATCAGGCGTCTGGTCGAAGCTCCGAACGACGGCTTCGGTGAGTTCGGTCTCGTTGAACTGCGTCATGATGCGTTGCCCTCGCGTTTTTCTCGTTGGCCCGGCCGGGCTCCCTGGAGGCGTTCCGCCGCCGAGCCTACACCAGTCGCCCCAGCCGCGTTAAGCGCAACCGACTTGGAATGGGGCCGCCATTTCGGTATCAACTTTCCGACAAAACGCCCCGGAGGAACTGATGCTCGCCCCCACCCCCGCCTCGCCCGAATCCGTCGGCATGTCCAAGGCCGCGCTTGACCGCGTCGATGCCCATCTGAAGAACCGGTACATCGATGCCGGCCGTTTCCCCGGCACGCAGCTCCTGGTTTATCGCCGCGGCAAGATCGCCCACAGCTCGGTGCAGGGCTTCGCCGATGTCGAGCGCAAGGCGCCGGTGAAGGACGACACCATCTACCGCATCTATTCCATGACCAAGCCGCTCACCAGCGTCGCCTTCATGATGCTGGTCGAGGAAGGCCTCGTCGCCATCGACGAGCCCGTCGCCAAATACATTCCGGAATGGAAGGATCTCGGCGTCTTCGTCGCCGGCACCTACCCGGCCTTCCTGACCCGGCCGCCGTCCCGGCCGATGCTGATCGTCGACCTGCTGCGCCACACCTCCGGCCTCACCTACGGCTTCCAGCAGCGCTCCAATGTCGATGCCGCCTATCGCAGCGAGAAGATCGGTGAGGTCGAGAAGTCAGGCACGCTCCAGACCATGATCGAGGGATTGGCAAAGATCCCGCTGGAATTCTCGCCGGGCGAATCCTGGAACTACTCCGTCTCAACCGACGTGATCGGCTACCTCGTCGGCAAGATCTCGGGGATGCCTTTCGAGCAGTTTCTCAAGCAGCGGATTCTCGATCCGCTCGGCATGTCCGACACCGATTTCCACGTGCCGGCCTCGAAGGCGCATCGCTTCGCCGCCTGCTATTCCGCCGATCCCGGCGGCGGCATGACCTTCCACGCGGGCCAGCGCCGCGAGGGCATCACGCTGCAGGACGATCCGACGACGAGCTCGTTCCTGTCACCGCCCTCCTTCATCTCCGGCGGCGGCGGATTGTGCTCGACGGTCGCCGACTATCTCACCTTCTGCCGCGCCCTGCTCAATGGTGGTGAGCTCGGCGGTGTCAGGCTGATCGGGCCGAAGACGCTGGCGCTGATGACGACGAACCACATCCCGGGCGGACGCGCGCTGCCCGAGGTGTCGCGCTCGCTGTTCTCCGAAGCCACCTATAACGGCATCGGCTTCGGCCTCGGCTTCGCCGTCACCATGCGCCCGGCGGAGACGCTGATCGCCGGCAGCCCCGGCGAGTACAATTGGGGCGGCGCGGCCACGACCTCGTTCTGGATCGATCCGGCCGAGGAGCTGATCACGATCTTCATGACACAGGTGCTGCCGTCGAGCGCCTACCCGATCCGCCGCGAGCTGCGCAGCATGGTCTACGCGGCCATCACCGAGAGCAATCTGTAACCGGTCAAATCGATCCCGCGGCCGCCCGCCGCGGGATCGCATTCAGAAGCTCATTTGCAGACGCTCATTTCAGCATCTCCGGCACGATCAGACGCGGCAGGAACAGCGACACGCTGGGCCAGACGATGACCGCCGCCAGCACGAGCAGCATCGGGATCAGCATGATCACCGTGTCCTTCAGGGCATAGCGCAGCCGCACGCCGGCGATCGAGCAGGCGATCATCAGACATAGGCCGTAGGGTGGCGTCACCAGCCCGAAGGCGAGCGATACGATGGAAATGATCGCGAACTGGACCGGATGGAGATCGACCGACTTGGCGAGTGGCTCCAGCACGGTCCCGACGATGATGATCGCCGGGATGGCGTCGAGGAAGCAGCCTACCACCAGAAACCAGAAGGAAATGAAGAAGCCGGCGGCAACAGCGCCCATGCCCCAGGTCGAGACGTTGGCCAGCAGCTCTTGCGGGATTTTGTAATAGGCGAGCAGCCAGCCGAATGCACTTGCGGTGCCGACACAGAACAGCGCCACGCCGGCAAGGCGCCCGGTGTCGAGCAAGGCCTTGTACAGTTCGCGCAGGCCCGTCTCGCGGTAGAAGAACGTCGAGAGCGCCACGGAATAGAGCACAGCGACGCAGGCGGACTCCGTCGCGGTGAACCAGCCGAGCAGAATGCCGCCGACCACGATGAACGGCGTCGTCAGCGCCGGTATCGACCGCCAGATGGCGTATCCCATCTCGACCCAGGTCGATTTCGGATAGGTGGGGTAGCCCCGGCGCACGGCATAGATGTGCACCGTCACCATCTGCGCGCCCGCGATCAGCAGGCCCGGCACGATGCCGGCCAGATACATCGCCGCAATCGAGGTCGAGATCAGCCCGCCCCACACGATCATCAGGATCGACGGCGGAATGATGACTGCAAGCACCGCCGACACCGCGGTGATGGCGATGGAGAACGAAAGGTCATAGCCCTCCTTGTTCTGCGCATCGATGAAGATCTTGGACTGGCTCGCCGCATCGGCGGTGGAGGAGCCCGAGATGCCGGCAAAGAACACCGACAGCACGACGTTGATCTGCGCCAGGGATCCCGGCCAGTGCCCGACCATCGAGCGCGACAGCGTCACGAGGCGATCGGTGATGCCGCCGATGCTCATCAGGTTCGCCGTCAGCAGGAAGAACGGCACCGCGAGCAGGATGAATGAATTGTACGCATTGAAGGTCTCCTGCGCGAGCATCATCAGCGACAGGCGCGGCTCGATCAGCAGGATCGGCACGCAGGCAAGGCCGAGCGCGAAGGCGACCGGCACGCGTGCGATGAGCAGGCCGATGAAGGCCCCGAACAGCACCATCGCAGCCTGACCGGCAGAAAGTACGGTGCCGCTCATCTCTGTGCCCCGACCAGAACGCGTATTTCATCGATGATCTGTTCACCCGCAAAGACGATCCACGTCAGACCGGCCACCGGCCAGGCGACATGGATCAGCCAGAGCGGCAGATCGGCCAATTCCGACGTTCTGTTCCAGGCAAAACGGGTGAACTCGATGCCGGCGGTGACGAACACCAGCGCCAGTGCCAGCACGCCGAGTCGCGCGAGGATCCGCACCGCGGCCTCCGACCGCCGCGACAGGTCGGGCCACACATCCACCTCGAAATGCTGCGCTTCCCTCACACCGACCATGGCCCCGATCATGATCGTCCAGATGAACAGGAAGCGCGCCATTTCCTCGGTCCAGATGTAGGACGGAATGAACGGCGTGTAGCGTGAGATGATTTGCAGCGTGACCGGAATAACGAGGATGCCGACGCAGGCGGCCAGCAGGATTTCCAGCAATTTCGCATAGGCCGCCGTGATGCGGCGCCACAGCGACGGTGTGGACGGGACGTGCATTTCGGACATTGGAGCTCCGTGCGGCGACTCATCCGCCATGTCCGGGCAGGAAGCGGGGCCTGCCCGGAATGCCGACGGCGGATCAATCGACCTCAGACGACGTTGATCTTCTCGAAAATGCCCTCGGCGCCGATTTCCTTGGCGTAGGTGGCCATCACGGGATCGGCGAGCTTCTTCATGGCGTCGCGCTCCTCGAAGGGAACGCGCTTGAGCTTGCCGGCCTTCTCGAGCGTGTCGAGCTTGACGACCTCTTCGCTCGATTCGAGCTGGCGGCCGTAGTCGCCGGCCTCCTTGCCGGCCTTCATGATCGCGTCCTGCAGATCCTTCGGCAAGGTCTTCAGCGTCTTCACCGAGAAGCAGATCGGCCGGATCGACACGGCGTGCTGGGTCAGGTTGAGATGCGGGGCCACTTCATAGAACTTCATCGCCTCGACGCCGGCCGCCTCGTTCTCGCCGGCCGAGATCACCCCGTTCTGGATCGCGTTGTAGATTTCGTTGTAGGCGATCACGGTCGGGCTCATGCCGACGGCCGCAAAGGTCTTCGACCAGATCGGCGCGCCCTGCACGCGGACCTTGAGCCCCTTGAGGTCGGCAAGATTCTTGAGCGGCTTGTTGGCGAAGATGTTGCGGATGCCGCCGCCGGCATAACCGATCAGAACGACCTCGGCCTTGGCGGCGACCTCGTCGGCGATCGGCGCCAGGATGTTGGCTTCGACGACCTTGTTCATGTGATCGATGCCCTTGAACACGAAGGGCGCATCGATGAATGGGGCCGCCTTGGCGAAGGTCGACATGTGAGCCGGGGAGACGATGCCGTAATCGACAGCTTTGCCCTGCGACATGTACTCGAAATACTGCTTCTCGAGGCCGAGCGAGGAGTTCTTGTGCAGGGTGAAGTTGACCGGCTTGCCGTAGTACTTCTTCACCAGCTCCTCGAACCGGATCAGCGCCCGGTTGAAGGCATGGTCGTCATTGAACTGGACCGCGCCGTTCAGCGTGATCGGGGCTTGCGCCCTGAGGATCGACGGCATGCCGAGCGTAGCCGCCGCAGTGGTCGCACCGATACCAGCGAGAAATGACCTTCGCTTCATCCGTCTCCCCTCCCTTTGAGGCTCCGCCCCTGTCGCCGGGGCGTGAGCGCAGCCGCTATGCGGCTTGCATTCATGGAGCGTATGAAAAACTACGGCGGGACGGAAGTCATTTCGCTTGGGCTGGACGTCCTCTTCGTCGCAGAGCTCCGCCGGTGCCGCCTGCTGCACTGCCGCGATCGCGATGATCTGACGCCACTCCAGACTGCGTCGCAGCGTCTTTCGCGGGATCGCTCCGGCCGTGAAAATCGTGGCACCGGGCAAGTACTGCCCTTATGGTCCTCCCAAAATCATGATCCGGCGCCGCTGCGCTGGAACCGGGACGCCCACGCTTGTCAAAGCTTACCCTGCCGGTCCGGCTCGCCCTCCTGGTCGCGGGAACGATGTTGCCGCTGATCGTCTTTGCCGTCGGCCTCGCCTATTCCAACTATCGCCAGGATCGCAGCGAGGCAACGCGCCGGGTGCTGGAGACCGTGCGAAGCATGCGCCTCGTGCTCGACTCCGAGGTGCAGCGGATGACGGGCGGCTTGCAGGTGCTCGCGCTCGGCGATTCCCTGCAAAGCGGCGATTTCGACGGCTTCCGCCGGCTGGCGGTCGAATTCACGAGCCAGTATGGCGGAGACAGCGTCCTGCTGCTGGCCGACAGATCCGGCCGGCAGCTGTTTTCGACCGTGACGACGGAAGCAGCGAGCCTGCCGCCGCGCAACAATCGAGAGATCGTCGAGCGGGTGTTTGCAAGCAAGGCGCCGCAATATTCTGACCTGTTCGTCGGTTCGACCGAGAAACGGCCGATCGTGACCGTGGAAGTTCCCGTGCTTCGCAATGGCGAAGTGGCCTATGCGCTCTCCTTCAGTCCGCCGATCGCGATATTCCAGAAACTGGTCGAGCAGCAGCGGCCAAACGATCAATGGACGGTGTCGCTGCTGGATACCAAGGCTCGCGTGTTCGCGCGTACACCCAACCCTGCCGAGACGTTCGGCAAGCAGGCTTCCGGCGCACTCTACGATGCGATGTCCCACACACCGGAGGCCGCGCTTTCGACCGTTTCGCTCGACGGCGTCGCGCTCTCCTCCGCCTTCACCAGATCGCAACTGACCGGCTGGACGGTCGTGGCCGGCGTCAGCGAGAGCTCGCTGATCGCGCCGCTCTGGCGCGACATCGCGATCACCGGCCTGATCGGCGGCATCCTGCTGCTGGTCGGCCTCACCTTTGCAGTCAGGATGGCGACCACGATCGCACGCGGCGAGATGCTGCACGATCTCCTGATCGAGGAGCTCAACCATCGCGTCAAGAACACGCTGGCCCTGATGCAGGCGATCGCGGTGCAAACCTTCCGCAGCGCAAGTCGGGACGAGCGGACCAAGTTCGAGGGACGGCTTGGCGCGCTGGCCGAGGCGCATAATCTCCTGAGCCAGGAGAAATGGGCGGGCTCGGAACTCCGGGACGTGATTACCCGCGCGCTCCAGCCGTTCCGGATGAGCAATCACGACCGCATCCGCATGGCCGGCCCGGCCGTGCCGCTGTCGCCGCGGCTCGCCGTCGTGCTGTCGATGATCGTGCACGAGATCGCCACCAACGCCGCGAAATACGGCGCGCTGTCCAACGAGACCGGCCGGGTGACGCTGGACTGGGAGGTCATCGCTGATGCGCCGAAGCCGCGACTGCGGCTGATATGGACCGAGACCGGCGGGCCGCCGGTGACGGCGCCGGTGCAACGCGGCTTCGGCTCGCGCCTGATCGAGCGCAGCGCGCGCGACCAACTCGACGGTGAGGCAACCGTCGACTTCCTGCCGCGCGGCGTGGTCTGCACCGTGATCTGCACGCTGGACGAGGCGCCCTGATCCAGGGCGCAAGCGCAACACGAGCGTCCTGCACGCCCAGACCGGCGCGCCATGCGCGCCGGTCTGGGCCATCGCCAGCAAGGACGGAAACGTTCCAGGCCCGACTGCATCGATGCGCCCGGCGATCGCCGGGCGGGAGATCTAGACCGTCGTAATGCCGTCGATCGGGCTGATATCGCCGACGAAACGCAGCAGGTCGGCCATCGTGAATTCGCCCGGCACTTGCGATGGAAGCGTCGGCTTCCAGGTCTTGCCCTTGAGCCACAGGTACGACTGGTGATCGCCGTGGACGAGGCCGATGAAGACCTCGGCGAGCAGCGTCGCGCCGACCGGCCCGAGCCGTTCACCGCCTCCCCGCTGCTCCGCCTCCTTGAGGATGTAGTACCAGAGCGGGGTGTGCTGGTGCAGGCCATGCTTCTTCGCCACGGCACCGTCGCTCCCCTTGGAGATTTCTTCCGGAGACAGTGGATTCTTGATCTTCATGGCCTTGGCGACGTCCTGCCCCGACGGCAATCCCAGCAACACGCCGCGCTTGAGATTGCGGAACGGCAGGCTGCCGCCGTCACCGGGCAGTGTGTGGAGTTGCGGCACGATGAAGGGATCGATCTTGCGCGACGGATTGAGCGTCACGCCCGCAGGATTGTTCGGCAGCACTTGGAAGTAGCGCCGCCAGTCGATGATCCAGTTGCTCGAAAGCACCGGAAGCGGGAGCGGCGGCGTTATCGGGTTCGGCGCTAGGTCGCCGATGATTCCTCCCGAAAGACCGGTGAACCTGAACAGCAAATCGAGAGTTGCAGGAATACCGCCCGGGCCGGGCGTGAAGATCCTGTTGTGGCTATAGACCTGGCGAACCATGCTATGACCGAGACGATAGACCGCCCCTGAAAACTCGACGGGCATGTAGGGAATCTTCTTGAAGCGATAGAAGCGCCGACCCTGCTCGAGGATCTTTGCGACGATGCCCTTCTCGGTGATCCGCTCCACGAAATCGTGCAGGACCATCCATTGGTAGTGCCAGGTCACGATCCGGCGCGCTTCCTCGAAGATCTCGCCCGCCGGCTTGCCCGACGTCGCGAGCTGATCGCAGACCTTGTTGTGAAACTTCAGCATCGCAAGATGGGTTTGCGCGACGAGAAGGTTCTCGTCGTTGCGGTGATCGCCGATCAGCGCAAACCCCTCGGGATTGCGCGGCAGGTCGTTGCGATGATCGCCGGTGATGGCGTCGACGTTGACGGTCTTGCCGATCAGCAGCTTGGGGCCCGGTGTCTTGCCGCTGTCGCTCGCCGAATTGCGCGCATAGAGATGACGGCTTCCGTCCGGACCAAGACCATAGATGCTGTCGAGATCGAGTGCGGGCGTGCGAAAATTCGTGACCGCAGTCGGATCGGCTTCCTTCTCGCCGAAGGAGGTCAGATCGAGCGTGATGTCATGGTCGATGAATTGCCCGAGATAGGTGAAGCCGGCGGGGACTTTGAGATTGTTTCCCGCGGCGTCGCCAGGGGCGGGATCCTTCATCGCGTCGGCGAGCTCATGCAGCGGACCGTCGTCGACAGCCAGCGGCTCCAGGGTCGGAAACATCCGGCCAAACATGCCCGGATCGTCGTGTCCGGAAAGCGTATCCAGAAATTGTCGCGTCGGCTGACGTCCGGCCTTGCCATGACCGGGATGAACATTCACGTCGGTTCCCATCGCTTGCTCCTGCTTCAGAATGCTTAAGGGAGAGGGGCGCCGAAGATGTCGCTTGGTCTAAAATTCTCGTTTCAGTATATGTTCAGAAGAATTGCCCCTCAGGGTGTAGTACAACGAAATATTACTACAGATTGCATTCTGTCGGTGAGTCCTACCGACGAGGCTTTTTGCCCCACCAACGACACAGGCTTTTGATCGTCTTGAGCTCGAGCGGGAAAGACTAAGGCGCGATCGACGCGCCCGCTCAATCTCCTTTGCGCGTCAGCGTTTGGCTGCGAACCGCGACCAGATCTCGGCGTCCGTGTAGAAGTCCACGCCGCCATCGAGATCTCTCACCAGGCACTCGCCGAGATAGACGATCTGGGTGCCGCTGCGCCGCTCGTGCCGAAGCTCGAATTTTCCATCGGCATCCTTCTGCAGCGAGCAATTCGACTGAACCCAGCTCGGCCACTCCTGCAACGGCTGTCCCAAAAACTGCCAGGCAACCAAAGCAGCGTTGTCCGACAAGGGTTCTATGCGCAGTGTCTTGTTCACGTGATCTCCACCATGCGAGTGTCCCCCGATGCAACGCCTCGGGACTGGAAAGGTTTGGCATCGTCGTTCCGCGACAGCATGCCTGACGGATTTCAACGGTTCCTCTACTTTCTTGTCCGTGAAAACCCGGTCTCCGCGTCCTAACCGATCGTCTGCAGCGCCGGAAACGTCTCGAGCAGCCAGATGCTCACATTCGAGACCGCGCCGGTGAGAAAGCCGATGCCGGTGATCACCATCAAGACGCCCATGGCGCGCTCGACATTGACGAGATGGCCCTTCATGCGCGCGAACAGCGCGGAGAACTGTTCGATCATCAGTGCGGCGATCAGGAAGGGAATGCCGAGGCCCGCGGAATAGACCGCGAGCAGGCCGGCGCCCTTCGTCACCGTGGCTTCGGCCGCGGCGATCGAGAGGATCGCGGCGAGGATCGGGCCGATACAGGGCGTCCAGCCGAAGGCGAAAGCGAGACCCATGATATAGGCGCCCCAGAGGCCGACCGGCTTGGGGATCGGCAGCCGTCCCTCGCGCATCAAGAGGCCGATGCGCGTCAGGCCGAGGAAGTGCAGGCCCATGATGATGATGACGATGCCGGCGAGAATCGACAGCTCCGCCGACCAGGCTCGGATCAGCCCGCCGACCAGCGAAGCGCTGGCGCCGAGCGCCACGAACACCGTGGAAAAGCCGAGCACGAACAGAAGCGCCGACATCATGATCGCGCGCTTGGAGGCCGCGGCCGGCTCGTCGCTCTCAACATGCTCGATCGTGGCGCCCGTCAGGTAGACCAGATAGGGCGGAACCAGAGGCAGGACGCAAGGCGAGAGGAAGCTGACGAGTCCGGCAATCAGCGCCGCCGGGATCGAAACATTTTGCATGATGCAGTCGAAGCCATCTCAGGCACCGGTACGGCGCGCAAGGGAATGCGCCCGGCCGGAGCCGAACCGGCTCTGGTGTAGCCGATGGCTGAGAATGCGCAACAGAGGCGCACGAAAACCAGGGCTCCTCCCGATGCCATCCGTGATCACAGATGCGGCATCGGGACGCGCACAAACCTCGCCAAAAAGCGAGATTCGGCGGCGCGGCTACTTCACCACGCGGAGCAGCGGACGCCGGGGCTGGTCCTGCGTCTGCTTGGAAGGGGTCGGCGGCTCGCTCGCAGCGCTCCGCAGCATTTCGTCGCACAGCGCCTTGAGATCGGCACTGTCAATTCCTTTCAGCTTCATCCGCACGTCGAGGATGACGATGGACAGCATTTCGGCCGACTCACGGTTGTTGCACTCGTTGAGAGCCCTGCGGCACTCCTCAAGCGTTCCCAGCACCGCCTGCAACTGTTCGTCTGAATGCGACACTTGCGCTCTTTCCGTTAATTCGGCCTGCGAGACGTATTTGTGGCGCCCCCTTTGGCCCGCATGGACGACCAAAGATAGCACGAGGCTACTGCGCCTCCGAACCTGATTTCAGTGTGTTTCTGCCGTGGGACCGCGGTTCCGGCCGCAGTCGCCCCGCAGCAGCATTGGCGATCGCCGAACTGGTCCAGGAGCGAACGTCTTGCGCGGTGCGATCGATCCATCGCGTGAGACGGCATTTGCCTTCGCGCATGAATTTCCATCACGGACAGCGCCGGCCATCCCGCAGCCATTTCACGGCTCGCAACGGAACTCACGCCACATTCCCCTCAACGGGCGATAGCCTGCCCAATCCCACCCCAAGACAGCACCCCAATACCGCCCACAAGTTGATAAGGATGACGTTCAAAACTCGTCATTCCCCAACCCGCCGTGGTTGTGGTTTGCGTCAGATTCTGCCAGTTTAGCTACCTGAAGGAAATTGTATGCACTCCTTGGCGGAAAGGGGCGTTCCGCTGGAAGAACGCCCAAAGACAATTATCAGCGGCCTCTCCGATTGGGACGCGGCCCGCATTTTCCTGGAAGTCGTCCGATGCGGAAGTTTCCGCTCGGCGGCCGAACGCCTGTCGCTGTCGATCAACGCCGTCCGCCGCCGGATCGATGATTTCGAGCGTCAGACCGGCACCACCCTGTTCACCCGCGACGTCCACGGCACCCATCTGACCGACGAAGGTGCGATGGTGGTCTCCGCCGTCGAGCGCATGGAGGCCGCGGCCTTCGACGTGCTGCGAACAAGCGATTCGACCGCCAACGTCCTGTCCGGCGAGGTCCGCGTCGCCGTCACCGAAGGCCTCGGGACGTTCTGGCTCGCCCCGCGGCTGGTCGAATTCCAGCAAGCTTATCCGAAGATCCTGGTCGACCTGCATTGCGCGATGCGC
Organism: Bradyrhizobium sp. 191; assembly: GCF_023100985.1. Taxonomy (NCBI): domain Bacteria; kingdom Pseudomonadati; phylum Pseudomonadota; class Alphaproteobacteria; order Hyphomicrobiales; family Nitrobacteraceae; genus Bradyrhizobium; species Bradyrhizobium sp. 191. The sequence continues at coordinate 2,097,603 of NZ_CP064692.1, forward strand.
TCGGCCGACGTCTCCCGCCATGAGGCCGACGTCGCCATCCATCTGTCGCGTCCCTCGGCGCTCGACGTCAAGCTGGTGCGGCTCGGCCGCATGCATCTGATGTTCTGGGCCTCGGAGAAATATATCGCAAGACATGGCGCGCCGCGCTCGGCGGCGGAATTGATCAAGCACCGCCTGGTGCTGCAATTCGCCGACCAGCTTGCCGCCAAGGAGACATTCGAGAGCTTCTTCCCGGGCGTTTCGGAACGCGACCTCCTGGTCATGAAGACCAACGTCTCGAGCGCCAACTACTGGGCGGTCGCGAATGGCGCCGGCATAGGCGTATTCCCGAGCTATGCCATTGCGCTTGGCGGGAAGTTGATTCCACTGGAGGTCGAGCTGAACCGACCGCTGGATATCTGGCTGTCCTACCATCCCGGTAGCGGCCGCATTCCCCGCGTGCGGCACATGATTGACTGGCTGATCGACGCTTTCAATCCGGCTCGCTTCCCGTGGTTTAAGGAAGAGTTCGTGCACCCGCATGAATTCAAGGACTCGTATATGGGCGAACCCCTGACCCAGCTCTTCGGGGGATTTTCAACCGAAGAACAAAGGTGAGACGAATATGAAAGCAGCGGCCAAAAGAATGAAGCAGCGCAGTGCCGGCAAGCCGGACATTGAGCTTGGCAAGCGGATCCGTCTGCGGCGCGTCGAGATGAAGATCTCGCAGGCCGAGCTCGGCGAGAAGCTGGGTGTCAGCTTCCAGCAGGTTCAGAAATACGAGAAGGGCGTCAATCGCGTCGGCGCGGCTCGGCTTCAGCAGATCGCCTCCGCCCTCGATGTGCCCGTGACCTTCTTCTATGACGGCGACAACAAGGCCCGCGAAGTCGAGAGCCTGCTCTTCCTCGACAGCGCCTTCAGCCTCCGCCTGCTGCGCGCCTACAGCAAGATCAAGGACCAGACGGTGCAGCGTCAGCTCGTCTCGCTGATGGAATCGATCGCGGCGAACGAGAGCTGAGGTCGGTCGGCGCTCTGGCCTTTACGGCCGATGTTCAATCCGCCGCGTCACGGGGGCGCGGCCGGATTGAACGAGAGCCGACGGGATATGCCTGCGCCCGCGCGCTTGCGCGAGGTCTGTCTTCGGGTGGCCTGTCTCGGGGCGGCCTGGTGGCCCTTTCTTCTTGGCGGTTTGCCGCCATTTGCCGAACTCCGCGCGCCATGCAATCGCAGCACAGGCGGATGCAAGCTCTCCTCCCCTGTGCCGGTTGACCGCGGCAGCGGCGACGCCGCACATTGCGCTCGGCCACCGACAAGCGAGCGCGCGATGCCCGACATTTCCAGCACGACCGGAACTCCTTACGCCGGCGGCAAGATCCTCAAGCACGCGGCCGATGGTGTCGGCGTGGTCACCTTCAACAATCCCGACAAGCGCAATGCGATGTCGCTGGAGATGTGGGAGGGATTTGGCGAGGCGCTGGCGGCCTTGCGCGACGACGACACCGTGCGCGTCGTGATCCTGCGCGGCGCCGGCGGCAAGGCGTTCGTCTCGGGCGCCGACATCAGCCAGTTCGAAAAGACGCGGCACAATGCAGCGGCGTCGGAGGAGTACGCCAGGCGCAGCGCCGCCCAGCGCGCGCTGCTCGCCGACTATCCCAAGCCGACCATCGCCTGCATCGACGGCTATTGCCTTGGCGGCGGCATGCAGGTGGCGATGCTCGCCGACATCCGCCTCGCCTCGCACGGTAGCCAGTTCGGCATTCCCGCAGCCAAGCTCGGCATCGCCTACGGCTATGACGGCTTGCGGCATCTGGTGTCGCTGGTCGGCCCGTCCCGGGCGCGGCTTCTGATGTACACGGGTATGCGTATCGATTCAGCCGAAGCGCTGCGCATCGGTCTCGTCGAGCGCCTGTTCCCGGCGGGCGAGCTCTGGGGCGAGACCATGACGATCGCCGCAACGATCGCGCAGAACGCCCCGCTCGCGATCAAGGCCGCCAAGATCACCATCGCGCAGGCGCTGAAGGACGAAAGCGCGCGCGACATGGAGGCGATCAAGGCGATCGGCAACGCCTGCATGGACTCGGAGGATTTCCGCGAGGGCCGGCAGGCCTTCATGGAGAAGCGCAAGCCGCAGTTCCGGGGGCGCTGAAGCTGAACCGACGTTCAGGTAGATTAAATTCCTCGTGCAACTTTACACAGCCGCAACCACTTGATGTCGCGAAAGTTCTCCCGCCACCAACGAGGGAGATTACGATGACACTGAAATCTGCTGTTCTTGGTCTGGCTGCCGTCGGCAGTGTGGCCCTCGCCTCGGGACCGACCCTCGCGGCAATGCCCAACGGCATCCCGCAGGCCGACAAGATTGCAAGCGGTCCGCCCGCCGACATCGAGCAGGTGCGTTGGGTGTGTAACCCCTGGGGCCGCTGCTGGTGGCGCCCGAACTATTATCGCGCCTACGGCTATTACGGCGGCCCGCGCTTCTACGGCCCGCGTCCGTGGGGCTGGCGTCACCGCCACTGGCACCGCTGGTGAACGCGAAGGGGCCCGTGAGGGCCCCTTTCTTCGACTATAGCGCCGCGAGCACGGCCTTCGTAATATCCGCCGTGCCGTTGCTGCCGCCGAATTCCATCGGCTTGATGCCGCCGGCATAGATCTGGTCCACCGCGCGCTCGATGGTCTCGCCCGCCTCGGCCGCGCTCTCGATGCCGTGCTTGTCGGCGAGCCAGTCCAGCATCATCGCCGCAGACAGGATCATGCCGGTCGGATTGGCCTTGCCCTGTCCCATGATGTCAGGCGCGGTGCCGTGGCACGGCTGGAACACCGCGTACTTGTCGCCGATGTCGGCCGAGGGCGCCATGCCGAGGCCGCCGATCAGGCTGGCGGTGATGTCGGAGACGATGTCGCCGAACATGTTCTCCATCACCATCACGTCGAAATCCCAGGGACGCTTCACCAGCATCGCCGAGCAGGCATCGACATAGAGGCGGTCGGTCTTCACCTCGGGATGCTTCTTGGCGATCTCGTCGAAGATGCCGCGGAAGAAGGCAAAGGCCTTGAACACGTTCGCCTTGTCGACGCAGGTGAGCATTCCCGGCTTGCCCCGCGCCTTGCGCCGCTCGGTCAGGCGGAACGAGAACTCGAACAAGCGCTCGGATGTCTTGCGGGTGATCACCAGGGTCTCGCGCGCGTCCTCATGGGTGACGACGCCCTTGCCCATCGAGGCGAACAGGCCTTCGGTCGATTCCCTGATGACGACGAGATCGATGCCGCGTCGGTCGGCGCCGACGATCGGGCTCGGCACGCCCGGAATGAGCCGCGCCGGACGCACGCCGGCATAGAGATCGAAGATGAAGCGCAGCTCGATCTGCGGCGCGATCTCGGTATTATCAGGGTAGCGCACCGACGGCAGGCCGCAGGCCCCGAGCAGGATCGCGTCCGCCTCCTCGCAGAGCTTGATCGTGGTGTCCGGCATCGACTTGCCGGTGGCGAGATAATTGTTGGCCCCGGCCGGCGCCTCGGTGAACCGGAAGCGCAGGCCTGACTTTTCGCCGACCTTGCGCAACACCTCGAGCGCCGGCGCCATGACTTCGGGACCGATGCCGTCACCGGCGAGCACGGCAATGTGGAAGGCGTTGTTTGCAGACATGGGGTTCCTGTATGAAGGAAGGTCTAGCCTCATCATTGCGAGGAGCTCTTGCGACGAAGCAATCCAGACTGTGTCCGCGGAGGAACTTCTGGATTGCTTCGCTACGCTCGCAATGACGGAGGAGAGAGTTGTTACTACGGCGTCAGCACCGTGCGTCCGACCACCGCGCCCTGCTGCAGCTGCAGCAGCGCGTCATTGGCCTTGGCGAGCGGTTGCCGCGTCACCGGAATCGGCGGCACCTTCTTCGTTCGCACCAGCTCGAGCAATTCCTGCGTCTCGCGCAGATTGCCGACATAGCTGCCCTGGATCGTCACCGCCTTGATCGGTATCAGCGGCAGTGCCCAGGTCGCGCCACCGCCGAACAGGCCGACGATGACGAGCTTGCCGCCCTTGGTCAGGCAGTCGAAGCCGAGCTGCGTCGTCGCGGCATTGCCGACGAGGTCGATCACGGCGCGGATCGGGCCGCCTGCCTTCTTCGCAAGTTGCTCAAGCGCATCCGGCGCCTTGGGATCGACGGTCGCCAGCGCGCCGGCCTTCTCGGCCGCCTCGCGCTTCTTCGCGTCAATATCGACCATGATCGCACCCTTGCCGCCCATGGCCTTGAGCAGCGACAGCGCCATCAGGCCGAGGCCGCCGGCGCCGAACATCACGATCGGCGTGTCGAAATACTGCTCGACCTTCTTCAGCGCGCTGTAGGTGGTGACGCCCGAGCAGGCATAAGGCGCGGTCGTCGCGGGATCGAGCCCTTTCAGATTGAGAAGATAGCGCGGATGCGGCACCAGCATGTGGTCGGAATAGCCGCCATCGCAATAGACGCCGAGCGAGCGCGGCGTCAGGCACATGTTCTCGTCACCGGCAAGGCATGTGGGGCACTTGCCGCAGCCGATCCAGGGATAGACCAGGCCGACGTCGCCGAGCTTGAGATCGCCCTGATCGGTCGGCTTCACATCGGGGCCGAAAGCCAGAATCTCGCCGACCGTCTCGTGGCCCATCGTGAGCGGCAGGTTGATGCCGCGGTCCTTCAGTGACAACGGCTTGCGGCCATGGCCGAGATCGTAACCGCCTTCCCAGATGTGGAGATCACTGTGGCAGACGCCGGCCGCCTTCACCTTGATCAACACCTGCGTGCCCGATGGCTGCGGAGTCGCCTCATCGACCTCCTGCAGCGGCGCCTTGAAATCGGCAACCTTGAAACTCTTCATTGGCGTCCTCCCGGAATGCTTCTCGTTCTCAGCGCAGCATGCCATGACCGGCGAGACGAGACAAACCCGCGAGCGGTCTTAGTTCAGGCCAGCGGATGATGGCAAGCCACGAACTGGCCGGGTCCGATCTGGCGCAACTCGGGTATCTCCGCACTGCATCGCTGATCGGCGCGCGGGCAGCGGGTGCGGAAGCGGCAGCCGGACGGTGGTGCAATCGGCGATGGCGGCTCGCCTGTCGCTACGCTCTCGGCGGGACGAACGTCCGGATCGGGCACCGGAATCGCCTGCAACAGCAGCCCGGTATAGGGATGTGCGGGACTTGCGAACAATTGCTCCGACGGCCCGACCTCGCAGAGCCGGCCGAGATACATGACCGCGACGCGATCGCTGACCGCTTTGACCACCGCGAGGTCATGTGCGATGAACAGCAGCGTCAGACCGAAGCGCGCCTTCATCTCCTCCAGCAGGTTGAGGATCTGCGCGCGGATGGAAACGTCCAGCGCCGACACCGGCTCGTCGCAGACGATGAACTCGGGGTTGAGCACCAGCGCTCGCGCGATGCAGATGCGCTGGCACTGGCCGCCGGAGAACTCGTGCGGTAGACGGCCCGCCACGAGATCGGGATCGAGCCCGACCGCGGAGAGCACCTCCTGAACCCGCCGCTTGCGCTCGGCGGCATTCTTGACGCCGGCGATGATCAGCGGCTCGGCAACGATATCGCCGATGCGACGGCGCGGATTGAGCGAGGCGATCGGATCCTGGAAGATGAGCTGCACCCGGCGGCGCATCCTGCGCAGCGCCTCGCCCTCCATGGCCGTGAGGTCCTCGCCGTCGAACAGCACACGGCCGGATCTGGCGCGGCGCAATTGCAGCACCGCGCGCCCGAGCGTCGACTTGCCGCAGCCGGATTCGCCGACCAGCCCCAGCGTCTCGCCGCGCGCGACCTGAAAACTGACGCCGGAGACGGCGTGCACCGTCTTGTTGCCGAGACCATATTCGACGACGAGCTTGTCGACATTCAGAAGCGGCTCGGGGCGCACGGCAAGCTGCATCATGCGCCGATCCCTTCCGTCATCCGGATCGGATGGAAGCAGGCATAGAGATGTCCAGGCGCCTCCGCGTCCTTCAGCTCGGGCTTGGCCTCGTGACAGCGTCCTGCGGCATAGCGGCAGCGCGGCGCGAAGGAGCAGCCACGCAGCGGCCGTGTCGGATCGGGCGGGCGGCCGGAGATGGCAGGCAGCGGCGTATGCGGCGCGGCATCAAGCTTCGGGATCGCCGCCAGCAGCGCCTCGGTGTAGGGCATGTGCATGCGCTTGAACAACGCCGAGGTCGGCGCGCGCTCGACCACCCTGCCCGCATACATCACCGCGACCTCGTCGGCACGGCCGGCGACGACACCGAGATCATGGGTGATGATGATCATCGCCATGTGACGGCGACGCTGCTCGCGCGCGAGCAGATCGAGGATTTGCGCCTGGATGGTGACGTCGAGCGCGGTGGTCGGCTCGTCCGCGATCAAGAGCTTGGGCTCGCAGGACAATGCGATCGCGATCGCGATGCGCTGGCGCATGCCGCCGGAGCATTGATGCGGATATTGCGCGAGCCGCTGCTCCGGCGCGGGAATGCCGACCGCGGCAAGCAGCTCGATGCTTCGCGCTTTCGCGGTGGAAGTGTCGAGCTCGAGATGTTCCTGGATCGTCTCCATCAGTTGCGTGCCGATGGTCAGGACCGGGTTGAGCGAGGTCATGGGGTCCTGGAACACGACCGCGAGATCTCGGCCGCGCAGCTGTCGCAGGCGCTCGGAATCGAGCCGCACCAGGTCCTGGCCGTCGAACATCACGCGCCCCGTCAGCTTCGCTTTCTTCGGCAGCAGCTGAAGCACGGCGCGCGACAGCATGGTCTTGCCGCAGCCGGATTCGCCGACGATGCCGAGCGTGCGACCACCCTCCAGCGAGAGGTCGATATGATCGACCGCGCGCAAGCTGCCGCGCGGGGTCGGCAGCTCGACCGCGACGTCCTCGATGGTCAGCAGCGGCGCGTTCACAGCGCCCCCTGACGCGGATCGGTCAGTGCCCGCAAGGTGTCGCCGACGAGGTTGAACGCCAGCACGGTCACAAACAGGGCTGCGGCCGGCAGGAAGGCGAGCCGCGGCGCGACGTCGAGGCTCTCGCGGCCCTCGCCGATCATGCTGCCCCAGCTCGCCATCGGCGGCGGCACGCCGAGGCCGAGGAAGGACAGCGCACCCTCGACCACGATGGTGACGGCAACGCCGAGCAGGAAAAAGGCGAGCAGTGGCAGCAGCACGTTCGGCAGCAGCTCGCGCAGCAGGATACGCGCATGGCTCGCACCGAGCGCCTCGGCCGCGATCACGAACTCGCGCCGCGCCAGGGTCAGCGTCGCAGCGCGCGCCACGCGCATGAAGGCGGGAATGCCGAGCACGCCGAGGATCAAGGTGAGATTGGGAATGGACTGGCCGAGATACGCCGTCACGGCGAGCGCGAAGATCAGCGGCGGAAAGGCCAGCAGCACGTCCATGCTCCCGACCACCAGCGTCTCGAACCGGCCGCGGAAATAGCCGGCGAGCAGGCCGAGCGCGCCGCCGACGACGAGGCCGATCATCGGCGCGATCAGCCCGACCGTGAGCGACACCCGCGCACCAAAGATCAGCCGGGCAAGCTCGTCGCGGCCGAGCCCGTCGGTGCCGAGCCAGTGCTCGGTCGAGAACGGCGCGCGGCGCTCCAGCATGTCCATGTCGACAGGGTTCTGCAGCGGCAGCACCGGAGCCAGGATCGCGAGCGAAAGTATGATCGCAAGCCAGGCGCTTGCGATCCAGAACAACAGGCCGAGCTTGCGCTTGCGGCCGACCGGCGCAGCCACCTCCTCGACCTGGATCGACAGCTCAAGCGTGGCCATGGCGGATCCTCGGATCGAGCACGGCATAGAGCATGTCGACGATGAAGTTGACGATGACGAAGCCGCAGGCAACCAGCAGCACCACGCCCTGGAGGATGATGAGGTCGCGGGTGTAGATCGCGCCGACGAGCAGCCGGCCGATGCCGGGCAGCGCGAAGATCGATTCCACGATCAGCGTGCCGCCGAGCAGGCGGCCGATATTGATGCCTGTCACCGTCACCAGGGTCAGCGACGAAGGCTTCAGCGCATGCACGAACAGGATGCGGGATGGCTTGAGGCCTTTTGCTTTGGCGAGCGCGATATAGTCCTCCTGCAGGGTCGCGATCATGTCGGAGCGCAGCACCCGCATGATGCCCGGCCATTCTGCGAGCGCGAGCGTCAGGGCCGGCAGCACGAAGAAGCGCAGATTCGCCAGCGGCTCCTCGGTGAACGGCACATAGCCGGTCGCGGGCAGCCAGTGCAGCTCGACCGCGAACAGATAGATCAGCAGGATCGCGGTGAGAAATGAAGGCATCGACAGCATGGCGAAGGCGCTGCCGGTCATGAAGCGGTCGAAGGCGCCGCCGGCGCGCGCAGCGCAGGCGATCGCGACGGGGACACCGATCACGAGCCCGATGAATTCGGCCATCAGCATCAGCTGCAGCGAGACCGGGATGCGCTCGGCGACCGCCTGCAACACCGTCTGACCGGTCCGGAACGAACGGCCGAGATCGCCCTGCAACACGTGGCCGAGCCAGCTCAGGTAACGCCACCACAGCGGCTGATCCAGCCCCATGTCGCGGCGCAGCGCCGCGACATTCTCCGGCGTCGCCTGATCGCCGAGGATGACGAAGGCGAGATCGCCCGGCAGCAGCGAGGCGATCAGGAAGGTGAGCAGCGAGACGGCCAGCAGAACCGGCAGGATGGCAAGGAGCCGCCGAACGACGAAGTTCAGCATCGCGTGGTCATTCCAGCCAGGTGTTCGAGACGTCGATCACGCCGTTGTAGATCTTCGGAAAGCCCTCCAGCTTGGCGCTCGACAGCGCGTAATAGGTGTTCTGGAAGGTCCAGAACCAGATCGCCTCCTTGTTGATCAGGCGGCTGATAGCGCAGTAATCCTCGGTACGCTGGCCGAGGTCGGCGGTTACGCGCGCGTGGTCCAGAAGCTTGTCGAGCTCGGGATTTGAGAAGCCGGAGAGCGCCAGCGGGCTGCCGCTGCGGAAGTTCGCGTACATCTGCGGATCGGGATCGGCGAGATCGACGATGCGCCACGGCGTCAGCTGGAACTGGCGGGTGAAGGCCCGCGAGGGAATGGTGGCCTGGTCGACCTGCTCGATTTCCATGTTGGCGCCGACGCGCTTCCAGAACTGCTGGAGCACCTGGCCGATCATGCGGCCGCGGGGCGTTGCCGTCACCAGCATCTTGAACTCGACCGGCTTGCCGTAATCCTTGATCAGCGCCTTGGCCTTTTCGACCTCGAACGGCAGCGCGCCGTCGTCCTTGCACTTGACCCAGGAGCCGTCGCCGTAAGGATTGGATGCAGGCCGGCTGAGGCCGTTGCTGATCGCCTGCGACATCTTCAGACGATCGATCGCCATCACCAGCGCCTGGCGCACGCGCACGTCGTCGAACGGCGCCACCTTGGTGTTGAAGGCGTAGACCTGCGCGCCCGAGCCCTTGTAAGTGTGCACGGTGAGCTTGGGATCCTTCTGCGCCTTCATGATGTTGTCGGCGTCGTTCTCGTCGTCCCAGATGATGTCGGCCTCGCCCGATTGCAGCGAGGCGAAGCGCGACTGCGCGTCGGGCAGCGGCTTCAGGACGATGCGGTCGAGATACGGCCGCCCCTTGTCCCAGTAGTTTGGGTTCTTCTCCAGCACCATGCGGTCGCCGGCGGTCCAGGATTTCAGAATGTAGGGACCGGTGCCGACCGGGTTGCGATTGTAATCGTCGCCCTTGGTCTTCCAGGCCGTCGGCGAGTGCACCGCATTGTTCTGGCTCTGGATGGTGATCACCGCCGGCCAGTTCACCGAAGGATCGGTGAGGTTATAGACGAGGGTGTAGTCGTCCGGCGCCAGCACCTCCTTGACGTTGGTGATGTAGAAGGCGCAGCGGCACTTGTTGGCAGGGTCCTTCTGCCGGTCGAAATTCTCCTTGACGGCCTGCGCGTTGAACGGCGTGCCGTCGTGGAATTTCACGCCCTGGCGCAGCTTGAAGGTCCAGCTCTTGTAGTCGTCGGAATGGGTCCATGACACCGCCAGTTTCGGTGCGGCCTCGCCCTTGTCGTCGAGCGTGGTCAGCGTATCGAAGATCGCGGCAGCCGCGGTGAAGGTCGAGGTGTCGTAGACGCCGACCTTGAGGGGATCGAAGCCCGGGATATCCAGCTCCTGGCCGACCGTGATGCTGCCTCCCGGCTTCTGCGCCTGGGCGGGCACGGCCAGTGCGAACGCCGCAACGAGGAGAATCGGCACGTGCTTGCGCACTGCGGCAGCAATGTTCGTCATGGTTCCTCCCGGGATCCCGCGTCCGATGTTTCGGATCGTCGAATGACTTGAGGGCGAGATTGGCGACAAATGCTCGCCACCGCAAGAGGAACGCACGGGAGTTCAAACGCCGCACGCGGCGGCGATGTTGCTCAATGTGTCGCGGCTGTTTTGCCTGGCGGAATTTGCCCATCGCCTGCGAGGCCGATCTCGTCGCGCAGCGCATCCGTGTGCTCGCCAAGCGCGGCGACCGTCTTGCCCGATGTGGTATCGGCGCCGGACATCCGGAACGGAAGATTGAGCACCCGGAAGGAGCCGCCCTCGTCCTGCACTTCGGAGAGCGCCTGCCGATGCGCGAGCTGCGGATCGGCGAGCGCCTCGGACACGGTGCGATAGGCCGAGGCCGGCACGCCGGCCGCACCGAGCGCGAGGAGGCATGCATCGGTCGTGAGCTGGCGCGACCAGACTTCGACGCCATCCATCAGGTCCGCCCAGTTCTCGCGACGCGCGGCGTAGGTGGCGAAGCGTGGATCGGAGATCCATTCGGGGCGTCCAATCACGCCCATCAATCCCTGAAACGTCTTCTCGCTGGCGACGGTGATCATGACATAGCCGTTGCCCGTCTCGGTCGGCCCGAACATCGGTCGCGGCGGCGGCTTCACCGCGAATTGCGCGTTCTGCAGTTCGATCACCGTCAAGGTCAGCATCGATTCCAGCATGGAGACGTCGATGTGCTGGCCAAGCCCGGTGGCCGTGCGCTGATAGAGCGCCGAGGCGATCGCGCCGAAGCCGTAGGTGCCGGTGACGACGTCGGCATGGTAGATGCCGCAATAATCGGGACGGCTGCGGCCCGGCTGGTAGGCCAGATGCGCCATGTCGTAGCCGGAGGCCGCATGGATCACGGGCGCGTAGGCCGGCAGCTCGGCCGAGGGGCCGGTCTGGCCGTAGCCGGAGATCGAGCAGTAGATCAGCCTCGGATTGACCTGATACAGCCTGTCGTAGTCGAGCCGCAGCCGGTGCATCACGCCCGGGCGGAAATTCTCCACCAGAATGTCGGCCGTCGCGGCCAGCCGGCGCACCGCCTCCCTGCCGTCCTCGGACTTGAGGTCGAGGACCACGCTCTTCTTGCCGACATTGAGCTGGCCGAACACGGTGCTGCACCCCTTGCGCAGCGGTGGCCGGGTCCGCATCGTCTCTCCGCCGTCGGTCTCGATCTTGATGACCTCGGCGCCCATGTCGGCGAGCATCCGCGTGCAATGGGGGCCGGCGATGGTGGTCGAGAAATCCAGGACCCGCAAACCTGCCATGACCTTTGTCAACGTCCCCTCATGCTTATCTGATAACTGCATGCCTGCTCACGCCTTGGGTCTCTTAGGAACCAACGAAGTGCTTTGTTGTTGATGCGGCGACCCTAGAGGGCGGCGGCCGAGTAGGAAAGTGGTTACCGCACGGACGCGTCGCGTGGGCGGGCTTGGAAATTCCAGGACAACTGGACCCGTTCTTGCATAGCAGCAAGCGGGATCGGAAGAGGGCAGCTGTTCTTGAGGGTCTTGTTCGTCACCACTGAGATGGATGACTTCATCCGCGTTGGCGGACTGGGCGCCGTTTCCGCCGCTCTTCCCCGTGCACTTCGCTCCTTCGCCGATATCCGGATCATGCTGCCCGGCTATCGCGACATCATCGAGCAACTCACGCATATTCAGATCGTCGGCCGCTGCCCTGCATTTGCGGAGATGCCGGCCTGCTCGCTCGGCCGGGCCGCGACCAAGGACGGGTTGCCGGTCTATGTGCTGTTGTGCTCACAGCTCTACGACAGGCCCGGCAATCCCTATGGAGACGAGGCCGGACGCGACTGGCCCGACAACGACATCCGCTTCGCGCGATTTGCCTCCGCGGCGGCTGAGCTCGCCATGGGCAAGCTGGACAAGAATTGGGCAGCGGACCTGATCCATGCCAATGACTGGCCGGCCTCGCTCGTGCCGGCGTACCTTGCCTGGCGCGGCGCCAAGCTGCCGTCGATCCTGACCATTCACAACCTCGCCTATCAGGGCCTCTTCCCGAAGGACTCGCTGCGGCGGATCGGCGCACCGGAGAGCTCCTTCCACATTGACGGCGTCGAGTTCTACGACCAGGTCTCCTTCCTCAAGGCCGGGCTGGTCTACGCCTCGCACCTCACCACCGTCAGCGGCACCTATGCGCGGGAGATCACCACGGCCGAATTCGGCTGCGGCCTCGAAGGCCTGCTTCGCCTGCGCTCGGATGCGGCCGAGCTCACCGGCATCCTCAACGGCATCGACGAGAGCTGGGACCCGCGCTCCTGCGCCCAGCTCGCCCAGCAGTTCGGCGCTGGCGACTGGGTCGGCAAGAGGGCCAATGCGGATTACGTGCGCAAGCAGTTCGGCTTAGCGGTCTCGCGCGGCCCGATGTTCGGCATCGTCGCGCGGCTCGTGCACCAGAAGGGCATCGACCTCGTGCTGTCGGCGGCCGACGAGATCGTCGACGCCGGCGGGCAGATCGTGGTCACCGGCTCCGGCGAGCCGGCGCTCGAGCAGGCCCTGATCGACGCGCACCGCCGTCGCCCGGACGCCATCGGGGTTGCGATCGGCTTCAACGACGCCCAGGCGCGCCGCATCTTCGCCGGCAGCGACTTCACCTTGATGCCGTCGCGCTTCGAGCCGTGCGGCCTCAGCCAGATGTATGCTCAGCGCTTCGGCTCGCTGCCGATCGGGCACCAGACCGGCGGGCTCGCCGAGACCATCACCGACGGCGAGACCGGATTCCTGTTTTCGAAGCCCTCGCACGAGTCCTTCCTCGGCGGCGTCCGCCGGGCCTTCTCGGCCTTCATGGCGCAAGACCAGCTCGATACCATGCGCCGCAGCGCCATGGGACGATCGTTCTCCTGGAGCATCTCGGCCGGCAGCTACAGCGCACTGTACCGCAAGCTGGCGTCGGTGTGAGGCCGAGGCGTTTCCGCATACTCCGTCATTGCGAGCCACCGGGTCCGCGCAGAGCGCGATAAAGTCGCGCGCCCCACTCCGATCTCGTGCCCCGGACGCAGCGCGTCGCCTTGCGACGTGGTGCGTTGCTGAGCCGGGGCCCATGTCTCGACTGTGTCTCGACTGGGTTCGTGGCCTCTGTTGGGTCCCGGCTCTGCGCCGCAACGCTTGTGCGTTGCAGCTTGTCCGGGACACGCCGGGAGCGCTCAGCGACGAACATCCATCTGCGGCCGTCCGATCCAGGCGCGGTTGAGACAGCGGGTCATCCAATCAGGATACATCTCGCCCCGCAGCCGCGCCTGCGCCTCCTGGTAGGGGCCGACATAGCGCAGCCTGTCGGGCAATCTCGGATAGACGCGCCTGATCCATCGCAGTGCATGGTCGACGGACCGGATATCCCGCGCGTCAAGCTCGAAACCAAAGCCGGCGCGCAAGCGCTCTGGCAGCATCCTTGCCGTGAGCGCGCGATACCATCGCGGTGGCCGCAACCAGGGGCGGGCGCCGCTGAATATCTGTGCGCCGATCTCGCGCGCCGCTGGGCTGACGGTCAACGTCTCCGACTGCGCCATTGCGGTAGTGTAGGCCACGAAGCCGGACCAGTCCGCCGGCAAATCATCCCCCGTCAATCCGAACAGGGCGCCGTACAGCCTGGCTTCGCTCCAATAGCGATCGCACTCCTCCACCGAGAGTGGCGGCAGCACCAGATCATGTGCCATGAGCGCCGTCTCGACCAGCGTCGCATGGACCCAACGCAGCGCTGGGACGTCGTTGGCGCAGTAGCGCGAGCCGGCCGCGAACGGACCCACGGTCTCGGGCATCTCGCCGACGATCATGCTGTGACGCCGATGCAGCTGCCGGGACGACAGCAGCGCCCGGTCCAGCGAGCCGAACACCATCGTGAAGACGATGTCGAAGGTGCGATGGAAGCGGCCGATCGGATCGGCAAGGGTGCGCGAATGCTCGGCGATCGCCGCCGCCACCCATGGATGGGCCAGCTGCAGCAGCAGCGCACGGCCGGCACCGAGAAAGATCACGGCCTCCCGGTCGATCTGCCAGGTCAGCGAGGCCGGACCGAACACGCCCGCGACCGGTCCCGCCGCGTTCGTACGCAGCGTATCGAGCGACGCCTCCAGATCCTTCTCAGCGACCAATTGCAGGCCTCGCGATGAAGACACGGCGACCATACTCCGGACCGCGCGCCTGCGAAATCGTCGTCGTGCAAAGCAATGACGAACAAGGCCCTACTCCGCTGCCATCGGCATCTCGTCCATGTGCTCGTGCAGCACCACGCCGGCGAGCGGATCGAATTCGCCGATCCACGGCTTGCGCGCCAGCACCGCCTTCGTATGGGCATAGCCGGCATGCCACCGCCGCGTGATCCCGGACGGACTGAAATCGATGTCCTTGGTATGCGTCTCGCGCTCGAGCTGCGGCGCCAGCAGCCGCACCACATGCATGCGGGTCGGGCAACCGTAGCTCGTCAGCTCACGCACGGCGGGGTCGTCGCGCTCGCTCTCGGGTAGCCGTGCCGCAAGCTGGTTGATCACATGGCGCAGGCGATGGGCCTGCTGCTGTCGCACGATCTGGCTCGCGATGCGGCTGGAATATTGCACGTCCTTGTGCCGGTTCAGCACCTCCGCCATCGTGCTCGGTTCGGGCCCGACGGGATTCCACAGATGCACGGAGAAAATGAGCGAATCCCTGCGGGGATTGTCGTCGAACACCGCTTCCGTCGGCGTGTTCGACAGGATGCCGCCGTCCCAATAGAGTTCGCCGTCGATGCGCACGGCCGGGAAAGCCGGCGGCAGCGCGCCCGAAGCCATCACGTGCTTCACCGTCAGCTCGCCGTCGCGGCTGTCGAAATAGCGCATTTCGCTGGTACCGACATGAGCCGCACCGACCGTCAGGCGCGGCGCGCAGCGATTGGCCAGGTCGAAATCAACGAGCTCGCTCAGCGTCTTCTCCAGCGGAGCCGTCGAATAATAGCCGGCGTGATCGGCCCCCAGCGGAAAGGAATCTCCGGCATGTGCCAGCGGATTGGGGCGGAAGAAGCCTGGAATGCCGTGGGTGACGGTCGACCAATAGGCCAGCTTTTCGTTGAAGCCCGGAAATCCGGCACGCCAGTCCCAGACCGGCTGCTGCTCCATCCGCTTCCAGAACTCCCTCAAGCGCGCGAGCCGTTGCGCCGGCGCGTTGCCCGCGATCAGGCTCGCATTGATGGCGCCGATCGAGGTGCCGATGACCCAGTCCGGCTCTATGCCGGCCTCGTGCAGCGCCTGGTAGACGCCCGCCTGGTACGAGCCGAGCGCGCCGCCGCCCTGGAGCACCAGCACGACCTGACCCGGGATATCCTTGCGCTGTATGTTGGTTTGCGTGCCATTCATGGGTCGCTCCTGATCAGCCTGCACTGCCCGGGTATTCGCTGCCGACTGCGGCTTGTTACGCCGGCTCATGTTAGTGCGCGGTCCAGCCGCCGTCGACAGGCAGCGCTACGCCCGTGATGGACGCGGCCGCGTCTGTCGACAGGAACACCGTGAGCGCGCCGAGCTCTTCGACTGTCGCAAAACGCTTGTTCGGCTGCTGTGCCAGCAGCACGTCGCGGATCACCTCGTCGCGGGAGATGCCGTGCGCCTTGGCCTGCCCGTCGATCTGCGCCTCGACCAGCGGCGTATAGACGTAGCCCGGGCAGACCGCATTGCAGGTGATGCCCTCCTCCGCGGTCTCGAGCGCGGTGACTTTCGTGAGTCCGACGATGCCGTGCTTGGCCGCGACATAGGCCGCCTTGAATGGCGAGCCGACCAGACCGTGCGCGGAGGCGACATTGATGATCCGGCCAAAGCCGTTCCGCCGCATCGCCGGCAGTGCGAGCCGCGTCGTGTGGAACACCGAGGTCAGGTTGATCGCGAGGATCTGATCCCATTTCTCCACCGGGAACTGATCGAGCGGCGCGACGTGCTGGATCCCGGCATTGTTGACGAGAATGTCGAGCCGGCCCGATTGGGCGATGGTCGCCGCGATCATCTCGGCGATTGATTTGGGTTTCGTCATGTCGGCCGGCGAGTAGCTCGCCTTGATGCCGAACTCGGCGGCGATCTGCTCGCGGGTCCGGCCGATCTCGCTGGCAACGCCAAGCCCGTTCAGCACGATGTCGGCGCCGGCCGCCGCCAGCGCACGCGCGATGCCGAGGCCGATTCCGCTGGTCGAGCCCGTGACCAGCGCCACCTTGCCCGCCAGCGCGCGGGCAGGTTGAGATGTCTGCGGCTTCAGCGGTATGTTCATGACGCGGTCTCCATTGGCAATGACTGGGCTTCCAGCCTGCGCAGAAGCTGGAGCATCGGCCGCCCAAACGGAAATACCGGCTGGCTTCCGAATCCATAGGCGCGCGCTATTGCGGGCGGGATGTCATTCGCCGGCCGATCCGATAAGATCGAGTTCATTCTCGCTCGGAGCCGATCCATGGAAATGCACCAGGTCCGCTATTTCCTCGCGGTGGCGCAGCTCTTGAATTTCACGCGCGCAGCCGAGGAGTGCAACGTCACGCAGCCGTCGCTGACGCGCGCGATCAAGCAGCTGGAGGCCGAGCTCGGCGGCGACCTGTTCCGCCGCGAACGGCCGGCGGCGCAATTGACCGAGCTCGGTCAGCGCATGCATCCGCTTCTGAAGCAGTGCTATGACGCCGCCGCCGGCGCACGCTCGCTCGCCTCCTCGTTCAGAAGTGGCGAGATCGGTGCGCTCCGCATTGCGCTGACGCATTCGATCGACCTCGCCCTGCTCATTCCCCATCTCAACGAGATCAAGCGGCAGTTCAACCGGCTCGAATTCCGCTTCCTGCGCGGCTCGAACCGGGAGGTCGGCGATTTCCTGAAGAAGGGCGAAGCCGAGCTCGGCATCGCTGCGGAGATCGACGAGGCCTGGGACCGGCTCGACGTCTGGCCGCTGTTCACCGAGAATTTCGAGCTCGTGGTCGGCGACGGACACCGGCTGGCCGGCCGCGCCAGCGTCGATCTGGACGATTTGCGATCCGAGCAGCTACTGAGCCGCACCTTCTGCGAGCACGCGCGCCGCATCTCCGCGAGCCTGCGCGAACACGGCATCGACATCGAACATGGCCATGAGGTCTCGAACGAGCGCGATCTGATCGAGCTGGTCGAGGCCGACATGGGCGTCGCCATGGTGCCGCACACCTCGCCCGTGCCGGAGCGGCTGACACGCGCCGCAGTGGCAGGGCTGGACGCCCGCCGTACCGTCAACCTTTATGGGGTCGCGGGCCGACAACGCACGGCCGTAGGCAATGCCGTGATGCGCATGCTGCGCGGCGCCGATTGGCGGGAAATCGCGGGGTAGCTGGGGAAGCATTCTCCCAGCAGGCGAGATGCGCATTGCTGCGCCCTCGCCCCTTGTGGGAGAGGGCAGCGAAGGTGCCGGAAGCGGACTCACTTGGGTGAGGGGTATATCTCCACGGACATCAGTGTATGGGACTAGATACCCCTCATCCGGCGCCTTCCTTCTCCCCTTGCGGGAGAAGGTGGCGCGAAGCGCCGGATGAGGGGTATCTCTCCACACGGAAAGCTTGGAGGCATACCCCTCACCCAAGTGAGTTCGTGTCAACCGGCGTCGCTGCCCTCTCCCACAAGGGGCGAGGGCACTTCAATCTGCATCTCGCTGCTTGCGAGAGCATCATGTATCTGTTCGACAACAAGGGGAGAAAGACGAGCAGCTCGCCCGCGCAGACCTAGTCCTCCCGGCTCGCGCTCTCCAGCGCTTCGATCAGATCGTCGATCTCCATGCGCTTGCGAAAATCCGGATCGACGAAGCGAGCCTTCACGATGCCGTCGCGGCCGACGACGAACACGGCCGGGATCGGCAGCATCCAGCCGTCATTGCCGTGGAATTTCGCCATGTCCTGATAGGACAGCAGTTGCTGAATCTCGGTGCCGAGCCAAATCGCGAGATTGAGCGACAGCGCGTAGCCGTTGTCGAGATCGGTCAGGATCGGAAACGGCGCGCCGGACTCGGCCTTGAGCTGTCCGGTATATTCCTGCGTCTCCGGCACGATTGCGACGACCTGCGCCCCCATGGCCTCGATGCGATCGCGTGCCTGAACCACGGCGCGGACATTGAGCCTGCAATAGGGACACCAATGGCCGCGGAAGAACATCACGGCGAGCGGACCGCGCTCCAGCAGCGCAGGCATCGCGACGAGACGCCCGCCCTCGTCAGGCAGCATGAACGGCGGCATCGCATCGCCCGCGCGCGGCGCGGTCGCGCCACCGCCGTTTCCGTCCAATCGCGCCACCAGCCGATCGACCGCCTCGCCATAGGCCGGGAAGACTTCGCGGCTGGCATCCGCATAGGCGCGGAGCTGTTCGTTCAGCGTACCGTCCATGTCGCGGCAGCGCTGGAAGGCGAGTCTGAGCTGTTCGGTGTCGGCTGGCGAGAGAGACGTCATCTTTCTGCTCCGGCATTCCCTGGGGGCCAATAGTAGTTTCCCGGTTCGGCCGCCCGCAAGGGGCGGCCGCGCTGCCAGGATCGGTTCAGTTCACGTAGAAGTTGCCGGTGGGATCGAGCCGCCCCGAGGCAGAGTACAGCGTCCCGTTGTCCATGAAGAAGACCGTGTTGTCGGGTACCTTCTTCGCGTGCTTCATCATGGCCTCGTGGTTCTTCTCGGCCGGCGCCATCGCCATCGCCGACATCTTGCCGGGCCCACGATAGACATAGGCCATGCCGGCCTTGAAATCCCAGGTGGCCTCCGAGAGGGCCGATGTGGCGATGACCGCAAACGCGGCGGTGGCGATCAGGGTCTTGGACAGTCTTGTCATGGGATGCTCCTCCGGATTGACGTGAACGCCCGCCAATCGGGCGCTTCGCCATCGAACGGTGGAAGCCGCGCGAGCGGAAATGCCGATCCACAATCGGTTCGATAGCCGCCGCCTATCGGCATAGCGCCGCGCTATCGCACCGAGAGCGAAAGGGCATTTCAGGACGGGCCGTGGCTCGAAGAAACTCCTGCCACAGCCGGCGACCAGCGAGGTTGCGGCCAACACAGGAGACCTCCCCATGTTCACGAGCCACGCTCTGTCGCGCCTGACCTGGCCAGGCCTTGCAATCGTCGGCGCGCTGACCCTCTCGGCGCAGCCGGTAGTCGCCGGCGAATGCCCAGCCGGCAAGATCAAGCCGAACGCACAGCAGATGGTCGACCACAAACCCGTCGGCGTCACCGACGTCACGCTCGGCGCGATCGACCTCGGCAAGCAGCCGGCGCATATCGAGGGCCGCGAACTGCGCTTCCGCAAGCTGACCATCGCGCCCGGCGGCATCGTGCCCTGGCACAGCCATGACGACCGCCCCGCCCTGATCTTCGTGCAGCAGGGCGAGATCGTCGAATACGCCTCCAATTGCGTCGATCCGATCGTGCACAAGGCCGGCGACATCCGCCCCGAAGTCTACGGCACCTCGCATTGGTGGAAGAATCTCGGCAAGGAGACGGTCATCCTCTACGTCGGCGACGTCCGCAAGGATCCCAACGACCATCACATGTAACGAGCGCCCCAGCCCCAGCACTCGTTGCCGGGTGTGGCGCCCGGGATCCCCCATGCCGCCGGCGTGCCGGGCGCCACATTCCTCACAGGAAAATCAGGCCATGACCGATCTTTCCGCTCCCATCAAACAGGACGTGATGACGAACGAGGCGCATTCCCCTGGTCTCGCGCTTCGGTCGCTCGTGATCGGCCTCACCGCCTTCCTGACCGTCGTCGACCTTTTCGCGACGCAGGCGATCCTGCCCTCGCTGACGCGGCACTACGGCGTCACACCCGCAGCGATGGGCTTTGCCGTCAATGCCAGCACCTTCGGCATGGCGGTCGCAGGTCTCGTCGTCGGCTTCTTCAGCCCGCATATCGACCGGCGAACGGGCATCCTGCTCGGCCTGGCACTTCTTGCGATTCCCACCGGCCTGCTGGCGTCCGCGCCAAATCTTGCCGTCTTCACCGTCCTGCGCGTCGCGCAGGGCCTGTGCATGGCGGCCGCCTTCGCGCTCACCCTCGCTTATCTCGGCGAGCAATGCAGTGCCAAGGACGCCGGCAGTGCGTTTGCCGCCTACATCACCGGCAATGTCGCCAGCAACCTTGTCGGCCGGCTGATCTCGGCGGCCGTGGCCGATAGCCTCGGACTCGCCTGGAACTTCTACTTCTTCGCAGCGCTGAACCTGGCCGGCGCGTTACTGGTCTATTTCACCATCCAGCGCGTGCGGCCGATGCATGCGATGATGCCGGCGGCTTCGCCGGTCTCCGCCACTATCGCGCATTGGCGCGATCGACGGCTGCGGGCCGCTTTCGGCATCGGCTTCTGCATCCTGTTCGCCTTCATCGGCATCTTCACCTTCGTCAATTTCGTGCTGGTGCGGCCACCGCTGTCGCTGGGCATGATGGATCTGGGCCTCGTCTATTTCGTCTTCCTGCCGTCGGTCGTCACGACGCTGCTGGCCGGCAAGGTGGCCGCGCGGCTGGGAACGCGCCCCACCATCTGGAGCGCGCTCGCTGTCGCCGGGCTGGGCCTGCCCTTGATGCTGGCGCCGCATCTGGGCGCGGTGCTCGCCGGCATGGTTCTGGTCGGCATCGGCACATTCTTCGCGCAGGCCGCCGCGACGGGCTTCGTCGGACAGGCCGCAACCGACAACCGCGGCATCGCCAGCGGGACTTATCTTGCGTGTTATTTCTGCGGCGGGCTCGTCGGCACGGCCGTACTCGGCCGGCTGTTCGATGCTCTCGGCTGGCAGGCCTGCGTCACCGGTGTGGGCGCGGCGCTCGCGCTGGCCGCCCTGCTCACCGTCGACCTGAAGCGCTAAAGCGCGATGCGATTGGGATGAATCCTCATCGCGCTTTAGGTTGTTGTTTAGGCATGATCCGGAAAACCGCTGCGCACTTTTCCGGATCATGCTTTAACGCTCGACCGGGGCCTCCTGCGGCGGCTCGTCGTCGGCGATGGCGCGCCAGGCGGCACCGTCGAGATCGTCGTACTGGCCGCTGCGCAGCGACCAGAGGAAGGCGACGAGACCGGCACCTCCGAGCATCAAGGCCAGCGGGACCAGGATGACGAGGATCTCCATCACACGATCTCCCGCGAGGTGCTGCGGGCACGCAGCGAATTCAGCATGACCAGGATCGAGGATCCGCTCATGGCCGCTGCCGCGATCAGGGGCGTCACGATGCCGCTGATCGCGACCGGAACGGCAAGCACGTTGTAGCCGATCGCAAGCCAGAGGTTCTGCCGCATCAGGTGCAGCGCCTTGCGCGAAGCATCGATCGCGGCAACCACGGGGGCGAGCGGCCGGCCGAGGAAGACGAGATCGGCGGTGGCCTGGCTGAGATGCGCGGCCGAGATCGGCGACATCGACACATGGGCAGCCGCCAATGACGGCGCATCGTTCATGCCGTCACCGACCATCAGCACCTTGGCGCCGCGCTGCTTCAGCTCTTCGATCCGCGCGATCTTGTCGGCCGGCGTGACGCCGGCGCGCCACTCGGGAATGGCGAGCGCCTGCGCCGCAGCCTTCACCGCCGGCTCGCGGTCGCCGGACAGGATCTCGATGCCGATGTTGCGCGCCTTCAGGGCCGCGACCACGGCCTGCGCATCCGGACGCAGGCCCTGGCGTACCGAGAGGACGAATTTCTCGCTGCCCTTGCTGAAAGCGACGACGGAGGCTTCGGGATCGAGCGTGGCGCCGCCGACCAGCGTCTCGGCACCGCAGTAGGACGGACGGCCGAGGCGAAGCTCGACGCCGTCCACGGTCGCGCGGACGCCCTGCCCGGGTTCTTCGACCGCGCCGACGATCGGAGACTTCGCATCGGCGGCCTGAGCGACGGCGGCGGCGACCGGATGATGGCTCGACAGCGCGAGCCGGCCGGCGAGCTCGAAGATGTCGGCGGGGATGTCGGCCGCATTCATCACTTCGAGATCAGGCAGCGTCAGCGTGCCGGTCTTGTCGAAGATGACATGGTCGGCTTCCGCCATCCGCTCGATCGCGTCGCCGGAATTCAGCAGCACCCCGGACTTGAACATCGCGCCGGAGGCGATCGTCTGCACGGTCGGAATGGCAAGGCCCAGTGCACAGGGGCAGGTAATGATGAGGACGGCAACGCCGGTGACGATCGCGTCATGCCAGCTCGCGCCGGCGATGCCCCAGCCGAGGATGGTCAGAAGCGCGGTCGCATGCACCACCGGCGCGTATAGCCGCGAGGCGCGGTCGGCGAGCCGCATGTAGCGCGAGCGCGCCTGCAGCGCGTTGTCGAGCAGCCGCGTGATCTCGGCGAGCAGCGTCGCCTCCGAGGCCGCCGAGACCCGCACCCGCAGCGTGCCCGAGATGTTCATCGATCCCGCATAGACCGGCGTGCCCTGCTCCGCCGTGACATAGAGCGTCTCGCCGGTGATCAGGCTCTGGTCGATCTCGGAACGTCCCTCGATCACGGTGCCGTCGACCGCGCAGCGCTCGCCCGGCCGCAGCAGCACGATGTCGCCGGGATGGATGGCCGCCACCGGCACTTGCGAGATTTCGCCGGGGCCCACGAACTTCGCAGCCGTCTCCGCTTTCAGCGCCGCGAGATTGCCGGCGACCGCGCGGGTCCGCCGCCGCATGTTCTGGTCGAGGAAGCGGCCGACCAGGAGGAAGGTCAGCAGCATGATCGCGGCGTCGAAATAGGCGTGCTCGGCGTGGTGGATGGTCTCGACCACGGACATGCCGAGCGCCAGGATCACGCCGATCGAGATCGGCACGTCCATGTTGGTGGTCTTCGCCGACAGCGCGCGCCAGGCCGAGCGGAAGAACGGCTGGCCGGCATAGGCCGCCGCCGGCAATGCGATCAGCGCCGACAGCCAGTGGAAGAAGTCGCGCTGCTCCGGCAGCATGTCCGAGACGTTGCCCGACCATACCGGGATCGACAGCATCATCACGTTCATGGTGGCGAATGCCGCGACGCCGAGGCAGCGCAGCAGGAAACGCGATTCGGCGACCTCGGCCTCCTCCGCGCTTTCGGTCTCGAACGGATAGGCCTTGTAGCCGAGCTCCTCGAGTCGATCGATGAACCGGCCGGGATCGAGCGTGCCCGCCTTCCATTCCAGCGCGACGCGGCGGTCGGTGAGATTCACGCGCGCCAGCGTGACGTCGGGGATCACGGACAGGCCGCGTTCGATCTTGGCCATGCACCCAGCGCAGTGAACGCCTTCGACCGCGAGATCGATGTGCTGGATGCCCTCACCCGCGTTTCGGACGTAATGCGAGAAGTCCCGCGTGACGTGCATGACGAAGTCCTTCAGTTCAGGATCACGCGGTTGCGCGACAGGAACACGCGTGTTCCCCGCGCCTCGCCCTCGATCACCAGGTCCCATTGGCCCGGCGCGACCGACGCGGCACTGCCGCGATAGAGGCCGATGCCGGATTCGGTGAGCTCGACGGCGAGATCGGCACGCTTGTCGGTCGGCCGCTCCAGCCGGCCGCCGAACTTGAGCCCGGAGATCGGCTGGCCGCCGGCATCGCGGGCTTCGACCTGGACCGAGGCGCCGCCGTCGCGGCGGCGCTCGATATGGGCGTTGACCTTCCATTTGCGCGCGGCCTGGTCCTGCGCCGCCGAGATCTCGCGGTCATAGACGAGGCCCGCGGCGTAGGGGCTGTCGACGTCGGTGCCGGGCAGCGTCGCGATCGCGAGCTTCATCATGGTCCCGTTGACCCCGATCACGACGCCGAAGAAAGCGACCAGCATCAGCAAGACCTTGGTTCCGGTCAGAGGCTTGGAAGCCATGGCAGTCTCCTGATCCCTTAAGGCGAGACGAAATTGTCGGTGGCGGAAGCGGCGACGCCGAGCCCGATGTCCGTGACGTGGAAGCGGACCGGAATCGACTTCTCCGGGTTGTTGTCGGCCGGCGCGGTGACGAGAAGGCGGAGCTCGCTCGTCGAGTCGCGCGGGATCACGATCATCGGCCGATCCGGGGTCACCGAATCGACGCCGACGACGTGAATGGTCGAATTGACCGGCCCGTCAGCATCGATCGCGATGACGCGGTCATAGCCGCTCTTGTTGAGCAGCCGCACCGTGTAGGCGTTGCGGATCGAGCCGTCGCTGAGCTTGACCGCGACCGGATTGCGGTCGTGCAGCACATTGACGTCGAGCAGGCTGCGGGTCGCGAGCGTGTAGATCATGATGCCGCCGACCGCCGCGATGATCGCGCTGTAGACGACGGTGCGGGCCCGGACGATCCGGTAGATCGGCGCCTTGCCTTCCTGGCGGCGGTGGATGTTGATGTCGTTGTCGTAGCCGATCAGGCGCTTCGGCCGGCCGATCTTCGCCATCACGTTGTCGCAGGCGTCGATGCAGAGCCCGCACTGGATGCATTCGAGCTGCGGTCCGTTGCGGATGTCGATGCCGGTCGGGCAGACCGCGACGCATTGGTCGCAGTCGACGCAATCGCCGACCTGCTGGCCGAGCGCGCGCAGTTCGGCGGCCTTCTTCACCGAAGTGCGCTTCTCGCCGCGATCGTAGCGATAGGTGACGTTGAGCGCCCATTCATCCGTGAGCGCGGCCTGAATGCGCGGCCACGGGCACATATAGGTGCAGACCTGCTCGCGCATGAAGCCGGCGAGCAGGTAGGTCGTCGCGGTGAGAATGCCGATCCAGATATAGGCGATCATCGGCGCCTGGAAGGTGACGAGCTCCTTCACCAGGGTCGGCGCGTCGCTGAAATAGAGCACCCAGGCGCCGCCGGTCCACCACGCGATCAAGATCCAGATCGAATGCTTGAGCACGATCTCGGAGATGCGCTCGAGCTTCAGCGGATCGGACGATTTGTCCTTCTTCATCCGCTCGCGCCGGTCGCCCTCGACCAGCCGTTCGACGGCGTAGAACAGGTCGGTCCACACCGTCTGCGGGCAGAGATAACCGCACCAGATGCGGCCGCCGACCGAGTTCATCAGGAACAGCGCCACCGCGGCCACGATCAGCAGGCCGGTGAAGTAGTAGACCTCCTGCGGCCACAGCTCGATGAAGAAGAAATAGAAGCGGCTGTTGGGAAGATCGATCAGCACCGCCTGGCTGGGGGCGCCGAGGCCGCGATTCCAGCGTACGAACGGCAGGAAATAGTAGACGCCGAGGCAGACCGCCATCAGGGACCATTTGATCCGCCGAAACGTGCCCGAGACGCTCTGCGGGTAGACCTTCTTGCGGGCCGCATAGAGTGGCCCGCTGTCGTCCGCTGGCTTGAGTTCGTTCGGATTGACGGCCTTGTTCATCGCTGAATCTTTCAAGAGGTGCGATCAAACCTAGACCCGGCGCCGGCAAGGCCCTTGATCCAACGCAAACGGGGGCGCTTTTCTTCGCCCCCGCCTGAAGTCGTCGGTCGCGGATCGGCTATTTGCCGCCGCCGAGCGAATGGACATAGACCGCCATCGCCTTGATGGTGGCGGGATCGAGCCGGCCTTCCCAGGCCGGCATCACGCCGGCGCGCCCTTGGCTGATGGTCTCGATCAGGCTCGCCTCGTCGGAGCCATAGAGCCAGATCTTGTCGGTCAGGTTCGGTGCGCCGAGCTCCAGGTTGCCCTTGCCGGCATCGCCGTGACAGGCGGCGCAATTCTCCGCAAAGATCTTCTGGCCCTTGGCGGCGTCGTAGCCGTTGCGCGTGGAAAGGCCCGACAGCGACCGCACGTAATTGGCGACCGTGACGATCTCGTCGCCCTTCAGCACACCGTCCTTGCCGAAGGCGAGCATCTGGCCCTCATGCGTCTTGGCATGGCCGGACCGTGCGCCGAACTGGATGGTCTGCATGATCTGGTCGAGCGTGCCGCCCCAAAGCCAGTCGTCGTCGTTCAGATTGGGATAGCCCTTGGCACCGGCGGCACCGGAGCCGTGACACGGCGCGCAATTGTCGCCGAACACGGTTTTGCCCTTGGCGCGGGCGAGCGCCAGCAGAGCCGGGTCCTTCTCGATGTCGACGAGCGAGGCCGCACCCAGCGCCACCATCTTGTCACCGCGGATCTTCTCGAGGTTGGCGAGTTCGACTGCGACGTCGGCGCGCGAGGAGTAGCCGAACACGCCGGTGGTGTTGCTGGAGATGAGCGGCCAGGCCGGATAGACGATCCAGTAGCCGATCGCCCAGACGATGGTGAGATAGAAGGTGATCACCCACCAGCGCGGCAGCGGCGTGTTGAGCTCCTTGATGCCGTCCCACTCGTGTCCGGTCGTGGACTTGCCGGAGACGGAATCGATGTCGCTAGAATGATCGGTCATGGTTCTCTACTCCTCCCGCAACGGCAGGTGCGCCGCTTTGTCGAACACAGCCTTGTTACGGGGCCAGAATGCGTAGGCGACGATCGCGAGAAAGATCGCGACGAACACCGGTGTCCAGATCGTCGTCACGAGATCGGACGCAAGATTATGGACGGTCAGGATGGCTTTCATCGTTCATGCCTTCTCAGCGAAGATTGGCTTTCTCGTTGTAGATCTTGAAGTCGACCAGCGTGCCGAGCATCTGCAGGTACGCGATCAGCGCGTCCATCTCCGTCGGCGTGCCGGTCTTGCCGTCGAAATTGCGCACGACGGCCTTGGCGTAGCGCTTGCCGAAGGCATCGGTGCCGGCGTTGTCCGGATCGGCCTGAGCCTTCAGGTCGGCGGCGGCGTTGGCAATCTGCTCATCGCTGTAGGGGACGCCGACCGTCCTGAGCGTGCGCATGTCGCCGGCGATCGCATCCGGGTCGACCTCGGCCCTGCTGAGGAACGGATAGCCCGGCATCACCGACTGCGGCACGATCGCGCGCGGGTTGGTCAGATGGGTCACGTGCCAGTCGTCGGAATATTTGGCGCCGACGCGGGCGAGGTCCGGACCGGTGCGCTTGGAGCCCCACTGGAACGGATGGTCGAACATGCTCTCGGCGGCGAGCGAGAAGTGGCCGTAGCGCTCGACCTCGTCACGCAGCGGCCGAACCATCTGCGAATGGCAGAGGTAGCAGCCCTCGCGGACGTAGACGTTGCGTCCGGCGAGCTCCAGCGGCGTGTAGGGCCTGACCCCGTCGACCTTCTCGATCGTGCTCTTGAGGTAGAACAGCGGCGTGATCTCGACGAGACCGCCGATCGCGATCACCAGCAGGATGCCGACGACCAGGATGATCGAGTTCTTTTCGAAGATTTGGTGGCGTGTCCAGAACGACATTTCTTTAGCTCCTCATTCCGCCGGCTGAAGAGCGACGGGCATCTGGGCTTCCTGTTCGCCGACGCGAACCGTCATCCAGAGATTGTAGGCCATGATCAGCGCGCCGATCAGGAACAGCCCGCCGCCGGCGGCGCGGATGATGTAGAAGGGATGCATCGCCTCGACGGTCTCGATGAAGGAATATTCGAGGAAGCCGAGCGAGGTGTAGGCACGCCACATCAGGCCCTGGAGGATGCCGGACACCCACATCGCCGAGATGTAGAGAACGATGCCGAGGGTCGCGATCCAGAAGTGCCAGTTGACGAGCTTCAGGCTGTAGAGGCCCTTGCGATTCCAGGCCCACGGTACCAGGCAGTAGATCGCACCGAAGGAGACGAAGCCGACCCAGCCGAGCGCGCCGGAGTGCACGTGACCGATGGTCCAGTCGGTGTAGTGGCTGAGCGAGTTGACCACCTTGATCGACATCATCGGGCCTTCGAAGGTCGACATGCCGTAGAAGGCGACGGAGACCACGAGCATGCGCAGCACGGGATCGGTGCGCAGCTTGTCCCAGGCGCCCGACAGCGTCATCAGGCCGTTGATCATGCCGCCCCAGGAGGGCATCCACAGCATGATCGAGAAGGTCATGCCCAGCGTCTGCGTCCAGTCGGGCAGCGCCGTGTAGTGCAGATGGTGCGGGCCGGCCCAGATGTAGAGGAAGATCAGCGCCCAGAAGTGGATGATCGAGAGCCGGTAGGAATAGATCGGCCGCTCGGCCCGCTTCGGGATGAAGTAGTACATGATGGCGAGGAAGCCGGCGGTCAGGAAGAAGCCGACCGCGTTGTGGCCGTACCACCACTGGAACATGGCGTCCTGGATGCCGCCCCAGGCGACGTAGGACTTCGAGCCGAACACCGAGACCGGGAGCGCGGGGTTGTTGCCGAGATGCAGGACCGCGATCGTCACGATGAAGGCGAGATAGAACCAGTTCGCAACGAAGATGTGCGGCTCCTTGCGCTTGAAGATGGTGGCAAGGAAGACCAGCAGATAGACGACCCAGACGATGGTCAGCCACAGATCGGCGTACCATTCCGGCTCGGCATATTCCTTCGACTGGGTGACGCCGAGCAGATAGCCCGTGCCCGCGACCAGGATGAAGAAGTTGTAGCCCAGCACGACGAACCACGGCGCGAGGTCGCCGGCGAGGCGCGCGCGGCAGGACTTCTGCACCACGTAGAAGGAGGTCGCGACCAAGACGTTGCCGCCGAAGGCGAAGATCACGGCGGAGGTGTGCAGCGGCCGCAGGCGGCCGAAGCTGATCCAGGGCAGATCGAAGTTCAGCGCGGGCCAGGCCAGCTGCGAGGCGATGATGAGGCCGACGAGGAATCCGGCAATGCCCCAGAACATCGCCATGAAGGCGGAGAACTTGATCGGCCCCATGTTGTAGTTCGGGCGGCCGTTGATTTCCTGGGGCGGCAACGCCGCCGGCCGTTCGAAGTAGCGGTTGACGATGAAGAACACCGCAGCCAGGCTCGCCGCCGCGCTGAGCGCGGCGTGAAAGGCGAAGGGTGCATCGAGCGCCTTGGCCGAGGCGATCACGCAAAGAAAAGCGGTGACTGCGAATACGACAGCCAAGCCGCTTTCACCGATGGTCATGGATTTTGAGATGGAGGGCTGGCTCATGCGGATTCTCTCTGAAAGAACACAACGCCAGAAATCACATTCACCCTCGCGGGGAATTGATTGAAATCAAGCTGGCCTTGAAGGCGAGCCGTAGCGGACAAATATTTTCTCGGTTCCTCCGTATTTTTTCGGTGCGGCTAGTTGAAATGCCCTCTCCCCTTGTGGGAGAGGGCAGCAAGGACAGCGCGGCAAACTCGCTTGGGTGAGGGGTTGGTGCAGCGGGGAACGGTGTCTGTGTGGAGAGATACCCCTCGCTTCGCGCCACCCTCTCCCACAAGGGGAGAAGGAAAAAGGCGTCACGTCAGTCCCGCGCCGTCGCCTTGAGCGCCGCAATGACGTCCTCACGGGCGATGATGCCGACCAGCTTCTGTGCACCGTCGAGCACGATGATGCTCCTGATGCGGTGCTCGACCATGATCTGGAGCACGCGTGTCAGCCGCGTGTCGGGGCTGACATAGATGAACTCGGGAGTCATGACGTCGCCGATCTTGCGTCTCATCAGGTCATCATAGCGCGGCAACATCTGGGTCGGCGTGAAGGCGAAGCACTTCAGGATGTCGAACTTGGTGACGATGCCGACGACCTGCCCGTCGTCTTCGACCGGATAGGAGTTGAAATCGTCGGTCTCGAACATCTCGCTAAGCTGGAACAAGTCGAGGCCGCGCTGCACCGTTTTGACGTTGCGCGTCATGTAGCCGTCGACAGTCTGTTCAAGAAATTTGTACATGACGCGTCCTCCTCGATTCGATACTGACCGGCCGGCGGTCAGTGCGACAGCAGCACGCTCCGAGCCGTTTGCGTGACCAGATACTGGGTGACGCCCCCGAGGATCAGCTCACGAAATCTCGAATGACCATAGGCGCCCGCGACGATCAGGCCGGCGCCGACGTCGCCGGCGACCTTCTCCAGATGCGCCGCGGGGCTTTCGTCTCTTGCGGCCTCCGAGACGCGTGCGGTCGCGGTGACGCCGTGACGGCCGAGCCAGGCGGCGACGTCGATGACGCCGGCCATCACGGCCGAACGGTCGTTGCCCTGCTCTGGAATTTCGACGATGGTGATGTCCCTCGCCTTGCGCAGCATCGGCAGCGCGTCGGTCACCGCCCGCCGCGCCTCCGGCGTATCCTTCCACGCCACCAGCACGTTGCGCAGGTCGAGCCAGTTGACCCGATCGGGGACGACGAGAAGCGGACGGCCGGCCTGCAGCACCAGATCCTTGGGGCTTGCGAGCGAGAAAGCGTCGGAGAAGGCCGGGCTCTGCCCTCCGCTGACGACGATGTCGGCGCAACGCGCCTGCGCCAGCACGAATCGCGTCGGAAAATCCATCGCGCTGCGCCACTCGACGTGTCCGCCGCGATTCTTCGTCGCTGCGCGGAATTGTGCTTCCAGGTCGGCCAGCCGTCGCTTGACCGAAGCTTCGCCCTCGTCGATCAGCGCCTGCGCCTCGGTGCCGTCGGTGAAATAGAGCGGCGGCGCGAACTGCGCTGCGGCGACCCCGACGATGGCAGCCTCGAAGCGCTCGGCAAGCTCCCCCGCGACCTGAAGACGCGCTTCGTTGGGCTGATCGAGCGCCAAGCTGACCATGACGGTCGCGTATGTCATCGGGTATCTCCAGCATCACCAAATTTTTGCAAATCGTAAGCCTGCTGCCGCGCGGCAGGATGAGATAGATCAAACAGGCGCTTTCTGGCTCTCTCGCTGTTCAATGAGAGATACGACGGCGAATTCAACGTCCGCGCTTGCCTCTGGGCGAGCCTTGGGCGAAATTGCCGTAGCGGTAAAGGCATCCTGCCTGCCCGCTGAGAACAGGAGCAGAGCTTGGCGCCGACCCGCGTGACCCATCCGGCAGACGACGGTCGGGGCGAGCATTTCCGGGGCCGCATCGAGGGATTCGGGGTGGGCACCTGGGACCTCGATCTGAAGACGCGCGAGCTTGAATGGTCGGAGATGGCCAAGCGGCTGTTTGGCCTCGAGCGGGACCAGGCCGTCAGCTACGATCTCTTTCTGTCCCTGCTGGAGCCGAGCGACCGGGACAATTTCCTGAAGGCGATCGGGCGCACCTCGGAAGGCGGCGGGGAGCTTGATCTGTCCTTCAAGCTCGGCACCGCGTCCGGAAACGGTCAATGGATCCGGGCCAGGGCCGGCGTGATCCGGGACGATTCGGGCACGCCACGTCATCTCAGCGGGATATTCCTCGACATCAACGAGGAAAAGCAGCTCGAGGAGGCCCTGCGCTCCCAGGAGAATCATCTTCGCTCGATTCTCGAAACGGTGCCCGACGCCATGATCGTCATCGATTCGCGCGGCATCATGCAGCTCTTCAGCAGCGCCGCGGAGCGGCTGTTCGGCTACAGCAAGCAGGAAGCCATCGGCCGAAACGTGAGCATTCTCATGCCGGAGCCCGATCAGTCTCGTCATGACGGCTATCTCGCGCGCTATCTCCGGACGAATGATCCGCACATTATCGGCATCGGCCGGATCGTGACGGGCAAGCGCCGCGATGGCACGACTTTCCCGATGCACCTGTCCGTCGGGCAGACGCAACGCGCGGGCGAGCCCTATTTCACCGGCTTCGTGCGCGACCTCACCGAGCACCAGCAGACCCAGGCGCGGCTCCAAGAGCTGCAAGCCGAGCTCGTGCACGTGTCGCGGTTGACCGCAATGGGCGAAATGGCTTCCGCGCTCGCCCACGAGCTCAACCAGCCGCTGGCGGCGATCAGCAACTACATGAAGGGATCGCGGCGCCTCCTCGCCGGCAGCAGCGATCCCAACTCGCCGAAGGTCGAAAGCGCGCTCGATCGGGCGGCGGAGCAGGCCTTGCGTGCCGGCCAGATCATCCGCCGGCTGCGCGACTTCGTCTCCCGCGGCGAATCGGAAAAGCGGGTCGAGAGCCTGTCGAAGCTGATCGAGGAAGCCGGCGCGCTCGGGCTCGCCGGCGCGCGCGAGCAGAACGTGCAGCTCCGCTTCAGCCTCGATCCCGGCGCCGATCTCGTCCTCGCCGACCGGGTGCAGATTCAGCAGGTGCTGGTAAACCTGTTCCGCAACGCGCTCGAGGCCATGGCGCAGTCGCCGCGGCGCGAGCTCGTCGTCGCCAACACCCGCGTCGGCGACGACATGATCGAGGTGGAGGTCTCAGACACAGGCATCGGCTTCCGGGACGACGTCATTCCTAACCTGTTCCAGACCTTCTTCACCACCAAAGACACCGGCATGGGCGTGGGACTGTCCATCAGCCGCTCGATCATCGAGGCTCACGGCGGCCGCATGTGGGCCGAGAGCAACGCGGCGGGCGGAGCGACATTCCGCTTCACCTTGCCGGCAACCGACGAGAGCTGATCCATGACGACCAAGGGACATGTCTACGTCATCGACGACGACGCAGCGATGCGGGACTCGCTGAACTTCCTGCTGGATTCCGCCGGCTTCGGCGTCACCCTGTTCGACGACGCCCTCGCCTTTCTCGAAGCCCTGCCCGGCCTCGCCTTCGGCTGCGTCGTCTCCGACGTGCGCATGCCCGGGCTCGACGGGATCGAGCTGCTGAAGCGGATGAAGGCGCAGCAGAGCCCCTTCCCGATCGTGATCATGACCGGTCATGGCGACGTGCCGCTCGCGGTCGAAGCCATGAAGCTCGGGGCGGTCGATTTCCTGGAAAAGCCGTTCGATGACGACCGTCTCACCGCCATGATCGACTCGGCCATCCGCCAGGCCGAGCCCGCCGCCAAGAACGAAGCCGTCGCGCAGGACATCGCCGCCCGCGTCGCGTCCTTGAGTCCCAGGGAGCGCCAGGTCATGGAAGGGCTGATCGCGGGCCTCTCCAACAAGCTGATCGCCCGCGAATACGACATCAGCCCGCGCACCATCGAGGTCTACCGGGCCAATGTCATGACCAAGATGCAGGCGAGCAGCCTCTCCGAACTGGTCCGGCTGGCGATGCGTGCCGGCATGCTCAACGATTGAGGCAGGTCAAGGCGCCTTCCCGGGGCCGTGCTAACCAGTCAGGATGATCGAGGTCAGCTCACATGGTGCGCGGCTGCCGTCCTCCCCACAACTCACCGTCTTTGTGGTCGACGATGATGCCGCCGTGCTGGGATCGTTGCGGTTCCTGCTGGAGACCGATGGCTTTGCCGTGCGGACATTCAGGAGCGGCACGGCGCTACTCAATATCAGCGGCGCGCCCGGGCCGGACTGCTACGTCATCGACTACAAGATGCCGGACATCAACGGTATCGAGCTGACCGGCCGCTTGCGCAAATCCGACCGCGACGCGCCTGTGGTCCTGATCACCGGCTATCCCGACGAGAACATCTCGGCCCGGGCGGCGACGGCGGGCATCAAGGACGTGGTTTTGAAGCCGCTTCTCGACGAAAACCTGGTCAAGTGCATCCGCCACGCCATCCAGGACCGCCCCCGCGCCTAGAGCATGATCCGGAAAAGTGTGCAGCGGTTTTCCGAAAGGATCATGCTCAAACAATGACCTAGGCGCGATGACGATTCATCCTGATCTCATCGCGCCTAAGCCTACGGGATTCTACGTAAGGCACCCCCCTTAAGATATCGCTCGAAATTTTCGAAGCCCCCGATACCGCGTAGGAAAGCGCCATCACAACGGAGATGGCGCAGATGCTGACCCAGACAATCAACACCCAGGCGATCAACACCCAAATCGGTGGCAAGATTGCCCCTGCCCACCCCGTAACCGACCAGTTCGGCGCGATCACGGGCCATGTCGGCCTGGTCGCCACCGAGTTCTCCTACGGCAAGGACGAGGAGATCTACGGCGAGGACGAGGCGTCCGAATACGTCTATCAGGTGGTCACCGGCGCGGTGCGTAGCTACAAGCTTCTCTCCGACGGCCGCCGTCAGATCGGCGCCTTCCATCTCGCCGGCGACGTGTTCGGCCTCGAATCCGGTCCCACTCACCGCCTCGCCGCGGAAGCCATCATCGACACCACCGTCCGCCTCGTGAAGCGCGCGAGCCTCGAGAAGGCCGCCGGCACCGACGTGCAGGTTGCCCGCAAGCTCTGGACGATGACCGCCGGTGAGCTTCGTCATGCTGAGGACCACATGCTGCTCCTGGGCCGCAAGACCGCGATGGAGCGTGTTGCGACCTTCCTCCTCGAAATGGACCGCCGCCTCGCCGTTGCCGGCATGATGGCGCTACCGATGTGCCGCCGCGACATCGGCGACTATCTCGGCCTCACGCTCGAAACCGTGTCGCGCGCGCTGTCGCAGCTTCACGCCCAGGGCATTCTCGGTTTCTCCGGCGCCCGCCAGATCGTGCTGCGCAACCGCCAGCGCCTGCACAATCTCGACGCCTGACCGATTTTCTCCCCCGTGACTTGGCCGGCCGAACCCGTTTCGGCCGGCCTTCTCTTTTGCCGCGGTCATGCCGTGCGCCGGGTTTCCGGCATCATCAGCAGGATCAGAAGGAGCCCCGTCGCGGCGACGCCGGACAGCCCGATGAATGCGGTGGCATTGCCGAACTTGTCGCTGACATAGCCGCCGAGCACCGTGCTCAGCGATGCGCCGATGCCGGTCGCCGTCCCCACGATCCCCTGCGCCAGGTTGAAATGACCGCTGCCGAAGGCGACGTCGGCCACGATCAGCGGAATCATGACTGCAAACACCGCGGCGGTGAAGCCGTCGAACACCTGCACCAGCACCAACAGGTAGGGATCGCGCACGGTCGCAAACAACAGTCCGCGAATCGTCAACGCGCCGAATCCGATCAGGAGCAGGGGACGCCGGCCCCAG
Organism: Bradyrhizobium sp. 191; assembly: GCF_023100985.1. Classification (NCBI taxonomy): domain Bacteria; kingdom Pseudomonadati; phylum Pseudomonadota; class Alphaproteobacteria; order Hyphomicrobiales; family Nitrobacteraceae; genus Bradyrhizobium; species Bradyrhizobium sp. 191. Next base: position 2,132,395 of record NZ_CP064692.1, read on the forward strand.
AGCTGTGCCTTGCGCCCGACCGTCGGCGACAGCAGCGCCACGATCGCCTGCGGCACGATGATGCAGGCGGCGACGAGCACGGTCGCCCATTGGCTCGACCGCGCCGTCACCGCGCTCGCCATCAGCGGCATCATCGCAGCATTCGCGAGCTGCAACAACAGCACGCTGAGCGCGAAGACGATGAGCGGACGTTGCCGGATCAGGTGCCAGATGTTGGTATCGCCGCGGTCGGCGGCTTCAGGCGGCATCTCGCCGTGACAGCGCCTGATGTCGACCTCGTTCTCACGGATGCGCGAGAGCGCGATCAGGGTCGGGATCGCGAGCAGGAAAGTGACCAGGAACACGGAGCGGCTCGACAGGAGATAACCCGCGGTGCCCATTACCGCCGCCGCGACGCCATTACCCAGCGAGGCGAAGCGCGCGTTGCGGCCGAGCCGCTCGCCGATCGCGAGCGGGCCGACGAGGCCAAGGCTGATCGCGGCGATCGCCGGCCCGAGCACGCAGCTCGCCGCCGCGTGCAAGGTGGCGGCGGCAACCACAACCGGGAAGATCGGCATGGCGGCATAGGCAAGCGCGCAGACGCCGATGGTCGCAATCGCGAGGGCGGCGACCAGGCGCTCCGACTTCGCGGCATCGATGATCGCGCCACCCGGCATCTGCCCGATCAACGCGACGATGCCGCCGATCGACAGCACGAGGCCGATCTCGACCTGGGTCCATTTCTGCGTCGTCAGGTAGACCGCGATGAAGGGGCCGAAGCCGGTCTGCACGTCGGCGAGGAAGAAGATGAACCAGTCGAGGCCGCGCAGGCTCTGGCGCGACGGCGCCGGAATAGCCGCGGCCGACGGCGCGGCGACCTTGTCCTGCTCGCCGCGAGCGCCGCGATCCGCATGGTTCGGCTTCCTCGACAACAGCACAGGCGGTGAGCCCTCCCGGCACCTCACTGGATCGCTTGCAGCGGCTGAAGGCTGCCGGACGCGCCGAGCACGACGATCGGCGTGTCCTCCTTGTATTCCGGCGCGGCCGCGACCTGCGCCTTGGTCAATTCCAGCGTGATGCTGTCCTTCTTGTTGGCGATCTTGCCGAAGCGCAGCGCGTTCCAGTCCACCACGATCTTGCGGCTGCCGACGCCGAGGAATCCGCCGAAATCGATCGCCGCGGCCCGCACATGGCCGGTGCGATCGACGATGACGTCGACGATGCGGCCCATATCCTCGCCGGCGGCGCTGCGAACGTCGCGGCCGAGCACGCCGTGGGCCTCGCTCGCGCCAATGATGGTCACCGACGGTGGCGGCGCGGCGTCCTTGGGCGTCACCGGAACGGTCGAGACCGGCGGCGGTGCCGTCGGCGGCACGTTCGCTTCATTCTGGCCTGCGGGCTGATCCTCCGCGGCGCGCGACGGTGCGACCGTCAGGGCAACCACGATCGCCACGCTCAGGATCAACGCTCCGATCGCACGCATGACACCCTCCTCACGATGCACCGCTAGCGCGCCAGCACGATCGAGACCTGGATCTGGCCGCGTGTGCGCAGCACCTCCAGCGCCACGTCGTCGCCGTGGCGGCTGACGCGAAGATCGACGCTGGATTCGCCGAGGCGCAGATCGCGCAGGATCACCTCGTTGAGGAACGCCGGCAGATGCGGATTGCGCAGGCGAATCTCGCCCCGCGCCACATCGAACTCGAGGCCGAGCGCCGCCTCCAGCAGCGTAAACGGCGTCGCGCTTGCCCAGGCCTGCGGCGCGCAGGCGACCGGGTAGAGCGTCGGGCCGCGCCGCTTCTCGCGCCGGAAGCCGCAGAACAATTCGGGCAACCGGCGCAGATCCATATAGGTCGCGGCATCGAACAGCCCCTTGAAGACATGCGCCACCGAATGCTTGAGGCCGTAGCGCGCGAGCCCGAGCGCAATCAGCGCATTGTCGTGCGGCCAGATCGACCCGTCATGATAGGACATCGGATTGTAGCGCACCTCGCCCTGCGCGACGGTGCGGATGCCCCAGCCCGAGAAGAAATGCGGCCCCATCAGATCGGCGGCGACGAGGCGGGCGCGATCCTCGCGGACCATGCCGCTGAACAGGACCTGCCCGGCGTTCGAGGTCCGCACCTTGCAGGGCCGCTTCTCGCCGTCCAGCGCGAGCGCATAGGTGCCGAGCTCCTCGCACCAGAACGACGTCTCGAAGCGCTCGGCGAGTGCCCTGGCGTCGGCCTCGAGCTTGCGGCCCCGCTCCGGCTTGCCGAGCCGCAGCGCGCAACGCGCGGCGAGCTGCTTGGCAGCGAAGACGTAGCCCTGGACTTCCGCAAGCGCGATATTGCCCTCAGCAAGCTGGCCGTCGGCATGGAAGATCGCGTCGTAGGAATCCTTCCAGCCCTGGTTCGCCAGCCCCTTCTCGGTCGCGCGCTGGTATTCGACGAACCCGTCCTGGTCAGGATCACCAGGGCCGTCGATCCAGGCCAGCCCCGCCTCGATCGCCGGCCACAGCTCGATCAGCGTGGCCTCGTCGCCGGTGCGCTCGAAATAGCTTCCTGCGAGCAGCACGAACAGCGCGGTCGAATCGACGCTGCCGTAGTAATGCGCGAACGGCACCTCCCCGAGCGCCGCCATCTCGCCGCCGCGCATCTCATGCAGGATCTTTCCGGGCGCAGCGTCGGCGAGCGGATCGCTCGCCGTGGCCTGGAAATGCGCAAGCCGGCGCAGGACACCCTTGGCGACGCGCGGATCGACCCAGAGCATCTGGAGCGCCGTGATGAGGCCGTCGCGACCGAACGTCGTCGAGTACCAGGGAATGCCGGCATAGGGGTATCGCCCCTGCGGCGTCTCGGTCATCAGCATGTTGAGGTCGGCCATGGCCTGGCACAGCACCTCGTTGAAGATGTTGTTGGAAGTCTCGATGCTGGCCGCGCCCATGGTCGACTGCCGCATCTCGCGGCGGTGCGCCAGCAGCCCCGGGAAGAACCGCACCGGCTTTTCCGTCACCGGCCGGTTGCAGGACACGGCCACGAACAGCGATTTGGCCTGGTGCGGTTCCAGGTCGAGCTCCCAGGTCGCGGCGTTGACCGAGAGCCGCGTCGGACGCGGGTCGAAATGCAGTCCGGTCGCCCGTTCGGCCTCGTCGAGGCCGCGATATTCGAACATGACGTCGGTCGGCCCGAGCAGCCGACTGGTTCCGATCCCGCGGCGCGGCCGCCGCTCGCCGCGGACCTCGAACAAATCGGCGAAGTCGTTGCCGAACAGCAGCGTCAGGTCGACGCTGGTGCGCCGGTCGCCATGGTTCTGTACGCCGATGCGCTGATAGGCCGTGCCACGCCACAGGAAGACCGTGCGCACGATGTGCAGCAGGTCCTTCTGCAGCACGAGGCTGCCCTGCCGGTAGATGTCCGGATTGGTGAGATCGACGGTCAACGCCGAATTGTCGTCGCGCAGATTCGAGCCGAGCAGCAGCGGCTGGAGATCGTCGAGCACGAGCTCGAGCCGCGCGAGGTAGCGCGTATCGTGATGGAACAGGCCGTCCGGCCCACCGGCGGATGCGCCGATGTCGCCATGGCTGTCGAGCACGATGAAAGTGTCGTCGTGCTTGAGCGAACGCCGTGGCCGCGCCGACGGCCCCGTCATCGGGATATAGAACGGTTGTTCCGCGACCTGTTCCGAGGTCCGCGTCACGGAGACGAATTGGGTGACGGCTTCTGCCGACATGAGCTGCTCCCCTGCGCCTGTTTCAAAACGCAACCGACTCGAGAAACGCGACTGTTGGTTTACGCGGCAGCTTGCGCGAGCCGGCTCATTTCCCGCGTGACCAGCTCACGATACGGCCCGTGGCCCTGCATCAGACGCTCGGGCGAGCCGTCCTCGATGATCTTACCATTTCTCAGCACCACCACGCGGTCGAAATTGCGCAGCGTCGCCAGTCGATGCGCGATCGCGATCACGGTGCGGCCGCGCATCAGGCGCGACAGCGCCTCGCGGATCGCCTCCTCGGACTCGCTGTCGAGCGCGGCAGTCGCCTCGTCCAGCAGCAGGATCGGCGCGTCCTTGAGGAAGGCGCGCGCGATCGCGATGCGCTGGCGCTGGCCGCCGGACATCTTGACGCCGCGGTCGCCGACCATGGTGTCGAGGCCGTCAGGCAGGCTCTCGACGAAGTCGCAGCGCGCAGCGATCGCCGCGCGCAGCACCTCGTCGTCGGTCGCGTTCGGCCGGCCGTAACGGATGTTCTCGCGAATGGAGCGGTGAAACAAGGAAATGTCCTGCGGTACGACGGAAATCGCCTCGCGCAGGCTCAGCTGCGTCACCTTGGAGATGTCCTGGCCGTCGATGGTGACGCTGCCCTCGTCGACGTCGTAGAAGCGCTGGAGCAGCGTGAACAGCGTCGACTTGCCGCCGCCGGACTGCCCGACGAGGCCGACGCGCTGGCCCGGCTGGAGCCGCAGGCTGAACCGCTCGAAGATCTTCTCGCCGCCGGGATAGCCGAAGGTGACGTTGTTGAACGCGATGGCAGCGCCGCTCTTCACCAGCGGCTCGGCCTCGGGGTGATCGCGCAATTCGTGCGGCACCAGCAGGGTGGCGATCGCCTCGGTCAGGCGTGCGACGTGTTGGGTGACATCGACCAGCGCCACCGCGAGATCGCGCGTAGCGCTCAGGATGGAGATGCCGAGCGTACAGACCAGCACGACATCGCCGGTCGTCGCCTGGCCCTTCTGCCACAGCGTGATGGCCCAGGCCATCAGCGCGATCGTCAGAAGCACGGTGATGGCGGCATGCAACAGCCGCAGCTTCTCCAGATAACGCAGGCTGCGGCTTCGCGCGGTGAGCTCCCGGTTCACCGTCGCGTCGAACCGCTCATGCTCGTGGCCGATGCCGCAGAAGGCACGGACCAGCGGCATGTTGCTGATGACGTCGATCATCTCGCCGTCGACCACCGCGGCCTTGTCGGCGAAATCGTCATGCAGCGGCTTGCCGGCGGCTGCCAGATGGAACATCGCGACCACCATGCCGCCGGCGATCACGACCAGGCCGAGGGCCATGTAAGGACTGACGGTTCCAATCAGGGCAATTGCCGCAACTGTGGCAATGCAGGGCGGCAACACGTTCCAGACGAACATGTTCTCGACGGTGAACACCGCATTCGACGTCGCCGTGATGCGGCTCGTCAGCATGCCAGGCATCCGGTCCGAGAAATAGCTCGGCGCATGCCCGGTCAGATGACGAAATATGTCACGGCGCAAATCACCCGTGACACGGACGAAGGTGAAGCTCGCCGTCCAGCTCGCGATCCGCCACAGGAAGTTGTCGGCGGCGATCAGCGACATGAGCAGAATGAATGCCAGCCATACGCTGCCGCCATGCCCCGGTCCGGCGGACAGGCTGTCGACCAGGGATTTGACGCCGTACTGGGTGCCCACGGAACAGGCGACGGCCGCCACGACGGCGGCCAGGATCACCAGATGCGAGGCGAGACGACGCCGGAGATAGCGCAAGACAAAGGCAAATGGCCTGCGCGCGTATCCAGAAAGCTGATCCATATGGCTATCGCCCCGCTATGCTGATTTTCGTTTCGTTACTGGCCGAGTGAACATCGACCACTTCGCCTCGGTTCCCGGGCAACGCCATCACGACATGCGGATGCGGGCGATGTGCGAAGATCTAGTGGCAGCATCGCGACAGTCCCCCGACGTGTCGAATATGTAACGTTTGGAGTAAGGAACTTCGCAAGTGCGGGAACGTTCCCTTGGCTGGCATAGCCGGTGCCGACACGCGGGGGCTTTCAACGTTCATGATCGCAGAGGAGATGGTGAGATGCGCATCGCGCAGGTAGCTCCGTTGACGGAGGCTGTTCCACCCAAGCTGTATGGCGGCACCGAGCGGGTGGTGCATTGGTTGACGGAGGAGCTGGTAGCCCTTGGACATGACGTGACATTGTTCGCCAGCGGCGACTCGCAGACGTCGGCAAAGCTGGATGCATTGTGGCCGAAGGCGCTCCGTCTCGACGGTTCCGTGCGCGATCCCAACGCGCTGCACATGGTGCTGCTGGAGCGGGTGCGGCAGAAATGTGACGACGAGGAGTTCGATTTCCTCCATTTCCATCTCGACTATTATCCTTGGTCGCTGTTCCACCGGCAGCCGACGCCATTCGTGACCACGCTGCACGGCCGGCTCGACCTGCCGGAGCATCAGCCGGTCTTCAACACCTTCTCCAGGATGCCCGTCATCTCGATCTCCAACGCGCAGCGGCGGCCGGTGCCGCAGGCGAACTGGGTGACGACCATCCACCACGGCCTGCCGGAGACCCTGCTGACGCCGAAGCCGGCGAAACAGGAATATCTCGCCGTGCTCGGCCGCATCGCGCCGGAAAAAGGCGTCGACCGCGCCATCAAGATCGCGACCCATTGCGGCATTCCGCTCAAGATCGCGGCCAAGGTCGATCGCGCCGACCAGGATTATTACGACGAGCTGATCCGGCCGATGATCGAGAACAATCCGCTGGTCGAGTTCATCGGCGAGATCAGCGATCACGAGAAGTCTGACTTCCTGAGCGGCGCGCTCGGCCTCCTGCTGCCGATCGACTGGCCGGAGCCGTTCGGCCTCGTCATGATCGAATCCATGGCCTGTGGGACGCCGGTGGTCGCCTTCAACCGCGGCTCGGTTCCGGAGATCGTCGACGATGGGCTGACCGGCTTTATCGTCGAGGACGTCATCAGCGCTGCCGGCGTGGTGAAACGCCTGCCACAACTCGACCGCGCCGCGATCCGCAAGCAGTTCGAGACGCGCTTCACCGCACGGCGCATGGCGCTGGACTATCTTGCGGCCTATCGCAGCCTGACCGAGGCACAGGCGCCGCGGATCAAGCTGGTCAGCAGCGCGGAGTAGCTAGTCACACCCACAACTGTCGTCCCGGACAAGCGCGCCGCAAGCGCGCGCCGATCCGGGACCCATACTCCGCGGTAGTGGTGTTACGAAGACTCGAAGTTGCCAGTCTCGCCAACACGTCTCCCTGGGGTTATGGGTCCCCGCCTTCGCGGGGACGACACTGAATGTGGGGCGACAGTAGACTATCTCACCACCGCCCGCTTCGGCTCCACGATCTCGAACATCCGCGGGAATTCGTCCATCAGTCCCATCAGCTCGGCGAGCTTCATCGGATTGCCCGCGAGCTTGACCTTGCCGGCGGCGACCGCTTCCGGAAAGCTCGTCAGCTTCGCGATCACCTCATCGAGCGTTGCGCGCGCGAGCGTGAAGCTGGCGTCCGCGTTTTCCGCCTGCGCGCCCTCGGTGTAAGTGAGCGCGCAGTTCTCCAGATTGAGCACGAACGTCTCGCCGGTGTCGGAAAAGCGCCAGTTCAGGACGATGTGCTTGCCTTCCGCCTTGGGGCCGTTGAGGCGGATACCGAGCACGTCCCAGAGCTGGGAAGTGCGGAGCGCCGCCAGCGTTTCGCGCGGCATCGGCGGACGCGCCGGCACCTTCGGCATGCCCTGGCGCAATTCCTGCGCGCCGAACAGATAGGCGTTGCGCCAGGTCGCGCTCTCGGCGGCATAACCGAGCTGCTCCAGCGTATCGGCCAAGAGTGCGCGCGCCGCCGCATTGTCCGGCTCGGCAAAGACGAGATGGCCGAGCACCTGCGCGACGAAGCGGAATTCCCCCTTGTCGAAATCGGTGCGCGCCCGCGCCAGAATCGCGTCCGCGCCGCCCATGTACTCGACATACTTCCTGCCCGCCTCGACCGGCGGCAGCGGATCGAGATTGACCGGATTGGCATCGTACCAGCCGAGATATTTCTGGTAGATCGCCTTCACATTGTGCCGGATGTGGCCGTAATAGCCGCGGCCGTGCCAGGCGCCTTCCAGGCTCTTCGGCAGCTGGATCGTTTCGGCGATTTCGGCCGCGGTCAGGCCGTGGTTCATCAGGCGGATGGTCTGGTCATGCGCGAACTTGTAGAGGTCGCGCTGCTGCCGGATCATCGTGCCGATGCGCTCGCGTCCCCACACCGGCCAATGGTGCTGGCCGCACATCGCCTCGGCCTTGCCGTCCCAGAGCTGCAAAGCCTCGCCCAGATATTTCGACCAGGCCAGCGCGTCACGCACGTCGGCGCCGCGGAACGGCAGCAGATTGTGGAAATTGTGCGTGCAGTTCTCGGCGAGGTTCAACAGCCCATAGCGCGGAACGAAGAAGTGCATCTCCGCCGGTGCTTCGCTGTTCGGCGCCATCTGGAATTCGAATGCGACGCCGTCGATCACGCGCGTATCGCCGGTCGCCATGATCAGGTCCGTGGGGCGCAGCAGCGCAACGGAGCCCGCCGCCATCGACTTGCCGAGACCGCAATCGACCTGCCCGCGCACGCCCTTGGCGAGAAGGGGTCCGAACTGGTACTGCGCCCGGCGCAGCATCGCAGGTCCTGCGATGATGTTCTCGGAGACGGCGTGCTCCATGAACAGGTTCGGCGCGATGATCGGCACGCTGCCGGTGGCGAGTGCATCCTCCGCCAGCACGCCGCGCGCGCCGCCCCAATGGTCGGTGTGGGTATGGGTGAAGATGATCGCCGCGACCGGTCGCGTGCCGCGATGCTTGAAGTAGAGATCGAGCGCGGCGCGCGCCCCCTCGATCGAGGTCAGCGTATCCACGACGATGACGCCGCTGTCGCCCTCGATCAGCGTCATGTTGGCGATGTCGAGCCCGCGCACCTGGTAGACGCCGGGCACGACCTCGAACAGGCCGTGCTGCATGTTGAGGCGCGACTGCCGCCACAGGCTCGGATTGACCGTGTGCGGCGCCTGCTCGGCGGACAGGAAGCCGTAGGGCTCGAGGCTCCAGACCGTCCGCCCTTGCGGATTCATGATCGTCGCATTCTCGATCGTGCCGAGAAAGCCGCGCGCGGCGGCGTCGAAGTCGCGCCTGTCGGAAAACGGCAAGGCGTTCAGCATCGCCGTTTGCTGCGCGATGACGGACGGCGATGCGTCCTTCGGCTCATTGCTGAGTTCGGTCATGCTCGTTCCTCCAAGACGGAGTTCTCTTCCCTTCTCCCCTTGTGGGAGAAGGTGGCGCGAAGCGCCGGATGAGGGGTTCTTTCCATTCGCAATACTGTTCGTGAGGAGAGACCCCTCACCCGGCTCGCCGCTTCGTTGCGATGTACCCTCTCCCACAGGGGGTGTTCCGACCGGAGAGAGGGTGCACCATTCGTGCCGCGCGCCCGCTACATCCCCAGCAAGCGAGGCAGCCAGAGCGACAGGCCGGGCCAGTACGTCACCACGACGAGGAATCCCAGCATCGTCAGCAGCCACGGCCACACCGCGACCGTCAGTTCGGTGATTCCCATCTTGGCGATGCCGGAGGCGACGTAGAGGTTGAGGCCGACGGGCGGATGGCACAGCCCGACCTCCATGTTGACCGTCATCAGGATGCCGAAATGGATGGGGTCGATGCCGAGCTTGATCGCGACCGGAAACAGGATCGGCGCCATGATCAGGATGATGGAGGACGGCTCCATCACGTTGCCCGCTATCAGCAGCAGCAGGTTGACGAGCAGGAGGAAGCCGATCCACCCCAGGCCCTGGTCGATCATCCATTGCGCCAGCGCCTGCGGCACGTTCTCGTAGGTCATCAGGAACGAGAACAGCACGGCGTTGGTGATGATGTAGAGCAGCATCGCGGAGAGATTCGCCGATGACAGCAGCACGCGCGGCACGTCGCGCAGCCTCAGGTCCTTGTAGATGAACACGGCGACGATGAAGGCGTAGACCGCGCTCACAGCGGCAGCTTCGGTCGGCGTGAACAGGCCGCTATAGATGCCACCGATCACGATCACGATCAGCAGGATGCCCCAGATCGATTTGCGGAACGCATCGAAACGCTCGCGGAAGGTGGCTTTCGGCATCCGCGGATAGTCGTTGCGCCAGGCCCGATAGAACGTCGTTGCGCCGAGCAGCGAGGCGAGCGCAAGCCCCGGCACGATGCCGGCGATGAACAGCTTGCCTACCGAGCTGTTGGTGGACACGGCGTAGAGCACCATCGGGATCGACGGCGGAATGAGAATGCCGAGCGAGCCCGACGTCGTGATCACGCCCGCGCCGAACCGCTTCGGAAAGCCTTGCGCGACCATCGCGGGAAGGATCACCGAGCCGATCGCCACGACGGTCGCCGGCGATGAGCCGGAGATGGCGGCAAACAGCGCGCAGGCGACCACGCCCGACAGCGCCAGACCGCCGTACCAATGGCCGACCAGCGAGGTCGCGAAGTTGATCATCCGCCGCGCCACGCCGCCATGGGTCAGGAAGTTGCCGGCGAGGATGAAGAACGGGATCGCCATGATCTCGAAATTCTCGATGCCGGTGAACAGCTTCAGCGCCACCGATTCCGTTCGCACGTCGGTCAGCGTGAACATGAAGCTGAGCACGGTCAGACCCAGCGCGATCGAGATCGGCATGCCCGTCAGCATCAGCGAGAGCAGCAGCGCGAAGACGATGGCGACGCGCACGCCCTGCGGCAGCGTGATGAGATGGCCTGCATGGGCAAAGCAGATGGCGACGATCAGGACCGGCAGCAGCATCAGGATCCAGCCGAGCGGGCTGCGCTCGTCGCGGACGACCTGGCTGGGCGAGACCGGCGCCGGATGCACCGGGTCCGCCTCGACACCCTCGACGCCCGCCATGTCGTGATGCGGCAGCTCGCCGGTGCGGTAGAACGACCAGGCGACCTGCAGGAAGCGGAAACACATCAGGCCGGAGCCGAGCGGGATCGTGAGATACACCATCCACATCGGCGCTTCGAGATCGTTGGATTGCTGGCCGCTCTGCCACATGTGGGTGACGAAGGCGGCCCCGAAATAGCCGACGATGGCGGTGAAAAGCGCGCCGCACAGAAGGCCGAAGGTGATCACGCGCCGGCGCGACCCGCCAGGCAGGATGTTGACCAGCACGTCGACGCCGACATGGATGCCGGTCCGCACGCCATAGGCGGCGCCGAACTTCGCCATCCAGATGAACATGTAGATGCAGAGTTCCTGCGCCCAGGACAGGTCGAGCGCGGCAAGCCACACAAACACCGCTCGCGCCGGCACGGCGAGGAAGGCGAGATTTCGCGCTTCCGCCCATTTCGCGATGTCGATCGACAGCCCGGCACCGTAGCGGTGCAGCACGGCGACGAAGATGAGCGATGTCGCAGCCGCGATCATCGTCGCGATCAGCCACTCCTCGAGATGATCGAGAAAACGATTCAGCGCGCGCAACAACTTGGTCCCCCCGGATTGGATCATTCAAGCGCAACGGCCGGGAGTGCGATCACCCCCGACCGTTGGTATTGTTCTTATTAGGGCGCAGCCCGTCAGTTCATCTTGACGTCGAGTTCCTTGGCGAGGAGATCGAGCACCTCCTGCCCGACCCGCCCCTTTGCCCATTTATACGTCGGCTGCATCGCCTCCTGCCAGGCCTTGCGGTCGGCGTCGGTGAGATAATGCAGATTGGTCTTCCCCGTCTTCTTGATCTCGGCCAGCGCGTCCTCGTTCTCCTGGCGCGCGATCGAGTTGGTGTAGTCGGTCGCCTCCGCCATCGCCTTGTCCAGCTTGGTGCGGATATCGGGCGGAAGACCTGACCAGAACTTCGAGTTGACGATGACAGCATATTGCAGATGCGCGTGATAGGATACGGTGATGTCCTTCTGCACCTCGTAGAACTTCTGCGTGAGGTAGTTTGACGCCGTGTTCTCGCAGCCGTCAACCACGCCGGTCTGCAAGGCCTGGTAAACTTCCGAGAACGCCATGATCTGCGGGATCGAGCCCATGATGCGGAGATACTGGTCGGCGACCTTCGATCCGGAGATGCGGAATTTCAGCCCCTGGAAATCAGTCGGCTTCAGCAAGGGACGGTTGGCGGACAGCATGTGGAAGCCGTTGTCCCAATAGGCGAGCCCGGTGATGCCCTTGGCCTCGAGCTTCTGGAACAGCCACTTGCCGATCGTGCCCTTCATCGCGCCGGCATAGGTCTGGTCGTCCCTGAACAGCCAGGGCAGGTCGAGCGCCTCGAACTCCTTGATGCCGAGCGGCGCGAATTTCGCCGTCGACGGCGCAAGCATCTGCACCGAGCCGAGCTGCAGCGCCTCGATCTCCTCCTTGTCCTTGTAGAGCGTGGAGTTCGGGTAGACTTCGACCTTGACCTTGCCGTCGGTGTATTTCTCGGCGAGCTCCTTGAATTTCAGCGCGCCCTTGCCCTTCGGGGTGTCGTTGGCGACCACGTGGCTGAACTTGATGACGATGGGACTCTGGGCTTGGGCGATGGCGGGAGCCAAGAAAACAGCCGCGGCGGCGACCGCGGCAAGCAGCTTGCGCATGAACGTACCTCCCAACAACTTGGAAACCGGGTTCTTCTTGTTCTTCAGGTCAGTCCTGGCAGCAACCCGCTACCCGAACAACTGGACCCAAGCCCTGTTTGCCGCAGCCAAGCTAACTTGAGGACCGCTGCATGCGCAACCCGGTGTCCGCGCGAGTCCAAAGGGAACGTGCGCTTTATGCCGCAATGCGGCACTTCAATCAGCCTTTGCGCTGGGCGACCATGAAGAGGCGCCGGAACGGGAACAGCGTCTGCCCCGCAGCATTCTTCGGATAGGCCTTTGCAACGCGCATCCCGTAGGCGGCTTCGAACGCGATCTTCTCTTCGCCTTGCAGGACGTCGAGATAGCGCGTGAGCCAGGTCCCCTTGGTCCATTCCTTCACGGGGTTCTCGCCCTCGAGCACCTGGAGATACTCGGTCTCCCATATGTCGATGTTGGCCGACATCGGCGCAAGCAGATCGTGATAGAAGGCAGGCCCCTCGACCGGCGGCGGGGTGACGAGATGCTCCACCTTGGACCGCCACGGACCGTCCAGTGCGGTCTCGCCGATCAGCACATGCGAAGGCGCGGTGAAGTTGCGCGGCATCTGCACTGCTAAGATGCCCCCACGCGCCACCTTCTCCATCAGCGACGGAAACAGTGCCGCATGATCGGGCAGCCAGTGCAGTGCGGCATTGGAATAAATCAGATCGAACCGCCCGGCGGGACTCCAATGGCCGAGATCCTCGTGCGACCATTCCACGTCCGGCGCGGCCTTCCGCCCCGCGGCGACCATCTCGGCCGACCCCTCGACGCCGGTCACGCGCGCATCCGGCCAGCGCTCCCTGATCAGCTTCGTCACGTTGCCGGCGCCGGCGCCGAGATCGGCGATCGCGCGCGGGGCAAAATCCGGAATCCGCATCAGGAGGTCGACGGCGGGCCGGAGCCGATGGCCGGAGAACTTCAGATATTGCTGCGGATCCCAGACCATCATTTGAGCCTTTTCTTTTTCGTGTTTCCTTCGCCGAGGCTCTTGGTTACCACTGCTCGTCTCGGTTCGGCAAATCGCCGCACGCGGGACGGGGCAGGAAACGAACAGCAAAACGCAAAGCAACCAAGAGAGCATGCGACCATGGACCTCGGGCTCAAATCGAAAACCGCTGTCGTCACCGGCGCGAGCATCGGCATCGGCCGCGCCATCGCCAGGGGCCTCGCGGCCGAAGGCGTGCGCGTCATCGGCGTGGCGCGCCGAACCGACCTGCTGGCCGAACTGGCGAAAGAAGTCGGCGGCGGATCGATCACGCCGTTCGAGCAGGATGTGATGGCCAAGGATGCCGCCGAAAACATTGCGGCCTTCGCGCTGAACGAGTTCGGCCATGTCGACATTCTCGTCAACAATGCCGGCGGCAGCCGTCCCCTCCCCGTCGATGCGCCCGACAGCAAATGGGACGAGGCGATCGCGCTGAACTTCTCCAGCTATCGCCGCATCGCGCACGTGCTGCTGCCGCAGATGATCGAACGCAAATGGGGCCGCATCGTCAACATTACCGGCAAGTCCGAGCCGGAAGGCCTCAACGCCGCCTTCGCCGCCAAGGCCGCGGTGCACGCCTGGGCCAAGGGCCTGTCGCGCGAGATCGGCGCGCACGGCATCACCATCAACTGCATCCCGCCCGGCCGCATCATGAGCGAACAGATCCGCCGCAACTACGCGCCGGACTATCGCGAGCGTTTTGCCGAGGAAGAGATCCCGGTGGGCTATTGGGGCGAACCGGAAGATCTCGCGGCCCTCGCGGTGTTTCTGGCCTCACCGGTGGCGCGCTACATCACGGGCACGGTGATCCCGGTGGATGGGGGATTGCGGAGATATCAGTTTTAGGGTGGGTGACAGACGACCGCGACGCCCCGCGGCCGACGCGATGCGACGGCTTCACGTCGGCAGCGCCGGTTGATCTGGCCAAGGGGTTGGTGATAATTACGATGACCGGTACACGCCCGGCTGTCGAAGAGCGCAGTGCATTTCAGTATTTCGCGCCGTGCTTCGTCTGAATCTCTGTGCGTGATGGCGAACAGTTTGGGGAACCGCAAAGAATTGGGTGCTGGACGTCGTTCGCCGATGCGCAAGCGCGGTCGCGAGCGGCTTCAGCTTCTGCTCGATGCCACCGCAGACCTGCTGGCCGAACGGCTGGACGAGGATATCAGTCTCGCTCAAATCGCCGAGAGAGCCGATGTGCCTCTCGCCTCGGTCTATCATTTCTTTCCGAACCGAGGCGCCGCCTTTGTAGCCCTGGCGCAACGCTACCACGCCGAGATCGCGGCACGCGCCGCGGGCCCGGTTCATCCTCGTCCCCAGACCTGGCAGCACTACATCGCCAACAGCCAGAAGGCCGGCGCAGCGCATCTGAACCGCAATCCTGCAGCGCTGCGCCTTTTCATGGGCGCAGGCGTCAGTGTCGAGGTGAGAAACACGGATCTCAGCGGCAACGCCAATCTCGCAAAGCAGCGTACCGCCTATCTGCGTGCGACGTTCGACATGCCCAAGGTACCGGATCTGGAGAAATGGGTCGCGGTGTCGATCGCGCTCGTGGATGGCATCTGGGCGCTCTCCTACAGCCTCCATCGATCCATCACCCCGGAATATCTCGAGGAATCGATCAGATGCTCCATCGCATATTTGCGATGCTACCTGCCGGAAGTCGTCGATCGGCGCGCCCCCTGACGCTTCTCTAATCATATAAAATTCTACTATCTCTCAGGCCACCGACGTTCCCCGCTTCCGCCGCGGGCGGATCTCTGACCAATTTTTGCTCACATTTCCGTATGATCGTGAAAATGCAGAGATCTTTCCCTGGAGGACGCGCCCAAAGACTCCGCTTTATAATCGAAATTTATATCAGTATTATCCCGCGCATGGTGAGGTCCGCCGCCTGATCTCCGTTTCCCTAGAAAGGAGTGCCATGAACCGCCGAGACTTCTTGAAAGCCGCAACCGCCACGGCAACGGCCACAGTTGCAGCGCCTCGCCTCGCCTCGGCGTCGGGTGAGAAGGTCCTGACCTTCGTTCCGCAATCCGATCTCACTTTGCTCGATCCTGTGCAGACGACGGGGCTTGTGACCCGCAACCATGCACTGATGGTGTTCGACACGCTCTACGGCGTCGACGAACGCTTCGAAGCACAGCCGCAGATGGCGGCTGGTCACGAGATCGACCGCGACGGCCTGCGCTGGACATTGACGCTGCGCGAGGGATTGAAGTTTCACGACGGCGAACGGGTCCTGGCGCGGGATGCCGTGGCCAGCATCAAGCGCTGGTGGAGCCGAGACGTCTTCGGTGGAGATCTTCGCAGCGCCACCGCTGAACTCTCCGCAACGTCCGACAATACGATCGTCTTCGACCTGAAGAAGCCTTTTCCTTTGCTGGCCTATGCGCTGGGCAAGCCATCGAGCGTGTGCCCCGTCATGCCCGAGCGCCTTGCGCTCACGCCGGGCACGGAGCAGGTCAAGGAGATGATCGGCAGCGGACCGTTCCAGTTCGTGCCGGATGAACGCGTCGTCGGATCCCAGGTCGTCTACAAGCGGTTTGACGGTTACGTCCCGCGACCGTCAGGCACCGCCAGTTTCATGGCCGGCCCCAAGACCATCCACCTCGACCGCGTGATCTGGCGCGTTCTGCCGGATGCTGCGACGGCCGCGGCCGCCCTTCAGGTCGGCGAAGTCGACTGGTGGGAGCAACCGACTCCGGACTTGTTGCCGCTGCTCGCCAAGCGAGGCAACATCAAGGTCGAGGTCAAGGACACCGGCGGCTATCTCGCGATGATCAGGCTCAATCATCTCGTTCCCCCCTTTGACAATCCCGCAATCCGTCGCGCCATCCTGTCGGCCATCAGCCAGACGGAATTCATGACGGCCGTCATGGGCACCAACGGCAATTTCTGGAAGGACAATGTCGGCTTCTTCCTGCCCGCCTCCCCCTTCGCAAACGATGCCGGCATGGACGTCTTCGCGGGCGCGCCGGACTACGCCAAGGCCAAGCGCGATCTGCAGGCGGCGGGCTACAAGGGCGAGCGTATCGTCTTCGTCGTCCCGACCGACCTCCACGCCCTCAATTCAATGAGCCTGGTCGCCGCCGACATGTTCAAGAAGATCGGCCTCGAGGTCGACTACCAGGTGTCCGACTGGGGCACCGTGTTGCAGCGTATTGCGTCGCAGCGCCCACTCGACCAGGGCGGCTGGAGCGCATGGTGCAATTACGTCCCCGGCGCGTCCGCGATCAATCCCGCCGCTCACTCCTATCTCAGGGGCATCGGCAAGGCCGGCACCTTCGGGTGGCCGAGCAGCGAGAAGATCGAGGCCCTGCGCCTCGCATTTCTGTCGGCCGAGGACGACAAGGAAAGACAGCGGCTGGTTCGGGAAATCCAGGCGCAGGCCATGCAGGACACCCCGTATCTGCCGCTCGGCTACTTTGCGCAGCCGGCCGCGTACTCCCAGAAGCTCAGCGGCATTCCCTTGGGCTTCTCCCAGTTCTACGGTGTGAAGAAGGCCTGATCCTCGGGGCCCGTCGATCACACGTCGACCCATGCAATCAACACCTCGGTGGATGGCCGAAAACATGAACGACTTGCACGCCGAATTGGGTTACGCA
This sequence comes from Bradyrhizobium sp. 191, assembly GCF_023100985.1. Taxonomy (NCBI): domain Bacteria; kingdom Pseudomonadati; phylum Pseudomonadota; class Alphaproteobacteria; order Hyphomicrobiales; family Nitrobacteraceae; genus Bradyrhizobium; species Bradyrhizobium sp. 191. The sequence continues at coordinate 2,149,315 of NZ_CP064692.1, forward strand.
ACCGCGCTGGAACTGAAGGCGCGCTTTGAACGCCGCGAGCTCTCGCCGGTAGAAGCCGTATCGGGCGTCCTCGACCGGATCGCGGCGCTCGAGCCGGCGATCAACGCGTTCTCCGTGGTGATGCGAGACGACGCATTGGCGGCAGCACGGGACTCCGAGCGGCGCCTGCGCAGCGGAGAGGCTCGGCCTCTCGAAGGAATTCCCGTCACGATCAAAGACGCCTTCGGTGTTGCCGGCTACGAAACGGCGACCTGCACGCATGCGCTGAAGGGCCCTGTTGCCCGCGAGGACAACATCGTCGTGGCGCGCCTGCGCGATGCCGGCGCGATCATCCTCGGCAAGACCACGATGTCCGAATTCGGCTGGTCCGGCATCAGCCGCAATCCGGTGACGGGCGTGACGCACAACCCATGGAAGCGCGGCTTCAATGCCGGCGCCTCGTCTGCAGGCGCAGGCGCAGGTGCAGCGGCCGGCTACGGACCGCTGCACCTCGGCTCGGATGGAGCGGGCTCGATCCGGATGCCGTCCCATTTCTGCGGCGTCTTCGGCTTGAAGCCGACCTTTGGCCGGGTCCCCTACGCGCCGGTCTCCAACAACGACTACGCCACCTATATCGGCCCGATGACGCGAACCGTCGCCGATGCCGCGCTGATGCTGGAGACAATGGCCGGCCCGCATCCGCTCGACCACACATCCTGCGAAGCGGCGCCCGATGCCTACCTCGCGAAGCTGAAGGCCTCGATGAAGGGCAAGCGCATCGCGTTCAGCCCCGACCTCGGCCATGCCCGCGTCGACGACGAGATCGCAGCAATCGTCGCGTCGGCGGCCAAGGTCTTTGCCGGGGAGCTTCAGGCGGAAGTGGAGATCGTGACGCCGCAATGGGGACCGCAGGGACCGGAGCTCGGGCGCTTCTTCTGGGCGGTTCTCTGGGGACGCCGGGCCGGACTGCTGCCGGAATGGGAAGGCAGCATGGGCAGCGACCTCGTCGCCTGCATTCGCGAGGGAGCCAACTATTCCGCGACCGAGTACATGAACATGCGCGAGCGCAAATTCGCGTACGTCGCGGAGATATCGAGCTTTCTCGAGGATTGGGATTATCTCGTCACGCCGGTCGCATCGGTTGCGGCCTTTCCCGTCGAGCGGGTCAGGCCGGAACATTGGCCCGAGCACGATTGGGATTGGCTTGAATGGTCGGAATTCCTCTACCCCTTCAACATGTCGAGCCACCCGGCCGCGAGCGTGCCTTGCGGCATGACCCGCGCCGGCCTGCCCGTGGGCCTGCAGATCGTCAGCCGCCGCTTCGACGATCTTGGCGTCCTGCAGGCTGCCGCCGCCTTCGAGGCTGCAATGCCGTGGAGACAGCGTCGTCCCGACATCGCGATGCCGAGCTGACGCGCGGCCCCAAATCCGACAGGACAATCCATGATGAGAAATTCGAAGGACTCCGAACTGCGCGAACGCGCACGGCAGGTGATCCCGAAGGGCATGTATGGTCACGAATCGGTCGCCCTTCTGTCAGAGGACTTTCCGCAATTCTTCTCGCGAGCCGAGGGAGCCTATCTCTGGGACTGCGATCACAACCGTTATGTCGACTACATGTGTGCGTTCGGTCCCAATCTGCTCGGCTACCGGCACCGCGGCATCGAGGAAGCCGCACGGGCTCAGGCCGCGATGGGAGACACCATGACCGGTCCCTCCGAAGCCATGGTCGTGCTTGCGGAAGACCTCGTATCGATGATCGGGCATGCGGCCTGGGCCATGTTCTGCAAGAACGGAAGCGATGCGACCTCGATGGCGATGGTGACGGCACGGGCTTATCGGGATCGCCGCAAAATTCTCGTCGCGAAGGGCACCTATCACGGCGCCGCCCCCTGGAATACTCCCAACATGAAGGGCATCACCGCGGAGGATCGGGCCCACATCATCTATTTCGACTACAACGACCTCGACAGTGCGACGGAGGCGTTTCGCAAGGCCGCCGGCGATGTCGCCGGCGTCTTCGCGACGCCATTCCGTCACGAGACGTTCAACGACCAGTACGCGCCCTCGGCCGAATATGCGCTTGGACTGAGGAAGCTCTGCGATGATGCGGATGCGTTGCTGATCCTCGACGAGGTACGCACCGGCTTTCGCCTCTCGCGCGACTGCAGCTGGTCGGTGCACGGCGTTCAGCCCGATCTCAGCGCATGGGGCAAGGTGCTCGCCAACGGCTATCCGATCTCGGCCCTTCTCGGCTCGGAGAAGGCGCGCAACGCAGCGTCGAGCATCTACGTCACGGGATCCTTCTGGTTCTCCGCTGTGCCGATGGCGGCGGCGATCGCGACCCTGCGGGAGATCCGGACGACCGATTATCTCGAACGGATCGTCGCCAATTCCACGCGGCTGCGCGCCGGCATCGCGGCGCAGGCCTCCGCGCACGGCATCGGGGTTCGCCAGACCGGACCGTCGCAGATGCCGCAAATCCTGTTCGACGACGATCCGGACATGCGGAAGGGTTACTTCTGGGCCGGCTTTGCAGTTCGATCTGGGGCCTACCTTCACCCCTATCACAACATGTTCTTCAACGCCGCCCTGACGACGCACGACATCGACAACACGCTCGACATCACGGACAGAGCATTCGCCGAACTGAAGAGGCGGCTGCCGTCCTTGCCCGCCCAATCGAACGAGCTGGTGCTGCAACGCCTTGGACTTTGAACCTGGGCGTTGAAGACGATGGGCGCTGAAGGTTGAGCGGCGCCATCATTCGAGCATAGTTCCAGCGCGGTCAGTTATCCCGCCGGTTACAATGACCTTGACCGCCTCATTCGTCACGCGCGCCGCCATCCCCCGACAGGCCAATTCACGCCCGTGCCGATAGGCAGCAGCACCTCATTCCTGACCCGCCGGCGGGACGACATACAGGGTCAGGGCAAACACGGCGTATATGAAAATCATCAAGGCGCCGACGAACCATGCCGAGCGACCGCTTGTGGTGATGAAGGTCGACGTAACAGTTGCAATCATCACCATTGTGACGGCGCCCGGCCAGAACTGAAGGTTCATCGGCGTCGGTCCCACGACGTAGCTCAGCAGCACCAGCGCAGGTGCAACGAATAGCGCGATCTGCGAGGCGCTGCCGAGCGCAATGCTGACGACCATGTCGAGCCGGTCCTTGCGTGCCGCGGCAAACGCCACCGCGAATTCGGCGGCCGCACCGACCAGCGAAACGATGATGAAGCCGACGAAGGCCGGACTCATTCCGAAGGTTTCCGCCGCCTTCTGCACCGATTCCACGAAGATCTCGCTCACCAGCGCGACCAGCACGGTGACGACCAGCAGCGTTCCGACGGCAACCCCGATCGGCCAGTGCGTCTCCTCGTGCTCGCCGTAATCGGCGCTTGCGAACAATTCCTTGTGTGTCCCGAGCGAGAACCACAGGCCCAGCGCGTAAGCGACGATGAGGAGCATCGAAATGCCGACGCTCAGCTTGTGAAGTACGCCTCCGCCCTGCGGCAGATGTTCGAGGTCGGCGACGGCCGAAGGCGCCAGCAGCGCGACCGTTGCCATCAACAACAAGCCGGACGAGAGCCGCGCGCCGGCGCGGTTATACTCCTGCACATGGTAGCGCATGCCGCCGATCAGCAGGCAGGCGCCGAGCATGAATATCGCGTTGGTCACGATCGCGCCCGCAATCGAGGCCTTCACCAGCATGTACTGGCCCGCCCGCAGCGCCGTGATGGCGATGATCAACTCCGTCAGATTGCCGAGCGTTGCATTGAGCAGTCCGCCCACGGCATCGCCGGTCTTGGCAGCGACCGCTTCTGTGGCGTGGCTGAGCAGCGCCGCCAGCGGCACGATCGCAAGCACGGCCAGCACGAAGAGCAGCGTGTGGGAGTGCGGCGCAGCCGCACCGGCCACCAGCACGATGGGTACAAAGACCAGCATCCAGAGCAAAGGGGTGTCCCGGATTTCCCTGAGCAAAGCCGCCATATCGACGCCGCCTTCCATTGATGCGTTGATGGATGGTCTGGCGGCCCTGCGGGGTGAGTATTGATCTGCCTCAAGGCGAGACGGCGCGCCGCCAAATGGCGTGAGGCCGGACATCACGCATCGTGAGAATGCGCCCTCGTTCACGACCGCCGGCACGTAGCATCATGCCAGTGTTTTGCCCGACGGATCAACGTGATCGAGGTCACGGATGTCGTCGCGAGGCTCCTCGAAAAACCCCTTGTCGATCAAGGGCCTTCTACTGTGCATGGGGTTGTTTTCGCGATTTTGTCTTGAGCCCACCGAAAAAAATTCGCGAGACCTCCTCACCCTCCCTGCAGGATCTCCGCAATCGCAGCCCCCGCCGCGATGGTGCCGAGCCTGCCGCCGACGTCGCGCGTGGCCCTGCCCTCGCCGATCGCCTTCGCCGCCGCTGCCTCGATCGCGCGCGCAGCCTCCTCATAGCGCACGGCGCCGCTGTTCTCGCCGTGCCAGGCCAGCAGCAAGGCCGACGACAGGATCAACGACACCGGATTGGCGACGTCCTGCCCCGCAATGTCGGGCGCCGAGCCGTGCGCGGCTTGCGCCATGGCATGGCGGTCGCCGACATTGAGCGAGCCGCCGAGGCCCAGGCTGCCGGAGAGTTCCGCCGTGAGATCGGACAGGATGTCGCCGAACATGTTGGTCGCGACGATGACGTCGAAGCGATCGGGATTGCGCACCACATGCGCCATCATGGCATCGACCAGAATGTCGTCGACCACGAGACCGGGATATGTCCTTGCCGCCGCGCGGCAGATGTCCAGGAACATGCCGTCCCCGATCTTGAGCACATTGGCCTTGTGCACGATGGTCAGATGCTTGCGCCGCTTCATCGCGAGCCGGCAGGCGGCGTGCGCGATGCGCTCGCAGCACGCCCGCGTGATCCTTCGCAGCGAGATCACGACGTCAGGCGTGACCAGCATCTCGCCATTGCCCTGTTCCATGTTGCGGTCGGCGTAGAATCCTTCGGTGTTCTCGCGCACTACGACGAGGTCGAACTCGCCGAGGCGGCCGGGCCGCCCGGCATAGGTGCGCGCGGGCCTGACATTGGCGTAGAGATCGAGGCTCTTGCGGAAGTGCCGCGACGGATTGATCTCGCCATGCGCCTCGTCCTTGAAGTCGAAGGTCGCGGTCGGCCCCAGGATCAGCCCATCGGCCGTGCGGGCGATGTCGAGCAGCTCGGGGCGGACGGTGGTGCCTGATAGCCTCAAGCTCACGTGACCGACCGCATGCTCCTCCAGCCGCAGATTGAGCTGGAAGCGCTCGGAGGCTGCCCGCAGCACGCCCGTTGTCGCGGTCGTGATCTCCGGTCCGATGCCGTCACCGGGCAACACGACGATGTGCATGGCGCTCTCCTAAGATTGCAACAGCCGCCGTGATCATACGCCGGTGGATGGCATCAGCGCCCAACCTTCGCGCATACACAGCATGCGCGCTTGTGCCTGTGGCAGGCGGCCCGGCCGTAGTACATGCCGAGAGGCCCCAGCTCCGCCGCCGGAGCAACGCGCGAACGCAATGACAACGAGGCAATGACAATCACGTTACCGGCCGCCACGCGCGAGCCCGATCACACCATGTCCGATGGCCTGCCGGCCGGCCAGCGGCGCTGGGCCATCGCTGCGATCTTCACCGCGCTGGCGATGGCCTCGCTCGACACCGCGATCGCCAACATCGCCCTGCCCGCCATCGCCGCCGATCTGCACGTCACGCCGGAGCAGTCGGTCTGGGTCGTCAACGTCTACCAGATCGCGCTGGTCGCGACGCTGCTGCCGCTGGGCGCGCTCGGCGAAATCGTCGGACACCAGCGCATCTATCTCGGCGGCCTCATTCTGTTCACCATCGCCTCGCTGCTCTGCGCGGTGGCGTGGTCGCTGGACAGCCTGCTCGTCGCGCGCACGCTGCAGGGCCTGGGCGCGAGCGGCATCATGAGCGTCAACACCGCGCTGGTGCGCTTCGTCTATCCCGGACGGATGCAGGGCCGCGGTTTCGGCCACAACGCGCTGGTGGTCGCGACCGCCTTTACCTTCGGTCCCTCGATCGCCTCCGCCATCCTGGCGATCGGCCCGTGGCCCTGGCTGTTCGCCGTCAACATCCCGTTCGGCCTCGTCGCCATCGGCATCGGCTTTGCGATGCTGCCGAAGACCTCGCGCGCCGATCATGGTTTCGATTTTCTCGGCGCGATCCTCGCCGTCGCCTGCCTCGGCCTGTTCATCACCGGCATCGGCAGCGCCGCGCACAATTTGTCGCCGGTGGTCGTGGGCATCGAACTGGTCTCCGCCCTCGCGCTCGGCTTCATCCTGGCGCGCCGCCATGCCGGCCATCCCGCGCCGATGCTGCCGATCGATCTGTTCAGCCGGCCGATGTTCGCGCTGTCGGCGGCGACCGCGGTGTGCTCCTTCGCGGTGCAGGGGCTCGCCTTCGTCTCGCTGCCGTTCTACTTCGAGGACGTGCTCGGCCGCTCTCAGGTCGAGACCGGCTTCTTCATGACGCCCTGGCCGCTGGTGGTCGGCATCATGGCGCCGATCGCGGGACGCCTCTCCGACCGCTATGCCGTCGGCCTGCTCGGCGGCATCGGCCTCGTGCTGCTCGGCCTCGGCATGGCGCTGCTCGCCATGCTGCCGGCCAATCCTGCGATTCCCGACATCATCTGGCGCATGGTGATCTGCGGCATGGGGTTCGGCTTCTTCCAGGCGCCGAACATGAAGGCGGTGATGTCGAGCGCGCCGCCGCACCGCAGCGGCAGCGCCTCGGGCATCGTCGCCACTGCGCGCCTGACGGGACAGACGACCGGCGCGGCGCTCGCCGCCGCCTGCTTCGCGCTCGCGGGTCACGACGGCGCGACACTGGCGCTCGCGCTTGGCGCAGGCTTTGCCGCGCTCGGCAGCGTGATGAGCTTCCTGCGGCTCGCCGTGAAGTAGACCGGACGCGTTGGCGCGCTTTTCAGGCGACCCTCACGGCGCCTTCTGCGCGATCGGACGGCTCACGACTGCCGCCGTATCGAGCGGCTCGCATTTGACCGTCCGTGTCAGCCTTGGCGGCCCTGTCCAACCCGCGGTCTCGTTCACGGGCACAAACGTGCTTCCTTGCGGCGCCAGAATGATCGGCTCTGATTTCAGGCAGAGATCGGGAAATGCGATGCCATGGCCGCCGGCTCGGGTGAACCGCCCGACCAGCATCTGGGAGGCCTGCATCCGCGTCGCCGGCGACGCCCGCATCGTACGTTCGGGATCGAACGCGCGGTAGCACGGCCAGTCGGTGTGGTTCGGTGCGAACTCGTATACGACCCGGCACGCCGCTCCGGCCGATTTCACGAAGGGCATATTCGAAGGCGCCGCGGCATCGCGTTCGAAAACCAATGTCTGCAGCGTCAACGCTTCCGTCGTCGCGTCGGACGTGACGGGCTTGTCCGCCTGGACCGCGACTTCTCCGCGCGAGAACACCAGCTTGGTTCTGGGTCGCGCGTCCCTGGTCTCCAGCACCAGCGTGGGCCTCTCTGCCCAGGAGCGATCCAGTTCCACCTCGCCGTTGCCCATCATCAGTTGCACATTGCCGACGGAGGGCTTGTCCTTGGCGAAATCGACCAAGCGAAGGTGCACGCTCGACTTCGCCGCCTCGAGGCTCAGGAAGCGCAGGTCGTCCACCTTGCGCGTGATCGGCATCATCGGATCGAAGCGATCGTCGATGTCGAACCGAACGATCTTCTTCAGCCTGGCCGAGAGGGGTCCTTTTGCGGCGAGCGGCGGTGCAACGTCGATCACGAGCAGGGCGCCTTCGGGCGAAAAGCTATTGCCGAAGGCGCGCTGCCGGGCGGCGGTCAGCAGCGAGTCCGCCTGCTGTGCGATGTCCCGCGCGAAATAGATCTGCTGCCCGGGGCGAACCAGCGGAAAGTTCTGAAATGCGCCGAGCGCCGCGCCGTTGCGGACCTCCGTTTCGGGGAAGGTGACGCATTTGGACCGATCGTCATGGTCGGTCTCCTCGACCTTCCGGGACGCAGAGCGCGAACAGAAGCTCAGATGGTGCTCTGTCGTCTTCTGTGGGCTCGCCGAGGTCGCATAGATGAGATCCGAACTTCCGGGTACCTCCATCGGAAGCGGAGAGGTCGCGAACATGTCGACTTCCACGCGGGTCAGCGATGGGCCCGCATCGACCGAGCAGAGATCCCGGGTCGGCAAGGTATTGGTGAGGAGTCGCGCCGCATCGGCGCTGACGACACAGGATATGCTGTTCTCCGAGTTGTTCCGGCTCATCCAGATCAGATGGTTCTTGCCCGCTCCATCGACCAGGAGATGCGGCGCCGCGTGCCGCCGGCGTGGCGGCAACCAGACCGGCATGGTTTCGGTCAGCATGGGCACGCGCTTGAGCAGCACGTCCGGCAACCGCGTCACCCCGACCGAGCGCAGTTCGGCGCTGACGGCGTTGGGATCGGTGGTCCACTCGAGAACGGGAACAGTCGCGCAGGTGATGCAGGTCACGGCCAGATTGGAGCGAAGGTTCTCGAACATGAGAATGACCTGATCGGGGTCATCTGCGTATTTGGCAGGTAGCGTCGCCTTGAATGGATGATCGACCACGCGACTGACCTGAAACCCGTTCGATCGCGACGGATCCGAGTCGAATTCGAAATAGGTCGACCGGTCCCAACCGCGATAGGCGTCGTACCCTCCGAGACTCACGCCGGCCAGAACCATCTTGGAATCGGTCTGACAGCGCGCCGCGCTGCTCTCCTGACTGCTGTTTCGTATGTACACGCACAGCCGAAAAGCCGCGTTTTGCAGAATGCGATCGCAGTCGTTCTGGTTATAGCCGTAGGTCGCAAGGCCGTGGCGATAGCACAGATCGTGAAAGACGCAGGCCTGCCTGAAGCGCTGCAGGACGAGATGGCGCTTCTGGTTGGAATCCGTCCCGCCGTCGAACAAGATGTTGGCCCAGGGCGGCAGGCTGCAGTTCAAGCCCTCGCCGCTGCCGCCGATGGTGCTGACGACGTCCGGCCCCGATTGAAAGGCGGTGACCGTGGCGGGCATCTCGCCGTCGGTGATGTCGTCGACGTTCTTGTAGATGGAATCGGCGATGAAGGAAGGCAGATACGCAAAGGCCAGAACCGCCACGGCAATCAATGCAATCGACCAGCGGATCACCTTCCTGAACATGGCTCAACCCCGTTAAAGCCAATCTGGCAATGACGCAGCGGCGCACCGAAATCATGGCAGGCCCGGTGTCGTCCGGATGACGATCAGCTTGAGGTTGTTCGGCTGTCAAGCCGGGATCTCACACATGACAGCCGCTTTGATTGCCAGAAGGCCTGCCCGGCGGCGCATCGAAGCGCCCCGCGGCCCCCGTAGGCCTTCCGGATCTCAGGCCAGATGTCGAATCTCGGTCGCGTCCATTTCCACGACGGGATTGGGCATGTGCTCGTCCAGCGCGGCCAGACGCTCGTCGATAGCCGCGATCACCTTGCGCGAGAACGGTCCGAGATGCGCATAGGCCGCGATCATCTGCACGGCGATGCGTGCGGACGAGGTGTCACGCTTGGCGCAATTCATGAAGGTCTGCCACAGCGGCCCCCGTGCCTCGGGAAGGGCGGAGACCACCTTGTGCACCGTCTCCATCGCCCCCAGTCTGGCGCGGATATCTCCTTCGGCGAGTTCGGGGCGCTGCCTGGATCGGTCGAGCAGCGTCATCAGGCGGTCGACGCGTCCTGCATAGGCCGCCGGGCTGTAGGTGTGCTCCAGCACCCGCCTGTAGTCCAACAGGATGTCGCGCAACGGGCGGACGGGATCGAAATTGATGCCGGCCGTGCACTGATCGGCGCCGATGGTCGGCGCCACATCATGGCCCGGATGCAGCCGGCCTTCGCGCTCGAGGCGGCGCGTGAGCTGCGTGTTCGGCAAGGCATAGAGCAGGCCGACCATGGCGACGGGAATCGCGGCCTCCTCGATGAATTCGATCATGGCCTCCGCCATCGAGACCTTCTCGTTGTCGAAGCCGACGATGAAGCCCGCGGTGACCAGCATGCCGGCGGCGTAGATCTTGTGGATGCTCTCGGCGATGTTGCGCCGCGTGTTCTGCTTCTTCCGCATCGCGACCAGCGTCGCCGGGTCCGGACTTTCGATGCCGACGAAGATACCGAAGAAATTGGCCGCCCCCATCAGCTCCAGCAGCTCCGGATCGTCGGCGAGGTTGACCGAGGCTTCCGTGGAGAATTCGAAGGGATAGCCGTGCGTGCGCTGCCATTCGGCGAGCCTCGGCAGGAATTGCCGCAGCGACTTCTTGTTGCCGATGAAATTGTCGTCGACGAAGTCGAGATGGCCGCGATAGCCCATCCGGTAGAGCGTCTCGAGCTCGACGAACATCTGCTCGACCGTCTTGGTCCGCGGCACCCGGCCATAGAGCTCGATGATGTCGCAGAATTCGCAGGTGAAGGGACAGCCGCGCGAATACTGCACACCGAGATAGAGATAGTCCTCGAACTTGAGCAGGTCGAAGCGCGGCACCGGCGTCTTGGTGACGTCGGCCTGGAACTTCGGCGCGGTGAAGGTGCCGGAACGTGCGCCGCTCTCCCAGGCTGCGATGAATTCGTCGATGACGCTCTCGGCCTCGCCGAGCACCCGGAAGTCGGCCCGCTCATAGAGGTGGGGGCTCGAGGTGGGATCCGGACCGCCGACCACGACCGGCTTGCCGGCGGCGCGACACATCTCGATCAGGCGCAGCGTGTCGGCCTGCTGCGGCATCATTCCGCCGGTGAACACGACGTCGGCCCAGGCGAGATCATCGTCGCCGAGCGGCGCAGTGTTGCAATCGATCAGCCGGACCGTCCAGCTCTCGGGCAGCATCGCGGCAACGGTGATCAGGCCCAAGGGGGCGGCAGGGCGCTTGACGCCCATCACTTTGCAGGATTCGCCAAAGCTCCAGAAGGACTCTGCCGAGAACAGCGGGTAGAGCATCAGCACGTTGCAGGGACTCGGCACGTTCATGGAACTCCTTTTGCTTCGGCCCAGTGTACCAGAGCGCAGGCGTCTTGCATCCCGGCAAAAGGGACAAACTGTCGCCGCTGTGCGGGGCGCGACCCGGGCCTGGAACCGGCCTTGACGGCCGGTCGTCGCCTGAAGCCACGGATTGGCGCCCATGGAGCAGACGTCAACCCGAATCGATCGACGAAGGGATGAGGCAAAACAGCGCCGCGGTCCATACTCTCGCGGGCCGGGCAATGCCTCCCGGCTAGCCCTCGGACTGTTGATTTGAACAGTTCCAGTTTGCCGGACAGATTGCGCCCCTGAGTTCAATCGGTGGATTGGGCCAATCAGGGGACTTGCGATGGCAAACCTAACAATCAACGGAAAAACCTTCACTCTCGACGTCGAGCCGGATACGCCGCTGCTTTGGGCGATCCGCGAGAACGCCGGCCTGACCGGGACCAAATATGGTTGCGGCATTGCACAATGCGGCGCCTGCACGGTCCACATGGATGGGGTGGCGATGCGCTCCTGCGGGATCTCGGTCAGCGAGGCCGAGGGCAAGAAGATCACCACGATCGAGGGGCTCGCATCCGCCGATTCCCTGCACAAGGTTCAGGAAGCCTGGATCGCCCAGGACGTGCCGCAATGCGGCTATTGCCAGAGCGGCATGATCATGGCGGTGGCGGCGCTGCTGAACGAGAAGCCGAAGCCGACCGACGCCGACATCGACGAAGCCATCACCAACATCTGCCGCTGCGGCACCTTCCAGCAGGTGCGCGAGGCGATCCACACGATCGCAAGCGCGTAAGGAGCCGCCCCATGAACAAGCACCTCTCTCCCAAGATGAACCGTCGTGCCTTCGTCATCGGCAGCGCTGCCGTCGGCGCGGGGCTTGCAATCGGCCTCGACATTCCCTTCGGCGGCCCCGCCGTGGTGCGCGCCGCCGACGGCTCGCCCGAGATCGGCGCCTGGGTCGTGATCAGGCCCGACGACACCGTGGTGATCCGCATCGCCCGCTCCGAGATGGGCCAGGGCTCGCTCACCGGTCTCGCCCAGCTCGTCGCCGAGGAGCTCGAATGCGACTGGACCAAGGTCACGACCGAATATCCGACCCCGGGCCAGAGCGTCGCGCGCAAGCGCGTCTGGGGCGATTTCTCGACCGGCGGCAGCCGCGGCATCCGTTCTTCGCAGGACTATGTCCGCAAGGGCGGCGCCACCGCGCGCGTGATGCTGATCCAGGCCGCCGCCGATGCGTGGAAAGTGCCGGCCTCCGAATGCACGGCCGCGAACAGCGTCATCACCCATACACGCTCGGGCCGGACCACGACCTACGGCAAGGTCGCCGAGGCTGCGGCGAAGCTGACGCCGCCAGCGGACGTCAAGCTGAAGGATCCGAAGGACTGGAAGCTGATCGGCAAGGGCGTAAAGCGGCTCGACACCGTCGACAAGACTACCGGCGCCATGATCTACGGCGTCGACGTCAAGCTGCCGGGCATGCTGAACGCCGCGATCAAGGACTGCCCCGTGTTCGGCGGCAAGCTGAAGAGCTTCGACGAAGCCAAGATCGCCGGCATGAAGGGCGTCAAGAAGGTGGTCAAGGTCGGCGATACCGCGGTCGCCGTCGTTGCCGACACCTGGTGGCACGCCAAGACCGCACTGGAGGCGCTGCCGATCGTCTGGGACGAGGGTGACAACGCCAAGGTTTCCAGCGCGTCGATTGCGAAATGGCTGGCCGAGGGACTCGACGACGCGCAGCCGGCCTATGTCGGCAACAAGAACGGTGATGCGAAGGCGGCGATTGCCAGCGCCGCCAAGAAGGTCGAGGCCGTCTACAGCTATCCCTACCAGAACCACGCCACGATGGAACCGATGAACGCCACCGCAATCTACACGGCGGACAAATGCGAGGTCTGGTGCGGCACGCAGAATGGCGAGGCGGCCTTCGCTGCCGTGCTGGAGGCTTCCGGCCTGCCGGCCGAGAAGTGCGACGTGCACAAGGTGATGCCAGGCGGCGGCTTCGGCCGGCGCGGTCAGACCGACTATGTGCGCCAGGCGGTCATGATCGCCAGGCAGATGCCGGGCACACCGATCAAGCTGTTGTGGTCGCGCGAAGAGGACATGGCGCAGGGCAGGTATCACCCGATCACCCAGTGCAAGATGACCGGCGCATTCGACGCCAACAACAATCTGATCGCGCTGCACTACCGCCTGTCCGGCCAGTCGATCCTGTTCTCGCTACGTCCCGAAGCGCTGCAGAACGGCATGGATCCCGTCGCGTTCCAGGGCGTCGCCCAGTCCGGAGACGCCGCGTTCGGCTATTCGGTGCCGAACCTGTTGATCGAGCATGCGATGCGGAACCCGCACGTTCCGCCGGGCTTCTGGCGCGGCGTCAACGTCAATCACAATGCGATCTACATGGAATGCTTCATGGATGAGCTGGCTCAGGCCGCAGGCCAGGACCCGCTCGAATTTCGTCGCAAGCTGATGGGCAATCACCCCAAGCACCTCGCGGTGCTCAATGCCGTGGCCGAGAAGATCGGTTGGGACACGCCGGCGCCGCAGGGTGTCTATCGCGGCATCGCGCAGGTCATGGGCTACGGCAGCTATGTCGCCGGCGCCGCCGAGATTTCGGTGACCGACGGCAGCAAGATCAAGGTGCATCGCATCGTCGCCTCCACCGATCCCGGCTACATCGTCAATCCGGCGCAGGTGGAGCGGCAGATTGCCGGCTCCTTTGTCTATGGCCTCTCCGCGCTGTTCTATGGCGGCTGCACCGTCAAGGACGGCAAGATCGAGCAGACCAACTTCGACACCTACAACTCGATGCGCATCAACGAGATGCCGAAGGTGGAATCGGTGATGGTGCCGAGCGGCGGGTTCTGGGGCGGCGTCGGCGAGCCGACCATCGGCGTCGCAGCGCCGGCCGTACTCAATGCGTACTTCGCCGCGACCGGCAAGCGCATCCGTTCGGTGCCGCTGCGGGACCAGAACATCACGTTCGCGTAAAGCATGATTCGGACCCGAAGGGCCGCGCTAGCGCAAAGCGCGAAGCGGTTTCCGAAAAGGATCATGCTCAAACAACGACTCGCGGCGGCCATGCCGGCCGCCGCAGCATTTTCCGGACAAGCCTCATGAATGCGCCGGTGACACGGCGGAATGCCATCCTCGGCATCGCCGTCGCGGCCACATCGCTCGTCGCACCTTCGATGCTGCGCGCGCAATCGGCGGGCCGCGTCGTCGTGGTCGGCGGCGGCTTTGGCGGCACGGCTTGCGCCCGGGCGCTCAAGCGCGCCGACGCCAGATTGCAGGTCACCCTGATCGAGCCGAACAAGACCTACGTCTCCTGCCCCTTCAGCAACGAGGTGATCGCGGGCCTGCGCGAGATCGAGGCGCAGCAGTTCGGCTATGACAGGCTCGGCGCTGCCGGCATCACCGTCGTCGCCCAGGCTGCAACGGCCATCGACGCGCAAAAGCGTCGTGTGACCACGAGCGATGGCACCGCATTTGGCTATGACCGGCTCGTGCTCTCGCCCGGCATCGACTTCCATCTCGAAGCCCTGCCCGGCTACGACGAGGCCACATCGGAGACGATGCCGCACGCCTGGAAGGCCGGTGCGCAAACGCTTTTGCTGCGCAGGCAACTCGAAGCGATGCCGGATGGCGGCACCGTCGCCATTGCAATCCCGGCCAATCCCTCTCGTTGCCCGCCCGCGCCTTACGAGCGCGCCGGCTTGATCGCGCATTACCTGAAGACGAAGAAGCCGCGCTCGAAAGTTCTGATCCTCGATGCCAAGGACACTTTCTCCCTGCAGCGGCTGTTCGAACAGGCATGGAAGGAGCTCTACGGCGACATGATCGAACGCGTCGCCCTCTCGCAAGGCGGCCGCGTCACCTCAATCGATGCCGCGACCAAGACCATCGTCACCGAATTCGGCAACTACACCCCTGATGTCGCCAACGTCATCCCACCGCAGCGCGCCGGCCGCATTGCCGGGGTCGCGGGCGTTGCTGATGCGACCGGCTGGTGCCCGATCGATCCTGTCACGTTCGAATCGAAACTCGTCCCGAACGTCCACGTCATCGGCGACGCCAGCCTTGGCGGCGGCATCCCAAAATCGGCCTCCGCTGCTAGCGCGCAGGGCAAGGCCGGCGCGGCCGCGATCGTCAACCTGCTCGCGGGTCGCACACCGGAGGCGCCACGACTCGCAGGGGTCTGCTACAGCACCGTCGCGCCCGGCTACGGTTTCTCGCTCGCCGGCAACTACCAGCCCAGGGGCGACATCTTTGCCGAGGTCGAGGGCGGCGCGACCAGCCCAGTCGACGCGCCACGCGAATTGCGGGCGCGCGAGGCGACTGAAGCCGAGCGCTGGTTTCAGGCCATCACGGCGGATTGTTTTGGCTAGAGCAATGATGGAACGGGCCTGCCGCCACGACCCCAGTGTGCCCCCTCCCCCGCCTGCGGGGGAGGGTTGGGGAGAGGATGTCTCAACAGCGAAGACTCCCCCAGAGGAAAGAACCCTCACCCGGCGCTGCGCGCCGACCTCTCCCGCAAGCGGGAGAGGCAAGAGGAGGCCGCGGCTTGATCTCTCGTCTCACATTCCTTCGATTGTCGCTGCGGTGATCGCGCTAAGCCTTGCACTTGCCGCCGGCGCGAGAGCCGAAGAGCTCCTGCCCTACACAATCGTCAGCGACAGCATTCCCGCCTCGCTCACAGGTTTCCCCGGCGATGCCGCGCGCGGGCGCGCGCTGGTGCTGGCGCGCACGACGACCTGCATTCTCTGCCATTCCGGGCCATTTCCGGAAACCCGGTTCCAGGGCGATCTCGCGCCTGATCTCACCGGCGCCGGGAACCGGTGGTCGGTGAGCCAGTTGCGGCTTCGACTGGTCGATGCCTCGCGTTTCAACCCGCAGACCATCATGCCGTCCTACTATCGCGCCGACGGCCTCGTCCGCGTCGGACGCAACTTCGCCGGCAAGCCGATCTTGTCGGCTGCGGAGATCGAGGACATCGTGGCTTTTCTTGCAACGCTTCGGGACTAGGTTCATGCCAACCACGCGACGACAATTCCTGGGCCTCGCCGGCGGCGTGACGGTCGCCGGCACCATCCCGATCGTCACGCTGCGGCCGATCGAAGCAACGCCGGCAATGCTCAACACCGCGATCCGCAACGTCGTCGGCGAAGCACAGATTCGCAACGGCAGGGTGAAGCTCGACATTCCGCCGCTGGTCGAGAACGGCAACACGGTGCCGATGACGGTGAGCGTTGCAAGCCCGATGACGGCCGATGACCACGTCAAGAGCATCCACGTCTTCAACGAAAAGAACCCGCAGCCGAACATCGGCAATTTCTATTTCGGCCACTCCACCGGCCGAGCCCAGGTCTCGACCCGGATCCGGCTCGCCGATACCCAGAAGGTCGTCGCGATCGCGCATCTCTCCGACGACACGTTCTGGCAGGTTGCCGCGGACGTCGTCGTGACGTTGGCCGCCTGCACCGAGGAGACGAACTGATGGCCGCCCTCATCAACGTTCCCTCGAAGGCCAAACGCGGCGACATCATCGAGATCCGCACGCTGACCTCGCACATCATGGAGACCGGCTTCCGCCACACCGCCGACGGCAAGCTGGTGCCGCGCGACATCATCACGAGCTTTGCATGTCGCTACAACGGCACGGAGATTTTTCGCGCCGATCTGTTTCCGGCGATCGCGGCGAACCCATATTTGTCGTTCTTCACGGTCGCGAAGGACAGCGGCAAATTCGAGTTCGAATGGATCGGAGATAACGGCTATTCGACAACCGCGTCGGCATCGATCACGATCGAATGATCTCCTGGCGCGCGATAGCGGTGGCAACCTTGTTCACCGCAGCTCCTGCCCTGCTCGCCGGTGAAATCCCACCCGATGCACGCCGCTCCGGCTACACCTTCATGGGCCCGGACACGCGCGCCATGCAGGACGACGACACCACCAATCCCGGCATGCTGTTCGTGCTCGACGGCGAAGCGCTCTGGGCGAAGAAGACCGGCAGCGCCAGCAGAGCCTGCGCGGATTGTCATGGCGATGCGCGCAGCAGCATGAAGGGCGTCGCGGCGCGCTACCCCTCCTTCGACAAGTCCCTCGGCCGTCCCGTCACGCTCGATCAGCGGATCAATCTTTGCCGCGCCGATCATCAGCAGGCGGCGCCGCTGCCCTACGAGAGCCGCGACCTGCTCGCATTATCCGCTTTCGTCGCCCACCAGTCGCGCGGCATCCCGATCACGGCCGGTGACGATCCGCAAGCCAAACCCTTTGTCGCGCAGGGCCGCGCGCTCTTCATGCAGCGCGAGGGCCAGCTCAACCTCGCTTGCACCAACTGCCATGACGACAATTTCGACAAGCGCCTTGCGGGCGCGCCGATCACGCAGGGACAGCCGACCGGCTATCCGCTCTACCGCCTGGAATGGCAGACGCTGGGATCGCTCGCGCGGCGGCTGCGCAGCTGCATGACCGGCGTCCGCGCCCAGGCCTATGACTACGGCTCGCCCGAGCTGGTCGCGCTCGAGCTCTATCTGATGTCGCGGGCGCGTGGCCTGCCGATGGAGACGCCGGCGGTGCGTCCCTGAAAGGAACCGGCCGGGACACCGCCCGGCCGTTCCGCGAGACTTGAGGCCACGCCTACTCCGCCGGCGCGGCCGACATCTCCGGATGCGCGACGTAGGGCTCGCTGGCGCCGAGCTTGGCGGCGGCGAACAGGCCGGCGGCCATCACGGCGTAGGCCAGCGCGACCGCGGGCGTCACGCCAAAGCCGCCGCCGATGTCGACGGCCTCGCCGTGCATGAAGCCGAAATAAGTCAGCACGGCCCCGACCAGCGCAAAGGCGGACGCCTTCTCGAAATCCCGTTCGATGATGAAGACTCCGATCGCGCCGAGGATGAGGCCGCCGAGGATGGAGCCGCCGCCCATCACCTCAAGGCCGTGATAGAACACGCCCTGCTGCGGCAGCGCGGCAATCGCGGCGGCCTTGACCGCATCGGCTTTGTCGGCCGCCATTCCGCCGACGGTTGCCGCCGCGTTCATGGTGGAGCCGAGCATCGTATCGATCTGGAGCTTGGCCCAGGCGGCCAGATGCGGGGTCAGCGCCAGCACGATGGCGGGCGCGTGCTTGACCGGCGTGGTCTGGAACGCCTGCGCGCCGATCAGCATGCCGATATAGAGCAGGATCGGCGAGATCGCGACGACGGGCACCAGCGCCAGCAACACCGAGATGATGCCGAACCAGGCCAGCACCACGACCATGATGCCGGTCGCCGCGGAGTAGCCGATCCGGCCGCCCATCGCCTTCCAGCCGGGGTGGCCGATATAGACGGCGTTGATGAAGGGATTGCCCATCAGGCAGCCGATCAGGCTGACGACGCCGTCAGCGGTGAGCACGCGCGTGGTCGGATAGTCGTCGCCGGCCGCTTCCGCGCTCTCGACATTGTCCATAGCCTCGACGAGGTCGTAGATGCCGAACGGAATGGCGGTGACCAGGATGATGCCGAGGAATTCGAAGCCGGAGAAGACATAGCCTATTGCCGGGATCGGCACCGAGAAGCCGAAGTTGGCGAAGGCAGCGCCAACGCCTTTGAGGCTCAAGCCGCCAAGGCCGAGCCCGAACAGGTTCGAGCCCCAGGCGATGACCATACCGACGGCAATGGCGACGAGACCGGCGGGAATGCCGCGCCAATACTTCACACCGCCGAACCAGCTCACCAGGATGATGGCGAAGCAGACCAGACCAATCTGCGGCGTCATGTACATCTCCAGCGCCGGCCGCATCGAGATGAAGGTGACGGAGACCCCGGCAAGCGTGCCGAGCAGCGCTGCGCGCGGCGTGATCTTGCGGATGAACGGCGCAATGAAGCCGCCGATCATGAGAATGAAGCTCTGAAAGAACACCCAGACGAGGCCCGCCGACCAGCCCTTGAGCGGGTCGCCGGTCTTCAGCGTGATCGGCAGCATGATGACGAAGGTGACGATGAACATGTGCGGCACGCTGACGCCGGAGGGCAGCGCGCAGACGTCGTTGCGGCCGGTCCTCTGCGCCAGCCGGTACGCGAGATACGCATAATAGAAGGTGGACAGGCACATCATCAGCCCGAGCGCGGGCAGGATGCGGCCGAACACGAGGCTGTCGGGCATCTTCAGCACGAAGCGCAACAGGCCCGTGAGCACCAGCATGTTGACGAGGATGTTGGTGCCGAAGCCGAAAAGCGCGTTCCAGTCGCCCGATGTCCATAGCGCCGGCTTGAACTCGGACTTGTTCAGCTCAGAACTGCCGGCCGACCCCGTCAATGTGCTCATGATAGTACCCCTATGTGGTCGAAACCTTCATTGCCTCCAGAACTGCGGCTGAATCCGCGACCCAGCCGAAGATGCCGCCCTGGGCCTTGATCATCTTCAGGCCCATCTCGTGAAACTCGGGGAAGTAGGATGCGCAGCCGTCGGAGATGACGACGCAGCGATAGCCGCGATCATTGGCCTCGCGCACGGTAGTGTTGACGCACACTTCTGTCGTGACGCCGCACACCAGCAAATTCTCGATGCCGTATTTCCCAAGGACGTCGCCGAGCTCGGTCGCGTAGAACGCCCCCTTGCCGGGCTTGTCGATCACAATTTCGCTGTCGAGCGGATAGAGCTCGGGAATGATGTCGTGGCCGGCCTCGCCGCGAATGAGGATGCGCCCCATCGGACCGGGATCGCCGATGCGAAGGCTCGGCGCGCCGCGCTCGACCTTCGCCGGCGGGGCGTCGGAGAGATCAGGCAGATGCCCCTCGCGGGTGTGGATGACCAGCATGCCGGTGTCGCGCGCGGCCGTCAGCACCGTACCGATCGGCTTCACCGCGCGTGCAAGCTGGCTGACGTCGTTGCCCAGCGTTTCACCGAAGCCACCGGGCTCCATGAAGTCGCGCTGCATGTCGATGATGAGAAGCGCGGTGGCGGGCCAGTCGAGCGTGATCGGCTCGGGCTCGGCGCTGATGACGCCCTTTGTCGGCTTGGCTGAGTTCAACATGACGCAGGCCCCGCGAGAACTCTCTTGGCCAGGAGTTCTGCAAGCGCCGTGCCATTGTGTACAATTCCGATTGGAAGGAGAGCTTCGAGAAATTATCTGCTCTGTCAAAATGTTACGAGCTTAAGTGCGCGTGTGCTCATTCGCTGCGCGGCGCTTTTACGGCGTGCATTTGCTCAATGCTTAAGCGGTGGCGAGACTTTCACCAGCCGTCATTCCGGGGCGCGACGCAGTCGCGAGCCCGGAATCCATCGGGCCGCAGTACCTGAGGTGAAATGGATTCCGGGCTCGACGCTACGCGTCACCCCGGAATGACGACGCAGGTGTGTGGCGACGCCTTGCCCCTACCGCCCCGCCCCATACAGCTGCCGGTACTCGCTCTCATACGGCGCATACGAGTCCTTCAGTGTCGCCATGTTCAGCAGCATGGTCGCCACCATCGCGCCCGCACTGTCGAACACGCGCGTCTTTACCCAGGCGCTTTCGGTGCGGCGGCTGCCGGAGAGCGCGACCACCTCGCGCTTCGTACTCTTCGCCAACGAAGAGCGGGCCCTTCACGAGGCGGATCTCCTGGTCGGCGAACAGGCCGACAGCCGGGCCCTTGGCCGGCAACGGATCGTCCTTGGAGCGGTACTGAAACAGCACGTTCAGCATCTCCATCGGGATGATGGGCCTGCCCCAGGGACTATCCGCGCTCGAGTAGTAGGGCGAGTTCTCGGTGATGACGGCGAGCTTCTGCCGGAGTGAGAACGGATAGAGGTCGCCCATGTTCTGATCGAAAGCCATGCGCACAGGTTGCCGCTTGCCGGTCTGCGCCACCTTCACATCGCGCAGGATCACGGGATCGGTCAGCGGCTTGAGCTCGCCGAGGCGCGTCTCGAGCGCGGTCGCAACCGGCGCATCGCTGGCCGAGGCCGTACCGCGCATCACCTCGGTGCCGTCGCGCTTGACCATCTGAATCTGGCATAGGCTCGTGCCGGGCAATGGCTTCGACACGATCGCCTGCACTTCCTCACCTTCGTAGCAGACGCTGCGATAATGTGCGGAAAGGCAGCCCGTGTCGAACCACGCCTGTCCCCACAGCCGCTCGCCGAGCGGTGCGAACTGGCTGAAATGCGTGGGGCCTTCGATGGTGCCGCCCTTGAAGCCCAGCTTCTGGGCGGTGGCATCGTCATGGATCGAGGCGTGCGCATCGTAGACCTGCGCTTGCAGCATCTGCCGCGGCCTGCGCCACGGGCCGATCAGCGCCTCCGTGGTCTCGGTGATCTCGGTCTCGAACGCGTTTGCAGTCATGGCTTTTCCTCCACAGGCAGCCATGACTAACAGGACCGCCACGGATGCGGCCAGCGATATTGACTTCGCTGTGACATGCTTTTGACTGTCACAATTCGCGACGCGCAGCCGCAATCCCTCCCGCAGCGCAAACCCCGAGAGCCAAGGACTTCCGAAATGACGCTGATGCAGGTCGAGCTGGACGACAAATACCGGCTCGAATCGAAGCGGATCTTTCTGTCCGGCACCCAGGCTCTGGTTCGACTGCCGATGTTGCAGCGCGAACGCGACCGGCTTCAGGGGCTCAACACCGGCGGCTTCATCTCGGGCTATCGCGGTTCCCCGCTCGGCATGTACGACCACGCGCTGTGGCGCGCGAAGTCGCATCTCCAGCAGCACGACATTGCCTTCGTCCCCGGACTGAACGAGGACCTGGCCGCGACCGCGGTCTGGGGCAGCCAGCAGGTCGGCCTGTTTCCCGGCGCCAAGGTCGATGGCGTGTTCGGTATCTGGTATGGCAAGGGTCCCGGCGTCGACCGCTCGGTCGACGCGCTCAAGCATGCCAATGCGGCCGGCACCTCGCTGAACGGCGGCGTGCTCGCGCTTGCCGGCGACGACCACGGCTGCCAGTCCTCGACGCTGGCGCATCAGAGCGAGCAGGTGTTCGCGGCGGCGCTGATTCCGGTGATCAATCCGGCGACGCTGCAGGACTATCTCGATCTCGGCCTCTACGGCTTCGCGCTGTCGCGCTTCTCCGGCTGCTGGGTCGGCTTCAAGGCGATCAGCGAGACCGTCGAGAGCTCCGCGTCGATCTACAGCGATCCCGAACGTATCCAGATCAGGCTGCCCGACGATTTCGAGATGCCGCCCGGCGGCCTCAACATCCGTTGGCCCGATCCGCCACTGGAAGCCGAGAAGCGGCTGTTCGGCCCGAAGATGGCCGCGGTGCAGGCCTTCGCCCGCGCCAACCAGCTCGACCGCATCGTGCTCGATTCAAAGCCGGCGCGGCTCGGCATCGTCGCGACCGGCAAGGCCTATCTCGACCTGCGCCAGGCGCTCGCCGATCTGGGCATCACCGACAAGGACGCGCAGGATCTCGGCTTGCGCATCTACAAGGTCGCGCTGACCTGGCCGCTCGAGGAAAGCGGCGCCAAACGTTTCGCCGAAGGTCTTCAGGACGTGCTGGTGGTCGAGGAGAAGCGCGGCTTCATCGAAGACCAGCTGATGCGCATCCTCTACAACGTCGATGCATCCCGCCGTCCGACCGTCACGGGCAAGCGCGACGAGCGCGGCGCACCGCTGCTGCCGAGCGAGGGCGAACTGACACCGACCATCGTCGCGGCCGCACTGGTGGTGCGTTTGCGCAAGCTCGGCCATCACAGCCCGGTGCTGGAACAGCGCCTCGCCCGGCTCGAGGCCTTCGACAACCCGGTCACGACAAGCACGCCGATCAAGCTCGCGCGCACGCCGTTCTTCTGCTCGGGCTGCCCGCACAACACCTCGACGCGCGTGCCGGAGGGGAGCCGCGCCATGGCCGGCATCGGCTGCCACGGCATGGCCCTGAGCATGCCGACCCGCCGGACAGACCTGATCTCGCATATGGGCGCCGAGGGCGTGAACTGGATCGGCCAATCGCCCTTCACCACCGAGCAGCACATTTTCCAGAATCTCGGCGACGGCACCTATACCCATTCCGGTCTTCTGGCGCTCCGCGCCGCGTCCGCCACCGGCATCAACATCACCTACAAGATCCTCTACAACGATGCCGTCGCCATGACCGGCGGCCAGCCGGCCGAGGGTGCCTTCAACGTCGCCCAGATCGCGCATCAGGTCTGGGCCGAAGGCGTCAAGCGGCTTGCGATCGTCTCGGACGATCCCGCCAAGTACCCGCAAGGCAATTACTTCCCGCAAGGCGCGACGATCCATCACCGCCGCGAGCTTGATGCCGTGCAGCGCGAGCTGCGCGACATCAAGGGCCTCACCGTCATCGTCTACGACCAGACCTGCGCCGCCGAGAAGCGCCGCCGCCGCAAGCGCGGGCTGTATCCCGATCCCGCCAAGCGCGCCTTCATCAACGAGCTGGTCTGCGAAGGCTGCGGCGATTGCTCGCAGGCCTCCAATTGCGTCTCGGTGCAGCCGTTGGAGACCGAGTTCGGCCGCAAGCGCCAGATCGACCAGTCGAACTGCAACAAGGACTTCTCCTGCGTCGAGGGCTTCTGCCCGAGTTTTGTGACTGTGCACGGTGGCACGCTCAAACGCATGAAGACCTCGGCGGTCGATTCCGGGCAATTGTTCGCCGATCTGCCGCTGCCGCCGGCGCGTGAGCTCGATGGTCCCTACAACATCCTCGTCACCGGCATCGGCGGCACGGGCGTCATCACCATCGGCGCCCTGCTCGGCATGGCCGCCCATGTCGACGGCCGCGGCTGCTCGGCACTGGATTTCACCGGCCTCTCGCAGAAGAACGGCGCGGTGATGAGCCATGTCCGCATCGCGCCGAAGCCGGAGGACATCTCCGCGGTCCGCATCACCACCGGCGGTGCCGACGTCATCCTCGGCTGCGACATGATCGTTTCGGCCGGCCCGACCGCACTCAGCCGCGCCGAGCGCGGCGTGACCAAGGCCTACATCAACGCCGACCTGCAGCCGACCGCCAGCTTCGTGCAGAACCCCGATCTCGATTTCGAGATGGGAACGATGCAGACCGTGCTGCGCGACGCCGTCGGCGACAACAACCTCGACATCATCGACGCCACGGGCATTGCTTCGGCACTGATGGGCGATAGCATCGCGACCAATCCGTTCATGCTCGGCTTCGCCTTCCAGAAGGGCGCGATCCCGCTATCGCTGGAGGCCCTGCTTCGCGCCATCGAGATCAACGGCGCCGCGATCGAGATGAATAAGCTCGCCTTCACCTGGGGCCGCCTCGCCGCCCACGACATGTCGCGCGTGCGCAGCGTGCTTCAGTTCAAAGCGAGAGCGTTCGCGCCGGCGAAATCGCTCGACGACATCATCGCGACGCGCGCGGAATTCCTGACCTTCTATCAGGACAAGGCCTATGCCGACCGCTACCTCGCAGCCGTCGCCAAGGTGCGCAAGGCGGAGAGCGCGGCTTCGCCGGGGTCAACCGAGCTCACCGAAGCGGTCGCAAAGAACCTGTTCAAGCTGATGTCCTACAAGGACGAATATGAAGTCGCCCGTCTCTACACTGACGGCAGCTTTGCCAAGAAAGTGTCGGAGAAGTTCGACGGCGATTTCACGCTGAAGTATCACCTGGCACCGCCGATCTTCGCCAAGCGCGACAAGACGACCGGACATCTGCAGAAACAGGAGTTCGACAGCTGGATGATCCACGCCTTCCGCCTGCTCGCCAGGCTCAA
The DNA here is from genome assembly GCF_023100985.1 of Bradyrhizobium sp. 191. Lineage (NCBI taxonomy): Bacteria > Pseudomonadati > Pseudomonadota > Alphaproteobacteria > Hyphomicrobiales > Nitrobacteraceae > Bradyrhizobium > Bradyrhizobium sp. 191. The sequence goes on from NZ_CP064692.1 coordinate 2,173,962, forward strand.
GTTCCTGCGCGGCGGCCTGCTCGATCCGTTCGGCCGCACCGAGGAGCGCCGGACCGAGCGGAAGCTGATCGCCGATTATCTATCGATGATCGATCAGCGGATCACAGGGCTGAAGCCGGAGCAGATCCCGCTGCTGGCAAGGCTTGCGCGCGTGCCGCAGACCATCCGCGGCTTCGGCCATGTCAAGGAAGCCAACATCAGGCTGGCGGCGGCGGAGACGGCGCGGCTGGAAGCAGAGCTCGAGAACAGCCGCTTTGCGGCAGCTGCGGAGTAGCGGTTAGAGCTCAAGCCCTCTCCACGCGTCATTGCGAGGAGCCCTTGCGACGAAGCAATCCAGACTGTCGCCGCGGAACGATTCTGGATTGCTTCGCTCCGCTCGCAATGACGAGATTGTGGAGACGTGTTCTCCACTGCTCCGCGCTAGCGCCCCGGCTTGCGCTCGATCGGATCGATGTCGATCGCCCGCAGGCGGCCGAGCCGCAGCACGTCGATGGCGAGCCGCCGGCCGATCCGGTCGCGGTCGAGCACGCGGATCAGATCGTCGACGCCGTTGATCTCGACGCCGTCGAGCCTGATCACGACGTCGCCGGGCAACAGGCCCGCCTTGGCCGCAGGTCCATCCGGCTCGATATGCATCAAGAGCGCGCCCATCTTGTTCTCGACGCCGGCCAGCACCGCATGCCGCCGCGGGACCGGTGCCGTCTGCCCGGCAACGCCGATATAGGCGCGGCGGACGTAACCGTGGCGAATGATCTCCGACAGCACGAATTGCGCGGTGTTGCTGGCGACCGCAAAACAGATCCCTTGCGCGCCGTTGATGATGGCGGTGTTGATGCCGATGACCTCGGCATGCGACGACACCAGCGGCCCGCCCGAATTGCCGGGATTGAGCGCGGCATCGGTCTGGATCACGTCCTCGATGGTGCGCCCGCCGACCGAGCGGATCGAGCGCCCGAGCGCCGAGACGACGCCGGCGGTCACGGTCGATTCGAAGCCGAGCGGATTGCCGATCGCGATCACGAGCTGGCCGCGGCGCAGGGTCTTGGAATTACCGAGCGCGGCATAGGGCAAGTGGCGCGCGCCGTTGGCGCGCAGCAGCGCGAGGTCCGTATCGGGATCGACGCCGAGCACCTGGGCGTCGCCGACGTGGCCCTCGACGTCGCGCAGCCGAATTTCCTTCGAACTGCCGACCACATGGCTGTTGGTGAGGACGAGGCCATCCGGCGAGATCACGATACCCGAGCCGAGCCCGCCGCGCTCGCGGCCGTTCGGCACCTTCGGCCCGGTCTCGACGCGCACGACCGCGGGACCGACGCGGTCGGTCACGTCGATCACGGCATTGGAATAGGCATCCAGCAGGGCCCGGTCGTCGACAGGGGCAGATGTTGTCGTTCGCGATGACGGGGCGTCATCGACGATGTCTGAGGTGAAGTCCAGCATGGCAAGAGTCCTTGAGGCTCACACAGATGGTGGCCTGTGTCCTGCCGCGCAAGGTGCCCGCCTGGAGCGCAGGGCTGGACTGCCCAGATGGCTAGGGCGCTCGCCTCAGCGAGCCGCCTCTGGCCTTGACCGGGTCGAGCAGCGTCCAGTCTCCATCGGGAAGCACATGGCCCTTGGGGAATGGCGCGCGGAGCTCGAGCCCCAGCGAACCGAACACGCGGTCGTCGCGGTAGTAGCATTGCAGGACCACGCGGACGAGCGTTGCGGCGGCGGCGCCGCCGGAGATGCGGAACTGCTGGGCGACGCCGTCGCGCGCGGCGGGCTCGAGATCGGCCAGCGGCATGCCGGCGAGCCGCGACAGGTGATCCAGCGCCGCCACGACCTGTTTGGTGTCGCGGCCGAGCGTTGCGAGGATGTCGGCCTGGATGATGTCGTCATCGGCGCCCGGAACGCGGTATTCCTCGCTTGGCGGAATGATCATCGCGGCGATGGTGCGCAAGTCCTGGCGCTGCCGCGGCGTGAGGGTCAGTTGCTCGGACATGGCAATCCTCTAATCGAACAAATTGGCGAGGCGCTGCTTCATCTGGTCGGCGATGTAGAGCGCAAGGGCCTGGATGGTCGACGTCGGGTTCACGCCGCCCGAGGTGACGAAGATGCTGCCGTCGACGATGAAGAGGTTCTTCACGTCGTGCGCGCGGCCCCATTCGTTGACCACAGAACGCTCGGGGTCGGTGCCCATCCGCGCGGTGCCGAGCAGATGCCAGCCGCCCCAGGGGATCGGATTGTTGATGCAGATGTCGGTCGCGCCGGCGGTCTCGAGAATCTCCCTGCCGCGTGCCAGCCCGTGCTCCATCATTTTCCGGCTGTTCTCGCTGATCGTATAGTCGACCTTCGGCGCGGGGATGCCGTGACTGTCCTTCAGCACGGGATCGAGCGTGACGCGGTTGTGCTCCTCGGGCAGATCCTCGCAGATCGCCGACACCGCGAGCCGATGACCGTTGAGCTTGCGGAATACGCGATGATGGTCCGCGCCCCATGGCAGAATGCCCTTTTGCTCGCTCGCGACCGCCTCGAACACCGGCCCCGCGCCGCGGCCGAACTGGATGCCGTAGCCGCGCACGAAGCCGCGCGACAGGTCGGTGTCGTAAAACTCCTTGCTCCACAGGCAGGTCGGCGGCGCGCGATTGCTGTCGGTCGGCTCCTTCACAAATCCGTAGATTTGAGCATAGGGATGAAACATCAGGTTCTTGCCGACGAGGCCGGACGAATTGGCAAGCCCGTTGGGAAAGCGCCCCGAGGCCGAGTTCAAAAGCAGGCGCGGCGTGCCCACGCCGTTGCAGGCGATGATGACGACATGCGCGGGCTGAAACTGCTCGACGCCGTCCTTGTCGTAATAGACCACGCCCGAAGCCATGCCGTTCTCGTCGGTGGTGATCTCCCGCACCCGGCAATGGGTGCGCAGCTCGACGCCGGCGCGGATCGCATGCGGCCAATAGGTGATGTCGGTGGATGACTTCGCGCCCTGCGCGCAGGCCGGCGTGCAATGGCCGAGATTGATGCAGCGTGCCCGGCCCTCATAGTCCATGGTCGCGACCGTCGTATCCGACGGCCACCAGTGCCAGCCGAGCTTGTTCATGGCCTTGCCGATGATGGCGCCGGACAATCCGAGCGGCTGTTGCGGCATCGGCGGATGCGTCAGCGGCGAGCGTGGATCGCCTGACAGGCCGGACGTCCCCATCATGCGGTCGTTCTCCTCGAAGAATGGGGTCAGCGCGTCGTAATCGATCGGCCAGTCGTCGGCGACGCCGTCCAGCGTCTTCACCTTGAAATCGGAGGGATGCAGCCGCGGCCAATGCGCGGTGTACATCACCGTCGAGCCGCCGACCGCATTGTAATTGACGACCTTGATCGGGGAGTTGTCGTCGTTGATCGGGTAGTCCTCGGGCCGGCCGCGGACATTGGGGCTCGACGACCACTCGCCGTAGAATTTGGCCTCCCAATCCCGGCCGGTGCTGGGATATTCCGCCGGGTTCATCCAGCCGCCCTGCTCCAGGCAGAGGATGTGCATCTTGGTCTCGGCCAGCGACCATGCTACCGCCGCACCTGAAGCGCCGGCGCCGATGATCAGGACGTCCACGGGGTCTTTCATCGCAAGCTTTCCTCCCCCTCGCCGCTTCCCGGGCGATTCGGCCTTTCGCGGCTAGCGAGGCCGGCGAACGATAGGGTCAGAGCGACGGCCGAGTAAAGCCGCGAGGCCGGAATGTCGCGCTTCGCGGGGTGCAGACCATTGGTATCGCCACATCCCGATGCTAGGAACGGGACGCACGAGCCCATCGATAGCGAGACCGTATGTCCTTCCGAAATTTCTTTGCCAGCGCCCGCGTTTTTGCGCTCATTTCGTTTTTCGCCTTGTCCGGATTTCTGGGCGCCTCCTCCCCTGCCTCGGCGCTGACCGGCGCCGCGACGGCCCGCGACGGCAACTCCATCCAGCTTGGCGACGTGACGTATCGGCTGGACGGCGTCGATGCGCCCGAGCTGGACCAGGTCTGCATCGACGATCACGCCGATGCCTGGACGTGCGGCATCGAGGCCCGCGATCAGCTCACGAAGCTGATCAAGGGACGCGTGGTGCGCTGCGACGATGTCGGGCCGGAAAAGAGCTTCGGCAAGCGACACCGGGCGATCTGCACGGCCGAGGGCGACAAGTCGACCTTGAACGAACAGCTGGTCAGGCTCGGCTTTGCCGTCGCCCGGGAGCCGATCAAGGCCAACGTCAAGCCCGCCGCAGCCGAAGCCAGGACAGCTGCCGCCGGGATCTGGAAGGGCTGTTTTGTTGCACCGCAAGATTTTCGCGCCGGCAAGAAGGACGGCACGCTCCTGGGCGCCGCCTGCCGGCCCGACCGCGACAAGGAGATTCGCGCCGTGCTGTTCCCGGAGGAACCGACGATGCCGCCCAGCTGCAGCATCAAGGGCAAGCTTGCGGTGCGCGCCCGCGTGACCGGCAATATCGGCATCTACCATCTGCGGGGATGCCCGAGCTATCCCGCGACCACCAGACCCGACCGCTGGTTCTGCTCGGAGGACGACGCCCAGGCCGCCGGCTTCCGCAAGGCCTATAATTGCCGCCGGCCAAAATGAACCGTCTGGTTCCGCATCTGTGAGTAGTATTCCGACTACGTATTGATCCGGGATTGAACTTCATCCGCAATTGCTGCATTTGTATGCGTACGCGAGCGCCTAGCGCGAGCGTTTCCTTGGCAACAATCCGGCTCCGGCCCGATTGTCTTTGCTCGGGCGTTTCCTCCCTAGACTTGGCCGCTTGTCACGAGCAAGCGGCCGTTCTTTTCTGTGCACCGCTGTGTAAGCCGAGGCGTGGTGCCCGGGACGAGCCATGACGCCGCGGCAACGTCAGCGCTCCGGATGCCCCGTGACGCCTTCTTGCGATCGTTGCGCGTGATCACTGCATCCGCATGATCTGGTCCATCGGCGGCATGTTCGCGTTGAGATGCGCCATGATCCAGACCGTCCCGCCCACCACCAGGAAGACGACAAGCAGCCCGAAGGCGAGCGCCAGCACGTTGTTGGTGTTGTCGGGCCCCGTGGTGATGTGCAGGAAAAACACGAGATGCACACCCATCTGTGCGATCGCAAGCACGATCAGCGCGACCGGAATCGAGGGCTGCCAGACCAGATCGGTGCCGGCGATGAAGAACGAGGTCGCCGTAAGCAGCAGCGCGAGCACGAGGCCGACCACGTATCCGACGACCCGCGTGCCGACACTATGCTGCTCTTCCTCACCCGGTGCGAGGTCGTGCTTGACCATTCCATGCGTCTGCTCACTCATGGCGCACCCCCGAGCAGGTAGACGACCGAGAACACTGCGACCCAGATGATGTCGAGCGCATGCCAGAACAGCGCAAAGCACATCATCCGGCGCAGAATGTCGGCGCGAAAGCCCTTTGCGAACACCTGGGCCATCATGGTGAGGAGCCACAGCACGCCGGCGGAGACATGCAGGCCGTGGCAGCCGACCAGGGAGAAGAACGCGGTCAGGAACGCACTGCGCGACGGACCGTACCCGCGCGCAATGAGATCGGCAAATTCGCGGAACTCGAGCACGAGGAATATGAGCCCGAGCACGCAGGTGACGGTCATGCCGAGATAGAACCAGAACCGGTTGCGCACGTCGGCGGCGATGCTGGCCATCCCGCAGGTGAAGCTCGAGAGCAGCAGGCAGACCGTCTCGATCGCGACATTCCTTTGATCGAAGATCTCCGCGCCCTTCGGGCCACCGGCAGTCTGGCCGGACAGCACCGCATAGGCCGCGAAGAAGCAGGAGAACATCACGATGTCGGAGAGCAGGAAGACCCAGAAGCCGTAGGCGGTCACGATCCGCTTCGGCGCGGGGCCGGGATGCTCGATGACGAGGCCGATGTGATGGGGATCGGCACGGGCGTGGTCGGCGGTCGCGGTCATCGCCATCAGACTGCTCCCGCCATGCTGACGAGGCTGCGCCGCTCCTCGACATTGATGCGGTCAATGCGGGCGACCTCCTCGGCAGGAATGACATACTCGTCATGGTCGCGCCAGGCGAACACGACGAAGGTGGCGAAGGCGCCGAGGCCGCCGAGGATCACCATCCACCAGATGTGCCAGATCAGCGCGAACCCCATGATGGTGGCGAAGAAGGCGCAGACGAATCCGGTCGGAGAATTCCGGGGCATCTCGATGTCCTGATATTCCGGCTGTTCGTGCGCGAGCGACTGCTGCCGCGCGTGGACCTTCATCTCCCAATAGGCGTCCTCGCCGCGCACATCGGGATTGAAGGCAAAGTTGAACACCGGCGGCGGCGACGAGGTTGCCCATTCCAGCGAGCGCCCGTCCCAGGGATCGCCGGTGCGGTCGCGCAACGCCTCACGATTGCGGACACTGACCACGAGTTGCACGATCTGGCAGATCACGCCGATCGTCAGCACGGCCATGCCGAACGCCGCAACGATCATCCAGGGCCGCCAGGCCGCGACGTCGTAGTGCTGCAGGCGACGGGTCATGCCGAGCATGCCGGCGATGTAGAGCGGCATGAAGGTGACGTAGAAGCCGAGGAAGGTGAACCAGAACGCGGCCTTGCCCCAGCGCTCGTCGAGGCGGAAACCGAACGCCTTCGGAAACCAGTATTCCAGGCCGGCGAAGGCGCCGAACAGCACGCCACCGATGATGACGTTGTGGAAGTGCGCGACCAGGAACATGCTGTTGTGGAGCATGAAGTCGGCCGGCGGCACTGCAACGAGGACGCCCGTCAATCCACCGATGATGAAGGTGACCATGAAGCCGACCGACCACAACATCGGCGTCGCAAAGCGGATGCGGCCGCCATACATCGTGAACAGCCAGTTGTAGATCTTCACGCCGGTCGGTATCGCAATGATCATGCTGGCGATGCCGAAGATGGCATTGACGTCGGGCCCCGCCCCCATCGTGAAGAAGTGGTGCAGCCAGACCATGAACGAGACGACGCAGATTGCCATGGTCGCCAGCACCATGGAGCGATAGCCGAACAGCGCCTTGCCGGAGAAGGTCGACACCACCTCCGAGAAGATGCCGAAGGCTGGCAGCACCAGGATGTAGACCTCGGGATGGCCCCAGGCCCAGATCAGGTTCATGAACATCATGACGTTGCCGCCGGCCTCGTTGGTGAAGAAGTGGAAGCCGAGGTAGCGGTCGAGCAAGAGCATCGCGAGCGTGGCGGTGAGGATCGGGAAGGCCGCGACGATGAGAAGGTTCGAGGCCAGCGTGGTCCAGCAGAACATCGGCATGCGCAGATAGTTCATGCCCTTCGTGCGCAGCTTCAGCACGGTCGTGACGAGATTGATGCCGGCGACCAGCGTCCCGACGCCGGAGATCTGCAATGACCAGGCGTAATAGTCGACGCCGACACCGGGCGAGTAGACCAGCCCCGACAACGGCGGAAAGGCGAGCCAGCCGGTGCGCGCGAACTCCCCGACCACGAGCGAGACGTTGACCAGCAGCGCCCCGGTCGCGGTCAGCCAGAAGCCGACCGAATTGAGCGTCGGAAACGCGACGTCGCGCACGCCGAGCTGGAGCGGCACGACGAGGTTCATCAGCCCGATCACGAAGGGCATCGCCACGAAGAAGATCATGATGGTGCCGTGCGCGGAGAAGATCTGGTTGTAGTGCTCCGGCGGCAGATAGCCCTGCGACTGATAGGCGATCGCCTGCTGGATCCGCATCATGATGGCGTCGCTGCCGCCGCGCAGCAGCATCACGGAGGCGAGCAGGATGTACATGACGCCGATGCGCTTGTGATCGACGCTGGTGATCCATTCGCTCCAGAGATAGGGCAGATGTCCCTTCACCACGACCCACGCCAGGACGCCGAGGATGGCGACCAGCACCACCGCGCCGGCGACGAGCGGAATCGGCTGATCGAACGGAATGGCCGACCAATCGAGCTTACCGAGCATCATGGCCTCCACTGTGCGCCCGGCCTGCTTCGGATGCGAGCTCCGGCCCTGGTCCCGGCGGAATGTGCTGGGTCGCGATCAGGTCGAACAGCCGTGGATCGTCCAGGCGATAGACAGGTCGGCCCTTCTCGATGCCCTGCTGCATCAGCTTCTTGTAGCTGTCCGCATTCAACACCGCGTCCGTCTTCGCGGTATTCGCCACCCATTCCGGAAAGGCGAGCGGCGAGACGACGTTGACGTCGAACATCATGTCGGGAAACCCGTCGCCGGAGAAATGCGCGGACAGGCCCTGGAGCTTGCCTTCATTGTCGGCACGCAGGTTGAGCCTCGTCACCATGCCGTTCATGGTGTAGATCATGCTGCCGAGCTGCGGGATGAAGAACGTGTTCATGACGCTCGACGATGTCAGCTGGAAATTCAGCTCGGCGCCCGCAGGCACCGTCAACGTGTTGATGGTGGCGATGCGCTGGTCCGGATAGATGAACAGCCATTTCCAGTCGAGTGACACGGCCTGGATCCGTACCGGACTTCCGGTGCCCGGCACGGGCGCGGCCGGATCGAGCTGGTGCGAACCGATCCAGGCGACACCGCCGAGCAGGATGACCGTGAGTGCAGGGATTGACCACACCACCATTTCGACGCGGCCGGAATAGACGAAGCCAGGCTGGTAGCGCGCTCTCGGATTCGAGGCGCGAAACCAGAAAGCGAAGCCGAGGATCGTAAAAATGGTCGGCACCACGATCACGAGCATGATGAAGACGGAATCGACCAGGATGGTGCTGTTGCCCGTAGCCACGGGCCCTTGCGGATCGAGCAGATTCATCGGCAAGCCACTGGCGGTTGGGAGCCCCCGGGGCAGAGCCTAGCGCGGGAAAGGCTCCGGCAGCAAACGCTGCGAGCTCAGAACGGTTCCTGCACGGCACGGCTCAGTCATGCGCGACAGGCCGGCCGCAATATGCAATTCCATGTGATGTCAATGACATGCACGCAGGAGCCACGCCCTTCTCTCCGGTCGGGGCGATTGCTAATCTGCACGAAAATGATGGGGCGAATGGTGCCCGTGCCGGGGAGTGAACTGAGATGCGGTTGAAGGACAAGGTCGCGATCGTCGTCGGGGCCGGGCAAAGTCCCGGCGAAGGCGTGGGCAACGGCCGCGCCACCGCGCTCACCTTCGCGCGCGAAGGCGCGAAGGTCTTGTGCGTCGACCATCATCTGGAGTCGGCGCAGGAAACGGTGGCAATGATCGCCGCGAAGCTTGGCACCGCCGCGGCCTTCAAGGCCGACGTGACCAAGGCTGCCGACATCAAGGCGATGGTGGCCGACGCGCAAGCGCGCTGGGGCCGGATCGACGTGCTGCATAACAATGTCGGCGTCAGCCTGTCCGGCGGCGACGCCGAGCTGCTGCAACTGACCGAGGAGGCGTTCGACCGCGTCGTCGCGATCAATCTGAAGAGCTGCATACTCGCCGCGAAGGAGGTGATCCCGATCATGCGCTCGCAGAGAGGCGGCGCGATCATCAACATCTCCTCGATGGCCGCGATCACAACGTATCCTTACGTCGCCTACAAGGCGACCAAGTCGGCGATGATTGCCTTCACCGAACAGCTGGCGTATCAGAACGCCGAGTACGGCATCCGTGCCAACGTCATCCTGCCCGGCCTGATGAACACGCCGATGGCCGTCGACACCCGCGCCCGCGAATGGCACAAGACCCGCGCCGAGGTCGAAGCCGAGCGCGACAGCAAGGTACCGCTGCGCGGGAAGATGGGCACCGGATGGGACGTCGCCAACGCCGCGCTGTTCTTGGCGTCCGACGAAGCGAACTTCATCACCGGCGTAACGCTGCCGGTGGATGGCGGCGCAAGCGTGCGGCGGGGGTAGGTCGTTCTTCTGCCTCTCCCCGCACGCGGCAGGGCTATCGCATATGAGATGTGGCTATGGGCACCGACTGTCTCCACATCGTCATGGCCGGGCTTGCCCCGGCCATCCACGCCTTGCCACGCAGCACAAAGAACGTGGATGCCCGGGACAAGCCCGGGCATGACGACCTCTGCAAAACTCACATGCGATTGCCCCTGCCCGCAAGCGGGAGAGGGAGCCCAGTCCCGACGCCGAAGCATCATTCACACCATATGCGATAGCCCTGCCGCACGCGGGGAGAGGCGAAGAGAAGTCGCTCACCGCGAATGCGTCACCCGCCAGATCGTGCCATTCCCATCCTCCGACACCAGCAGCGATCCATCCTTCGCCACGGCGACGCCGACCGGACGGCCCCACACCTCGGTGTCGCTCACGACAAACCCCGTAACGAAATCCTCGTATTCGCCGGTCGGCTTGCCGTCCTTCATCCGGATGCGGATCACCTTGTACCCGGTGCGCTTCGAGCGATTCCAGGAACCGTGCTCGGCGGCGAAGGCGTCGCCCTGGTATTCGGACGGAAACTGCGTGCCCTGGTAGAAGGTCATGCCGAGCGAGGCCGAATGTGGCTGGATGAGCACGTCGGGCACCGTCACCTTGTCCTTCAGGTCCGGCCGCGCGCCGGCATGGCGCGGGTCTTCATTGCTGCCGATGTAGAACCAGGGCCAGCCGTAGAACGCGCCCTCCTTCACGCTGGTCACGTAATCGGGGACGAGGTCGTCGCCCAGGCCGTCACGCTCGTTGGTCGAGCACCAGGGCAGACCGGTCTGCGGCTGGATTGCAAGGCCAACGCAGTTGCGGAGGCCGGTGGCGTAGATCTTCCGCTCCTTGCCGTCAGGATTGAAGGCCAGCACGGTGGCGCGCTCGGTCTCGCTCGCCCAGGCCGCGCCAAGCGGCTGCGCCCTCGACCACGCCTCCAATCCGCCCGGCGGCGTTCCCATGCCTTCGGCGACGTTGCTGAGCGAACCGACCGAGACCAGCATGCGCCTGTTATCAGGCGTGAAGGCGATGTCGCGCGTGGAATGGCCGCCGTCATGCGGCAGGCTTGCCACGATCGTCTCCGCCTTGCCGCGCGCCTTGAGATCGCCGGCCTGATAGGGGAAGCGGACGACGCCGTCGGTGTTGGCGACATAGACCCATTGCGGATTGTCGCCGTTCGGAAAGAAGGCGATGCCGAACGGCTGCCGCAGTCCGCTGGCGAACACCTCGTTGGTCGCGACCTTGCCGCCCTCCCCGGCGCGCAACACGCGGATGTTACCTGCCCGTGTCTCCGCGACGAAGATGTCGCCGTTCGGCGCCACGCGGATGATGCGCGGCGCGCGCAGGCCTTCGGCGAACAGCTCGATCTTGAAGCCTGCCGGCACCTGGGGCGAGGCTTCTTGCGGACGCGGCACGACGCGCGCGGAACTCGCAACCGAGCGCGTGGCGCCGGGCCTGACCAGATCCTGCGGCTGGATCAACCTGACGGTGCCGGGCTTGTCGGCCCGCCAGTCGCCATAGGCATCCTTGCCCTGCAACACCGGCTCGGCCTGCGCGCCGGCTGCAACTGCAGCCAGCAGCCCCGCGGATATCGCCGCGTACGGAGTCCTGTTCTTCACGTCGCCTTCTCCCCACCTGTACGTACAGGTCGTCAACGCCATTCTTCCGCAAACGTTCTGCGGCAAGTCAAACACCCGCCGCATTCGACGCCGGCTCAGGCCCGCACGATGTGCATCAGGTGTACCATCGTACTGGAAAACATCGCAGATAGATGCGACACATTGTAAGGGTGCGGCTGCGGTCATCAAAGCTGCGACATCGCTGTCGCGACTGATGGGAAGATCATGTGGGGATCGGTCATATCGGAATGGGCGAGCCTGCTGCTGCGCTGGCTGCACGTGGTGGCGGCGATCGCCTGGATCGGCAGTTCCTTCTATTTCATCGCCCTCGATCTCAGCCTCAGGCCTGGACGCGACCTGCCTGATGGCGTGCAGGGCGAGGCTTGGCAGGTCCATGGCGGCGGCTTCTACCGAATCATGAAGTATCTGGTGGCCCCAAGCCAGATGCCGGACGAGCTGACCTGGTTCAAATGGGAGGCCTACACCACCTGGCTGTCCGGCTTCGCGCTGATGGTGGTGGTGTACTATCTCGAGGCCGACCTGTTCCTGGTCGACAAGGCGATTCTCGACATCACGCCGTTCCAGGCCGGGCTGTTCAGCTTCTGCAGCCTCGCGCTGGCGTGGCTGCTTTATGAAGCCGCCTGTCGCAGCGGGCTTGCGCAGCACGAATTGCCCTTCGCCATCGGCGGCTATCTGTTCCTGGTCGCGCTGACTTACGCCTTCACCCACGTGCTGAGCGGCCGCGGCGCCTTCAACCAGATCGGGGCGATCATCGGCACGATCATGGTCGCCAACGTCTTCGCGCTGATCATCCCGAACCAGAAGAAGATCGTGGCCAGCCTGATCGCGGGCGAGGCGCCCGATCCGAAGCTCGGCAAGGCGAGCAAGGAGCGTTCGGTCCACAACAATTATCTGACGCTTCCCGTCGTCGTGCTGATGATCAGCAACCACTATCCCCTGCTCTACGCCACGCGCTTCAACTGGATCATCGTCGCGATCATCCTGGCGCTCGGCCCGGTGATCCGCCACTTCTTCAACGAACGACACGCGGGGCGCAAATCGCCGTGGTGGGTGTGGGGCGTGGCGGCAGTCGGCGTGGTCGCGATCCTGTTCCTCTCCGCGGCCGGCCCGCGCGATGTCAAGACCGGCGCGCTGCCCGCACAGCCGACGCTCGCCAATGTCGAGGAAATCGTGATGACCCGCTGCAGCATGTGCCACGCGGCCGAGCCAGTCTGGGCCGGCATCGTGACCGCCCCGAAGGGCATCCTGCTCGACGCGCCCGAGCACATCCATCGCAACATCCGCCTGATCGGCCGTGTCGCGGCCTGGTCGAACGCGATGCCGCCGGGCAACATCACGGAGATGACCAGCGAGGAGCGCGCCGTCCTCGCGGCCTATCTCGCGCAGGCGCGCTGACGCCGACTTGCGCGGCCAGACCATTCGGCGGAATGAATTTCCGCTTTGCCCTGCTGAATTGAAAATGACTTGACCGCCTAACCGGCGTAGACAGGGGCCATGGCCGCCGGCGCGGCGCAAGATCAGTTCGCAATCGGGGAAAGAACAGTGGCCCTCAAGAACGTCATCGGTATCGACCACGCCGTCGTCATGGTGAAGGACCTCGACAAGGCCGCCGAGAACTACCGGCAGCTCGGCTTCACGGTGTCGCCGCGCGGCACCCACAGCGCGCATATGGGCACCGGCAACTACACCATCATGTTCGACCCTGACTACATGGAGCTGCTGGGCGTGCTCGCCGCGACCGAGCAGAACGCGCCGGCGCGCGCGTTCCTCGACAGGCAGGGAGAGGGCATCGAGCGCATCGCGTTCACTGCGGTCGATTCCGCCGCCGGCGCGGAGGAGATCCGCGCACGGGGCCTGGCGCCGATCGGCCCGACCGATTTCGAGCGGCCGGTGACGCTGCCTGACAGCACGGTCTCGGCGGCGAAATTCCGCACCTTCATGTGGCCGACCGCGGAAGCGCCCGGCGGCGTGCGCATCTTCGCGTGCCAGCACAAGACGCGCGAGACCGTGTGGATTCCCGAACTCATGCAGCACGCCAATGCGGCCAGGCGGATCAAGCAGACGCTGATCGCAACGCCCGAGCCGGCGCAGGAAGCCGCGCATCTCGGCCGGCTCATCGACCGCGCGCCGAAAACCGAGGCGGACGGCGCGGTCACCGTACCTTCCGGCGGCGATCGCGCCGACTTCGTCTATCTGACGCTGGACCAGCTCGGCAAACGCTATCCCGGCGTGCCGCTGACCGGTCTCTCCGAGCGCGGCGGTGCCGCGCTGGTGCTGGTCAGCGGCGATCTGGCGGCAACCGGGAAGGCGCTGGGTTCAGCCGCCGTCCGAAGCGGCGATGCGATCTGCGTGCCGCCGGCCAAGGCCAACGGCACCCTGCTCGCCTTCGTTGCCGGCTGATTTGAACTAATTCTTTAACGGGTGTTTACCCCGGCGGCGCTAGGATTCCCGGCGATCCAAGTCGCCGGGACCATAGGCATGTTCAAAGAGGAATCGCCGATCGCCTATGACGCGCCGGCCGAATTGAAGAAGTGGCCGTCGCTGAAGGGCGAGAGGCTGAAGGACCGGGGCGCGCCCTATCTCGTCTATAACGGCACGCTCGCCGAATGCGTCCGCGAACTCATGGGCAAGCCGATCAAAGGCATCTCACTCTACGATATCATGACGAGGCCACAACCGGCGTTCGAGCAGACCGTGCTGTCGCCCGGCGATGCCGCCGAGATCGCGATGCGCAAGGATTTCCCAAAAGACTAGTTCGAGGCACGCCTCGATGTGGGCCGGCCTTGCTGCTTCGCGGAGGTATCCGTCGGCGCATCGAGGAAGACGACGGGCGTGCCGCGCTTGACGTTCTCGCCGATCGCACGCGCGTCCCAATTGGTCAGCCTGACGCAGCCATGAGACGCCGACTTGCCAACCTTGTCGGGCTCTGCCGTTCCGTGGATGCCATAGCCCTGCGCCGACAAGCCGATCCAGTATGCTCCGACGGGATTGTTCGGACCCGGCTCGATGTCGAACGGCCGTTTGGATCTGACACTCTTGAACTTGTAGTCGGGATTGTAGCGATAGGTCGGATTCTCGTGTGCGCTCGTCACCTTGAGCGTGCCGCTCGGCGTCGGACGATCCGGACTGCCGACTGACGCCGGATAGAACGCCAGCAGAGCGCCGCTTGCGTCGAACGCCTTCAACGTCCCGTTGTTCTTGTCGACCTCGAGCCGGGCCATGCGCGGCAGCTCTCTCCGTGCCGGAACGTTGGCGACGACGATCGTCTCTCCCGCCTTGTCGAAGGCCTTGCCCGGGTTGGGCGCCCTGAGCAGATCCGCGCTCATGTGGAATTTCTCGGCAAGTCCTTCGAGAGGGCTGGTGTAGCTCAGCGCCTTCAGCGATTTCATGTCCTCGAGCTTGCCCGGCAGCTCCTTCAGGAACGGGCCTCTTACGTCGGCGTCGGCAATCCTGTAGTCGGCGACGATGGGACCCTCGCTCGCCGCTGTCAGCTTGTCCCAGAGCTCCGGCGCTATGGCCTTGTCGGATGCGATGCCGTTCTGCGCCGCGAATGCCTTGAGTGCCTTCTGCGCGTTTTCGCCGAGCTTGCCGTCAATCTCGCCGGGCGAGAACTGCGCACGATCGAGCAGGACCTGGAGCTTCACCACCGCTGGATTGAGCTTGTCGGTGGCCGGCGGTCTCGGAGGACGCGCAGCGTCATTCACCGCAGCCGGATCGAGATTGCCTGCGAGCGCCGGGCCGATGAGCCACAGCGAAATCACCGCGCCAAGCATCGCTCGTATCATCATCGCGCATCCTACTCGCAAGCGGCCCGCGAGGCCGCGGAGAGTTTCTCTTCGGGAACACCGTAGTAACACCGAAGGAACGACGAGATCGCAGCTTTGCCGCAATCGGACGGTTAAGAACTCCCTGCCGCCGGCGCATCACCGACCATTCATCCCACAGTTCGAGGTTGTCTCCGCAAATGCGATTTGTCGTCGCGGCTTGCGCCGCATTCCTGATTCTGATGTGCGACCTCGATGCGTCGTCGTCCCGGCAAGCATCACCGCTCCACACCACCATTCTTCAGAACAATCATGCCTCGCGACTTGTTCCGATGGTCGAATTCTTCGTCGCCAGCGTGCAGGCCATCGAGCTCGCGAACGCGCACGCTGCCCATGAGCAGGTGATCGAGCAGGTGATCGAGCCGCCGCGCGCCGTCGAGCCGGCGGTACGGGCGCCGGATTCACCAACCGAGCAATTCTGTCACGCGCTTCGTGAAGCCGCCGAGTCCAGCGGCATTCCGGTGCCCTTCTTCGCCCGCCTGCTCTGGCAGGAGAGCCGCTTCAAGTCCAACGAGGTCAGCCATGCCGGCGCGCAGGGCGTCGCGCAGTTCATGCCGGAGACGGCCACGGAGGTCGGGCTCGACGATCCCTTCGATCCCATGAAGGCGCTGCCGGCCTCGGCAAAATTCCTGCGCAAGCTTCGCGACGATTTCGGCAATCTCGGCCTTGCCGCCGCCGCCTACAACGCAGGTCCCGGCCGCATCCAGAAATGGCTGGCCCGAGAGAGCGGGCTGCCGCGCGAGACGCGCGACTATGTCCGGATCATCACCGGCACCAAGGCCGAGGACTGGATCGAACGCTCCGAGGCGCTTGCGATCAGGATCGATCTGCCGCGCGAGGCGCCGTGTGAAGGCATCGGCAGTCTCTCCAAGGCCAGGGACGTCGCCTGGGTTCCGGTCAACCTGACGCCCTCGGTCGCGAGCATCATTCGCAAGGCCGAGCAGATCGCCGCCCGGGCGACGACGAACCGCGCGCGCAAGCGGTTTGCAACCCAGCTGCGGAACAATGCCGCGGCCCACCGCAAGGGACGCAGCATGATCGCGGCACGCGCCGCCGGAAAGGGCGCAAAGGCGCGCGCCATTCGCTTCGCATCGCGCGAACGTCCGTCCGGCTAGTGTTCGCTGCTGGAATATGCGACTCCCCTTCTCCGGAGAGCCGGATCGCTGCTGCACGGAACCTGCCATGCCATCGAACAGTGCGGGGCTCATCGCCTATCGGAAGCGCGAAGAGATCGAGGTTCTGCTCGTTCATCCCGGCGGTCCGTTCTGGCGCAGCAAGGATCTCGGTGCGTGGTCGATTCCGAAGGGCGAGTATGCGGACGCGGGAGATGCGGAAGCCGCCGCGCGACGGGAGTTTGCCGAGGAGCTCGGCGTCGAGGTGACGGTGCCGCTGACCGCGCTGGGTCAGGTCAAGCAACGCGGCGGAAAGGTCGTCACCGCGTTCGCGGCCAAGCTCGACATCGACACGGCCAGCATTCGCAGCAACACGTTCGAGATGGAATGGCCGCCTCGCAGCGGCAAACGGCAGACGTTCCCAGAGGTCGACCGCGCCGCATGGTTCACGCTCGACGCGGCGTGGGAGAAGATCAACGCCGGCCAACGTCCGCTGCTCGACCGGCTGGCGCAGCTGATCGGCGGATAGCGCCCCGCCCTCACTCCGCCTTGATGTTCGCGGCCACGACGACCTCGGCGAGCTCCTTCGTCTCCTTCGCGATCTTCGCGGCGTAGTCGGCCGTGCCGAGCACGCTGACGACGCCCTGCGAGCCGAGCTTCTCCGCGACCGCGGGATCCTTGGCGGCAGTGACGATCTCCCGGTGCAGCGTCTCCAGGATCGGCGCGGGCGTCGCCTTCGGCATGAAGAAGCCGACCCAGAACGAGATGTCGAAGCCGGGATAGCCGGCTTCCGCGACGGTGGGCACGTCGGGCAGCGCCGGCAACCGCTCGGCCGACGACACCGCCAGCGCACGCAACTTGCCGGCCTTTACCAGCGGCACCGCGGAGAGCGGATCGAACACCGCCAGCACCTCCTGCGCGAGGATGCCGACCTCGGCGGCCGAGCCGCCGCGATAGGGCACGTGGATCATCTTGATGCCGGCCTTCTGGCCGAGCAGCTCCATGGCGAGATGGGCGAGATTGCCGTTGCCGCCCGAGCCGTAGGCAAGCGCCCCGGGCGCAGCCTTTGCCGCGGCAACGAGATCGGCGACGGTCTTGATGTCGGCCGTCTTGGGATTCTCCGGATTGACGACGAGCACGAGCGGCGCCGAGACGACGGTCGTCAGCGGCGCGAAGTCTCCCTGCGGGTCATAGCGGGCGTCCTTGAACAGCGTCTTGTTGAGCGTGATCGTCGACGAGTTGCAGGCCAGCATGGTGTACCCGTCCGCGTCCGCACGCGCGACGCCTTCGGCGGCGATCATGCCGTTGGCGCCGGCGCGGTTCTCGACCACGAAGGGCTGTCCGAGCTTGTTACTCAGGCGATCGCCGATGATGCGCGCGACCACATCGACCGGGCCGCCCGCGCTAAAGCCGACCATGACCTTGACCGGCCGCACCGGGTATTTCTGAGCCAGGGCCTGCGTCGACGCCGCAGAAGCGCACAATCCGGCGATGACTGCCAGCAGGCGGACCGTTCGTTGCATTCGTTCTCTCCCAGGCCTCACAGCGCCGCTTGTGCATGTTTGTTCGTGCGACGCATTCGAGGATCATGAATAGCGGCCACGCCGGATTCCGCAATCGCGTTCGGGCGTTGGCATTCCGTCGCACGGCACGTACGCGCCGATTCCAAAACAAAAGCGCGAAAACAACCCCATGCACAGTAGGCGGCCCCTTTCAGAACAAAGGCTTGCGCAGGGCCGTGGAAATTTTTCGGATTTACAAAATAAATTCTGTCGCGTCGGGCAAAACAGTGGCATAATGGCATCATCGCAACACGCGTGAGCATCACGGCCTGCCCATCGCGGCCGTCCCGACGCAGTTGCGCCCAAACCCTTCATCGACATCCCGAAATCCGCATTCGCGCGCAGCAGCGAACGGCCGTTCGCGCCTGCGCCACCAGAAGGACCACAGCACATGACGACAGCTCTCTCGCGGCCCATCACTTCGCCGCTCGCGGCAAACGATCGCAGCGCCCCCGCCGTGACCCCGCGCGTAAAACTCTACAAGCGGCGTATCGCGATCAGCCATCCCGACCCGCAGGCCGGCGAGCGGCTGCTGGCCGAGGCGCTCGGCGCCGCCGACCGCGATGCGATGCACGGCATCTTGAGGCAACTGGTCAAGGCCAGCGTGGTCGGGCAGAAGCCGGATGAGGCCAATCTCGCCTTCATGATCTCGACGATCAGGAGCATCGCGCCGAAGGATTCCATCGAGGCCTTGCTGGTGGCCCAGATGGTGTCGGTGCACATGGCCGCGATGCGCTGTGCCTGCCGGCTCGCCTGCACCGACGATCTCGCGCAGCAGGAGGGCATCGCCCGCGCTTTGACCCGGCTCTCCCGCACCTTCGCCGCCCAGGTCGAGGCGCTGAATCGCCACCGCAACAGCGACGAGCGCGCGATCACGGTGCAGAACCTGTCGGTGCAGGACGGCGGACGGGCGATCGTCGGCAACGTCACGCAGCATGCGAGCGTACTTGTCTCGGACGCAAACTCGGACGCAATGCAAGCAACGAACCGATGACCGGCGACCACGCCCGCAACACGGCGCCGATGCAGTCAAGCCTTCGCTGCGGCGCGATGACCCGCAATGGGACTAGCTGCCGCGCACCGGCCATCAAGGGTAAGCAGCGATGTCGCATGCACGGCGGAGCGCGGCGATCGGGAGCGCCAGGAGGAAACCGGAATGCATGGAAGCACGGGCTGTTTACCAGGGATGCGATTCAGGAACGAAAACGTATCGATTCTCTGCTGGATGAGGCGCAGCAATTGCTGAAAGAGATTACCTGATCTCCGAAGTCGCGTCCTGCTGCGGCCGCGGCAGCACATCAAGTCCGGCCCGCCGCCCGGCAACACGGCAGCCCTCACCCGTCGCGCCGACCGGCAGCTCCCCCCAAGAATAATCTCCATGCCTTTTCGAAATACAGCTTCCGCTCCCTGGGCGAGGCGAGCGGCTTGTATCCGAACATCGCCAGCGTGGTCGGGCCCACGATGATGCTGTTGATGAGAAAATCGGTCAGGAAATTGACATCGCCCGGAACGATGTGCCGATCCGCCTGGGCCTTCGTCACCGATGTTCGCAGCAGAGACATGATGGCATCCGGCTCCGGCGCGGCATGACTGCCGGCGGCAACCAGGCTTTCGCTGGCGGCGATCCTCTTGAAGGCAACCAGTTCCGGATCGAGATTGATGTCGAGCAGGAGGCTCGTCAGCTCCTTGAGCTGCGCGAGGCTGTCCTGGCTCGACTGCCTCACCTGAAGGTCGCCGAGGCGCGCCATGATGCGCCGACGGCTTCGGTCGAGGACTGCATCGAAAATTGCGCGCTTCGACGGATAGCGCCGGTAGATGGTGTCCTTGCCGGCGCCGCACTCCGAGACGACTCGCTCCATGGATGTCGCGGCATAGCCATCCCGGGCGAATAGATCCGCGGCCACCGCAAGGATCCGGTCCTCGATCGCCTGCGCCTCTGCCTTGGTCGGTCGCCCGCCGCGACCTTCGCCGATGCGCCTCTTCGTGCGCTTGCCGGACTTGACTGCCTGCTTCATGCCTTCCCCTGCGCGATCCGGAATCGCCGTTCTGGACTTTTAATAGTTCTAAATACTCGAAAAATCCAACCTCATAACTGGACACTATCGTCCCGTTTTGTTTTAACCCTGCCCGCCGGATTTGGGGTGGGGTTTTGACGATGGGAATGACGGGGGGATCGCAGCGGGTTCTGCGAGGTGCGGCGCTGCTGCTTGGCTCGACTGCCTTTCTTGCGCTGGACGGGCCGACATTTGCGCAGAACACCGCGCTGCCGCCGGTGACGGTGGACGCGCCGCAAGCGCAGCGGTCGGCCCGCAACGTGACATCGCAGCGACAGCAGAGCGCGACACGGCGCAGCAACCGGTCGAGGACGAGCTCCGACGCGCCGGCGAGGGCCACGCCCGCCGCGGCTGCATCGGCGACGGCCCGGCAAGACACGCGCGACCAGATGGTTGCAACCAACCAGTCGACGGCGACGAAGACGTCCACGCCCGTGCTGGAAACGCCGCAATCCGTCACCACGGTGACCCGCCGGCAGATCGACGCGCAAAACCCGCAGACCGTCGGCAATGCCCTGCAATACACGGCAGGCGTCCTCTCCGAACGCGACGCAACCACCCGCTATGACAGCGTGTTCCTGCGCGGCATCGGCGGCTTCGGCACCTCCACCAATTTCGTCAGCTTCCTGGACGGATTGAAGCTGCCGCGCGGCCAGGCTTTTGCGGTCACGTCGATCGACGCCTTCCTGCTCGATCGCATCGAGGTCATCAAGGGCCCCTCGGCCGTCCTGTACGGGCAGATCAGCCCCGGCGGTCTCGTCAATCTGGTCAGCCGCCAGCCGAGCGACATTTCCTACAACGAAGCGCGCATCGAAGGCGGCAGCCACGGCCGCGTCCAGGGCGGCATCACCAGCCAGGGCGCTTTGGATGCCGCGCATCAATGGCTCTACAGCATCAGCGCGATCGGCCGGATGTCCGGCACGCGTTACGACGACGTGGACGAACAGCGCTTCGGCGTAGCGCCGGCGATTACGTGGCGCCCGGATGCCGATACGCAGCTGACGGTGTCCGGCTTCTACCAGCGCGATCCGAAGGGCGGCTATTTCAACTCGCTCTATCCGCAGTCGCTGGCGCCGGCAGCGTACCGGCCGTATCTCAATCGCAACCTGAACATCGGAGATCCCGGCTTCGATCGTTTCGAGCGCGAGCAATCGGGCGTCGGATATGTGTTCGACCGCCGCCTGAACGACGTCGTGAGCTTCCACTCGGCCCTGCGATACTCCAAGGTCGACACCGATTTCCAGTCGCTGCAGATGGCGGGCGCGCTGACCGCGGCCGGGACCATCCCCCGCGCAGCGATCCGGTCGATCGAGAGCGCCGACGGCATCGCCGCCGACAACCGCCTGCGCTTCGACTTCCGGACATCGGCTGTCGAACACACCGTGCTCGCCGGCTGGGACCAGCAGAATTCGCACAGCTCGTGGCTCTACCAATTCGGCGGTGCGACGTCGCTCGATGTCGTGAACCCCGCCTACTATCAGCCGGTGGGAACGCTGTTCCCGTTCATCAACAACGACCAGTCGCTGTCGCAGACCGGACTCTACGTCCAGGACCAGATGAAGTTCGGCGGCTTCCGTTTGACGCTCGGCACAAGGCACGACTGGACCGAGCAGAGCAACGACAACCGTATCTCCGCGACGAAAACGTCGCAGGAGAGCGACAAGCAGACCTACCGCGCCGGCCTGCTCTATCTGTTCGACAACGGCCTTGCCCCCTATGTCAGCTATTCGACGTCGTTCGAGCCGACCATCGGCGTCGGCAGCAACGGCCTGCCCTTCGTGCCTACGACCGGCGAGCAGTATGAGGGCGGGTTGAAATACAAGCCGGCCTTCGCCGACATGCTGTTCACGGCGGCAGTGTTCGACCTGCGCCAGCAGAACACGCTGACGCCGTCCGCCATACCGGGCTTCAGCGTGCAGCAGGGCGAGATCCGCTCGCGCGGTGTCGAGCTGGAGGCGCGCGGCAAGCTGACCGAGAACATCGAGATCATCGCGGCCTCGACCTTCCTCGACACCAAGGTGACGAAATCGACCGATCTCACAGCGATCGGCAAGCGACCGCAAGCCGTGCCGACGCATTTCGAATCGCTCTGGGCCAATTACAGCTTTCTCACCGGTGGCCTTGCCGGCCTGACCATCGGCGGCGGCGTGCGCTCGGTCGGTCCCAGCTATGGCGACGACATCAACAGCCTGGTGTCGCCGGGATACGTCGTGTTCGATGCCGCCGTGCGATACGATCTTGCCAATCTCGTGCGAGCCTGGAAGGGCGCGGAGGTAACGCTCAACGTCACCAACCTCTTCGACAAGAGCTACTACACCAGCTGCAGCTCCAATTTCTACTGCCAGTTCGGAAATGGCCGCCTCGTGCTGGCGGGCCTGCGCTACAGGTGGTGATCGCATGATGTTGTGCCGGCCATGACGGCGAGACAGCTGCGATGGTGGTCCTGGATTCACAAGTGGAGCAGCCTGATCTGCACCATCTTTGCGCTGCTGCTGTGTCTCACCGGGCTGCCCCTCATCTTTCACGAGGAGCTGGGACCGAATCCGGCGATCGACGAGGTCGCCGAACCCGGCGTCCGCGCGTCGGTCGACACGATGATCGCCGAGGCGCTCGCCGAGCGGCCGGGTGAGGTCGTGCCGTATCTATTCTACGACCGCGAGAAACCGATCGTGAAGATACCGACGGCCGCCAGCATGACGTCTGCTCCGGACACCTTCTTCTACAAGATGTTCGACGTCAGGACCGGCAAGGCACTCAGCGCCGATCAGCCCAACGAGGGCTTCATCTATGTCATGCTGCGGCTCCATGCCGATTTGTTTGCCGGCATCAAGGGCACGCTGTTCCTCGGCGGCATGGGGCTGTTGCTGACCGTTTCGATCCTCTCGGGCATGGTGCTGTACGGGCCGTTCGCGCGGCGCCTCAAGTTCGGCGAGATACGCAAGCGGCACAGCAACCGGCTGCGCTGGCTCGACCTGCACAATCTGCTCGGCATCATCACGCTGGCCTGGTTCGGCATCGTCACGCTGACCGGCGTGATCAACACGCTGGCCGCGCCAATCGAGCTGATGTGGCAGTCGAACCAGTTGCTCGACATGGCCGCGCAAAACAGGGGACAGGCGCAAGGCGATCGCAAAGCTCCGGTTGACCTGGTGCTCGCCAATGTCCGCGCGGCCGTACCGGGAATGACTGTCACGACGCTCGCCTTTCCCGGCAGCCCGTTTTCAACGCCAACCCACTACGCGGCGTTCCTCACCGGCGATACGCCGCTGACGAGCCGCATTCTCAAGCCAGCCATCATCGATGCAGCCAGCGGCGAGGTCGTCGCGGTGCGCGACATGCCATGGTATGCGACCGCGTTGTTCGTGTCGCAGCCGCTGCATTTCGGCGATTACGGCGGGCTGCCGCTGAAAATCATCTGGGCCGTGCTCGATATCGTCACCATCGTCATCCTGGCCAGCGGCCTCTATCTCTGGCTCGCGAGATGGCGGACAAGCCGCACGGCCGCGGCCGACATGCGAGCGGCCGCGACGGAGTTTGCCCGATGACGTCGAGGCGAACACTGTGGCTGATCCCCGCGTTGCTGGCGCTCGTGACGCTGCTCGGCCTGC
The DNA here is from genome assembly GCF_023100985.1 of Bradyrhizobium sp. 191. Lineage (NCBI taxonomy): Bacteria > Pseudomonadati > Pseudomonadota > Alphaproteobacteria > Hyphomicrobiales > Nitrobacteraceae > Bradyrhizobium > Bradyrhizobium sp. 191. The sequence goes on from NZ_CP064692.1 coordinate 2,197,580, forward strand.
TGGCCGCCTTGATCGGCGAAGGCGGCATCTGGTGGCCGCTTTCGTGGGCGACGCTGGCTGTTCCCTGCGTCTGCAGTCTCTATTACCTCGTTCGGGGCTTGATGCCGCCGCCTCAATAGCCCTGACGTCAGGTCAGGCGGCCCCCACGCTGACGCTACACCTTTCGCCATTGGCAGCCTCCCGCAAAATCGTGTAACCCGGCCAAAACCCTTGCCGGGACGAAACGCTCATGACCAAAGCCGCCAACGACGCGGGCACCGCCACCCGCGCGCTGATCTTCGCGCTGGTGGCGCTTGCCTGCGGCCACATGCTCTCGACCTTGCTGCGCACCATTCCGGCTGTGAGCCTCGATCTGATGGCGGCGGATTTCCATATCGAGCCGCAGGCGCTGGCGAGCCTCACGTCGATCTATCCTTTCGCCTTTGCGGCGGCGCAGATTCCGGTCGGGGCGGCGATGGACCGCTTCGGCGTGCGGCCGGTGTCGCTGAGCCTGCTCGCGGGGACCGTGTTCGGCGCGGTCGCGTCAGGGTTTGCGACGGGGCCGGAAAGCTTTGCCGTCGGACAGCTGATGCTGGGCGTTGCCACCTCGGGCATGCTGATGTGCCCGATGACGCTGGCGGCCAAGCAATTGTCGGCGGCCCGCTTCGGGCTGTGGTCGGGCGCGATCCTCTCGATCGGCAATATCGGCATGCTGCTGTCGTCGAGCCCGCTCGCTTTCGTGGTGGACGCCTACGGCTGGCGCGCCGGATTCTGGATGTCGGCGATCGGCGGAATCGCGGTGGCGCTTGCGGTGTTCGCGCTGGTCCCACATCAGCCGGCCGAGCACAAGGACGAGTCCTCGCCGCTGACGCAGATGATCGAAGTGCTCAGGCTCGGCCTCTCGCGCCCGCTGCGCGGGCTGATCGCGCTGGCGCTGGTGTCGCTGGCGACTTCGCTGGTGCTGCGCGGCCTGTGGGGCGGGCCGTGGCTGATGGACGTCAAGGGACTCTCGCGGGTCGAGGCCGGCAACCAGCTCGGCGCGTTCACGCTGGCGATGATCGCGGGCCCCCTGTGCATCGGCATGATCGACCGCAGGCTCGGTCGCCGCCGCGCCCTGGTGGCGGGCTCGCATCTGGCTGCCGCCGTGCTGCTGGCGCTGATGGCGCTGGGCGCACCGCATGCCGCGGTCTCCACGCTGTTCGGCCTGCCCGTGATGCCGCCGCAATACGACCTCGTGCTGTTCGTGCTGATCGGGCTTGCGACCTCCGCCCAGCCGCTGCTGTTCGGCATGTCCAGGCAGCTGGTGGACGCGCAAGTCGCGGGCAAGGCCCTCGCGGCCGTCAACCTCGCCTTCTTCCTCGGCGCGGCGCTGATGCAGTCGGTGACCGGCGCGGTGGCGGCGCTCGCGGGCTTGCCGGCGGTGCTGCTGTTCATGGCTGCCATGCTGGCGTTCGGCGTGTTGATCTTCTTGGCTTACACCTCGCCAAGCCCATAGGATGACGCGCCCAGCTCGCCAAAGGAATCACTCATGCCCGTCGACACCAAGGCCGCCACCGACCGCCTCATGCGCTTCCTCACTGTGGAGGGCGTGACCGGACAGGAGGCGGCGATCGGGCGCGAGCTTGCCGCCGCGCTCAAGGAGGCCGGCGTGCCGGCGAAGGCGATCCGGCTCGACGATGCCAATACTCGCATTCCCGTGCCGACCGAGACCGGCAACCTCATCGTCGACCTGCCCGGCCGCGGCGCGCTGCACAACCAGCCGCGCATCATGTTCATGACCCACATGGACACCGTGCCGCTCTGCACCGGAGCGAAGCCGAAGAAATCGGGACGCAAGATCGTCAACGAAGCGAGGACCGCGCTCGGCGGCGACAACCGCTGCGGCTGCGGCGTGCTGGTGACGCTGGCCGCCGAGCTCGCCAGGCAGAAGCTCGATCACCCGCCGATCACGCTGCTGTTCTGCGTACGCGAGGAGAGCGGGCTCTATGGCGCGCGCCACGTCAAGCTGGACGAACTCGGCTCGCCCGTGATGGCGTTCAACTATGACGGCGGCGCCGCCTCCAACGTCGTCATCGGTGCCGTCGGCGCCGACCGCTGGAGCGTCGAGATCTTCGGCCGCGCCTCGCATGCCGGCGTCGCGCCGGAGCGCGGCATCTCCTCGACCATGATCTTGGCGCTCGCGCTCGTGGACGTGAAGGCCGGCGGCTGGTTCGGCAAGGTGGTGAAGGGCAAGCGGCAGGGCACCAGCAATGTCGGCCCGGTCACCGGCGGCGAGGGCCGTCCGGCGGGCGATGCCACCAATGTCGTCACCGACTACGTGCATGTGCGCGGCGAAAGCCGCAGCCATGACGGCAAGTTCTTCAAGGAGATCACCAAGGCCTACAAGGCCGCGTTCGAGAAGGCGGCCAAGAAGGTCACGAATGCACAAGGCAAGTCCGGCAAGGTCAAGTTCAAGGCGGAGACCGACTATTATCCGTTCCGCATGAAGGACAGCCAGCCCGTGATCAAGCGCGCGGTCGAGGCCGTGTCCGCGGTCGGCGGCACGCCGAACGTCCGCACGGCCAATGGCGGCTTAGATGCCAACTGGATGGTCCGCCACGGCATTCCGACCGTGACCTTCGGTGCGGGGCAGAACGAGGCGCACACGGTCGACGAATGGATCAATCTCGACGAATATGACCGCGCCTGCGCACTGGCGGTGCAACTCGCGACGATGCGGTGAGTTGGGTTGTAGGGTGGGTTAGCGCTGGGCTGCGCAAAGCGCAGTCACGGGGCGTAACCCACCTCTTCTGCTTCCGCGGATATGAAGAATGGCGGGTTACGCCTTCGGCTAACCCACCCTACGAAACAAGAACAAAAGGGAGGCACCATGCCGCGCATCGCAAACATCGAGACCGGGCTCTACCGGATCCGCCTCCCCGTCACCCTCTCCGACTCCACACATGGCGAGATCGCGGCGTTCGAGCTGATCACCTGCCGCATTCGCGATGCCGATGGCGCCGAGGGCGTCGGCTACACCTACACGGTCGGGCGCAATGGCGGCGCGGTCGCCGACATTCTCAAGCGCGAGATCCCGCCGCTGGTCGAGGGACGCGAGGCCGACGATACCGAGGCGCTCTGGCATCATGTCTGGTGGGCGCTGCATTATGGCGGGCGCGGCGGGCCGGCGGTGCTGGCGCTTTCGGCGCTCGACATCGCGCTGTGGGATCTGAAGGCGCGGCGCGCCAAGCTGCCGCTGTACCGATTGCTCGGCGGCTTCGATGCGCACGTGCCGTGCTATGCCGGCGGCATCGACCTCGATCTCTCCGTCGATGCGCTGCTCGCGCAGACCGACGGCAATCTCGCCAAGGGATTTCGCGCCATCAAGATGAAGGTCGGCCGGCCCGACCTGAAATCCGACGTCGCAAAAGTCTCCGCAATGCGACAGCATCTCGGCGACGGTTTTCCGCTGATGGTGGACGCCAACATGAAATGGACGGTCGAGGAGGCGATCCGCGCCGCCCGCGCCTTCGTTCCCTATGACCTCACCTGGCTCGAGGAGCCGATCATTCCCGACGACGTCGCCGGGCACGCCCGCATCATGCAGGCCGGCGGCGTGCCGATCGCGGCCGGCGAGAATCTGCGCTCGCTGTGGGAGTTCAAGAACTACATCGCATCAGGCGCGGTGTCCTATCCCGAGCCCGACGTCACCAATTGCGGCGGCGTCAGCGCCTTCATGAAGATCGCCCGGCTGGCGGAAGCGTTCAACCTGCCCGTCACCAGCCACGGCGCGCACGACATCACCGTGCATCTGCTCGCGGCCTGCCCGAACCGGTCGTATCTGGAGGCGCATGGCTTCGGGCTCGACAAATACATCGAACATCCGCTGGTGCTGCAGGACGGGCTGGCGCTCGCGCCGGACCGGCCCGGGCATGGGATCAGCTTCGACTGGGCGGGGCTGGCGACGCTAGCCGCGTAGAGCACGCCGTCGTGCCCGGGCTTGTCCCGGGCATCCACGTTCCTTGTGCCGAGAGGAAGACGTGGATGGCCGGGTCAAGCCCGGCCATGACGATGTGGCTGCACGCGAGGCATTCCAAGGCGCGGGGTGCATGACGGTGATAATCCTTTATGGTGACGGCAACCGACACCTTGCGAAAGATTCCCTGCCTTGCACCCCGAACTGCACCAGAAACTGACCACGTGGCGCCGGCACCTTCATGCGCACCCGGAGCTGTCGCTCCAGGAAAAGGCCACCTCCGCCTTCGTGCAGGACAGGCTCACCGAGCTCGGTATTCCGTTCGAGGCAGGGATCGGCGGGCACGGCATCGTCGCGACGTTGACGCGTGGCCACGCACGAAGCCGGGTCGGCCTGCGCGCCGACATGGATGCGCTGCCGATCACCGAGGACACCGGCCTGCCCTATGCTTCAAAGACTCCCGGCGTGATGCATGCCTGCGGCCATGACGGCCATACCGCCTCGCTACTGGGCGCCGCGGCGCTGCTCGTCGCCGACTGCGACTGGAGCGGCACGGTCGATTTCATCTTCCAGCCGGCGGAGGAGGGCTTTGGCGGCTCGCGCGCGATGGTCGCGGCCGGGCTGTTCGACCGCTTTCCGATGGAGCGGATCTTCGGCTTCCACAACTGGCCGGGCCTTGCCGCCGGCACCATCGCGGTCCACGACGGCGTCGTCATGGCCTCCGGCGGGCGCATCACCATCACCATCGAGGGCCATGCCGGCCACGCCGGCATGCCGCATCTGACGCGCGATCCGGTGGTGGCGGCCGGCCATCTCATCGTCGCGCTGCAATCGATCGCCTCGCGCGGGGTCGATCCGCTCGACACTGCCGTGCTGTCGCTGTGCACGATCGAAGGCGGCACCGCGCCGAACCAGATCGCCGGGCGCGTCACCATCCGCGGCACGCTGCGCTACCATCGCGAGGCGGTCAAGGACGTCATCCTCGATGGTATCGAGCGCAGCTGCGCCGGCATTGCGACCAGCTTCGGCGTCAAGGTCACGCCCGAGATCGTCTGGGGCGTGGGTGTCGTGATCAACTCGCCTGATGAGGCCGACCTCGCGCGCATCGCTGCCGAGAAGCTGCACGCGCCGGTGCGGCGCGACCTCGCGCCGAGCATGGCCGGCGAAGATTTTGCCCATTACCTGCAGCAGCGGCCGGGCGCCTTCGTCTGGATCGGCAATGGCGCGTTGCGCGACGGCGCGGAGCTGCACGGCCCGCGCTATGATTTCAACGACGCGATCCTGCCCGTCGCGTCCGGCTGGATGGCCGAAGTGGCCAAGGCGGCGCTGGCCTCGAACTAACTCTGTTCCGGTCCTGCGTAGATCAATCCGACGAGCAACGTATCGGCGGCACGGGCGTTCCCTCCCGGCACATGGCAAGGGATGGCACGTAAGACATGGCGCGCGTTCTGATCGGAACTTCCGGCTGGCATTACGCCTCCTGGCGCGGCCCGTTCTTCCCGGAGGGCGTGACGCTGAAGCAGCAGCTCAGCTACTACGCCGGGCAGTTCGACACCACGGAGCTGAACGGGGTGTTCTACCGGACGCCGACGCCGGAGGCGGTGAAGGGCTGGCGCGAGCAGACCGGCCGCGACTTCGTGTTCGCCTGGAAGGCGTCCAAATTCATCACGCACTGGAAGCGGCTGTCGGACCGCTCCGTCAACAGCCTCGAGCTGCTGGAGAACCGCATCTCGCGGCTCGGCGGCAAGGCCGGCCCGGTCCTGTTCCAGCTGCCGCCGCAATTCGAGGCGGACGCGGACCGGCTGGCCTCGTTCTTCAAGCTATTGTCGCGGAAGCGCCGCTACAGCTTCGAATTCCGACATCCGAGCTGGTATCAGCCGCGCATCCTGCGGATGCTGACTGAAGAGAACATCTCGCTGTGCCTGTCCGACCATCACGATGCGCCGGCGCCGTGGAAGCGCACGGCGGATTTCGTCTATGTGCGCGGACACGGGCCAAGCGGGCGCTATCACGGCCACTACTCCAAGGCGACGCTGGGGCAATGGGCCAAGCGCATCAAGTCGTGGAAGCGGCAGGGCTGCGACGTCTACGTCTATTTCGACAACGACCAGAAGAGCGCCGCACCCGCCGATGCCAAGGCATTGAAGCAGCTGCTGTGATGCTGAGCGGGATGCGTTTTGGCGCAGTCGGGGCTGCGGCTCGCTTCACCTCTCCCGCAAGCGGGAGAGGGAGTGCACCTCCGCCGCTGCTGCGATCGTGCCTCATAATGCGCTAGATGATGCCGCCTTGCCGAAGCGCTGCGATCGCCGCGGCATCATAGCCGAGTTCGGCGAGAACGAGATCGGTGTGCTCGCCGAGCGTCGGCGGGCGGCTCACGATTTTGCCCGGCGTTTCCGACAGCCGCACCGCGGCGCGGGCGACCGGCGCCTGCTTCGGCAGGCCCGGATAATCGACATCCTGCATGAAGCCGGCGGCGCGGATGTGCGGATGATCCAGCGCCTGTTGCGGTGAGAGCACGGGGCCGGTCGGAATCATCGCCTGGCCCAGCGCATCGACGGCCTCCTGCGTGGTGCGCTCGGCGCACCAGCGCGCCATCCGCTCGCTGATGATGCGGCCGTTGTTGCCGCGGCTGATGTCGTCGGCGAAGCGCGGATCGTTCAGCCAAACCTCCTCCTCGCCCATCAGCCGCGCCCAGCGCTTGAACAGCGGATGGCCGGTGACCTGGCACAGCACCCAGCCGTCCCTGGTGCGGTAGATGTCGGCGGGAGCCGCGGTCTGGCCGAGATTGCCGGTGGGCACGCGGTTGACGTTGATGACGGCCTGCTCGATCAGCGTGGCATTGGTGAAGGACAAGGCGGTTGCGAGCAGCGCGCCCTCGACGATCTGCCCGCGTCCGGATTTGCCGCGCTCGATCAGGGCGGCGAGCGTGCCGAACGCGCAGTGCAAGGCGGTGCCGAAATCGACCCAGTTCACCGCGGCCCGGTACGGCGGATCGCCCGCGCCCGTCATGTAGACCGCGCCCGACATCACCTGCCCGACGCCGTCGAAGCCGACGCGGTCGGACCAGGGACCCGGCCCGCCGAACGCGGTCGCCGTGGTCAGGATGATGTCCGGCTTGATCGCCTTCAAGGATTCGTAGTCGAGCTTCATCGCACGCAGGGTCTGCGGCGGCAGATTGGCGACCACGACGTCCGCGGTCGCGACCAGGCGGCGCATCACCTCCTGCCCTTCCGCCTTCATCGGATCGAGCGTGATGCACTTCTTGTTGCGATTGACTTGGAGAAACAGCGCGCCTTCGCCGTTCTCGCCGACCGGCGCCACGAAGCGGTCCTCGCTGCCGTCGCGCTTCTCGACGCGGATGACCTCGGCCCCGAACTCGGCTAGCAGGGTGGCGCAATAGGGCCCGGCGATATAGCGCCCGAAATCGAGCACGCGCACGCCCTCCAGAACTCCTCCCATCGGCTTCTTCCCCAGTGTTTTGCTCAGATTACAGGGAATGATTGCCGCGGCAAGATGGCGCCGGCGCTCAGGCCTCGCGGTAGTCCAGCAGGACGAGCCCGACCAGGATGAAGGCGACCGGCCATATCCACGCCGCGACGCCGCGGACGCGGCCGTCGAGCCGCAATTCGAGCCAGCGCGCCCAGCCCGCGGCGATCCCGCACAGCGCAAGCGGCGTGTGGCTCATCTCGATCAGGAGCTGGTCCTTGATGTTGGCGATGGCATGGGAATGCGTGAGCAGGAGCGCGCCGCCGAGCGCGGTCGTCAGTGGAAACACCAAGGCCGCGCGTCCGGCCTTGTCGCCGCGCAGCCGCACGCGCCATTCGAACAGTCCGAATACTGCGATCAGCAGCACGAAGATGCGGTGCTGCGCCACCTCGGGATCGCGCAGCGATTCGAAGAATCCGGCCGGCCCGAGCGGCCAGGCCTGCTCGTCGGCGCGGAGGAGCAGGAAGGCCGCCATGCCGAGAAACAGCAGCGGCCAATGCCTCGCCCAGCGGCCCCAGCGAAACCGCTCGATCAAGGCGAGCAGGCCGATCAGCACCACGAAGACGCCGGCCCAGTGATGATTGTACTCGGACCAGGCGATGTCCTCGGCGTTGCGCGGCAGGATCGTGCCTTCGCCGGGAACGTAGGCGGCCGGTGCGCTGCTGCGCCCGGCATCGGCCAGGGTGATCCTGGCCTGGAGCTGCGCGATGGTCAGCTTGTCGTAGTCCGGGCTGGTCAGGCGCGGCGGCCATTGCGGCGTGGCGCGCTCGACGATCTCCTGCCAGCTCAGTCGGTCGCGCGACAGATCGACGCCGGGCGGCAGCGACGTCAGCGACGCAGCCGCGAGCAGAACGGTGAGACCGATGCCGACCTCGACCTCGGCGAAGCGCTTGAGGCGGAGGATCGGCGTTGCGGGATCGCGCCGCAGCCGTTCGACCAAGAGATAATTGCCCGCGCCAAGCGCGAGCAGCATCAACAGCAACCCGATCTTGGCGAGGATCATGACGCCATAGGCGGTGCCGTAGATCGCCTCGATCGAGCCGATGTAATCGATGGCCATGACGAGACCGCCGCCGACGATGGCCGCGACTGCGGCCATGGACATCAGCGAGTAGCGCCGGGCGATGAGGCGCCAGTCGGAGGGCACCTTGCAGCCGTTCAGCGCGATCAGGAAATAGGGGAGCCCGCCGATCCAGATCGCGGCGCCCAGCATGTGGCCGGCATCGGACAGGAGCAGCGGCCAGCTGAGGACCGGCCGGCTCGCCGCGTGGGTCAGCCGGGTCTGCATCGCGAGCGCGAGCAGCGCAAGCGCGAGGAGTGCCAGGGATCGCAGGCCCTGCGCGCGTCCATTTGCCAGCACGGCGAGGCCGAATGCGCTCGCCGCAATGACGAGGCCGGCCCGGGCGAAATCGGCACTGATCGCCTCGCGCCACGACACCTGAAGCGTCCCGACCAGCGCGGCGGCATTGAGACCCAGCGAAGCGATGGTGAGGAGCGCCCAGGCGAAGGCGCTGACCTTCAGCACCGTCAGGCATTTCTCCTCGATCGTGAGACCGAACACCGACAGCTGCGGCTGCAACGGCCACCACAACAGCATCTGAAAGGCAAGACCGCCGAGCGTGAAGGCTTGGGCGATCAGGATCAGGCCGCGCAGAACGACCGACAGATAGCCGAAGATGTCGAGAAACAGGTACAAGGCGAGGTCAATGAACGATGAACGGAATGTCGCCGCGCGTGATGTGTCCGTCGACGCTCAGCACCTGCCAGCGCAGGCGCCATGCGCCGCCGGAAAGCCGCGTCGCCTCGGCCTTGAGCTCGTCGGCCGGAGCATTGGCCGCGGGCGTCAGCGCCTGCGTGGCGCCGTTCGGCGCCAGCAGCGTCAGCTTGGAACGGGCGCGATCGATCCTGCTGTTGAAATGCAGGCTGATCGCGACGGCGTCCCCCGAGACGGTCGCACCGGCCGCCGGCGAGGACGACACGATGATGGCGTGTGCCGAGGCTGCATTCGGGTCGGCAAGACACCAGATGGCGGATAGAAGGATCGCGATTCGAACGAATACGCGCATGGTTGGTCACTCGCTGTCGGCAGCCGTCCCGCCACTGCACCGCCCCCCGGCGCGTGGTCCGTGCCTATGTTGGAACCGCGGCGCACTTCGCCAAGGGCGCGCGAGCCGCCAGCCGGTTACAATCGACGGAAAAGGATCGGCTGTTGCCGCCGCGACACACCGGCCGCCGCAAAATGCCGATGCGGGAGGCACGCGTCGAGCCAAGCACGGAGACTTGAAGTCGACGCGACCAATTCTAAGTCAAACACAGCCGAACCCGCGGGTCCGGCGATATCAACACTGATGCTGAGGTTAGGAAGAGCCCGTCGCTTGCGCGGGCATATGTTCGAGGGAAGGCACATGAGAAAGCTTGCTCTTGCAATCGCCGCCGCAGCAACGCTCCTCATTGGAACGGTTGCGCCGGCCTCGGCCCACTGGCGGGGCCATCATCACTGGGGTGGTCCAGGGATAGGTCCGGCCGTGGCGCTCGGCCTGTTCACCGGAGCACTGGCGGCGGCGACCGCACCTCCGATCTACTATGCGCCGGTCTATGGTCCACCGGCATATTACTACGGACCCCGATACTATCGGACCGTCCGCTATTATCCGGCGGCATACCCCTATTGGTATCCCTGGTAAGCCGAGAATAAGGCCCGGCCTGCAGCCGGGCCTTATCGCTGCCTCACATCCCGATCGCCTGAACACGGCCCTTGCGAATGCGAGTGCCTCCAACCCGAGCCCGATGGTCTGCCCGGAACAGAAGGCAGCGGGAGAAGTTCTGTGGATAGGATGCAGGTCCGGACGCGTGCCGGGCCCGAACGGGCGCGCAACAATGCGCTTCGACGCAGCCCGGCCGCGTAACACGATCGGATCTGGTTCTCGCATGAACAAGAATGTCCGTTTCAATCTCGGATATGCTGTCGCGGCGATCTTCGCAGTCATCTTGATTCAGTATCTGATCTCCGCGGCGCACCAAATCGCGGTAATCCCCTACAGTGAATACCAACAATTGTTGCGCCAGGGGAAAGTCGATACCGTCGGCATCTCCGACCGCACCCTGCAGGGCACACTGAAGGAGCCGCTGCCTGGCGGCCAGAAGCAATTCGTCACCACGCGCGTCGACCAGGACGTCGCGCAGGAACTGGAGAAATACAACGTCCGCTTCACCGGGCAGATCGAGAGCACGTTTCTGCGCGACCTGTTGTCGTGGGTCATGCCCGTGCTGCTGTTCTTCGGCATCTGGTGGTACATCGGCCGCCGCATGGCCGAGGGCGGCGGGATCGGCGGCGGGCTGATGGCGATCGGCAAGAGCAAGGCCAAGGTGTATGTCGAATCCGATACCGGCGTCACCTTTGCCGATGTCGCCGGGGTCGACGAAGCCAAGGACGAGCTTCGCGAGGTCGTCGATTTCCTGAAGAACCCGACCGATTATGGCCGGCTCGGCGGCCGTATGCCGAAAGGCGTGCTGCTGGTGGGACCTCCGGGCACAGGCAAAACCCTCCTTGCCAAGGCCGTCGCCGGCGAGGCCAGAGTGCCGTTCTTCTCGATCTCGGGCTCGGAGTTCGTCGAGATGTTCGTCGGCGTCGGCGCCGCGCGTGTGCGGGACCTGTTTCAGCAGGCCCACCAAAAGGCGCCGGCTATCATTTTCATCGATGAGCTCGATGCGCTTGGCCGCGCCCGCGGCATCGGCCCTTTCGCCGGCGGCCACGATGAGAAGGAGCAAACGCTCAACCAGCTGCTGGTCGAGCTCGACGGTTTCGATTCGCGCTCCGGGCTCGTCATCCTCGCCGCCACCAACCGGCCGGAAATCCTTGACCCTGCCCTGCTCCGTGCCGGCCGTTTCGACCGGCAGGTGCTGGTCGACCGACCCGACAAGAGGGGCCGCATCGAGATCCTCAAGGTGCACATGAAGAAGGTGCGGCTGGCGGACGGTGTCGATGCGGACGCCGTTGCCGCACTCACCCCGGGTTTTACCGGCGCGGATCTTGCCAATCTCGTCAACGAAGCGGCACTTCTGGCGACACGTCGCGCTGCCGAGGCGGTGAGCATGAGTGACTTCAACAATGCAGTCGAGCGCATGGTCGCGGGCCTCGAAAAGCGCAACCGCCTGCTCAACGCCAAGGAACGCGAGATCGTCGCCTATCACGAGATGGGGCACGCCCTCGTCGCGCTCTCACTGCCGGGGACCGATCCAGTGCACAAGGTCTCGATCATCCCGCGCGGCGTGGGCGCGCTCGGCTACACCATCCAGCGACCGATCGAAGACCGGTTCCTGATGACGAAGGAAGAGCTGGAGAACAAGATGGCGGTGCTGCTCGGCGGCCGCGCCGCGGAGCTGATCGTGTTCGGGCACTTGTCGACCGGCGCAGCCGACGATCTGCGCCGCGTGACCGACATCGCCCGCAGCATGGTGACGCGCTACGGCATGTCCGAGAGACTGGGCAGCGTCGCCTATGAGCGTGATCCCGGCAATTTCCTTGCCGGCGCCGACCGCCCCTATCCGGTTCGCGAGCGCGACTATGCGGAAGAGACTGCGGCCGCAGTCGACCGCGAGGTGAAAGCCATCGTCGACCAGGTCTTCCAGCGCACTCAGGGCATCCTGAGCACACGGCGGCCGATCCTGGACCGCGCCGCGAAGAAGCTCTTGGAGAGGGAGACACTCGAGCAGAGCGATATCGATGTGCTGATCCGCGAGATGCCCAAGGAAGCGCTGCGCGCCATCTAGGGTTCGCGCCGGCGTTCAACACGCGCCCCGCCGCAAGGCGGCTTCACGCAGCGCGCTTCCGCCTGATCCCGGCCGGGAGCTCGATCATCCTCCGGTCTGGCGGCGAACCGTTCGAGATGAGCGGCGATGGCGTGCCTTCGCTCCTGGGCGCCACGATCCCTATGCCGGGATCGGCATGCCTGGCGCGCCATTCGAGCAAGATATGGCCGGCCACCAACATCAGGCCGGCACATAGCAGCGCAAGAGCCGCGCCGACAAGGTCACGATAGTCATTCATTCCAAAAGCCAAGCATGCGTGCAGCCAAATCGGAACCTGCGTGGACCAAATTGGAATGGAAGCTGCGCGTTTCAAGAGCCTGTCGGCAGCGGAGAAGGAGCTGGTAGTCTCCTTCGCCGCTGCGCGATGCTGGGGAGGGTCAGGCGGATCGTACAGAGGATGCGCCGGGCGAGCGCGGTGGACGGCGCAGCGACGGGGACGCGGAACGGCTGCTCTGGCGGGTGGAGTGATCGCGTTATCCCGGCGCATCGGAGCGCGGGCGCGCCTCTCACCGCGTCAAGCATGTGAGGGATCAGGCTGGGCGGCGAGACCGGCTGGAGCCGTAGTCGTTCGACGCCGGATGATTCCCTTCGCTCAACATCTTGCCAGTGGCGATGTTGACGAAGTGCAGCGAGCCGCAAGCGGGACATCGGACGGAGACGTGCGTGTCCGCGGCTCCCGACATTGGGCCGGGAAGCCAGTGCTGCACGTTCATGCCCGTGCGCGGGCACTTGAAGATGATGTTGCGCTCCATGTTGACGATATGCGCCCGCCGCTCCGGCATTGAAATTGCGGGCCAATACTTAGGCAACTGTCCTGAACGGATCCACGCGCGCACTGTCCGAGCTGCACAGCGGAGGCATTCTCGGCTTTTCCGGTGCCAGGCAGATCGTGCTGCGCAATCGTCAGCACCTCAGGGACATGAACGCCTGATCGCGCCTTTGAGCTGGATCAAGACATGTTGGCGACCCCGATTGTAGCGTCACGACGGCATCGGGATGCGCTTGCTGAGGTACCGTTGCCGAAGGAAGCGAAGTTCGGATTTTCAGGCCTTCCGGGCGGCGCTTTCATAGACAGGTGCAGAAAACCGCGAGCATGGAGCAGGCCGGAGCGCGGCTCCGCCGGAGAGTTCGATGGAACGAATGTCGGCAACGCGGGTTTGTTGGACGAGCTCGGACCCTGAATGGAAGAACCAAGCGAACAATCGGCCTCGGCGCTCCCATGGAGCCCGGGGCCGATTTTCGTCGAACCCTTGGGATCGTCCGGGCAAAGGAATACGCTGATCAGGAGAGCCGACATGCTTACCGACACTCACACCGACGATCTCACCGCGGTCGTGCGCTACGCACTGGAGACGACCCGCGCGACGACTGTTTGCCCCTTCCACCGCGACGTGATCGTCCGCATCGGAGATGACGCTGCCGAGAGCCACGCCTTCGAACGCGTGAAGCGAATGGCCCGAAGTGACGGCACGAAATGGGAGAAAGAAACTCTCAGGATGGAGATTGGCCGCCAGCTCGGAGCAGCCGCCGACGGATGCTGCCCCAAATGCGATCCGACGGCCCCGGGGCGTTGAGCCCGGCGCGAGTGGAAGGGATCGGGCGGATGGAACTGGTTCTTATCCTGAACGGAGCGCGCAGCTCTATCCAGAGGCCAGAAATCCCGTGAAACCAACAAAGCCCACCGCCTCCATCATCCGCGGGGGATCCCGGACGGATACTCCGTCAGCGGACGAAGGCGATGCTCGTCGGCTTTCGCCATCGGCCGAGAGGCGCCAGGTCATCGACGAGTACGCCGACAATTTGAGGAAGATCATCCGCAGACTTCTTGGAAGGCTGAATTGATCCCGCTCGGGCGCTTCGCGCCGAGGCACCAAATTCGAATTGACCGTCCGCTGCTTCTCTCGCCCTGTTCGCCGCGCCTCTTCCTGACGAGATCCGGCGGCGGGAACGCGAAAGCTTGATTCAGCGCAAAGGCCTGGAACAGGAGCCTGATAGTAAAGGGCGAAACTGACAGGGAATGCTCGGATGACGCTAAGACATTGGTGTGTGGTTCTCGCGATTTCGGCAGGTGCGGTCACATCCGCGATTGCTCAATCCGACTTTCCGCCGTCCGCGAGCGCGAAACAGGAGGTGCCTCGTCTCGTCGAGGTCATGGGCATGGCACAGCTCGAGCATCTCAAGCTGTGGTATGCAGGCAAGGCGAAAAACTGGGACCTGGCCGCGTATGAGCTCAGGCAGCTGACGAATAGCCTGGCCGAAGCAGCCGTCTTCTATCCGGCGGTGCCCATCAGCAACGTGACCACGATGAGGGAGCCGCTGGTCTCGGTCGCCGACGCGATCGCGGCCGGAGATGATCGCAAGTTCACCGCCTCCATGCGCGCGCTGACCGACGGCTGCAATGCCTGCCACACCGCGATGGGCCGCGGCTTCGTGACCATCGCCGTTCCGACCGGCGGGCAGCCACCTGCCAACCAGATATTTTCGCCAGCGGCGAACAGCCGGAAGAAATGATGCGCTGAAGCGGCGCGTAGCTCTCAACATCAACACGAGCAGGTGACATGTCGGCAGTCAGCTTTGCGCTCAGTCGCGCCCACGGCAGGAATATCGAGCGCTATCACCGGCTGCTGAAGACGCATCTCACCGATGTCGAGCGCAACTACATCGAGTGCCGCCTGTCGCAGGAACAGGCCGCCCTCGCCGCTATCGATCGGCCGTATCAGGACGGTGCTCACGCAGACACAGGTCGTGCTGTATCCGTCTATTAGCAATGCACAGACTGTGTCACCCGAAACCGGGTTGAGCTGCATCAACCCGGGGATCGAGCAGCCTCTTACCCTCGCCTGGCCCAGATGTCAGTGACCGGCGAGCCCTTCCAATGATCGCGCAATCCATTCCGGCGGAGGCTTTGGCTGCCGAGTTCTGGCAAACGCCAAAGGACGAGCTCTGCCGCGCGCTCGGCTCAGGTCCGGAAGGCCTGACACAAACCGAAGCGAAACGAAGGCTGGCAATTTTCGGAGCCAACCACGCCGACGCCTCCCAAACCCGGTCTGCTCTGCGCAAGCTCGGCCAACGCCTCTGGAATCCGTTGATTGCGATGCTGCTGGCGGCTGCGCTCGTATCCGGGCTGAGCGGCGATATCGGCAGTTTTGCCATCATCGCGACCGTGCTGTCCCTGTCCATCACGCTCGATATCGTTCAGGAGCATCGCGCCGAGCGGACGGCCGAAGCGTTGCGGGAATCCGTCGCCATTCAGGCCGACGTCATCAGGGACGGCAGCGGCATGACCGTCTCGGTGACGGCTCTCGTCCCCGGGGACGTCGTGAAGCTCCGCATCGGCGATCTGATACCGGCCGATGGCATCGTCCTCGATGCCCAGGAATTGCACGTCAATGAAGCCTTGATGACGGGCGAGCCGTTTCCGGCCTTCAAGACGGACGCTCCTTGCGCGGCGGCACTGCCGGCGGACGCCACGAACGCCCTGTTTGCAGGAACCAGCACCGTGGGCGGAAGCGGCAGGATGCTGGTCGTTAGGACCGGAGGCCGGACGCGCTTCGGCGCGATCGCCGCCGCAATGGCCGCCGACGCACCGCCGACGGCTCTCGAGGAGGGCGTCCGAAGGCTCGGCGTGCTGATCCTTCGCCTGACGCTCTTTCTCACCCTCTTTGTGCTGATGACTCATCTCGTCGCGCATCGTCCCGCAATGGAGTCCTTCCTCTTCGCGGTCGCACTCGCCGTCGGCCTGACGCCCGAACTGTTGCCCATGGTGATGACGGTGACCCTCGCCCGCGGCGCGCTGCGCATGGCGAGGCGAAAAGTCATCGTCAAGCGACTGTCCGCCATTCACGACCTGGGCGCGATGGACACGCTTTGCGTCGACAAGACCGGCACGTTGACGGAAGCCAGGATCACGCTGGAGGCGCATATCGATCCGCAGGATCGGCCCAGCGACCGCGTGCTGAGCTTCGCGCGCCTGAACAGCACGTTCCAGGCCGGGGTCAGAAGTCCTCTCGACGACGCGATCCTGTCAGCGAGCCGCGATGGCCCGGACGGCTGGGCCCGGCTTTCGGAAGTCCCGTTCGACTTCGAGCGGAGGTGCTTGTCCGTTCTCGCCGCACGGCACGAGGAGCACATGCTGATCGCAAAGGGGGCTCCGGAATCCATCCTGGCCCGCTGCGCTGCCGTGGAGATCGATGGCCTGGCTCATCCGCTCGACGCCGCGTGGCAACAGAAAATGGCAGACATCCAGGCTCGATATGCCCGCGACGGCTTCCGGCTTCTTGCCGTCGCAATCAGGTCCATTCCGGTTGGGCAACGGACGATCGCCGTCGGTGACGAGGCCAATCTGACCATGCTCGGCTTCTGTGTATTCGCCGATCCGCCGAAACAGGATGCGGCCTCGGCGATCGAAGCGCTCACCTCGCTCGGCGTGACGATAAAGATCCTCTCGGGTGACCATGATGCCGTGGTCTCCCATGTCGCGCGAGCGGTCGGTCTCCCGTCGGAACGGGTCATGACCGGAGCCGAGATCTCAAAGCTCACCGATGCCGCACTCGTCACCCGGGTCGATGACGTCGATCTGTTTGCCCGGATCGACCCCGACCAGAAGCGGCGGATCATTGCCGCACTCCGACGCCGCAGTCACGTCGTCGGTTTCATGGGAGACGGCGTCAATGATGCGCCGGCTATCCACGCAGCCCATGTCGGCATATCCGTCACGGGCGCGACCGAGGTCGCCCGCGCAGCCGCCGACATGATCCTGGTGACCCCCGACCTGTCCGTGCTTGCGGCAGGCGTGCGCGAGGGCCGCAGAACCTTTGCCAACATCCTGAAATATCTCCGAATGGGAACGAGCTCGAATTTCGGCAACATGCTTTCGATGGCCCTGGCGTCGATCGTTCTTCCATTCCTGCCGTTGCTGCCGCTGCAGATCCTGCTGAACAATCTGATCTACGATCTCTCCGAAATCGGAATCCCGTTCGACGAGGTCGACCGCGAAGACGTGGCCCAGCCCGAAACGTGGAACATGGCCGGCATCCTGCGTTTCTCCATCATCATGGGAATGGCGTCCTCCCTGTTCGATGCGATCACCTTCGTCGTTCTCCTCGAGGTGTTCGAGGCGGATGCAGCACTGTTTCGAACCGGATGGTTCGTGGAATCGATCTTCACCCAGATCCTGGTCATCTTCGTCATCCGGTCGCGCCGCATGCCATGGCGCGCGAACCGCCCCCACAACATCCTGATCGCGACGTCTGTCGGCGCCCTTCTCGCCGGGCTGGCGCTTGCGCTTGGTCCGTGGCGCGGACTGTTCGGCTTTACCGCGCTTTCCGGAGGAATACTGGCGGCGATCATTGCCATCGCAGCGGCCTATCTGATCTCGGCGAACGCCGCCAAGCGCCTCGCGATCCCGAAGACTTGACTCTCGAGACGATCGATCTGGTTCGATGCCGTGCGCGAGGGCGACGGCGCGCCGTCTGGCCCGCATTCGGCAGGAAGCAGAGCAATCCTACTTTGGTGGCTGAAGACCCCGAGAGTTGACCCATTCGTCGAGGTGAGCCGCGACATCGGCCTGACGAACCTTCGCGAGCAGGTCGTCCTGCTCGCGGCCAGGCTTCAGCCTCGCGGCCTGCTCACGGAGCCGTTCGGCCCACGCCGAAAGGCGGTCCTGAAACGATGCGGTTTGCTTGACGCGCTGCCGCCTCACAGTGCTTCCCCCTATGTTGAGCGCCTGTTGGGCGAGGGACACGAGCACTTCGACCCAGCGCTTTGGCTTCAGGCTAGAAGCCGATCAGCTCGCGGCCTTGCGCTAGATCAATGAGGGGCCGAATTCCGCGATGTGGAGCAGGTATCGGGCTCCGGCAGAGAGAGAGCCTTTACCGGTGCTCAGGTTGCGCCTGGATAAATCTGTTCGCGGTGAACTTCCCGGCCGTTCTCGTCGATGACGACGATCTTGAGCGCGGGATGGCCTTTCGGTTTTTCTCTGCGCACCTTGTCGGCGAGGCTTTTGCTGTGCGCGATGGCCGCGCCGTCACTCACAAGCTCCAATCCCGACTTGTCCCGGACGGGCACACCGTCCTTGATATCGAAATAGTAGGTGGGCATCGGCTCATTCCCGCGGCCCCATGCAGTTCGGTTGAGATCGTCATGCTGACAGAAGGAGCCGCCGAGATGCGGGGCAATGAACCTCGGCGGCCACTGGGGGACGTAACGTGGGGTCGCGTTACGCAAGTTAAATGATAACGCGCCCGCGGATCCCAGGCTTGATCCGGATCAAGCCCGTGCTGCCCCGACATGTCCTGCACGGCTCGGATCGCCCTTCAGGAGGATCACATACATTTTAAACGCTCATCCGTGCCGCAATCACGCGGCGACCGGCTTGCTCTCCTCGCTGCGCTGGCCGAGCAGCGGCGCGAACTGCTCGGACGTCACCGTTTCGTTGGCGATCAACAGTTCCACGCCGGCGTCCAGGTCACCACGCCGCCGCTGGAGGATATCCCTGGCGCTGCGGTCGCCCTCCTCGATCAGGTTGCGGACGGCGAGATCGATCTCGCGGCCCGTTGCCTCGGCAGTCCCGACGATCTTGTCCTGGGCCGCCCCGAGAAACACCTGCGGCTTGGGCGCATAGGTGCGCTGCCCCACCGTCTCGTCCATGCCGTACTTGGTCACCATTTCGATCGCGACTTCGGTCGCACGCTGAAGATCGTCGGCGGCGCCGGTGGAGATCGCACCGTCGAAGATCAGACGCTCCGATGCGCGTCCCCCCATCAGCACCGCGATGCGGTTCTTGAGTTCCTCGATCGTCAGCAGGAACCTGTCCTCGGTCGGACGCTGGATGGTGTATCCCAGCGCGCCGATCCCGCGCGGAATGATCGAGACCTTCTGCACCGGGTCGACGCCGGGCAGGCTGGCCGCGACGAGGGCATGGCCCATCTCGTGATAGGCGACCCTGCGCCGTTCGTCCTTGCTGAGCACCCTGCTCTTCTTCTCGATGCCGGCCACGATCCGCTCGATCGCCGTGACGAAATCGTCGAACGTGACCTCCTCACCGCTCCGTCTGGTCGCGGCGATCGCGGCTTCGTTGATGAGGTTTGCGAGGTCGGCGCCGGTGAAGCCGGTCGTGAGTCCCGCCACCTTGTCGAGGTCGACGCCTTTGCCCATACGGATCTTGCGGACGTGGACCTTGAGGATGGCAACGCGCCCGTTCTTGTCCGGCCGGTCAACCAGAACCTGGCGGTCGAAGCGACCCGCGCGCAACAGTGCGGGGTCCAGGATCTCGGGGCGATTGGTGGCCGCCAGCAGGATGACGCCGGCGCTCGGGTCGAAGCCGTCAAGCTCGGACAGCAGCTGGTTGAGGGTCTGCTCCTTCTCGTCGTAGCCTCCGAACGACAGCGGCCCGCGGCTGCGTCCCAGCGCGTCGAGTTCGTCGACGAAGATAATGCACGGTGCCGCCTTTCGGGCCTGCTCGAACAGATCCCGGACGCGGGCTGCGCCGACACCGACGAACATCTCAACGAACTCCGAGCCCGAGATCGAGAAGAACGGAACGCCGGCCTCTCCCGCCACGGCGCGGGCCAGCAGCGTCTTTCCCGTTCCCGGCGGTCCGACCGGCAATATTCCCTTGGGTACATGCGCCCCCAATCGGCCATAGCTCGCGGGGTCCTTGAGGAATGAAACGACCTCCTGGAGCTCGAACTTCGCCTCGTCCACTCCGGCTACATCCGCGAAGGTGACCTTGATGTCCTTTTCGACGTAGACCTTTGCACGGGACTTGCCGATCGCCATCAACCCGCCCAGGCCCTGTCCGCCGCCCATGCGGCGGCCGATCCAGAACCAGATCACGAAGAAGGCGATGACCGGAAAGATCCAGGACAGCAAGCTCTGCAGCAGACCGCCACTGGGAACGCCGGTCACATTCACGCCTTTTGCCGCGAGCTTTTCGGCCAAAGCCATATCGACCCGCGCCGTGATGAATGCGGCCTTTCCACTCGGAAGCGGTTCTTTCAATTTCCCCTGAATCATGTCCGAGCCGACGGACACCTCGGCGATCTTGTCCTGCGCCAGCAGCTGCTCGAATTGGCTGTAGGGAATGGTTTCGATTGAACTGTACGTCGCGAGCCCGAACTGCAGCATGACGAGCAGCAGGCCGCCTGCCAAGACAGCGGCCATGACCATGCTCTGCTTCCGTGAACCTTGATCGGACTCCACTCTGCTTCTCCCATCGCCGTCGGCTGCGCCGTGAATGGTAATGAGGGAACGGCGACCTCTGCTTGATTCAGGTCAACAGCGCGGTCCCACACGACCGGGCCGATGAACTCAACAGGGCTGACAGCACATGACGCTCGCGCCGGAGTCCCTGCGTTCAATGCTGCGCAATCCGGCCGTCGACCACCTCGATGATGCGGTCGCAGCGGCGCGCGAGGTCCAGATTATGGGTGACGAGCAGGAAGCTCGTGCCGCTCTCCCGATTGACCCGTCGCATCAGTTCGAAGACGGCATCGGCCGACTTCGAATCGAGATTTCCGGTCGGCTCGTCCGCCAGTACGAGATCCGGATTCATCGCGAGCGCCCTGGCCACCGCCACCCGCTGCTGCTGGCCGCCCGACATGTTGTTGGCGAGATTGTTTCCGAATCTCCCGAGACCGACCTCGGCGAGGAGATGATCGGCCCGGGCCGCGATCTCCGCGCTCGGAAATCCGCGATCCGCGAGCATCGGCATCATGATGTTTTCACGCGCGGTGAACGCAGAGATCAGCAAATGATGCTGAAACACGAAGCCGATGGTGTGGCCTCTGAGATGCGTGAGTTCGTCGTCGTGCAGCAGCCCGGTGTCGCGCCCCTTGATGAGGAGCCGGCCGGACGTGGGCCGATCGAGCAGACCGACGATGTTGAGCAGCGTGCTCTTGCCGGAGCCGGACGGACCCATCAAGGCCAGGAACTCGCCATGGTCGAGCTCGAGTTCGATGTCGTGCAGTACCTCGGCCTCCGATGGCAGGCCCACATTGTAGGTCTTGCAGACGCGCTCGAGCCTCAGGATTTCCTCAGCCACGGATCGCTACCACCGGATCGAGTTTCGCCGCGCGCACCGCCGGCGCTGTCGCAGCCAACAGGCCGGTGACCGTGGCGAGCAGCGCCGTATAGATGAAGAGGTTTCGCTCCAGGATCAACGGAAAGAACTCGCTTCCATCCGCCTGGCAGGCGACAGCGTGCCAATAGATCAGCGCAAGGGCGCCCATCGTCGCGCCGAACAGCGAGCCGACAAAGCCGAGCAGACCACCCTGGAGCAGGAACACCCGCAGGATCTGGCCGCGCGAGGTGCCCATTGCCCTGAGGATGCCGATCTCCTTGGAGCGCTGGATCACCGAGACGATGAGCACCGCGGCAATGCCAAAGGCCACAGACAGGCCCACGAACACACGGATCAAGGTGTTCGTGTAGATCTGCGCCCGGACGGCGGTGTAGAACTGCGCGTTGGTGGCGATCCAGCTATCGGCTTCGACGGCCGTCGCGGCCTGGATCCGCTTGGCGATGGTTTCCGCCGCGTAGATGTCCTTGATCGTCATGTCGATGGTGGTGACGCCGCCGATCATGCCGAGCAGAGACTGTCCCGTCCGCAGCGCGATGAAGGCCACCCGCTGATTGGCGCCCTTGTTGCCGAAATCGACCAGGCCGGAGATCGTCAGCACCCGGTTGGCGGAGCTTGCCGCCTGGAGGTTCAGCTTGTCGCCCACGCTGGCGCCGAGATTCTTGGCGAGCTCGGTGCCGATGATGATGTCTTCGCTGGTCAGGCGCGCGCTGCCGGCGACGATGTAGTCCGGCACCTTGACGATGTTGAAATAGGTGTCCGGCTCGATTCCGGTCAGCGTCACCGCCCGGCTGGCGTCGCCGCGGATCGCCAGCGCGGATCCGGTGATGGTGGGTGAGACTGCGGTGACTTCGGGCATCGCCAGCATCTGGGTTCTGATCTTCGGCCACTGGTCGATCGAGATCACCCGCTGGCTCGGCCGCTGCACCACCGCGTCCTCGATCTCGCCGGCGGCATTGCGCAGGGGACGCGCGACCTGATCCGGCGTGAGGAGCTGGATCTGCGGCTGCGACGTCAGCACGCGCCTGATGAAATTTGCCTCCATGCCCGCAAGCATCGCCGACATGAAGACAATGACGCCAACGCCGATCGAAATGCCGCCGATGATGAAGATGGTCTGCAATCTCCCCTCGCGCAGGAAGCGCACGGCAGCGATCCACTCGAATGGAAGCCAGCGATTCATGGCCGGACGGGCCGCACGCGCTGCCCGGTCACGACGCCGGAGCTCTGTGGAATCGCGACATCACCGGCTTCGAGCCCTTCGACGATCTCGATGTTGCTGCTGCCGCGCAGGCCGAGCTTCACCGGACGCTTGGCCGCACGACCACCCTCGACGGTCAGGACCCAGGGCTGTCCGGAGAGGATGTCATGGACCGAGCGGACGGGAAGCACCTTCGCATTGTCTTTCGCGGCAACCTCGATGTCGACCGAGACGGTCATGTCCTGGCGCAGGTCGTCGGATGGCTCCACCACCGTCAGCTTCACCTGGACGGTCGCGCGGGAAATGTCGATGCCCGGATTGATGTAGGAGACCTTGGCGGCGAAACGCCGGTCCGGGTAGGCATCTGCGGACGCCAGCGCGCTCTGTCCGAGCGCGAGCTTGCCGAGATTGCGCTCGTCGATCTGCAAGACCAGCTGCAGGTCACCTGACGGCGCCAGCACCAGGAGCGCTTTCCCCGCCTGCACCACGGTGCCTCGCTCGACGTTCCGGGTGATGAGGACGCCGTCGCGAGGGGCCACGATCGTCGCATAGCCCAGGCGGGAATCCGCCGTGTCCAGATTGGCGCGCGCCTGGTTGAGCTGCGTTTGCGCCATGACATAGTCGCTGCCGCCCGGGCTTGCGGTATAGACCTGGAACTCCGCCGCGCGCTTCACGGCGCGCGCGACGTCGAGCGTCTTCTGCGCGTCATCCAAGGCTGCCTTGGTCGCGTAGCCATTGTGTTCGAGCTGCGCCGTGCGGTTATGGGTCTGCTGGGCATTCAGAAGCGTTGCTTGCGCTTGTGTCAGAGCCTCCTTCGCGGATGGCAGCGTCAGCTCTTCGAGCTGCCTGATCCGGGCTTCGGCCTGGGCTACCGCCCCCTGCGCCTGGATCACGCTCGCTTTGAGTTCCCGTGCCTCCAGCGAGATCAGCGGCTGCCCTTTGCTGACCTTCTCGCCTTCCTGCACCAGCACGTCCGCAACCGTGCCGGTGATCTGGCTGCCGATCTCGACGCGGTACGGTGTCTCGACATGTCCGCTCGCCACCACGGTCTCGATCAATCGCCCGCGCGCGACCTGGTCGACCACGACGGCAGGTCCGAACAGGATGCGGACGCCCTGCCAGGCACCAAGGGCGAGCAGAACGAGGACCGCGAGCACGAACCATTTGTGGACGAGGACTCCCGACCACGCCGACGCGGCGGAGAGCCGGGTCATGTGCTCCTGCTTCGAAACCGATAGTGTTTGCTCGACCATGACTCTGCGCTGATGCGAATTCCGCCAAACTGAATACCGCATCACCCCTGTTCCAGATTGCGCCAAGTCAACGCGCTGCCCGCAAAATGCGCGCTGTCTCAAAATATTGTCGAGTTTGCATCGATCGACGGCCTGTCGAGAACTCCTGGGGCTTCGACGCCGGCATGCTCACGTTGACGAAGATCAATCCGGCTGCAGCTCACTCGTCCAAACTGACCCGCAAATCGCCTCGGCCATGAAGCAAGATGGAGGACGTGAAAAATGGCGCACAAGCAGGTCCTGTTTCACTCGGCGGCTAGTGAAAAAGTCTTGCGCGGCGCGTCCCTTCTCGCCGATGCCGTGCGCGTCACGCTCGGGCCGAAGTCGAAATCCGTCCTGATCCAGAAATCGTGGGGCGCACCCATCGTGTGCAACGACGGGGTCACCATTGCCAAGGAATTCGATCTCAAGGACGCAGAAGAGAACCTGGGCGCCCAGGTGCTGCGGCAGGCCGCCGAGAAGACCGGCGATGTCGTCGGCGACGGCACCAGCACGTCGACCATCCTGGCCCATGCCATCCTTGCAGACGGCGTCCGGAACGTCGTCGCCGGCGCGAGCGCGATCGATCTCAAACGCGGCCTCGATCGCGGGACACAGGCTGCCATCGCCGCCCTGCATGCCATGGCGAAACCGGTGAAGACCAGGGCGGAAAAGGTCCAGGTCGCCACGATCTCGGCGCACAACGACATCTCCATCGGCGAGCTGGTGGCCGATGCGATCGAGAAGGTCGGCGGTGACGGCGTGATCTCGGTGGAGGAGTCCAAGACCACCGAGACGCTGCTGGAGGTCGTGGAAGGCATGAAGTTCGACCGCGGCTTCCTATCGCCCTACTTCGTCACGGATGCGGACCGCATGGAAGCCGTGCTGCAGGATCCCTACGTTCTGCTTTGTGACCACAAGATCGGCGCCCTGCGCGATCTGGTTCCCCTGCTCGAGCAGGTCGCCAAGAGCGGCCGGTCGCTTCTGATCGTCGCCGAGGACATCGAGGGCGAAGCGCTGGCGACGCTCATCGTCAATCAGCTTCGCGGCGTGCTCAAGGCTTGCGCGGTCAAGGCACCTGGCTTCGGCGACCGGCGCAAGGCCATGCTGGAAGATATTGCCATCCTCACCGGCGCGCAGGTGATCTCGGAGGAGATCGGGCTCAAGCTCGAAAGTGCCACCCTCCAGCAGCTCGGTCGCGCCGCACGGGTGGTCGCCGACAAGGAGAATACCACCCTGATCGGGAGTGGCGGCGATCGCGCCCGTATCGACGCGCGGCTCGCGCAAATCCGCGTCGAGATCGAGAAGACGACCAGCGACTACGACCGCGAGAAGCTCGAGGAACGCCTCGCCAAGCTCTCGGGTGGCGTCGCCGTCATCCGGGTGGGAGCACCGACCGAAGCCGAGATGAAGGCGAAGAAGGAGGCGCTCGACGATGCGATCAGCTCGACGAAGGCCGCCGTGGCCGAGGGCATCGTTCCGGGCGGCGGGCTTGCCCTGCTCCGCACGATCGCAGCAGTGGCCAAGGAGGAGGCCACCTGCGAGGGCGACGAAAGAACGGGCGTGCAGATCCTGAAGCGCGCGCTCGAAGCTCCCGCGCGCCAGATCGCCGAAAATTCCGCAACCGATGGCGGCGTCGTCGTTGCCAGGATGCTGGCGAGCGAAGGCAATTCCGGCTTCGATGCCGCCCGGAAGGTCTATGTCGACCTCGTGGAGGCCGGCATCGTCGATCCCGTGAAGGTCGTACGGATCGCGCTCGAAAATGCGGTGTCCGTCGCAAGCGTGCTTCTTCTGACGGAGGCGACGATGACGGAGATTCCGGAGCCGAAGCGCGAGCGGCTGCCCGAGTCCGACATGGCGATGTAGCCGCCGCAGGCCCTGCAGCGAACGCAGAGGCATTGGCCGTCGGCGCAAGGCGGGCGAAGATTCCGTACAGGATGCAACGATGCCCTATCGCTCGAACAAGGACCTTCCCCCTGGCGTGCGGCACCATTTGCCGCCTCATGCCCTGGACATCTACCGGGAGGCATTCAACCATTCCTTTGCCTCGCATGCCGGGGACCTCCGGCAGGAAGAGATCGCTCACCGCACGGCCTGGGCTGCGGTGAAGCGCTCCTACGTGAAACTCGGCGACCAATGGTTGCCAAAGCGACCGGATTCATGAGCCCATCGCTCTCGACTGCCCGGCCATCGAGAAACGTCGATGTATCCACCCGTATTGCGGGACGTCGGATGTGGAACGACGAGTTCCACACCCGCATTGGGCATGATCATCCCATGACCTGCCGACACCGCCTGATCTCGCATGCGATGCTCTCGAGTTTGAGCGAAATCAACCGGTGCACGAGGGCCATGGCTATTCTTTTCGATGACCGGAATGGTCAAGCTCGAAGGAGACAATGATCATGGCAACCGAACCCAAACTTCCTGTCACCAAACCGTCCGCCGCGCCTGCAGCCGCCGGCGAGGCATGGCAACCGTTCCAGGCGCTGAGAAACGAAATCGACCAGATCTTCGACGATTTCGGCAACGGCTTCTGGAAACGGCCGCTCCGCTCGCTTGCCCGGCTGGAGCGCGACCTGTCCAAGAACTTCAATGCGCCGGCCGTCGACGTCGCCGAAAGCGACAAGGCCTACGAGATCACGGCTGAGCTTCCCGGCCTCGACGAGAAGAACATCGACGTCAAGCTCGTCAACGGAGGTCTCACCATCAGGGGCGAGAAGAAGGAAGAGACCGAAGAGAAGAAGAAGGATTACTACGTCTCCGAGCGCCGCTACGGCTCGTTCGAGCGCTACTTCGCGCTCCCGGACGGCGTCAACGCCGACAAGATCGAGGCGACGTTCAAGAACGGCGTGCTCAAGGTCGTCCTTCCCAAGACCGAAGAAGCCCAGAAGCCGGCCAAGACCATCAGCGTGAAGGCCGCCTGACGGCCGCCGACGCGAGGCTGTGACAGCCGCAGCCTCGCCTCACCCAGGACATTCGCCAGCGAACTCGAGGACACACCATGCGCGCGCATCATATCATGACGAAGGACCTCGTTGCCGTAACGCCGCACACGACGATCGAGGAGGCGGCCAGGATCATGCTCCGAATGCACATCAGCGGTCTGCCCGTCATCGACGATGCCGGTAACCTCGTCGGCGTGGTCTCGGAAAGCGACTTCCTCCGCCGTAGCGAGATCGGAACCGGTCGCAGGCACGCCGCCTGGCTGAAGTTCTTCATGGGACCAGGACGCGCGGCTGCCGAATTCGTTCACGAGCGCGGCCGCAAGGTGGAGGACGTGATGACGAAGCAGGTCGTCTCGGTGCAGGAGGACACGGATCTGGCCGAGCTGGTCGACCTGATGGAGAAGAACGACATCAAGCGCGTCCCCGTATTGCGGGGCAAGGCGCCCGTCGGGATCGTCACGAGGTCGAACCTGCTGCAGGCCGTGGCGAGCCTCCTGCACGAAATTCCGGATCCGACTGCCGATGACGAGCACATTCGCGAGCGCATCACGCGCGCGGTCAACGCCACGGACTGGCGTCCGATCGGCTTCGAGGTGAATGTCCGCAAAGGCGTCGTGCATTTGCACGGCCTCGTCACCACCGACGAGGCGCGTCGGGCCGCGATCGTTGCCGCCGAGAGC
Organism: Bradyrhizobium sp. 191; assembly: GCF_023100985.1. Taxonomy (NCBI): domain Bacteria; kingdom Pseudomonadati; phylum Pseudomonadota; class Alphaproteobacteria; order Hyphomicrobiales; family Nitrobacteraceae; genus Bradyrhizobium; species Bradyrhizobium sp. 191. The sequence goes on from NZ_CP064692.1 coordinate 2,224,988, forward strand.
ACCGCTGGCGTCAAGGACGTTCACGACCATCTCTGCTTCGTCGACACCTATAGCGGGTTCTACGTGGAAGCGCCCGAAGACATGAGGGCCGCCGGCTGAACTCCCCGCGGATCGAGGTCACCATGCTCGGATGGTTCGTTCGGATTCTCTTCGCCATAGCAGCGCCGATCACGGCGCTGTTCGTGGCACGTGACGCACTGAACTTCGGCTTGATCCAGACCATCGTGACCATGTTGCTCGTGACTGTCCTGGTCGGGCTGATTGCCGCCTATACCGGGCGGGACCGACAGGCCCCGCGCTAACTGCCGACGCGACACGGTGGCCGGCGCCTGCCGCCGACCGGCTCGCCCGCTCCTGCCGCACAGATGCGCGAAGCCGCCCGATGGCATCGGCAAGGCACAGCAAAGGTAACGCGGTGGGCCGGTACTCCGGGAGTGCAGGTGTTCGCCGTGTGGCTCCGGACATCACCTTAGGTGAAGCTCCCAAATTTCGGACGGGCAATTTATCCGCTAGTAAGGGTTTGTCAGCACGCACCGGCGAGGCGCCTGCAAATGAACCACTCGATCTACACTGCAGACAGGACAACGCATCTGAAAGTGGCCGTTACCGGATTGCTGGCTGGCATCGCCGTCGTAGCGACCACGCTGACCGTGCACTTGGCGCAGCCTGAATTGATGCAGAAGGCGAAGACTCTGGCCGTTCACCAGGCACGTCCGATGCACGCACTGACCGAAATGGCCCAACGCTAATCGAGATCGGGCTGTTGGAGGATATTCAGATGACCAACGAAGCAATCAAGGCGCTAATGATATTCGCGATGTACGGCATCCTCGAACTCGCGCTCTATTTTTCGTCGATCGCCAGATCTGCCAAGCAATCGGTGCGTTCGACACCCGGCCAGACTGCGAATCCCGATTTCACCCGTCCCGTGGCGGAGGACTAGGTCGATCGGCGCGGTCGCCCGTCGCGAGACCGCGGCGTCAGGGACGATCGTTACAATGGTTCGTCATCGAGGAAGGCTCTGCCTGCAGCGAGACGAAGTCACCGCCGCCGTAATCGAACAGGGGCTTGATCGAGATCAACCGCCCGGCCGCGATCGGGTGCCGCCGCGCTAGAACCCCGCCCGCTCCCCTCGCCCGTTGCTTGCCTGGCGGTTGATCTCGGTCAAACGTCGATCGGCAAAGAGCAGCATTGTGGACCGAACATGATCTGAACTGCGCCATCTCAAGGCAGGCACATGACAACGACAGACGGAGCCGCTCCCTCACCTCAAACGCGCGTGCCGGCAGCAGAACCATTTCTGTGGGGCGTCTCGACCTCGAGCTTCCAGATCGAGGGCGCGTCCCATGTGGATGGGCGCGGCGACAGCATATGGGACAGCTATTGCCGGCAGAAGGGCCGCATCAAGAATGGCGATACCGGCGATATCGCCTGCGATCACTATCATCGCTACCGTGAAGACATCGCGACGATGCGCGATATCGGCGTCGGCGCCTACCGCTTCTCGATCTCGTGGCCGCGCATCCTGCCTCGCGGTCGCGGGGCCGCGAACGAGGCGGGCCTCGATTTCTACGACAGGCTCGTCGATGCACTCCTGGCTGCCAGCATAGAACCCTGGGTCTGTCTCTATCACTGGGATCTGCCGCAGGCGCTGCAGGACCTCGGCGGCTGGCAGAACCGGGACATCGCGGGATGGTTCGCCGATTATGCCGCGCTGGCGGCCCGACGCTTTGGCGACCGCGTCAAGCGGTTCGCCACTTTCAACGAGCCATGCGTATTCACGCTGTTCGGATACGGTCTCGGCTGGAACGCGCCCGGCATTGCCGACAGGAGCGCTTTGCACCGGGCCATTCACCACGTGAACCTCAGTCATGGCCGCGCCATCGACGTGCTCCGGCAATCGGTGACGGATGCATCGCTCGGTGCCATTCACAACCGCCAGCCCTGTTATCCCGTTACCACGCGGGAGGAGGATGTTGCGGCGACGCGGCGCTTTGCGCCGTACTGGAATGACGCATTCCCGTATCCGCAGCACTTTGCCCACTATCCCCTCGAGCTTGCCGAGGCCATCGAGCCTTACGTCAAGCCCGGCGACATGGCGCAGATCGCGCGGCCGGTCGACTGGTTCGGGCTCAACCACTATTCGCCGCACTACGTCAAGGCCGACAGCAATCCGATCGGCGCCGGCTTCGGTGCACCGCCGGATAGCGTGCACCGGACTGTTATCGGCTGGCCCATCATTCCCGACGCGTTCCGCGATACGCTGCTCGACATCCACCGGCGCTTCCGGTTGCCGATCTACGTGCTGGAGAACGGAACCGCCGCGGACGACAAGCCGGACGATACAGGCCGCGTTCAGGACACCGCACGAATTGCCTATCTCGACGCCTATACAAGGGCAATGCAGGAAGCGATGCGGGCCGGAGCCGACGTCAAGGGCTATTTCGTGTGGTCGCTGCTCGACAATTTCGAGTGGGCATCGGGCTACTCGCAGCGCTTCGGTCTCGTTCATGTCGATTTTGCCACGCAGAAGCGAACCCCGAAAGCGTCGGCGAACTGGTATTCCGATCTCATCCGGTCGGCACGACGGTCGCAGATTGCCGCAGACCGTGCGGGGCTCGACAACGTGACGGCAATGCCCGGCGCGATGGCCGCCTCCACGGTCTCCAGCTAGGCCGATGAGCGCGATCCTCACGATCACGCCCAATCCGGCGGTCGACGTGTCGACAACAGTGGACAGGATCGTTCCTGTCGCCAAGCTGCGCGGCATCGGGCAGCGCCGCGATCCCGGCGGCGGCGGCATCAACGTTGCGCGCGTGGTCAAGCGCCTCGGCGGCAATGCCACCGCGCTCTATCCAGTGGGCGGCCTCACGGGAGACCTGCTGCGTCAATTGCTGGACAAGGAGGGCGTCGAAAGCCTGACCTTTCCGATCGTGGGCGAGACCCGACAAGACTTCTTCGTCCGCGAGATCGGCACGGGCCAGCCCTATCGATTCATCCTGCCAGGGCCGCCTCTTGCAGAGCACGAATGGCAGAGATGCCTTGCCCTGCTGTCGGCGCTGCAGCCGTTTCCCAGCTTCGTGGTTGCCAGCGGAAGCCTGCCGGCAGGCGTGCCCGACGACTTCTATGCAAGGGTCGCAAGGATCGTCAAGCAGCGCGGCGCCAAGATGATCCTTGATACCTCCGGTCAGGCCCTTGTTGCTGCGGTGGCGGAAGGAGTCGAACTGGTCAAGCCGAACCTGCGGGAGATGCGCGAGCTGGTCGGCCACGAGCCGTCCGATTCCGCCGAATGGGAAGCCGCCGCCGGAACGCTGGTACGCAGCGGCAAAGCGGCGATGGTCGCCCTCACGATGGGACATCTCGGCGCCGCGCTGGTGACGAGCGACCGCGTGTGGCGCGCCAAACCTCTGGCGATCGTGCCCGTCGGCGCCGTCGGCGCAGGTGACAGTTTTCTCGGCGCGCTGGTTTACGGTTTGGCATCCGGAGCCAGCCTCGAACACTGCTTTCGACAGGCGGTCGCTGCCGGCGCCGCCGCCCTGCTCAATCCCGGCACAGAACTCTGCCGGCCCGACGACGTCAAACGCCTCGCCGAGCAGGTCATTCTCTCTACGGCAATCTGACCGAGCCGGTCGGAAGCGCCGGGGGCTCTGCCTGCTGCGGCGGCGTTTCCCGGTTGAGGCGGTCGAGCGACAGCAGAAGACCGCCGACCCGTTCCAGCGACGACCTCCAATCGGCGATACGCGCGTAATTGTCGACAACCCAGTTGAACGAGGCCTGCACCAGAGTGAAGGCCGCGGCGGCTTGCGTGAGCTCGCCCAGCGTCATGGCTCCGGAAAGAAATTTCGGCGCGCAAAGCACCAGGCCGATGATCGGCGCCAGAAGCGTGTTTCCATGTGACACGATCGTCGTCCGCATCAGTTGCCAGCACAGGCGGCGCCATTGATCGATGGTGGCCCCGAGCGCACCGCGAACGTCACGGCAGACTTCCGACCGTCGGTCTCGCGGCGCGGCACCCTCCCCGATATCGCGGAGCTCATGAGCCGCCGTGATCAACTCCGCCTCGGCCTGGTTCTTGATCTGAACCAGCCGGGTCAGGGGCGCCCCGACCAGCGTCATCGCGGTCGTCACGATGCCGGAATAGAGCGCGACACCGATGACCAGGTAGCCCGGGATCCGGATGGAATGACTTCCCACAGGGAGCGCGATGTCGCCACCGACGGTCCAGAGAATCTGGATGAAAATGACCGCGCTGAGCAGCGCGGATACGAGCCCGAGCGCAAGGTCGATCGGAGCATCCGTAGCGATCCTGACGTCCTCGGCGATCCGGTATTCGGGAATCTGCTGCTCGCTCTGCACCGCCGCGAGGCGGGCATAACGGTCATCCTCGACCCAATAGTCGATCACTTTCCCGGTCAGCCATTCCCGCCACTTTCTTTGCACGGTCATGCGGCCCCAGACCGACGTGACGGCGAGCGTGACGCTGCCGAGGCACAGAGGGACGAGCAGGAACGCCTGCCCTCTCAGCCGCGCAGGATCGCGGCTCTCCAGCGCATCGAAGAAGTCGCGATTCCAGTAGTTGAAGCGAAATTGCACGTAGAGCTGAAGGACGACGACGGTCACCAACAGCACGCATAGCATCCATACGCGCCAGGCCGATGCTCCCCGCCAGAAGCCGGAGGCGCTCTGCCAAAATCGCGACTTCGCCCGCGAAGAGCCGTTCTGGTCCGGTTCGATCATCATCGACGTTCACAGCTAAAGCGGGCATGAGCTGCGCACTTGATCTTTCGCAAACCGACGGCGCGGAGATGCGCCAAAGTCGTCGCCATTCAGACCCATTTTGCAGCGCGGGAGAATGCGCGATGGACGCATCGAGCTACATTCGCTGGTTCGGGGACATACGTCTCGCCGACGTGCCGCTGGTCGGAGGCAAGACCGCATCCCTGGGCGAATTGTATTCGGCGCTGACGCCCGAGGGCGTCAAAGTCCCGAACGGCTTTGCGCTGACCGCGGCCGCATATCGGGACGCCCTGACCGAGGCGGGCGCATGGGACAAGCTCGGCCGGCTCCTCGCCGGCGTCGACAAGCGGCGGATCGCCGATCTTGCCCGCCGCGCCGCCGCCGCGCGCGCGATCGTCTACGCGGCGACCGACCGGGAGGATCTGCGCGATCAGGTCAGGCAGGCGTATCGGCAGCTGGAGCAGGAATACGGACGCAACGTCGCGGTCGCGGTTCGCAGCTCGGCCACGGCCGAGGACCTTCCGACCGCGAGCTTTGCCGGTCAGCACGACAGCTTTCTCAACATCCGGGGCGCGGACGGACTGATGGAGGCCTGCCGCCGCTGCTTTGCTTCACTGTTCACGGACCGTGCGATCTCCTATCGGATCGACAATGGCTTCGATCACTTCAAGGTCGCGCTGTCGGTTGCCGTGATGAAGATGGTCCGCTCGGATCTTGCGGCAAGCGGCGTCACCTTCACGCTCGATACCGAGACCGGCTTTCGCGACGTCGTATTCGTGACCGGGGTCTACGGGCTCGGCGAGAATATCGTGCAGGGCGTCGTCGACCCCGATGAATTCTACGTTCACAAGCCGACCTTCAACGCTGGCTTCCGCGCGGTTCTGTCGCGCCGCCTGGGATCCAAGGCAAAGCGGATGGTCTACGGCCGCGGGCACAACACGACCCGGAACGAGGCAACGCCGGCAAATGCGCGCCGGCAATTCTGCATCAATGACGACGAAGTCCTGACGCTGGCCGAATGCGCGATGCTCGTCGAGAAGCATTACTCGCAAAAGTCAGGCAAGCCGACCCCGATGGACGTGGAATGGGCCAAGGACGGCAAGGACGGCGCGCTCTACATCATCCAGGCCCGGCCCGAGACGGTCGCCTCGCGGCGGAAGCCGGAGGCACTCGAGAGCTATGTCCTGAAATCGTCCGGGACGGCGCTGGCCGAAGGCCGTGCCGTCGGGGAAAAGATCGCGGCCGGGCGCATCCGATTGATCAGGAACGAGCGGGATCTCCAGAAATTCCGTCCGGGCGAGGTGCTTGTCGCGACGGCCACGCGCCCGGACTGGGAGCCCGTCATGAAGCTCGCCGCCGCGATCGTGACCGATCATGGCGGCCGCACCTGCCATGCCGCCATCATCGCACGCGAGCTCGGGGTGCCCGCGGTGGTCGGAACGGGCGGTTTCAGCAAGAGGGCGAAGACCGGCACGGCTGTGACGGTGTCCTGCGCGGAAGGTGACATCGGTCACGTCTTCGAGGGCACCCTGCCCTACGACGTCGAACGGACCGCGACCGAAAGCGTGCAGAAGCCGCGCACCGAAATCATGGGGAACCTCGGCAATCCCGAGGTCGCGTTCAAGACCGCATCCCTGCCGAGCGATGGCATTGGCCTCGCCCGGATGGAATTCATCATCAACCAGCATATCGGAATCCATCCGATGGCGCTCGCCTGCCCCGACAAGGTGACCTCGGTGCGGGACCGGCGCAAGATCAAGCTGCTGACCGCACGCCACAAGCAACCGTCGGAGTTCTTTGTCGAGCGGCTTTCGGAGGGCGTCGGCACCATCGCCGCCGCGTTCTATCCCCGGCCGGTGATCGTGCGCCTGTCCGATTTCAAGACCAATGAATATGCGAACCTTCTCGGCGGCGCCGATTTCGAGCCTCGCGAGGAGAACCCGATGCTCGGCTTTCGAGGCGCCGCGCGCTACGCGCATCCCGCCTATGCGCAAGGATTTGCGCTGGAATGCGCTGCATTGAAGCGGGTGCGCGAGGCGATGGGCCTCACCAATCTCAAAATCATGGTTCCGTTCTGCCGGCGTGTCGAGGAAGCGCGCAAGGTCATTGCAGCCATGGCAACTCATGGCCTCAAGCGGGCTGAGAACGGCCTGGAGATATTCATGATGTGCGAGATCCCGAACAACGTCATCCTGATCGACCAGTTTGCGCAATTGTTCGACGGTTTCTCCATCGGCTCCAATGATCTCACCCAGCTGACGCTCGGCGTCGACCGCGACTCCGAGATCGTCGCCTTCGACTTCGACGAGCGTGATCCCGGCATGCTGCAAATGCTGTCGATGGCCGTGCTTGGCGCCAAGCGCAACCGGCGCCACGTCGGCATCTGCGGCGAGGCTCCCGCCAACTATCCGGAAATCGCGAGATATCTGGCTGAGCTCGGGATCGACTCGATCAGCGTGAATCCGTCGAGCGTGTTGCGGACCATCGAGATCGTCCGCACTGCGGAGCGCGACAGTGGGGAAGGCCGGCGGGCTGCGGGCTAGAGTGCGATGAGTTTAGGACGAGCCGTCACTCCTGCGATGTACGCCAAGCGCCTGACGCACCTCATCGTCCTCGAGGGCATCCCTGATCGCGCGGTCGGCCGGCCTGGTCTCCAGGACCGGTGCGTCGCGCTCAGGTGCGGGCACCTCCGCCTTTCGCTTCGCCCCGCTCTTCTGGCCATCCTTGTCCATTGCACACTCTCCTGGGACGTGGACGTCAGAGCCTTTTCCGCTCCGATGGAATCGGAACGGGGCTCTAGACTCTTGTTTTGACGCGTTTTCCTGACGCGAACCGGTATCCACTTCGCTCGAAAACGCTCTAGTGCGACATCAGCAGGCAGACCGGAGCGTGCCGCAGAAGGCTCTGCGTCATGCCGCCGAAGACCCACTCGCCCAACCGGCTGTGCCCGTAGCCTCCGGTCACGATGAGGTCGGCGCCGACATCGGCGGCCAGCCGAACGAGGTAGCCCGCGTCGGGCTCCGCCGTATGCACGCGCACCTCGTGCTGGCAGCTCACGCCGTGACGCTGAAGATATCTGGTCACGTCCCGCACCCGGTCTCGCGCCGCATCCTGCTCGCTCGACGTGCAGATTTCGGCGACCGTGACCTGCGAAGCGCGGGTCAGAAACGGCAGCGCGTCCCGAACGGCCAGGCGCGACTCCCGGGCATCCTTCCAGCCGGCCACGATCCGATCGCCCGAAAATCGGGTGACGCCGTCCGGCACCGACAGGATCGGACGGCCCAGCCGCAACATCGCTCCCGCCGCATCGAGGTGGCGGGAGTAATTCGGCTTCAGCTGGCTGCGCCGCACCACGACGAGGTCCGCCGCCCTGGACTGCTCGACCAGGAACTCGGTCGGAAAGCCGATCGTCCAGCGCCATTCCACCTTTTCATTCGGCAGGCGAACGATGCGCCTGAACCACGCCTCCTTGTCCGACAGCGTTGCGCGTATGCGCTCGAGATCCTCCGCACTCGTCTGTTCGATGATCACGCCTTCGGCTACGAACGATGGATCGATTGCGATGGCCGAGACGCCGAGCAAGGCGGCTTCAAAGCCGTTCGCGACCGCTTCGGCGACGGCGATCTGGCCTTCGTCCTGCTGCTCGGAATCGACGTAGACCATGACGCTGGCAAGAGAGCTGGCAAGAGACATGTCATTGCTCCATTACTCGAATGGGACTCTTATCTCGCGTTTCCCGATCGTCCCGTTGACGCAAATCAAGCGGTTCGGTCGCGCTCCTTGATCCCGAACAATCCGGCTGGCCCGGCGGCAAGATGCCGAAAACCAGCTCCCGCTCGAGGAGCGTCAGATCAAGCGTGTGCCGATCATCGCGTGCTCCGGCTCCGAGGCGACCTTGATGGCGATCAAGAGGCGCGCACTCGCCACAGCGTCGCGGCAAGCAGGAGATAGGCGGCGCAAGTCCATATCGCCTGCCAGTTCGCCGGCCCTTCGTTGAATCCTACGTAGACCGCCGCTCCGACAAACACGCCCGCAAACAACGTCTCCGCCACAGGACGGCTTCCCTTCCCGGGCGGATTGAGCAGCGTCACGGCCGCGAGAGGTAACGCCGCCATGGTGAGAGCCGCAAAAGGAAAGTCGATAAAGCGCGGGTCGAACACAAGCCCGAGCGCAGTGGCCGTACCGATCACGGCCGTTCCGATCAGGGCCAACCCGTGCATGGTCACGAGCATCGATTCCGTCCGATAGCCTTTGGGGCCGAGCAATTCCTGACAACTGGGCAGTGGGCGCCCCGATATCAGGGCGTTGGCGCCGAGCACCGGCGAAACCGTGGCGGCCACCAGCAGAGAGCTCCACAGGAGCCAGCCACCCATTCCGATACTTTCAAAGAACACCTTCTGGGCGGCCACGCCAAACAGGATTCCGGCTGTCGTCGCCGATATTGCGACCCCAAACCATGAAGCCAGGCCAGCGCGCCCGGGCTTGCGACGCGAGGTCAACCACGCCGCGCCGAAGACCAGCGTCGCTAGCGCAATTCCACTGCACATTTGCAGCTTCCAGAGCGGAAAGTTGCTGACGGGGATGCCGGCAGGATATTTGAGCACGCGCTCCTCGCCTCCGAACAGTCCCCATGATCCGCCGACCGTGCCCTCGATCTCCCGCTTCCAGGATTCGTCATAGGCCTCGAACAGGTTGACGCGGAAATGCTCGCGTCGGGCAAGGTCGAGGACCTCCGAGACCACCCGAGCCTGATTGACAGGGGACGGCAACGCCGATTCCCGCATCCGTCCCTGGCTCGGCCAACCTATCTCTCCGATCAGGATTTCCTTGCCCGGAAAAGCCGCCGCGACCTGTCGGCGTATTGCGTCGGCGTGCGCAACAGCGGATTCCGCCGGGATCGGCACGTTCTCCCAATAGGGCAGGATATGAATCGTGACGAAATCGACGACGTCATAGAGCTCACGATTGCTCAGCCAGAATTCCCAGACGTCGGCATAGGTCACGGGGACACTGACCTGCGCCTTGACCGAGCGGATCGTGTCGGCGAGATCGGATACAGTTATGTCCTTGCGCAGCAGCGTCTCGTTTCCGACCACGAGCGCGATCACGGTCTCGGGATATTCCCTGGCGAGGCGTATCGCCGTCGAAATCTGCGTTTGGTTCTTCTGCTTGTCCCTGTCGAGGAAAATGCCCTGGATGACCTTCAGCCCCGCTCTGGCCGCAAGTTCGGGGATCTGGTCGAGACCAAGATCGTTCGCATAGGTACGGATGCAGTCGGTTATCTCCGCCAGTTGAGCAAGATCCTCCGCGATCTGCTCACGCGATACCTGCGTCGCAGGCGAAAGCGACGTCTGATGGTTGCGGAATGGAGCGTATGAGATGCACTGGACCTTGTCGTTCGGATCGATGGGCGCGCGCACCAGATGGACTGGAGTCCCCAACCACCACCACACGACGGCGATGGCGCCCAGCGATATCAGGAAGAGCGCGAGCGAAACGCGAACAGCATCCCGCGGTCTTCCGGCAGGCGCGACGTGACTGGCTTCCCCGCTTGGCGAGAGCAACAGCCTGGAGAACCAGCTTGCTTTTCGAGGATAGACCAACTGATCACACGTGCAGTGCCGCTTTTCACCTGCCGCGATGTCGCGGACGCGCCACATTGTTTCAGTTGCGCGCCTGCAATCGCGACTGCATGAGAAGCAAGGGGATCATGCAATTGAACTTGTTCGACGGTCGCTCCTGAAGGAATTATAGGATCGCTCGCGTTTCCACAAGCCGGTTGGTTCAGGGCCAATTCCGGTGCGGCGAACGTACGGCCCGTAGTGGATGGGCCCGTACGGTGCATGGTAAGGTCCCGCAGGATAGAAGACCGGGGCCGGATAATATGGATATGGGCCCCAATAAGGCGCGCCCGTCATCTCAGCGAGATCGTGATGTGGCTGAGATTGGCGGCGAATTCCACCCCAGCCTTGGGTCCCTGCAGCACCATCGTGACGCCCTTGTCGTTCCGGAGATGGACGCCATTGACGCCGCCGACCAGAGCGGCGCCGCCACCGACAGAACTGTAAGTGCCGGCGAAGTCGCCGATGTGGCGAATTCCTGACGCCCGGCCATCGAGCCGACCGACCGTCGCGCCAGCGGTGATGCCCAGGCTGACGCCAGTGATGCGGAACGGATAGTTGCGGCCACGATAGGTCAGAACGCCGCTGCCGGCACCACCCCCGACCAGCAGGCCCGCTTTCACGATCTTGACCCGCACCTCGCCGGATGCCTGGGCAAGCGAAGGCGTCACCGGCACTGAAACTGCCAGCAGCGCCAGCGCCGCCAGGCGAATGACGAACGCCTGCCGTGCAGGGCGCATGTGGTCAAGGCTTCGCAGCATCGACTTTCTTCCAGGTCTGGTCGGGATCGAACAGCGTGGTGCGCTGCGCGACGGACTCCGTCCGCCTGCCGAGGTCCTTCTGGTAGACGGTGCCGGCGTGATTGACCAGGAAGGTCATGACGCCGGAATTTCCATACTCTGCGGGCCAGGCGATCAACGCGAAGCCACCGATCATCTTGCCCTTGACCACGTAGTTGAGCGCGCCGCCCGGCGCATCAGACCCCTGCCCTTTGAGGATGCGGAAGTAATAGCCGTGATACGGAGCCGGCCTGTCACCAGCCTTGTAGCCTTCGGCCGAGGCCTGTGCCGCCAGCGCGCCGAGCGGGCTTGGGTCGCTGTCGTCCCACCAGAACAAACCATCCTTCTTGCCGGCCGTGGAGACAATGCGTTGCGCGTAGACGCCTGCGCCCTCGCCGCGATCCTTGTCGGCATATTCGTTCTGGGCATCGACATAGGCGAGACAAGTCTGGATCGCATCGAGCTCGTTGCGGCCGATACGGCGACGAAGCACCTCGATGCGCCCCTCGTCGGTGTCGAACTCCCAGCCCGTTCTGGTGTTGACGAGCGGAATCGGGAACGGGAAGTCCTCGGATCCGAGCATCAGCGTGGCCTTCTTGTTGCCCTCCGCCTTGATCGCATGCTTGGAGTCATACATGGAGACGAAGCGTGCACGGATATCGGCATCGGCGACCTCGTCTCCGGACGAGACGATGTCGGCCGCCGATCTGCCGAGGACCTTCAGGATCTCACGCGGTCCGCTCTTGACCGCGGCAGCGAGCGCGGACCCCGCCTCCTCAGGCGTCCGGTAGGACTGCTGTGCCAGGCTCGCGGTGCACATCAGCGCGAGCGCCATGACGCTCGGCAAAGCGGCGCGACGACATGATTTCAGACCGATCATGGCGTCACCTCCGCCGGGATCGTCGCGCCGGCGGCGAGCCAGTCGCGGTAGGTGCGGAATTTCAGGCCGAGCCTCTTGTAATGGACCCGCAGATACCCGTCGCTGCCGCGCATGACGGCGTTCGGCATGATTTGCGCGACCTCCTGCGCCATGACGCCGACATAGGCCTTGTCGCTGCCGATATAGCTGAAGCGATAGTAGCCGAGCCCATTGCCGAGATGGCCGAGCAGGACGACATCATGCTTCAGCGCGACATCGGAGCGCCGGCCGCCGCCACCGCGGCCTCCGCCTCCGCCGCGGAAGCCGCCGCCACCTCCCATCGACATTCCGCCGCCACCGCGGCCGGCCATGCTCGGTCCGCCTCCGCCGCGTGGCATGCTCGCCATGCTGGATCGACCGCGCGCCGACGCCGCGGCCGCCGATCGCCCGGACGAGACGTTCATCGCGCCGCCACGATTGCCACCACCGCCGCGGCTTGCCGCACCGCCACCGGCGCGGTTTGCCGCCTTGGCGCGATCGCCGCCACCCTTGGCACGATCGCCGGCACCTTTGGCACGATCGCTTGCGCCCACGCGATCGCCGCCGCCCGGACGATCTCGCGTACCGGCCCCGGCGCGATCCCCTGCTCCCTGACGATCGCCGCGATCGCCCGCACGGTCACCCGCGCGATCTCCAGCACCCTGACTGGGACGCAGCACCTGACTGCCATCGCGGCCGCGGAAATCCATCCGGTCCGACGCGCCGGCCTTGATATTGTTGTTGCCGAAACGCTGCGACACGTTGGCATTGTTGTAGCGCACGCCCTGACGATGTGTCGGATTGTGCTGCCAGCCGGCGTTGATGTTGGTGGCCCGGTGATTGACGTAGACGTTGCGGTTGCCCCAATTGCAGCCGCCGCCCCAATAATTGCCCCAGCGTCCGATCGCCCAGGCCGTACCGAACGCGAGACCCGTGGCGATCACGCCGGCGCCGATATACGACGGATATCCGAAGTAATAGGGAGGATATTCTGCGTAAGGCCACGATCCGTAGACCGTTGCCGGATCATAATAGGGAACATAGATCGCTTCCGGATCCGCCGACTGAATCACGACGACCTGCTTGTTGTCCTGGGTCTGAACGCTGACCTTCTGCTGCTTCGTCGTAACAAGCTTCTTGTTGTCATAGGCCTTGGTGCGCAGGCGCTGGATCGCGTCCATCACGTCCGGCTGCTGGGCAAGAAACGCATCGCCCAGATTCTTGGTCCAATCGATCTTGTCGCTCATCATGGCGAGAACATCCGCCGTACTCGCGAGCGCCTTGACACTGTCGTCCCAGGACTGCTTGTCGACCTCGGTCTTCAATGCATCGCCCTTCAGTGACTTGCGCTCCTTGAGCCATCGGTCTGCCTGCACCACCTCCAGTGGGTAGGTGGAGGCGGCCAGCACGTTTGCGAGCAGATCGTCCGGGTAAAGAGCGATCGGTGCCACGAGCGCCTCGAGCTGCTCAGGCTTCAGCAGTTCCGCAGACGGCGCGGCCGGGCTCGCCGGCTGCATCGCCGGGGCCGCTGGCTTGTCGGACGTCTGCGCGAACGTTGCGACGGGTGTCGCCATGAACAGCATGAGCGCAATCAGGGTCTTGCCGCTACGAAACATCGCATCCTCCATCGTCGAGGCAAGTGTCAGCATCGGTGCGCCAAGCCGACCTTCGTTGACAAAGATCAAAGAAACCTCGCGCATGCGATTTGCTGCGATGCGCCCGTCGACAGTTCAGCGACAGACGGTCAATGCGCGATGGGCAGCAGGATCGTGAACAGCGCACCGCGCGATAGCTGGTTCTCGGCAGCGATCTTGCCGCCGTGGGCTTCAACGATGGTCCTGACGATGGCAAGGCCCATGCCCATGCCTTGCGGCTTGGTGCTGAAGAACGGGTTGAAGATGTTCTTCAGGTCTGCGGGAGCAATTCCCGGCCCGCTGTCGCCGATCCGGATCTCCGCAAACGCATCGGACTGGGCCGTCGCCACATTGATCTCCCGCTCCGTCGCACCGGCCTGCGAGATCGCGTCGATCGCGTTGATGATCAGGTTGAGAATGACCTGCTGAAGCTGAATGGGATCGCCCTTGACCCGCAGCACGCTAGTGGATGGCGCAAATTTCAGGGCAATTCGGCGCCCATCGCTGACAGCGGACAACAGCCTGATTGCCTCCCCCACCGTGTCGTTGAGGTCGATATTGGCGATCTCGAACGGCGTCTTCTTCAGGATGCTGCGCAGCCTGCGGATCACCTCGCTGGCCCGCTGGTCGTCGCGCCGGATATCGGCGAGAATTTCTCCGATTTCCACCAGATTGGGCGACTCGCTCTTCAGCATCAGCTCCGCCGTCTCGGTGTTCGTCAGGATCGACCCCAACGGCTGATTCAGCTCGTGGGCAATCGACGTGGTCAGCTCGCCTGCCGCCGCGTACCGGTTGACGTGGGCCAGCTCCGCAAGACGCTGCCGGGACTCGACCTCGGCCACGAGCCGCCGGCGCCGCTCGTAAAGCAGGCCGCCGATCAGGCCCGCCTGGATCAGGATGACGGCGGCGAGCATTGCGATCTGCCAGCGGTACGTCTCCCAAAGGCCCGCCTGCCGAAACAGAACTTCGCTTCCGACGGGCAGATCGCTCTCGTTGATGCCCCAGCGCTGCATCTCACGCCAATCATACTTCGGAGGTCCAAACTGGAGGGGCTCGAACCTCATCGTGCTGGGTCTCTCGCCGGCCAGGATGCGAATCACAGCTTCGACCGTCTTCTTGCTCGTGTCCCCGATCGAATGCATCGGGCCGCCGACCGTATAGCCGTTGAAAAACGGCTCCTGGTAGGAAAATATCGGAGCATTGGCGACGGCACGAAGACTGCGCAGGGCAAGATCGCTTTCATGGACAATGCCGGCCCCGTCGACCGACATCAAGCCCCAGAACAGAACCGTGTGCGGCGGAAGCACCGATGCTCTCTTCAGAATCTCGTCGAACGACAGTTCATTGTACCAGACGAAGGCCACGCGCCCCTCGAAGGGGGTCGCCTCGCGCTTGATCTCGTCGAGCCAGAACTTTTCCAGGCGAGAGGCGCCGATCACGACAGCGATCGTCTTCGTCTCCGGCAGGACCTTGAGGATACCGTGGAAGGCAGCCGTGAAGTTGTTCTGGACGGAGACCACGGTGTCGTTGTCGGTCAAGTCCGCGCGGTTCACCAGCCGCTCTTCGACCACGGTCAGGACCATCGGCGTATCGGGAAAAAGCTGATCGCGATATTTCTGGGCAAACCGTGCGGCCGGCGCCCCGATGCTAACAACAACATCAGGGGGTACGCCCGCGTAGAGGGAGCGGAGATAGTTGACGAACGGCTCTTCCGGCCCGGGATTGTTGAACCGTGCCGTCAGCAGGGTATGCTCCTGGACGTCGAGCGGCCACTGCGCCTGCTGCTCCAGCACGGCCTTGATGCTTAGCGCATACTCGCTCCATGGGCGAAAGTCTCGCCCGAAGGAATGCAGCAACAAGATCCGTTTGGGCGCGCTGCGATCGGCACCCATCGCCGGCGCGACGACGACGACCAGAAAGGCGACCAGGCAAGCGGCGAGACACGCGGCCCGGCCGGACGAGGCGCCTGCAGCACTGGGGACACGTCCGCTCATGCTCTCTTTCGGCGGCCACAATGATCGAACGGCTCTCATCAAAGCACAATCCGAGCACGGCCGCACGGAAGAAGCGTCTCGCCCTGGCGGGTCTTGTCAGCAGCGCGTCACGACCCGGCCATAGGCATCGACGACCTGCACGCAGGACGAACCGTAGTAGGCACCGGCAGCAACTCCCGCCGCTCCTACGGCGACCGCGCGGCGTGTGGTTCTCCGGGCAACACCGGCATAGCTCATGGGAGTCAAGGGGCGCCCGACCCTCGCCTGGGCCTCGGCAAAGAACCTTCCTTCGATGAGGCCATTTGTTTCATTCGAGGACAATCCGGCGCTGAAGGCGGTTACCCCTGCGGCAAACAGGATGACTTTTCGAAGCGCGATCATTTCTTTGCTCCTGTCGGCGTACCAGGGGGAAGCTCGTCGAACTCTGCGATTGCGGCACCCTCAAGATCGACCTTGGTGGCGCCCGCCGGCGCAACGAATGCGAAGACATCTGCGTTCAAAGCGTCAGTCTTCCAATCCTTGATCCGGAGCGTGTATTGCGGCGCCCCGGCGAGTGTTTTGCTGGTGATGACGTATTTGTGCGGCACGGGCTTGGCCCCGGCCTCGATCCAGATCTGCCAGTCCGTATCCGGCGTGCGGAACGTAAGATGCTCGCACTCGACGCCATCGACGACACCCTGCCCGATATGCTTGCCCTCGATGACGGTGGCCATCAATTCGTCGAACGCATTGGAGAGCAGCAGGTCGGCGCCCGGCATCCCGGTGCCGGAACGCGCCTGAAGCGCGTCGATCATCTTGTCGATGGTCCCGGGCGCGTCCGCCTGGACATAGCTCTTGGCATTGTTGCCATAGATCGAAATCAGCTTGCCGTCATAGACCAGCTCAACATCGGCATAGCCGCCGGTGCGTCTGACCCGGAGCTTGTCCGGGCGACTCATCTTGATCTCGCCGGAGCTCGCGAACTGGATCTTCTGCAGTTCGGGCGTGATGATCTCGATGTCGCTATCGAAGGACGCGGACATTGTCTTCTGGCCGGCCAGATAGTCCGTCATCGATTTCAGGATCTTGGCTGGATCATCGGCATGCGCGGACGAGGTCGCCGCCAGCAGCAGAGCCGTGCCCATGCCAGGCAATATCTTACGAAGGGTTGTTGATCTCATCGCGTATCCTCCTCGGATGAAGGCCATTGAGATGCGCCGCCCGCTTGCTTGCTTGACATGAGTCAATGCTCCCGAAACTTGTCGTCAGGGCGCCGGGCACCTGTGATAGCGGATCTCCATGTCCTCAATACCCGGGAACAGCCGGATGAGGCTGTTTGCATCCAGCTCCTTCAGGCTGAACTGGACGCTGGAGAGCATCATGTCGGTCGCGCAGGCCGCAACCAGATTGACGGTGGGACCTGCGTCTTTCCTCGCCCTGATCCGGCAGCGCGCGAATTTTCCGATGATCTGATCTCCGTCGATGATGAAGCCGCCGCCATAGACGTCAGACATGTCGGTGAAACCGAGCTGGGCCCCCTTACGCACGAACACCTTGTCGCAATTGTCGGCATCGCTGACCCAGGCGCCGTTGAGATCGAGCGCGTTGGCGCCGACGGCCGTAACGACAAGCGAAATCAGTGCCGCACCTGGCCCGACCATTCTCCGCAAACCCATCTGCTCCCTCCTCCTCTGTCGTTCAATGCCCGCCACTCAGCACGAGCGTCTGGATCGGCAGCAACAGCGCCTGGATCCGCAGCAGCAGCGCATGCACGAGGCCGACGCCATCCACGACATGCAGCGCGATCTTCCGGCTGGTCGGGGTGTCCTTGGCCGAGATCTCTTCGTGGTTGCTGGTGTAGGCGTTGACGATGCAGCTCGAGCCCGGTGTGACACCGTCGAGGCCCCCCTTGTAGAGCGGCTCCAGGTACACCAGGATCGTGCCGGGGCGGACGGCATTCTGCGGATCGATGAGCTGCTCGCCGGAGCGAAACTGTCCGGCGGCGATATAGTCCTGCACCGTCGTGATCACCATCGGAATGATCACCCATGGCTTGGATATGCAGGTCGCTTCCGCGACCATGCCCTCCTTCATGACCTGCGCCTCGATCTGGCCGAAACCGGCCTGGAGCGCCTTGCGGCCCGCACCCTCCGGAACGAGAACGCCGGCCGGACGCATCAGCTGGTTGACGACGTCGCCGGGGCGAACCAGGAACTGCTCGACGCGCCCGTCGACGCCGGCGCGTACGAGGGTCTTGTCGAGATCGACCTGAGCCTGGTCGAGCGCGGCTTCGGCGCTGGCCTTTTGTGCCGGCAGCAGAGCCGAGACCTGCAAGGACGCCGACTGCTTCGCCGCGGTCGCGGCGTCGATGCCGGACTGTCGCTGATCGACCAGCACCTGGAGCTTGTCGATGTCACGCTGCGGAACGATGCCGGGATTGCGGCGCTGGAGCTCGGTCTTTACCTCGAGCTCGTCCTTGGCCTGCTGATAGTTGGCTCTCGCCTCGCCGATCTGCGCCTCGGCCTTGACCACATCGGCCTGCGCCGTCTGCATGGCGGCATCGACCTCTGCCACCTTCCGCCTGGCGGTCTCGACCGCTGCTTTCTGCTTCGAGCTGTCGAGGGTGAACAGCACATCGCCCTTCCTCACGGGCGCGCTGAAGCCGACGTTCACTTCGGCAACACGGCCCGAGCCTTCGGGCAGAATCGGCACGGTGCGGAAGTACAGCGCCGCCGACGACGTCGCCGGATGGAAATAGAAGATCATGGTGATCAGCGACACCGTCAGCATCAGGCAGGCGGTGATGCCCCAGCGCAGCTCGTACCAGACCGAGAAGAAGGTGATTTCCTTGCCGAAGCGCTTGCCCTGGGCGTAGCGCCGGTAGAGATAGTCCGGCAGGATCGTCACGAGCGAGCAGATCAGCAGCTCAAGCATGGCTGTGCTCCTTCTCCTTGGCGGGTCCCTGCCTGTCCGCCGGAGGCGGCGCGACGGCCGGCTCGGCCTGGACTTCCCCCGCATCAGAGGCCGGCGTCGCGTCGGCGATCTTCTCGACGGACCCTGCAATGCTGCGCAGCGGCGTGCCGAAATCCGGAAGGTCGACCATCGCGAGAAGCAGGCCGGCGATCCAGAAGATGTGCATGTGCGTGAACAGGGAGATCAGGCCGAGCACCGCAACGAACTCGAACTGCAATTTTTGCGATTTGTGCGCCATCCGCTCGGGCAGGCTGTGCAGTTTCCAATAGAGCGTACCGACCCAGAGCACGACCCCGATCAGGAACACGCCCATCACCACCATCAGCGTGTCGGTACCGCTGCCCGGCGCCAGATAGAACGGCAGATGATGCGGTGCCATCGGATGAAGCTGATCGCTCAAACGTCTCTCCCGGTCAAAAACTTGCAGGTGCGGTACTGTGTTCGGGTACGCCCTCGTTTGCTTGATTTGAATCAAGGGAACGCTTTCCGTCCGCCCTAGCGTTTCCGGCATGCTGATTGGACAACCATCAGGAGCCGCCAGCCATGCCCGGCCTAGACGACCTCATCCCCAACGCCGCCCAAATTCGAAAGGAAGCCGCCCTCAAGGAGGCTGAAAAGGCAGAGGAATATGTCCGCCTCGCCGCAGCCGCCGAGGCCGAGAAGCGCGCGCTGATCGAGCGCTTGAGCAAACCCTCCGGCAAGAGCGAGGAGGAGAAGATCAAGCTCGCCTCGACCGTCATCCAGCGTGCGGTGCGAAACGGCCTCACCGAAGTGCAGGTCTACCGCTTTCCCAACACGCTGTGCACGGACAAGGGACGCGCCATCAACCAGATGGAAAAAGGGTGGGAGAACACCCTGACCGGAATCCCCAAGGAGATCTTCCAGCTCTGGACCGATTATCTGAAGCCGCGCGGCTACCGCATCTCCTATCAGATCATCGATTTTCCCGGCGGCATGCCCGGCGACATCGGCGTGACCATTTCCTGGGACGATTAGCAACGGGAAGGATGGGCATGGCCAAGGACGCAGCTGCGGAGCGGATGAAGCGGAAGGATTACGAGAAGGAGCTCGAAAAGCTCCAGGTCGAGCTGTGCCACCTCCAGGACTATGTGCGGGAAAACAAGCTCCGTGTCATCATCTTGTTCGAGGGCCGGGACGCCGCCGGCAAGGGCGGCACGATCAAGGCCATGACCGAGAAGGTCAGCCCGCGCGTGTTCCGGGTCGTCGCCCTGCCCGCGCCATCCGACCGCGAGAAGACGCAGCTGTTCTTCCAGCGCTACATGGAGCGGTTTCCGGCCGGCGGCGAGATCGTGATCTTCGACCGGAGCTGGTACAACCGCGCCGGCGTCGAATACGTCATGGGCTTCTGCACTCCCGCGGATCACCAGCGCTTCCTCACGCTATGCCCCCAGATGGAGAAGTACGTCATCGACGGCGGCATCATCCTGGTCAAGATCTGGCTCGAGGTCGGCATGGACGAGCAGGAGCGGCGCTTCAAGGCCCGCATCGACGACCCGGTCCGGCAATGGAAGCTCAGTCCGATGGATCTGGAATCCTTTCGGCGGTGGTACGACTATTCGCGGGCGCGGGACCTGATGCTGAACAAGACCAGCACGAAGGAGGCGCCCTGGTACATCGTCCGCTCCGACGACAAACGTAGGGCGCGGTTGAACTGCATCGCCCACATTCTTGGCGCCATCCCCCACAAACGCATCAAGAAGGACAAGATCAGGCTGCCGAAGCGCACCGACAAGGGACGCTACAACGACCAGGCCAGCCTGAAGGGAATGAATTTCGTCGCCGAACGATATTGAAGGCGAGCGGGCTGCGGTGACGCAGCCCGTCGCCTGTTCCGATCACTTCAGACGGATCGTGACCCCGCCAACGGCAGCCGACACTTCCGCGCCGACCCTGGGGCCGCTGAGTTGAAGGATCACGCCATTGGCGTTCTGCAACTGCACGGCGCCGGCTCCTGCAGCAATGGCGCCGCCCGCTCCGCCGACTGCGTAGGAGCCTTCGATGGACGCCGGCCCCTTCAGATTGAGCGCCCGGCCGGTGAACTTCGTGGTCGATGCCCCGATGGTGAGGCCCACGCTCATGCCCGACACCGTGAATGGATATTTCTTGCCCCGGTAGAGCAGAACGCCCTCGCCGCCACCGGCGCCGACGATGAAGCCACCCTTGGTGAAGACGACCGCAACCTGGCCGGTATCGGCACGCGCCGACGTGCTGAATCCGACGATACCGGTGAGGGACGCGATCAGGGCCGCATAGACAACAGGCTTTCTCATGGTTTTCGTTTCCTCTTGGAGTTTGACGCCGGACTATTGGGCGAGCAGCATCGCGAAGTAGCCGGGCCTGCGCGTCGTATGCGCACCGAAGGTCGGTGGGACCAGCTCGGGCGCATCGCCGTCGCCCTCGTCCTTCGCATTCCAGTCGCCGGAAGGCTGGCGGAAGGATCGCGTCGCCAACGCCTGGGTGATCCGTGTCGCAAGGGCAAGCGATGTTGCCCCGTCGCCGGCCGCCGCTGCTTCGCGTAGCGCCCCCATGAGTTGCAGGCCGGGATAGCCGTGAAACTCCTCCGTGACCGAGAGATCGGCCAGCGCCGCATCGTATTTCGCGCGGTCGCCGCCGCGGGCCCACGCTTTTGCAGCATCCACCAGATCGCGCCAATCGTCAGCCCTTGCACCGGGCCCCGAAAAGAACTGATCGATGCGCTGCTGCGTGGGCTTGGCGTCATTCGACATATGTATCTCCCGATTCTTATCGGTTCGCGTGGAAGATGATGATGGACCGTGGACGGCGGGGGGCCCGCTCCTTTGATCCAAGTCAACGGTCGCGAGATATCGGAGACGCGCTGGTGACTTCTCGCTCTCCGACGCTTCGCGCTGCAGCAGAGGCTACTTGACTTGAGAGTCACCGAGGACGCTGTCGAGCGATCGCAGCCACTGCGAGCTGTCGGTCTTCTCCGCAAGCCCCTCCGCCTGCAGCAGGTCGCGCAATTGCGCATGAGCGCCAACAATGCAGAAGGCGATGCGACGAGAGGCGAGTTCGTCATGGAGATCTCGCAGCATACGCGCGCCAGCCAGATCGATGTAGGGCGATGCGGAGAGGTCGCAGGCCACCAGCCTGATGTCGGACGACTTCCGCAGCGCCTCGAGGACCACCGCCAGGATGGCTTCGGCGTTGATGTAGAGGAGCGAGGCCTCAGGACGGAACGCAATGACGCCAACGAGCGGCTCGACGCCGTCGTGCCTGGCGTTGTCGGAATAGCGGCCGGTTCCCGGGAGCCGGCCAAGGAATGCAATGTTCGGCTGCGATGCGCGGGCCAGCAGGAGGAAGATCGATGCAATCGACGCAAGCAGGACACCCTGCAGGATGCCGAGCAGCAGCACGGCCACGAGCGCAATCGCCGCAGCATAGAAGTCGAGCCTGCTGACCTTCCACATCCGCAGCAGGGCCTGAACGTCCACCAGCCGATACACTGCGGCAAAGACGATGGCGGCCAGGACGGCCTTCGGCAGATTCGTCAGAAGTCCGGTGAAGAACAGCAGGCACAGCGCCAGCGCGACCGAGCAGATCAGCAGCGCCAGTGGCGTGCGCGCGCCTGCACTGTCGTTCACAGCGGATTGCGACAGCCCGCCCGCGACGGGATAGCCGTGACCACAAGCCGCAGCGAGATTCGCGGCCCCTAACCCCAGGAATTCCTGCCGCACGTCCAGTGCGTAGCCATGTTTGGCCGCGAAGCTGCGCGCAGCGGAGACGCCCTCGATGTAGGCTAGGAGCACGCAGCCTGCGGCGAGCGGAAAGAGATCGTCAAACTGCAGGAGACCAAACGTCGGCAGAGCCAGTGTCGGCAATCCCTCGGGGATCTTTCCGGTCACCGGTACGCCGGCGGCCGGAAGGGAGAGCAGCGTGGCAGCGAGGATCGACAGCGCGACGATCGTGATGCCGACCGGCTTTCCCGGTAAAAGCCGTTCGCCGAGAAGCAAAAGCGCGAGCGCAACCGCGCCGATCGTCACGATGAGAAGGTTGGTGTCGCCGATCTGCGCTACGAGTCGCAACGCGCGATCGAAGAAATTATGCCCACCGCCCGCGACGCCGAACAGGCTTGGCAATTGGCTCATGATGATGGTGAGCCCGGCACCGGCCTTGAAGCCAACCAGTATGCTGTCGCTGACCAGGCGGACGAGGACGCTGAGCTTGAACAGCCAGCAGACGAAGCACAGGACCGCGACCGCAAAAGCCGCAAGGCTGGCGATCTGCGCGTATCGCACCGCGTCCCCGCCCGCGAGCACCCCGACCGTGGAGGCAATCATCAGTGAAATTGCCGAAGTCGGACCGATTGCGAGCTGCCGCGAGGACCCGAGCAGCGCATAGCCGATACCGCCGAGCATGTAGCCATAGATGCCGACCTGCGGCGCGAGGCCGGCGAGCGTCGCATAGGCCAGCGATACGGGAATCGCGTAGGCGGCCAGCGTTATTCCGGCCACTGCGTCCGATGCCAGCCATTCGCCACGATAGGCAACAAGCCAGCCGGAGACTGGGAAGAATCGCGACCATCCCAGGGGTCGGTCGGACGGCGAGTTCATGCGGGCACCTCGCTCCGTTCGGTTTCGCAGCGCAACAGGATGATCAGCAGAGCGGTCACGGGAATGCCTAGCGTGAGATCTGGAATGCCTTTGGTCGCAAAGGCCCCGACGGCCGCGCCCACGCCGAACGCGACGCAAAGCGCGGCGAATATGCCGGAGCGTCGCAGCGGCCCGGGCGGACCGCCACCTGACAGGGCCATGAGAACGCCTTCAATGGCCTGACGCATGTTGCCGATGATCATCACCGAGCTGTAGGTTACGCCCTCGACCTTGGTAAAAGCGGCCGTCTGCATCGCAGCAACGAACGAGATTCCGAGCGTGCCGGCGAGATCCGGCAGGCGGTTGTGCAGGACGCCGATCGTCACCAGGAGCAGGATCTCGAGGAGTGAGCTGATGGCGCTGATGCGCTGTCCGATGACGCCGCGAAGCCAGGACACCAGCAGAATGCCGACTGCAAATGCGAGAATTGGCGGCACGAAATGAAGCGCATCGTCCCAATTCCCGGCCGAACCATGGACCCATAGCAGAACGAGGTTTGCCGTTTGGGCATTCGCCATCACGCCATGGGTGATCCAGGTGTAGGCGTCGAGATAGCCGCCAACGAAAGCCAGCAGCAGCGCGATCGAAACCGTCTCGTCGCGGCGCAGCGAAAGACTGGCGGTGTTCATCAGGCTCATGTTCGTGACGTGGTTTGTCGCGGGTGTATTGGACCATCAAGAGTGGTCCCGCCCGCGAAAGGGTTGACTTGGATCAACCGTCCCGGCCGCTTGCGAGCCCAGCTTGACCTGCCACGGGGCGCCGGGATCCACGTCGATGAACGCAGTCAGGGGAATCATTTCAACTGCGCCGGAGATCTTTCTGCTGCTGTCGATGGCGCTCGGGACCGTTCTCGGCCGGATCAAGATCCATGGATTCTCTCTCGGCACGACCGCGTGCACGCTGATCGTGGCGGTGCTGATCGGTCGGCTCGGGGGCACCGGCCTGATCGCCGTGCTCATCTTCGCCTTCTTCGGCCTCGATCCCGGCACGGCGTCGGGACTTGCCGCAGGCGCATTGACGCAATCCTCGGTGATCGGCACGGCCTCGGGTGCGCTGGCCCAGCTCGGACTTCCCGAGGACGTGCTGGAGCATCAGGAGGCGAACATCGCTGCCGGCCATGCCGTCACCTATGTGCTGGGCTATATTCTCACGCTGATATACGTCCCGCTGCTCGCACCGAAGATGATGCGGATCGACCTGAAGGTCGAGGCGAAGAAGCTCGAGGCTCGAAGATAGCCGAATTGCCATGTTTGGAGACACGGCCATGATCACCGCGCGTTACTGCCTCTCGGCCTGGCTGACTGCAACCATCGTCACGACAGCGCCGGTTGTGGAGGCGGTCGCGCGCGAAAAGCCGCGGGCGGCCAAGCCTGCCGAGGTCGCGCCCCGGGGTCAGCGCGAGGCAAAGGACATCACGTACGGAATTTGGCGCAAGCTGTGCTTCAAGGCAGGTGGTGCTCGGACGCTGTGCCGGACTTCGATGACCGGCACCTTTCCGACCGGCCAAACAGCCGTCCGTGTGGACTTGATCGAGCGCGACGGCGACCGCAACGAGCGCCTGCAAGTGTTCGTACCCGTCGGCATGTACTTGCAGCACCCTGTCAAGCTCACGGTCGACCAAGGCAATTCCTATCATGTGCCCTACAGCTGGTGCCTCAGCAACGCCTGCATCGCGGCTGACGTCGCAGACCCAGGGATCATCAGAGACATGGAAGCGGGAAAGGCACTCCTGTTGGAAGTGGTCGATTCCAATCTGCTGTCGCTGACGACTTCGCTGCCGCTGGCGCAGTTCGGCTCAGTCCACAAGGGCGCTCCGGCGCAGATGCTCGAGCAGGACATCAACGAATGAAACGGCGAACCCACGGAACATCGTCCCTGTACCGTCAGGCATCGAGCTGCGCCAGTCCTTCGCGATCCAGAAGCACGAGCTGGCGCTGCGTCTGCCCGTCAAACCGCAGCATGTTGTCATCACGCAGGGTCGAGAGAGCACGCGAGACCGTCTCGAGCGTCAATCCAAGATAGTCGGCGATGTCGCGGCGGCTCATCGGCAAGCTCATCACGTCTGGATGATCCTGTCGCCGGTCCATTTCCAGAAGGAATGCGGCCACTTTCTCGACGGACGTCTTCCGGCCCAGGAGAAGCATGTGGTTCTCCGCGTGCTGAAGATTGCGCGTGACGAGGGTGAGCAGGCTTGCCTGGCCCGCCTCCTGGTGCTCGATCCTGTCGAGCAAGTGTCGACGGCTCGTGATGCGAACCTTGGTCTGAATGACTGCTTCTGCGGTAAAACGATGAACCGCGCCGTTCTCCAGCCCGAACAGATCGCCCGGAAGGTGGAACGAGTTGATCTGTCGGCGACCATCGCAGAGCAGTTTGTAGGTCCGGATCGCACCAGACACGATCTGGTAGACGTACTCGGCCTCCTCGCCCTCTCCAAAGACTTCCGTTCCTCTCCGATAAGTGAATTCGCTGCAAAAGACCCGTTCGCCGACGAGGGCCTCCAATTGCCCGTCATCGGCAGGACGGCTCACTGTCCTGGTCCTGATCAACATTGCAGAACTCCCTACAAATAGAATTGGCAGTGAATTCGGGAATTTTAGGCAATAGCATACGAGAGCATTTGATCTGGCTCAACTCAAAGCGGTGGCTACGTTATTGCCGGGCGAGCGAGGACGGGCACCAGGAGGTTCGAAAGGCCACGTGCTCCTCTGCGCCAACATGGGGGGAAGTTTGTGCAATTTGGGCCGTAAGCCCTTTTTGTATAAGTCAGCGGTCGCGCCATGTCGGTGGGCATCAAGCCGCCCAGGGCCTTGTCGACGGGTTTGGCTCATTTCGCCCTGCGACGTGACGGCGCAGGCGGCGGCACATAGCGCTGCCAGATGGTCCCGTTGTCGAACTGGATCGTCATGCCGTCGGGGGTATAGACAGCGCTTATGTCGTAAGCATCGATCCAGATGCGGCTCGCTGGCGAGAACCAGTCCGGCCATGCGCGCGACGGCACGCCGGCCTCGGTGGTGAGATTGAGCTCGGGTCCGTTCTGCGTAACGTGGGCCGGCAAGTTACCACGGCACATCTGGACGCACGTGTAAGTGCCGGTAAGGTTGACCGATTGGGCGAGCGCCGCGCCGGACGACAGCGCAGCAGCCATGCCAGTGACCATTAATAGCCGTTTCATACCTCATCTCCCTGCATACGATTGCTCCCGATGAGAAGCAGACTTCAATATCCAGCGCCATGGGTGATGTGGTTGATCCGCGTCAACGGTTACCCCCAACACGGGATGACGAGGCAAACCGCTGGCCGCTAGTTTGCCGTCGACCAGGCGCGATGGATGGGGTCGATCAACGCCTTTGCCGCGAACGGCTTGGTCAGATAGGCAATACATCCGGACTCGATTGCGGCCGTGCGATTCAAATGGCTGTCGTTGCCGGTGATATAGATGACCGGTGCCGCAACGCCATGCTCAGCAAGCCTGCGGCGCAACTCAATTCCAGAGGCATCGTCCAGATTGATGTCGATGATGATGCATGCTGCCTCGCCGCAGTCGCCATGGTCGAGCAGCGCATGTGCCGAGTCGAACAGCAGCGCAGTGAAGCCGTGCGCGCGCAGAAGGCGCTTGATGCTCATGCGCATCGACGCGTCGTCGTCGACGACAAGAACAGGTTTGCACGAGGACAAGTTCGGCGGTCCTTCCAGGTATTGGCTGGCGTCAGTTTGCCGGACGATTTGGATCAGTCGGACAACAAGCCCGACTACAGCCCGCGCATCCGGACTACAGCATACCCTTGCCGAGCTTTGAAATAGTCCTTGTGTGCAGGTTGCTTGACGGAGACCCGCCGGAACCACAGGCGTCGTCAGCCGGGCCGTTTGGCTTCGGGATCCAGTACGCCTAGCCGCTCCGCCATCGACACAAGTTCCGCGAGAGACTGCACCTGCATTTTCTCCATCACCTGATGGCGATGGGCCTTTACGGTGCGTTCAGCGGTGCCGAGTTCGTGGGCAATCTGCTTGTTGATCTTGCCGCGCACGATCAATTCGAACACCTGGCGTTCGCGCGGCGTCAGTGACTTCAGCCGCATCTGGAGCAAACCGAGCTTTGTGCGCTGGATGTGGTCGGCCTGCTGGCGGATCAAGGCACGCGCGAGCGCATCGAGCAGCTGTTCCGACGAGACGGGCTTGGTGAGAAAATCTTCGGCTCCGGCCTTGATGGCGCGCACGGTCGTCGGCGTATCTGCGTAGCCTGTCACGAACACGATCGGGAGCGTGGACCCGAGCCCGGCGAGGTGGCTCTGTAGCTGAGGACCGGAGAACCCGGGTATCTGCACGTCGAGCAAGATGCATCCGGGGCCATCACCGCCCGGCAGCCGCTCGAGCAGATCCTGGGCCGATGAATAGGTGGCGACCTCATAACCAGCGAGCTTCAGCCGGCGCTCGACGGCCGTGCGGAAGGAGGCGTCGTCGTCCACCACGTGAACCAAGCCGGGCATTTGACCTCCTGGAGGGTCCCGCAACCTTCAAATACGCAACAAAAGCAACCAAAGAAAAATGCGCCTGAGGCGATTCACGTCGAGCAAGGTATTAGCCCCTGCCCCTTGGTACAATGACCTGAGAGGCAATGGCTTATAACACGGCCTTCATCGTACACCAATCGCCCGGGAAACAGCGAGGCGCTCCCGGCAGCGAAATAATCTCAGCGACGAACCAGCTCAGCGACCAGAGGAGGCGGTCCATGTTTGTGCGCATCGCAACAGAACGGTCCCCGCGCCCCAATTCCCTCCGTGACTTCGGAATGACCTGCAGTTCGAACACGATCGTCAGTCTAAGCGAATTCACTTACAAGAAGGGCACTGAAGTCTACGGGGAGAAAGAGCCGGCAGAGTACGTCTATCAGGTCAAGGTTGGTGCAGTGCGAAGTTACAAGCTGCTGACCGACGGCCGGCGCCAGATCGGCGCGTTTCATCTCCCGGGCGACATTTTCGGCCTCGAGAATGACGGAGCTCATCGCTTCACGGCGGAAGCCATCATCGACACCACCGTTCACCTCATCAAGCGGCAAAGTCTCGAAATGGTGGCGAAGAGCGACGTCATGGTCGCCAAGAACCTGTTTCGCATGACCACCGCCAATCTCCATCATGCCGAGGACCACATGCTGCTCCTGGGCCGCAAGACATCGCTTGAGCGGGTTGCAGCCTTCTTGCTCGAGATGGACAAGCGCCTGACCGCCGCGGGCGTCATCGCGCTGCCGATGTCGCGGCGCGACATCGCCGATTACCTCGGCCTGACGCTGGAGACGGTGTCGCGTGCTTTGTCGCGGCTGCACGAATTGGGCGTTCTCGGCTTCGTCGGCAATACCCAACGGCAGATCGTGCTGCAAGACCGGGCGAAGCTTGCCAGCCTCGACCTCCAGAGCTGAAGCCGCGAGTCGCTAATCGCAACCTACGCCGTGATCATGCAGCCAACTGTACCTGGCGATTGATTTCAATCAACGAAAGACGACGGTTTCACCGTCCAGGTCGCAAGGTCGGAGTGCTTCGAGCGCGGAGTACGACATTTCAGGGAGGGATTCATGCGGTCGCGCAACTCATGTTCGGCCTCGTTCACGTTGGCCTCCTTGGCCATCGGGACAACGGTGGCATTTTCAAGCTTGATGGCGACGACCCGGGGCCGGAGCCGTCGTTTACTGCCAGTACGTGGATTATCCGCCGAGCTGCGTCGCGAGAGCCGGGGGTCGTCCTACGGCCGCGCCCGATCGCCCGCGAAGCCGTGCGACCTGGAACCCCGGCGAACCGTGGGGGGCCCGTCAATCGAGCTGGCCGTCGCTGAAACCGACCAGTCGTCCTCGTTCGCTCGTATCAGGAGTTAAGAATAGATCAGTCGCGGGTCTCGATCGCCGCCAGGTGCTCGACGGTCTTGCGCAGCACCTCGAACAATACCGCGGTCGACCAGCCGAACAGCAGGATGCCGTTCATCGCAGTCATTGGGCCCAGCAGGCGGCGCGTCTCGACCGGCGTGATGTCGCCATAGCCGAGCGTGGTGTAGTTGACGAAGGCAAAATAGACCAAGTCACTGCCGGCAGGCGCTACGCCGGCCATCAGGTAAGCCGCCGACCAGACGACGCTTTCCAAAGTGTGCGCCACCATCAGAACCGCGGCGGTAGCGACCATCGCGGCCATCAGGTGTAGTCTCGGCCATACCGTATGTCGCAGCCCGGCCGAACGGGCGATCCCAATCGCGCCGACCATGACCAGCGCGTGGATCATGATGTTCATCAGGCTGACAATGGTGCCAAGCAGGAATTGAAGCACCATTGTCCCTCCTCCCCGCGTGCCCGTTCGCCAGGCTTGCCCGCCCGATGGCGTGAGCGCACTTCAACCTCGCTTGCCTGGCGTCCGGTCGAGGCGCAGCCGTTGAGTTCTCATGCGCCTGATCTCTTCTTGAAGCGCCTCGGTCTTCTCATCCTGCCGCTCAGTCCTTGACTTCGTCTGCTCTTCGCCGCGCATCTTGTCGAGCGCCTTCTCGACGGAAAGCTTTTTGGTTTCAGCCATGCGCATCCTCCATTGAACAATTGCTAATGCGCCAATCCTCCGAACCAGGCGCCGAAATAGCCGGCATAAAGCGCCGGCAGCTCCAGATTCATGGAATGACCCATCCGGGGTATGGTCACGAGCCGGCAGTCCGGCATCGCCGCCGCCATACTCTCCAGATCCGCCAGCGCTATCCACCCGTCCTGCTCGCCCCAGAGCACAAGATGCGGATGCTGGATTTCCGGCATGCGGCGCTCCAGCTCCCGGCTTTCCTTTTCCCGGGCGAGGTTGACCGGCGTGCCGATCCAGACACCCTCGGAGACGCCAAAAGTCTGCTCAATGATGCGATCGAACAGCGCCGGGATCTCGCCGAGGCCCTCGCGGAATCGCGGGATCGCGTTCGGCGCAAGGCTCTCTGGCACGAACAGCGAGGACGCCGCACTGGCCATCACCGTCCGCGTCAGTTGCTTGTTCGCCATCATCGCCTGGAAAAGGCCGATCTGATCGGCATTGAAGGACATTCCAAGCGGCGTGACCGGGTCGAGCGCGAACACCCGCCCGAACCGCTGCGGCTGCATCAGCAGCATCCGTGCAGCGATGATGCCGCCGGTCGAGTGGGTCGCGAGATGGCAGAACCCGATGCCCAGCGTATCCAGTGCTGCCAGCATGTCATGCGCATGCTGCTGCATCGAGTAGTTGATATAGTCGGCCGCAGGTTTCGGCCGATCGCTGTCGCCGCAGCCGCGCCAGTCAATTCCGATCACGCGCAGTCCGCTCGGAAACATTGGTGCAGCGAGCTCGATCCAGTCCTTGCTGGCGAGATTGCCGTGGATGAAGACGACGGTGACGTCGCCTTGGCCCCACTCTCGCCAGCCCAACCGGACCTCACCTGCCTCAACCGTTGACATGATCCAGCCTACTTGTTCAGGCCGGCGGTCGGTGCAGCGCCGGGTGGCGTCGGCGCCACCGGCAAGGCCGAGACCGCCGAACCTTTGATCATCCGATCCGTGCTGAGCGGCGACGACGTATCGACCGTTCCCTTGATCACGAAATCCACCACGTCGACCGGGAATTCCACCGGATTGTCGGTGTGGATGAAGTGACCGGTCTCCGGATAGATCTTGAGGATCGGCCGGTTGCCTGCACTGGTCATGCGCGACATGAACGGCGTGATGACGTCGCGTCCGAGGTCCGTCAAGCCGTTGAACGCCGGCGTCGGGATGAACGGCTCCTTGTCGCCGAAGGAGATGAAGATCGGCGCCTTGATCTGGGCCACCCGCTGGTAGAGGTTCTTCGGGTCATCCTGCTGGAGCTCGGACCCTATCGAATAGATGTCGTAGATGAAGACGTTGGCCCATTGCTCGAGCTCCTTCGGGTTGCCCTTGATGAGCCCGACGCGCTGCTCGGTGTGGAAGCGGGCATATTCGCTATCGTTGTAGAAATAGCCGCTCTTCGCCGCCGACACGGCGTTGGTCTCCGGATCACGTTTCTTGAAATAGAAGAAGTCGCGGACGCTCTGCTCCGGGCGTCCGATCTCCGCGGCAAGGATGCCGGTCGGCCCCCAGGTTTCCTTCCACTTGTCGAAATCATGATCGAACACCTGATCGAACAGGCGCGCCTTCTTGTCCTTGGCGATCGTGATGTCGCGCGGATACTCTTCGAGGCCCGAAGGAGCTTCGAGCGCAAGGCCCAGGACGGCGTCCGGCCACGTGAGCGCATAGCCCATGACGACCTGGCCGCCAAGCGAATGACCGAGGTAATAGGCCTTCTTGACGCCGAGCTGATTGACCACGAGATCGTACACGGCCTCGCGCATGTCCTGCATCGTCCGCGCCGGGCTCTTGTCGAGATTGCCGGGACCGGACATGCCGTAGTGCGGCAGGTCCGGCACGATCACGCGCAGGCCGCTACGCAGCGCATACTGCATGACGTTACCGTAGTGCCCGCCGAACGCGCCTTTGCCATGAATGATGACGAGCACCTTTGGATCCTTCTCGGTGCCGGCGTACTCGTCCATGTAGCCGATCTGCCAGGACGTGCCCCGCTTGTCTTTCGTGGTCGCGTATTTGACCGGATAAGGGTAGGTCACAAAATCCTTCCAGAACGACTTGCCCGGGTCGATGCTCGCGGCCACGCCGGGCACGCGATAATTCTTGTCGACGTATTTCTGCGCGCGGTCGAGGCTCGCCACGTCCTCCATGAAGGCGACGAACTTCGGATCGTGCTTGCGGTGGTTGATGATCGAGAACACGCCGTAATGGGCGACCGGGCTCTCCTCGGAGATCAGCTGGGCGCCCGGCACGCGATCGACGGCGCGCTCGGCAAGCTTGAAGTTCAGCCAGCCATCGTTGGTGATGTGCATCACCATCGTGCGCGCCTGAATGCGGCCCAGATAGGGGTTGACGTTGTGAATCTCACCCACCCGGTTGCGCCAGACGAGATCGACCGCGTCGTAGAGCTTGGCGCGCGTGATCACGCTGCTGGCGGCCTTCTCGTTCGGCGGATTCCAGTAGAATACTTCCGGCTGCACGGCCGCAAAGCTCTGCGTCGTGCGGAAAGCGAAGTCGTAGCCGGTCAGGCCGAGCACCGACCAGCCGAAGGCTATGCCGGGAATCGGGTGCTTCTCTTTCGGCAGCTTGTAGTAATCGCCTTTGGTCTGCTGCCACACCGGATCGGCCTCGATCGCGGCGGTCATGAGTTGGAAGGTCCAGTTGCCGACGGGGTCCTCGGAATCCGACTGGGTGGTGCCACCGATCGGCATCAAGCCGCCCATGAACTCTGGATGCATGACGCCCCAGACATAGGTCTGCGTGCCTCCCATCGAGACGCCGGTGACCAAGGCAGCGCGGGCGATCTTCAAGCCGTCCCGCAGCATGCGGTAGTTCGCCTGGACCATGTCGTAGTAGCTGTATTGCGGAAACTTGATGCCGAGACCATCGGACGGTTTGCTCGCGCCCCAGGTGCCGAGCGGATCGACCATGACGACATAGTAGCGATTGGTGTCGATCGGCCGGCCCGGCCCGATGATCGGCACGCCACCCGACAAGGCAGCACCCTTGACCCACTGCTCGTACATGTCCGTCGAGTCGCCGGAATAGTACGAGTTGATGATCACGGCATTGGTGATCTCCCCGGCAGCATTGCGCCGCGGCGTGCCGACGGCGATGTAGGCCGAGTGCAACTTGCCCGCCCCGAGCGACTCCAGCGTCACGCCGCCTTCGCCACCATTCTCCCATTTCGACGGATCGGACAGATCGTACTTGCCGCCGAGGCGAAAGTTCGGGATCTCGACCGTCTTCTTCAGCTCATCATGCTGCATCTGCGACGAGCGGCGGCTGTAGGGCTGCGCGACCGCCAACGCGGTCCCCACCAACAGCAACAGCAGACTCACACAGCAATGCCGAATGAAATTCCTTCCGGCCATGGCGGCTTCCTCCTGGCAATTTTGTCAAAAGGCTAGGTACGCGATCGCGGCCGACCCTTGATCTAACTCAATGGATCGCTGTCTTCGTGGACGAGCATTGTGGTTGCCATCCATCTGGTCCGGACCTCGCAATGCCCTTTCTCAGCCACGGCTCGTATCGCATCCGTTATGAGCTTGATGGGCCAGCGAACGCTCCGGCCTATGTGCTGGTCAACGGGCTTACACAATATGCCGAGCTCTGGTCCGCGTATCGTGACGCCCTGGTTGCGCGGCAATTCCGCGTCGCGACGTTCGACCTGCTCGGCCAGGGGGAGTCGGACAAGCCCGCTCTCTTCATCAACCAGGATGATCAGGTGACGGCGCTTCATCTCCTGGTCGACGAACTCGGTGACGGACCCATTTTTCTCGCCGGTATCAGCTTCGGCGGCCTGATCGCGCTGCGCTATGCGATCGAGCACGGCGAGCGGCTGGCCGGGCTGGCGCCGATGAGCTGCTTCGCGGAGCTTCCGCCGCAACTGTTCCTGCTTGGCAACGCGCTCCGCACCGCGCTGATCCTGGGCGGCACCAGCTACCTCCAGGATCTGTTGCTGCCGATGAACGTCTCCGATCAATGGCTAGGACCGGTATTGGACAAGCTCGACAGCGTGAAGCGGCAGGGCTGGCTGGTCAACGACGTCTTCGCGCTGCAAAACTTGATGGAGTCCTTTCTCGACTTCCGGCCGCTGACGTCGCAACTGTCGTCGATCACCCTGCCGACCATGATCCTGAACGGCGAGTTCGACTTCCTGACGCCCCGTGCAGTCCATGAGACCCTGCGCGCCGAGATTCCGAACAGCGCGCTCGTGATCATCCAGCGCGCCTATCACGCCTTCACATTGGAGAAGCCGGCGCTGACCGCGGATTTGCTCGCTCGCTTCGCCGAGGACGTGCTGGCCGGGAGATGGCAAGGCAACAAGGCTGTCTGGATCGCGCCGGAAGAGGCCGGTGGCGAGCTCATTGCGTTTCCTGCCGGCTACGATCATCTGCGTGCCATCCCCGTGCAGGGACCGGCCACATGAGCGGATTCTTTGGACCGCTCGACCCGCAAGGCCGTGTGCCGCCGCACCAGCAGACTCGCGTCGCTGCGTTCTTGACCTCCGCCCATGGCGCGTTGGCGCGGCAGTTCGCGTTCGTGCTGCCCGCAAAGCTCGTGTCCGCCTGGCAGACCGAATTGAACGCTCAGGTCTACCATGAGGCGGAGATCGTCTCCCTGCTGCTTCGGGCGACGTCCTGGGTCCCGGACCTTGCGCTGGGATACCTGTCGATGTCCTGGGAGACGGCATGGTTTCCGCAACCAGCCGAGGGCATTCCGGACCAGCCGCTGGCGCGGGCTGTCAGCCTGGCAACACTTGCGCATGCCGTTCATGCCGGCATAAGGCCGGCAGCTTTGCTCCCGAGGGAAGCCAATGCCGACGATCCCTTTGTCATGGCCTTGCGGCGCATCGAACTGGAGAGCGGCCGGTTGCTGCAGGCACAAATCCTGTTCCTGAAAGGACCGGAGCTTTTGGCCCATCGCGACGCTGTCAGCGCTGCGCTCGAACATCGCCACGTCGAGACTCGCAAGCTATGGACCAGCGCGCTCGAAGGCGTCGGCATCGTGGTCCACAAATCATGAGAAGCCTTGACGCAGATCAAGGGACCAGGATGAACGCAAAGCGAGCATCCCACCGTCGCTTCCTTGATCTCTGTCGACTGGAGCTGGGACCATGAGGGCCGTTTCCATCGAAGAAGCCGTCGCGATGATCCCGGCAGGCGCAAGCATCATGGTCGGGGGCTTCATGGGGGTCGGCACGCCGTGGCGTCTGCTCGACGAGCTCGTCCGGCAGCAAAAGGCAGGGCTCTCCATCATCAGCAATGACGCTGCGTTGCCCGGCAAGGGTGTCGGGAAGCTGTTCGATGCGGAACTGGTCTCGCGTCTCACCGCGACCCATATCGGCCTCAATCCGAAGGCGCAGCAACAGATGCTGGCCAAGCAAATCGCAGTCGATTTGATTCCGCAAGGCACCTTCGTCGAGCGCATTCGCGCAGGCGGGTGCGGTCTCGGCGGCGTCCTCACGCCGACCGGCGTTGGCACGCTGGTCGCGGAGGGCAAGCGCCAGATCGAGGTCGACGGAAAGCCGTTCCTGCTCGAGACCGCATTGCGGGCGCAGTTCGCGCTCGTGCACGCTTTTCTCGCCGATTACCTCGGCAACCTCTCCTATGCGCTGACCGCGCGCAACTTCAATCCGGTCATGGCGATGGCGGCGGACACCGTGATCGTGACGGCGGAACACATCGTGCCCGTTGGCGTCATCGCGCCCGACCACGTCGTGACGCCGGCGCCCCTGGTCGACTATCTCATTACCAACCCAAGCGGGTGAAGCCATGGATGCACAGGAGATCATCGCCCGACGCGTCGCCAGGGAGCTCAGAAACGGCGACCTCGTCAATCTCGGCATCGGCATTCCGACGCTCGTCGCCAACTACGTCCCGGCGGGACTGAGCGTGTTCTTTCAGTCGGAAAATGGATTGATCGGCACGGGCCCGATTCCGGAGCAAGGGTTGGAGCACCCTCTCCTGACGGACGCCGGCGGCCGCCCGATCAGCGCGCTGCCGGGGGCCAGCACCTTCGACAGCGCGATGTCGTTCGGACTGATCCGCGGCGGCCATGTCGATGTCACCGTGCTCGGCGGGCTCCAAGTCGATGCCCACGGACTTCTCGCCAACTGGATGATCCCCGGCAAGATGGTTCCGGGCATGGGCGGCGCGATGGACCTCGTCAGCGGCGCCAAGCGGGTCATCGTCGCCATGCAGCATGCCGCGAAGGGCAAGTCCAAGATCGTCGCCAATTGCACGCTGCCGTTGACGTCGGTCCGGCCGGTGCAGCTGGTCGTGACCGACATGGCGGTGATCGGCTTTCCTGACGGCAAGGCCACATTGCTGGAGATTGCTCCCGGCATCAGCGTGGGCGAGGTCATGGCGGTGACGGACGCCGAGCTGGTCGTGTCCGACGACATCCCGCAAATGAAGATCTGAGCAGGCCACCATCATGCGCATATTCAGCAACTTCGACGAGATCAAATCCGCGGTCGGTACCGAGATCGGTGTCAGCGACTGGATCGAGGTGACGCAGGATCGCATCAACCAGTTTGCCCAGGCGACTTGCGACGAGCAGTGGATCCACGTCGATCAGGAGCGCGCCAGGAGGGAAGCGCCGGGCGGCACCACCATCGCGCACGGCCTGCTGTCCCTGTCGCTTGCACCTCTTTTCATTCGTTCGGTGATGGGCCTGAAGGGCCTGCGCAACACCCTGAACTACGGCGCCGATCGAATTCGATATCTTGCCCCCGTCCCCGCCGGATCGAGGCTGCGCGGGCGGATCACGGTCGCCGAAGCCGAGGACGTGCCGCCGGACGGCCTGCGCGTCAACTATCACCTCGTCATCGAGATCGAGGGCGGCAAGAAGCCGGCCTGCGTCGCCGAGCTGATCGCGCTGCATTATCGCTAGCTAGGTGTGCTGCCAACGGCTAGCCGCGGCGACATGGAGGACGCCGTCAATAGGCTCGTGGATATCGCGGGTATCTCCCACGGGGGAAAGCCTGAGCGAAGTACGGGTTTATCACGCATGTGGCGGCGCGACCGAATGCCGAAGCCTGACACTGCGGCAGCGATGTGTAGCTGCAATCGATCCATTCGCCTCCGCCAAAGGACCCTTCATAGACCTTCATGCATATCGCATAGCGAGGATCGTAGGTTTGCGCCTGCGCCGGCACGAAATGGATCGCGAGCAGAAACAGGCTCAACCCAAGCGCACGCACCAGAACCTCCTCCGTCAGTCAGTCGATGATGTGATAGCCGCCGTCGATATAGAGAACGCCGCCGGTGATCAGCTTGGCCCCGTCGAGCGCCAGGAACGCCGTGGCATTGCCGACGTCCTCGATGCTGACGAGGCTGCGGGTCGGCGCGGTGGACTGCGCCTTGTCCATGAGATCATCGAATTCGGGGATGCCCGATGCCGCGCGCGTGGCGAGCGGGCCTGGTGAGATCGCGTGAACACGGATGCCCTTCGGACCGAGTTCGGCCGCAATGTAGCGGACGGCTGCTTCAAGCGCGGCCTTGGCCACCCCCATCACATTGTAGTTCTTCACGACCATCTGGCTGCCGTAATAGGTCATGGTGAACATCGTGCCCCCGTTCTTCATCAGCGGCTCGGCGAGATGCGCCATCCGCATGAACGACCAGCAGGAGACATCCATCGTCTTCAGGAAGCCGTCGCGGCCGACATCCACCACGCGACCGTGCAGCGCCTCCTTCGGCGAAAACGCGATCGAATGCAGCAGGAAATCGAGTTGCCCCCACTCGCTTGCAATCCGCTCGAACACTTGTTCGGTCTGGCCTTCCATCATGACGTCCAGCGGCATGAAGATCGGCGCTTCCAGCGCCTGCGCCAGCGGTTCGACATGCTTCTTGGCACGGTCATTGAGGTAGGTGACGGCGAGCTCCGCCCCGAGGGCGCGAAACGCCCTTGCGCAGCCCCAGGCGATGGATTGGTCGTTGGCGATGCCGACGACGAGGCCCTTCTTACCCTTCAAGGCAACCTTGGTATCCGGGAACACGGGGATCATGACGCCCTCTCTTGTCTGGAGTTGCTCGATGGCTGCTTCATCAGCAGCGACAGCGTGTGTTGCGCGATCATCAGTTCCTCGTCGGTCGGTACGACATAGACGGGGATACGACTCTCGGCACGCGATATCAGCCGCGAATTGCGAGAATTGCCGGCGTGGTCGAGGCTGACACCGAGCCATCCGAGCTGCTCGACCACACGGGCGCGAATCGTCGCGGAATTCTCGCCAATGCCGGCAGTGAAGACGAAGGCGTCCAAACCTTGCAATGCGGCCGCGAGCATGCCGGCATTGAGGCAGATCCGATACACGAAATAGTCGATCGCCAGCTTGGCCCTGACGTCGTCGCTGGCCTCGAGCTCCCGCATGTCGTTGCTGACGCCCGAGAGTCCCTTCAGTCCGCAATCGCGATAGAGAAAGTCCTGGACGTTCGCCGCGGACATGCCCTTCTCGGAGATGAGATAGAGCACGACACCGGGGTCGAGCTGGCCGGGCCGCGTGCCCATCGGCAGCCCGTCCAACGCCGTGAAGCCCATGGTGCTTTCGACGCTTCGTCCCTCGTTGAGCGCACACATCGAGGCACCGCTCCCCAGATGAGCCACGATGACCCGCCGGTTCGCGATGTCGGGCGCAATCTGCGGCAGGGCCTTCGCGACATATTCGTAAGACAGCCCGTGGAAACCATAGCGGCGTACCCCCTCGGCATGGAGGTGATGCGGGATCGCGTAGTGATCGGCGACCGCGCTGTGCGTGCGATGAAAGGCGGTATCGAAGCACGCCACTTGCGGCAAGCTCGGGAAGCCGGCAAGGATCGACCGGATCGGCGCCAGATTGTGCGGCTGGTGCAGTGGTGCGAGATTGACGAAGCGTTCCAGGCGGGCGACAACGCCGTGATCGATCGACACCGGCCGGTCAAAGTCCGGGCCGCCATGCACGACGCGGTGTCCGACCGCGATCGGATGGATGCGAAGCTCTTCACGCAACCAGCTCCCGGCGATCTCCATCGCCGCCGGAACGTCCGCGACTGCCTCGATCGGATATGCTCGCTCGGCCAGCGTCTCACCGTTCGCGCCACTCGCCCGCAACCGTGGTCGGCTGGCAATGCCGTCGATCTGGCCCTTGATCTGCCGGCGAAGGATACCCTCTCCCTCGACAGAAAATATCTGGAACTTGACGCTCGAGGAGCCTGCGTTGACGACGAGGATCGTATCCATCGCGGTCACGCAGCGACTGTCGGCGCATGTTGGCGCCGGGCATTAGCATAGAGCGATGCCACCGCGCAGGACGCCATGCGCGCACGGGGCGTGTCCGCCCGGGACGTCAGCACGACCGGCACCCGGGCACCGAGCACGATGCCGGCGCCGTCGGCCTTGGCGAAGTAGGCGAGATTTTTCGCCAGCATGTTGCCGGCTTCGAGATCGGGAACGACGAGGATCTGGGCTCGCCCGGCAACTTCGGACTTGATGCCCTTGATCCGTGCCGCCTCGGGATCGATGGCGTTGTCGAAGGCCAGGGGCCCGTCGAGCACGCCGCCGCTGATCTGGCCGCGGTCGGCCATCTTGCACAGGGCGGCCGCCTCGATCGTCGATGGGATCTTTGAGGTCACGGTTTCCACGGCCGACAGGATCGCCACGCGCGGCGATTTTCCAAAACCGGCCTGGTTGTACAGATCAATGGCGTTCTGGATGATGTCCCGCTTGGCATCGAGATCGGGAAAGATGTTGATGGCGGCGTCGGTGACGAGCAGCGTGTCGGCATAGGCCGGAACATCCATCACGAAGACGTGGCTGATACGGCGATCGGTGCGCAGGCCGCCCGTTTTCGCCGTGATGGCGCGCATGAGTTCGTCGGTATGCAGGCTGCCCTTCATCAGCATCTCGCCCCTGGCAGCATGGATCAACTCGACGCTCCTGGACGCGGCTTCCTCGCTATGCGCGGCATCGACGATCTCGAAGCCGGAGATATCGAGATCGTGCCTGCCCGCCGTCTCCCTGATCTTTCTCTCGGGTCCGACCAGGATCGGTCGAATGATCCCGGCTTGCGCGCTATCGACGGCTCCGCGCAACGAGGTTTCATCGCAAGGATGCACCACCACGGTCGGCACCGGTGGCACGGCCTTCGCTGCCGCAATCAAGCGATCGTACTTGCTGGGAGACTGCGCTGGCCTCGTATCGGCTGACATGATCTCGCTCCCGCCTCTTCCATGAACGCCTAAGATGCTTTCGCCTTTGGGTCGAAAGGGGTAATGTTCGACGTCCCCTCTCCCGCCTCGACGCCGAACAGCGCGGCGATACGCTGCAGGCGGCTTGCACGCTCGCCGGTGATTTCGCCGCTCGCGGAAAGGACCTCGCGGATCATTGCGACTGCCGCGAGTCGTTGCGCGACATCTTCTGGGAGCATCTTCGGAATCGCGGCCAGGGCGCCTTGCTGGTCGAGCAACAGCATGAAGAACTGCTCGCGCACCAGCATCTTGAACTCGGGCAGCGTCAAACGTGAACTGCCGGCATCGCGGCGAATCCGACGGAGCGCCTCGATGCTCCGCTCGTCGACCATTCCGCGGGCCGAGCCGATATAGAGCAGGCCACGAAGGGCGGCTTCACGAAGACCGCCCTCCCCCACCCTGGACTTCAGCTCGGCGATACGCTTCTCGAGCATTGTCCGGTGCTCCGCCGACATCTCGCGCCTGCGCGAAGACTCCCAGTTCGGATCGATCCCGACCGCCGCCTGAAGTGCAGGCGAACCATAGACATTGAGGAAGATCGTCTCGCTCAGGGCTTCCTGGGCGTCGCGCCAGCTGTCCAGCGCATGAACGATCTGCTTGGACATCTGCTCCTGGAAGGCCAGGAACGGATTGTCCTCTGCCACAGGCTTGCGTTTCTCCTCGATCTCATCGGCGGCCGTCTTCACGGCGCCCATCCAGGGATTCTGGCTGCTGAGGACCTCGTACTGCAATCGCAGCGGATGCAGGTTGCGCATGGTCTCCGCCATCTGTGGCGTGACCATCTTCTTGATCCAGGGCTGCACGAACTTCCGGTACGCCGCGAGATTCATCTCGGAGACGCGTTTTGCGGCTGCGAAGCGCCGCTCGTCCTCGGGCGAATTGCCGCCCATGGCGCGGATATCGTCGAGCGTTCGCGCCTCGCAGCGCATCACCCACTGCCCGACGACGAGATCGGAACTCGTGGTCTCCTCACCCTTGGCTTCGAACGTCGCTTCATAAAGTCCAGGCGGCAGGATGTCGATCAGGTCGATATTGCTGGAGAATTCCGCATGCTCCTTCTTCGCGACGCCGCCGGAGACGAAGATGCCGAGGTGCCCGATGCTTTCGTGAACGGTGTAGACGATGGTCTGCCCATATGCCCTGATCTCGTTGACGTCTGCATAGCAATCGAGAATCCAGTCCAGTGCCTGCTGCGGCGGCGTGACGTTGTCGCCCTTGGAGCAGAACACCACGATCGGCGACCTGATATTGCGCAGATCGACCTTCTGCCCGTCCGACATCTCGATCTTGCCGGCCGCGAGATTGTTGCCGATGAAGAGCTCATCGACGATGAACTGGATCTCCTCGGCGTTCAGGTTGACATGCCCGCCCCACCAGCGCTCGAAGTCCAGGTAGCGATCGGCCTCGGTATCGACCTTGGAATAGACGTTGTACTGCTTGGTCCAGAGCGTGTTGGATGGATTCTGGTTCTCGAAGTTCTGCACCAGCCAGGCGCCATCGAACTTGCCGGCGCCGAGATCGCTGGCCAATGCAGTCAGCCAGCTCCCTCCCAACAGGCCGCCGGAATAACGCATCGGATATTTGCCGTGCACGCCGGCCCAGTAAGCGAGCGGCGCGCCGGCGATGATCAATGGCCCGAATAATTCAGGCCGCAGCGACGCCAGGATCATGACGGCCCAGCCGGCCTGGCAATTGCCGATCACGCAGGGCTTGCCGTCGGCTTTCGGATGCAGGCTGATGACCTTCTCGATGAACAGCGCCTCGGCGCGCGCGATGCGCTCGATGGTCTGCCCCGGCATCGGCTCCGGCAGGAAGCCGATGAAGTAGCAGGGATGCCCCGCTTTCATGGCAACGCCGATCTCGCTGTCCGCCTTGAAGCCGCCGATTCCCGGACCGTGTCCCGCGCGCGGATCGACCACGATGAACGGCCGCCGTTCGAGATCGATCTCGACCCCCTTGGGTGGAATGATGCGCACCAGCGCATAGTTGACGGGCTCGTCGAGCTTGCGCCCGTCGATGATCAGTTCAGCAGCATATTGCAGGACATGCGGCGCCGTCTGCGCGACGTGCTCGCGATACTGGTCGCCGCGCTGGCGCATAATGTCCAGAAACAACACGCTCCGCTGCCCTGCATCGACCATGTATTCGACGGCCGCGGCGACGACCCCGGACAGGGGACCACCCGGCAGATTCAAGTTTTCCATCGTCATGTCCCGATCTCGCTGTCGTAGGCATTCAGAAGGCGCTTCCGGAAGCCGCCACCGTTGATTTAAGTCAACGTTCGACGACGGCCGGCAGTGGGGCGGCGTCCGTCTTGATCCAGGCGACTGCAAGCTCCCAGGCGACCGACAGGATGATGGGGCCGATGAAGAGACCGATGATTCCATGCCCCAGCGTTCCGCCGATCACGCCGATCAGGATGACGAGTGTCGGCGTGGTCAAACCGCGCCCCATCACCAGGGGCTTCAGGACGTTGTCGAGGATGCTGACGATTCCGAGGAAGAAGGTCAGCAGCAATGCGGTAGTGACGTCCTTGTCGGTCCAGATCCAGACGATCACGGGAATCATGACGAGGGCTGCGCCGATCTGCACGATCGAGAGCAGCAGGACCAGAACCGCCAGGAGGCCGGCGATCGGGATGCCCGCGAGCTTGAAACCGATACCGGCCAGCAGCGCCTGGACCACCGCGATACCGATCACGCCTTGGGATACCGCTCGAATGGTCGCTCCCGCCAAATCCAGGAAATGCTCGCTCTGCTCGGGCACGATCCGCGCGAGAAAGCCTCGGCCCGCGGCCACGAGCTGCGGGCCATAGGGAAGGATGACGCCAGCGACGACGACCGAGAGCAGGAACTTGACTGCTCCCACGCCAGCATCGCCCACAAGACCGAGCAGCGTGCCGGCGAACGGCTTCAGATAAGGCGCGACCTGATACAGGGCCGGGCGAAGATTCGTTGAGGCCTGCTCCCACAGCTCGTAAAG
Organism: Bradyrhizobium sp. 191; assembly: GCF_023100985.1. Taxonomy (NCBI): domain Bacteria; kingdom Pseudomonadati; phylum Pseudomonadota; class Alphaproteobacteria; order Hyphomicrobiales; family Nitrobacteraceae; genus Bradyrhizobium; species Bradyrhizobium sp. 191. The sequence goes on from NZ_CP064692.1 coordinate 2,268,022, forward strand.
CTGCGCTCCGATCAGCGGCCAGGTCTTGAGGGCCTGCGGCGGCAATGGAATTGTCAGTTCGCCCGCGGCCAGTTCGGCGGCGAAGTCTTTGATGCCATCCGCCGCACCCATGCCGAGCCAGGCCGCAGGGCCGATGAAGACGGCTAGATTGATTGCGGTGAAGATGGCCGCCGCCAGCTTTGGGCGGCCGCCCAAAGCGTTGGCGAGCAGGACGAAGGCGGGATGGAGCGCGACGGCAAGCACGAGGGCCCAGACCAGAATGGTCACGAACGGACGGACCAGGTAGAATGTCCAGAAGATCAACAGAGCGAGCAATCCAAGCCGCATCAACAGCTGGATCGCGTCTTCGCCGGTGAGACGTTGAAGGAGTGTTCTCATGGCCGCCCCTCTCCGCCGTCTCGTCGGAGACAGATGCCGATGCTCGCCAGGAGCCCCCGGAACGGAAGGACGACACCGCTCCAGTCAATGTAGGAATTCCGGAGGGGAAGAACCGCGGCGATGTCAAATCCGCCGCAGACGAGCCACCCCGGCGTGAGACCGGTGCAGGCTGCTGCAGCGACGCGTGGCGCCCGCAACCTCACGCGCCTCAATCCGGCGGAGCCGGTGCTCATGATGCCACCCGCCCCCGTCCCGCGCGTCTGATCGGGTCGCTCTCGTCCTCGCGATGAGACAGGCCGAGGCCCTGTCGATCCTCGATGCGGGCCGCGGCGCGATCCTCCGGATCGAATCCGGATCGTTCGATTCCGGAAGCGACGGCCGAGAGGTACGCCTGGGCAGATGATGTCGAGAGATCAAGACCAGACGCCATGAACCTGGCTTCCAGCCGCGACACCAACAAGCCTGCCACGATACTTGCAGCGGCATAGAGGGATGGTATCAGCCAGAGCTGCATTCCGCGTCGTCCATGGCTCAGCGCCAGGAGGGCTTGTCGCCCCTGTTGGCCACGCTCAGCATCGGCGCGGATACCTCCGGTTCGTTGATCTCGATCAATGGTCGGGATGCAGTCGGCAGATCGATGGAATGGGACATCACGCAGGCGGTGCGCCGTTGAACAAACAACCTCTCGATTCAATTGGTGCCGCGGGATGCCGAAGGAATCGCCGAGGATGACGTCGATCCCGGCCTGGCGAAGAGACCGGGCGCAGACGCTCGCCAATTCGGCTCACCGGAGAGAGCAACGAGACCGTTTCGCTCCGCTCGGTGCGCCGAGGCAACCCGTCGCCGGAATTCGCGCAGCACGTCCTCGGCGAAGCCGTACGTGAGTTGATAGGATCCGGATCCGGGATTTTGCAAAGGCGCATCCCGATGTGAGCGTCGAGCTCGCAGGGCCGGGCGGCAGCTCCCCACGAGTGATGTCAGGCGGGCGGGCGATCTGACTGGGGCGGGAGGGTGCTCAGCCAGATTGTCGCCGCACTCAGGCGCCTGAAATCGCTACAGAAATCGGAGCAACACGGTGGTGCGTGTCGCAGACTTGTGCCGCACCTCGCAACTCAATCTGGATGGGTGATCCAATCAGACAAGCATGCCTCAGTGCACCCCAACACCGAGCAGGCGCTCGACCATCTTGGGGTCGTCCCGTAGCTGCGAGCATTCCCCACTCCAGACCGCCTTGCCGCGTTCAACCACCATGACATGATCGGCAAAGCGCAGCGCTCGTTCGATCTGCTGCTCGACCAAAACGATGGTCATCTCACCGGAACTCGCCAGCGCGGTGATGATTTCCATGATCTGATCGCAGATCACTGGCGCGAGCCCCTCGAGCGGTTCATCCAAGAGGAGAACTGAAGGCCTTCCCAGCAGCGTCCTGGCGAGCGAGAGCATCTGCTGCTCGCCGCCCGATAATTGCGTCCCGAAATGGCGTCGACGTTCGGCCAACCTCGGAAACATCACGTAGACCTCTTCAAGCGCCTCTCGACCTCGATCTTTGAGACCTGCGACCAGGTTTTCTTCCACCGTCAGCGACCGAAAAATGTCGCGCGTCTGCGGTACGTAGCCGAAACCTCGCTGAGCACGTGTAGATGCCTTGGACTCCGTGAGATCTGCTTCCCCCAGGAATACTTTCCCGCCATGATGGGTTGTCAGACCCATGAGCGATGCGAGCAAGGTCGTCTTGCCGACTCCGTTTCGACCAAGGACGCTGAGACGACCTCCGGGCAGAACCTCGAAAGACATGTCATCGATAACGCGGGTGGGGCCATACCCGGCACTGAGACCTTTGACTTCAAGACGCGTGGCGGGCATCTGCGTAGCTACCTAGATAAGCTCGACGGACTTCCTGATGGTGCGTGACTTCTGCCGGATCGCCCTGGAAGATCAGCTTTCCGTTGGCGAGAACGAGCACACGGCGGGCAAATCTGAAGACCAGGTCCATGTCATGCTCGATCATCAAAACCGCGATATCAGACGGCAATCTGTCGATCGCCTCGATGATCTTGGAAGACTCCTCTGACGGCACCCCTGCCGCAGGCTCGTCCAGGAGCAGGACCTTCGGCTCGAGAGCAAGCCCGATTGCCAGGTCAAGAAGGCGCTGCTGACCGTACGCCAGTTGCGAGACCTGCCTGTCGGCCAGATGTGCGATACCAAGCGTTCCAAGGGCCCGCTCCCACTCCCGACGAACGTCCGGCCGATCCATCGGGGAGGAAAATATATTCCTCGTGAGTCCCTTTCGTTGCATCACGGCGAGCGCGACGTTCTGTGCGACCGTCAGGCTCTTGAAGAGCCTCGTAATCTGAAATGTTCGGATCAAGCCGGCATCGACGCGATCGGAAATCGGTAGCGCGGTCACATCAACCCCGGCGAGGTGTACGGCCCCTTGTGAAGGGGTCAAGTCACCGGAGATGACGTTGACGAGCGTGGTTTTGCCCGCGCCGTTCGGGCCGATCAACGCGACCCTTTCTCCCTTCCCGATACTGAAGGATATATCATCGTTGACCCTCATCCCGCCGAAGGACATCGACACGTTTCGCAGTTCGAGCAGCGACTGGCTCACGGGCGCCTCCTCAGCACCGAGGCGGTGCGACCAGCAAGCAAGCCTCCCAGGGATACCAGGCCCTTCGGGGCGAACAAAACGACCGCGATCAGCAACGCACCGACCATGGTCATCCAATGGAATGGATTCGCAGCCGAGACATAGTGCTCGAACACTTGGAAAACGATGGATCCGATCAGCGCGCCCCAGAGACTGCCTGCGCCACCCAGGACCAGCATGACGAGAGCTTCAGCCGACCGCTCAAATCCGACGCTATCCAGTCCCACGACGCCCGTATTGATGGCATTGAGAGCACCACCAATTCCGCCAACAACCCCCGACACGCCATACATCAGCACGAGCCGGGGATACACGCGGGCCCCGATCATCCGAGCTCGAAGGCTGTCATCCTTGATTGCCTGACAAAGCAGGCCGAAGGGAGAGTGCACGATTCGAAGCAGCACCACGAACACGACCATGAGCACCGCAACGGAGAACACGTAGCCGGTGCGACCGTACATGTCGAACGCATAGACCCCGAAGATTCGTCCAGGCGAAATGCCGGACAATCCGTCGCTTCCGCTCGTCAGGCTGGACAGTTTGTTGGCTAGCGCCGCGATGAGCTGTCCGACGGCAATGGACAGCACGAGTTGGGGGAGACCCTTGAACCTCGTGACAAGGAGCCCTGAGACCAGCCCCATCACGGCACCAGCCACTGCGCCCACGAGCAACAACAGCAGGGGGTCGGAATGTCCGGCAAGGCAGGCGTTGCCCACGACGTAGGCGCTCACACCGTAGATCGCCGCATGCCCCAGGGTGGCGACACCGCAATACCCCGTGACCAGATCGAGCGACAGCACCAGAAGCGTGATGCTGATCAGTCGCGTCAGAAACGCGAGGTCGTCCGGAAAAAGAGTGTAGCCGAGCGCTCCGAGCGCCAGCGTGATTGCGACAGCGCGCAGCTCGAGCGGCACGAAAAAACGAGGCGGGCTCATGCCATCGACCATGGCTCGATCGGTCACGTCAGTGCCTCCTGCCCAAAAGGCCGTTCGGGAACAGAAACACGACCAGGATGACCGCAAGATAGAAGAAGAACTCACCATATTCGGGTGCAAGGTACTTGCCGGTCGTGTCTGCAAGGCCAAGCAATATCGATGCCGCCACGGCGCCTGGGATCGATCCCGCCCCGCCGACCGAGACGACGACAAGGAAAGTCACCATATATCTGAGCGCGTAAAAGGGTTCGACGGGCAACAATTCGGCGCCCACCACGCCCCCGAACGCCGCCAGGCCGACCGCAAGCGCGAAGGTCGCGGAAAAAAGGATCTGCGTCTTGATTCCGAGCGACTCGGCCATATCACCGTTGTCGACCGCGGCACGCAGCCGGATCCCGAACTCGGTGCGGTCGATCAGTAGCCAGAGCAAGCCCGCGGTGCACACTCCGCAAATCATCACGAAAATCCGATGAGCTGGGATCATTCGGAAGCCGAGATCGACGGGACCGCTCAGCAGCGGAGGCAGCGGAATGGATTTGGTTGTCGGGCCAAGAATGTAGTTGGCAACGCCGATGATGACAAACGCAATGCCGATCGTGAGCAAAATCTGGGTCAGCTCATCGGACTTGCGATAGATCCGGCGGTAGAGAAGAAACTCAAGCGGAAAAGCGATCGCGATGGTGCCGAGAACCGCCAGGACAATCGCGAGCGGATATCCAACTCCTGCGCTCTTGAGCGCAAAAGACGCGAGATATCCCCCGATCATCGCAAATGCGCCATGAGCAAGGTTCACGACCCTCATCAGGCCCATCATGATGGACAGTCCGATGGAGATGATGAAAAGCACCATGCCGTACGAAAGGGCATCCAGCCCGATGCTGAGACCCGTCCACGCCATTAGTTGATTACTTCCGCGACTTTGAAATGTTGCGACCCCAACGCGTCATGCTGAATGGTCCCGCGGACCACCGTCATCAAGGTCTTGACCGACCGCAGGTCGACGGACGAGTCGAACGGGTCCTGTTCCAAGGCGATCAGGTCTGCGGCGCTGCCGGCGCGGAGACTGCTGTGTGTGTCCGTCAAGCCGGGTATCACCGTTGCTCCGCGCAGATCGACGGTGACGTCTGTGGAGCGGGCCTCGTCCCGAACGCCGACACAAAGAAGGGCGCCATTTTGCGTCACCAGCGTATCGGCCGGAATCCGGTCGCTGGCACCGCGATAGATGCGACCGCTGACGAAGCGAATAGACTGCGACCGACCACTCATTCTGGGCCCTTCTTCGACACGATGAAGAGATCGCTCGCGAGATTTACATCGCGAGCGATCCGCTCTAGTTCTTCGCCAGACCCCAGTCCGGCTGCGCGTCGAACGTTTGCAGTTCCTTGTTGAGGAACTTGCCGTCCTGCTTCACGACTTCGCGCAGATATACGTTCTGACGAATATGCCGGGTATCCGGGTCGATCGACACGGGTCCGCGCGGACTGACCCATTTCATGCCCTTCACGGCCGCAAGGGCTTTGTCCGGATCCTTTTGACCGTTCGTGGCCTCGACCATCTTGTAAATGAGCCGAGCACCGTCATAGGCCGCGACCGACGCCATGGTGATGTCGTCAGGCTTGGCGCCAGCCTTGATCAGATCGGCCAGGAAGGTCTTGTTCTCTGGGGAGTCGTGCGAGACCGCGTAGTGGTAAGTCGACAAGATGCCTTCGCCGCTGTCACCAATATTCGGAAGATCGGGCTCGGTCACGACATCACCCGTGGACAACAACTTCACGCCGGACGCTTTCAGTCCGTTGTCGATATAGGCCTTGACGAACCCCAGGGTTGGCGGACCGGCCGGCAAGAACGTGAAGATCATGTCTGCGCCGGAATCCTTGATCCTTTGCATGATTGGGCCGAAGTCGGTCGTATTGAGCGGCATCCTGACCGATTGGACGATGGTGCCTCCATCTGCCTCGAACGTCTTTTTGAAGGCTGCTTCGGCATCGATGCCGGGGCCGTAATCGCTGACGGCGATCGCCACCTTCTTGGCCGCTCTGGCCTTCGCCACCTTTGCCGCGGGGACCGTGTTCTGCCACATCGTAAAGGACGTCCGCACGATGTAGGGGCTCTTCTCGACGATCGCGGACGTCGCGGCGTTCATGACGATCATAGGCACCTTCGCTTCCTCAAGAAGTGGAGCGACGGCCAGGGCGTCCGGAGTGAAGTACAGTCCCGCGATGTATTGAACCTTCTCCTTGACGATCAACTCCTGAGCCAATGATTTCGACTTGGCCGGGTTCGGCGATTCTTCGTCGCGATAGACAAACTCGATCTGATGATCGCCGACTTTCGATCCATGCTTGGCCACCCAGGCGTCAATGCCGTACTTGAAGTTCTGGCCGAACAAGGCATACGGACCGGACATGGTGCCAATGATCCCCACCTTGATCGTGTCGCACTGCGCTGGCGACACCCAGGCGGTGGCAATCGCGACGGCCCCAACAAGTCCAAACCTCAAGCTCATATCTCTATTCTCCCGCTTCGGTGATGCTGTTTCAGAACATTTCGAAATATTCTCGCTGCTCCCACTCGGTGACCGTCGATTGGAAGCGCTCGATTTCCGCGTTCTTGATGAAAACGTAGTAGTCGACGAATTTCTCTCCCAGAGCCTCGCGGAAGAAGGGGTCATCGCGCAACGCGAACACCGCCTCGCGCAAGGAGGTCGGTAGGAGGTTTGCCTTGGTCTCGTAGGGGGTGTCCGCCGACGGACCGGGATCGAGCTGGCTATCAATGCCGTTGAGGCCGGCCAGAATCTGCGACGCCATGTACAGATAGGGGTTTGCGGCCGGCTCGCCGATCCTGTTTTCGAGCCGGGTGGCTTTATCGTCGGGACCGCCCAGCACGCGGATCATGACGCCCCTGTTGTCGCGTCCCCAGATCGCCCGATCCGGAGCCAGCGAATAGGAACGGTAGCGCTTGTAGCCATTGATCGTCGGCGTCGAGAAGACCGCGGATGCCCTGGCATGCTCCAGCAGCCCGGCCATATAGTGCTTGCCAAGTTTCGACAGACCGGCCGGTTCGCTCGTCATGAACGCGTTGACGCTGTCTGTTCGGGAGACCAGCGATTGGTGAAGGTGCCACCCCGATGACATCACGTTCGGTATCCGCGGCCGGCACATGAAGGTCGCGTGATAGCCGTGGCGGTTGCAGATCTGCTTCACTGCCGTACGAAACAGCACCATGGTGTCTGCCGGCTCAATGCCGACGGTGGGCTGAAACACGAACTCGCACTGGCTCGGTCCGTATTCCACCTCGATCGACCGAAGCGGCAAGCCCAGCGCCACGATGTTTTGCCTGATCAGCTCGAGCGCAGGCTCCATCTGGTCATAGCGTTGCTCCGTCAGGTACTGATAGCCCTGCGAAAGCAGACTGACCTCCGGAGGCTCACCCGGTTGCCCGGGACTGCCGGCGTCCCCTGGCGCTAGTCGGGCATTCTCGACTTTGAAGATGTGGCATTCGACCTCGAGGCCCGCCTTGAAATCATAGCCCCGGTCTTTGAGCTGCCCCAGCACGGATTGGTACAGGCCCCTGGAGGCGAAGGGCACGGGTCGTCCGTCGGAGAAGTAGAGGTCGCAAAGCACCCACCCGGTTTTTGGTGCCCAGGGGAGAACCTTGAAGGTGGTGGGATCGGCGACCATCATGATGTCGCCTCCTCCCTGCATCTCGTGCATCCCGAACCCGCCGCCGGCGGTGAAGACGGGAAACACCGTGCGGTGAGAGGTATCTTTCGCGAGCAATGTCGTCGTTATCGAGCAGCCGCTCTCGATCGACGAGAGCGCTTCGGAAGCGACCAGCGCCTTGCCGCGCAAGATGCCGTGCTGGTCCGGAAAGGAGAGCCGGATCGTATGCAACTCCTGCTCCTCCGCCATCCGCCGCATGCGGATGGCAGCCTCCTTCTGTTCGGCCGACCAGAGACCGTGCTTTTCGACGAAACTCAACGACATCTCCTTTGCTGAGCTGGGCCGGCCTGGGTTATTCGGCGGCGGTCAGGTGAGACACCTTCTTGGCGAGCTCGGCGGGGACCGGCGCGGCCCAGGGAGCGCCCCGACGACGCTTGACGTCCACTTCCATCCAGTAGGTTTCCCAGCCCTTCGTCGGACCGATGCCGTCCATTGTGGCCGGCCCCTGGATGCTGCGCGCGCTGGCAGCGTCGAGGAACAACAGCGGCTTGCCTCCGGAGGCCACCTTCTCGATCTCCTGGCGAAGCAACCGGCGGTACTGAATGATCGCCTTGTCGGATTGCCCGAGATGCTCACGCGTCCGGTCCTGAATGGCGCCCATCGACTCGACGGCCCACTGGTCGTGGACGTTGATGTCCGCGCCCATGCCGGTGTAAGTCTCGGTCGCTTGCTCGTGCGGGTCGAAGCCGTAGTCGTTCGACTTGTTCTTCCGCGAGCGGTATTCCGGCAACTCGTAAAGCTCGAGGCGCTGCGCGCGCATTTTCGCCTTGTCGACGGGCGCGGCGTAGCTGGTGAAAATCGCATACCAATAGCAATTCACGTCGTCGACGGGCACATGCCACTGGGTAATCGTCATCTCCGTGCTCATCGGAATGACGAACGCATGCGGGAATAGCTGGTTGGTGACGCGAACGTGGGTGCGCTGCTCGTCGATTTCTCGCAAGGCGATGAGCCGCAGGCCGTATTCGGTGTGCTCGACGTTGATGATCGGCCGGTCGTACTCGCGCAGGACCTTCGTCATGGGCATCTCCGAGTCGGCCGACGCACCGCGAAACTGCTTGCCGTAGGCCGCCGATGTATCCTCATCCTCGAAGAACCGGTGAAGGAACGATGCGTGAGCCGGGTCGATGCCGACTTCCAGGGCCTGCAGCCAATTGCATTCGATCAGGCCCTTGAAGGCGAAGGTGTATTCGCCCGGCGCCGCGAAGCAGTCGATCTCCGGAAACGCAGGCGGCTCGCCTTCACCCAAATACGCCCACAGGATTCCACCTTTCTCCAGGACGGGGTAGGATCGCTGCTTGATGTTTTTGCAGAGCGAGGAGTTTGCAGGCTCGGCGGGCGTCTCGAGGCACTGTCCCGTGGCGTCGAACAGCCACCCGTGGAAGGCGCAGCGCAGGCCACCGTTCTCGAGCCGGCCGAAGGCGAGGTCGGCACCCCGATGCGGGCAGTCGCGATCGAGCAGGCCATAGCGCCCCGTTTCGTCCTTGAACAGAACGAAGTTCTCGCCGAGAAGCTTGACGGCCTTGATGGGGCGCCCCTCCGCGAGTTCGTCGACGAGCGCAGCAGGCTGCCAATACATCCGCATCAGCTTTCCGGCAGGCGCCTTCGGTCCGACGCGGGTAATGAGGTCGTTCTGCTCTTGGCTCATCATGACTTGGGTCTCCTCTCTCCGGCTTCGAGATGCGTCCTCTTGTTATCGGGACGCAGACTAACGCTGAAACACGATCTTGCCGCCGACAATCGTCAGGTCGGCTTTGATGTCCTTGATCTGCTCCTCGGGGACCGTCATGAGATCCGCCGACAACGCGGTCAGGTCCGCCAGTTTTCCGGCCTCGATCGTCCCCTTCTCGTTCTCTTCGAACATATAATGCGATGCCGCGCTGGTGTAGAGGCGCAGCGCCTGCTCGCGGCTGATGGCTTCGTTCGCACCATAAACGCCTCCGGCGCGATCCTTGCGGGTCACCATGACATACATGTTGATGAAGGGATTGATCGTGTTCACCGGGAAGTCGGTGCCGGCGCCGAGGCTGTTCAGCCCCACCTTCTCGATGAGAGTCTTCGTGGGCACGGCCCGATTGGCGACCGTCGCGCCCAGGAAACGCTCGACGGTGGCCGCCTTGTCCCACATGAACACGTTCTGTAAGTCGACCCTGACACCGAGGCGCTTCGCGCGCTCCATTTGCTCGGGCACGATCAAGCTTCCGTGGATCAGGACGAAACGACGATCCCTAATCGACTTTTCTTTGTCGGCTGCTTCGAATGCATCAAGAACCTGGTCGATGCCCTTGTCGCCGACGGCATGGACACCTACGCGCCAATCGTAGCGATTGCAAATGGACACCAGCTCCTTCAGACGTTCCGGCGATTGCTGGGCAATGCCGTGGTAGTCGTTATGCGAGTCCGGATAGGCATCGCGCATGAGCGCCGTCTTGAGCGTCATGCCGCCATCGTAGAGGATTTTGATTCCGCCAAACTTCAGCCAGTCATCGCCAAAGCCGGACGAGGCGCCGTTGCCGCGCATGATGTCCTCCCAGGCCGCGTTCTCGCCGGGGGGCTCCGGGCGCCACATGAGACCGACCCGTAGCGTTGCTTCACCGGCCTGCGCCACGCGCTGCAGGGCCGCGATGTCCCTGGGCGAGGTGGCCCCTTCGACGACGCTGGTGATCCCGAACGAGTTCAGCACACCTTCCGCAAGCTTGAATTGGCGAAACTCGTCGTCCGCCGTCCACTCCGGAACGGCCTTTTCGACCTTGTCGATCGCCGTCTCGACCAGAACGCCGGTCAGGTCACCAGCACTGTCGCGCTCAAACGATCCGCCGCTTGGGTTTGGCGTGGCCTTGGTTACGCCGGCTTTCTCGAACGCCATCGAATTGGCCATCGAGAAATGGCCAACGGTCCGGAGATAGACCGGATTGTTCGGCGCGACGCCATCAATTTCCTGCCGTGTCAGGTAACGCTTTTCCGCAAGTTGCGACGGGGGATGCCAGGCGCTTCCGATGATCCACTCACCAGGCTTTTTCTTCGCCACAAACTGCTTGATGCTTGCGAGGGCATCCGCAACAGTCTTGGCGCCGCTCATGTTCACGACGTAGTCGGATAGGCCGGCGGCCTTGAAATGCGCGTGTGTGTCGATCAGCCCGGGAACGACCGTCTTGCCCTGCAAGTCGATCGTGCGGGTGCGATCGCCAGCCACCGCCTTGATCGTCGCCGTGTCTCCTACGACCAGGATTTTTCCGTCGCGAACGGCGAGTGCCTCCGCAACCTTTGACTGACCGTCCATGGTGAGAATCTTGCCGTTGATCAAGGCAAGCGAGGGAGCATTGGCCTCTTGCTGCTGGGCAAACGCCGCACTTGATGTCAGCACCACGCCCATGATCGCCGTTGTCAGCTTCATTGCGCCCTTCCCGTCAGTTCGGTAGACGAACAACCGTTCGTTATTCTTCAGAATGACTCCAGTGTGACGAGCAAGCAAGCAAAATATTTCCGCAAATCCTGCCTAATGGAACCGCAGCGGCGGTAACAAGTCGAGGTTGAAGGGTCGCTAGAATGAGTTTAACCGTCTAACGAACTTACGTTCTTAGATCGAACAAAACCAAGGAGCGGAGGTCGGATGCCGCGAGTGAGATTTGTCCAGCAGGACGGCAGCGAAAAATCCCTCGAGGTCGGACGCGAGGTGAGCGTGATGCTCGCGGCCGTTCGCAACGGTGTTCCCGGTATCGACGGCGAATGCGGCGGCTGCCTCGATTGCGCGACCTGTCACGTCTACGTCGATGAAGAACAAACAAGCTCTCTCCCTCAGCCGAGCGAAGAAGAGCTCGAGTTGCTATCCGCCGTCTCGGGAGAGCGAAGGCCGAACAGTCGGCTGAGTTGCCAGCTGAAGGTGCTGGCCCCTCTCGACGAGCTGGTGGTCCATGTGCCGGCGAGGCAATCATGACGGGGCTGGTCATCATCGGCGCCTCATATGCCGGCGTTCAAGCCGCTCTCACTGCTCGTGATGCCGGCTATTCTCAGCCCATCACCATTGTGTGCGACGAAGAGTGGTTGCCCTATCAGAGGCCGCCGCTATCCAAGGACTTCCTTCTCGGGCGCATCAGCGAGCAAAATCTGATCTTGCGCGACGAGACTTTCTTCGAAGGCAAGCAGATCAATCTCGTTCTTGGGCAGCGCGCCACGCTGCTTGATTTGCGCGCGCGACAGGTCACTCTGGCCGGCGACAACGCTCTGAAGTTTGAAAAACTCCTCATCTCCACAGGCTCGCGCGCACGGCGCATCGCGGTCGAGGGCGCGGACTTCGATGGAATTTTCTATCTGCGGTCGGTGACTGATGCGATCGAGCTGAAGGCACGTCTGGCCGATGCTGCGGAGATCGTCATCGTCGGAGGCGGCTTTATAGGGCTGGAAGTTGCGGCCTCCGCGGCAAAGCTGGGCAAGAAGGTCACCGTCGTGGAAGCGAGCAGCCGCCTGCTTGAGCGTGCAGTCTCGCCGGTCTTGTCGACCTTTCTTCTTGATACGCATCTGCGGACTGGCGTCGACGTGATGCTCAACGAAACGGTGACTTCCTTCAAAGGAAACGATCGAAAAGTTTCCGCTGTCGTGCTGGGCAACGGTGCCAGTGTCCGCGCCGACCTGGTGTTGGTGGGGATTGGTGGTGTCGCCAATGACGAGATCGCGCGCTCGGCGGGGCTTAGATGCACGAACGGAATTGTTGTTGACGAGCACGGACAATCCGAGACATCGGACATTTTCGCGGCCGGTGACTGCGCCAACCACTTCAACCGCTTTTGCGAAAGCTGGGTCAGATTGGAATCGGTGCAAAACGCCCAGGATCAAGCGAAGGCCGCTGGACTGGCGATCGCCGGCGCTCCCGCGCCCTATGAGAGTGTGCCGAGGTTCTGGTCCGACCAATATGACGTCAAGCTGCAGATCGTCGGACTGGCCGGACAGTATGATCGGCAGGCGGTCCGAGGTTCGGTCGACGACGGAAGGTTCTCGGTCTTCTACTATCGCCGGGGCCGATTGGTCGCGGTGGACAGCATCAACCGGCCAGGCGAGCAAATGGCAGCCCGACGCCTGATTGCCGCGGGGATCTCCCCTGCACCGGAGCAGGCCGCCGACGCTTCCTTTGACCTCAAATCCCTGGTGACAGCCGCAGACAAGGCTGGCGCCTGACCCGCGTATTTGTGATGGTCCTCACTTCCGAGAGGCCGCCGACAGGGACCGCCCAATAGAATGCCGAGGCTGAAGCGTACGGAAGAAGAGGAAAAGGCACGGGAGGGAGGCGAGTTCATCGAGACCCTGGATCGGGGTCTTCGCGTGATACAGTCGTTTGGCATCGATCGCCGTCCAATGACCCTCAGCGACCTCTCCAAGAGCGCGAATCTTCCGCGGGCGACGGTGCGCCGGATTCTGATGACCCTCGTCAAATCCGGATTCGTCGCGGGCAACGAGCGGTTGTTTTCGCTAACGCCCAGAGTGCTGCTTTTGGCTTCGGCCTATTTGACGTCGAACCAGATCAGCACCGTGATGCAGCCGTTGATGGACGAGGTCGCCGGCAAGGCCAAGGAGGTCTGCTCCCTTGCGATCCTGGATGGCGAAGAGGTCGTTTTTATCGCCCGTTCGAGTCCGGCGCGGGTATTTTCGACCGGACTGGACATAGGATATCGGCTGCCGGCTTTCTGCACGTCAGTGGGACGCGTTCTGCTGGGCAGATTGGCAAACGACGAACTGACGAGAACGGTCGACGGCATGAAGCTGGCGGCTCAGACCCAGTCGACGCTGCTCGACAAATCGGCAGTGATTGCGACAATCATTGCCGACCGCACCAAAGGGTATAGCCTTGTCGATCAGGAAGCCGAAGAGGGCTTTCGGTCGATATCGGTGCCAATTCGCCGCTACGATGGCGCCGTCATCGCAGCCGCAAATATTGGCGCTCATGTCGATCGCATCACGACCGGTGAGATGATCGATCGCTTCCTGCCTCTCCTCAAAGAGATGTCCCTCGCCGCGCAGCCCCTGCTCGTCTGAGAAGCTGCCGCCTTTTGGCGAGCACCCGTCATTTCAGCCGTTTCTTGTAGGCGACCGGGTCCATGTCACGGACATCCACGCTTATGCTGACCACATCAGGGCATCGCTCTGTCATCGTCCGTCGAAGGCTCGTACTCAGCTCGACCTTCTGGTCGGGCGACCGACCTTCGAGCAAGTAGACCGACAGATGCACGAAGCTGTCACGCTTCCCGGCAACCAGGAAATCGTTGTAGACGCACGCCCGCACCTTGACGTCCTCCGCCTTCATGATCCCCGTTCGCCAAGCGGCTTCAAAGAGCGCTTCCATCAAACCTGTTACGTCGTCGCGAGCGAGCACCCCTTCCGAATATTCGATCACCAAGTGCGGCATGACGTTATTCTCGTTTTTAGGCCGCGTTCATGAGATGGCCTCACCATCGTAGACCGTTCGGCCCCCAACGATGGTCCGTACAGCCGTGATGTCCTTGATGCCTTCTTCCGGAATCGTCATGATATCGTCGGACAGAACAACCATATCGGCATACTTGCCCGGTTCTATCGATCCGACTTTGTCCTCTGAAAACGAATATCGAGATGCTGCGCTCGTGTAGAGCTGGATAGCTTCCTTCCGGCTGATCCGTTCGCCTTCTCCATACACGTCGCCATTCTTGTCGCGGCGGGTCACCATGACATACATGTTAACGAATGGATTTAGGAGGTTGATCGGATAGTCGGTACCTTGCCCAATCAACTTCAATCCCATGATGTCGATCATGGTTTGCATGGGGAAGGCCCGGTCGGCGGTATCCTTGCCGAGAAATTTCGCCACGACAGCTGCCTTGTCCCAGAGGAACGAAGTCTGCGCGTCGACACGCACGTCCAATTTCTTGGCACGCTGCATTTGATCTGGCCGCATAAGACTGCCATGGATGACGATAAAGCGCCGTCCCTTGATAGATCTCTCAGCATCCGCGAGCTCGTAGGCATCCAAGACACGGTCGATGGCGGCGTCCCCAACGGCGTGGACGCCGACGCGCCAGCCATAGCGATTGGCCGCTGCAACCAGGGCATTGAACCTGGATGGCTCGATAACGATGGTCCCCTTGTATTCGCGATCGTCGGGGTAACCATCCCGCATCGCGGCTGTTCGCAATGTCATCCCGCCGTCGATCTGAAGCTTGACGCCGGAATAGCTCAACCAATCGTCGCCGAAGTCTGAAGCTGCGCCGATGCGAGAGAAGAACAGCTCCCATTCTTCGATCGTCATGCTGGGATTGAGGCCGCCCGTCGGCGCGTACATGGCGCTGATGCGCAAAGACGCCTGCCCGGCTTGCCGGACTCGCTGATGGGCGCGGAAGGTTGCGGGATCGACTGCCGCGCTAATTGCGGATGTCAGCCCAAATTGATTGAAGTATCGCATCGCGAACTTCATCTGCTCATCGCGATCCTCGTCCGACCATTCGGGCAGAAGGGCGTGAACAAGGTCCTCTGCGGCCTCCTCCAATGTACCGTTCGGCTCACCGGTGGATTTGTCGCGATGGATGATCCCGCCATCCGGATCAGGCGTGTCCTTCGTTATTTTCGCGAGGGCGAATGCCTCCGAGTTGACGAGAGTGAAGTGGCCAATCGGCAAGCATACCGGATTGTGGGGAGCCGCCCGATCGAGCTCCTCGCGCGTCAAGAAGCGCTTTTCGGCCAATTGCGAGACCGGGTGCCATTGTGCACCGCGCACCCATTTCCCCTTGGGTAATCTGCCAGCGTGTTCCCCGATACGGGCCAATGCCTGCTCGACCGTGGTGACGTCGTTCAGCTGCACCGTGTACTTGATCAATCCCGCCTGCTCGACATGAGCATGGGTATCGATCAAGCCCGGAAGGACGGTTCGACCGCCCAAATCAATGATGGCCGTGTTCGGGCCCGCGAGCGCAGATATTTCATCGATCTTGCCGACCGCGACGAAGCGGCCGTCTCGCACGGCGACTGCGCTCGCCACGCCGAACAGCGGGTCAACCTTGAGGAACTTGCCGTTGGTGTAAATCGTATCGGGCGCGCCGATGGACTCGCTGCGGTTCGCGCCACGGGCACCATGGCCACGTGAATCCATCATCCATTCACTTTAGCTCTTCGTTCGATTACCGAACGATTGTTCGTATTCCCTGCCTACTTAAGTGTCCGGCTTGCAATTGTCAAAGACTAGGCTTTGGCGACCTTGGAGGACGACAGATTGCACCTGCACCGTGCGACTCGCGCTGAGCGAGGCATCCGACAAGCAGAATCGTTCGGCCGGTGATCCACAGCTGCCCTCGCGCCTGGTGCGCGTTGCTCCTGACTTGTCCTCAGCAAAAATGCCGTCGCGCTGCCTTCGCGCCCGAACAGCAGATCATCATCGTCTTGTTCGTCGCCTGTTCCTCCTTGCTGAGAAACTGGGTCGCGATGGTCGGGTATGCCCTCCAGGACGCGCGTCTCGCAGGTGCCGCAGACGCCTTCCATGCAGGAAGAGCTCGCGGCGAGCAGCGGGCTGATGCCGATCCCGCCCGCAATCAGGATCGAATGATCCCCGTGCTCGACGAGCGCGAAGTTGTTGCGCGGACCGGACGCGGTGACCGTATCCCGCACGGATCTGGTCGTGAAATGAAAGTGGAGCCGCCGCGACTTGCCGTATCCTTGTTGACCGCAACCGCGTAACGATGCCGCTCGCGCTGGTCGTTGAGCAGCGAGTAGGAGCGGATGACGACGTTCGTCAGATGCAGATCGATGTGAGCGCCAGCGGTGAAGGGTGGGAGCTCAGCACCGTCAGGCGCTCGGGGCTCTTCTTGCATTAGGCCGCGCCGGTCTGGCCTTCGACTTCCAGCTCCATCAGGCGCTGGGCAGCAAGGCCGATCATCTCGCGCAACAGATCGGCGTCAGGGGTCTTCTCCACGAACGTGAACGTGCGAAGGTTCATTATCTCATCGGTCATCGGTGGTTCCTCGAATCAGGTTGGTGTCTGCAACCCGACCCTACCGGCGAACTGCCGGCGACCACCGCAAAGCCGCCCGCCCGCTACGGCGCTATTGGAGGCGCATGTCCGGGTGGCTTTGCTCTACCGAGCTACACCACCTCCGGGGACGCGACTGCTTGGCTGGGGCGGGAGGGATCGAACCTCCGAATGGCGGAATCAAAATCCGCTGCCTTACCGCTTGGCTACGCCCCACCAGGCGACTGACGGAATGGCGGAAGATCGGGCTACCGCGAATTCTCTCCAGTCGCAGCCGGTCTATAGGGAGCGGGGCAGCATTTCAACCGTCTGGAGGGGCAAAATACCGCAGCCCGGGATCGGCCGCGCTTGATGCTCTATGACCCGCATCGGCTCCGTTTCCGGCCCGCCTCTGCCCACCTCCCGACCATTGAGACTGCCTCCGTTTCGTGAGAATACGGCGTCAATATTTGTCCCCCCGGGAGTGAGCCATGACCTACCGCGCGCCGATTTCTGACATGCTGCTGTCGCTCAACCATGGCGCGGGCCTCAAGGCTGCCGTGGAGGCCGGCCATTATGGCGATTTCGATGCCGATCTCGCGGCCGCCGTGCTGGAGGAAGCCGGCAAGTTCGCATCCGACGTGCTGGCGCCGCTCAACAAGATCGGCGACGAACACGGCATCAAGCTTGAGGGCGGCAAGGTCACGACCGCACCTGGCTGGCCGGACGCCTACAAGCGCTGGACCGAGGGCGGCTGGAACGCGGTGTCCGGCCCCGAAGATTTCGGCGGCCAGGGCCTGCCGCTCGCGATCAACGCCGCCTGCACGGAGATCTGGAGCGCCGCCAACGTCGCCTTCGGCCTCTGCCCGTTGCTGACAGCCTCGGCGATCGAGGCGCTGGACGCGCATGGCAGCGCCGAGCTGAAAAAGATCTATCTCGAAAAGCTCGTCTCCGGCGAATGGACCGGCACGATGCAGCTGACCGAGCCGCAGGCCGGCTCCGACGTCGGCGCGCTGCGCACCCGCGCCGAAAGGCAGGCCGACGGCACCTATCGCATCAAGGGGACCAAGATCTTCATCACCTATGGCGAGCACGACATGACCGACAACATCGTGCATTTCGTGCTGGCGCGTCTGCCGGATGCGCCCGCCGGCACCAAGGGCATCTCGCTCTTTCTCGTCCCTAAATTCATGGTCAATGCGGACGGCTCGCTGGGTCAGCGCAACGACATCTACGCCTCCGGCGTCGAGCACAAGCTCGGCATGCACGCCTCCCCGACCTGCACCATGACCATGGGCGATCATGGCGGCGCGATCGGCTTTCTCATCGGCGAGGAGAACCAGGGCATGCGCTGCATGTTCACGATGATGAACCAGGCCCGCCTCGGCGTCGGCCTGGAGGGCGTCGGCGTTGCCGACCGCGCCTACCAGCAGGCCTTGTCGTATGCGCAGGAGCGCAAGCAGGGCCGCGCGGTCGGCAAGAAGGGCGAAGGCTCCGATGCGATCTTCGTGCATCCCGATGTCAAGCGCATGCTGATGCGGATGCGGGCACAGACCGCGGCCGCGCGCACCATCTGCTATGCGACCGCCGTCGCAATCGACGTCTCGACGCGCGCCAAGGACCCGAAGGTGCGCACTGAAGCGGCCGCACGCGCGGCGCTGCTCACGCCGATGGCCAAGGCCTATTCCACCGACATCGGCAACGAGGTCGCCTATCTCGGTGTGCAGCTGCATGGCGGCATGGGCTTCATCGAGGAGACCGGCGCGGCTCAGCACTACCGCGATGCCCGCATCACCGCGATCTACGAGGGCACCAACGGCATCCAGGCGATCGATCTCGTCACGCGCAAGCTCGCAGCCAATGGCGGCGCGTCGGTGTGGGCGCTGCTCGACGAGCTCGCAGCGACCATCAGCCAGGTCGAAGCCTCCAACGATCCCGGCTTCGGCACCACGGGTGCAAAGCTGCGCGAGGCGCTCGACGCCTTGAGGCGCACCAGCAAATGGCTCCTGGAGCGCGTTGCCTCCGCACCGAACGACGCGCTCGCCGGCGCGACGCCCTATTTGCAGCAGTTCGGCGCCACGCTCGGCGGCTGCCTGCTCGCCTCCGAGGCGCTCGCCGCCAAGGCCGACGGCAACGCGGACGCTGCGCGCTACGTCGCGCTGGCGCGCTTCTTTGCCGAGAACATCACGGTGCAGGCGGGAGCGCTCGAGCGCACGGTGACAGAAAGCGCAGAGTCGGTCGCGGCGGCGGATGCGGTGCTGCTGGGGTAAGTCGGATCGGCTCGCCACGACCTCGAATACCTTGCGCGAGCCTTCCCCTTAGTCTGGCCTTGGCTTGCGGAGATTCAGGCTGCGCTCTTTCCCGGCCGCCACAGCACGATGCCCGTCGCGATGAGATCGAGCACGACGCACAGCGCGAACGCCGTGGTGTAATTGCCCGTCAAGCTCCGCACGACGCCAACGATGCCCGGGCCAAAGGCGCTGACGATGCCGCTGATCGATGTGCCCAACCCCATCGCGGCGGCGAAGGCGGTAGAGCCGATCTCGCGCTGGATGATCAAGGGCGGGAACGTGATCATGTTGCCGATCGAGAAGCCGTAGACGGCGCAGCAGGCCAGCAGTACGGTCGGATTCGTGCTTTGGAGAAGCACGAACAACGCCGCCGCCTGGCTCGTCATCGACGCAGCGCAGGCGAGACGCGGATCGAGCCGGTCGACGAACAGGCCAAGCGACAGGCGCCCGACCACCGCCATCGCCGCCATGATGGTGACCGCGCGCCCTGCCGCGGAGCGGCCGATCAGCGGTTCGAGAAACGTCACCTGGTGGATGATGAAGCCCATCTGCGCCAGCAGCGCCATCGCGATCGGAAGCACCATGGTCCAGAACGCCGCGTTGGCGAGCAGCGCCTTGCGGGAATGGCCTGGCGCGGCCGCGCCGGCAGCGGTCCGGCCTCCGTCCGATGCCGGTGACATCCGGGCCGGCCAGCCGATGAAGGTCACGACCACCGGCAACAGCAGCACCATCATCGCGAGCGTGGCCGCCAACATGGCGGAACGGAAGCCGATGCTGCCGGTCAGCGACAGCAGCAGCGGGACGAGGATGATGCCGCCGCAGGTCGCGCCGTTGAAGGCAAGGCTGAGCGCGAGCCCGCGGCGTCGCTCGAACCAGGAATTGAGCACGGTCGCGATCACCACGGTCCCCATGCCGGTCCAGCCGACCGACATCAGCGCATAGGCGAGATAGAGCTGCCAAGGCGTCTGCATCAACGCCAGCAGCACGGTCGAAGCGCCGAGCGCCGTCAGGCCGCTCAGGATCAGCGAGCGCAGCCCGATGCGCTCGAGCAGATCGTCGGTGAAGATGACGAGGACGGAGCTCAGGAGAAAGGAGAAGGTACTTGCCGCGGAGACCAGCGTGCCCGGCCAGCCGTGGGCGCGCTGAAGCTCGGCAAGATAGACACCTTGGCCGTAGAGACCGAAGCCGAACATGAAGAAGGCCATCAGGAAGCAGGCCAGCACGACACGCCAGCCACGATAGTGCAGCGAGGATTCGTCAATCCGGGTTGCGGCAATCATCAATCGGGCGGTCGGCCATGGAACGGCACGAGATCATGCACCACAACCAAAGGTTATTCAAATGAAACGTTGTAGCTAATTGTTGCGACACGTGACGGCAGCGGGTACCATGCATGAGAATTGTGGGACGCCCGCGTCGAAAAGGTTGAGCGGCGCATTGGCACGCCTGCGAGATGATGTGGGCTGATGCTTCGCAAAGACCCGCGAGCGTCGCGGCGCACGATATCCGCGGCATGATCATCCCCGGCGGCTCCGGCGTCTGCACGGCCGACATCAAGGATTTCATACGTGTCGACACGCGTGTTCACGACAAAGCATCGTGAAATCTTCGCGCGCGGCGTCTAGTCTTGTCCCATGCGATACGTCTTTCTGATCCTGACCATCCTCGCCGCCGTCCCTGCTTCGGCGCAGCCCGCCGCTCCGGTCGAGCTGCGCGTGCTCGCGATCAACGATTTCCACGGCAATCTGCGCCCGCCACCGGGCGGCATCCGCATCAATGACCCTGAGGACAAGACCAAGAAGGTGATGGTGGCGGCCGGCGGCGCCGAGTACATGGCGACGCTGGTGAAGCAGCTGCGCGAGGGGCGCAAGAACACCATCTTCGTCGCCGCCGGCGATCTGATCGGCGCGAGCCCCTTCCTGTCGGCGATGTTCCACGACGAGCCCTCGATCGAGTCGCTCTCGATGATGGGCCTTGCGATCAGCTCGGTCGGCAATCACGAATTCGACGAGGGCAAGACCGAGCTCCTGCGCATGCAGAACGGCGGCTGCCATCCGGTCGACGGCTGCCAGGGACCGCATCCCTTCACGGGCGCCAAGTTCCGTTACCTCGCGGCGTCCACGGTCGAGACCGCAACCGGCAAGAGCGTGCTGCCGCCCTACGAGATCCGGGAATTCGACGGCATCCCCGTCGCCTTCATCGGGCTGACCTTGAAGGAGACCGCCGGCATCGTCTCGCCAGCGGGCATTGCCGGGCTCGAATTCCGCGACGAGGCCGAGACGGTGAACGCGCTGGTGCCGCAGCTGAAAGCGCGCGGCGTCGAAGCGATCGTGGTGTTGATCCACCAGGGCGGCGAGCCCGCCGGCGACTACAACGAATGCCCTGCCATCACGGGGCCGATCGTCGACATCGTCAAGAAATTCGATCGTGCCGTCGACGTCGTCGTCAGCGGCCACACCCACCGCGCCTATGTCTGCGATATCGACGGGCGGCTCGTCACCAGCGGCGACAAATACGGCACGCTGGTCACCGCGATCGACCTCAAGCTCGATCCCGCAACGCGCGACATCGTCAGTGCCGAAGCCGAAAATGTGATCGTCGCCAACGCTTCGCTGGCCAAGGATCCCGAGCAGACCGCATTGATCGACGCCTACGACAAGCTCTCCGCGCCGATCGCCAATCGGCCGGCCGGTTCGGTGACGCAGACGCTGTCGCGCGTGCCAAACGAGGCCGGCGAGAGCGCGCTTGGCGATATCATTGCCGACGCGCAATTGCTCGCAACCCGCGACGCGAAAGATGGCAGCGCTGTCATCGCGCTCACCAATCCCGGCGGCATCCGCACCGACATCGTTCCGAAGGAGAATGGCGCGATCACGTTCGGCGATGTCTTCGCCAGCCAGCCGTTCCGCAACCGCCTCGTCACCATGACGCTGACGGGCAGCCAGCTCAAGGACTTGCTCGAGCAGCAATGGCTGGACCCGAAGCGGCCACGGATTCTCCAGGTGTCGAACGGGTTCAGCTATACTTGGGACGCATCGAAGCCATTCGGCGAGCGCGTCGGCCTCGAGAAGATCACGCTCAACGGCAGGCCGGTCGATCCTGGAAGCGGCTACCGCGTCACGCTCAACGATTACCTCGCCGTCGGCGGGGACGGGTTTACCGTCGCCAAACAGGGCACGGCGCCGCAATATGGCGGCTACGATGCGGACGCGCTGTTCGCGTTCTTCCGGGCACACGGCCCGATCGGTCCGCTGCCGCCGATCCGCATCCTGCGCGTGAATTGATCCGGATCAAACCGCCGGCGCTTTGCCATTCCCGGCCAAGCGCTTAGATTGGGTTTTGCATTGCGTTTTGGCGCTGGATGCGCCAACGACGTCAAAAGTCCGCATCCCATGAGGCCGACCTGATGAGCACGCTTCTCCTTTCCCACAAGGCCTGCCTCGACCATGTCACGCCGCCGGGACACCCTGAGAGGCCGGATCGTCTGCGCGCGGTGGAAGAAGCGCTGTCGCATGAGCGTTTCCAGTTCCTGGTGCGCGAGGAGGCGCCGGAGGGCGATCTCGATCTCGTCACGCTGTGCCACAACGAGCATTACGTCACCGAGCTGCGCCACATCGCCCCGTCCAGCGGACAGATCTATATCGACGGCGATACCTCGATGTCACCGGGCACGTGGGAAGCCGTGATGCGCGGCGTCGGCGGCGCAGTCGCGGCGACCGAGGCGGTGATGGCGGGCGAGCACCGCAACGCCTTCGTCGCGATCCGCCCACCCGGTCATCACGCCGAGATCGGCAAGCCGATGGGCTTCTGCTTCTTCGACAACGTCGCCATCGCGGCGCGCCACGCGCAGCGCAAATACGGCATCAAGCGCGCGGCCATCGTCGACTTCGACGTGCATCACGGTAACGGCACGCAGGACATCTTCTGGTCGGACCCGACCGTGATGTACTGCTCGACGCACCAGATGCCGCTATTTCCAGGCACCGGCGCCAAGAGCGAGCGCGGCGATCACGACACTATCGTCAACGCGCCTCTCGCTTCCGAAGACGGCGGGCCGGAATTCCGCTCCGCGTTCGAGAACCTCATCCTGCCGCAGCTCGAAAAATTCAGCCCCGAGCTGGTGGTCATCTCCGCCGGCTTCGACGCGCATTACCGCGACCCGCTGGCCTCGCTGAACCTGCGCGCCGAGGATTATGCCTGGGTGACGCGCAAGCTGATGGACCTCGCCGACAGGACCGCAGGCGGCCGCGTTGTTTCGGTGCTCGAGGGCGGCTATGACCTGCAAGGACTGAAAGAATCTGTTACGGCGCATGTCGGCGCCTTGATGGGCGCCTGACGACGCCCGCCACATTAAGCCCGCAAAACCCGCCTTCACTGTAAGGCAAGCGAATCGGGCAATCGGAAACGGATATGGCCGAAAATACTCAAGTCGACGTCTCCCGGCTCACCTTCGAGCGCGCGATCGAGGAACTCGAAACGATCGTGAAGCGGCTCGAAGACGGCAAGGTCCCGCTCGAAGAATCCGTGACGATCTATGAACGCGGCGAGGCCCTGAAGCGGCGCTGCGAAGAGTTGCTGCGTCAGGCCGAGGCGCGCGTCGACAAGATCACCACCGATGCCAGCGGCCAGGCCACCGGCACTGCGCCGCTCGACGTCCAGTAAGTCAGCCGGGAACTTTCCGCCGCTCGGTCGCCTGACGACCGGCGCCCCGCAAAATGTCTTCGCGGGACGTGGTTCCTGTGTCGCTTTCATGATCGCACGGGCTGTTTCCACCGAACACCGCAGTTTCGGGCGGGTGGGCCAATACCAAACCCGTTCGAGATTCGGCCGCCGAGGGCAAAAAGGCTCTCATTCAGGCAAAAAAGCCTGCCGCGGAACCGAGCAAGGCCGGAACCCCTCGTCCCGGGCCAAGGTTAACCAATCCGGCCCGCAAGTTGCACCTGCATACCACTCATCGGTGCGGCGGGTTGGCTTTGGCCCAAGCTTTGGTGTAAAGCTGCGCGGAGTGTGGCTTTTTGCAAGCCTTGCGTGGGCACCGATTGCCGACGACAAGCGCTTCAAACTGCTAATGAAATTGGCTTGGGACGGACGAAGCCGATCTGAGTGACAGGGATCACAGAGACTGAACCGGAGCGCACTTAAGCTTACCTAAGCTTGAAGACGGGGGCCTTGCCCCATGCAGGTGGCTCCGACGGTTTGAGGACTCGCGCTGCGCCGATATTGTGCAAACCCATCGCGCACCGGAATGACCTTCCGGCGCTGACAAATTGGAAATCGCCGTGAACGCATACAGTAAGACGCCGCTTCTCGACACCATCCGGACGCCGGAAGACCTGCGCAAGCTCAAGGTCGAGCAGGTTCGCCAGGTCGCCGACGAGCTGCGGCAGGAGACCATCGATGCCGTCTCGGTGACCGGCGGTCATTTCGGCGCGGGCCTCGGCGTGGTCGAGCTCACCACCGCGATTCATTACGTCTTCGACACGCCGCGCGACCGGCTGATCTGGGACGTCGGCCACCAGGCCTATCCGCACAAGATCCTCACCGGCCGGCGCGACCGCATCCGCACGCTGCGCACCGGCGGCGGCCTGTCCGGCTTCACCAAGCGCAGCGAAAGCGACTACGATCCGTTCGGCGCGGCGCATTCCTCGACCTCGATCTCCGCCGGCCTCGGCATGGCCGTGGCGCGCGACCTCTCCGGCGGCACCAACAACGTTATCGCCGTGATTGGTGACGGCGCGATGTCGGCCGGCATGGCCTATGAGGCCATGAACAATGCGGGTGCGATGAACTCGCGCCTGATCGTCATCCTCAACGACAACGACATGTCGATCGCCCCGCCGGTCGGCGCCATGAGCGCCTATCTGTCGCGGCTCTATTCCGGCAAGACCTATCGCACGCTGCGCGATGCGGCCAAGCAGATCAACAAGCGTCTGCCCAAGATCCTCGCCAACCGCGCCAACCGCGTCGAGGAATATTCCCGCGGCTTCATGATGGACGGCGGCACGCTGTTCGAGGAGCTCGGCTTCTATTATGTCGGCCCGATAGACGGTCACAACCTCGACCATCTTCTGCCGGTGCTCAAGAACGTCCGCGACATGGAAGAAGGCCCGATCCTGGTCCACGTCGTGACGCAGAAGGGCAAGGGCTACGGCCCGGCGGAAGCTTCCGCCGACAAGTACCACGCCGTCGTGAAGTTCGACGTCGCGACCGGCACCCAGGCCAAGGCCAAGCCGAATGCGCCGGCCTACCAGAACGTGTTCGGCCAGAGCCTCGTCAAGGAAGCGCAGAAGGACGACAAGATCGTCGCCATCACCGCGGCGATGCCGTCGGGCACCGGCGTCGACATCTTCAACAAGGCCTTCCCCGACCGCACCTTCGACGTCGGCATTGCCGAGCAGCACGCGGTGACCTTTGCCGCCGGCCTTGCGACCGAAGGCTACAAGCCGTTCTGCGCGATCTACTCGACCTTCCTGCAACGCGGCTATGACCAGATCGTGCATGACGTCGCGATCCAGAGCCTGCCCGTCCGCTTCGCGATCGACCGCGCCGGCCTCGTCGGCGCCGATGGCGCGACCCATGCCGGCTCGTTCGACAACGCCTATCTCGGTTGCCTGCCCAACATGGTGATCATGGCGGCGGCGGATGAGGCCGAGCTCGTGCACATGGTGGCGACCCAGGTCGCGATCGACGACCGTCCGAGCTCGCTGCGCTATCCGCGCGGCGAAGGCCGCGGCGTCGAGATGCCCGACGTCGGCGTTCCGCTCGAGATCGGCAAGGGCCGCGTGATCCGTCAGGGCAGCAAGATCGCCCTGCTCTCCTTCGGCACGCGCCTCGCCGAATGCGAGAAGGCCGCTGACGAGCTTGCCGCCCACGGCCTCTCGACCACTATCGCAGATGCTCGCTTCATGAAGCCGCTGGATACCGAGCTGGTGCTCAAGCTCGCGCGCGACCATGAGATCCTGATCACGATCGAGGAAGGCTCGGTCGGCGGCTTCGGCTCGCATGTCGCGCAGTTCCTGACCGACCAGGGCGCGCTCGACACCGGCATGGTCAAGTTCCGCACGATGGTGCTGCCCGACGTGTTCCAGGATCACGACACCCCGGCCGCGATGTACGCCCGCGCCGGCCTCGACGCCAAGGGTATTGTCGCCAAGGTGTTCGAAGCGCTCGGCAAGGACGTGAAGACCGAGACGGTCAAGCTGGCTTGAGCTGGTTCACCTCTCTCGCTTGCGGGAGAGGTCGACGCGAAGCGTCGGGTGAGGGCTTTCCGCTCTTGGGGGTTCTCGCTTGCGGAGACACCCTCTCCCCAACTCTCCCCCGCAGGCGGGGGAGAGAGCAGACTGCAGGCTGCTGCTTGCACCTCGACCCAAATTTTCCGGCACTCACGCCATGAATATCTATCTGGCAGGCCCCGACGTATTCCTGTCGGATGCCGTCGAGATCGGCCGGCAGAAGGTTGCGATCTGTGCCGCTCATGGCCTCACCGGGCTCTACCCCCTCGACAACGCGATCGACCTCACCGCGCGCGATGCCTCGCGGCAGATTTTCTGCGGCAACGAGGCGATGATGGACGCGGCCGATGCCATCATCGCCAATCTCACGCCATTCCGCGGCGCCGGCGCCGATCCCGGCACAGTCTATGAGCTTGGCTACATGGCCGGGCGCGGCAAGTTTTGTCTCGCCTATTCCAACGATGGCGCCGCCTATGCCGACCGCGTCTCGCGCTTCATGGAGGTCACCTCCGAAGAGGGACGGCTGGTCGATGCCCAGGGGCTGACGGTCGAAGATTTCGGCCTTGCCGACAACCTCATGATGATCCATGCGCTGGAGCTGCACGGCTGCCCGCTGGTAACACCGGCCGCGATGCCGATCGACGTCTGGCACGACCTCGCCGCGTTCGAGGCTTGCGTCCGGATGGCGGCCGCGCGATTGATCGCTACATAAGCTCTTCAGTCGTCTTTCGGAGTTTCGATGCCCCCTCCCCGCAAGCGCGCGGATGTCCTGCTGGTCGAGCGCGGCCTGTTCGAGAGCCGGGCGCGGGCACGCGCGGCCATCGAAGCCGGGCTCGTCATGGCCGACGACAAGCAGGTTTCAAAACCGTCGGAGACGATCGCCGAGGACGCGATGATCCAGGCCGAGCCCGCACATCCCTACGTCTCCCGCGGCGGCGTCAAGCTCGCCGGGGCGCTGGAGCGCTACCCGATTGAAATCGAGGACCATGTCTGCCTCGACGTCGGCGCCTCCACCGGCGGCTTCACCGAGGTGCTGCTGGCGAACGGTGCGAGCCTGGTGTTCGCGATCGATGTCGGCAGCAGCCAGCTGCATCCCTCGCTGCGCGATCATCCCAGGATCGTATCGATGGAAGAGACCGATATCCGCAGCTATGAGGGCAAGCGCCTGCCGGCGCGGCCCAATATCGTGGTCATCGACGTCAGCTTCATCTCGCTGAAGACGGTGCTGCCGGTGGCGCTGTCGCTGGCGGCCGCGCCGACGAGCCTGCTGGCGCTGATCAAGCCGCAATTCGAGGCGGACCGGAAGCACAACAAGAAAGGGATCGTCCGCGACGCCGCCGTGCACCAGGAGGTCTGCGCCGATATCGCGGCCTTCGCCGCTTCGCTCGGCTGCACCAACATCGAGATATTCCCCTCGCCGATCACCGGCGGCGACGGCAACATCGAATTCTTCCTGGGCGCGCGCCGTGGTTGAGCGCATCAAGATCGATCATGTCGGCCATCGCGGCGACGGCGTCTGCCTCGACGCCGGCGAAGCCATCTATGTGCCCTATACGCTCGGCGGCGAAACCGTCGAGGTCGATCACGTCTTGGGCCACCATCCCGACCGCCGCAAGCTGCTCGCGGTGGAGGTCGCAAGCCCTGAACGCATCGAGCCGTTCTGCCCGCATTTCGGCGTCTGCGGCGGCTGCGCCATCCAGCATTGGGCGACTGAGCCGTATCGCGCCTGGAAACGCAACATCGTGGTGGAAACGCTGGCGCAGGCCGGCATTGATTGCGAGGTGGCGCCGCTGGTCGACGCCCATGGCGCGGGCCGCCGCCGTATCACCCTGCACGGCCGGTTCGGCACGCATGACATCCTCAAGGTCGGGTTCTCCGCCACGAGCTCGCACGACGTCATCCCGATCCATCGCTGCCCCATCCTCGATCCCGGACTCGACGGCGCACTCGACGCGGCCTGGGCGCTGGCCGAGCCGCTGACGTCCAGGATGCCGGTGACGAAGCCGCTCGACATCCAGGTCACGGCCACCGCCAACGGCCTCGATGTCGACGTGCGCGGCTCCGGCCCGCTGCCGACCCCGCTGGTGACGGCGCTGTCGCGTGTCGCCGAGCAGCATCGCCTGGCGCGACTGACGCGGCACGGCGAATTGGTGCTGCAGCGCCTGCCGCCGACGGTGAAGATGGGCCGCGCGGAGGTGACGCTGCCGCCGGGCTCGTTCCTGCAGGCGACGTTGGCGGGCGAAGAGGCGCTCGCCGCACTGGTCGCCGAGCGCGTCGGCAAGGCCAAGGAGGTCGCCGATCTCTTCTGCGGCGTCGGCCCGTTCGCCCTGCGGCTTGCCGAGAAGGCCCGCGTCACGGCCTATGACAGCGACGCCGGCGCCGTCGCGGCCCTCGCGAAGGCCGCGCGCACACCGGGCCTGAAGCCGATCAAGGCCGAGCCGCGCGATCTGTTCCGCCGCCCGCTGGTGCCGCCGGAGCTGCGCGACTTCGACGCGGTGGTGTTCGACCCGCCGCGCCAGGGCGCGCAGGCGCAGGCACTGAAGCTCGCCGCAAGCAAGGTGCCCGTCGTGATCGCAGTGTCCTGCAACGCCGCGACCTTCGCCCGCGACGCGCGGCTGCTGGTCGACGGCGGCTACCGGCTGGAGGCGGTGGTGCCGGTCGATCAGTTCCGCCACACGCCGCATGTCGAGCTGGTGGCGCGGTTTGCGCGATAGGCTGCGAAATCCCCATCGAGCCGACAACCTTGATACCGGTCAATCGCTCTGCCCTCCGCTGCCGCTAAAAGCGTTCCGTGCCGTGAGACGCGGAGCGGACGTTCGTGCTCGACCGACGACAATTCATCGCGACTTCGCTGGGGCTGTCCGCGGCGGCCATCACCAGCCCCTCTGCCGCAGCGGCGGCGAACACCTATGACGAGACGGTAAAGTCGTCACGGGCTCCGCTGCAAGCCGTGCCGCGGGATCGCGAACTCGTGCGCTTTGCCACCCTCGCAGCCAACAGCCACAACACCCAGCCGTGGATCTTCTCGGTCCGCAGCAACGTCATCGCGATTGCGCCTGACTTCAAGCGCCGCTGTCCCGCCGTCGATCCGGACGATCATCATCTCTTCGTCAGTCTCGGCTGTGCCGCCGAAAATCTCATCCTCGCCGCGTCCACGCTGGGCTGGCACGCCGATGCCGCCGTCGACGGCAACCGCATCGTGATCACGCTCGAGGAGGCCCCGCAGAGCACATCGGCACTGGCGGCCGCGATTCCGATCAGGCAATGCACCCGCGCAGCGTTCGACGGCAGGCCGGCCGCACCCGAGACATTGCGTCGGCTCGAGGAGGCCTGTCGCGAACCGAACGTCGCTGCGATCCTGATGACCGAACGCACCGCGATCGCCGGGGTCACCGACTACGTGCTCGAAGGCAACTCGGCGCAGATGCGCGACAAGGCCTTCATGCGCGAGCTCGTCAGCTGGATTCGCTTCAACGAGGCGGAGGCACTCGCAACCATGGACGGGCTGTTCTCGCCCGCGTCCGGAAACCCCTCGCTGCCCTCGTGGGTGGCGCGGCCGCTTCTCAAGCTCTTCTTCACCGAGAGCGGGGAGAATAAGAAATACCGCGAAGAACTCGACAGCTCTGCGGGCGTCGTCGTGCTCGCTGCCGATCGCAGCGACAAGTCGCACTGGATCGCGGTCGGACGCGCCTGCCAGCGCTTCGGATTGCAGGCGACCGCGCTCGGACTCAAATATTCCTTCATCAACCAGCCGGTCGAGGTGGCGGCGCTGAGGCAGCAATTCGGGGCCTCACTCGGCCTCGGCGAACGGCGTCCCGATATCGTGATGCGTTTCGGAACCGGTCCAGACCTGCCGAAATCGCTGCGGCGTCCGCCGGAGCTGGTGATCCAATCCTAGCGCCGAAGGCCGCCCAGCGCAGGAGACTCGCCGGGCAGCATCGACGAGTTGATGTCACTGTCCATGAGTCCCGATTGCTGCTGGATGAATCCGGCCCCGAACGACAGGCTGAGGTTGGAGGTCGGCTTGAATTCGACACCCGCAAACCCGCCATAGCCGGGCGCAGCGCTGGAGGTGAGCGGCGCCAGCGAGCTGCCGATGCCGTTGCCGAACTTCAGCGTGTCGAAACCGGCAAAGAACGTGACGGGCATGCCACCCGCAGTCTTCATGTTATAGCCGAACTGCGTGCTGTCATAAGAGAGCGCGCTGAAATTGCCGATCGCGCCCGCCTGACTGAAGCCGCTCAAACCAAGATTGCCGCGTTGGCTGCCGACGAAGAAACCGTTCGCAGAGCTGGCGCGCCAATCGGCATCGCCGGCATTGAATCTCGCGAAGTTGCCGTAGCTGTCCGAGCTCTGGCCGGCACTGCCGCCGAGGCCGAAAGGTCCGCCGGGAATCCAATATCTCAGCGGCACGACTTGCGCATGAACCGGCTCTCCGCCGAGGCAGAGCGCTGCGAGAGCTGCAAGAGCACATGAAAGTGCAGGCTTGAACATTCAGACTACCGTCGACAATTTCGCAAACTATACTCCGCGAACATCATCAATGCCAGCGGAGCGACCGCGTCGGTGTCACGGCTGCAGGTCCCCAGGGAACTGCACCTGATGCCGCACGATCCGTTGCTCACCCGCCTGACATCCGTTCTTGCCGACGTACCGGGTGTTCACGCCGTCGTGCTCGGCGGCTCACGCGCGCGGGGCAGCGCGCATCCCTCGTCCGACTACGACATCGGGCTGTATTGTTCGAGCGCGGCCCCGCTCGATACGGATCGGCTCCTGACCGTCGTGGCGGAAATCGCCGACGATCCCGGCACTGCGACCGTAACGAGATATGGCGAATGGGGGCCATGGATCATCGGCGGCGCATGGCTGTCGGTCGAGGGACAAAAGGTCGATCTGCTTTACCGTCACGCCGACGATGTCGAGAGAGTCATGATGGACTGCCGAAACGGTACAGTCCTCATGGCCTACCAGCCCGGCCATCCACACGGCTTCTGCTCGGCAATCTGGATGGGCGAGATCGCATATTGTCAGCCTCTGCACGATCCGAAGGGCCTGATCGCGCGGCTCAAAGCAATCGCGCTCCCCTATCCGGAGGATCTGGGCCGCGCCTTGTTGCGGCGCTTTCAGTGGGAAATCCTGTTCAGCATCGACAATGCGGAACTTGCGACAGCTCGCGACGAGCGGACCCACGTCGCGGGCTGCGTCTACAGAGCGCTCGCGTGCATCGCGCAGGTGCTGTTTGCATTGAACCGTCGATATCTCATCAACGAAAAGGGCGCACTCATCGAGACGGCCGGCTTGCCCCTCTGGTGGAACAGTCCGACGAAATCTGGCGGCTGATCGGGGATGGCGATTTGGCGCAGGCTTGTGCGATCCTGCGGCAGGTCGATCAGCAATTGAAGGCGCTGACACGATCCGGCGGGACGCCGCTGTGAACGGCTATGCCGTCTTGTCGACGGATGACGACGAATCCGCCGGCGGATATTTCGTCACCGGCACCATGAAGGATTTGGTGCCGACCTGATAGATGACCTTGCCGTTCTGTCCGTCATCGGTCGCGATCTGCGTCTGTCCGAACATGATGACGTTCTTGTAGACGATGCCAGTGCCCTGGCGGGTGATGCCGTCGGTGGTGACGCTGACCTGCGCTTCCTTGCCGTTGACGGAGAGCACCTTGAAGCTCGCGCTCTTGCCGTTGTCGCTGGAATAGCCACCCCAGCTTCCCATGAGACGGCTGTCGGAAGCCGGCGGCTCCTGCTTCTCGAGATTCGCGGTCTGCTTGCCAGCGCCGCCCACCGAGAACAGCAGCACCATGCTCTTCCCATCCTTGGTGCCGACCGTGACTCCGCCAAAGGTGATGAGCGTGCCGTTGACCTCGCCAAAGCCGCGTTCGGTGCGACCGTTATGGGTGTACTCGACCTGCGCCCGGGCGCCCCGGATGTTCACAACCTTGAAGCCGACCGGCTGGTTGTTGCCCACCCAATTGCCCTTCCAGTCACCGACCAGAGCACTCTGGCGATACATCCGCTCGTTGGCGGGCGAAATCTGGTTGGTGCTCGACGTGACGATGGCCATGGCTTGCTCAAAGGCAGGTTGGAAAACCCGCTTTCGTTCGCTCCAGCAATGCCGGGATGCCGGCTGGAAACAGAAGGAAACAGTCTGATTAGGGCCATGCACCGGTTAACGGGCAGTTAAATTCAACTGCCGGTTGGGATGGGCAAAAGGTCTCAGCCGGGACGTTAACGTCCCCAGCGGTCCGACCAGATCTTCTCGCCAATCAGGCAGTTGACGCGCGGCTCCTTGTCGGCAACGCGCATCACGGGGCGCTCGGGCGTGCGGCCGGCGACTTCCATCAGCAGCTTGGTGCGGATCGCTTCCTTGAACTTGTCGCGATCCTTGATCGTGATGACGAAAGAGCCGGGACCTCCGATGACGCAGTCCTCATAGTATAAATCGAGATTGTCGATATCCATGGTCGAATAGGACGGCTCCTTGACCATGATCGGCAGGCCGTTGATGACGATGCCCTTCTCCAGGGCAGCATCGCGCGCCACCGTGACCGGGCCGCCATTGTTGTTGGGACCGTCGCCGGAAATGTCGATGACGCGGCGCAAGCCCCGATAGGGATCCTCGTCGAACAGCGGCATCGCGAACGTGATCGCACCGGAGATCGATGTGCGCGAGGCGCGCCGGATCGGCGTTTTCATGATCTCGGCGGCAACTGCGTCCGCCGTCTCCGGTCCGTCGACCAGGCGCCAGGGGATGATCATCTTCTGGTCGCTGGAGGCGGCCCACTCGAAATAGGTCACTGCGATCCGGCCGTTCGGACCTAACTTCAGCGCCTGCAGGAACTCCTTCGACTGGATTGCCTGCGCATAGCCCTCGCGCTGGACCGCGAGTTCGTCCATGTCCATGGAGTAAGACACGTCGACCGCGAGGATCAGTTCGACGTCGACCGCCTGCGCGTCCTTGTCGGCCGCCAGCCGTTGCGATTGAGATCGTCTCTCAGGCGATTCAAATTTGGGTCCCGGTGCCGCGATGCCCGCGACGTCCCCTCCGGCAAGCATGCCGGCCACCAGCACAGCCCCGATCGAGAACAGCAAACGCATCGCAGTCTCCCGTCGTATGACGCGATGGTGACATGCAATTGCCTTGCCGCAAAGGCCGAAGATCGCTTGTGCTTCACATTCGAGTTAAGAACTTGCGTGCCAGCGCGAAACCGCCGCCGTGTCGCCGCGCTTGCGTCACCGGAAGACGCGCGATTACAGGATTCGTCAATCCGGAGCGGCTCGAAGAGCCGAACCCGCAATGACGAGATTCTCAGGCGCGCAAGGGCGCGCCAGAGTTCTCGCTTCGCGAGCCCCGGAATGGCGGCGGCGAGCCTGGAGTGCACGCCGCGCCTACTTGTCCGGCACGATTTCCATGCTAGGGTTGGTCGGACAGATGGGGATGGAGTCCCCCGACAACCGCCCGGCGGTCGATGATCGTGCTTGGCTGATGACTCCTGCTCGAGGAGAGGCAATCTCAAGGCCTCTGCCTTTGGCGGGAGCATGGACATACCCGCCGATGGCGGGTTTTTTGTTGCCTTGTAACGAAGGCCAGCCGGAGAAGGCCAGGAGAAGACGACGACGTGACGATGCCGACACCGAATGCTGCGCGCACGATGCTGCCCAGAGGAATCTGGGTGCTCGGCTTCGTCTCGATGCTGATGGACATCTCCTCCGAGATGATCCATGCGCTGCTGCCGATCTATCTCGTCACCGTGCTCGGCGCCTCGACGCTCACCGTCGGGTTCATCGAGGGTATTGCGGAGGCTACCGCCTCGATCACGAAGATCTTCTCCGGTGCGCTGTCGGACTGGCTCGGCCGCCGCAAGCTGCTCGCCGCCCTCGGCTACGGGCTGGCCGCCTTCACCAAGCCGCTGTTCCCGCTCGCGCCCAGCGTCGAATGGCTGGTGGCGGCGCGCTTCATCGACCGCGTCGGCAAAGGCATTCGCGGCGCACCGCGCGATGCGCTGATCGCCGACATCGCGCCGGTCGGCCTGCGCGGCGCGAGCTTTGGCCTGCGGCAATCGCTCGACACGATCGGCGCCTTCGTCGGACCGCTCGTGGCGATCGGCCTGATGTGGTGGACGGCGGACAATTTTGCCCTCGTGTTCTGGGTGGCGGTGCTGCCGGCGTTCCTGTCCTTTGGTTTGATCGCCTTCGCGGTGAACGAGCCGGAGCCCGATCCAAGCCGGACACGTGCAAAAAAACCGCTCAATCTCGCCGCCATGCGGCAGCTCGGAGCGGTCTATTGGCGTGTCGTGGCGGTCGGAATCGTCTTCACCCTCGCGCGCTTCAGCGAGGCTTTCCTGATCCTGCGCGCGCAGAACATCGGACTCAATGTGATGTGGGTGCCGGCGGTGCTGGTGCTGATGAACATCGCCTATGCCCTGTCGGCCTATCCGGCCGGCGTGCTGTCGGACCGGATCAACCGGACCAGCCTGCTCGCCCTCGGCCTCGTCTTCCTCGCCGGCGCCGACCTCGCGCTGGCCCTGCTGCCGAGCCTTGCTGGCCTCGCGCTCGGCGTCGTGCTGTGGGGGCTGCATATGGGATTGACGCAAGGGCTGCTCTCGGCCCTCGTCGCCGACGCTGCGCCACCGAGCCTGCGCGGCACTGCATTCGGCTATTTCAACCTGTTCACGGGACTTGCCTTGCTGGCCGCGAGCGTGATCGCCGGCGCGCTTTGGGACGCATATGGTCCCCAAGGCACGTTCCTCGCAGGGCTCGGCTTCGCGCTGGTCTCGCTCGTCGGGCTGCTCACGGTCGGCAACGGGCTGGCGGCAAAGAACGGGTAGTGCAGGTCACAAACCAGGGAACGACACGTTGAACATCCAATACATTCTGGCTGTAGCCGCCGGCGGAGCGCTCGGCGCGGTCGTGCGCTACCTCGTTGCAATCGGTTCGGGCCGCGCTTTCGGCACCAACTTTCCCTGGGGCACCCTGATCATCAACGTGACGGGATCATTCCTGATCGGCATTTTCGCCGCGCTGTTCGCGACGAGATGGAACCTGCCGCAGACCGCCCGGATGTTCTTGACGGTGGGGATTTGTGGCGGATACACCACATTCTCGACGTTCTCGCTGGATGCTTGGTATCTGATCGAGCGCGGTCAGACCGTCGCCTCGGCCGTCTACATGATTGCATCGGTAGTGCTGTCCGTGGGGGCGCTGATCGCCGCAATGCAGTTCGTTCGCGCTCTTCCGTAGGGGCTCAGCGCGACCGACGCATCCCTGCCCGTCTGCAACGACATGATGGCGGCGCGCCGACCACCTTGGAGAAGCCCGGGCGCCTGCAATATGATCAGAGGGCTGGAGCTCATCAGGGCCGGGTTTCAGGAAACGATGAACGACACCGTCACCAAGCCGAAAACCAGGACAAAGACCAAGGTCGAGCGGCCGCGGCTGCACAAGGTCATCCTGATCAACGACGACTACACGCCGCGCGAATTCGTCACCATGGTGCTGAAGGCCGAATTCCGCATGACGGAGGATCAGGCCTACAAGGTGATGATCACCGCGCACAAGCTGGGTGCCTGCGTCGTCGCGGTGTTCACCAAGGATGTTGCCGAGACCAAGGCGACGCGCGCCACCGACGCCGGCCGCGCCAAGGGCTATCCGCTGCTGTTCACGACCGAGCCGGAAGAATAGCGGTTCAGCCAGCCTGCACGTGCGCTTCTTCCGCGAGCCCGTATACGCGCTGCGCCTTGGAAAATCCCGCGATCGGAAATTCGCCGAGCTCGTGCCAATCGTGGCGGCAGACATTGGCAAAGCCTTCCGAGGCAACGACGGTCCGCCCCAGGCGCCCCGTGATCTTCTCCAGCCGAGCCGCGAGATTGACGGCAGGGCCAATGCAGGTGAAGTCGAGGCGGTTGCCGCCGCCGATATTGCCGTAAAGGATGTTGCCGACGTGCAGCGCGACGCCGAAGCGGAAGCGCTCGACGATGTCGCCGACCGGAAAGGCGAGCGCTTCGACGCTGGCGCGGGATTCGCGCGCCGCCTCCAGCACCCGCGCGCAGACATGGGCGGCATCGCCGACATATTCGTCGATCGGAAACACGGCGAGCAGGCCGTCGCCCATGAATTTGAGCACCTCGCCGCCATGGCCGCGGATCGCGGCCACCTGACAGTCGAAATATTGGTTGAGGATCTCGACCACCGTCTCGGCCGGCAGCCGGTCCGACAGCGCGGTGAAGCCGCGCAGGTCCGACAGCCAGATCGCCGCCTGCATGGTGTCGTTGTGACCGCGGCGGATCTGGCCGCCGAGGATGCGCGCGCCGGCGCGATTGCCGACATAGGTGTCGAGCAGCATCTCGGCGGTGCGGCGCAGGCTGATGATCTCGCTGATGCGCGCAAGCGGTGCAATGAGAGCTCGGATGGCCGCGATGTCGTCGTCGCTGAAGCCATCGGGACGCTGCGTGATCCAGCTCGTCGCGTGGATGGAGCCATCGAGAAAAGGCACCGGCACCGCGATATAATCGGTCGCGCCTTCTGCGTGCATGTCCCCGAGGAACGGAAATCGCTTGCTGTCGGGGTCGTTTGCGCGTCCCCGGACCTCGATGCCCTGCTCGAACACGACGCGAAGCGGGCTGCGTGCGAACTGGGGCGTCTCCAGAACCTCGAAATCGACGGCACCGATTTCGACTCCCTGGCCCTGCCGCCAGATGAAGTTGCGGCCGAAGACTTCGGGATGCAGCGTGCGGATGAAGATGCCGAACCGCCACAGCGGCAGGCCGGCCGCGACCAGACGCTCGCAGAAATCGGCAATCCCTACCGCCGGCTCCTGAGCCGCCCAGGTGCCGTCGATCAGCCAGTCGCAGATGCGCTGAAGCTCGGAGCTGTTCATGGGCGCATTTGCGAACGAAGTTGCGGAGTCGTCAAGCTGCGCGGTGGGCTAGTACCGCGACATGAACGCTCGCGGCAGGTCTTCACCTCTCCCCAGCGGGGAGAGGTGAAGCAACTACCGTCCCACCTGCCCGCGATCGCGCAGGAAGTGATCCGCCAGCACGCAAGCCATCATGGCCTCGCCGACCGGGACGGCACGGATGCCGACGCAGGGATCGTGGCGGCCCTTGGTGAAGATCTCGGTCTCGGCTCCCTGCCGATCGACGGTGAGACGCGGCTGGAGGATCGACGAGGTCGGCTTCACCGCGAAGCGCACCACCACCGGCTGTCCGGTGGAGATACCGCCCAGCACGCCGCCCGCATGGTTGGACAGAAACCGCGTGCCGTCATTGCCGGTGCGCATCTCGTCGGCGTTCTCTTCGCCGGTGAGCTCGGCCGCGCCGAAGCCGGCGCCGATCTCGACGCCCTTCACAGCGTTGATGCTCATCATCGCGGCCGCGAGATCGGAATCGAGCTTGGCATAGATCGGCGCGCCGAGACCTGCCGGCACGCCATCGGCGACGACCTCGATCACCGCGCCGATCGAGGATCCGCTCTTGCGGATGCCGTCGAGATAGGTCTCGAAGAATGCGGCCTTGTCCTTGTCGGGACAGAAGAACGGATTCTTGGCGATCTCGTCCCAGTCCCACTTGTCGCGATCAATCTTGTGCGGGCCGATCTGCACCAAGGCGCCGCGCACCTTCACGTCGGGCAGGACTTTTCGCGCGATCGCGCCGGCGGCAACGCGCATCGCGGTCTCGCGCGCCGAGGAGCGCCCGCCGCCGCGATAGTCGCGCAGACCGTACTTGGCCTCATAAGTGAAGTCGGCATGGCCCGGACGAAACTTGTCCTTGATCTCGGAATAGTCCTTGGAGCGCTGGTCGGTGTTCTCGATCAGGAGTCCGATCGGCGTGCCCGTCGTCACCTGCACGCCGGTCTCCGGATGCGCCATCACGCCGGACAGGATCTTCACCTGATCCGGCTCCTGACGCTGCGTCGTGAAGCGCGACTGGCCCGGCCGCCGGCGATCGAGATCACGCTGGATGTCGGCCTCGGTGAGCGGGATCATGGGCGGGCAGCCATCGACCACGCAGCCGATCGCGACCCCGTGGCTCTCGCCGAAGGTGGTGACGCGGAACATGTGGCCGAAGGTGTTGAAGGACATCGCGGATGCCGCCTAACGCTGACTTGCAACAACTATGTTGAATGTCAACGTGACGTAACGCGATCTGAATTGGGGGTCAAATGGTCCCCACAGCCGTCATGGCCGGGCTTGTCCCGGCCATCCACGGTCTCGGTCACGTCGGGCAAAAAGCGCGTGGATGCCCGGGACAAGCCCGGGCATGACGGCGGAGGATGTGGCGCTGCCGTTAACTGAACTTCTCCAGCCGGCCGTCGCGGAACACGTAGACCGCGCCCTGCTCGATAAAGAGCTCCGCAGCGCTGACAGGGGTCTCGACGCCCAGGGCCACCATCAGGGCCCGGCAGGTGCCGCCATGGGCGACGGCCACCGTATCGACCAGAAGCGACTCGTACCAGTCGAGCATGCGCAACTGCACGGCCGCGTAGGTCTCCCCGCCCGCGGGCGCGACGGTCCATTTGTCGGCGAGGCGACTCGCATAGACATCCGGATCGGAGGCTTCGCTCTCGGCCAGCGTCAGCCCCTCCCAGACGCCATAGCCGATCTCACGCAGGCGATCGTCGAGCGAATAGTCCGAAGCCGACAATCCAAGCGTCTCGCGCGCGAGTTCCATGGTCTGCCGCGCACGGCCGAGCGGGCTCGACACGTAAGGCAGCGCCGCCCTGTCCCTGCCCTCGCGCCTGAACAGATCGGCCAGAATGCCGGCCGCCTGCACGGCCTGGGCCCGGCCACGCGCATTCAGCGGGACGTCCCTGGTGCCCTGGAGTCGCCCGAGCGCGTTCCACTCGGTCTCGCCATGGCGAAGGAAGTAGATCGTGGGCACGGGCATTCCGGCTCAGGGCTAGTCCTTCCCGCCCAGCGAGATGTCCGGCGCATCCGGCCGCTTCATGCCGAGCACATGGTAGCCGGAATCGACGTGATGCACCTCGCCGGTGACGCCGCGCGAGAGGTCGGAGAGGAAGTACAGCGCGCTGCCGCCGACGTCTTCGGTCGAGACGTTGCGCCGCATCGGCGCGTTGTATTCGTTCCACTTCAGGATATAGCGGAAGTCGCCGATGCCGGATGCCGCGAGCGTCTTGATCGGTCCCGCCGAGATGGCGTTGACGCGAATGTTCTTCTCGCCGAGATCGGCGGCGAGATAGCGCACGCTGGCCTCCAGCGCCGCCTTGGCGACGCCCATCACGTTGTAATGCGGCATCCATTTCTCGGCGCCGTAGTAGCTGAGCGTGATGAGCGACCCGCCATCCGTCATCAGTTTCTCGGCGCGCTGCGCCACCGCGGTGAACGAATAGCAGGAGATCAGCATCGACTTCGAAAAATTCTCCTGCGTCGTGTCGACGTAGCGGCCGTCGAGCTGCTCGCCATAGGCGATCGCGTGCACCAGGAAGTCGATCTTGCCCCACTTCTCCTTCAGCACTGCGAAGGCAGTGTCGATGGTCGCGGCATCCGTGACGTCACAATGGCCGAGCACGAGACCGCCGATCTCGGCGGCAAGCGGCTCGACACGCTTCTTCAGCGCATCGCCCTGATAGGTGAAGGCGAGCTCGGCGCCCGCGGCGTGGCATGCCTTGGCGATGCCCCAGGCGATCGAGCGGTTGTTGGCAACGCCGAGGATCACTCCGCGCTTGCCTTGCATCAGACCTGAATTCTGCGCCATTTTGAACGTCCCGTCGAAGCTCTCGTTGAGGTCTGGAGGTACACCAGCCCTCCCCTGCGGTACAGCCCTAATACGCGGCGTTAACGCTGTTTCGAGTGCCGGAATAGCCCTTCCACTCGGGTGTTATGAT
The DNA here is from genome assembly GCF_023100985.1 of Bradyrhizobium sp. 191. NCBI lineage: Bacteria > Pseudomonadati > Pseudomonadota > Alphaproteobacteria > Hyphomicrobiales > Nitrobacteraceae > Bradyrhizobium > Bradyrhizobium sp. 191. Next base: position 2,308,042 of record NZ_CP064692.1, read on the forward strand.
CGTTGAGGCGCTTGCGCCGAACGCTGGGACTTCAAGACTGCAATGAACGCGTTTCGCCAGAGTGTGGAAGTCATGATCCCGGCGTTGCGGCGTTACGCCCGCGCGCTCACGCGCGATGCGGATGCGGCCGACGATCTGGTGCAGGATACATTGGTGCGCGCGCTGCGTTCGGAACGCCTGTTTCTCGGGGGCGACGTCAGGAGCTGGCTCTATACGATCCTGACCAACCTCAACAAGAACCGGCGGCGCTCACTGGCAAGGCGGCCGCAATTCATGCCGCTGACGGAGAACAACCCGGATGCCAGCGGGACCGAGGCCGAAGGACGTGACATCGAGAAGGCGCTGGCCACCCTCGTCGAGGAACAGCGTTCGGTGCTGCTCCTGGTGATGCTGGAAGGCATGAGCTATCGCGAGGTCGCCGACATCCAGGGCGTGCCGATCGGCACCGTGATGTCGCGCCTGGCACGCGCACGGGCCCACGTTAAAGCCTCGCTGGAGGGTGAGCGCCCGGCGCTCAGGCGGGTGAAATGAGGACAGCGTGATGCATCGCACATCGTCCGCCCGCAGCCAGCCGAGGACGCGAGCGAAGTTGAGCCACGAACGATTTTTTGGGCCGCAGAGCCAGAGACGACCGATATGAACGACCGCAATATCCCAGCGACCGAAGACGAGCTGCACGCCTATGTCGACGGCGAGCTGCCGGCAGAACGTCGCGCCGATGTCGAGGCCTGGCTCGCCGCCCACCCTGACGAGGCCGAGCGGGTCCAATCCTGGCGGAGCATGGCCGAGATGCTGCACGCCCGCTACGATTCCGTCGCGCAGGAGCCCGTGCCGGCGCGGCTGGAGCTGGAGCGGCTGGAGCGCCGCCCGCGGCAATGGTTCTACGGCGCCGCCGCAGCCGTGCTGGCTGCTTTCGTTGCCGGCGGCACGGCCGGCTGGGTGGCACATGGCGCCGCCAACGCGCCCTCCACGTTTCAGAGCCTTACGGCAGACGCGCTCGATGCCCACCGCCTCTACGTCGTCGAGGTCCGCCATCCCGTCGAAGTCGGCGGCAACGAGCGTGACCATCTGCAGGCCTGGCTGACCCGGCGCTGCGGCTGGACGGTGTTCGCTCCGAACCTGGAGGCGAGCGGTCTGAAGCTCGTCGGCGGCCGGCTTCTGCCCGGGCCGAACGGTCCGGCGTCGTTCCTGATGTATGAGGGCGCTTCGGGTGAGCGGTACACGATCTACGCCACCAAGACCGACAATGGTGCGACGCAGATGCGCTACGCCAGGACGGACAAGGACGGAGCGCTGTTCTGGGCCGAACGCGGCGTCGGCTACGTCGTCAGCGGCAGCGGCGATCGCGAGCGGCTGACCAAGGTGGCGCAGGCCGTGTACGACCAAGCGGAGAAACACGGCACCTGAGCAAGCGCATAAGCGCGATGCCCAGATTCCGACATTGAAAATTTGGAATCAAGACATCGGCGCGTCTCATTATCGCACCGGATGCTCACGCGAAAATGAGCAGCGTTCGATCCGCCGATCGACGCGGGCGGCCTCGATTGGGGCTTTTGGTACCGCGCTGGTCCCCCTCTCGAGGCCGCACCTTATTCTCGGCTGCCCGCCGGACAGCCGACATGTCTTGAAGTCAGCGCCGAAGCGCGCTGCGCTTCAGACCCAAGTTGAGCATCATCCTTTCGGGAAGAGAATGCTCCGATCGTCGAGGTGGCCTCGGATAGCGCCCTAGCCGAGCCCGCTACGCGGATTGTAGGGGTGGTGGTCCCGCCACTTCTCCATCAATGCTTCGAGCTCGGCGTCGTTCCCGTCCGGTAGCATAATCCTGATGGTCACGAAGAGATCCCCGGTTCCACCAGCTTTCGGCAAGCCCTTGCCCTTGAGGCGGAAGGTCCGGCCGCTGGAGGTGTTCTTCGGGACCGAAAGCTCCACGGCATTGCCGAGGGTGGGCACACGGACCTTGCCGCCAAGCACCGCCTCATACAACGTCACCGGCAGGTCGATCCTGAGGTCGGCGCCGTCGACCTTGAAGAACGGGTGCGGCGCGATGTTGATGGTGATCAGGAGATCGCCGGGCGGATGGCCCTGCGCGCTCTCGCCCTGCCCCCGGAGCCGAATCTGCTGGCCCTCGGTGACGCCGGCCGGAATCTTGACGTTGAGCTCCTTGCCCGTCGGCAGCCGGACGCGCTTCTCGCCACCCTTGGCCGACTCTTCCAGCGAGACGGACATGGCGACATTGACATCAAGATCGAGCCCAATGCCGCCGGTATCGAATTCGAACTGGGCGCCGCCGCCAGCGCCAGGCCGGGCGCCGCGCACCCCGCCGCCGAACATGCTGTTGAGGATATCCTCGAACGCGCCGCCGCCTGGGCCGCCACCCGCCCCGCCGCTCCGGAACGTATAGCTCTCGAACCCGCCGGGACCCGCGCGGCCGCGCGGCCCCCCGCCGCCAGGAAAACCCTGGAAGCGTGGCTTGCCCTCGGCATCAATCTCGCCGCGGTCAAACTGCTTGCGCTTGTCCTCGTCGCCGAGGATCTCGTTGGCCGAGTTGATCTCAGCGAAGCGCTCGGCAGCCTTCGGATCACCCTTGTTGCTGTCCGGATGATGCTTCTTGGCCAGCTTGCGATAGGCGCTCTTGATCGCGGCAGCGCTGGCGCTCCGCGGCACCCCCAAGACCTCATAGGGGTCGCGCATTCGTCACGTCTCCTTCAAGAAATCGAATTGTTCAAAGGGCTCCCCGCCCCACCTGCGGATCATGTGGGAAGAGAGTGGCATTTTTGCAACTAGCAGCGTGGTGAACTTAGCTCCGCCACGGCTTTAGCGTATGAATCTCCCAACGGCCACGGCTCCTTTGGCAGCCGGCGCCCTGAAGCCAGCTTTCGGTGCTGCCGTTGACATAGCTCGCCAGGAAGTCGCGGCATCTGCGTCCGTCCTCGGCGGCATAGGACTGGGCGATCGGCGTCACCGAGCCGCGCGCCCCGGTCTCCGGATTCTCCCAGTGCTGGCTGGAATCCTTGTCGCCCTTGCTGAGCACGTCGGAGGCGGCATTACGCGCGAAGGCGAGATCGGTCTCGGTGGGCGCCGCGTCTCTCGCCGACCGCGCGATCGAGCCGGTGAGATCGCTGTCGTCGGTCTTGGCGTAGGCACTCGTGTCATTGCGGGAAAAGCTGCAGCCGCCGGCGCCGAGCCCGACCAGAATCATCGTCACGGCGAGGCCGGAGGGCCGGATCGCCGATAGGCCAACGCGATCCCATGCCCTATATAGGACGGTAGCGGACAAGGACGCATTTTGGGCCGCGGGACGCAACTCGGACTCCAGACATGACCGACACGACCTCGATGAAACACCAGACACCCTTAACATCCGGTGATTTCACCGCCGCCGACGAGCCATTTGCGCTGTTCGAGGCCTGGCTGAACGAGGCGACCAAGAGCGAGCCGAACGATCCGAATGCCATGGCGCTCGCAACCGTCGACCCTGACGGGCTGCCGGACGTCCGCATGGTGCTGATGAAGGGCTTCGATACCGAAGGTTTCGTCTTCTACAGCCACATCGCCAGCCAGAAGGGCCGCGAACTCGCCGCAAATCCTAAGGCAGCGTTACTGTTTCACTGGAAGTCGCTGCGCCGTCAGGTCCGCATCCGCGGCAACGTGACGCCGGTGACCGACACTGAAGCCGACGCCTATTTCGCCACCCGCCCCAAGCAGGCCCAGATCGGCGCCTGGGCGAGCAAGCAGTCGCAAGAGCTTGAGAGCCGCTTCGCCTTCGAGCAGGCCATCGCCAAGGTTGCGGCCAGATATGTCATCGGCGAAGTGCCGCGGCCGCCGGGCTGGAGCGGCTGGCGCATCACGCCGATGCGTATCGAGTTCTGGCACGACCGCCCGTTCCGCCTGCACGACCGCATCGAATTTCGCCGCGACGCCGCCGGCCAGAAATGGTCCAAGACGCGGATGTACCCTTGATCCCTGTCTTCAACCTAGTCTCGAGCTTTGGGTCGACCTGAAAGATGTCCATGCCGCATTCGTCCAATGCGCCGCGCCGCACGCTGCTCCTGACCGGAGCAAGCCGCGGCATCGGCCACGCCACGGTGATCCGCTTTTCCTCGGCGGGATGGCGCGTCATCACTTGCTCGCGGCATCCTTTCCCGGAGGACTGCCCGTGGGACGCGGGGCCCGAGGACCACATCCAGGTCGACCTTGGCGATCCCCAGGATACGGCGCGCGCGATCTCCGATATCCGCAACCGGCTGGAGGGCGGCATGCTGCATGCGCTGGTCAACAACGCCGCGATCTCGCCGAAGGGCCCGGGCGGCTCCCGGCTCGGCTCGGTCGACACTGACCTCGACACCTGGACGCATGTCTTCCATGTCAACTTCTTCGCGCCGATCATGATGGCACGCGGGCTGATCGAGGAATTGAAGGCGGCCAAGGGCTCGGTCGTCAACGTCACTTCGATCGCGGGCTCGCGCGTGCACCCGTTCGCGGGCGCCGCCTACGCCACCTCGAAGGCCGCGCTCGCCTCGCTGACGCGCGAGATGGCGTCCGATTTCGGCCGTATCGGCGTCCGCGTCAACGCGATCGCCCCGGGCGAGATCGACACCTCGATCCTGTCGCCGGGCACCGAGAAGATCGTCGAACAGCAGATCCCGATGCACCGCCTCGGCACGCCCGACGAAGTGGCCAAGATCATCTACGTGCTGTGCACCGATACCAGCTCCTACGTCAACGGCGCCGAGATCCACATCAACGGCGGCCAGCACGTGTAGGCAGGCACGAAAGCATGGGCCGGTTCGCAAGCACCGCCTCACTCTACGAGCATCTGCGGCCGCCGTATCCGCGCGAATTCTTCCGCTGCGTCGCGCAAAAACTCGGTCTCACCAAACAGAGCAGTCTGATTGATCTCGGTACCGGACCCGGGCTGCTGGCGCTCGGCTTCGGCCCCTATGTCGGCCGTGTCGTCGGAGTCGATCCGGAGCCTGCGATGCTCGACGCCGCGCGGCTTGCCGCTTCCCGCGCGGGTCGACATGTCACGCTGATTGAAGGCAAGGCAGAGACGCTTCCACCCGATATCGGCACTTTCGACATCGTCACGATCGGCCGTGCGTTGCATTGGATGGATCGCAATGCGACGGTTGCCCAACTCGGCCAGCTGGTTGCACACGGGGGCGCGATCGCGATCTGCGCTTCGTTCTCGGCTACCGACGGCCGTAACCCATGGCTCGATGGTTACAACGAAATTCGCCGTCGCTGGTCGCCTTCGCAGCTCTGGGAGGAGGCAGGACGGGGCACGCGGACACATCGCGACCTTTCCGCGTTCTTCCACGGCAGCCCGTTGCAGCTCGCCGAGCTTGTCACCGTCGAGACCAGCCATCTGGTCGGCCTGCACGATTTGGCGAAGCGCACGCTTACTTATTCGTCCTCGTCACGGGACGCACTGGGCGAGAATGTCGAGGCGATGCTGAGCGAGGTCTTGCATCATCTCGTCCCGTTCAGCCGCGACTATGCTATCGAAGAGACCATCGTCTCGACGGCGCAGATAGTTAAACCCTAGCAGATTTGCCGAAGAGTGGAAGCAAGGCGATCCAGACAACGCCGCCGCAAGGCCTGGATCGCCCTTACCTTCCGTTCCTCAATCGAGTCGAATCCGACGCGACCTCTCGCGCGGCCGCGGAGCGGCCTTGCTGAATGCAGTCGAGCAGTCGTCGTCGTTCTCACCATCCAGCAGCGGAGCACCACAGTGCCGGCACATGCGTGCCGACATCGACGGCGCCTTGCCGCTCGTCATCGCCTGGCGATAGTTCGCCAGATCGATGACGTTGCGGGGCGTCGTTATGTGTTTCTCAACCATGGCTGTTCCTCGCGGCTACGCACTGCTTATCGCAGACAAGTTTCGCGCAAACGTTCAGCCCACCGCTCAAATTTTACCGGAGGAATTGCGGCACGGCGCGGACATCACGGCACCGCCTCAATCCCGATCTATTCTGCGACACGTTCTATTGTGTCTCCGCGAGCGGCGTAAGGTCTCGGTAGGTATCTTCGCTCGAGCGCGACTCCTACAGCCACTTCTTCCATTTGAAGATCCAGTACGGGACGACCGCGGCGGCCAGCATCATCACCAGCGCCATCGGATAGCCGTGCACCCATTCGAGTTCCGGCATCACCTTGAAGTTCATGCCGTAGACCGAGGCGATCAGCGTCGGCGGCATCAGGACGACGGCCATCACCGAGAACAGCTTGATGATGTTGTTCTGCTCGAGATTGACGACGCCGAGCATGGCATCGAGCACGAAGGTGATCTTGTTGGAGAGATAGGAGGCGTGGTCGGTCAACGAGGCGACGTCGCGCTGCATGGTCTTGAGCTGCTCGCGCATGTCCTTCGACCATTTCACGCCCTCGACCACCGCGGACAGGAACGTGACGACGCGACCGATCGACACCAGACTCTCGCGAACCTTCGAGGTCAAATCACCCTTGCGGCCGATCGAGATCAAGATCTGGGAGTATCTCTTTGCCTGCCCATGGCGCTCGCTCTCGGGCTCGAAGATGTCGTGGCTGACCTGATCGATCTCGGCGCCGCAACGCTCCAGAATATCGGCGCAGCGGTCGATCACCGCATCCAGCAGCTCCATCAGCACCATCTCGCCCGTGACGGAAGGCGTGCAGGAGCGGGCGAGCTTGGCCTCGACCAGCGCGAACGGCTTCGGCTGGTCATATCGCACCGTCACCAGGCGGTGGTCGCCGAGGATGAAGGTCACCGCCGTGGTCCGGGGCATGTCGGTATCGGAGTGGCACATCAGCGTCGCAGTCATGTAGCGCGCGCCGTTCTCCATATAGAGGCGACTGGAGATCTCGATCTCCTGCATGTCTTCCCGGGTCGGGATGGCGATGCCCGCGAGCCGCTCCACCGCCTTGTCCTCGGCCGCGCTCGGATTGACGAGGTCGATCCAGACAGCGTTCTCCGGCACGGCCGCAAGATCCTCGATGACAGCCTTCTTGAGGGCGGACTCGGAGGGAACAAACACCGAAAACATGAAAAGCTCCAGAGATCCTGCGACAGCCAGCCCTTAGCGCGATTCTGGCAGGTTCACGATGACAACAACATTAACGGAGCGTTTGGACTTGTGGCGATCCGAGGCTCAACTGTGGCACGGAATCGACAGTTCGGCGCCTCCCGCCGAAAAACCCGCATAGCAGCGCAAAATTTGCGGCAGAAAAGCCACAGCTAGGGTCTCGTAGCGCGGGAAAAGACCTTCAGAGCTGGAATTGTGGCAGATTTCAACGATAATGGGCTTAACGGAGTCGAGGAACTCGGGCGCCAAGCTCAAGCCGTCCGTGCGGTATTGTTTTGATTGGAACCAAACCATGTCGTCGCTGAAAGTTATATTGGGGATTTTTGCCGCCGGCCTGATGCTGTCGGGCTGCATGCAGGCCACTCATTATGAGGCGACCGACACCAAGTCCTTCAAGCCAAAGGACAAGGAACTGCTCGCCAAGGTCAAATACGAGAACACCCCGGTCGCTGAGCCGTTCCGCCGCGCCATCGTCGAATACCACCGCAAGGAATCGCCGGGCTCGATCGTGGTCGATTCCGACAACCATTACCTCTATTACGTGCTGGAGGGCGGCAAGGCGATCCGCTACGGCATCACCGTTGGCGAAGAGGCCATGGCCTGGTCGGGCATCGCCAAGGTGGGCAGCAAGACCGAGTGGCCGGCCTGGCACCCCACCCCCGGCGAAATTTCGCGTCTGGGCGTGCCGACCTATGTCGCCCCCGGCCCGGACAACCCGATGGGCTCCCGCGCGCTGTACCTCTATTCGGGCGGCAAGGACACGCTGTTCCGGATCCACGGCACCAACCAGCCGGAATATATCGGCGCCTCGATCTCGTCAGGCTGCATCCGCCTGACCAACGAGGACGCGATCGATCTCTATGATCGCGTCAAGGTTGGGACCCTGGTCGTGGTGCTCGAGCCCAAGCACGGCGACTCGCCGTACAATTCGCGACTGGCGCTCGGCAACAGCCAAACCGGCCAGGCGGCCAGCTACTGATCGCCAACGATCTCTGGACAACAAAAGGCGCCGGTTTTACCGGCGCTTTTTTGTTGCCTGCTTGGACGATGGAGACTTCTTGGCAGGGGGCGATTTCTCTTCAGGTGAAGACGATTTCTCCGCCGGCTCGTCGTCAGCACCTTCCTTCGCCTCAGGCTTGGCCGCGACCTCGCGCGGCGGCGCCTCCTCGGGGCGTTCCACCGGCAGGAGCGGGGCGACCTGCGGCAGAGGATCCCAGACGTTCCACTGGCAGATGCGGTAGCCGTTGCGGCGCTGCGCCAGATCGAGATGGATGTGGTCCTCATGGTACCAGTCCGAGCCAGGACCGAGCACGGTGGAAAAGCGCGCGCAGACCGAGTGCAGCACGCGCTCGCGAACGTCGCGCGACAGGGTGCGGTCCGTGAGGCCGATCGACTGCCCATTGGCGAGCTTGATGGCGCGGATGTCGATGGCATTGGCCTTTCCATGCTCGGACAGCAGCGCGCCAGCGACGCGGTTGCGACCGCGGCACTCGAAGGAATCGAAATTGTCGAGGTCGCTGATGGGCGAGCCGAGGCTGGTGGCCAGCGGCACCATGTCCTTGCGCAGCCAATCGGCGATCGCGGACGCCATGGTGCAGCGAAGGATGGCCGCCGGCTTGACCGTCACCTTGCGCTTGTCCGGCAGCACGACCGCTTCCAGCCGTACCAGATCCTCGCCGCCGCAGGCGCCGGGGCCGCGGATGTCCGGGATCGAGGGCGCGATCGCAATGTCCTCCGTCAGCGCGACGCGGCAGTCTGAGGCCTGCTTCTGGGGTGGCGGCACAGCCTCGGCAGGCTTGTCGGCGCTCGGCTGGTCTGGAGACGACTTCTCCCCTGCCTCCGGCGGGACCTCGTCCGAGGCCTTATTCGGTGCCTTTGGAGCCTCTTCGGGGCGAGGTTTTGGCAGGGGAATCTTCGCGGTACGAACGGCCGCGCGCGGCCGTGGTGTACCAAGGCCGAAGATATCGAGTGGCGCAGGATATTTCCGCGCCTCTGCCCTCTCGACAGGCACGAGCAGCAGCCCCAGCGCGGCGGTAACCATTGCCGCGCCGACGGACATATAGCCGCGACAAGACCATTTGCGGCGAAAGTCCGGCAGGCTAAAAGTCATGACAATTCTTTGGCCCAAGCTGAGAGCGATAACGCGCCCAGCGACTTCTCGGAGGAACGTGAGAATGCTTGGTTTGATGCAAGATTGGCCCCTGCTCTGCCACCGGATCATCGAACACGCCGCCAGGATTCATGGCAAGCAGGAGGTGGTCACGCGCTCGGTCGAGGGACCGATCCATCGCACCAATTACGCCGAGATCCACAAGCGCGCGCTCAAGGTCTCGCAGATGCTGGAGCGCGACGGTATCAAGCTCGGCGACCGCGTCGCAACGATCGCCTGGAACACCTGGCGCCATCTCGAGGTCTGGTACGGCATCATGGGGATCGGTGCCATCTGCCACACGGTCAATCCTCGCCTCTTTCCCGAACAGATCGCCTGGATCATCAATCATGCGCAGGATCGCATCGTGATGACCGACATCACCTTCGTTCCGATCCTGGAGAAGATCGCGGACAAGCTGCCCAGCGTGGAGCGCTACATCGTGCTCACCGACAAGGCTCACATGCCGGAGACCACGCTGAAGAACGCGGTCGCCTACGAGGACTGGATTGCGCAGGCCGACGGCAAATTCAAATGGAAGGACTTTGACGAGAACACGGCGGCGGCGATGTGCTACACCTCCGGCACGACCGGCGATCCCAAGGGTGTGCTGTACTCGCATCGCTCCAACGTGTTGCACGCGCTGATGGCCAACAATGTCGACGCGCTCGGCACCAGTGCGTCCGAGACAATGCTGCCGGTGGTTCCCCTGTTCCATGCCAACAGCTGGGGCATCGCCTTCTCCGCGCCCTCGCAGGGCACCAAGCTGGTGATGCCCGGAGCCAAGCTCGACGGCGCATCGGTCTATGAGCTGCTCTCGACCGAGAAGGTGACGCACACCGCGGGCGTGCCGACGGTGTGGCTGATGCTGCTCCAGCACATGGCCGCCAACAATCTCAAGCTGCCGGATCTGAAGATGGTGATCTGCGGCGGCTCGGCGATGCCGCGCTCGATGATCAAGGCCTTCCTCGACATGGGCTCCAACGTGCGTCACGCCTGGGGCATGACCGAGATGAGCCCGATCGGCAGCGTCGCGGCGCTGAAGCCTCCGTTCCACAATGCGACGGGCGATGCCAAGCTCGACGTGCTTCAGATGCAGGGTTATGCACCCTTCGCGGTGCAGATGAAGATCACCGACGATGCCGGCAAGGAGCTGCCCTGGGACGGCAAGACCTTCGGTCGCCTCAAGGTCTCCGGCCCTGCCGTGGCCAAGGCCTATTACCGGGTCGACACCAACATCCTCGACGAAGAAGGCTTCTTCGACACCGGGGACGTCTCGACGATCGACGAGGACGGCTACATGCGGATCACCGACCGCTCCAAGGATGTGATCAAGTCCGGCGGCGAGTGGATCTCCTCGATCGACCTCGAAAACCTCGCAGTCGGCCATCCCGCCGTGGCGGAAGCCGCGGTGATCGGCGTATTCCATCCCAAATGGGACGAGCGGCCGCTCTTGATCGTGCAGCTCAAGCAGGGCCAGCAGGCCACACGTGAGGACATCCTGAAGTTCATGGATGGCAAGATCGCCAAATGGTGGATGCCCGACGACGTCGCCTTCGTCGAAGGCATCCCACATACGGCCACCGGCAAGATCCTGAAGACGGCGCTGCGCGACCAGTTCAAGGATTATCGCTTCCCGAACGCGGCGGCGTAGCGGCACAGCAAGCTACGTCATTCCGGGATGGTCCGAAGGACCAGACCTCAGGTGCGCAATTGCGCACCGGGGAATCTCGAGATTCTCAGGTGCGCGAGGGCGCACCTGAGTTCGAGTGCTCCGCATCGCCCCGGAATGACGGGCAGTAACAGTCCGGTCTCCCTTGAATTTGCCGCCGCGCCGTGGTCTCAACAAGCCATCGTCGCGCCAGATCGGCCGGCATCGCCAACCCCGGCAGAGCTCACCCGATGGCCCGCAGGTTTTCCGCTCCCTACCAGTCGGAGCCCGTGTCCAGCCTGGCGAGCTGGGCGCGCAATCTGGCCGTGTTCGCGGTGGTGGCGGTGGTGGTGTCGGTCATCGTCGTCCGCTTCGATTTCCTGGAGCCGAAACCGGCGCTTGCGACTTTCTTCGGCGGGCTCGCGATATCAGGCCTCTCGATCTTGTTCGGGCTCGCGGGCTTTGCCGCGATCTGGCAGAACGGCTCGCGGGGCATGGCGCGCATCCTGCTCGCCTTCCTGATCGACGGCGCGATCCTCGCCTATCCCGCCTATCTGGCCTTTCAATATCGCAAGCTGCCGTCCATCTACGACATCACCACCGACCCGATCGATCCGCCGCGCTTCGACGCGATGGCGCGACTGCGCACCGGCGAGGGCACCAATACTGCGGTCTATGCCGGCCTCTACTCGGCGGAGCAGCAGCGCCGCTTCTATCCCGAAATCGTGCCCGTCGAGCTCGAGATTTCCGTCGACCGCGCCTATGCAATCGCGCTCCAGCTCGTGCACAAGCGCAAATGGATCGTCATCGACGAGCGCGCGCCGCAGCCGCCGCGCCGCATCGGCCGCATCGAGGCGGTGGCGCGCACGCCGATCATGGGTTTTCGCGAGGACGTTTCGATAAGGGTCGTGCCGGATGGCGATGATTCCCGGGTCGACATGCGCTCCGCTTCGCGCAATTTCGACAGCGATCTCGGCAGCAACGCCGCGCGCATCAAGAAGTTCATCGACGATCTCAACACCGCCGCCGATGCCGACGCGCTCAAGCCGGTGAAGAAGACGCCGGTCGCGCCGCCCAAGGCGCCGGCGAAGACCGTTAAAAAATAGCGAATTGGCGAGTGGCGAATAGCGAATAGAGAAACGCAATTCGCCACTCTCTATTCGCCATTCGCCCCTAGCTAGGCCACCCGATACGTCCCGCCGATCACGGGATCGCCATCGGTTGCGACCACGCCGCGTGCGACCAGGTCTTCGAGGTGCGCCAGCACGGAGTAGCCGGCGGCCGTCGTCAGCCTCGGATCGATACCGATATAGATCGCGCGGACCATCGTCGGGATGTCGGTCTCGCCCTTGGCGAGACGGTGCAGGATCGAGGCCTCACGCGCCTTGCGGTGACGGATCAGGAAGCGCACGAAGCGCTGGCCCTCGGGGATCTCGGGGCCGTGGCCTGAGAAATAGAGATCCTCCTCGCGTGCCGCGAGCCGATCCAGCGAATCCATGTAGTCGATCATCGAGCCGTCGGGCGGCGCCACGATGGAGGTCGACCAGCCCATCACGTGATCGCCGACGAAGTTGAACTTTCGCTCGGGCCAGGCGAATGCCAGATGATTGGCCGTGTGGCCGGGCGTCGCCACGGCCTCGAGCCGCCAGCCGTCGCCTTCGACGACGTCGCCGTGTGCGAGGTTGACGTCTGGCGCAAAATCGCGGTCGACGCCGGATTCCGGATTGTGCTTCTCGCTCTCGAAGCGCGGGCGCGAGGCGCGATGCGGGCCTTCGGCATAGACCGGCGCACCTGTCGCCTGCTTGATGCGCGCGGTGTTCGGGGAATGGTCGCGATGGGTATGGGTGACGAAGATATGGCTCACCGTCTCGCCGCGCACGGCATCGAGCAGCGCAGCCGCATGCGCCTCATCGTCCGGACCGGGATCGATAATCGCAACATTGCCCTCGCCCACGATATAACTGACCGTGCCGGTGAAGGTGAACGGGCTCGAATTGTTGCAGAGCACGCGCCGCACGCCGGGGCGGACCTCCTCGACGATGCCGGGCTTCAGCGGAAAGTTGCGATTGAACGGGACGTCGTCGTTATCGGACATGGCTTCTTCTTTGTTCTTTGACGTCATTCCGGGATGGCCCGTCAGGGCCAAACCCGGAATCTCGATTGAACAGGAATAATGCGGCCCGAGATTCCGGGTTCGCGCTTCGCGCGCCCCGGAATGACGGAGAACCAAATCAGAAAAACGCCTGAATGCCCGTGATGGCGCGGCCCAGGATCAGGGCGTGGACGTCGTGGGTGCCCTCGTAGGTGTTGACCGTTTCGAGGTTATGGACGTGGCGCATCACGTGATATTCGATCGAGATGCCGTTGCCGCCGTGCATGTCACGGGCGGTGCGGGCGATATCGAGGGCCTTGCCGCAATTGTTGCGCTTCATGATCGAGATCATCTCGGGCGCGAACTTGCCCTCGTCCATCAAGCGACCGACGCGCAGCGAGCCCTGCAAGCCGAGCGCGATCTCGGTCTCCATGTCGGCGAGCTTCTTCTGCACCAGCTGGGTCGCGGCGAGCGGCTTGCCGAACTGCTTGCGGTCGAGCGTGTACTGGCGGGCGCGATGCATGCAGTCCTCGGCGGCCCCCAACGCACCCCAGGAGATGCCGTAGCGGGCGCGGTTGAGGCAGCCGAACGGGCCCTTCAGGCCGGAGACGTTGGGCAGCAGGGCGTCTTCCGGAACGACGACGCCATCCATCACGACTTCGCCGGTGATCGAGGCGCGCAGGGACAGCTTGCCGCCGATCTTCGGCGCCGAGAGACCCTTCATGCCCTTCTCCAGCACGAAGCCGCGGATCTGGTTGTCGTGCGCGGCCGACTTGGCCCAGACCACGAACACGTCGGCGATCGGCGCGTTCGAGATCCACATCTTGCTGCCGGTGAGGCGATAGCCGTCCGAAACCTTCTCCGCGCGGGTCTTCATGCCGGCGGGATCGGAGCCGGCGTCAGGCTCCGTCAGGCCGAAGCAGCCGACCCACTCGCCGCTGGCGAGCTTCGGCAGGTACTTCTTGCGCTGGTTCTCGTCGCCATAGGCGTAGATCGGGTACATCACCAGCGAGGACTGCACCGAGTTCATCGAGCGATAGCCGGAATCGACCCGCTCGATCTCGCGTGCGACGAGGCCATAGGCGACGTAGCTCGCATTCGCGCAACCATATTCCTCGGGCAGCGTGATGCCGATCAGGCCGAGCTCGCCCATCTCATTGAAGATCTCGCGATCGGTCTTCTCTTCGAGATAGGCCTTGGCAACCCGCGGCAACAGCTTGTCCTGGGCATAGGCGCGGGCGGTATCGCGCACCATGCGCTCGTCTTCGGTCAGCTGCTCGTCGAGCAGGAATGGATCGTCCCACTGGAAAGAAGCCGCAGCCGGCTTGTCCTTGGCCTGAGGGCGCACGCTCATGAAACGTCCTTTCGCGTCTGGTTCCGTCAATAATTGCCCGACAAACTAAAGCGCCGCGGCAACAAGTTCAATTGCATCCTGGTTTCGGTCATTCCGGCTCGCGCCACGGCGTGAACCTGGAAACGTTGTGGTCAGCTTTCGAGCTGCTCGTTGGCGACGATCTCGATGCCGAAGCCGGACAGACCCTTGTAGTCGTGCACCGAGGAGGTGAGATGCCGGATCGAGGTGACGCCGAGGTCGCGCAGGATCTGCGCGCCGACGCCGACCTCGCGCCACTGGCGGTTGCGGTCGGCTTCCGTCGACGACTCGTCCGGCAGCGGCGCCACGGGGACGCCGGCCGCACCATCCCGCAAGTAGACCAGCACGCCGCGGCCCGATTTCTTGAAATGTTCGAGCACGGCCGCCATGCGCTTGTGACCGGTGAAGGTGTCCTTGACGATGTTCGGCTTGTGGAAGCGCGTCAGCACGTTCTTGCCGTCGCCGACGCCGTTATAGACGAAGGCGACGTGAGCGATGGAATCGAACGGCGAGCGGTAGGCATAGCCCTGCAAGGGGCCGATCGGGCTGTCGGTGACGAAGGTCGAGACCCGCTCGATCAGCTTTTCGCGCGCCTGGCGGTAGGCGATCATATCCGCGATGGTGACGTGCCTGAGCTTGTGCTGGGCGGCGAAGCGGGCGACCTGCTCGCCCTTCATCACGCTGCCATCGTCGTTCATGAGCTCGCTGATGACGCCGACCGGCGGCAGGCCCGAGAGCTTGCAGAGGTCCACGGCAGCCTCAGTATGGCCGGAGCGCAGCAGCACGCCGCCGTCCTTGGCGATCAGCGGGAAGATGTGGCCGGGCCGGGCGAAGTCGTTGGCGCCGACATTGGGATTGGCGAGCGCGCGGCAGCACGAGGCGCGCTCCTCGGCGGAGATGCCGGTGCCGCCATCGGGCTTGTAGTCGATCGAGACCGTGAACGCGGTGGTGTGCGCGGAATCGTTGTGGGCGACCATCGGATCGAGCCGCAGGCGGCGCGCGTCCTCGGTCGTCACGGGAGCGCAGACGATGCCGGAGGTATGGCGGATGATGAAGGCCATCTTGTCGGCGGTGCAGAGCGAGGCTGCGACGATCAGATCGCCCTCGCCCTCGCGGTCCTCGTCGTCGGTGACGACCACGAGCTCACCCCGGGCAAAGGCCTGCAAGACTTCCTGGACGGTATCGGGCATTCCCAATCTCTATCGGTTATGGGCCGGAGGCTCAGCCGGACGCCTTAGCTGGACTTGGCCCCGGATGCTAGTGTCCTGGACGCAACCGCATATGCCCCGGGACAGGCCCGTCCACGCGGTTTCAGGCTTGCACCGAAGATACCAGGGATATAGGCGCGCAGGGCCCGCAAGGAAGGCGGCCGGACGCCGTCAGGGCAGCACCTCGCGCCGCTCGCCGAGCCGCTGATCGAGTTCGGCACGCTTGTCGGCGAGCAGGCCGGCCTGGGCGGCTTCGATCACGGTAAACAACTCATGGGCGTCGCTGAGCCGGGTCACGGTGACGTAGCTGGCGCCGGCCTCGTAGAGCGCCCCGACGTCGGCCAGGAGGTCGGCCGTGGCGACGATCAGCGCGGTCGGATTGAGCGCGCGGACGTGGCGGACCAGCTTCTCGTTGGTGGCGCCCTTCAGCAGCGAATCCGGCACGCTGAGGATGATCATCTCGGACTTGCCGATGCCGGCATGGAGCAGCGTATCGACATTGCTGATGTCGCCATAGATCACGTGCAGGCCGCGCGAAAGCAGGGTCTGGTACACATTGGGGTTGAAGTCGACCACCGTGATCTGCTCCAGCAGCACCGGCGCCTGCCGCTCGATCTCGGCCAGCAGCGCGCTCGCGGCACGGAAAAAGCCGAGGATCACGACGCGGCGGGCTTCGCCATGGCCGCCCTCGTGCCCGTCCTCGGCATGGCCGTTGCCATGGTCGAGGTCGCGCAGGCCGATCCGCTTCAGGGGGCCGATCGCCCAGCGGGTGATCTCGTCGCTGCGGGTCATCACGAAGGTCGAGAGCACCGCCAGCACCACGAAGGCGAAGGAGGCGGCATTTGCCGTCTCCGCGGCGATATGGTGGTCGGCGATACCGGTCTGGATCACCACCAGCGAGAACTCGGAGATCTGCGCGAGGTTCAGCGCCGGCAACAGGCTGGCTCGCAGGCCCTGCTTCATCAGGTAGAGCGGGGTGAAGGTAGTGACGAGGCGGCTCGCCACCGTGAACGCCGCGATCATCAAGGCAAGTCCGATCACCGAGAGGCCGGGCACGGGGATGGTCATCCCCAGCGCGACAAAGAACAGCGTGATGAAGAAGTCGCGCAGCGTGGTGACCTTGGCGGTCACGTCGAGGGCGTAAGGGAAGGTCGAGAGCGACACGCCGGCAATCAGTGCACCCATCTCGCGCGACAGCGACAGCCGCTCGGCCATCTCGGCGACGAGAAAGCACCAGGCCAGCGCGCCGAGCAGGATCAGCTCGGGCCGCCGGGCGATCTGGTGGAACAGGCGCGGCAGCACGTAGCGGCTGACCAGAAGCGCGGCGGCAACCAGCACAGCGACGCGGCCGATCGAGAGCAGGATGACGGTGACCTGCAGATTGGCCAGGCTCGGCTGCACTGCCAGGAAGAGAATCGCGAAGATGTCCTGGAGCACCAGGACGCCGAGGGTGATGCGGCCCGGCAGCGTATCGAGCTCGCGTTTCTCATAGAGCACCTTGACAATGATGACGGTGCTCGACAGCGCGCAGGCGACGCAGAGATAGACCGCATCGAAATGCCCGCCGCCAAGCGACAGGCCGATGCCGACGAAGAACAGGACCCCGAGCAGACAGCCGCCGAGCAGCTGGCTGCCCGCCGCGAACAGAATCACCCGCCCTGCCCGCACGATCTTCTTCAGGTCGATTTCGAGCCCGATCATGAACAGCATGAAAATCAGGCCGAGCTCGGAGATGACGCTGATCGATTCCTGCGAATGGACCCAGCCGGCGCCGAATGGACCTATGCAGAAGCCGGCGATAAGGTAGGCCAGGATCAGCGGTTGCCGGGAGAAATGGGCGAGCAGGCCCAGCATCCAGGCAAACAGGATTGAGAGAGTGATGTCGCGAATGAGCTCGTGCATGCCTAATTGGTCCGTTTTGCCGCACCCTAGAGGCGGGTTGCGGTGCGGCAAGCGAGCAATTCGTCACATGCGGAGAGGGCTCGTCGCAGCCATGCTGCTGGGTCCCCTCGCCTTCGCCGATTCGCTCACAGCGCAATCCAAGGTCAATATCGAACAAAACTTTGCCGATTCGCTCACCGCTCTGCCGAAGGAGGACCTCGCCGTTTCCGGTGGGTTCTACGTGCCCGCCTATTCCAGCGTCGCGATGAGCCAGGGCAAGCTGCGAGTCGATTTCTCGGTGACCTTGAGCGTGCACAACGCCTCCGAGACCCAGCCGCTGGTCGTCAAACGCATCGCCTATTTCGACACCGCAGGCAAGCAGGTCGAGAGCTATTTGAAGGCGCCGGTGGCGTTGAGGCCGCTCGCCACCGTCTCGATCTTCATTCCGACCGATGACGTGCGCGGCGGGACCGGGGCCAACTTCCTGGTCGACTGGGCCGCCACGGGGGAGATCGCCGAGCCGGTGGTCGAGGCCCTCATGGTTGGCGGCATCGCCAATGCGCATTACGCTTTCATCAGCCAGGGCCGCCCAACCAGGACGGCCGGCAAGAAGTAAGGCGGCCGGTGCAAAGCCGCCGCTCAACAAGAACAAAACGAGGAACGCTCCCATGACGTCCAGCTTCGATTTCGCACCCCTGTTTCCGGCAGGGCTGCCGGCCCCCTCTGCGCGCTGGACGGGCCTTGCCAAATACAGCTTCGTCGGCGGCAATAATGATTCCGAACAAGTGCCGCTCGACGAGCTGATCGAAGCGACCAACGCGGTGCTGCGGCGCGAGGGCCGCTCGCTCGCCACTTACGGGCTGGCCCATGGCCCGCAGGGCTACCTGCCCTTGCGCGAATTCCTGGTGACGAAACTCAAGCGCGATGCCGGCATCACCTGCACGGTCGACGATCTGCTGATCGTCTCGGGCTCCCTCCAGGCGCTCGATCTCGTCAACTCCACGCTGCTGGCGCGCGGCGACACCGTGATCTTCGAGCAGGAGAGCTATCAGGGCTCGCTGAACCGCCTGGCGCGGCTCGGGGTCAATGTCGTCGGCATTCCCCTCGACAAGGACGGCATGCGCATGGACATGCTGGCGACGACGCTGGCCGACCTGAAGAGCCGCGGCATCCGCCCGAAATACATCTACACCATTCCAACGGTGCAGAACCCCACCGGCAGCATCATGCCCGAGAGCCGGCGCACTGAGCTGGTGCGGCTCGCGGCCGAATACGGCGTCCCCATCTTCGAGGACGATTGCTATGCCGACCTCGTGTGGTCAGGGCAGCGGCCGCCGGCGATCTACGCGATGAGCCCGAACGGCGGCGTGATCCATATCGGCTCGTTCTCGAAGTCGATCGCGCCGGCGCTGCGCGTCGGCTTCATCGTCGCGCCCTGGGAGGTGATGTCGCGGATGCTGTCGCTGAAGACAGATGCCGGGTCCGGCGCGCTCGAGCAGATGGTGCTCGCCACCTATTGCAGGCCGCATTTTTCGACCCACGTGCCGGCCCTGACGAAGGCGTTGCGCACCAAGCTCGACACGCTGATGGAAGCGCTCAACGAGCAGTTCGGGACGGCCGCCGAGTTCGAGGAGCCCAAGGGCGGAATCTTCCTGTGGGTGAAGCTGCCCGGCCAGGTCGATACGCTGAAGCTGTATCAGGCCGCGCTTGCCGCCGGCGTCTCGATCAATCCGGGGCCGGAATGGTCGACCAACAGGGGCCATTCCAGCTCGCGACTGCGGCTGTGCTTTGCAAGCCCCACGCATCAGCAGATCCGCGAGGGCGTCGCCGTGCTGGCCGAGGTCTGCCGCAAGGAATTCGGCGTGCCGGCCCGCAGCGCCAATGTGGAGAAGCGGGCCTGATATCAGGCCGCCTGGGGCTGGCTGCCGTGGATCGCGGAAGCCAGCCGCAGCAACAGGACGATCGAGACGTTGCCCTTGCCGGCCTCGATCTGGGCGATATAGCGCTCGGAGATTCCGGAGCGGCGGGCCAGCTCGCGGCGCGAGAGATCGCAGCGCATGCGCGAGGACCGCAAGCGATCGCCCAGCTCGGTCAGAAACGCGGCCTCGGAATAAGGCGGTACGGCACAGCTCCCCGGCAGCACTTCGCCCGCAAAATCCACGACTTGATTCAGCATTGGTCTATCCACGTTCGCCTTCGGGAATGCCATCCTACCCTCGAAATGCGCTGCCTCATTGACGCGGATCAAATTCACGAGTGATCGCCGGCCGCCGTGGAACGGCCGCGGGCGCGATGGTACAGTTTGGAAGTCTTCGAGGCGGGGTTTTTCAGGACATGATGCGACGTTTGAACCGCTGGATCGCGGCTGTAGTGCTGTGGGTTGCGTTCACCTCCATGGCCGGTGCCGAGACGCTGGCCGCGACCGTCGAGCAATGGGGCCTGCTCGGCTCGTGGGCGGTGGATTGCGCGGCCCGGCCAGACCGCGACAAGGGGGCGCTCCTGAGCTACGAGATCAGGAAGGATGGCCGGGTGATTTACCGGCGCAATTTCGGCGAAGCCAAAGACGAGAACGAGGTGGTGTCGGCCACAGTCGACGCCGAGGGCCTGCTCGACGTGATGGTGTTCTTCCCCTCGCTGCGTCAGACGCGTGAATTCGGACTTCTATTGCAGAAGGACGGAAGCCTGCGCGCGATCTACAATCGCAGCGAGCGCGGCGAGTACACGATCAAGGACGGCAAGTACGTCACCACCGGCGCACCAACGCCCGCGCAGCAACGCTGCGATTAGCCGTCATTCCCAAGCATGATCCAATCGGAAACCGCCGCACACTTTGCGCTGACGCGGCTCTTTGAGTCCGGATCATGCTCACCTGAACATCCATTCAGAATTCTCTCCCCGTTTCTCCGGAACGTTCGCGTGAATACACGGTTTAGATGTGCATTCATTTGGAGAAGGACATCATGAAGAAGCTTGGTTATGTGGTTGCAGCTCTCGGTGCGCTCGTGATCGCGGCGCCGACCCT
The DNA here is from genome assembly GCF_023100985.1 of Bradyrhizobium sp. 191. Lineage (NCBI taxonomy): Bacteria > Pseudomonadati > Pseudomonadota > Alphaproteobacteria > Hyphomicrobiales > Nitrobacteraceae > Bradyrhizobium > Bradyrhizobium sp. 191. The sequence goes on from NZ_CP064692.1 coordinate 2,328,484, forward strand.
GGCAAGCGCAGAGACGGTGGTGATCAAGCGCGGTCATCACCATCACGGTCCGCACGGCGCCCGCGCCGAATATCGCATGCACCATCATGACCGCGGCTGGCACCGCCACCATCGCGGAGACCGCGTGGTCGTGATCAAGCGCAGCCACCGCCACCATCACTGGGACTAATGCGCAACGCGAATGAAAATGGCCCCTCACGGGGCCATTTCTATTGCCCAAGCACTCGAACTAATCCCACGCCGGCGCGAAGCCGGGATTGACGCAACGCCTGTCCTTCGACTGCGCGGCGATTTTCTTGCGGTCGGAATCGTCGAGCGTGATCTTGAGCGCGTCGAGATTGGCCTGTTGGCTCTCGCGGCGCGAAGCCTTCGGGATTGCGGCGACGCCGTCCTGGTCGAGCAGCCATTTCAACGCGACCTGCGCGGCGGTCGCCTCGTGCCGGGCGCCGATCTCGGCCAGTACCGGATCCGAGGCGATACGCCCCTGCGCCAGCGGACAATAAGCGACGAGCGGAATCGACTTGGCCTGGAGATAGCCGAGCACCTTCGATTGATCGAGCATGGCGTGATATTCAACCTGGTTGCAGGCGATCGGCGCCTTGATGTCCTCGACCGCGACCTTGAGCAGTGCCGTTGTGAAATTGGCAACGCCAATGGCTCGCGTGCGCCCCTCCTCCTTGAGCTTCATCAGGGTCTCGAACACCGCACCCCAGTCCGCAGCCTTCGACGGCCAGTGCACGAGATAGAGATCGACATGGTCGAGCCTGAGCTTCTTCAGGCTGGCATCGAAGGCGCGCCGGATCGCGTCAGGGGCGAGGTTTTCGTGCCAGACTTTCGTGGTGACGTGCAGCTCGCCGCGCGGCACGCGGGACGACGCGATGGCCGAGCCGATCGGCTCCTCATTGGCATACATCTCGGCAGTATCGATATGGCGGTAGCCGATCGACAGCGCGCTCTCGACTGCGGCGCGGCAGGCATCGCCCTGCATGCGGAAGGTACCGAGGCCAAGCTTGGGCAGGCTGATGCCCTGTGTTTTCAGATGGTCCATGAAACAGGCTCCTGAGATATCGCAGGCCGCCGATGCGCGCAGCAATGCCGCGTGAGCAGACTCTTCGGTGATGGAAAGAGGCGGCGAGAGTAGCGACTATAGCGCGCGAGTCGCCGGCCAGCCACAATCATCAAGATCGGGTTCGCGCTTAGGAATGCTGCGCCACCACGGCCGGCCGCCCCTGCGGCTGCGGCACGATATCGACCGACCAGAGGTGACGATTGTCCACGTCCTTCAAGGTCACGGTCATCACACCGCTGCGGCCATCGATGTCGACCCGCCCGAAGAACTGCAGTCCGAAACATGGCGCGAGGTTCTCGCCCTGCGCTGCGCTGCAGCCCTGCTGATACATCGCGACCGGGCCAAAGGTGTCGTCGAGCTCGCCAGGCCCCCAGCTGCCGGCATGCAACGGGCCGGAGACGAACTCCCAGAACGGCTCGAAATCCTGGAATTGCGCCTTGTTCGGATCGTAATAGTGCGCGGCGGTGTAGTGCATGTCGGCGGTGAGCCAGACGATGTTGCGGATGCCGGCACGCTTGATGGAGGAGAGCAGATCCGCGATCTCGTGCTCGCGCCGGTCGGGCGGCCCGTTGCCGAGCGCCACGGCATCCAGGCTGATCAGGCCGATCGGCAAGTCGGCCGCGATCACCTTCCAGGTTGCGCGCGAGGCGGCGAGCTCCCGCTTGAGCCAGGCGAGCTGCTCGGCGCCCAGGATCCAGCCGCGTTGGTCGTCGCCCTTGTTCCAGCTCTCGTCGCGAAAGCTGCGCATGTCGATCATGAAGACGTCGAGCAGCGGGCCGTAGGCGATCTTGCGACAGACCCGGCCCTGCCGCGCGCCGATGTCGCGGATCGGCATGAAATCGAAGAAGGCCCGGCGGGCCCGCGCGACCAGGCGCGGGGTGCCGTCGTCCTCGTGTCCGGTCTCGTCATAGGTTCCGATCGGCGACCAGTCGTTGGTCACCTCGTGATCGTCCCATTGCGCGAACATCGGCACCTCAGCGTGGAAGGCACGGAAGTGCTCGTCGAGATGGTTGTATTTGTAGTTGCCGCGTAACTGCGCCAGGGTATGCGCGACTTCGGACTTTTCCTCGGTCACGACATTGCGCCAGGTCTCGCCGTTCGACAGTTTCAACTCGGAAGGAATCGGGCAGTCGGCATAGATGTGGTCGCCGGAGTGGATGAAGAAATCCGGACGGTTGTCGAGCATGGTCCGATAGCTGCGATAGCCGCCGCGCGAGACGTCGATGCCCCAGCCCTGCCCCGCGGTATCGCCGGACCACAGGAACGAAATCGACTGGCTAGCTGCCGGCGCGGTGCGGAAATGGCCGATGCGGCCTTCGCCGGCGAGACCGGTGGCAATGTCGTCGAAGCGCAAGCGGTAGAAGATATCCTGGCCCGGTGGCAGATCGGCCAGCAGCAGTTTTGAGGTGAGATCGGCGTCGGGCAATGCATCACCGGAAGCCGACGCAATGATGGTTTTGAAGCTTTCGACGGTCGAGCACTCTACCTGCATCCGCGCGGGCCGGTCGGCGCGCGCCCAGATCACGGCCGAGCCGTCCGAGACGTCGCCGGACTGGATCCCGCCCGCGATCTGCGGGCGGTCGGCGGCACGACTGATGGAGGGTTTCGCAAGCGAGGCGATCGCGAGGCTGGAGGCGGAGCGGACCAGGAACTGCCGCCGGGTCCATGCGCGCGGGGCGCGGAGCGTTGCCATTCAGGAAACCTTCGTCGAATCACGACGGAAGGTGCCTGCGCTCCTTGACTCCCGGCTTACGGTTTCTTGACTCTGCGCCTACGGTTTTGCGACGTGGCGATGACGGCTTTGGCCTCGACTAACGCTTCCAGTTGCAGATACCGCCGGAGCGGCATGGCCAAGTCTGGATGCGGGTATCCATTGCCTGCGCGTCGAGCGGATTGCCGTGGCGGCGCGCAAGCTTGGCACGGGCCGCCCCGCGCGCCTGTGCGCTCCTGGTATGCGCGGCCTTCGGCTCGGCCACACGAACGCGCTCGGCCGCCACCTTCTTCGGCACGTCGACAGGCTCAGCCCGAGCCTGCGCCTCGTTGCCGCCACGCGCTTCGAGTGCGAGCGGCGCGAAGCGCGTCTCCGGCCCGAGACGCTTCGGCGACAGAACGGCCTTGGAGAGATCGAGGCCGAGATATTCGTCAGGCTTGTAGTCGTCAGCGCGCGCAATGCCGCCCCCTGCGATCACGAGGGCAAGGGCAATTGCGAAGGGAACGTTTTTCAGGACCACGGACGCCTCCTGAAATCGATTTATTAAAGGGCTAATTTACCCCTATTTAGGAGGCGCCGCGCGCAATTCCAGCGGTCAAATGCCGCCGTGGTTAAGAAGTTTGACGGTGTCAGGCGACCTTTCGTGTCGCTCCCGTCCCGTCCAGGAACCCTAGCAGGCGGTTGCGGATGATGGTCTCCGCCTCTGCCATGATGCGATCAATGAGCTCCTTGCAGGATGGGATGTCGTGGATCAGGCCTGCGACCATGCCGCAGCTCCAGGCGCCGGCGTCCATCTGGCCGTCCAGCATGATCCTGGGATAGACGCCCGCGACCTGGCCGTGGATGTCGTCGATCGTGAGCTTGTCGCCCTTATCGCGCTCGATCTCGAGCAGACGGTCGACATTGGCGTTCTTCAGCACGCGCTCGGTGTTGCGCAAGCTCCGCATGATCAGGCGGGTGTCGAGCTCGGTCGCTGCGACGAGTGCATTCTTCACGTTCTGATGCACCGGAGCTTCCCTGGTGGCAATGAAACGCGTGCCCATATTCATGCCCGCCGCGCCCAGCGCGAGCGCCGCGACCAGGCTGCGTCCGTCGGCCATGCCGCCGGAGGCGACGAACGGGATCTTCAGCTCTTCCGCCGCGCGCGGCAGCAGGATCATGTTGGGAATGTCGTCCTCGCCGGGATGGCCGCCACATTCAAAGCCGTCGACGCTGACGGCATCGCAGCCGATGCGTTCGGCTTTCAGGGAGTGGCGCACCGAAGTGCATTTGTGGATGACCTTGATGCCGGCCGCCTTCAGGGCCGGCATGTAGGCTTCCGGGCTGCGGCCTGCGGTCTCCACCGCCTTGATGCCACCTTCGACGATGGCCGCAATGTATTCGGCGTAGGGCGGCGCCGAGAAGGACGGCAGGAAGGTGAGGTTCACGCCGAACGGCTTGTCGGTCATGTCGCGGCAGCGCGCGATCTCCTTCGCGAGCAATTCCGGCGTCTTCTGCGTGAGACCGGTGATGATGCCGAGCCCGCCGGCATCGGAGACGGCGGCGGCCAGTTCGGCAAAGCCGACGAAATGCATGCCGCCCTGAATGATGGGGTGCTCGATGCCGAACAGTTCGGTGATCGCGGTCTTCACTTAAGGTCCTCCCGGAATTTGCTTGATGTTCAGATCAGTCTAGCCGGACTATTGCGCCGCGGTCACCATTTCTCTCCGAACGGGCGGATCTCCATCTCGAAGGTCCAGGCGCCCTTAGGCTGCTGCGGCAAGCTGTTCGATCCCGTGATGGTGTGCCCGGAATGCGGCGAGCCGCTGCACGCCAGGCAGGTGCATGTGCATGCGGGGCCGGGGCGGGACCAAACGGTGGGGTGAGCAGGCGGCTCTGGTGAAATTGCTGGCGCTGCGCCAGATAGTCTGCGCCAGCGTTCCCCGGCCCCTGCAACAGCAGCGCTGTCATTCGTGAACGCACCGCTCAAAGGAGCAACGCGGCACCATGGACGCCGCGCTTGCTCAAGAGGTCGCCATGGGCACACGCACCTTCAGTGCGTCTTGGTCTCGTGCCACTTCTCAAGATCGGGTTTGACCTCGTCCGATCCCTGCTCCTTCTCGGGGTTGCCCTTCCAGGGCTTGTCCGTCTGTCGATGCGAACCCCAGTCGTTCTGCTGCCGGGGATCGTCGTTGGGCCGTTCCTTGCTCATCGATCTCACTTTCCTGAAACTTCAAGCGAAGGGGACGCCGTAATAGGAGTTGATACCACGCACGGCGGCGTCATCACTCCAGTTCCAATCGCTTCGTGAGCCATATTTGGGCGCGCCTTCCAGCTCCTTGGTGGTGATGCCGGTGACATAACCGCCGAGCTCGGTGTCGTATTTCAGCGACTGCCAGGGCAACGGATAGTGGTCGTTGCCCAATCCCAGGAATCCACCAAAACCGAGCACGGCGTAGGAAACCTGGCCACTGATCTTGTCGATCATCACGCGTTCGATCGAACCGATCCGGTTGCGATCGGCGCCATAGACCGATGTTCCCTCGACCTTGTCGCTGCCGATCAAACGGCCCGTCTCACTGCGATCCAGTTCGTCTTGGTTCAACATCGCAATTCTCCACTCGGCCACGTGCAAAACCAACCGGATAGGCACGGGATCGTTCCGGTGCATGTTCCGCGAGCGGTCAGGAACATCGCACCAAACGAGCCGTTCTCTGAGTTTCATGCACCAGACAAACCAAGGGCCACGCGCAATGTCCCAGACCGTCTCCGACTTCATCGTCCAGCGTCTGCATCAATGGGGCGTGCGCCACATCTTCGGCTATCCCGGCGACGGCATCAACGGCGTGTTCGGCGCGATGAACCGGGCCGGCGGCAAGATCGGCTTCGTGCAGGCGCGGCATGAGGAAATGGCAGCGTTCATGGCGACCGCCTACGCAAAATTCTCGGGCGAACTCGGCGTCTGCATCGCGACCTCCGGCCCCGGCGCCTCGCATCTCGTCACCGGGCTCTACGATGCGCTGCTCGATCACCAGCCGGTGCTGGCGATTGTCGGCCAGCAGGCGCGCAACGCCCTCGGCGGCCACTATCAGCAGGAACTCGATCTTCTCTCGATGTTCAAGGACGTTGCCGGCGCCTACGTCATGCAGGCATCCTCGCCTGCGCAAGTGCGACACCTGATCGACCGCGCGGTGCGGATTGCGCTGGCGCGGCGGACCCCGACCGTGATCATCCTGCCCAACGATTTGCAGGAGGAGCCTTACGAGGATCCGCCCCGTGAACACGGCACGCTGCATTCCGGCATTGGTTACAGCCCACCCAGCATCACGCCGCGTGAAGCCGATCTCGACCGCGCCGCGGAGGTGCTCAACGCCGGCAAGAAGGTCGCGATGCTCGTCGGCGCCGGCGCGCTTCACGCCACCGACGAGGTGATCGCGGTTGCCGAGCGGCTGTCGGCCGGCTGCGCCAAGGCACTGCTCGGCAAGGCCGCGTTGCCCGACGACCTGCCGTGGGTCACAGGCTCGATCGGCCTGCTCGGCACCGAGCCCAGCTACAACATGATGATGGAATGCGACACGCTGCTGATGGTGGGCTCGGCCTTTCCCTACGCCGAATTCCTGCCCAAGGAAGGCAGCGCGCGCGGCGTTCAGATCGATATCGACGCCAGCATGCTGTCGATCCGCTTTCCCGTGGAGGTCGGTCTCGTCGGCGACGCCGCCGAGACGCTACGCGCATTGCTGGCGCGACTCGCGCCCAAGGCTGACGACGCCTGGCGCCGCGGCATTGAGGACGATGTTGCGAGATGGTGGAAGACGCTGGACGACCGCGCACATCAGCCCGCGGCGCCCGTCAACCCGCAGCTCGTCGCCTGGGAACTGTCCCCGCGCCTGCCCGACCGCGCCGTCATCACCAGCGATTCCGGATCGTGTGCCAACTGGTTCGCGCGGGACCTGAAGATGCGGCGCGGCATGACGGCTTCGCTGTCCGGCGGTCTCGCCTCGATGGGCGCCGCGGTTCCTTATGCGCTCGCCGCGAAATACGCCCAGCCCGACCGACCGGTGATCGCGCTGGTCGGCGATGGCGCGATGCAGATGAACAACATGGCCGAACTGATCACGGCTGCGAAATACTGGCGCACGTGGCGGGATCCGCGCTTCATCGTCTGCGTCTTCAACAACGAAGACCTCAACCAGGTCACCTGGGAGCAGCGCATCATCAACGGCGATCCCAAATTCGAGGCTTCGCAGCGCATTCCCGATGTCTCCTATTCGCGTTTCGCCGAGCTGATCGGCCTCACCGGCATCTTCGTCGACAGCCCAGAGCTGCTCGGCCCGGCCTGGGAGCAGGCGCTGGCGAGCGAGATGCCGGTCGTGCTGGAGGTGAAAACCGATCCCGAGGTGCCGCCGCTGCCGCCGCACATCACGCTCCAGCAGGCGAAGAATTTCTCGCTCGCCCTGATGAAGGGCGATCCGAACGAAAGCGGGATGATCAAGGGAGCGGCGCGCCAGATGTTCGAATCGATCCTGCCCGGGAGGCAATGAGGTGAACAATGAGTGACTTCCGCGACATCCAGCACGGCGTCAACGATCCGGTCGGAGGCCTCGACGTCAAGCGGCAGATCAACGACAACCGCACGCCGCATGAGCGGGCGCAGCACCACGCGGACGTACGCGCTGATGCGACCCCCACGCCGGCGGAGCCTTTCCTTCCGGAGCGGCTGCGGCGAAAGGCGACCGATCCGCTCAATCCGCGCACCGGTCGCCGTCCTGCGGGCCGGTGATTAGGAACCTCGGCTGTTGCGACGTGTTGGTCGGCGCACATTCGCCGGCAAACGGCCGCGCAACCTATCGGAGGTATCTGACCATGAAGCGAACCATCATCGCACTTGCCTGCGTGGCTCTCGCGGGCCCCGCGCTCGCCCAGTCGCTCGGCGAAAAGACCGGCGTCAACTCGGCGCTGGGCGTCGCGCCATCCACTGCCGACTTCGTCAAGCAGGTGGCGATCAGCGACATGTTCGAGATCGAATCGAGCAAGCTCGCCCAGCAAAAGGGCAACGCGCAGGAAAAGAGCTTCGCGCAACAGATGGTGACCGATCACACCAAGACCAGCACCGAGCTCAAGGGGCTTGTCAACGGCAGCAAGGTGCAGGCGACGCTACCGACCGCGCTCGACAGCTCCCATCAGAGCAAGCTCGACAAGCTCAAGAGCGCGACCGGCAAGGACTTCAGCTCGGACTACAATTCCTATCAGGTCAGCGCCCATGAGGATGCCGTCTCCCTGTTCGAACGCTATGCCAAGGGCGGCGACAATGCCGCGCTCAAGGACTGGGCCGGCAAGACCCTGCCGGCACTGAAGCACCACCTCGACATGGCCAAGGAGCTCGGCAAGGCGCCGAGCGTCGGTCAAACCAAGTAACACATTGCCGAAGGACGCCGGCGCGTCCGGCGTCCTTCACTTGGCAACGACGACCGTCTCCGCGCATTGAGGTTCAGGAACCTTCTTTGTCTCCGGGCTTTACAGAACTGTCATGGAGGAAAACTCGCCGGCGGACCGATGGCGCTCGTAACGGTGAAACCCACCCGGATCGATACGGCGATCGCCAACGAGATCGCACGTAATGCCAACCCAGGCCTCGAGCATGCCGCCCAGGCAATGACCTGGGGCGCCGACGAGCATGTGCTGCTCGCGCTCGCCGCGGCGGGATGGCTCTACACCTATCTCCGACATCCGCAGCGGCGTCCCGTTGCCGATCACGTGCTGGTGGTATCGCTGGTGACGGCGATAGTGCCGCATCTCTTGAAATCCGTATTCGACCAGACGAGGCCTGACCGGCTCACCGTGAGCGGCCACCGGCACGGTATTCCCTATTCAGGACGCCCCCACGACGCGTTTCCCTCCGGTCACGCCATGCATATGGGCGCCCTCGCCTCGGCGGCCGGCCTGTTGCCGCCGACCTCGCGCCGCTTGGCCCGCTCACTCGCCGCAGCGCTGTCGCTGACGCGCGTGGCGCTGCTGGCGCACTGGATCAGCGACGTGGTGGCAGGCTTCACGCTCGGCATCGTCGTCGAGCGACTGTTCAGGCCGCTCACGCTGGCGAAATCACCGCAGCAGCGGACCGAAGCCTCGCGGGTACGGCCATGACGGAATATCTCGTGCGCTTCGTCGCCGGCGGGCTGATCGTATCCATCTTCGCAATCCTCGGTGACATGCTGCGGCCAAAGAGCTTTGCCGGGCTTCTCGGCGCAGCTCCGTCGGTCGCGCTGGCCACCCTTGGCATCGCCGTGGTCCAGCACGGCCCGCAATATGCCGCGGCCGCGAGCTGGACGATGATCTATGGCGCCATCGCGCTCGCCTGCTACAGCCTCGTCGTCTGCCATCTCCTGATGAGGATCCGTCTCGGCGCGCTCCCGGCGACGATCCTTGCCTTTGTCGTATGGCTCGGGGTTGCCTTCGGTCTGCTCGCGGGTCTGGGAGGTGCCGCCTGATGCTGGTGAAGCTGTCGTCATCCGCACTGAAACAGACGCGGTGGTACGAATACGCCGTTCGCTTCGTGCTCGGCGGCTGCGCGACGGTGCTCGCGGGAGTTATCGGCTCGCAATTCGGCGTTTCTGTCGGCGGGCTCTTTCTTGCACTCCCGGCCATCTTCTGTGCGAGCGCGACCCTGATCGAAAGCCACGAGCGTCACGCCAAGGAGAAGGCCGGGCTGAGCGGGCGGCGTCGCGGACAGCAGGCCGCAGCGCTCGATGCCGCAGGTGCAGCACTCGGCGGCATCGGCCTCGTGGCGTTCGCTGTCGTCTTCCATGCCACCGTCGGGGCAAGCATCGCACTTGGCTTCATCGCCGCCTTGACGGTCTGGGCCAGCGTTTGCGTGACGGCCTGGTGGCTAAGGCGCAAGCTTCGCATCGTCTCGCACAATCGCAGTGCCCACTCCACTCGCCATCGGCAGAGGGCTCCCGCTTCGTGAAGCCCTTGAACTAGCCCGCGCTCGACGTCGTCGACGTCTGCAATTGCGGCGGCTGGAGCCCCGGGCTGTTGGCCCAGCGCTCGACCTGATCGATGATCTTCTGGTGGCTTGGCCGCACTGGCTTGGACGCTTCCTTGGACGCTTCCGGCTCTTCGGAAAGCTTGCGAGGTAACCTGACTTCGACCGTCATCCCTTTCGAGAAGAATGCGCCATGGCAGGATATGTTTCAAAAATTAACATATTGATTTTATTGAGTATTTTTACACATTGAGAGACTTTGTCGACTCTGGCGGAACTCCCGCCAGGCTGGTTCGTTGAGTAAACTACTCAAACTACTCAATTTGCGTGATCGCCATGAACGACCTTCGCGCCGAGCGCCTTCAGGTCATGCTCTCGCCGGAAGAGTTGGCCGCCATTGACGATTTCCGGTTCAAGCACCGAATGCCGACGCGGGCAGCCGCAGTCCGCGAACTCCTCAGGTTCGGACTGGCCGCCGCCGGCGTCGATGCCGCCGTGGGCGTGAAGTCAAGCAGCTTTGGCGTGTTCGGCCGCGGACCTGACGGACATACTCAGGGCGATCCAGAGAGTGGCACTGGCGGCTGACGCACATAAGCAAACGGCCCTGGCACGGTGCGTGCCAGGGCCGTCCTTGGAGATTGCTTCCGGCGCACCGGGGGCATGACAACCGGAAGCAATCCTTCGACTCTTCCCGTGCGGATTCGTTCCTCGTGAGAACTAGCCTGTCGCGTCGCTCGAGCCATCCGGCAGCACGCCGGAGCCTGGCGTCTTGCTATTGTCGTTCAGCTTGGGGTCGCGCGTCGCTTCACGCGAAGGCGAGCCTTTCTGGTTCGTCTTGTGCACGGACTGTGCACGCTCCTTGTCACGCGGCTGCTCCTCCCCGCGCTTGTCCTTGACGATGCCTTGGTCGGGATGGGCCATGATGGGGCTCTCGCTTGTTCTCGTGTCTTGGAACGCTTACGCACCGCGACGTCGAATGTTCCGGCGCAGTGCTAACTGCGCACCGCGTGGACCGCAGCAGATGCGTTCTCGAGATGCACCTGCCGCAACGTCGTCACCGTCGCGAACGCGACCGAGACGCCAAAGGCGAGAATGAGGGAGAGAAGAGCCAGACGTGGAGCCATCGCCAAAACCTCCTTCTGAACTGGAAATCGACGCGATCGAATGTTCCCGGATGATCGCAAATCTGTCGCTTGCCTTCCGTGAGCGGTCTCACACGCAGATTCACGAGAACGAGCGGCTCACGCCTTCCGCTTTGGAGGAGCGCGGACCGCAACGGGCGGGACTTCGCCGTCGAGCCAATCCTGCTCGTTGGCGAGCGCCGTCCAGGCGTCGGCCATGCGCGAATAGCGCTTATGGGCGGGTTGTCCCTCGGCTCGCTCGGCAAGCTGGAGACAATTGTCGGCGTTATCCCTGTAGATGTCAGACTGTTTCATGTGGAGGACGTGGGGACGGAACTCTCGCGCCGCAACCCGCTTACCGGATCGTAATGGTCAGGGAACTTCGCACGGTGTTCATCATTGATACCGATGCGAGTTCTTGCCGTCCTCATCCTGGCGTTCATCAACACTGCGGCGCTTGCCGACAGCACCGGCGAGCGAAAGCCCGGCGAACGGCCACCGACCGCGATCGAGGTTATCAGCGGCGTCTACAATTTCAGCCGATTTCAACAGGGTCTTCTCGAGAATACCGACCTCAAGGGCAATGCAGAGGTCAAGAACCTCGCCGCCCTGCGCGCCGAGGAAGCGGCCAAGCGCGACAAGAGCCTGAAGAAGGTCCAGGAGGCCATTGGCGCAGAGCCGCGCGTCGGCAAGGCAACATCCTCAACAGCGAGCCTGGTCGAGCCCGAGATGTCGGATGGTCCGACCTACGTCAGGAGCTTCTATGCCGCGCAGATTCCCGAGTATGAATCGGTCATCGGACTGCTCGAGCGCTATCTGAAGGCGCCCGACAATGCAGCGCTCGCAGCGTTCGCGCGCGAACAACTCCCGATGTTGCGCTCGCAGGTCAGGGACGCCGAGCGTACCATGGCGGACAAGTAGCCGTTTCTACTTGTTGTTGGGATGACGTTGCTGGCTCTGTGGCCGTACGGTGCGATCACTCTCCGGCATCTTGTCCCGCCCCGCATCGCCATTGTCGTCCTTGCCGCCCGAAGATGACGTGCCGCTACCGCTCGGATTCGACCGGCTGGCCGTTCCGGTGGTCGGTGTTTCTGCCCGCGGGCTGGCGGAGCTTGCGGCGGGATCGCCAGTCACGGCGCCGCGCCCGCTGGGCGCACCGCCCTGTGCCAGAGCCGATCCCGCGGCAAACACAGCCATGGCGACGACGGCGAGTCCTGCTTTCATATCCGTTCTCCCTGTGTCTCTCGGCGGGTTAACGTTAGGGCTCGGCGCTCCGTTCCGAAGGATGGAATGCCGGGTACGGGACGAGCAGAGCGGCGGCTCCCACCAGGGCATTCCTTCTGGGCGTGGAACCAATTCGGCGGATCATTGTTAGCTCGGTCGGGCTGAGCAAAGCGGGTTCCAATTGCTCGCGCCGCACCTTGGCGCTTGATTTCGAATTTGGCTGACGCTCTATTTCATGTCGACCAAACGCGTCGTGCCGCGGATTCGGCGAACGCCTGCGGGGGAATCAGTATGAGCGACCTTGATCCCGGAACTGCATCAGGCTCCGGTCGTCGCGTCCCAAAGCCCAAAACCAACGGTACGTCGGAGTCGGATTCCCGGGCGGAACTGTTGCTCGCCTTGCAGGCGATGCGCAGCGGTGACTTTTCGGTGCGCATGAGCGGCGACTACCTCGGTATCGACGGCAAGATCGCCGACACGCTCAACGAAATCATCGCCGCCAACCAGCGCATGGCGCACCAACTCGAGCTGGTCGGCCAGGTGGTGGGGCGCGAAGGCAAGACCCGCCAGCGCGTCAAGTTCGGCCTCGCGTCAGGCTCCTGGGCCGACATGGAAGGTTCGGTCAACATTCTGATCGACGACCTGCTGTGGCCGACGCGCGAGGTGACGCGCGCGGTCGCCGCCGTCGCACAAGGCGACCTGCTCCAGACCGTCAAGCTCGACGTCGATGGCCGTCCGCTCGGCGGCGAGTTCTTGCAGTCGGCGAACATCGTCAACACCATGATCAAGCAGCTCGGCGTGTTCACCTCCGAGGTGACACGCGTGGCGCGCGAGGTCGGCACCGAGGGCAAGCTCGGTGGTCAGGCCCAGGTGCCCGAGGTGACCGGCGTCTGGAAGGACCTGACCGAGAGCGTCAACTCGATGGCGAACAACCTGACCAACCAGGTTCGCAACATTGCCGAGGTGACGATCGCGGTCGCAAACGGCGATTTGTCGAAGAAGATCACGGTCGACGTCCGCGGCGAGATCCTGCAGCTCAAGGAAGCCATCAACACGATGGTGGACCAGCTCCGCTCCTTCGCCTCGGAAGTGACGCGCGTCGCGCGCGAGGTCGGCACCGACGGCAAGCTCGGCGGCCAGGCGATCGTGCCGGGCGTCGCCGGCACCTGGAAGGACCTGACCGACAGCGTCAACGCCATGTGCGGCAACCTGACCGCACAGGTGCGCAACATCGCCAACGTGACGACCGCCGTGGCGCGCGGCGACTTGTCGCGCAAGATCACGGTGGACGTGCGCGGCGAGATCCTGGAGCTGAAGGACACCATCAACACGATGGTGGACCAGCTCAACTCGTTCGCCTCGGAAGTGACGCGCGTCGCGCGCGAGGTCGGCACCGAGGGCAAGCTCGGCGGCCAGGCCCAGGTGCCTGGCGTTGCCGGCACCTGGAAGGACCTCACCGACAACGTCAACTTCATGGCCTCGAACCTGACGGCGCAGGTCCGCAACATTGCCGACGTCGCCACCGCGATCGCGAGCGGCGACCTGTCGAAGAAGATCACGGTGAACGTCTCCGGCGAGATCCTTCAGCTGAAGGAGACGCTCAACACCATGGTCGACCAGCTCAACGCCTTTGCCGGCGAGGTGACGCGCGTCGCGCGCGAGGTCGGCACCGAAGGGCGGCTCGGCGGCCAGGCCAACGTGCTCGGCGTCGCCGGCACCTGGAAGGACCTGACCGAAAGCGTCAACTCGATGGCTTCCAACCTGACAGCGCAGGTCCGCAACATCGCGGAGGTGACGACGGCGGTCGCCGGCGGCGACCTCTCGAAGAAGATCACCGTGGACGTGCGCGGCGAGATTCTGGAGCTGAAAGACACCATCAACACCATGGTGGACCAGCTCAACGCCTTCGCCGGCGAAGTGACGCGCGTGGCGCGCGAGGTCGGCACCGAAGGCAAGCTCGGCGGCCAGGCCGTCGTGCGCGGCGTCGGCGGCACCTGGAAGGATCTCACCGACAGCGTCAACTCGATGGCCTCGAACCTCACCGGCCAGGTCCGCAACATCGCCGAGGTCGCAACCGCGGTGGCGAAAGGCGACTTGTCCAAGAAGATCACGGTGAACGTCTCAGGCGAAATCCTTCAGCTGAAGGAGACGCTCAACACCATGGTCGACCAGCTCAACGCCTTCGCCGGCGAAGTCACGCGCGTCGCGCGCGAGGTCGGCACCGACGGCAAGCTCGGTGGTCAGGCCCAGGTCACCGGCGTCGCCGGCACCTGGAAGGACCTGACCGACTCCGTGAACTCGATGGCCGGCAATTTGACCGCCCAGGTCCGCAACATCGCCGAGGTCGCGACCGCGATCGCCGGCGGCGACCTGTCGCGCAAGATCACGGTCGACGTCCGTGGCGAAATCCTGCAGCTGAAGGAAACGCTCAACACGATGGTCGATCAGCTCAACCGTTTCGCGGGCGAGGTGACGCGCGTGGCGCGCGAGGTCGGCACCGAAGGGCGCCTCGGCGGTCAGGCCAACGTGCCCGGCGTCGCCGGCACCTGGAAGGATCTCACCGACAGCGTCAATTCGATGGCGGGCAACCTCACCGCCCAGGTCCGCAACATCGCGGAAGTGACGACCGCCGTGGCGCGCGGCGACCTGTCCCGCAAGATCACCGTCGACGTGAAGGGCGAAATCCTCGAGCTGAAGAACACGATCAACACCATGGTGGACCAGCTCAACGCCTTCGCCGGCGAGGTCACGCGCGTGGCGCGCGAGGTCGGCACCGAAGGCAAGCTGGGCGGCCAGGCCGAAGTGCCCGGCGTCGCCGGCACCTGGAAGGACCTCACGGACAATGTCAACTTCATGGCCTCGAACCTGACGGCCCAGGTCCGCAACATCGCCGAGGTCGCGACCGCGATCGCCGGCGGCGACCTCTCGAAGAAGATCACGGTGGACGTGCGCGGCGAGATCCTTCTCCTGAAGGACACGCTGAACACCATGGTCGAGCAGCTCCGCTCCTTCGCCGCCGAAGTCACGCGCGTGGCGCGCGAGGTCGGCACCGAAGGCCGGCTCGGCGGTCAGGCCGTCGTGCCCGGCGTCGGCGGCACCTGGAAGGATCTCACCGATAACGTCAACCTCCTGGCGGCGAACCTCACCACGCAGGTCCGCAACATCGCCGAAGTGACCACGGCCGTGGCGCGCGGCGACCTCTCCCGCAAGATCACCGTCGACGTCAAGGGCGAAATCCTCGAGCTGAAGAACACCATCAACACGATGGTGGATCAGCTCAACGCCTTCGCCGGCGAAGTCACACGCGTCGCCCGCGAGGTCGGCACCGAGGGCAAGCTCGGCGGCCAGGCTGCAGTGCCCGGCGTCGCCGGCACCTGGAAGGACCTCACCGACACCGTGAACCTGATGGCTGCGAACCTGACCGAGCAGGTGCGCGGCATCGTCAAGGTGGTGACTGCGGTCGCCAACGGCGATCTCAAGCAGAACCTGACGATGAAGTCGCGCGGCGAGGTCGCCGCTCTCGCCGACACCATCAACAACATGACCGAGACGCTCGCGACCTTCGCCGACCAGGTGACGTCGGTTGCACGCGAGGTCGGCGTCGAAGGCCGGCTCGGCGGCCAGGCCAACGTGCCCGGTGCTGCCGGCACCTGGAAGGATCTCACCGGCAACGTGAACCTTCTGGCTGCCAACCTCACCTCTCAGGTGCGCGCCATCGCGGAAGTGGCGACTGCCGTGACCAAGGGCGACCTGACGCGATCGATCCAGGTCGACGCCCGCGGCGAAGTCGCGGAGCTGAAGGACAACATCAACACGATGATCACGAATCTCCGTCTGACGACGGACGTGAACACCGAGCAGGACTGGCTGAAGACCAACCTCGCCAAGTTCACCAACATGCTCCAGGGCCAGCGCGATCTCACCACGGTCGGCCGGCTGCTGCTCACCGAGCTGTCGCCGCTGGTGAACGCCCATACCGGCGTGATCTACCAGGTCGAGAACGAGGACAATTCCCAGCTGCTGCTGCTCGCATCCTACGCCAGCGACGGCATCTATCCCTATCAGCGCGTGCTCCAGTTCGGCGAAGGCCTGATCGGCCAATGCGCCCTCGACAAGCGGCCGCGCATGGTCTCCGACATTCCATCCGACGTGGTGCCGATCAACTCGGCGCTGTTCCGCGTCGCACCGAAAAACCTCGTCGTGCTGCCTGTCCTGTTCGAAGGCCAGGTCAAGGCGGTGATCGAGCTCGCCTCCCTCGTCTCCTTCACGACGTCGCAGATGACGTTCCTGGAACAGCTCACCGACTCCATCGGCATCGTTCTGAACTCGATCGAGGCGACGATGCAGACCGAAGGCCTGCTCAAGCAGTCGCAGCAGCTCGCCGGCGAGCTGCAGACCCAGCAGCGCGAATTGCAGCAGACCAACGACCAGCTCGAGCAGAAGGCGCAGCAGCTCGCCGAACGCAACGTCGAGGTGGAACGCAAGAACCAGGAGATCGAGCAGGCTCGCCGCGCGCTCGAGGAGAAGGCGACCGAGCTTGCGCTGACCTCGAAATACAAGTCCGAGTTCCTCGCTAATATGAGCCACGAGCTGCGTACGCCGCTGAATTCGATCCTGATTCTGGGCCAGCAGCTCACCGACAATCCGGACGGCAATCTCTCGGCCAAGCAGGTCGAATTTGCCCGCACCATCCACGGCGCCGGCACCGACCTGCTCAACCTCATCAGCGACATTCTCGATCTCTCCAAGATCGAGTCCGGCACGGTCACGGTCGACGCCGAGGAGATCCTGACCGCGAACCTGCTCGAGACCGTCGGCCGCCCATTCCGGCACGAGGCGGACAACCGCAACCTGTCGTTCAAGATCGACGTCGATCCGAACCTGCCACGCAGCATCGTCACCGACTCCAAGCGCCTGCAACAGGTCCTGAAGAACCTGCTCTCCAACGCCTTCAAGTTCACCGCCGAAGGCGAAGTGCGCCTGAAGGTCGCCGGCGCGATCGGCGGCTGGGGGACGGATCACCCGGTGCTGAACTCCGCGCCGGCCGTGATCGCGTTCGAAGTGTCCGATACCGGCATCGGCATTCCCCTGGAGAAGCAGAAGCTGATCTTCGAGGCGTTCCAGCAGGCGGATGCCGGCACCAGCAGGAAATACGGCGGCACCGGCCTCGGGCTCGCGATCAGCCGCGAACTCGCGAGCCTGCTCGGAGGCGAGATCCATCTCCGCAGCACACCGGGCAAGGGCTCGTCCTTCACGCTCTATCTGCCATTGAAATATTCCGGCCCGACGCTCGCACCGCGGGCCGCGCCGGCGCCGCAGCAATACAGCCAGCCGCCTGCGCTGCAGCCGGCCGCGCCGGAGCAGCAGCGCGTCATCGAGCAGCTTCCCGACGACCGCTTGAACCTCGAGCCTGGCGACAGCATCCTCCTGATCGTCGAGGACGACCCGCATTACGCGCGTGTGCTGGTCGACCTCGCGCGCGACAAGGGATTCAAGGTTCTGGTCGCCGCGCGGGGCGCGGAGGCGCTGGAGCTCGCCAAGCAGTATCAGCCGAGAGCAGTCTCGCTCGACGTGTTCCTGCCCGACATGCTCGGCTGGACCGTGCTGAGCCAGCTCAAGCACAATCCGTTGACCCGCCACATCCCCGTGCAGATCATCACGCTCGACGAGGACCGCCAGCATGCGCTGGCGCGTGGCGCGTTCTCATTCGTCAACAAGCCGACCACGCCTGAAGGCGTCTCGGCCGCGCTGACGCAAATCAAGGAATATGCGCGGCCGCGGCGCAAGCGGCTGCTGATCGTCGAGGACAACGAGGCCGAGCAGCTTTCGATCCGCGAGCTGCTGTACCACGACGACATCGAGATCGTGTCGACGGCCACCGGCGCGGCGGCACTTTCGACGCTGCGCGAGCAGCCGTGTGACTGCGTGGTACTCGATCTCCGGCTGCCCGACATGAGCGGCTTCGAGGTGCTGGACCAGATCCGCAACGACGAGCGACTGTCGAACATCCCGGTCGTGGTCTTCACCGGCCGCGAGCTTTCGGCGGAGGAGGACGCGGAACTCCACACCATGGCGCGCAGCATCGTGGTCAAGGGCGTGGAATCGCCGGAACGCCTGCTCGACGAAACCGCGCTGTTCCTGCACCGCGTGATCACGGAGCTGCCGATCGAGAAGCAGCGTATGCTGGAGAAGCTGAACAGTTCCGACGAGGACTTGATCGGCAAGACAGCCCTGCTCGTCGACGACGACGCCCGCAACATATTCGCCCTGTCGAGCGTGCTGGAACGGCGCGGCATGAAAGTGCTGACGGCGACGACCGGCAGCGAGGCTGTGACACTGGTCGAATCCAATCCGGAGATCGCGATCGTGCTGATGGACATCATGATGCCGCAGATGGATGGCTATCAGACCATCGGCGTGATCCGCGAGAACCCGGCCTTCGCCCGTCTTCCGATCATCGCCCTGACCGCCAAGGCGATGAAGGGCGATCGGGAGAAATGCCTCGAAGCCGGCGCGTCCGACTATCTCGCCAAGCCGGTCAACACCGACCAATTGCTGCTTGCGATCCGCATGTGGCTGCACCGCTGAGTTGGGCCCGCGTATGGACCAGGAAAAGGTCAACATCCTGCTCGTCGACGACCAGCCGGCCAAGCTGCTCGCCTATGAGGTGATCCTGAAGGATCTCGGCGAGAACCTCGTGATCGCCTCCTCGGGACGCGAGGCGCTGGAGGTGCTGCTCAAGACCGAGATCGCGGTGATCCTGGTCGACGTCTGTATGCCCGAACTCGACGGCTTCGAGCTCGCCGCGATGATCCGCGAGCATCCGCGTTTCCAGAAGACCGCCATGATCTTCATCTCGGCCATCCAGGTCAGCGACATCGACCGGTTGCGCGGCTACGAGATGGGCGCGGTCGACTACGTGCCGGTGCCGGTCGTGCCGGAAGTGCTGCGCGCCAAGATCAGGGTATTTGCCGAGCTCTACCGCAAGACGCGCGAGCTCGAACGGCTGAACCACGAGCTCGAGGACCGGGTCCGCGCACGCACTGCGGAACTGGAGAGCTCCACCGCGAAGCTGCGCGAGAGCGAGCAGCGGCGCAGCATGGCGATCGCTGCCGGCAAGATGGGATCCTGGGACTGGGACTGGATCAGCGGCGATTGGATGTGGGACGAGGGGCAATACCGAATCTTCGGCGTCGGCCCCGAGAGCTTCGAAGTCAATCCGGCCAACGTCCAGGCGCTGCTGCATCCCGATGACGTCGATCAGTTGCGCAAGGCGATCGCCGAGTTCAACAAGGGCACGCGCGCCTATGAAACTGAGTTCCGCATCGTGCGGCCCGACGGCGAGGTGCGCTGGTGCGTCGGCACGGCGGCGGCGACGGTCGACGAGAGCGGGCGCGTGGTGCGCGTCAGCGGCGTCACCGTCGATATCACCGAGCGCAAGCGTGCCGAGGAGCGGCAGAATCTCCTGGCGCGGGAAGTCGATCATCGCGCCAAGAACGCGCTGGCACTGGCGCAATCGATCGTGCGTCTCACCCGGGCGGACGAGGTCAAGGACTATGTCAACGCCGTCGAGGGACGTATCAATGCACTGGCGCGCGTGCACACCATCCTGTCGCTGTCGAGCTGGGAGGGCGCCGAGCTCTCCAGGCTGATCGACGAGGAGCTTGCGCCCTATTCGCTCGGCGACCAGATCAGATTGGCCGGTCCCGAAGTTCAGTTGCTGCCGGCGACGGCCCAGACGCTGGCGCTCGCGCTGCACGAGCTCTTCACCAACTCGGCCAAGTATGGCGCGCTCTCGACTCGATCGGGGCGGCTCGCGATCGATTGGCGGGTCGAGGACGAGCTGCTCACGCTGAGCTGGGAGGAATCCGGCGGTCCGCTGGTCATGACACCGAAATCTCGCGGCTTTGGAACGCGAAGCCTGCTTGCGAGCGTCGAGTCCCAGCTTGGCGGACAGGCGCAGTTCGATTGGCGCGCTGAAGGCCTGTTGTGCCGCCTGGAGGTGCCGCTGAAGCGCCGGACGGCCACCGCCGGACCCGGCAAGTTCGACACCGGCGGCTCCGCAGAGTTGCAGCGCGCGTCCGGCTAACCGGAGGCTGCGCTCGTCATGCGCTGAGCCACCCGCGGTTCGCGCGGGACTCGCCCTTCCAGCCAGGCTTCCGTTCGGGCGAGATCGCGCAGGGCCCTGGCGTAGCGACGCGCCGCGCTTCGCTCTGCTCCGCGCGGCAGCCTGCGGGCCTTGCGCAGGATGTCTGCAGCCGCGTTGCGATAGGCCAGCGAGCGGTAAAGAAAGACTACCTTACCCATATCCATGTTCCCGTTTTGATGGCGCTCATCCTTGCAAGCCCGGCATGAACGTCGGATGAAGCGGGCGATGACAATTATTTCAATCGAATGGAACCAGACAACCGCGCGGGTGTTTGCATGCCAATTCGGGATGCACTCCCATGCGCACCAAGAAGTCGTCTGACCTGATCTCTGCCAGCGGACTTATAAAGCTGATGACGCATGCAATGATGGGCGCGGCCCTCGGCCTCACCTTCAGCCTTACGCTCGTCCTGTCCAATCCAGCCGTGGCCAACCTGCTCAATAACGGCGGAAGCCAGGCCATTCTGGTCTTCACTCTCACCTTGGTGACGACGTTCGCGATCGGTACGACGCTCACCGGCGTCGTGTTCATCATTGAGGAGGACAAGCAAACTTGAAGCGCGCGTGACCCGCGGGAGGTGCTTTGTCGGGAACTCCTGCGGCGAAGAACGGTTGGCTGCCTGCGTCAAATTAACTCAGGGAGTTTCCCGCATGAAGACGACCAAGCTCGCTCTCGCCGTAATGTTGGCAACCGGCCTTGCCGCCGCGCCGTTCGCCGTGCAGGCCAAGTCACACAAGGCCAAGCATGGATCCTCGATGTCATCGTCACAGACCACCGGCGCCAACACCAAGTCTTCCAAGGGCGCTGATCCTTCCGGCCAAGGCGGCTCCGGCCCCGGCTCCGATCAGGGCGGCACCATGACGAACAAAGGCGGCATGACCAACACCAAATAGGCCACTCCCTGGAATCCATCGAGGGCCCCGCCCGTTGCGGGGCCCTTTCTCTTGGGGCTCGTGCGCAGTTTCAAATCCGGTACGCGTCCGGGTCCCTTCTCCACCGCGCGCTCCCCGATTTCAGCGGGGCCCGCTCGCGCGCGCAGGATTGCCCGTCTTCGCGGGACGAAGGCGGACCCGGTCGCGGACGTCAGGCAGAACGTCGCTGCCGCCAGCTGCCTTCCATTCGCCGATCAGGAGGTTGATTCTCCGGCGCAGATCCATCTGCGCCAGGGCCCTTTCCGTGCAATCGCAGCCGCGCTCGACGAGATCGCGCACCGACGCCTCGACGTCGGCCATTTCGAGCCTCAAGACTCTGATTTTACGTCGAATTTCATTAATTCTGTTGTCCATGGCTTGTTAGAACAAAATAAGAACGTATAGTCAAGTCACGATTTCAGAACGGAGAACGCGGATGCAGGTTCAAGGTAAATACGACGCCAGGGTTTTTCTCGGCGAGCAGATGACGCGGGCACAGGGTCTCAGGCTGAAGCGGCTGAGCGAAGAGGCCTATCAACCCGCCCAATTTGCACGGGACCTGTCCTTCGGTGAGGCCGCACGGCGCATCCAGGCGCTGGAGGCGGAGATCGAGCTGGCGAACTCCTTCTAGCCGCGGCGCGCGCCTGCACGTTGTGTGTGCGCTGCCGGAACCATGGCTGAGCCGAATGGTTCTCCTCGCCAAGGGAGAGCATGCATGGCACGCAAGGCAAAGAAACGTCGCTACTCACGCAGCTCCGGCAGCGATGTCGAAAGCGAGATGCGGCGCTACAAAAAGGGTACCGCGAAGAGCGGGCGCGGAGGACGCGGCGGCCGCGTGAAGAGCCGCAAGCAGGCAATCGCGATCGGACTGTCGAAGGCACGCAAGAAGGGCAAGAAGGTCCCGAAGAAGGCATCGAAGCGGAACAGCGCCAAGAAGACGTCGAGAAAATCGTCTAAGTCAAGCAAGTCGTCAAAGAAGTCGTCGAAGCGCAAATCCAGCAAGCGCTGACGCTGACCCGTCTCAGGTCATGCTGCCCGGCATGAAGCAGCGGATCGAAATCCCGAACGCCGTCTTCACCGGCCACACCATGGTGCGGCCGGCCCGGTTCGGCTCGGTGATGACGGCTTCGTCCGGCACATCTATCCACTGCCCGTCCAGACGCACGCGGTAACGCCCGTTGTGCGACTCCCAGTCGGGATCGGCGACGGCAAATCCATCCGCATCCGAGCAGCACGGGCCGAGCTGGCTGCGCAGACTGTCGAACCATGGCTTCAGGGGTGAGTTCGCGTAGCGGCCGTCATCTCGCCCGAGCGCGTTTCCGCCCCAGAGCACCAATGACGCTGCGAGCAGTGCACTCCTCCGCGAGAGCTTCAATCGAACCATGTCGGCACCGATCAAAATGCGAACCGCCAGCAAGTTCCACAAAGCGGCGGCAGGCTCGAAGTTCCACGCCTGCAATCCACCTTTGCGGCCTCCTTGCCGCAGATGTTGGAACTGTGATGAACGAACACGGCTTTTTCGGACGAACTGCGTCACCATTCCTGTGGTTAACGAGAATGTTATCAATAGCCCAACGGGAATTTCGAGGCTGAACAGGAAAGGCGGCCCGAGGGCCGCCTTTGGGTCGCTCGATGCGCGCGACTCTACGCGAGCGGAACTGCGACGAATCTCGTCGCCTCCGCGCTTCTGACCTGCAACAGCACGCTGCGCTTGCCCGACGATTTGGCCTGCGCCAGCTCCGAACGGACGTCGCCGACATTGGCGACCGCCTTGCCACCGACATTGAGGATGACGTCGCCGGTCTGAATGCCGCGTTGTGCCGCCGGCCCTTGCGGATCGACCTCGGTGACGACGACACCCTTCTGGCCCGCGCCCTGGACGTCACCTGCCGGCGCCAAGCTGAGGCCGAGGCGCGGCGTGCCGGCATTCGGCTGCCCTTTGCCCTCGTCGGCATTGCCATTTCCTTTGGCTTGCCGTTCGTTCGGCAGCTCGCCGAGCGCGAGGGTCACCGTTTTGCTGTCGCCCTTGCGGAAGACATCGAGCTTCACGGACGTGCCCGGCGCCAAGGTGGCGATGGTGCGCGCGAGGTCGCGGGAGTCCTTGATCGTGGTGCCGTTGACGGCGGTGATGACGTCCCCCGCCTCGATGCCGGCCTTCGCCGCCGGGCTGCCATCCTGCGGATTGTCGACGATCGCCCCGCGCGCCTCCTTGAGGCCAAGGCTGTCGGCAATATCCGATGTCACGGGCTGCACCTGCACGCCGAGCCAGCCTCGGGTGACCACGCCCTTGTCCTTCAATTGCGCGACGACGAGCTTGGCGGTCGAGGCGGGAATATCGAAGCCGATGCCGACCGAGCCGCCCGAGGGCGAGAAGATCGCAGTGTTCACGCCGATCACGTTGCCGTTCATGTCGAAGGCCGGCCCGCCGGAATTGCCCTTGTTGATGGGCGCATCGATCTGGATGAAGTCGTCATAGGGACCATTGCCGATATCACGGCCGCTGGCCGAGACGATGCCCGCGGTCACAGTGCCGCCAAGACCGAAGGGATTGCCGACGGCGACCACCCAATCGCCGATGCGCGGCTTCTGGTCGGAGAATTTGACGAACGGAAAGTCCTTCTTGCCATCGACCTTGATCAGCGCGAGATCGGTCTTCGGATCGGTGCCGACGACTTTCGCAGTGTAGGTCGTGCCGTCATCCATCGTCACCTGCACGGATTCGGCGTGGTCGACGACGTGGTTGTTGGTCACGGCATAGCCGTCGGCGGAAATGAAGAATCCGGAGCCTTCGCCCGTGATCACCTGATGGCGCTGGCGCGGCATGCCGTTCATGCCGCCCGGGAAGCGGAAGCCGAACTGTCGCGAGAATTGGTCGAACGGCGTATTCTCGTCCGAATCCATCCGGTTCTGCTGCAGCATCGCGGTCTTGTCGCTGTCCTGGTCGATCTTCACCCGCACCGAGATCACCGCGGGTTTGACCTTGCTGACCAGATCGCCGAAGCCCGGCGGCGTCACGGCGGCTTCCGCAGCGTGAGCCGGCGCAATGAAGGAGTTCGTACCGAACGGCGCGGAGCCTGGCGCCATTGACAGGGCGGCCACGCCCAGCGCGGCCACGGTGCCGAGCAGCGCGAGCCGGCGCGGCCTCAAGATCTTGCGGGACGTGGTGGTGTCGGAATTGACGCGATCGTTCATGTCGAAATATCCATGTTGAGCTGGTGTCGCCTTGCCCTCAACATGGTCGCTTCCACCTTACGGCGTCCCGTCCATCCGATTAAATCTCGGCAAAGAACGGGGAGAGCGGGCGCAGCAGGCAGATCGCCGCCGCCCATTTGATGCAGCTCAACACGGGCGCTTCGCGCAGTGAAAAACTGCACCTATGAGGTCCACCGGAGGCGCGCCATGTACAAAGACATTCTCGTCCACATTCCCACCGAACGTCCCATGCGGTCCGCGATCGAGGGTTCGATCTCGCTCGCGGCGCACCTCAACGCTCATCTCGACGCGGTCGCGGTCGGCTATGTCGCAACCAGTGCAGCTTACGTGATGGAGGGCGGCGCGGCGGTGGCGGCCGTGTTCGAACTGGAGCGCGAGCGGGCCGTGGAGCGGGCCGAGGCCGCGCTCGCGGTGTTCAGGAGCGAAGCGGCGAACGCCGGCATCTCCTACGCCTGCCACGCGCTCGGCGCGATCCCGGCGGATGCAGCCGTCTCGCTCGGCGAGATGGCGCGACTGCACGACCTCAGCATCGTACTCCAGCCGGATCCGGCTCAGGGCGCGTTCGACAACGACGTGCCGAGCGAGATCCTGTTTCAGGCGGGCGGCCCGGTGCTGTTCCTGCCCTACACCTTCCGTGGAGCCTTCAAGGCGAGCCGGATCGGCATCTGCTGGGACGGCAGCCGCCTCGCTGCCCGCGCCGTGCGTGACGCAGCGACATTCCTGGCGCGCGCCGCAGAGATCGTGATCATCACCATCAACGAGGCCGACGCCGTCTCCGGCGAAGCTTCAGCGAGCAGTCTGGCAAAACATCTCGGCCGGCGCGGACTGCCGACCCGCACGGTCAGCCTGTCGGCGACGCGCGCCGACATTCAGCCGACCATCCTGTCGCTGGCGGCCGACGAGAGCCTCGATCTCCTGGTGATGGGTGGCTATGGCCATTCGCGGTTGCAGGAGCGCATTCTCGGCGGCGTCACCCGTGCCATGCTGGAAGCTATGACAGTGCCGACGCTGATGTCGCATTGAGCCGAGCCGGCTTGGCGCCATTACGCCGCGACGGGAGCCTCCCAAGGCGGGGGTGCGGCAACGTCCCCATTGCGTTGCACATTGCACGCGTCGAAATGCGCCTTGAGTTCGACTTCGGCGAGGTGTTCGAAATGTTCGGCCTGGCCGAGGAGTTCCCAAGTCTGGAGCGGCCGGTAGGCCGCCTGCTGACGACAGAGGGACGCCAGCGCCCGGTAGCGACGTACGTTCTCCATGAGACCCTCCCTCGCATCTGCCGAGGTTATTGTCTTAATTTACGTCAGGCCGATGGCGATTGTGCAAAAGATTTGCTGCGCCCCGCCCGCGCCTGATCTCGGCTCGTTCTTGGAAAATGCGTACGCGGGTCAAGTTCCAAATGGCGCCAAGGGGGACCTCGGTCTCCTGTAGTCTACCGGATGAGGCCTCCCTCGCTCACACGCATCCGCTGCGCAGAACTGTTTTGCAGGTGCGGAACTCGGCCGGCCTCGGCGGCGGCGCGAATGGCTTCAATATTGGCGGCATAATCGGCAGCGCCCCTGCCGCGAAACACGGCGGAACCCGCGACCAGCGTATCGGCGCCCGCTGCAGCCACGGCAGCGGCATTGTCGCGCGTGACGCCGCCATCGACTTCGAGACGGATCGGCCGCTCGCCGATCATGGTCCTGATCCGCCTGATCTTCTCGATCTGCGACCCGATGAATGACTGGCCACCAAAGCCCGGATTGACCGTCATCACCAGCACGAGATCGATACGGTCGAGCACGTATTCGATCGTCGCCTCCGGCGTCGACGGACACAGGCTGACGCCAGCCTTCCTGCCGAGCGAGCGGATCGCCTGGAGCGAGCGGTCGAGATGCGGGCCGGCTTCGGCGTGCACCGTGATGAGGTCCGCTCCGGCTTTCGCGAACGCCTCGAGATAGGCATCGGTCGGCGCGATCATCAAATGCACGTCGAAGACCTTGTTCGTCAACGGCCGGATCGCCTTGATGACGTCAGCACCGAAACTGATGTTCGGCACGAAATGCCCGTCCATGACGTCGCAATGGATCCAGTCGGCCCCGGCCGCATCGATCGCCGCGACCTCCTCGCCGAGACGGGCGAAATCCGCGGCCAGGATCGAGGGGGCGATAAGGATGTCTCCGCTCATGGCTTTGCACTCCGCGCTTCAGTGCCGCCGCTGAAGACGCGGCTCGCAAGGACGTCCGCGGGATCAATGGTCTCGAGGTCGGCGACATCGAGCATACGGTCGAGATCGGACACCAGGCGATCGGCCTGCCGCAGACGAATGCGGTCGACGGCGTTGCGGATCGAACGGGCGTTGGAGAAGAACGGCTGGGTCCGGCGAAATTCGATGTACTTCTCGAAAGCCTCGCGCGCGGCCGCCGAGAAGCGATAGCCGCGCTCCTTCAGCATCAGCTCGGCGATGACGAGCAGTTCGGCCTCGGCATAGTCAGGAAATTCGATGTGATGGGCGATGCGCGAGCGGAAGCCGGGATTGGAGGCGAAGAAGCTCGTCATCCGCTCGCCATAGCCGGCAAGGATCACCACGAGGTCTTCGCGCTGGTTCTCCATCACCTGGAGCAGGATCTCGATCGATTCCTGGCCATAGTCGCGCTCGTTGTCGGGACGATGCAGGTAATAGGCCTCGTCGATGAACAACACGCCGCCCATCGCCTTCTTCAGGATCTCCTTGGTCTTCGGCGCGGTGTGGCCGATATACTGGCCGACGAGGTCGTCGCGCGTCACGGAGATCACCTGACCGCGCCGCACGAAGCCGAGGCCGTGCAGGATCTTGGCCATGCGTAGCGCCACGGTCGTCTTGCCCGTGCCGGGATTGCCCGTGAACGACATGTGCAGCGTCGGCGGCGCGGAGGCCAGTCCCGCCCGCTGCCGGATACGTTCGACCAGCAGCAGCGAGGCGATCTGGCGCACGCGGTCCTTCACCGGCTTGAGCCCGATCAGCTCTTGATCGAGCTGTTGCAGCGTATCGGTGATCCCGGCCGCTTCGGCCTCCTTGCGGAGATCGAAACGAGTCTCGTTCTGTTCAGTCGTCGTTGCATGGGGAACATCGAGCATCGGCACCTCGAAGAAAAGAGCTTCGCCGCCGGGAGCGGCGAAGCAGTGGTCCGCCAAGGATGCGGAGCAGGGAGAGCTCCGCGCGGAGGAGAATGGTTATTGAGCGGCGTGGGGGGCCGGCTTGCGCATCGTGGTGTAACGGATCGCGCGGCCGCCGACTTCCTGCCGCACCAGCTCGAACTCGGCTTCCTTCGGCGGCCGGTTGACGAGGAAGGAGATCCGCACCGATTCCCAGCCATGGCTGGAATCGAAGCCGCTGATGCGGATGTAGCGGTCGCCGTACACCCTGCGGCATTCGGCGAGCTCCATCATCACGCCGGCGGCGTCCTGAAGGTCGAACATCGGCAGCCCCCACATCTCCCAATAGGTGTTGCGGGGATGCGGATCGTCGGTGAACTCGATGTTCACCGCCCAACCCTTGGTCAGACAATATTGCACCTGCTTGGTGATCTGATCGTCGGTGAGATCGGGCAGGAACGAGAAGCAGCCTTGAGTCAGCTTCATGTCAAATCTCCTCAAACGGTTTCGAGCGCGGTCGGCACGAAGTCCGGCGTGTCGGTCGATTGATAATTGAAGGTCACGTCCTTCCAGACTTCGAGCGCCGCCTTCAGCGGCGTGCAGGTCTCGGCCGCCCTGGCCAGGATCTCCGGGCCCTCGTGGATGTAGTCGCGGCCCTCGTTGCGGGCGAGGATCATGGCTTCCAGCGCCACGCGGTTGGCGATCGCGCCGGCGGCAATGCCCATGGGATGGCCGATGGTGCCGCCGCCGAACTGCAGCACGACGTCTTCGCCCAGGAGGTCGAGCAGCTGATGCATCTGGCCGGCGTGGATACCACCGGAGGCGACCGGCATCACCTTGTTGAGGCTCGCCCAGAACTGGTCGAAGAACAGGCCGTGCTCGAGCTTGGTCGGGTTGAAGTCCTCGCGGCAGACATCGTAGTAGCCACGCGTGGTGTTGGGATCGCCTTCGAGCTTGCCGACCACCGTGCCGGCATGGATGTGGTCGACACCGGCAAGGCGCATCCATTTGGCGATGACGCGGAACGATACGCCATGGCTCTTCTGCCGCGTATAGGTCGAGTGACCGGCGCGGTGCAGATGCAGGATCATGTCGTTGCGGCGCGCCCACTTCGCCATCGACTGGATCGCGGTGTAGCCGATCACGAGGTCGATCATGACGATGCACGACCCGAGTTCCTTCGCGAACTCCGCGCGCTCGTACATGTCCTCCATCGTGCCCGCGGTGATGTTCAGGTAGGTGCCCTTCACCTCGCCCGAGGCGGCCTGCGCGCGGTTCACCGCCTCCATGCAGTAGAGGAAACGGTCGCGCCAGTGCATGAAGGGCTGCGAGTTGATGTTCTCGTCGTCCTTGGTGAAGTCGAGCCCGCCCTTCAGCGCCTCATAGACCACGCGGCCATAGTTGCGCCCGGATAGACCGAGCTTCGGCTTCACCGTTGCGCCCAGCAGCGGCCGACCGAACTTGTCGAGGCGTTCGCGCTCGACCACGATGCCGGTCGCCGGCCCCTGGAACGTCTTCACATAGGCGACGGGGAAGCGCATGTCTTCCAGGCGCAGCGCCTTCAGCGGCTTGAAGCCGAACACATTGCCGATGATCGAGGCCGACAGGTTTGCGATCGAGCCCGGCTCGAACAGGTCGAGGTCATAGGCGATATAAGCGAAATACGAGCCGTGCGAGCCCGGGACCGGATCGACGCGATAGCACTTGGCGCGATATTTCTCCGCGGCGGTGAGGCGATCGGTCCACACCACGGTCCAGGTCGCGGTCGAGGATTCGCCGGCCACCGCAGCCGAGGCCTCGATCGGATCGACGCCCTCCTGTGGCGTGACGCGAAACAGCGCGATGACATCCGTGTCCTTTGGCGTGTAATCGGGCTCCCAATAGCCCATGCGCTTGTATTCCATCACGCCGGAGCGATAGCGCTCTTTGCCGCGGACCGTGCCTGCATGTGCGTTCATGTCTCTCTCCTGCTCTTTTCTCTGCTCTTTCCGATTAACTAGGCCGCCACGGACTCGCGGGCGTCGACGCGCGGATCGAGCTCGCCGGCGCGGTAGCGCCGCGCCATCTCGTTCAAGGGAACCACCTTGATCTTGCTCGCGTGACCTGCGGTGCCGAACTGCTCGAAGCGCTCGCGGCAGAGCTCGCGCATCGCGTCCATCGCGGGCTTGAGGAATTTGCGTGGATCGAACTCACTGCGGCTTTGCGCCGCCACCTTGCGAAACACCGCAGTCATCGCCAGCCGACAGTCGGTGTCGATATTGACCTTGCGCACGCCGCTCTTGATGCCGCGGACGATCTCGTCCACCGGCACGCCCCAGGTCTGCGGCATCTCGCCGCCGAACTGGTTGAACATGTCTTGGAGCGACTGCGGCACCGAGGAGGATCCGTGCATGACCAGATGGGTGTTCGGCAGCCGGCGATGGATCTCCTCGACCACGCGCATCGCCAGGATGTCGCCATCGGGCTTGCGGCTGAACTTGTAGGCGCCGTGGGAGGTGCCCATCGCGATCGCCAGGGCGTCGACCTTCGTTGCGCGGACGAAATCGACGGCCTGATCAGGATCGGTCAACAGTTGGTCGTGGCTGACCTTGCCCTCGACGCCGTGGCCGTCTTCCTGCTCGCCGCCGCCGTGCTCCAGCGAGCCGAGCACGCCGAGCTCGCCTTCGACGGACGCGCCGACCCAATGCGCGAGATCGACGACGCGGCGGGTGATCGCGACGTTGTAGTCGTAGTCGGCCGCCGTCTTTGCGTCGGCCTTGAGCGAGCCGTCCATCATCACCGACGTGAAGCCGTGGGCGATCGCGGAGGCGCAGGTCGCCTCGTCATTGCCGTGGTCCTGGTGCATGCAGAGCGGGATGTCGGGATAAGTCCGCTCCAGCGCGTCGATCATGTGCGAGAGCATGAGATCGCCGGCATAGCTGCGCGCGCCGCGTGAGGCCTGGATGATGACGGGCGCATCGACCTCGGCCGCCGCCTGCATGATCGCGATGCCCTGCTCCATGTTATTGGTGTTGAATGCCGGCACGGCATAGCCGTGGCTGGCGGCATGATCGAGCAGCTGGCGAAGTGTGATACGGGCCACGGGACGTCCTCCTTATTGTCTCTTGCGGGCAATCGCCCGGCGGGCGGCTTCCGCAATGCTCTGCGGCGTGATGCCGAATTCGCGGTACAACACTGGTGCCGGCGCCGAGGCGCCGAAGCCGCGCATGCCGACGAACTCGCCGTCGGTGCCGGTCCAGCGTGGCCAGTCGCCCAGCACCGCCGCCTCGATGCCGACGCGCGGCGCGGTGCCGAGGATGGCGGCGCGGTAATCGTCCAGCTGTTCCTCGAACAGGGCGAAGCACGGCGCCGACACCACGGCCGCACGGATGTGTTCGGTCGCGAGCAGGCGGGCGGCGTCCAGGGCTATCGCCACTTCCGAGCCGGTTGCGATCAGCGTCACGTCGCGCCCGCCCTCCGGCGAGACGACGAGATAGGCACCGCGTGAGACACGGTTTCTGCCGCGCGCATCGCTGCGAAAGGTCGGCAGCGCCTGGCGCGACAGGCACAGCACGGATGGACGGTTCTCGGAGCTGAGCGCGCAGTCCCAGGCCTCCAGCGTCTCCACGGCGTCCGCGGGACGGAACACCAGGAGGTTCGGAATCACGCGCAACGCCGCCAGATGCTCGACCGGCTGATGCGTCGGGCCGTCCTCGCCGAGGCCGATGGAATCGTGGGTCATCACATGGATGGCCCGCACGCGCATCAGCGCGGCAAGGCGGATCGCGGGCCGGCTGTAATCGGAGAAGGCCAGGAACGTGCCCCCATAGGGAATGAAGCCGCCATGCAATGCGAGACCGTTCATCGCAGCGGCCATGCCGTGCTCGCGAATGCCGTAGTGGATGTAATCGCCGCCGAACGCTCCTCGCTTGACGGGAGCCTGCGCCTTGGCATGCGTGAGGTTCGAATGCGTGAGGTCCGCGGAGCCGCCGACCAGGCCGGGGATGGTCCCGGCGATGCCGTCGAGCACCTGTTGCGAGGCCTGCCGCGTCGCGAGCTTCGGACGCTCGGATGCGAAACGCTCGCGTAATTTTGCGGCGGCCAGTGCATAGGCAGCGGGCAAAGCGACGGCCTTGCCCTCAACGAACAGGTCGCGCTGCTCCGGCGTCGCACGCTCATAGCGATCGAGCCAGGCGAGCCGGTCGACCTGCCCGCGTTGCCCGATCATCCGCCAGGCCTTCTGAATCGGGAGCGGCACCACGAAGGGCTGGTAGTCCCAACCCAGATTCCGGCGCGCCGCCGCCGTCTGCTCGGTGCCGAGCGGCGCGCCATGCGCCTTCTCCGTGCCCTGCCTATCAGGCGCGCCATAACCGATGATGGTGCGGCAGGCGATCAGCGACGGCTTCGGGGTCTCCCGCTCCTCCGCTATCGCCTGTGCCACCGCTTCGGGATCATGGCCGTCGACGCGGCGCACCGACCAGCCGGAGGCGGCGAAGCGCGCGAGCTGATCGTCCGACGTCGCGAGCGAGGTCGGACCGTCGATGGAGATGCCGTTGTCGTCGAACAGCACGATCAGCCGGCCGAGCCCGAGATGGCCGGCAAGCGAGATCGCCTCCTGGCTGATGCCTTCCATCAGGCAGCCGTCGCCCGCGATGACATAGGTGAAGTGGTCAACGAGCCCATCGCCATGCCGCGCATTGGCCATGCGCTCGGCGAGTGCCATGCCGACCGCGGTTGCAATGCCTTGCCCCAATGGGCCCGTCGTGGTCTCGACGCCGGGCGTGTGACCATATTCGGGGTGGCCCGGCGTCTTCGAGCCCCACTGCCTGAAGGCCTTGATGTCGTCGAGGCTGACGTCTCCGCCGGTCAGATGCAGCAGCGCATAGAGCAGCATCGATCCGTGGCCCGCCGAGAGCACGAAACGATCGCGGTCCGGCCAATTGGGATGCGCCGAATCGAATTTCAGGAAGCGCGAAAACAGCACGGTCGCGACATCGGCCATGCCCATGGGCAGCCCGGGATGGCCGGACTGCGAGGTCTCGATGGCGTCCACCGCGAGGAAGCGGACAGCGTTGGCGAGATCGTGGTGCGTGACCGCCGTGACGTCGGCTTCGGCGTGGACG
Organism: Bradyrhizobium sp. 191; assembly: GCF_023100985.1. NCBI lineage: Bacteria > Pseudomonadati > Pseudomonadota > Alphaproteobacteria > Hyphomicrobiales > Nitrobacteraceae > Bradyrhizobium > Bradyrhizobium sp. 191. The sequence continues at coordinate 2,361,059 of NZ_CP064692.1, forward strand.
GAGATGTTCATCGGATTCTCTCCTCGTTCACTTCAGGTTTCGCTTGCGCTCGATCAGCTGCATGATCAGCGGCGTCAGGATCAGCTGCATCGCGAGGTCGAGCTTGGCGCCCGGACACACGATCGAATTGGCGCGCGACATCCAGCTCTGCGGCAGCATCGAGAGCAGATAGGGGAAGTCGATGCCGCGCGGGTTTTTGAAGCGGATCACCACCATCGATTCGTCCGGCGTCGGGATCCAGCGCGCGATGAACGGATTGGAGGTGTCCACCGTCGGCACGCGCTGGAAGTTGATGTCGGTCTCGGTGAATTGCGGGCAGATGTAGTGGATGTAGTCCGGCATCCGCCGCAGGATGGTGTCGGTAACGGCCTCTGTGGAATAGCCGCGCGCGCTGCGATCGCGGTGCAGCTTCTGGATCCATTCGAGATTGATGACAGGCACGACGCCGATCTTCAGATCGGCATAGCGCGCGACATTCACCTTGTCCGTGACCACGGCGCCGTGCAGGCCTTCGTAGAACAGCAGGTCGGAGTTCTCCGGCAGCTGCTTCCAGTCGGTGAAGGTGCCGGGTGCCGCGCCGTGCAGCGCCGATTCCTCGGCATCGTGGACGTAGTGCCGCGTCACCGCGGTGCCGGTCTCGCCGTAATCGCGGAATGCGCGCTCCAGCTCCTCGAACAAATTGGTCTCGGGGCTGAAATGGCTGAAATGCTTGTTGCCGCGCTCGGCCTCCTTGGCCATCTGCGCGCGCATCTCGGCGCGGTCGTAGCGATGGAAGGCGTCGCCCTCGATGTAGGCGGCGTTGACCTTCTCGCGGAAGAAGATCTGCTCGAAGGTCTTCTTGACCGAGGTGGTGCCGGCGCCGGAGGAGCCGGTGATGGAGATGATCGGATGCTTCCTGGACATGGCGCGCCTCGCTCAGAGCCGGAAGAAGCCGCGGCGCGCGAACAGCGGCGCGGAGACGCTGGCGACCAGCAGCGGATCGCAATGCAGTTCCTCGACGCGCCGGACCTCGTTGCTCGAGCCCATGATCAGCGGGACGCGCTGGTGCAGGCTCTGCGCAGACAGTTCGAGGATGCGCTCGCGCCCGGTCGAGGCCGAGCCGCCGGCCTGCTCGATGATCATGGCCATCGGATGCGCCTCGTAGGTGAGGCGCAGGCGGCCGTCGCCATAGCCGGGGCGCGCATCGGAAGGATACAGGAACACGCCGCCGCGGGTGAGGATGCGATAGGCTTCCGCGACCAGCGAGCCGATCCAGCGCATGTTGAAATCGTGGTTGGCCGGCCCGTCGACGCCGGCGAGGCACTCGTCGACGAAGGCGCGCACCGGCGGATCCCAGTGCCGGCGATTCGACGCGTTGATCGCGAACTCCTCGCAGGCCTCCGGGATCTGCACCACGCTGCGCGCGAGGCGGAAACAGCCGGATTTGCGGTCGAGCGTGAAGATGTCGACGCCGTCGCCGAGCGTCAGCACCAGCGAGGTCTGCGGGCCGTAGGTGACGAAGCCGGCAGCGAGTTGCGCCGAGCCGCGCTGATGGAAGGCGAGCGAGAGGTCATCGGGCGCCGGCAGGATCGAGAAGATCGTGCCGACGGTCATGTTGATGTCGATGTTGGAGGAGCCGTCGAGGGGATCGATCGCGATGCAGATGCGCCCCTGACGATCAACGATCTGAGCCTCGCGCATCTCCTCCGACGCCAGCGCCGCGATCGGCAGCCGGCTGAGGCAGCGGCGCAGGATCGCGTCCGCCTGGACGTCGAGATCGCGCTGGAGATCGCCATCGCTGTTGCGGCCCGTGGTCAGGCCCGAGGCGTCGGCGAGATCGCCGGGTGCGATGAGATCGGCAATCTCGATCGCCGCTGCCGCGATGGCATCCACCGCACCCGCCACCGCCAGCGCGTGGGGTGCGGTCTCCGAATACCGTTGAAGGTGGTCGTCCAGCCTGAGTTGCCCGGTCATCTGCGTCCATCCCCTTCGTCGGCGCCGCCTCCGATTGCCTCCCCGCTGGAGGTCGGTGCGATCAGTCCCGGCATCAGGAGATTGACAGGGGCAGCTTAATAAGGAAAATTTCTATTTATAATGAGCCTTAAAGAATTTTCTTATAATGGCCCCGGCCATGCGGCGGCCCAGCTCCGGCATCTGACGATCCGGCAGCTGCGCTCGCTTGCGGCGCTTTCGGCCAAGGGCAGCGTGACGGCGGCATCCAGCCATCTCGGGCTGACCCAGCCGGCCGTGACCCAGCAGCTCCGGCAGCTGCAGGACCTCGCCGGCCTGCCGCTGGTGCAGCGGACCGGCGACGGCATGCTGCTGACGGAAGCGGGCAAGGAGGTGCTGGCGCTGGCCGAACGGATCGAGGCCGCCATCACGGATTGCCAGGGCGCGCTCGACCTGCTCGCGGGGCGGACCGGCGGCACGGTGAAGCTCGGCGCGGTCTCGACCGCGAAATATTTCGTGCCGCACGCGATCGCGGCGTTCTCCAAGCGCTACCCCAAGATCGAGATCAAGCTGACCATCGGCAATCGCGAGGAGATCCGCGAGGCCATGCACGGCTACGACCTCGATTTCGCGGTGATGGGTCGGCCACCGGCCGACGTCACCGTCGACGTCCGCCAGCTCGGGCGCAATCCGCACATCATCGTCGCGCGCAAGGGCCACTGGCTGGAGAAGGATTCCGGCCTCAACCTCACCGACCTCGTGCACGAGACCTTCCTCACGCGCGAGCCCGGCTCGGGCACGCGGACGCTGATGGAGGGCCTGTTCCAGAAATCGGATCTCGAGCCGGTCATCGGCATGGAGATGAGCAGCAACGAGACCATCAAGCAGGCGGTCATCGCCGGGCTCGGCATTGCCTTCATCTCGGCCCACACCGTGGCGCATGAGCTCGCCGAGGGCCGGCTCGTCGTGCTTGATGTCGCGGGCCTGCCGATCGTGCGGCAATGGTACGTGATCCGCCGCAGCGACAAGGTGCTGCTGCCGCCCGCGCAGGCGATGTTCGATTTTCTGGGGTCGGAAGGGTCGAACTATCTGCCCGACGTGCCCGAACTCGGCGGGCGATAGAAGGCCGGCGCTCAGCTCATCAGCTTCATGGCGATGGTCGCCGCCAGAATCACAATGATCTGGAGCAGACGCTCGGTCGTGAAGATGCGGTTGAAGGTGGTCATCGCTTGCCCCGGCCGACGTGAAGGAGATCTCGATCGGCCCGTTGCTAGCACACAAGGATGCGGAGACAACTCCGTAATTGTCCCGTGGGCGATCGCACCTTCGGCGAGCCGGTTGCCGGCCGCGCCGATGGCCGGCGATCAGGCCGCGAGCTGGGCGGTGCGGTCCGTGCGTGCCGCGAAATAGGCCTCCAGCTCCGACAGCGCCCGCGCTTCCCACTCCCTCGCCTGCTCCAGCAGCGACCAGCTCTGGCCCGGGCGGAATGCTGCGGTCTGGCGATAGAGCGATGCGATGCCGCGGTAGCGGCGCACGTTCTCCAAGATGGCGTGACCGTTCATGTCCGAAAACTCCCTCGTCAATCCCGCGGGAGAAACTGCGGCCAAATCTTTTTCGAAAAGTTAGCGGCGCGCGGCAAGTTCGCGGATGGTTGCCGGACTGTTGCGCGGGCGCAACGCGCGCGGCGTGATCGATTGCGAATTCGTTGCTGCGCTCTCGCCCGAAGGCCTCGGCCCGCCACTTCTGACGATCGTCACCGTCGCGCTGCAGATTGCGTCGGCGCGGGGTTGGTAAACGGGCCGCATCGCACCATTCCATTGTGGGCCGTGCCGGCCTCTATTCGGTCGCCGCACAGATCAGTCCCATTACGGGCAGGGCAAGGCCAATGGCCGATGCGAGTGCCCAGCCGCCTTGCGCGAAGGCGAAGGCTCCGACCGCGGAGCCGGCCGCGCCGGCTGCGAAGAACGTCGCCATGTAGAGTCCGTTGAGGCGGCTGCGGTGCTCGTGCCCGAGCGCGAAGATGGCGCGGAAGCCGAGCACGACGTTGCCCTGGACGCCGATATCGATGGCGATCGCGGCCACCACCAGACAGGCGAGGTTCAGCATCGAGCCGGGCGCGCCGACATAGGTCACGAGGAAGCCGCCGGCCGCGAGCAGCATCGCGACCAGCGTCGCGATGCGGCTATGGCCGTGGTCGGCGAGGCGGCCGGCGATCGGGGCGGCGAACACGCCGGCGACGCCGGCCAGCGCAAACAGCGCGATGCCGCGCTGGGAGAAGCCGAACTCGCCGGCGAGCTGGAGCGGCGCCACCGTCCAGAACAGGGTGAAGGCGCCGAACAGGCTCGCCTGATAGAGCGCGCGACGCCGCAGCAGCGGCGTGGCCCGCACCAGATGCGGCATCGACAGCAGCAATTCGCCGTAGTGCATCCGCGTCACCGGCTTGCGCTTCGGCAGCGTCATCCAGAGCGCGATCGCGAGCACGATCATCAACGCGGCGGAGCAGAAGAACACGGCGTGCCACGACAGCGCCGCGGTGACGAAGCTCGACACCGGACGCGCCAGCATGATGCCGAGCATCAGGCCGGTCGAGACGTTGCCGACGACGCGGCCGCGGATGGCTGCAGGCGCCAGATGCGCCGCATAGGGAATGATGATCTGCACGGCCACCGAGCCGAGGCCGATGAACAGCGCGGCGATCAGGAACGGCAGCGCATGGGTGGCGAACGCGGCGGCGAGCAATGCCGCTGCGCCGAGCATGATTACTGAGCAGATCAGCGCGCGGTTCTCGACGAGATCGCCGAGCGGCACGATCAGCAGCAGCCCGGTGCCGTAGCCGATCTGCGTCATGGTGACGATCAGTCCCGCCGCGGCATGCGACAGGCCGAGCGCGGCGCTGATCGGGGCGATCAGCGGCTGCGCATAGTAGATGTTGGCGGCGATCATGCCACAGGCCGCGGCAAGCACGAAGGTCAGGCGCTGCGACACCGCACCCGGTTCGGGTGCGGTCTCGATCGTGGCATTCATCGTCATTCGCATGGACTCCAGATAGGTTTAGGGAATGACCATTCCCTATTATGACAAAAAATTCAGGCGAGCAGCTTCATCGCGACGCCGACGAGGCGCATCCCCTCGAGCGGCAGGCGCGCCTTGCCGACGACGCGCATTCCTTGCGTGATGCAGAGCATCAGCCGCGCGGTGTCGTCGGCGGGGACATGGCTGGGGATCGAGCCGTCGGCCTGCCCGTCGCGGATGAGGCCGGCGATGAAGTCTTCGTTGGTCGCAAGCTGCGCGCTGACGCGGGCAGCGACCATCGCGTCATGCGCGGACAGTTCGACGGCGCTGCCGACCACGAGGCAGCCGCGCCGTCCCTCGACGCCCTGGGAGTGCTCGACATAGGACAGCAGCACGTTGCGGATCTGCTCGCGGCCGTTTGCGCCCCGCGCCGCCGCGCTGCGGGTCTGCTCCTGGCGCAGCGCCGTGTAGCGCTCGAAGGCGGCGAGGAACACCGCATGCTTGTCGCGAAACGCCTTGTACACGCTGCCGGTGGCGAGCCGCATCGCCGCGGTGAGGTCGCCGATCGAGCTGGCATGGTAGCCCCGCTCGCGAAACACGCGCACGGCGCGGTCGAGCGCGGTGTCCATGTCGAACTCGCGGGGGCGGCCGGGACGACGGGCAGACCGGGATCGGCGGGCGATTTTTTGCATCGCGGCATAATAGGGAATGATTGTTCCCGAATAAAGACACGTGGTTGTGAGCGGGTCGAGGAGCAGGATTCGAAGGTTCTGGCGATGCGCTCTCGCTCGTGTCCCGGACAAGCTGCAACGCGACAGCGTTGCGGCGCAGAGCCGGGACCCAGAGCGGCAACACGGCACGATGCCTCAGCATGGGCCCCGGCTCAGCAGCGCACCGTCGAAGAGACGCTGCGCTACGTCCGGGGCACGAGAATGGAGTTTGGCGCACGCTCTCTCCTCCGCGTCATTGCGAGGAGCCCTTGCGACGAAGCAATCCAGAGTTGCTCCGAGGAGAGATTCTGGATTGCTTCGCTCCGCTCGCAATGACGGAGTACGACGCAACAGCACGCTCTTCGGCTACATCTCGCTTGCGGACACGTTTTCCCGTTCTCGCGGCGAAATTCGCCCGAGCTTTGCTTCGTCGCTCACCCTCTCGAGCCAAGAGGGCACAGGGAAGGCCGGGTGCTGACAACGCACCCGCGGTCTGCTGCGCAAAAGGCACACGCAGAAAACCGCACAGCAGCATACAGGTGGTGCCAATCACTCGGCCTTCCCTGCGCGATGGTCGGACGGCTTATGCCGCGCTCTCCCGGGAGCCGAGTTCGTTCTGGCCTCCCTCACCCTCGCGAAATTCACCGACCTCCGCGCCGGTTGACGCGACTGCCGCCTCCGCAAGAGCTTGACCGTAGCAACGACGGCCAGGACCACACGGTTTTGCCGTACGCGCGGCCCGCCATTCGCCGCAGTTTTCCCAGCCCTGTCGACGGAGCCGGAAACTTACAGGCGAGACGAAGCCTAGCAGCGCCGTTCGTCCGCGCGCGGCCACGGGCTCACCGGGGACTACCCTCCCTGCCCGCACCTTTCGCGCCCGACGCTGCCGCGTCCACCGCAAGCCCGGCTCGCGACAATGACGACCTCACGATCGCCCCTCAAGAATGAGCCGGGATGGGCGACACATACGACAAATCCGAATTTCGGTAAAGTGGAATATTTTCGCGATGGTGGATTGACAAGGGGCGACACAGCAAGGTGCCGTAGCCCGGATGAGCGGAGCGACATCCGGGTTTTCACAAGCACGGTCCCGGGTATCGCTGCGTCCACCCGGGCTACGAAGAGGCGATCTTCCCCTTCCGCAACACCGGCGCCCCATCCGCCATGGTCGTCACGCCCTTCCGCTCCACGATCAGCCCGTAGGCCCGCGGCTGGCGGTGGACATCGAAATTGAAAGTGGTGCGCTTGTAGGAGTTGCAGAGATCGAGATCGCAGCGCGCCAGCGCGATCTCGTCACCCTTGGTGGTGCAGGCCGCCATGATCTCGCCGGAGGGCGCAATGATGCAGCTGCCGCCGATGTGGTCGACGCCCTCCTCGATGCCGGCCTTGGCGACGCCGACCACGAAGGTGCCGTTCTGGTAGGCGCCGGCCTGCATCACCAGATGATTGTGGAACAGCGAGAGATCGTCATGCTCGGGCGCGGGCGGATTGTGCACCGGCGTGTTGTAGCCGATCAGCACCATCTCGACGCCCTGAAGGCCCATGACCCGATAGGTCTCGCTCCAGCGGCGATCGTTGCAGATGGCCATGCCCATCACGCCGCCGAAGGCATCCGTCACGCCGAAGCCGCTGCCCGGCTCGAAGTAGCGCTTCTCCAGATGCTGAAACTCGCGCCACGGCTCGTGCTCGGCATGGCCCGGCAGATGGACCTTGCGATACTTCAGGACGATCGCGCCGCTCTTGTCGACGAGAATGGAGGTGTTGTAGCGCCTGACAATTCCGGCCTCGACCGTCAGCTCGGCATAGCCGAGGCAAAAGCCGATCCCGAGCTCGCGCGCGAGATCGAACAGCGCCTGCGTTTCCGGGCCCGGCATCTCGCGCTCGAAGAAACTGTCGATCTCGGCCTGATCCTCGAAATACCAGCGCGGAAAGAACGTGGTCAGCGCCAGCTCGGGATAGACGATCAGGTCGCAGCCGCAGGCCCGGGCCTGGCGCATCAAGGCCATCAGCCGCGCCATCACCGCGGTCCTGGTCTCGCTCCTCGCGATCGGGCCGAGCTGGCCGGCTGCAATCGTCACAAATCTCGCCACGCGTCATTCCTTCGCTTTTCCGGGTGCGTCGGGCTTGAGCCTGCGCCGCACGCATAGGCCGCCTCGGCCCATCATCCTGACGGCACAATCAAATTCCGTGCCTGCGGGTATCATCGTGCGGGGCGCCAAGCGCGCGCGCCGAAGCCCAGGGAAATTCGTTGCCGATCTGCAACGGTTCCCCGCGATCTGAAGCCGGACAAAACAAACTCCCATTCCGGCCACGAACCGCTCTCACAAGGCCGTGAGACTATCAGGGGAACGACGATGCGTGCACAACGCGTTTGGAAAGTGAATGGAGCCGCCAGCATCGGGCAGCTTCAATCGAGACTGGACGATCTGAACAAGCGTCTCGGCCAGCTCGAAAACCAGCATTCGGATAGCGGGACGCTGGAAGAGCTGAGGGCGATCGCGCTCAGCCTGTCGCGCGAGATCGACGACATCCGCTGCGCCGAGGCGACGGCGGCCCTGAGCGAGCTGTTGCGGAAGTAGCCGGCGCCCGCGATTCGCATCGCGCGCAGGGAACCAAGTTCCGCCGCCGCCATTTCCATGCAGAGCATGGAGGCAGATCATGAGCAGGCAAGCCCGTCTCGCGCGCGGCCGCCGCCTTCACCATCGCACGCGACTTTGCGTTATGAAGAATCTGGCGCTGTAAGGGATTTCGCATGACATCGGACCCCGAGGAGTCGGTGCGGCTGCAGGGCTACGGCGAGATGACGCTGCGCACGGCCGTCGAGACCTTGATGCTGCTCGCGCCGCGCGAGCGATCCGAGGCCGCCGTCTTCCGGGTCCGTGACGATGTACGTCTGGCGCAAAGCGAGATCGCCGAGCTCGCATCAAGCTGGGGCATCGAACCGGCGCCCAACGTGCGATCGCCGAGGCTGGTCCCCGAGCAGCGCTGGCAAGACGTCGTGCGCGGCATGGTGCGCGAGGCCCCGCTGCCGTCGCTGATGGTGGCGTTTCTGGTGGGTGTGCTGGTGGCGCGAAGGTAGTCTCGGCGCCAGGATTGAAAACACGCCCTGTGCTTAGGCCACGACAGGCATTTCGTCGAAAGTGGAGTCCCGATAGGTCCTCCCGGTCGCCTTCTTTCGAACGCCGCCCCATTGTTTGAAGAAGAATGCTGTGTTGGCTTTGCGACACGCAGCCTCGATCTCGTCCACCCATTCCTCGACCATTGGCCGTGCATGCGGTCCGCTCTCTCCCCCCCACAATCACCCACTGAATCCCTGCGAGATTGGCGCCAGCTACCGACCCCAATAGCGGCTCGAATGAAATAAAGCGCACGGCAGCCGTTATCCCCTTGGGCGGCACGAAGTTGGCCCGAGCGCCGCGCGCCAGCTTGTTGTATTCACTCAACCGTTGATGCTTTTCGGTCGCCCAAGGCCCGACGACGTCGACCATCAGATGATCATCGGGATCATTCTCCACCTTCGCCACGACACCACTCCCCCCAGAGGAGACGGCACCATCGCACGACTGTGGGTTGAAAGACAGTGCGGATGACGAATGAACGCCTAATTCCCGCCGCTGCTGCTTCAAATGAAGGGCCATGCCGCCGCGGCAAGCGCCCCTGCCCCGCCAAATCGGCCGTGGACCCGCCGCGAAGATCGTTGCTAAAAGGCGCCCACGGGGCGCGGGCGGCCGGTCCGCAAAGTCTCTGGAAAACGTCGACTTTTGGAAGAATGGTCGGAGTGGCAGGATTCGAACCTGCGACCCCTGCGTCCCGAACGCAGTGCTCTACCGGGCTGAGCCACACTCCGACAAGAAGGCGGCTTATAGCGTCGGGTTTGACGCACTGCAAGCGGCCGAGCCGAGGAATTTTGCCCTAGTGAAAACGGGTCTTGAAACGCTGATTTTGCCGGCCGGCGAGGCCGGCGCGGAAGCCGCCGCGAGGGCCTTGGCCGCCGGCGGGCTGGTCGCGTTTCCGACCGAGACGGTCTACGGGCTCGGCGCCGACGCCGCCAACGCCACGGCGATCGCCCATCTCTATGCCGCCAAGGGGCGGCCGGCGTTCAATCCGCTGATCGCGCATGTCGCCGATATCGCGGCCGCGCGGCGGATCGGGCGGTTCGACGCGCGCGCGCTGAAGCTCGCGGAAGCGTTCTGGCCGGGGCCGCTGACGCTGGTGGTGCCGAAAACCGAGGGCTGCCCGGTGGCGGATCTCGCCACCGCCGGCCTCGATACCGTCGCGATTCGCATCCCCGCCCACAAGGTGGCGCAGGCGATCCTGCGCGCCTTCGGCGGGGCCGTGGTGGCGCCGTCGGCCAACATCTCCGGCCACGTCTCGCCGACGCTGGCCGCCCATGTCGAGAGCGACCTCGCGGGGCGGATCGACCTGATCGTCGACGGCGGGCCTGTTACGGTCGGGGTCGAATCGACCATCGTCGGCTGCTTCGACGTGCCGATGCTGCTCCGCCCCGGCGGACTGTCACGCGAACGGATCGAGGCGGTGCTGGGCACGCCGCTGGCGCGGCCGCCCGTGGAGGCCGAGCTCAGCGACAGCCAGCCGCTGGCCCCGGGCATGCTGGCCTCGCATTACGCGCCGCGCGCCGATGTGCGGCTCAATGCGCGCGACGTCGCGCCGGGCGAAGCGCTGCTGGCGTTCGGCCCCGCCCGGCTGCCTGGTGTTGACGCTGCCGCCGCCGTCATGAATCTGTCGCCCACAGGCGATCTCGATGAAGCCGCCGCCAATCTGTTCGGCTATCTTCGTAGCCTCGATGCCCGGGCGCCGCGCGCGATCGCGGTGATGGCGATCCCCGAACAAGGACTTGGCGAAGCGATCAACGACCGGCTGCGCCGGGCTGCGGTTGCCCGATAAGAAGCTTGAGAAGAGACACGAGAATGAACGTCGATAAATCCGCGACCCCGCCGCTTGCGCCCGAGCTGATCGCCCAATTCCGCAAGATCGTCGGCGACCGCCACGCCATCACCGATGCGACCGACATCGAGCCCTACGTCACCGAGGAGCGCAATTTGTTCCACGGCCGCTCGCCGCTGGTGCTGCGCCCGGGCTCGACCGCGGAGGTCTCGGACATCTGCAAGCTCGCCTCCGCGCACAGCATCGCGCTGGTGCCGCAGGGCGGCAACACCGGGCTGGTCGGCGGGCAGACGCCGCACAATGGCGAGGTGGTGGTGTCGCTGCGCCGGCTCGACAAGATCCGCGAGGTCGACACCGCCTCCAACACCATGACCTGCGAGGCCGGCGTGGTGCTGCAGATCGCGCAAGCGAAGGCGGCGGAGGTGGACCGGCTGTTTCCGCTCTCGCTCGGCGCCGAGGGCAGCTGCACCATCGGCGGCAATCTCTCGACCAATGCCGGCGGCACCGCGGCGCTCGCCTATGGCGTCGCGCGCGAGATGGCGCTGGGCCTCGAGGTGGTGCTCGCCGACGGGCGCGTGCTCAATTCTCTCTCGAAGCTGAAGAAGGACAACACCGGCTACAATCTGCACAACCTCTTCATCGGCGCCGAAGGCACGCTCGGCATCATCACGGCGGCGACCTTGAGGCTGTTTCCGAGGCCGCGGGCGGTCGAGACCGCCTTCGTCGGGCTGAAATCGCCCGCCGCGGCGCTGAAGCTGCTGACGATCGCGCAAGGCGAAGCCGCCAATGCGCTGACGAGCTTCGAGCTGCTGTCGGAGATGGCGGTCGATTTCTCGGTGCGGCACGGCATCGACGTGCGCGATCCGCTTCAGGCGAAGCATCCCTGGTACGTGCTGATGGAATTGTCTTCACCAAGCGAGGACGCCCGCACGCCGCTGGAGACGATCCTGACCCGGGCCATGGAGGATGAGATCGTCGACGACGCCGTGATCGCCGCCAACCTCACCCAGCGCGGTGCGTTCTGGAAGCTGCGTGACGAGATGTCCGCGGCGCAGAAGCCGGAGGGCGGCTCGATCAAGCACGACATCTCCGTGCCCGTCGCGGCGGTGCCCGCCTTCATCGCCGAGGCCGACGCCGCCGTGGTGAAGCTGATCCCCGGCGCGCGGCCGGTGCCGTTCGGCCATCTCGGCGACGGCAACCTGCACTACAATGTCAGCCAGCCGATCGGCGCCGATACCGCGGATTTCCTGGCGCGTTGGCACGAGATGAACGCCGTGGTGTTCGAGATCGTGCTGCGCATGGGCGGCTCGATCTCGGCCGAGCACGGCATCGGCGTGCTCAAGCGCGACGAGCTGCCGGAGGTGAAGGACAGGACCGCGATCGAGCTGATGCGCTCCATCAAGGCGATGCTCGATCCGCTCGGCATCATGAATCCGGGGAAGGTGCTGTGAGCGTGGCCCCTGCTGCGCTCGCGATCAGCGCGATCGCGGATGCCGACGTCGAGAAGGTCGTCGCGCTGTGGCAGCGCTGCGGCCTGACGCGGCCCTGGAACGATCCGCATGCCGACATCGCGCTAGCGCGGCGGCGCGACAATTCCACCGTGCTGATCGGCCGCGACAACGGCGCGATCGTCGCCACCGTGATGGTCGGCCATGACGGCCATCGCGGCTGGGTCTATTACGTCGCGGTCGATCCTGATTGCCAGAAGCGCGGCTACGGCCGCGAGATCATGGCAGCCGCCGAGAACTGGCTGCGGCGTGCGGATATCGCAAAGCTCCAGCTCCTGGTCCGCCGCGAGAACGCGCAGGCCAATGCGTTCTATGACTCGCTGGGCTTCGAGCTATCGACGTCCGTGATGTTCCAGAAGTGGCTCGACGGCCGCACCACCACGCCAAGCAACTGAGAGCGAGCCATGACCATTTCCGACCGCGTCCGCATCAAGGACGTCCGCGTGCTCTCGGATGGCTGGACCACGCTGAAGACCACGACCTTCGAGTACCAGCGCGCCAATGGCGCGTGGCAGACGCAGCACCGCGAGACCTATGAGCGCGACAATGCCGCCGCCGTGCTGCCCTACAACCGCGCCCGGCGCACGGTGATCCTGGTGCGCCAGTTCCGCCTGCCGGCGTTCATCCGCGGCTACGACGATCTCCTGATCGAGGCGGCCGCCGGCGTGCTCGACAACGCATCCCCGGAAGAGCGCATCCGCGCCGAGGCCGAGGAGGAAACCGGCTATCGCCTGCACGACGTGCACAAGGTGTTCGAGGCCTTCATGAGCCCCGGCGCCATCACCGAGAAGCTGCATTTCTTCGTCGCCGAATACGAGCCTGAGATGCGCGTCAGCGACGGCGGCGGCCTCGAACACGAGGGCGAGGACATCGAGGTGCTGGAGCTTTCCATCGACGAGGCGCTGGCAATGATCGCCGCCGGCCGCATCATCGACGCCAAGGCGATCATGCTGCTGCAATACGCGGCGCTGCATGTGTTCAGGTAGGTGATTTCTTCGCCTCTCCCCGCGTGCGGCAGGGCAATCGCATTTGAATTTTGCAGAGGTCGTCATGCCCGGGCTTGTCCCGGGCATCCACGTACTTTGTGCCGCGTGGAAAGGCGTGGATGGCCGGGACAAGCCCGGCCATGACGCTGTGGAGACAGCCGGTGCCCATAGCGACATCTCATATGCGATAGCCCTGCCGCGTGCGGGGAGAGGCCGGAATTTGCAAAGCAAATTCCGGGTGAGGGGGAGCCTCCGCGAGTCTCACTGTCAGCGCCCTCGCCGAGCCTCCCCCTCACCCCAACCCTCTCCCCGCAAGCGGGGCGAGGGAGCACACCCGTCGCGCGGCGAGCCATCGTGCGCTGCAATTCTGTCCTGCGTCCTTCCGCTCCCCGTTGAGCAACCCCAAAACTATCTCTAGTCTGGCCCCAACCAAGAACCAGGAGACGCGCCCATGTCCGCTCCGCGCGACGACGAATTCGGCTTTGCGCCCGACTACGACTCCCCCGTTCCCTACATGCAGCGCACGCGGGACTATTACGCTGCGATCGGCTACACCACGCCGTATCGCTGGGCGCATCACACCGCGGCGCCGTTCCAGCCGCTGAAGAAGCCGCTGGCGCAGTCACGCGTCACCGTCATCACCACGGCCGCGCCGTTCGATCCGGCCAAGGGCGACCAGGGGCCTGGCGCGGCGTACAATGGCAGCGCGAAATTCTACCAGGTCTATGACGGCGACACGTCGAAACAGCACGATCTGCGCATCTCGCATATCGGCTACGACCGCAAGCACACCAGCGCCACCGACAGCGGCACCTGGTTTCCGCTGCCGCAGCTCCTGAAGGCCAGCGCCGCAGGACGCATCGGCGAAGTAAGCCAGCGCTTCTTCGGCGCGCCGACCAACCGCAGCCATCGCGTCACGCTCGATACCGACGCGCCGGAAATTCTTTCGCGCTGCATCGCTGATGCGGTCGACGTCGCCGTGCTGGTGCCGAACTGCCCGGTCTGTCACCAGACCACGGCGCTGGTGGCGCGGCACCTGGAGCGGAACGGCATTGCGACCGTGATCATGGGCTGCGCCAAGGACATCATCGAGCATGCGGCCGTGCCGCGCTTTCTGTTCAGCGACTTCCCGCTCGGCAATTCCGCCGGCAAGCCGCACGACGTCGCTTCGCAGGCGCAGACGCTGGAGCTCGCGCTCAAGCTGCTGGAGACTGCAAGCGGTCCGCAGACCACGATGCAGTCGCCGCTGCGCTGGAGCGAGGACGCCTCCTGGAAGCTCGACTACAACAACGTCGCGCAGCTCAGCCCCGAAGAGCTGGCGCGGCGCCGCGCCGAATTCGACAAGCAGAAGGAGATCGCGCGCGGCAACCGCGCCGCCTGACGTCCTCCGACAACAACAAATAAAGGGAGAGAGACGTGACGCGCCCGTTCGAAGGCGTGAAGATCCTGGACTTCACGCAAGTGCTGGCCGGCCCCTATGCAAGCTACCAGCTCGCGCTCTTGGGCGCGGATGTCATCAAGGTCGAGCGGCGCGAGGGCGAGGACATGCGCCGTACGCCGCTTTCCCGCGAATGGGCCGAGCGCGGGCTGGCGCCGGCGTTCCAGGCCGTCAACGGCAACAAGCGCAGCCTGACGCTCGATCTGCAGAAGCCGGAGGCGATCGCGATCGTGAGGAAGCTCGCGAGCCAGGTCGACGTCGTCATGGAGAATTTTCGCCCGGGCGTGATGGACAAGCTCGGCATCGGCTACGAGGCGCTATCCGCGATCAACCCAAGGCTGATCTATTGCGCGGTCTCCGGCTTCGGCCAGACCGGCCCGGACCGCCTGCGGCCCGGCTATGACGGCAAGATGCAGGCGCTGTCGGGCATCATGGCCATCACCGGTCACCCCGAGACGGGGCCGACGCGCGCCGGCTTTGCGGTGTGCGACGTGCTCTCGGGCGCGACGGCCGCATTCGGCGTATCGAGCGCGCTCTACCAGCGCGACCGCACCGGCAAGGGGCAACTGATCGACGTCTCCATGCTGGAGGCGACGCTGGCGTTTCTCTCAGGGCAGATCGCGGACTGGTCTGTCGCCGGCCATCGCCAGCAGCTGTCGGGCAACCAGGCGGTGAGCCGAAGGGCCACCGCCAACCTGTTCAAATGCGGCGACGGCTACATCCTGCTCGCCGTCAACAACGAGAAGCAGTACCGCGCGCTGATGGGCGCGCTCAGCCGCGAGGACACGCTCACCGACCCGCGCTTTGCCGACTGGTTCGCGCGCAACGACAACGAGGGCGCGCTCCGCGCCATCATCGAGGCGGCGCTGGCGAAAAGGCCGGCGCGTGAATGGGAGACCATTTTGGAAGACGCCGGCGCGCCCTGTGCCAGCATCTGGAAGATTGAGGAGGTCATCGACCATCCGCAGATTGCCGCGCGAGGTGCTATCCAGCAATTGGACACGCCCTACGGCAGGCTCCGCTTCGCCGGCAGCGGCTTCAAGCTGGCACACGGCGGCGGCAGGCTGGACCGGATGGCGCCGGAGCTGGGCGCGGATACGGATGCGGTGCTGGGCGAGCTGGGATTCGATGCGGCGGAGGTCGCGCGGCTGCGGGCACGGGAGGTTGTGTGACGGCTGGTAGCTACACACTCGATCGTCGTCCCGGACAAGCGTCAGCGCTGATCCGGGACCCATACCCACAGGGCGATGTTTTGCGATGACTCGCAGTTGCCAGCTCGCGCCAAGCTGCTCCCTGTGATTATGGGTCCCGGATCGGCGCGCGCTTTGGGCGCGCTTGTCCGGGACGACAGCGGAGTTTTAGCCGCGCCTAGAACAACGAGCCCTGCCCGTCATCTGCCGGCGCAGCAGCAATCTTCCGCGCCGCCTTTTTCGGCTTCACCGCCTCCGCCTCGATCTCCTCCACGCTGATCGGCAAGAGCAGTTGCTCGTCGTCATTGGCGACGCGGTTGACGCGGGTGGAAACGGGGTACCAGGCGAATTCGCCGATGCGCGGAGCGGTCATCAGCGGCAGGATCGCGTCGACTTCGTCGCCGCCGATGTCGAGCCAGCGCTCGAAATCGCGCGGGCTGATGGTGACGGGCACGCGGTCATGCAGCGCGGCGAGGTCCTCGCCTGCTGCCGCCGTGACGATCGCGACCGTGTCGAGCTCCTCGCCGTTCGGCCCGACCCAGGTCTCGAACACCGCGGCGAAGCCGAGCGGCTCGCCGTCGGCACGGTGGATGAAGAACGGCTGC
The DNA here is from genome assembly GCF_023100985.1 of Bradyrhizobium sp. 191. NCBI lineage: Bacteria > Pseudomonadati > Pseudomonadota > Alphaproteobacteria > Hyphomicrobiales > Nitrobacteraceae > Bradyrhizobium > Bradyrhizobium sp. 191. Next base: position 2,377,342 of record NZ_CP064692.1, read on the forward strand.
TTGCGGCCGCCTTCCGTCTTCCACTCGTAATAGCCATCGGCCGGAATCAGGCCGCGCCGGCGGCGAATCGCCTTCTTGAAGGCGGGCTTCTCCAGCACCGTCTCGGCACGCGCGTTGATCAGGAGCGCAAATCCGCGGGGATCCTTGACCCAGCCCGGCAACAGGCCCCAACGCATCAGCCGGAAATGCCGCGCGCCGTTCTCGACCAACACGACCGGAATCGGTTGCGTCGGGGCGACATTGTACCGGGGCGGGAAATTCGGCTGCTCGACATAGCCGAACAGTTGCCGCAAAGCCGCGGGGGCCGAAGTTATGACGAAGCGTCCACACATGCCTGCGCGTCTATATAAGGTCCGTTCAGGTCCTTTTAACCCAGAATGCTAACACTGCGGCAGATGAGCTCAACGGCCTCCCAACCCGCGCGGACGCATGTACAGACGGGCCCCGAGGCCGAGGCCTGGGCCGAGCGCCTGCGCGTGGCCAATATCAACCCGCGGACCGGGCTTGCCACCGACTATCTCAACCATTTCAATGAAGCCGTGATGCTGCTCGAAATGGTCCCGGACATGCCGGAATGCGCCGACGACTTCCTGACCTGGACGCCGCTGTCCTATGCCGAGCATTTCACTGCGTCGAATTTCAAGGCGCGGGATTTGGCCATCGAGGCCTATGAGAAGGCAGATCCCAACGTGCGCGCCCAGTTCGACCACATCACGGACACCATGACATCGATCCTGACCGCGGTCGGCTCGGCCATGCGCGACGTCGAGAAGGACACCACCCGCGTCCGCCTCGCCGAGCAGGCCACCCTCTGGGTCAAGCCGCTGATCGCGGCTTGCGGCGGGATCATCAATGGCGGCGCGGAAGCCGACGTCGACACCATCATGGCGAACTCGGCCGGATAGGTGACGAGATTGCCCGCGGTCGTCCAGCCCATCCACCCCCAGCTCGCCGTCAGCGCAGCCATCTTCCGCGACGGCAAGGTGCTGCTGGTCCGACGCGCCCGTTCGCCTGCCAAGGGGTTCTATTCGCTTCCCGGCGGCCGGGTCGAATTCGGCGAATCGCTGCATCAGGCCCTGAGCCGCGAGGTTGACGAAGAGACCGGCCTTCGTATCGAGATCATTGGCCTCGCCGGCTGGCGCGAGGTACTGCCGGCCGCGCCCGGCGCCGGCCATTACCTGATCATGTCCTTTGCCGCCCGCTGGGCGGCCGGGAAACCGGCCTTGAACGACGAGCTCGACGATTACCGCTGGATCGCGCCGGACGCCCTGGCGAGCCTCGGCGACCTCAAGCTGACCGGCGGGCTGGAGGAGGTCATCCTGTCCGCCGCCCGGCTGATCCAGGCATAGGCGACTCCGCCTTGCTTCCCTGGGCCCAACGGGGCATACAGCCCGCCGATGTCCACGCGCTTTTTGGCCATTTTTGCCCTGATTCTCGCCTGCGCCGCCGGGTCCGCCCGGGCCCAGGACGCGGCGGCGCCGTTTGACGGCGAATTGCAGCGGTTGGCCGAGATCCTCGGCGGGCTGCACTATCTGCGCGGCATCTGCGGGTCCAACGAGGGCAACAAATGGCGCAACGAGATGCAGGCGCTGATCGATGCCGAAACCCCCTCCGGGGAGCGCCGCACCCGCATGATCGCCGGATTCAACCGGGGCTATAACGGCTTTCAGCAGACCTACCGCAGCTGCACGCCGGCCGCGACGGTGGCGATCCGCCGCTACATCGAGGAAGGCTCGAAGATCTCGCGCGATCTGACGGCGCGCTACGCGAACTAGGTTCTCTCCACCTGTCATTCCGGGCTCGCGCTACGCGCGCCCCGGAATGACGGCGGCAGATGCGGGCGCGGCGCGACGGGAACCCTGTCATCGACTTTGTGCACAGCCGTTAACCGTTCTTAAAGATGTGGCCTAGCGGTCGTTAACGACCGTGCTACACCTCTCGCACAGCGCATCGCCGTGGATCGCGCCCCAGCCCTGATCGAGTTTCATGAGCCAGCCGATTTCCTACGCCCGCGCGCCGCTGCCCGATCACGAGCAGAAACAGGCTGCCCTCAGCTATCTCAACGAGGCCTGGGCCGAGGCGCGCCATGACGGCGTCGACGGCGATTGCCTGGCGCAGGCGAGCCTGTTTGCGGCGCTGGCCGAGCTGGTCGGCACCTATGGCGAGGACGCGGTGGCGAAGTTCGTCGAGGGCTTTCCCGGCCGCATTCGCAACGGCGAATTCTCGGTCGGCATCTCCAGGCAGTAAGCCTGTCGAAAATGACCCCGCCACGCGGGCGGGGCCAGTCGACGGATGAATCACTCTGCGAAAAGCATCGCGAAGCCTGCCGCCTTTATCGCACGGAAGCCGTTTCCTCCCGACAAGCATTCATCTCACACTGGCCGGGAGATAGTCCCGGACGCATCGGGATTGCGTTCAATCCGTCTCAATCGGCAGCGACGGATCCCTCGCCCACTCGCCCATGGAGGCATCGTAGAGCGTCAGCTTGTCGTAGCCGAGCTGCGCCAGCATGAGCAGATCGATTGTCGCCGAGATGCCGCCGCCGCAATACAGGATGACATCCTTGTCTCGCGTGACGCCTTGGGCGGCGAATTTCGCTTCTGCGTCTGCGAGCGTCGTCAGGGTCCTGTCGGGATTGACGAGGGTTGCCGCTGATACGTTGACGCTGCCGGGAACGCGGCCGGGCCGGCCATAGCGGCTCGGTTCGAGGCCGGAATGAAACTGCGGTCCGAGAGCATTGACGATCACGGTCGAGGGATCGCCGATCCGCGACATCACCATGGCCTTGTCGACGAAGCAGCCCGTGCGCGGCGTCGCCTTGAATGTCGTCGCCGGATATCCCTTCGGTGCGCCTGTCTCGATCGGCCGCCCCTCCTCTTTCCACTTGTCGAAACCGCCGTCGAGCACGAGCGCATCGACTCCGAGCGAGCGCAGCATCCACCAGAACCGCGTCGACCACATCATCGTGCCGATGCTGTAGAGCACGATGGTCTTGGATGCGTCGGCGCCGTGGCGGCCGAAGGCGGCCTCCAACTGGGCCACACCAGGCATCATGAAGAACTGTTGCGACGAGGTGTCCGAGAACTCGCCTTGCAGGTCGAGGAAATCGGCGCCGGGGATGTGGCCGGCTGCAAACGACTTGTCGCCTGGCACCGCGCGATAAGGCACGTCGCTGCCGGGTGGGACAGGCTCGTTGTACGTCGTGCAGTCGTAGAGACGCAGGTTGGGATCGCCGAGGATGGCGGCAAGTTGCTCGGTGGTGATGAGGGGTGTCGGTTGAGTCATTGCCTTACTCTCCCTGTCGAGGGTAGCTCTCCCCCCTCGTCATTGCGAGCGCAGCGAAGCAATCCAGAGTCTTTCCGTTGAGGGAATCTGGATTTCTTCGTCGCAAGGGCTCCTCGCAATGACGGGGATAGTGGGTTCGTCCCCCGATAGAAGCCCCCCTAAGCCTTCAGCGTCTCCAGAAACCGCACCGGCTCGCCCTGCGAGGCCGTCACGAGCGCGCCCTGCCACATCACGCGGCGGCCGCGGATGAAGGTGCCAACGGGCCAGCCGGTGACGCGCACGCCGTCATAGGGCGTCCAGCCGGCCTTGGACGCGACCCATTTGTTGGTGATGGTCTCGCTGCGCTTCAAATCGACGATGGTGAAATCGGCATCGTAACCGGCCGCGATTCGCCCCTTGCACGCGATGTTGTAGAGGCGAGCGGGACCGGCGCTGGTGAGGTCGACGAATCTCGCCAGCGACAGCCGGCCGGCGTTGACGTGATCGAGCATGATCGGCACCAGCGTCTGCACGCCGGTCATGCCGGAGGGCGAGGCCGGATAGGTCTTCGACTTCTCCTCGAGCGTATGCGGGGCGTGGTCGGAGCCGAGCACGTCGATGATGCCCTGCTCGATGCCGCGCCAGATGCCGGCGCGATGATCGGCCCCGCGCACCGGCGGGTTCATCTGCGCGAGCGTGCCCAGCCGCTCGTAGCATTCGGGCGCGATCAGCGTGAGGTGATGCGGCGTCGCTTCGCAGGAGGCGACATCCTTGTGGTCGCGCAGGAACTCGATCTCTTCCTTGGTCGAGATGTGCAGCACGTGAATGCGCTTGCCCGTCTCGTGCGCGAGCTTGACCAGTCGCTGCGTCGCCATCAGCGCCGCGGTCTCGTCGCGCCAGACCGGATGCGAGCGCGCATCGCCCTCGATGCGCTGCGGTTTGCGCTCGTTGAGCCGATACTCGTCCTCGGCGTGGAAGGCCGCACGACGGCGGATCACCTGGAAGATGCGGCGCAGGCTTTCGTCGTCCTCCACCAGCAGCGCACCGGTCGAGGAGCCGATGAACACCTTGACGCCGGCGCAGCCGGGTGCGCGCTCGAGCACCGGCAGATCCTGCACGTTCTCGCGGGTACCGCCGATGAAGAAGGCGAAATCGCAATGCATGCGGTGATGGGCCCGCTTCACCTTGTCGGTGAATTCGGCCTCCGTCACCGTCAGCGGCGCCGTGTTCGGCATTTCGAACACGGCGGTGACGCCGCCCATCACGGCGCTGCGCGAGCCGGTCTCGAGGTCTTCCTTGTGCTCCAGCCCGGGCTCGCGGAAATGCACCTGCGTGTCCATCACGCCGGGCAGGATGTGCAGGCCCCTGCAGTCGATCACCTCCGCGGCGCTGCCTTGCGACAGCGGCCCCAGCTCGGCGATGCGGCCGCCCGTGATGCCGATGTCGCGAACAGCCTCGCCGTCCTGGTTGACCACGGTGCCGCCCTTGAGGATCACATCGAAACGCTGGCTCATGGCTGAAGGCCTCTCTCATCCCCAAGCGCAGGGCTCGAGGTCTTGTCGTTTATGCGTTGCGGGCTTACGTTCCGGAGCAACATGTCGCAAGAGATTTTCGCATGAAATCGGCGTTTCTTCCCGACCGGGGCGTGGTCAAGGTCGCGGGCGAGGATGCGCGCAACTTCCTCAACGGCCTGGTCACAACCGACCTCGACAGGCTGCAACCGGGCCTGGGGCGATTCGGCGCGCTGCTGACGCCACAGGGCAAGATCATCGTGGATTTCCTGATCACGGAGGTCCCCGCGGGTCACGGCGGCGGGTTCCTGATCGACTGCCCGAAAGCGCTGGCAGATAGCCTCGCCACCAAGCTGAAATTCTACAAGCTGCGGGCCAAGGTCACGGTGGACAACCTTTCCGACGATCTCGGCGTGCTTGCGGCCTGGGACGGCCAGCCCGCCGCCCAGCCGGACCTCGCCTTCGTCGATCCGCGGAATGAGGGGCTCGGCTACCGCATCCTGATTCCGGAAAATCTCAAGCAGAAGCTGTCCGACCTGATCGGTGCCAAGCTGGTCGATGCGGCAGAATACGAGGCGCACCGCATCACGCTCGGCGTGCCCCGCGGCGGGCTCGATTTCATGTACAGCGATGCGTTCCCGCACGAGACCAACATGGACCGTCTCGCCGGCGTCGACTTTGACAAGGGCTGCTATGTCGGCCAGGAGGTCGTCTCGCGCATGCAGCATCGCGGCACCGCGCGCACGCGCAGCGTGAAGGTGCTGCTCGACGGTGCGTCACCCGAGCCGGGCACGACCATTCTTGCCGGCGACAAGCCGGTCGGCACCATCGGCTCGACCGCCGGCGGCAAGGGCATTGCCCTCGTGCGCATCGACCGCGTCGCGGACGCGCTCGACGCGGGCCAGCCGCTCACCGCCGGTGGGCTGCCGCTGACGCTCGCTGAACCAGACGTCGTTCGAATTCCAGCCAAGCAGCCCATCGCATGAGCCGTGCCGCCCGCCTGCATCCCGACGGCCTGAAACGGTGTCCCTGGCCTGGCGAAGATCCGCTTTACGTCGCCTATCACGACACCGAATGGGGTGTGCCGGAATATGACGACCGCGCACTATACGAGAAGCTGATGCTCGACGGCTTCCAGGCTGGCCTGTCCTGGATCACGATCCTGCGCAAGCGCGACAATTTCCGCAAAGCCTTCGACGATTTCCAGCCGGAGAAGATCGCGCGCTACAACGCGAAGAAGATCCATGCGCTGATGAACGATGCCGGCATCGTGCGCAACAAGGCCAAGATCGATGGCGCGATCCTGAGCGCGAAATCCTATCTCGACATCATGGAGAAAGGCCCGGGCTTCTCGAAGCTGCTGTGGGACTTCATGGACGGAAGGCCGCTGGTCAACAAGTTCAAGACTACCGCGAGCGTGCCCGCCTCGACGCCGCTTTCGGTGCAGATATCCAAGGAGCTGTCCTCGCGCGGCTTCAAATTCGTCGGCCCGACCATCGTCTATGCCTTCATGCAGGCGACCGGCATGGTCAACGATCATCTCGTCGACTGCCACTGTCACGCCGCCTGCGGCAAGACGCAGCGCAAGCCGCGCCTCAAGGCCAAATGACGGCGAAGAAGACCGCGCGCGATGCGCAGTCCCGCGCCTGGCAGCGCATGCTGTCGGGCCGGCGGCTCGATCTGCTCGATCCCTCCCCGCTCGACATCGAGATCGCCGACATCGCGCACGGCCTTGCCCGCGTCGCGCGCTGGAATGGGCAGACCATCGGCGCGCATATCTTCTCGGTCGCGCAGCATACGCTGCTGGTGGAAACCGTGCTGCGGCACGAGATGCCGCGGGCCGACCAGCGCATACGGCTCGCAGCCCTGCTGCACGATGCGCCCGAATATGTGATCGGCGACATGATCTCGCCGTTCAAGGCCGTGCTCGACGGCCATTACAAGGCGGTGGAGAAGCGCCTGCTCGGCGCCATCCATATTCGCTTCGGCCTGCCGCCGGTGCTGCCCGACGAGATCACGCAAGCCATCAAGGCCGCCGATCGCGGCGCAGCCTACCTCGAGGCAACCGAGCTCGCCGGCTTCAGCGAGAGCGAGGCCAAGCGCCTGTTCGGCAAGGATCCCGGCCTGTCCGACAGCGTCCGGCGCGACTACATGACGCCCTGGACGGCGGCACGGGCCGAGAAGCAGTTTCTGGAGCGGTTCGGCGCGGTGTTTGCGTAGGTGCTGCAGGGTGGGCAAAGGCGCGCTGCGCCGTGGCCGCCATCCTTTCGCGTCTGCGACGGAAGTGGCGCGCACGCCGCCGCTTTCGCTCTTCGAGCTACGGCGGACATGTCGCTTTGCCCACACTACAATCGCTCGCTATAATCGGCGGCAAAAAGGTCTCCCATGATCCACGTCTGTTCCCTCGCCGCGCTTCCCGAAACTGTCCGCATCACCGGCGCCAGCCATGTGCTGACGGTGATGGCCAATGTCGAGCAGGTCGCACGTCCTGTGTCGGTGCTGCCGGCCAACCATCTCAAGGTGTCGATGGATGACATCACCGAGGAGATGGACGGCTTCGTCGCGCCATCAGAGGCGCATATCGAGCAGGTGCTGACCTTCGTGCGCGGCTGGGACCGCAGTGCACCGCTGGTGGTGCATTGCTATGCCGGCATCAGCCGCTCCACCGCCAGCGCGTTTGCAGCGGTGTGCGCGCTCAATCCGAATCGCGACGAGATCGAGATCGCGCGGAAGATCCGCGCGGCCTCCCCGATCGCCTCGCCGAACCGGCGCATCGTCGGCCTCGCCGATCGCGCACTCGGGCGCAACGGCCGCATGTTGCGCGCACTCGACGAGATGGGCCCGGGCGCGATGATGGTGGAAGGCCGCCCCTTCGTGATCGAGCTCGAATGACCGGGCGCCGCGAGATAGGTGCTCTCCCGCTTGCGGGAGAGGGTTGGGGGGAGGGTGTCTCCACGACGAGGCAATCCCCTAGAGGAAAAACCCCTCTCCCGGCGCTACGCGCCGACCTCTCCCGCAAGCGGGAGAGGTTAGACCGAGCCCGCGGAGAGACCGCCGCAACCAGGTGGCATTTCTCTCTCCCGCCATCCGCGATCATCATCGCATGAGCGACACGCAGCTGACGCCGATCGAGATTGGCCTCACCGCCGCAATCGTTGCGATCGAGAACCACGAGCCGCTGATCCTGACCGCGCCTGGTGCCGACGGGCTTGCCGGCCTGCCGTTCGGCCCGTTCGACGCGGTGAGCCATCGCACCTTCGAGATCGGCCTGCGCGCCTGGGTCGAGCAGCAGGCGGGCCTGCGGCTCGGCTATGTCGAGCAGCTCTACACCTTCGGCGATCGCGGCCGTCATGCCGAGGCCGGCGACACCGGCGCGCATATGGTGTCGATCGGCTATCTCGCACTGACGCGCCCTGTGGACGGCGAGCTCGCCGCAAACGCGGCGAGCTTCGCGCCATGGTATCGCTTCTTCCCCTGGGAAGACTGGCGCGAGGAGCCGCCGGGGATCATCGCCCGCGACATCATCCCTGCGCTGACGAACTGGGCCGAGGAGGAGACGCCGGAGACGACGCGCGCGCTGCCGCGGAAGGATCGCGTGCGGTTCTATTTCGGGCTCGACGGCGCGCCCTGGGATGAGGAGCGCGTGCTCGACCGCTACGAGCTGCTGTACGAGGCCGGGCTGATCGAGGAGGCGCGGCGCGATGGCCGATCCGCCGCATTGGCGCGCAAGTCGCTTCCCCCGCTCGGGACCTCGATGCGGTTCGACCACCGCCGGATTCTCGCCACGGCCATCGCGCGGCTGCGCGCAAAGCTGAAGTATCGCCCTGTCGTCTTTGAACTTTTGCCAGCCGAATTCACACTTACCGAACTGCAGCACACGGTGGAAGCGATCTCCGGCCGGCATCTGCACAAGCAGAATTTCCGTCGCCTGGTCGAAATGGAAGCCCTGGTCGAACCGACCGGCGTCATGTCGACACAAACGGGCGGACGGCCGGCGGCGCTCTATCGCTTCCGCCGCGACGTGCTCCAGGAGCGGCCCGCGCCGGGCTTGCGCGTGCGGTCCCGGCGCTAGATCCTGATATTTGGGGTGCCGGCCCCTGCCCGCCGGTTGCCTGGAGGCTTCATGTTCGACGGCCCGTTCGACGTCTTTGTGCTGATCATTGCGATCGTCGCCTTCCTGATCGCGATCAAGGCGTCCAGCCAGGCCGCCGAGCTGCGCCGCCGGCTGAGCTCGCTCGAAGAGATGTTCTACGCGCAGCGGCAGGTGCAGCCGCCGCCGTTGACGCCCGCGCCGGTAGAGACTGACGCGCCCGTAGCAGCGCCGGCAGAGCCGCCGCCGCTTGCACCCGAGCCCGAGGTTGCGACGCCTCCGCCGGTCACCGCAGATGTTTCGCCGCCCCCACTCGAAGCCGGCCCTGAAGCCAGCGCACCGCCGCCGCTGCCCGCGCCGGCGCCCGGTTTCGAGGAGCGGCTCGGCACCCGCTGGGTGGTGTGGATCGGCGGGCTCGCGCTCGCGCTCGGCGGCTTCTTCATGGTGCGCTATTCGATCGAGGCCGGCCTCCTCGGCCCCGGCGTGCGCGTGTTCCTCGGCGGATTGTTCGCACTGGCGCTGTTAGGGGCCGGCGAATGGACGCGGCGCAAGGAGGCCATCTCGAGCATCCAGGCGCTGCCGATCGCCAACATCCCCGCGATCCTCACCGCGGCCGGCACTGCGGTGGCGTTCGCCACCATCTATGCCGCTTACGCGCTCTACGGCTTCCTCGTGCCCGCAACCGCCTTCGTGCTGCTCGGCCTCGTCGCGCTCGGCACGCTCGCCGCCGCGCTGTTGCACGGCCCAGCACTCGCCGGCCTCGGCGTGGTCGGCGCCTTCGTGACGCCGATCCTCGTCTCCAGCGGCAAGCCGGACTATTGGGCGCTTTACATCTATCTTGCGATCGTCACCGCCGCGAGCTTTGGTCTCGCCCGTATCCGGCTTTGGCGCTGGCTTGCAGTCACGACAATCGTGTTCGCCGTGCTCTGGATCTTCCCGGGTCTCGACGCCGCCGAACTGCAGGTCGCGCCGCACGCCTTCCATGTCATCGCCGGCTTCGTGCTGGCCGCGCTGCTCGTCGTCTGCGGCTTCATGTTCGGACCTGCAATCGAGGACGGCGAGATCGAGCCGGTCTCGTCGAGCGCGCTCGGCGCCTATCTGTTCGGCGCGATGCTGATCGTGCTGTCGAGCGCGCACGCCGATCTGGCGTTGATCGCCTTCACGCTGCTGGTCGCGGGAACGCTGTTCGTCGCCTGGCGTGCGCCGGCGGCCACGGGCGCCCTGGGTGCGGCCGCGGCGACCGTCTTCATCGTGTTCGCCGAATGGGCGGTGCGCGCCAATCCCGATATGCTGGTGCTGCCGGGCGGCCCCATGCCCGGCATCGGACCGACAGCGACCGACGGCTCGGTGACGCTGCACCTGGTCACGGCCGCGATCTTCGCCGCCGGCTTCGGCATCGCCGGCTTCCTGGCACAGGGCCGGTCGAACTCAGTGATCATTCCGGTGGTGTGGTCGGCGGCCGGCGTCGCGACGCCGATCGCGATCCTGGTCGCGCTCTACGCGCGTATCGCTCATCTCGACCGTTCGATCCCGTTCGCGATCCTGGCGGTGCTGCTCGCCGCCGCCTTCGGCGCCGCGACCGAGGCGCTCACACGCCGCGAGACCCGGCCGGGCGTTGCGATCTCCACGGCCCTGTTCGCGACCGGAACGCTCGGCGCACTCGCGCTGGCGCTCACCTTCGCGCTGGAGAAGGGCTGGCTGACGATCGCGCTGGCGCTGATGTCGCTCGGCACGGCCTGGATCTCGATGCAGCGGCCGATTCCGTTCCTGCGCTGGCTCGCCGCGATCTTCGCAGGCCTCGTCACCGCGCGCATCGCCTACGATCCTCGCATCGTCGGCGACGCCGTCGGCACCACCCCGATTCTGAACTGGCTGCTGTGGGGCTACGGCCTGCCGGCGCTTTCGTTCTGGGCCGCGAGCGTCTTCCTGCGCCGCCGCGCCGACGATGCGCCGCTGCGCATGGTCGAGGCCGCCGCGATCCTCTTCACCGCGCTGCTCGCCTTCATGGAGATCCGGCACTTTGCGACCGGCGGCCGCATGACCGCGGCCCCCTCGCTGCTCGAATTCGCCCTGCAGGCCTGTATCACGCTGGCGATGGCGATCGGGCTGGAGCGGTTGCGGCTGCGCAGCCGCAGCATCGTGCACAATGTCAGCGCGGTCGTGCTGACCGCGATTGCCGGGCTCGTCAGCGTGTTCGGTCTGTTGATCCTGGAGAATCCGCTGCTGTGGCACACCGACGTCGGCGGCGCCGTCTTCAACCTGCTGCTGCTGGGCTACGCGATGCCGGCCGTGCTGATGCTGCTGCTGTCCTATGCGGTGGTCGGCGAGCGTGGCAAGATCTACGCCAATACGATTGCGGGCGGCGCGCTCGTGTTCGCGCTCGCTTATGTCACGCTGGAGATCCGCCGCTTCTATCACGGGCCGATCCTGTCCACGGGACCGACCACGGGCGCCGAGCAATACACCTATTCGATCGGCTGGCTCGCTTTCGGCGTGTTGCTGCTCGGCGTCGGCATCCTCGTCAATTCGGAACGGGCGCGGCTGGCGTCTGCCGCCGTCATCGCGCTGACGATCCTCAAGGCCTTCGTCATCGACATGTCGACGCTGACGGGCGTCTATCGCGCGCTCTCGTTCATGTGCCTCGGCGTCGTGCTGGTCGCGATCGGCTGGCTGTACCAACGCATCCTGTTCCGGCGGCAGGCCTCGCCGCCGGCCGCGCCGCAGCCGGGCGCGTGAAGGTCAGGCCACGCGGACCGATTCCAGGAACTGCGCGACTTCGACCTTCAGGCGGGTGCTGTCGGTCGCCAGCGACTTCGCCGCCGACAGCACTTCGCCCGAGGCCGAGCCGGTCTCGATCGCGCCGCGCTGCACGTTGGTGATGTTGGACGAGACCTCCTGGGTGCCGAGCGAGGCCTGTTGAACGTTGCGCGAGATCTCCTGCGTGGCCGCGCCCTGCTCCTCGACGGCGGCGGCGATGGCCGAGGATACCTCCGACAGCCGCTCGATGGTGCCGCCGATCTCCTGGATGGCGCTGACGGATTCCTGCGTCGCGGCCTGGATGCCCGAAACCTGCGCCCCGATTTCACCGGTCGCTTTCGCGGTCTGCTCGGCAAGTGCCTTGACTTCGGAGGCGACGACGGCAAAGCCGCGGCCGGCCTCGCCGGCACGCGCCGCTTCGATGGTCGCGTTCAGTGCGAGGAGGTTGGTCTGGCCTGCGATGGTGTTGATGAGCTCGACCACGTCGCCGATACGGGAGGCCGCCTGCGACAGCGCGTTGACGCGCTCGTTGGTCCGCGCCGCCTGCTCGACGGCTTCCGCAGCCATCCGCGCCGAATCCTGCACGCGGCGGCTGATCTCGGTGATGGAGGACGACAGCTCCTCGGAGGCGGACGCCACCGCCTGGACATTGGTGGAAGCTTCCTCCGAGGCGGCCGCAACGACGGTCGCGAGTTCCTGGCCGCGCTGCGCCGTGCCGCTCAGCGTGGCCGCGGAGGCCTCGAGCTCGGTCGAGGCCGATGACACGGTCTCGACGACCTCGCCGATCATGACCTCGAAATTGCGGGTGATGGCATCGACGCGGCGGCCACGCTCGATCTTGGCCTCGGCGTCGCGCGCCGCCGCCTCGTCGGCGGCCTTCTTGGCGATCAGCGCCTCCTTGAAGATCTGGAGCGCATCCGCCATCGAGCCGATCTCCGTCTTCTCGCCGCGATGCGGCACCTCGGCCGAGAGATCGCCTTCGCCGAGCGACTGCATCGGACGGATGATCGACGCTATGCCGCGAGACACGTCGCGCACGAGATAGTAGGCGGCAGCGATCGCGATCGCGACGGCTGCAACGATGATGCCGACGAGCACGCGGAAGATGGTGGCGTAGCTGTCGGCCGCCTGCTTCGTTTCAGCCTCGGCGCCGCTGTTGTTGAGCTCGATGCTCTTCAGGAGCAGGGGATCGGCCGCCTGAGCCATCTTCGCGACCTTGGTCTGCAGCAGCTCGTTGGCATCGGTCGGGAAGCGGCCGGTGCTCTTGCGCGACAGCGCCATCGTCTCCTGAACGCCGTTCAGGTATTCGGCCCAGGCCTTGGTCCACTGCTGATAGATCGCGCGTTCCTGCGGCAAGGTGATCAGGCCTTCATAGACCTTGCGCGTCTTCTCGATGCGCTCGCGTAGCGGAGCCATGCGCTTCTCGGCGGCGTCTTTGCCTTCGATGCTCTCCTGCATCAGGTGTAGTCGCAGGACGACGCGCAGTTCGTTGATGTCGGCGCGCATCGAGCCGAGCGCACGCACGCTCGGCAGCCAGCTCTCCGCAATCTCGACCGTATGGGCGTTGATGTTCTGCATCGTGCCGATCGCCATCACGCCGACGCCGGCGAGCGAGAGCACGAGCACCGACAGCACGGTCAGCAGCTTGAATACGATCGACAATTTCGCCATCACGACAATCCCGATAGTAGCCAGCAACGCGCGAATGACCTGCGCCGCAGTCGTCGCGACGGACGACAGGGCGGAAGTCAGTTCAACAATGCTGGCTGGTTCTTGTCCCGAGAGATTGCGCCCATAATCGCAAACAGGCGTTAACAGGAACCTACGTAAAACTACGGCTCGCTCGCGCTAATGATTGAGCGCGAAGGAAATGATCTCGTCAAAGTTACGGATTGCAGTTCGAGATCGGAGCTAGGACGCTTTGCATCCGATCGTCTCGCCGACGAGGCTGACGCGAAAGACCGGCTTCTTGTTCTCGTCGAGCAGTTCCATGCACCACTCGGCGTGCGGCTTCAGGCTGCGCGCGATGCCGCCGAGCAGATTGGCGCACACCTCGGTCATCTCGGTCCAGGCCGCCACGCGATCCTCGAACTCGTACGGCTGGTCGGCGGCGCCGGAATAGCGGCCGGTGCTGATGCGAAAGAAATAGATCGACATCGTTGAGCCCTTGCGTGGGACCGCCCCCCGGCCGCACGCAAATTGAGGCGCGAACAGCTACCAACGCATGAAGGCCGCGGCCCGTATGACTACGGCGCGGCGGCTTCACGTTCGATGGACGTCTTCGACGACAAAGGCGCGGATGGTCCCGCGCGGCCAGTCATTGGGTCGACCGGCGCAGCTCCAGCGGGCCCTCGTTCTTCGCGGGCTCGGACTTGGCTTCGGACTTCGCCGGCTCGAGCCGGCTGCTCTCGACACGCGGGGTCTCGACGCGCGCGGCGACTTCGGTGTTCGATGCGCCGATCGAGCCGGTGCGCTCCGAGGTTCTCAGTGAGCGCGGCCGCGCCGCTGCGCGCGCCATCAGCATCTGGTTGCCGCCCTGGTGATGGAAGTCGCAATAGGCGAAGCCCATGCCCGACACCGAGCCGCGGAAGCTGCGATCGTCGGTCTTTTCCAGGTTGAAGCAGGGCTCGAAGGGGATGCCCTTGATCGAGGCACAGACGTTCTGGCCGCGGATCTGGAGCGTATTGCCGGGCAGGCGGAGATGACGGACCGGGCCTGCTCCCGAGAACTGCACCGCACCGGCGGCGCCGAGATCGTCGAGGATCCGGCCTGCGCCGCGGGTGCCGTCGAAGCAGGTGAAGGCGAACACTTTGCCGGCTACGAAGCGGCGCGCCTCGTCGGCGTTCATGCTTCCAGCAATAGCGGGCGCAAACGTTGCTGCCGCCGTGACAGCCCCCAACACAATACGCGCAAGCATGCTCAACTCCGAACCCAACCCCCGCAGCGGGCGATGCCTCTATATCTTTACCCGCTGCTTACCATACGAACCAAGGCAACATTGGAGCAGCTTGGTTGGTAAAGTCTGAACGCCGTTAGACAATTTTTACCACGACGCGGCCGCGGACCTCACCGGCCAGGATTTTCGCGCCCCAATCCGAAACCTCGGCCAGCGGAATTTCTTTAGTTATTTCAATGAGTTTTTCTCGATCCAGATCGGAGGCCAGGCGCTGCCAGGCGGCTCTCCTGGGCTCGATCGGGCACATCACGGAATCGATGCCGAGAAGGCACACTCCGCGCAAAATAAACGGCGCTACCGAGGACGGCAGGTCCATGCCGGCGGCCAGACCGCAAGCCGCGATCGCTCCGCCATACTTCGTCATCGAGAGCAGGTTGGCGAGGGTGGTCGAGCCGACGCTGTCGACGCCGCCAGCCCAGCGCTCCTTGGCGAGGGGTTTTGCCGGTGCCGACAATTCGGCCCGGTCGATGATCTCGGCTGCTCCCAGATGCTTCAGATAGTCGGCCTCGGAGGCCCGGCCGGTCGAGGCGATGACGTGATAGCCGAGCTTCGAGAGCACGGCGATCGCAACCGAACCGACTCCGCCGGCCGCCCCCGTTACCACCACCGGGCCGCTCTTCGGCGAGAGACCGTGCTTCTCGAGCGCCAGCACTGCGAGCATCCCAGTGAAGCCGGCGGTGCCGATCGCCATGGCGTCGCGCGCCGACAGGCCATGCGGCAAGGCGACCAGCCAGTCGCCCTTCACCCGCGCCTTCTCGGCATAGGCGCCGAGATGGGTCTCGCCCATGCCCCATCCGGTGCAGACCACCTTGTCGCCCGCCTTCCACTGGGGATGCGATGAGGCTTCGACGGTGCCGGCGAAGTCGATGCCGGCGATCATCGGGAAGCGGCGCACGACCGGCGCCTTGCCTGTGAGCGCAAGGCCGTCCTTGTAGTTCAGCGTCGACCACTCCACACGGACGGTGACGTCACCGTCCATCAGCTCGGCTTCGTCGAACTGCGTGAGCTGGGCGGTGGTGCCCTTGTCCGCCTTGTCGATCCGGATCGCCTTGAATGTGGCCACGACTTCACTCCCTGACTTGTTTCAGGGATTGTTTAGCCGATCAGGCAGGCTGTGCAACCGCCCGCTCGACAGGTTTCTCCACAATCGGAAGATTGATCAGCGCGGAAAGCACGCCGAACAGGATCGAGAGCCACCAGATCGGCGTGTAGGAACCGAACCGCTCGAATACGATGCCCCCTAGCCAGACGCCGAGGAAGCCGCCGACCTGATGGCTGACAAAGGCGAAGCCGTAGAGCGTCGCGAGCCAGCGGGTGCCGAACATCAGCGCCACCAGCGCCGAGGTCGGCGGCACCGTGGACAGCCAGGTCAGGCCGGAGATCGCGCCAAACATGATCGCCGAGAACGGGGTGATCGGGAACGCGATGAAGGCGAGGGTCGCCAGCGCGCGGGTGAAGTAGATGGTCGAGAGGATGTAGCGCTTGGGCAGATAGTTCTGGAGGTAGCCGACGCTGAGCGAACCGATGATGTTGAACAGGCCGATCGCCGCGATCACCCAGCCACCGGTTTGCGTCGAGATGCCGCTATCGACCAGGAAGGCCGGCAGATGCACCGTGATGAAGGCGAGCTGGAAGCCGCAGGTGAAGAAGCCGAGCACCAGGAGCACGTAGGAGCGGTGGCCGAAGGCCTCCGCAAGCGCCCTGGTGAAGGTCTGCTCATCCGCAGGCGCCGTGTTGGCCGTGCTTGCGACAGGCGGCGTCGACAGCGCCAGCGACAGCGGGATGATCAGCAGCATCAGGAAGCCGAACACGGAGAGCGCCTGCTGCCAGCCGAAATTATCGATCAACGCGACGCCAATCGGTGCGAACAGGAACTGCCCGAACGACCCCGCCGCCGTGCCGGCCCCGAGCGCAAGGCCACGTTTCTCGGCCGGCAACAGCTTGCTGAACGCCGACAGCACCAGATTGAAGGAGCAGCCTGCAAGACCAAAGCCGATCATGACGCCGGCGCCGATGTCGAGCGACAGCGGCGTCGAGGAGTAGCGCATCAAGAGCAGGCCGCCGGCATAGAGCAGAGCGCCGACGCACATCACCCGGAACAGGCCGAAGCGATCCGCGACCGCGCCGGCGAGCGGCTGGCCCAGCCCCCACAACAGATTCTGCACGGCAATCGCGAGGCCAAACACGTCGCGGCCCCAGCTGAATTCGTGACTCATCGGCTGCACGAAGAAGCCGAGCGCCGAGCGCGGACCGAAGCCGAGCATGCCGATCGCACAACCGCAGAGAATGATGACGGCCGGGGTGCGCCAGTTGGAGGAACGTGAGGCCGGAGCGAGCTCGCCGATCTGTGTCGACATGGTCTTCCTCGTCTGTCGTTGGCGAATCCGCGATCAGCCGCCGCGGGAGAGCCGTTTAATGCATCTGCATGCAAATCCCAAGTCAAAAAGATTGCCAAGCCAAAGACGGTTGCATTCCACGAGGAGCTGCCGCGGGAGCATTGCGTTTCAATGCTGCCTCGCCCCGACGTGTCAGCCGTGAACTGACGGGAATGTGTGCGGCAGGACCTAGCGGCCTCCATCGGAGCATGCTATCTTTGATTTACTCAGATTGAGCATATTTAGGGCAGCCTGCTCTGACCGGCCCCTCTCGGCCGGATTTCTCAGGCTCCACATATTCTCAAATTGAGCATAATAACCTGCTTGGGAGGCTTCGATGCCGATCACTGGAATTTACGGCCCCGACGATTTTGCCAACCGGCCGCAGGGCCAACTCACCACCCCTCCCCGCGCCGCGCCGGTGCCCGCGGGACCGACGTGGCCAATGCCGTCGCTGGAATGGACGCCAGGGGTCGAACGCGCCACCGCCCCGCTCTACGAGCGCGTGAAGCACGTGATCCCGCCGATCGAATGGCCGCTGATGGCACCGACCATCAACGCGATCAACGAGTTGAAGCGCGCGCGGGGCGCGGTGATCCTCGCCCACAACTACCAGGCCCCGGAGATCTTCCATTGCGTGGCCGATATCGGCGGCGACTCGCTCCAGCTCGCGGTCGAAGCCACCAAGGTGAAGGCAGGCATCATCGTCCAGTGCGGCGTGCACTTCATGGCGGAGACCTCGAAGCTGCTCAATCCGGACAAGACCGTTTTGATCCCGGATTCGCGCGCGGGCTGCTCGCTTGCCGCCAGCATCACCGGCGCGGATGTGCGGCTGCTCCGCGAAAGATTCCCTGGCGTGCCCATCGTTGCCTATGTCAACACCTCGGCAGAGGTGAAGGCGGAGGTCGACATCTGCTGCACGTCATCGAACGCGGTGCAGGTGGTCGAGAGTCTGGGCGCTCGAAGCGTGATCTTCCTGCCCGACCGATACCTCGCCACTTATGTGGCTTCGAAGACCGACGTGAATATCATCGCCTGGAGGGGCGCCTGCGAGGTACATGAGCGCTTCACGGGCGAGGAGCTGCGGACCTTTCGCGAGGCCGATCCGTCCGTCCAGATCATCGCGCATCCGGAGTGCCCGCCGGACGTGCTGGCGGAAGCCGATTTCACCGGTTCGACCGCACACATGATCAACTGGGTGCGCGCGAAGCGGCCGCGGCGCCTCGTCATGATCACCGAATGCTCGATGGCCGACAATGTGCGGGCCGAGCTTCCCGAAGTGGAGATGCTGCGGCCCTGCAATCTCTGCCCGCACATGAAGCGCATCACGCTCGCCAACATCCTGGAGAGCCTGCTGACGCTTCGCGAGGAGGTGACGATCGATCCCGCGCTCGCCGAACGCGCGCGGCGCTCGGTCGAGCGCATGATCAACCTGAAGAACTAGGACGGGACGCAGCAACAAACACAGCTGTCGTCCCGGACAAGCGTGCCTCGAGCGCGCGCAGATCCGGGACCCATAATCACAGGCAGATGTTTGGCGAAGAACGGCGTTGCGCAGCTTCGCGCAACAATCTTCCGCCGCAGCGTATGGGTCCCTGCTTTCGCGGGGACGACGGCGGAGTGAATGGAGAGGACAATGATCAACACCATCCACGACCTCACCCGCTCAACCGACGACGTCGTCATCGTCGGCGGCGGCCTTGCCGGACTGTTCTGCGCGCTGAAGCTTGCGCCGCGGCCGGTAACGCTGATCTCGGCGGCACCGCTCGGACAGGGCGCGTCGTCCGCATGGGCGCAAGGCGGCATCGCCGCGGCGGTGGCCGAAGGCGACACGCCGGAGGCACATGCCGCCGATACCGTCGCGGTCGGCGGCGGCCTTGTCGATGAAGCCGTCGCACTCGGCATCGCGCGCGAGGCGGCGCCGCGCATCCATGACCTTCTCGCTTACGGGGTGCCGTTCGACCGCGATCTCGAAGGCAGGCTTGCCGTGGGGCGGGAAGCTGCGCATTCCGCACGGCGCATCGTGCATGTGCGCGGCGACGGTGCTGGCGCCGCGATCATCGCAGCGCTGAGCGAAGCCGTACGGCGCACGCCCTCGATCCGCCTGATCGAAGGCTTTGTCGCCGAAGCCCTATTCACCGAGGACGGCGCCGTCACCGGCCTTCAATTGCGCGAGGTCGGCAATCCCGCTGCACGGCCGGCCGTGCTCGCTTCACGCGCGATCGTGCTTGCGACCGGCGGAATCGGCCATCTCTATGGCGTCACCACCAACCCGCTCGAGGCCAGCGGCTCCGGCCTTGCCATCGCAGCCCGCGCCGGCGCCGTGATCGCCGATCCTGAATTCGTGCAGTTCCACCCCACCGCCATCATGGTCGGCCGCGACCCGGCGCCGCTCGCGACCGAAGCGCTGCGCGGCGAAGGCGCAACGCTGATCAACGGCAACGGCGAACGATTCATGAGGACGCGCCACCCGCTCGCCGAGCTTGCACCACGCGACATCGTGGCCCGCGGCGTCTTCACCGAGATCGCGGCCGGGCGCGGCGCCTTCCTCGATGCGCGGCAGGCGCTGGGCGCGCAGTTCGCCGAGAAATTTCCGACCGTGCATGCGAGCTGCATCGCCGCCGGCATCGATCCCGCGGCGCAGCCGATTCCGATTGCGCCAGCCGCACACTACCACATGGGCGGCATCGCGGTGGACATGCGCGGACGCAGCTCGATCGACGGGCTCTGGGCCGGTGGCGAAGTGTCCTCGACCGGCGCGCATGGCGCCAACCGGCTCGCCTCCAACTCGCTGCTGGAGGCCGTGGTCTATGCCGCCCGCATTGCCGACGACATCGCCGGCCGCCCTGTGCCCTCGACCGGCCGCCTTCCCGACGCGTTGGTGATGCCGCGCGCCGGCACGCCGGATGCCGTAGCGGTGAAGCGGCTGCGCGCGATGATGGGCGCGCATGTCGGCGTGATCCGCGATAGTGACGGGCTTGCGGACGCCGTGCGCCACTTCGCCATGCTCGAACGCGAGGCCGGAGACATCGCCCTTCGCAACATGGCGACTTCGGCCCTCTTCGTCGCCGCAGCGGCCTGGACGCGGCGCGAGAGCCGCGGTGCGCATTTCCGTTCCGATCATCCCGCTAACGCTCCCGGGCCGGGCCGGAGAACGATGACCACGCTCGTCGCGATGTGCGAGGTCGCGGAGAGCTTGAACGAGCGTCCGCTGCCGCGCATCGCGCAATCCATGATCGCCTGAAGGAGGCCCCATGATCACCCCGACCTCACTGCTCTATCCCGACGCCTTTCTCTCTCCGCTCGCGATCGACGAGGCCGTGCAGCGCGCGCTCGACGAGGACCTCGGCCGCGCCGGCGACATCACCTCGCTTGCGACGATCCCGGAAGCGACGAGGGCGCAGGCGATCCTCGTCGCGCGCCAGTCCGGCGTGATCGCCGGATTGCCGCTGGCGCTCGCGACCCTGCAGAAGCTGTCGCCTGACATCGAGCTGCGTGCACATGTCCGCGACGCCGCGCGGGTTGCCCGCGGCCAACATGTGCTGACGATCTCGGGCCCCGCACGCGCCATTCTCACGGCCGAGCGAACCGCCCTGAACTTCGTCGGCCGCCTGTCGGGCATAGCCACGCTCACTGCGGACTATGTCGCGCGCACCGAAGTCACGAAGATGCGCATCTGCTGCACGCGAAAAACCACGCCGGGACTGCGCGCGCTGGAGAAATACGCGGTGCGCTGCGGCGGCGGCTTCAATCATCGCTTCGGGCTCGACGATGCCATCCTGATCAAGGACAACCACATCGCGGTGGCCGGCGGCATACGTCCGGTGCTGGAGCGCGCCCGTGCCCATGCGGGCCATCTCGTCAAGATCGAGATCGAGGTCGATACGCTGGCGCAACTGCGCGAAGTGCTCGACAGCGGGATGGCCGACGCGGTGCTACTCGACAACATGGACCTCGCGATGCTGCGCGAGGCCGTCAGGATCAACGAAGGCCGCCTTGAGCTGGAGGCGTCCGGCGGCGTCACGCTGGATTCGATCGCCGCGATTGCGGCGACCGGTGTCGATTATGCGTCGGCGGGCGCGCTGACGCATTCGGCGCCGAACTTCGACTGTGCGCTGGATATCGAGGCGTGATGTCTTCGCCTCTCCCCGCTTGCGGGGAGAGGCCGGAATGCGCGCGTAGCGCGAATTCCGGGTGAGGGGGAGTCTCCACGAGTCCAACTCTCACCGTCTTCGCGGAGAGTCCCCCTCACCCCAACCCTCTCCCCGCAAGCGGGGCGAGGGGGCGTAGTTGCGCAAGCGGGGAGAGGTAAGAAAACTTACCGCCGCTCGCCCATCTCGGCCGAGCTCTTGGCCTCCTGCGCGAGTTCGGCGGACAGCGCGGCGGTCTGGGCCGGGGTGCCCCAGCTCGGCTCCTCGCTGCCGTCGCCCAGCTGCGCGGCCGATAGAAGGTGTGCACGCCGGTCTTGTACAGCTTCTTCATCTCGGCGACCCAGGACGGGCGGACCCAATAGGCGTGGTAGTGCGTGGACTTGCCGACCTCGGGCAGCCAGATCTGGCCGTCGAGCATCGCCTTGGAGATTTTCTTGGCGCGCTCCCACATTTCAGGCTCGCGGATCACGTCCGGATTGTTGTCGCAGGCGAAGGTGAACTGGCAGGCGAAATGGCGGTACTTGTTCTGGTAGACCACGCCGCACACGGTTTCGGGATATTTGCCGGAGAACACGCGGTTCATCACCACCTGCGCCACCGCCATCTGGCCGCGCACGGCCTCGCCACGGGATTCGAAATAGACGGCCTCGGCGAGGCATTTCTCCGATTTCGCGCGCGACTTGTCGTCGAGCGCGAGCCGCTCCGCCGGTGATCTGGCGCGCTGGTTGTCGGCATTGACCTCGCCCTTCGGCGCAACGCTCTCGCCGCCTTCGATCTCCCTGGAAATCTCCACCGATGGCGGCGACAGCGAAGCCGTCACCTTCATGTCGGGATCGGGCATCACGATCAGCGGCTCGGCGCCCGGCTGCCAGCTCTCGATGGGCTCGAGATTGCCTCCGAGCGATGAGCTGCCGAAGAACAGGCTCGAGGTCTTGACGGCGAAGGGATCGCGCGCCGGTACCGGCGCGGCGGGAGCCCGCTTCAACGCCTCCAGCGGCGCGGTCGCGAGCGCGCGCGCAGCGTCGCTGGCCTGCGGCGGATTGGAATATTGCGGCAGCGGCGGCGCGCGCAACGCCTCCTGGAGTTCGGGATCGAGCACGGCCGCGGATTCCGGCGACATCGCCTGCGGCAACTCGGCGGTCTTGGCGCCGAACACCGAGCGGTTCGACGTCGCGGGATCTTCCTGTGCCGGCTCTGCCGCCGGTGCGACCGTCTCGGGGGCCTGCGTCGGCACGACGGTTGCGAGGCGGTCACCCTTCAGGGAGCGATCGACTTTGGGAAAGTCGGAGGCCTGATAGCGCGGCGGCGCCTGAAGCGCAGGATTGCGGCTGATCGCGCCGGTGACGTCGCGGCCGTCGAGGCTCGCGAGCCGAACCATCGCGCTCTGCGGAGCGGAGGTGCCGATCGGCCGCGAGAAGCTGTAGGTCGCAAGCTGGATCGAGGACGCAGCGGAAAACACCTGCTTCTGCCAACGCTCGGCGACGCCGGGCTGGCGCGCCAGCAGGGAGGCAATGTCCTGATAGCCGGTCTCTCTCGGCATCAATGCGAAGATGCAGAGACCGATGCCGAAGGACGCGAACCGCGCGCCCTTCGGATGGTTACGCAACACTGACATCGATACGCTCACGCTACGCTTACGCTCGTCTGATCGAACTCAGTACATCCGTGCAATTCGATCTTTATCGTAAGTATCCAATTTAGGTTGCCGGGGCGTTAATCCGCGTTGCGCATACGGCACACTCAAGCGAACACAGATGTTTTCACGGGGCGACGTCGCGCATTGGTAAATGCGGCCTCACGGGAAGCGGTAAACGTCCGGTCAATGCGCATGGTGAAGGAACTCTTGCGCATGCGTATCATTACGGGACGCGTGATGAGTTCCCGGTGCTGGGTTCGCGCAAAGCGCTTCCTCAGCACCGGTGTCACTCCCCGCGAAGGCGGGGAATCCAGTACGCCGCCGCGTCTCGATTCAATCACTACCGTCTCGGCGTACTGGATCGCCCGGTCCCGGCTCCGCCAAGGCTACGCCGAGGCCTGCAGGTGCGCTCGGCTCGCCGAAGCTTCAGCGAAGGCGGCAAGCTGCGCGATGACAGCGGAGTGTGTGGCGAGCACGTCCCACGAACTCGTCATTGCGAGTTGGGACCGGCATTGAGGAGCCGACGCGCGCTGGATGAAACTGTCGGAGCGTGGGCAAATGCGGTATTTTGAGAGGCCGTCGGCAAAGAGGTCGATTACTCTCTGGTGCGCGAGAGCCCGGTTGCGAGTTGGACCCGGGTTGCCTGGATAACCCACACTGGCGCGGAGGGGCTGCATGGCCCTCGAGCACGCTTCCTAGCATTCTTTTCTGACAGGCGCCTATGCCGCCGGCGCTAACTGTTGAGGAGAGGAGCATGGATATTTTGTATGAGCGGGTGGCGGGGCTGGATGTACACAGGGACACGGTCGTGGCCTGCGTGCGGATCATGGTCGATGGCAAGGCGCAGCGGGAGTGCCGGACTTTTGCGGCCACGACGGACCCGCTCGTGGAGCTGAGAAGGTGGCTGGAAGAAAGCCGGTGCACGCATGTGGCGGTGGAGGCGACGGGCGTCTACTGGATGCCGGTGTTCCGGATCCTGGGCGAAGGCGCCTTTGAATTGATCGTCGCCAATGCGGCGCATATCAAGAATGTGCCGGGACGCAAGACCGACATGAACGATGCGATGTGGATCGCCGATCTGTTGGCCTGCGGGCTGATCAAAGGCAGCTTCATTCCCGAGGAGAAGGTACAGGAGCTGCGCGCGCTGACGCGAACGCGCAAGCAACTGGTGCGCGAGCAGGCGCGGCACGTGCAGCGGATCGACAAGACGCTGGCGGAAGCCAACATCAAGCTCGGCTCGGTGATCTCCGACATCATGGGCGCGAGCGGCCGGCGGATCATCCAGGCGATGATCGACGGCGTCCGGCAGCCGAACAAGCTGGCCGAGCTTGCCGGCAAGCAGCTCAAGGCGTCGCCGAAGGAGCTTTACGATGCGTTGCACGGGCGCCTGACGGATCACCATCGCTTTCTGCTCGCGCTTCACCTGAAGCAACGCGATGGTCTGGATGAGACGATCCGCAAGCTTGATGTCGAAATCGCTCAGCGGATCGAGGGCATGGAAGCGGAGGCAGGCGGTGGCAAGATCCCCTTTCGCCACTTGATCGGATTGTTGACCACGGTCCCCGGGATCAGCGCGGTGGCAGCGCCGGCAATTTTATCCGAGATCGGCGCCGATATGAGCCGCTTCGAGACTGCCGGCCATCTCGTTGCCTGGGCCGGCCTGTGCCCCGGGCAGAACGAGAGCGCCGGCAAGCGCAAGTCCTCGCGCCTGCGCAAGGGGGCGCCGTGGCTCAAGACGATGCTCGTTCAATGTGCTTGGGCCGCCAAGCGCTCAAAGAACAGTTACTACCGAGCGCAGTTCTTCCGCTTGCAGGCCAGACGCGGACCTCAAAAAGCCATCTGCGCTGTCGCCGCCTCGCTCCTCACCGCCATCTACCACATCCTCAAAAACGGCACCGAGCACCACGACCTCGGCGCCGCCTACTTCGACCGTCGGCCCACCGAGGTCAAGGCAAGCCGCTTGGTCGCGCGCCTCAAAAAGCTCGGCTTCACCGTCCAACTCCAGCACATCGCGGAGGCGGCCTGACCCTAAACAACCAGCAGTTTCTTCCTAGCGCAGCGAAGCAATCCAGAATCCCTCCGCTGAAAGACTCCGGATTGCTTCGCTGCGCTCGCAATGACGGCGTGGCGAGAACGGCGCCAAAAATGAAAGAGGCGGGGTCTTGGCCCCGCCTCTCTCAACTCAAATCTGCGCTTCTGCTTACGCCTGGCTCGCGACGGCCTTGCCGAGCGCGGCTTGCGCTGCTGCAAGCCGCGCGATCGGCACGCGGTAGGGCGAGCAGGAGACGTAGTTGAGACCGATGTGGTGACAGAAGGCGACGGAGGCGGGATCGCCGCCGTGCTCGCCGCAGATGCCGACCTTGAGCGAGGCACGGGTCTTGCGGCCGCGCGCGACGCCGATCTTGACGAGCTCGCCGACGCCTTCCTGATCCAGGGAGATGAAGGGATCGACCGAGAGGATGCCCTTCGCGACGTAGGGACCGAGGAAGCTCGCCGCATCGTCGCGGCTGATGCCATAGGTCGTCTGCGTCAGGTCGTTGGTGCCGAACGAGAAGAATTCGGCGCTCTCGGCGATCTCGGCCGCAAGCAGGCAGGCGCGCGGCAACTCGATCATGGTACCGACCTGATAAGCCAGCTTGGTGTTGGTGTCGCGCATCACGGACTGTGCGGTGGCATCGATGCGCGCCTTGACGAGATCCAGCTCGGCCTTGGTCGCGATCAGCGGCACCATCACCTCGAGGCCGACGGCCTTGCCGGTGCGCTTCTGCGCCTCGACCGCCGCCTCGAAGATCGCGCGGGCCTGCATCTCCGCGATCTCCGGATAGGCGATCGCGATGCGGCAGCCGCGGAAGCCAAGCATCGGGTTGAACTCCGAGAGTTCGCGCGCGCGGTCGGCGAGGCGCCGCGGGTCGGTGTTCATGGCGCGCGCCACTTCCTCGACCTCGGCATGAGTGTGCGGCAGGAACTCGTGCAGCGGCGGGTCGAGCAGCCGGATCGTGACGGGCAGGCCCTTCATGATCTCGAACAGTTCGACGAAGTCGGCGCGCTGCATCGGCAGCAGCTTTGCGAGCGCGGCACGGCGCGACTGCTCGTCCTCGGAGAGGATCATCTCGCGCACCGTGCGGATGCGCGTCTCCTCGAAGAACATATGCTCGGTGCGGCACAGGCCGATGCCTTCCGCGCCGAACTTGATCGCGGTGCGCGCGTCGTCGGGCGTATCGGCATTGACGCGCACGCCGATCTTGCGGACCTGGTCGGCCCAGTTCATCAGCGTGCCGAACTCGCCGGACAGCTCCGGCTCGATCATCGGCATGCGACCGGCGAGCACCTGGCCGAGCGAGCCGTCGATGGTGATGACGTCGCCGGTCTTGAAGGTGCGCGAGCCGATGCTCATGGTGCCGCGGCCGTAATCGACGCGGATGGTGCCGCAGCCGGAGACGCAGGGCTTGCCCATGCCGCGCGCGACCACCGCCGCATGCGAGGTCATGCCGCCGCGGGTGGTCAGGATGCCTTCGGCAGCATGCATGCCGTGGATGTCTTCCGGGCTGGTCTCGATGCGGACCAGGATCACCTTGCGCCCGTCGGCCTGAAGCTTGGCCGCTTCATCCGAGGAGAACACGATCTCGCCGGAGGCAGCACCCGGGGATGCCGGCAGGCCGGTGGCGATCACGTCGCGCTTGGCGGTGGGATCGATGGTCGGATGCAAGAGCTGATCGAGCGAGGCCGGATCGATCCGCGTCACCGCTTCCTTCTTCGAGATCAGGCCTTCATTGGCAAGCTCGACCGCGATGCGCAGCGCCGCTTTCGCAGTGCGCTTGCCGCCGCGGGTCTGGAGCATCCAGAGCTTGCCCTGCTCGACCGTGAACTCCATGTCCTGCATGTCGCGGTAGTGCTTCTCGAGCAGCGTGTAGATTCGCGTCAGCTCCTTGAAGGCCTCCGGCATCGCCGATTCCATCGACGCCTTGTCGGAGCCCGACTCCTTCCGCGCCTCCTCGGTGATGTCCTGCGGCGTGCGGATGCCCGCCACCACGTCCTCGCCCTGTGCGTTGATCAGGAACTCGCCGTAGAGCTTGCTCTCGCCGGTCGAGGGATTGCGGGTGAAGGCAACGCCGGTCGCCGAGGTCTCGCCCATGTTGCCGAACACCATGGCCTGCACGTTGACCGCGGTGCCCCAGGATTCCGGAATGTCGTGCAGCTTGCGGTAGGTCACCGCGCGCGCGTTCATCCAGGAGGAAAACACCGCGCCGATCGCGCCCCAGAGCTGGTCGTGCGGATCCTGCGGGAACTCCTTGCCGGTCTCGCGCGCGACTGCGTCCTTGTACTTGCCGACCAGTTCGACCCAGTCGTCGGCGGACAGGTCGGTGTCGAGCGTGTAGCCCTGCGTGTCCTTGAAGGTGTCGAGGATTTCCTCGAAGTGATGGTGCTCGAAGCCGAGCACCACGTCGGAATACATGGTGATGAAGCGGCGGTAGCTGTCAAAGGCGAAGCGGCGGTCGCCCGACAATTCGGCCAGCGCTTCCACGGTCTGGTCGTTGAGGCCGAGATTGAGCACGGTGTCCATCATGCCCGGCATCGAGGCGCGCGCGCCGGAGCGCACCGAGACGAGCAGCGGGTTCTTGGCATCGCCGAAGATCTTGCCGGTCAACTTGCCGACATAGTCCAGCGCCTTCTCAACCTGCGACTGCAACTCCTTCGGGTAGGTCTTGTCGTGTGCGTAAAAGTAGGTGCAGACCGAGGTCGGGATGGTGAAGCCGGGAGGCACCGGCAGGCCGAGATTGGCCATTTCGGCGAGGTTGGCGCCCTTGCCGCCGAGCAGGTCGCGCATTTCCGAGCGGCCCTCGGCCTTGCCGTCACCGAATGTGAACACCCATTTGCCGGCCTTGGCCGCGGCTGGCGCCGCCTTGGCGGGCGCAGCCTTCTTCGGTGCGGGCTTCGCGGCGACCTTCGGCAGAGCCGCCTTGGTCACGGCCTTTGCCGCCGGCTTTGCAGCAGATTTGGCGACCGGCTTCGGCGCGCTCTTGGCCAGCGTCTTGCGGGCCGGCGGCGCGGCTTTCGCGACGGCAGAGGACTTTGATTTCGCTGGCATTTTCGCTGGGATTTTCTTGGGCTTCGAGGCGGCTTTGGCCATAGCTTGCACACAACCTGCGAGAGGAATGGGAAATCGCGGGCCTTACACCACTTTGGGCGGGCCCGCGCAAGTCGGACAGTTCCGAAAAGTGACGCCTAGAAGCGGAGCCACTTCAGGAGCCCGAGCCCGATCGCGCCGTTGACGATGAGGAAGATCGCGACGATGAGGTTGAGGAGTCGCGGCATGATCAGGATGAGCACGCCCGCAATCAACGACAGGATCGGCGAAATGTGGGCGACGGTGATGTGCATGAACTATCTTTCTGTGGAGGTGGGACGAATCGCGCGCGGATCATAGCCGGCCCGGTTCCGGGAGTAGAGATGCGCAGAACGCACCGCGAGTTCCGCCCTTCGCGAAAACTGCCCGAAATTGCCGCGAATGCGGCAGGCCTTTTCCCGGAACATTGCCATGAGGCACGCATTGGCAACCGGTCGCGCCACTGGCGCGTCCGAAAAAACACGTCGAAGGAGTTGTCCATGCGGAACAGGATTCTTGCTCTTGCAGCGCTCGCGGCCGCGACCGGCTCGCCCCTTGCGGCGCAGGCGCAAAGCGGTGTCACGGTGGGACGCGCCCCGGCCGTGGTCGACAGCGCCCCGACCATCGCGGTCGAGCAGCGGCCGGCCTTCCGCGAATATGTCGTCGAGCAACGTGTGCCGCCCTTCAGGATTCCGGATCGCGTGGTGGTCGGCGCCACCTTACCCGAAAGCGGCGTCACTTATTATGACGTGCCGCAACGTTTCGGCGCCACCACCTATCGCTACACCGTCGTGAACGGCGAGACCGTGCTGGTCGAGCCGCGCTCGCGCCGCATCGTCGAGGTGCTGGACTGATCGACTGACCGAGATCGACTAGATGTCCGGCGCGCCATATCAGGCTGGCGCGAGCAGTTTAATGCGGACATCAGGCCCTGCCCGGTCCTCCCCCCGCCGGGTGGGGCACTTTTTTTACGCGCTCTGTCACTCCTGTGTCCCGGACAAGGCGCAACGCGCAAGCGTTGCGACGCAGAGCCGGGACCCAGAATCTCCGCGCGCTCGACCGGCATGGGCCCCGGCTCTGCAGCGCATCGCTGAAGAAGCGCTGCGCTGCGTCCGGGGCACGAAAGCGACAATATCCGCGCCTCAATCCTGGATCTTCGAGAAATCCGCCACCGCGCGCGTGGCGCTGCGGATCTCGTTGAGCAGCTTCAGGCGGTTCTCGCGCACCTTCGCATCGTCGTCGTTGACGCGAACCTTGTCGAAGAAGGCGTCGACCGGCGGGCGCAACTTCGCCATCGCGCTCATGGCGGCGGCAAAGTCCTTTTTGGCCACCGCAGCGCTGGCTTCCGCCTTGACCTCGCCGATCGCTTTCGCCAGCGCCTTCTCCTCGTCGAGGCTGTAGAGCGCGGCATCCGGCGCACCGTCGAAGCTGCGCTTGTCCTTCTTCTCCTCGATCGAGAGGATGTTGCTGGCGCGCTTGGTGCCGGCCAGCAGGTTCTTGCCGTCGTCGCTATCGAGGAACTTACCGAGCGCCTCGACGCGGCGGACGATCATGAGGAGATCGTCCTGGCCGCCGAGCGCGAACACGGCGTCGACGAGATCGTGCCGTGCGCCCTGCTCGCGAAGCTGGACCTTGAGACGGTCGGCGAAGAAGGCGAGCAGGTCGCTCGGAAGCTTCTGCGCATCGGTAGGCTTCACCGACAAGCCGGCGAGCGCAGACGCCGCCACCTTCATCAACGACAGACGAAGCGCATTCTCGGCAATCAGCCTGATTACGCCCAATGCCGCTCTCCGCAGAGCATAGGGGTCCTTGCTGCCCGTCGGCTTTTCGTCGATGGCCCAGAAGCCGACGAGCGTATCGATTTTATCGGCGAGCGCCACCGCGACGCTCACCGGATCGGTCGGTACGCGATCGGCCGGCCCCTGCGGCTTGTAGTGCTCTTCGCAGGCCGCGGCGACGGAAGCGTCCTCGCCCTGGGCCAGAGCGTAGTACTTGCCCATCAGGCCCTGCACCTCGGGGAATTCACCGACGACCTCCGTCAGCAAATCCGCCTTCGCAAGATGCGCGGCGCGTGTCACCTTGGCGACGTCGGCGCCGACCAGCGGCGCGATCTCCGCGGCAAGGCGCTCGATGCGCTTGATGCGTTCGGCCTGGGTGCCGAGCTTCTCGTGGAACACGATCTGATCGAACTTCGGCAGCCGGTCCTCGAGCTTGGTCTTCAGATCGGTCTCGTAGAAGAACTTCGCATCGCTCAACCGCGCGCGGATGACGCGCTCATTGCCGGCGATGATGGTCGCACCACCATCGGTCGCCTCGATGTTGGCGACCAGGATGAACTTGTTGGCAAGCTTGCCCGTCTTGGGGTCGCGCACCACGAAGCATTTCTGGTTGTTGCGGATGGTGGCGCGGATCACTTCCGCGGGCGTCGCCAGGAACTCCGGCTCGAACGAGCCCATCAGCACGACCGGCCATTCGACGAGGCCGGCAACCTCGTCGAGCAGGTTCTGGTCCTCAACCAGCTCGAAGCCCTGCGCGAAGGCCAACTGCTTGGCGTCGGTGAGGATCGCGTCCTTGCGGCGCTCGGGGTCGAGCACGACCTTGGCGTCGAGCAATTTTGCTTCGTAGTCCTCGAAGCGGCGCACGGAAATAGCCGCGGGCGCAAGGAAGCGGTGGCCGTAAGTGGTCTGGCCGGCCTCGATGCCGTCCACCGAGAATTTCACGACATCGGGCTCTTCGGTCTCGAGCCCGAACGTCGCGGTGATCGCGTGCAGTGGGCGCACCCAGTTCAGCGAGCCGGGTTTTCCGGAACGCGCGCCCCAGCGCATCGATTTCGGCCAGGGGAAGGTGCGGATGATCACAGGCAGGATCTCCGCGAGCACGTCGATCGCATCGCGGCCGGGCTTCTCGATCAAGCCGATGTAGAAATCGCCCTTGGGGTCGCGCTGGATCTTGGCCTCGTCCAGCGACTTCAATCCTGTCGCCTTCAGGAAGCCCTGCACGGCCGCATCGGGCGCGCCGATTTTGGGGCCGCGGCGTTCGGTCTTGAGGTCGGGCTGGCGCGCAGGGATTCCGTGCACGGTGAGCGCGAGGCGGCGCGGCGTCGCGAACGCTTTCGCGCCCTCATAAACCAGGCCTTCGGCGACGAGCTTGTCGGTGACGAGGCGGCGCAGATCGTCCGCCGCCTTGCCTTGCATGCGCGCGGGGATTTCTTCCGAGAACAATTCAAGCAAAAGATCGGGCATCAGGCCGCTCCGCCCGCTTCAGTATGGATCCAGGCCTCGCCGCAGGCTTTTGCCAGTTCGCGCACCCGGAGAATGTAGCTCTGCCGCTCGGTCACGGAGATCACGCCGCGCGCATCAAGCAGGTTGAAGACGTGGCTCGCCTTGATGCACTGGTCGTAAGCCGGCAGCGCCATCAGATGCGCCTCGCGCTTGCCGTCTTTCCAGCCGGCATCGAGATATTTCCGGCCCGCCGCTTCGGCCATCTTGAACTGCTCGAACAGCATCGCGGTGTCGGCGACTTCGAAATTGTGCTTCGAGTATTCCCGCTCGGCCTGCAGGAAGACGTCACCGTAGGTGACCTTGGCGTCACCCTCGCGGCCGTTGAAGTTGAGGTCGTAGACGCGGTCGACGCCCTGCACATACATCGCGAGGCGCTCGAGCCCGTAGGTGAGCTCGCCCGCGACCGGCGCGCATTCGAATCCCGCGACCTGCTGGAAGTAAGTGAACTGGCTGACCTCCATGCCGTCGCACCAGCACTCCCAGCCCAAACCCCAGGCACCGAGCGTCGGACTCTCCCAATCGTCCTCGACGAAGCGGATGTCGTGCACGGCGGAATCGATGCCGATCGCGGCAAGCGACTTCAGGTACAGATCCTGAAGATTCGGCGGCGACGGCTTCATGATCACCTGGAACTGGTAGTAGTGCTGCATCCGGTTCGGATTCTCGCCGTAACGACCGTCCTTGGGCCGGCGCGAGGGCTGCACATAGGCGGCGTTCCAGGGCTTTGGCCCGAGCGCGCGCAGGGTGGTCGCCGGATGGAAGGTGCCCGCGCCCATCTCCATGTCGTAGGGCTGCAGGATCACGCAGCCCTGCTCGGCCCAGAACCGCTGGAGCGCGAGGATGAAGCCCTGGAACGAGCGTTCCGGGCGCATATGGGCGGGCAATGAGGCGTCCATCGTCAGATCGGGCTCTCGCGGGGGGTTTTGAATCGCGCGGGACCGTATCGACGGCGGGGGTGGGAATCAAGGCGAAGGGGGCCGGAAATGGCCCTGTACTCCGTCATGGCCGGGCTTGTCCCGGCCATCCACGACCTTGGTCGCGGCACGAAGAACGTGGATGCCCGGGACAAGCCCGGGCATGACGTTTGTGGCGACTAACCCGGACGATAAGCTCCGGTCACGGGGTCACGCTTCAGCGTCTGGATATCCCCCATGCGGGCGGCTTCAGTGACGCGCGACAGGCGCATCTCCTCCAACTCCTGGTTGATCCGGACAGCGGTCTTGTAGGCCCAGCGGACCACGGCAAGCCCGCCCAGGACGCCCGCGAAAGCGACGAACGGCGGCATCGGTCGATCCTCGTCTAGTGCTCAGCCCCCACCTGCATTGTTGCGCAGATGGGCCAGCGCCGCAATTGGCGCGGCCCGGGCCAAATGGCGCTGCCTAGAACCCGAATTTCGCCCAGATCGCCCGTGTCTCGACCGCCGAGATCAGCTCGTCCGGCAAGCCGGCCATTAATTCCAGGGCTGAAAGCTGCCCCGCGCCGGGCGATTTCCGCCCCAAAAGGCCGGAGAGCAGCCCGGTCGGCTGCGCGATCACGGGGGTGAGAACCTTCTCGCCATAGCGGGCACGAAGAGTTGAGCGGAGATCGCCGATGCCGTCGGCGAGCCCCAGCGCGATGGCACTGTCGCCAGCCCAGTATTCGCCCGTGAACAGGGTCTCGTCCGCTCCCTTCAACCGTGCGCCGCGGCTGTCCTTGACCAGCGAGATGAAGATCCGGTGGATCTCGCGCTGGATCGCCTTCAGCTTGGCGACGTCGTCGGGGTTTTCGGGAAGGAACGGGTCGAGCATCGCCTTGTGTTCGCCGGCCGTATAGAGGCGCCGCTCGATGCCGAGCCGCCTGATCGCCTCCTGAAAGCCAAAACTGCCGCCGACCACGCCGATCGAGCCGAGGATCGAGGACGGATCGCAGATGATCTCGTCGCCGGCGCAGGCGATCATGTAGCCACCGGACGCTGCGACGTCCTCGACGAACACGAGCACCGGCAGCTTCTTCTCCGCCGCAAGTTGCTTGATGCGCACGTAGATCTGACGCGACTGCACCGGCGAGCCGCCGGGAGAATTGATCACCAGCGCCACGGCCTTGGCGTGCCGATACGAAAACGCGCGCTCGAGCACCCGCGCGATGCCGGCAAGCGTCAACCCCGGGCGCAGCGGCGTCACCGCACCGATCACTCCTGACAGCCGCACCACCGGCACGACCGGGGTACCCGGCCGAAATCGCGCCGGCAGATATTGCATGAGCTTGTCGGCCAGGCCGGAACTCTCACGATCGTTCAATTGTTCGGCCATGCCGTTACCTCTGATTAACCATTTCTTATCACGCGACTGTCATTGGAAGTGCCCGGAACGTGCTTTGCAGTTTTCCCGTTGGGAGGCTGCAATGAGGCAGCGGAGAACACCATGAAAATCTATCTTCTGATGCTGCTGATCGGCGCGCTGTTCATGGCGATCCGCCTCACGTCACCGCAAGAGCAGCAGTCGGAATCGCTTCCCCGGTAAGCCCTCACGGTTCCAGCAGCGGCAACGCCGCTCTCCCTTCCAGAATCTCCGTCACCTCGCTTTTGGACAAGCGTGACTCGTCGTTGAGCATGAGGCCCGGCAGCAATC
The DNA here is from genome assembly GCF_023100985.1 of Bradyrhizobium sp. 191. NCBI lineage: Bacteria > Pseudomonadati > Pseudomonadota > Alphaproteobacteria > Hyphomicrobiales > Nitrobacteraceae > Bradyrhizobium > Bradyrhizobium sp. 191. Next base: position 2,411,073 of record NZ_CP064692.1, read on the forward strand.
GCGTCGGGGCCCGGCCGCCTTTCACCGCGCGCACCAGCACGCGGATCGCGGGCCGCCCGGCCTCGCCGTGAACCGGCAGGATCGAGAGACTGCCGAAACCGCGTGACAGCGCTGCCAGGACATCCGCAATTCCATCTGCACGCCAGATCAGGGTCAGCACGCCATTGGATCGGAGGATACGGCGCGCTGCATGCACCCAGGCATGCAGGGTCACTTCCGTCGCCACATGCGCGCTGTGACGCGCCCGGTCCGGCGAGGCGCGATGCCGGGCCGGATCGTTGAAGGGCGGATTCATCAACACCACGTCGGCGCTGTCGGGCGACAGCCCGTTTGACGTAAACGCCTGCGCCTCGCCCGTGACGTCAAGCACGATCGTCTCGGCGGCAATCGCATTCGCCGCCGCGTTGCCACGCGCGAGCTCGGCCAGCTCCGGATCGATCTCGACCAGGCTGAGCCTGATGCCCGCGACGCGGCGGGCCAGCGCCAGACCGGCCGTACCGACACCTGCGCCGAAATCGACTACGCGGTCCCCCGCCAGGGCGTCGGTCGCCGCCGCAAGCAGGATGGCGTCATGCCCGGCGCGATGGCCGGATCGCTTCTGCTTCAACCGCAATTGCCCGCCGAGAAAGGCGTCCTCGGTAATATCTGCGGCCTCAATCATCGCCGCGCAGTTCGTGGCTGAGGCCGGCTTCGGTGAGGAGAGCCCTGGCTTCCTGGACATCGTCCTCATGGACCAGGATCCGCCGCGGCAAGATGCCGAGCGAGCCCTCGATGATGCTCATGTTCTGGTCCAGCACCAGATGATGGATGTTGGCACCGTCGAGCAGCGCGCCGATCGCCGACACCAGCACCATGTCATTGGTCCGAACCAGTTCGCGCAAAACGCAGATCTCCTGCCTGAAAGGGGGGCATGCGGCAAATGTCAATGGTTCCGAGGTCTTGCCGCGTCCGTCGCCAGTTTCTATTGTCTTTCCATCAGAATAGCCCTTCCGGGGCAAATATTGGAGACCGGCGTGGCCGTCATCGTACCTTTCGAAACTCCCGGCGCGTCGATCGAAGAGCTGGTTGCCCTTGTCGCCCCTGACATGGAGCGCGTCAACGCCACGATTCTGTCGCGGACCGGCTCCGAGGTGACCATGATCCCGGAGGTCGCCAACCACCTGATCTCCTCCGGGGGCAAACGCCTGCGCCCGATGCTGACGCTCGCCATGGCCAACCTGGCCGGCTATACCGGCGACGGTCATATCAAGTTAGCTGCCTCCGTCGAGTTCATGCATACCGCCACTCTGCTCCACGACGACGTCGTCGACGAGAGCGAGATGCGCCGCGGCAAGCTGTCGGCGCGCATGCTCTGGGGCAACGAGGCGAGCGTCTTGGTCGGCGACTTCCTGCTCGGCCAGGCCTTCCGCATGATGGTCGAGGTCGGATCGCTCCGCGCGCTCGACATCCTCTCCGCGGCCGCCGCGACCATCGCAGAGGGCGAGGTGATGCAGCTGGCCGCCGCCAAGAACACCGCGACCACCGAGGACGAATATCTTGCCGTGATCCGCGGCAAGACCGCCGAATTGTTCGCCGCCGCCTGCGAGGTCGGTCCCGTCATCGCCAACCGGCCGAAGGCGGAGCAGACCGCCTGCCGCTCGGTCGGCATGAATCTCGGCATCGCCTTCCAGCTCGTCGACGACGTGCTCGACTATGGCGGCAAGAGCGCCAAGCTCGGCAAGAACACCGGCGACGATTTCCGCGAGGGCAAGATCACCCTGCCGGTCGTGCTGGCCTTCCGCCGCGGCAACGACACCGAGCGCGCCTTCTGGATTCGCGCGCTGGAGCGCGGCGAGATCGGCGACGGCGATCTCGACCACGCCATCGGCCTGATGAACAAGCACCGCGCGCTAGAGGATACGCTGAGCCGCGCCCAGCACTACGGCGCCATGGCCGTCGACGCACTGGCGCTATTCCCGCCCTCGCCGATGAAGAGCGCGCTGGAGCAGGTCGTGGCGTTCTGCCTGGCGCGGTCGCACTGAGCCACTGACGCTCTTTCCGCATCCACTTGGAACTCCGTCGTCCTGAGGCGCGAGGCATGGGGCGCAACGCGTCCCATGGGGGCCTCGAAGGACGCATGGCCCGGATGCAGCGGGACCATCGCCCTTCGAGACTGGACCAGCGCCACTATAGCTTCTCTCTTTTCGCCCCTCAGAGGGACGGTGACGACTGGATGCACGCTGCATCACCATCGTCATTGCGAGCGCAGCGAAGCAATCCAGACTGTCTCCGCGGACGGAATCTGGATTGCTTCGCTGCGCTCGCAATGACGGAGTATGGCGCACCGCCATCGTTCGCAAAGTCGAGTTCGACCTGTGCGATAGCGTCGTGGTCTCGCGGCCGTCTTCATCCCTATACATCGCGGCACCAGTTACTTGCATTTTGAAAGCTACTACCCTAATCTCCTGCATATGCAGCCTCGATCTCCCTCCATCCAGGAATGCCCCGTCGGCCGCGCCGTGGAGACGGTCGGCGAATGGTGGAGCATCCTGATCCTGCGCGATGCGTTTCAGGGCGCGACGAAGTTCGACGAGTTCTCGCAAAGCCTCGGAATCGCGCCGAACATCCTGTCGCGGCGTCTCGCCCATCTCACTGCGAGCGGAATGTTCGCCCGGCGCCGCTACAACGAGCGTCCGCCGCGCTACGAATACGTGCTGACGGACAAGGCGCGGGATTTCTTCCCCGTGATCGCTACGCTGCTCGCCTGGGGCAACAAGCATCTCGCGCCGAGGGGCGAATCCATCCTGCTGGCGAACCGGAGCGACGTTCGCCCGCTCAAGCCGCTCGTGGTCGATGCCGCCGACATGCGTCCGATCACGCTCGCCAATGCGGTCGTCATCGCGGGGCCCCGCGCCAGCCGCGGAATGCGCGCGCGGCTCGCTTCGCTCAAGGCCATGAACGCGGCCGTTGCGCCGGCTGGAGACTGACATGCGTCGTATCGTCGTGACTGGCATGGGCGCGGTGTCGCCGCTCGGCTGCGGCGTCGAACTGACATGGCGGCGGCTGCTCGCCGGCCAAAGCGGGCTGCGCCCTCTGCCCGATTGGGCGCAGGCACTGCCGGCGCGCATCGCCGGTCTCGTGCCCGACAACGCCGATGACGCCGATGGCGGCTTCGATCCCGCGCAGGCCGCCGCGCCAAAAGACCAGCGCAAGATGGACCGCTTCATCCTGTTCGCGCTGCTCGCCGCCGCAGAAGCGGTCGCGCAGGCCAAATGGATGCCGCAGGACGCAAGCGCGCTGGAGCGCACCGCGACGATCATCGCCTCCGGCATCGGCGGCTTTCCGGCGATGGCGGAGGCGGTGCGCATCACCGAGAAGCGCGGTGCGCGCCGGCTCTCGCCGTTCACGGTCCCTTCGTTCCTCGCCAATCTCGCGGCCGGCCAGGTCTCGATCAAATACGGCTACAAGGGTGCACTGGGCACGCCGGTCACGGCCTGTGCCGCCGGCGTGCAGGCGATCGGCGATGCCGCGCGCATGATCCGCGCCGGCGAGGCCGATGTCGCGATCTGCGGCGGCGCGGAGGCCTGCATCGACATCGTCAGCCTCGGCGGCTTTGCCGCGGCCCGCGCGTTGTCGAGCGGCTTCAACGACGAGCCCGCGCGCGCCTCGCGCCCGTTCGATCGCGACCGCGACGGCTTCGTGATGGGCGAAGGCGCCGGCATCCTGGTGATCGAGGCGCTGGAGCATGCACTGGCGCGCGGCGCGACGCCGATCGCCGAGATCGTCGGCTACGGCACGACCGCGGACGCCTATCACATGACCTCGGGTCCGCCCGATGGCGACGGCGCCCGCCGCGCCATGGAGATCGCACTTCGGCAGGCGAAGCTCGAGCCTGCGGATCTGCAGCACCTGAACGCGCATGCGACGTCGACGCCGGCCGGCGACGAGAGCGAACTCGGCGCGATCGCCGCGCTGTTCGGCCGTAACCGCGGCATTGCCGTGAGCGCGACCAAATCGGCCACCGGGCACCTGCTCGGCGCCGCCGGCGGGCTGGAGGCGATCTTCACCGTGCTGGCTTTGCGCGACCAGACCGCGCCGCCGACGCTCAATCTCGAAAATCCGGATCCCGGCGCCGAAGGCATCGACATCGTTGCCGGCGCAGCGAGAGCGATGCCGATGCAGAGCGCCATCTCGAACGGGTTCGGGTTCGGCGGAGTCAATGCCAGCGTGATCTTCCGCCGGATGGGCTAAGCAAGAGGCCTTGCAATCGCCGGTCGCTCCGCTACGAAAACAGGATGACCGAAACGAATTTCTGGCTGTTCCTGGCCGCAGCTTGCCTCATTGCCGCCGTTCCGGGCCCCGGCATTTTCTACGTCGCGGCACGAACCCTGTCGGAGGGACGCGCGAGCGGCCTGGCGTCGACCTCAGGCACGGCGCTGGGCGGGCTGGTTCATGTCGTCGCGGGCGGCCTCGGCATCTCCGCGATCATCCTGGCCAGCGCGGAACTGTTCGCCGTCGTTAAATTCGTCGGCGCGCTTTATCTGGTGTGGCTCGGAATCAAGACGTTTCGCAGCGCCGGCCGCGCGCTGTCGCTCGAGAGCGAGGCCGTCGGCGACAAACGCGCCTTCCGCGACGGCGTGCTGGTCGAAGCGTTGAACCCGAAGACGGCGGCGTTCTTCCTCGCCTTCATTCCGCAGTTCCTCGATCCCTCGGGGTCGAACCCGACGCTGCAATTCATTGTGCTGGGTGCGATCTCGGTGACGCTGAACACGCTCGCCGATGTCGTGGTGGTGCTGATGGCCTCCGCGACACGCACGCAGCTGATCGGACGGCCGCAGCTGATGCGACGTCTCACGCAAGGCTCCGGCGTCTTCATCGCCAGCCTCGGCCTCTCGCTCGCGCTGGCGCGGCGGCCGGCGAAGGGATAGCGCCACGATGCTCGCCCCGCAAAGCCGCTTCCATGAATCGCACGGCCTGCGGCTGCATTACGCCGACTGGGGCAATGAGCGCGCGCCACCACTCATCCTGGTCCATGGCGGCCGCGATCATTGCCGGAGCTGGGATCACATTGCCCGATCGTTGCAGCCGCATTTTCACGTGCTCGCGCCCGACCTGCGCGGCCACGGCGATTCCGACTGGACCCGAGGCGGCAGCTACGCGCTGACGGAATATGTCTACGATCTCTCCCGGCTCGTCCGCAATGTCGCAGCGCCTCAGGTCACTCTCATCGGCCATTCGATGGGCGGCATGGTCAGCCTGATCTTTTCGGGCTCATTCCCCGAGCAGGTCTCGAAGCTCGTGGTCCTCGACGGCGTGACCATGTTGCCGGATACGCCAAAGCCGCCGGCGCATGAGCGCATCGGCAAATGGGTCGGCCAGCTCGACAAGCTGCACGACCGCACGCCGCGCCGCTATGCCACCCTCGAGGACGCCGCCGCGCAGATGATGCTTCACAACAAACGGCTGTCCCGCGACCTCGCCCTGCATCTCGCCACGCATGGCGCGCGGCAGAACGAGGATGGCACCTACAGCTGGAAGTTTGATCCCTATCAGCGCGCCGCTGCGCCGCACCGGCTCTGGCCCGACGATCACATCGAGCTGTGGTCGCGCATCACCTGTCCGACGCTGCTGCTAAATGCCGGTGAAAGCTTTCTCGCCGGCGCCAGGGCGGCGGGCCTGGAGCGGTACTTCCCGCAGGCGCGCATCGAGACCATTGCCGGGGCGGGACACTGGCTGCAGCACGACAAGCCGCAGCAGGTATTGGGTGAGATCCGAAGGTTTCTCGGACTCGACGGGGACGGCGCGGGTTAGACTAGCTCAAGGTCCCCGCATGCACCCACCAGCCGTGGTGGTCGCGCCGGATCTTCTCGGCGGCGGCATGGGCCTCGGCCGGCGCGCCGTAGATCGCAAAGCATGTCGCGCCGGAGCCGGACATGCGGGCGAGCTTGACGTTGGCGGAGGCGCGCAACGCTTCCAGCACCTCGCCGATGACGGGCTCGATGCGCAACGCAGGCGCTTCAAGGTCGTTGGCGACGGTTTCCAGAACCTCGACCCAATCGGAAATAGCGGCGCCCTCCCCGGGCCAGGCCGGAGCGCGGATGACGTCGGTGACGCCGACCAGAAGCTCGCCGTTGCGCAACCCCAGTGCCTGGAACACGTCCTTGGTCGCGACCGGCACGCGCGGATTGACCATGACGCAGGGCATGCTCGGTAGCGCGAGCGGCAATAGCTGCTCGCCGACGCCGGTCATGTCGCAGGCGCGCGAGATGAGGCACACCGGCACGTCGGCGCCGGTCGCGAGTGCGACCTTCTGAACGCGGGGATCGTCGAGTGACAAATCGTTGAGACGCGCCAGGAGCCGCAGCGCCGCCGCGGCATCGGCCGAACCGCCGCCGATGCCCGCCGCGACGGGAAGCACCTTGTCGAGCGCGAACGCGCCCAGCTTCAGGCCGGGCACCGCCTCGGCCAGAAGCCTGGCGGCCTTGAGCACGAGATTGTCGGACGTCTCGCCGCAGGCTTCCGCCAGCGGCCCGGTGGTGGTGAGCTTCAGCTCGCCGCCCGGCTCCAGCGTCAGCCGGTCGGCGCAATCGGCGAATGCCACCACGCTTTCGAGATCATGATAGCCGTCGGCACGACGGCCGACGACGCGAAGGCTCAAATTGACCTTCGCCCGCCCCTCTTCAATCAACGCCGACATCGGCGACACGCCCCCAAGCAAACCTCAGCCGCCCCTGCCGTCGTCCTTCTTCTTCTCGGCCTGCGCCGCAGAAGAGTTCGAATTGTCGTCGGCGAGACCGTTGGCGATCTTGGCCTCGATCTTCGGAAGTTCTTCCGGCTCGGGCTTGAGATCGCGCGCATGCGACCACTGGAATTTTGCCTCCAGCGTGCGGCCGACGCGCCAATAGGCGTCGCCGAGATGGTCGTTGATGGTGGGATCCTCGGGCTTGAGATCGATCGCGCGCTCGAGGTTCTTCACCGCCTCTTCGTAATTGCCGATGCGGTAATAGGCCCAGCCGAGGGAATCGACGATGTAGCCGTCGTCGGGACGCTGCTCGACGGCACGTTTGATCATCTTCATGCCTTCGTCGAGATTCACGCCCTGGTCGATCCAGGAATAGCCGAGATAGTTGAGGACGTGCGGCTGGTCGGGCTGGAGCTCCAGCGCCTTCTTCATGTCGGCCTCGGCCTTGGCCCACTGCTTGGAGCGCTCCTCGCAGATGCCACGATAATAGTACCAGACGCTGTTGGCCTTGTCGTTGCCGGGCTGCAGCACGTCGATCCCTTGCGAATAGGTCGCGCCGCAATCGCCGAACCGCTTGCGACCGCGCTCGATATTGCCGAGCGCCATGATGGCTTCGAGGTCCTTGGGGTCCTCCGTCGTGACGCCCTTGAGGATCTTGATCGCCTCGTCGGTGCGGTCGGCGGTGTCGAGATCAATGGCGAGCTGTATCTGCGCATTGCGCTTGAGCGGCGAGGTCGCGGGCACGCGCTCATAGACCTTGATCGCCATCTTCGGCCGCTTCACCGATTCATAGAGATCGGCGAGCGACAGCAGCGCCAGCGGATGGGTCGGCTGGAGGTAGAGCGCGAGCTGGAGATAGACCAGCGCCAGGTCCTCGCCGCCGCGGCGGGTCAGCGTGGCGCCGATGCCGTAGAGCGCTTCGGCGGCGCCGGCCTGCGCGGAATCGACGAGTGGCGGCATCTTCTTGCCGGCCTTGGTCTCGCGCAGGCCTTCCTGGATCAGCGGATGACGGGCGAGCTTCTTGTCGAAGGCCTGGTAGACGGTGGTCGCGGCGGCGGAATCCTTGTTGCGCGAGAGCCAGCGCGCATAGGCCTCGGTCACGCGCAGCATGGAATCGTCGAGCTTGTAGGCGCGCTCGAAGCGGGTGCCGGCGTCCTTCTCCTTGCCGGAGAGTTCCAGGATCATGCCGGCGTGAAGATCCTTGAACAGCGGATACCATTCCGGACCGGCCAGCTTGTCGATGGTGGCGACACCGCCCTTGGCATCGCCGGCACCATAGGCGGCCCAGCCCGACAGCAGCGTGGCGACGAGATCGGTGATCGGGCCGCGGACCGACTGGTTGATGTTGGCCTGCGCGGCCGCGTATTTCTTCAGCTTGAGATCATGCACGCCGACGACGAGACGCGCGACGCGGTTGGTCTTGTCGATGGTGAGAATGCGTTCGGCGAGCTTGACCGCCTCCTCGAGGTCGCCGTCGGCGACCGACGAGATGAAGGCACGGTCGAGCAGTTCGTTGTTCTTGGGATCGGTCCGGAGCGCCGAACGGTAGAATGCGGCGGCGGATGCCGCGTCACGCTCGACGCTGGCATGGCGGGCGGCGAGATAGCTGCCGGCACCGGTGAGCGATTTCAGATCGTTTCGGGTCGGAAACTGCGCCGCCGTGTTCTCCGGGTGATCCGGCGTCTGCGCCAGGACCGCACCGGGGACCGCCGCGATCGCGGTGCCCGTGAGAGCGATGGCGGCAGCAGTCCAGCGGATGAAACGATTTGAAAACATCAGGGCTCGCCTTGAGTTGGTAGTGCCTGGGTTTGCAACAGGGGGCCGTGTCGCATGCGAACGCGGCCGGTGGCATAGGGACCCGGAACCGTCCGGCCGACAATGCCGCTTTTGGCGCTTCGCCGCAAGGATTCGGGCCGGCCGTTCTCCCCGCCGCATGCCCCAAATCGGCCAGGCGAATCCGCCAAGAGTGCCCCAAGACGCCGCTACTATGGCCTTATCGTGGCCGCGGCGCGTGGCCGCAGCCGGGTCCTCACGCGAACGTGCGCCAGATCACCCGACCTGCCCTTACATCGCCTCGTAGTTCGGGCCGCCGCCGCCCTCGGGCGGAACCCAGGTGATGTTGCCATTGGGATCCTTCACGTCGCAGGTTTTGCAATGGACGCAGTTCTGCGCGTTGATCTGGAAGCGCGGGCCTGAGCCCTCCTCGATCCATTCATAGACGCCGGCCGGACAATAGCGGTTCGAAGGACCGGCAAAGACGTCATGTTCGGAGGTCTTCTGGAGGTTCATGTCCGTCACCTTCAGATGGACCGGCTGATCCTCCTCATGATTGGTGTTGGACAGGAACACCGAGGACAGCTTGTCGAACGAGATCTTCCCGTCCGGCTTCGGGTAGGCCTTGGGCGCATGGCTCTTGGCAGGATCGAGCGTGGCGCGGTCGGGCTTGGCGTGCGACTGGGTGCCGAACAGCGAGGCGCCGAACAGCGTGTTGCACCACATGTCGAAGCCGCCCAGCGCAACGCCCAGCACCGTGCCGAACTTCGACCACAGCGGCTTGACGTTGCGGACCAGGAACAAATCCTTGCCGACGGACGACGTGCGCCAGGCATTCTCGTATTCGACGAGTTCGTCATTAACGCGATCGGCGGCAATCGCGGCTGCGACGTGCTCGGCGGCGAGCATGCCGGTGCCCATCGCATTGTGCACGCCCTTGATGCGCGGCACGTTGACGAAGCCAGCCGCGCAGCCGATCAGCGCGCCGCCGGGGAAGCTGAGCTTCGGCACCGACTGGTAACCGCCCTCGGTGATCGCGCGCGCTCCGTAGGCGAGCCGTTTGGCGCCCTCGAAGGTGCCGCGGATCGAGGGATGGGTCTTGAAGCGCTGGAATTCGTCGAAGGGCGACAGGTAGGGATCATCGTAGTTGAGATGGACGACGAAGCCGACGGCAACGAGATTGTCGTCATAATGATAGAGGAACGAGCCGCCGCCGGTCTTCATGTCGAGCGGCCAGCCGAACGAATGCTGGATCAGGCCCTTCTGGTGCTTGGCGGGATCGATCTGCCAGACTTCCTTGAGGCCGATGCCGAATTTCGGCGGCTCGCTCTTGGCATCCAGCGCGAATTTGTTGATGAGCTGTTTGGTCAGGCTGCCGCGGGCGCCTTCGGCGAACAACGTGTACTTACCGAGCAATTCCATGCCGCGGGTGAAAGAGTCCTTCGGCTTGCCGTCGCGGCCGATGCCCATGTCTCCGGTGGCGATGCCCTTGACCTTGCCGTCCTCGTCATAGAGCACTTCGGTCGCCGCGAAGCCCGGATAGATCTCGACGCCGAGCGCCTCGGCCTTGCGCGCCAGCCAGCGGCAGACATTGCCGAGCGAGCCGATGTAGCAGTGATGATTGTCCATCAGCGGCGGCATCAGAAAATTCGGCAGCTTGATCGCGCCGCCGGCCGTCATCCAGTAGAAGCGGTCGTCCTTGACCTGCGTCTTCAGCGGGCAGTCGGCATCCTCGCGCCAGTCCGGGACCAGCTTGTCGAGCCCGGCCGGATCGATCACCGCACCGGAGAGAATATGCGCGCCGACCTCGGAGCCCTTCTCCACCACGACCACGTTGAGATCGGCGTTGAGCTGCTTCAGCCGGATCGCGGCGGACAGACCGGAGGGGCCGGCGCCGACGATGACGACGTCGAATTCCATGGATTCGCGCGGGGGAAGTTCTTCGGTGCTCATCTGATCTCAGCCCTTGAGACGGTCCTCGGTCGTTTGCGCCCTCTTGTTTCCGATTTTTCCGGGTAGGACAACCATGGAAATGCGTTTCGTCGGGGTGCAAGGCCGTCCAAGGTGATATAAATCAGACTTTCCCATGATCCCCGAACCCGCACCCACCGTCCGAGAGCTGCTCGCCTTCTATCTGGAGGCCGGTGTTGACTGCGCGCTTGCGGAGGAACCGATCGACCGCCTGGCGGAAATCGATGCTCCGCCGCCCAGCCCGCGCACGGCGCCGGTCGAGGCACCGCGGCCGGTCGCCGCGCCCGCGGTCATGCGCGGCGAAGCCGCGCCTGCACCGGACGTCGCCATCGCCTCGGCACGCGAGGCCGCGCGCACAGCGCCGACGCTGGAGGCACTGCGCGAGCTGATGCAGGGCTTCGAGGGCTGCGCGCTGAAGCACACCGCAACGCGGCTGGTGTTCGCCGACGGCAATCCGCAGGCGCGCATCATGTTCGTCGGCGAAGCGCCGGGCCGCGACGAGGACATTGAGGGGCTGCCTTTCGTCGGACGCAGCGGCAAGCTGCTCGACCTCATGATCGGCGCGATCGGGCTCAACCGCACCACCGCCTACATCGCGAACGTCATTCCCTGGCGACCGCCCGGCAACCGCACGCCGACGCCGCAGGAGACGCAGATCTGCCTGCCCTTCATCCAGCGCCATATCGAACTCGTGAACCCGGACGTGCTGGTGACGCTCGGCAATCCCTCGACGCAGACTCTGCTCGGAACGCGTGAAGGCATCATGCGCACCCGCGGACGCTGGTTCGATTACGATACCGGCGGGCGCACCATCCGCGCGCTGCCGACATTCCACCCGGCCTATCTCCTGCGCTCGCCATCCTACAAGCGATTGGCCTGGCAGGATCTGCGATCGATCGCGAAGGTGCTGGCGCAAGGCGCGACGTAACCCTATGCGCGGCGTCATTCCGGGGCGCGGCAAAGCCGCGAGCCCGGAATCCATTCATCCACCAACTCTGCCGCTCGATGGATTCCGGGCTCTCGCTTCGCGAGCCCCGGAATGACAACGTGCGTGGCCTAAGTCCCCTTCGGCCGCACGATGGCCCAGCCGATGCGCAGCAGCTGCTGGCGGCCGGTCACCAGCCATTCGAAGGCGCGCGGGACTTCCGGCACGATGCCGGGGAAGCGCTTGAGGATGTCCGGCGGCGGGGTGCCGGCGGTATCGGACGCGCGCCAGACCACGACGCCGCCGGTCTCGCTGAACTTTGCCTGATTCATCCACGGCGTGCGCGCAGGATCGGCATCGATGAACAGATGCGGCCGGCCGGAATGCAGCGCGATGAGGCTGGCGAGTTGCGTCTCGCCGGCGACGGCACGCAGGCGATGGTTGGTGCGACGGGCAAAGCTCTCGTCGAAGAAGTCCGAGATCGCGCGCGCCGGCATCGAGGTCGCAATTTCGTTGGCGCCGGTCCAGGGCAGGAACAGGACGGCGAGCACCACGCCGGCGGCGGGCGCGATGATGGCAGCGGCCCATACCATGCGCAGCATCCGCGTGCGGCGCATCGCGATGAGATCGCCGGCCGCAACGACCACGGCGAGCCCGGGCATGACTAGCACGACACCGGCGCCGCCGACGACGGAGTCGAGCCCGAGCAGGCCGGAGATCAGCACCGCGCCGAGCGGCGGAGCCAGCGCGAAGAAATACACGAAGTTGCGCGCGAGTGGCTCGACCGTCGGGCGGTAGATGATCGGCGGTTCCTCGCCCTTGCCGTCGAACAGCCCGGTGTTGAGGAAGGTCAGCGCCGGGATCGCGGCAGCCCCGAGCACGAGTCCGCCGAGCAGCCAGGCCGCGTGCAGCGCGCGGGCGTTGAGCTCGGCGACTTGCGGCAAGGCCGGCATCGTCAACGTCTCGGCCCGCATCAGCCACACCGCATAGGGCAGCGCCAGCACGGCGACGACGATCAGTGCAAAGAGCGGATCGAGCCCGCGCAGCGTCCGCCGGCCGCCGGCGGTCGAGACCGCGAAGACGACGACCAGCAGGAGGAGAAAGATCGCCGCCGGTGTCGTCAGCAGCAAGAGGCCCGCTTCGATCGACCAGGCGAACCAGGCATTGCCGCGGCGCTGGCCGATGATCTGCCAGGAATGCAGCAGCAAGAGCGCCCAGAGCGGCCGCGCCAGCACCAGGGGGCCGAAGTCGAGCGCAGGCGAGGAGAAGGCCAGCACTGTCATCGTCAGCAGTACGGCGAGCACCGCCTGCTGCGAGCCGACCACGGCACGGGAGAGATGGTAGAGCGCGATGAAGGTCGCGATCTCGCAGAGCTGGGCGAGGACATAGACGCCCAGCATGTGGCCGCCGGCGGCGCGATAGGCGATGTCGGCGAGCCAGACCGGTAGCGGCGGGCCGAGATCGGTGCCGACCTGGTATTCCCTCCCGAAGGCCAGCAGCGTCGCGAGGGTGCCGGGCGGGCTGTGGTAGAACACCAGCGCCACGAACAGCCACATCAAAGCCTGGAGCAGCACGGCAATCCACACGATCAGCCGCGGCCGGGCGCGAATGAGCTCGATGACCAGGGAGGTAAACCGCATGCAACGTCCGAATGATGCAGCCAGTCCAGCCGGCCCTATTCGCTCACGAACACTTTGATAAGGGGCACCGCGCGTCGTGGCAACTTCGGTCTGCCCCTCTCCCCGTTCTTACAGGCTGAGGCACAAGCACACCTGAGCTATCGGTCGTCATGCCCGGGCTTGGGACGGTGCGTAAGGCGTGGATGGCGGGTCAAGCCCGGCCATGACGGTAGAGCTGTGGGGTCGATTTAGAGATTTGCCGAGACGTCGATCTCGACGGCCGCGTCCACTTGCACCTCGACTGCTGTCACCGCGAACAGATCCTGCACCGGCTCGACCGTCCATGGCATATGCTTGGCGCGAGCGGCGACGACGGGGGCGAAGAAGCTGCGGTGGTGGATGGTGGGGCCCAGGCGGTCGAGCGCGTCGAGGTGCTCGGGGACGGCATAGCCCTTGTGCTGCTCGAAGCCGTAGCCGGGGCAATCCTGCGCCAGCGCACACATCAGCCGGTCGCGCGTCACCTTGGCGACGATGGATGCCGCGGCGATCGACAGCACGATACCGTCGCCGCCGATCACGGCCTCGCAATCGCATTCGGTGTCGAGCCGGTCGCGGCCGTCGACGAAGACATGCCTGGGCGTCTCGGGCAGTGCCACCACGGCGCGCTTCAGCGCCCACAGCGAGGCACGCAGGATGTTGTCGCGGTCGATCCGCGAGGGCGAGGCGACGGCGACCGAGACCTGCGCGGTGGCGCAGATCTTGTCGAACAGCTTCTCGCGCTCCTCGGCAGTCAGCCGTTTCGAATCATCGATGCCGCGCGGGATGCGGTCGGGATCGAGAATCACAGCCGCCGCCACCACGGGACCGGCCAGCGGGCCGCGGCCGGCCTCGTCGCACCCGGCAACCGGCCAGACGCCGCGCTTGATCAGCGCGCGCTCGCGGCGGAAGCTGGGGGGAGCAATGGCAATGATGCCTTTCCTGCCGGCAGGAACCGTCGGAGCCTTGACTGCAGATGTTTTGGCCGCAGGTATCTCAGCCGGCTTGGCAGACGCAGCCGTCTTCGCAGACGCCTTTTTTGGCGCATCTTTGGCTGAGTTCTTGGCGGACTTGTCCCGAATCATGGCCGGGATCGTGCGCAAGGGGCTTCACCGGCGCAACCGGGAACCCAGGATATTCCCACTATTCAGGCCGTCCTAATCCGCCAGATGCACCCGGCGGTCCTCGCCCACCTCGATACCGGGCGCGACCACGACCTCCCAAGGATGGCCGTCGGGGTCGGTGAAATAGCCGGAATAGCCGCCGTAGTCGGTCTCGTGCGCCGCCTTCAGCAAGCTGGCCCCCCTCCCGATGGCGAAGGCCAGCACCGCATCGACCTCCTCACGCGTCCGGCAGTTCCAGGCGAGCGTCATGCCGCGAAAAGTCGACGGCCTCGGCGCGTCCTGCAAGACCGCATCTGCCGCGAGCTGATCCCACGGATACAGGGCGAGCACCGGACCGCCGGTATCGTAGAAGGCGACGGCCTCGCCGGTTGCCTTCAGCCGGCGCGAGAAGCCGAGTGCATCGTAAAAGGCGATGCTGGCTCGGATGTCGCTCACGCCAAGCGTGACGACGGTGAGCCTCGGCACCGGAGCCGCCAATTCCTGACTCATGCCATGCCTCTTCCACCTTCCCGTCAGAACAGGCTGAGCTGATCGCCGTTCCGCTTCGGCCGCGCAAAGTGATCCGTGGTCAGCTTGGAACGCCGCTTGTTGAGACCGAGCCTGTCGCAGGCGATCTCGAAGCGGCGGCCGATGGTCCAGGCCATCGGGCCGGTGCCCTTCATCCGCTCGCCCCATTTAGCATCGTAGTCGCGCCCGCCGCGCATGTCGCGAATCAGGGTGAAGACGTGGCGATAGCGGTCCGGATAGTTCGCCATCAGCCATTCGCGGAAGAGATCGCGAACCTCCAGCGGCAGCCGCAGCAACACATAGGAGGCTTCCTTGACGCCGGCATGGGCGGCGGCATCGAGGATGCGCTCGATCTCGGCATCATTCAGCGCGGGGATCACGGGCGCGACCATCACCGTGGTCGGAATGCCGGCATCAGAGAGCTGCTTCAGCGCCTCCAGCCGCTTCGACGGCGTCGAGGCCCTCGGCTCCATGGTCCGCGCGAGCTTCGGATCAAGCGAGGTGACCGAAATCGCGACCTTGGCAAGGTTACGCTTGGCCATCCGCTGGAGAATGTCGATGTCGCGCACGACCAGCGCCGATTTGGTGACAATGCCGACGGGATGGCTGGCGCGTTCCAGCACCTCGAGGATTCCGCGCATGATCTTTCGCTCGCGCTCGATCGGCTGGTAGGGATCGGTGTTGGTGCCGATCGCGATCATCCTGGGTTCGTAGCCGGGGGCGGCAAGCTCCTTCTCGAGCAGCGCCGGCGCCTCGGGCTTCACGAACAGCTTCGACTCGAAATCCAGCCCCGGCGAGAGGCCGAGATAGGCATGCGTCGGTCGGGCGAAGCAGTAGACGCAGCCGTGCTCGCAGCCGCGATAGGGATTGATCGAGCGGTCGAAGCCGATGTCTGGGGAATCGTTGCGGGTGATCACCTTGCGCGAGGTGTCGACCGCCACAGTGGTCTTGAATGGCGGCAGCTCTTCCAGGCTCTGCCAGCCGTCATCGAAAGCGACGCGGGCCTCGGCCTCGTAGCGGCCGCTGGCATTGGATTGCGCGCCCCGGCCTCGCCTTCGCGCGCGATCGATGGCGACGCCAAGCTCAGGGAAATCTGAAGGCGCACCCGCCGGCTCGGAGGGCGCCGTGACCGGCGGGTGCTTGAGAGCATGAGAGGATGCTGGACTCATGCAACCAAGATAGCACGACACTGGAACAAATCAAGAACACAAACAAACACAAAACGTGAAAACAACCCCATGCACAGTAGAGCTGCCCAAACTTCGCGCGCCCGCCTTTGACCTCACGCAACACGGCCGTCACGACCATCCCCTTTCATGCCCGACGGATCGATCGCCCCGGAACCGGGTTGGTGACGATCGCGAAGTGAAGGTCGGCAGGAACATGACAATCCAACAAAAAACGGCCGAAGCGAGCAGCGACCTCGATCTGCTCGATCGCTATTGGCGCGCCGCCAACTACCTCTCCGTCGGGCAAATCTACCTGCTCGATAACCCGCTGCTGCGCGAGCCACTGCGGCCCGAGCACATCAAGCCGCGTTTGCTCGGCCATTGGGGCACCACGCCCGGCCTGAACTTCATCTATGCCCATCTCAATCGCGTGATCCGCGCCCTGGACCTCAGCATCATCTATGTCTGCGGGCCCGGCCACGGCGGCCCCGGCATGGTCGCCAACACCTATCTCGAAGGCAGCTACAGCGAGATCTATCCCGACATCGCGCGCGATGCGGACGGATTGCGCAAGCTGTTCAGGCAGTTCTCCTTCCCCGGAGGCATTCCGAGCCACGCGGCGCCGGAAACGCCGGGCTCGATCCATGAAGGCGGCGAGCTCGGCTACGCGCTGGTGCACGCCTATGGCGCGGCATTCGACAATCCTGATCTGATCGTCGCCTGCGTGGTCGGCGACGGCGAGGCCGAGACCGGCCCGCTCGCCGCGTCCTGGCACTCGAACAAGTTCCTGAACCCGGCTCATGACGGCGCCGTGCTGCCGATCCTGCATCTCAACGGCTACAAGATCGCAAATCCCACCGTGCTCGGACGGATGGGAGATGCGGAGATCCGCGATCTCTTCCGTGGGTTCGGCCACGAGCCGCTGTTCGTCACCGGCGATGATCCCAAATTGATGCACCGTGCCATGGCGGATGCGCTCGATGTCGCACTCGCCAGCATCCGCTCGATCCAGCAGCACGCCCGCGACGGGCGGACAAGCGTCGAGCGGCCGCGCTGGCCGATGATCGTGCTGCGCAGCCCGAAGGGCTGGACCGGCCCGAAGGAAGTCGACGGCAAGAAGGTCGAGGGCTTTTGGCGCGCGCATCAAGTGCCGGTCGCCGGCTGCCGCGAAAACCCGGCGCACCTGAAAGTGCTCGAAGACTGGATGCGCAGCTACGAGCCGGAAAAACTGTTCGACGCGAACGGCGCGCTCGCTCCCGAGCTTCAGGCGCTCGCACCTGAAGGTGTCAGGCGCATGGGCGCCAATCCACATACCAATGGCGGACTCCTGAAGAAAGAGCTGAAGCTGCCCGACTTCCGCAGCTTCGCAGTCGAGGTGCCGCAGCCGGGCGGCACCATCGCCGAAGCGACGCGCGAGCTCGGGAAATTCCTGCGCGACGTCATCCGCCTCAACGCACAACAGCGCAATTTCCGCATCATGGGGCCCGACGAGACCGCGTCGAACCGGCTAGATGCCGTGTTCGAGGCCACCGAGCGCGTCTGGATGGAGCCGATCGAATCCTACGACGTGCACCTCGCCCAGGACGGCCGCGTGATGGAGGTGTTGAGCGAACATCTCTGCCAGGGCTGGCTCGAGGGCTATCTGCTCACGGGACGGCACGGCTTCTTCTCCTGCTACGAGGCCTTCATCCACATCGTGGATTCCATGTTCAACCAGCATGCCAAATGGCTGAAGGTCACGCGCGACCTGCCGTGGCGGCGCCCGATCGCCTCGCTCAACTATCTGCTGACCTCACATGTCTGGCGTCAGGACCACAACGGCTTCAGTCATCAGGACCCCGGATTCGTCGACCTCGTCGCCAACAAGAAGGCGGACATCGTCCGCATCTATTTCCCGCCGGATGCCAACACGCTGTTGTGGATCGCCGATCACTGCCTGCGCACCTACAACCGCATCAACGTGATCGTCGCCGGCAAGCAGCCGGCGCCGCAATGGCTCTCGATGCGGGACGCGGCCACGCATTGCGATGCCGGGATCGGCATCTGGACCTGGGCCGGAACGGAGGATGGAAAGGGCGAGCCCGACGTGGTGATGGCCTGCGCCGGCGACGTGCCGACGCTGGAAACGCTCGCCGCCGTCGACCTCTTGCGCAAGGCGCTGCCTGACCTGAAGATCCGCGTCGTCAACGTCGTCGACCTCATGACGCTGCAACCCAGGGAGCAGCACCCGCACGGCCTCTCCAGCCGCGACTTCGACGGGCTGTTCACGTCGGACAAGCCCGTGATCTTCGCCTATCACGGCTATCCCTATCTCATTCACCGGCTGACCTATAACCGCACCAACCATGCCGGCATGCATGTGCGCGGCTTTGCCGAGGAAGGCACCACGACGACGCCGTTCGACATGGTCGTGCTCAACGGGCTCGACCGCTATCATCTCGCGATCGAGGCGATCGAACGCGTGCCGGGTCTGGCGACCAAGGCCGCGCATGTGAAGCAGCAGTTCCGCGACAAACTGATCGAACACTCCCGCTATGTCCGCGAGCATGGCGAGGACATGCCCGAGATCCGCGACTGGGTCTGGCCGAACAGCGCCGGCGGCGACACGCCGGCCGAAGCCGGCGACTAGCCATGCCGGACACGATCCTCGTCCTCAACTCGGGATCGTCGAGCATCAAGTTCGGCCTGTTCGATGTCTCGGCGGCTGAGCCCACCCTGCTCTGCAAGGGCCTGCTCGACGAGCACGAGGCAAGACCCCGGCTCGTGGTGAAGGGCCCCGCGGGCGAAGACCTGTTCGAGACGCGGAGGGACGCGCCGGATGCCGCCGGCGGCCATCTGTTCGCCGACGTGCTCGGCTTCATCGAGGACCGGTTCGGCGAACGCAGCCTGCGCGCCGTCGGTCACCGCATCGTTCACGGCGGGCCGGATTATTCCGGCCCGGTCGTGCTGTCGGACGACATCACCGCGAAGCTGGAGGCATTGACGCCATTGGCGCCGTTGCACCAGCCGCGCTGCCTTGCGCCGGTTCGCACGTTCGCGGCGATCCGGCCCGGGCTGGCGCAGATCGCGTGCTTCGACACCGCCTTCCACCACGGCCTCATGCCGCCTGCGAGCCGCTTCGCCATTCCCAGGCGATTCGAGGCGCGTGGCGTCCGGCGCTACGGCTTTCATGGCCTGTCTTTCGAATATGTCGCGGGACGCCTGGCCGAGATCGCGCCGGAGCTCGCGACCAGACGGACCGTCATCGCGCATCTCGGCAACGGCGCCAGCCTCTGCGCATTGCGCGATGGCTGCAGCATCGACACCACGATGGGGCTGACGCCGCTCGACGGCCTCGTGATGGGCACGCGCTGCGGCACGATCGATCCCGGCGTGCTGCTCTATCTGCAGCAGCACGAGAACATGTCGGTCGACGAGGTCCAGCACCTGCTCTATCACGAGTCCGGCCTCTTCGGCGTCTCCGGCACCTCCGCGGACATGCGCACGCTGCTGGCGAGCGGCGAGGTTGCGGCGCGAGAGGCGGTTGATCTCTTCAGCTTCCGTGCGGCGCAGGCTGTCGCAATGATGGCGACCACGCTCGGCGGCCTGGACTGCCTGGTCTTCACCGGCGGCATCGGCGAGCACGCCAAGGAGATCCGCGCCGCGATCGGCGAGCGGCTCGCCTGGATGGGCGTACGCATCGATGCCGCCAGCAACGACGCGGCGCGCGGGCGCATCAACGGCCCCGACGGCACCGTCGATGTCTTCGTCATCCCGACCGATGAAGAGATGACGATCGCGCGCCATTGCGCGGCTTTGATCCGTGGACGCCACGTCACGTGACAATTTTATGAATGATCTGCCGCAATGCTGCCGCCGCGGTTTCGCGGCAAAGAGAGCGCATCAATCCTGGTTGCGGACAGATCATGAAGACCCACATCATCGAAGAGCTCGGACAAGGCAGCATCCTGCTGCCCGCGCTGGTGGCGGAAGGGCTCGCCGCCAACGACCGCATCAAGGTGCGGATGAGCGCATTGCAGGCGGCGGCCCAGCATGCGCCGGAGCCTGACCGGCCCGCGCATGGCCTCGCCGTCGAAAGTCAGACTGCAGGCATCGCCCCCGCGGCGATCGCGGCGCTGATCGGCGGCGCCCGTCTGATCGGACAGGGCCGGCTCGCGGCCCCCGATCTTGCGGAGCTGATGCAGGAGATTGCGGACGATGCAGCGACCATGATCCGCGCCGTCGGCGCCGGCGCGGTGAGCGAAGGCGAAAGGGCGCAGGCGCGGCTCGAGGCGAGCCGCACAGCCGGCCTGCTCGACACCACCGGCGAGATCGAGATGTCCCGCATCTCGCGCCTGACCGGCGTGGCTGACGCAGGCAGCGACAGCCTGCATCGCCTCGTCATGGACCTGCACAAGCAGCTCAACAGGCTTGCGGCGAACTGCTCGGAAGAAGCGCTCGACGGCGCCCATGTCTTCGGCCTGCACAGCGAGGACCGGCCGGCCGTCGCCGCCTTCATGAAGGGCCTGAACGCGACGCGGGGTCTCAAGTTCAACCATCCAGGCCTCGACACCATGGCTACGCGCGCCGGCGGCCGGCTGCTGATCCAGAACGACATCGGCACCACGGACGCCCATGTCGTCGTGATCGCGGTGAAGAAGAACGCGGTCACCATCACCTACACCGACGTGCATCTGGCGCGGGCGAAGTTCTTCATCTCGCTGTTCGACGCGTTCGAGGTAACTTGGAGCGGCCTTGATCGTCACACCGCGGCCGGCCTCGGCGAAGACAATTCATTCTATCTCGTCACCGGGCAGCACCAGGCCGACCACGCCGCCGATCGCAACGAATTCCTCGCCGCGCTCGGTGCCGCACTGGTTTTCCTGATCGACTGGAACAAGGCGCGCAAGCTGCTCAGGACCTGGGTCGCCAAGGATGACGCGGCACGCATCCTCGAATGGGCTGCGCGTCAGCGGATCGGCCATCGCGGCTTCCTCGAGCTCGGCGGCAACGATCTGCTGGGCTCGGCTGTCCGGAACGCGGCCCCCACACGGATCGGCTTCGGCGAGCGGCTCGACCAGGCGCTCGGCCGCAACGCTGCAATCGATTTTCTGAAGGCATCTCTGCGCGCCTCCACCGAGGCACTGCTTGCGGGCCGCTCGGTCAGGACGGTGCGCGACCAGATCGAGGCCGACCTGATGCGGCACCTCGATCGCGTCGATGGGACTCTGCTGGCAGCCGTGCTGCGTCAGATCGGTCTCGCCCACGATCTCGTCGCGGCGATCTCGCGCCATATTGCCGCGCTCCGCGCGAACCAGCCCGTCGACGGCAAGCTGTTGACGCAACGCTGCGGCGCGATCGAGCAGAAGGCCGACAGAATCGCGATCGAGAGCCGCAACGAGGTCGACCGCCTCAATGCCCGCCCGCTGATCGGACAATTGATCGATCGCGCCGAGGAAGCCGTCGACGAACTGGAGCAGGCCGCATTCATCGCGGCGCTGATGCCGGAAAGGACCGATCCATCCCTGCTGGCATCGCTGGTCGAGCTTTGCACGGTGGCAGAGACCGCAACCGAAGTGGCCGCGAGCGGCGTCGCGGCTGCGATCGACGTCCCGGAGGGACGGCGCGCCGATTCCGAGGACGCGCTCTCCGCCGTGACCCGCCTGATCGACGCCGAGCACGCCGCCGACCGCCGCGAACGCGCGATCACTGCACTGGTCTTCCGCGGCGGCTTCGACGTCGCGACCTCGCTGTCGGTGATCGAGCTCGCCCGCGCCGTCGAGCGTGCCACCGACCGCTTCGCCGCGTTCGGCCACCTGCTCCGCCGTCACATCATGATCGATCTCGCAGCTTGAGGAAGCCACCATGCATATCGTCCGTATCGGCGCTGACGCCGCCGAATTGCGGCCCGCCGAAGAGATCGGCGCCAAGGCCGCCAATCTCGCCCGCATGGCGGCGCTGGGCCTGCCGGTGCCGCCTGCGTTCGTGCTCCCGGTCAAGCTCTGCGCCGACATCATTGCCGGCCAAGCGCAGGCCACGCGATACCTGCGCGATGGCTTGAAGGAGGGAATCTCGTTCCTGGAGGGCGCCACCGGAAAGCGCTTCGGGGACCGCCGGCAGCCGCTCCTGGTGTCGGTGCGCTCGGGGGCGGCGCGATCGATGCCGGGCATGCTCGACACTGTTCTCAACGTCGGCTGCACGGTCGATGCCGTGCACGGCCTGATCCGTGCGACCGGCCGGCCTCGGCTCGCCTGGGATTGCCGCCGCCGTTTCCTGGAGAGCTTTGGCGAGACCGTGCTCGAGCTCGACCCGGCCGCCTTTGCCGCCTGCATCTCGGAACTCGTCGCAGCCGAAGACGCCGGCAGCGACCGTGAGCTCGACAGCGAAGCGCTCGAGCGGCTCGCCAGCCGCGAGCAGGCGCTGGTCGAGGATCGCGCCGATGCCCCGCTGGAGGCGCCTTCGCGCAGCTGGAGGCGGCGGCCCAGGCGGTCTATCGCTCCTGGATGAGCGAGCGAGCGCTGACCTATCGAAGCCTCCAGCACCTCGAAGCGCTCGAGGGTACGGCCGTGACCGTGCAGGCGATGGTGTTCGGCAATGGCGGTCTTGCCTCCGGCGCGGGCGTGGCATTCTCGCGCGATCCGTCCACGGGCGCGCGTCGTCCGATGATCGACCTCGTCCTCGATGCGCAGGGTGAGGACGTGGTTTCCGGAAGACGCACACCTGACACGGCCGAGGCGATCGGCCGCGAGCTGCCGAAACTCGAATCGGAACTCGGCGATATCCTGAGGCGACTCGAGCACGCATTCGCCGACGTCCAGGACGTCGAGTTCACGGTCGAGAACGGCAGGCTCTGGATCCTCCAGACCCGCACCGCCAAGCGCACGCCGCGGGCCGCCGCCAGGATTGCGATCGATCTCGTGCATGACGGCCTGATCTCGCAGGACGAGGCCTTGGAACGGATTGCGGAGATCGACCTCGCCTCGCTCACCGAAACCAGATTGGTTGCTCCGGGCAGGCCAGCTGTGACCGGCATCGGCGCCTCCGGCGGCATCGGGATCGGACGGGCGGCATTCTCGTCCGAAAGCGCCCAGCGCCTCTCGGCGGCGGGCGAGCCGGTCATCCTGCTGCGTCCCGATACCAGCACCGCCGACGTCGCAGGCTTCGCGCTTGCCGCCGGCATCGTCACGTCGGTCGGCGCGCGCACCTCGCATGCGGCCCTGGTGGCGCGGCAAATGGGTAAGCCCTGCGTGGTCGGCTGCCGCGAACTGAAGATCGATCCCGTCGCGAAGCGGGCTCAGCTCGGCCAAGTCAGCTTTGCCGAAGGCGAGTGGATGACGATCGAGGGCGATGCCGGAGAGCTCTATCTCGGACGCTGCGAGACGATCCGGACACGGCCCGAAGCCGAGCTTGCCGAGATCGCCACGTGGCAGGCGCAATCCGGTCAACATGGTCGGCGCGCCGCCGCGCCTTGAAGCGCGATGAGATTCGGATGAATCGCCGTCGCGCTTTAGGTTTTCCGGAAAATCGCTTCGCACTTTTCCAGATCATGCTTTAGTGACCGCGGCCGGTCAGGAGCTGAAAAGTCCCCATTGCGACCTCGATCAGGATCAGCACCACGACGGCGATCTCGAGGCGGAGCGAGCGCTGGGTGTCGATGATGTCGGTGAGCGCGTTGGCGGTCTCCGACACCGCGGCAAGCTTGCGCTCGAGCGTGTCGAGGCGCTCCTTCAGCTCGTACTCGTCCTCCAGGCGCGAATAGAGACGATCGAGCTCGGGCTTCTCCCAGAGCACGTCGGGCTTCTCGGCGATGGCGACGCGGCCGGCGACGCGCTGCTGCACCAGCAGCGCATTGCCGATCAATTGCAGGATGCCCTTGCGCCGTTGCGGCGTGCGGCCGTGTTCGGCGAGCTCGCGTGCAAACGGCTCGATCACGTCGAAGACCGCGGCGACGCGCCGCTCGTCGCGCGCCAGCGACGTGCTCTTGGCGAGCGCATCGGCAACCAGCAACAGCCGGTCGTCGGAGAATTTGGCAAGGCAGATCGGCCCGCCCGGCTGGATCGCCTCGGCAGCCTCGTCGTGGCAGAGCTGCGCCTGCGCGATCTCCTCCTCGTACGGGCTGAGCTCTCCGGTCACACGCGACTTCAGGTTGTCGATGAGGACCTTCTCCTCGGACGGAAGCAGCCCGATCAGCACGACGACGCCGTAGCGAAAGATCACGGCAAGGCCGGCATGGACGCGGAAGGCGGCCGGCGTCGAGGACACCAGGGTTCCGATCTCCAGCCCTGACGCATTGATGCGGTCGCCCAGCATCAGCGCCCGGATCCGCAAGGTCGGCGCAGTCCCCTGCTTCGGCGACGCTGGCGCCGCGCCGACGGCGAGTTGATCGGCGCTCATGTGAGGCCTCTCCCGGGACCAAGATCACACATCTTCGTTGACCTATGTTGCAAGCTGCATCCTCGTCTGAGAGGGACCGACTGCCCGTGCGCAGCGAAATGTCCAAGAAGCTTCGAGTTAATACGGCCGGGATGAGCTTGTGCCGAAACATTCGGCAATATTTCCAGCCCGCACGTGACACTTTTGGTTGCGACGACTGGCTGCGGTTTACCATCGCATGCCGAAGCGCCGCCGGAAAGTTGCACTCGGCAACGCTACGGGTTTATGACAACATCATATAAAACTACGCTTCTCCCGAAGTGCAGACACTGAAGCCTCAATCATGCTGAGCGTCATCATTCCGACCGAAGGTGTCGAGCAGACGGCGGTCGCAACTCTGGCCGCGCTGGTCCCCGGCGCCGCCGCGGGCGTCATCCGGGAGGTCCTTCTGGTCGACCGCACGCGCAATGGCGTCATCGAGCGCGTTGCCGACGTCGCAGGCTGCCGCTTCATCACGTTCGAGGGACACTCGCAAGGCGCCGCGCTCGCCGCCGGCGCGCTCCAGGCCCGATCGCCCTGGCTGATGTTCCTGCCCGCGGGCGCCGTGCTGGAAACCGGCTGGATCGAGGAAACCACCCAGTTCATCCAGGCGGTCGCCAGTAGCGGCCGGGATCGTGCGGCCGTGTTCCGCTATGCACGTTCGCCTTACGCCGATACCACCTTCCGCGACATCGTCTGGACCGTGGCGCGCAAGCTCGGCGGTCCGCTCGGCGATCAGGGCCTGTTGATCGCGCGTGATCATTACGACCGGATCGGCGGCTACCCGCCCCAGGCCCGCCATTCCGAGGCGCGGCTGCTCCGGCGGCTCGGCCGGTCGTCCCGGACCATGCTGCGCAGCCGGATCGTCATGGTCGGCTGAGATACTTGCCAACGTCAAATAATCGATTGACAATGGCAAATATCGAGGTGATCCCATGCCGTCCCAATTATCGCCATCAAGCCCAGCTGCCGAATGCGTCGCCGACGACCAGATCGCAGCAGTCCGCGCCTTCAACCGCTTCTATACCCGCAGGCTTGGCGTACTCGACCAGCACCTTGGCAAGAGCCCGTTTTCGCTCAGCGAGGCCCGTGTGCTGTATGAACTCGCGCATCGCGACGAGCTGGCGGCGAAGGAGATCGGAAACGAGCTTGGTCTCGACCCCGGCTATCTCAGCCGCATCATCCAGAGCTTCGACGAAAAGGGGTTGATCACGCGAAGGCCCCTGCCCGCAGATCGCAGGCAATACCAGCTCAGCCTCACCGCCAAAGGCCGCCAGGCTTTCGCCAAGCTGAACCTGAGCTCGCAAAACGAGGTTGCCGCAATGCTGGCCCGACTTTCGGCCAGCGATGCATCGCGGCTGACACAGGCGATGGCAACCATCGAGGCCGTGCTGGAGCAACGCCGAACCCAGCCCGCGGCTGTCATGCTGCGCAGCCATCGCGTCGGCGACATGGGCTGGGTCGTCTCCCGGCAGGCTGCCGCCTATGCCGCGGACTACGATTGGGACATCAGCTACGAGGCGCTGGTCGCCGAGATCTGCGCGCAGTTCATCAGGAACTACGACGCCGCGCGCGAGCACTGCTGGATCGCAGAGGTCGGCGGCGAGCCGGTCGGCTCGGTGTTCCTGGTCAAGGCCACGGACGAGATCGCAAAACTCCGCCTGTTGCAGGTGGAGAAGAAGGCACGGGGCCTCGGTGTCGGCCGCGCGCTGGTCGAGCAGTGCATCCAGGGCGCACGCGAGCGCGGCTACAGCAAGATGACGCTGTGGACGCAGAGCATCCTGGTGGCCGCGCGCGGCATCTATCAAAGTGCGGGTTTCAGGCTCGTCGCCACCGAGCCGCATCGCAGCTTCGGGCAGGATCTTGTTGGGGAGACCTGGGAACGGGATCTATGAGCTTGCTGCCGGCGAAATGCGCATCGTGGCGAGATGCGCATTGATGTGCCCTCTCCCCTTGTGGGAGAGGGCGTCTCCGCTGGCTGACACAGATTCGCTTGGGTGAGGGGTATGCCTCCGCGAGCGTCAGTGCATGTGGATAGCACCCCTCATCCGGCGCTTCGCGCCACCTTCTCCCACAGGGGAGAAGGGAGGAAGTGCGTGCGAAGAAGTGCGAGCCTCGATCAGCTAGACATCATCCGCAACAACGCGCCTACACCGTCGCGCCTTGCGCCTTCGGCCGGCGCAGGTGCTCGTCCAGCCGTGGCATGATCTCGACGAAATTGCAGGGGCGCGTGCGGTAGTCGAGCTGGGCTGCGAGGATGCCGTCCCAGCCATCGCGGCAGGCCCCCGGCGAGCCAGGAAGACAGAAGATGTAGGTCGCACCCGCAACGCCCGCGGTGGCGCGGCTCTGGATGGTCGATGCGCCGATCTTGGCATGGCTCAGCATGTGGAACGCGATCGAGAAACCGTCCATGCGCTTCTCGAACAGCGGCTCGATCGCCTCCGGCGTGACGTCGCGTCCGGTAAAGCCGGTGCCGCCGGTGGTGATGACGACGTCGACGCCGCCATCTGCAATCCAGCGGCGGATCACGGCGCGGATCGCCTCGACATCGTCGGTGACGATCTCGCGCGCGGCGAGATGATGACCCGCAGAGGTGAGACGATCGACCAGGGTCTGGCCGGACTTGTCGTCCGCAAGCGCGCGCGTGTCGGACACGGTGAGCACCGCGATGTTGAGCGGGATGAACGGCTTTGCTTCGTCAATCGGGGCCACGACTTCACTCCTGCTTCCCAGCTATCGCCGTCATCCTGAGGTGCTCGCTCTGCGGTGCAAGCGCACCGCGGGGCGAGCCTCGAAGGATGGGCCAGGGGCTCCGCCATCCTTCGAGGCGCGCAAGGGCGCACACCTCAGGATGACGCCACTACTCCCGGATTCCTGGACGCGCTTTGCGCATCATAGTTCACGTTACGCACGTCCCGGAGCGAAAGGCTACAACGCTCCCGCGCCGAACGTGTTGCAGGCCTGGACCGTGCCCTGCTGGTAGCCGGTCATGAACCATTGCTTGCGTTGCGCCGCCGAGCCGTGGGTGAAGGAGTCAGGCACGACGCGGCCGGTCGACTGGCGCTGCAGCGTATCGTCGCCGATCGCGCTCGCCGTGGTCAGCGCAGCCTCGATGTCGCCGGGCTCCAGGAAGTTCGGACGCTTCTTCGCCTCGCGGTTGACCCAGACGCCGGACAGGCAGTCGGCCTGCAATTCCACCTTCACCTGGAGCGCATTCGCCTCGGCCTTCGAGCCGACCTGCTGCTGCAGCCGCGTCACGCGCGGAATGATGCCGAGCAGGTTCTGGATGTGATGGCCGGCTTCATGCGCGATGATGTAGGCCGTCGTGAAATTGCACGCCGACTTGCCGGAGCAGCCGCGAAAGCGTGTCTCGACTTCGCGGAAGAAGGCGGTGTCGAGGAAGATGGTCCGGTCGGGCGGACAATAGAACGGCCCCATCGCCGACTGCGCCATGCCGCAGCGGCCGCCGTTGGTGGCGTTGCGGAACAGCACGATCTTCGGACCGGTGTAGGACTGGCCGCTGGCCTGGAAGATCTCGCTCCAGCGATCATCGATCTCGCCGAGGATGCCGGAGATCATGCTGCCCATCTCGTCGGTCGGCGCGCCGCGCTTGCCCGAGGACGCCTGGCGATCGGTCTGGTAGGTCGGCGCATGGCCGCCGCCGGTCAGAATCTCGGCGCCGCCGATCAGGATGCGTGGATCGATGCCAAAGGCGTAGCCGACCAGGCCGAGGATAATGATGGTACCGATGCCGAGCCCGCCGCCGCCGATCGGCAGGCCGAACCCGCCTCCTCCGCCGCCGCCAAAGCCACCACCTTCGTCGCGACGATCCTCGATGTCGTCGCTGCGGCGGAAGTCATCGTAGCGCATGGCGGCTTTCCCTCGGGGGTCCCTGATTCAGTTTCGACGGCGCACAACTAGGCGAGAAGCTCAACGCGCCACACAGGTAAAATTTCCGTTGCGTTTATCAATATCGTGGCCGGCAAAAATTGCCTAGTGCGACAGCATGGCGATGCCAGCAATTTTTTCCGAGGGTCGAGCAATTTTTTCCGAGAGAAATTTGAGGCCTTCTTGCGGCCATGATTGCTGCAGCGAGCCGAGCAAACGCGAAATACACTGCAAAACACGGCGAATGCGCACAACAACGTTCGCACAACCGGCAAGGCGAGGGCTGCTCGCGAAAGCGGCGGGTTAAGTCGTTTTTTACTTTGCCCCTTCAATGTAACGGCCAGTCGGTTGTTTGGTCCCGCGTCGCCGACAGCGTCGCCTGAGTCAGAGTTCTTGAGTCATGGTAGAGTCGCGTCGCGGGGCGTCTGCAAGGGCGCCCCGCACAAATTTCGAGTCTCCTTCGCATCGCATCATTCTCGGCGATTGCGTCGCCGAGATGTCGAAGCTTCAGGCTGGTTCGGTCGACCTGGTGTTCGCCGACCCGCCCTACAATCTCCAGCTCAAGGGCGATCTCAAGCGCCCCGACGAATCCCATGTCGATGCCGTCAACGACGACTGGGACAAGTTCGATTCGTTCTCCGCCTATGACGATTTCACCCGCGCCTGGCTGCTTGCCGCCCGCCGCGCGATGAAGCCATCGGCGACGATCTGGGTGATCGGCTCCTATCACAACATCTTCCGCGTCGGCGCGATCATGCAGGACCTCGGCTTCTGGCTCCTGAACGACATCGTCTGGCGCAAGACCAATCCGATGCCGAATTTCCGCGGCCGCCGCTTCACCAACGCGCACGAAACGATGATCTGGGCCGCGCGTGACGAAAAAGCCAAGGGCTACACGTTCAACTACGAGGCGCTGAAGGCCGCCAACGAGGACGTGCAGGCACGCTCCGACTGGCTGATCCCGCTCTGCACCGGCGAGGAGCGCCTCAAGGGCACCGACGGCAAGAAGGTCCATCCGACGCAGAAGCCGGAGGGCCTGCTCGCGCGCGTGCTGCTGTCGTCATCCAAGCCCGGCGATCTCGTGATCGATCCCTTCAACGGCACCGGCACCACGGGTGCGGTCGCCAAGCGCCTCGGCCGTTCCTATATCGGCTTCGAGCGCGACAAGACCTACGCCAGGGCGGCCGAGGCGCGCATTGCCGCGGTCGAGCCGCTGCCGGAGGAGAGCCTCGCCCCGTTCATGACCGCGCGCGAAGCGCCGCGGGTGGCGTTCGCCGAACTGATCGAGCGCGGCATGATCATGCCCGGCACGAAACTGTTCGACGCCAAGAAGAAGCTGGGCGCGCTGGTCCGTGCCGATGGCGCCATCATGCTGGGCGATAAGGTCGGCTCGATCCACCGCATCGGCGCCGTGGCGCAAGGCGCGCAGGCCTGCAACGGCTGGACCTTCTGGCACGTCGAGACCAAGAAGGGTCTCAAGCTGATCGACGAGCTGCGCGCCGAGATCCGCGCCGGCATGGCGGCTGAGTAGGCCTCCTCCTCCGTCATTCCGGGGCTCGCCACCGGGTCCGCGCGCAGCGCGGCCCGATGACAGGCTCCGCGAGAACCCGGAATCCATCGAGCCACGTCCCATGCCGCCCAATGGATTCCGGGCTCGCGCCAAGAGGCGCGCCCCGGAATGACAGGGGCGTGAATTGAAAGCCGCGTCAGCCGGGACTACATTTGCCCAATCAGCCCCGTCCTGACCGGTTGGGCTCCATGCGACGACACTCCGAGACATTGCTGCTGGTGCCGCTGCTGCCGATCTTCCTGGCCGGCATGTTTCCGATGTTCCTGATCGCGCTGTTGGGATTTTTCGGGCTCGCGCTGTTCGGCATGCTCGTGATTTGCGTCGGGCTCGCCAGCTCCAACGAGGCGCACGACAATTTCAACCACGACGTCATCGTCCACGGCTACGCACGCGGGCCGGAGCGCGCGGCGCGGGCTTCCGACATGCATCTGGCCGCGCGGCTCGGGCTGCGGCTGGAGGCCGTGGGCGCGGCCATGGTCATTACGGCGACAATCGGCCTTTGTTACGCCGCTTGACCTGCGCACCGCGCAGACACCGCCCGGCAAACTCGGCGGTTGCTCTCCCGCAACGGATTCAGGCAAGACAAGGTCCGCCTAACCACGCCGCGTCCGCGCGCGCAACAGACACCGAGGAGATGCTCGATGCTCAAATTCTATTTCAACGGATCGCCGAACCCGACCAAGGTTGCGCTGTTTCTGGAGGAGTCCGGACTGGCCTTCGAGCCGGTCAAGATCGACACCCGCAAGGGCGAGCAGTTCGCGCCCGAATTTCTGAAGATCAATCCGAACGGCAAGGTGCCGGCCATCGACGACAACGGCACCATCGTGTTCGACTCGAACGCCATCCTGCTCTATCTCGCCGAGAAGACCGGCAAATTCCTGCCCTCGAACCGCGCCGAATTGCTGTCCTGGCTGATGTTCGTGGCGTCGGGCGTCGGGCCGTATTCGGGTCAGGCCGTCCACTTCAAGCATTTCGCGCCGAAGGACCAGAACCACGACTACGCCCATAATCGCTACCAGTACGAGACCGATCGCCACTACAGGATTCTCGACGGTCACCTCCAAGGCCGCCGCTACATGGTCGGCGACAGCTATTCGATCGTCGACATGGCACTGTGGGGCTGGGCGCGGATGGTGCCGTTCAAGCTCGGCGACGACGCCTTTGCGCGATACCCGAACGTGAAGCGGCTCGTCGACGAGATCTCGGCGCGGCCCGCGGCGGCGCGCGCCATCGCCCTGAAGGACAAGTTCACCTTCAAGGCCGAGATGGACGACGAGGCGCGCAGCAACATGTTCAAGCACATGGCGACCAAGGTGGCCTGATCGCTGTAGCAGTCATTCCGGGGCGCCGCAGGGCGGCGAACTGTGGTGCGCAGTTGCGCACCTTAGAATCTCGAGATTCCGGGGTCGATGCTTCGCATCGCCCCGGAATGACGATGCAGCAGGATACGTCCGCTTTCAGTCAGGCTGCGTGGACCGAGCCCAGGAACTTCGCCACCTCCTGCTTCAGCCGGTTGCTGTCGGCCGAGAGCGAGCGCGCCGCCGAAAGCACCTGCGAGGACGCCGATCCGGTCTCGGAGGCACCGCGCTGCACGTCGCCGATGTTGGACGACACCAGCTGGGTGCCCTGGGCCGCCTGCTGGACGTTGCGGGAGATCTCCTGCGTCGCCGCGCCCTGCTGCTCCACGGCGGCGGCCACCGTCGACGAAATCTCCGACAGGCGCTCGATGGTGCCGCTGATCTCCCTGATCGAGCCGACCGACTCCTCCGTCGCTGCCTGGATGCCGGAGATCTGCTGGGCGATCTCGCCGGTGGCCTTCGACGTCTGCTCGGCGAGCGCCTTGACCTCGGAGGCGACCACCGCAAAGCCGCGGCCGGCGTCGCCCGCGCGCGCCGCCTCGATGGTGGCGTTCAGCGCCAGCAGGTTGGTCTGGCCGGCGATCGTGCTGATCAGTTCGACGACGTCACCGATCCGCGCGGCGGCCTTCGAGAGCGCGCCGACGCGCTCGTTGGTCCGGCTTGCCTGACCGACGGCCTCGGTGGCGATGCGGGCGGATTCCTGCACCTGGCGCGCGATCTCGGACACCGAGGACGAGAGCTCCTCGGTCGCCGAAGCGACCGCCTGCACATTGGCCGAGGCCTCTTGCGAGGCGCTGGCGACCTCGGTCGACAGGTCCTGGGCGCGCGCGGCGGTCGTGGTCAACGTACCCGCGGAGGCTTCCAGCTCGTTCGACGCCGATGACACCGTGTTGACGATCTCGCCCACCGCCTGTTCGAACTGGTCGGCCAGCCGGGCCATGTCTTTCTTGCGGTTCTCGGCCTGCCGCGCCTCGAGCTCGGCCTGTTCGGCGCGCATGCGCTCGGTCTCGATCATGTTGTCCTTGAACACCTGGATCGCCTTGGCCATGTCGCCGATCTCGTCGGCCCTGCCGCGGCCGGGAATCTCGACCTCAAGATTGCCGCCGGCAAGCCGCCCCATCGCGCCTGTCATCGAGGTCAGGGGACCGACGATGCTGCGGGCGATCAGGAAGGCGACGATGCCGCCGAACAGGATAGCGAGGCCGCCGGCGATCTCCTGAACGGTCGTCGTTCCGGCGATCACGGATTCAGCGGTGGTCCGCGATTGCTGGTAGTCCTGCTTCAGCGTCGTTTCCGCCACCTTGAGCTTGGCGATGCTGTCGACGATGAGGGGCGCGAGGTTCTTATGGTAGATCTCGTCCGCCTGAAGCATCGCTGCGGAGGTCGCCTCGAACGCCGACTTGTAGATTCCGAGCGAGGTCTTCACCGGCGCCAGCGTGGCTCGCAACTCCGTCGCCTGCGGGCTCTTTTCGAGTGCCGCGAGCCGTTGCGCGGCCCTGTCGACGCTCGCCCTGAAGGTCGCAGGGCCCTGGGTATCGCGAAGTGCGAGAAAACGCCAGTTTGCGATCCTCACGAGCAGGATTCGCGATTCGAGATCGGCGACGAGGGCCGCCGTATCTTCGTCGACGGCGGCGCGCGCCACGTCGACGAGCTTGCCCGTCTTGACGGCCAGATCCTCCCCGCTCGGCAGCAGCGTCGCCTTGCCCGTTCTCGCCTCGTTGACGGCGTCGCCGAGATTGTCACGCAGGCGTCGCATTTTGGCGATGTCGTCGATGAGGCCGTTATAGAGCGCTCGCCGCTCCTCCGAGATCGTCCCCTTCGCGCCGACCCGCAGCAGCTCGGTCGCCGCGGTTTCCCGCTC
Organism: Bradyrhizobium sp. 191; assembly: GCF_023100985.1. Classification (NCBI taxonomy): domain Bacteria; kingdom Pseudomonadati; phylum Pseudomonadota; class Alphaproteobacteria; order Hyphomicrobiales; family Nitrobacteraceae; genus Bradyrhizobium; species Bradyrhizobium sp. 191. Next base: position 2,443,986 of record NZ_CP064692.1, read on the forward strand.
CGCCGCTTCCTTCATCGCGGATTCGTTGGCGTCGTAGACGTAGCGAAGATTGGCCCGCTGGATCGCCTGAAGGTTGGTCGAGATTTCCAGCACCCGCGCCGTGCTGTCCGAGAGCGCGGATTGTCTTGCGACCTGATCCTGCACGTCCTGCAAATTCCAGACGGCAACCACTGCCATCACGAGACCGACCGCCACCAAGGCCATGAAGCCTGCGTACAGGCGTCCCCTGATCCGCAAACGAAATTTCGGCATTCCCACTGTCCACCCAGATGCATTCCACTTCGGGCGGCCGAACAACGCCGGCGATCGTCACCGGCCACCCCGGCAGCCGCGCGTCGCATTCTCGCGACCCACGCTGCACCGCGACACAATGGAGGACACTCGTTAATTGAACCTTCAAATTTTTCGCGCGATTGAGATTGGCCGGCACCCACCCTGCTGCTTTTGTCGGCAGCCATGCAAAGATCGCGCGGCGACGCGCAGCGTCATGCAGAGCGCGGCATGCGAACGCTCACGAGGCGCCGGCCTTCTGCAATTTTTCGAGTGCATGCTCGACCACTTCCAGCGTGTAGGGCTTCTGGACCACCGGCGACGATGCCAGTTGCTCCGGGAGCGGCGCGCGCTCGCCATAGCCGGTCGCGAAGATGAAGGGCACCCCGATCTCCTTGAGCTTCTGAGCCACCTTGATGCTGCTCTCGCTGCCGAGATTGAGATCGAGCAGGGCAAAGCTCGGCCGGGTGCGTTCGATCGACCGCAGCGCCTGATCGACGGTCGCGGCGGTGTCGACGTGGCGGGCGCCGAGATCGAGCAGGATGACCTCCGCCGCCATGGCGATGATCAGATTGTCTTCCACGATCAGCGCGGTCTCCGAGATCCGGGGACGGTTGGCCTGCTGCTCCTCGATCCGCATGGCGGCTCCTGCTATTGACGGCACAAGTTCGACGAAATTGGCGGGAATGACGAACCTCGCCTGCACCCCCAGAAGATCGAAGCGGATCTCGGCATCGCCCTTGAGATCGAAGGGCACCGACCGCTCGATGATCGTGGTCCCGAAGCCGCGCCGCGACGGCGGCTGCACGGGCGGGCCGCCGCTCTCCTTCCATTCGATGACGAGGCTGGAGGATGGGTCAAGACGCCAGACCACCTCGACACTGCCGGTGGAATCGGCAAGTGCGCCGTATTTGGCGGAATTGGTCATCATCTCATGGACCACGAGCGCCAGCGTCGCGAACGCCTTTGGATCGAGCGCGACGTCCGGACCGCCGATCTTCACCCGTTCCGCGCGCGCGCCGAGATAGGCGCCGGCCTCGGATTCGACGAGGGTCCGCAGCGCCACCGGCGCCCAGTTCAGATTGGTGATCTGGTCATGGGCGCGGGCCAGCGCCTGGATTCGGCCGCCGAGCACGCTGGCAAACTCCTCCACGCTCGTCGCGGTGTCCTTGCTCTGCGCCACCAGCGCACGCACCAAGCTCAGGATGTTGCGGACGCGGTGATTGAGCTCGGCGATCATCAGCTCCTGCCGCTCCTGCGCCCCACGGCGCTCGCGCGCGGCGAGGTCGGACAATTGCAGGATCACCTCCAGCAGCGTGACTCGCAGGCTCTCGGCGATGCGGAAGTCGGCCGCCGACCACGGCTTCGACTGGCCCGCCACCGTCTCCTGCCAGAGCTCGAAGCTCTTGCGCGGGGTCAGCCGAGGCCCGTTCGGCCCCTCGTCGTAGACCTTGTTGGGAGCACCGGCCCAGTTCACCGAGCGCGTCAGCTCGCGGCGGAAGAAGATCAGGCAGTCGCGCGGGGTGCGCGAGATCGGGATGGCCAGAAAGCCCGCGGCGCGGTCGCGGAACGCCTCGCCGGCGGCATAGACCTTGGCGATCTCTGCGCTCGCGAAGATTCGTCCCGGCGAGGTCCGGTTGATGAAGGCGACGAGGTCCTTGACCTCGTCCTCGGTCGGCGTATCGCCCTGCAGCACGATGCTGTTGTCGGACCACACCGCGACGCCGTCGCATTCGATCATCTTGCGGTAGTCGCCGAGGAAGTCGACGATGGCGCGGCGGCTGTGCTCGTGCGAGGCCGCGATCTCGATCAGCCGCTCCTGGACTTGATGAGCGCGGGCCTCGTAGGCGACGTCGCCCTCGCGCTCGCGCCCCTCGACGATCCAGGAGAACATCTGCCCGAATAGCTCGGAGGCGGTGCGCTTGTCGAACGAGATGTAGCGCGGCGAATAATGATGGCAGGCAAACAGACCCCACAGCTTGCCGTCGCGTAGGATCGACACCGACATGGAGGCGGCAACGCCCATGTTGCGCAGATATTCGATGTGGATCGGCGAGACCGAGCGCAGCACGCTCATCGACAGATCGAGCAGCCCTGCGTTGTGCGTAGCTGTCGACACCAGCGCGGCCGGCCCGGCATTGACGTCGGCGATGATGCGCAGCCAGTTGCGCTGGTAAAGGGCCCGCGCCTGCCTCGGAATGTCCGACGCGGGATAACGCAGACCGAGGAAGGATTCGAGCTCCGCCTCAGCGGTCTCGGCGATCACTTCGCCTGATCCGTCCGGATGAAACTGATAGACCATGACTCGGTCGAATCCGGTCAGCACCTTGAGCTGGCGCGCCGCCTCCCGCGCCAGATCGGCCATGCCGCGCGTCTTGCGGATCCTCTCGAGCATCAAGCGCACGAGTTCGCCCGAATTGAAGCCGGGCTCGTGCGCGCTCGGCTCCGCCTCGATGATCAGATAAACGCCGGAAAGATGAATCGAGAGATCGAAGGGCGGCCTGCCTGGCTGCAGCTCCACGCCGAACAGGCGTTCGGTCGCGTCCGGACCACCGAGATGATCAACGCGTCCGCGGATCGTTTCGACCGCCGTCGCAGAGACGACGCTCGACAGCGGCTGCTGGAGCAGGTCGGCAACATCCGTCCCAAGGAAGCTCCCTACGTTGTTCGATGCCATGCAGATCGTGAAATCCGGCAACACGGCCAGCAGGAAGCCAAACGGCTGCACGCTGCCGGGAATGTGAATCGGCTCGCGGTCGCAATTGGTGAGATTGACCGCCTCGTTCATGCCCGGTCCGCCGCCCGCTCGAATGCGTCGAAAGCAATGCGAGCGGAATCGATGATCTCGTCCTCGTCACCCGGTTCTTCGCTTGCGAGCTTCACCAGAAAGCTCTGCCAGAGCCGCTCGCCCGCGCCATGGCGGAGATAGGTGGTGGCTTCACTGATGCGCGGATCGCCCGCATCCGCGATTGTCTTCAGCAGGAACTTCGCGCCGAGCCGCGAGCCCTCCAGCACATACATCGTGCCAAGCACCCCGCTGCGCGTCAGCCGCGGCACCGACACTGTCGACGCCGCGCTCGTGCCGAGGCGTCCGAGATCAACCGCAATCGCAGCGCTGCGCGACCGTTCGGGCCAGTCCGCAAACATGCGCTCCACGCCCGCCTCGACGAGCGCGGCTTCGAGCGGAAGAAGAGCTCCGGCGCTGGCCTGAAGAAAGCGGCCATAGCCGGCGAGGCCGCCGAGATCGAATGCGGAGAGCCGGGTGTCGAGCGCGCGGTGCGCAGCCGAGGTCGCTTCTCTCAGTCGTTCGCGGAGTCCGGAGAAGCTGCAGCCCACCTGTGTCGAAACGTGCGAAGCCCCAGCCAGCATGAAATTCCCGGAAATGCAGGTTGCCGGGGCGCGATCGCTCCCGAGCGAGGGGAACGCCGGCGGAAACCGAAGGTTCCGCCGGGCTCGGAAGGAAGTAGAGGCGCCTCCGCTCTATTTCCGCCGGACAGGTTTTCTCAGCTCGTACGCAATCTCCGACCGCGTCATTCCGCAATCCAGAAGTTCCCGCTCGCTCATCGCGGCGCGCTGGCCGTGTATCCGCGTGCGCTCTCGCCGGAGCCGGATGATCTCCGCCAGCTTTCGCCAGACCCACACGACCCTCGCAGACCGGAACGAATGGCGCCAGCCGGCAGACCAGACGGTGCTCAAACCGCTAGCCCGCGGCTCTCGCGACCGTTTGTGGAAACGGACCGAGCGCCCTCTCGGTCAGGATCGAGTCGCAGTACTCGCGGATCTCCTTGATCTTGCCGTCCGCGAGGCGAAACACCAGGCAATAGTCGTTGTCGTAGCGCACGCCTTCGGGCGTGACGTTGTCGCCCTTGGCTTCCACGACGACGATGTCCCCGTCGGCGATGAAGCGGTGAGCGATTGTCCGCGTCCGGTCGCGCAGGCGCGTGCGCACATAGCCGTGCAAATCGTTGAGGATCGCCTCCTTGCCCGAAAAGGTGCGGGACCAGGAATATTGCCCGGTCACGATCCATTTGGCGTCGTCGGCAAGACTGGCGGTGAACAAGGCGCGGTCGCGCGCGGCCGGATCGGGATTGGCGGCGGCGGCAAAGATATCCTGCATCAGTTTCTTGTTGGCGGCAGCGCTCATGGCGGCATCTCCGTGGTGTGACATCGCGAAGATCATCACCGGCCGATCAGCATTCTTCAAATCGATAGTGAATATGATATATATTCACCTTATGAATTTGAATTCGCTTGACCTCAATCTGCTGACCGCGCTCGATGCGCTGCTGCGCGAGGCCAATGTCAGCCGCGCCGCGCTGCGGCTCGGGCTGTCGCAGCCGGCGGCGAGCCATGCGCTGCAGCGCCTGCGCGACATTTTTGGCGATCCGCTGCTGGTACGCACCGGCGCGCGGATGGAGCTGACGCCACGGGCCCTGGCGCTGCGCGCCCCGCTGGCGCAGGCGCTGGACCAGGTGCGCGGGCTGTTCGTGCCCGACGATTTCGACGCCGCGCGCAGCGAGCGGCAATTCCGCCTGATGATGCCGGATCTCGCGGTCGAGCTGTTGATGCCGCGCTTCATGGAGAAGGTGACGCAGGCCGCGCCCAATGTCCGCATCGACGTCGTGCCGTGGCGGGGATCGGCGATCTTCCATGCCGAATTCGCCCGCACCATCGATCTCGTGATCTCGATCGGAAACGCCTTCAAGGGTTTTCACCGCCAGCTGCTCTATACCGACAGCGACGCATTGGCGGTGCGGCGCGGCCATCCGATAGGCGCGAAGCTGAAGCGGCGCGAGACGTTCCTGGCCGCGCGCCATGTCGGCGTGATCATCCGCGGCGGTGCCGAAGACCTGATCGACCCTTGGCTGCGAGCCAAGGGCGTCGAGCGGCATATCTCGCTGGTGGTGTCAGGCTATCTCGAGGCGCTGCACGTCGCCGCCCGCACCGACCTCGTCGCCTTCGTGCCGCGCCGGCTGATCGCAGCGCTGTCGAAGCAGCTCGGCCTCGTCACGGTGACGCCGCCGCTCGACCCCGGGATCGACGAACAGTTCATGTTCCATCCGACCCGCGCGCAGATGGACCCCGGCTCGATCTGGCTGCGGCGGCTGATGCTTCAGACGGGACGGGAATTGGAGAGGGGTCGTAGGGTGGATTAGCCGAAGGCGTAATCCACCAACTTCGTCTGCGATTGCCGATGCATGGTGGGTTACGCCGCGCAAATGCGCTTTGCGCATCTGCGCGGCTAACCCACCCTACAGGAGCCCTTACGCCTTCTGCGCCGCCATCACCTTGCTCACCGCGGGGCGGTCGGACATGCGCTTGAAGTGATCGGCGATTTTCGGCGTCGCATTGATATCGACGCTGTCGCCTTCGAGCCAGGTCGAGAGCGTGTAGAGATAGGGATCGCAGATCGTGAACTGCTCGCCCATGACCCAGGTCCCCCGAAACATCTTCTGCTCGATGAGCTTGAAGCAGGCCGCCATGGTCTTCGGGACCATTGCCTTCATGTCGGCGAACGAGCTCTCCTCCGTCGCCCAGCGCGCGCCGCGCATCTTGTGAGCGTGGTTGATGTGCACGGTCGAGCAGAGATAGGAGTTGAACGACTGCACCTCGGCAAAGTCGAAGGGGTCGTCGAGCGGTGCGAGCTTCGCCTTGGGGAAGGTCTGCGCGATGTAGGCCAGCATCGCCGGCGTCTCGGTCAGGACGCCGCGGTCGGTGACCAGCGCCGGCACCCGGCCCTTCGGGTTGATCGCGAGATAGTCCGGGCTGTTCTGCTGGTTGTCCTTGAAGCTCAGCCGTTCGGCCGAATAGTCGGCTCCAGCCTCTTCCAGGGTGATGTAGGTGGCGAGCGCGCAGGTGCCGGTGGCGTAGTAGAGCTTGAGCATGTCGGACCTCATGGGAAAGCCGAAAATTAACGACTGTCGAGCCCGACGTCCATAGCACAACATCCCCTTCGCAGTTGCCCACCGCGGCCCGCCTGTGCCAAGACGCCTGCAATCGGAGGGGGGATCTCATGACCGTACTCATCGCCGGCGGCGGCATCGGCGGGCTGACGCTTGCGCTCAGCCTGCACGGAATCGGCATTCCCGCAAAAGTGTTCGAGAGCGTGGCGGAACTGAAGCCGCTCGGCGTCGGCATCAACGTGCTGCCGCATGCGGTGCGCGAGCTGATCGAGCTCGGCTTGATGGACAAGCTGGACGCCAGCGGCGTGCGGACGCGCGAGCTCGCCTATTTCTCCAAGCACGGCAAGCCGATCTGGAGCGAGCCGCGCGGACTGGAGGCCGGGTACAAATGGCCGCAATTCTCGATCCACCGTGGCACGCTGCAGCAGCTCCTGCTCGACGCAGCGATCGAGCGGCTCGGCCGCGAGAACATCCTCACCAGCCACCATCTGACCGGCTGGACCGAGACGGCGGACGGCGTGCGCGCCGAATTCATCGACAAGGCGACCGGCAAAGCCGCCGGGACCTACGACGGCGCGATTCTGATCGCCGCTGACGGCATCCATTCCGCCGTGCGCGAAAAGCTCTATCCGGGCGAAGGCCCGCCGATCTGGAACGGCCGCATCCTCTGGCGCGGCGTGACGCCCGCAAAGGCTTTCCTCAGCGGCCGTACGATGATCATGGCGGGACACGAGGTCCTGAAATTCGTCTGCTATCCGATCAGCAAGGCGCCGGATGCGGCGGGCAATTATCAGATCAACTGGGTCGCCGAGCGGCATATGCCCCCGACCTATCAGTGGCGGCGCGAGGACTATAACCGCACCGCGCGGCTGGAAGAGTTTTTGCCATGGTTCGAAAGCTGGACGTTCGACTGGCTTGACGTGCCCGGGCTGATCAAGAATTGCCCGCACGCCTATGAATATCCGCTGGTCGACCGTGATCCGGTGTCGCAGTGGACCTTCGGCCGCGTCACGCTGATGGGCGATGCCGCGCATCCGATGTACCCGATCGGCTCGAACGGCGCCTCGCAAGCGATCCTCGACGCCCGCGTCATCACCCGCGAGATTCTCGCGCATGGTCCGACGAGCGCCGCGCTGCTCGCCTATGAAGCCGAGCGGAGGCCCGCGACCACCGACCTCGTCCTGCTCAACCGCAAGAACGGCCCTGAGCAGGTGATGCAGCTCGTCGAGGAGCGCGCGCCGGATGGCTTTGAGGTCGTCACCGACGTCTTGTCCCAGCAGGAGCTGGAAGGCATCGCCGCGAACTACAAGCGCGTCGCGGGCTTTCAGGTCGACGCGCTGAATGCGAAGCCGCCGATCGTGAGCAAGGACGCGCGGCCGAGTGCGTGAGCTTTCGCACGAGGCGAGATGCCCGTTGATGTGCCCTCGCCCCTTGCGGGAGAGGGCAGCGATGCCGGAAGACGCAAGCTCACTCGGGTGAGGGGTATCTCTCCGCGAGTCCAACTCGCAGTTTAGACTCGCGGAGAGAAACCCCTCATCCGGCGCCTCGCGCCACCTTCTCCCACAAGGGGTGAAGGAAGAGCAGTGCGCAACGCTAAACTATTTACCCACCACCCTCGCCGCCTCCAGCAGCCGCTCGCTCGCGCTGGCCGTCGCCAGCAGCGTGCCGTCCTCCGCCATCAGCTTGGCTTCGACGAAGGCAATCGTCTTGCCGAGTTGCGTCACCCTCGCCTCGCCGATGATCGGGCCGGGCTTTGCGGGTGCCAAAAAATTCACGGTCATGCTGATCGTGGTGGTGTAGAGCCGGCCCTCGCTCATCACCAGCACCGCCGGACCCATCGTGTCGTCGAGCATGGCCGAGAGCATGCCGCCCTGAATGAAACCCGCAGGGTTGCAGAACTCCGGCTTGCCTTCGAAACCGAGCTTGATCCAGCCCTCCTGCGGGCGAGCATCGAGCAGACGCCATCCCAGCAGTTCGGCACAGGGTGGCCTTCGGAAGTTGTCGAGCGCGGTCTTGACCATGCGAGATCTCCTGTTGCCCGCTGGTAACGCAAGGCTGCTGACAGCCTGTTGTCAGCAGGATGGAGTCCTAAAGCGCGATGCGATTAGGATGAATCGTCATCGCGCTTTAGGTTGTTGTTTAAGCATGATCTTTTCGGAAAACCGCTGCACACTTTTCCGGATCATGCTTTAGAGACCCAATCCATGCGCGATCACCTTGCGCATGACGTTGGGCAGCGCTTCGCCGGCCAGGGTTGCGATCGGCACCCAGCGCATGCCCTCGGGCGCGCGCGCGCGGGCTTCCACCTTCGCGGTGTAGACTACCAGCTCCAGCGGAAAATGCGTGAAGACGTGGGTGACGACGCCCACCTTGCGCTGCCAGCGCGACAGCCCCTTCAGCTCCGGCGCCTGCTGCTTCGCCGCCGCATCGTTCTGGCCGGCGAGCCAGTCCGAGCCCGGCACTTCCGTCATGCCGCCGAGCAGGCCCTTGTCGGGCCGCGAGCGGACCAGCAGCTCGTCGCCGCGCGTGACCACGAAAGCCGCCCCCCGCCGCAGCGTCCCGCTCTTCTTCGGCGCCTTGCGCGGAAAGGTCTCCTGCGTGCCCTGCGCACGCGCGATGCAATCCTCGCTCAGCGGGCACAGCGCACAGGCCGGCTTCTTCGGCGTGCAGATCGAGGCGCCCAGATCCATCAGCGCCTGCGCGCTGTCCCCCGCGCGAGACGTCTCGCCGCCGGCGCGAGAATCCGCCAGCAGCGTCGCGGCGAGTTGCTGGATCCGCGGCTTGGCTTGCGGCAGCTCCTCCTCGACCGCGAACAGGCGCGACACCACACGCTCGATATTGCCGTCGACCGGCATGGTGCGACGGTCGAACGCGATCGCGGCAATCGCCGCCGCCGTGTAGGGCCCGATCCCCGGCAGCGCGCGCAAGCCCTCCTCCGTATCGGGAAAGACGCCGTCATGCTCGCGCGTCACTGCGACCGCGCAAGCATGGAGGTTTCGCGCGCGCGAGTAATAGCCGAGCCCCGCCCACATCCGCAGCACGTCGTCCTGGGAAGCCCGCCCCAGCGCCGCGACATCCGGCCAGCGTACGACGAATTTCTCGAAATAGGGGCCGACCGCCTTCACCGTGGTCTGCTGGAGCATGATCTCCGACAGCCAGACGCGATAGGGATCCGATGTCTCACCGGGAGCCGCGCGCCAGGGCAGGCGGCGACGGTGGCGGTCGTACCATTGGAGGAGCGCCAGCGGTCGAGCCAGACGTTCCGGTTGAACTGGTTCCGATTTCGCCCTGCGGGCCGATTTGAGGGGCATACTCGCACTGTAACGACGTGGGGCCGATCTCTCCACGTCATGCCCGCGCTTGTCGCGGGCATCCACGTCTTTATTCGCGGCGAGACGCAGATGGCCGGCACAGCCCGGCCATGACGGCAGCAGTTCCTGACGCGTCGCGCACAGTGCTATAAGGTCCCATGTCCAAATTCCCTCCCAAGCCCGGCCCCATCAGCGCCAAGCCGCTCGGCATCCTGCTCGACGACGTCTTTGCCGAGGCCTATGCCAAGCAGGGTTTTGCCGCGCGCGAACTGGTGACGCGGTGGGCGCAGATCGCGGGACCGGAGATCGCGGCCCATGCCGAGCCGCTCAAGATGCAATGGCCGCGCCCGGTGGAGGGCCAGCCGCAGGAGCCGGCGACCCTGGTGCTGCGGGTCGAAGGACCGATGGCGCTGGAGATCCAGCACTCCGCCGATGTCATCCTAGAGCGGGTCAACCGCTTCTTCGGCTGGAACGCGGTCGGCAAGCTCGCCTTCCGCCAGGCTCCTCTGTCGCGCGTCCAGCGCCGGGTGCGGCCCGGCCCGCCGGACCCCAAAAGCGTCGCCAAGGTGGCGGAGAGCCTGGGTGGCATTGAGGATGACGAGCTCAAGTCGGCGCTGGCCCGGCTGGGGGCCGCCATCAAGCGAAATTGAGCCTCATTCCGCCGCCAAACTGGACCCCTCCGTGCGGCCCGCCATTGCCTCAATCGACGTTTCAAGCTAGCGACAGGCCGTCCGGGCGGGAACCTCGGACAACCTTGCCAATCTCGGGAGCCGACCTTGATCATCACCCGCCGCGCCTTCACCACGATGCTGTCGCTGACCGGGCTTGCCGCGCTCACCGGACTCCCGCCGCTGCGGTTCGTCTCGGAAGCCATGATCCCTGAAGCCATGGCGCAGTCCGCCGCCGATGTGGCCAAGCCCGTGTCCCTGCCCGACATGGCGCTCGGGCCGAACGATGCCGCCGTCACCATCACCGAATACGCCTCGATGACCTGCCCGCACTGCGCCGCCTTCAACGAGCAGGTGTTCCCGAAGATCAAGAAGGAATACATCGACACCGGCAAGGTGCGTTACATCTTCCGCGAGTTCCCGCTCGACATCAAAGCCGCCGCCGGATCGATGCTGTCGCGCTGCATCGCCAATGGCGATGCGCCGAAATACTTCGCCGTCACCGACATGCTGTTCCGCCAGCAGAACGACTGGGTGCTGAAGAACACCACGGAGACCTTGACGCGGATCGGCAAGCAGGCCGGCCTCACCCAGCAGCAGGTCGAGGCCTGCCTGAAGGACCAGGCGCTGCTCGACAAGATCGCTGCCGACCAGAAATATGCCAGCGACGTGCTGAAGGTCGATTCGACACCGACCTTCTTCATCAACGGCGAGAAGATCAAGGGCGAGGCCTCATTCGAGGAATTCGCCAAGAAGATCAATCCGCTGCTCAAGAGCTGATTCGCACGCGACAACCCTGATTCGCGCATCTCGAGCCGCATTCTTCCCGGCATAAATCCCTTGGGAAAAGCGGCTTTCGCTGGTTGCCCTCGCGGCGCACCGCGGCCATTGTCCAGCCGCATGAGCCGCCTCGCGCGACTCACCCAGACAGCGACATTGCCTTCCATGGTATTGTCCCGGCAGGGAGATTCGCGCCTGCCAACAGAGATGCGTGTTTATGAAAATCACCCGCCTGCGCCTTCACGGCTTCAAGTCCTTCGTTGAGCCCACGGACTTCGTCATCGAGCCCGGCCTGACCGGCGTGGTCGGTCCCAACGGTTGCGGCAAGTCGAATCTCGTCGAAGCACTGCGCTGGGCGATGGGCGAGACCTCGTACAAATCGCTGCGCGCCGCCGACATGGACGCGGTGATCTTCGCCGGCTCCGGCAACCGTCCTGCGCGCAACCACGCCGAAGTGACGATGACGATCGACAATGCCGATCGCACCGCGCCGGCGGCGATGAACGACAGCCAGCTTCTGGAAGTCTCCCGCCGCATCGAGCGCGAGGCCGGCTCGGTCTATCGCATCAACGGCCGCGACGTGCGCGCCCGCGACGTACAGATCCTGTTCGCGGACGCCGCCACCGGCGCGCGCTCGCCGGCGCTCGTCCACCAGGGCAAGATCGGCGAGATCATCCAGGCCAAGCCGGAACAGCGCCGCCGCGTGCTGGAAGACGCCGCCGGCGTCGCCGGCCTGCACGCCCGCCGTCACGAGGCCGAGCTGCGGCTGAAGGCGGCCGAAACCAACCTTACCCGCGTCGAGGACGTGATCGGCCAGCTCTCGGGCCAGATGGAAGGCCTGAAGAAGCAGGCCCGCCAGGCGGTGCGCTATCGCGAGGTCGCAGCCAAAGTCCGCAAGGCCGAAGCCACGCTGTACCATCTGCGCTGGATCGGCGCGCATGCCGACGTCAATGAGTCCGGGCAGACCCACGATCTCGCGGTGCGCGAAATGGCCGAGCGCACCCAGCACCAGGCCGAAGCCGCCCGCATCCAGGCCATCCGCGCCGCCGAGATGCCGGCGCTGCGCGATGCCGAGGCGCGCGCCGCGGCCGGCCTGCAGCGCCTGACCAATGCCCGCGAGCTGCTCGATCGCGAGGAAGAGCGCGCCAAGGAGCGCGTCGCCGAGCTCGAGCGGCGCCTCGCCCAGTTCGAAGGCGACATCTCCCGCGCCCAGCAGCAGACCATGGACGCCGACGTCGCACTGCAGCGGCTCGACGCAGAAGACGCCGAGCTGAAGGAAGAGATCAAGTCGCGCGTCGAGAAGCGCTCCGGCGTCGACGAACGCGTCGCCGAAGCCGAGGCGGTGCTGACCGAAACCGAGCAGAAGTTCGCCGAGCTCACCACCGCGCTCGCCGACCTCACCGCCAAGCGCAACCAGCTCGAGGCCAACGTCCGCACCCATCGCGACAAGCTCGCCCGGCTCGACCAGGAGATCGCCAACGTCGCCGCGGAAGAGCAGAAGCTTGCCGCCGAGACCGGTGGCTTCGGCGATCTCGACGAGCTGACCGCGCTGGTCGAGACCGCGGAGCAGACGCTGGCTGCGTCCGAAGCTGCGGCGCAGGCGAGCGAGGCTGCGCACGTGGCCGCGCGCCAGACGCTGGAATCCTCCCGCTCGCCGCTGGTCGAGGCCGACAAGCGCGTGCAGCGGCTCGAGACCGAGGCGCGCACGATCTCCAAGATCGTCAATGGCGAGACCAAGAATCTGTGGCCGCCGATCATCGACGGCATCAACGTCGACAAGGGCTTTGAAAAGGCGATCGGCGCCGCGCTCGGCGACGATCTCGACGCCCCGATCGACCCGTCGGCGCCGATGCGCTGGACCAATGTCGGACACACCGAAGGCGACCCGGCGCTGCCCGAAGGCGTCGTGCCCCTCGCCAATCACGTGCAGGCGCCGGCCGAGCTGGCGCGCCGCCTGGCGCAGATCGGCGTGGTGCCGCGCGAGCGCGGCGCGGAGCTGGTCTCCCAGCTCAAGACCGGCCAGCGGCTGGTCTCGCCCGAGGGCGACGTCTGGCGCTGGGACGGCTTTGTCGCCGCGGCTCACGCCCCGACCGGTGCCGCACGCCGCCTTGCCGAGCGCGCCCGCCTCGTCGACATCGAGAACGAGCTGGAGCAGGCCCGCATCGACGCGCAGATCAAGCGCCAGGCGCTGGAGAACGCCGAGTCCGAGCTGCAGATGGCGGCGAGCACCGAGGGCGCCAGCCGCGAAGCCTGGCGTGCCGCGCAGCGCGAGCTGAACGTCGCGCGCGAGCGCCACGCCAATGCCGAGCGCGAGATCAGCCGCCACGCCGCGCGCAAGGCCACGCTGTCGGAAGCGCACAGCCGCCTCGCCGCCGACCGCGCCGAAGCCGAGGCCGCCTACGAATATGCCGCAGCCGGCATCTCCGAGCTGCCGTCGAGCGAGGACACCGAAACGCGTCTCGCCGCCGTCCGCAGCGACATCGAAGGCCACCGCCGCATGGCCGCCCAGGTCCGCGCCGAGGCGCAGGCGCTGGCACGCGAGGCCGAGCTCGCCGACCGCCGCGTGCAGGCGATCCTCGCCGAACGCACCGAGTGGCAGAACCGCAAGGAGAGCGCGGCCTCCCACATCGACACCATCCAGGCCCGTATCGCCGAGCTCACGATCGAGCGCAGCGAGCTCGAGAACGCGCCGGCCGTGTTCGCGGAGAAGCGCAGCGCGCTGATCACCGAGATCGAGTACGCCGAGAACGACCGCCGCATGGCTGCCGACGCGCTCGCTACCGCGGAAAGTGCGATGGCGGAGACCGATCGCGTCGCCAAGCTGACGCTCGAGGCACTGTCGAGCTCCCGCGAGGCCACCGCCCGCGCCGAGGAGCGCATGGAAGGCGCGCGGCGCCGGCTGGAGGATATCGAGCGCGAGATCCGCGACATGCTCGAGGTCGAGCCGCAGGCCGTCGCCGGCCTTGCCGAGATCGAGCCGGGCGCCGAGCTGCCGCCGCTGCACGACATCGAGGAAGACCTCGAGAAGATGCGGCGCGACCGCGAGCGCCTCGGCGCCGTGAATCTGCGCGCCGAGGAAGAGCTGCGCGAGGTCGAGACCCAGCACACCGGCCTCGTCACCGAGCGGGACGACCTCGTCGAAGCCATCAAGCGGCTGCGCCAGGGCATCCAGAGCCTCAACAAGGAGGCCCGCGAGCGGCTCCTGACCTCGTTCGAGGTCGTCAACAACCACTTCAAGCGCCTGTTCGTCGAGCTGTTCGGCGGCGGCGAGGCCGCGCTGCATCTGATCGAGAGCGACGACCCATTGGAGGCCGGCCTCGAAATCATCGCCAAGCCGCCGGGCAAGAAGCCGCAGACGCTGTCGCTGCTCTCGGGCGGCGAGCAGGCGCTGACCGCAATGGCGCTGATCTTCGCGGTGTTCCTCACCAACCCCTCGCCGATCTGCGTGCTGGACGAAGTCGACGCGCCGCTCGACGACCACAACGTCGAACGATACTGCAACCTGCTGCACGAGATGACCAGCTCGACCGACACGCGCTTCATCATCATCACGCACAATCCGATCACGATGGCGCGGATGAACCGCCTGTTCGGCGTCACCATGGCCGAGCGCGGCGTCTCGCAGCTGGTGTCGGTGAGCCTCGCCGAGGCCGTGGACATTCTCGACCAGAACGTGGCGTGAGTCCGCAGTCGCGCCACACCCATTGCGTCATCATCCGCGAAGGCGGATGATCCAGTACGCCGCGGCTTCTCGGTTGAGGGCGCTGTCTCGGAGTACTGGATGCCCCGCCTTCGCGGGGCATGACTGCGGATGATGATAGCCCCCACCCTCCCTGCCGAACTGAAGGCCGCTCTCGACCGCAAGCTTCAGGGCTTCTCCCGCACTGATGCGGCACAACGGTCACAGAAAATCTCGACCACCTATCGCGCCGGCGGCGGCTCCGGCACGATCAAGTCGGAGGCCGATGCGCTCGCTTATGCGCTGGCGCGCATGCCCGCGACCTACGCGGCGGTGGCGGCCAGCCTCAATGCGCTGACCGAGATCGCGCCTGATCTCGCCCCGGAAACGCTGCTCGACGTCGGCGCAGGCCCGGGCACCGCGAGCTGGGCGGCCGCCGAAGCCTTTCCGTCGCTGCAAGACTTTACCCTGCTCGACGCCAACGCCACGCTGAGCCGACTCGCGCTCGAACTCGCACGCAACAGCTCGCGCCTCGCGGAGTGCCGTTATCTGCCGGGCGATGCCGGCGGCAATCTCGCTGAAGTCTCGCCAGCCGATCTCGTCATTGCAAGCTACGTCATCGGGGAGCTCAACGAGGCCGATCAGCGCAAGCTCACAGATGCGATGTGGGCGAAGGCGCGCCACGCGCTGGTCGTGATCGAACCCGGCACGCCCGCCGGCTATACCCGCATCCTCGCACTGCGCCAGCAGCTGATCGCGGCAGGCGCCTACGTCGCCGCGCCCTGCCCGCACGAAAGGTCGTGCCCGCTCATCGCGCCCGACTGGTGCCATTTCAGCCAGCGCCTGCCGCGCTCGCAGGCGCACCGCCAGATCAAGGGTGCCGAGGTGCCGTTCGAGGACGAGCGCTTCATCTACGTCGCCTTGACCCGCGCGCAGCCCACTACGCGCGCGGCGCGCGTGCTGGCCCCGCCGGATGTCGGCAAGGCCGAGATCACGGCGAAGCTCTGCAGCCAGGGCGGCGTTGAACTTGCGAAGGTGCCCCGCCGCGACAAGACCGCCTATGCACGTGCCCGGCGCTGGCGCTGGGGCGACGCCGTCATTGCCGAAAGTTAACCCTGTTAAGGGCTTTCGCCTTGAACTCGGACGCCTCCCTGTTCGACCAAGTCTAACCTCCCTCTGCATCGGGCTCTCATCCTGCGCCAATCTGGTCTACCCTGGCGCCCGCCTTCTTCCCTCTTCAGGAGTTCTCCATGTCGACCGGCTGGATCGTTCTCGGCGTCATCGTCGTCCTCGTGCTGTTCGCCTTCAGCGCCTATAACCGCCTGGTGGCGCTGAGCCAGCGCGTCGGCCAGGCCTTTGCCGATATCGACGTGCAGCTCAAGCAGCGTCACGACCTGGTCCCGAACCTGGTCGAGACGGTGAAGGGCTACGCCTCGCACGAGCGCGGCACGCTCGACGACGTCATCAAGGCGCGCAATTCGGCGATGTCGGCACAGGGACCGGCGCAGGTGTCCGCGGCCGAGAACCAGCTCTCCGGCGCGCTCGGCCGGCTGATCGCGCTGTCGGAGGCCTATCCCGACCTCAAGGCCAACGCCAATTTCCAGCAACTCGCCAGCGAACTCTCCGACCTCGAGAACAAGATCGCGGCGAGCCGCCGTTTCTTCAACAACGCGGTCCAGGAATACAACACCGGCATCCAGCAGATGCCGGCCGCCCTGTTCGCCGGCATGTTCGGCTTCACCAGGAAGGACTTCTTCGATCTCGGCGCCAGCCGTACCGAGGTCGAGGCCGTGCCGCAGGTGAAGTTCTGATTGCCGGCATGTTCATTGCTCTTCTCCGTCATTCCGGGGCGTCGCATTGCGACGAACCCGGAATCTCGAGGTTCCGGGTTCACGCCTTCGGCGTGCCCCGGAACGACGGACTTTGACGAAGACCCGTCATGGCCGCGTATGGTCTCTACACGCACGTCGCCTCGAACAAGTTTCGTTCGATGCTGCTGCTCGCCGGCCTGTTCATGCTGGTCTACGTGCTGGTCTATGCCGGCGCACTGGTTGCCGAGGTCGTCATCAACGGCAATGGCACAGTCGCCTACTATCTGAGCCGCGCCTTCACCGACCTGCTCAAGGCCGCACCGTTCGCGACGATCGCGGCGGCGCTCTGGACCGTGATCGCCTATTTCTTCCACCAGTCGATGATCGATGCCATAACCGGCGGCCACGGCGTCACGCGGCAGGAGGAGCCGCGGCTCTACAATCTGCTCGAAAACCTCTGCATCTCGCGCGGCATCACCATGCCGAAGCTGAAGATCATGGAGAGCCCGGCCCTGAACGCGTTCGCGACCGGCCTCAATCCGCGGCAATATTCCATCACCGTCACCACCGGTCTCCTCGCAACACTGAATGACAAGGAGATCGAGGCGGTGCTGGGCCACGAGCTGACCCACATCAAGAACGGCGACGTGCAGCTCATGGTCGTCGCCGTCATCATTGCCGGCGTGGTTGGATTCTTCGGCGAATTGTTCTTCCGCCTGTTCACGAACTTCAACTGGAGCTCCGGAAGCTCGGGCTCCTCCTCCCGGTCGTCCTCGTCATCGAGCGACAGCAAGAGCTCCGGCGGCGGCGCGGTGATCGTGATCATCATCGCGATCGTGCTGATCGTGGTGGCCTGGCTGCTGTCCCAGGTGGTGAAGCTCGCACTGTCGCGGTCGCGCGAATTTCTCGCCGACGCGGGCTCCGTCGAGCTGACGAAAGATCCTGATGCGATGATTTCGGCGTTGCGCAAGATCGAAGGCCGCGGCGAGCTGCCTGGCGCGACCTCGGCGGCGATGGAGCTCTGCGTCGACAATCCGCGCGAGGGCTTTGCCGATCTGTTCGCGACCCACCCTTCCGTGCAGTCCCGGGTCGATGCGCTGGTCAAGTTCGCTGGTGGCCACGACCCCGGTCCGCTGCCAGACCCCGCCGAAGAGACGGATCAACCCGCAACGGAACAACCGGAGGCACAGGCCAACCCGCAGGATGCGCAGCCGCCGCGCGGGCCGTGGAACGACGCAGGCAACCCGGCTGGACCGCCGCCCGTGCCGGCCCCAGGCCCCTCAGGAGCTCCGGCGGGCAATGCGATGGGACCTTGGGGCCGCCATTGAGCGCGTGATTTACCGCTACACGCGGCGGTTTTCGGGGTGCTCCGGAAAAACCACTGGAATTGCCGCAACTGCGGCCCAAGGAATTGAATTCTCCCTTGTTTCTGCCATGTTCGCGCCCAACAGCAGACTCGGGACATCGATTTGGGGCCCGGCCGATTGCGACCTCGCGATCGGGGGCGCGCGTTAGGGGACAGCAATGGCAAAGCCGGCAGTGGTTGTGGTGGGCGCGGACAAGGGCGGGGTCGGCAAGACCACGGTGTCGCGGACCTTGCTCGATTATTTCTCGGCCAACAACGTACCGACCCGCGCGTTCGACACGGAGTCCCCGCGCGGAACCCTGAAGCGCTTCCACCCTGACATCACCGAGATCGTCGACATGACGACCACGGCCGACCAGATGAAGATCTTCGACACGCTCAATGCGGTGAGCCCGTCGGTGACCGTCATCGACGTCCGCGCCGGCCTGCTCTCGCCAGCCCTCGCCTCGCTCCGCGACATCGGCTTCCTCGACGCCGCCAAGGCCGGGCAGATCACCTTTGCGGTGTTCCACATCCTGGGCCCCTCGATCGCCTCGCTGGAGGAGATCGCCGAGACCGCAGGCTTCATGGGCGGCGCGAAATATTTCCTGGTCAAGAACTTCATCAACGACACCCAGTTCTTCCAGTGGGACCAGGCGACCTACAATTCCTACTTCCACCGCATCAAGGACGCGACCGAGCTGACCATCCCAAAGCTCAACGAAATGGCCTACGAGCAGGTCGAGGTCTCCTCCGTCCCGTTCCTGAAATTCGTCGCCAACAAGGGCATCAACGACGAGGCCGCCAACTACTCCTTCGTGCTGCGCGGCTATGTCCGGCACTGGCTGGCCAATGTCTGGAGCGAATTCGACCGCATCCGGCTGACCGACATCGTCGGTTCGAAGCCGGCGACCCGCAACAGCGAAAAATAGTTGCGCAGCCCGGGCGGATACGGCTGGATTGGGTGGTGAGTTGGCCTGATATAGCTGTCAATGCCCGCGACACCCGTCTACATCATCTGCTCGCCCCGCCCGCAGGTCGGCAAGACCCTGCTGGCGCGGCTTTTGAGCGAATTCCTGCTGCTCAAGAATGGCAACGTGGCGGCCTTCGACGTCAACCTGAAGGAGCCGTCGCTGCTCGACTATCTGCCGAAGGTCACGGAAACCGCGGACGTGATCGACACCTATGGCAAGATGCAGCTGATGGACCGCGTCATCCTCGATGACGGTGTTGCCAAGGTCATCGACCTCGGCTTCCACGCCTTCGACGAGTTTTTCAAGATGACCGAGGAGATCGGCCTCCTGAAGGAGGCGGCGCGCCGCCATGTCGCACCGCAGATCCTGTTCGTCGCCGACACCGACCGCGTCTCGGCCCGCGCCCATGAGATGCTGCGCGGGCAGATCCCGCGCATGAACCTGATCACCGTGGACAACGAATATGTCGTGCGCGGCGAGCTGCCGCCCGCGATGGAAGGCGGCCGGCTGTTCCGCCTGCCCGCGCTGCCCGGCTTCCTCAAGACCTATATCGACCGGCTGAATTTCTCCTTCACCGGCTATCTGCGCCAGGAAAAGGACTCTTCCACCGAGCTGCACCAGTGGACCCGGCGGAACTACATCGCCTTCCGGGAACTTGAGCTCAGCCTGATCCTGCAGCGGTCCTGATCGCAATCCATCCGGGCGTATCCTCGCCCGCCCCGCTCAATGCCCCTCGAACGTCATCAACGTGCGCACCGGCAGGTCCATGGCGCGCAGCTTGGCGGCGCCGCCGAGCTCGGGCAGGTCGATGATGAAGCAGGCGGCGACGACGTTGGCGCCGATCTGGCGCAGCAGCTTCACCGCGCCTTCCGCAGTACCGCCGGTGGCGATGAGGTCGTCGACCAGGATGACGCGTTCACCTGGCTGGATCGCGTCGACATGCATCTCCATCTCGTCGATGCCGTATTCGAGCGAGTAGGCGATGCGCACGGTGGTGTGCGGCAGCTTGCCCTTCTTGCGGATCGGCACGAAGCCAGCCGAGAGCTGATGCGCCACCGCGCCGCCGATGATGAAGCCCCGCGCTTCCATGCCGGCGACCTTGTCGATCTTGTTGCCGGCCCAGGGATTGACGAGCTCGTCCACTGCGCGGCGGAAGGCGCGCGCATCCGCGAGCAGGGTCGTGATGTCGCGGAACATGATACCCGGTTTGGGATAGTCGGGAATGGTGCGGACGCTCGCCTTGATGTCGTGGTCAAAGGTCATGGTTATCTCGCTCTGGCTTTTCCACCGTCATTGCGAGCGAAGCGAAGCAATCCAGATCTTCTCCGCGGCAGCAGTCTGGATTGCTTCGTCGCCAGCGCAAAATTGCTTCGCAATTTTGTCGCGGGCTCCTCGCAATGACGGTCCTTACTCAATTCGCCCCCGCTTCCAGCCGGAACGCATTTTCGACAATACGCAAGCCCACCTCGCCGCCGAGCGACATCAGCGATTCCGGGTGGAATTGCACGCCGGCGACCGGCAGGGTCTTGTGCTCCAGCGCCATGGCGACGCCGTCCTCAGTGCTGGCGGTGACGGACAACACCTCCGGCATGCTGTCGCGCTCGACATAGAGCGAGTGATAGCGGCCGATGACGATCTCGTTCGGCAAATTGCGCATTAAGCGCCCGCCGCGAACCTGGACCCGCGAGGGCCGGCCGTGGGCGGGATGGGTGAGCTGCCCGAGCTCGCCGCCAAAATATTCACCGATCGCCTGCACGCCGAGGCAGACGCCGAATACCGGCAGCTTGTTCTCCAGCGCCGCATCGATGGTCTTCCTGATCCCGAAATCTTCGGGCCTGCCCGGACCGGGCGACAGCACCAGCAAATCCCACCTCTTCTGCTTGAGCATGTCGAGCGCATGCACATAGCGGACCACGGTGACGCTGGCGCCGACCTGGCGGAAATAGTCGGCGAGCATGTGCACGAAGCTGTCGTCGTGGTCGATCAGCAGCACCTGCTTGCCCGAGCCGGTGGCATCGGGTGCAAAGGTCGACAGCGGCTTTGGCGGATCGCCGCGCAGCGCCTGGAACAGCGCGGCAGCCTTGACCTGGCATTCGCGGTCCTCCGCGGCAGGATCGGAATCGAACAGGCAGGTGGCGCCGACGCGCACCTCGGCAAGCCCATCCTTCATGCGGATGGTGCGGATGGTGAGGCCGGTGTTGATGCTGCCGTCGAAATTCACCGCGCCGATCGCCCCCGCATACCAGCGTCGCGGGGAGCGCTCGTGATCCTCGACGAATTGCATCGCCCAGAGCTTTGGCGCGCCTGTGACGGTTACCGCCCAGGCATGGGTGAGGAAGGCGTCGAGCGCGTCGAAGCCGGGGCGCAGCATGCCCTCGACATGATCGACGGTGTGGAACAGCTTTGAGTAGGTCTCGATCTGGCGGCGCGCCAGCACCTTGATCGTGCCCGGCACGCAGACGCGCGCCTTGTCGTTGCGGTCGACGTCGGTGCACATGTTGAGCTCGAACTCGTCCTTCTCCGAGTTCAGCAGCTGGCGGATCTGCTCGGCATCGCCGATCGCGTCGGCGCCGCGCGCGATCGTGCCCGAAATCGGGCAGGTCTCGACCCGGCGACCGTCCGAGCGCACGAACATTTCCGGCGAAGCCGAGACCAGAAACTCGCCCTCGCCGAGATTCATCAGCGCGCCATAGGGCGACGGGTTGATGACGCAGAGCCGCTGGAACACTTCGGCCGGCGAGCGGTCGCACGGCTCGGCGAAGAGCTGCCCCGGCACGGCTTCGAACAGATCGCCGCGGGCAAAGGCCGCGCGCGCGGTCTCGACGGTGGCCTGATATTCGCCGGGGGCGTGATCGGCGAAGCCCTGGCGCGGCGTCTTCAAGTACGGGCTGTCGGCGGTCTCGCGCGGCAGGCCCTCGGTGGATTGGCCCTTCCAGGCGAAGTCGTAAGTGAGCACCACGCCGCGCCCGGTGGCGCGGTCATAGGCCAGCAAGCGATCGGGCACATAGAGCACGATGTCGCGCTGGTCCGCCTCACGTGGGCGCTTCTGCACGAGATCCTCGATCTGGAAGACGAGGTCGTAGGCGAAGGCGCCGAACAGGCCGAGCAGCCCGTCATCATTGGCGGAGAAGGCGGCGACGAGGTCACGCACCAGCGACATCACGCTGGCGCGCCGCGTGCGCTGGTCCTCCTCGACCGGGGCATCGCCGCGGATGATGTGGCCGGCAAGGCGTGTGGCCGACTTCTCGGAGATCACCACGCAGGGCTCGCGCAGCACGTCGCCGAGGAAGGCGATCAGCACCTGCCCGCGTTCGTTCAGCGCTTCTAGCTTGAAATTGACGCCTGTGGTCTCGAGCTTGAGCGGCGGGTCGGAGAAGCCGAGATCGAAGCTCTCATAGCGGCCCGGCACGGTCGTGCCCGAGGACAGCACCACGCCGCGGCGGCGGTCGAGCAGGTTGACGAGGTCGTCGAGCCTGTTGGCGCCGCCGGTAAACTGCTCCGCCACGCGCGTGATCGCAAGACCCGCACGGGTCACATAGTCGCTTCGGGCCGGGAGGGCAAAGACGGTCCTGTTCATGGGGTCCTCTTACGAGACTTGCCGAGGGAACGCCACACAGGACAAACGATCAGGCCGCCGCACCGCGTGGGCGACCTTCGACGATTTTGAGAAAAGAAATCGCACCGGCCGCCTCTTCAGGAGGTGCGCCACCAGAGACGGGCTGGGCGGACGGCGGTGCTCATGGGCGGATACTCACCATGGCGGACGGACGACGTCAAGAGCCGCTTGTTGGGAGCCGAGTTGCCGACTATTGCACGCCGGGGTCAGGCTGACGGCCGAACTTGCGCTTCTTCCGATCCCATTTCAGGATCGAAAAGTCGTCGCACTGCATGCATGTCAAGACGACGATGCTGCTGTCCTTTCCCTTCTGCAAGACACCAAATTGACGGTCCTCGCGCACCGCGCTCACAAAGCGGATATTCGGCGTCCCAACGGTCGGCTGGTCCAGGATCAGGATGAACCTGCCCTTCGGACCTGCGCATTCCTGGAAGACGCCGACCAACGCGACCTGTCTGGTGGCCGTCCCGTCGAACTGGCCTTCGATCGCGAAGGACAGTTTACTCTCCTCCATCGCATCCGTGCCGTCCTCGAAGAGCAAGTCCCTGGGAATGAGGTCCTTGCGGAATTCGGTCGCCTTGCACCAGTTCTTGCGGATCTGGTTCGCCGGAATGCCGCGAACCTCGGTCGTGAACGGATGGAAATCCGCAATGAGCCACCAGGCCTCCTTCTTGGGATCGCCGTGCAGCGTCACGAAAGCCTGCTGCGCCATTGCGTGAGTCGCCGCCCCCAGGAGCACGCCGACAGCGGCCACGCTCGTTCGCACGATCCGGCCAACGAGGCGGTGCGAGAAAGACGAGGTCGACATGCCGGCTGCCTTCTTTCGCATCATCCCAAATGTTTCCGGAAAAACTCCGTCGCCCTGCCCCAGGCGAGCTCGGCGGCTTCGCGGTCGTGCACGGCCTGGCGCTGCTCGTTGACGAAGGCGTGCTCGGCGTCATAGCGGAACAGCTCAAGCGACTTGCCGGCGGCCTTCATGGCCTTTTCGAAGCCGTTGACCAGCTCCGGCGTACACCAATCGTCCTTGTTGGCGAAATGGGCCTGGAGCGGGATCTTGACGTCGGCGGGCTTGGCCGCCTGCTCCGGCGGAATGCCGTAGAACACGACGCCGGCCGCGAGCTCCGGGATCTTGGTCGCGCCGATGATGGTCACGGCGCCGCCGAGGCAGAAGCCGGTTAGCCCGACCTTGGCGCCGTTGCGCGACAGGTATTGCGTGGCGCCGCGCACGGTCTGCGTGGTCGCGTCCATGAAGTCGAGCGAGTTCATCTCCTTGTTGGCGGAATCGGTGTCGTGATAGGGCACCACCTTGCCCTTGTAGAGATCGGGCGCCAGCGCGTCGAAGCCGGCCAGCGCAAAGCGGTCGCACAGGCCCTTGATCTGGTCCGACAGCCCCCACCATTCCTGGATCACGACCACGCCCGGCGCGTTGCCGCGTGCGGCGTTGGCGAGATAGCCCGAGGCGTCCTTGCCGTCCGGGCGCTTGAACGTGATGGTGGTTCCCATGGTGTCCTCCGACGCATTTTTGGGGGAGCGGTTGAGGGTTATTGTGGCGTCTAGACGGGTGCGACGCAATCCACACTCCCGTCATTCCGGGGCGGTGCGCAGCACCGAACCCGGAATCTCGAGATTCCGGGTTCGCGCTATCGCGCGCCCCGGAATGACGGAGAGTTGGGCCGACAAAAAAGCCCCCTTACGGGGGCTTTTCATTTCATCGAGTCTTGCACTGATCAGTGCGAGGCGGCCCAGACCTTCTTCTTGGTGAAGTACATCAGGCCCGCGAAGACGATCAGGAACACGAAGACCTGGAAGCCGAGGCGCTTGCGCGCTTCCATGTGCGGCTCGGCCGTCCACATCAGGAACGTGGTGACGTCCTTGGCATACTGGGCGACCGTGGCCGGCGAGCCGTCGTCATAGGTCACCTGCCCGTCGCTGAGCGGCTTCGGCATCTTGATGGCGTGGCCCGGGAAGTACCTGTTGAAGTAGGAGCCCTCCGGGATGGTCACTCCCTCCGGCACCTTCTCCTCATAGCCCTGGAGCAGCGCGGTGACATAGTCAGGCCCCTGCTCCTGGTACTGAGTGAAGACGTCGAAAATGAACCAGGGGAAACCGCGCTTGTAAGAGCGCGCCTTGGTGATCAGGGACAGGTCGGGCGGCGCCGCGCCTCCGTTCGCGGCACGCGCGGCCTGCTCGTTCGGGAATGGCGAGGGGAAATAGTCCGCCGGCCGGCCCGGCCGCTCGAACATGTCACCCGCATCGTTCGGACCGTCCTTGACCTTGTACTCCGACGCGAACGCCGACGCCTGCGCCACCGAATAGCCAGGACCGCCGGCCTCGGCGAGGTTGCGGAAGGCGATGTAAGACAAACCGTGGCAACTGGAGCAGACCTCCTTGTAGACCTTCAGGCCACGCTGCAGCGCCCCGCGGTCAAACGTCCCGAAAGGGCCCGAGAACGACCATTTGTTGCCGGGCGGCGTATCGCTGCCTTCAGACGCTTTCGCGCTGTCGATCGAGCCAGCGAACAACGAACCGGCGAGCGCCAGCACGATCGCGGTGGAGACCATCGGCGTCGACCTGCTCCCGGTCTTGGCGAGGACTGCATCCGAGATCGAGTTCGGCACCGGCCGCGGCTTCTCGATGCGCGCGAGCAGCGGCAGCACGATCAGGAAGTAGGCGAAGTAGCAGAACGTCAGGACCCGGCCGGCAACGACGTAGATGCCTTCCGGCGGCTGCGCACCGAGATAGCCGAGCAGGATGCAGACCGCGACGAAGATCCAGAAGAACTGCTTGGCGAGCGGACGGTACTTCGACGACCTGGTCTTGGCGCTGTCGAGCCAGGGCAGGAAGCACAGGATGATGATCGCCCCGAACATCGCGATGACGCCGGCGAGCTTGTCCGGAATCGAGCGCAGGATCGCGTAGAACGGCAAGTAATACCATTCCGGCACGATGTGCGGCGGCGTCACGCCCGGGTTCGCCGGAATATAGTTGTCGGCGTCGCCGAGATAGTTCGGCATGTAGAAGATGAACCAGGCGTACAGCAGCAGGAAGCAGGCAACGCCGAACATGTCCTTGATGGTGGCATGCGGCGTGAACGGCACCGTGTCCTTTTCCGTCTTCGGCTCGACGCCGTCAGGATTGTTCTGACCGGCGACGTGCAGCGCCCAGACGTGCAGCACGACGACGCCCGCGATCACGAAGGGCAGCAGATAGTGCAGCGAGAAGAAGCGGTTCAGCGTCGGGTTGCCGACCGAATAGCCACCCCACAGCAGAGTCACGATGCTCTCGCCGACATAGGGAACGGCGGAGAACAGGTTGGTGATGACGGTGGCGCCCCAGAAGCTCATCTGGCCCCAGGGCAGCACGTAGCCCATGAAGCCCGTCGCCATCATCAGGAGGTAGATGATGACGCCGAGTATCCACAGCACCTCGCGCGGCTCCTTGTAGGACCCGTAGTAGAGGCCGCGAAACATATGGACGTAGACGGCGACGAAGAACATCGAGGCGCCGACCGCATGCATGTTGCGCAGCAGCCAGCCGTAGTTCACGTCGCGGACGATCAGCTCGACCGACTTGAAGGCAAGATCGGCGTTCGGCGTGTAATGCATCGCCAGGATCACGCCGGTCAGGATCTGCATCCCCAGCATGAAAGAGAGGATGGCGCCGAAGGTCCACCAATAGTTCAGGTTGCGCGGGGTGGGATAGGCGACGAAGGAGGAATGGATGAGACCAAAGATCGGCAGACGCCGCTCGATCCATTGCAGGGCCGGATTGCTCGGCTGGTAGTCGGATGGTCCGCTCATGATGCGATCCTGAGGAAATAGTACGACGAGACGGCGCGAAGCTTCGGACGAAAGTCCGAAGCTCAGCCGATCTGGATTTTGGTGTCGGAAACGAACTGGTACGGCGGCACTGCCAGGTTCGAGGGCGCAGGGCCCTGGCGGATGCGGCCGGACGTATCGTAAACCGAACCATGGCAGGGGCAGAAGAACCCGTCGTAGCTGCCTTCATGAGCGATCGGGATGCAGCCGAGATGGGTGCAGATGCCGATCACGACCAGCCACTGATCGTGACCGGACTTGACCCGGGCCTCGTCGGACTGCGGATCGGGCAGGCTCGCCACGTTGACGGCGCGCGCTTCCTCGATCTGCTTCTTGGTGCGGTGGCTGATGTAGATCGGCTTGCCGCGCCAGAACACCTTGATGTCCTGGCCCTCGGCGATCGGACTGAGATCGACCTCGATCGGCGCACCGGCGGCGATGGTCGAGGCGTCAGGATTCATTTGGGAGATGAAGGGCCAGAGCGCAGCCGCGCCCCCTACTGCTGCAGCTGCCCCGGTTGCAACGAATAAGAAATCACGGCGTGTCGGATGGTCCGCCGAAGACGCTGTCGTCACGATTCCAACCCTTTCTTCTTGTGCTACCGGTGGAACCGCTCCGAGGGGCGCCCAAGAGGTCCCCGGAAAGGCTGCCGGCGCCCGCGGCCCCCCGCGGCGGCAGAACTTCGCTTGTCCACCTCTAAACGGGTGAAACAGCAGTCCAGAATCGTTCTATTGGCACCCTTGCCGGGCGAGCGCAAGCCCGCTAACGGCGTGGGAGCGTGCCATGCACCAATTCCCGGGCGGGCGATGTTTTATTGAGACATTCCCGCCCGCATCGACCCCCGACACAGCCCATGCAGATAGCGCTTTTTCAGCCTGACATCGCTCAGAACACCGGCACGATTCTCAGGCTTTGCGCCTGTCTGGGCATGGACGCCCATATCATCGAACCTGCGGGCTTCCCCGTCTCCGACCGCTTGTTCCGCAGGGCGGGAATGGATTACCTCGACCATGTCCGGCTGACCCGCCACGACTCCTGGTCGAAATTCGAGGACTGGCGCGCCGCACACGGCTACCGGCTGCTGCTGTTCACCACCAAGGCTGCGACCGACTACCGCGATTTTCATTACCAGAGGTCGGACATCCTGCTATTCGGACGCGAGAGCGCCGGCGTCACCGACGCGGTGGTCGAGGCCGCCGATGCGCGACTAGTGATCCCGATCGAGGCGGGACTGCGGTCGCTCAATGTGGCGATGAGCGCGGCCATGGCCGCAGGCGAGGCGCTGCGGCAGATCCGGAACCCGCAAGTCTGACAGGGTTCAAGTCTGACAGGTTGAGGAGAGACGATTGAGTTACGCGGTCAAGGAGATCTTCCTGACCCTGCAAGGCGAAGGCGCCCATGCCGGGCGTGCGTCCGTGTTCTGCCGTTTTGCCGGCTGCAATCTCTGGAGCGGCCGCGAGGCCGACCGCGCCGACGCGACCTGCAAGTTCTGCGACACCGATTTCGTCGGCACCGATGGCACCCTCGGCGGCCGTTACGCTTCGGCCGTGGAACTCGCGGACACCATTGCTGCGCAATGGACCGCCTCAGGCGGCAATCGCTACGTGGTGCTGACCGGCGGCGAGCCGCTGCTCCAGGTCGATGCCGAGCTGATCGAAGCGCTCCACGCCCGCGGCTTCGAGATCGGCGTCGAGACCAACGGCACGATCGCTGCGCCTGATGGCCTCGACTGGATCTGCGTCAGCCCGAAGGGCGGCAGCGAGCTGGTCCTGCGCCAGGGCCACGAGTTGAAGCTGGTCTATCCCCAGGCGCTGGCCGCGCCGGAGACTTTCGAGGATTTGGCCTTCGAGCGCTTCTCGCTGCAGCCGATGGACGGGCCCGAGGTGAACGAGAACACCGCGCGCGCGATCGAGTACTGTCTGCGCCATCCGCAATGGCGGCTCAGCGTGCAGACGCATAAATCGCTCGGCATCAGATAGGACGCGCCCCACGAATGCTGATGGACGCCTCAACGATAGACGACCGCAAGGCCCGCGCCCGCGCCTGGTTCGAGCGATTGCGCGACGACATCTGCGCGAGCTTCGAGCGGCTGGAGGACGACGCACCGCCAAGCCTCTATCCCGGCGAAGCCGGCCGCTTCAAGCGCACGCCCTGGGAGCGCACCGATCATACCGGCGCGGCCGGCGGCGGGGGGATGATGTCGATCATGCACGGCCGCCTGTTCGAGAAGGTCGGCGTGCACTGCTCGACGGTGCATGGCGAGTTCGCCCCCGAATTTCGGGCCCAGATCCCCGGTGCTGCGGAGGATCCAAAATTCTGGGCCTCCGGCATCTCGCTGATCGCGCATATGCGCAATCCGAACGTGCCCGCCGTGCACATGAACACCCGCTTCGTCGTCACCACCAAGGCCTGGTTCGGCGGCGGCGCCGACCTCACGCCGGTGCTGGAGCGAAGGCGGACGCAGGAGGATGCCGACACGATCGCCTTCCACGCCGCGATGAGACAGGCCTGCGCGCAGCCGGATGGCGTTGCCGATTACGACAAGTACAAGAAGTGGTGCGACGAATATTTCTACCTGCCGCACCGGAAAGAGGCGCGCGGCATCGGCGGCATCTTCTACGACTGGCACGACAGCGGCGACTGGGACGCCGACCTCGCCTTCACCCAGGACGTCGGCCGCGCCTTCCTGAAGATCTATCCCGAGATCGTGCGGCGCAATTTCGCGACAGGCTGGACCGCGGAGGATCGCGAGGAGCAACTGATCCGGCGCGGCCGCTATGTCGAGTTCAACCTGCTCTACGACCGCGGCACCATCTTCGGACTCAAGACCGGCGGCAATGTGGATTCCATCCTGTCGTCGCTGCCCCCGGAGGTGAAGTGGCCATGACGACGATGAAGCTCGCCGTGAGGCCGCTGCCGCGCGCCATGCTGATCGACATGGACGACACCATCCTGTCGGCCTATGGCCGGCCCGAGATCGCCTGGAACACGATCGCGAACGAGTTTGCCGAGGAGCTTGCGCCGCTGCCGCCGGCCAAGGTCGCAACCGCGGTGCTGGCTTTCGCGCGAAACTTCTGGGCGAACGCGGAAGCGGCGTGGCGGATGAAGCTCGCCGAGGCGCGGCACCTGACAGTCAAGGGCGGCTTTGCCGCGCTTGCGGCGGCCGGCCATCGCGCCCTGCCCGACGATCTCGCCGTTCGCCTCGCCGACCGCTTCACCGCCTATCGCGAGGAGGAGATGTTCGTGTTTCCCGGTGCGCATGAGGCGATCGACCGCTTCAAGGCGCTCGGCATCAAGCTCGCGCTGGTCACCAACGGCGCCGCGGACATGCAGCGCGCCAAGGTCGAGCGGTTCGAGCTGGCGCACCGCTTCCACCACATCCAGATCGAAGGCGAGCACGGCTTCGGCAAGCCCGAGGAGCGCGCCTATCTGCACGCCATGCAGGCGCTCGGCGTCACCGCCGAGGAGACCTGGATGATCGGCGACAACCTGGAATGGGAAGTCGTGACGCCGCAGCGTCTCGGCATCTACTCGATCTGGATGGACGTGCATGGCGACGGCCTGCCCGAAGGCTCGACGGTCAAGCCCGACCGCATCATCCGCTCGCTCGGCGAGCTGCTGCCTGACCAGGCGTAACCCGGCAAAACAAAAACTGCGAAAACAACCCCATGCACAGTAGCCGGCTGCTGCAAAATCAAGGATTTCCGGATTTTGCGAAATCCGCTTTGACCCGTCGGGCAAAACAGGGGTATGATGTCATCGTCGCGGGCTTGTGATGGACAGGATTCTGCGTGAGCCGCATCAGCAACCAGTGCCAGCCGAACCCGCCGATCACCAGCGCGCGAGCCTGAGACCGTAGCGCAACGCGCCTGCCGAATTTCCCGGAACGCGCAGCCGGCGTGATCGGCATGTCATGACGGCCTGCTAGCCTCACGGCCGATCAACCCGAAAGGACAATCCATGGAATTGAAAGCCGGCGACGTGGTGATGCTGAAATCCGGCGGCCAGCCGCTGACCGTCGCGGAGGCGAAGACGGACGAGGTGCTGTGCCTGTGGATGGGCATGGAAGGCGACCTGTTCCGCGAGACGCTGCCGCTGGCCGTGCTCGTGCAGGTGGAAGAGGATGAAGATGAAGAGGAGGACGAGGAGTAGGCTCGCCTGACACTGCGTCCTCGTTGGATCGGAGCGTTCCGCTGCGACGCTCTCGATCTCCGCTTCTCTGCCAACAGCAGTGCAGCAGAGGACATCGCTGGATGTCGCAGGAGGGCACACGAGCTGACTTCAAACGACGACTTGAACAGTTGAATAGGACGGTTCCAGCGCGGAGATGCCCACGCCGCACCCAACAAGGCAGGTCACCGGGAGCTATTCGCCTGTACCGGGGTAGCATCTCTAGGTTGAACGAGTATTATTGAGCATTGCGGAAACAGGAGGGCCGATCATGCCGTTGGACCGCCCCGTGCCGTTTTTCTCCCAAAACGCCGGCCCAAGCGGGCCCAAGATCGATGATCCCACAGGTTGTTGGTACGCATCCGCACGAATGATAAGCGTCTATTACGGGGGGCCCTATTCCTCACGCAAGGAGGTGCCGGAGCTCGACAACCCGGACGGCACTCACAAGGGGCTGCCGATGGCGGGGAAGGAGTTAAGCATCTTCCTCAAAAATGAAAGATTGCTTCCGGTCACGACGCGGTTGACCACGCCCGACGATTTCGACGCGGTGCTGACCAATAGCGGGCCGATCATGGTCAATTGGTGGGCCCCAAGTCGCGGCCTTCACGTGTCGGTCATCGTCGGAGTCCTGGAGAAGGATGTCTTCTACCATGATCCCGCCGTTGGCCCCAATCAGTCGATGTTGGTGACAATGTTGAATCTTCGGCGCACGGGTCCAATGGGCCGCGTAGACCCAATGTATGTGCGCGACCCAAAAACCATAGGAAGGCGGCTGGAATCAAATCCAAAAGAACTCGTTCTCGCATCGGACGGAGTGGTCAAGAAATACCCGCTGCCGTGGCCGACGGGCTGGTGGCGCGTGTGGGACGGCGGCACATGGTACTACTACCTCGGCGACAATGGGGTCGCGATGTCGAGCAAGACGCCGCCGTCCAATACCGAGACGCCCGCCAAGACAAAGGTACACAACACCGGCACTTGGGTTCGCACCTCGCCGAGGACGCTCGTGGTCACCTGGAAGCAGGTCGCCGGCGCGCCGAAGAAGTGCGAGGAGACGTTCTGGAACGCGGTTGACGAGTGCGAGCGGATGGACGCGACCTCGAACCTTTACTCCCCGCTGGTGGCGACGCGGTTTCGGGCCAAGTGAAATCGGCCGGCGCATGGCGGCGCCCAAAAGCTTCGTTGCCCGAATTGGGCCGACGTCCGCTTTGGGGCCCAGAAGCGGTCGTAACATCCAGTCAATCTACCAGCAACCATAAGGAAGTAGACGCGAACGGTTCCATCTTAACAAGAATGGATTGCTTCCCCGCCTTTGGATAATCTCGGGCTGGTGTTTGGAAGGCGGAAAACATGGTGCCAGCAGACTACGTCTTTGGCTTCGCTATCGCGGTCGTCGTCGGGGCAAACCTTTATCTTGGCCCGCGGATCGCGAGCGAGCGCATTGCTATGCAATGGGGTCCCAACGGCGAGCCAACTTGGTACGCCCCAAAATGGCTCACTATGTGGGGGATGATTGCCTTCATGGCGGCCGTCCGGCTCTTCATTTGGCTGGCTTCAACATATGCGCCGCAGCATGTGCACGGGGTTGAATTGGGGATAATCATTTTCTCGCTGGCCGCCGCCATTTCTCACCTGTTTGTCTTGATGAAGGCGAGAGCGGCGCGTTGAACGAGGTTCTGGCCGGGAAAGATGATCGAATGCTGTGCTTGGTCATGGCGGATAAAAAAAGCAACATCCCGACCGGACGGACCTATCTTGGGTTTGCCCTGGCTTGGACGGTCCTGTTTTTCTTGGTCTATCTGATTTGCATCGCTCTATTTGCCGCCGGTCGTTGGGAGATTGGCCTTCTCATCATCCTGCTCACCGTCTGTGGATTTGTTCGACACAGCGTATGGCTTGGGAAACGTGCGAAGCGAGGCCTGGTTCGCAGGCGCTGAAGTCCGCTCGGGGTCTTGGTCGTGTAAAAACGCCGGTCGCTAGGCAGTCGAGCGGAAGTCATGATCGCTTGGTGTCAGGCCGCGATCGCAGCCATCAGCGGCTTGACCCCGACGATGTTCATGACCCGTGTCAGATTGTAGGCCAGGACGGAGAGCGCCATTTCGGCCGCCACTTTCGGAAGCGTTTTGGTCAGGAAGTGTGTCGCTCCCATGCGGGCTTTCATGGTGCCGAACGGATGTTCGACTGTTTCGCGACGCTGACGCATGGCGTGCGGGTTTGCATCAAGGCGATGCTGCACAGCCTCGAGCAGATGCTCATGCTCCCATCGCGTAAGCCGCCGTTCTGACCCAGGCGTGCATTGGGTCTTGAGCGAACAGCTTTGACAGGCCGTCGTCCAGTAGCGCCGCAGCACCTTGCCGTCTTCTTCATTCGTATAGCGATATGACAGCCGCTCCCCGGCCGGGCAGCGATAGGCGTCCTCCTCTGGCAAATAGGCAAAGTCCTGTTTACCGAAGCGTCCGTCTGCCTTAGCGCCGGACGTTAGCGGTTTGGGCAGAGTTACTGTGATGCCTGCTTCGTGGCACGCGAGGATCTCTGGGCTGTTGAAGTAGCCGCGATCGGCTACCGCTTCGAGCGTCTCGGTCTTGAGAACAGCCTTCGCCTGCTTGGCCATATTGGCAAGTTGTGCCCGATCCGAGCCGCTGTTCGTCACCTCATGCGTCACAATCAGATGGTGCTCGGTGTCTACGGCGACCTGTACGTTGTAGCCAACAACGCCAGAGCCGCGGCCGCTCGTTGCCATCGAGCGGCTGTCGGGGTCGGTCAGCGAGATTTGCTGGTCAGGCGAAGCAAGCATTTGCTTCTCGTAGACGGCAAGCTTGCCCATTTCCTCCTTCAGCTTTGTCAGCTTCTCGGTAAGCCTCGTCACCTTCGTGGCCAGCGCCTCCGTCGGCTCCTGGCGGTCGGCCGTGTCAAGTTGGCTCAGATAGCGCGCGACGCTCTCCTCCAACTGAGCACGCCGTCGCTCCATCTTCGCGCGCGTGAAGTTCCTGTCCCGGTTGTTCACGGCCTTGAACTTGCTGCCATCGATGGCGACGCTCGCCGTCGCCAGCAGACCAATGTCTCGGCAGAGTTCGACGAAGCGCGCACATACCTTGCGCGGCGCCAGGCCGTTGTCCTTCCGGAAGTCCGCAATCGTCTTGTGATCGGGAGCGAGCCGACCCAGCAGCCACATCACCTCGACATTGCGCCCGGCCTCTCGTTCCAGCCGCCGACTCGACTGTATCCGGTTCAGATAGCCGTAGATGTAAAGCTTAAGGAGCACCGAGGGATGGTGCGACGGCCGACCCGTGGCCGCCGGCTCCACACCCTCAAAGCCCATCTCAGCCAAACCGAGCGCATCGACAAATACGTCGATCACGCGAACTGGGTTGCTCTCGTCAATGAAGTCATCGAGGCATTCGGGCAACAGCGTCCGCTGCCCACGATCCGCCTCTTCAACGAAGCGCCTCATCGATTCCCCCAAAGAATCACAGGAGAATCATAACAGCAGTCCAGTGTTTTCACACAGCCAGGGTCAGAAGCCGACATGCGTCGCTTTGTTGGCTAAGGAGTGATGTTTCCTTAATTTCGGTATGTGAGAAATTCGAGAATCGCAGGGGTATTCTTAAAACGATGCGACTTGCATTACCGAGCCGCGCCGACGATTGCGCTAAACGGCGTAGGAAAATTCCTGAATGGACCGCTGCGGCAACATCCGGTGACGTTGATGCTCAGTTGGCCCTCGCCTGGGAGTATGCCCGAGGCGATGCCGTTGACCTAGATTTCGTGACGGCGTGGGACTGGTTTGATCGAGCCGCCTCATCCGGTCAGGAGAACGGTGTTTTGCATCGCGCCCGTTTCCTTCAGCTTCGCGGCGTGCCGGAGGGGGTACGTGAACTTCGTAAGCTTGCCGTCAAAGGCAACTGGAACGCGCAATTTTGGCTCGCTACGCACTATCAGTCACGTGACGGGCGTTTGGACCAATTGAGAGCCGCGGTATGGTACGACCGGTCTTACAATAACGGCTTCCGCGGCGGCAAGCTCGCTAAGCTTGCACAACTAAGAAGAACTGCGCATCAACCCTTCAAAACTGTGTTTGCCGTCAAGCTTACTTTCGAAGCCATTTCGTTTTTCCTGCAGATTTTTCGTCACGAGCAGCAGATCAAATTTCATGAGGTGCTGCTTTATCGCTTAGGGAAACGAACCTCGTGAGAGCAGTCAGTAAGAGATCGAAGTCTGCTTCGGGTCATGAGCTCCTAGCCTGACGCGGTTCGGGTCACCTTCAGGACGCAGGCCTCGCCGCGCGTCGACCAAGATCGGCCACGGGCCAAAACCGGACCAACTCGCAACATCACGAAACAGGGATTTGGATTGCTCGCGCTTCATCGGCGCCCCATCTCGAATGGATCGCAAAGGGTCCGAAGATGGAACGTTCCGCACTTGTCGCAGGAGCAACCGGCATAGTGGGCAACAACCTTGCCCGACATCTCCTGGAGCGCGGGTGGTCAGTGTCCGGGCTGGCGCGCAGGCCAGGAATTGATATCGCGGGTATGTTGCCGATCGCCGCTGATCTGTTGGATCCAGCGTCGCTCGGATCGGCGCTGCGCGATCTGCATCCCACGCATGTTTTCTTCACCACGTGGCTTCGACAGAAAACGGAGGCAGAGAATATCCTGATCAACTCTGCGATGGTACGCAACTTGCTGGATGCATTGTCATCTGCCGGGTCGGTCAGGCACGTCGCACTCGTAACCGGCCTCAAGCACTATCTCGGGCCGTTCGAATCCTATGGTCAAAGCAGCTTGATCGCCACGCCGTTTCGAGAGGACCAGCCTCGGCTCGACACTGAGAATTTCTATTATGCCCAGGAAGATGCGGTGTTCGCGGCGGCGAAACGAGACGGCTTCAGCTGGAGCATTCACCGGCCACATACGATCATAGGCTATGCCGTCGGGAATGCCATGAACATGGGCACGACGCTCGCTGCGTATGCCACGATCTGCCGCGAGATCGGACGGCCTTTTCTGTTTCCAGGCTCCGCAACTCAGTGGAACGCGCTAACGGACATGACGGACGCCAGACTGTTGGCCAGACATCTGGAATGGGCGGCCACGACAGAGGCTGCCCGCAATCAGGCTTTCAATGTCGTCAACGGGGACGTGTTCCGTTGGAAGTGGATGTGGGGGCGCCTGGCAGCCTGGTTCGGACTGCAGCCAGCAGCGTTTCCGAGCGAGCGCCTTCCGCTTGAGCGACAGATGAGCGACGCTCCCCCGATCTGGTCCGACATCGCCCGGAAGCATCATTTGGCAGAACCGGATCTCAACCGACTGGCGTCTGCGTGGCACACCGATGGGGACCTCGGCCGGCCGATCGAGGTTGTCACCGACATGGGCAAGAGTCGTCGGCTCGGATTCCTCGACTATCAGGCGACGGACGAAAGTTTTTTCGACCTGTTCACGACTCTGCGAGAGAAGCGAATCATACCGTGAGCGTGTGGCTCGCTCGAGGTGTTCGAACCGAGCGGAACTTTCGCTTTGGGTCAGCGGTAGTCGAGGCGAAGTCAGCGCCGCGTCCGGTTCACCACTGACAGCCGACGTGACGGTGAGCGCCTCGTTGTTCAGCCAGGATCCACCAACTGATCCATCAGAGCTGCATAGGCGATGGGCCATCTGATCCGCGCCTTCGGCGCCGGAAGCGCGCGTGCCTGCTTCGCAACAGGGCAATCTAAGACGGTCGCGAACTCCGGCGCGCTGGCTGGTGCAGACTGCCGCTGCAATCAACGGCCGCCCTGTCAGCCTCCAGCAATTCGATGGCGCATCGGATCATCGAAAGGCTGAGAGCGTCCATTCCCGGCGATATCAATCGGCGGAACTGTTCGATCTCATTGTCGATCTGGTCGCACTTGTTGCACATGTGCATCCCGCGGCTTGCAGGCGGGAGCAACGAGCTCTCAGTCACCCATAGCAGCCCAGGAATCCGAAAAGGTGATTGAGCTTAAAGCCGATCTCCAAGCGGCGTTCCTCGAAAGCCGCATGAAATCGCTTTCAGCCTCCAGACGTCGCATCGGGCGGCTGCCGACGCACGCAAAAACGCCGCCCGCTTGAAATAAAGCGCAGGCGGCGTCCTTCCAGCCCCGGGAGGGTGAGAGTAAAATCCCGACAAGAGTTAGTCGCCGCGTTGCGTGCCAAGGTTCATCACATCGGGCCATAGCGCGACCTAAAAAGCGATGTGATCAGGATGAATCGTCATCGCGCTCCAGGTTGTCGTTTGAGCATGATCGCTTTCGGAAAGCCGATGCACACTTCTCCGGATCATGCTGCAGATTTCAACTTGGCGGCTGCAGTCCCGGAGAGGTCAGCCACTTGTTGACCTCCCCGGCAGCATCGATCTGCCGGGCTTTCCGCAAGAGCTCTGTGCGGCGGATGCCAAGGGGCATCCCTTTGGCCTGCTGACGAAGGTTGAGTGCCTCTTGTGCCAGGCGGTATTCGAATGTCGATGTTGGTTCCGGGGATCGGCGAGCCGACATGTTTGATGCTCCGCTGCGGGGTTGAGCGGGAGCGCAACTCGCGTTCACACCACCGGTAAATGCTGCGGGCCGCTCGGCGGTAGCGAGACAATGCTCCCTTATCTGCTGGATAGCGAGCGCTTTGTTTCGCGTCGCGCAGGAACCCAACCGCAGATGCACGGGTTTGCCGCTGATTGGATCAATCCTCGTCGCTTGAAGTCTCGTTTGAACGATCGACCCGGACCTCTCTGAATTCCGTGGGCCCATCAAGCAGGTGCTGCTTTCTCGTCGATTGGTCCTTCGAGCTCGCGGAACCGTCGGCCCTGTCGTCCAGTACCGCACCGGCCAGATGAACCGCGCGCTTTCGTTGGTGAAGCACGCGGCTCCCCTTCGCATCTTCTTTCGTCATTCAGCTGGCCCTCTGAATTGGAGCGCGACGTTCAGGAGCGCGCCGCGGTCGGTGCCACTCAGCAATCGCGGCAAATATTCTTCAGCTTCGCGGCGGTTCGGGCTTCTTCGTCGAGAAACGGGTCCTTGTAGCCGGACGACGAATCGACGGTGGTTTTGGCGGGCCGCCCTGTTTTGGGAGGAAAAGCCGCATCGTAACAGGAGAGGCGCGCGTTGGCGCTTTCGATCGCACGGCAGTTCGGCTCCGCGGCAAGAGCTGCAGGCGTGGGTGTGCCCAGCGCCGATGCCAGCAAAAGCGCCGCGATCCATGTGCCTGGTCCAGCCATCCTCATGCTGAACTCCATCGCTATTTGGTTCCGCTCGCCCAAACGGGGCGCTCGCCGGTCCAGGCCGGTAGAGCATCCCATTCGGACCAGCGCATCCTGCGCTCCTCGCCTCCGACCCTGACGAAAACAAAGGGCGCATCGTCCCGACCTGTTTTCGAACCCACGAAAATCGCCGGAACGCCGTAGGCATCCCTGATCACTGCTGTATTTGCCATTCCCGCCTCCTGTCTCGGTTCACGCCCTGGCTCAAGTCCTTGCTTGAAAGCGGCTCCCATGGAACGGACCTGCCGCTCATAGAACGGCCACGATCGCGATCAGCAACACGAGGAAGATCGGCACCAACAGCGGTGGCACCAGCCATTCACGAATGTCGAATTTGACCTGATTGGACATCTGACCGCCTTCTTTCGGGTGGAGGCGGGAGCGCAAAGCTCTCAGTCACCGATAACAGCCACGTCGCGTGCGGTGATGCCGGCTGTGTAGCACCCCCCTCACCAACTAGCGAGGCCAATCTTGGCCGATGGTCGATTGCGACAGGGGTTGCTTCGCGTGACGTTGCGCCCACTACAACAGGCAATCTCCTGGCTTCCGGTGAGCTTGATCGGACGCCAGGTTTGGCAAGCAGGAAAGTGACAGCCAATCAGACCCTTTCGGCATCATCTCCAGAGACGTATCAGCGTCGAGATACCGATGCTAGATTTCCTGCTCCTGCCCAATAGGAGGACCACATGCCCGATAGCGTCTACAAGGTCATCGAACTGGTCGGTACCAGCACGGACTCATGGGAGAAGGCAGCCGCCAATGCGGTCGAACGCGCTGCAAAATCTCTCCGAGATCTTCGAGTTGCAGAGGTCGTCAAGCTCGATATGCAACTGGATGACAAGGGGAAGGTCGAGGCCTATCGCGCCAAGCTCAACGTATCGTTCAAGTTCGAGGGCTCCTGAGCCTCGGCACCTCGCCCCCACTTGCGGGGCGAGGATGGCTCATTGGAAAG
This sequence comes from Bradyrhizobium sp. 191, assembly GCF_023100985.1. NCBI lineage: Bacteria > Pseudomonadati > Pseudomonadota > Alphaproteobacteria > Hyphomicrobiales > Nitrobacteraceae > Bradyrhizobium > Bradyrhizobium sp. 191. Next base: position 2,482,546 of record NZ_CP064692.1, read on the forward strand.
GGTGCGTTGCGCAGCGCCCGGCCGGACGATGTCGCCCGTACCGAAAGTTGCCCTGGTCCGACTGGGACGATATGCTTTGATGCGAGGGGCGTGTGGCGCGTGGTGGCCCCATGTACATGGTCATTCGCAAGTACACCAGGGTTCGTTCGGTCGCGGACGCCGCGCGTCGCGCCAAGAGCGGCGTCGGTGAGATCCTGAGGCAATCGCAGGGATTCAGATCCTACCATGTGATGGACGCGGGCGACGGTGTCGGTATCGCCGTGATGATATTTGATGACCGCGAAAGCGCCAACGCAGCGAACGCCAAGATACTCGCGTTTGTTCAGGCGAGTCTGCATGACCTCGATCTTGGGGTTCCCGAAGTCACCACCGGCGAGGTCTTGGTGGACATAGAGCAAAATGGGCTTCGGGTTTGAAAATAGCCCAAACGTCACCAGTTGCGTGGTGGGTGCGGCCGTTGCTCGCGTCATCGACCTGATGTCGACCTCGCGCCTGCACCGATCGCGCCCTGGACATGCGCGCACCGCCCGGCGGGAATATTCGACGGCGCGTGCTTTTCGAGGAGCAGCAACGACATGAAGCAACACACCTCCGAACCATTTTCCACCGCAGCGAACGGCTGGACACCACTCATGCTCATGGGCGTCGTGATGCCGCCCCGGGATCCCGATGAAGACGAGGAGGACGAAGACGACGATGAGGACGATGAGGACGGGGATGCTGACGAACCGGCGGTCGTGCGCGAGCCCGATGAAGACTAGACTAGCCCGCATCCGGCAGTCGGCGCTATAATCTCTCTCATGAGCTGGGATGCAAAAGACATAGCGCTTCTCAAAAGGCTCTGGTTCGAAGGACAGAGCGCGGCGCAGATTGCGCGCCCTCTCGGCTGCAGTCGCAACGCGGTCTGCGGCATGCTGACCCGTCTTGGCCTGAAGCGTGGCCACAAGTCGCCCACAGCACGGCCCAAGATAAGGCCGGCCCCGAAGCTGAGGCCGTCGTCGGCACCCTGCCCCCGTCCGGTCACACACAAGGTGTCGTCGAGGAGAGCGGAGAGGCAGCAGCCCAAGGAATTCAGCAGGCAGCAGCTTTACGCCATTCTGGCCGAGGCGGTCAGAAACACCGGCTAAGCGACAACCACGAGCGTCCTTGTGCTCCGTCAGTGTCCTGGCCCAGTTCGATGGGTTCGGGCCAATGCATCTCGTCTTCAGGCGAACAGGAAGTCGTTTGCCGTGAGCGAACCTGCGAAGTTGTGCAGAGTCACTTGATCCGCTCCCGCGGTAACGAGGGTGTCAGTTCCGGATTGGGTGATGACGAGATCGTTGAACGAGTGCACGCCCGCCACATTGCTGAACTTGATCCGGTCATGCTGGCTCTGGCTGAAGTCTTCGATGGTGTTCTGGGTCCCGACTGTCGCCGGGCCATCGTCCTTGAACACGAACAGGTCTCGGCCGCCATCAGCGTCGCCCAGCAACAATCCGTCACCCCACATCTCATTGCTGACTGTCCCGCCGGGGGCCGCGGTTCCCGCGAACAAGATATCGTCGCCGCCTTCGGCGCAGCCGGATATGGATTCCGCGTCACCAAAGAGAATGTTGCTGGCCGAGCCAGTGCCGAAGTTGCTGCCGCCGACAAGAGTATCGTCGCCGCCCTCGGCGCAGCCGGACATGGATTTCGCGTCACCGAGAAGAATGTTGCTCGTCGAGCCAGGGCCGAAGCTGTCGCCGCCTGCGAAGGCGTCGTTGCCGCCCTGGGCACGGCCGGACATGTCGCCGCCCGCGTCACCGTAGAAGGTGGTGGAGCCAGTAAGGGAGCTGTTGCCGCCCGTGAAGGTGTCATCGCCGCCCCGAGCACAGCCCAACATGTCGCCGCCCGCATCGCCATGGAAAGTGTTGGTAGAGTCGTTACCTCCGGTGAAAATGTCGTCGCCGCCCCGAGCATGGCCGGCCATGTCGCCGCCGGCATCGCCATAGAAAACGTGAGAGGCAAGACTGCCGCCGGTGAAGCCGTCGTTGCCACCCTGAGCATAGCCGGACATGCTGCCGCCCGCATCGCCGTAAAAGGCGTTGGAGGCCTTGCTGGAGCCCGTGAAGGCATCGCCGCCGCCCTGAGCGTGACCTGACATGTTGCCGCCAGCATCGCCATAGAACGTGTTGGAGGAGGGAGCAGGGAGGTCGATGATGCCCGTGAAGATATCGTCCCCGCCGTGAGCATGGCCGGACATGTCGCCGCCGGCATCACCATGGAAAGTATTGAACGAGAAGGCGCCGCCCGTGAAGGTATCGTTGCCGCCCCGAGCGTGGCCCGACATGTTGCCGCCAGCATCGCCATAGGAGACGTTTGAGGTGAAGGCACCGCCCGTGAAAGTGTCGTTGCCGCCCCGAGCATGGCCGGACATGCTGCCGCCCGCATCGCCGTAGAAAGTATTGGTGCCGCCACCGCTGCCGCCCGTGAAGGTATCGTCGCCGCCACGAGCATGGCCGGACATATCGCCGCCCGCATCGCCATGGAAAGTGTTGGTCGCGGGGCCAGTTCCGCTGAAAATGTCGTTGCCGCCCTTACTGTGGTCGGACATGTCATCGCCCGCGTCGCCGTAAGCGGTGTTGCTCGGGGAAGCGAACGTGAAGGTATCGTCGCCGCCACGAGCAAAATCGAACAAGTCGCCGGCCGCGTCACCGTAGAAAGTGTAGTGGATGGGGGCGCCCCCCGCTAACGAGGGCCCGGTGAAGGTATCGTTGCCGCCCCTCGAAAAATCGAACATGCTGCCGCCAGCATCGCCGATCAAGATCATTTGAGTTGGGTCACCCACGAGGACGTCATCGGTACCCCATTGATGATTGGTCAGATCACCAGGGGTAAATGGAACGCGCTTAAACTTGAACATGGCAAGCTCCGCGCTTCAGACGACCACCCCAGAACGCGCATGATGCTCAAATCGGAGCGGGATTATTGACGAAGGTCAACTCGCGGGGCGCCACATCAGGTTAGCCGCCAAGCGAACACGGCCTGACGGAACCAAGCGGCCGAGGACGGCCAGGCCGCTTCCGGCTTGTGCTCGGGGTCGACGTCTGCGAGTACGGCGGTCCGGGCGCGAACGCCGACCGGCGTCATCTACGCGACGAGTTGCTTCGCCGCGGCCGAGATCATCACCAGCCCGCCCGTGATGACCGCAACGTCGAGGATCGCGGCGTGGATGTGCACCGGCATCCGTTCGACGAAGGCCTTTGCGAGAAATGCCCCGGGGATTGCGATGCCGCCGATCAGAAGCGCGAAGGCGAGCACCTGCGCCGTCACGGCGCCGGCGAGGCCGAACACCGAGATCTTGATGAGGCCGGTGCCGAGCGAGATCATCGCATCGGTCGCGATCACGGCGGCGCCTTCGAGCCCCGTGGCCATCAACAGCGACAGCAGGATCACGCCGGAACCCGAGGTGCCACCGACCAGCACGCCGTAGCCGACGGAGCCGGCGGCGAGGCCGGTGTCGCCGATCCGCACGCTGCGCCGTCGCAGCACGCGGCGCAGCGGCACGCTCAGGATCAGCATGGTGCCGATCACGAGCGCCGCGCCCGCACTGGTCAGGCGCGTATAGCCGTAGGCGCCGAGCGCCGTCGTCAGTGCCGCACAGGCGAGCACGATCAGCGCGCGGCGGCGGTCGGCGTAGCGCAGATAAGCGATGGCGCGGCTGAGATTGGTGAACATCGCGGAGATCGCGATGATCGGCACCACGGGCTCGGCGCCGACCATCGGCACCAGCACCAGTGGCATCAGGGCACCGGTGCCGTAGCCGGCGAGACCACCGATGACCGATGCAAACAACGCCATCGTTGCGACCAGCAGGAGCTGCAGAAGCGAGATGTCGGCGAAGCCTGAGACGATGGTCACGTTGTCTGATCGCGGCTCACGCGGGCCACAGCCTGGTCGGCGATAGCGGCGAGCGCGGCTTCGTCCAGGGGGAAATCCGCCGCGAGCCAGGCGTCCTCGGCGAGCGCCAGCACATGTCCGAGCGCGGGTCCTTCGGCCAGACCGCGTGCGATGAAGTCGGCGGCCTTCAGCGGAAATTTCGGCGCGGTCCAGCGCTGCGGCAGCTCGGCGAGCGCCCGCCAGCGCGACGAGGTGACGTCGCCGCCGTTCCTCGCCCAGCCCAACAAGACGCGATCGTGATAGCGCTCAGGCCCGAGCCGGTAGAGCAGCCGCCGTGCATTGGCTTCGTCCTTGGCGGCCAGGCGCCACCAGCGGTGCCCCATCGAATCCAGTGCCTTGGTTTCGGCGTTGGAGAGCCGCAAGCGCGCAGCGACGCGCTTGGCGTCTTCGGTGACGGCGACCGACAGCGCGGCCAGGCGCCGCGTGCTGCTCGCGGTGAGGCCGAGCTCGCGCTCGATCGCGATCATCGTCGCCAGGGGGCCCGTATAGACGACGCCGCCGATCAGCGCCTGCAGCAGTCCGCCCTCGGCCATGGCCAGCACGGCCGCGGCTGCACCGCCGGCCACCAGCAATTTTAGCATCTCCATGCGCACCCGCTCGGCCGAGAGGCTAGCCAGGCCCGCACGTCCGCGGATGCAGGCGAGATAGCCGTCGCGGTCGGGCTCGCCGGCACCAAAAGCGGCGTGGATGCGGAAGAAACGCAGGATGCGCAAATAATCCTCGGCGATGCGCTGGCCGGGATCGCCGATGAAGCGCACGCGGCGGGCTCTCGCATCGGCGATGCCGCCGACATAGTCGTACACGACACCATCGGCATCGACCGACAAGCCGTTCATGGTGAAGTCGCGCCGCTCGGCATCCTTCATCCAGTCGCGGCCGAACGCGACCCTGGCCTTGCGGCCGAAGGTCTCGGTGTCCTCGCGCAGCGTGGTGACTTCATAGGGATGTCCGTCGATCACCAGCGTGACTGTGCCGTGGTCGATGCCGGTCGGCACGCCCTTGATGCCGGCGGACTTGGCACGCCGCATCACCTCGTCCGGCCGCGCCGTGGTCGCGATGTCGATGTCGCCAGGCAAGAGACCAAGCAGCGCATTGCGGACGGCGCCGCCGACCACCCGCGCCTGCTCGCCATCGGTGCCGAGCAGTTGCAGGACACGCGCGGTCCCGCCTGCGGTCAGCCAGGGCGCATGGGCGAGTAGCGGCTCGGCGCTCATCGATGGGCCCCTATTTTTCTACGCCCGGCACGAGCTTGCCGTTCTCGATATGGGCGGGAACGTAGGTCGAATCCGGCGGCGCGCCGGAGTACTGGGCAAGGCCGATCAGGCCGGCGATCACGAGCGCGAGCGCGACCAGGGTGAGGCGCGCAACGACGGTGACCGGCCATGAGGAGCGTTCGAACAGGCCTGACCGCGTTGCGGCCAGGAATAGGGCATAGACGGCAAAGGGGATAAGGAAGATTCCGATCTCGGTCAGAACCGTCCGGATCATGATGAATAGATCCGCTCATACAGCACACGCAACATTCCGGCCGTCGCACCCCAGATGTAGCGTTCCGCGAACGGCATCGCGTAATAGGACCGCGCCATGCCGCGGAATTCCTTGCTGTGCACCTGGTGATTCACCGGATCCATCAGGAAGGATAGCGGCACCTCGAACGCATCATCAACCTCGGAATGGTTGATGGTCAGCGAAAATCCGGGCCTGACCTTAGCTACCGTCGGCAGGATGCGGAAGCCGAAGGCGGTGCCGTAGAGATCGAGATAGCCGAGCGGCTCGACGAAGTCCCTGGACAGCCCGACCTCCTCCTCGGCCTCGCGCAGCGCCGCATCCAGCGGCGAGGAATCGGTCGCGTCGATCTTGCCGCCGGGAAACGCGATCTGACCGGCATGGTCGTTGAGATGGGCCGAGCGCTGCGTCAGCAGGATGGTGGGCTCGGGATGGTCGACCACCGCGATCAGGACCGCCGCCGGCCGCACCGGCTGCTCGCGCGCGATGATCTCGAGCATCTTGTCGGTGCCGGGATCGCCCGAGGCGGGAATGATGTTCGGATCGTACAGGCCCGGTGGCACGTCGAAGCCGAGCTTCGCCCGCGAGCGGGCGAAGAAATCCTCGGCTCCCATCGCGACGGGCGCGTTCGTCAGGATAGGCTTGTTCAAATTCAAAGCGCGGCCCTCACCTGCTCCGCATCGGCCATGGCGAAGAATTCGCCGGCCGACTCGACGCCGAACATCGGCTGGCCATCGACCATCCGCTCCTCGCCCATGTCAACCAGATCGTAATAGAGCGCCCTCGTGACCTTGGCCCAGAGGTCGGCGCGGACGTGCAAGTATGGCGTCAGCCCGCCATCCCGTGCCTGCTCGAAACGCAGCCGGTGCCCGGCATCGCAGGTGACCCAGTCATCGACATTGGTGCGGAAGCGCAGCACGCGATGGTTGCCCTCGCCGTCCTTCTGCATCTCGACCGCCATGAACGGCGCATCATCGACGCGGATGCCGACCTTCTCCACCGGCGTGACCAGGAAATGCTTGTCGCCCTCGCGCTTGAGGATGGTCGAAAACAGGCGGACCAGAGCAGGACGTCCGATTGGCGTTCCCAAGTAGAACCAAGTACCATCGGATGCGATTCGGATGTCGAGATCGCCGCAAAACGGCGGATTCCACAGATGCACCGGAGGCAGCCCCTTTTTGGCGCCTTCGGCATTGGCAGCGCTTTTGGCGGCCGCAGTCAGCCCCTCGAGACCGCGATCGGCGCTCTGCCCTTGGTTCGCCATGGTTTGCCCTGACTCTGTGATTGGCACGATTGGTGCAGGTCTACGTTGTACTCGGGTGTGCGGTTCCATCCGGAATAGTCCGGTGTGGAGGTCGCCACTTCGTGATGCAGTACATACCCCGAAGCCGATAAGGTGGGGATAGGTTAATTCAACGAATACATGGCCTTCCTGCAAGTCTAGCATGGGGCCATGACGTGATGTGATGACGTGACGTGATGACCCGACGTGACGTGCTGACGTGACGATGCAGGCAAGCCGCGTGGCAGGCTGAAGGAGCGAGCGAATGGCGGAGAGTGTCGAGAAACTCGAGGACGGGATCGTCCGTTCGGCCGAGCAGGTGTCGAGCCAGATTCGGGCCGCAAAGGAAGCGATCGCCTCCGTCATCTTCGGCCAGGATCGCGTGATCGAGAACACGCTGGTCACCATTCTCTCCGGCGGCCATGCGCTCCTGATCGGCGTGCCGGGCCTCGCCAAGACCAAGCTGGTGGAGACGCTCGGCGTCACGCTCGGTCTCGACGCCAAGCGCATCCAGTTCACCCCCGATCTGATGCCGTCCGACATTCTCGGCGCCGAGGTGCTGGACGAGAGCACCGCGGGCAGGCGCGCCTTCCGCTTCATCGCCGGCCCCGTGTTCGCGCAGCTGCTGATGGCCGACGAGATCAACCGCGCCAGCCCGCGCACGCAATCGGCGCTCTTGCAGGCGATGCAGGAGCAGCACATCACCGTCGCCGGCGCGCGGCACGATCTGCCCAAGCCGTTCCACGTGCTCGCGACGCAGAACCCGCTGGAGCAGGAAGGCACCTATCCGCTGCCCGAAGCCCAGCTCGACCGCTTCCTGATGGAGATCGACGTCGACTATCCCGATCGCGATGCGGAGCGCCGCATCCTGTTCGAGACCACCGGCGCGGAGGAAACGCTGGCCAGGGGCTCGATGACCGCGGATGCGCTGATCACCGCGCAGCGGCTGATCCGGCGCCTGCCGGTCGGCGATTCCGTCGTGGAGGCGATCCTGTCGCTGGTGCGCTCGGCCCGCCCGGGTCCGGACGCCGGCGAAACCGGCAAGTTCATCGCCTGGGGACCTGGCCCGCGCGCCAGCCAATCGCTGATGCTGGCCGTACGCGCACGTGCACTGATCGACGGACGCCTCGCGCCCTCGGTCGACGACGTGCTCGACCTCGCCGAACCCGTGCTGAAGCACCGCATGGCGCTGACGTTCCAGGCGCGCGCCGAAGGCCGCACGATTCCGGACGTGATCCGGCAATTGAAGACACGGATCGGTTGATGGCAGCGGAGAACGGACGCGCAGCGAAGGAAACACTGGCGATCCGACGTGCCGATGGCGAAAGTCGCACGCTCGCAGCTTCCTTGCCGCGTCTGGTGCTCGAGGCCCGCCGCATCGCCGCCAACGTCATCCACGGCCTGCATGGAAGGCGCCGCGCCGGCGCCGGCGAAAACTTCTGGCAGTACCGCCGCTTCGTCTCGGGCGAGCCGTCGCAGAATGTCGACTGGCGCCGCTCGGCCCGTGACGACCATCTCTATGTCCGCGAGCTCGAATGGGAAGCTTCGCACACGGTCTGGATCTGGCCTGACCGCTCGCCATCGATGGCGTTCGCCTCGAAGACCGCGCGCGAGTCCAAGCTCGAGCGGACGCTGATCGTGGCCTTCGCGCTGGCCGAGTTGCTCGTCGCCGGCGGCGAGCGCGTCGGCATCCCCGGGCTGATGGCGCCGACCGCAAGCCGCAGCGTGATCGACAGGATGGCGCAGGCGATGCTGCATGACGATGCCGACCGGCTGAGCCTGCCGCCGTCCTTCGTTCCGGCCGCGCTGGCCGAGATCATCGTGCTGTCGGATTTCTGGTCGCCGATCTCCGAGATCAGGACGATGCTCGCAGGGCTCTCCGGCTCCGGCGCGCACGGCACGATGGTGCAGGTCGTCGATCCGGCCGAGGAGTCGTTTCCCTATTCCGGCCGCGTCGAGTTCGTCGAGCCAGAAGGCTTTGGCGTGATCACCGCCGGCCGCGCCGAGAGCTGGGCTCAGGATTACACCGCACGCCTCGCGCTGCACCGCGACCAGATCCGCGCCGAGACGGGCAAGCTCGACTGGCTGTTCACGACGCACGCGACCGACCGCTCGGCCGCCGAGCTGCTGCTGTTCCTGCATGCCGGCATGCAGGTGAGCAAGTCGGGCGCCCGCACCACGACGATCAAGGCGGGGCCGGCCGCATGATGGGATTGCCGCTCGCCTTCACCCAACCGCTGCTCCTGATCGGCCTCGTCAGCCTGCCCGTGCTGTGGTGGCTGCTCCGCGTGATGCCGCCGCGGCCGCGCCGCATCGAGTTTCCGCCGACGCGCCTGCTGTTCGACATCGCCCCCAGGGAGGAGACGCCCTCGCGGACGCCGTGGTGGCTGACGGCGCTCCGCCTGCTCGCCGCCGCGCTGGTGATCTTCGCCGCCGCCGGCCCGATCTGGAATCCGCAAACAGGCAGCGCCGGCAGCAAGGCGCCGCTGATGATCATGTTCGACGACGGCTGGAGCGCCGCATCGCACTGGGACGTCAGGATCAGGACCGCCGACGAGCTGATCGCCAATGCCGACAACGACAGCCGCGCCATCGCGCTGGTGCCGCTGTCGGAGCCGAACCGCGACATCACCCTGATGCCGGCGGGTGCGGCGCGCGTCGCGCTGCGGCAACTCGCGCCGAAGCCCTATTCGATCGACCGCGTCGAGACGCTGGCCGCGGTCGACCGTTTCCTCAAAGTCACCGGCGACTGCGAGATCGCCTGGCTCTCCGACGGTGTCGACACCGGCCGCGGCGAAGACTTCGTGCAGGGCCTCGGCAAGACCATCGGCGATCGCAGCCTGACCGTGTTCGAAGGCGGCACCTCCTCGCCGCTGGCGCTGGTCGCGGCCGAGAACGCCGCGGCGAAGATGACCGTGAAGGTGCTGCGCACCGACAGCGGCATCGCGGTCGGCACCGTGCGCGCACTCGACCAGAAGGCCTCGCCGATCGGAGAAGCGCGCTATTCGTTCGGCCCGCAGGACAAGGAGACCGAAGCCGCATTCGATCTGCCGGTCGAGCTGCGCAACGACATCACCCGGCTCGAAATCTCCGGCGAGCGCTCCGCCGGCGCGGTGCAGCTGCTCGACAAGCGCTGGCGCCGCCGCGCCATCGGCATCGTTTCGGGCTCGACCAGCGAGACCGCGCAGCCGCTGCTGGCGCCGACCTTCTATCTCACCCGCGCGCTGGCGCCGTTCGCCGACGTCCGGCTTGCCGACAAGGGCTCGCCGCAACAGGGCATCACACAATTTCTGGACCAGAAGCTGCCGATGATCATCCTCGCCGATGTCGGCACCATCTCCCCTGAACTCCGCGAGCGCCTCAATGCCTGGGTCGACCAGGGCGGCGTGCTGGTGCGGTTCGCCGGCCCCCGGCTGGCACAGGCCGAGGACGACCTCGTGCCGGTCAAGCTGCGCAAGGGCGGCCGGACGCTCGGCGGCAGCCTGACCTGGGAGAAGCCGCAGCATCTGGCCTCGTTCGCGGCCGACGGCCCGTTTGCCGGCGTCGTGGTCCCCAAGGACGTCACCGTGAGCCGCCAGGTGCTGGCGGAGCCCGACGCCGTGCTCGCCACCAAGAGCTGGGCCTCGCTGGAAGACGGCACGCCGCTGGTGACCGGCGAGCATCGCGGCAAGGGCCTCGTCAGCCTGTTCCACGTCAGCGCCGACATGCGCTGGTCGGACCTGCCGATGTCGGGCACCTTCGTCGAAATGCTGCGGCGGGTGGTCGACATGTCCGGCTACACCGCCAAGCCCGGCGCCGGCGTTGCCAGCGAGGCGACCACTGAAACGGTGGCGCCGCTGCACATCCTCGACGGTTTCGGCGCGTTCGGCCCGCCGCCGGCGACCGCAAAACCACTACCTGCCGATTATCGTGATCGGGCCACACCCGATCATCCGCCGGGATTCTATGGTCCGGCAGAAGGACCGCTTGCCGTGAACACGCTTGCTGCCGCCGACCGCATCGCGGCCCTGAACACCGCGAGCCTGCGCGCCCGGCACGCCACCTACACCAATGCCGAACCGCGGGACCTGCGCGGCTGGCTGCTGTCCACCGCGCTCGCGCTGTTCCTGGTCGACGCCATCATCGTCGCGGTGCTCGGCGGCGGGATTGCCGCGCTGCTGCGCCGCCGCGCCGCGCCCGCAATGATCGTGTTCGTCCTGGCACTCGCAGGCCTGATGTCGTTTGCGCCGACGCCGGCGCGCGCCGACAGCGCCGCGGACGAGTTCGCGATGAAGGCGGTGTCGCAGACGCGACTCGCCTATGTCGTGACCGGCAATTCCGATGTCGATTCCATCGTCAAGGCGGGGATGAACGGGCTGACGCTGTTCCTGGCCCAGCGCACCGCGCTCGAGGCCGGCGATCCCGTCGGCGTCGATCCGGCGCGCGACGAGCTCGCCTTCTTCCCGCTGATCTATTGGCCGATCGTGCCGGGCGCACCGAAGCCGCCGCAGGATGCCATCAACAAGATCGATGCCTACATGAAGCAGGGCGGCACCGTGCTGTTCGACACCCGCGACGCGATCGAGGCGCCGCCCGGCGCGAACGGGGCGTCGCAGACCCCGGGCATGCAGACACTGCGCGAGATACTCTCCTCGCTCGACGTGCCCGAGCTCGAACCGGTGCCGCGCGAGCACGTGCTGACCAAGACCTTCTATCTGCTGCGCGACTTCCCCGGCCGCTTCACCGCCGGCCAGACCTGGGTCGAGACCTTGCCGCGCGAAGAGGACGAAGACAGCGCACAGCGGCCGGCGCGCGGCGGCGACGGCGTCTCGCCGATCATCATCACATCGAACGACCTTGCCGGCGCCTGGGCGGTGCGGCCCGACGGACAGGCCATGCTGCCGGTGACCGGCGGCGACCCCCGCCAGCGCGAATTCGCCTACCGCGCCGGCGCCAACATCGTGATGTACACGCTGACCGGCAACTACAAGGCCGACCAGGTGCACGCTCCGGCGCTGATCGAACGGCTGGGGCAATGATGCGAGCTTTGAAATTCGATATCCGTCAAACAGAAGCCGTCATGCCCGGGCTTGTCCCGGGCATCCACGTTCTTCGTGCCATGTGGCAAGGCGTGGATGGCCGGGACAAGCCCGGCCATGACGATGCCGAGAGAGTGACGCCATGAACTACGGCATCGCATTCACGCCGCTTGTTCCCGCGATCGTGCTGTGGCTCGCGCTCGCCGCGATCGTCGTCATTGCGCTGGTGCTGCTGCTGGCACGCGCGCGCGGCGCCGCGGTGCGCGTGGCCGCGCTGGCGCTGGTCCTGCTGGCGCTCGCCAATCCCTCCTTCACCCGCGAGGACCGCGATCCCCTCACCTCGGTAGCGGCCGTCGTCGTCGACAAGAGCCCGAGCCAGAATTTCGGCAACCGCAACCGTGAGGCCGCCCAGGCGCAGGAAGCGCTGGTCGACAGCCTGAAGAAGATCAAGGGCCTCGAAGTCCGCGTCGTCGAGGCCGGACAGGCCGACGGCGAGACCGACGGCACGAAACTGTTCGGCGCCCTCGCCTCGGCCTTGGCGGACGTGCCGGTCGACCGCGTCGCGGGCGGGTTCCTGATCACCGACGGCCGCGTCCACGACATTCCGGCGAACGCCGCCGCGCTCGGTTTCCGGGCGCCGGTGCACGCGCTGGTCACGGGGCAGAAGGACGAGCGCGATCGCCGCATCGCGATCACGGCGGCGCCGCGCTTCGGCATCGTCGGGCAGACCCAGACCATCAACTACCGGCTCGACGACCAGGGCGTCTCCGGCGAGCGCGCCAGGGTCACGATCCGCCGCGACGGCGAGGTCATCAACGAGCGCACGCTGGGAAGCGGCCAGGCCGCCAGCGTCGATGTCGACATCAAGCATGCCGGTCCGAACATCGTCGAGATCGAGGCCTCGCCGCTCGAACGCGAACTGACGCCGGTGAACAACCGCGCCGTCGTCGCCATCGACGGCGTGCGCGACAAGCTGCGCGTGCTCCTGGTCTCGGGCGAGCCGCATTCGGGCGAGCGCACCTGGCGCAACCTGCTCAAGTCCGACGCCAGCGTCGACCTCGTCCACTTCACCATCCTGCGCCCACCGGAGAAGCAGGACGGCACGCCGATCAACGAATTGTCGCTGATCGCGTTTCCGACGCGCGAGCTGTTCCAGCAGAAGATCAACGAATTCCAGCTGATCATCTTCGACCGCTACGCCCGCCAGGGCGTGCTGCCGATCGCCTATTTCGACAACATCGCGCGCTATGTCCGCTCTGGCGGCGCGGTGCTGGTCTCGGCCGGGCCCGACTACGCCTCCAACACCAGCATCTGGCGCACGCCGCTGGATTCGGTGCTGCCGGCCGAGCCGGTCGGCGTGACGGAAAAGCCGTTCTATGCGCATCTGTCCGACGTCGGCAAACGCCATCCGGTCACGCGCGGGCTGGAGGGCTCGGCGAGCGAGCCGCCGCACTGGAGCCGGTTCTTCCGCACCGTCGACACCCGCAATGCCGTCAACCCGCCCGTCATGACCGGCGCCGACGGCAAGCCGCTTCTGTTCCTGTCGCGCTTCGGCGAGGGCCGCGTCGCGCTGCTGCTCTCCGATCACATCTGGCTTTGGGCGCGCGGCTATGAGGGCGGCGGACCACATCTCGATCTGCTCAGGCGGACGTCGCACTGGCTGATGAAGCAGCCTGATCTGGACGAGGAAGCGCTGCGGCTCCAGGTGCAGGGCAAGGACCTCGTCGTGATGCGTCAGACCATGGCGGACAGCGTCCAGCCGGTGAGCGTGACCTCGCCATCGGGCGTGTCGCACGACTTGACGCTGGCTGCTGCCGATCCCGGCGAGTGGCGCGCCAGCCTGCCGGCGAACGAGCTCGGCCTGTGGCAGGCGACCGACGGCACGCTGAAGGCGCTGATCAATGTCGGCCCGACCAATCCGAAGGAGTTTTCGGAAGTCACCTCCACGGTCGATACCTTGAGGCCGCTGACGCAGGCAACGGGCGGCGACGCCGTGCGCGTGGCCAGTGGCTCCAGCGTCGAGCTGCCGCGCATCCTGCCGGTGCGCTCGGCCAGCGTGTTCCACGGCGACGGCTGGATGGGCGTGCGGATGCGCGACGCCAGCGTGGTGAAGGGCGTCGGCGTGCTGCCGATCTTCTCCGGCCTGATCGGCCTGTTGCTGCTGCTCGGCGCCTTCGCCGCGACCTGGGTCCGCGAGGGGCGCTAGTTGCCCGAACGACACATCGGACAGGCCGACTGCATGCGCAGCCCGACCAGCCGTTGACATCTGCAGACCGATCGAGCGATGTTACATTATAACGTCGCGACATCAGGAATTGATGCCCCGCGACGTGGGGGTGGCGTTTCCAGATGAAGTGGTTCCGGTCGCATATCAGGCACGGCGCCCGGCTCGCGTTGTTCGCGATGCTGGTGCAGTTCGCGCTGACATTCGGCCACAGCCACTGGTTCGCGCAGGCTGCGCCCCTCGCCCAATCCTCGCTGCAGCAGACCGACGGCTTCAAAGACAGTGCCAAGGATCAAGCTGCGGTCGACCGCGCAGCCGTCCAGAAACAATCGCCCGCCGGACCCGACCGCGAGCATCCCGCCGACGACAATTGCGCGATCTGCGCCGTCGTCGCGATGGCGGGCACGATCCTGTTCGCGACGCCGCCTCTGTTGCAGCTGCCGCAGGCGATCGAGCTGCTCCGCCGCACCACGGATGCCGAATTCGTCCATCTGAGATCCGCAGGCACAGCATTCCAGCCTCGCGCCCCTCCCGCGTCCTGACTTCCAACGCTTGATCACGCCCAGCCTCGCCGCTTGCAGGCGAATGGCCGGGACAAGTTGAAGTCGAATTCCGTCGCGCCGCGACGGCAGGCCGCCTCCGATCAGCAGACCATCATCCGGACGGCGCCTGACTGGAATCAGGACAATGTCATTCAAATCGCGACGCGCGCAACGTCTTGGCGGAGCAAGCCTGCTCCTGCTCGGCGCTGCCGCCACGCCCGCCTTCGCTCAAGAGCCGGCCCAAGACAAATCATCGACGGAAATCCCAGCCGTCACCGTGACGGCGCCGAGCCCGATCGTGCGCAGAGCGGTGGTGCCGTCCCGCAACGCCGGCCGCGGCACGCGGACCGCGCGGGTGCGCAGCCGCGAGCAAACGGCGGAAGCAACGCCGGCAGCCCCGGCGCCTGCCGCGCCTCAGCAAGGCGTGCTGCCGATCGTGACCGATCAGTTCGCGACCGTCACCGTGGTGCCGAACGAGGAGATTCGCCGCAACGGCGGCGGCACGCTCGGCGACCTCCTGTTCTCGAAGCCGGGCATCACCGGCTCTGAATTCGCACCCGGCGCATCCAGCCGCCCTATCATTCGCGGCCTCGACACCAACCGTGTTGGCATCGTCGAGAACGGAACGGGCAGCAACGGCGCGTCCGACCTCGGCGAGGATCACTTCGTGCCGATTGATCCGCTGGCAACCAACCAGGTGGAGGTCATCCGCGGACCGGCGACGCTACGCTATGGCTCCACCGCGATCGGCGGCGTGGTCAGCGCAACCAACAATCGAATTCCAGATGCCTTGCCCTCCTGCACGGCGCCCTTTCCGACTTACGGACTCCCGACCAAGGCGCCGCTGGCAAACGTCGGATCGCCTGGCTGCATCACCGCGGAAACACGGACGGCAGTGACGTCGGTCGATCGCGGGGTCGAAGGTGCCATGCTGCTCGACGCCGGCGGCGGTAACTTTGCCGTCCATGCCGATGCCTTTGGCCGCAAGGCCGGCGACTACAACATCCCGAGCTACCCGTTCTTGACCGACCCGACGCTGCCGTTCAACGGACGCCAGCCGAATTCGGCATCGCAGGCCTACGGCGGATCTGTCGGCGGCTCCTACATCTTCGATGGCGGCTACGTTGGCGCGGCGATCACGCAGCATAACGCGCTCTACCACATTCCCGGTATCGAAGGCAGCGAGTTCCTGACGCGGATCGACGGACGACAAACAAAGTTCACGACAAAAGGCGAGTATCGGCCGGACGCTGCGGCGATCGATGCGATCCGGTTCTGGGCTGGGGCCACCGACTATAAACACGATGAGATCGGGCTCGCCGACTCTGCCGATCTCACCTCCCTCGGCGTGAGACAAACCTTCACCAACAAGGAACAGGAAGGCCGCGTCGAGGTCCAACTTGCGCCGTTCGACGTCCGCTTTGCTGCGCTGACCACCGCTGTGGGCGTTCAGGCGTCGCACCAGAAGCTGACCGCGCCGAGTCCGGACGATCCAGGTAGCCCGATCAACGGACTATTCGATCCGAACAAGAACACAAAGGTCGCCGGGTACATCTTCAACGAGTTCAAGTTCAGCGAAGCCACCAAGGCTCAGATCGCCGGGCGCGTCGAGAACGCAAGGTTGAGCGGAACGGCGCCAGCCTTCGTCCCCGATGTGTTCGACCTCACTGTCGATCCTGCCGCGATCGGCCCAGCATCGGCGGTCAACCGCAACTTCACGCCGGTGAGCGGGAGCATCGGCCTGATCCACAACCTTCCTTGGGATCTGGTCGCGAGCATTACCGGCCAATATGTCGAGCGTGCGCCGAAACCGGCGGAATTGTTTTCGCGCGGCGGCCACGATGCCACCACTACTTTCGACATAGGCAATCCCAATCTCGGCATCGAGACCGCCAAGTCGGTCGAGGCGGGACTGCGACGGGCGGTAGGGCCGCTTCGCTTCGAAATCACCGGCTACTACACCAAGTTCAACGGTTTTATCTACCGGCGCCTGACCGGCAACACGTGTGAGGACGGCGTTTGCCAGCTTGGCGCGGGCCTCGAACTGAATCAGGCGGTCTATTCGCAGCGCGACGCGACATTTCGTGGCGGCGAATTCCAGTTCCAGTACGACGTAATGCCGGTCTGGAACGGGATCTGGGGCATCGAGGGTCAGTACGACATCGTGCGCGCGACCTTCGACGACGGCACCAACGTGCCACGCATTCCGCCCCAGCGGCTGGGCGGTGGTGTGTACTATCGCGACGCCGACTGGTTTGCCCGGATCAACCTGCTGCACGCGTTCGCGCAAAACGACATCGCACCGATCGCGGAGACGCCGACGCCCGGCTACAACCTGCTGAAGGCCGAGGTCAGTTACAGGACGAAGCTCCATCAAAGCTGGTTCGGCGCGCGCGAGATGTATGTTGGGCTCGTCGGCAACAACCTGCTGAACGAGAACATCCGCAATGCCGTCTCCTTCAACAAGGACCAGGTGCTGTTGCCCGGAATCGGCGTGCGGGCGTTCGCGAACTTCAAGTTCTAGCACTTATACGCCATGAATTGTGCGGGAGGGGCTATCCCTCCCGCGTGCGCGGAATACAGAACCTCGATCAAGCTCTAGCTAGTTGGCAACGAAGTGCGCGTGGCGAAGGCCCTTGTGATGGCCGTCGGCCGGCGGCTTTCCTGCAATCAACGCAATGCCAACGGCCAAGCCGATCGTGGCCGCCAGCAGTCTGACCAGAGAAGGACGCATTCCATCCTCGACATTGCGGCCAACATCGTGGCGCCGACATCGTCGGCGCGAACATGGGTTCTGCTTTGCCAAACTAAGCAGCGAAACTATGACGGAAAGGGAAACTCTCGTCCTGATTGCATATCCATGAAATACAATTCTATTAAACATTTCAGATTTGCGACCGAAGCGCACAATTTTCGAGCAACGTGACGCGACATTCACCGCGCGTGCTTGATTGCCGGTGTTCCACCATTTGTCACCCGGTCGGGTGACGCTGCGTTGCTTCGCAGTCGTTAGCATCAGAAGCACCGAGCCCGATATTCGGCTCGACGTCGTGAATTGGTTCACACGCATTGTTCTGCCGCGCGGGTAGGGTCATCGGAGATCGATCCCCGCGATTGCCACCAAAGTCTTGTTGTCGGAGGTTTTCATGCCGCCTGTCGATCCAAAGGCAGCTTCCACTTTCTCCGTCGTCAAATCATTTCCAGCAATTCCCACGGTCTGTCTCGGAATCTTCGCCGTCGCGCTTGCCATCTCGTCGAGTGCGACGAAAGCAGCTTGCTGGGTCGTGCTGCTGTCCGCGCTGGTTTCGAGTATCGCAGGCTTCGCATTCTCGCCGATCGCCGGCGCCTTCCTCTTCCATAGCTTGAGCGAGCCGATCACGATCGTCCGGATTCTCCTGGTGGCTTCGATCGCCCAACAAGTCTACTGCGTCTGGCGCTTGCGTGAATCGATCGAGATGCGCCGGTGCGCTCCCTACCTCTTGGGCAGCATCTTGACGTTGCCCATCGGCCTTCATCTCCTCTGCAACACTTCGGCGTCCACCTTGCTGCCGATGTTGGGAGCTCTGTTGATCACCTATGGCGCCTTCACGGCGCTGAAGCCGACTCTGCGGTCCGGGAAGAATCCCTTGTGGGGACGCATCACGGTTGGCGCGCTGGGAGGCATTACCGGAGGCCTTGCAGCATTTCCTGCCGCTTTCGTTTCGATGTGGTGCCATGTCCAAGGTTTCGACAAGCACCGGGCCCGCGCAATCATCCAGCCCTTCATCCTGGTCAACCAGCTGCTGTCGCTGTCCTTGCTGATGGTCTTGCGGCCGTCAGAGGTGATGCCGCTCGGCCTCCTCTTTTATGCAGCCCCCGCCGTGCTCGGCGCCTATGTCGGGCTGATTATCTTCAACCGCGTCGATACCGCCACGTTCAACCGCATCGTGGGCCTGCTGCTGATGGCTGCCGGGATCGGTTTTGTCAGGCCCCTCTGAAGGTTCGGAGCATCCCATGCAGAAATCCCCGCAGGATCTCCCCCGATCAGACCACCCCGTGGTGCGCAAATGGCGGCTTGCGGTCGTCAGCTTCTATGGATCGCTGCTGGCCGTCATGCTGATGCTGGCGCTGACGACCGATCATGATGTTCAAACTGCAGGCACGAGCGTGCCTCTCGCGTCTCTGAAGAAGTAGAAGCGCTCGTCTGGCGCATCCCGGATCGCAATAATGGAACGCATCCTCGATTTGATATACGAGGCCGCCGGCCAACAAGACCTCTGGCCTGCCGTTCTCACCGCTATCGCCGATCTCACAGGAAGCGAAGGCGGGGTATTGTTCGGACAATCGGTCACGGCCGAGCAAGTCTACTTCGATTTCAACGGCCGCTTGAACCAGCAATGCAGTCAAGTCTACCAGGAACGCCATATGCAGAATGCCTGGTCGGAGGCGATGGAGGACAAGCCGATCGGGCAAGTGGTCCTGTCGGACGAAGTGGTGCCGCTGCGCGAGCTCGAAAAATCGGTCTTCTACGACGAGGTCCTCAGGCCGCAAGGCATCGGACACAACGCGATGATTGCGCTGGCGGCGAAGGACGACTTCCGTGTGGCCTTCAACATCTGCCGCAGCAGGCGCCGCGGCGAATTCGACGCAGCCGGCCGCAAGCACATCGAAATGCTGGCTCCCCATCTGCGGAGATCCGTCACATTGGGATTTCGCCTGACCGGGTATCACGCATTGAGGAGAGCCGCGTTCGACGTGCTCGATCAACTGGCGGACGGCGTCGTCGTCATGGGTCCCAAGGCACATGTCGTCTTTGCGAACCAGACGGCCTGTTCGCTGGAAGCAGAAGGGACGCTCAAGCTCAAGCCTGCGATGGCGACCTGGTCAGCCCCGCATTCGAAACGTCTCGCAAACCTTGTACGGTCGACATTGGCCGGCGGAGCCGGCGGAACGATGAGTGTTCCCGCGGTGGACGGAACGCGGCTTCTGACTATTGTCGTCGTGGGACTGCGCAGCGAAGAAGTCGCGATGCTCGGTGGGGCCTTCATCCGCAACGCGGCCTGCGCCGCCTTCGTGATCGATCCCTCGCAAAGAGGAACGGCGAGCTCGCAGCAATTGACGGACGCATATGGCTTGACCAGGGCGGAAGCACGCGTGGCAGTTGCAGCGTCCTCCGGCGGGACGACATCCGAAGCAGCCGTCATGCTGGGGCTGTCCGCCAATACGGTCAAAACGCATCTCAGGCGAGTCTTTGCCAAAACCGACACAAGAGGTCAGGCTGAGCTTGCCGCACTTCTCGCGACGATAGGTGTCGTCAGATCCCCTGGCGAAGTCTCATAGCCAGGATCGAGCGGAGCGAGAGCCGGGACTTGTCTGCCTGGCCTTGGATTGCGCTTCGCCCTTCGAGCTACGGCGGACGCTCCATCCGGGCGTGGAGCTGCGGCTACCCCCGCGCCTTGCTCCAGTCGGGGCCGACCGGGCCCGACACGCCCTCGAAGGCGCCGTCGACGAGTTCGAACACCAGGATGCGGGCGGCATCGACCGGGCCTGGCATGGTGACGCGGCCCTTGGGGACCGGCTTGAAACCGACGCGGCTGTAATAGGGCTCGTCACCGACCAGCAGCACGAGGCGGTGGCCTTTCGCCTTCGCATCCTTCAACGCGCGCTTCATCAACGCGCGGCCGACGCCGCGGCCGCGGAACGGCGGCTCGACGGTGAGCGGACCGAGCAGCAGCGCGGGCGTCTCGCCGATCAGGATCGGCAACTGCCTGACCGAGCCGACCAGCAGCGTGCCGATGCGGGCGGTGAAGGACAGTTCGAGCAGATGGTCGACGTGCTCGCGAATCCGATAGGCGCTCAGCACGAAGCGGCCGGGACCGAAGGTACGTTCGTGCAGCCGCTCGATCGCCTGAGCGTCGCCGGCGGCCTCGGGAAGGATGGTCAGTGAGAGGTCGGTCATGTCATCCGGCGGAGTAGCATCTGCGAATGCGGAGGTCCATGGGCGTGGCACCCACCTCAGTCCCGTTTTACAATCGGGATCGCGAAGATGATCGAGACCAGCGCCAGCAGGATTCCGATGTTGCCCGCGAGGACCGGAAGGCAGGTCAGGCCGAAAGCGGGTTTGGTAATCTTCATCCGGCTTTCCGTGGCGGCGGTCGAGCCGGTTACTGGCACAGGCCGCCCTCAGCGCCACGTCGCAATCAAGGGCCGGTCGTCGAGCACTTCCGCGATCCGCAGCCGCGTGCCGGGCGTGGTGCCCTCGGGCAGCGCGGTGATCGCGAAGAACCCGCATTCGACGATCTCGCGGTTGGGCTCAGGGACGCGGTCCTGCCTGAACTGCCTGACGACGTAGACCGCGACGTGGTCGCGGCGGGAGACGTGGCTGTTGAGGAAGATGCCGTGCAGCATGGCCTCTCCGGTGAGATCGATGTCGCCCTCCTCCTTGAGCTCGCGCCGCATCGCCTGCTCCATGGTCTCGCCGTGGTCGACGCCGCCGCCAGGCAGATACCAGCCGCTGACGTAGCTGTGCCTGACCAGGAAGACCCGATCCTCGGCATCCAGCACCACGGCGCGGACGCCGAGCGTCATGCCGCGGACGACCAGGAAGTAGGCGTGGAAGAGCCGCCGCAGCAGCCGCTCGGCTTTCCGTCGGACACGGTTCAGACTTTCTCCCATCAGACTTCCCTGCCGCCCCCGTTTCAGGCCCTGCTTGCGCGCCGGGCGCGACCTTGCCATTACGGTAGAGCAATAGCGAGGCAATCGCGCGTCATGACTCCCAACACGCTGGCTCCCTTCACGCTCGCCCATCTGTCCGACCCGCATCTGCCGCCTTTGCCGAAGCCCCGGCTGATCGAGCTCGCGGGCAAGCGCGCGCTCGGCTATGTCAACTGGACGCGCAACCGCCACAAATACCAGCGCCGCGAGGTTCTCGATGCACTCGTCGCCGACATGAAGGCGCAGTCGCCCGACCACGTCGCGGTGACGGGCGATCTCGTCAACCTCGCGCTGGAGGCGGAATTCGCGCCGGCCCTCGCCTGGCTCGAGAGCGTCGGCCCGCCTGAGCGCGTGACCGCGATTCCCGGCAACCACGACGCCTACGTCCGTGCCACCTCTCATCGTTTCGGCGAGACGTTTGCGCCCTATCTTGCCGGCGACGACGGCCGCATCGGTTTTCCGTCCGTGCGCCGGCGCGGACCGCTTGCGTTGATCAGCCTGTCCACGGCGGTACCGACCCTGCCGCTGATGGCGACCGGCACGCTCGGGCCCGATCAGCTCGCCTCGCTCGAACAGGTGCTCGAACGGCTCGCGGCGGAGGACGTCTTCCGCGTGCTGCTGGTGCATCATCCGCTAAAATCCGATGCCCGCCAGAAGCGGATGACGGACGCGCCCGCTTTGCTGGCGCTGCTCAAGCGCCACGGCGTCGAGCTGATCCTGCACGGGCACGACCACGTTCATTCGACGATCTGGATCGAAGGTCCCAACGGAAACATTCCCGCGCTCGGCGTTCCCTCGGCCTCCGCACTCGCGCACGGACGCTACCCGGCGGCGGCGTATAATCTGTTGACGATCGAGAAGGACAATGCCGGCTGGCGCTGCGAGCAGACGGTGCGGAGCCTGGGGGCCGGATTCCAGATCGGGCAGATCAAGCATGCGAGGTTGATTTAGACCCGCTGTCATTCCGGGGCGATGCGGCAGCATCGAACCCGGAATCTCGAGATTCCGGGTTCATGCTTCGCATGCCCCGGAATGACGAAAGAGAAAAATTCACCAGCTCCGCAAAGCAGCCAGCACCGCGACCCCGAACAACGCGGCGGCGCCGAGCACAAATCCGAACACGAACGGCCAGACGCGCGAGCGGCGCGGCGGCACGGCGGCCGGTGCTTGCGGTTCGGGCGGGACCACCATCGCGCGCTCGCGCTCGACCATGCGGCGCGCGACATAGTCGGTGACCGCCTCGACGATCACGGCGGTGTCGTGCGATTCGGCGAGGACGATACGGCCGAAGCGGGTGTCCTGGACGAAGCGGTACATCCGCTTGTCGCGCCCCATCACGATGTGGGCGACGACGTCGATCCAGAGCCTCGGCGTATCGCCCTGGCTGATGCCGCGGTCGAACAGGTCGATCTGATCAGGCACCTGCGCGAACAGGGGATCGAGCCCATCGTTGAGGATCTCGAGCCGCGCCACCTCGGCGTCCCTGAGATCGACCACGACGCCGGTCCGGTCGGCGGCCTCGATCCGTGCGCGCAGCAGTGCATCGCGCAGCCGCACCGGGCGCGGCTGGCCGGGATGGATCCCGCTGATCTCAGGCTCTGACATAGTCGGCCTCGTCCTCGACTTTCCTGCATTAACCTATCAGCAACCATCCCCTCCGCAAAGGCCCACAATTCCAGATACTTACAGCGCGCCACAGCCTTTACACTTGTGCCAAAAACAGACGATCCCACCCAAGCCTGAGGCCTGGATGGGACCATCCGTCCTTGGACGTCTTCTTAGGTGAGTTCGGCAGCCGCCTGATCAGGCTGCCGGGGCGCGCTGCGGCTCTTCCACGATCGAGAAGCGGACGCCGGCCTTGTGGCGGCTCTCTTCCGACACCTCGCGCCAGCAGTCCTCAGCCTCCTTGCGGGACTTGAACGGACCTTTGACCTGGGCCGAGCCTTCCACGAGCTTGTGGAAGTTCATCGAACCGAACTCGCCGCCGATCACCCAGAAATTGCTGCCTTTGGTCATTGTCAGTCTCCTATCGAGAGGTGCGTGGTTCGTTAGCCGAACTGGTTCATGGTGTTGTGGGCGCCGCCCGCCTTCAGGGCCGCTTCGCCGGCGAAGTACTCCTTGTGGTCGTCGCCGATGTCGGAGCCGGCCATGTTCTGATGCTTCACGCAGGCGATGCCCTGACGGATCTCGGCGCGCTGGACGTTCTTGACGTAGCCGAGCATGCCCTGCTCGCCGAAATACTCCCTGGCCAGATTGTCGGTCGAGAGCGCTGCCGTGTGATAGGTCGGCAACGTGATCAGGTGGTGGAAGATGCCGGCGCGCTTGGCCGAATCCGCCTGGAAGGTGCGGATGCGCTCGTCGGCTTCCTTGGCCAGCGGCGTATCGTCGTACTCCGCCTTCATCAGCTCGGCACGGTTGTACTTGCCGACGTCCTTGCCGGCCTCCTTCCAGGCGTCGAAGACCTGCCAACGGAAATTGAGGGTCCAGTTGAAAGAGGGCGAGTTGTTGTAGGCCAGCTTCGCGTTCGGAACCACCTTGCGGATGCGGTCGACCATCTTCGCGATCTGCTCGATATGCGGCTTCTCCGTCTCGATCCAGAGCAGGTCGGCGCCGTTCTGCAGCGAGGTGATGCAGTCCAGCACGCAGCGGTCTTCGCCGGTGCCCGGACGGAACTGGTAGAGGTTGGAGGGCAGCCGCTTCGGACGCATCATCTTGCCGTTGCGGTTGATGATGACGTCGCCGTTCCTGGCGTTCTCCGCCGTGACTTCCTCGCAATCCAGGAAGCTGTTGTACTGGTCGCCGATGTCGCCGGGCTTGTGGCTGACGGCGATCTGCTGCGTCAGGCCGGCGCCGAGCGAATCGGTGCGGGTCACGACGACGCCGTCTTCGACGCCGAGCTCGAGGAAGGCGTGGCGGCAGGCACGGATCTTCGCCAGGAAGACCTCATGGGGCACGGTGACCTTGCCGTCCTGGTGGCCGCACTGCTTCTCGTCCGAGACCTGGTTCTCGATCTGCAGCGCACAGGCGCCCGCCTCGATCATCTTCTTGGCGAGCAGATAGGTCGCCTCGGCATTGCCGAAGCCGGCGTCGATGTCGGCGATGACGGGCACGACATGGGTCTGGAAGTTGTCGATCTTCTCGATCAGCTCCTTCTCACGAGTCTTGTCGCCTTCCTTGCGCGCCTTGTCGAGGCTGCGGAAGATGTCGTTCAGCTCGCGCGAATCCGCCTGGCGCAAGAAGGTGTAGAGCTCTTCGATCAGCGCCGGCACCGAGGTCTTCTCGTGCATCGACTGGTCGGGCAGCGGACCGAACTCGGAGCGCAGCGCGGCGATCATCCAGCCCGAGAGATAGAGATAAGTGCGATCGGTCTTGCCGAAGTGCTTCTTGACCGAGATCAGCTTCTGCTGGGCGATGAAGCCGTGCCAGCAGCCAAGCGACTGGGTGTACTTGGTGGGGTCGCCGTCATAGGCGGCCATGTCCGCACGCATCAAGGCCGCGGTGTAGCGGGCGACGTCGAGGCCGGTCTTGAAGCGGTTCTGCAGGCGCATGCGCGCGACGGCCTCGGCCGACACGCCGTTCCAGGTTGGCTGGGTCTCGAGGAGCGCCTGGGCTGCCTCGACCTCGCTTTGATAGGAGGCCGGACGCAGGAGGGGGCTGATGCCGCGGGGCTGGTAGTTCATGTGCCTGATCCTTTCGCTGACGATGGCGATGGCTGGCCATCGACATTCTTGACAGTGCATTGCGAGATGCGTGTCAGGAGGTAAACGCGAAAACGGAAAATTCGGATAGAGGGCTTGTTTCTGATTGGTGATGTCATGTAACATCAGAACATGTAATAGATGTTATTTTGTAAATCTTGTGAATAAAAGGTCAGTAGAACTGTCCTGATGGAGATCAAACGACATGGCCGCCGAGTCCGACTTTTTCTCCCTATCCCCGTTCTTACGGGGAGAGGGTCGGGGTGAGGGGCTCTCTCCTCGACTTCGGCTCTCACCTCCCCTGCGGAAGCTCCCCCTCACCCGCCACGCTTCGCGTGTCGGCCTCTCCCCGCAAGCGGGGAGAGGCGAAGAGAGGAGCCGCTGATGGCCGCCGAGACCGGCAAGAAACTGTTCGTCGGCCCGCGCTTCCGGAGGATCCGGCAGCAATTGGGACTGTCGCAGACCCAGATCGCCGAGGGGCTCGGGATCTCGCCGAGCTATGTCAACCTGATCGAACGCAACCAGCGCCCGGTGACCGCGCAAATCCTGCTGCGCCTTGCCGAGACCTATGACCTCGACCTGCGCGACCTCGCCACCGCCGACGAGGACCGCTTCTTCGCCGAGCTGAACGAGATCTTCTCCGATCCCTTGTTCCGCCAGATCGACCTGCCTAAGCAGGAGCTGCGCGACCTCGCCGAGCTCTGCCCCGGCGTCACTCACGCGCTGCAGCGGCTCTACGCCGCCTATACCGAGGCGCGCCAAGGCGAGACGCTGGCCGCCGCGCAAATGGCCGACCGCGACGTCGGCACGCGCTATGAGGCCAATCCGGTCGAGCGCGTGCGTGAACTGATCGAGGCCAACCGCAACTATTTCCCGGAGCTCGAGCAGGCCGCAGAGACTCTGCGCGACGAACTGAACGTGCCGGCCGAAGGGCTGTATGCGGCGCTCGCGGCGCGCCTGCGTGAAAAGCATTCGATCCAGACCCGCATCATGCCGGTGGACGTGATGCGCGAGACGCTGCGGCGCTTCGACCGCCATCGCCGCCAGCTCCTGATCTCCGAGCTGGTCGACCCGCCCGGCCGCGCGTTCCAGCTTGCCTTCCAGCTTGGCCTTGGCGAATGCGCGCAAGCCCTGGAGACCATCGTCGGCCGCGCCGGCCCGTTGGACGACGCGCCGCGCCGCCTGTTTCGCATCACCCTCGGCAATTACTTCGCAGCGGCGGTGATGATGCCCTATCCGGCCTTCCTTGCCGCAGCCGAAGCGCTGAATTACGACATCCACGTGCTGGCGCAGCGCTTCAATTCCGGCTTCGAGCAGGTCTGCCACCGCCTCACCACCCTGCAGCGGCCGAACGCGCGCGGCATTCCGTTCTTCCTCTTGCGCGTCGACAACGCCGGCAACGTCTCGAAGCGCTTCTCCTCCGGCACCTTCCCGTTCTCGAAATTCGGCGGCACCTGCCCGCTGTGGAACGTGCACTCGACCTTCGACACGCCGGACCGCCTGCTCAAGCAGGTGATCGAGCTGCCGGACGGCACGCGCTATTTCTCGATCGCGCAGATGGTGCGCCGCCCCGTCGCGCCGCACCCGCTGCCGCAGCCGCGCTTCGCCATCGGCCTCGGCTGCGAGATCCGTCACGCCGCACGCCTGACCTATGCCGCCGGCATCGACCTGGAGAAAACCGAGGGCACACCAATCGGCGTCAACTGCCGTCTGTGCGAGCGCGAAAACTGCGCCCAGCGCGCCGAGCCCCCGATCACGCGCACGCTGATCCTGGACGAGACGACGAGAAGGGTGTCGAGCTTTGCGTTCTCGAATGCACGGGAGCTGTGAGGACATGTTCTCCCTCTCCCCGCTTGCGGGGAGAGGGTCGGGGTGAGGGGGACTCTCCGCGAGGACGGTACAAGTTGGACTCGCGGAGAGTCCCCCTCACCCGGAATTCAAGCTGCGCTCGAATTCCGGCCTCTCCCCGCAAGCGGGGAGAGGCGAAGGCACCCGCCCAACTACGCCAGCGTATGCACGATCACCGGCCCCGCCACGGCGCGCGCGTCGCCGGCCAGCAGCGGGCCCAGATTCTGCTCGATCCAGGCGATTGCGCGCCGGTTCGCCTCCTCGGCCTGCTCGAACTTGTCGAAGATCGAGATCGCGGTGACCGTGTCGTCGCCGGCATAGACGACGTAGTAGGCGCGAAAGCCATCGACGTCGCTGATGATCGGAACGGCGCCGTCCTTGATGCGGCGCGCCAGCTCTTCCGCACTCCCGCTTTTCGCCTTGGCCTGACGGATGGCGGCATACATGGCATCCTCCTCCGGCTATCTGGACTTTGGGCCTGTGACCCGGAGCCGATGATACGCCGATGCAGGCGGCTGATCCACGCTTGGTTAACCCCGCGCTAATCCGCCTGCGCGATCTGCAACCAGAGATTAAGCACGCCTCAACATCGGCGCCTTAGTCTCGCCCCACTCACGTTTCGCAAGCAACGGCGGCCTATTCTGCCGGGCGAAGTGACATCAGGGGGCTTCATCATGCGCATTGCGTTGCTGCTGACCGCAACCATCGTCGGCGCGCTCTTCGCCAATCCATCTCATGCCGGTTCGCTCGATGCCGACGCAGCGCCGTCGTTACCACCGGGGTTCCAGGGCTACCGCGGCTACATGTTCGACCTGTCGGAGAACTCCGACCGCAAGGACGTCGACAAGCTCGCCGACAATCTGAAGCAGCAGATCGATGCCGTCGAAGCGGCCGGCCTGTCG
This sequence comes from Bradyrhizobium sp. 191, assembly GCF_023100985.1. NCBI lineage: Bacteria > Pseudomonadati > Pseudomonadota > Alphaproteobacteria > Hyphomicrobiales > Nitrobacteraceae > Bradyrhizobium > Bradyrhizobium sp. 191. The sequence goes on from NZ_CP064692.1 coordinate 2,510,177, forward strand.
CCGCGCGTGCTGCGCTTCTTCCGCACCGTGCCGATCATCGCGAGCGAGCTCGCCTGCCTCGACGAAGGCGCCGCGACCGCCTGTTACGGCCGCGTCGCTCCCAACGTCGAGCGCCGCGTGCCGCGGACGCTGACGGTGTGGGACCACGACAAGCAGCGCTGGACCAATCCGAACGCCGTCGACCTCGCGGTCGACTCGGGGCTCGGCGTGATCATGCTGCGCCCGGACATGATGCGCTACGAGAAAGAGGCCGTGCTGCTACACGAGCTTCTCCATGCCTATCACGCACGGCTGCTGCCGGACGGCTACGCCAACAAGGGCGTGATCGCCTATTACGCGCTGGCCAAGTCCAAGGACATGTTGCCCAAGGATTCCTACGCGATGAAGAATCCCATGGAATTCTTTGCCGTGACCGCGAGCATCTTCCTGGCCGGAAAAAGCGAATTCCACGACCCGAAGTCGCGCGAGGCGCTCAAGGAGAAGATGCCGGACTATTACAAGTACCTGGTCGGCGTGTTCGGCTTCGACCCCGAGCCGGCGGCGGCGAACGGCCCGGTGGCCTCGCTGAAGTAAAGCAGACATCGCGTTTCCCCAAGCAAGCCAGCCAAAAAGCCGCGCAATATGCGTGGCTTTTTTTGCTTCGCAAGCTGGAAGCTGCGGATGACGCGCTGGCGGGAATTGCCAAGGCAGGGCCCGATCTGCATAGTCCCGCCGCATCGATACCGTTTTTCGAAGAGGATGAGAGAACATGGCGGACGCAGACCTGGATGTCGTGATCCGGCAACTGGCCAGACAGCTGCATACGGGCCTGATGACCCGCGCCAAGGAGCGGCGGGATCGCTTCAACGGCCTTGCGGCCAAGGCCAAGGGCAAGGAGACCGGCGAGCGCTTCAAGATGATGGCCAAGGCCACCATGGAGCAGGCCACCGCCGCCGCCAAGCGCCTCCAGATGTCCGCCGACAACGTCGCCGACAGCTACGCGCGATCGATGCGCCTGGCCGCCAGTGCGCCGATTGCGGTGAAGGTGGAAAAGAAGGCGAAGGACAAGCCCGAGAAGAAGGCCAAGGCGAAGAAGGCGAAGGCCGGGAAGGCGAAGTAAGCGCTTTCTTCCTTCTCCCCTTGTGAGAAAAGGTGGCGTAGGCGGCCTTCGGCCGTCGTTCTTAAAGAACGCCGAAGCGAAGCTTCGGCTACGGCGCCGGATAAGGGGTTGCTTCAGCAAACTGGACTGCGAGATTTTCACTCGCGGAGAGATACCCCTCACCCGTCTCGCCGCTTCGCGACGAGCCATCCTCTCCCACAAGGGGAAGAGCCCGCAGCTCTGGATGTTTCTACCGGCTCGGCGCCGACACTTGTGTCGGCTCGGCGCTGGCGAGTTCGGCGAGCTTGGCGCGCGCTGCCTCTCGCGCGGCGCCGTTCTTGCCGGCGGGCAGCGCCAGCGCGGCCTCGAAATCGGCGCGGGCATCGTCGGCCTGACCGCGGGCGAGGAACGCGAGGCCGCGATCGAGACGGGCCTGCGCATCGGAGGGGTCGAGGCGGACCGCCGTGTTGAAGCTCAGGATGGCCCGATCGAGATCGCCCATGGCGGCGAGCGCAAGACCACGCTGGTGATAGGGTGCGGCGAGCTTGGGATCATGCGCGATCGCCTCGTCATAATCCGCAATGGCACCCTCGAGCTCGCCGTTCAGCCGACGGGCCGTCGCCCGGTCGCGATAGAGCGAGCCGCGGTTGGGATTGAGATGGATGGCCTCGTCGAAATCGGCGATCGCCCGCCTGAAGTCGCCGTGACGCAGCGCGATCCGCCCGCGCCCCGCATAGGCGAAAGCGATCAGCGAGCCGCGAAGCGGCGAGAAGCCGATCACGGCCGAGCAGATGTCAGGATCGTCCTCGTCGCCGCAATTGACGACCATGTGCGTGGACAGGCCGACGAGCACGCAAAGAACGATCAGCAAGAGTACGGCTGCTCTGGTCATCTTCGACGGTGGCCGGAAGCGGGCCGGCCACGCATCCCCTTTCGAAGGAATGGTCACGTCGAGGTATTAGCACCGGCCGGGATGACCCTATGTGCGCCAGGTCACAAAGCCGCAAATCCTCACCGGTTCCGTTGGCTAGCCCCAGGGACTAGCCCCAAGGACCGCGGGAAGGACCGCGGGAAGATCCACGTGACGAGGAGCGGCCCCAGGGGCCGCGCGGCGGGTAGTTCTCGTTGGCCCCGACCGACGGCGCCGCCCGCCCGCCGAGCTCGGACGCGAGCTGTTGGAGGGCGGCGACACGGTTCTGGGTCGAGGGGTGGGTCGCGAACAGATTGTCCACACCATGTCCCGACAGCGGATTGATGATGAACATGTGCGCGGTCGCCGGATTCCGCTCGGCCTCGTAGTTCGGCACCTGATGCGCGGCGCCCTCGATCTTGACCAGCGCCGAGGCCAGCCACATCGGCTGGCCGACGATGCGCGCGCCGAGATTGTCGGCGGCGTATTCGCGTGTACGGCTGATCGCCATCTGCACCAGCATGGCGCCGAGCGGAGCGAGGATCATCATCAGGATCGAGCCGACGATGCCCAGACCATTGTTGTTCTCGCGATTGCCGCCGAAGAACATGCCGAACTGGGCCAGCATGGAGATCGCGCCCGCGATGGTCGCAGTGATGGTCATCAGAAGCGTGTCGTGATGCTTGATGTGGGCGAGCTCGTGCGCGATCACGCCGGCTAGCTCCTCGCGGCTGAGCTGGTTCATCAGGCCGGTGGTGACGGCGACTGCGGCGTTCTCCGGGTTGCGGCCGGTCGCGAACGCATTGGGCTGCACCTCGTCCATCACGAACACGCGCGGCATCGGCAGGCCGGCGCGCCCGGCAAGCTCGGCGACGAGGCCGACCAGCTCCGGTGCGGTCGAACGGTCGACCTCATGGGCGCCGTACATCGACAGCACCATGCGGTCGGAGTTCCAGTAGGTGAAGAGATTGGTCGCGGCGGCAATGACGAGCGCTATCATGGCGCCCGAGGCGCCGCCGATCAGATAGCCGACGCCCATGAACAGGGCGGTCAGGCCTGCGAGCAGCATTGCGGTACGAAAATAGTTCATGGCCGTCTCTCCAGGCCGGTCGCGGCCGCTGGAAGCGCCTGCAGGCCGGCAAACATCAGGTAGGGATGACCCCGGCCGGGATGCAAGGTTTCCGGGTGCGTCGCGGAGCCGCGGCACTGGTCTGAGCGCCATCATTCCATTAAACTTCGTCTAGAATCCCGGCGTCCCCTCCCCCAGCGGAAACCTCATGCTCCTGACCCGATTTTCGATCGCGGCCACCGCTCTTCTCGCGCTCTCCGCTCCCGCCTCCGCCCAGTTCGCGCCGCCACCGGCCAAGCCGGCCGCGCCGAAAGCCACCGCCGCCTCGCCACGCACAGCATCGTGCCACAATGGTGCGAGCTTCGATCGCTTCCTGGCGGATGTGAAGCAACAGGCGGTGGCTGCCGGCGTGTCGCAGCGCACGATCGCGGAGGCTTCGCCGTATCTCGTCTACGACCAGGGCATCGTCAACCGCGACCGCGGCCAGCGCGTGTTCGGCCAGCTCTTCACCGAATTCGCCGGCCGCATGGCGGCGCCCTATCGCATGCAGAACGGACAGCAGCATATCAAGCGATACGCCGCGGCGTTTGCGCGCGCCGAAAAGGAATATGGCGTGCCACCGGCCGTGATCGCCGCATTCTGGGGCCTCGAGAGCGACTTCGGCGCCAATATGGGCAATCTGCCGACGCTGAAATCGCTGGTGTCGCTCGCCTATGACTGCCGCCGCTCCGAGATGTTCGTGGGCGAGACCATCGCCGCGCTGAAGATCATCGATCGCGGCGATCTGCACCCCGACGAGATGATCGGCTCCTGGGCCGGCGAGCTCGGGCAGACGCAATTCCTGCCCGTGCACTACGTCAACTACGCGGTCGACTATGACGGCGACGGACGGCGCGACCTGTTGCGCTCGCCAGCCGACGTGATCGGCTCGACTGCGAACTACATCGCCAACGGATTGAAGTGGCGGCGCGGCGAGCCGTGGCTGGAAGAGATCAAGGTGCCGCCGGACCTGCCGTGGGACAAGACCGATCTCACGGTGCGCGAGCCGCGCTCCACATGGGCGCAGCTGGGCGTCACCTATCCCGACGGACGTCCGCTGCCGAATGACAATCTTGCGGCATCCGTGCTGCTGCCGATGGGCCGCTTTGGTCCGGCCTTCCTCGCCTATCCGAATTTCGCGGCCTACACTGAATGGAACAACTCGCTGATCTACTCGACCACCGCGGGCTATCTCGCCTCGCGCATCGCCGGCGCCGCGCCGATGCGCAAGCCCTCCGCGTCGGTCGCGCAGCTGCCGTTCAACGAGCTGAAGGAATTGCAGCAGCTGCTGGTGCGTGCCGGCTACAATGTCGGCAAGGTCGACGGCGTGCTCGGCCAGCAGAGCCGCACTGCCGTGAAGGCGATGCAGATCAAATACGGCCTGCCGGCCGATTCCTGGCCAACGGCGGAGCTGCTGGCGCGAATGCGCGGCGGCACGGCGCAGGCGCAGCCCCAGGCGACGGTTCGGTAGAATTTTCGCACCGCACAGGCCACTTGCGACGATTGTATTTTTCCATGAGGCTCCCATGTGAGTGGCTCAGGTTTTCTCCTGAGATTTCCCACCATTGAAGCGAGCATCATATGTCCTTCTACGACGCCGTCGTCCCCGCCTATCTGCAGATGCTGAACAGCGTGACCGGGCTGCTCACCAAAGCCGAGGCGCATTGCGCGGCGAAAAAGATCGATCCCGGCGTCCTGCTCGGCTCGCGCCTGTTCCCGGACATGCTGCCGCTGTCGCGGCAGGTCCAGCTGGTCAGCGACTATCCAACCAGAGGCTGTGCGCGGCTGACGCAAAGCGAGGTGCCCTCGACGCCCGACACCGAAACGAGCTTTGCGGAGTTGAAGCAGCGGCTGGCGAAGACGATCGACTATGTCAAATCCTTCAAGCCCGAGCAGTTTGAGGGCGCCGACGCCAAGGACGTCACCTTTCCGGTCGGCCCCGGCAAGACCATCACCATGACGGGACAGCAATTCCTGAGCTCGTTCTCGCTGCCGAACCTCTATTTCCACGCGGCGACAGCCCACGGCATCTTGCGACACAACGGCGTCGAGATCGGAAAGCGCGATTTCCTCGGCGCGAACTGAGTTGTGAAATCGCACGGCTGCACAGCGGGATTTCGCTGTCGCAGCCGGAATTGCACATGATTTATGCTACGCGGGCGCTGCTGCGTAGCTCGCCTGCACTTTCCGAATGGCTCATCCCTTGCGCCTGATGTCGCGATGCACAAGTGTTCGAAATCTCTCACCGCCTGGAAGCATTCCCAATGAGCCGTTCGACGAAATTGTTTGAGACCTACAAGCTCGGGCCGATCACGCTGGCCAATCGTCTGGTGATGGCGCCGCTGACGCGCAACCGCGCAGCGCCCGGCACGTTCGTTCCGAGTCCGCTGGCGGCCGATTATTACGGCCAGCGCGCCTCCGCAGGGCTCCTGATCACCGAAGCGAGCCAAGTCTCGCAGCAGGGTCAGGGCTACCAGGACACGCCCGGCATCTACAGCAAGGACCAGGTCGCCGGCTGGCGCAAGGTCACCGACAAGGTGCATGAACGTGGCGGCAAGATCTTCATCCAGCTCTGGCATGTCGGCCGCATCTCGCATGTCGACCTTCAGGCCAATGGCGCCGCCCCGGTCGCGCCGAGCGCGATCCGCGCCAAGGGCAAGACCTTTGTCAACGGCACCTTCGCCGACGTCTCCGAGCCGCGTGCGCTCGAACTCTCCGAAATTCCCGGGATTATCGACGACTTCAAGCGTGCGACGAAGAACGCGCTGGAAGCCGGCTTCGACGGCGTCGAGATCCACGGCGCCAACGGCTATCTGCTCGACCAGTTCGCCAGGGACGGCGCCAACAAGCGCGCCGACGCCTATGGCGGCTCGATCGAGAACCGCGCGCGGCTGATGCTGGAAGTCGCCAAGGCCGTCGCCACCGAGGCCGGCAGCGATCGCACCGGCATCCGCATCTCGCCGGTCACGCCGGCCAACGATCTCTCCGACAGCAACCCGCAGCCGCTGTTCGATCACATCGTCGACGGGCTCAACGCGCTCAAGCTGGTCTATCTCCACGTCGTCGAAGGCGCCACCGGCGGCCCGCGCGACATCGCCCCGTTCGACTATGCATCCTTGCGCAAGCGCTTCGCCGGCGCCTACGTCGCCAACAACGGCTACGATTTCGACCTCGCGACCAAGGTGCTGGACACAAACGCAGCCGATCTCATCGCCTTCGGCAAGCCCTTCATCTCCAACCCCGACCTCGTCGAACGGCTGAAGCGGGGCGCGGCACTGAACGAATGGGACAAGAACACCTTCTACGGCGGCGGCGCCAAGGGGTATACGGATTACCCGACGCTCGCGGCCGAGCCGGCGGAGTGAGGCTCCGCGCTCTCCGCCGTCATTGCGAGGAGCTCTTGCGACGAGCAATCCAGACTGCATCCGCGGAAAGACTCTCGATTGCTTCGCTTCGCTCGCAATGAAGTGGAGAGGCGGCGGCGCCACAAACGGAAAGAAAAAGGCCGGGATCGCTCCCGGCCTTTCGCATTTGACGACGTTACGCGCCGCTTACTTCGCTTCCGCGCGCTTGGGCGGGCTCGCCGGCCACGACTTGATCAGCGTGTCGTAGTCGACCGTCTCACCCTTCGGCTTCTCGTTGGCGAGCTTGCGCTGGGGCGCGACGGTGCCGTCCTTCTCGGCCTTCGCGAACCAGTACTCCGGCTTCTCCTTCTTGTGGAGCTTCGGACCGCAGGCACCCTGCACGCCGGACTTCTCCAGGCGCTCCATGACCGAGTCCTGGGCCGCGGCGAGCGCGTCCATCGCCTGCTGCGGGGTCTTCGCACCGGACGACGCATCGCCGATGTTCTGCCACCAGAGCTGCGCGAGCTTCGGATAGTCGGGCACGTTGTTGCCGGTCGGGGTCCACTGCACGCGCGCGGGCGAGCGGTAGAACTCGATCAGGCCGCCGAGCTTCGGCGCACGCTCGGTGAACGACTTGTCCCAGATGTCGGATTCACGGATGAAGGTGAGACCGACATGGCTCTTCTTCAAGCTCACCGACTTGGAGACGATGAACTGGAGATAGAGCCAGGCTGCCTTGCGGCGATCCGCCGGGGTCGATTTCAGCAGCGTCAGCGATCCGGCGTCCTGGTAGCCGAGCTTCATGCCTTCCTTCCAGTACGAGCCGTGCGGCGACGGAGCCATACGCCATTTCGGCGTACCGTCCGCGTTCATCACGGCGATGCCCGGCTTCACCATGTCGGCGGTGAAGGCGGTGTACCAGAACATCTGCTGGGCGATGTTGCCCTGCGCCGGCACGGGACCGGACTCGGAGAAGGTCATGCCCTGGGCCTGCGGAGGCGCGTACTTCTTCATCCACTCGAGATATTTGGTGATCGAGTAGACCGCCGCCGGACCGTTGGTGTCGCCACCACGCTCGACGGAAGAGCCGACCGGACGGCAGCCCTCCATGCGGATGCCCCATTCGTCGACCGGCAGACCGTTCGGAATGCCCTTGTCGCCGTTACCGGCCATCGACAGCCAGGCGTCGGTGAAGCGCCAGCCGAGCGAGGGGTCTTTCTTGCCATAGTCCATATGGCCATAGACCTTGACGCCGTTGATCTCCTTCACGTCGTTGGTGAAGAACTCGGCGATGTCCTCATAGGCGGACCAGTTCACGGGCACGCCGAGCTCGTAGCCGTACTTGGCCTTGAACCTGGCCTTGAAGTCGGGATTGGTGAACCAGTCGTAGCGGAACCAGTAGAGGTTGGCGAACTGCTGGTCGGGCAGCTGATAGAGCTTGCCATCCGGCCCGGTGCCGAACGACTTGCCGATGAAGTCGTTGACGTCGAGCATGGGGTCGGTGACGTCCTTGCCCTCACCGGTCATGTAGTCCGACAGCGCGATGGTCTGGCCGTAGCGGAAATGGGTACCGATCAGGTCGGAGTCGTTGATCCAGCCGTCGTAGACGTTCTTGCCGGACTGCATCTGGGTCTGCAGCTTCTCCACGACGTCACCTTCCTGGATGAGGTCGTGCTTGAGCTTGATGCCGGTGAGTTCGGAGAACGCTTTCGCCAGCGTCTGCGCTTCGTATTCGTGGGTGGTGATGGTCTCGGAGACGACGTTGATCTCCATGCCCTTGAAGGGCTCGGCGGCCTTGGCGAACCACTCCAGCTCCTTCTTCTGGTCTTCCTTCGACAGCGTCGAGGGCTGGAATTCCGCGATCCATTTCTGGATCACGGCCTCGTCGGCGGCGCGGACCGGCGCCGAGACCGCAAGCGACACCGCAACGATCGCGGCGGCGCTGGACATGGTCAAAAAGCTATTCTTGGTCAATGGACCTTTCCTTCTCCTAAACTGTCGCATGTTGTTCCTCCGTTGCAGCGACAAACTTTTATACAGGCCCGGGTTGGTCCCGGATCTGGCCGTCCCTTCGCGAGTTTCAGACCGTGCGGAAGATGAGCACGGCCGTGACCAGCGAAATTCCGCTTGCGAGCCACAGGCTCGAAATCTCGAAGCCCTCCTCTCCGATCGGCACCGTGGCGATGGGGTCGGTGCCGACGAGGCCGATCCACGCGAGGTGGATGACGGCGGCGGCGATCAGCGAGATGAACAGGCGATCGCCGCGCGTAGTGGGGATGCGCAGCACGCCGACGCGCTCGGCCTCCGGATAGACCGCAGCGAGCCAGGTCATCACGGCCAGGGTGCAGGCGAGCGCGACGAAGAAGATCGCGGTCGGCAGCGTCCAGGCCATCCATGCGATAGATTCCATGGTTGCCTCCCTACACGCGACCGAGCGCGAAGCCGCGCGCGATATAGTTGCGGACGAACCAGATCACCAGCGCACCCGGAATGATGGTGAGCACGCCGGCGGCGGCGAGCAGGCCCCAGTCCATGCCGGCGGCCGAGACCGTGCGCGTCATGATCGCGGCGATCGGCTTCGCCGACACCGAGGTCAGCGTGCGCGCGAGCAGCAGCTCGACCCAGGAGAACATGAAGCAGAAGAAGGCGGCGACGCCGATCCCGCTCGCGATCAGCGGCACCAGGATCTTGACGAAGAATCGCGGGAAGGAATAGCCGTCGAGGAAGGCGGTCTCGTCGATCTCGCGCGGCACGCCGGAGACGAAGCCTTCGAGGATCCACACCGCCAGCGGCACGTTGAAGATGCAGTGCGCCAGCGCGACCGCCCACGGCGTATCGAACAGGCCGATCGCCGAATAGAGGTTGAAGAACGGCAGCGCATAGACCGCAGCCGGCGCCATGCGGTTCGACAGAAGCCAGAAGAACAGGTGCTTGTCGCCGAGGAAGCGGTAGCGCGAGAACGCGTAGGCCGCAGGCAGCGCGACCGAGATCGAGATGATGGTGTTGAGGATGACGTATTGGAGCGAGTTGATGTAGCCTGAGTACCAGCTCTCGTCGGTGAAGATGCGCTTGTAGTGCTGGAGCGTCGGAGTGTGCGGCCATAGCGTCATCGTCGAGACGATCTCGCTGTTGGTCTTGAAGCTCATGTTGACGAGCCAGTAGATCGGCAGCAGCAGGAAGACCAGGAATAGCCCCATGATGAGGCGGCGGCCGGGAATCGAATGCATCAGGCCACTCCTTCCTTTGGCTTGAGTGCGGGCATGGGCTTGAGCCCGACCGAAGGCTTGGGCTCCACCGCCGGCTCGCTCGAAGCCTGGATCTTGCGTTCGACGCCGGCATTGGTCATGACGGTGTAGAAGATCCAGCACACGATCAGGATGATGAGGTTGTAGACCAGCGACAGCGCCGCGGCCTTGCCGAGGTCGAACTGGCCGAGCGCGATCTTGACCAGCTCAATCGACACGAAGGTCGTGGAGTTGCCCGGCCCGCCTCCGGTGACGACGAACGGCTCGGTGTAGATCATGAAGCTGTCCATGAAGCGGAGCAGCACCGCAATCAGCAGCACGCGGTTCATCTTCGGCAGCTGGATCGCCTTGAACACGGCCCAGCGCGAGGCGCCGTCGATCTGCGCGGCCTGGTAATAGGCCTCGGGAATCGACTTCAGGCCGGCGTAGCAGAGCAGCGCGACGAGGCTGGTCCAGTGCCAGACGTCCATCACGATGACGGTGACCCAGGCATCGAACTCGTTGGCGACGTAGTTGTAGTCAATGCCGATGGCGTTGAGGGTATAGCCGAGCAGGCCGATGTCGGGCCGGCCGAAAATCTGCCAGATCGTGCCGACCACGTTCCAAGGAATCAGCAGCGGCAGCGCGAGAATGATCAGGCAGGCAGCAACCGTCCAGCCCTCGCGCGGCATCGACAGCGCGACGACGATGCCGAGCGGCACCTCGATGGCGAGGATCACCAGCGAGAAGAACAGGTTGCGTCCGAGGGAAGCAAGAAAGCGACCGCCGAGATCGGTCGAGGGATCGAGCAGCTCCTTGAACCAGCCGACGCCGTTCCAGAAGAACTGGTTGTTGCCGAAGGTGTCCTGCATCGAATAGTTCACCACCGTCATCAGCGGCAGCACCGCCGAGAAGGCCACGACCAGGAACACCGGCAGCACCAGGAACCAGGCTTTTTGGTTGACGGTCTTATCCATCAGGCGGCTCCCTCCACCAGAAGGCTGTCGGCGTAGACGTGCACGTGCGACGGATCGAATTTCAGCCCGGCGCTGCCGTCGGCGCTGGTGAAGCCCGCCGGTGCGCGCGCGGCCAGCTTCGCGTCGCCGACGCGCACGCGCGCGAAGCGGATGCGGCCGAGATCGTCGATGCGCTCGATCCTGGCGGTGAGCAGGCCGGGCGCGGGCGCGACCACCTCGACGAATTCGGGACGGACGCCGATCTCGATCTTGGCGCCCGAAGGCAGATTGTCGTAGCTGCGATTGAGCGCGATGACGTGGCCGCCGATCTTGGCCTCGCGCCCCCGCACCTCCGCCGGCAGGATGTTCATGCCGGGCGAGCCGATGAAATAGCCGACGAAGGTGTGCGCCGGCTTGTCGAACAGTTCGGCGGGCGTGCCGCTCTGCACGACGCGGCCGTCGTGCATGACGACGACGGTGTCGGCGAAGGTCAGCGCTTCGGTCTGGTCGTGGGTGACGTAGATCATCGTGAGATCGAGCTCACGATGCAGCGCCTTCAGCTTGGAGCGGAGCTGCCATTTCAGTTCGGGATCGATCACCGTCAGCGGCTCGTCGAACAGCACAGCGGCGACGTCCGAGCGGACGAGGCCGCGGCCGAGCGAGATCTTCTGCTTGGCATCGGCGGTCAGGCGCGTGGCCTTGCGGTTCAGATAGGGCTCGAGGTCGAGCAGGCGGCCGATCTCGGCGACGCGCCTGTCAATGTCGGCCTTCGGCACGCCGCGATTCTTCAGCGGAAACGCCAGGTTCTGTCCAACCGTCATGGTGTCGTAGATCACCGGAAACTGGAACACCTGCGCGATGTTGCGCTTCTGGGTCGACAGCGGCGTGATGTCCTTGCCGTCGAACAGGATTTTCCCGCGCGACGGCGTGATGATGCCGGAGATGACATTCAGAAGCGTGGTCTTGCCACAGCCGGACGGGCCGAGCAGCGCATAGGCGCCGCCCTGCCGCCAGGTCATGGTCACCGGCTTCAGCGCAAAGCTCTCCTGCGGCGCGTCGTTGCCGCCGTAGGAATGGGCGAGATCGACGAGGTCAATGCGGGCCATGGCGCACCTCCCTCAGGAGCTTTGTCTGTTTGACGCGTTTTCTTCACGCGAACCGCTACGCACTTCGCTTGAAAACGCTATGCCCGGCGCAGCGACCAGCCGGTCCGCCGCGTCAAAGACGAAGACATCATTGGGATCGAGCACGGCATCGAGCATCTGGCCGGGCTCGAACTCGTGCACGCCGTGCAGCACCGCCACCCAGTTCGATCCGTCGCGGGTCAAATGCACGAAGCTCTCCGAACCGGTGATCTCGGTCACCGTGACAGTGGCGTGGAAGGCGTGGCGATCGGTCTCGCCATTGGCAAGCCCGAGCTGATGGGCGCGGAAGCCGACGCGATAGGTTCCGTCGGCGAGCAAGGCATAGAGGCCCGAGGCCGGTGAGGACGTTCCGCCGGCGTATTGCACGGAGCCGTTCTTCTTCTCGATGGCGACGAGGTTGAGCGGCGGATCCGAGAACACCTGGGCGACGCGCAAGGTCTGCGGCCGGCGGTAGACGCTGGCGGTCTCGCCCATCTGCAGCGCCTGGCCCTCCCACATGCACACCGTGTTGCCGCCGAGCAGCAGCGCCTCGGTCGGCTCGGTCGTGGCATAGACGAAGATCGCGCCCGAGGCCTCGAAGATGCGCGGCAATTCGGCGCGCAGCTCCTCGCGCAGCTTGTAGTCGAGATTGGCGAGCGGCTCGTCGAGCAGCACGAGATCGGCGCCCTTGACCAGCGCGCGTGCGATCGCGGTGCGCTGCTGCTGGCCGCCGGAGAGCTGGAGCGGCGTGCGCTTCAGGAACGGCTCGAGCCGCAGCAGTTTTGCCGCCTCCGCCACGCGCGCCTCGATCTCGTCGCGCGGCTTGCCCTGCACGCGCAGGGGCGAGGCGATGTTCTCGTAGACCGTGAGCGAGGGGTAGTTGATGAACTGCTGATAGACCATCGCGACCGAGCGCTGGCGCACGTCGGCGCCGGTGACGTCCTTGCCGTTGACCAGCACCTTGCCCGTGGTCGGCTTGTCGAGACCGGCGAGCAGCCGCATGATCGAGGTCTTGCCCGACAGCGTCGGCCCGAGCAGGACGTTGAGCGTACCGCTCTCGAGAGTCAGGGAGACATCGCGGATGTGCTCGACACCCTCGACGGTCCGGGTCACGTGATCGAGTGTCACGGTCATGAGCGTCCTCCCGCTTCCAGCAGGGGACTTTGCGGCACGGCGTGGGTCCTGATCCAGTCGTCGAGTGCCGCAATCTCGTCGGCAGATAGTCGCAGGCCGAGCTTGGAACGGCGCCAGACGACGTCGTCCGCTGTGACCGCCCACTCATTGGCGATGAGGTAGCGGACCTCGCGTTCAGTCAGCGTCGCACCGAAGGACTGGCCGAGATCGGCCGCCGATTTCGCATCACCGAGCAGCTTGATCGCCCGCGTGCCATAAGCGCGCGCGAGCCGCCTTGCATGCTCATGGCTGAGGAAGGGATAGCCACGCTGGAGCTCGGCGATCAGGCCGTCGATATCCGACACATCCATGTCGCCGCCGGGCAGCGGCCATTTGCCGGTCCACCCCTCGCGCGCTTTCGCGCTGCGAAGATAGGGCGCAAGGCGTTCCAGGGCCTCTTCGGCGAGCCTGCGATAGGTCGTGATCTTGCCGCCATAGATGGACAGCAGCGGCACACCACCGGGCGTGTCGAGCTCGAACACGTAGTCGCGCGTCGCGGCCTTGGCTTCGCTGGCGCCATCGTCATAGAGCGGCCGCACGCCGGAATAGGTCCAGACCACGTCATCCGGCGTGACCGGCTTGGCGAGATATTCGCTCGCCGCGGTGCAGAGATACTGGATCTCCTCGGCCGTCGCCTTCACCTTGGCAGGATCGCCGTCATAGTCGCGATCGGTGGTGCCGATCAGCGTGAAATCGTCCTGGTACGGGATGACGAAGATGATGCGGCCATCGGCATTCTGGAACATGTAGGCACGGTCGTGATCGTAAAGTTTCTTCACGACAATATGTGAGCCCTGCACCAGGCGGACTTTTGCCTTCGCATTGACACCCGCGCCGCGGCCGAGCACGTCCTCGACCCAGGGACCGCCGGCATTGACGAGCGCGCGCGCCCGGACCTGCGAGCGCTCGCCGGTCAGCGTATTGACCATGCTGACCATCCAGAGGCCGCCGGACTGGCGAATCTCGGTGGCGCGGGTGCGGGTGCGGATCTCGGCGCCCTTGTCGGCGGCATCGCGCGCGTTGAGCACGACGAGGCGGGCGTCGTCGACGAAACAGTCCGAATATTCGAAGGCGCGGCTGTAGCGGTTCGGGATCAGCGGCTTGCCGACCTCATCGCGCTTGAGATCCACCGAGCGGGTCGCCGGCAGCAGGTGCCGGCCGCCGATGTGATCATAGAGGAAGAGGCCGAGGCGCAGCAGCCAGGCCGGGCGCAGGCCGGCGTGATGCGGCAAAACGAAACGCAGGGGGCGGATGATGTGGGGCGCGATGCCCCAGAGGATCTCGCGCTCGATCAGCGCCTCGCGGACCAGCCGAAACTCGTAATATTCGAGATAGCGCAGGCCGCCATGCACCAGCTTGGTCGACCAGGACGACGTCCCGCTCGCCAGATCGTTCATTTCGCACAGGAAAACCGTATTGCCACGGCCCACCGCATCGCGCGCGATGCCGCAGCCGTTAACACCGCCTCCGATGATGGCGAGATCGAAAATACGCTCCAACAGACGCATCCCCCGGCGACCGCTCGTTCCGTCGAGCGGCTACTTTCGCTTTTGATTAGATCATACAGGAAAACGAAAGCAAGATGAAAGAGAGAGGAGGAGAAGCGAAAGTTGGCCTATCTTGTGGGGATCCAAGGGGCTCTTGCGCGGCCAATTTTGGAGCAATATAGTCATTATAGTCAAAATGGTTCATGCGCATGACCGATCGTATTACTGCGCCCCGCACCCTTCCTGCTGATGACACCTGGACGCTGGCCAGCGCCAAGGCGCGGTTGTCCGAGGTGATTGATCGCGCTCAAGCCGGCCCGCAGGTCATCACACGACACGGCAAACCGAATGCGGTTGTCGTCTCCGCCGACGAATGGGCGCGCAAGACCGCACGCAACGGCACGCTGGCCGAATTCCTTCTGGGCTCGCCGCTGCGCGGCGCCAACCTCGAGCTTGAACGGGTCCAGGACGCGCCACGCGACGAGATGCCGTGAATCTGCTGCTCGACACCAACGTGCTGTCGGAGGTTCGGCGCTCAGCGCCTTCGCCGAAGGTCTTGGCGTGGCTCGATACGATCGACGAAGATCGGGCATTCATAAGCGTTGCCACGATCGCCGAACTTCGCCGCGGCATCGCATTGCTGGACGATGGCCGCCGGCGCACGGCGCTGGCCGCCTGGCTGGCGCATGATCTACCGGCGCGATTTGCCGACCGCGTTCTGCCCATCGACCATGCGGTCGCCGAGCGCTGGGGCGACCTCATGGCGCAGAGCCGCATGGGCGGCGTCGCATTGTCTGTCATGGACGGCTTCTTTGCGGCCACCACTCTCGTGCACCACCTCACGCTTGTCACGCGCAATGTGAAGGATTTTGCGGCGTTCGGCGTTCCGCTGCTCAATCCTTGGGATGATGCCTGAGACCTATCTCAGCCGAACGACCGGTGCGGCTTCAGGCGCAGCATCCTGCACCTCGGCCGGGGAATCGTCGATATCCGCGCCCTTCGGCATCGCCTCGACCACCTCGATGCCCTTGCTGTGGCAGATGGTGGCGAGGCGCTCGGGAAGCTCCTGGTCGGTGACGAAGGTCTGGATCTGGGTGATGTGGGCGATCCGCACCGGCGCGCTGCGGCGCAGCTTGGTGGAATCGGCGACCAGCATGACGCTGCGGGCATTGGCGATGATGGCCTGCGCCACCTGCACCTCGCGATAGTCGAAGTCGAGCAACGCCCCCTCCTCGTCGATCGCGGACGCGCCGATGATGGCATAGTCGACCTTGAACTGGCCGATCAGCTGCGTCGCGGTCGAGCCGACCACTGCGCCGTCGGCGCGCCGCACCGTGCCGCCCGCGACCACCACCTCGATGCGGGGATGGCGGTAGAGCAGCATGGCAACGTTGAGATTGTTGGTGATGACGAGCAGGTCCTCGTGCGAGGTCAGCGCGCTCGCGACCTCCTCCGTCGTGGTGCCGATGTTGATGAACAGCGAGCAGCCGTTCGGGATCAGCGACGCGGCGGCCGCGCCGATCGCTTTCTTCTCGTCGGCGGCAACGAAGCGGCGCGCCTCGTAGGCGAGGTTCTCCACGCCCGAGGCGATGATGGCGCCGCCATGGATGCGGGTCAGCGATCTCCGCTCACAGAGGTCGTTGAGATCCTTGCGGATGGTCTGCGCCGAGACTTCGAAGCGGCGCGCGAGCTCCTCGACCATGACGCGGCCGGAAGCGCGCGCGATGTTGAGGATTTCGGCTTGGCGATGGGTCAGTCCGGTCACGGCAACGGCCTCAAATCAGAGTGATGCATGGTGCGGCGGTTCGCGCCTTCGGTCAATGCGCACGCTGATCACGGTTAACGGATGAGGGGTCCTCACCACGCCATTTCTTACCACGCCATAGCGTTCGCAAGACGCGCGAGCAGCGCCGGATCGTCGAAGGCGCTGGCGGACGCGACTGCGCCTGATGCAACCAGGTCGGCGTGGCTGAGGCTGGTGCGAATGCCGATGGTTGGAATTCCGGCCGCCGTGGCGGACTGGACGCCGGTGCGGGAGTCTTCGAATGCGATCGAGGTTTCCGGCCTCGCGCCGACGCAACGCAGCCCTTCCTGATAGGGCAGCGGATGCGGCTTGCCGTGCGGCAGCTCGGCGCCGATCACGAGCGCCTTGAAGCGATGCGTGATGCCGAGACCCGAGAGCAGCAGCTCGGCGTTGAGGCGCGGCGCATTGGTCACGGCGACCATGGGGATGCCGGCGCTGTCGGC
The DNA here is from genome assembly GCF_023100985.1 of Bradyrhizobium sp. 191. Classification (NCBI taxonomy): domain Bacteria; kingdom Pseudomonadati; phylum Pseudomonadota; class Alphaproteobacteria; order Hyphomicrobiales; family Nitrobacteraceae; genus Bradyrhizobium; species Bradyrhizobium sp. 191. The sequence goes on from NZ_CP064692.1 coordinate 2,526,828, forward strand.
CCGGTCGAGCAGCGCCATCAGGCCCGGCAGCGGTGCGATCTGCCCGGCCACGAGCGTGCGGAAGACCTCCTCCTTCTCATCGAGGATCAGGGCACGCCGCTCCGGCGCCTCGTCGGGCAGAAAGCGCTCGCCGATCGCGACATTGGCGAAACCTTGCAGCTCCCTGGAGAAGCGCGCGTGGTCGAAGATATGGCCGCGCGGGCCGAGTACCTGGTTGAACGCCTTCAAGTGCAGCGGATCTGTGTCGGCGAGGGTGCCGTCGATGTCGAACAACAACGCCCTGCCCATCGCATCGTAGCTGGCCTCGATCATTTCCGTACTTTCCCAAATGCGCGACGCATCGATGCGCGAGACGTATCAATACGGCCCCGATCGCGCAATCACGCATTCACATGACGACAATGCGACTCTCGACAAAGTCACGCGCGGCTGCAACACTCGGTGCAAGATCAAAAAGGAGGAAACGATGACCATCAACCGACGCGATCTGGCTCTCTCCACTCTCGCCGTCTCCGCGCTTGCGTTCGCCACGCCGGCGCTCGCCGCGTCGGCGGACGAGGAAGCCGTGGCGAAGAAGGTCGAGGCCTTCCGCCTTGCCCAGATCGCGGCCGATCCGAAAGCGCTCGCTGCGCTGTGCTGGGACGATCTGAGCTACAGCCATTCCAGCGGCAAGGTCGAGGACAAGGCGACCTTCATCGCCAACGCAACCGACGGCAAATCGAAATTCCTGTCGATCGAATACAAGGACCCCACCATCAAGGTCGTCGGCCCCGCAGCGATCGTGCGTTTCCACTGGCTGGGCGAGCAGGAGATGGCGGCCGATGGGAAAAAAGTATCAACCAACCTTCACATCCTGATGAACTGGCAGAGGCAGGGCGACGAGTGGAAGCTCTTGTCGCGGGCCGCGACGAAGTTGTGATCAACGACGTCATTCCGGGACGCGCCGAAAGGCGCGGGCCCGGAATCCATTGGTCGGCAATTTCTGCAGCACGATAGATGCTCAGGTGCGCGATTGCGCACCATAGTTCGCGCTACGCGCGCCCCGGAATGACGACAGTTACGCCGCCTCCTTCACCTCGCCGTTAACCAGCCTGCGCGCAGCGCGCTCGGCTTCGCGGGCGTTGCGGAAGAGCTGGCCTTCGAGACGGTTGAAGCGGTGGGACGAGGCGAAGAAGCAGTAGCCTCCTTGAGAGCGAACGACGATACCTGCGGTCTGCGAATTGACTTCAATGATGTAGCTGTCCGGCATGGTCCGTGGATCCCTCAGTGCGGGCAAATAACGACACTCATGCCCAAAGGTTCCCAGGCATTTGAGGCCGTTTCCACCCCGAATCGACACGCAATTGAGTACGCCGGGACCTCATCCGTTTTATGACTGGTTCTTGGCGAAGCCGCGACGAGGATGACTCACCCGCGCCGCGTTTTGCAGCGATTGCCACGTCTCGCAGGATGAGGCAGAGCGTCGCGCGCGATTACGTCGCGATCGGCGGATCGTTTCGCTGGATTTCCTGCGGACGGCCGTGGTCGTCGATCGAGACGTAGGTGAAATTGCCGTCGGTGACGAGGAACGGATGAAGCTCCTTGCGCCGCAATGCCCAGGCCTCGAGATGCACCGTCAGCGAGGTGCGCCCGACGCGCACGAGATTGGCGTAGACCGAGACGAGATCGCCGACATAGACCGCTTTGCGAAAATTCATCGCCTCGATCGCGACCGTCACGGTGCGCGACCTCGCTGCCTTCGAGGCGAACACGCCGCCGCCGACGTCCATCTGGCTCAGGAGCCAGCCGCCGAAGATGTCGCCGTTTGCGTTGGTGTCGGCCGGCATCGCCAGCGTGCGGATGCAGAGATCGCCGCTCGGCCCGGTGTCGGAGCTGATAGGGGCGTGGACGTGCGTGTCGGTCATATCGTTGATCTCCCGCGGCTCTCGGCTCTGGATACAAAGCCTCGGCGCCTTGCGCAACATCGACACGAGACGAGCTTGCGCTATCCATTCGGCCGCGGCGACCCGACGACGATTCCGGCACCGTTCAGCTTGTGTTGCCACTCCGCATCGTCGGCCCGCGGCGCGCGTCCGGTCGTTGCCGTTACCAGCCGCTCCAGCCTGCTCCATAGCCGGAAACGGTCGCACGGATAATTGGCCCATCCATTGATGACACAATAGCGGATGGTGTGGTCACCGTGATGACGCCAATGATGCTCGGGTGAACAGACCAGATGCAGCCGTTGAGCCACGCGCAGGGGCAGCGGGCGGACCGGCCGGTGCGCGAGATTGTGGAAGCCCATGCCAAACAGCATGCAGGTGGCGATCACGAACCAGACGATCATCAGCGCATAGGTGAGCGCGGAAGCCGGAAACAACGCCGTGACGGTGGCCGCGCCCCCGACCACCACAGCGCCCGGCGCCGCACCGAGAGACGCCTGGTCGAGGAAGCCGTAGAGCAGAACGTGGCTGGGGTGGGTGTGATGCTCTCGCGTGATCGCGATGCCGCGGCCAAGCATCCCCTCGTCGAGCCAGGTGTCGACCACCCAATGCACCAGCCCCGAAAAAAGGTCAGCGAGGAAATATCCGGCCAGGAGCGCCACGATCAACCACGACCAGTGCAATCCCACCTCGGGATAGCGCGCGACGAGATAGCCTGCACAACATAGGATCACGACGACATCGGCCGCGCAGCACAACCGCGTGACGATGATCTCGCGCAGGGTCGCATGCTTGAAGAACGGGATCGTCGGCATCGGCGATACTCCCCACAGGCTCCACCACCCAGGATAGCATCTTTTTTACCGGCAGCCTCTATTGCAAACTGTCCCAGCCCGCATCCGGCGCGAAACGCCCGCCAAATCGATCGGCGAGCCCGCGCAGGGTGGACACGACGTTCTCCACGCCGCGCGTGCGCGCATAGTTCAATGGACCGCCACGGAACGGAGCATAGCCAGTGCCGAAGATCATGGCGCCGTCGACCGCATCGGCATCGTCGACGATGCCTTCGCGCAAGCAGGCAACACAGACATTGGACATCGGCAGCACCAGGCGGTCGATCATCTGGTCGGTGACGCGCGGACCGGTCTCGGGAAGCGGTGCCTTCTCCGCCTTGCCGTCCTTCCAGGTGTAGAAGCCCTTGCCGGCTTTGCGGCCGAGCTCGCCTCTTGCGACCTTCTCGCGCAGCCAGGCCGGCGTCGGCGGCAGCAGATCGCCGAACTTGGTTCGCAGCATGTCGCCGACGTCGAGGCAGATGTCGAGGCCGACCTGATCGGCCAGTTCGATCGGCCCCATCGGCATGCCGAACTGCTCGGCCGCGGCATCGATCAGGCGCTGGTCGGTCTTCTCGTCCAGCATCACCATCGCTTCCAGCATGTAAGGCGTCAGCGCGCGGTTGACGAGGAAGCCCGGCGAGCTCTTCACAGGCAAAGGCAGGCGGTCGATCGCGCCGACAAAGGCGAGCGCGTCCGTCAGCACCTGCGGATCGTTGCCGTCGTGACTGACGACTTCGACCAGTTGCAGCCGCGACACCGGATTGAAGAAATGCAGGCCGACCAGCCGCTCCGGACGCGCCAGAGTGGTGCGCAAGTCCTGAAGCGGAATGCTCGACGTGTTGGTCGCAAGGATCGCGCCGGGCTTCATCCGCGGCTCGAGGCCGGCATAGACCTTCTGCTTCAGCTCGAGCTTCTCGGGCACCGCTTCGATGATGAGATCGGCGTTGCGGACGCCCTCCCCGTCGATGTCGGGGACGAGGCGATCGAGCGCGTCACGCACCTCGGTCGGCTTGCGGATGATCTTGCCGTAGAGCTCGGCTGCGCGCTTCACCGCACCCGCGATCGGCTCGGCCTTCATGTCGGCGAGCGAGACGCGAAGGCCCTGCCCCGCACACCAGGCCGCGATGTCGCCGCCCATCGCGCCGGCGCCGATGACATGGACATGCTTCACCGTGCTGCCGGCGCCTGCCGCCTTCTTCATCTGCTCGCGCAGGAAGAAGACGCGGATCAGGTTCTGCGCGGTCGGCGTCACCATCAGCTTGGCGAACGAGGCCTGCTCGGCCTTCAGCATCGCGGATTTGCTGCCGCCATGCGCTTCCCAGAGATCGATCAGCGCATAGGGCGCTGGATAATGCTCGCGCGATGCAGCCTTCGCGGCCTCCGCGCGCATGCGCTTGGCCAGCAGGCCGCGCACCGGTCCGAGGTTGGCGGCGCGCGTGAGCAGACCGGGCTTGGCTCGCTTCAGGCGGCCGAACAGCGCATCCTTCACCGCGCCCTGGACATGCCGCTCCTGCGTCACGGTGTCGACGAGGCCGAGCGCCCTGGCGCGGCGCGCATCGATGATGCGGCCGGTCAGCATCAGCGCCATCGACTGGGTCGGATTGACCAGCGCGGTGAACCGCGCCGTGCCACCGAGGCCGGGGTGCAGGCCGAGCATCACCTCCGGGAAGCCGAAGCGCGCCCCCTCGATGGCGATGCGCGCCTGGCAGGCCAGCGCGACCTCGAGCCCGCCGCCGAGGCAGAAGCCGTGGATGACCGCGACCGTCGGCAGCCTCAAGGCTTCCAGGTGGTCGACTACCGCATGCGCGGCGCGGATGCGCGTCTCGACCATGGCGGGATCAGACGCGCCGCGGAATTCGTTGACGTCGGCGCCGGCGATGAAGCCGGAGGGTTTGGCCGAGCGGATCACGAGGCCGCCCGGACGCTCGGTCTCGATCGCGGCAAGCACGGCGTCGAACTCCTCCATCACATCGGAGGACAGGGTGTTGGCGCTTGCATCAGCGCGGTCGAACAGCAGCCAGGCGACGCCATCGGCGTCACGCGTCAGCTTGAAATGCCTGTATGGGCTGTCCGCCGCGGGCGGAGGCCCGAGCGTCAGGACGCGGTCGCCCAGCGCGGTCATAATCTTGGAATCCATGGTCACACCGCCTCGATCAGCATGGCGCCGCCGAGCCCGCCGCCGATGCATTCGGTGGCAACGCCACGTCGCGTGCCGAGCCGCTTCATGGCGTTGACGAGATGCAGCACGATGCGGTTGCCGGAGGTGCCGACGGGGTGGCCGAGCGAGATCGCTCCGCCGTCGACGTTCAGCCGCTCACGGTCGATCTCGCCGGCCGCGCCGTCGAGCCGCAATATTTCGCGGCAGAACTTGTCGTCGTTCCAGGCGGCGAGACAGCCGAGCACCTGGGTTGCGAAGGCCTCGTTCAGCTCCCAGGTCTCGACGTCCTTGATCGTGAGATTGTTGCGCGTGAGCAGCGGCGTCGCCGACATCACGGGCCCGAGCCCCATGATGCTGGGATCAAGCGCCGCCCAATGGCTGTCGACGATCGCAGCCTTCGGCGTCAGCTTGTGCTTTGCCACTGCCGCGTCTGAGGCGAGGATCGCCCAGGACGCGCCGTCGGTGATCTGCGAGGAATTGCCCGCCGTGACCTGTCCCCAGGGGCGCTCGAACACCGGCCGGAGTTTTGCCAGCGACTCGACCGTCGAATCCGGACGCACGCCGTCATCGTGGTCGAAGAACTTGCCGTCGCGGGAGAAGGCGGTCTCGACCTCGCCCTTCAAATAACCCGCGCTTTGCGCATGCGCGAGCCGGCGATGGCTTTCGGCGGCATAGGCATCGGACTGTGCGCGGGTGATGCCGAAGAGATGGCCGACGACCTCGGCGGTCTGGCCCATGTTCAGATCGGTAACGGGATCGGTCAGGCCGCGCTCGAGGCCGATGATCGGCTTGAGATAGCGCGGCCGCAGCTTGAAGGCTGCAGCCAGCTTCGCGGCAACGCCCTTGGCGGTGGCGAGGCCGGCGAACCAGCGCACGCCCGCGTTCGACCAGACCAGCGGCGCGTGGCTCAGCGCCTCGGTGCCGCCGGCAAGGATCATGTCGGCATGGCCCTCGCGGATGTAGCGGTAGGCGGTGTCGATCGACTGCATGCCGGAGCCGCAATTGATCTGCACGGTGAAGGCGACCATGTCCTCGCCCATGCCGAGCCGGAGCGCGGCGACGCGGGCCGGGTTCATCTCGTCCGCGATCACGTTGACGCAACCGAGGATGACCTGATCGAAAGCGTTGGGCGCAAACGGCTGGCGCGCCAGCAGCGGCCGGCCGCACTGCACGGCGAGATCGACCGGCGTGAACGGACCGGGCCCCGAACGCGCCTTCAGGAACGGCGTCCTGCTGCCGTCGACGATGAAAACCGGTCGTGCCATCAGCTCGCCGCCCTCTGTTCACCGAGTTCCTGGAAGAACTGATGCACATTGACGGTTTTCTTGTAAATCGGCGACAGCGCCTCCGGCGCAAAATCGTCGACCTCTATCACTTTTGTGACGGCTTCACGGGCGGCGGCGAGCTGCTCGCCCTCAGCCTGCGTGATCACGCCCTTAGCGACCGCTTCCTTCCAGTCGCGGATCTGAGCGGCCCGGAGGCGCCTGGCGATGGCGTCCGTGCCGGCGACCAGCTCGAACGCGCGCTCCAGCCGGGCAAAACCGCCGTCGTCGTCGACCCGGGCCAGATCCGGCGTGAGGCGCTCGCGTGCCGCCGACGGCTCCAGGACCAGACTCGCGCATTGGTGCACGACGCGGTCGGAGGGGCCGAGCACGCGCGCGCCGAACGGCTGGACCACGAGCCTGAGGAAACCAGCGACGAAGCGGTTGGGCAGATTGGCGAGGATCTCGGCGAGCCGGTTCTCGATGGTCCGGAAGCCGGTCGCCATGCACCATTCCAGCGCGGCAAAATCCTCCTTCTGCCGGCCCTCGTCCTGCCAACGCTTCAGCGCGGCCGAGAGCAGATAGAGCTCGGACAGGATATCGCCGAAGCGGGCCGACAGCGTCTCCTTGCGCTTGAGCGCGCCGCCGAGCGTCAGCAGCGCCATGTCGGCGCAGAGCGCAAAGGCCGCGGAGTAGCGCGAGAGCTGGCGATAGAATGGCGTCGCATCACCCGCATCGGGCGCCGGCGCCAATGCGCCAAAGGTCCAGCTACGGCCAAAGGCACGGAAGAGTGTCCGGAAGCTGTGGCCGACATGCTTCCAGAACGCCTTGTCGAACGCGCTGAGCCCGCGCGCACGGTCGCTATCGGCGAGCGCATTCATCTCGTCGAGCAGGTAAGGATGGGCGCGGATGGCGCCTTGCCCGAACACGATGAGATTGCGGGTCAGGATATTGGCGCCTTCCACAGTGATGCCGACCGGCACGGCGCGGTGCAGATTGCCGAGATAGTTTTGCGGACCGTCGATCACGGCCTTGCCGCCATGGATGTCCATGGCGTCATCGATCGCGGTGCGCATCCGCTCAGTCGCGTGCAACTTCATGATGCCGGAAATGACGGCGGGATGAATGCCGGCATTCAGCGCCGCGCAGGTGAGCCGGCGCGCGGCGTCGAGCTGGTAGGCGGTCGCAACGATTCGCGCGAGCGGCTCCTCGACGCCTTCGAACTTGGAGATGGAGATGCCGAACTGCTCGCGGATGCGGGCATAGGCGCCGGTGGTGCGCGCCGCATAGGCGGCACCCGCAGCAGAGAGCGACGGCAGCGAGATGCCGCGGCCGGCGGCAAGCGCCGTCATCAGCATCTTCCAGCCCTGCCCGAGGCGCTCCTTGCCGCCGATGACGTAGTCGAGCGGAATGAAGACGTCACGTCCCCAGTTCGGGCCGTTCTGGAACACCTGCATCGACGGCAGATGGCGCTGGCCGATCTCGACACCGGGCAAGTTCGTCGGAATCAGCGCCACGGTGATGCCGAGCTCTTCCTGGCTGCCCACGAGATGATCGGGATCACAGGCCTTGAAGGCAAGACCGAGCAGCGTCGCGACGGGACCGAGCGTGATGTAGCGCTTGTGCCAGTTGAGGCGGAGGCCGACGACCTCGCGCCCGTCGAATTCGCCCCTGCAGACGATGCCGGTGTCGACCATCGAAGCGGCATCGGAGCCGGCTTCCGGGCTGGTGAGGCCGAAGCAGGGAATGTCGCGGCCATCGGCGAGGCGCGGCAGCCAGCGCTGCTGTTGCTCAATGGTGCCGAAGCGCATCAGGAGCTCGCCCGGGCCGAGCGAGTTCGGCACCATCACGGTGACGGCCGCCGCGATCGAGCGGGTCGAGATCTTGCGCACCACTTCCGAATGCGCGTAGGGCGAGAAGCCGAGGCCGCCGAACTCCTTCGGGATGATCATGCCGAAGAATTTCTCGCGCTTGACGAAGTGCCAGACGTCCGGCGGCAGGTCACGCAATTCCCAGAAGATCTTCCACTCGTCGAGCATGGCGCAGAGCTCGTCGACGGGACCGTTCAGGAAGGCCCGCTCCTCATCCGTCAGCCTCGCCTGCGGCACCTTCAGCAGCTTCGACCAGTCGGGGTTGCCGGTGAAGAGATCGGCATCCCACCAGACGTCGCCGGCCTCCAGCGCCTCGCGCTCGGTGTCGGACATCGACGGCAGCACGCCGCGCGCCCAGGAGAAGATCGGCTTTGTCAGGGTGTCGCGGCGGAAGCTCATGGCAGACCTCATGCATCGGCGCGGTTATTGGGCATTTTAGCGGAAAGTGGCCGGCTGCGTGAAAGGTTCGGCTGCAAAATTGACGCGGCCGAGCGGCCCCCGGCCATAACGGCCAGGGTGCGGGGACGGTTCCGGGAAGGGGGTGGGGAGCTGAATGTCTCTCCGCTGTCATTCCGGGGCGACGCGTAGCGTCGAGCCCGGAATCCATCGTGCAGCAGAGTCGGTGGAGGAATGGATTCCGGGCTCGCGCCTGACGGCGCGCCCCGGAATGACGGCGTTGAGGGAGACGGTCCTAATCCGGCCGCACCATCTCGAACATGTTTTCCGGCTTGATCTCGAAATAATCGCCGCGGCGGCCGGCGCGGACGATCGGGCGGGCGGCGGCGGTCTGGTAGACGCCGTCCTTGATCAAGGCCTTGTCGATGTGGACGGCGACGACCTCCCCTAACGTCAGCCAGGCGGCGGCCTCCTTGCCGTCGGCGCCCTTGAGCCGGACGATGTCGGACACCTTGCACTCGAAGGCGACGGGGCTCTCAGCCACGCGCGGCACGTTGACGAGCTTGCCGGGGACGGCGGTAAGGCCGGCGAGCTTGAACTCGTCCACCTCAGGCGCGACATGCGCCGCGGTCGCGTTCATGTGCTTGGCGAGATCCATGGTGGTGAGATTCCAGACGAACTCCCTAGTCTGCTCCATGTTCGACACCGTGTCCTTCCAGTTCGTGGAAGAAAATCCGATGATCGGCGGCACGTAACAGAACGCGTTGAAGAAGCTGTAGGGCGCGAGGTTGACGTGGCCGTTGGTATCGCGGGAGGAGATCCAGCCGATCGGCCGCGGCGCGATGATGGCGTTGAAGGGATCGTGCTTGAGGCCGTGGCCCTTGGAGGGCTCATAGAAGTACAGATCTTTGTCGGTCACGCTGGCTCTCCGCTCTCCGTCATTCCGGGGCGGTCCGCAGGACCGAACCCGGAATCTCGAGATTCCGGGTTCGCGCTTCGCGCGCCCCGGAATGACGGCAGGTGAGCTTATAGGAGAAAACGCTGCGCCCGTCAGTGGCGCGGCGACAGACCCGCGATGACGAAATCGATCATCTGGTCGATGTTCGGGCCCGGCTTGGTGGCGCACTGGGCGATCATCTGGGGGTGGAAGAAGCGGATCATCGCGGTGCACGAGCAGAGCGCGGCCAGTTGCAGGTCCGGCGCCTCGAACTCGCCGGAGGCGACGCCTTGGGCGATCATCTGGCCGACGACACCGGCGATGCACTCCATATGGGCGACGCAGACGTCCCAGTCTTCCTCCATCGCGATCGCGACCATCTCGTGCAGCTTGTTGTCGCCGACATAGCGCTCGGTGTTCATGCGATGGATGGTGGTGAGCAGCTCGCGGAAGCGCTCCTTGACCGGGCCGGGCCGGGCCACGATCCGCTGCGCCTCGAGCTCGACCTCGCCCATCAGCGAACGGGCGACCGCCTGGTGGATCGCCTTCTTCGATTCGAAGAAGCGATAGACGTTGGCGGGGCTCATTCTGAGCTCCTTGGCGATGTCGCCGACCGTGGTCTTCTGGTAGCCGATCTGACGGAACAGCCGCTCGGCCACCTCGAGGATACGATCCCGGGTGTCGCCTTCGATATGTTCCGAAATAAGGGCCATCAGTCAGGACTCATCGCTCAGCACTTCATCTCACTTATTCAGCCGCTTCAGCAAGCGGAATTGCTGGATGTTCATCACTGCCATGCTGCGGCGCGGCGGGCTGCTCGGGCGTACCGGCCTCGTCCAGGCTCTTGCGGAACCAGAGGGCATAGAGGCCCGGCAGGTACAGCAGGGTCAGGAAGGTCGCGACGAACAGGCCGCCCATGATGGTGATCGCCATCGGGCCCCAGAACGCCGACCGCGACAGCGGGATCATGGCGAGGATGGCGGCGAGCGCCGTCAGCACCACCGGACGGGCGCGGCGGACGGTGGCTTCCACGATCGCCTCGCGCCGGGTCAGGCCGTGCGAGACATCGGTCTCGATCTGGTCGACCAGGATGACGGTGTTGCGCATGATCATGCCGGCGAGCGCGATCAGGCCAAGCAGCGCCACGAAGCCGAACGGGGCATTGGCGACGTTGAGGCCGAGCGAGGCACCGACGATGCCGAGCGGCGCGGTCAGGAACACCAGGATCAGGCGCGAGAAGCTCTGCAGCTGGATCATCAGCAGCGTCAGCATCACCATGACCATCACCGGGAAGAGGATGAAGATCGAGGCGTTGCCCTTGGCGGATTCCTCGAACGCCCCGCCCGGCTCGATCCGGTAGGCCGGCTCGAGGTGGTCCTTGATCGCCTTCAGCTTCGGCGTGATCTGGTTGGTGACATCGGGCGCCTGCACGCCGTCGACGACGTCGGAGCGCACGGTGATCGCCATGTCGCGGTTGCGCCGCCACATGATCGGCTCCTCGTGGGCATACTCGATCTTGGCGATCTGCTGCAGCGGCACGGCAACGCCATTGCGCGAGGTGATGGTGAGATCACCGACACCGCCGAGGTCGAGGCGTTCGGACGGGATCGCGCGGGCGACTACGCCGACCTTCTCGATGCCGTCGCGCACGGTGGTGACCTGCGAGCCCGAGATCAGCATCGCCAGTGCCTGCGAGACGTCCTGCGGGGTGAGACCCATGGCGCGGGCGCGGTCCTGGTCGACGACGAGCTTGAGGTAGGGCGACTGCTCGTTCCAGTCGAGCTGGACATCCTTGACGCTCTTGTTCTCCCGCATGACGTCGCGGACCTGGTAGGCGATCTCGCGGACCTTGTTGGCATCGGGGCCGATCACGCGGAACTGCACGGGGAAGCCGACCGGCGGACCGAAGTTGAAGCGGTCGACGCGCACGCGCGCCTCGGTCAGGAAGCCCTCGGCAGCCGCGGTCTCGATCTTGGCCTTGATGCGCTCGCGCGCCTCGACGCCCTTGGCGACGATGACGATCTCGGCAAAGGCCTCGTTCGGAAGCTGCGGGTTGAGGCCGAGCCAGAAGCGCGGCGAGCCCTGGCCGACATAGGCGGTATAGGTCTCGATGTCCTTATCGTCCTTCAGCAGCGTTTCGGCCTTCTTCACCGCCTTCTCGGTGACGTTGAAGGCGGTGCCCTCGGGCAGGCGCAACTGGAGGAACAGCTCGGGCCGCTCCGAGAGCGGGAAGAACTGCTGCTGGACCTGGCCGAAGCCGACGATCGACGCGATGAAGACGCCGACGGTCGCGGCCACCACGGTGATGCGGTGGTTGACGCACCATTTCACGATGGCGCGCAAGCCGCGGTACATGCGGGTCTCGTAGACCGCATGCGGATCATGGTTGTGGTGCGCCTTCATCTCGGGCAGCAGCTTGACGCCGATATAGGGCGTGAAGATCACCGCCACGAACCAGGAGGCGACCAGGGCGATCGCCACGATCCAGAAGATGCTGCCGGCATATTCGCCGACCGCGGAATTGGCAAAGCCGATGGGGAGGAAGCCAGCGGCCGTGACCAGCGTTCCCGTGAGCATCGGAAACGCAGTAGATTCCCAGGCAAAGGACGCCGCGCGCATGCGGTCCCAGCCCTGCTCCATCTTCACCACCATCATCTCGACCGCGATGATGGCGTCGTCGACGAGCAGGCCGAGCGCGATGATCAGCGCGCCGAGCGTGATGCGGTGCAGGTCGAGCGACATCGTGTTCATGACGATGAAGACGATGCCGAGCACCAGGGGCACCGACAGCGCGACCACGATGCCGGTGCGCCAGCCGAGGGCCAGGAACGAGACGAACAGCACGATGACGAGCGCTTCCATGAAAGAGTGCACGAACTCGCCGACGGCGTGCTCGACCACCTTGGGCTGATCGGCGATCAGCTTGACGTCGACGCCCTGCGGCACGGCCTTCATGAACTCGTTGGTCGCCTTCTCCACCTCCTTGCCGAGCTCGAGGATGTTGGCGCCCTTGGCGGTGACGACGCCGATGCCGATGGCGGGCTTGCCTTCCTGGCGCACGACGAAGCTCGGCGGATCGACATAGCCATGGGTGACGGTGGCGATGTCGCCGAGGCGGAACACACGGCCGTTGCTCTCGACCGGCGTTTCGGCGACGGCCTTGGCACCGTCGAGCGCGCCGGTGACGCGCAGCGGCACGCGCTGCGAGGAGGTCTCGACCGTGCCGGCCGGCGTCACGTTGTTCTGCTTGGCGAGCGAATCGAACAGCGCCTGCGGCGTGATGCCGAGCGTGGCGAGCTTGGCGTGGCTGAACTCGACGAAGATGCGCTCGTCCTGATTGCCGTAGACGTCGACCTTGGTGACGCCGGGCACCTTCAGCAGGCGCTGGCGGAAACCTTCGGAGACCTTCTTGAGCTGGGCATAATCGGCGCCGTCGCCGGTCATCATGTAGAGGATGGAATCGACGTCGGAGAACTCGTCGTTGACGACGGGCCCGAGAATGCCGGACGGCAGCTGGCCCTGCACGTCGACCAGCTTCTTGCGCAGGAGGTAGAAGAGATAGGGCACGTCCTTCGGCGGCGTGTTGTCGCGGAACGTGACCTGGAGCGCGGTGAAGGCGGGCTTGGAATAGGTCTGCACCTTCTCGAAATAGGGCAGCTCCTGGATCTTCTTCTCGATGGGATCGGCGACCTGGGTCTGCATCTCCTGCGCGGTCGCGCCGGGCCAGATCACGGAGACGTTGACCACCTTCACGGTGAAGAACGGATCTTCGGCGCGGCCGAGCTTCTCATAGGAGAAGAAGCCGGCGACGCCGAGCACGATCATCAGGAAGAGAACCAGCGTCGGATGGCTGACGGCCCAGGCCGAAAGGTTGAAGCGCTTCATCGCTCTCTCCGAAAAGAAGATCCAGTTGCAAATACGACAGCCGCTCTATTCACCCCGTCGTCGCGAGGCAGCGAAGCAATCCAGGGGGCTGGGCAGGTTCTGGATCGCTTCGCCGCTTCAGCCTTTGCTTAGGGACAAGGGCCGAAACTCACCTCACACGACGTAACTCGATTTCTCTTTGTCATTCCGGGGCGCCCATAGGCGAACCCGGAATCTCGAGATTCCGGGCTCGGTGCTCCGCACCGCCCCGGAATGACAAACTAAAAACTCAGCGACGACACGACCCGCACCCGCTGGCCCGGATCGAGCTTCTGCACGCCGAGGGCGACGATCTTCGCGCCCTCCTCGACACCGCCCGTGATGACGACGTCCTTGCTCTCGTAGGACTTCACCGCCACCGGCTTGAGCGTGACGCCGCCGTTGTCGTCGACGACGTAGAAGGACGGCTTGCCGCCTTCGTTGAACAGCGCCGACAGCGGCAGCCGGGCGACGCGCTCGGTCGCGGCGTCAGACAGCGTCAGCGTCGCCGTCATGCCGAGCGCGACCTTGTCGTCGGCCTCGGGCAGCGAGAACTTTGCCAGATAGGTGCGCGTGGCCGGGTCGGCCGCCGGCGCGATCTCGCGCAGCTTGGCCGCATACTGCTTGTTCGGCTCGGACCAAAGAGTGACGCTGGCGACGCCCGACTTGGCGCGTCCGACCAGCGTCTCAGGGATCGCGACGACCGCTTCCTTTTCGGCAAAGCGGGCGACACGGATCGAGGCCTGGCCCGCGGCAACCACCTGGCCGGGCTCGATCAGCGTTGCGGTGACGACGCCTCGGGCGTCGGCGTTGAGCGTCGCGTAGGAAAGGGAGTTCTTGGTCAGTTCGACCGAGCGCTCGGCCCGGTTCAGGCGCGCACGGGCCTCATCGGCGGCGGCGCGACTCGAATCAAGTTGCGCATCGGTGGTCCAGCCCTTGGCCTTCAGGTCCTTGGCGCGCTGCTCGGCGGCGGCGGCCTGGGCCAGCACACCGGTCGCGGCGGTCTGCTCGGCGACGGCCTGCTCGGCCTGGAGCTTCAGGTCGACCTCGTCGAGGGTGGCCAATGGCTGGCCGACTTCGACGGTCTGGCCGACCTCGACCAGGCGCTTGGCAACCTTGCCGGCGACGCGGAAGCCGAGATCGCTCTCGATCCGCGGCCTGATGGTGCCGACGAAGCTGCGCTCCGGCGTCTCCGCACTATAATGCGCGGTCGCAACCAAAACCGGCCGCGGCGGCTCCGCCTTCTCGGCAACAGTATCATTGCACCCGGCCAGGGCTGCGGCCATCAGAGCCAGCGACACACCCGCCAAGAGCCTGGAATAGCTGGATAAAACCGACCGGACGAACATCGAAGGACACTCCTGCATCTCGATTTGAGGAATGTTGACTAATCACTGACGAAAGTCAATAATCGTCAGTCATCAGGAAAGCGTGATCGTTAAGCGGTGGTAAGGATTGGGACGGGCCATGTTGCGAAGGTGCGCTTGTAGGGCGGGCAACGCGGAGCGTGCCCCCCAACCCGGCCAGCGTAGGGAGATGGTGGGCACGGCGCGCAAGGGCGCGCGCCTTTGCCCTCCCTATAAGGCTTACAAGGCTAGTGCCCCTACCGCCCCTGCTCGGCGAACTCGTGCTTGCTGTCGTGGCCGCCGACGAAGACCAAAATGCCGGCGATCAGGGGCAGCACGGCGAGGACGAGCAGACCGGTCGAGGTCTGGCCTGTGGCTTCCTTGACCCAGCCGATCAGATAGGGCCCGCCGAAACCGGCGAGATTGCCGATCGAGTTGATCAGGGCGATCGCGCCCGCCGCCGCCGTGCCGGACAGCCAGGCGGTCGGCAACGTCCAGAACACCCCGAAGCAGCAGAACACGCCGATCGCGGCGACCGTCAGCGCCACCATCGTCAGGGTGGGATCTGAGAGAGAGGAGGAGATGCCGAGAGCGACGGCTGTGAGCAGCAGCGGTGCGCCGACATGCATGACGCGCTCGCGACTCGCATCCGAATGCCTCGCCCACAGGACCATGGCAATGGTGCCGAACAGATAGGGGATTGCGGTGACGAAACCGGTCTGCGCGTTGGTGAGGCCGAACGCCTTGACGATCTGCGGCAACCAGAACTGCATGCCATACAGCGCGCCGACGAAGCCGAAATAGATCAGGCTAAGCGCGATCACCTTCGGCGAGGACAGCGCCTCGCCCAGCGACAAGTGCTTCACCGCCTGCTTTGCCGCGATCTCCGAATCGAGTTTCGCCTTCAGCCAGGCCTTTTGCTCGGCCGAGAGCCAGTCCGCCTTCTCCGGTCTGTCGGTGAGATAGAACCAGGTGACGATGCCGAGCAGCACGGAAGGAACGCCCTCGATGATGAACAGCCACTGCCAGCCCTTCAGCCTCATCATGCCGTCGAGCCCGAGCAGCAGGCCCGAGATCGGCGCGCCGATCACGGTCGAGACCGGAACGGCGATGGCGAAGGCCGCGAGGAAGCGGGCGCGATATTGGGCCGGATACCAATAGGTGAGATAGAGGATGATTCCGGGGAAGAAGCCGGCCTCGGCGACGCCGAGCAGGAAGCGCAGCACGTAGAAGCTCGTCACGCCGCTGACCATCGCCATCAGGGCCGAGATGATGCCCCAGGTCACCATGATGCGAGCGATCCAGCGGCTCGCGCCGAATTTTTCCAGCGCAAGGTTGCTCGGCACCTCGAAGATGAAATAGCCGATGAAGAAGATGCCGGCGCCCCAGGAGAAGATCAGCGGCGTGAACTTCAGCTCCGCATTCATGGTCAGCGCGGCGAAGCCGAGATTGACGCGGTCGAGATAGGAGAAGAAGTAGGCCAGCACCAGGAACGGAATCAGGCGCCAGGAGATGGCGCGGATGGTCGAGGTCTCGATGTCGCTCTTGCTGGCGCTCTTGGCACCGCCGGCAGCACCGGCATAGGTGGTCTGGCTCATGGCTTCCCCCCGGGTTGTTGCTTTTCTAGGGCTGAGTGGCGGTTTTGAGCATCGCGGGCAAAGAGTCAATGGAGCGAGCAATGCGCGGGGCGCAGCCGGATCAACCTGTTGCGCCGCTCCTGACATCGCTGATCCGCGCCGGCCTCGCCGCGATGGTGATCGTCTGCGGGCTGTCGCTGCGCTGGTACGGCTTTCCGCTCGGGCTTCCGGCCTTCGTGGTGAAATATGGCGGCTCGCTCTTGTGGGCCACGATGGTGTTCTTGCTGGTCGGGGTTGTGCTGCCGAGGCTGTCGCGGATGCAGATTGCGGCCATCGCGGTGATAATTGCGATCATCGTGGAATTCTCCCGCCTGGTGCACTCGCCATGGCTCGATGCGTTCCGGCTGACAGCGGCCGGCGCGCTGCTGCTCGGTCGCATATTCTCGCTGTGGAATCTGGTCGCCTACCTCATCGGTATCGTCGTCGGCATCTGCCTCGACAGCCGCGTCGCGAGAAACCGGATTCAGCACCAGCCAAACACGCTCAATTCGCAACAGGCCGCGTCGACCCGCGAATGATCAGTTCCGTCGGCACGGTGAGACCACGGCCACGCTCGATCTCGTCGCCGCGCATACGCTCGAGCAGCATGGTCGCGGCATGGCGGCCCATCGCCGCGAGATCCCACGCAATCGCCGTAATCGGCGGCGTATGCAGTTCGGCGAGATCCGAATCGCTGCCGGCCACCACCGAAATCCCGTCCCCGACCGCGATGCCCATCGTTCGCAGCGCTCTCAGGCAACCGCCGAGCATGTCCATCGCCGCGACGAAGAGCGCCGTCGGGGGATCGGCAAGGCTCATCAGCGACGCCGTCGCCCGATAGGCTTCTTCACTCGAGAGCACATTGTCGCGCAGCAGCCTCGGATCTGGCATGACGCCCGCCGCCGCATAGGCCTCACGAAGTCCCTCGAGGCGACTGCGCGACGGGAAGGCCTTGGTGTCGCCGACAAGCACGGCAATTCGCCGGTGCCCAAGGCCGAGCAGATGGCTCGTAGCGAGGCGCGCGCCCTGGCGATGATCGGCTGTGACGCGATCCAGCGCCTCGATACGATTCCGGTCGATGAGCAGGACCGGCATCGGCGCCTCCGACAGCGCTTCGCGCACGTCGCGATGCTGCTCATCGCTCAGCGTCATCATCACGCCATCCACCCGGCGCCTGCGGAAAGCGCTCAACAGGGCGATCTCGACTTCGGGACGATTGGTCGTGCTCGCCAGCAGCAAGGTGTATCCGGCCTCACGCAGGACCGCTTCGGCCTCCTTGATGAACAGCGCGAAGCGCGGGATGTCGAAATCACGAATGGCGCAGGCGACGAGCCGCGACCGGCCCGCGCGCATGCTCTGGGCCGTGACGTCGACCTCATAGCCGAGATGCGCCATCGCCCTTTCGACGCGCTCGCGCAGCTCCCTGGTCACCGTAGGATGATCGTTGAGCACACGAGATACCGTGCCGACCGCGACGCCGGCCTCCCGGGCGACGTCCCTGACCTTCACGGTTTGCGATCGGCGAGCCTGCGCGGGCATAGCACTATATGAACCGGTTCACGCTCGCTGGCAAGGCCGCCTCACCGACATTTGCCGTTCGATTGAGCAATCTGCTCAACAATTGCTTCCGGTGATCGCCCCGCAAATGAACCGGTTCATTGACTCCGGCGTCGAACTCAGCACAATGGCGGCGGTGGGGAAGTCGCGCGAGGAGACCTCGCCCTCCATCGGAATCGGACCGGTCGGAGACAGGAGACAGCTCAGCCATGCAGCAGCCCAAGATCGCCTTCGTTGGATTTGGCGAGGCCGCGCAATGCTTCGCAAAGCATCTCGCGACCCAGACCCGAGCGCGGATCGTCGCATTCTGTCAGGGCAAGACGAACGCGCCGCCCTACTCTCGGGCTTTTCGTGCGGTGGCGGCGGATTGTGGCGTCACGCTCGCCGACCGGCTCGAGGACCTCACGGACGCGGACGTGATCTTTTCCGCCGTCGTCGTTGCCGTCGCGGCTGAGACGGGTGAGGCCATTTCGAAGATCGTCCGTCCCGGCTGTCTCGTGGTGGACATCAACGCTGCGACCCCGCGAACGAAGAAGCGTGTCGCCGAAGCCGTCGAGGCGCGCGGCGGCCTGTTCGCAGATGCGAATCTGATGGGATCGGTCGACCTCTACGGCGCTGCGGTCCCGCTCTACACATCCGGCAGCGGCGCCGCACGCTTCGCGGACACCTTCAAACCACTCGGCTTCCGCATCGAGGTGGCCGGTCCCGAAGCCGGGACCGCAGCGGCCGTGAAAATGCTGCGGAGCGTGGTGACGAAAGGCATGGAAGCGCTGCTGGTCGAGGCTCTGACCGCCGCGACGCTCGCCGGCGTGCGCGACGAAACCATGCGCGGGCTATGCGCCTCGATGGATGCCACCACGTTCAGCAAGTTCCTGGACATGTGCGTCCGCTCCGACGTGCTGCATGCCGAACGCCGTGCCGTGGAAATGGACGGCGTGGCAGCGGGCCTGCGCGAATTGGGCTTTGATCCCGTCATGACGACTGCCACGGCGACGCGCTTGAAGGTCTCCGCGCGCCTGGGCCTGCGGGAGGAATTCGCGGAACGCTCTAGCTACTCGGCCGACGAGGTGCTGGACCGATACGCTCATGTCGTGTCCGGAGCCTCGGCCGAGTTCGAAGACAGGCCGTAGACCGGACGACGACGACGCTCACTCCGTGAGCTGAAACCGTTCGAAGCGGTCGAGCTCTTCCTCGATCACACGCTTGAGCTCCTTGCGCCCCGCGGCCTTTCTCCCCTGCCCGACCCAGGTCCATTTCTGCATCAAGAGCTTCTTCGCCTGCCGGTCGGTCTTGAGATCGAGCGCGGCGACGATCTCGTCGCCGACCAGCACGGGCAGCGCGAAGTAGCCGAGCTTGCGCTTGGCCTTCGGCACGTAGGCTTCGAACAGATGGTTGTAGCCGAAAATGAGATTGGTGCGCTTGCGCTGGATGATCAGGGGATCGAACGGCGAAAGAATGTGGACGAGATCGGGCGGCGGCCCTTCGCCGCCAGCCTCCAGCGCTGCGGGCGAGGTCCAATGCTCCTGTTTGCCGGCGCCCTCGAGCGTAACAGGCACGAGCTCGCCGCGGCGGACGCGCGAGGCCATCAGGCGCGCGACCGGCTTCTTGCTCGGCGCGTCGAGATGGCAGATCGAATCGAGACTGACCACGCCCTGCGAGCGCAGCGCGCGGTCGAGCAGATAGGCCGTGATCTCCCTTGCCGATGCCGGCCTCGGCAGCTTGTCCCAGCCGAAATGACGGTTCATCAGCTCATAGGTCTTGAGCATGCCCTGGCGCTCGCTGATGGTGACGGCGCCGGTATAGAAGGCGAGTTGCAACGCGCGCTTGGACGGCTTGCGGCTCTGCCAGAGGTGCTCCTTTTCGACGAGCACGTCATCCTCGATGTCGCGGATCGTCAGCGGGCCGGCGCGCAGCAGTCGCATCACCTTGCGCGTGTCGGCCGGCTTCACCGAGCCAAACCATCTGTGTCCCTCGCGCCGGTGCTCGCGCATCGCCGGCAGGAAGAAGCGGAAGTCGGCGGCCGGCACGTAGGAGAGCGCGTGCGTCCAATACTCGAACACGCTCTTGTCGACGCTGTGGGCCTGGCGAAGATCGGCGCGGCGGTAGGA
This sequence comes from Bradyrhizobium sp. 191, assembly GCF_023100985.1. Lineage (NCBI taxonomy): Bacteria > Pseudomonadati > Pseudomonadota > Alphaproteobacteria > Hyphomicrobiales > Nitrobacteraceae > Bradyrhizobium > Bradyrhizobium sp. 191. Next base: position 2,546,737 of record NZ_CP064692.1, read on the forward strand.
CGGGATCCTGCTGAACAGAATGTGGTGATGGCAGCGCTCGATGACGTTGATGGTGTCGATCTGCACATAGCCGAGATGAGCCGTCGCGTCGGCGACGGCCTGCGCGCCCTCCCCGAACGGCTCGCGCACGTCGAGCCGCTGGGCATGCAGCCAGATCTGCCGGGCCTGTTTGGTCGAGAGCGGAAGTGGTTTCGGGGCGCGGGGCATTGCGGAATGCAATGTAGCCGGATTCGCCGCGAGGCAAAGAAGCTGGGACACGAAAAAGCCGCGCTGCCATCTGCTGCCAGCGCGGCCATCACGTCCGGGATCGCGGGAGCCTACTTCATCGCCATCGCCTTCTCGGCGCTCATATAATGCTTGCAGGCGCCGTGCATGTTGCCTTTGCTCATGTCGGAATTGGCCGCGGCCATCGACTTCCTCGCTGCGATCTTGCCCGGCGTGTCTTCGCCGCCCATCCCGGCAACGAGCTTGGCCATATTTGCACTGGTGCACGCCATCTTGGCGGCGGATGCGGGGGACAGCGCAAGCGCCACGAATGCCGTCGCGAGCAACAGGGTCTTCATCAATCTTCTCCTCCAGGAAAGGCAGCCGGCCTGATGCCGGCCACCACGACTGCCATTCTTCAACGGCAAGTTTTTCAGGGAGAAGACAGTTCGCTGCTGCACCGCCGAATCAGCCCGCTCTTGGCGTGCGGCTTTTGGGCGCTCCCCCGACGCTCTTTCGACGATCAGGAACGGCGGTTTCCGGGGTTCCCAGTTCCGCCCCAAGCCGCAGACGATCGAGCCAGATCAGAGTCTCCGCGGGCAATTTCGAATGTGAGGAAGATCACATCGAGGCTTTTGAACCTCCCCTAGGCTCGCAGCATCAAATCGCCATCAGGCGTAGCAGCGAGGATTCGACAATGACCCTTTTTGATAAGTCTTTTGCATTGAAGGCGATTACCCTTTCCGCAGCCCTGTCGATGACGGCGGGACTGGCCCTGGCTGGCGACAACAATGTCTCCACCGACAAGATCCTGGACGCACTGAAGCCCAAGCCGGCAACCCGCGGCCTGTCCGTCGGTCCGCAGGCCGACACGACCGCGCAAGCCAAGGAAGCGACCTTCCTGAACACCGTGCGCAACCGCTCGACCCGGTCGCTCTCGACGAGCGAGCGCGAGCAGATCGCCGAGTTAGCTGCGACCAAGCCGAAGATCGATCTGGAGATCCAGTTCGATTACAACTCGGCCGACATCGCCAAGACGTCGGTGGCATCGGTGCAGGCGCTCGGCAAGGCGCTGTCCGATCCGGCGCTGAAGGGCTCGACCTTCGTGGTCGCCGGCCACACCGACGCGACCGGCGGCGAAGAGTACAATCAAGGGCTCTCCGAACGGCGCGCCGACACCATTAAGAAATACCTGGTGCAGAACTACGGCCTCAACGGCACCGATCTCGTCACCGTCGGCTACGGCGAGACCAAGCTGAAGGATGCCGCCAACGGCACCGACGCGATCAACCGCCGCGTCCAGGTCGTGAACATGGACACCAAGACCGCAGCGAAGTAACGCGCGATCGTGGCGCAAGAGACACACCGCCTGCCGCAACCCGGCAGGCGGCGATGTCATATCCAGCTTTGAAACAGCATCAGGCGGCCGAAGGTTCGCATGGACGTGCCGATGAAGGCGGCGGAGATCGGCAGCATCACCGCAAAGCCGGCCGCAGCGACGCCGACATAGGCCCACAGCAGCCAGCGCGGCAGCCCCTCCCGGCGCAGCACATAGACCAGCGCCAGCGACGCCGCGGTCGCGGCCGGCAGGTAGTAGTAGATGAAGCCCAGGGTACGCGGCAGCAACGCCCAGGCGAGCCAGGGACCGAAATAGAATGCCGCGATCAGGAATGCATCCCACCGCCGCGCCAGGATGAAATCCCGCAACACGATGACCAGCGCGATCAGAGCCGGCCAGAGCACCAGCGGATTGCCAAGAAAGACGATCGCAGCGACGTTGTCATCTCCCGTCTTGTCGAACAGGAACCACACCGGGCGCGCGAGCAACGGCCAGGACGGCCATGCGCTCATATAGGTGTGGCCGGCGATGGCCGTCGTGGCGTTGTCGGCGAAGATCCGCCGCTGCGCCTCGATCAGATCCGGCAGCGACACGCCATGGAACGGGACGAAAGCGGCAAGGTAGGTCACCATCGGCAAGACGACGAAGCAGAGCGCGACATGATGCAGCCTCAAGCCGGGCCACAGCTCCGGCCGATACCAGTCGTCCGGCCTCGCGTCGGCGAACAGCGTACGCCAGCCCTGCATCAGGCGGATCACCGCAACGATGACGATGCAGACGCCAAGCGGAAACAGGCCGCTCCATTTGCAGGCTGCAGCAAGTCCGAACAGAGCTCCTGCCGCGGCAAACAAGGCATGCGGCCGCTCTCTTCGAAAACCATGCATGAAGGCGGCGGTCGCAAGCAGGCCGAAGCCGAGCGCAAAGATGTCGAGCATCGCGATGCGCGCCTGCACGTACAGCATCTGGTTGAACGCCGCAATCAGCGCCGCGGCGATCGCGGGCCCTTGCGCGGAGAACAGCGCGAGCCCGCACAGATAGATTGCAACGATCGCCAATGCGCCGAACAACGTCGCGGGGTAACGCCAGCCAAGCGCGTTGTCGCCGAAGGTTGCGATCGATGCCGCGATCAGCTCCTTGGCGAGCGGCGGATGCATCGGATTGAGCATCGGCTGCGACATCACGGGAGCCAGCATCTGCCGCGCCGCCGGGACGTAATGCACCTCGTCGAAGACGAATTTTTCCGGCGTGGCGAGACCGATCAGCAGCGCCAGATGCGCTACCAGGAAAATCGCGACAGCAAGCACTGCGCTCCGCGACAGTTTTGGAACTGCGAACGCCTCGAACGGCTGCTGTTGAGATATCTTGCGTGGCAAATTTGCGTCACCGCGGACAAAAACAAGGATCGTCGTTTTCATTGAACGCATTCTGCCGCAACTGTCACTAAGCATAGCGCACGTCCCGCGCCGCTTGTGATAATTACGCCACATCGCAAGCGAGCGCGATCCGGTACGATCAGGGGCACATCGATCGGTTGCGAAATGAATTTGCGTTTTTGGCTTTTCTCCATCCTCTCGTCGGCCGCATTGTGCGCCGGCTCCAGCGCGCAGGCGCAGACTCGCGTCGGCGAAGCCGTCGTGATCCAGAACGAGGTCGTGCGCGTGGCCGCGACCACGACGCCGATCAATGTCGGCGACAGCATGCTGCGCGACGAGACCGTGCGGACCGGCGCCGACAGCGCGGCGCGTTTCGTGATGGCGGACAGCACCAATCTGTCGCTCGGCCCGAGCGCCACGCTGAAGCTCGACCGCACCGTCTTCAACGACGAGCGCAGCTATCGCGACGTCGCGATCCGCATGACCACCGGCGCCTTCCGCTTCGTCACCGGGCGTTCCGACAAGGCCGCTTACAAGATCACGACGCCGCTTGCGACCATCGGTGTGCGCGGCACCACGCTCGACATCCTCTCGCAACGCGGGCGCTCCGTGGTCGTGCTTCAGGACGGCGCGGCCAGCGTCTGCACCAAGAGCTCCCAGTGCGTGCAGCTCACCCAGCCAGGCGACACCGCGATCATCACCTCGACCGGCGGCAAGGTGAGCATCACCAAGTCCAATACGCCGCCCTGGACGTTTGCCGCCAATTGCGCCGCGAGTGCCGGACTGTGTGCGGTCAACCAGTACGCCGGCGCCTCGCCGACCATCATGCCTGCCGTCCAGGACGACGGCATGCTGTGCGGGCGTTGACGATGACGAAATACCGCTTCCAGCGCCTCATCCTCATCGGCGTGCTCACCGCATTGGCCGCGTTTGCGCTTGTCGCCTCGGGGGCCCGCCCGGCGGCTGCGCAGACGTCGGAGTGCGGGTCCGAGTGCGGCGAGCCGACGCCTTATCCATCGCCGACCTACTCGCCCTCGCCAGCGCCCTCCCCGAGTCCTGCGCCTTCCCCGAGTCCTGCGCCCTCACCAAGCCCTGCACCCTCACCGTCGCCGAGCCCGTATCCTTCTCCCAGCCCATATCCGTCGCCGAGCCCGACACCGACCGGCGCGGCTTCCAGCGGCAATTCGATCGGCGGCCTCGCCAACCAGCGCTTCAATCAGATGATTACCAACCGGGTGCTCGGCACGGTGCTGCTCGGCGTCAACGAGCAGATCAATTGCGGCGACTGCATCAGCGCATTCGGCTCGGCCGGCTCGTTCTCGGCCGGCATCCACGGCCGCAAGGCGCTGACCAACAATCTGTCGCTGCTCGCCGGCATCGCCTACACGCATTACGACGAGGGCGGCTACAAGATCACGAGCGCACCGATCGGCGCTTTCGCGTTGCGCTATGACTTTACCGATTGGGGCTCGTCGCGGCCGTTCTTCGACGTCGGCACGATCCTGACGCCATGGGAGAAGGCGCGCTACACGCGCAGCTACGATACCAGTCTCGGCCCGGTGAGCGTGACCAGCTCGACCAACGCCTCGAACTACGCTGTCTACGGTCGCGCCGGCTGGATAGGTCGCCTCTCGCCACGCGACGAGGTCGCGGCCTCGATCGAGGTCTGGCAGCTCTGGCAGCGCGTCTCCGGCTATAGCGAGAGTACGGTCGCTTTCAATCCATTCGACGCCAGCATCGCTGATGGCACCGACCGCACCAGCCTCGTCAAGATCGGCGGCCAGTGGACGCATCTCTTCGGCAGCAGCATCGAGACAAACATCAATGGCGGCTGGGTGCAGTCGTTTGCGAGCCATAGCGGCATTGTCGCCACCGTGACCGGCAACGGCACGGTGGTGCCGACCATGGGCAACCAGGGCTGGTTCGAATATGGCGGTCGCCTCGGCTTCCGCGTGCAAAAGGGCTGGATCGTGGATCTCTTCGCCAACGGCACGTTGGGCCCGCAGCCGGTCGGGAACACGATCCACGGCGGCGTCGGGCTGCGGATCAATTATTAGGACGGAGATCTCGCCGCAAATTCCGCCGTCATGTCCCGCGAAGGCGGGACATCCAGTACGCCGCAGCCCATCCGCTCAATCACTGCCGTCTCGGAGCACTGGATCGCCCGGTCGAACCGGGCGATGACAATGAGCATGTGGCAGGAGCTTGTGACCTCACGCCGCCGACTTGCCCTCGAACGCACGACGCAACACGTCGACGTCCAGCTTCACCATCTTCATCATGGCCTGCATCGCGCGCGCGGCCGCTGCCTTGTCCGGGCTCGACAGGAACTCGAACATCACTTTCGGCACCACCTGCCAGGCCACGCCCCAGCGATCCCGGAGCCAGCCGCACTGCTCTTCCTTGCCGCCGTGGGCGAGGAACGCGTTCCAGACGCTGTCGACCTGGGCCTGGTCGTCGCAATGGATCATCAGCGAGATCGCGTGAGTGTACTCCATCTTCATGCCGCCATTGAGCGCGACCAGCGGCTGTCCGGCCACCGTGAACTCGACGACGAGCACGGAGCCTTCCTTGCCGGAGGGGCCGTCCGAAACGTTGCGCTGGACGTGCGTGATCTCCGAGTTCGGAACGAGCGAGACGTAGAATTTTGCAGCGTCCTCGGCATCGCCGTTGAACCACATGCAGGGCACGAGCTTGGACATCGTGAATGCTCCTCTTCAGATCTTCCGGGCTCGGATCAGGCGTTCGCCATCTCGGGCTGCAGAGGGGCAGCCGCGAGATCCATCCAGTTCACACCCCACATATGGCCGTCGGGATCCTCGAAGCTGCGGCCGTACATGAAGCTGTATTCGTCCTTCGGACCGGGATCGGCCACGCCGCCCGCCGCCGCGGCCTTGCCGACGATATCGTCGACGTCGCTGCGACTGTCCGCGGACAGGCAGAACAGCGCCTGGTTCGAGGTCCTGGCGTCCGCGATTGGCTTCGGCGTGAACTGGCGGAATTTGTCGTGGGTCAGCAGCATGACGAAAATGGTCTCGGAAAAGACCATGCAACTCGCGGTCTCGTCGCTGAATTGCGGATTCTTGACCGCACCGACTGCCTCATAAAAGGCGGTCGCGCGCTTGAGGTCGGTCACCGGCAGGTTGACGAAGATCATCTTGGGCATCGGAAGCTCCTCGGGTGGGTCTGCCCAAGGACGGACGGCCAGGCCGCCATCCGACACCGCTTCCAACTAATTTTTTCGGACCCCGATCTGCGGGGTTCTGTCGCACCGAACCCCGCAGCGCCGAGCAGCCTTACTTCTTCTCGTTGGGATCGCGGTGCACCGGGTCGATCCACAGCACGGTCTCGGGCTTCTCCACCGGCTCGATGTCGAGGTTGATCGCCACCGCCTCGCCGTCGCTGCGCACCAGCACGCATTCCAGCACCTCGTCCGGGCTGGCGTTGATCTCCTGGTGCGGCACGTAGGGCGGAACGAAAATGAAGTCGCCCGGGCCGGCTTCCGCGGTGAATTGCAGGCTCTCGCCCCAACGCATCCGCGCCTTCCCCTTCACCACATAGATGACGCTTTCGAGATGGCCGTGATGATGCGCGCCAGTCTTGGCATCCGGCTTGATGCTGACCGTGCCCGCCCACAATTTCTGCGCGCCGACGCGTGCGAAATTGATGGCGGCCGCGCGGTCCATGCCAGCCGTCGAGGGCACGTTCGTGTCGAGCTGGTTACCCGGAATGACGCGCACGCCGTCATGCTTCCAGCGATCATGATCGTGATCGTGGTCATGGTGGGAATGCGAGTGGTCATGGCCGGTCATGGGACTTGCTTTCTGTTGGTTCCGTACGCGGCAAACTAACCCAAAGCCGCAGCCGCAAGCCATACCAAAAATGGAACCCTCGTAGCCGCTCGGTGTTGTCATCGCGAGCAAACCGAGAGGAGAATTTCATGGGCAGCACCACTGACAAGATCAAGGGCACCGCGAACGAGGCGATCGGCAAGGCCAAGCAGGGCATCGGCGAAGCCACCGGGTCCGATCGCATGAAGGGCGAAGGCGTGGTCCAGGAAGTCAAGGGCAAGGGCCAGCAGGCCATGGGCGACGCCAAGGACGCCGCGAAGGAAGCGATGGATCGCGCTGCTGCTGCCGCAAAGCGCGCAGCGGAGTGACGCGCTTAGAACTGAAAGCGAAAAGACCGGCCGAAAGGCCGGTCTTCTTATTTGTCCAGACATTCGGGGGCGGCGCGCAGTGCCGACCCCGGAGTGACGGCTACGCCGTCACTTCACCGCGAGCAATTCCACGTCGAACATCAGGGTCGCGTTCGGCGGGATCACGCCGCCGGCGCCGCGCGCGCCATAGCCGAGCTGCGGCGGGATGATCAGCGTGCGCTTGCCGCCGACCTTCATCGAGGCAACGCCCTCGTCCCAGCCGGCGATGACGCGGCCCTTGCCGATCGGGAATTCGAACGGCTCCTTGCGATCGACAGAGGAGTCGAATTTCTTGCCCTTCTGGCCGTTCTCATAGAGCCAGCCGGTATAGTGCATCACGCAGATCTGACCGGGCTGCGGCGAGGCACCGGTGCCGACGGTGGAGTCGATGATCTGCAGGCCTGAAGCTGTGGTCATGGTCTTTCCTGCGGTCTGGGCCGAGGCCGTGGTGGAAACGAAATCGGACACGCCACCGATCACGGTGATCGCGAGTGCCGACATGATAGCGAGGAGCATGCGCTGAAAACGCTGCATAGGGCACCTTCCATTAGAGGCGGGAGGTGTCTAACCCAACGCCGTCGCCGTTTCCACCCCTTTAGACCTCGATATTTTCCAGTCGTACCGGCAGCTTGCGGATGCGCTGACCGGTAGCGTGATAGATCGCGTTGCAGATCGCGGCGTTGGTGCCGACATTGGCAAGCTCGCCGAGACCCTTTGCGCCCACCGGGTTGATGTGATCGTCCTGCTCGGAGAGCATGATGACCTCGACGCCGGGCACATCGGCATTCACGGGCACGAGATAGTCGGCAAGATTGTCGTTGACGTAGCGCGCATTGCGCTCGTCGATCTCGGTGGCCTCCAGCAGCGCCGAGGACATGCCCCAGATCAGGCCGCCCATCAGCTGGCTTCGCGCGGTGCGCGGATTCATGATCCTGCCTGCCGCGAATGCGCCGACCAGCCGGGGGCAACGGATTTCGTGCGTGAAGCGGTTGATGCGGACCTCGACGAACTCGGCGCCGAAGGCGTAGGCGATCTTGTCCTTCATTTGGTGACCGCCGACGAACCGAGGCTGCCCGGCATGCAAGGCCTTGAACGAGTCGAGCGGTGCGCCTTCCGGCTTCCACTCGCCATATTCCTCGACCACGCCGACACCGAGCGCATCGAACGCCTTCTCGATATCGAGCGGACGGTCGCCCTTCGTCGCCTGGATCGACGGCGCCGGGCTGATGCCGACAGTCTCCTTGGCCTTGTCGGCGAGGCTGTCGCTCGGCCTCACCGCTTTGAACAGGCGCTGCCGGATCTGATCGCACACCATCATCACCACGGAGCAGGTGCTGGCGGTCGAGTTGGAGCCGCCGGCAACCGGCGCGGGCGGCAGGTCGCTGTCGCCGATGAAGACCGCCACTTTTTCAAGCGGCACGCCGAGCCGCTCGGCCGCCGTCTGGGCGATGACGGTATAGGCGCCGGTGCCGATCTCGTGGCCGGCGATCTCGACACGGGTGCGGCCATCGCGCTGGAGGCGCACGCGCGCGGCGGACGGCGCCATCTGCGTCGGATAGCAGGTGGCGGCACAGCCGTAACCGACCAGCCAATCCCCGTCGGACATCGATCTTGCCTGCGGCGTCCGCTGCGACCAGCCGAACGCCTTGGCGGCTTCGTCGAAGCACGCCATCAGCGACCGCGACGTGTAGGGCTTGCCGCCAATGGGCTCGGTGGTGGTGTCGTTGATGCGACGGAGTTCGACCGGATCCATGTTGAGCTTCACGGCGAGTTCGTCCATCGCGCTTTCCAGCGCGAACAGATAGGGCACTTCCGGCGGCGAGCGCATGAAGCCGGGCGTGTTACGGTCGGCGCGCACGATCGACACCAGGCTTTCGACATTCGGGCACGCATAGAGCCGCGTCGTGGTCTTGGTGCCGCCGACGCAATAGGCGTCGGGCCGCGAGGAGATTTCCGCTCCCTCATGCCTCAAGGCGACCAGCTTGCCATCCCGGCTCGCACCGAGCTTGATCTCGTGCCGCGTCTCGGCGCGGTAGGTCGCGATGGTAAAGCCCTGGTCGCGGGTCGGGACCAGCTTGACCGGACGGCTCAGGCGCTTGGCAATGCCGGCGATGATGGCGGTGCGCGGCGTCATCGAGCCGCGCGAGCCAAAGCCGCCGCCGACATAGGGATTGACCACGCGCACCTTGTCGGCGTCGATGCCGAGTTGCTCGGCCACGCCGTTCTTCAGGCCATAGACATACTGACTGCCCTCGTAGATGACGAGATTGTCGCCCATCCAGACGCAGCTGGTCGTGAACAGCTCCATCGGATTGTGGTGCTGCGTCGGCGTCTCGTAGGACGCGGTGAGCTTGACCTCGGCCGCATCGAAGGCCTTGGCGAAGTCGCCGACCTCGGGATCTTCCTTGAACTGCGCGTTCTGTCCCTTTGCGGCTGCCGTGGTCGTTCCCGGCGATTCGAAGCTGGCGCTCGGCGCCGTCGCCGTATAGCTGACCTTGACGCGATTGGCGGCCTCGCGCGCCGCCTCGTAGCTCTCCGCGATGACCACAGCGATGATCTGGCCGTCATGCGCGATCTCGGCCGATTTCAGCGGCTGGATCGTGGTGCCGGCATAGCCGCCATTGCTGAACAGTTTCGTTTCCTTCAGCTTCGGGGCGTTCTCGTGCGTGATGATGTCTATCACGCCGCGGACGCCTCTAGCGTCGTCGAGATCGAAGCGGTCGATGCGGCCCTTGGCGATAGCGCTGGTGACCAGGAACGCATAGGCCGGATTGTCCAGCGGCATGTCGGAGGCGTAGGTCGCACGCCCCGTGACCTTTGCGGCCGCATCGTAGCGCGGCACGGGCTGCCCCATATTCGCCTTGGGCTCGGGAGCTGCAGCGGTCATGATCAGATCTCCATCGTTGCGGCCTGCTGAAGCGCGCGTGCCACCACGCGCCTGCCGAGCCCGATCTTGAAGCTGTTGTGCCGACGGCCACGGGCGTCCGCAAAGGCGGCATCGGCCACGCGCCGTGCCAGCGCTTCGTCGAACTTCTGTCCCTTCAATAGCGCCTCCGCCTCGCGCGCCCGCCACGGCACGGTGGCGACACCGCCGAGCGCGACGCGTGCGTCCCTGATCGTGCCGTCCTGCACGTCGAGCGCGATCGCAGCCGAGGACAGCGCGAATTCGTAGGATTGCCGGTCGCGCGCCTTGAGATACACCGAACGGGGCCACCGGCCCTGGATCGAGAAGGCCGAGATCAGCTCCCCGGGCTGAAGCGTGGTCTCGATCTCGGGCGTGCTGCCCGGTGCCTTGTGCAGCTGCGCGAACGGTATGCCGCGCGTGCCGGCCTTGCCCGTGATCTCGACCACGGCATCGAGTGCGATCAGCGCCTGCGCGAAATCGCCGGGATAGGTCGCGATGCACTGGTCGGAGACGCCGAGCACCGCATGCATGCGATTGACGCCGTCCATCGCGGCACAGCCGGAGCCGGGATTGCGCTTGTTGCAGTTCTCATAGGAGACATCGCGAAAGTAGTTGCAACGCGTCCGCTGCATCACGTTGCCGCCGAGCGTCGCCATGTTGCGCAGCTGAGCGCTGGCGGCGAGCTTCAGCGAATCCGCGATCACGGGATAGCTGCGCTGGATCTCGGCATGCGCGGCCACGTCGGACATCCTTGCGAGCGCGCCGAGCCGCAAGCTTCCGCCGCCTGGCTCGATCGCCGACCAGGCGTGGGCCAGCGGATTGATATCGACGATTGCGGCGGGCCGCATCACGTCGAGCTTCATCAAATCGATCAGCGTGGTGCCGCCGGCAAGCGGCTGTGCCGCCGCCTTCGTCAGCGGATCGTTGGCGGCACCGGCGGCGAGCGCCCGCACGGCCATATCGGGGTCTGATGCTCTCTGATACGAAAACGATCGCATGCGCCTAGCCTTTCATGATCTCGGGTGCGGCCTGCTTCACGGCAGCGACGATGTTGGGATAGGCAGCGCAGCGGCAGATGTTGCCGCTCATATACTCGCGGATGTCGGCCTCGCTCCCCGCGTGTCCCTCCTTCACGCAGGCCACGGCAGACATGATCTGGCCGGGCGTGCAGTAGCCGCACTGGAACGCATCGTTGTCGACGAAGGCCTGCTGCATGGGATGCAGGCGGTCGTCGGTGGCCAGACCCTCGATCGTCGTGATCTCCTGCCCCTCGGCTGCGAGCGCCAGCGTCAGGCACGACACCACGCGGCGATCATCGATCAGTACCGTGCAGGCACCGCACTGGCCGTGGTCGCAGCCCTTCTTGCTGCCGGTGAGCTTGAGATGTTCACGCAGCGCATCGAGCACCGTGGTGCGCGCGTCGATGAGCAGGCGCTTGTCCTTGCCGTTGACGCGCAGCGTGACCTCAACGGGAAGTGACGGATCCCGCGCGACGGGCACATTCGCATCCTGCGCAGCCGCGCGCGCCGTCATCGGAACCAGCGCAGTTCCGGCAGCACCGGCCATAAAGGCGCGGCGATCGAATGTCGATGTTCTGGAACTTGATTTGTCGGACATGGGCCGGCCTCCGCCGCTATCTGCAAGAGCAGCGCACACCTGCACCGCTCATCGCCCCTTAACCTTGAGCAATGAGCGCAGTTCCGAATGAGAAAGGGCGGCGCAGTAAATACCGCGCCGCCCTTCGTCAACTTTTCCTGATCTTTTCGCGCGGCCCCCCCGCTGCGAGCTCAATAACCCAGCGCGCAGCCGTCCTTGCGAGGATCGGACCCGCCGGTGAGCGTGCCCTTGTCCCAGTCGATCCAGATGGCCTGGGCGCCGCCGAGCGGGCCGACCACGCTGGTGGTCTTGTGGCCAAGCTTCTTCAAGCCTTCGACGATCGCAGCCGGCACGCTGTCCTCGAGCTGATACTGGCCCTCGTAGTGCAGGCCGCGCGGCATGTCGATCGCCTCCTGCACGTCGCAGCCATAGTCGAGGATGTTGGTCAAGACATGGGTCTGGCCGGTCGGCTGATACTGGCCGCCCATCACCGCGAACGGCATCACGGAGCGTCCACCCTTGGTGAGCAGGCTCGGCATGATCGTATGCAACGGACGTTTGCCGCCTTCGATGCAGTTGGGGTGACCCGGCTGGATGCGGAAGCCGCCGGCGCGATTCTGGAACAAGACGCCGGTCTTGTTCGACACGATGGCGGAACCAAAGGAGTGCGCGATCGAGTTGATGAACGAGCAGACGTTGCGGTCCTTGTCCACGACCGTGATGTAGATGGTCGAAGGGTTCATCGGCGGCGCGACATTCGGCAGGTCGAGCATGCCGTCCATGCGGATCTTGGCGATGTGCTCGTCGCAGAACTCCTTGGCGAGTATCTTGGCGACCTCGGTCTGCATATGGTCGGGATCGGCGACATGCACCTCGCGCTGCATGTAGGCGATGCGTGCGGCCTCGGCTTCGAGATGGAAACGCTCGATGCTGAGCGGCGCGAACTTGGTCAGATCGAACCGCGACAGGATATTGAGCATCAGCAGCATGGTGAGGCCCGGTCCGTTCGGCGGGCACTGCCAGACGTCGTAGCCCTTGTACATGGTGCCGATCGGCGTCGTCACCTCAGTGGTATGCGCGGCAAAATCGTCGAGCGTATGCAGGCCACCGATGCCCCTAAGGGTCTCGACCATATCCTCCGCGATCGCGCCCTTGTAGAAGGCGTCGCGGCCGTCCTTGGCGATCGCGCGCAGGGTCTTGCCGAGCTCGGCCTGGCGAATGACGTCGCCGGCCACCGGCGGCTTGCCGCCCGGCAGAAGGTAGCGCACGGTGTTGGTGCCATTCTTCAGCTTCTCGAACTGGTTCTTCCAGTCGAAGGCGATGCGGGGCGCGACGACGTAGCCTTCCTCGGCCGCCTTGATCGCGGGCTGAAGCAGCCGGTCGAAGCCGAACTTGCCGTGGTCGCGCAGGACCGTCGCGAAGGCATCGATCACGCCTGGAATCGAGACCGCATGCGCCGAGGTCAACGGCACGGAGTTGATCTTGCGCTCGAGATACCAGTCGGCGTTCGCCGCCTTGGGCGCACGGCCGGAGCCGTTATAGGCGATGATCTTGCCCTCGCCGCGCGGCTGGATCAGCGCAAAACAGTCCCCGCCGATGCCGGTCGATTGCGGCTCGATCACGCCGAGCAGGGCAGAGGCGGCAACGGCCGCGTCGACTGCCGTGCCGCCATCGCGCAGCACCTCGATCGCCGCGAGCGAGGCTTGCGGATGCGAGGTCGCAACCATCGCGTTGGTGGCGTGGACCGTGGACCTGCCGGGGAAATGGAAGTTTCTCATCGAATTTCTTGCTCTCTTGGCCGTGGGCGCGAGTGGCGCGCCATCTCGAAAACCGCGTCTACATGACACATTCCGGCCCGGCGGGGCAATGCTGGCATACCAGGAAAATGGCTGCCATCTGCTGGGCGTATGGAGTTTTCGACGCCGGCAGCCATGCGGGTTTTCCGGATGGCTGCCGCCTGCTAAACGAGCCGCCATGTCTGATCTGAATTCGGCGACCAAGGTCGCGGCCTTCTATCAATTCGTCGCCCTCCCCGATTACCGCGAACTGCGCGAGCCGCTGCGCGCGTTCTGCGCCGGCCTCGGGCTGAAGGGCAGCGTGCTGCTGGCGCAGGAGGGCATCAACGGCACGGTCGCCGGTGCACCGGAGGCGATCGATGCCTTCACCCATGAACTCGCACACGGCGACATGTTCGGCGGCAGGCTCAACAAGCTCGAATTGAAATTCTCGACCGCGGAGGCGATGCCGTTCGGGCGGCTCAAAGTGCGGCTGAAGAAGGAGATCGTCACGCTCGGTGACGAGACTGCCGATCCGACCCGCCAGGTCGGCACCTATGTCGATGCCACCGAGTGGAATGCGCTGATTGCGAAGCCCGACACGCTGCTGCTCGACACCCGCAACGCCTTCGAAGTGGCCATGGGGACGTTCGAGGGCGCGGTCGACCCCGGCATCAAGAGCTTCGGCCAGTTCAGGGACTTCGCCGCGATTGAGCTTAATCCGGCCAAACACCGCAGGATTGCGATGTTCTGCACCGGCGGAATTCGCTGCGAGAAGGCGAGCGCGCATCTGCTCGCGCGTGGCTTTACCGAGGTCTATCACCTCAAAGGCGGCATCCTCAAATATCTCGAGCAGGTGCCGGAGCTTGAGAGCCGCTGGCGCGGCGAATGCTTCGTGTTCGACGAGCGCGTGGCGCTCGGCCACGGTCTGCGCGAGCGAAATAAGGACGTAACGCGTGACGAATGAGATCAAGACGCTGAGCGAGCGCATCGACACGTTGGAGACGCGCCTCGCCTACCAGGACGACACGATCGAGACGTTGAACCAGACCATCACCGCACAGTGGAAGCAGATCGACAGGCTGACGCGGCAGATCACCGAGCTCAATACTCGGCTGCAGGAGGCCGAAGCCAATGCGCCGGGGCCTGCCAACGAGCCTCCGCCGCACTATTGAGCGGCGTTACTGGCCGGACGCCTTGGGCAGCAGGTCCATGACCTCGCCGGACATCAGCAGGCGGTTGCGGCCTGCGGCCTTGGCGGCATAGAGCGCCTGGTCCGCAGCTTCGACCAGGGCAGCGACTCCTGCGGTTCGTTCGAAGGCCGGCCGGCAGACTGCGCCGCCAAGCGACGCGGTGACGCATCCAGCCGCCGGATTGCTGCCATGCGCGAGGCCGGCCTCGTGAATGGCGCTGCGGATCCGTTCGCCGACCCGGGCGCAGCCGGCGGCATCGATATTCGGCAACAGCATGGCGAACTCCTCGCCGCCATAACGCGCCGCCAGATCGCTGGCGCGCTGCGCTTCGGCCGCGATGATCTTGGCGATCAGGCGCAGGCAGGCATCGCCCGCGGGATGGCCGTATTCGTCGTTGTAGGCCTTGAAGTGGTCGACATCGATCATCAGCAAACCAAGGCTGGAGCGGTCGCGATAGGCGCGCGCCCATTCCTCCTTCAGGCGCTCGTCGAAGCGGCGGCGATTGGCAAGGCCGGTGAGGCTGTCCTCGATCGCCAGCGTCTCGAGCCTTGTTTCCAGCTTCTTGTGCTCGGTGATGTCGCGGGAGATCGCGACCACGCCGTCGACGCGGCCATCGTCCCTGCGCGTCACCCGCATGGTCGATTCGAGCCAGATCTCGCCGTTCTGCCGGTGCTGGTTGCGATAGGTGAGACGCGCCTCCTCCCTCTCCCCGCGCTTCATGGCGTCGACGATCGCCTGGACCTCCGGCAGATCCTCCGGATTGACACCCGCAAGCGCCGGCGAACCGATCAGCTGATTGGGACGCCAGCCGACGACGCGTGCCGACGAGGGCGAGACATAGCGCAGCCGCTCATCGAGGCCGATGCGGGTCACCATGTCGCTGGAGCCTTCGGCCAGCAGGCGGAAATGCGCCTCGGTCTCGGCAAGCGCGACGGCCATGCGCTGGCCGCGCTGCAACTGCCGCACCAGCACACCGCCGATCACCGCGATCAGCATCACCAGCGCGAGCACGTAGAGCATGCGGGAGATTGCCGCCGCGCGCCAGGGCGCGAGCAGCTCGTCCTTGTCGACGGTGGCGAGCAGGAGGAGCGGGAAACGATTGCTGCGATTGAAGAAGCTGACGCGTTCGGCACCGTCGAGCGGCGAGGTGAAATGATAGGCGCCGCTCGGCCGTTGCAGGCTCGGCTCCCGGAACAACGGCTTGTCGGCGACACTACGCCCGACGAATGTCTCGTTGCTGGGATTGCGCGCGACGATCAGTCCGTCGCCATGCGCCAGTGACACCGAGCTGTTGCGGCCGATCTCGAACTGCTCGTAGAAGTGCGAGAGATATTTCGAGCTGATGGTCGCGACCACCACGCCGCCGAAGCTACCGTCCTGCTTGCTGAAGCGGCGCGACAGGGTCACGACCCATTCGCCATCCAGCAGGCTCTTCACGGGACGGCCGACATGGGCCTCACGCTTCGGCGAGAGCTGGTGATATCGGAAGAAGGCACCGTCGCTGAGGGTCGCGCCGATCGTACCGGGTGAGGTCAGCCAGTTGCCCTGATCGTCGATGATGGCGAGGCTGTGAATGCGCGCGATCGCCTTCTTGCGCGCGTCCAGCAAGATACGCAGCTTCGCGATCGTGACCGGTGCCGTGCCGTCCATCTCCAACCGGCTGACCACGCCGACGACGCCGGAATCCAGGAGATCGAGGCTGTCCTCGGCATGCTGGGTCAGCGAACGGGCAACGTTCGCCATCTCCAGCTCGGCGTCCTTGAGCACCGCATCGCGGGCCGTCCATTCACGCCAACCGCTGACGCCGAGGATGGTCGCGCAGGTCAGCGCGACGAAAGCCGCTGCGCGCAGTGGCAAGCGGCTCCATCCGGCTCGTTGGGTAGCACTCATGCGGCAGGTCCTCCGATCGCTCGGAAACTCTGCCGCTTCTGTTATTTAATCCTGAAGTCACTACCGGACTACGCGGCGATTCCCGCCCTTTCCAGTAGTCCTACGGACGCGGCGGTCGGCGCATCGCTAACAACACATTAGCAGGCTTATCGGAAACCGGCGCGCCCGATGCCACTAGCTGAAGATAGCCTTAACCCTGTCCCAGAGCGAGGGATGGTCGGCATCGGCATCGGCCTTCGAGGGCGTCGGTTGCGCGGCACTCACAGGATCGGAAGCCGGGAACGTATCCTTCAGCCCGGCGTCGAGCTTGGATTGCCGGTCGGCAGCAAGGGCTTCGTGCAGATCGTCGGCATGCTTGTCGTGCGGCGCGGGATTGAATGTCTCAGCCATGATCTCCTCCATGGACTGTCAACGCGGTCCGATTGCACAGGTTCCCCTGTTCCGCTGAGGGCCGCGGCGGTGTATCAGGAGCGATAACCTTCTTCAGGACCATTCGTGCCCCAGTCTGCAAAAAAGCCTTTCATCGACGTGCTCTCCGGCCAGCGCCAGACCATCCCGCCTGTGTGGATGATGCGCCAGGCCGGGCGCTACCTTCCGGAATATCGCGAGGTGCGCGCCAAGGCAGGCGGCTTCCTCGATCTCTGCTTCAACCCGGAGCTTGCCGCCGAGGTGACACTGCAACCGATCCGCCGGTTCGGCTTCGATGCGGCGATCATCTTCTCCGACATTCTGGTGATCCCCTACGCGCTCGGACGTGAGGTGCGGTTCGAGGTCGGCGAGGGCCCGCGGCTCGAGCCGCTGGACGATCCAGCCAAGGTCGCGACGCTGGCGCCGCGCGCCGACCTGGGCAAGCTCGCGCCGGTGTTCGAGGCGCTGACGATCGTGCGCGGCGCGCTGGACCCGAAGACCGCGCTGATCGGCTTCTGCGGCGCGCCGTGGACGGTCGCGACCTACATGGTCGCCGGCCACGGCACACCGGACCAGGCGCCGGCGCGGATGATGGCCTACCGTCATCCGGAGGCGTTTGCGAAGATCATCGACGTGCTGGTCGACAGCTCGATCGAATATCTGTTGGCGCAGCTCGCCGCCGGTGCCGACGCGCTACAGATCTTCGACACCTGGGCCGGCGTGCTGCCGCCCGCCGAGTTCGCGCGCTGGTCGACCGAGCCGACGCGGCGCATCGTGGAGGGCGTGAGGGCCAGGGTGCCGGACGCGAAGATCATCGGCTTCCCCCGCGGGGCCGGTGCGCTGCTGCCCGGCTATGTCGAGGCAACCGGCGTCAATGCGGTCAGCATCGACTGGACCGCGGAGCCGGCCTTCGTCCGCGAGCGCGTGCAAAGCAAGGTCGCCGTGCAGGGCAATCTCGATCCGCTGGTGCTGATCACAGGCGGCTCCGCGCTCGACCGCGCGGTCGACGACGTGCTGGCCAATTTTGCGCAAGGACGGCTGATCTTCAATCTCGGCCACGGCATCCAGCCGGAAACGCCGATCGCCCATGTCGAGCAGATGATCCGGCGCGTGCGGGGCTGAGGGACAAGACAAGCCGTCTACCCACGTCGTCATGGCCGGGCTTGTCCCGGCCATGACGACTTGCCATGCGACACGAAGAACTTGGATGCCCGGGACAAGCCCGGGCATGACGAGCCGTTGTGATCGGGTCTTACAAAAAGTGCGAAAACAACCCCATGCACAGTAGCCAAGTCATTGAAAACCTTGGACGGGCATGACGCGCCTGTGCGTTTTGACTTGTCGGGCAAAACAGGCGCAGAATGGCATCATCAAAATCGTGATTTCGGCAGGGCTTACCTAGGCCGGCTGCGCTCGATGATCTCCCCCGCACCCTTCGCCAGCAGGTCCAATCCCACCGCGCGGCCGAGCTCGCGCGGACGGTTGGCGGGCCCGGTACGCGAGGCCTCGATGATGGTGTTGCCGGAAAGGTCGAGCACGGAGGCGGTGAGCGACATCTGATCGCCCGTGATGGTCGAGAACCCCGCGACCGGTGAATTGCAGTGGCCGTTGAGTACCCACAGCACCTCGCGCTCGGCATCGGCCGAGGCGTGCGCGGCGGGATCGTCGATCGACGACAGGATCTGCCGCGTCTGCCAATCCTGTGCCGCGCATTCGACGGCGACGATGCCCTGCCCCGCCGCCGGCAGCATCTCCGCCGCGGAGAATTCGTAGGCGATGCGATGGGACAGGCCGACACGGTCCAGACCCGAGCGCGCCATGATCAGCGCATCGGCAGGCCCCACCCCGCCGCCATCCGGCAGGCGCTGCTTCTCGCCATTGTCGAGCTTGCGCACGCGCGTGTCGGCGGCGCCGCGGAAGTGGATGACCTCGACATCGGGAAACAACCGCCGCGCATAGGCCGCTCGGCGCACCGCGTTCGTGCCGATCTTGAAGCCCTTGCCGCGGGACTGGCGCAGCGCCTCAAGGGTCACGCCGTCGCGCAGCACCAGCGCATCACTCGGCGGATCGCGCGACAGCGTGGCACCGATGACGAGGCCGGGCGTATCCTCGTTGCCCGGCATGTCCTTCAGCGAATGCATCGCTGCCTGGAGTTCGCCCGACAGCACGGCAGCGCGGATCTGCGCCACGAAGGCGCCGCCCTTGCCGCCATGCGGCAAGAGCTTGCTGGTCTGGTCGAGATCGCCCGTGGTGTCGAACTTGACGATTTCGACATCGAGACCGGGCACGGCGGCGGTCAGACGGCGCGCGATTTCTTCCGTCTGTGCCAGCGCCATGGCGCTCTTGCGGGTGCCGATCCTGAGTCGTGTAGCCAAGTCGTTCTCCATCGGGGACGCGCGCTCAGCGCGCGTCCTCCAATATCATGTCGGAAGCCTTTTCGGCGATCATGATGATCGGCGCATTGGTGTTCCCCGAGACGAGATCGGGCATGATCGAGCCGTCGACGACGCGAAGGCCGTCGAGCCCCCTCACCTTCAGCCGCTGATCGACCACCGCGAGCGCGTCGTTGCCCATACGACAGGTCGAGGTCGGATGATAGATGGTGCTGCCGCGCTCGCGGCAATAATCCAGGAGCTCGGCGTCCGTCGATACCTTCGGCCCGGGATCGTACTCGCTGACCACGAACGGCTTCAGCGCCGGCGCGTTCAGGATCTTGCGCAGGATCTTCAGGCCCTCGACGTTGGTGGTGCGGTCGGTCTCGGTCGACATGTAGTTGATGCGGATCTCCGGCGGCACGCTCGGGTCCGCGCTCCTGATGCGCAAGGAGCCGCGGCTCTCGGGCCGGAGCTGGCACACAGACGCCGTGAAGCCAGAGAAATCGTGCAGTTTCTCGCCCATCTTGTCGGTCGAGAACGGCAGGAAGTGGACCTGGATGTCGGGCGAGGCGAGCCGCGGGCTGGTCTTGAAGAACGCGCCCGCCGTGCCGGCCGCGATCGTCAGCCAGCCCTTGCGGAACAGCGCGTAGCGTGCGCCGGCCATGGTGCGCCGAAGCGGATGATTGACGGTGTCGTTCAGCGTGATCTTCTGCGAGCAGCGCATCACGATGCGGACCTGCATGTGGTCCTGGAGGTCGCGCCCGACGCCAGCTGCGTCCAGCACCACATCGATGCCGTGCTTGCGCAGGAGGTCGGCAGGACCGACGCCGGAGAGCTGCAGCAGCTGCGGAGAGTTGTAGGCGCCACTCGACAGCACGATCTCCTTCCGCGCCCGCACGCGGCGCAACGCCGCGCCTTGGCGGTATTCGACGCCGACCGCGCGACGCCCTTCGAACAGGATGCGCTGGCCGAGCGCGGACGTCTCGATCTTCAGATTGCCGCGCGTCTTGGCGGGCCCGAGATAGGCCACCGCGGTCGAGGCACGCCGGCCGTTGCGCGTCGTGGTCTGGAACAGGCCGACGCCCTCCTGCGTGGCGCCGTTGAAATCAGGATTGTAGGGCAGACCGGCCTCGACCGCGGCGTCGATGAAGGCTTTGGACAGCGGATCGGTCACGATCATATTGGACACCGGCAGCGGACCGCCCGTGCCGTGATACTGATCCGCGCCGCGCGATTGGTTCTCGGCCTTCTTGAAATACGGCAGCACGTCGTCGTAACCCCAGCCGGTATTCCCGAGCTGGCGCCAGCGGTCATAGTCCTCGTGCTGGCCGCGGACATAGAGCAGGCCGTTGATCGAGCTCGAGCCGCCCAGCGTCTTGCCGCGCGGCTGGAACACCTGGCGCCCCTTCAGCTCGGGCTCCGGCTCGGTCTGGTACATCCAGTTGACCGTCTTCTCCTTGAACAGCTTGCCGTAGCCGAGCGGGACGTGGATCCAGATGTTGGAATCCTTCGGGCCGGCTTCGAGCAGCAGCACGCTGTGCTTGCCGCTCGCGGACAGCCTGTTGGCGAGCACGCAGCCGGCGGAGCCGGCGCCGACGATGACGTAGTCGAATTCGGGATCGGCCGGCGCGGGGGAGGAATTTGCGTTCATGCGCTACTGTTCTTCTTGTTGGTGTGGGCGTTTCCGTCGTTCACTTAGCACAATCATTCGCGCACGCGCAGCGCCTCGACCAGCGACTTGAACGCACGGGCGTATTCCGCGCCTGCCCTTGCGATGTCGGCGCGTCCGGCGCAGGCGACCGCCGCTTCCGTGACTGCGCCGAGCAGCAGCCGCGCCAGCGGCTCGACCGGCTGACGGGCGATCAGGCCGGCCTCCATCGCCGCCGCGATCGCGCGCGGCAGCTTGCCGCCGAAATGCCTGGCGTCGATCTCGCGCCAGCGTTCCCAGCCGAGCACGGCGGGACCATCGCGCAAAATGATCTGGCCGGTCGGGCCCTTCGCGGTCGCCGCAAAGTAATGCTGGGTGCCGGCAACCATTGCGGCGAGGACGTCCTTCTCGGCCCGTGCGGTGCGGTCGATCTCGGCAACGAGGTCGCGCGAGACCTCGTTGAACACGGCTTCGAACACCGCCTCCTTGGTCTTGAAGTGATGATAGACCGCCCCCTTGGCGACGGCGGCTGCCTCGGCGATCTCGTCCATGGTGGTGGCTGCGAATCCTTGCGTCCCGAACAGACGGCGTGCCGACGTCAGGATCGCTTCGGTGGTCGCCGCCCGTCGCTCCGCTTGCTTCGCCATCACTCTCGTCTGAGTTTCGCCTCTCCCGCTCGGAAGAGGCGTTCTGTGTTCTCGGCCCGGATTGATTCAACTCACTCTCGCTTTAGTCCAATTGAGCGAAGCCAACCAGTTGACTTTTCGACCATTGGTCGGTATTTACCGACCATCAGTCGGTTTTTCCCGGGAGCACGCTATGCCGAGCCGCGATGTCGTCGAAGCCTTCGCGCAACGGCTGGAAGTCGGGGACTTCATCGGTGCCATCGAACAGTCCTGCACGCCCGATGCCGTGACTTACGAGAACAACGCCGCCCCGACGGTCGGGCGCGACAAGCTCGTCGCCAAGGAGCGCGGCGTGCTGGCGGCGTCCAGGGAGGTCAAGGCCGTCCGCGTGGGACCGAGCCTGATCGAAGGCGACCATGTCGCAACCCGCTGGCGCTTCAGCTTCACCAATGCCGAAGGCGTCACGCGGACGCTGGACGAGATCGCCTGGCAGACCTGGCGGGGCGACAAACTGGTCGAGGAGCGCTTCTACTACGATCCGAAGCAGCTCGGACGCTGACGCGAGGCACACATCAGCGCGGACGGCGGTGTTGACGCCCGGACCGGAGGCTGGAGATCACCCGAAGCTCGGTGCCCGGCGATGCCTGCGCGGGGCTTGTCATTTAAGGACCGGTCGGTCTATATATCAGCATGAGGCAAAACACCCCAGCGCCGTTGGCCCGTGGCCGGCCGCGAAGTTTCGACATGGACGCCGCAGTCGAACGCGCGATGGATGTGTTCTGGTCGCGCGGCTATCACGCCACGGCGCTGCCCGATCTCCTTCGTGCGACCAGGCTGTCGCGGGGTAGCCTCTACGCCGCTTTCGGCGGCAAGCATTCGCTCTTCTTGCGCGCGCTTGATCGTTACATTGCGGATGCCTTGGCGCGGATGGATCTCGAATTCGATCCCCGAAACGACCCGGTCGACGGCCTGCGGGCCTACCTTGCCGGCTACGTCGATCGCACCAGCGGGAGCAACGGCCGGCGCGGATGCCTCCTGGTGGCCACGGCCATGGAATTGGCTGGCGGGGATGCCGAAGTCGGTCGACGCGTTGCGGGCTTCTTCAAGGCGATGGAGGCCAAAGTGACCAATGCACTGTCCCGCACGAAAGCGGCGGGCAGGTTGGCCGATGGTGTCGAGCCGGCAACGGCCGCCCGGGTTCTCGTCTGTTTCGTTGAAGGGCTGCGCGTGGTCGGCAAGACGGCACCGACACGGACGACATCGCAGGCCGCCGTCGACGCTCTCATCGGCCGTTTCGTCAGGTAAGGACACCGCAACGCTTCCGCTGATGCCGGGCTTATATTTGGACTGATCGGTCTTGAAAGGGACGTGCGCCATGTCTGCCATCCAGATCGTCTGCGCGGTCGCCGTTCCCCTGATCTGGGGTTATCAGTTCGTGGCCATCAAAGTGGGCGTTGCGGAGTTTCCGCCGCTCTTCTTCCTCGCACTGCGCTTTCTGGCCATTACGCTGCTGCTTGTTCCGTTCGTCGACAGGCCCACGCGTCGGCAGCTCGGCCCTGTCGCGGCCATTTCGCTTTTCCTTGGCGGACTGAATTTCGGGCTCTTCTATGTGGGCCTTGGACTCGGCTCGGGAAGCATGTCGGCGGTCGCGTACCAACTCGCCACGCCCTTCACCGTCCTGCTGGCCTGGCCGCTGCTCGCGGAGAGGCCGTCACTCGCCACCTGTGCCGGAGTGCTGCTTGCATTCGTCGGCGTGACCGTGCTGGCAGCGGAGCCGGGCCAGTCCGCCAACCCGCTTCCGCTGCTGCTTGTGGTTGGAGCAGCTTTCGCCTTCGCGGTATCCAACGTGTTGACGAAACGCTATGGCCCCTTTGATCCCTTGATGCTGATGGGATGGTCGTCGCTGCTCACGGTGCCGCAGGTCATGTTGATGTCGTTGCTGCTCGAATATGGACAGGCGGCGAGCCTCGTGACGGCAGGCGAGCGGGGCTGGCTGGCGCTCGCCTACACGGTCTTCATCGGCGGAATCATTGGGTTTGGCCTCTGGTTTTGGCTGATCGCCCGTTGCTCGATGGTTCGCGTCGCGCCCTTCGGTCTGCTGCTTCCGGTATTTGCGTTGCTTTCGAGCGTTGTCTTTCTTGGCGAACGCATGACGCCAAAGCTGATCATCGGCGGGCTGCTCGCGATTTCCGGGGTCGGCATCACACAAGTAAGGCCGCGCGCTCGCTCAATTTGATCCCGGACGCCCCCTCGCGGTGACCTGCGGGGCTTCGCGGCCAGGGTCAAGCGAACGTCGCCCGGGCTGCTGCCGCACGAGTTCAGGAGGATACGAGCACGGCGCGGTCGCCGCGCGTTGTATCGATTTTGTTACCGATACCGTGAATTGAACACGCAGATGTGGTCACGCCGGTCGTGGCAAACGGGGATAATTCATAGTTCGTCAAAGGTTTGCAACGAATTCTCCTGATCGAGCCGGACAACGGCCGGTGCTGCTAGGCCATCGCATGCGGACTCAAACGACCAACTATGTCGCACGGCTGTTCGCCGGCGATCTGTCGGCCTTTGGCGGTCCCGCAACCGACGAGGCCGTGGCCGGGCATATCCGGGCCGAACAGATGTCGCTCGTGCTCGGCTATTCGGTCGGCATCATGCTCGCCAATGCCTGCAACGCCATCGTTCTCGCCATCGCACTGTGGCAGTCGCCGGACAGAACCCTTGCCCTGATCTGGGCCGGCGCCGTCGCCGCCGCCGCTATCGGATTCGGCCTGCAATCGCGCGCGTCACGCCGCATCACCAAACCGCAATTCGTCTCGCGTCGCGCGATGCACCGGCTGGTGCGCAACGCCTTCATCCTCGGCGCCGCCTGGGGCACTGTCCCGGTCGCCTTCTTCGCCGACGCTTCGACCGGCGGCCAGCTCGTCATCACCTGCCTTTGCTCGGGCATGCTGGCCGGCGGCGCGCTGGCCTTCGCCACCATCCCGATCGCGGCTATCGCCTTCACGGCTCCCATCTTCGTCGGGATCGCGATCTGCCTCGGCAGGAACGGCGACCTGGCCTTCCTGCTGATCGCCTTTCTCGTCGTGGTCTATGGCAGCGTGCTGCTGCGCGGCGTGTTCGTCAATTCGTTCGCGTTCGCGCGGCGCGTGATTCGGCAGATCGAAGCCGAGCGCACGGTGCGGCAGGATCCCCTCACCCATCTGCCCAACCGCGTCGCCTTTAACGAAACGCTCGATGCGGCGCTCAAACGGCTGGCGTTGTCGGGTGAGGAATTCGCGGTGCTGCTGCTCGACCTCGACCGCTTCAAGGAGGTCAACGACCAGTTCGGTCATCCCGCCGGGGACGAATTCCTGGTCCAGGTTGCAAGCCGCCTGCAACGCTGCACGCGCGCGGCGGAGCACGTCGCGCGCATCGGCGGCGACGAGTTCGCGCTGGTCATGAATCTGGCGCGGCCGGAGGATGCGCTCGAAATCGCCGAGCGCTTCGTCGCGGCCTTCACCGAACCGTTCCGGATCGAGGGCCGCCAGATCGTCGGCGCGACCAGCGTCGGCATCGTGCTGGCGCCACGCGATGGCAACACCGCTCTCGACATCATGAAGAACGCCGACACGGCGCTCTACCGCGCCAAGAAGGCAGGGCCGGGCACGGTGTGCTTCTTCGAACAAGCCGACGACAGGCTGTCCCGCGACCGCAAGGCGCTGCAATCAGACCTCGAAGGTGCGATCGCGCGAAACGAGCTGTTCCTGGTGTTCCAGCCATTCCTCGATCTCGGCACCGACCGGATCACCGGCCTGGAGGCGCTGCTGCGCTGGCAGCATCCTTCGCGCGGGCTGGTGCCGCCAAGCGAATTCATCCCGATCGCGGAGGAGACCGGGCTGATCCACGAGATCGGCGAATGGGTCATCCGACGTGCCTGCGCAAGTGTTGCCGAGTGGCCGGAAGACATCAGGGTCGCCGTCAATTTCTCGGCAGCGCAATTTCACAACACAGGCATCCTCCAGATCATCGTGCAGGCGCTCGCCGATGCCAGGATCGCCCCAAACCGGCTCGAGATCGAGATCACGGAATCGATGCTGCTGTCGAAATACGGCTCGGCCGCGACGGTCCTGAACGCGCTGCTGGAGCTCGGCGTCACGGTGGCGCTGGACGATTTCGGCACCGGCTTTTCCTCGCTGACCTACCTGCGCAAGCTGCCGTTCAGCCGCATCAAGATCGACCAGTCCTTCATCCGCGACATGCTGGTGCAGCCGGACTGCGCCGCGATCGTCAAGTCGGTGATCGGGCTCGCGCGCGATTTGCGGATCGGCGTGGTGGCGGAGGGTGTCGAGACTGCCGACCAGCTCGAATGCCTGCGCCAGATCAGTTGCGACGAGGTGCAGGGGTATCTGATCAGCCGGCCGGTGTCGGCCAATGGCGTGCTGGCGTTGCTGGATACGAAGAAGTATCGGGCGACTTACGCGGCGTAGGTGATTGGCGCAAAGTAGCAGCCACGGCGGCGGTGAGCCCCCTCTCCCGCTTGCGGGAGAGGGCTGGGGAGAGGGTGTCTCCACGGCGGGATTCCCCCAGAGGGGAGAGCCCTCACCCGCGTCTTTGGCGCGACCTCTCCCGCAAGCGGGAGAGGTGGAGACCGCGGCGCCCGATTGCTCCAACGAAAATTCCGCCCCGGGCTCGATCAGACCGCGTCCGCCCGCAGCAGCGTGTCCACCGTGATGGTGCCGCGGGCGCGGGAGACGCAGGCGCAGATCTTCTGGTTGCTGTGCTTCTGGTGGTCGCTGAAGAAGACGTCGCGGTGGTCGATCTCGCCGTCGACCTCGACCACGTCGATGACGCACAGGCCGCATTCGCCGCGCTTGCAGTCGAACATCACGTCATGGCCGCTGGCGTTGAGCACGTCCAGCATCGAGCGCTCGCGCGGGATTTCGAGCTCGATATTCGAGTCCTTCAATCGCACGCGAAACGCTTCGGTCGGCAGCGTGCCGCTGGAGCCGAAGGTCTCGTAGCGGAGATCGGGGAGCGCATGGCCGGCGCCGATCCAGGCATGACGCGCGGCGTCCAGCAGCCGCATCGGGCCGCAGAACAGCGCCAGCGTTGCTTGCGGCAATGAGGCGAACAACGCGTCGAGATCGAGCCGCCTGCCCTCGTCGCTCGCGTGGACGACGAGGCGATCGCCAAGCATCGCAGCGAGCTCGTCGAGATAGGCGGCTTCGCGGCGCGAGCGCATCGCATAGTGCAGCACGACATCCGACCCGCGGCGCGCCAGCGCCTGCGCCGCGCCGAGGATCGGGGTGATGCCGATGCCGCCGGCGATCAGGCAATAGTTCTGCCGCGTCCAGTCCACGGCGAGCAGCGAGGCGGGCTGCGTGATGTCGAGCCGCGCGCCCGGCTGCAGGGACCACATGTAGCGGGAGCCGCCGCGGGAATCATCAGTGCGGCGCACCGCAATTCTGAAACCGCGCGGAGCGGCCTCGCCGACCAGCGAATAAGACCGCGTCTCCGGCTGGCCGTCGATGGTCACGCTGACATTGATGTGGCTGCCGACCGGATAGGCCGTGACGTCGAGCTGATCCGGCCTGATCAGGAATTCGCGGATTCCGGGCGCAAGGTCGCGGGTCGTGACGAGCGTTGCAGGAATCCAGGTTTCGATGAAGCGCATGATGACTGCCCTCAATCGGTTGCGGTCTTGATCAGCGCGAGCGCCGGCAAGAGGTCGAGATGGGTCCGGTTGCGCAGCGCGAGCCGCAGGTTTCGCACCGCGAGCCGCGCATGCTCGCGCATGACGGCCTCGGCGCGAGCGCCTTCGCGGTTCTCGATGGCGTCGATCACGACGCGATGGTGCTCCTGCCCGATGATCAGGATCTGCTGCGCCTCGGGCAATGCCGACTGCGCCATCACGAAGCCGCTCGGGGAGGCAAACGGCAGCGCCGAGGCGCGGTCGATCTGGCGGATCAGCGGCGGGCTGCGCGACAATTCCGTGAGCACGGCGTGGAAGCGCGCGTTCAGCGTGACATAGGACGAGAAGGCATCGACCGAGATCGGCACCTGGCGGAGCAATTCGTCGATCGCCGCAAGGCATTCCTTCAGCGGCTCCAGCTCGCGCGCGGAGACGCCGCGTTCGGCCGCAAAGCGCGCAGCCAGGCCTTCCAGCGTGCCGCGCAGCTCGATGGAGTCGGAAATGTCGCGCTCCGAAAACGCCTTCACCATGAAGCCGCCGGAAGGGATCGCCTCCAGCAGGCCCTCTTCCTCCAGCCGCACCAGCGCCATGCGCACCGGCGTGCGCGAGGCGCCGGTGGTCTCCACCGCCTGAAGCTCGGAGATGCGCTCGCCCGGGCGCAACGCCCCCGACAGGATCTGGTCGCGCAGCGCGAGCTGCGCCTTCACGGTCTGCGAGACTGAGCGGTCGACCTCGCGCTCGGCCATGTCCCTACTCCGCGGCCTGGAGGTGTTGCGGCGCATTCTCCCTGGCAATCATCTTGTCGATCAGCTTGCGCGACCACATCGCGCCGGCATCGATGTTGAGATTGTAGAAGATGCGATCGGGGTTCTCGTCCATCGCCCGCTGCTGGGCTTCGAGGATCAGCTCGTCCTCGCGGAAGATGCCGGAGACGCCCTCGCGGATCTCGGTGGTGAGGCGCTGCTCACTGATGCGGTAGTTGCGGACGAAGGCCCAGAAATAGTGGCAGGTCTTCTCGGTCTCCGGCGTGATGGTGTTGAGCACGAAGCCGTTGACGCCCTGCGAGCGGTCGCCTTCGGGCGCGCCGCTGCCGCTAGGTGCCACGCCGACGTCGATTGCGATGGTGCACGGCGCCTCGAAGCGGATGATCTGCCAGCGATCGACGAGGCCGGGCTTGCCGAGCTGCCTGGCCCAGAACGGCGGCGGCTCGATGTTCCGCATCCAGCGCGTCACCGTCACCGTCTTCTCGCCATGGGTGACGTCGAACGGCGCTTCGGCGACCGCGTCGTTGCCGATCGACGAGCCGTGCACGAAAGTCTCGTGGGTGAGGTCCATGAGATTGTCGAGCACGAGGCGGTAGTCGCAATTGACGTGGATGGTCTTGCCGTCGCCCGCCCAGGCCGGATCGTGATTCCAGTGCATGTCCGGCACAAGCGCGGGATCGGCCAGCGCGGGATCGCCCATCCAGAGCCAGATGTAGCGGTGACGCTCGACCACGGGATAAGCGCGCACGCAGGCCGACGGATTGATGGTCTCCTGCGAAGGCATGAAGGTGCAGCGCCCCTGCGCATTGTACTTCAGGCCGTGATAGCCGCAGACGACGGTGTCGCCTTCGAGCCGGCCCTTGGACAGCGGCACCAGGCGATGCCAGCAGGCGTCCTCCAGCGCGGCCACCGTGCCGTCAGCCTTGCGGTACATCACGACATGCTTGCCGCAGATCGTCCGCGGCAGCAGCGCCGCCTTCACCTCGGCGTCCCAGGCGGCGGCGTACCAGGCCTTCATGGGGAAGGGCTTTGTCATCGGTCTCGCTCCCACGGCTTTATGTATGCGTTATGTATACAATATCAGCGGAGGATAGGCCGCACAAGCTTGTATTTCCTTACTGAATTACCTTTAATGAGTATCTGGTATACAGCCTCACCGCACGAGGCCTGCGAGCGTAGGCACTCGCGCCTCAACAGCGTCATGGCCGGGCTTGTCCCGGCCATCCACGCGTTGCCACGCGGTACGAAGAACGTGGATGCCCGGGACAAGCCCGGGCATGACGACCTATCGTGAACGCATGTGATCTTGTTCTGCTCTTAGGGCAGCTACGCCCCGAACACCTTCGCCAGCCCCGCCGTCGCCTCTTCCTGGATCTTCTTCAGGTGCTCGGTGCTGCGGAAGCTTTCGGCGTAGATCTTGTAGACGTCCTCCGTCCCCGACGGCCGCGCGGCGAACCAGCCATAGTCGGTCTCCACCTTGATGCCGCCGAACGGCTGGCCGTTGCCGGGCGCCTTGCTCAGCGTCGCGCGAACCGGATCGCCGGCGAGATCCTTCAGGCCGAGTTGCTCGGGCGTGACGGACTTCAGGATGTTCTTCTGCGGCCCGGTCGCGGCGACGTCGATGCGCGCGTAATGGGGCATGCCGAACTCTGCGGTGAGGTCGCCAAAGATCTGGCTGGGATCGCGGCCAGTCTTCGCCATGATCTCGGCAGCTAACAGGCCGAGGATGATGCCGTCCTTGTCGGTGGTCCACACCGTGCCGTCGCGGCGCAGGAACGAGGCGCCTGCACTCTCCTCGCCGCCGAAGCCGAAGCCGCCGGTGAGGAGGCCGTCGACGAACCATTTGAAGCCGACCGGCGTCTCCACCAGCTTGCGGCCGAGCTTTTTGGCGACGCGATCGATGATCGAGCTCGACACCACGGTCTTGCCGATCGCGGCATCCTTGCCCCAATGCGGGCGGTGCGCGAACAGATAGGAGATCGCGGTCGCCAGATAATGGTTCGGATTCATCAGGCCGCCGGTGCGCGTCACGATGCCGTGACGATCGGCATCGGTGTCGTTGGCAAAGGCGACGTCGAAGCGGTCGCGCATCGCGATCAGGCTCGCCATGGCGTAGGGCGAGGAGCAATCCATGCGGATCTTGCCGTCCCAGTCCACCGTCATGAAGCGGAAGGTGGGGTCGATCGCCTCGTTTACCACCGTCGCCTTCAGGCCGTAGCGCTCGATGATCGGATGCCAGTAATGCACGGCGGCACCGCCGAGCGGATCGATGCCGATGGTGACGCCGGCGGATTTGACGAGGTCGAGATCGACGACATTGCCGAGATCGGCGACGTAAGGGGTGATGAAGTCGTAGGCGTGGACGTTCGCGGACTTGCGCGCCTTGGCATAGTCGATGCGCTTCACGTCCTCGAGCTCGCCTGCGAGGTAGGCGTTCGCGCGCTTCTCGACGGCAGCGGTCACGTCCGTATCGGCCGGGCCACCATGCGGCGGATTGTACTTGTAGCCGCCGTCCTCCGGCGGATTGTGCGAGGGCGTGATGACGACGCCGTCGGCGAGGCCCGAGCTGCGGCCCTTGTTGTAGGTGAGGATGGCGTGCGAGATGACGGGGGTCGGCGTGTAGCCGCCGTCCTTGTCGATCATGACATCGACACCGTTGGCGGCGAACACCTCGATGGCGCTGACGAGTGCCGGCTCGGCCAGCGCGTGGGTGTCGATGCCGATGAAAAGGGGACCCGTCAGCCCCTTTTCTGTTCTGTAATCACAAATGGCCTGCGTGGTCGCGAGGATGTGCCCTTCGTTGAACGTGTTCTTGAACGAGGTGCCGCGATGGCCCGAGGTGCCGAACGCCACGCGCTGCGCCGGATCCGATGCGTCGGGCTTGCCTGCGAAGTAGGCCGTCACCAGCCGTGGAATATTGGTGAGCGCGTCCGGCGAGGCCTGCTTGCCCGCCGCGGGATGAACATCAGCCACTGAAATATCCTCGTCCTGTCGTCACGGAAATAGCGGGACACCATAGCATCGGCCGCGCCCCCGCCAAGGCCACAACACGCACGACAGGGAAGGCGTTCCTTGGGGTGAGCGCCCGCGCGCGGCAGTGACTGCGCCAATGGCCGGTTTGTTAACTCCGGAGCTCTATGACAGAGCCATGCTGTGGGATCGGGCACGCTTCAATCTCGGCGCAACGTGGACGCACGTGGCGGTCGCGCTGCTGTTGTCGGCCCCGATCGGCGCACATGCGAGCGACGGCGATAGCGACGGGCCGCGCACGATTTCGACGATCTCCAGCGCCGGGACCGACCTCGGCGCCGGCGAGACGCCGTCATCCCGGGCCATGATCCGAAGGATCATCGAGAGAGAAACCGCAAAGACCAATTTGCCGGCCGATGTCGCCGAAGCCGTCGTCTTTGTCGAAAGCGGCTATAACCCGGCGGTCATCGGCAGCGTTGGCGAAATCGGCGTGATGCAGGTGCGGCCCGAGACGGCGGCGATGCTGGGATTCCGCGGAAGCAATGCGGAACTCGCGGAGTTGGACGTCAATATCCATTACGGGGTGCTTTATCTCAGCCGGGCCTGGCACCTGGCGGGCGGGGATCTCTGCCGCGCCCTGATGAAGTACCGGGCAGGTCACGGCGAAGAAGAGATGACCACGCGGTCGCAGGTCTATTGCAACCGAGCCCGCAACCGTCTCCTCGCCATGAACGCGATGCCGCCAGGGACCGCAGCTGCGGCTGCCCCCGATGCGGCGTCCCCGGTCGCTGCTGCGGCTCCGGCAAAACCTGCGAGCCGCCCGAAGATGCCGGTGCAGCCCAAAGCGGTCTATGCCCGCTATCGTCAGGGCACCGCGGCCGCCAGCCGCGCCTATTGGGCCGCGCACGAGGCCCGGATCAGCCAGATCAAGGCGCGCATCGAAGCCAGATGGAAGCGCGTCGCATCGCGTTGACGGCGAGCCGGCTTGCCCCGCCGCGAGCTCCGCATCTACTGTGTGTCGCAAAAGTTACGTACCTGGAGGTCGCGTCATGGAGGTCATACTGCTCGGCACCGGTGGCCCGCGCCCGGACCCGCACCGCATGGCGACCACCACGCTGATCAGGCTCGGCGACGCGAACATCCTGTTCGACGCCGGCCGCGGCGTCGTGGTGCAGCTCAGCAAGGCCGGCGTGCCGCTCGGCACCATCAACACGGTCTTTCTCACGCACCATCACTTCGACCACATCGGCGACCTCTATGATGTGATGCTGAATTCATGGATGCACGGGCGCAAGGACGAGCTGCGCATCTATGGACCGCCGGATACCGAGCGGCTCGTCAGCACGCTGATCACGCAGGTCTACGACAAGGACATCATTTGGCGGGATAAGGGCGAGCCCGCCTTCGGCGGCTGGAAGCCTGTCGTTGCAACGGACATCGTACCGGGTCCTGTTCTCGACACCGGCCGCTGGAAGATCAGGGCCGAGCCGGTCTCGCACGGCGACGGCCTCGACATGCCGCCGGCCTTCCTCGCGCGCTGGATGTGTCTCGGCTACCGCTTCGAGGCGGAAGGCAAGGTCATTGCGATTTCCGGCGATACTGTCCCTTGCCCCGGTCTCGAGCGGCTGGCCGAGGGCGCCGACCTGCTCGTCCAGTGCTGCTTCCTCGCAACGCCCGAGATCAACAACGAGCACCTCCGCCGCCTTGCGAAATACACGATCGCCTGTGGTGACACGGTCGGCAAGGTCGCGGCCAAGGCCGGCGTCAGGAAGCTCGCGCTGACCCATCACCGGCCGCGCACCGACGACACCATGCTGAAGGCGCTGCTTGACGATGTGCGTCAGGACTATTCAGGGCCGGTCGTGCTCGGCGAGGATCTCACGCGGATCGAGGTCTGAGACCATCGGCCGTCCGGCCTCAGGACGATCCGACCTCGATCCGGAACGACAGCTGCTCTTGCGCCTCCGGCGCAATGTGCATCAGGCCCGGCTTGTCGGTGAACTCGCCGTCGAAGCCGGCGGGACTGGCATGGCCGCGCCACGGCTCGATGCAGAGGAACGGCGCGCCTGACGGTTTCGACCAGACGCCGAGCTCGCGGAAGCCGCGCCAGGACATTTCCAGCCACGGCCCAGTCGATGCACCCTGCCCCGCGGCATAGCGGACCGACGTGCTCTCGATCCGGTCGAAGATGATGGCGTCGTCGGTGAACAGGGAGTCGGACAGAGGAAGCGAGCTGCCCTTGACCGGGCTCGGCTCCGCTGCCGGCCGCAGCAGCCCACCATCGAGACGGCGGACGGGAGACGACTCCGCGCGCGCGAAAGTCAGCGCATAGCTCTCCTTTGCCAGACCGGGCTGGAGCGGCCAATTGAAGGCGGGATGACCACCAAGCGACGCGGGCAATGTCTCCTTGCCGGTGTTGGCAATCGTGAACGTCAGGTCGAGGCCGGTGTCATCGATGGCGTAGGCGGCCGTGAGCCGGAAAGCGAACGGATAGAGCGCGTGCGTCGCCGCGCTGTCATCGAGCACCAGGGTGCAGCGGCTCTCGCCGCGTTCCGCCCACGCAAAGCGGCTGTCGCGGGCAAAGCCGTGCTGGGTCATCCGATACGTCTTGCCCCGGTGCCGCAATTCGTCGTTGGCGAGGCGCCCGACGATCGGAAACAGCAGCGGCGCGTGGCGCGGCCATTCCGGCCCCGCCTGCCAAACGAATTCGATGCCGCTGTCGTCCTTCAGCGAGCACAGCTCGGCACCGTGCGCCTTGATGGTCGCCGTGAGGGAGCCGCTGCGGAGAGAATAGGTATCGTCACGCATGTCCGGACGTCTACACCCCCAACCCACCCGCAGCAAGGCAGCGCCGATCATGCAACTCGAGCGTTTTGGCGCCGATCGAGCGCTACGTCATATTTCCGTACCCAACGATTGCTCTGCTGGCTCAATCACCGTCTGCCTCCCCGAGGCCGATCCGATCTGAAGCCGATGAAATCCCGTGGTAGCCAATTGAAGTTCTTCATCAACGGCCGCTTTCTGTCGCAAAAGCTCACCGGCGTTCAGCGTTATGCCGCTGAAATGGTCAAGGCGATCGACGTGCTGCTGGCGTCGGAGCAGACTCCCGCCTCGCTGCGCAACGCCGAGTGGCAGTTGCTGACGCCAGCGGATGCAAGCGAGACCCTTCAACTCGATCGGATCAAGATTCGCGCGGTCGGCCGGTTGCATGGGCACGCTTGGGATCAGATTGACCTCGCTCGCGTCGCGGCCGGAGGCCGCTTGATCAGTCTGGCCAATTCCGGCCCCGTCTTCCATCGCGACCACATTGTCGTGCTCCACGATGCCCAGGTCTTTCGCAGACCCGACTTCTTCAACTGGCGCTACTTGACCGTTCATCGCACAATGGGGCGGCTACTCGCCCGTCACGCAGCCATCGCGACGGTGTCGGCATTTTCCCGCAGAGAACTTGCCGAGGTGCTGAATCTATCGGCAACGAACATTCCCGTCTTCCCCAACAGTGCCGAACATTTCGCCGCCACGAAGCCCGATCCCGGCATCCTTTCGCGACTGGGCATTCAACCGCAGAAATTCTTCCTGTTCGTGGGCTCGAAGACCAAGAACAAGAATCTCTCCGTTGCGATTCGCGCCGTCCAATTGCTCGACCGGGCCGACGTTCCATTGGTCATCGTCGGAGGCGATAACAGCAAGGTCTTTCAGGACAATTCGGGCGAAGGGGTTTCCGGCCTGCTGCTTGCCGGGCGTCTGACGGACGGCGAGATTGCAGCTCTCTATGCGCATGCATCGGCATTCGTGTTTCCCTCGCTCTACGAGGGGTTCGGCGTACCGCCGCTCGAGGCCATGATCTTCGGCTGTCCGGTCATCGCCTCGACGGCTGACGCCGTCGTGGAGACGTGCGGTGACGCGGCTGCGTATTTTCGCGCCACCGATGCCGACGCGCTGAAGCAGCTGATGCTCGAAAGACTGGCAATCGGCGCGATCTCGGACCAGGAACGCATGCGGCAGCAGGATCGCCTTGCCTTCTATTCGTGGAAAAAGTCGGCGAAGGCGCTGCTCGATCACCTCGAACGACCGGCGCACATCGCCAGCGCTGCCTGAAGCTCGGCGCAGCTCGCCTATTGCGCGCAATGGTTCTTGCACAAACCATTTGCAACTCGCGGCTCCCCTGCACAGTTCCATGAGAAACTTTTTTCGCTCTTGCAGCTATCGCGGCGCAACAACACCACATCGCTGCCCCAATATCGCTACGTATTCGAGGAACTGTTCCGCCAGCAGTGAAGCTCAGAACGAGGATGCACGATGCCCGGCTCTCCGACGCAGCCTTATGCAAGACAGACGATGAAGGTGCTGCACGTCGCCGAGACGATTCGTGGCGGGATTGCGAGCTACCTGAATGAGTTACATCCGCAGCAACAGGCGAGCTTCGGCGCCGAGAACGTGCACTATGTCGTTCCCTCGGATCATCGAGGCGATCTCGCCGCCGTCGATGACAAACAGATTACGACGTTCGAGCGATCCGGCCGCAGCATCGCCGGGCTATTGCAGATGCTGCGCGCAAGCATG
This sequence comes from Bradyrhizobium sp. 191, assembly GCF_023100985.1. Lineage (NCBI taxonomy): Bacteria > Pseudomonadati > Pseudomonadota > Alphaproteobacteria > Hyphomicrobiales > Nitrobacteraceae > Bradyrhizobium > Bradyrhizobium sp. 191. Next base: position 2,582,232 of record NZ_CP064692.1, read on the forward strand.
CAGACGCTGGATGCCTTCAGACCGGACGTGGTGCACCTGCATTCCTCGTTTGCGGGCCTCGTGCTCCGGCCCGCGCTGGCGGCCCGCTCGGACGGACCGCGCGTCGTCTATTGTCCGCACGGCTGGGCGTTTTCGCGTGAGACCGGCCGCCTCAGTCATGTGGTGACAAAGGCGGCGGAGAACCTTCTCGCGCGCACGTCGGACCGGATCATCTGCATCTCCGTCGACGAGTTCAACGAGGCGGTCCGCGCCGGAATTCCCGCCGACCGCCTCACCGTCGTCCACAATGGCATCTCGAAGAGCCGCACGCTGCAGCCCGTTGCGGCGGAATGGACTTCCAAGAAGGTCAAGGTCCTCTTCATCGGTCGTCTGGACCGGCAGAAGGGCTTTGATCTCCTGATCGAAGCAGCTCGCTCGCTTGAGGATGTCCTCGACGTCCGCATGATCGGCGCCTCCGTCGTCAACAAATATGAAGGCCCGACCGTCCCTTCCAACGTGTCCCTGCTGGGCTGGCTGGACCGCCCAACCATCGAGACCCAGCTCGAGGCCGCCGACCTCGTCGTGATCCCGTCACGATGGGAAGCCTTTGGCCTCGTTGCCCTGGAGGCGATGCGCGCAGCCAAGCCCATTCTGGCGTTCCGCAGCGGCGCATTGCCCGAGATCGTCGTCGATGGCGTCACCGGCGTGCTGTGCGAGCCGGTCGCCGTCCAGCCGTTGGTCGACGGTTTCCGGCGAGCACTGGATCTCGATCTCAAGGTGCTCGGGCAGCGCGGCTACGACCGCTTCAAGCAGCTGTATGACGTTCAGAAGACGCATGGACAATTGCAGCAGGTCTATGCCGAGCTGCTTCAGGACGACCGGACACCGGTCGCAACGAAGGCGGGGCTGCAATCGGATCTCTCAAAGTGACGAACAGCATGCACGCTTGCCCGCGCAGATGCCGGAGATCGCGATGGCGATCCACCGAGCCCGGTCTGGTGTCGCCGCCGGTGTATCGCGCGTGGGCATGACCTAGACCATGACACGCCCACGCACCTTGATTCGCGACAGTGTCCGCCTCGCGGGCTTCATCTCGTCCATTCTGCTGTCGGTGCCGGCCTGCGCTCAGCACGCTCAACCGCTCGATGCCCGATTCCTGCTGGGTGTCGGCACCCATCAGGGGTTGGGCGGGCCGGTGAGCGCGCGCGGGTACGTACCCGCAGAGAACGTCGCCCAGATCAAGCAACTCGGCCTCAATTCCTTCCGCGACGACTTCCCCTGGTCCGAGTTCGAAACGGCAGGACGCCGGATGGGCTTCACGCCCAGACTCGGCAGGCTGGAGGCGCAGGTGAGGTCCGGCGTCGCGCGCCCGCTCCTGATCCTTGCGTTCGGCCATCATCTCGTTCCGAATTCCTCGCCACCGACGACCGACGAAGCCCGGCAGCGATTCGCCGATTATGCTGCGGCCGCGGCGCAATCGGTCGTGGCGCAACACCCCCTGTTCGAGCTCTGGAACGAATGGAACCTGGCGGCAAAGAAAGATGCCGCGTTCTCACCGGAAAACTATCTGGCGCTCGCGGAGGTCGCACGCCCGGCGGTGAAGCGGGTCGCGCCGAATGCGCCTTTCCTGGTCGGGGCGCTCGGCGACGATCCGGGCTGGACATGGACGGAGAAGATGCTGCGAACCGGCGTTCTCCAGTACGCGGACGGCGCTTCGATCCATCTCTACAATTTCTGCATGGGCCCAAGCAAACGCACCTCCGCCGAGATCATCGATCGGCTCACCGCGTTCCATCGGCTCGTGAGTCAGGCGAGCGGAAACGCCGACTTCCCGATCTATGTCACCGAGACCGGCTGGACCACGGCCACCAACAAATGCGGCGTCAGCGAACAGGCCCAGGCCGACAATACGGCACAGCTCATCCTGTGGGCGTCGACCGCGGCACGCTGGCTCAAGGGCATGTGGCTCTATGAGCTCAAGGACAGCGGCAGGAATCCATCGGAGCTGGAGGACAATTTCGGCCTCTACCGTTTCGACAATTCGCCCAAACCCGTCGCCTGTGCGGCCCAGGGCGCCTGGGCTTTCATTCGCTCCAGCCTGAGTGCCGAGCGACGAGAACTCGCCAGCGGCGTCGTGTCGATCAATGCGTCAACGGCTTCCGGCGGCAGAATTGCAGTCTGGTCCGAGGCCCCGGACCGACGTTACGAAATCCGGCTCAAGGACGATCAGGAAGGAGCAACCTTTGCGATGCCGTGCGATTCGGCGGCAAGACCGGCGTCCAGGGCCTGGATTCCGGTTTCGAGCACACCGGTTCTTATTGCAGTCAACAACGGTGCCATTCCCGCCCTGGAGATCCGGCCGGCGCGGTAGGCGTGAATTTGCAAAACACGAGGTTACGCGATGAAAGTTCTTTTGACGTCCACGCTTTATCCGACACCTCAGGCACCAAAGATCGTTGGCGGTGCAGAGGTCTTCGCCCGACGTTTCGCCGAAGGCCTGGTGCAGCGCGGAGACGAGGTCGAGGTGATACGGGCCGCACCGGCACCCCACCAGGCTCGCGAATCCTGCAACGGCATCGACATCTATTCCGCGCCGGTGCAAAATATCTATCTGCCTTTCACCGAACAGAAGAACATCGCGCTGCGCAGCATCTGGCACGCGGTCGACGATTGGCAGATGCAGGCGCCCCTGATCGCGGAACGAGTCCGGGCCTTCAAGCCGGACGTCCTGCACTCCAACAATTTGTCGGGTCTCACCACCGCGATCTGGCGCGTTGCCGCCCAGCTCGGCGTCCCGGTGCTCCATACGCTTCACGACTATTATCTGACCTGTCCGCGCTGCTCGCGTTTCGACAAGGGACGGTCTTGCGAGCGCACTTGCACGAGCTGCGGAATCCTGAGCTATCATCGCAAGCGCGCCACGCATTGGCTCAGTGCCGTGGTCGGCGTGAGCGAGCGCGTTCTGTCCATTCATACGGACATGGGCATGTTCACCGAGACGCCGATCCGTACCGTGATCCGCAACGCCTCGACCGAGCCGCCACGTGAGCCCTATCCTCGTCCGATCTGCACCACTGAAGTGACGTTCGGGTTCATAGGCCGCCTCACGGAGGAAAAGGGCATCGACAACCTCATGCGCGCTCTTGCTCTGCTGCCCCGCGATCGCATCCGCATGATGATCGCCGGCCGGGTCAGCGACGAGGAGCAGGGACGCCTCCGGGGCCTCTCGCGGGATGCGCGAATAGAGTTCATGGGCTTCGTGGCGCCGGACGATTTCTACAGGCAGGTCGATGTGGTGGTCGCGCCATCCATCTGGCACGACCCGGGTCCACTCGTCGTCGCAGACGCCAAGGCGGCTGGCAGGCCGCTGCTCGGAACGCCCTTTGGCGGCATGCCCGAGGTCATCGAGCACGGCGTGACGGGCTGGCTGACCGAAGCCGATCCGCATTCCCTGGCCGACAGCATGCTCGCAATCGCGGCGGATCCGCACAAGATCGACGAGATCAGCCGGCGCCTCATTGCGGATACCAACAAATGGGTATTTGCCGACGTGCTGTCTTCATACAAGAACCTGTATGAGCAATTGCGCGAACAACGGATGTCGCGCATGCGCGCAGCAACGGCCGAGGCGCCGCTGGGACGGACCGTCGGCAAGGAGCGCCTCATTCCGAGATGACACGCCTCCTGGCGATGGCGGGCTACGTCTATCAAAGCGCCGCGGCGATCGTCCTGATCTTCGCGATCAGTCACCTGTTGCCCGCCGCCGACTATACCAATTTCTCCCTGGCACTGGCCTCGAGCCAATTGCTCTGCGTCCTGATGTTCGAGTGGCTGCAACTCGCCGGACTGCGCTTTCTGGCGGCAGCGAAGGAAGACGAAGCGGCTCGGTTGAGATGGTCGCTGCTTGCGGCGGGCCTGTCGAGTGCGGGCGCGCTCGTCCTCGTCGGGAGCTGCGCATCCTTGGCCAGCGTGCTCCCGACAGGGATCGTCGCCCTGGGCCTCGGCATATCCGTGCTCCAGGGCTTGACGGATCTCTATTTCCTGTCGGTCCGCCTGTCCGATCGGCTGGGCATCGCGTCCTTTCTTCTTGCGTTTCGTGCCACCGCTCTTCTGACCGCGGCCGCCGCCGGCGCAGCGATCTCGGGAACGGCCGAAGCGGCGCTGCTCGGCGTTGCCGCCGGCCACATGCTGGGCCTTCTCGCCGGGCTGGTGGTCTATCGCACTCCCCTGGAGCGCGCTTCGCTGCAAACGACGCTCGCCGACTGGAAGGATTTCTCCCGCTACGGCATGCTCGCCGCGGGCGCGTCGGTCATCCATCTGTCGGTGCCGGTGCTGCTCCGTGTCATCGTCATCGGCCGGCTGGGTGCGACGGGGGCTGGCGCCGGATTTTCGATCGCGCTCGACCTGCTGCAACGTCCCTTCTGGGTCCTCAATGCAGCGATCCACACCGTGAGCTATCCCGAAGTGGTCAACGATTTCGAGCACGGGACCGGCACAAAATCCCTGCAATCTGCACGCCGCATGTTCGAGTTCATGATCTGCACGACCCTCGTGCTACTCGGCGGATTGGTCGGCTTCATTCCGGATGCCGCGCGCATCCTGGTGCCCCGGGAGAGCCTGGATGGCTTCCTGGCGACGGCGCCGGCGATCGCCGCCTTCTATTTCCTGCATACCCATTTGCAGGCGACGATAGCCGTTGTCCCCCACCTCGAGAAGCTGGCGACCAGGCTGGTCCTGGTCGCCGCCGGGCAGCTCGCCCTCGTTGTCGCCCTCTCCCTGGTCGCCGTGTCGGCCGGCCTGTCGCCGCGAGCGGCGGTGGGCTGTGCTTCGCTCGCCACCCTCGCAACGATTCTGGTCGCGCTCGGTCCTACGCTGCGGTTCGAGGCATTCCCGCGCTGGTCCTTGGTCATGCAGGCGCTGGTGGCCGCGATCCTGATCGGATCGCTCGGTTCGATGCCGACGGAGCCCGCTGCATGGCTCGCCGGCAAGATCATGATCGCCGCGCTCGCAACGGCGATCATCGCATGGCGCGGGGACTTTCTCATGCTGGCTCGCCGCGGCTGATTCGCCGCACCCGCAAGTCTGCCAAAATCAGATCCGACGTCCGAGACTGAACCGGGCCTCGCTACCAACTGCCGCAGCGGGTGCGTGCACCGTCACGAGCGACCACAACCATACCGGGTATATCCTATATTTTAAACGACCATAGAAACGGCATCTGCAAACGTTCTGTGCAGGAAGTTTCACGAAGAGCGGATGACACTCCGTAGGATTGCGGACGCTGCACAACCCTTTGCCGACATCACGCACTGCAAGCGTGCAGCATCGTTCCCCTTCCCGACCTGTCGCATGGATCCAATCGGCATATGCTGCGCATACATTCAGCAATCAGATCGACAAAATTCTTGAAAGCGCCTTCCTCACGCCATCCTGCTCCGGCATCGCAGTCAACGTTCTGCTGCAACAGAGCGAGTCTGTTCCTGCACAAGGAACACGTTTCGCTCGCTATTTGTAGCTTTGGTTTTTATCTGAAATTCACACTCGCCAGAGAAGCTTGAACGCAAATCCCTGCGAGCAATTTGGTTCGCGCTGAAATCGAGTGTGCAATGCCTGATCAAACAATCCTCTCCGCCGGCGGCTTCATCAACTCCATCGGCGTCAATACACATGCCGGCTTCGGGTGGACCGGCTACAACAATCTCGCGCTGATGGTCGACAATCTGGAGTATCTCGGCGTCACCCATCTCCGCGACGCCATGGGAACCAGCCCGGCTGCGCAACCGGTGGTCGAGGGACTCGCCGCTGCCGGCTACAAGTTCGACTTCCTCGTATCGTCCGCCCTGCCCCAGATGGGCACGACCGGACTGCAGAAGTATATCGTGTCGCTCGAGAAATTCGTGGCGAGCCATCCGGGCAGCATCAGCGCCATCGAGGGTCTCAACGAGGCCAATCACCAGCCCTTCAGCTACAATGGCAGCTCCAGCCTGAGTGCCGCAGCCCAGTTCCAGAGCGCGCTTTATCAAGCGGTCAATGCCAACGCCGCCCTCGGCCGCATTCCCGTCTACAATCTGTCACTGGCCTACAACGATCCCCAGGGCTACAACCAGCTCGGGAACATGTCCGGCTCGGTCGACTATGCCAACGCCCACGCCTATGTCAGCACCAGCCTGACCCCCAGCAGCTCCATTGCGGCGACGCTGAGCGCCGTCATGACCGCAGCACCTGGAAAGCCCGTCGTCATCACCGAGACCGGCTATACCACGCAAGCCAACACCCAATATCTCGGCGTCAACGAGACCGTGCAGGCCAAATCGATCCTGAACACACTGGTCGATGCCTACAAGGCCGGTGTCAGCGCGACCTATCTCTACGAGCTGTTCGACCGTGACTCGTCGGCCGCCAATACGAACCCGGAAGCGAACTTCGGACTGTTCAATTCCGACGGCACGCCGAAGCTCGCGGCGACGGCGATTCACAACCTGACGACCATTCTGGCCGACGACGGCAAGGGCGGCCTGCAGCCGACTGATCCATTGAACTACACCCTGAGCAACATACCGGCCACAGGCAACAGCATGGTGCTCGGCAAGAGCAATGGCGCCTACGAGCTCGTCGTCTGGGCCGAGCCGAAGCTCTGGAACGACGCCACCGACACCGAGGTAACCAACAGCACCCAGACGGTCACGGTGAATCTCGGCGGCGTGCATCATACGGTGAAGGTCTACGACACGCTGACGGGAACCACGGCGATCGCCAGCTACACCGACGTCAGCTCGATCACGATTCCGGTCAGCGATCACCCGTTGATCATCGAGATCGACGCGCCTCCGACCACGCCGACTCCGCCTGACAGCCGGGCCAGCGTCACGGGCACGGCTGCCGAGATCGTGCCGCAACTGTCCGACCTGAGCGAGTCGACGGCGCTGCAAACCATCACGTTGACGGATTCGCACGTCCTGCCGGTCGCTTCGAAAGCGACGATGGACTACATCATTGCCCATTACGGCAGCGCGCTGTCCAAGATCCAGGGCGGCTACTCGTTCTCCGTGACGAATACCGCCGCGACCTGGACCAACACGAAGACTTACGACGCGAGCGGGAAGCTGCTGTCGAAGTCCGACACCGGCCTCAATTCGAGTGGACAGCCGACCTCGACCACCGTCGTCTACAGCGATGGTTCCCAGGACCTGATCAGCTACACCAATGGTGTGAAGACGAAATTCGTTCATGTCGGCACCGATGCGACCCGGACCACCGATACCTACAACACGGCCGGAACCCTTCTGAGCGAGATCGTGCAGAAGTCGGACGGCTATTACTCCACCACGCTCTACACGAACGGCGTGAAGACCGCCGCCTACGTCAAGAACGCCGATGGTTCGCAGGACAATTATTCCTACAACATCACCGGAAAGAGCTTTACCACACAGGTTCAGCACCTTGACGCGTCGGGGAAGGTCACCTCGGTCGTTCGCAGCCATGCCGACGGCTCGCTGGATTCGACCCAGGTCTACAAAAGCGACGGCAGCAGCGTGATCGCGTTGTACAGCGCCACGGGCGTCAAGCTGGTCGAGACCAGCTATCATGCCGACAAGAGCAAGGACGTCTGGACCTACAACATCAAGGGCCAGACCTATGCGACCGAGCACGACGTCTACGATGCGACCGGCTTCCTCACCACGCTGGTCCGCAGGCACGCCGATGGCAGCCTGGCCTTCAAGCTGATGCAGACCGCGGACGGCACCAAGACGACCAACTGGTACAATGCCTCCGGCAGCCTCACCAGCGAGGTGGTCCAAAAGGCCGACGGATTCACCTCGACGACCCTCTACAGCAATGGCGTGAAGACGAAGGCCTACATCAAGAACGCCGACGGTAGTCTTGACAATTATGCCTATGGCGTCACCGGCCAGAGCTACACCACGCTGATCCAGCACATCGATCCGTCCGGCAAGGTCACCGCGGTGACCCGCAAGCATGCCGACGGCACGCTCGACTATACGCAGGTCATCAATGCCGACGGAAGCAGCGTCATCACCAACTACGACGCTGCAGGCGTGCGAACCAAGCAGACCGACTATCACGCCGACGGCAGCAAGGACGTCTATCTCTTCGGCATCACCGGCCAGAACTACACGACCGAGCACGACATCTACGATGCGACCGGCTTCCTCACCACGCTGGTCCGCAGGCACGCCGACGGCAGCATGGCGTTCAAGCTGGTGCAGAGCAAGGACGGGATCAAGACGACGGACTGGTACGATGCCAAGGGCGTCCTCACCAGCGAGGTGATCACGAAGGCCGACGGTTACAGTTCGACAACGACCTGTTCCAACGGCCTCAAAACTGCGGCCTACATCACCAATGCCGACCAGAGCCAAGACATTCACAAATACAACATCACCGGCCAGAGCTACACCACGCAGCACCAGCACATCGATCCGGCCGGCCGGACGACCGAGGTAACCCGTTGGCATGCCGACGGCTCGCTCGACTATACCGAGGTCGTCGGCAGCGATGGCAGCAGCGTGGTGACCAACTACGACGCCTCGGGCATCAAGAAGACGGAGACCGATTATCACGCCGACGGGTCGAGGGATGTCCATCTCTTCAACGTCGTCGGTCAGAACTACACGACGGAGCACGACACCTACGATTCCACCGGCTTCCTCACCCACATCGTGCGCACCCACGCCGACAACAGCCTGGCATTCACGTTGGTGCAGAGCGCTGACGGCACCAAGACCTCCGAGTGGTATGACGCGAAGGGTGTCATCACCAGCGAGGTGACGACCAAGAGCGATGGCTATAACTCCACGACCGTCTATACCGGCGGCGTGAAGACCGCGGCCTATATCAAGAACGCCGACGGCACGTCGGACAATTGGAACTACAACGTCACCGGGCAGTCCTATACGACCCAGCACCAGCACCTCGATGCCTCGGGCAAGCTGGTCGAGCTCACCCGGACCCATGCCGACGGCACGCTGGACTATACCCAGGTCATCCACGACGACGGCAGCAAGCTGACCGACATCTATAACAGCGCCGGCGTCAAGACCCAGGAGATCGCCAACAACGCCGACGGCTCGAGGGACGTGTTCCTGTTCAACTTCAACGGACAGGCCGGCACGACGCAGCACGAGAACTACAACACCGCCAATGCACTGCAGTTCATCGATCAGACCAAGACCGACGGCACCCATAACGTCACGGCGGTTGGGAGCGGCGTGACGATCCAGGGCGGAGCCGGCAACGACGTGTTCTCGGCCGCGCCGAATTCGACCACCATCGCCTACGATCACGGCCAGGACCAGATCCTCAACTTCCAGGCCGGCGACGGCACGACTCACGACGTGATCCAGATCTCGAAGCTGCTGGCGGCAGACTACAGTCACCTGCAGATGACGCAGTCCGGCACGAATGCGCTCATCACGTTCTCGGCCAACGATTCGATCCTGCTGAAGAACGTGTATGTCAGCAACCTGACAAGCCACGATTTCCTGTTCGTCTAGAATCGCGGCAGATTGGCATCCATCGAGACAGCGTGGGATGGGAGGAGCCCCTCTCCCACGCACAGCTGACAGCCAATGCCCTTTCAACAGGCAAGGATCGCCTTCGACCTACTCACCTGATACTTCCGGACCGACCCTGGCTCGTTCAGAGGCACATCAGCACTTCACATGATTGGCGCTGGTTGCGAACTTGCGTCACAATTGCTGTCTAGAAGAGACCTTCTTGCTGCAGGGATATCGACGCCGACATGGAAGTCCGCGAACCAAAGCGATTCGTTCTTCTCGACTTCTACCGGTTCATCGCCGCGCTAGGCGTCTTCATCTTTCATCTGAAGAACATCGACAAAGGCATCTCGCCGGTCTGGAACGGCTCTTACGGCCTGTTTGTCGACATGTTCTTCATCCTGTCCGGCTTCGTGATCTCCTATTCCTATCCCGCGACCTCGACAGGCCTGCGCACCTATGTGCGCTTCCTCGTCAGGCGGATCGCGCGAATCTACCCCTTGCATCTGCTCACATTATTGATATTCGCGGTCCTTGCTCTCGTGGGTATATCCGGGCCGACCTCGCACGCGAGCTGGCTGGACTTCCTTCACAACCTCCTCCTCGTGCAGGCGTGGGGCGTCACAGATCACCTCAGCTTCAACTCGCCGGCCTGGTCCATCAGCGCCGAGCTGTTCTGTTACGTTCTATTCCCACTGTTCATGCTGCTGGCCGGCAGGGTCTCGCCGCTGATGCTCGCGATCATCGTCGCGCTCTGTTACGGAATCCTCGCCCACGCTCACCTGCCGATCTGGCAGGAACGCTCGCAGATGTACGGAGCAACCTTCGATTTCGGGATGTTGCGGGCCCTTCCGAGCTTCCTGAACGGGATTCTCCTGACCGTCCTGTTCAGGCTCTCGAGCGACTATCGCAGGAAGCCCGTCGCATTCGCCGGAATAGCACTGTTCGCCGGCTCGGTCCTGATCCTCAACCTCTATGCCAAGCCCGACCTTGCAATCATAGTGTTCTCTCTCGCGATTCTCGTCACAGCCACCGGAGAGAGCGCCTTCGCCCGGTTTCCCGGCTCTGACTGGCTCGGCCGCCTCGGCAACACGTCATACGCGATCTACATGGTTCACGAAGTGCTGCTGATCCTGCTTTTCAAGCCAGCGTGGCACTATTTCGGACTTCAACCAAGCATGTTTCCAGTGTTTGCGTTGGTCTGCTGCATCATTCTGACGGTCGTCGCCGACGTGACGTATCACTATGTCGAGAATCCCGCTCGAAAATTGATCAACCGGCTTGCGCCGGGCGATGCAAGGTCGGCCCGCATCCCGAAGGCCGAGCCGCTCGATCTTTCGGAGACCCGGCAAGCGGCCAACGCGAGCTAGGTGTCTGCAGGGCGGATCTTGCAGCTAGGTTCTCGAGGATCGCCGCACACGGCCCAGGATTTCCTGGCATATCCGCACCACGGCCGGCCGGGCGATCGCGACAACAACGACGAGATATACCGAAGAACCGAGCAGCACGAGCGCCGCGAGACGCAGCCATGGCGACGTGGCCGGCATCGCAACGGAGGCAGCAGCCACCGCGCATGCCATCACCGCGGAGCCCGCAAGTGCGGGCATCAGCGCCGCGGCATAGGGCCTGATACCGAGTGACAGGATCCGCATCGAGGCTCCGGCGGATAGCGGATACAGCAACAAGGCGCGAGCGACGTAGCCGACAGCAATCGCGATAAGGCCAAACGGCGCAGCGAGGATGAAGATTGCTATGTTCGAAACCGCGTAGATCAGCGTCAGCCAGGTTTGCCAATGCGGTTTGCCGAACGCCAGGATAACGGAGTGATTGTAGAGGCCAATCGTGGTCAGGAATCCGGTGACCGACATGATCGCGAGCAGAGGCGCGGCCTCGCTCCACTTGGACCCGAAGAAAGCAGTGATCAGATCCGGCGCCAGAACCGCTATGCCGGCGAAGATCGGAGCCGTCAGCAGCGACGTGTACATGACGAAGGCAACCAGCGTCGAACGCGATGCTTCACGGTCATGCTGGAGGCCAGCGATGGTCGCAAAGAACACCCGGTTCAACGCATTCCCAATCACGGTACTCACGGCATTGACCAGGCGCTTGGCCAGGCTGTACAAGCCCGCGCCGGCGGCGCCGGTATACCAGGTAACGAAAATCAGATCGGAATTGGCATTGGCGAAGTTCGTGATTCCCGTCAGCGCCACGTAGCGCGCATAGCTCAGGAGTTCGATCACTGCCTGCCGGCTGACCCTGAGCCGAGGGCGCCAGGGCGTCAGGATCCAAAGGCTGACCAGCGAGATCAACGACGTCGAAACGAGCTGTCCGACCAGCGCAACGACCCCGTACCCCTGGATCGCCAGCCCGATCCCAACCGCCCCGCCAACCGAGATTGAAGAAAGCGAGCGGATGGCGAGGGATCGAAACAGTTGATTGCGCATCAACCAGGCTTCGTGCGTCCGTGACAGGCCCTGTACGGCCACCACGATGCAGAACCCCTTGAGAACGATGGCAATGTCCGAAAGACCCGAGAATCGTTCGATTGCGCCGCTCGAGGCGAACAGTGCGAGCGCTGCAAACAAGGAGAGGCCCGCGATGAGCCAGAACGAGGCAGTGTAATCCTCGTCCTTCGGCTCGGCACGCGCTTGGACCGCTATCGCGATGCTCTCGATCAGGACTGCCCGGCAGAATTCGAGCGCCAGCGCCCCCGTTGCCACGATGCCGAGAATCTGCGGCGACAGCAGCCGCGCCATGATCATGTAGATCGCGAGCGTGAGAGCCTGCCCGACTGCGGAATCGAGTGCGGACCAAATGACGCCCGAAACGATCGAGCGCGGCTTGATATTCTCGTGGCGCAATTGGAGGCCTGTCACAATTTCCGGTTAGGCCGACTTTCGTCGTTGAGCCATTGGCTGCAATGGTCCAATAGTCGCCTTGTTTACGAGGACACTACGGCAAGAAAGCAGCTACAATCCGAGGCAGCATGATTTTTCGGACCAATCTACGACGGTTGATGAACGAGGTCGGTTGCGACTTTATTCATCAGCTGCCGTATCCGCACGTGGACTTGTTCTTCTGGCGTCCCGACGACGGAACGATAAATTTCGGTGACTATCTTTCGGTCGTCGTCGTTGACCATCTCTTGCGGCATTTCGGCTATACGCTCGCCGACGAGGTGCCGCGGCAAACGCGCTTGTTCGCGATCGGCTCCGTGCTCCATTACGCGCGAAATGACGATGTGATCTGGGGCAGCGGCGTGAACGGACGCCCCGGCCAGGATGACCTCAATCGCCGCGTGCAGAACCTGGACGTGCGAGCGGTGCGCGGCCCTCGTACACAGGAGATTTTGCGGCGCCGGGGCATCGCGGTACCCGAAGTGTTCGGGGACCCTGCGTTGCTGCTCCCTCAGCTGTTTCCGAATCGCTTTCGCCCCACCGCCAAGAAGCCGTGGGTGTTTGTTCCGAATTTGCACGATTTGAGTCTTATCGACCGTGGCGCCGATACGGTGGTCTCACCGCTGGGATCATGGAACCGACGAATTGACGCCATTCTCGAAGCGGAGCTGGTTCTGGCAAGCTCGCTCCACGGCATCATTGTCGCCGAGGCATTCGGGATACCGGCTCGCTACGTGCGTCTGAGCAGCGGAGAATCCGAGTTCAAGTATCGTGACTATTACGAAGGCACCGGCCGGTTTGCCGTCGAGTTTGCCTCGAGCATTGACGAAGGTCGTGAAATGGGTGGGGCTGAGCGCCTCAACTTCGATCATCGTGCCCTGATGAGTGCATTCCCGATCGACCTCTGGAGCGGAAACAGCTGACATGGCCAAGCGCCTCCGCGTCGCCATCTACGCACCGCATTTTGCGGAATATTCCTATCGTCTCGCGTCGGGATTGGCTCGCCATTGCGACGTCCGGCTGGCGCTCAACCGCAAAGACGCGAACCAGCAATGGGAACTGGCCGATATCGCCGTGACCGCTCCATTCGAGACGAGAGTTCGCGACCTGAGCCTGCGCCGCGGCGGCGCGATCGGCATCCCGGCCTCCTTCCTGGACATAATTTCCTTTCGTCCCGACGTGATTCATTGTCACGAAGTTCCGGAGATCTACACGTCCAGGCTGATCCAGCTAATTCGTCCGCTCGGCATTCCGCTGGTGTTGACCGTTCACGATGCGATCCCGCATTCGGAAGGCGGCTCCGGTACGTCGCCGCGTGAAGATTCATGGCGGGGTCGCATGCGGGCAGCAGCATCCGTCGTCACCACGCATGGTGAGAGCTGCATCGCCGATTTTCGCCGCGCCTCGCCCGACTTCAAAGGCGAAACCGTCTCCAGCATGCACGGCGTGCTCATGGTTCCACCGGCCGGGAGTGCGGTCACCGCGCCTGAAGCTGCACGCATCCTGTTTTTTGGGCGGATGTGGGCTTACAAAGGTCTCGACGTTTTCATCGATGCGCTCGACATGTTGGCCAGGCGCGGTGTGGCCCATGAAGCGATCGTCGCCGGCCGCGGCCCCGAGATGACACGGCTCGGCGCGCGGATGGAGGCAATGCCGACGGTCAAGACCATCAACGCCTACATCTCGCCTGCCGATACCGGGCGACTGTTTCAATCCGCGACCGTTGTCGCCCTGCCCTACAAGGATGCAACGCAGAGCGGCGTGCTTGCATCTGCCTATGGCAACTCCCGGCCCGTCGTTGCCAGCGCGACCGGCGGCATTCCCGACGTCGTGACCGATGACGTCAACGGGCTGCTGGTCCCGCCCGGCGATGCCACGGCACTGGCCGACGCGCTCGAACGCGTGCTGACCTCCAAGCCTCTGGCCGAGACATTGACCGAAGGCGCACGGCAAACCGCGGCCGGCCTCCTCAACTGGGATCGCATCGCTGAAGGTCTGCTGGGGTCCTATCACAAGCTCGCCGGTCGCACCGTGAGCTGAGCGGCATGATCCGGAAAAGTACGCAGCGGTTTTCCGAAAAGCTCATGCTCAAACGACAATCCAAAGCGCGATGACGATTCATCCTTATCGCATCGCGCTTCAGCGGCGCCCTCAAACCGATTGCTCGATCTGCGGCCGGGAGAACATGCTGCGGATCGCGCCGTCCAGCAATCGCCTTAGCCTGACCTCGATCAGCTCATAGCTGATCGCGCTTGCAACCAGCGACACCACCAGCCCAAGCCCGATGAAGGCGGTCCACAGCAGCCAGCGGTCGACGCCGGCGGCGACCAGCTTCAGGCCGATCACCTGCAGGGGGAACAGCACGAAGGGGTGCACCAGATAGAGGCTGTAGCTGATCTTGCCGACATATTGCAGCGCCGGTAGGCTCAGAGCCCTGCCGAGGCCCGAGTCCGGAGCGAGCACCATGCCAAACAGCAGAAATCCCGGAATGAGCCCGACGAAGGGGTGAAACAGCACCAGGCTCGCATACAGCGCAGCTCCGCAAGCAAGGCCCGCGAGCAAGCCGATGCGTCCCGGAATCGAGATGCGGAATCCCGTGGCGCTGAACAGCATGCCGATGCAGAAGAAGGCGGTGATCGGCCAGTGCATCAGGCAGGCGATGCCAAGCAGGACCAGGGGCGCCGCCAGCAATCTGCCACCGGTGCGCCACACCGAGAACGTCAGCGCAAACCAGATGTAGAACGCCCACTCGTATGTCAATGTCCAGGCGTTCTGCTGGGCGATGGGCAGGCCGAGCGCGTCCTGCACGAAGAACAGATTGGCCGCAAAGATCGCGAGGTAGCTGCTCAGATCGATGCCGCGGAAGAACTTGTAGGCCACGATCGGACCGATCGCGAACAGCGCAAGATGCAGCACGACGAACACCGGCATGATGCGCAGGACGCGGTCGAAGAAGAACCGTGACAGCGACCCGTGCCGCACCAGGCTCGCCGGGATCAGGAATCCGCTGATCATGAAGAATAGTTCGACGCCGTGCCCGCCGACATTGATCACCGATTGCAGCCAGGGCCAGAGCGGCGGCAGGAAGCCGGGATCCGGGATGTCGTACATGCCCCCCTTCGGCATGTCGTAGAAATGATCCATCAGCACGCTCAGCGCAGCGATCGCGCGAAGGCCCTGGACCGACGGAACGAACGATCCGTCATAGGCAGTGCCCGGCTGGTGGGGTGTTTTGATCACTCTGCGGCACCCTGGGTGCTGAGGGCCGGCTCGAGAATGACAGGTTTTCTCCGCGCCGAGCGGAACCTCTGCCCGAAGGAAATGCTGGGCTTCTCGATGAAGGCAAATGTCATCCAGCTGACCAGGATCGACAACGCAAGGATCACGGCCAGGAAGATCGACCATCCCAGCGGCCCGTCGCCGAACCAGAACAGGCGGTGGACGACCACGATCACGAACGGCGACATCAGGTAGACCGAATAGCTGATCACACCGACGAACGCCATCGGACGCCACGCCATTCGCTCGCCGAACACGGCAAAGGCGATGAAGACCAGCGCCGCGCAGACATAGGCCGATCCGATCGAATAGCTGTAGAAGAAATTCTCGTGATAGACGCCTCCGAAACGCCGATCGGACAGGGCGGCGGCGAAGATCGCATACAGCAGCGTGCAGACGGCCACATGGGTCCATCGCAGCTTGCCGCCAATGACGGTGTCGCGGATGATCTTGCCCAGGAACATCGCCGACAGGTTCAACCCGACCTCCATCACGGAGGATACGGTTCTGTTCTCGATCAGAAGCGCAGCGGTCGTTCCGACCAGCGCGGCCGCGACGACGATCGTCACCGCCGTGAAGCGCTGGTTCAACAGTCCCATCGCAAAGAGGATCGTGCATCCGACGTAGAACAAGAGCTCGATCGCCAGCGTCCAGTAGAACACCCAGAGGTTCGGGACGTTCACGAAGGTCTGTAGCATCGTCACGTTGGCGGCGACCTGCCCCAGCGGATAGACTTTCGAATTGAGCAGCTGCATCGTCACGAGCCCGACGACGAGCGAGGTCCAGTAGGCCGGATAGAGCCGGAAGAAGCGGCTGATCGTAAAGTCCCGCACGGGCGTGGCGCTGTCCGGAAAGCTGAACGGAATGACGAAGCCGCTGACGAAGAAGAAGAGGACGACGCCGAACCGGCCGAAGTTCATGTAGTAGCCGAACACGTCATGGATGGGCCGGTAAAAGGCGCCCGTCGGGTGCTGCTCGACGATCACCTCGAATACGTGCTGAACAAGGACCGACAGCACGGCGATGCCGCGCAGCGTGTCGATGAATGCGAGCCGTCTATGCATCGTTCGTTCTCACCTGCTTCCGCTCGCCGCCGGTAGATCCGGACCGAAGCCATCCAATGGTCGTATCGGCGGCCGCATGACGATCGGCACGGCGTCGGCCCCGCGTGCGGAGGTGGCACGCCGCGAGAACACTTCGCTGAAACTCAATGCGATGATCAGCAGGCCGGAGGCTGGGCCGTAATTCAGGACCGTGATCGTGAACAGGTTGACGACGAAGAGAAGCGTCAGCTTGTACACGTCGGTCGCACCGAACGTTGCCCGAAACACCATCACCATGAACGCGACGAAGGGAAGACCGAACATCAGGTACGTCCCGATGTAGAAATTGTCGACCGGCACCCAGTAGGGCGAAAGCGGCGAGAACAGCTTCTGCGGATAGTTGAAGCAGCCCGCGCCGCAACCCGTCACGAGGCCTATCGGCATGAGCTGGCTCATATAGACGAAGGGCAACTGCCAGCTGTTGTTGATGCGATCGAGAATGCTGAACAAGGTCGAGTGCGGCACGGCGGCGGTGCCGGAGGCGACCACGATCATGAAGAACGGCACGAAGATCGCGACGAAGGACCACTGTGCAATGGACCGGATCGCGGGGAAGCGCGATCTTTCCGGCAACATCCGCACGAACACCAGCAAGAGCAAATAGAGCACGAGGACGATCATGGTCGTCTTGCTCGTGGTCAGCTTGGTGGCATAGATCGCGATGGAGCCGAACAGGAGGCACCACGTCGTGCTCATGCGAATGGAGGTGATCGCGAACGACACCAGGATGAAGAAGGCCGCCATGGTATTGTCGGCTGCAAAGCCCATGAGGCGCTGGTCGTCGCCGCCATAGGCCCACCACAACCGGCCGGCCTCGCGTACGGCGCCGAAGGCCTCGTATTTGTAGCCCACCCAAGGCATCAGGTAGAACTTCGTCAGGAAAACGCCGATCACGGACAGGTAGAAAGTCACAGCGATGACCGACAGCAGCTTTCGGTATGAGCCCAGGCTCGAATCGCAGAAGCAGAATCCGACGAAGACCGGCAGCATCATCTTGAACGATGAGATCGCTGCGTTCATCGTCCCCATCATGAAGTAGCCCAGCACGAGCGACAGCATGATCTGCACGAGCACCAGCAGAGCCAGCGTGCTGCGACTGCGCAGGACACAATGGACGAAGAACTGGGCGAGGCACAGGAGCGCAACGCCGTCGGGCACATACCACAGCGCATCCATGTGATAGATGCTGGTATAGTAGCGCATCACGCCGCCGAAGGCGTCGCGGACCAGATAGGCGCCGAGCGCGATCGCCTCGATGTTGAGGCTGATCAGCGTGATTTTCGGCCGGTTCAGCGCGAGGATGGTCATGTCCGGCTCAGTTCGTCGGCCGCGCCGATGGCGCCGGTGAGGCGGAGAAATCGGTCCGGCTCCCGAGAGCGTTCCGCATCCACTTGCCGCCGGGAATCTCGACGTAGCGATAAGTGAAGTGCGAAACCACGAGCACCGCGGCCAGCGAGACGACCAGGTTCAGCGTGGCCGGCAGGCCCGCCCAGACCGAATCCAGCGCAGCGATCCGCCCGGCTCCCACGGCCCGTACGAAATATTCGGCCAGCAGCACCACGAGCGCGTGCACCATATAGATGGAGTAGGAACGGCGACCGAGCCAGACCAGCGGCTTGGCCACCAGCATCCGCGGCACCAGCAGCGCATCCGGAAAGGCCAGCAGACTGCCAAGGAAGACCGCGAACGTCACCGGCGCGAGGAAAGTTGCCGCAGGATTGGTCTCCGCCAGGGACACCAGGACGATGCTGGCGATCATGGCGACGAATTGCAGCATGCCCTGCACGGCAGGACCCGGCTTCGCCGGCAGGCGATCGACGATCCTGACCGTCAGCACGCCCAGGAAGAAGCTCACGAAGCAGCGCAGGATCCCGAAATCGGTCTGAAGCCCGAGGCTCCTCTTGTCGAGCACGAAGATGATGAAGACCAGGCTGCCGACGGCAAGCGCCCCGCACAGGACGTAGAACCACAACAAGGAACGCATGCGCTGGGCCAGCAGTACGATCAGACCGAACACCAGATAGGTATAGAACTCGACGCTGATGCTCCAACTCGGCGCGTTCCAGCTGAGATAGTCGATGAACCCCATGGAGTGCAGCAGCAGGACGTTGAGAACGAAGGAATAGGCGTTGTTCACCTCGAAGGCCGCCGGCGCGGCCACCACGACGCCGGCCATGACCAGGCTGATGCGCAGGAGGCGAAACAACAGATTTGCCAACAGCATGACGATGTGCAGCGGATAGACCCTCGCCAGGCGCCGCACCATGAATTCGCGCAACGAGAAGCGCCCGAAGTCGCTCTCGACATAGCTGAGCGACATAACGATCCCGCTGAGAACAAAGAACAAATCGACCAACAGCCAAGCGCTCCTGAAGAACGAGCAGTTGATCCACGCATTGTGCGGGAACGCCGCGAGGAAAGTCGGCATCAGCAGCAGGTGGTGAATCACCACCGAAGTCGCGGCGATCCCCCGAATGCTGTCGAGCGGCAGGACATGCGTCTTCTCACGATGAACCGACTCCGTCACATCAACATTCCATAGCTATTGCACCGCAGCAGTGTGTATCAGGTCTCGCGCATGTTCAATCTTCGCGATCGCGGACTCGCGCTCGATGCATGACGATCGACGATAGTTTCAATGCTCGCAGATCATTCCGACATGCGAGCGCCAACTTCACGCCACTTTTTGTTCGAGGGCGCGCATGCTTCGGGCGCAAATTTCATGAGCCGTGATGATTGCGAGTATTTGCGTGGAAAGTGTGCGCGAAATTCGGCGCTGTTGCGGTGGGGCGCAGCGACATTGATCCCGGATCTCTTCGCATGCAGATGTCGCATATGTCGCGCGGACATTTTTCGGCAGGAAGGGAACAATGTCCGCGTATGGCGCTTGTGTCCGTTTTGCGACGCGTGCTTGCGGCGCTTTGACGGGCGAACGCCTCATTTGTTTTCAGGTTGCAACATTCCTGGGCGCAAGCATGCCGATCTCGCAGGCATTGCATCTCCCGCTCTTGCAACCGATCGGAAGCAGCTAACGCATTCGTTGTGGGCGATCGGTGTATCGAGCTTTTGCGCCGCACAAAAATTGACACAGTTGACTGGCAAGTTTCGCGTGTTCTCCTACTGCAACAGGGACGACGAAGGGACACGGATGGGCTGCGGAGCGACACGTCGTCACATGAAGCCGCGATGGCTCCCGATCGCCTTCGCGGGCTCTGCCCTGATTCTCATCAGCGTCGATGCTTGCCATGCGCAGTGCGTCGAATTCTCGGACCGCGCCTCGCAGCTCGAACTCGACACCTTCGTCAAGTCGCCCTCCTCGCTGCTGGAGCGGCTGCGCAATGACAAGGAGAAGTTGCGATTTCGGCTCTCCACCTATATCGCGACGGATCCATCAGTGTTGCCGTCCGTGCAGACGCTCATCTCCGCATCGGCTTCAGCCGATCGGACAGGCATCGGCGCCGCGCTGCGGATAGCCGAAGGGCGGTGCACGTCGACGAAGCCTGACGCGGCGCGCAAGATCAGGGATTTTGCACAGCGGATCGGAGATCTCAACGTGCAAGCAGGCTATTCCGCAGCGGGAGAGGACAACTCCGGCGCCCAGCAGGCCCAATCGCAAGGCAAGGGACTTGCACAGCCGCGCCGAGGCGGAGCCCTTCTCGAGGGCGAATGGAAGACCAAGCTGGCCGACCCGTTCAAACCCGTCCCCCTTCCGAATTGATCAGCGACCGTCAAAGGCAGCGAATTCACAGATGTATCAGCCTAGAGAGCACTTTCAGTCGGGCCACCGTTTCGGTATCGAGTTCGGCGGAGCGGTCCTCAGCTTCGAGCGCGTGACCGATGTGCTGCGCCGCCAGTGGCCGATCATTGCGGCGTGCGTCGGAGCTTCGCTGGCCCTGGTGATCGTGTACCTGGCCACGGCGCAACCCATGTATACGGCGAATGCCCGCATCATGATGGATACGCGTCAGGCGCAGGTGCTGGACAAGGACAGCAACACCAGCAGCGCTCTGATCGATACCGGCTATGTCGACAGCCAGGTCGAAATCATCAACTCGGACGACCTGATTCTGTCCGTTGTCCGTCGCCTGAAGCTGACGGAGGATCCGGAGTTCAATGGTTCGAGTCCGGGCCTCCTCTCCCTCATCATCGGCAAGGTCACGTCGCTATTCGGCTCCCGCGAGCCCGCGTCCCAGGAACGAATCGAACATGCCGTGGTCGAGCAGATTCAGAAGGACCTGCGAACGGAGCGCGTCCTCGCCACATATGTCCTGTCGCTGAGCTATCGCTCGCGGAGCCCCGACAAGGCCGCCAAGATCGCCAACGCCGTCGCCAATGCCTACCTTGTCGGCGCCCTCGAAGCCAAATATCAATCCACAAAGCGGGCAACCGAGTGGCTTCAGCAGCGCAGCCTCGAGCTGAGCGAGCAGGCGACGGCCAGCGACCGCGCCGTGCAGACCTTCAAGGCCGAGCACAACATCGTCGGTACCAGCCGCGGCCTGATGTCCGAGCAGCAATTGTCGGACCTGAACACGCAGCTGGTTCAGGCGCGGGCTGCGACCGCCGAGGCCAAGGCCCGGCTCGACCGGATCGACGCAATCTCCGATCAGGATCTCGCCCAGCCGACGGTGACGGACGCTCTCAACAACTCGGTCATTACCCGTCTCCGCGCCCAATATCTCGACCTCCAGGCCCAATATTCCGACTGGTCCAGGCGCTACGGCAAGCAACATCTTGCGGCGGTCAATTTGGCCAACAAGATGGAGGAGCTGCGCAAGAATATCGCCGATGAGCTGCGTCGGATCGGCGACGCTTATCGCAGCGACTACGAGATCGCAAAGAGCCGCGAGGCGTCGCTCGAAAAGAACGTGAAGGAGCTCGTTGCCCAGGCGGGCCACACCGGCCAGGCCGAAGTCAAGCTGCGCGATCTCGAAAGCGCCGCCGACACCTATCGCAATCTCTACAACAACTTCCTCGAGAAGCTGCAGAGCGCGACGCAGAACCAGAGCTTCCCGCTCAGCGAGGCGCGTCTCATCAGCACCGCCGCCAAGCCGGATCGCAAGAGTTCGCCGCGCACGGTCCTGGCGCTGGTGGGAGGCCTGGTGGGCGGTCTCTGTCTCGGCTTCGGCGTCGCTTTTGCGCGGGAGCTGCTGAGCGACGTGCTGCGGACCCCCGGCGAGGTCGAGGACGAGCTCGGCGTGAAATGTCTCGGCGTCCTGCCCGATATTCGGTCGTCCACGAAGGCCGGCCCATCCGATCTGTCCCGCTACGTCGTTGACCACCCATTCTCGCGGTTTGCCGAGACGCTGCGCAACATCAAGGTGTCGATCGACGTTGCCCGCCTGACCCGCGAGATCAAGGTGATCGGCATCGTCTCTTCCCTTCCCAAGGAAGGAAAAACGACTGTCGCCGCCAATTTCGCGCAGTTGGTCGCCCTGACGGGGCACCGCACGGTTCTGATCGACGGCGATCTGCACACGCGCTCGCTGACGCGAGAGCTCGCGCCCAATGCCAAGAGCGGACTGGTGGAGGCGCTGAACGATCCCGCGAGCCTCGGCTACCACGTGCAGCGGAGCAAGGAAACGGGACTGGATTTCCTCCCCTCCGTCGTAGCTTCCCGCATGGTGAATTCGGCCGACGTCATCGGATCGAAGGCGATGGCCGAACTGCTCAAGGTGCTGAGAGACCACTATGAGTACATCGTGATCGATCTTGCCCCGGTGATGCCGGTGGCGGATTCGAAGGCCGTGAGCTTCCTGATCGATGCCATGGTCTACGTCATCGAATGGGGACAGACGACACGAAGCGCTCTTCAGGAGTCGGTTTCCGGCTCGGAAGTCCTTCAGAAGAAACTGCTCGGCGCCGTGCTCAACCGCGCCAACCCGAAGATGCTCAAGCGCATCGAGGCCTACAAGGGCAAGCACCACAACAGCTATTACGTCGAGCATGCCTGAAGCGCAGGCGCGGCGACTGGCTTTAGGTTGAATTGATTGCCGCGGGTCGGTCGCCTCTCCCGCTTGCGGGAGAGGCGTAGGCCGCCTCCAGCGGCCGTCGTCTCAAAAGACGCCGAGGCAAAGCCTCGGCTATGGCGAAGCGCCGGGTGAGGGCTTCTCCTCTTGGGGATTGTCCCATTGCGGAACCCCCCTCTCCCGCAAGCGAGAGAGGGGGCCACTACCGTCGTCGCAGCCGATCAATCCTCATTTCATCGCGCTTTAGCCGAACTGGACGACCCCGGGCCCGTTACCGGTTGGCGGCGGGCCTTATTCGTGCTTAGCGGGATTGCCGCGCGAAAGGCCATCGGGTGCGTCTTCGCGCACGAGACAGCTCGAGCCCGTCGGGCGATAGGAGATTGTGCCAGGCACGCCCGGGCTGCTCGGGCCTCCGTATTCGTCCGGAATCCACAACTTGCGGTTATTGCTCTAGCCAAAAGCAAGGATTGGCGACAAAATGGTGGCTCAGACAATGCCACCATCGGCGCGACCTCCGTCGGAAAAGACGAGACAATCCTGGCCTTGATGCCTCAAAATGCTGAAACTTTAGGCATCTTTCTTTCTCGGTATCCTGAGGCTAATCTCGCCTCATATTCGCAGTTCCTTTTCCGGTGGCTCGGATGCTGATCGTACTTACGATTCTGACGATTTGGGTTCTGCTCAACATTCTATTCGTGTTGATTGTAGTTCCCCCGCGCAAGCCGCTTCGGCAACCTATGACGACGACGCTCTCACCGGCGCCCATCGACCCAAGCCAGCGTGAGATCGAGCATGACGAACCCTTCTCGATCCGCCATGTCATCGTCTCCGTTGCAATGGGGGCCTTCTTCGTGCTCGTGCCGCCGTTGCTCGCCCTGCGCGATGCAATCATGCGGCTCTTCGGCAGGCCGCCGCGCAGCGGAACCTAAGGCCCTCAGGCCGGAGGTTCCAGCCAATTCAGAAATCGACCGACTAATAGGCTTCCTGGAACATCACTGCGGACGCAGTGCGGGCCATGATCTTCAGGTCGAGCCAGATGCTCCAGTTGCTGACGTACCAGACGTCGTACTCGACCCGCTTCTCCATCAGGTCGATCGTCGGCGTTTCTCCCCTGAATCCGTTCACCTGGGCCCAGCCGGTCAGGCCCGGCTTCATGTGATGGCGGTAGACGTACTTGCTGATGAGCTCGTCGTAGTAATTGTCGTGGGCGAGCGCGTGCGGGCGCGGGCCAACCAGTGACATGTCCCCACGCAGCACGTTCCAGAGCTGCGGCAGCTCGTCGATGCTCGTCATGCGCAGGAAGCGCCCGATCTTGGTGACCCGAGCATCCCTCTTGGTCGCCTGCGTCACTGTCTCGCCGTTCTCACTGACGGTCATCGTCCGAAATTTCCAGATCTCGAACGGCCTGCCGTTAAAGCCGCGGCGCGACTGCCGGAATATGACGGTTCCCGGGGAATCCAGCTTGATCAGCACGGCAACGGTCAGCAACAGCGGCGTCAGCATCACAAGCGCGAACACAGCGATGCCGACGTCGAGACAGCGCTTCTGCAGCCGCTCGAGGATAGTGAGCGGGGGCCGCTGGATCTCGACCGCGACGGTTCCGCTGACCGGCAGAAAGGGACGGGTCACCAAGTCAGCGACCGGGTCGTCCGGCAGCAGGCGAATGGGCTGCGGGACGGCGCGCAAATATGGCCCGAGCTTGCGCAGCATCGGCAATTCGTTCCAGTCGATCGCAAGCAGGTATTCATCGACATCAGCCGAACGCGACTGGCGGATGACGTCGCGGATCTGACGCTCCCAGTGCCCATCATCCCGGTCGGCTCCGAGCACGAAATGGCGCGTGACGTCGAAGCCATTCCTCCGCAGATCCTTGAAGCGGTTCGAGGTGAAGTCGAGCGGCTTCAGGCTGAGCAGGATCACCTTGCGGTCGACCAGCCGGCTTCTCGCAAAGCTCATGCCGAACACGGCCTGCCAGCCGAAGCGGAGGCTGATCAAGCCAAGGCCGCCGATCAAGGCGAACACGATGACGGCGCCACGCGATAGGTTGTCGGTCGATTTCAGCAAGAAGGCCGCAACGGCTAGGATCGTGAGCGACGTCAGCCAGATAAACACCGCCATTCGAAGCTGCCATACGAGATTGAGCAGGCGGTGCGTGGAATAGACGTCGCGGAAATAGGCTACCCCGACGAACACCACGCCGACAAACAATCCGGCTCCCACCGACGCGCCATCGGGAGGCGAAGCGACGGCCATACCATACAGCGAAGCACCCGCCGCATAGCTCAGCAGGATCAACAGAAAGTCAGCACCGATGACGACGATCTGAAAAGGCCTCTGAAGAGCGCTGCCGCGCGCAGATGACAGCGCATGAGCATTCTCAGAACCATAAGTTGCAACAGCCATTCGAACCTCTGCCTATCGAGAGAGTGCCTGACGCTCATCGTGATGCTGAAGACTCGTCACTTCCCCGCAGTGAAAGTGTTGTTTGATCGCAGCGACATTGTGGCGCTGCACGCAAAACTTTTGCGGCGCACGGATGACGCGTCGTGTTGAAATGCGCAGCGAAATTCGACGCGCTGAAAATGTCGTCACAGTGCTGACATATGAGCGGACGGACTGCCCTATTTTGAATCAAGTTCCGCGTCCAATGCGATGCCAGTCGTTGCATCACGCGACTTCGCTCAACTTTGAGGCGGCGCGTTGCTTCCGCCGAAAGCAAAGCCGGGTCGACACGAGAATCTCCTCGGGCTTCAATCTGTGGATGCATGCGAAGATTTCTGCCGAGTGATGCAGACTTGCCGCAAGCTTCGGCGCAGCGATGCAATTCCCGCGGATCGCTCCTGTTCCTGCATGCGCTGTTCCTGCGCCCCCGACCCAAGGCCGGCAAAAAATGCCGCGCCCTTCTTTTGGCGTGATCAGGTCGGAGAACAAGACGCGGCCCCACCGAATTCACGTTATTCGAGTTGGATGGAAGCTCTCCGGTGCCGACGACTTGGGGATATTGTTTCGACCACCGGATCGATTGAGCGCCATGATATCCCTCGTGCGACCACGCCCGCCCGCTCCCAAACCGCAATTGCCGGACGGAGTGAGGATCTATGCGATCTCGGATATTCACGGCTGCGCGCATTTGCTCCAGCCGATGCTGCGGGTGATCGACGCCGACGTCGCGCGCAGCCGGCCACGCTATGCCGTCGAAGTCTTCATGGGCGATTACATCGATCGCGGCCCGGATACGCGCTCCACCCTCGACATCCTGATCGAGCGGAGCCGCCGAGGAAATGCGGTTTTCCTCAAGGGCAACCACGAGGCTTTCCTGGTCAGGGTGTTCGAAGACCCTTCACTATTCGAGGACTGGATTGCCGTCGGCGGGACCCAGACATTGATGTCCTACGGGCTTGCGCCGCCGGACCTCAAGCGCGACGAGCCGGCATCGATCCTGCGCGATTTGATTCGCGCGATGCCGACCGAGCATCTGGAATTCCTGGACAATCTGCGGTTGAGTTTCAGTTGCGGAGACTTCTTTTTCGTCCATGCCGGCGTTCGCCCGGGCGTGCCGTTGGCCGAGCAGACGGAGCGCGATCTGCTCTGGATTCGCGAGGAATTCCTCCGGAGCGAAGAGCAGTTCGGCAAGTATATCGTCCATGGTCACACGCCGGTGCGCAGCGCGGAATTCCTGACCAACCGCGTCAACATCGACACCGGCGCCTATGCGACCGGCAACCTCACGCTGATGAGCATCCAGGGAAGCCGCATGCTCGCGGTGTGATACGGACGCGGCGTGCCGCCATGGCGAAACGCTTCGCCTAGTTGAGCAAGCGGGGCTTCTCTACCCGGGCCCGGGTTTCGGCCATCCAATCGTTCCAGGCCCGCTCATGTTTGACGTAGAGCTCGAGCCAACGCTCGTTCTCGCCCTCGCGAACACAACGCTCCTCGCCAGCCAAACCAGCGCTCAAGCGGGCATCAGGATTGTCCAGGGTTTCGAATTCGATCGTCTCCGAGATCGTCAACCCAACAAGCACACGTTGTCCGGCGCCATCGACGATGTAGCGCCGAGGCGCGTCCTTCTTGGGTTCACTCATACCTCATGCCCCATTCTGTCAGTGAGACCCCAGATGCCTGACCTTACCTAAAAGGCTCGCCGGGCATGGCCGAATGTCGAGGTGGGATTCGGCTGGGCCGCTCGACGCGAAGTACCGCGGGATGAGTTCGCAGGTCCTCGCTGGACGCGCCAGGCGCGCAGTACGTATCCCAAGATGAGGCCTGTGCCGAAAATGGAAGCGGAGACAAGTGCAGAAGCCATAGGAGTCGTCCCGGATAGTGCAGGACTTATCAAGGCCAAGCAGTGTGTCGACATCATGGTTCTCGGCGATTCCTGGCGCCGAAAGATTGTTCAGGCGTGACCTCTCGTGAGCATGCAGCGCTAGTGGCGGCCCTGTGGGCCTCCCGTGCATCTCATCTCGGCCGCAACGTTCGTGATCTTTCTAAAAGGGCCACCCTCTATATAGAGAGTGTGCTCTTGATATAGAGAGTGTGCTCTTGGCCTTCGTATCCTGTTGCCGTCGAGCAAACGCCTCTTCCTCGCGCAATGAAATTTAGGACAACCGGGCCAGCCCATGCCCTTGCAACCATCTGGAACCCGTCGCATTATTTCGCATCTTACTCACGAGGGGATTCAATCCAATGCAGGTCCGCGTCCTTATTCCATCCATTGCCCTGTCTGCCCTCGGCCTCGGCTTGACGGTATCGGTGGCTCCAGCCGCCGAGCTAGCCCTTGCTCCGGCACATCAGCGGGCAGCCCACGTTCAAGGCGGAGTTGTGCTATGGGATGACGTCTACCCGCCCGCAATTTACGGCCCCCAGCTTCGCCCGGTCGAGGAAGTCGCGGCCATGAAGGCACAGGCGCGCCCGGTGTCCCAGCGCTGGTGGGGATATTGGTACGTCCGGTAGGAGACCGAAGCGAATTGACTTGAGCGACTTTGCGCTAAACGCCAAAGGCGCTGGATTGACCGGGGAGCGGTCGCCGGATTTGAGCCAGCGCATTCTCCAAGGCTGCTTCTCGTCATTCTGGCTCGGGGCCAGTATCGCCCACATGCCTCGCAAGTGCCAGCAGGCTGGCTTGCAACCCGAAGGCATGGACCGACGGATCGTACTTGAGGTGGGTCATGCGCAATACGTCATGGCGCGCGACTTCACCGCCCCGGGGTCGGCTCTGGCTCACAGATATCACCTGCATCCCGACTGAAAAGGCTAGCTGTATCCGGCTGCCGTCATCGACCTTCTCAAGATCGTACGCCTGCGCGACCAGGTGCGCTCGAACCCGCATCATCCGCACTGACGATCGCCATCCGTCGGCGGCGGTCCGCTGCCGGATTGATCAATCAATTCCGATTGCGGGGTGCCGCGTGCCTCCCAAGAACATCGCTCACGGCAAAGCAATCAAAAGACGAATGCGGGTAAGATCGAATCGAGGACATTCTTGAAGCAGGACCAGGGAGGGCTGCCATTTCTCCCTTGCGGCTTGCAGCATCCACAACCGCCGGTTTTACAGATTCAGTTGGCGGCGCAAAGCTTCACGCTCGTCGAGAAGTTCTCGTAGTCGTCGAGCATTGTCAGATTGCGTCTCCTGCCACTCGATGCGGTCCTCGGCAGTCCACAGGTAAGACTCGCAATTCAACCGAGCTTTCTCTGCCCTATCAAACTCGGTGAAGAGTTTGATGTCGCGCTCAACCTGGTCCAGCTGTTCCTGCAGAGTTCTTGGCATCAGCCGTTCCCTCGGCTCTGCCTCTAGCCCATTTCGATTTTCCGTGTATTCGGCGTAGCGATCAACAGGCATTCACTCGCCTCGGGCGCATGGATCGTCGCTCAGACATCACCGCAGGTTGCATTTCTAGGTGTAGATATCCTTATTTCTCGATTGAGGTCAAACGAGGACGGCTGCGACGCAACTTTTGATCTGGAACGGGGCCGCCGGATCCGGACCACGAGGGCAACAAGATTGCTGCAGATTTCTCGACTTGAGAACAGGTCCCAGGAGCCGCCTACATATATAGCTTAAGATTGAATTCATAACCGATTGCAACTCAGACCTGTGCCGGTCCGTGAGCGCTCTGGAATTGAAGGCGCAGCGCGGCATCCGTCCGGTCGTCGATTTCGCCACGACCGAAGCGCCGAAAGCCGCGACGAACCGCTACTGCTCATATGGATCTCTGCGATGAAGTCGGCCTAGACGCCCGAGCTTATTGATCGCATCGCCGCTCCAGGCAATCGCTCCATGGTTGGCACATCAACGGCCCTTTGGTCAGCCAGGTTGTACTGGATCTGCATCATGATCTGCACGTGTCCACCGGAAGACGACGCAGGATCAGGAATCCGAGGCCCGTGGCTCGAGCCAATCAGCGGCACGGATCGGATGGCTCCGAGATTGCATTGCAGGACTTGTCCCCATCGGACGCGAGGCGATCGCGCACGACCCGCGCGGGCTCGCCAATGGCCACGACCTCGGGAGGAACGTCCTCGCGTACGGTGCTCCGCGCGCCGACGACGGCGCCCCTGCCGACCTTCACGCCCGGCGCAACAAATACGTCGCTGGCGATCCAAACTTGATCTGCGACTGTGATCGGGGCGGTGATGTAGCTGAACGCGAGATCGGCCATGTCATGCGATCCCGTGCAGAGGTAGGATCGCTGCGAAATGACCGAATGAGAACCGATTGAAATGCAATCCAGGCTGTACAGCTCGACGTGATCACCAATCCAGGAATAGTCCCCTATCTCAGTCTTCCAGGGGTAGGTCACGCGCACCGTCGGGCGCAGCAGCACCTTGCGGCCGATCTTTGCTCCGAACAGGCGCAACAGAAAGCGCCGCCATGCAAAAAAGGGCTGAGGCGAAAGTGCAAAGAGTGTCGATTGAACGACCTGCCAAAGCAGCACGACGACCGCTCCCCGTCCGCGAAACCCCGGCGGTACACGAAACTGATCCAGCTTCTGAAACTCGCGCATTCTGGTAAGTTCGGCCGACAGAGGGAGGACTATGTTTCACCGGTCGTCTATGGCGGATGCCTGGGTCGTCAGGTAGGCCTCATAGGCGCGCCGGATCCCGGCCTCCAACGGAGTCTTGGCCTGCCACCCGAGTGCTGAGAGGCGACTGACATCAAGCAGCTTGCGCGGCGTTCCGTCAGGGCGTGTCGGGTCAAAGACGATATCCCCCCGATACTCGACGATACCGGCGATCATACGGGCGAGCGCAGCGATGGTGATGTCGCTGCCGGTCCCGATGTTGATCGGCATCTCGTCGGAATAGTTCTTCATCAGGTGAATACAGGCGTCCGCCATGTCGTCGACGAAGAGAAACTCGCGACGCGGCGAACCGCTTCCCCAGACCACGACGCTCTTGCTTCCGACGACCTTGGCTTCGTGAAAGCGTCGGATCAGGGCCGCTGCGACATGGCTATATTCCGGGTGATAGTTGTCCCCGGGGCCATAGAGATTGCTCGGCATCACGCTAATGAAGTCGGAGCCATATTGGCGCCGATAAGCCTCTGCCATCTTGATGCCGGCGATCTTGGCGATCGCATAGGGCTCGTTGGTCGGCTCAAGCAGACCAGTCAAGATCGAGTCTTCGCGCAACGGCTGAGGCGCAAATTTTGGATAGATGCAGGATGAACCGAGAAACATCAGCTTCTCGGCACCGCTTGTATGCGCAGCGTGGATGACGTTAGCCGCGATTGCGATGTTCTCGTAGATGAACTCGGCGCGAAGCTTGTCGTTCGCCGAAATTCCTCCCACCTTGGCCGCTGCGACGAACACGACCTGCGGCCGCATCCTTGCGAACCAATCGGACACCTGAGCTTGGTTGATCAGGTCGATTTCGGTTCGCTTCGCGGTGAGCAACCGGACGTTTTCTTGCGCGAGCCTGCGCACGAGCGCAGCGCCGACCATCCCCCGATGCCCGGCGACGTAGACGCTCTTGCCATTCAGATCAAACTTTGTGGTTGGCACTCGATAGCTCCCGCCTTGCATCCTTCAGATCGCTTGCCACCATCTCGTGCACGAGCTGGCCGAACGTCCGCTTCGGCTTCCAACCCAGCACCCTGTTCGCTTTGCTCGCATCGCCAACCAGAATGTCCACCTCGGTCGGGCGGAAATAGGTCGGGTCGATTCGAACCACCGTCTTGCCGGTGCTTCTGTCGATGCCAGTCTCATCAACGCCCTTGCCGCGCCATTCGATCTCGCGTCCTACCTCCCTGAAGGAGAGTTCGACCATCTCGCGCACCGAGCGGGTCTCGCCAGTGGCAAGCACGAAATCGTCCGGTTTGTCCGCCTGCATGATCAAGTGCATCCCTTCGACATAGTCCTTGGCATGCCCCCAATCTCGTTTCGCCTCGAGATTGCCCAGGTAAAGCGTATCCTCGATCCCGACCTCGATGCGGGCCACGGCGCGCGTGATCTTGCGGGTTACGAACGTTTCACCGCGGATGGGACTCTCGTGGTTGAACAGGATGCCGTTGCTGGCAAACATCCCGTAGGCCTCGCGGTAGTTGACCGTGATCCAGTATCCGTAGAGCTTCGCGACACCATAGGGCGAGCGCGGATAGAACGGCGTTGTCTCCCTCTGCGGGATCTCCTGCACCAGCCCATACAGTTCGGACGTGGATGCCTGATAGAACCGCGTCTCCTTCTCCATGCCCAGGATGCGGATCGCCTCCAGAAGCCTCAGTACCCCGATTGCGTCGGCGTTAGCGGTGTATTCGGGACTCTCGAAACTGACGCCGACATGGCTCTGCGCCGCGAGATTGTAGATCTCCGTCGGCTTGATCTGCTGCACGAGCCTGATCAGGTTGGTGGAATCCGTCATGTCGCCGTAGTGCATCAGGAACGGCACATCGCCAATGTGCGGATCGCGATATAAATGATCGACACGAGCAGTATTGAAGGAAGACGAACGCCGCTTGATGCCATGAACGACATAACCGAGCGATATAAGGTGCTCGGCGAGATACGCACCGTCTTGTCCAGTGACGCCCGTAATTAGCGCAACACGCCCACTCATATGCGAAAACCTGCCGTTGACCGCCGGGATTGGAAACAAATACGATAACGATGGAACGGCTCAACCACCGTTGTCATGTAGAAGCGACCTTCCATGCAGGTCAATCGTGGCAGGGACTGATCATTAACGCCGGAGACATTCTGACGTGTCACGTCAGGACAGACGAAGAGCGTCATTGATCGATGTCGTCGCCTTCTCGGAAACCACACCCGTCCCGTGTTCAGATCTACCCGGCAGATCGCAAATCGAACTCATGCTCTCGATCCAGCGACGCACGATGGTGCGGCGGTCCCAACGTTCGATGGAACGCTTTCGTCCCTCTGCGCCAAGCCTCTCGCTAAGAGAAGGATCTTCGCTTAGCTGAAGAATGGCATCTGCAAGCGATCGAACGTCTCCCGGCGCAACGAGCAAACCGGCACCCTGCACTTCGGCAGCAAGCCCCGTGCCCCGTTCTGCCATCGCGACGACGGGGCGCGCGGACGCAAACATCGCCCCCAACTTGGACGGCAATACAAGGTCGGCCGCCTCCGCCCTCTGCGGGACTACGTGAAGGTCAGCCGTCGCCAACAATTCGTTGAAACTTTCGTTCGACTGGAGTCCCAGGAAATGAACTCTCGGATTCTCAGAGGCCATGTCCACCAGTCTTGCCTTGTGCGGCCCTTCACCAGCCAGAATGAAATGCAGTCGCGGATTACGCCGAAGAAGAGCGGCGGCTTCGACGAGGAGGTCGAGTCCCTGCTTGGCCGACATGGTCCCGGAGTAGAGAGCAACGACGTCATCTTCGTCGATATTCAGGGATGCGCGATATTTGGTCTGCTTCGGACGGGGAAATATCACATCCGTGTCGATCCAGTTTCGGATCTCGGTCGTTCTTTTCGGATCGACGTCCTTGTCCCACAAACGCTCCACCATTTGCGGACAGATGCTGGAAACTCGATCAAACGACCTGAGGACCGCCGCCTCCGCCTTGAGCATCACCTTCCGTAGGGAAGCATTCCGGAGCAGTCCTAGACCGTATGCGGCATCAATTTCGAAGTCTTGCACATGAAGCCACGACTTAGCACCGGTGCGACGAGCAACAAAGGAAGCAAACCGGGCCGACATCAACGACGGCGCGACGGAAATTATGATGTCGGGCCGCCAGGAATATGCATCGATCAGCGCCGGCACCAAGCTTGTCAGTGCAAAGGACAAGTGGTGAATCAGACGCTTTGCACCAGTCGGCTGCTTGGGAACGTAGATCGGCGCTCGCATGACGCCCACGCCCCCCATCATCGAGCGCCTGAAATAGGAGCCACTCAAACCGGCTGGGATGCTCCAGGCCGGATAGTAGGGAGGCGCCGTAACGACCCTCACCTCGTGGCCCTCGGCAACAAGGCTTTCGCAAAGCTCCGTATTGTATTTGGCCACGCCGATCAGATCGGGAGCGTAATTGATGCCGACCAAAAGAATACGCATTCAATCCAAATCCTAAACGATAACTCGTATCCAAAGAACCCGAGACAGCCAAGGATCACCGCTTTGGCTTCGCAGCCTCCGCTGAAACGATCGCTGCCGCGGCGGCTAATCGCCGCTTGAACTCCGGTGCGAAATCGAGGGGACTACGCTCGGTAAGGCCCGCCAATCGTCGGAAAGAAAAACTTCGCTCCGGGCCAGTACGTGCGCTTGCGCAAGGTACCAGTCTGTCGCTCCCCGCACTTTCGCTTGCGAGGTGGTGGCAGCTCTCATTAACGGAGTAAAGAAAGGATCATTTTAATGATGAACGCGTACCGTCAAGAGCCGTCAAGCGCGACAAGCAACGCAAGCTCTCCGAGAAACGCCCCGCCTAGTAAGGCCGGCGAAGGACCGGGCTGGTCTCCGCTATACAGACCCGATCCCAATACCAACCGTAGGGAGTTTCCACGCGGACTTGAGGGCAACGCCGCCGCGGCACATAGCGGTATGGATATGGTTGAGCCCAGAAGGTAACCGGGAATACGTGTTCGGCCGGCGTCGGGACGACGGGTGCCGGCAACTGCATCGCAGCGATTGCCTGCGGCCCGGCCAACAAGACCATTGCCGATACCAACAACCCCAAACGCCGGATAGTCTGCTTTGCCATCACCTTCCCCTGCGCTCGCCAACCGGCGACGAAATGCGCCAAATCAGAATATTTCAAAATTCAGCCGGATATCGAGCAGATTATTTATCAACGGGATCGGAAAAAGGCAACGGACCATAGCGTATTCATCCACCAGCCCGGAATATCGAATCGGGGCCGCTAGAAGGCGCCGGCACCCTCCTTTTCCGGCGCTCGCCGGTACTCGCCCCTGATGAATTGTGTGCTGACAGCCTGAAACAGCGGGGCGTTCTCCCTGCCAAGACCCGCGAAGACCAGGATATCGCGCAGGGTTCGCCACCGACTTTCGTCGTATTCGCCGATTCGGGCGCCGACAGGCAGCACCAGCGACCGCTGCTGCTCCATTTCGAACTTGACGCGCTCGGGAGCGAGGCCGGACCGGTCAAAATCGACAATGATCGGAATCGCCCGGCTGTAATCGGCATAGGCAAATTGCCACCCCCGAACCAAGCCGTGCAACAGATCGGCAATTGCGGACGGCCGCTCTCGAATCAGATCATTGCTGGCGAAATAAACCTGCCCAGGCACGTGGATTGCGTAGTCCTGGGGTTTCATGACGCTCAATGGGACGTAGTCCGCGCTTGTCTGGCTAGGCTGCTGATCGATCGGGACAACGATCGCGTCCACATCCCCAGATCTCAGTGCCTGGAAGCTGGCCCGGTCGGAAACCTTGACGATCTGGCTACGTGGCAATCGAAGCCTGGCCATCATGGCGTCGAAGACGACCTCTGCCTCACTCCCCTCGCGGCAACCGATGCGCTTGCCGATGAGGTCATCCGGCCGATGCAAGCCCGACCGCTCCAGCGCGAAAATCGCCACCGAGGTGTCAAGGAAGCTGGCTGCAAAGGCAGTGACAGGAGCCCCTCGCCAAACCGCAAGCAAGAACTTCTGGCCCGTCGTCACGCCGATTGCGTTCTCCCTCGCAACCGTTTCGACGAAATTGGGATCGTCTGGAAGGGCTCTCATTGCGACGCCTCGCTTGAAATAGCCCTCCTTGGCAGCAATCATCTCGCCGGCGAAGCGAGCGGAGTAGGGCCCATCCAGGAAGAAGCTGGCGTGAAACGAGGAATCGGCGGGGGTATGGACGGGCGCAACGTCGGGAATCAAGGCGAAGACAACAAGGCCGGTTGCGGACAGCGCCGCGAGACCGATCGCCACCCGGCGCGTCACCGTTGATCCCGATCGCCGTCGTCGGTGACGCATGAACGTATCCCCTTCCGACCTTCGAAATTTTGTATTCCAAATGGCAGAATTAGGATAATAAGAGCACAAGAAGTAAGGTTATTTTTTCATTCGTCTTGTTTCGACTACGGCCTTTCCTGATAGCACCCAACCGGATCTTCCTTTTTCTGAGTTGATATTATGACAATTGCATCGGCTCGCCCGACCTGCGCCGCGGACAGTCCGGTAGAGATTCACGTTCTCGATGAGACGAATCCGGCACGTGCAAGTTTAGTCGTGCGATGGTGGCGACCCAACATTGTCGAGCTGCTGGCTCTTGTGGCCGACGCTATCATCATCGTCGCAAGCGGCGTCGGCTGCGCTGCCGGATACCAGATCTATGCACGGCCTGAGCACGACCAACTCGACGTCTACACCGCACTCAGCTTCCTCGTTGCGCTCAACTTTATACTTCTGATCAAGGTTCAGCACGGCTACGCTCTCAAAAACTTTACTGACCTGCCGCGGCTATTCAAAAAGACACTGGCAACGTGGACCGCCTTGTTCAGCGCGCTGATCGTTATCACCTTCGCCATGAAGGCCAGCAATCAAGTCTCGCGCGGCACGATAATCTCGTTCTACCTGGTCACTCCAGTCCTGCTTCTGCTGGCGAAGGCAGCCATTGCGCGATTTGTCACGACGGCGTTGCGGAACGGTGGTGCCTTCGCCAGGCGCCGCGCCGTGGCGATCGCCGAGCGCGGGTTGCTGTCATCGGAGGCAATGGCAGAGCTCACACAGCATGGCTACCGGATCACGCGGATCATGGAGCTCCGCCCGGAGTGCCTGACTTCGCCGGCGCTGATCCCGTCGATCGGACCGCGCCTCGACGACTTCATCGCCTACGCGCGGGAGAACCAGATCGAACAGGTGTTCCTGCTGCTCAAGTGGGATCATTGGCACGCGATCGACATGATCGCGGACGCGCTGAGAATCCTTCCGATACCGGTAAATCTCGTCTCCGATCCGGATGTCTCGAGGTTCTTGCGCTACCCGGTCACGACTGCCGGAAGCAGCATGATTGCAGAGATACGGCGTGCACCAATTTCGCGACAAGAACAGGCTCTCAAACGCGCGTTCGACCTGATCGGTGCCAGCCTCGGCCTGCTGGTGTTCGCACCGGTCATGCTGATGACCGCGATCCTGATCAAATGCACGTCGACCGGCCCGGTGCTGTTTCGGCAGACCCGGAACGGCTTCAACGGTCGCGCCTTCAAGATCTACAAGTTTCGGACGATGCGCGTGCTGGAAGATGGACCGATCATTCTGCAGGCGCGCAGGAACGATCCTCGCGTAACCCCGGTCGGCAGATGGCTACGTAAGACCTCGATCGACGAACTGCCGCAGCTCCTCAATGTCCTGCTGGGCGACATGTCGCTGGTCGGCCCCCGCCCCCACGCGGCTGCGCACAACTCGGAGTATGAGCAGGTCATCAGCAACTACGCGTTTCGCCAACACGTCAAACCAGGCATCACCGGCTGGGCCCAGGTCAACGGTTACCGCGGCGAAACGCTGACCGTCAACATGATGAAATCCAGGGTCGACCTGGACTTGTGGTACATCAACAACTGGAGCATCTGGCTCGACGCGAAGATCATCTTGCGCACCGTGGTACAAGTGACTCGCGATCCCGTGGCCTACTGATGTCTTGTCCCGCCCCATCCGGTAGAGGCATTCCATTCATTCAGCGATGCCGCCAATCGTATGGGCACGCGCCTGATCGTGGATTCGTTCGCCCAGAATGAGAATCAGGCAATTAACTCTGTCCTCAAACAAGCTCGCATCGGGGCTGCGCATCATCCTATAACGTTGCGCAAAGAGGGCACCACCGCTAAGGCCCTAGCGCCCGCCAGCAGCAATCCAATTTCAGGAAGATGAAAACCTACCTCATCAAATATTTCGTTCTGGGCAGCGAGCAGGTCATCTTCAGCTTCTCCAATTTCTTCTACCTGGCGGTGGTCGCGCGCCGGCTGCCGCTGGCCGAATTCGCCGAGCTGAGCCTTGGATATACCTGCTATCTCATTCTCATCGGCGCTCATCACGCGGTCATCTGCGATCCCATCATCGCGACCGGAATCAGCGCACAGGACAGTCAACGATCATTGTTACGGCGCCTGTGGACGATCAATGTATCCTTTTGCTGCCTGGCACTGGCCGCAGGATGCGCACTCGTCTTGACCAGCAGCACTCACGAGATGCAAACGCTCACCGTTGTAGCTCTCGCCTGCCTGTTCTTCAGCTTTGCCGGTCCGGTCCAGTTCGTTCGGCGAATTATGCACATTCAGGGACACGTGCAGGCATCCGCCGTCGCAGCAGCGGCTTACGCAACGGTCCTGATCGTGTCAGCCTGGATGCTGCCCCACGTCAATCTGGAATCGCACTTTGCATATACCGTACCGTTCATCCTCGGCAATCTGGTCTTCCTTGTCTCAGCTTGGCGAAACATCCCACGCAAGCTCAACGACAACCAGAACATCTCCCTGAAGTCCCATTTCCGGGCGGGATATTCGTTCCTGATCAACAACCTCCTCGGCCTGGCGACGACAAATATCTATCCGTTCGTGTTCGTGTTTCTGAACTCGCCTGAAGCCGTTGCAAG
Source organism: Bradyrhizobium sp. 191 (assembly GCF_023100985.1). NCBI lineage: Bacteria > Pseudomonadati > Pseudomonadota > Alphaproteobacteria > Hyphomicrobiales > Nitrobacteraceae > Bradyrhizobium > Bradyrhizobium sp. 191. Next base: position 2,619,961 of record NZ_CP064692.1, read on the forward strand.
CTATCGGCTGATGTTCGCCGTGATAGCTCCATTCGCGCAGTTGCTTGGCGGGCTCTCAGGATTCATCACGCCGCGCATTGCGGTCGCGAGGATCAGCCAGATTGAAACGCCTCACCTGCTGATCCTGGCTCTGATCGTCTTTGCTCCGCTTCCGTTGGCCGTCATGGCAATTTGGTTCGGCAGCGACGCGGCCTCTCTCATCTTCGGAGCCAAGTATGTCGCGCTCGGAGGATCAATCCCCGTTGCATTGATTTCGACGAGCTTCGCCCTCGCACTCGCGACCGTGAGCATGTGGCTGAGGGCCAATCACCGGCTCGGCCTGATGCAGGCCGGCAGCTTGATCTCCGCGGCGATCACCGCCGTCATCGCGATTCCCAGTTGCCTGGCTCTTGGCGTTACCGGCGCGTTCGTGTCGCTCGCGATTGCCAATGGCGCCGCGGCGCTTTGGGTGGCAGTCAAGGGAACCTCGGGCCGTATCCGAACGCAGCCCGGTTAGCCGCTCAATTCTGCGACGTCTCCGGCATTGAGCCGCGGCGAATTGAGGGGGGCGCAGGAATATGGACCGTCCGTTTGGTGAGGAGGAGCATGACCGCCGAAGCAACGACGGTAGAGCTATGGATTGCCCATTCCGACCACCCCACTTGAAACGGGCCGCGAAGCAAGATCATGCAAAGCATCGGCGAAAGACAGAGAATGAAGTACAGCGGCGACAGCCTTTGGGCAGCGAGGCCGCGACGTTCTACCCGATCGAGAACATAGACGATCGCAACCGACATCAGCATCGCCCCAACAATCCCGAAGCTGAAATAGCCCTCGATCGGCGGCGGAGCCGAAACGTTATCGGTGCCGAAGCCTTTCAGGATGAAGATGTAGTCATGCATGATCTCGCCGACTGTTCTTCCCTTCCCCGCCCAAAGATCGCGCGGAACGAAGAACAGCAGTGCCCCCATGATGTTCGATCCCCATTCCAAGCCCTTCATTTCGACCCACATGATGGCATAGCAGAACAGATCCAGGCCTGAGAAATCAGGATGGACGAAGAACTGGGAGAACGGCCGCTGATCGAGAGAGACGTTTGCGTACCGGAAAATGGATCCGAATATGGGCGACGCCAGCAATCCGGCGAAATAGGTGACAAGAAACAGACGAACGCTTCTTGGACCAAATATCGCAAGCACGCAGAATACGATCAATGTCGAGGAGCGAAAACGTGCGGAAATGAGCGGATTGTTGATGAAGAGACCCGCCAGAAGCAGAACTGCAAAGCATGTCACCCAGCCCGTGTTCCGGCGAGCCAAGGCGACACTGGCACCGATAACGGGAGCAACCAGGGTGAATGGCCGGAAGAATGCCGTGACCAGAATGTTGATCATCTTGCTTTCGCCAACCACCGAACCAAAGGCCTCGCGATTCACCTGAAGCAATGACGAGCCAAGATAACCAACCAATCCGAGCGATACGACCATCGAGGCAGCGGCCAGAAGGGTGTAGTTCGGGTTCGGCTCGGCGGCGAGGCTTCTGTCCAGAAACCGGTTATGGCGGGGTTCGGGAGCTCGAGAGGGACGATAGACGACGAAGCAGAGGCCCACGATCGTCATGAATGCGCAAAGGACGCTGGCCGGCACAACGAGACTTACATCAGCCAGAATTGGATCGAAGTCGTTTCCGATCTGCTGAAGAGGCGCCACGGCCAGAAACAGAAGGTTGAAGACGAAGAAGACAACGAACAGCAGGTAAGATCTGGCCAGAGCAATCTTCAGTCCGAATAGGGAAACGATCCCGTTCACCGCCAGTATCATGGCAGCGATCAACGAAGCACGCGGGCTGGACCAGGCCTGGGCGAACGAGAGGAGCAAGTAGGCTCCGGCCGAGCCGATAACGACATAGTCGAAGACGCTCTTCGGCGTCACATACAACTGGGAAGCGGCTGCACTACGCGAGAACTGGTTCATAACCTAAAAAACATTAGAGTTCGCCAAGCTCCACGTTGCGGCGCCGGCTCTGGAAAGAGCACATCCCACCGCAGTTCAGCCTCGGTGCAGATCGTACAATACATATCTCGGTCGCGTTAACGCTTCGAACTCGCTCACCTTGCGGCCAAATCTCAGGTGAGATATCCTTGTAATATATAGAAGATATCAACGGAATACTTACTTGAATGTCCTTTTTTCCGGCCCGGATTAACGACGACCTAAAGCTGCACGCCCGTATGGACCGGCGTCGGCTTCTCTCCGCCGGCATCCTCCTCGCGGGAGCATCTTCAATGCCGGCCTCGGTGGCGGCCGCGACAAGTTCAGGAGCAAAGGCGAAGAAAGTTTACGCTCATTGGCATTGGTTTCCGACCTCGTTCGATAACTGGCCGGCGGACAAAGATCAGTATGCCGATTATATGTCGCCAGACGGGACCCAAGGTAAACTTCGGGCCGAAGGCGGCTTCGTTCGCGAACGGCCCCTGCCTCGACCTCCACGCCCAGAGGCAAACTGGGCTGTGCTCGACATGCTCGATGAGATCAAAGCCGCTCGTCACATCGGGCTGGATGGTTTCCTGTTCAACATGGGAGGCATAGACGACGGCTCCCCGTACATGATCCACCTGCGCAACATGCTCGAGGCCGCCAAACAGGGCCCGCCGGGATTTGAAGTCATACTATCGATCGATACCGTAATTCTGGTGAAGACACCGGTCGACGCGATCGCCGACGCAATCCTCAAGCTGGCGCGGAACTCCCACGTTGCGCGTCAATCCGACGGCCGACTGATCCTGGGGGCCTTTTCTCCCGAGCAATGGGACGTTGGCCGATGGAAGGAACTGTTGCAACGACTGACGGCCAGCGGAGAGAAGGTCTTCTTCTATCCTACATTTCTCGATGTGCGCAGAACGATCGATTTCATGGATTTGATCGATGGCGCATCGATGTGGGGGGTCGACAAACTGAGCGACATCCCTCTTCTCAAGAAAGTAGGAAAGTTGGCGAAGCAGGCCGGTAAGGTCTGGGCATCCGTGGTGTGGCCCCAGGACTTCCGGCCGCACAATCGCTGGTTCTCGGAATGCCACAACAGTGAATTATTCCGGGCTTCATGGGCCGCGGCGATGGAAATCGGCTCCGACGCGGTCAACATCGCCACCTGGAACGACTATTCCGAAGGATCCGAAATTCGACCGTCCACCAGCATTCAATATGCTTTTTATGATCTCGCTGCGTTCTATATCGCTTGGTTCAAGAACGGCACGATGCCGCCGATCACCGAAGACGTGCTCTACTATTTTCACCGAATCGAGTCCACCGAGGCGGCTGGGACCGGCTCTGCTCAACCGTTTAGGTTCGCGACAAATCTGGTCAGCCGCTTTGCCGATCCGCCTCAGAACGACATTGAGTTGCTTGCGTTCTTGAAGGAGCCGGGCGAGCTCACGATAGTGACCGCGAAAGGCGCGAAGAGCCTGAAGGCGAAAGCTGGAATCACGTCGTTTCGAATTCCGCTGGTGCCGGGCAAAGTGAGTTTTCGCCTCAGCCGCGGAGACGCCAGCGTCATAGACCTCCCGAGCGCGTTCGAAATTCGTGAGACCTCGGCCTATCAGGATTTGCTGTATCACGGCGGATCGTCGTCCCGTCCACCGGTCTAGAATATTCCGGTCGTGGTTCAGGCGAGGACTGCCTGGATATTGGCCGTCATTTCTCTTGAGCGCACCAGCGTTAGTGAGTCCCATGCATTCAACTTTCTTCCCGGAATTGGCTGCCGGCGGATTTTCCAGAATCGACGGCACGATCGCGTTTTACCAACGCGTGAATGCCCTCGTGACGCCGAGCACCAGAATGATCGATTTCGGCGCAGGCCGCGGCTCGATCCATGAAGACGCCAGCTCGGAGTACCGGCGCAATCTCTGCAATTTCAAGGGACGCGTTGCCGAAGTCATCGGACTGGACGTCGACGAAGCCGTCTTCACCAATCCGTCGCTGGACGAGGCGATGCTCTTGGATCCGACGGGACGTGCGCCGCTGCCTGCCAATTGCGCCGACATCATCCTGTCGGATTACACGTTCGAGCACATTCCGGATCCGGCTCAAAGCACCGCCGAGATGGACAGACTTTTGAAGCCCGGCGGCTGGATCTGCGCGCGAACTCCAAACAGGTACGGCTACATCGCATTGGCCAACCGCCTGGTCCCCAGCGGAATTAGCCGCACTATACTCAGCTCGGCACAACCCGAGCGCAAGGATGAGGACATTTTTCCGGCGGTCTATCGTTTGAATACGCCGGCTACGCTACGGAGGTATTTCCCACCCGCGCGTTTCGACCATTTTGTATATGCTTGGGATGCGGAGCCATCCTACCACGCCAACAACCGTGGCCTCTACCGTGCGTTCCAACTCGTTCAGTCGCTTACGCCTCAGGCCTTCAAGACCGTCTTGATGGTCTTCATCCGGAAGAAGCTCGACTGTCCGGCGGAAGCCGCCTAGCTGGTGCGCTGGTGAATTCGCGTCCTCGAGGCGATACACTATCGAAATAAACCTTAAAGCCGAGATCTTGACCAAACCGCAGCACTTTCGGTTATTTTGGGTGGGCGCGAGGAACGACTATGCTGAAGATTGTTATTCAAGTTTTGTTTCTTTTCTTCCCCTGGAGAGTCCGTCGGCTGGTCCTCAACGCGATCCCCGGTTTTTCGATCCATCGCGACGCGCGGATCGGTCTGTCCTTGATTCTGGCCGACGAATGCGTCCTGGAAGCGAAGACCTACATCGGTCATCTCAACTATATCGGCCGGCTTGATCGGTTGCAGATGGATGAAGATGCGGTCATCGGCAATCTGAACTGGATCGGTGGACTGTCAACTCGCCTGAATTCGCCGGCCTTCCGAAACAGGACGAAGCGACGTTCAGATCTTATCATGCGCAAGGCGAGTCTGGTGATGAGCCAGCATTACATTGATTGCACCGACCGGATCGAGTTTCGTCAATTCTGCGGTCTCGCCGGATTCCGCAGCCAGTTGTTGACCCACGGGGTCAATCCAATGTCCGCCCGGCAGACCTGCTCTCCAATCACGATAGGAGCCTACACGATGATCGGCACCGGCGTGATCATTCTGCAGGGCGTCACCATCCCGGACTATTGCGTTGTGGCTTCGGGCGCCGTCGTGACCCACGTCGCGCCCCAAGAATACTCGATGATCGGCGGCAACCCCGCGGTTCACCAGCGAGACATCCCCAAGACCGCAAAGATCTTTCACCGAACGGCCTTCACGGTCACCTGATATTCAAACGCGGCTCGTAGCCGTATCCCGGGCTCGGCCCACGTGTCGCACACAATGATTTGGCCTCCACGGCCCGTCGGGCGACATCAGGGATCCGCGGCGCTGCTCCGCCAAATGCTGCGCTCGCCACCAATTATTCATTGGCTAACATTGCTGAAGGACCGACGACCTCGTGCCCGGTAAAATGATCGTTGTGGCGGGCCCCCTTCCTCCGCCGGTTCATGGCGCAGCTCTCATCACCAAGCGGGCGGCCGACACTCTGCGCGCTGCCGGATTTCAACTCGCGTTCGGCAACACCTCACCAGGCGATGCTCCCGATCGGTGGCGGCATCATTTCAATCGCGCACGCGCATACGTCCGATGCGGACGAACTGTCCTTCGCCACCCGGAGGCCTCGATACTCTACCTCTCTCTGTCCGGCGGCTATGGACTGCTCTATGACCTGCTGGTCGTCATCCTTGCGCGGTGGGCGGGGAAGACGATCGCGTTCCATCATCACAGCTTCGCCTACCTGACGAAGCGTAGCGCCATCTTGGCGTCCATTGTTCGCATGGCCGGCGCCAACCAGTTTCATATCGCGCTCTGTAGCAGGATGGCCACGACACTTTCGGAGCTGTATGGCAAGCATCTAAGGACGCTCGTCATTTCCAACCTGGCGTTTATCGATTTGCCCGCCGTCGAACTACGGAGCTGTGACCGGACATTCGGCTCGATTGGCTATCTATCGAACATCTCGCTCGAAAAAGGCATCGACCGCTTTCTCGACCTGATGGCTCGACTGCGAGAGAGTGGATCCGGCCTGACGGCACGAATCGCTGGTCCCTGCGCCGATCTCGAGATTGAGCACTACATCAAGCGCCGCGCGAACGAGATCGGTGGGATCGAGTATGTGGGGCCCGTATATGACGACGCCAAGGTCCACTTTCTCTCCTCGATCGACGTCCTGGTATTTCCGACGAGATACGTCAACGAGGCGCAGCCTGTGGTGATCTATGAGGCGCAGATGGCGGGTGTCATCGTCGCTGCCTCCAACCGCGGATGCATCGCCAACATGGTGCCGGAAGAACTGCTGCTCGATCCGCGCGCGTCAGATCTCGACGGGATCGCGGAACAAATCCTCGCGTGGGAAAAGTCGGTCGCTGACTTTCAAGCCGCCCTGAACGAGGCCGAGCGTAATCGCGCAGCGCTGCTCGTTCAGCGCGAAGATGACGCGAGAAAGTTCGTAGACCTTTTCGGGGCCCCCGCGATCAGATGAGCAGGGCGCTCGGCGAGCTCATTTTTGAGACAGTGAATATCGAAACATCGACATCTTCATCGTTCCCAGAATCGTGTCGACGCGCTGATAGCCGTAGACGGTCGCATCCTTGCAGTGATCGCTATGGTAGTAGCAGATCTTGACCCTGATCATTCGAGAGCAGTTGTTCTTGACGCTCACGATATGATCCATCAGCTCGCCGTTCTGGACGTGCCCCTTGGCAGCCGCCTCAACATTGAGGCAGGGACGATTGGCGCCGTCACGGATGACGGGCGATTCCGATGTGTCGGCGGCGCCCTGCATCGTGAATTTTGATTTCGTGCTTTGTGCGTGAGCCGACGGAACGTTCTGGATCAATGTCCAGGCCGGAGCCATGCAGATCAGCAGGACAAGCCGAAAGAGCGATCGAACCATTACCGCCACATCCTTTCAGGTAATTCGACTCCCGGCACAGTGGCCTTCACGCCGTCATATGCCAACCGCTTCGCAAAAGCTTCACGGGCGACCAGGCGAACGCCCCCGAGGCTCGCCAGCAATCTATCCCTTTGAGGCCAGCCGACTCCCGTCAGGTTGCGTGCCGCATCATCGATGAAGTCGCTTTCGACCATGCCAGCGAACTCGGCAACGACCTTTTGCTGCAGCTGCTCCCCAAGCAGTGGAAATATCGCCAGCGCCAACCTGTTGCGACGGAGCGCGATCCAGCCTTCGTATGGTCCAGCCGCGTATGACTGTTCAAGATAGCGAATATTTCCCGCGTCGAAACCGTCTCGCTCGTTCTTCACCCAATACAGCAACAGCCAAAGAAAAGCGTCGGCCGGATCGAGCATCAACGACGACTTCAGCTTGGTCTCCGCGGCCGACAATCTGCGCTCCAGGTCCTGGGAACCTTTACCCTGCAGGCCCTCCTCGGCCGAGCGAAGCGCAATCAGCGCTCGGGCTCGTACCAGACTGGGGTAGGGAAGGCTCGATGGCGAGTCCGCGTCCATACGAACCGCGATCGACTCCACGATCCCCGGCTTGAGCTGTTCACCGACCAAAATATGCGTGGCGATGGAGCTGACCTGCAGATCGGTCCAGAACGATGGCAACACGACCAGTGACCAGGCTACTCCAGCGATACCCGTCAGAAGCAATACGCCCCTGCAACATTTCCGCCAGATCCCGCCCACGTTAATCGACGTAGCCGTAACGGGCATAGTTCTTCTTGTAATAGTAACGGCTGTGGTACGACTCGTAGCGAGCAAGGCGCTTCGTATCTGCCTTGTTGAGAACGACGCCAAGCAGCTTGTCTTGGATTTCCTGAGAACCACGCAGATTGTGCCTGACGACGTCCATCAGGGTCTTGCCCCACTCCACGACGAATATGTAGGAGTCAACGAAAGTCGACGTCACGCGCACGTCCACGACCGGCGCCATGGGCGGCATGTCGAGCACGATGTAATCGAACTTGTCCCTCAGCTCGCCAATCAGGCCATGCATCATCTTGGATGCCAATATCTCGTTGGTATGAAGAAGCTTGGAGGTCGTACCTGCAGCCAAGATCGAGAGCCCCGTCTGCGCATCAACCGTCAACGCTTGCTCCAGTTTAGCCTTATGCGCGAGGATCTCGACCAAACCAAACTCCGCGTCGGGCGTCAGCGCGCGAGAGAGCGAGGGATTGCGGAGATCGCAATCGATCAGGAGGACGCGCGCACCGCCATGGGCCATCAATTGCGCCAAGTTGGCAGACAGCGTGCTCTTGCCTTCATTCGGAAGAGTCGACGTAACCGCCAGCACGCGGTTCTCTCGAACAATCGAGTTCAGATCGACCGCCACCTTCGTCGAGCGCACCGCTTCGGAGAAGCGCGAGAGAGGATGATCAACGACATAACGCAGCAATTTCGGCCTTGCGTCCTTGGTCGCAGCTGCGTTCACCGTCGGCAGCAGCGCTATACAACTCGCGCCGAGCACCTCCTCGACCTGCTGAGTCGTCCTGAACACCCGGTCCATCATTTCACGCACGATCGCCAGGACGAAGCTCAGCACCAAACCGCCAAAAAGAGCCACGCCCAGCACGATGAGAGTCTTTGGATAGCTCTTGACCAGCGGTGTCGTTGCTGCACTGATCACGCGCGCTTCACTGATGGGGAACGATTGCTGCTGGACCGATTCCATGTAGCGCTGCAGGAAATTGTCGTACATCGCCTGATACGACTGCGCATTGCTGTCGAGCTCGCGTAGCCGAACCTGCGCCTGATTGGTGAGCTGAGACTCCGAGACCACGGTGGCCAAACTGGCCTTGATGCTCTCCTCGCGCGTGACGGCGATATCATAGTCGCTCTTGTAAGACTCCTGAATGCGCTTGAGCTCGTCGATCATGTTCCGCTTGATCTCGTCCATTTGGCGACGCAGGTTCACCGCGGCAAGATGATCGTGGCCATACTTGGCGGCCCAGATCGCTTCCTTGGCGGCCATGTCGACATACTGGCCTCGCAGCTTGACGATGGTCTCGTTCCGAAGAGCATCCGCCACTGCCGCGTCCGGTATTTCGCGCTTCAGAATATCGTTGATGCGGTCCAGCCGCGCCCTGGCCTCGGCCGTCGAGGCATGCGCCCCGACCAGCTGGCTATTCACTTCGGCGAGCTGTTGCTCGTTCATCAAGCGCCCGCCGGTATCGACAATGTTGTTGGCGGTCTTGAAATCGACAACCGCCTTCTGTGCCGCGGATGCCTGAGCGCGCAACTCCTTGATGCGATCCTGCAACCAGACGCTGGCGCGACGCGTCGATTGGTACTTGGCTTCCAGCTGGTCAACAATGTAGGCGTCAGCGATCGCATTGGCGATCTGCGCCGCTTTCGCTGGATCACGCGACGTGAAGCCGATCTCCATGACGTATGTGAGACCGAGACGCTTGATGGTACGATTGCTCTCAAAGCGTTGCAGAGCCTTGCGCTGCAATCTGAACTCGGAACCGGCACGGCCACTGGAAAACAGATCGGAAAAGAAATTGCCGATGGACCCGATCAAGCTTCCGCCGTTGCCGAGGAACTCCGGATCTTCCGTCAGGTGCAGGTCACGAATGACCGCCAAGCTGATATTCTCGGACTTGAGAATTTCGACCTGCGTTTCCACCGACGCGGAGTCCGGGGCCACGTCACCGAGCATCGATTGCTGCTGGAACAATTGTACTTTGCGGGTGTCGATGACGATCGACGCCGTAGAGGTGAATTGCGGAGCTTCGGTAAAGAGATAGAGAAGCGCCAAGATCACAGAGGCGGATATGATCGCGACAATTGTTGGGAACTGATGCCGGATGACATCCAAATGCAGAGTCAGCGATTGAAACGGGGAGCCTTGAGTCTCGGCGAATTCGCGATTGATCTCTGAGGTGGACTTGTTCAGCTGCAACATCCGGTAAATCCTGAAATCAATCAATGCCCGTACTTGGGCCGACAAGCGCGCGGCGACGTGATTTCACGTGTCCGCAATCACGCCTAGTCATCGAAGCATGGACGCACCACGTGCTTCACGGGCAGTATATCGTGCGAGTCATCGCGGAAGATCAAAGGCAGCGCGTGACACGCTGCCTTGGTTTATTTTCTCTAAGGGGATGCCGGCGCAAGAGGCCCGGACGTTATTGCGTCGGACTGACCGCAGGATAGGCGGTCGAGGGAGTCACCGAACCCGTATAAGTCGTCACACTGTTCGGGTAGTGCAGGCCACCAAAGTTCTGGGCACCGGAGCCGCTGCCACCAAAGGCAAATCCGAAGCCGGTCGTCGGGCCCCCACCACCGGAGCCACCACCCCCGGCACCGCCCGCCGCAGCGATTGCAACATCACCGGTTGCGGCCTGATAGGCAGCAATCACGTCCGGATTGTTTGTTCCGGCGACGGCGGCCTGAATCTCATTGGCAAACGCCTGATCGGTCTGTGCCGCCATGCGGGCGACCTGGGCAAGTCCAGCGACGATCGCGCGCAACTGGTCCTTCGATGTCGCCGGGTTCTTCAACAGTTCGATCAGACCCGGCACTGTCGTCGGATCCGACGCTCCAAGGTCGCGGACGCGCGAAATCAACTGCGGACCGCCGTCAGGATATTGCTGCAAAAGCGTTGCAGGAGATCCCTTGAAATCGGAGATGATCTGAGCCTGCAGTTGCCGGCTGGGCGGATAAACAGCCGCGCTGGCGGCGGAGGATATCGAGCTTGCGATCGCAATCACCACAGCGGCTCGAACCGTAAACCTGATAAGGTTCATAATTTCCTCAACAACTAGTTTGCCTTTATGGCCCGAACGAAACGATGAGAAAGTAGTCGAAAGAGGCAGTCCTGTCCACCAAATCTAAAGGAATAGTTAAGGCCCAAGTACCTGGAAAGAGGACTGTTTTGGCGATCCCGAAGTGTGAGCACGGGTCGACAGCGCATTTGCCGCAGCCCCTTTCGGCTCGATGCTCCCCTCGCCGGAGTGAAAGGATTGCGCCAGGCCGACCCCGAAAAGCGCAAAGAAGGGGATGCTGTAACCCGGTATCTGCAACGTGAAATCGAGGCCGGAATGGAGCAATGCCAGCAGCGCAGTGCCGATGGCAGCCAGGGGAATCGAAGCGTCACGCTTGCGGCTGAGCACCCCGCGCGCAAGCACCGTGAGCATGACCGCCCAAGCAGACGCCAGGAGGAGCGTCATCGGAATTCCGGCCTCCAAAGCGACCTCCAGAGGGGTCGAATGGGCTGCATTCCAGGTACCGCGCATAGAAATATTCGGGCTGCGGAAGGCTGGAAAGGCCGACTGGAAAGTCCCCATCCCAGTACCGAACCAGGGGGTATCGGCGATGATGAGCAGCGAGGACTTCCACCCCTCAAGCCGGCCACTATCGGTCAGCCCCTGGCTATCGAAGCGGCCCACGACACGACCACCGAGCAATTCCAAGAGAACGAGAGCGACCAAGGCGGCGGCCGCCAAGGCCATCCAGACGCCGGTGCGCGGCCGAAGGTCCTTCCGGAGGAAGACGACAAAGACGAAGATCATGGAGAGGAGCGAAACAGCCACGCCCGCCCGCGAGCCAGTCATGAACATCGCCATGACGCAGATCAGGAGCGCGGCGAATTTCAGAGCTATCGAAGCCTGGGGAATTTTAGCCAGATCGCGGGAGAGATTGCTCCATCTGAAACGTCCTCCGGGAAGGTGGCGGCGCACGTCCGTAAGAAGCAGAAGTATCCAGATGACCGCACATGAGCCGAAATAGGCCGCGGCGGTATTGCGGTTGATGAACGTGCCGGTGACGCTGCTGAGATAGGCGGTCTTGTCGCGCCACAGAATCATGGTCGGTTCGATGAGAAACGAGAAGACGCCATATGCAGCGTAGAAGCTGCCTGAGAGCGCAATCACCAGCATTACCTGGCGTGCACGCCTCGCGTCGGCGCCAATGACGAGCCCCACCAGAATAGCCAAGATGTTTGCAAGTGGCGCCCCCACAGCAAAGAGAGCTTCGTACCTGACAATCGAGGCCGATGGCGCAACGGCCGTATCGAACAGCGAGCCGAGCTGCTTCCAGATCGGATGATATGGCGCAATCCACGGGCTGTCAGACAACTGTTCGTGCAGCGCGAAGCCGTAAGCGGCGACAACGATGAAGATGCCTGCGATGATCCAGAGATGGGGACGACGCAGCGCGTTCGCCGGCGCAAAGACCAGGGCAGTTCCCAGACAAGCGCACCAGAAGGCAATGGCAAGATTGTTGGTCGACCCAAACGGGAACGGCGCGCTCGCTACAACAAAGAACAGCACACAGCTGGATACGAGATCGGCCGACCAGCGAATGTTCATCGAAACACGGCCCATCGCTTTCGTCTGACGCCTCCCAGTGGAGAATACATTAGAGCGGATGATCCCGCAGGCGTCCAGCAAGTGCCGCACTCGGCAGAGACGGCGGTGGATGATCCATTCTGAACCGTACCCCGCCTACAGAGGTTAATTTCCGGCGTCAACTCATGCGGGAGCACAGTAAAGAGGGAGAACGCTTTGCCGGCCCTGCTCCGCAATGCGTCCCCATCCTGGCGGCCTCGAGTTCGTTAACAGGACGGTTCGCCCCAAGCGCGGATCTCATCCGATGAAGGGGCTGGACGGTCCCGATTTCAATCGTCTACGCTGGATTTCCGCAACGTGGTCCAGTAGTGCTTCGCCCGCACCGTATCCCCAGGCTTGCGAAAGCCCACGTCGCCAATTGCCGGCGGATTGTTTCCGGGAGAATTCCTGCTTCCGATCGAACGTTTCCACGAAGTTCTTATGTCAGACGACCAGCGTTGCTGGCCGTAGCTCTGCGAGGGTAAATTGAATATTGACGTCATCTTAGCGACACGCGGCAGACCGGCAGACGTTCAAGTTCTTCTAGACCAGCTTCGACTTCAAGAACGCGCGCCTGATCGCGTCATGCTTGTGGGCGCTGAACCCAAGGATTTGCCCGATGCTGCCGCCGTCCCGAATGATCCGAGCGTGCACCGACTGGTTTCTCCTCGACCGGGACTGACGTCGCAGAGAAACCACGGCGTACAAACGGCCAAGAAGATAAGCACTCCCGAGGCCTGGCTTGCGAAGATCATTGTCTTCTTCGACGATGACTTCAGGCCCGCAGCCGATTGGCTGCAGAAATGCGAAGCGCTGTTTGCTGCAAGTCCACAGGTCCTCGCCGTTACGGGAGCGGTGATCATGGACGGGGCAAGAGGCAGCATCGCAATCACCGAGGATCAGGCTTCCGATGCGCTGGCGCTGCCTCGGGCGAGCGATCAGACCGGATACAGCAAGTCGAAGGAGGGCCTGTACGGGTGCAATATGGCCTTCAGAGCGACAGTCTTCGACCAATGTGCATTCGACGAGAATCTGCCGCTCTATGGATGGCTGGAGGATACGGATTTTTCCGGACAGATCAGGAAGTTCTCGGACATCTATCGAGCTTCAAACTTGACCGGTGTACATCTCGGGTCAAAGTCCGGACGGGTCAGCGGCTACAAATATGGTTACTCGCAGCTCGCCAATCCGCTCTACCTTGCGCGCAAAGGAACAATTACCCTCGGAAAATGCGCATACTTTTGGACACGAGCGCTCGCGTCCAACGCGCTGCGCTCATTTCGCGAGCATCCGATGATCGATTATCGAGGCAGGCTAGCCGGAAACATGGCTGCAGTGGCGGATGTGATTGCCGGATCAATTCATCCAACCAACATCTTGTCCTTCCACCGCTGAAGCATGATCCGGAAAAGCGAGCAGCGGTTTTCCGAAAGACCATGCTTAAACAACAACTAAAGCGCCATGACGATTAGCCCTAATCACATCGCGCTTTAGAAACGCATTGCGCACGACGCTCATCACGCTCTGGACACGAGTACGAAAACCATGATTGACGAAAACCTCATTTACGATCTCGGCGCCCACAAGGGTGAAGACACCGGGTTCTATCTCAAAAAGGGATTCAAGGTCGTTGCCATCGAAGCTGTACCGGAATTCTGTAGCGCTCTTGGCCAGCAGTTTTCCCAGCAGGTTGCCACAGGGCAACTGAAGATCCTCAACCTGGCCGTCGCCAGGACGCCGGGGAATATCGACTTCTACGTCAACACCGAGCACTCGGTTTGGGGAACGGCAAATCTCGAGTGGGTCAAGCGAAACCAGATGCTGGGCGCAGCGAGCGTGCGAAAGATAACGGTCAAAGCCGAGCGGCTGGCCGATATCATGCGCGACCACGGCATTCCCAGATATTGCAAGATCGATATCGAAGGGAACGATTTTGACGCATTGTCATCGCTCGAGAACATTTCCGAACCGCCGCGATTTGTGTCGATCGAGTCCGAGAAGAAGAATTGGAATGATCTCGTAAGGGAGTTCGAACTGCTCAGGAACCTGGGCTATTCCAAATACAAGATCGTGGATCAAAGCCTCGTCTCCCTGCAGGAGCCGCCTCAGCCAGCGACCGAAGGCTGTTTCCAGCCGCACAGATTCGAACAAGGCAGCAGCGGACTGTTCGGCAACGAATTGCCCGGGCGGTGGATGGACATGTTCGATGCGCTTGAGGTCTACAAGGGGATCTTCCGCGGCTATGCGCTGGCGGGAGACGCCGGCATCTTCCAGGGACGAAAGAGCGTATTCCGCATGCTTGGCGGGATTCAGGCCGCGCTGGTGCGCGCGGCCGGGCGAAAGGATTACCGCTTCCCGGACTTTCCTCCAGCGGGTTGGTACGACACGCACGCAGCGCGATAGCGCGTCGGGAGCAGATCAGATCGGGAAGCGCCAGCTCATTTGCCGAGGCTGATTGCGCCTTGCCCGAACTAAAGAGGGCAATCGATCGAGTAGATCCTAAGATCCACATTCAGGCGGCTGTTCCGGGTCTGTGCCCGGAAGGCATAGAACGCCCCGAGGCTATCGTTCCCGGGGTCGAGTTTTATTCCGGGGGTTAATTCGTCGGGCGGGACCAGAAGGCCGATGTGCCGGTTGAGGGCGGAGATCTCGATCCGCCCCTCGCCGTCCGCAAAATGCCCGCTGACCTGGGTCACGGTGACCTTCGGCAGCCCGCGGCGCTGATGGCAGACATCCTCCTCCCAGAGCTTGGTCTGTTGCACCAGCGGTTTGCCGGCGCCATCGGGAACGACGATATCGGGAAAAGACGGGCGCAACATTCCGAAGAATTTGCTCTCCTTGGAGTTCGCCGAGAGACGGACGGTCAAGGACAGCTCGCCCTTGGCCCCCCTCAGGCGCGACAGGATCGGAGCATCGGGCTCGGCTGAGACCAGCACGTCGATCCGATGGCGGACGCCCAGCTCCGCGGCAGCCCCGAGAGCCTTTCCGATCGGTGCAAGCCCGAAGGCGAGAAGAACGAGCGCCAGAAGACGCCAGAATGCTCGAAACCGCATGAAGCCTCTTGCAACACTGCGGGGTGGACCGACGACCGGCACGCCGCGTTCAGTGGCGCCTTGATCCAAATCCCGAACTGGTAGCCCCGGCAGAACCGCTTCGATTGCTAAACGAAAATGGCACCGGGACAAAGGCCCGGTGCCATCGGTCTTGGTCGATCAAGTTGGCGTCTTACGGCGCCAGCTTGATGTTGTTGCGGAAGATCAGGGCATCGTTGGAGAGGTTCACGGCATCGCTGCCGGTCGCCATGATCACACGCAGATAGGTCAGGAACTTGGCGACTTCGACGTTGCGCGAGTTCGAGACGTAGATGATGTCCTGATTCTTCATCATGACCTTGGTGGCGAGGAAGAAGCCGCCCGGATCGCGGAAGTTCACGTTGAAGATGACCGGGATCGTCTCTGACGTGTACTTGCTCACGTCGATGCCGAGCTGGGCAGCGACCTCGCGCGGTTCGCGGCGATAGAGATAAACCGCAGCCGGATCGGCCTGGCCATCCAGCAGACCACCGGCCTTGCCGACCGCTTCGCCGAGGTTGATGCGCCAGGCATCGAAGTTGAACTCGCCGCTCTGGCCGCTGGCACCGAACGCCAGGAACTTCTGCTGTTCGCGATAGACGTAGATGCTGTCGTCGGGACGAACGTAGACGTTGTTCTCGGGTGCCATCACGAGATTCTCGAACGGCACGGTCGCCCGCTTGCCGCCGCGCTCCAGCATGACCCAGGTCTCGAAGCCCTGGCCCTTGATGCCGCCGGCGCGAGTGATCGCGTCGAGTACGCGATCCTTCGCACCCGCCGCGCTCGCCGGATAACGCGCCGGCGAATTGACTTCGCCGAGCACGCTGATGAGCTGGGTGCGCTGCGAAGACATCGCAACGACCGCCTGCGGCTCGATGGCGCGGTTGCCGATCTTCTCGATGATCGAGCGCTGGATCTGGACCGCTGTAAGGCCCGCGGCTTTGACCTGGCCGGCATAGGGCACGGTGATGAAGCCGTCATTGTCCACCGCCTGGTCCGGGATGGTCACGAAGTTACCCGGACGGACGCCGGCTTCCGCCGGTATGAACAGACCGCCCGCCGCGGCTTCGAAGATGGTGACGCTGACGACGTCGCCGATGCCGAACACGATGCTGGCGGGCGGACGGCGATCGGTGAACACGCCGGCGAGCCCCTTGGGCTCATGGGTGTGCAGGATCTTCACCGTAGCCGGATTGAGCGGCACCAGCTCGTAGGCCGGCGCGTTCTCAGTCTGGATCTTGTTGTTGACGTCGTCCGTCAGTGGACCCGAGCCGGGATTGGTCGAACAGGCCCCGAGCGCTAAAGCGACCGCCAGAAACGCAGGCTTCAAAACATAGGTCTTGGCAATAGATGACATGAATCGCGCCCGATAGTCCCAATTGACGTAAGTTGGTACGGCCTAGGGGGTGGGTGCGACAAGCGTTCCGGGCGGTTAACAGAGCGATCCGTTGGCTAGTGTTGCCTGCGAGCCACTCTTGGAGGCTTGGTTTAACCCTTTGTGACTATTTGTTGTATTTCGTGTGCCCGGCGGGCGGGCAAAATGCGCAAGTTGAGGCCTCAGCATGTCGGGCGGAGGCCTCGCCGCCCTTCGCCAAAGCTGGGTCCATTCAGGATAGGACTCCCCCGTGTCTGGCCTCCTTCTGATCCCGCTGTTGGCAGGTTCCCTCCTTGGCGCCGCTGGTCGCCCCTGGAGCCCTCCCGCCCCCTGCCCCGGCAGCCCAGAATCGTCGTGCCACGAAGCGCCACTTGTTGCGGTCGCCCAACCGGACCCCTCCTCCGTCTGGAAATTCACCCGGACCCAGGGGGCCAAGGACGGCGAGAGCTTCGCCGCCATCATGAAGACCGCGGATACGGCCCAGTCGGACCCGGACTTTGCCGGCCTGATCGTCCGCTGTGCGCCACAGGGCAAGATCGACGTGATGGTGGCCTTGATCCGGCCCTTCCCGCCACGGAGCCGCCCGAAGGTCACGATCGCCGCGACCGGCGGCGGCACCTTGAACTTCGACGCGCGCGTGGCGGCCGCAGGCGCTACCGTGCTGCTACCGGACGAGGTCTCTGCCTTTGCCGCCGGCAAGTGGCAGACAGCGGCCTCGCTGTCCGTGGCGGTCAGCGAAGGCGACAGCGAAATCAGGGGCGTAGTAGCGCTGAACGGGCTGCGAGAGGCCTATCATTCGCTGCTGGCAAGTTGCAGCCAATAGGCCAAATTTAGCCATACTACTTAAGGGTCTTTTTAGGGAGGGGAACCTAGTGTCCGGAGCACGGAGAGTGTTTCGGATGACCGCGTTTTTGATTTTCAGCTTTCTCGTCGGTGCCGTGCTGGGGCAGCGCTTTCGCGTCCTGGTGCTGGTGCCGTTGACCTTCGTCATGTTGCTCGCCGCCGTCCCGGTCGGCTTGATGATCGGTCTCACGGTGATCGAGAGCCTGAAAGGCATGGTGTTCGCAGCCATTGCCCTGCAGGGTGGCTATCTCTTCGGGTCAGGGGCCCGCTTTGGCCTTGCTGCCGCGCGTACCGGGCGCGTATTCGCCCGCCCGGTCAAGTCTGTGCGCTGATGACGCCGGGCTGAGGCTGCCACCAGCCTTCGCAGGCCGCGCGAAAGCCAGGCGGGTTGCCGGCAAAGACCTCTGCTTGAAAACCCACCGCTCGCTTGTATGGTGACCTGACCGTTTCAGGATTCCCTTCGAGCGCCGTTTGTCCTTCGCTTATTTTACCCTCCTCGTTTCCATCGTTTCCGCTTCCGCTCTCGAAATCGCCGGCGTCAAGTTCGGGGCACAGTTCGCGACGATGGCCGCAGCACTGAGCTTGCTGGCGGCAGCCTCGAGCACGCGCAAGGCCGGCTACGATCACTGTGTTCGCGCGACCTCGTGGGGCCGGTGGCTCCTGATCGCCATTCCGCTGTGTATCGCCGCCCAACTGGTCCCTCTTCCGCTCAGCTCGGCGCATCCGATCTGGGCGAGCGCTCACGATGTCCTCGGCGGTCTGCCGCTCGGGCCGATCACAGCCGACATCGGCTTGACCCTGAACGCGCTGCTGCTGGCGCTTGCGGCGATCTCGTTGCTCGGCGTCACCGTCCTAGTCGTGCGCAACCGCAGCCGTGCCCAGTTGATCCTCTTTGTGCTGAGCGGCGTCGCCGCGGTCGCAGCCTTGATTCTCGACTTGCATCGGCTGTTGCCGGCGTTTGCTGCAGACATACCGCATGACCTCACGACGACCTTGGCCGGCCTTGGCCTCATGCTCAATCTGGCGGTCATTCAGCTCGCCGCTGAACGGGCCGAAACGCATCACTCGGTACTGCGCTCGGCCGCGATCGGCCTTTGTGGCCTGGTCGGAGCTTTGGTCAGCGCCGCCGCGATCTTTGGGTTTTCCGGAACGAACAGCGCAATCGCAGCGGCTTTTGGCGTTGTGCTGATGCTGCTGATCCTCGTCATCCGCAGGTTGGATCTGTCACCATTGGCCGCGAGCGCATTGTCGGTGGCAGCCCTGGTCGGCGCCGCGATCGTGCTCACCTTCCTGTTCGAGCAGAGCTCCGGACCGGTCCTGATGCGGCTCGTCCCGGAGATGGGAGCCGAGACCAAGGCCGCCCTCGAGCGCATGTTGGCCGACACGCGCTGGTTCGGCGCTGGTGCCGGGACCTTTGCTGCGGTGGGCAGGATCTATCAGAGCGATGCCGGAGCTGTCTTGAACGCGCCCTCGGCGGCCACGGCCGTCTTTGCGGGGATGGGATGGATTGGGTTGGCTGCCATGATAGCAGTGAGCCTGATCGCTTTGGTCCGCCTATTCTTCGGCGCTCTGCAGCGCGGACGCGACTCGTTCTTTCCCGCGGCAGCCGCGGCCTGTGTTCTCTTTGCGCTCGTCCAGAGCTTTGCAGGTCCCGGATTGCTGCGCCCGGCAGCAATCCTGTGTCTCTCGGTGATCGTGGGGCTGGGGCTGTCGCAGAGCGTCAGCCAATCCGGATCACGATAGAGCGCGGGTGATCAGACTGCGCGATCGCCAAGCGAGGCCCAGTAGTTCGGGTTCTTGGGCGATTGAATGCGGACCCAGCGATAGGGCTTCTTCGACCATGGCATGATATGGCCGGAGAGATTGTCGAGCACGAGATCGCCGGAGAAGGTCCGCACCACGACCACGAGATGATGCTCGCCCCAGGTGGTCACGACCTCGCTGAGCAGCACCGAGCGCGCCGGAAAGCCCTTGGCGATCAAATCATGGCGTTTTGTCACAGCATAGTCGTTGCAGTCGCCGCTCGCGGGATGCAGCAGCCACTTTTCGCCGCGCAGCCCTTCCAGATTGGGTTCGGAACGGATCGCGCTGTTGACCCGCTGGTTGACCTCTTGCATCTGCGCCAGGCGTTGGGCCGTTAGCTTCAGGCGTCCGCCGCGGAAGACGATCTGTTGCGGCCGCGGTTTGCACTCGTCCTTGTACTTCAGGCAAAAGATGGTGAATGCCATCGGCGCCAGCGTCGGCCGGTCGAACTTGATGTACTGGATGGTACCGCGCAGCCCCATGGGCGCGCCGACGAACGCTGCGTCCGCATTCTGCTGCACCCCCGCAGCAACGACGATTGCGGCCACGGCCGCCAGGAATTTCACGACTTTGCGCATGTTGCGCTCCCCGTTCTTGTTGAGGGGACGGTACGTGAGACGCCTTGAAATACGGCTCAAACGCCGCGCGACCCTTTAATCAAAATGCGGGCTAAGCGGTCGGAAATAATTAAGAATACCGAAGTGTGACTTTTCTGCTAAGAGCGGTCGCGATGATCCGCTCGTGACGCCAGAAGCGATTCGACCGACCTGATGGGTTTTTCCAGCCATTTTCGAAAGAAGGCCAAGCCTCGGCTTCCCGACGGCGTTCGCGTCTATGCCATCGGCGACGTGCACGGCCGCGCCGATTTGCTTCAATCGCTGTTAACCGTGATCGACGTCGATCTCGCCCGCTCGGCCCCCGAACGGGCCATTCAGGTCTTTCTCGGTGACTATGTCGATCGCGGCCCGGACTCCCGCGCCGTTCTTGATCTCTTGATCGAACGCTCGAAATCGCACGAGACGGTTTGTCTGAAGGGCAACCACGAGGTCTTCCTGCTCGAGGTCCTCAAGAACCCGGCCCGCCTGCAGGAGTGGCGCCACTATGGCGGCCTGCTGACGCTGGTCTCCTACGGCATCACGCCGACCATGAATCCGTCCGCGGAGCAGCAGGTCGAACTGATCGAGGGACTGAAACGTGCGCTGCCGCCGGAGCACTTGGCCTTCCTCCAGCAATTGCCTTCCTCCTTTACCTGCGGCGACTTCTTTTTCGTCCATGCCGGCGTCAAGCCGGGCGTCGCGCTCGATCGCCAGAAGGATGCGGATCTGCTCTGGATCCGCGAGGAATTCCTGACCTCCGAGGAGCGCTTCGGCAAATATGTCGTTCACGGTCATACGCCGGTCAGCGCGCCCGATATCCGCCCGAACCGCATCAACATCGACACCGGAGCCTACGCGACCGGAAACTTGACGCTGCTGACCATCCAGGGCGATAGTCTGCTGGCAATTTAAAGGGCTCTGGCTAGACCTCGGTCCCGTCGTCGGGCCCGCCCGCACAGGCCTCGTCAATTCCTCCATGAACCGCATGATCCTGCTTCGCGTCGTCGGCATCTGCACCGCAATCGTGCTGGCGCTTCACGCCGGCATGGCGTTCTATGGCGATCTGACAAGGCCGAACTTTCGCGCCGGCGATTTGTTCTCGGGCAAGCTTCCGCCCGACAAGGCGAAGCTGGCAGCCGCCGCTGGCTTGGCTGCGTTTTCATGGGACGGCGATCTGCTTGCGAACTACGCGGCGGCGATGGCCGCTGACGTTCTTCAAGGTCCGTCGACCGCGGCGGGCGGCAGGGCCAGCGAGAACAAGGCAGCCCAGGCCGCCGTCTTGGCTGCCTTGAAAATCTCACCGATCCGGCCCGCGCTGTGGCTCACGCTCGGCATGCTACAGGCCCAATCCGGCGAAGCGGTCACGCCGGCGGTGAAGATGTCCTACTTGACCGGATCGGTGCCGATCGACGTTGCCTTCTCTCGCGTCCGGACCGTGACGTCGAGCGCGGCGGCGACCGATGAGGAGATCAAGCTCCTGGCGCAATCGGACATCCGGTCGGCGCTGGCCAGTCGCTCGCGTTACGAGCCTCTGTTGATCGCGGCCTATGTGCAGGCAACACCGCAAGGCAAATCGCTGCTGCTGGAGACGACGAAGATCACCGATCCCAAATTCAACGAGATCTTGCGGCGGTACTGAGCCGCGCCAGCCTTGTGGCTATCGCATCCGGGGCTGCAGCGAATTCTTCAGCGTACCGATTTCGGATTGACGGGCACAAAGTCCTCGTCGCGGCGCGGCTGATCGGATCGCCCCTTGTAGACGAACATGCCCTTCTTGGTCGCAACGATGTCGCCTCGCTGCAGGCTTTCATCGTTGAGCAGGCTCTCGGTCGCGACAAGGTCCGGATCTACCGGAATGGGCTTGGAGAGCTCGGGATGCTCCCGCCGCTCGCGCAAGACGTCCTTGGCGCGGCGCCGTGCGTCCTCGATCCGCTGGCGCAATTCGTCGCGCGTGACTTCCGGCTCGCTGGATGGAAGATAGTCGTTGAGTGAGGGCGCCAGTTCGGTCTGAGCGAGACCCAAGGCCGGACAGGCGAGTCCAAGGCCGAGTATACCGGCGATGGTTGCGACCGTCCGAGACAGCTTCCCAAACCGCTTTTCACAGTGGCCACGTCGACCCGTTCGCACGCTGGTGCCTCCCTGACAGAACGATAAGGACGACCATCGGCCAATGTCCTCGTCTTCCATTCCTCAGCCTACACCTTTGCCGATGGCAGGAAAGCCAGTTCGCGGGCGAACTTCCCTGGGGCCTTCCCGCAAAAATCGAAAAACAACCCCATGCACAGTAGCCGGAGCCAGTCGGATCAATGGGTTACAGTTTTCCGAAATGAAATTGACCTGTCGGGCAAAACAGGGGCAGAATGGCATGGTCCGGAGAGCGGTCGACCGGATGACCGAAGGACCTGAGATCCGCGTCACGGGATCGGCCCAAGGGCAGACGGCTCTGCTCTAAGACCTCATTAGGTCATTGCTGCTAACTTTCGGCATCCGCCCCGTGGAGTTGCTGAGAATGCGCGCAAGTCCGGTATTGCTGGCAGGTGTCGTCGTTGCGGCTGCGGTCATATCTGGCCCCGCGGCGCACGCCAGCCCCCTCTGCATCAAGGAACGGACGCCGTTCGCCTTATCGCAGGATACGGTGAGATGGACGATGTCGATCGAACCCGGAGCCGACTGCATCCAGGGGCTACGTTGGTCGTACATGCAGATCTTCAACGTCTCGGTCGTGAGCGGACCATCGCGAGGGCAATTGGCGGTGGTCGGGTCAGGCTTCCGCTATTCGGCCGAAAGCACGGCGCGCGGTGCCGACAGGTTCACGCTGCTGATCTCGGGCAAGAACCGGCACGACCCCGGCACCTCGACCCTGGAGGTCGAGGTCAACCCGCAATAAAGCTTGTCTCACAGCGCCGCCGAAGCGGCTAATAGCGGCTCGACCCGCTCCCCCGGGTTCTGTTCCCGTGATAGGGCCGGGCGCGTCCGCCGCTCGTGACCGGCGGCTCGATGCGGCTCGGAATATTCCGGGTCGCGTTGGGAGGCGCGGGCTGCGAGGGGTTGACGATGATCACGTTGCGATTGGGCGACGAGGGGTCATTGACGCCCTGGGCCGAAGCGCTGGCAGGCACGGCAAACGCGAGTATGATCAAAACCAATCGTTTCATGCGATATCTCCCGATCAACAACGTCAGGGAGGCGGACACCGTTCCTTCACGGCTGCTTGACAGTTCGTTGCGTGACCTCACCTGGGCACGGCGACCAGCTTGCCATCCCTCCAAACGCCTTGGGCGGCCCTTCCGGCAGGAAGGCTCCCCGTCACGTTCCGGATTGCGGTCGGCCGGGACGCAGCTTGGGTGGTCTGCGCTTTTTTCGTCGGGGTCGTGATGATGCTGGAGCTGGTGGTGTTGGCCTGATCCTTGGTCCCCTGCGCAGAAGCGGACTGAACCAGGAAGGCCAAAAACATGGTTGCTGTCAAAACGCCGCGCATGGTCAAACACCGGAATGAGGAGCCGGGCGAAATGTCACAGGTTTCTGCCCAAAAGCAAGCGCTTCGAGACGATCGCGCAGGACCTTTGCAGGGCGGCCATAAAGCGCTCACCCCGGCCGAGGGGAGCCGGGGTGAAAAGCCTAGCGAAACAGCAATATCCGGGCTAGTTGATCGGCCTTGATGACCGAGACCGGCGACACAGCAGCCAACGCCTCGAAGGCGCAAGAGATCAAGGCCGGACTCGTCCGCCTGCTATCGGAGCGGATCCGCGAGATCTCCGACGACCCGCGGCAGATGCGGGATATCGTCTACGAGTTGGCCCGCGTCAAGCTTCTGGAACAATTCACCCCCGCCAGTGCGTGGGAAGCACGAGAGCTCCAGCAGGTCCTCGAACGCGCCATTCGGGAGGTCGAGCGGTCGTTTGAGCGAGACGGAACTTCCTCATCAGCAAAGGCGAGTGCCACCGTCGCGTCGCATTCTCCGCAAGTGGATGTCCCTCCTCACGCGCGGGTTACTCCTCCGCCCCTTCCAACGTCGCCTGCTTTGGCTTCCCCGACCCCTTCCATGGCTGCGGAAACGGCACGTCGTCCTGTCGCATCGCCGAGGTCGCCCGACCATCCCAAACAGCGGGGGGCCTTCAATTCTCTCATTCGCTTGACCGCCATCCTCCTGCTCATTGCGGGCGCCGGGACCGCGATCGTCTCTTGGCCACGGCTGAGGACACAACTGACCGCATTGTCGCAGGTAGCGCCGCCGTCCGAGCGGGCGAAGACTTCGGAGCCTCAACCGACCACGATTCCAAGTCCCTCGCTGGGCGAGACCTTGGAACGAACGCCGGAGAATCCAAAGGAGCCGGCGCCGATTGCGCACCCCTCGATGCCTTTGCCGACGACGTTCGGCGTCTACGCCTTGAGCGAGGGCCAACTCCATGAGCTCAAGCCGGTGCCCGGAAAGATTCCGGACCGGCGCGTCGCGATCTCGGCAGCCATCAACGCGCCGAGCGTGACCACACTGATGGACGGCGATGTCAAATTCGTCGTGTTCAGGCCCGATGGGGGCGTCGACGCAAGCGGGACTGAAGTTCGGGTCGTCGCGAAAGTTTCCCGGGCGTTGGGCGTCGATGCCAGCGGGAAAGCCGCCATGGTCAACGCCGGCGATTCCTGGGTCATCCGCAGCATGTCGTACCCCTACAAGGTAGGTCCGATCGAACAGCAGTCGCGAATGCTGTTGCTCCAGCCGGAGCAGGACGGCTTCACGCTCGCTCCCGGCCGCTACATCGTCGTGGTCAAGGGGATGGGCTACGACTTCACGGTCGCCGGAACGGTCACTGATCCCAATCAATGCGTCGAACGCATCAATGCGGCGAACGGCGCGTTCTACTCGCCCTGTCCGCCGCCACGACGCTAAAGCAACACGACGCTAGAGCAACACGAAGCTAGAGCAACATGGGTTCTGATTGTCTCGGAACCGAAGCCCTCGATTCCTGTCTCGATACGTCTTCTTCAAGCGAGCCGTCATCCACTCGCTCGAAAACGCTCTCGCCGCCTTTCTGTTTTCTATTTGGACGGCTTGTTGTCCTTTGGCGCATCCGCCGGCATGTCGCCGACCTTGCCGTTATTGGCGACGCATTTCTGGAAGTATTCGCGCTGATCCTTTCCCGTTCCCTTGGCGCTGCCGGCTGCGGGATTGCCGATTTGTCTGGGCGGAAAGGCCTTGGCGACCGCAGCATCGCATGCGCGCGCCACTTCGGCGGTGATGGCCGAAGCCGTCGCCGGCGCAGCCAGAGTCAACACACCTGCCAATCCAACCAACGTCTGTAGATTTTTGACCGGCACCTCTGCTCTCCTTCAAATCCGTGAATGCTTGCCGGAACCATAGCAAAAAGGGCCGCAGCACCAAACCGCAAAGCGATGCTGAATTGTCACGCGCTCTACCCTGGGTGCCGCATAGGACTCTTGGCGGCATCCTGACGGCACGCCTGTTCTTCGAGACGGCGCTTACGCGCCTCCTCTCCATGTGCAGCGTCCGCTTTCGGCGCTGGCGGCTCAGGATGAGGCCATTCGGCGTCCGTGGCCGTTGAAACTGCTGTCGCGCACTCCGTCCTCATCTCGAGGCGAGCGATGGCTGCAGAGCGCGCAGCAAGATCCGCAATACTAGCTATCGAGCTGCGGCGGCTTGAAGTCCGGGAAACGCGTGAGCATCGCGGTCTTGACGAACTTCAAGTGAGCAATGGCGCTTGCCAATTCCTTGAGCCGGCGCTGGCCGTTCGAGATGTCGGCCGCGAAGAGATCCTGATGATGATTGTCGAGCGGCTCCCGCTCGAGATATTCATCGGTCCCGTTTCCGAACGTGACGGATGCACGCGCGAGGGCATCGTCAACGCGCCGGTTGAGCCCGGCCTGCTCCCTCTCCGACTCCTGCAATGCCGTATCGATCGCCGCCAGGACGGCACCGATCCGCACGCGGTCGGTTGCCGCATCACGCTCGACGGAGCGGGCCTTGAAACCCTTGTCCTCGCGGCGGGAGCCGAGAAGATTGTGTGCGCGCGCTCTCAGGAACAGCTGAAACATTTGGGCCATCCCACATTCGAGATCTGGGCCGCTACCATCGGTCAGGCATAGTTAACAAAGCTTAAAGCTTGCACCCGCCCAACCGGCTTTGTGCGATCCAGACCAGCCAAGCCTCTTCCTGCTTGGAATCACGCTGGAGCCATCGAACTTCGTCCGCGGCGGCAGCCCCTAATCTCCCTCATTCATGTGCGGAAGATCTTAGGCATGGGTGGACATAAGACGGAAGCCGAATCCCGTGTTCCTCTCGGCAAGCGGCCGCAAGCGGCAAGCGCACGGTGGCCGAGCACGTCTGCTCTTCGCATTGATGAAGACGGCTTCGACGGATTTCGAATGCGGTCGCTGCCCGGTTGCAGACGACATTAACGAAACATCCGTGGTATACGGAGCGTCATTCACCAACTTCATCCCGGTAAGGTTGAGAGGTTAGCTTAATCCGCGTTGTTTGTTGCGAATTTTCACGCTTTCCTTATCCATCTCTCGCACCGGGCTTCCCCAAGGCCCGGCCCCGCCCAAGCAAAGCCGTCGAGCGAATGGGTCCGCTTGGCGGCTTTGTCGTTGTGTCGACGAGAGGATCATTTCGCTATGGCGCGCAGGCCCTGGTCGTTCAAGGAAGACCGCCGGCTCATGGAGCTGGCGAAGTCTTCAGCCTCGCTGGAACAAGCAGCGAAAATTCTCGGGCGCTCACCCGATGCAGTCAAGCGCATGGCGCTACGGCTTGGCCTTTCGTTAAAGCCGAAGACGGGCAAGAAGACCTGACTTCGGCGCGACAGCGCTCGCCTCGCGCCTCACAGTCCGTCGCTGCGCGGAGCCAGCAACGTTGAACTGCCCGAACGTATCACGTTGAAAGCAGGCGTGTGCAGCAGACACCCCTTTAACGATATTTTCGGCTTTCGAACCTGACGGACAACCAAACCTTGTATGTTGGCGTCATGCGCAGGAACCACCTCATAGCAGCTGCGAGCATCTGTCTTGCGCTGATCGTCTATGCCACCCTTGCAAGGCTGGCGGGTAGACCCGCACTCATGGGGCATCACGAGGCCTATTGGGTCGTCGTGATCGAGCGCTTCAGCGCCTACGGGCTGCTCGGCTTCCTGCTTTCCTTCCTGCTGCCCGGACGGTTCGCTCTTGCCTGCTCTCTCGTCGTCGCGGTCGCTATGGGGCTGGAGCTGATGCAGGCGTTCATACCCGACCGCGATCCGGGTTTCCTCGACGTGTTGCAGAAGGCGGCGGGAGGCACCGTGGGCGTCATGCTCGCCCAGATGATCTTGGCGTTCTTGCCCAGACCACCTTCCTAAGGCGGCCGGCTCAAGCCACCCCGCGCCTGTTGCGGGACTCGGAGGGAGCGAGGAGTCCGGCCATCTGCCGATGGGTGTTCTGCAGCGCTTCAATGGCGAGATCGAGATCGAAATCCGTCTCGCGAATGGATGCAAAGAATTCGACCATCAGCGCCGGATCGAGTTTGACGCGTGTCATCCCATCGCGGCTCTTGCGACGATCGAGTGACAAATGGATGGCACGGTCCCGGGCCTCCATGGCGCCGCAGCCGCAAAGCGCACCGAGTTCGTCGTATGTCATCCAGATTTGAGGCATGTTCTTCCACCACGCTTGACCGGCCGCAATACTAGCTCTCGGTCGTAAAGGCAGCATTGCTTCAGCGCGGCTGCGACGCGACTTCGAGACAACAACGTCAATGCAACGCTAATCAGGGCGACAGGTGCGAGCTTCGTGTGGCGCTGCGCGGATCGTCATCGATCTGGCTCTTACTTGGGCGAGCCAGCCGTGAAAGGACGCCGCGGGCGGGAACGGCCGTCGAGCCCCTTGGGCAACTTGTCGGACTTGAGCTTCACGACCGCGCTGCGGGCGTCGGCAACCGGCGGATCTTCCTGACTGTAGATCAGCGTCACCTCGAACTTCACGTCAGGCGCTTCCCGGGCCGTTCCCGAACAGGTCGCCATCGCGCCGGTATACACACCGGAGAGCTCGACCTCGACTTCGTCGAGCCCGAACACGGTCGGCGGGCCGTCGGCATGTCGCCGTGTGGTTAGAACGGCCGTGAAACGCTGGTCGTCGTGAAACTGATAGGAGCCGCCGTAGGTGAAGAAGCTGTCACTGCCGGAAATCCGACCCTGGGCCACATGCACGATACCGGTGCCTTGCGCTTGCGCGGTTCTGAACCACGCCGCGTAATTGCCCTCTTTCAGCATGGAAACATCCACCCATGAATTCCATGCGTATTTGCAACGAACCGTGGGGCCGCGACAATGACCGGCGCGGCGAGCATTCCGCCACGGTTAACGCCGTGCAAAGTCAATCCGTCAAATTTCCACCGGCGCGGGAGGCGGCGCCCCGCAGCAGGATCAGAACAACTCTATTCCGTCGTCCGCGGTCTCGACTGCCTCGACCGAGCGCACGGCGGCTCTCGACGCCAGCCCGAAGGTTTGCAGGAACTCCCGGTGCACGTCGCGCTCGCGTTCCATCGTGTAGCGCGCAAAGAGCTGGTCGAGCACCGCCTCGTCCTGCGCTTGCGGCCGCGGCTGCTGCGCGGCGGCGCTCGCGGTCTCGAGCCGCGCCGCGACCGCGGGCAATGCCGCGGAGCCTTCACCGAGCGTGGTCATCAGGCCTAGCGCCGAATTCATCAGGCCCTCGAATTCCGCACCTTCATCGACGAGCCGGCTCATCAGCTTGCCGAGCCGTTCATTGCCGGCCTCGACCTCGCGCAGTGCCTGAAGGATCTGCGGTTCGAGCTTGGCGAGCTGCGTGGGATCGCCCTGCACACGGAGCTCCTTCAGCTCCCCGGCCGATCGCTCGATGCCGTCGAGCACGGGCTTCAAACGCCCCGCTCCCACCGAGACATGGTCGGCCGTTGCCTTGAGCTCGTTGGCAATGACGACGAAAGCGCTGCCGCGGCTGCCGAGATGGCTGGCCTTGAGGCCCGCATTCATTCCGATCAGCGTGATGTCGATCGTCGCCTCGGCCAGCCCGGCGATCGCCTGGCGAAATTTCGTCAGCGTATCCTCGACGATCGCGAGCGCCTCGTCGACCGAGCGGCCCGCCCCCTCGCAGGTGGCGATCAGGGTCGATGCGTGCGCCAGCGTCTGCTTGATGCGCGTCAGGAACGACGACGAGCCGCCATCCTCGCCGCCAAACAACGTGCGGCCGTGCCCGACGACGCTGCCCGCATCGTGCAGGATGGCGGTCAGCGCGCGAACGATCTGGCCGATGTCGCCGCCGAACTCGCGCTGGGCATCCCTGAGCTGGGCCGCCTGCAGCTGGCAGATCGCACGCGCGCCGTCATCGCTCGCGATCGGCCCGGGAACGAGGCTCGGGGCGGCTCCAGCCACAAGGCCGAGACCGTGGGAGACATGCTCGAGACGCTGACGCGTGCTGTCGCCCGCCTGCAGGGAAACAATCGCGCTGCCGACCGCCTCGGCGATCTTCCAGGTGCTGGAACCTGCGCGGTCGGCCAGATGGCTGCTGTTGCGGCGCTGGTCATGCAATCCGGAATAGGCGGAGCCGAGTTCGGCGCTCTCCGCCGCCAGTTGATTCCGGTAGCGGCTCTCGAACTCCTTCTGCCGGCCGAATGCGGTGGCGACCGCCTCCGAGAGGCGCTGCTGATCCCGCGCACAGCCCTCGATCGCGCCCTGCACGGCCTTGCCGAGATCATAGGCCTCCTGCGTGAAGGCGAGAAAGCCCTCGCGATCGCCGTCGAGCGCGGCTGCCTCGATCCGCGCGCTGCGGGCGATGATGGTGATGATCTGGATGTGCTTGAACAACGGCTTGAGCAAGGCGGACGCCTCCGCCGTGCTCTTGCCGATCGTCTCGAGCAGGGCGCTTTCGGCCGGCAGCGCCTGCGCCAGGTCGCTGAGCCGCGCTGCGATTTCCTGTAGCGCGGTCGCGGCGCCCTCGATCTCTGCGCCGGAGAGTTCCGAGGAAAGCGTTGCGAGGCCCTGGTTCAGCTCCTTGAAGATGAGATGTCCGCGCCCGAGCTCGTGACCGACGCGCGCGAACACGTCCTCGATACGCGAGGAGACGTCCTCGATTGCGGCGATCGCCTCGGCAAGCGTGTCGGCGGGAATGACTGACATTGCGCTCAACCTGCCGCCGCAACGTGCCCGGTCTGATACCAGAGCATGATTTCGCGCGGGATATGGTGCAGCGATACGACCTTCTCGACGCCGCCATGGGCGATGGCTTCCTTGGGCATGCCGAACACCACGCAGCTCTCTTCATCCTGAGCCCGCGTCGAGGCGCCGAGCTTGCGCATCTCCAGCATTCCGCGCGCGCCGTCATCGCCCATGCCTGTCATGATCACGCCGAGCGCATTGGCGCCGGCATGTTGGGCCGCCGAACGGAACAACACGTCGACGGACGGGCGATGCCGGGACACCGGCGGCCCATCCTTGATCGCGATCTGGTAGCGCAGGCCGATGCGCTGGAGCAGCATGTGGCGGGCTCCCGGCGCGATATAGGCGCAACCCGGCAGCACCGGTTCGCCGTCCTCGGCCTCCTTGACCCGGATCTGGCAGACGCCGTCGAGACGCCTGGCAAAGGCCGCGGTGAAGCCTGCCGGCATGTGCTGGACGATGACGATGGGCGGACAGTGCAGTGGCAGCATTTCAAGGACGTCGTTGAGCGCTTCGGTGCCGCCGGTCGAGGCACCGATGCACACGATGCGTTCCGTGGTCGGCCGGACCTTGCCCTGCACCGGCGGCGGGATGATGGCATCGGCGGTCAGCTTCTTCTCGATTGCGCGACGCTCCGCGCGCGGGCGCACCCGGGCGCGGGCGGCCGACTTCACGGCCTCACGCAGCCGCGTGGAGCATTCGAGCAGCGCCTGCCGCGTGTCGATCTTCGGCTTCGGCACGATGTCGACCGCCCCCGCCTCGAACGCCTCGAACATCACGTTCGAGCCTTCCTCGGTCAGCGAGGAGCAGATGATCACCGGTATCGGACGTTGCGCCATGATCTTGCGCAGGAAGGTCATGCCGTCCATACGCGGCATTTCGAGGTCGAGGATGATGACGTCAGGCAGCTCCTTCTCGAGCCGCTTGGCCGCCACGAACGGATCGGACGCGGTCGCCATCACTTCGATATCAGGGTCTTCACTCAGGATCGTCAGCAGGATTTGGCGCACCGACGCCGAATCGTCCACGATCAGCACGCGAACTTTCTCCCTCGGCATTCTGGTTGCGCTCCGGCTAGACCTGGAAGATGGTTGGCTGAACCTGCTTCAGCCCAGGCACTGCACTGTGAATCATCGATTCCGAATGCCCGACCAGCAGATAGCCGCCCGGACGCAGATGGCTGCACAATTGCTCCACCACCTTGCGCTGGGTCTCGCGCTCGAAATAGATCAGGACGTTGCGGCAGAAGATGATATCGACGTCACGGTCGACGGGATAGGACTTGTCCATGAGGTTCATCCTCATGAAGTGCGTCATGCGCCGTAGCTCAGGTACGATCCGCACTTCGCCGCGCGACTTGTCCCGCGACGACGAAAAATACCGTTTCACGAACTGCTCCGGCACCGGGGCGAGCACGTCGCGGCTGTAGATCGCCGTCCTGGCGAGGCGCAGCACCGCGGTCGAGATGTCGGTCCCGAGAATGCGGTACTGGAAGCGCGAGCCGCTCCGCGTCATGTCGTCCAGCACCATCGCGGTCGTGTAGGCTTCCATGCCGGTGGAGCTCGCCGAGCTCCAGATCTTCAGATTCGCGTTCCTCCGTCCACGCGCCTTGAGCAGGGCGGGAATCGCGACTTCGCGCAAGAAAGTGAAGTGCTGCGGCTCGCGGAAGAAGTCGGTCTTGTTGGTCGTCACCACATCGATGAGATGGGTGAGCTCGGTGTCGAAATGGTCCGCCTCGAACAGGTTCTCGACATATTCATTGAGGTCGGAGAAATTCAGCGCGCGCACGCGCTTGTGCAGCCGCCCCTCCAGCATCAGCCGCTTGCCCTGCGGCAGCTTGATGCCGACCTGGCCCTCGATCAATTCGGCGATGGTCCGGAAATGGCGGTCGGACAGGTGCACGGCCGTATCCTGCATGGCAGGCATCATGGCCGGCGGCTCCCGTCCGGGACGGCCGCCTGCATTGCATAACCGGCCATACGGAGCATCTTGAATCCTACACTTTAACTAAAATTGCCGAAGACGGATCGGCCCGCCGATGGGGGGCCGATCCGTCAGAATCCTAGCGCTGGAAATCCGCGTCCCGATCGTCTTCGCCGTCGTTCATGTCGAACGCGAAACCGCCGCCGCCGGCAACCTTCGCGGCGCGCACCGGCTTGGCCAGCGGCTTCCTCGCCGGACGTTCGACCGCCGCCATGGTGGCCGCCTTGGCGCGCAGTTGGTTGACCGCCCGGTCGATCGGCGCGGCCGCCTGGCTCTTTGTGCCGTGGTCGATGCGGAAATACGCGATGGTGGACTGGAGCTGCTCGGCCTGCGAGGCGAGCTCTTCGGAGGTCGAGGACACCTGCTCGGATGCGCTGGCGTTCTGCTGGCCGACCTTGTCGAGCTGCTGGATCGCCTGGTTGATCTGCGCCGAACCGACGTCCTGCTCGCGGCAGGCCGCGGTGATCTCTTCGACGAGCTCAGCGGTCTTCTTGATGTCGGGAACGAGCTTGGACAGCATGGCGCCGGCCTCCTGCGCCACCTTGACGGTGTCGGTCGAAAGCGTGCCGATCTCGGCCGCTGCCGCCTGGCTGCGTTCGGCGAGCTTGCGCACCTCGGAGGCGACCACGGCAAAGCCCTTGCCGTGCTCGCCTGCGCGCGCGGCTTCCACTGCGGCGTTGAGCGCGAGCAGATCGGTCTGACGCGCGATCTCCTGCACGATCGTGATCTTCTCGGCGATGGTCTGCATCGCGCTGACGGCACGGCCGACGGCTGCGCCCGAGGCTTCCGCGTCCTTGGCCGACTGCGCGGCGATCTTCTCGGTCTGGTTGGCGTTGTCGGCGTTCTGCTTCACGTTCGCGGCCATCTCCTCCATCGAGGAGGAGGCTTCCTCGGCGGAGGAGGCCTGCTCGGTCGCACCCTGCGAGAGCTGCTCGGCGCTCGCGGAGAGCTCCTGGCTGCCGGCGGAAACGTTCTGCGCGGCCGTCAAAGCCTCCGACACGATCTGGCGAAGCTTCTCGATCATGCGTTCGAGCGCGAGGCCCAGCGTATCCTTGTCCGACAGCGGCTTGGCTTCGACCGTGAGGTTGCCCTGCGCAATCTCGTTGGCGACGGCCGCGGTCTGGTTGAGGTTGACCGTCATCGTATTCAGCGACTTGATGAGGTCGCCGATCTCGTCATTGCTGAACGAATCGATCTTTTGGCTGAGATCGCCGATCGCCACCGCATCGGCAAGGCCGACCGCGCTGGAAAGGGAACGGCTGATACTCAGAGCCATCCAGACCGCCGCCGCGATGGCGATGACGAGCGACGCGAGGATCAGGGAAATGAGAATCAGGGTGGCGCGGCCGCCATCGACTTTGGCCTGCTCGCTCTCCGCGGCC
This sequence comes from Bradyrhizobium sp. 191, assembly GCF_023100985.1. Lineage (NCBI taxonomy): Bacteria > Pseudomonadati > Pseudomonadota > Alphaproteobacteria > Hyphomicrobiales > Nitrobacteraceae > Bradyrhizobium > Bradyrhizobium sp. 191. The sequence goes on from NZ_CP064692.1 coordinate 2,653,504, forward strand.
ATCTGCTTCTTCACATAATTGATGTAGTCGCTCGCCGCCGTGAGTGCCGGCGTGGAGGCCTTCAGGCCCTCGGTCATCGACCGCTCGGTCGCCCTGGCCTTGTCCTGTTTGGCAAGCGCAAGCGTCTGGTCCTGTACCGCGTTGGAGTTCGCGTAGGCAACGGCAAAAGTATCGATCAACTTCCTGCCGGTCTCGCTCGCGCTGGAGTAGACCTCGTCCTTTACCTTCATCGCACGTTCGCGCAGTTGGGCGATCTGGCTGATGAACTTGTCCTGGTCGGCTTCCGCCGCGAGGATCGTGTTCTTCTCGGCCCGCACCTGAAGCAGGACGGCCTCCTGAAGCTCGCCAACCTTGGCCAGCCGGCCGGCACGGGCAGACAGATGCTCGGCCGTCGCGACCATGTCGTTCAGCTTCAGATACGCGACGCCACCGGCGATCATGGACAGCAGGATGACGACGCCGAAGGCGGTGGCAAGCTTGGCTTTGACGGTGAATCTCATGTCAGTCTCGTTGGTTCGAATTGGGGTGCTTACGCGCGACTACGCTTCACTCTTGCAGACTCAGGCGGCGCGCGGCGCATCCGCGCCGGCATCGCGCCCATCCGGAATCCTGTCGTTCGCCATCAGCCTGGCGAGGTCGAAGATGACGACGAACTTCTCGCCCTTGCGGCCGATGCCGGAGGCATAATCGGATTGCCATCTACCGCCGACCTCGGGAATCGGCTCGATCGCCTGCTCGTCGATGTCGGTGACCTCGAACACGCAGTCGGCGACGAAGCCGACGCCGACCAGGCGGCCTTTCATCGACACGTCGAGGATGATGATGCGGGTGGCTTCGGTGGCCGGCACGCTGGGCAGGCCGAGCTTGGTCCGGAGGTCGACGATCGGATAGCCGCTGCCGCGCACGTCGATCATGCCGAGCAGGAAGTTCGGAGCGTGCGGAAGCCGAGAGATCGGCCGCATGTCGAGGATCTCGCGGACATTGCGGATGCTGATGCCGAACGTCTCGCCGGCGAGCCCGAGCGTCAGATATTGCGAGGTTGCGGCCATGATGCAGTCCAATGATCCGAAGGTTGGCAAATGAATGCGGTCCGGCATAAAGGCCGGACCGGCTGATCAGCGCTGGAAGTCGGCGTCGCGGTCGTCTTCGCCGTCGTGCATGTCGAAGGCGAAGCCACCACCGCCACCGGCGACCTTCATCGCGCGTGCCGGTTTGCGGACGGGGGCCGGCTTCTTCGTCTCGCGATCCACAGCCGCCATGTGCGCAGCCTTGGCCCGGAGCTGACCGACGGCGCGGTCGATCGGCTCGGCCGCGGCAATCGCCTTGCGTGCCGCGTGCTCGATCCGGAAGAACGAGATGGTGGACTGGAGCTGCTCGGCTTGCGAAGCGAGTTCCTCCGAAGTGGAAGACACCTGCTCGGACGCGCTGGCGTTCTGCTGGCCGACCTTGTCGAGCTGCTGGATCGCCTGGTTGATCTGGGCCGAACCGACGTCCTGCTCGCGGCAGGCCGCGGTGATCTCCTGCACCAGCTCCGCGGTCTTCTTGATGTCGGGCACGAGCTTGGACAGCATTTGGCCCGCCTCTTGCGCGACCTTGACGCTCTCGGTCGAGAGCGTGCCGATGTCAGCCGCGGCCGCCTGGCTGCGCTCGGCGAGCTTGCGCACCTCGGAGGCGACCACCGCAAAGCCCTTGCCGTGCTCGCCTGCGCGCGCCGCTTCCACCGCCGCGTTGAGCGCGAGCAGGTCGGTCTGGCGCGCGATCTCCTGCACGATCGTGATCTTCTCGGCGATGGTCTGCATCGCCTCGACGGCACGACCGACGGCGACACCGCTGGCTTCGGCGTCCTTGGCCGATTGCGCCGCAATCTTCTCGGTCTGGTTGGCGTTGTCGGCGTTCTGTTTCACGTTGGAGGCCATTTCCTCCATCGAAGAGGAGGCTTCCTCGGCAGACGAAGCCTGCTCGGTCGCGCCCTGGGAGAGCTGCTCGGCGCTCGCGGACAGCTCCTGGCTCCCGGCGGAAACGTTCTGCGCCGCCGTAATCGCCTCGGTGACGATCTGCCGAAGCTTCTCGACCATCACGTTCAGCGACCTGACGAGATCTCCGATCTCATCGTTGCTCGCCGAGGGAATGGTCTGGCTGAGATCGCCGTCCGCCACGGCGCCCGCAAGGCCGACCGCTCTTCCGAGCGAGCGGCTGATCGAGATGGAGATCCACAGCGCGGCCCCAATCGCGATCGCCAGCGAGATGCCGATCAACGTCATCAGCAGGAACTGGGCCTGATGTCCTTCTTCCTTGGATCGAGCCGCCTGCTCGGCCAGCTGCTTCTTCGTGTTGACGACGTAGGCACCCATCGCCTCCATCGCATCTGCGACGGCCTTCCGGCCGTCGCCTGTCGAACGCTCGGTAGCTTTCGTCTTGTCTGTCTTCGCCAGCCGAATCGTCTCTTCCTGATACGTATTCATCTTCGCGTATGTGGCTGCAAAGCTGTCGAGTAGCTTCCGGCCCCCCTCGCTCGCCAACGCGTAGACTTCATCCTTGGTCTTCGTCACGTGCTCGCGAAGTCTGGCTGCCTCGGCGGCAAACTGTTCGGTCTGCGCATCGGTAGCGAGGATCGAATTCTTTTCCGCGCGAAGCTGAAGCAGGATGTCCTTTTCGATCTGCGTTGCCTTCTCCATCCGGTTTGCACGCAGGACCATGTTGTCAGCGGTCGCCATCATGTCGCCGAGCTTCAAGTAGGCCACGCCGCCCGCCACTCCCGACAGGACGATGATCAAGCCGAACGCACTGGCCAGCTTTGCCTTGACGGTAAATCTCATTTCCAGCCCCTACCCAAGTCTCGCCCGAGACCTCATTTCAATTCAGAATGCGTTCCATGTTGGGAACGATGACGAACTCTTCACGCCATTTCGCGATAAAGCGAATGAACTCCGGCTTCCAGTGCATGCCGACGCGTGGCGTCTGCTGCACATCCGTCTGCGCGATCTCCGTGACTTCATAGACCTTGTCGGCGGTGAGGCCGACCAGAACCGGTTCGCCGTCGAAATCGAGCTCGATGACGACGATGCGTGTGTCGGCCGAATTGTCGAGCTGCGGCATGCCGAAGCGGATGCGCAGGTCGGCGAGCGGAATGACGTTGCCGCGCACGTTGATCACGCTGGGAACGAAGGCACGCGCCCCCGCCACTTTGGTCACCGGGACGGGATCGATGATCTCGCGCACGAGACCCGCATCGAGCGCAAACTTCTCCTCGCCGAGGCCGATCATTACGACCTGCATTGCGCCGCTCTGATGCTCGCCCGCCAAATTCCCGTCCATCACGCCGCCTCGCTGATATGCTGCTTCTCGACCTTCGACTGCGCCATTGCGACGAGCTGCGCGACGTCGAGGATCAGAGCCGCCGTGCCGTCACCGAGAATCGTCGCGCCGGAGAAAATCGTGACGTCGGAGTGCAGCTTGGAGAGCGACTTGATCACGGTCTGGTGGTTGCCGATGATCTGGTCGGCGACGAGGCCGACGCGGGTCTCGCCTGTAGAGATGATGATCGTCTTCTGGTGCTTGTCGGGCGAACCCGACGAAGACATGATCTCGCGCAGCCGCAAGAACGGGACGAGATTGCCGCGCACATTCAGGAAGTTGCGGCCGCGCGAACGTTCGTCCTCGGCCGTCAGCTCGACGCACTCCTCAACCGCCGGCAGCGGAATGATGTAGCGGCCTTCGCCGACGCGGATCAGGAGGCCCTCGATGATCGCGAGTGTGAGCGGCAGGCGCAGCGTCACGGTGGTGCCCTGGCCCGGCCTGGTCGACAAATCGATCGAGCCGCGCATGTTCTCGATGGTACGCTTGACGACGTCCATGCCGACGCCGCGGCCCGACAGCGCCGAGATGGTCTGGGCGGTCGAGAAGCCGGGATGGAACAGGAATTGGTGGATCTCGTGATCGGTCAGCACGGCGCCGGCCGCGATCAGCCCCTGCTCTTCCGCCTTCGCGCGGATACGCGCGGTGTTGAGACCGCCGCCATTGTCCTTCACGGTGACCAGCACCTGCGCGCCGGAATGCACGGCGGCGAGCTCGATGCGGCCCTGCTCGGTCTTGCCATTGGCAGCGCGCGTGGCGTTGTCTTCGATGCCGTGGTCGATGGCATTGCGGATGAGGTGCACCAGCGGATCGGCCAAGCACTCGATCATGGTCTTGTCGAGCTCGGTGTCCTCGCCCGACGTGACGAATTCGACCGGCTTGGACAGATCGCGCGACAGATCGTGCACCAGCCGACGGAAGCGGCCGAACAAGGAGCCGATCGGCACCATGCGGGCGCCCATCGTGGTGTCGCGCAAGGAGGAAGCGAGGCGCTCGATCTCCTCGGCGATCATCTTGATCGAGAGGTCGGAGCCGGAGGCGGCGAGCTGGGTCAGCCGCGCCTGGGCGATGACGAGCTCGCCGACGCGGTCCATCAGCTCGTCGAGGCGTTCGGCCTGGACGCGGACGGTGGCGATGCCGCGCTCTTCGCGCTTGGCTTCGGGTTTCGGCTCCGGCCTCGGTTCAGATTTGGGCTCGGACTTGACGACGGGCTGCTCGGCGACCGGCGCGGCGGGAAGCTCGACCGGGGGCGCAGGCATCTCGGCCATGGGTGCCGGCTCCTCGTCGAGGAGCTGAAAGAGCGGTGCAGGCGCGGGCGCTTCGACATGCTCGAGCGGCGAGAGGGTGAGCTTCAACTCGTCCTGGACGAACATGAAGACGTCGTCGATCGCGTCCTTGTCGCAGGCCGCGTGCAGCTTGACGTCCCATTTCAGGTAGCAGTCTTCCGGCTCCATCTCGTCGAGGAACGGGATGCCGTCGGTGACAGGCACGACGAAGCACGGACCGAGCTTGCAGAGATCCTCCAACAGGTCGAGCGGATTCGAGCCGTTGCGCAGGATGTGGGATTCGAACTCCAGATAGAGGTGCCAGCCGGCCTGCTTGCTTCCGCCAGGTGCCAGCGGCGGCGCCTCGGCGATCTCGACGACCGCAGCGGCGGGCTGGTCGAACGAAACGAAGCGCTTGAGGTCGTCGAGGATGGCTTCACCGATGACGTCGTCGGTCGACTGCGGATCCTCGATCAGCGCGCGGATGTAGTCCTTGGCGGCGAGCGCGACCGAGATCAGCTCCTGCGTCGGCTTGATCTCGCCCTTGCGGACGCGGTCGAATGCGGTCTCGAATTCGTGGGTGAAGGAGGCGACCTTGTCGAAGCCGAACATGGCGCCCGATCCCTTGATCGTATGCAGGGCGCGGAAGGCGGAATCGACCAGTTCGCGGTCGTCGGGACGCTGACCGAGGTCGAGCAGGGCTCCTTCCAGAACCTCGAACAGCTCGCTGGCTTCCTGGCGGAAGATCTCGGTCGGATCCATCGCACTCATGCGCGCACCAGCTTGGCGACCACGGCGAGCAACTGCTCAGGCTTGAAGGGCTTGGTGATCCAGCCGGTAGCGCCGGCGCTCTTGGCTTCCTGCTTCACCGTGTCGTTGGATTCGGTGGTCAGGAACACGATGGGCATGCCGACTGCGCTCGGCAGCTTGCGCAGTGCCCGGATCAGCTCCAGCCCGTTCATGACCGGCATGTTGAGATCGGTGATGACGAGATCGAGCTTGCCGGCTTGCGCCTTGGCGAGCCCCTGGGCGCCGTCGCCCGCCTCGATCACGTTGTGACCGGCCGGCTCGAGCACGACCTTGATCATCTGCCGGATGCTGGGGGAATCGTCGACGGTAAGAATCGTGGCCATCAGGTGCCATCTTTCTTTTGCGGGAAGTGCTGATCGATCATCGCCTCGCTGGCGAAGCCGGCGCGGCGAAGAGTGTTGCGCAGAGACTGAGAGAATGATGTGAGCACCACCGGGCGGCCTTGGGCCTCGCCCGTCCTGGCGGTCGATAGCAGAAGCTGGATCGAGGTCACGTCGGCCTTGTCGACGCTGGAGCAGTCGATCTCGAGTCGCTCCTGGCGGCCGAACGCCTCGCGAATGAGCTCATACACGTTGCGAATGGCTGCGATGCTGCAGTCCGCGGGTAACCGCAACGACCACTTCGGCTCCGTCGGATTGAGCGCCATCGCTGCCCCGCCTTTGCTAAAATTCCGACACTCGTTTGACGCGAATCGAGTGAGCAAACCCCTAACACGGGCATCCGTACAACTACGGGTGACACTCGTTCGGAATTCGCGCAACTGTACGCAAGCGTGCACAACCTGCTGAGATGTCATCGAGACGTGCGCATCCGTGCGGCCGTTTGCTTCGCGTTAAATTCGCCTGGGCTATGGCTGGGGTTCGTGTCTTTGCCAGCGAAGAGAGCCCCGGCCACCGATGCTGACCCAAGCGCTCGTGGTTGATGACAGCCGCTCCGTCCTCAACTTTCTGAAACGTCACATCGAGGCTGAAGGTCTGGTCGAGGCCACCACCTTCCTCGATCCCGTGGAGGCGCTGGCCTGCGCGCAGGAGCGCCCCTTCGATCTGGTGCTGGTCGACTACGAAATGCCGCATATGGACGGCATCGGCTTCATCCGCGCCTTTCGCAGGCTTCCCGGCTGCACCGACATCCCGATCGCGATGATCACCTCGCGTCAGACCGATGACGTCAAGATGGAAGCGCTGCAGGCCGGTGCAACCGATTTTTTACCCAAGCAGCCACAAAGCCTCGAGATGACGGTGCGCCTTCGGAATTTGGTTCAGCTTGGTGCAGCCGTGCGCAAGCTCAACGACCGCGCCGCACATCTGGCCAGTGACGTCGCAGCAGCAACGCGAAAGCTCGGCGAGCGCGAGGAGGAGATCATCCTGCGACTCGCGCTCGCGGTCGAATACCGCGACAACGACACCGGCGAGCACACGCTGCGGGTCGCCAGGTACAGCCGTATCATCGCCCACCAGCTCGGCCTGCCGGCCCGGCTGTGCCGCGACATCTATCTGGCCGCTCCCCTGCACGATGTCGGCAAGGTCGCCATTCCCGACAATATTCTGCTCAAGCCGGGCAAGCTCACCGACGACGAGATGGCGGTGATCCGGACGCATGCGACGATCGGCGAGCGGATCCTGGCCGATTCCAGCTGCGAGCTGATCCAGCTCGGCGCGCAAATTGCCGCAGGCCATCACGAGCGTTGGGACGGCGCGGGCTATCCGAACGGCCTCAAGGCGGATGAAATCCCGGTCGCCGCGCGCGTGGTTGCGGTTGCCGATGTCTTCGATGCCCTGACGACGCGGCGGCCGTATAAGGAGCCGATGCCGCTCGAGGCGGCGCGCAATTACCTGGCTGAGAACGCGGGGCGGCAGTTCGATCCAGCCTGCGTTGAGGCCTTCCTGTCGCGCTGGGACGAGGTGGTCGAGATCGCCGCCGGCCAGCGGACGACTCCTTTTCAGTGGACCGAGGCCCCTCTCGCTCCGTCGCAGTGAGTGCGGCGGAGAGCGGTTCGACCGAGGGCCGTTCGGCCGGGGCCGCCCCGACCGCGTGACCTGATCAGCCGGCCAACAGCCTGTCGCGGCTCCATTTTTTCTCTAGTCGCCGGTTTGAACCTGTTCCTGCTAGAGTGGCACCAACAACTAAGAGTGATTTTGGTCACACTTGCTTGGGGCACCCTGCTGTAGGCATCGAACCGGGACGGGCCGATAGAGCATCGTCGAATTGGATGAGACTTCCCATGAAAAGCCTGATCGGCGCCTTCGTCGGCGCGTTCTGCCTTGCGGCCCCCGCTTTGGCACAGACTCCTGCCGCGATCGTCGAGGACGTTCAAGGCAAGGTCGACGGCATCGCGTTCATGGACTATGTGGCGCCGGGCAAGATCATCAAGCTCGGACCGAAGGCCAGCATCACGCTCAGCTACCTCAAATCGTGTGAGCGCGAGACGATCAGCGAGGGCGTCGTTCTGGTCGGCACCGAGCAGAGCATCGTACAGCTGGGCGAGGTCAAGCGGGAGAAGGTGCCCTGCGATACCAATGCGGCAAAACTGTCGGAGCGCCAGGCGAACCAGAGTGCCGCAACGTCCTTCCGCAGCGTGGGGCCGGACGCCAAGAGCACCCCGTCCAAGCTGCCGACGCTCTACGGTGTCGCACCACTGGTGCAGGCGAGGAGCGGGAGCACTCTGGTGATCGAACGCACCGACGGCAAGGAGCCCACGATCACCGTGCCGCTCAGGAACGAAACCATGGTCGGCGGCAAGTTCTATGACTTCGCCAAGGCCGGGAAATCGTTGACCCCGGGCGGCAGCTATCTCGCCATTCTCGGCGCCAAGCGCTACGCCTTCCAGATCGACGCCAGCGCCACGTCATCGCCGACGCCGATCATCGGCCGCCTGCTGCGGCTCGAATAGGCGGCTCCGCGAAGGCGCGATGCGGCGGATCGGCAGGCGGGACATCGTTGCGACGATCCTGATTGCGCTCCTTGCGGGCGCGGTCTTCACGTCACCGCCGCTTCAGGCGCTGCAAGGTCTCTCCCTCGACATCCTCACGGCGCTGCGCGGCAAGATCATTGGCGATCGCCGTGATCCCGCCACCTCGCCCGTCGTCGTGGTGGCGATCGACGGAGAGACCTACGACACACCGCCCTTCAAGGGATCGCCGACCCAGACCTGGACGCGCGAGATCGGCCGGGTGCTCGGGAGCATCGCCGAGGGCGGGGCCAAGGTGATCGGCTTCGACGTCATCTTTCCGAGCTCGATCGAGCAATCCGAGATTTCCTTTGGCGACGCGCCGCTCGGCACGCGCATGAAGGGCTTTGACCGGGACTACCTGATAGCCCTGCGGCAGATCTCCGACACCGGCAAGCTGGTGCTCGGCGAAATCCTGAGCAACGACCACCCGGAGAGGCCCTACCGCGCGCAGCAGCTGGCGGTGAAGAACAACATCCGCGCTCTCAACGTCCATACCGACCCCGACGACGTGATCCGGCGGATGCCGCTGAGTTTCTCCATCGATGGCAAGCCGGTGCCCACGATGGCCGTCGAACTCGCCGCGCGGGCACTCGGCGCCAAACCCGAGATCGGCCCATCCGGCGCGATGGAGTTGTCCAGCTATGCGATTCCCAGCGCGGTGCCCAACACGCTGACGCTCAACTTTCGCGGCCTGGGCCGCGACGTCCCGACCTATTCTTTCGCCGACCTGCGCGCCTGCGCCGAGAAGGGCGACCGCGATTTCTTCCGCCGCGCTTTCGACGGCAAGGTGGTATTGCTCGGCACCATCCTCAATTTCGAGGACCGCAAGCTGACCTCGATGCGATTGTCCGGTGGTTATGACGGCTCGCCCGCGCCACGATGCGCCCTGCCCGCCCGCGCCGGCACCGCGCAGCAGGCCCGTAGCGACATCGCGGGTGTGTTCGTGCATGCCGCTGCGGTCCGAAATCTGATCGAGCAAGACGCGGTGACCGAGCCCGGCTTTGCCGCGCGGACCGCTCTCACGATTGCGCTCGCGGCGATCATCGCCTGCGTGGCCTGCATGCTTGCACCGGTCGGCGCAATGACCGCCTGGCTCGCCGTCATCGCCATTTACACAGCCTTCGCCGTCGGTGCGTTCGCGCATGCGCTGGCGCTGCCTCTTGCCGAACCGGCCCTGGCAAGCCTCGCCGCGCTGGCGATGATGATCGGCTACCGGTTCGTGCTGGCCGATCGCGACGAGCGCTTCCTCCGCGAGAGCTTTGCCTATTATCTCGCGCCCGAGGTCATCGATAACATGGTGGCGTCCGGCAAGATGCCGGCGCTCGGCGGCGAGATGCGCAACGTGACGATGTTCTTCTCCGATCTCAGCGGCTTCTCCTCGATCGCGGAGACCATCACGCCGGTCGAGCTGGTCACGCTGATGAACGAATATCTCTCCGCCATGACCGACATCATCGAAAGCCATGGCGGCTACGTCGACAAATATATCGGCGATTCCATCGTCGCCATGTTCGGCGCGCCGGCCGACGATCCCGCGCACGCGCGCAATGCGGTTCGTGCCGCGCTGAAGTGCCACGAGAAGCTGGCGGAGCTCAATGCCTACAATCCCGCCTTCGCCGGTCACGGCCTGTCGCATCGCATCGGACTCAACAGCGGCGAAGCCGTGGTCGGCAATATCGGCTCGCGGCGCCGCTTCAATTACACTGTGATGAGCGACACCGTGAACGTCGCCTCGCGGCTCGAGGGCGCCAACAAATATTACGGCACCGCGATCATGGCATCGGAAACCACGATGGCGCAGACCGGCGATACCTTCGCCTGGCGCGAGCTCGATGCGATCAGGGTCCAGGGGCGCGGCGAGGCGATCAGGGTGTTCGAGCCGCTGGCGGAGAAGGACGCAGAGAGCGACGAGCAGGCGAAGGTCGCCGCGGCGTATGCGGAAGGGCTGGCATGCTGGCGGGCAAGGGAGTTTGCGAAAGCGGCTGATGTGTTCGACGGCGTCGCGAAGATCGATCCTGCGTCAGCCCGCTTCGCCAGGCGCGCGAAAGTGCTGACGGAGACTCCGCCGCCGCCGGATTGGACACCGGTCAATACGCTGGAAGGAAAGTAGCGCGGCTCACCTCTTACCCTCCCCTTGTGGGCAGGCCTATCGCATATGAGCAGTACACCTTTGGGCACGACAATCTCCACATCGTCATGGCCGGGCTTGTCCCGGCCATCCACGCCTTGCCACGCAGCACAAAGAACGTGGATGCCCGGGACAAGCCCGGGCATGACGACCTCTGGTGAAGGTGCAAATGCGATAGCCCTGCCTGGAGGGGGTGGGTCGGCTCACATGGAGCGCAGCGAAATGTGAGCCGGGGTGGGGTGATCTCTCCCCACCGGCATTGTTCGATGCGGAGAGACCGTCACCCCACCCCGCTCGCGCTGCGCGCGATCGACCCTCCCCCTCCAGGGAGGGTAAGAGTGATGATCGCCTAAAACGGCAGGCCCACGTAGTTCTCCGCGAGCAACCGCTGCGTCGTCTCGGACGTGAGCAGATAGTCCAGCTCCGTCTGCTGAAGCCGGTCCTCGTATTCGAGCCGGTCGGGGAAGCGGTGCAGCAGCATCGTCATCCACCAGGAGAAGCGTTGTGCTTTCCAGATCCGCGCGAGCGCCTTGGCGGAATAGCCTTTGAGACCGGAATCGTCGCCGCCCTGATAATGCGCGAGCAAGGCGTGGTAGAGATAGTAGATGTCGGAAGCGGCGCTGTTCAGTCCGCGTGCGCCGGTCGGCGGCACGATGTGGGCCGCATCGCCGGCGAGGAACAGCCGGCCATAGCTCATCGGCTCGGCGACGAAGCTGCGCAACGGCGCGATGCTCTTCTCGATCGAGGGTCCCGTGATCAGACGGCCGGCGACCTGCTCCGGCAGGCGGCGCTTCAGCTCGGCCCAGAACGCATCGTCGCTCCAGTCCTCCACCTTGTCGGCGAGCGGCACCTGGATGTAGTAGCGGCTCAGCACCTGCGAGCGCAGCGAGCAGAGCGCGAAGCCGCGATCGTGCTTTACATAGATCAGCTCCGGCGACACCGGCTTGGTGCGCGACAGCACCCCGAGCCAGCCGAACGGATAGACCTTCTCGTATTCGCGCAGCACGTCCTTCGGGATCGACCTGCGGCTGACGCCGTGGAAACCGTCAGCGCCGACGATGTAGTCGCAATCGATGCGGATCGTTTCACCGTTCGAGCGATAGGTCACGTAGGGCCGGTCCGACGTCAGATCGTGTGGCGTCACGTCCTCGGCATTGTGCACGACCTTGCCGCCAAGCCGGTCGCGCGCCTCGTAGAGGTCGCGCGTCAGCTCGGTCTGGCCGTAGACCAGCACCGAATTGCCGCCGGAGTGCTTGTGCAGGTCGATCTTGGAGAGCACGCCGTCATGGGCGATCTCGAAGCCCTGGTGGATCTCGCCCTCGCGGTCCATCCGCTCGCCGCACTGCGCCTCGCGCATCAGCTTGGCAAAGCCGTGCTCGAGCACGCCGGCACGGATGCGGGCGAGCACGTGCTCGCGGCTGTATTTCTCCAGCACGATGGTGTCGATGCCCTTCAGGTGCAGAAGCTGGGACAGCAACAACCCGGACGGTCCACCGCCGATGATACAGACCTGAACTTTCATTTTTGCATCCTCCCGTCGGCACTTTTTTGCAGATCGGGCGCTGCAAACCGATGGAGGGTTTTGCCTTTGTCTTGTACTATTCGAACATGAGAAGCGCAGCCCCCGCCCCGGCGATCCGGGTCTACAATCTGTTCGGCGAATCCGGCGATCTGCCCGACGTCGTGCATTGCGAGACGATCGCGTCGCGCTCGGTGCTGCACGACTGGACGCTGGCCGTGCATCGCCATGCCCGGCTGCACCAGGTGCTGCTGATCGAGCGCGGCGGCGGCGAGGCGACGCTCGACGGGCGCGCGGTGCCGCTCAAGCCGATGCAGATCGTCAACGTGCCGGTCGGCCACGTCCACGGGTTCCGCTTCGTGCCCGATACGCAAGGCTGGGTGTTGACCATCGCCGCCGAGATTCTAGATGAAGCGCTGCTCGCCGCCGAGGGGTTGCGCGGGGCGCTGTCGCGGTCGGCCGTGGTGCGCGGCACGCCGCAGATCCGCGCGACGATGAAGCAGATCTTCGCCGAGCACGCCGCGCGCGAGTTCGGCCGCGCCCACGTGCTCCGCGCCTTGTCGTCGGCCATGATCGGGCTCGTGGCGCGCGCGCTCGCGGGCCAGAGCGGCGGCAATGGCACTGCCGAATCCGGCCTATTCCGCCGCTTCGAGGCGCTGCTCGAACAGCACCATCTGGAACGCTGGAGCGTTTCGGACTACGCTGGCGCGCTGTCGATCACGCCGACCCATCTCAACCGGATCACGCGGGCAGCGACCGGCGACACCGCCTCGCATCTGATCCTCAACCGGCTGATCCGCGAGGCGCGGCGCAACCTCGTCTACACCAACCTGCCGGTCTCGACGATCGCCTACGCGCTCGGCTTCGAGGACCCCGCCTATTTCAGCCGCGTCTATGCTGCCGCCACGGGATTGTCGCCGCGCGCGTTTCGTGCGCAGCTGCATGACGGCGAAGCCTGAACCACCGGACGAAAAACCACGCGCGCTGATGGTCGGAGGCCACGCCGCAGTCGCGTTGGTTGCCGGCGCGCCCCACTTACCTTCGTATATAGGTCCTTTACCTCTGTACAATTGAGCGGCGAATGCGCGCGCCTTAGCGTGTCTGCATTCGGCGCCCTGGCGCTGGTGGCATGGAACCTCCCTAACCTCGGCGCAAGGCGACCCCCCTGTCCGGTCGTCTGCGCCGCCTTTTCGGCAAGCCATCGGCGCCTTCAGTATTTTTCGGCCGACACATCGCGCCATTTCGGCCGGATCGCGTCGTGTCGAACTCGGGATTTGTACATAATGTCTTCGTTTGGGAAGATCGCGCTCTTTATCGATGGCTCCAATCTCTATGCCACCTCCAAGGCGCTCGGCTTCGACATCGATTACAGGCGGTTGATCAGCGAGTTTCAAGCCCGGGGTACGCTGCTGCGCGCCTTTTACTACACGACCGTCGTCGAGGATCAGGAGTTTTCGTCAATCCGCCCGTTGATCGATTGGCTCGACTACAACGGATACACCGTCGTCACCAAGCTCACCAAGGAGTTCGTCGACGTCACCACCGGCCGCCGTAAGGTGAGGGGCAGCATGAATGTCGATCTTGCCGTGAGTGCGATGGAGCTCGCCGAACACGTCGATCAGATCGTGCTGTTCTCGGGCGATGGCGACTTTCGGTCGCTGGTCGAGGCCCTGCAACGCCGCGGTGTCCGCGTGACGGTCGTCTCCACACTCTCCACTCAGCCGCCCATGGTCGCCGACGACCTGCGCCGGCAGGCGGACGTGTTCATCGACCTGGCAGACCTAAAACCGAAAGTGGCGCGCGATCCGATCGACCGGCCGGCAACGCGCGAGGTGCGGCAGCCACCGCAATTCCTCGCGCGCGGATCAATCATTCGGAGCGACCGGGTGGAATGAACCGGGGACGGCCCCGCCGGCACCTCAGACGTCGAAGAACACCGTCTCCTCGGGCCCCTGCAAATTGATCGTGAAGGAGTACACGATCTTGCCGGCGCGCTCGCTGCGCGTTGCGATCAGCGTCTTGCGACGGGTCGGCTGTTCGATCAGGTTGAGCACCGGATCGGCGGCGTTGGCCGCCTCTTCGTCCGAGAAGTAGAGCCGCGTGTTGAGGCCGATATTGATGCCACGCGCGACGATCCAGACATTGACGTGCGGTGCGCATTTGCGGCCCGCCTTGTCGGTGATCGCGCCCGGCTTGATGGTCTCGAAGGTGACGAGGCCGCTCTCGAAGTCGGAACCGGCGCGGCCCCAGCCGCGAAACTCCGGCTCCAGCGCGCCCGCCGAGCGATCGGCCGGATGGTTGTAGCGACCGCTCGCATTGGCCTGCCAGATCTCCAGCAGCACGTCGCGCAGCGGCGTGCCGGTGCCATCGAGCACCTTGCCTTCCAGCGTGATGCGTTCACCTGCGGTGTTCGGCGTCACCAGCACGTTGGAGAAGTTCTTCTCGAAGATGTCGAAGCCGGCCATCGCCGGGATCAAGCCGATATGGACGTAGGGCCCGGCCGTCTGCGAGGCGGTTTCCTTGAGATAGTTGAGCGGCTGCGGCATGGCTCAGTTCCCCTCGGTACGATTTTCGAAATAGGTGGAGCGCTTGCCGCGCAGCACGATGTCGAAGCGGTAGGCGAGCGAGTCGAACGGCGTCGAAGCGTTGAGGTCGAGCGGCGCCACGAGGCGGTCGAGCGCGTCCTTGTCCGGGATCGTCGTCAGGATCGGGCAGACCGGGATCAAGGGATCGCCCTCGAAATACATCTGCGTGATCAGGCGCTGCGCGAAGCCCGAGCCGAACACCGAGAAGTGGATGTGGGCCGGGCGCCAGTTGTTGACGTAGTTGCGCCAGGGATAGGGGCCCGGCTTCACGGTGCGGAAGTAATAGTAGCCGCTGTCGTCGGTCAGCGCGCGGCCGCAGCCGCCGAAGTTGGGATCGATCGGCGCCAGATAGGTATCCTTCTTGTGCCGGTAGCGGCCGCCGGCATTGGCCTGCCAGAACTCGACGAGCGTGTTCGGAACGCCGCGGCCGGTCTCGTCCAGCACGCGGCCATGGACGATGATGCGTTCGCCGACGGGATCGCCGTCCTTGGCGTAGTTGCGGATCAGGTCATTGTCGAGCGGGCCGAGATCATTGTGCCCGAACACCGGCCCCGTGATCTCCGAGACCGAGTTCTCCAGCGACAACAGCGCCTGGCGCGGCGAGCGCAGCACCGAGGATTTGTACCCCGGCGCATGCGCCGGCGGATGGATGGAACGGTCGCGCTGGAAGAAGCCGCCGTCGCCGAGCGGCGGCGTAAAGGGCTCGGGACGATTGAGGCGGGGATCCCGCAAGGCTGGCGCCTGGGCATTCATCGGCGTTGTCTCTCCCTGTGGCGCCCGGGTCCGGGCGCGCGGCTTGTCGGGAGATCATGGAACGGTCTATTCTCAAGATAAATAGATCGATTATAATGAATTGCATGAAGGAAATCGATCATTTGGCCCTCGACGGCCACGCGCTCGAGCTGTTCCTCGCCGTGCTGGAGGAAGGTTCGGTGACGGCGGCGGCGACACGGCTCGGCCTGACGCAATCGGCGGTCAGCCACGGGCTGAACAAGCTGCGGCGGATTGCCGGCGATCCCCTGTTCGCCAAATCCGGCCGCGGCATCGTCGCCACGGCGCACGCCCAGGCCCTCGCCGCGAAGGCGCGCGCGTTGATCGACGAGATGCGCAGCTTTGCCGGCGGCGTCAGCTTCGCGCCGGCGCAGGCCCAGCTATCGCTGACGATCGCCGCCAACGACTTCCAGCGCGACCTGCTGCTGCCGCGCTTCTTCGATCATGTAGCGGGACAGGTGAAGAGCCTGAACCTGCGCGTGATCCCCTCGCAATCGCCTTCGCCCGCGATGCTGCGCGAGAACCGCTGCGACCTCCTGATCACGCCGCTGCCGCCCTCCGGCGTCGACATCGTGCAGAAGCGGCTGCTGAGGGATCACTATGTCTGCTATTATGATGCAAAGGCGCGTGCCGCGCCTGCCAGCCGCAACGCCTATCTCGCGGCGCGTCACATCACGGTGGTCTATACCGATAATGAGCGGCTCGACTTCGACCGCCGGCTGGCAGCGAACGGGCTGCACCGCGACATCGCGATCTCCGTGCCGAGCTTCTCCGGCGTGCCCTCGTTCCTGCGCGGCTCGCAGATGCTGGCGAGCATGCCGAGCCTGCTCGCGCCCGGCGTAATGCGCGGTTTCGCGCAAACGCGAATACCATTGGCCTCCCGCACGCGAACGCTGGCCGAGCTGCCGATGTTCATGGTCTGGCACCAGCGCTATCAGAAAGACCCGGCCCATCGCTGGATCAGGAGCCAGCTCGAGACTGTCGCGGCGACGGCCGCCGCCTGAACGGCCGGCCCTCCGCTGCAAAACCTGATTCCCGCCAAACCCACTGGTTGCGCAAGGGGAGCCACGCTAAAATCCCCCTATGACAGTGACCGACATTGCGAGCCGGACCTACAATCACAGTTGGCGGCTGGATCCCATCATCCGCAGCCTGCTGGATACCGACTTCTACAAGCTATTGATGTTGCAGATGATTCGGGAAGACTATCCGGATCAGCAGGTGACCTTCTCGGTCATCAACCGCTCGCGCCATGTGCGGCTCGCCGAGATCATCGACGAGGGCGAGCTGCGCGCCCAGCTCGATCACGCCCGCACCATCCGCTTCAGCAAGAAAGAGCTGATCTGGCTTGCCGGCAACACTTTCTACGGCAAGACCCACATGTTCTCGGCGGATTTCATCCGCTGGCTGGCGGAATTCCGCCTGCCCGAATACGAGCTGCGCAAGGTCGACGGCCAGTACGAGCTGCATTTCCACGGCCCCTGGACCCACACCACGATGTGGGAGATTCCGGCGCTGGCCATCCTCAACGAGCTGCGCTCGCGTGCGGCAATGAAGGGCCGCGGCCGCTTCGAGCTCGACGTGCTCTACGCCCGCGCCAAGGCCAAGCTTTGGACCAAGGTGGAACGGCTGCGCAAGCTCGAGAACTTGCGCCTGTCCGACTTCGGCACCCGCCGCCGCCACGGCTTCCTCTGGCAGCGCTGGTGCGTCGAGGCGGTGAAGGAAGGCTTGGGCTCGTCCTTCATCGGCACGTCCAACGTGCTGCTCGCGATGGACAACGATCTCGAAGCCATCGGCACCAACGCGCATGAGCTGCCGATGGTCGCGGCCGCGCTCGCCAGGGACGACGAGGAATTGCGCTGGGCGCCCTACCGCATTCTCGACCAGTGGCGCCAGACCTATGGCGGCAACCTCCTGATCGCGCTGCCCGACGCCTTCGGCACCAAGGCCTTCCTGCGCGATGCGCCGGAATGGGTCGCCGACTGGACCGGCTTCCGCCCCGACAGCGCGCCGCCGATCCAGGCCGGCGAGGAGATCATCGCCTGGTGGGACAAGAAGGGCCGCAACCCCAGGGACAAGCTGCTCGTCTTTTCCGACGCGATGGACGTCGGCTCGATCGAGGAGACTTACCACCACTTCACCGGGCGCGTGCGGCTCTCCTTTGGCTGGGGCACCAACCTCACCAACGACTTCGTCGGCTGCACGCCGGACGGCTCGTTCAACCTCGATCCCATCTCGCTGGTCTGCAAGGTCTCGTCCGTCGACGGCCATCCGGCCGTCAAGCTCTCCGACAATCCGGAGAAGGCGACCGGCCTTCCCTCGGAGATCGAGCGTTACCTGCGCGTGTTCGGTGACGCGGGCCGCGTCCGCAAGCCGGTGCTGGTCTAGCCGATCTCCCCTTGATCAGGTGAATCGCGCACCACGAGTGCGCTGCATCGGCTCGCCGGTGCCGCGCCGGTCCCGGTTCGCCGGCATTTGAAGCGATTTGCGGGCACCTGCTTCACGACGGCTTCACCCTGCGACGGAGTCCTTCGCACCTTTCAGGTCGAGTTAAGCAACCATCCCGTCTACTTGGCGTTGCAGGCGCAACGTTCCGTTGGGATCGTTGATCGACTTGGGGAATAAGGTGTTTCGCAGAACAGCGACGTCGGTGGAGGGACGCTGCTTCCTTCACGTCATCAAGCTCGTCTCGCCTTTCGTGATGGTCGTCGTGCTCCAGGCGACGATCGCGGGATTCAGCCTCGAGGTGATGTCGTCGGTCCGCGCCTATGTCGCGGGCGAAGCGCTATGGTCGCGCTCGCAGAAGAATGCCGTCTACTTCCTCAATCGCTACCTGCATTCGGGCGAGGCCAGCCAGTTCGCGCAGTACCAGGCCGCGCTCGCCGTTCCCATCGGGGACGAGTTCGCGCGCTGGGCGCTCGAACGCGATCCGGTCGACGTCGAGGCCGCCCGTATCGGCTTTCTCCAGGGCGGCAACCATCCCGATGACGTACCGGGACTGATCTGGCTGTTTCGCTACTTCAACCGCGTCAGCTTCCTCCAGGACGCGATCCGCGAATGGGCGGCCACAGATCCCATGCTGCTGGAGCTGAGTGTGTTCGGCGAGTTGATCCGCTCCGAGCTGGAGAACGGTCCCATTCAAGACGGCCGCCTGCAATTCCTGTCGTCGCGGCTCTCGGAGCTCAATACCCAGTTCACGGTGCATGCCCAGCGTTTCTCCACCGTCCTCGGCGAAGGCTCCCGCGCCATCAAGCTGGCGCTGACTTGCGTCAACATCGTCACCGCCGCGGTGCTGATCCTGCTTCTGATCTGGCATACGCGGCGGCTGGTGCTGCAACGGCAGGCGTTCGAAAACGCCCTGCATGCCGAGACACAACGCCTGGCTTGGCAGGCATCGCACGACTGGCTGACCGGCCTGTCGAACCGTCGCGCCTTCGAGGCGCGCCTGCAAAGCGAGTTGGACAATGCCAGGGCGGGTGCGCTCGGCCTGATCCTGCTCGACCTCGACCAGTTCAAGAGCGTCAACGATAGCTGCGGCCACCTTGCCGGCGACCGCCTGCTCCGCGAGGTCTCGCGCCTCCTGCAACAGAACCGGCATGCGCATGATCTGGTGGCCCGGCTCGGCGGCGACGAATTCGCCCTGATCCTACCGCAATGCTCGCCCTTCGATGCCGTCGACATTGCCGAGCAACTGCGCAGATCGCTCGAGCTGCTCAGTTTCGCCTGGGACGATCGTTGCTTTGCGGTGACCGCCAGCATCGGCGTGACCTGCATCGTCGACCGCAACATCACGCTCGAGGATGCGATGCGGCGCGCGGATGCTGCCTGCTATCGCGCCAAGGAAAAGGGACGCAACCGCGTTCAGGTCGAGAGCGGAAGCCCTGGCGCCGTCGCCGTCGCAACCCGCCCGCGCGAAGCTGCGCGTGCCTGACGCGGCTCGCCGCTGTCAGCGCAGGGGCAGAATCCCGAGCCCTTTGAGATGCACGTCGAGGAATTGTTCGATCTGCTGGCGCAGCATCTGCGGCGGCACGGCGACCATGCGCTCTTCGAGGCCGAGCGAGATGATGCCATGCACGGCGGAAAACAGCGTGCGCGACAACAGCGCGATCTTCACGTCGTCCGCATCCGGCAATAGCCGCACCAGGGGTGGATGCATCAGCGCAAAGGCATCCATCACCATCTGAAGGATGTCGTCCGGATAAGGTCGATCGTCCTCCATCCGATGCTCGAACAAGGAGCGCAGCAGATTGGCGTGTCCTGCAAAGAAATCGAGATAGGTCTCGGCAAGCCCATAGAGCTGGCGAACCGGATCCTCGGCGGGAGCGCCCCGCAGCCGCGCCGTGAGCGCCTGAACCGTCTCCCGATTGACGGTCAAGATGACCCCGTCGAAGTCGCCGAACTCGTTATAGACGCTGCCAACCGAACAGCCGACAGCCTCGGCAACGTCCCGAACCTTCAGTGATCTCAGTCCTTTAGCTGCGATAATGCCGCGGGCGATCTCCAGGATCTGGCGCCGCCGCCGATTTTTTTTCTGGTCGCGCAGCGATTCTTCTTGAACATTGTTCATTTTCAGCTTACTCATATGAACATTGTTCAATTTAACTCGGAGACCTGCGAAATGCAAACTCTCGCTGTTGATATCGCCGCCACCTTCTTCGATGACGCCACGGCTCTCGTGACCGGCCTCGGCCGGGCCGCCCTCAAGATCGTGATGGCGCCGATCGATCGCATCGCCAATGCCTGCGACATTGCCGGCGTGCTCGCCGAGCGCCGCGCGACCTTCCGGATGTGGCGGACGAACCGCGCCCGAGCCCGTCACGAGCGGCGCCGGTTCAGCCTGCTCGGTCGCTTCTCGCCGTTTCGGCAGCTCGCCCATCTCACCTGAGACGCAGCCGGCACGCCCCGATCGGTTCGAATGCAAGAGCCGCTTACAATGTTGGACTCACCATGCCCCCGACATTCGCGCCTGATAGCGCGGCCCTCGGCGATGCGGTTCAGCTTTTCCTCATCGCCCGGCGCGATATCCGGGCGAGCGCGGCCGCTCCGCCCGAGCTCGACGTGGCCCCGACCAGATATTTGCGAACCTGACGAGACCACTTGGAGACCAACAGGATCAGAGGACTGAGGGGACAGAGCAGGCGGCGATGTCGTTATCCTGCACGCGTTCGTCCCAAATGCCTTCCGGTCTGACCGTCTCACCGGCAATTCAACAATCTCAAGCTGTATTTCCAAAGCAGGACTAGTCATGATCAGGGAATTGATGTCGTCACGCCGCTTCGCGCCGCTGTTCTGGGCGCAATTCTTCTCGGCGCTCAATGACAATGTGCTCAAGAACGCACTCGTCATCATCCTGCTCTACACCGCGGCGACGAGCCACGGCGATGCCCTGGTGACGGTCGCTGGCGCCGTCTTCATCTTCCCCTATTTCATCCTGTCCGGGCTCGGCGGCCAGCTCGCCGACAAATACGTCAAATCCGTCGTCGCAAGGCGGCTCAAATTCGTGGAGATCTTTGCAGCCTGCTTCGCCGCTGCCGGCTTCTTCCTGCATTCGGTGCCGCTGCTGTTCGCGGCGCTCGCGCTGTTCGGCACCATCGCCGCCCTGTTCGGCCCGGTGAAATACGCCATGCTGCCGGACCAGCTCGAGCTCGGCGAGCTCGCGACCGGCAACGCGCTGGTCGAAGGCGCGACCTTCATGGCGATCCTGCTCGGCACCGTCGCCGGCGGCCAGTTCGTCGCCGGCTCGGCGCATATGGGCTGGGTCGCCTCCGCCGTGGTCGCGCTGGCTGTGCTGTCCTGGGCGTTCGCATCGCGCATTCCGCAGACGACGCCGTCCGCGCCCGATCTGCCCGTCGATACCAATCCCTGGACCTCGACGGTGAGCCTGCTCAGGACGCTTCGTGCCGACCATCGCCTCTGGGACGGCACCGTGATCGTCTCCTGGTTCTGGCTGGTCGGCGCCATCGTGCTGTCGCTGCTGCCGGCGCTGATCAAGGACGTGGTCGGCGGCACCGAGGGCGTGGTGACGCTGTGCCTTGCGATCTTCGCGATCGGCATCGCCATCGGCTCGCTGTTCGCCGCAAGCCTCAGCCACGTTCGTCCCAATCTCGCGCTGGTGCCGATCGGCGCCATCATCATGGGATGTGCCGGCCTCGATCTCGCCTGGGCCATCGGTGTGACTGCCAAGGCTCAAGACCTCACCGCGGCCGGTTTCGCGACCTCGTTCGCGGGCCTGCGCATGCTGGCCGACTTCGTCGCCTTCGCCTTCGGCGGCGGCCTGTTCGTCGTGCCGTCCTTCGCCGCGGTCCAGGCCTGGTCGCAACCTTCCGAGCGCGCCCGGATCATCGCCGCCGGCAACGTGCTGCAGGCTGCCTTCATGGTGGTCGGCTCGCTGTTCGTCGCGCTGTTGCAAGCGGTGGGTCTCCATATCGGCTGGATCTTCTTCGGACTCGGACTCGCCAGCTTCGGTGCGGTCTGGTTCGTGCTCACCAAGTGGGGCAAGGAAGGCGTGCGCGACGCCGGCGGGCTTCTGTTCCGCGCCCTGTTCCGCACCGAGATCCGCGGGCTCGAAAACCTGCCGCCTCCGGGCACGCGCATGCTGATCGCGCCCAACCATGTCAGCCTGGTCGACGGCCCGCTGCTCCACGCCGTGTTGCCGATCGACGCCAGCTTCGCAGTCGATACCGGCATTGCCAAGGCCTGGTGGGCCAAGCCGTTCCTGCGCGCAGTCAAGCATTACACCATGGACCCGACCAAGCCGCTGGCCGCGCGCGACCTGATCAAGCTCGTTGCCGCCGGCGAACCGGTTGTGATCTTCCCCGAGGGACGCATCACCGTCTCGGGATCGCTGATGAAGGTGTATGACGGCACCGCGATGATCGCGGACAAGGCCGACGCCGTGGTCGTGCCGGTCCGCATCGAAGGCGCACAACGCTCCTATCTCAGCTATCTCAACTCCAGCCAGATCAAGCGGTCCTGGTTTCCGCGCGTGACGGTGACGATCCTGCCGCCGGTCAAGCTTCCGGTCGACGAAACGCTCAAGGGCAAGGCACGCCGCAACGCCGCCGGCGCCGCGCTGCAGGACATGATGATCGACGCCCTCGTCAAGAACGCCATGCTCGACCACACGCTGTTCGAAGCACTCGGACACGCCTATCGCGACCGCGACACCGGCAAGGTCATCATCGAGGACGCGCTCGGCACCAAGCTGACCTATCGCAAGCTGATCCTGGGCGCGCAGGTGCTGAGCCGCAAGCTGGAGAGCGGCACTGCCGTCGGCGAGAATGTCGGCGTGCTGCTGCCGAATTCAGCGGGCGTCGCCGTCGTCTTCATGGCGCTGCAAAACATCGGCCGGGTGCCGGCGATGCTCAACTTCTCGGCCGGTCCGGTCAACGTGCTCGCGGCCATGAAGGCTGCGCAGGTGAACACCGTGCTGACCTCGAGAGCCTTCATCGAGAAGGGCAAACTCGACAAGCTGATGACGGCGATCTCCGCCGAGGCGCGAGTCGTCTATCTCGAGGACGTCCGCGCCTCGATCGGTGCCGTCGACAAGATCAAGGGCCTGCTCGCCGGCACCGCGCCGCGCGTCGCGCGCCAGGCGAACGATCCGGCCGTCGTGCTGTTCACGTCGGGCTCGGAAGGCACGCCGAAGGGCGTCGTGCTGTCCCACCGCAACATCCTCGCCAACGCGGCGCAGGCGCTGGCGCGGGTCGATGCCAACGCCAACGACAAGGTGTTCAACGTGCTGCCGGTGTTCCACTCCTTCGGGCTGACCGGCGGCATGATGATGCCGATGCTCGCGGGCATTCCGATCTACATGTACCCTTCGCCGCTGCACTACCGCATCGTGCCCGAGCTGATCTACCAGACCGGCGCGACCATCCTGTTCGGCACCGACACGTTCCTGACCGGCTATGCCCGCTCGGCGCATCCTTACGACTTCCGCACCCTGCGCCTCGTCATCGCCGGCGCCGAGGCGGTCAAGGACTGCACGCGGCAGGTGTTCATGGAGCGCTACGGCATCCGCATTCTCGAAGGCTATGGCGTCACCGAGACGGCGCCGGTGCTGGCGATGAACACGCCGATGGCCAACCGTCCCGGCACCGTCGGCCGCCTGTCGCCGCTGATGGAAAGCCGCCTCGATCCGGTCCCCGGCATCGAGGAAGGCGGTCGCCTGTCGGTGCGCGGCCCGAACGTGATGCTCGGCTACCTCAGGGCCGAAAATCCTGGCGTGCTCGAAGTGCTCGCCGAGGGCTGGCACGACACCGGCGACATCGTTTCGATCGACCCGGCCGGCTTCATCACCATCAAGGGCCGCGCCAAGCGCTTTGCCAAGATCGCGGGCGAAATGGTCTCGCTGTCGGCGGTCGAAGCCATCGCGGCGGCGTTGTGGCCGCAGGCCGGCTCAGTCGCGGTCTCGATCCCCGACCAGCGCAAGGGCGAGCGCATCGTGCTGCTGACGACGGAGAAGAATGCCGAGCGCAGCGCGATGCAGGCGCAGGCCAAGACGATCGGCGCCTCCGAGCTGACGGTGCCCGCGGCGATCATGGTGGTCGACAAGGTGCCGCTGCTCGGCACCGGCAAGACCGACTATGTCACCGCGACGACGATGGCCCGCGAGCAGGCATCCCCGCCCGAACGAGAGGTGGCGTAAGAGGTTCCGAGACGGGCGGCGCGCGGCTCACGCTGCCGTCCGCCGCTCCTGCGCGTAGCGCACCAAGGCGGCGAAGCGATAGATGCCGTGCACGAACTTGCCGTAGGGCATGGTGATGAACAGCGCGAACACGGCGCCGAGATGCAGCGCGAGCAGCGGCCCCATCGCGCCGGTCTCGCGCAGGACCAGCAGCAGCATTCCAGTGAGGCCGGTCAGGAACAGCATGGCGATGAAGCCGACATCCATGCCGTAACGGCTCTCGTCAAGCAATGCCGGATCACGCCGCATCTTGGCCGCGAACAGGCCGATCGGCCCGACGATCAGGCCGACGCCGCCGAGCGTGCCCAGCACCACGGGCAGGTCCCACCACGGATACGGCGCCTCGCGGCCGAGCAGATAATGATAGAGCGTCGCGACAGAGGTCGCTGCGAAGCAGAGCAGGAAACCGTAGAAGGTCAAATGGTGGTAGAGCTTGCGCCGGTCGGAGGGCCTGTCGTCCTCATTGTAGCAACCGACGCCGCCGCCATGGAGATAGCGCAGCTCGCCGGCGTCGCGGATCGCCTGGAAGATCGAGTCACCGTCGGCACGGTTGCCGATGGGTGCGCCGATGTCGCGCCAGAAGGCGCGCACGCTCATGACGAGGGCCAGGACGGCGTAAAGGAAGGCGGCGCCGAACAGCGCGACCATCGCGTTATGCGGCATCAACTTGTAGAAGGCGCCGGGGCCGGTGTGCACGCCGAACAGCACGTTGCGATCATTCAGGGCGGCGAAGCCGAGGATGAAGGCCGCCATGCTGAGCGCTGCGACAATGCTGATGACGAGGCCGTTGCGCGCGAACGCACCGGACAGGGCCTTCGGCCAGGCATAGGCCGCATAGGATTCCGCGCGCGCAACCGCCAGCGTCTTGGGGACGTTGACGTTGAACTCGTGCGGCGGCGAGAATTGGCAGTCGACATAGCAGGCGCCGCAGGAATGGCAGAGATTGGCGAGGTAATTGAGATCGCCGTCGGAGAAGGCGCGGCGCATCTCCATGGCCGGAAACACCGCGCACAGGCCCTCGCAATAGCGGCAGGAATTGCAGACCGTCATCAGACGGTCGGCTTCGTCGAGAATCCTAGTTCCGTGCATGTTTTGCCGCTTCCCGTCCCGCGATCCGCCCGAACACGCTGCCGATGGTCATGCCCATGCCGGCCGCATAGCCCTTGCCGAGCACATTGCCGGCCATGATCTCGCCGGCCGCGAACATGTTGGCCGAGGGCTTGCCGTCCTTCATCAGCATCCGCGCCTCCTTGTTCACACGCGTGCCGAGATAGGTGAAGGTGATGCCGGGCCGCACCGGATAGGCGAGATAGGGCGGCGTCTCGATCTTGCGCGCCCAGTGCGTCTTGGGCGGGGTGATGCCTTCGGTCGCGCAATCGTCCAGGATGGTGTGATCAAAGGTGCCGGGCCGCACCGCGGCGTTGAACTCGCTGAAGGTCTTTTCCAGCGCGACCGGATCGAGCTCGAGCTTGCCGGCGAGCTCCGCGATCGTCTGCCCGGCGATCGGCGGAAACAACGTCGGCATGAAGCTGGTGACCACGGTGGAATCGAAGATGATGTAGGCGATCTGGTCGGGCTGCGCCGCGACCAGCCGGCCCCAGATCGCATAACGCTTCGGCCAGATGTCCTCGCCCTCGTCGTAGAAGCGCTGCGCGTGCTTGTTGACGACGATGCCGAACACGACGGAATCGTGTCGCGTGATGATGCCGCCGTCGAATTTCGGCGCACGGGCGTCAATCGCGACCGCGTGGCACTGCGTGGGATCGCCGACCTCCTGCACGCCCTTGTCGAGCAGCATCTTCAGGATCGAGCCGCGGTTATAGGGCGTGCCGCGGATCAGGAAGTTGTCGGCGGCTTCGCCCCAATATTGCTTGAGCCATTCGATGTTGGCCTCGAACCCGCCGGCGGCGGCGACCAGCGATGTCGCGCGGATCTCGGTCTCGCCCTTGATCGGCCGCTTGAGCCGCGCGGCGAGGAACATGCCCTCCTCGATCACGAGATCGGTGACCTCGGCATCGTATTCGACGTCGACGCCGAGCTGTTCCGCGGTGAGATAGAGCGCGTTGAGCATCGCGCGGCCCCCACCGAGGAAGAAGGAATTGGTGCGGCCGAGGCTGAGCGTGCCGCCCAGCGAAGGCTGCCAGCGTACGCCCTGCTCCACGATCCAGTTCAGGATGTCCTTGGATTCGCGGATCATGTGGCGCGCCAGCACCTCGTCGGTCTGCCCGCCGGTGACGCGCAGCAGGTCCTCCCAGAACTCCCCCTCAGTGTAGGGGCCGGTCAGGATTTCGGTCGCCGCATCATGGGCGCAGCGCATGTTGCGGGTGTGACGGGTGTTGCCGCCGCGATAGAACTTTGGCGCGCCTTCGAGCACCAGCACCGATGCTCCGCCGCGCCGCGCGCTGATCGCGGCGCACAGAGCCGCATTGCCGCCGCCGATCACCAGCACGTCGTATTTGCTGCTCATACCGTCTGCCCGATGGCACCCGAGATTAGAGACTTTCTGTGTCCGTCAGCGGCATGCTCGACCATTTCCGCCATTGCGCACGTTTGTATACAAAGATATACATAGGTCGTGCAAGCGGCGTCTCTGCATGGGCAGGATGCGCATCGAGGGACAATGGCCAGACGCCCGGCAAGGACAGGCGGGTCGATTTCGCGCAGCGCCGGCGTTGCGCTGGGCGAAGCCGTGTTCCGCTCGCTGTGCGAGGCGCTCCAGGCCGGCAGCTACCGCGCGGGCGACCGCCTGCGCGAGGAAGAAGTCGCCCAGCGGCTGAAGGTCAGCCGCACCCCGGTTCGCGAAGCGCTGGGCCGCCTCGCAGCACGCGGCTTCGTCGAGCCCGCCGCTGGCCGCGGGCTGATCGTGCGCAATCTCGACATCTCCGAGGTGCTCGAGCTCTACGCCATGCGCGAGATCATGGAAGGCGCCGCCGCGCGCCTTGCCGCCGAGCACGCCTCAACGACGGAGATCGACGCGCTCCGAGACATCGAGCAGGCTTTTGTCGAGGCGCCGCAGACCGACGCCGCGGAGATGGCGCGGCTCAACCGCGCCTTCCACGAAGCGATCTGCCGCGCCGCGCGCAACCGCTATCTCGACAACGCTTCGCGCGAGTTGCAGGACTGGATCGCCCTGCTCGGCCCGACCACCTTCACCGTATCGGGGCGCCCCTCGACCAGTCACGGTGAGCACCAAGGCATCATCGAGGCCATCGCCGCGCGCGACGGCGACAAGGCGGAAAAGCTGGCGCGCGCGCATATCCGGGAAGCGCTGCGCTGCCGGCTCAAGCTGTTGCAAAAGCAGTAGCCGCCGGTTCAAGCCTCGAACACGCGCGTCAGCAGCCAATATCCACCGAGCAGGCCGATCACCGCGGACATGGCGTAGACCAGCCTCGCCGCGCGCGCCGGCTCATCCCGACCGACCACAGTCACACGATCCAACAGGCCAAGCACCGGCAGGATCAGCGCGACGATTGCGATCTGCCCGATCTCGACTCCGAGGTTGAAGGCGGCCAGTGCCGGGACGATCGCACCCGGCGGCAAGCCGATCTCCCGAAGCACGCCAGCGAAGCCGAAGCCGTGAATCAAACCAAACAGGAAAGCCAGGCGCCAGCGCTTGTCGACGTCACGCGAGAAGAAGTTCTCGATCGCCACGAACACGATCGAGGCCGCGATCGCCGGTTCCACGATGCGGCTCGGGACGACCAGGACATTTAGCGCCGCGAGCGACAATGTCAGGGAATGAGCGACGGTGAAGGCGGTGACGATCTTGACGACCGGCATCAGCCGGCGCGCCCATAGAACGATTGCTGCCAGGAATGCGACGTGATCGTAACCGAGGAAGATATGCTCGATGCCGGTCAGGAGATAGCGCCACATGGTCGAGGACAGCGACGGCGGCTCCTTCGAGAGCGTGATCGTGATATTGTCGGCGTCGAGCAAGACCTGCGTCTCGGACCTGCCCTGCGCGACCAGCACGACCTGTCGCGCAGCCTTGTCCTTTTCCGTCAGCACGGTGGAGCGATAGACGATATCGCCGGCCGTGTTCGCGCAAGCAAAGCTGTTGCGATAGATGATGCCGTCGCCGTCAGGCAAAATCGCAGCATTGACCGGCACGCAGGCCGCGCCGCCCCCTGTCACGGCCATATGCGTATCGAGGTAGGCAAGGATTGCGGCGCCGGCCGCTTCGACCGCCACGGGATCGACCGCGTCCTGCTTTGCGTGATACGTCCTCGTGCCGATCAGGCGATCGACATCGCTGCCCTTCAATCCGAGCTCGACCTTCACGATGCGATCGGCGGTCAGCGCCACGCGCGCCGTGACGAGGTTGACCTGATGCGCCTCGGCCGGACGGCCGATGCCGAGCAGAACCGCAAGCCACAGCAGAAGCGGCCACTTCACGATCCCACTCCGTCGCCGTCATGCCAGCACATCCGCCACGACCGCCTTCAAGACATCCCGCACATCGGCCGGCTTCAGCCGCACCTGCAAGCCGCGCTGGCCGCCATTGAGATAGACGAGCTCATGCGCAAGCGCGCTCTGCTCGATCACGGTACGTACCGGCTTGCGCTGGCCGAACGGGCTGATGCCGCCGACCTTGTAGCCGGTGACGCGCTCCGCCTCGGGCGGCTTCATCATCTGCGCCGACTTGCCGCCCGCGGCCGCGGCGAGCTTCTTCATCGAGACCTCCTGGTCGGACGGCACGACCACGCAGACCGGCTTGCCGTCAACCTGCGCCATCAGCGTCTTCAGGACGCGCGCCGGGTCCTCACCAAGCGCGGCGGCGGCCTGCAGCCCGATGCTCTCGGCATCGGGATCGTACTCGTAGCCGTGGACCGTGAAGGCGACACCGGCGGCGTCAAGCGCGCGCGTGGCTGGGGTGACTTTGGACATGCGTCACATGTAGCACCGTCATTGCGAAGAGCGAAGCGGTGGGGGATGGGGGTACAATGCCCGCCACAAATTCAGCTGTCGTCCCCGCGCAACGCGGGGACCCATAACCCCAAGGAGGAGTTTGGCGAAGGCTCCTAGTCGGGACTGCAACCGTCCGCAATCGCGAGATCACGCGGGATGGGTCCCCGCGCGTGCGCGGGGACGACAGTCGGATTTGGCGGCGCTAGGCTGCCAAACCCGGCAAGAACGTCCTACTCCGCCGCGTCCCGCATCTCCGCGCGTTCGGCACGCACTGCGCAGAACTTGAACTCCGGGATCTTGCCGAACGGATCCAGCGCCGGGTTGGTGAGCAGGTTCGCCGCTGCTTCCGCATAGCAGAACGGCATGAACACCATATTCTCCGGCACGTCGCGGTCGGATCGGACCTTGACCTCGACGGCGCCGCGGCGGGTCTCCAGGCGAATGAAATCGCCGGGCACCAGCTTCTTCTTGCGCATGTCCTTTGGCGACATGAACGCGACCGCCTCCGGCTCGATCTGGTCGAGCACCTGCGCACGACGCGTCATCGAGCCGGTGTGCCAGTGCTCCAGCACGCGGCCGGTCGACAGCACCATCGGATATTCGTCGTCGGGAATCTCGTCCGGCGGGATCACCTTGGCCGGCACGATCTTGCCGCGGCCGCTCGCGGTCGGGAAGCCCGTGGTGAAGATGATCTCGTTGCCGGGCTTGTCAGGAGCGTCGGCCGGATAGGTGACCGCGCCTTCGCGCACCAGCCGGTCCCAGCTGATGTTCTTCAGCGAGGGCATCAGCTCCGCCATCTCGGTGTAGACGTCGCCGGGACCGGAATAATTCCACGGCAGGCCCATGCGCTTGCCGATCTCCTGGATGATCCAGAGATCCTGCCGCGCATCGCCCGGCGGCTTGATCACCTGGCGCGCGAGCTGGACGCGGCGGTCGGTGTTGGTGAACGAGCCCTCCTTCTCGGCGAAGGCCGAGGCCGGCAGGATGACGTCGGCGTGGAACGCGGTCTCGGTGACGAAGAGGTCCTGGACCACGAGATGATCGAGCATCGCGAGCGCCTGGCGGGCGTGCTGGAGATCGGGATCGGACATCGCCGGGTTTTCGCCCTCGATATACATGCCCCTGATCTCGCCGGCATGGATCGCGTTCATGATCTCGACCACGGTCAGGCCGCGGACGGGATCGAGATCCTGCTGCCAGAGCTTTTCGAAGCTGCCGCGCAAGTCGTCGCGGCCGACCGGCTGGTAGTCCGGCAGGAACATCGGGATCAGCCCGGCGTCGGAGGCGCCCTGCACGTTGTTCTGGCCGCGCAGCGGATGCAGGCCGGTGCCGGGACGACCGACCTGGCCGGTGATCAGCGCCAGCGCAATCAGGCAGCGCGCGTTGTCGGTGCCGTGGACGTGCTGGCTGATGCCCATGCCCCAGAAGATGATCGACGATTTTGCCCGCGCATAGGTGCGGGCGACCTCGCGCAAGGTCTGAGCCGGGATGCCGCAGATCGGCTCCATCTTCTCCGGCGTGAACTCCTTGATCTTCTCCTTGAGGTCCTCAAAACCCTCGGTGTAGCCGGCGATGTACTGATCGTCGGTGAGGCCCTCGGTGATGATCGTGTTGATCATCGCGTTCAGCATGGCGACGTCGGAGCCCGGCTTGAACTGCAGATGCCTGGTCGCATGACGCGACAGCGACTGCCGGCGCGGATCCATCACGAACAGCTTGGCGCCGTTCTGCTTCACCGCATTCTTGATGAAAGTCGCGGCGACCGGATGGTTCACGGTCGGGTTGGCGCCGATCACCCAGATCACTTCGGCATCCATCGCGGCGGAGAACGGCGCAGACACCGCGCCCGAACTCAGGCCTTCGAACAGCGCCGCCACCGACGAGGCGTGGCAGAGCCGGGTGCAATGGTCGACATTGTTCGAACCGAAGCCGGTGCGCACCAGCTTTTGGAACAGATAGGCCTCTTCGTTCGAGCCCTTGGCCGAGCCGAAGCCGGCCAGCGCCTTCACGCCCTTCTCGTCGCGGATCTTGACGAGGCCCCTGGCCGCGATGTCGAGCGCTTCCTCCCAGGTCGCCTCGCGGAAATGGGTGAACGGATTGGCCGGATCGACCTGGTCGTTGGCGTCCTTCTTCGCATTCGGCAGCCGCACCAGCGGCTTGGTCAGGCGATGCGGGTGGTGGATGTAGTCGAAGCCGAAGCGGCCCTTCACACAAAGACGATTGTGATTGGCGGGGCCGTCGCGGCCTTCCGCATAGATCACCTTCTCGTCCTTGACCTCGTAGGTCACCTGACAGCCGACGCCGCAGAACGGGCAGAGCGAGTCGACCTTCCTGTCGGCATAGGTCACGCGGGTCTGCTTCTCGTCCAGCATCACGGCCGGCATCAAGGCGCCGGTCGGACAGGCCTGCACACACTCGCCGCAAGCGACGCAGGTGGATTCGCCCATGGGATCGTCGAAGTCGAACACGATTTTCGAGCCGTGACTACGATAAGCCATGCCGATGACGTCGTTGACCTGGACCTCGCGGCAGGCGCGCACACACAGACCGCACTGGATGCAGGCGTCGAGATTGACGCGCATCGCCGGATGGCTGGCGTCAGTCGCCCAGCGCTCGGCGGCGGGGAAGCGGCTCTCGGTGACGCCCGTCGTCTCGGCCCAGTGCCAGAACTTCGAATCCGGATCGTGCGAGGTCTCGCGCGCCGGCTGGTCGGCGACGAGCAGCTCCATCACCATCTTTTGCGCCGACACCGCGCGCGCGGACTCGGTCTTCACCTTCATGCCGACCGACGGGGTGCGCTTGCAGGATGCCGCCAGTACGCGCTCGCCCTCGATCTCGACCATGCAGGCGCGGCAATTGCCGTCGGGGCGATAATCCGGTGCCGGTGAATAGCACAGATGCGGAATCTCGCGGCCCTGGCGCTTTGCCACCTGCCAGATCGTTTCGCCGGGATTGGCCTCGACCTGCTTGCCGTCGAGCTCGAACGTAATCTTCGTCATTCGGCCGCTTCCTTGAACTCGTCAGGGAAATATTTGATCACGGAGGACAGCGGATTCGATGCCGCCTGTCCGAGCCCGCAGATCGAGGCATCGCGCATCGCCTGGCTCAATTCTTCCAGCAAAGCGCGGTTCCAGACCGGCTTCTGCATCAGCAGCGCCGCCTTCTGGGTGCCGACGCGGCAAGGCGTGCACTGACCGCAGCTCTCGTCCTCGAAGAACTTCATCAGGTTCAGTGCCGCCGCGCGCACGCTGTCCTTGTGCGACAGGATCACGATCGCGGCCGAGCCGATGAAGCAGCCGTATTTCTCCAGCGTGCCGAAATCGAGCGGAATGTCGTCCATCGACGCCGGTAGAATGCCGCCCGACGCACCGCCCGGCAGGTAGGCGTAGAACTGGTGGCCGTCGGCCATGCCGCCGCAATATTCCTCGATCAGCTCACGCACGGTGATGCCTGATGGCGCGAGCTTCATGCCGGGATTCTTGACGCGCCCGGAGACCGAGAAGCTGCGCAGACCGTGACGCTCGTGGCGGCCATGGCCCTTCCACCAGTCGGCGCCCTTCTCGACGATGTCGCGCACCCACCACAGCGTCTCGATGTTGTTGGTCAGCGTCGGCAGGCCGAACAGGCCGACCTGGAACGGGTAAGGCGGCTTGTGCCGGGGCAGGCCGCGCTTGCCTTCGATGCTTTCGAGCAGCGAGGATTCCTCGCCGCAGATGTAGGCGCCGGCGCCGCGCCGCATGTGCAGCGTCGGGCCGCCCGGCGGCAGCTTTGCGATCTCGCGCTGGAGGATCTCGCGCGAGGCCGGATATTCGTCGCGCAGATAGATGTAGACGTCGCTCGCCTGCACCACGTGGGCGCCGATCAGCATGCCCTCGATGAAGCGGTGCGGATCGGTTTCGAGGTAATAGCGGTCCTTGAACGTGCCGGGCTCGCCCTCGTCGCCATTGATCGCCATCAGCCGCGGCCCAGGCTCTCCCAGCACCGCGCGCCATTTGCGCCCCGTGGGGAAGCCGGCGCCGCCGAGGCCGCGCAGCGAGGCATCGTCGAGCGCTTTCAGGAGATCGTCCTTCGACAACTCGCCGGACCGCAGGCGGCCCAGCAGCTTGTAACCGCCGCCGGCGACATAGGCGTCGTAGTCGACATATTCGGGCAGATGCGCGTGAATGTCGCCGGCCTTGGCCGCCGCCATCACATTGGCGACGGTGGCGTGATCGACGAAGTTGTGACCGACTTCCGCGGCGGGCGCAGTATCACAACGACCGACGCAGGGCGCGCGCACGACGCGGATGCCGGGACCTGACGCGCTCTGCAGATCTTCGAGCAGCTTCTCGCCACCAAGCATCGCGCAAGTCAGCGAATCGCAGACGCGGATCGTCAGCGGCGCGATATCGGGCTCACCTTCCTTCACCACGTCGAAATGCGCGTAGAAGGTCGCCGTCTCGAACACCTCGGCGAAGGCGAGCTTCATCTCGTCGGCGAGCGCGGCCAGATGCGCAGCCGAGATCTGGTGATATCTGTCCTGGACCAGGTGCAGATATTCGATCAAGAGATCGCGCCGCCGAGGCCTGTCGCCGAGCAGCTGCTCGATCTCGTGCGCGGCCGTGGGGTCGACCTGCCGCCCCTTGGGAGTCGCCTTGGCGCGTCGGCGTCCCTCACCGGGATGCTCGAAGGAGCGGACCTCATGCACGTCGTGGCTCATCGATTCGTCTCGACCTCGTCTTTTAGAACGGCTCCAGTTCTAGCTTCTGGCATGCCAAATGCCAATCAAATTATCATGTTCAAGGAAGCAGTTGAGTGCAGCCCACGAGCAGCCCAAGGACAACTGTGGATCGCTGCCGGACACAGCCTTGCGTTCGTCCAACGCGCCAACTGTCAGAACGAAGCCTGAATTGGTCTGGAGAATCAATAAAGGCTTCCTATGCTGCGATAGCGAAATCGTATCGAAGTCCCGCTCCGACGCTACGGCGGGAGCGCGCCCATGGAGCGCTCCCGCTCGCGATGAATGTGCGATCAGAAGATCTTGACCGCGCTCTCCAGCGTCTTCCACACGCCCCAGGCCAAGGGAACGCCGACGAAGGCCCAGAACAGCGCCGCCCTGGCGTCGAGCCCGCCAAAGCCGATGCCGTAGGAGCCATGCGGCCCCGCAGCTGCAGCGCTGGCGCTCGCCGCCTGCAACTTGGCGACATCGGCGTCCTTCATGTGCCACTTCGAATCGACCGGCTTGATCAGATAGTTGCAGATCAGGCCTGCGATCAACATCGCGCACAGGATGTACATGGTGGTGTTGTAGAGCTGGTCGCGCGGCACGCCGGCCGCGAGCTGGAACTCGCGGATGTAGTTGACCACGACGGGGCCGATGATGCCCGCGGTCGACCATGCCGTCAGCAACCGGCCGTGGATGGCACCGACGAACTGGGTGCCGAACATGTCCGCGAGATAGGCCGGCACGGTCGCGAAGCCGCCGCCATACATCGACAGGATGATGCCGAAGCCGAGCACGAACAGCAGCTTCGAGCCCATCGCCGCGAAGGTCGGCGCCAGCGCATAGAGCACGATGCCGAGGACGAAGAACGTATAGTAGGTGTTCTTGCGCCCCATGAGGTCCGACATCGAGGCCCAGAAGAAGCGACCGCCGATGTTGAACAATGACAAGAGACCGGCGAAGCCCGCAGCGATCGCCGCGATCGCAGCTTTCTGCTCGACCGAAAGCTGGCTGAAGGTCAGCTCCGGATGCCCGATCAGCTTGCCTGCGAAGATCTCCTGGAGCATGGGCGAGGCCATGCCGATCACGCCGATACCAGCCGACACGTTGAGGCAGAGCACCCACCAGATCAGCCAGAATTGCGGCGTCTTGTGTGCGTTGTCGAGGTGCACGTGGTGCTCGGTGATCATCGACTTCTTCTCACTCGGCGGCGTCCAGCCCTCGGGCTTCCAGCCGGCCGGCGTCACGCGATAGGCGAAGGCGCCGATCATCATGAAGACGAAATAGACCACCCCCATCGTGACGAAGGTCTCCCAGACACCGACGGAGGTGGGCGTCTTGAAGTAGTTGATCAAGAGATTGGCCAGGGGTGCTCCGATCATGGCACCGCCGCCAAATCCCATGATGGCCATGCCGGTCGCCATGCCGCGGCGATCCGGAAACCATTTGATCAAAGTCGACACCGGAGAGATGTAGCCGAGTCCGAGTCCGACTCCGCCGATCACGCCACAACCAAGCCACATGATCCAGAGCTGGTGGACGTAGACGCCGAAGGCACCGATCAGAAGCCCGCCGCCCCAGCAGCGGGCGGCGACGACGCCCGCCTTGCGCGGACCGGCGCGCTCGAGCCAGCCGCCCCAGATCGCGGCGGAGACGCCGAGCAGGACAAAGAACAGTGTGTACATCCACCCGAGGCTCGCAACCTTCCAGTCGCAGCTCGTTGTGAACAGCTCCTGCCACAGCGACATGTCCGGGCATGACTTCGGCGCCGCGATGCCGATCGCACGCGACAGCGGCAGCCAGAACACCGAGAAGCCGTAGGCCATGCCTATGCACAGATGGATGCACAGCGCTGCCGGCGGCACCAGCCAGCGATTGAAACCGGCCGTCGCGATCGTGCGTTCACGATCGAGCAAGCCGGAGGCACCAACCGGTGCAAGAACGGTATCGGCAGTCGTCATAAGCATTCCCTCCCAGGCGCGGCCTTGCCGGCACATCGGTTTGAGACCGGTCGTGTGCGCGCTTGGCAGCCGCGCAGGACAGGTCGGACTTCATGTCGAAGGAGAATCGTCTGATGCGCATCGCCTCATATGCGCTGAGCAAGCAGCCGATCGCGGGTTGTCCTTCGCCTCGCAAGCAGCGTTGCCGTGACGGCTATCGCGCCCTCATCCCCCTCAACACCCTGTCATGAGATGAGCAACGCACGTGCCAGAAGCCGCATCGTGACGATTCAACGACTTCCCGCAATGCAATATATTGCAGGGGACAGAATGTCCTGAATCCCTCGGACAAAATGTCCAATCAGGCCGCTTCCGGCAGCCACACCGTGAATGTACTTCCGGAGCCGACGCGGCTTTCGGCCGTGATCTGTCCGCCCTGGCGCTTGATCAGCGTCTGGCTGATGGAGAGGCCGAGCCCGGTGCCTTGCCGCTGTTTCGTGGTGAAGAAGGGATCGAATATCTTTTCGATCACCTCGGTGCTCATGCCGATGCCGGTATCAGTGACTTCGATGGCGACGCCTCGATGGCCGTCGCGCTCGGCATCGAAGGAGCGAAGCGTCAGGGTTCCGCCGTCCGGCATGGCGTGGATCGCGTTGACGATGAGATTGACCAGGACCTGCTGCAGCTCGTTGCGGTTCATCAGCACGAGCCAGTTGGCGCGGTCGTCCCTGACCACGCCGATCTCGGTCTTGTTCAGAAGATGCTGCACCAGCGGCAGACAGTCGGAGATGACGCTGGCCGGCGCATGGCGCTCGACATAGCCGGCATATTCCTCCGGTCTTGCGAACTGCAGCAGCTTGGTCACGATCTGGCTGATGCGGTGAATCTGCTCGTCGAGCAGGCGGAACTCGACCTTCGCCTTGTCAGCATCGGCGCCGAACACGCTGCGGATGACGTCGAGATTGCCCTGCATCACCG
Organism: Bradyrhizobium sp. 191; assembly: GCF_023100985.1. Taxonomy (NCBI): domain Bacteria; kingdom Pseudomonadati; phylum Pseudomonadota; class Alphaproteobacteria; order Hyphomicrobiales; family Nitrobacteraceae; genus Bradyrhizobium; species Bradyrhizobium sp. 191. The sequence continues at coordinate 2,690,106 of NZ_CP064692.1, forward strand.
CGATCGGATTGTTGATCTCATGGGCCACGCCGGCGGTGATCTCGCCGATTGCAGCCAGCTTCTCGGACATGATGAGCTGCTTGGTGGTCGCCTCGAGCTTGAGATTGGCGTGCTCGAGGTCGCGCGTGCGCTCGCGCACGCGGATGTTCAGCTCCTCATTCCACTCCCGGAGCTGTCGGTCGCGTTCCTGGATCTGGTCGAGCAGGCTGTCGAGATGAACCGCGACGCGGCCGATCTCGTCACCCAGCACCGGCATCTTGGTGCGGGCGGAGAGATTCCCGCGCTCCACCTCGCTGATCGTCGCCGTGACGCGCTCCAGCGGCATGAAGATGGAGCTCGCCCAGCGCAGGAAGATCGGCACGGTCGCAGCGGTGATGGCGATGAACGCTGCGACGATGATCACCAATGTCTGGTATTTGGCTTCGCTGAACGGCTTCTCCAGGAAGCCGACATAGAGCATGCCGACCCGCTTGCCGTAACTGTCGACCAGCGGCTCGTAGGCGGAGATGTACCAGTCATTGACCACGAAGGCGCTGTCGAGCCAGGTGCGCCCCTCGCCCAGCACGGCCGAGCGCACCGCAGCCGACACGCGCGTGCCGAGCGCGCGCCGTCCCTCGAACAGGCGGACGTTGGTCGATATCCGCACGTCGTCCAGGAACAGCGTCGCGGTCCCCTGGCTGCCCTCCGGCAGGCTCGCCGCGCGATAAACGAGATCGTTGATCGTGTCGATGAATTCCAGGTTCTGGTTGAGCAGCGTGCCGCCGACCAGCGCAGCGGCGCCACCGTCAGGCAGCATCGCCCGGCTCGCCGCATGCACGACCATGCCGCGCGTCTCCGTGCTGCGGTCGGTCGGCACTGCGTTCGGGGTCGGCACGAGGTCCAATCGCGCGCGCTCGGCGAGGGCCGGCGAGATCGCGGCGAGCTCGTCATTGCCGAAGATGTCGACGCCTGTTGCAGGGACCTGGCCCGACAGCGCCGAGGTGATGATCGGCCAGTCGCTCCTCGGTCGACGCTGCAACGGCGGCGACGAGGCCAGGACATGCCCGCGATCGTTGGTCAGATACAGGAAATCGAGACCGATCTCCTTGCGGGTCTCCTCGAGCAGATCCTGCAGGGAGCTGCGCGCATCCGGCGCCAGCACCTCGTGGAAGCGGGCCGACAGGCTGAGCGCCCGCAGCTGGACGCCGGTCTTTTCCAGGATGCGGGCGAGATATTGGTGGGCGATGGTGAGATCGCCGTTCACCTTGGAGATCAGGGTCGCGTCGAATTTCGCGTTCCAGCGATAGATCGCAACGCCGAGCAGGAGCGGCAGGATGACCAGCATCGGCAGCAGCGCGATCGCGAGCAGCCGGAAGCGGACGGAGCGTCCCCGCACGGGCTCGCCGCTGCGGCCGGCAGCATCAGACATCCCACAACGCGCATTTGCGGTCGATGGTCTTGCGCGAGATGCCGAGACGCCGAGCCGCTTCCTCGCGGTTGCCATTGACCTCCTTCAGCACGCCGAGAATGTGACGGCGCTCGAGCTCCGCGAGACTGTCGGCTGGCGCCGACTGACCGTTGTTGCGGTGACCGGCGAAATCGTCGGGGAAGGCGCCGAGGATCAGCGTGCGCTCGATCAAATTGCGCAGCTCGCGCACATTGCCCGGCCAATCATAGCTTGCCAGCGCCGCCCGCACCGAGGCGTCGATCGGCACCGGCGGCATGCCGAGCTGCACCGACAGCTTGCTCATGAAGATGGTGGCGAGCTCCTGTACGTCGTCGCCGCGATCCTTCAGGAGCGGCAGGCGGATCTGCATCACGTTGAGCCGGTAGAACAGATCGGCGCGGAAACGGCCCTTCTCGACCTCCTTCTGCAGCTCGGCATTGGTCGCGAAGATGAAGCGCAGGTCGACCGGAACCTCACGCTCGGAGCCGACCGGGCGAACGCGGCGGTCTTCGAGCACGCGGAGCAGCTTGCTCTGCATCGGCAGCGGCAGCTCCCCGATCTCGTCGAGGAACAGCGTGCCGCCATGCGCGTACAGGAACAGGCCCTCGCGGCCCGAATCGGCGCCGGTGAAGGCGCCCTTGATGTGTCCGAACAGCTCGGCCTCGATCATGTCGGGCGGGATCGCCGCGCAATTCACCGGCACGAAGGGCTTGTCGGCGCGGTCGGACAGCGAGTGGATCGAGCGCGCTGCCACTTCCTTGCCGGTGCCGGATTCGCCGGTGAGGAGAATCGAGGTCGGCAGGCGCGCGACGCGCGCGATGGTCTCACGCACGCGCAGCGTCGCTGCCGACTGTCCGATCAGATTGTCGCGCAGAAAGGTGCGGTCGGACGAGGCACGCAGAGCATAGCGCAGGACATAATTCTCGCGCTGGAGACGGACGCGGTCGAGGCATCGTGCCACCGCGTTGAGGATCTGGTTGGAGCGGAACGGCTTGAGCACGAAATCGGCCGCACCGGCGCGCAGGGCCTGGATCGCGGTGTCGAGGTCGGCATAGGCGGTGATCAGGATGGCATCGGCGAAGAAGCCGACGGCGCGCTGCTCGGCGAGCCAGTCGACGCCATTCTTGCCGGGCATGATGTTGTCGAGAATGACGACGTCGTAGCGGTTGGAATCGAGCTTGCGCGACGCCTGGTCGGTATCGGCCGCCTCGTCCACCAGCTTGCAGCGCGGCGCAAGCGTGCGCACCAGGAAATTGCGCATGCCCGGCTCGTCGTCAACGATCAGGATGGAGGCCTGCGCCAGCGCGCTGAACTCCGGTCCTGCAGCCGCCTTGCCGAGCTTGACGTCAGGCTCGCGTCCGACCGCGGGATTTGCGGCTGCGCTTGCTCTCGATGTTGAGAAGGTCATTCCCGATGTCTTAGGTTTGAGAATCTTGGGTTCGAGATCATCCCACCGCAATAATCGGCGTCTTTCGCATTGCAGCGAAGCGACGGCCGTTCCCCCGCAGGCGCAGCATAGTCAAAGGTCGCCGCCGTGAACATTCGCCTTTCTACGGGGCGTCGCTCTTTTCGACCAGGAACACGATGCGCGCCTCGTTGCGCTCGGTGATCTCGACCTTGTCGCCGGTCTCGCGGATCAGGTTCGGAATGTCAATCACCGACAATGGATCGGTGCAGTGAACCTCGAGCTGATCGCCCGGCTGCAAAGGCTTGAGCGCCTTGCGCGTCTTCAGGGCAGGCAGCGGGCATTTCAGTCCGGTGAGATCGAGCATGGTTCTGGTCATGGCTGCAACATGGCGGGACCGGTCGATCACGTCAACGCAAGGGCGCCTAGAGCAGACCCGCGTAGGAGAGGAATCCGACGTCCTGCCCCGGCTCGACATTCGTGACGTCCTCGCCGAGTTCGACGAGGCCATCGGTCTCGACCAGCGACGACAGCAGCCCGGCCCCCTCGCGCGGAAACTTGATCGCCTCGAGCGCACCGTCCCGCGCGCGCCGTAGCGAGGCGCGCACATATTCCCGCCGGCCGGCCTTCTTCTTATAAGTGAACGCCGCGCGCAGCGGGATGGGCGTCAACGGCTCCGGCAAGCCACCCGCGAGCGCCAACACCGTCGGTCGCACCACATGGACGAACGTCACGAAGCTCGCGACGGGATTGCCGGGCAATCCGATCAGCGGCGTGCCGCCGATGATGCCCATCGCCACGGGACGGCCGGGCTTGATCGCCATCCGCCACAGCACCAGCGAGCCGATGCTCTCGACCGCCGCCTTGACGTGATCCTCCTCGCCGGTCGAGACGCCGCCGGTGGTGAGGATCAGGTCATGGTGACCCGCGACCTGCTTCAAGCCGTTCGCGAGCGAACTGCGCTCGTCGCGCAGAATGCCGAGGTCGCTGACCTCGCAGCCGAGCCGGCGCAGCATCGCCAGCAGCATGAAACGGTTGGAATCGAACAGCTGCGAGGCGGCGCGCGGCTCGCCGGGCGACGCCAATTCGTCGCCGGTCGAGAACACGGCGACACGGATGCGCCTGACGACCTCGAGCCCCGTCAGGCCGAACGCGGCGGCAAGGGCGACATGCTGCGGTCGCAAGCGTTGGCCGGCGCGGAGCGCGACGTGACCCTGCGGAATGTCCTCGCCTGCGGGCCGGACATTGGCCCCACGCTTCAGCCCCGGCGGCAGCACGATCCTGCCTGAAGCATCGATGCGGACGTCCTCCTGCATGAAGACGGTGTCCGCATCGGGCGGCATCGGCGCGCCCGTGAAGATGCGCGCGGTGTGGCCGGGCCTGATCGGCGCTTGCGCAAGACCGCCGGCCTGGATGCGGCCGTCGAGCGGGAAGGCCCGTTCTGCGCTTGCCGGAAGGTCGGCGTTGCGCACGGCGTAACCGTCGACGGCGGAGTTGGTGAACGGCGGCAGCGGCAAAGGCGCGGCCACATCGCGCGCGAGCACGCGCCCGTCGGCATCGACCAGCGCAACGGTTTCGAGATCGACAATCGCGTTGACGCGCGTCGTGATGAGGCCAACGGCTTCGTCGACCGACATCACCGGGCCGCCGAAGGCAAAGCAATCGTCCGATAGTTGCGCCATGGTGCCTCGTCAGCCTATCGCGGCGCTCTTTGCCACCGCTTCCTCGACCGGCATCGCCGCGCGCAGCAACAGTTCCGCGGCAGCCGCGATATCGTCGAGATGGACAGTCGGCAGCCTTGTGTCAATCGCGACGTCGCTCGCAATCCCGGCAATGCCGGGATCATCGGGAAACAGCAGCGGCTTGCCGTTGCCGGCGCGGTGCACCTCGATCTTGCGATGCGGCTCACGCTTGAAACCCTCGACCACGACGAGATCGACGGCGGAGAGCTTGCCGAGCAGCTCCGGCAGCCGCGGCTCCGCCGCCCCGCGCAGCTCATGCATCAGCGCCCAGCGGTTGGACGAGGCGACCAGCACCTCCGCCGCGCCGGCCTCGCGATGGCGCCAGGAATCCTTGCCCGGCACGTCGACGTCGAACTGGTGATGCGCATGCTTGATCACGGAGACGCGCAGGCCCTGCGCGTTGAAATGCGGGATCAGCCGCGTCAATAGCGTTGTCTTGCCCGCACCGCTCCAGCCTGCCAGGCCGATGACTTTCATAACCGTTCGATCTCCGCCAACGGCTCGCTGGCCTATGGAACCTCCGGCCTCTCCCGTCATTGCGAGCGTAGCGAAGCAATCCAGACTGCCTCCGTGGAAAGATCCTGGATTGCTTCGCTGCGCTCGCAATGACGCCGAGGCGGCATTTCGCTCTTTCCACGCCATGCTTATATCGGCTTGACCCGAATGTCATGCTAACCTCGCCGCCATGATGAAGATCGACAAAGCCCCGGTGCCCCTGATCATCCCCAATCCCGACGACCCGCGCCTGACCCAGAGCGTGACCGGGACCGACCAGACCGGCGCCAAGGTCGAGATCAAGGTCCCGATGGAACGGCCACTGACGCTCTACCTGAATGCCCAGGAGATCGTCACCATGATGACGATCGGCGACTATCCCGAATATCTGGCGCTCGGCTATCTGCTGAACCAGAACATGCTGAAATTCAACGACGTGGTCACCGAGGTCGAATACGACGACGACCTCCAGGTGGTCGTGGTGCGCACCGCACATCACACCAATTTCGAGGCCAAGCTGAAGAAGCGCACTCAGACCTCAGGCTGCGCGCAGGGAACCGCCTTCGGTGATCTGCTGGAGGCCGTCGAGAGCGTCGCGCTGCCGAAGGCCGAGCTGCGCACCTCCTGGCTCTACCAGATGACGCAGACCATCAACACCATGCCTTCGCTCTATCTCGAAGCCGGCGCGATCCACGGCTGTGTGCTGTGCAAGGCGGGAGAACCACTCTGCTACACCGAGGACGTCGGCCGCCACAACGCCGTCGACAAGATCGCGGGCTGGATGTACCGCCACGGCGTCGAGCCTGGCGACAAGATCCTCTACACCACCGGGCGTCTCACCTCGGAGATGGTGATCAAGACTGTCCGCATGGGCATTCCGATTCTGGTGTCGCGCTCCGGCTTCACCGCCTGGGGCGTCGATCTCGCAAGGCAGGTCGGGCTGACGCTGGTGGGACGCACCCGCGGAAAGCGCTTCATTGCGCTCGCAGGCGAGGAGCGCATCGTCTACGACCAGAACCTTGCTTACGTCGAGGAGGAGTCGGCCAGACACAAGCGCAAGGGTGAAGGTGGTGACGACTAGGATTCCGACAACGGGCGTTCCATCGACTCTCGGCGTGCTGCTCGCCGGCGGCCTCGCACGGCGCATGGGCGGCGGCGACAAGCCGATGCGCACCATTGGCGGGCGTACCATCCTGGAGCGCGTGATCGCGCGCCTTTCGCCCCAGTGCAGCGGGCTGATCCTCAACGCGAACGGCGATCCCGCCCGCTTTGCTGCGTTCGGCCTGCAAGTCGTCGCCGACGACGTGCCCGGCTTTCCCGGCCCCCTCGCCGGCATCCTCGCTGCGCTCGACTGGACGGCGACGAACCGGCCGGAGATCGAATGGGTGCTCAGCGCCGCCGGCGACTGCCCGTTCCTGCCGCGCGATCTCGTCGCACGGCTGCATGACGCACGCGCGCGCGAGAACGCGCAGCTTGCAGTCGCCGCGTCAGGCCAGCAGTCGCATCCGGTGATCGGCCTGTGGCGCGTCGCCTTGCGCGACGAGCTGCGTCACGCGCTGGTCGTCGAGGATCTCCGCAAGATCGACCGCTGGACCGCGCGCTATCCGCTCGCAACGGTGACGTGGCCGGCGGAGCCGCTCAATCCGTTCTTCAATGCCAACACGGTCGAGGACATCTCCGAGGCCGAGCGCCTGGCGGCGCTGGATGAGGCATCCTAGTCTAGCGACCTCAGGATTTCGGAAACTCGTTGAGCAGCTGCGACCAGATGATCGCGAACGCGATCAGGCCGCAGAGGCCGACGACGATGGTGAACCGCGGCAAGCGGCCGATCGCGATCAGCAGCCAGGCCGGCACGAAGAACAGCATGAAGATCATGCCCAGCGGAAACACCGCGAGCCATTGAAAGCCGGTGCCGTCCCCGGGCGGGACATGAGCGATGAAGTAGAAGGTGTAGAGCCAGAACAGCGTGCCGGCCACTGCGACGAGTGCAGCAATCTTGCGGAAATTTGCGGATGTTGACGCGGTCATGATCTGGCTCACGTCCCTTGGTCGCAGCGGCGGCCGTCTAAGTTCATCGCCCTCGACCGGACCGAGCACGGGAGCGCTCCGCTCAGGCCGCCAGCGGCACCACCAGCCCCGTCACCATAGACGCTGCTCGCGTCGGTCCTTTCCTCCAGCCGGATGTTGGCGCGCGAGACGCTATGCGGGCCGGAATCCGGCCCGCTCCAGTGCCGCGCGCGCCTCGTCCGAGCCGAGTGCATCGATAAAAGCCCGCACGGCCGGCCGGTCTTTGCGCGCCGTCACCAGTGCGAAGTCATAGTGTTCTTCCGCCAGCGGAATGAAGCCGAGGCCGACCGCATAGGCGACCGGCGCGATGGTCATGCCCCAGTCGGCGCGGTGCTGGGCGACGGCCGCCGCAACCGCGTTGTGCGACCGGGGCTGGTTCCAATAGCCTTCCGGACGCGCGCCGCCGAGCAGCCGGTCGATCAGGATGCGTGTGCCGGCGCCCTGGTTGCGGTTGACCATGATGCAGGTGGAGTCAGCGAGCGCGGCAGCGACCGCATCCTTCGCGTTCAGGCCCTCGAAGCGCGTGTCGCCCTTGCGGAACACAATGCCCTGCATCCGCCGCCAGCCGGGGACGAGCTCGAGCCCCTCAACGAGATAAGATGTGTTGTAAGTCTCGCTTCGATCGTCGAACAGGTGGATCGGCGCGAGGTCGCATTCGCCTCGCCTGGCCGCCGCAAGCCCGCCGAGGCTGCCGACCGCGATTGAGCGAACCGTCAGGCCGGCATGCGCGAGCGGTGCGGTGACGAGATCGAGGCCGGTGCAATGGCTGCCGACGATGACGAGATCGGGCACGCGCACATGCGGCGTGAACAGCGTCACTTCGGCTTCAGTCCCGGCCGGCATCTGGTCCGCCAGCGCATCGATACGCAAGAAACCGTCCGCTTGCGCAAATGACGTGATCGCGCCGGACCCCTTGCCGGAGGGATAGGCGATCAGGCCGCCCTTGCCCTCGACCAGCGAGACCATGACGAATTCGGTGCGGCCAAGCTCGGAGGCAATGCGCACCGGCACGGTCGCGTTGACCTTGGCATCGGAGCGCGGCGGCAGGCCGGCCATCTTGCGCAGCACCGGCACGATCATGTCGTGGAAGGTGAACATCGCCGAGGTCGGAAAGCCCGGCAGGATCACCACCGGCTTGCCGTCGCACACCGCAAGGCACAGCGGCTTGCCGGGCTTGAGCGCAACACCATGCGCGATGATACCGGGTGCGCCGAGCCGGCCGATGATGCGATGGGAGAGATCGCCCGCACCTTTCGACGTACCGCCCGACAGCACCAGCATGTCGGAGTCTGCAAGCGCGCGGCGCATGGCCGCTTCGAGCCTGGCTTCATCGTCGGGAATGGCACCGAGGAAGACGGCCTCGCCGCCATTCTCGTCGACCGCGGCCGCGACGATGGCGCCGTTGGTATCGTAGATCTCGGCAGGCGCGAGCGGCTGGCCGGGCTGCACCAGTTCGTCGCCGGTGGAGATCACGGCAACCAGCGGCTTGCGCACGACGCTCACCTCGGCAATGCCGCAGGCCGCCAGCATGCCGATCTCGCGCGAGCCGATGAGAGTGCCGGCGCGCAGCAGCGCCTCGCCGCGCGCGATGTCGGATCCCGCGTATGAGACGAACTGCCCCGGCGAGACGGCGCGACGGACGTCGATCGCATCGAGGCCGGCCGGCTGGGTGTGCTCGACCATAACTACGGCATCGGCGCCGCGCGGCAGCGGACCGCCGGTGGCAATCGGCGTCGCGGTACCCGCCGCCACCTGCAGCGTCGGCGCGGTGCCGCAATGAATGGTCTCGCCATTCAGCACGAGGCGCACGGGCGCGCCCTCGCCGGCCGGCGCAAGATCCGCGGCGCGCACGGCAAAGCCGTCAACATTGGACCGGTCGAACGGCGGCACGTCGATCGTTGCGGTGACGTCTTCGGCGAGTGCCGCACCGAGTGCGGCAGCGAGCTTGCGCGACTCGCTCGGAAGCGCGCGCGGGAACAAGGACGCCTCGAAGCGCGCCAGGGCCTCCTCGCGCGAGAGGATATCGAGAAACTGCTCCTGATCGAGCGCGCTGCGGTCCGGTGATTTCGGGATCATCGTCATGCCAGGGCCATATCACTCCCGCAACAGATGGGCATCGACGGGCGTACCTGCCGCAGATCCCTCGTGACTGGCGGGAATGAGCAGCCACGCGTCCGCACGGGCGATGGCCTGAAGCGGCCATTCGCCCACGGCAAGCGGCATCCAGGCGCGATGTTCCCCGGCCAGCAAAGCGATCTCGGCGATGCCGACATCGGATGCGACTTTTCGCGCGAGCGGCAAGGTCACTCGTCGGCGCGGCCGACGCGCCGACAGACGATCGGCCAGCGGCAACACGAGCGCGAGCCAGGCCGCAAGCGCATGATCGGGCGAGCCGGGCAAGGCGACGACGGGAACCTGTCCGAGCCGACCAACCGCGGCAGTGCGTCCGGGCTGGAGCGCAAGGCCGTGCGCCAGCACCGCACCACGCCGGGCCAGGGCCGTGATGGCAGCGTCCTGGCGGCCCACCCCGCTGCCGCCGATCATCAGCAGAAGATCGCAAGAGGACGCATCGAGCACATCGGCAATCGATGCTTCGTCGCGTGCCCGAGCTTGACGCGTCTCGACGTCGAGTCCCGCCGCCCGCGTGAGCCCGGCGACCATATGCATCGTTGCCGTCGCGCCCGGAACATTGACAATGTGCAGCCGGGGCCGCCGCACGCCGAGCTTTTCCAGACCCGTAACGCGCGCCATCAAGAGATCGGCCGCACCGACCGGATGGCCCTCGGCGCCGGCAGGCGTGCCGTTCGCAATGTCGCTGCCGGCGCGCCGGACCCCCTGTCCGGGCACGCCCTCCGCCAGCACCTGCGCCAGCGGCCCCGACACCTCCACGGCATCGGCATCGAGCACACAGTCGGATCCTGCCGGCATCGCGTCGCCGGCCTCGACCCACACCGGCACGCCTGTCAAAGGCAGCGGCGAATAGGAGGACGCGCCGACGAGATCGTTGGCGCTTAGCGCCCAGCCGTCCGCGGCGGCAATGTCGCGCGAAGGATAGGCGGCAAGCAGCGGAGTACCCGCCGCGATGCAGCCGATCGCTTCTGCGCACGGCACCTCCACCGGCGCGACGGGATCAACGCCTCGCAGCAACGCGGCGAGGGCGGTCTCGAGCGGCGTCAGCGAGGGCGGCAGGTGCTGGGTCATGCGCCATGATGGACCATGCATCGCCCGCTTTGGCAACCGCCCGCGATGCGAGTCTCAACCGCCCGACCTGTCGGAGTTGGGGAAGAACAGCTGCTGCCCGTCGTCCTTGTAGCCGGCGATCGCCGTCTGCCCCTCCGGCGATGTCAGCCAGTCGATGAAGGTCTGGCCGAGGTCTTTCTTCACGTTCGGAAACTTCTCAGGGTTGACCAGCATCACGCCGTACTGGTTGAGCAGACGCCTGTCGCCTTCGACGACGATGTCGAGATCGCCGCGATCCTTGAAGGCGATCCAGCTGCCGCGATCCGACAGCACATAGGCATTCGCGGCGCGCGCTGCGTGGAGCGCCGAGGCCATGCCCTGCCCGGCCTCGCGATACCAGGCGCCCTTGGCGGCGGCGATGTCGATGCCGGCGACGATCCAGAGCGCAAGTTCCGCGGCGTGGGTGCCTGACCGATCGCCCCGCGTCACGAACGGCGCGCCCTTGGCTTCGATCGCCTTCAGCGCCGTTGCAATGTCCTTGCCCTTCACGCCCGCGGGATCGCTCTTCGGCCCTATCAGCACATAATCGTTGTACATCACGTCGTAGCGCTTCACGCCAAAACCGTCGGCGACGAATTTCTCCTCCTGAGGCCGCGCGTGCATCAGCACGACGTCGACCTCGCCCCGTCGCGCCCCGTCGAGCACTTCGTCGGCGCGCCGCGCGATCACGGTGACCTCGATGCCGGTCTTGTCGCGGAAGATCGGCAGCAGATGATCGAGCAGGCCGGACTCCTGCGTCGCCGTGGTCGTGGCGAGGACGAGGCCGCGGTCCTCCGCGGATGACGCCGCAATGCCCGCGGCAAGCCCGCAGAGAAGCGCAAATACAACGGACAGGCGGCCCATGATCGGGGTTCCCTTGGCTATGACGCGATCATGATGATGAGCGATTGCGCCGCACTCGTGACGCATTTTCGCGCGGTCCGGCCGGGAAGTTTCGGCAACGCCGCCGAGCGCACCGCGCGAGCAATGATTCAGGATCGTTCACCAAAGCAGGAAACGCGCGTGCGGGATGTATTGCAAAGCGGCGAGATGATCGGGCATGGTTCCTGCCGACAAAAAATCTGAAATGCAGAATTCCACCTGCGTCGGGCGTCAAAAAGAAGCAATAATTTGCATAGGAATGCAGGATGGAATTCCTGACGACCAGCGAAGCCGCCGAATATCTTCGGCTCGGCGAACGCAAGCTTTACGAACTTGTCACGACCGGTGCGATCCCCTGCACCAAAGTGACGGGGAAATGGCTCTTCCCGCGGCACGAGCTCGACCTCTGGGTCCTGTCGGGGCTGGCACGTCCGGCCGGCATGTTGATCGCGGAGCCGCCGCCGGTCGTCGGCGGCAGCCAGGACGAATTATTGGATTGGAGCCTGCGCGAATCCGGCTCTGGTCTGGGATCGATGAGCGAGGGCAGCGCGCGCGGGCTGGAGCGCCTGCAGCGCAACGAGGTGATGGCCGCGGCGGTGCACTTCCACGCCTCGACCGCCTCGGACGATCTCGCCAGCGATGCCAATATCGAAGCTTTGCGGGCCACGCCGGACCTGCATGATGTGGTGCTGGTCGCGTTCGTGCGCCGCGAAGAGGGTCTGGTGCTGCCGCACGGCAATCCCAAGCGGCTGCACGGCCTGACCGACGTGCTCGCACTCGGCGCCCGCATGGCGATGCGGCAACAGGGCACGGGCGCGCAGATGCTGCTCGACGTGCTCCTGAGGCGCGCGGGCGCCTCGACGCGCGATTTGCGCCGCATCGAAACGTCGGCCCTGACCGGGCCGGATCTCGCCGAACTGGTCCGCGCCGGCCAGGCCGATTGCGGCATCGCGACGCGCGCCGCGGCGCGCTCGGCCGGTCTCGATTTCGTGCCGCTGGTCTGGGAGAATCTCGACCTCGCGATGCGGCAGCGCAGCTATTTCCGCCCGGCGATGCAGGCCGTGATCCGCTTCCTGAACGAGCGGCGGCTGCGCCAGCGCGCCGAGGAACTGACCGGCTACGATCCCTCGCCCGCAGGACAGATCCGCTTCGCGGCCTGACGTTGACGCCCACCCCCGAATAGTTGCAAAAGAAACCAATTCAGCCGGGCCATACCCGGATGCAACAGCGGCCAACGAGCCGGCTCAGGGGAGGACAAGCGTGAATCCAACCAGATTTGGACTGCCGGTCGCGGCTGCCTTGGTGACGGCATTGCTGCCGGGTGCCGCAATGGCGCAGGTCTCCGACGACGTCGTCAAGATCGGCGTGCTCACCGACATGAACGGTCCCGCCTCCGCGCCGACCGGCCAGGGCTCGGTGACCGCGGCGCAGATGGCGATCGACGATTTCGGCGGCACCGTGCTCGGCAAGCCGATCAGCGTCGTGATCGGCGACCACCAGCTCAAGGCCGATATCGGCGGCACGATCGCGCGGCGCTGGTACGACGTCGAGCAGGTCGATCTGATCGTCGACGTGCCGGTCTCCGCGGTCGGGCTCGCGGTGCAGAACGTCGCCAACGAGAAGAAGCGGCTGTTCATCACCCACTCCACCGGCACCGCGGATTTCCACGGCAAGTTCTGCTCGCCTTACGCGATCCAATGGGTGTTCGACACCCGCGCGCTCGCGGTCGGCACCGCGGATGCGGTGGTCAAGCGCGGCGGCGACAGCTGGTTCTTCATCACCGACGACTACGCCTTCGGCCACTCGCTGGAGCGCGATGCATCCGCCGTCGTCACCGCCAATGGCGGCAAGGTGCTGGGCTCGGTGCGGCCGCCGCTGGCGACGCCCGACCTCTCCTCCTTCGTGCTGCAGGCCCAGGCCTCCAAGGCCAAGATCATCGGCATTGCCGCAGGTCCCCCGAACAACATGAACGAGATCAAGACCGGTTCGGAATTCGGCGTGTTCAAGGGCGGCCAGCAGATGGCGGCGCTGCTGGCGCTGATCACCGACATCCACGGCCTCGGGCTGCAGGCCGCGCAAGGCCTGCTGCTGACCACCTCGTTCTATTGGGACATGGACGACAAGACCCGCGAATGGTCCAAGCGTTATTTCGCCAAGATGAACAAGATGCCGTCGATGTGGCAGGCCGGCGTCTATTCCAGCGTGATGCACTATCTCAACGCCATCAAGGCGGCCGGCACCGACGATCCGCTCAAGGTCGCGGCCAAGATGCGCGAGAAGCCGATCGAGGATTTCTTCGCCCGCAACGGCAAACTGCGCGAGGACAATCTGATGGTGCACGACCTCTGGCTGGTGCAAGTGAAGACGCCGGAGGAAAGCAAATATCCGTGGGACTATTACAAGATCCTCACCACGATCTCCGGCGACAAGGCGTTCGGCCCGCCGGACCCGGCCTGTGCGATGGTGAAGAAGTGACGATGAAACCGCGCTGACGGTGCACCCTCTCCCCCTTGTGGGCTAAGGCGTGCACAGAATTTTCTTGCCTTAAGTGAATCGAGTCTGATTCTTTGTAATGCGGTTAAGAAGGATAACCGCATTGAAGGCAGGAATGGATTGGTCGGTCGGCCGTTTTGGAGACGTTCGACTGGCCAAAAGGGGGCGCTGTTGTTGCGGCGCGCCGTCGAACGCGTGACGATGAATCTGCGAGCAGCGGCCGATGGCCGCGCCGAATGGGTCGGCTTCAGCCGGTGGCTGAACAATCCGAGCGTAACGGTGGACGAGATCGTCGGGCATGGCGCAGAGGTGCTGTCGAAGCAGTGTGCAGGCCTGCATGTGCTTGCGATCCAGGACACGACGGAACTGAACTACGCGAGGCATGCGGGCCGGGTCCGCGGCCTTGGCCCTTCCGGGAACGGGATTGACCCAGGCCTGTTTGTGCATCCGGTGTTGGCCGTTGACGCCGGGAGCGGAGCCTTGCTCGGGCTCGCTGGGATGCAGATTTGGACGCGCCAGGGGCCTGCGTCGCCCGATTACCAGAGCCAGCCAATCGAAGAGAAGGAGTCCTATCGTTGGATAAAGAGCGCGGCCGACGCCAAGAGTGCGCTTGCTGCTGCGGCGATGGTCACGGTGGTTGGCGACCGTGAGAGCGACATTTACGAGGAATTTGACCGGATTCCTGACGCACGGACCCATTTGCTTACACGTGCCTGTCGCGATCGCGCCCTGGTGGGCGGCGGAAAGCTGTTTGATATTGCCGAAAGTTGGCCGGTCCAGCATAGCTTCGACTTGGAGGTTCGGGCACAGCCCGGCCGTGCGGCACGAACGGCCAAGATCGCACTGCGCTTTGGCGGGGTGACCATCAAGCGCCCGGCCAACTGCAGCGACCGGAAAGCTGCGCGTCAATTGACGTTGCGCTTGGTTGAAGTGAAGGAACTGGATCCCGTTATCGGGGAGTCGATCCACTGGCGCCTTCTCACCACTCATACGGTGACGACCGTGAAGCAGGCGCTGCAGATCGTTGATTGGTACCGTCAGCGCTGGCACATCGAGCAGTTGTTCCGCACCAGTAAAAGCCAAGGCCTCGACATCGAGAGCAGCCAAGTCGAGGCGGCTGAGGCATTGTTCAAGCTCGCTGCCATCGCGATGACGGCAGCTACCAAGATCATGCAGCTCGTCCTCGCCCGTGATGGCACGGTCGACCGCCCCGCCACCGACGTGGTGCCTCCGGACCAACTGCCGATCCTCGAAATCTTGCAGGTCCAGCTCGAAGGCAGGACTGTCAAGCAAAAGAACCCTCACTCCAAGCACTCTGTCGCATGGCTCGCATGGATCATCGCTCGCCTCGGAGGATGGACCGGCTACGCCTCGGAGCGGCCACCAGGTCCCATCACTATGCGCAGAGGATGGCACCGCTTCAAGCAAATGTCAGCCGGTTTGAGCTGCTGCCGGTTTGATGGACACCGGGTTAAGCTAATCCTACCTTGCGCTCGAACTCAACCGGGCTGAGATAGCCGATGGTCGAGTGCCTGCGGGTGGTGTTGTAGAATCTTTCGATGTAGTCGAACACATCGGCTCGTGCCTCGTCTCTGGTCCTGTAGGTTTTGCTTTCCGTACGCTCGGTCTTGAGCGAGGAGAAGAAGCTTTCCATCGCCGCGTTGTCCCAGACGTTGCCGGATCGGCTCATGCTGCAAACGATGCCGTGGTCGGCCATCAGGCGCTGGAACTGCTCGCTTGTGTACTGGCTGCCCTGGTCGGAGTGATGCAACAGCGCATCCGGCTTGCCGCGTCGCCAGACGGCCATCAACAATGCGTCCGTCACGAGCTGTGCGGTCATGGCGGCACTCATCGACCAGCCCACCACCCGGCGCGAGAACAGGTCGATCACCGCCGCCACATAGAGCCAGCCTTCGGCCGTCCAGAGATAGGTGAAGTCGGCGATCCATTTCTGGTTCGGACGCTCGGCGGCGAACTGCCGGTCAAGGAGGTTCGCCGGTACGGTCTCAAGCTGTCGATCGCCGCTGTCCTTCGGCAAGCGTCGACGTCGCGGCCGCGCCCGCAAGCCTTGCAGCCGCATCAGCCGCTCAATCCGGTGCAGGCCACAATCCGCCCCTTCGGCGAGCAGGTCGCGCCACACCCGGCGTGCGCCATAGGTGCGGTCGCTGGCGGCGAAGCTGGCCTTGACCTTGCCGCCGAGCTCCTCGTCGCTGCGGGATCTGGCGCTGGGAGAGCGGTTGAGCCAGGCATGGAAGCCCGACCGCGATACTCCGAGCGCATCGCATAGCCATGCCACCGGCCAGATCGTCCGGTGCTTCGCGATGAAGACGAACTTCATGTCGCTTCCTTCGCGAAGAAGGCTGCGGCCTTTTTTAGGATGTCGCGCTCGGCCTTCAGCTTGGCGACCTCACGGCGCAGCCGCTCGATCTCCTGCTGCTCCGGCTTCATCTGGCCGTGACCGGGAAAGGCCTGCACCGGATCGGAGCCGAACTCTTTCACCCATTTGCGCAGAACGTTCTCATGGACATCCAGGTCGCGCCCGGCCTGCGCCACCGACACCCCACGCTCCCTAACCAGCTTGACCGCCTCGATCTTGAACTCGCGACTGAACTTCCGTCTCTTCATCGCCCACCTCCGGCTTCATGAAACACCTAATCTCGGTGTCCATCAAACCAGCAGCAGCTCAGTTGGAGGCTCCGAGATATGTGCACGCCTTAGCCCTTGTGGGAGAGGGTGGCTGCGCGAAGCGCAGCCGGGTGAGGGGTTGTCTCCGCGGGACCAACTCTCATTTGAATGCGCGGAGACAACCCCTCATCCGGTCGCGCCACCTTCTCCCACAAGGGGAGAAGGTGGGAAGTGCGGATGCAGCGCGCTTATTTCACCACGCCGATCTCGCGGAAATATGTCATCACGCCCGGATGGATCAGCTCGGCCTTCGGCGCGGCCGCGACCGTGTTCGCCACATTGGTCTCGCAAGCCTGCGCGAGCTTCCTGCAGAACGTCGCTTCTGCGCCATGCAGCGTCTTCGCGAGGCGGTAGGCAACATCGTCCGGCAGGTCCTCGCGTGTGAGGACAAAACTCCACGACCCCAGCGAAGCAATCGGCGCGGTCTGGTTCGGATAGCTGCCCGCCGGCACGGTGAGCGGCTTCAGGAACGCATGCCTGGCGCGGATGCGCGTGATCTCCTCGGCACTGGGCGCGATGAAGCGCGCGCCTGCCGGGGTCGATGCCACTGCGGCAAAGCCGGGCCAGCCGATGCCGGCGCCCCACAGCGCGGCGACGCGGCCGTCCTCCACCATCGCGGGGCCGTCGCCGGCGCGGTCGAGATAGACCGCCCTGAAGTCCTCGTCCTGCTTCAGGCCGAGCCCATCCAGCACGTAGCGCGCCAGGATCGGCAGGCCCGAGCCTCTGGCGCCGAACGCCACCTTCTGGCCGACGAGATCCTGAATGGTCTTGTAGGGACTGTCCGCGCGCACCACGAACATGCCGGGGTTGGAATAGATCGCCGTGAGGATCTTCAGCCGCACGGGTGCGCGGCCGATGCCGGCAAAGGCCTCATAGGCCGGCTCGCCCGCGACCAGCGCGAGATCGAGCTCGCCCTTCTCCAAAAGCGGGATGTTCTCGTTGCTGCCCTTGGTGTTGCGGGGTGCGATGGACATTTGCGGATCGGCCGCGTTCATCACCTCGGCAAAGGCGTTGCCGTACAGCGGGAAGCCGCCGCCGGGCGTCGCGGTGCCAAGGCTGACTGTCTGGCTGATCGTCGTGGTCGGAATGGCCGTGCCTCCGGTTTGGCCGGCAGCGGGACTTGCGAGCAGCGCCGCACCGAGAAGGGTCATCGCGAATCTCATGGTCGCTCCTGGCGGACCTGCGTCAACACCGACTTGCGACGATATAGGCAGCGACCCGATTTTGTGAAAGCATGCAGCCAACGACAATAAAGCAATGGGAGACGTCATGGTGCGAATTTTGCGTCACGGTTTGTTCGGGCTTGCAGTCCTCTTAGGTCTTTTCAGCACCACCCCTCCCGCCTCCGCCGCCTATCCCGACCGCCCCGTGCACTGGCTGATCGGCTTTTCCGCCGGCGGCCCGGTCGATATCGTGGCGCGGATCATGGCGCAGTGGCTGTCGGAGCGGCTCGGCCAGCAGGTCATCGTCGAGAACCGCACCGGCTCCGGCGGCAACATCGCCGCCGCCGCCGCGATCAATTCGCCGCCGGACGGCTACACGCTGCTGTTCGTCGCGCCCAACAACGCGATCTCGACCTCGCTCTACAAGAAGCTGCCGTTCGACTTCCTGCGCGACACCGTGCCGGTGGCCAGCATCATGCAGCTCACCAACATGCTGGTCGTCTCCAACGCGTTCCCGCCGAAGACGGTGAAGGAGTTCATCGACTACTGCCTCGCCAACCCCGGCAAGATCTCCTATGCCTCCTCCGGGAACGGCACCTCGGTGCACATGTCGGCCGAGCTGTTCAAGGTGATGACGAAGTGCGACATGGTGCACGTGCCCTATCGCGGCTCGGCCATCGCCTTTCCCGACATCATCTCCAACAAGGTGCAGCTGATCTTCGACAACCTCCCCTCGGCCATGGAGCAGGTGAAGGGCGGCACCGTCCGCGCGCTGGGCGTGACCTCGCCGCAGCGCTGGCCGAGCGTGCCCGACGTGCCCGCGATCGCCGAGACCGTGCCGGGCTTCGAATCGGTCGGCTTCTACGGCATCTCCGCGCCGAAGGGCACCCCGCCCGAAGTGATCGAGATCCTCAACAAGGCCGTCGGCGAAGCGCTGAAGGATCCGAAGCTGGTGGCAAAGCTCGCCGAGACCGGCGGCATCCCCAAGCCGATGACGCCGGCCGAGTTCGGCAAGCTGGTCGCGAGCGAGACCGAGAAGTGGCGCAAGGTGGTCGAGTTCGCGGGGGTCTCGGTGGACTAGGCGACGCCGTGCGGCGGGCCGTCGCTCGCCGGGAAGATGTTTGAGGGGGCCAACAGGCCCCCTCACGACAAAAGCGCGAAAACAACCCCATGCACAGTAGAGGACTTGAGCAATCACAGGAGCTTAGCGAAGCGCTGCGAAAAGACGCCTGCCGAACGCTTCATCCTTTGACTCGTCGGGCAAAACAGTGGCAGAATGCGACTATTCCGAATTCGGCGACTATCATCGCGCCGCGCGTTCCGCGCACCCTAGCGCTCCCCTGGATCGCCTTGAAAACGCTTGAGGATTGCACCCCCGCCTCAGGCCCTGTAAACGAACCGCGCACCGTTGCCGGCCGCCTTCCCGCGGCCGCCTCGCGGCGGGGCCTGTAGCTCAATGGTTAGAGCCGGCCGCTCATAACGGTCTGGTTGCAGGTTCGAGTCCTGCCGGGCCCACCAGCCTTCGCTCGCTTCGCGAGCTTCGGCTGGGCAAGCCAGCGCCACGAACACCTAGCGAAGCGAACGAAGGCTGTCACGCCGAAGCCCACAGGGCGAAGGCGGACTGGATTCGGGGAAATGCGCGCTGCCGAGGGTTCGCCGCTTCCGCTCGAAGGTAAGTTCTATGCACTGTCACCGTAATCACGAGTTGGCCTGCCGATAAGCAATCGCTACAACAAGCTCAAGCTTGAGACCAGTTAGCTTGCAACTCGCATCAGGCCTTGCACTTTGGGCGGTGTCGTTTCTGATCCTGAGAATGCAAATCGGCTCGAGTAGGAAAGAAAGTGTCATCGTCCCCCAAGGTCAGCAGATTGGTGTGGACAGGCAGAAGATTGATCATCTTCGCAAACTGCGAAGGCAGGAGGACGCGGGTTTTCAGGTTTTCAAAAGGCATCGCCTTCGATTTCCGCTGCAATGAGCCATCAAGCTTGAAATCGATGTGCAGGAACGCAAACAGGCCGAACTTTTCTGCGGTGTAGATATGGTAGGCGTCCAGGCTCTGTTTTTGGCCGAAGTTTGCGAGCAGAGCTTGGTATCGCGGATCGTTGCAGGACGCGATGCGGTCCAGTTGAGCTTGCTTGGGGTTGTTTAGATCAAGCTTGAATCCATCGATACTTTCAAACTTGATGCCGGAAAAAACGTTGTGATCGGCATAGCCGTATCCCTGAAAACGACCGATCGGTTGCCGGAATTGTTCTGCTTTAAGTTCGGCCGACGTGCAGAGCTTTAGATATCCTGTACGGGCCAGGTGGGCTATTCCCGCAAGGTATTGCACTTCGTTGTAGAGTTGCGTGTCATTACTTGGGGCATGAACAGGTATCTTGGCCAAATAACCCGTTGGGACCTCGACCTTGCCGCCCCACATCACTGATCCCGTCGAAATCCTACCGCCTTCATGTGTAATTCCATGGGCTAGGACTGAGCTATCGACGAGGATTTGGAGAGGAGACTTCTTCCGCAGGACAAGTTTGGTCGGCAGCACGGACATGGGCAAAAGTGCCTTTGCCAGGCGCCGCTTAAATGACCGACTAAGCTTTTCGCGAAGGTTTTTCATGATGGAAACCGGCATGAGCTTAGCTGGTCCCTACGGATGAACGGTAGTCGCTAAATTGCCGGCTGGTGGCGGTGTCCACTACCGAGGAGATTGAAACGTCCCATGGTACGCTGCCGCTGAAATTGCTTTTCGAGAATTATCGAGACGCGAACACCGACAGTACTATGGAAGTGTCAATGTCGGCATCGGCTCTCTTCAGACGAGCGGAGCAATAGCGCGGCTTTCTTCGCATACTTGGCGGAAGGCAGAAGGCGGGGCGAGGCATAAAGTTCGATATGCGTCCAATAGGGCCCACCAGCCTTCGCGAGCTTCGGCTTGGCAAACCTGTGCCAGGAACTCCCAGCCAAGCGAACGAAGGCTGACACGCCGAAGCCCGCAGGGCGAAGGCGTCATGAGCGCGTTAGCTAATTCTCCGAACGTCACGCTTCCCCAGTCGCCTGAAGTTTTTTGGCTCTCTCAAGAGGTGTCTTTGGCTGATAAACTCCTGCCCTTCCAAGAAACGCTCCTTTTATATCTAGCCAAGCAGCATCCTCGTCGCGATGCGGTGCCGCCCAGGATGATCCGTCAGAGCCCAATAAGATTCGCGGCCCGAGCACACCTGTTGGCAACCATTCTGTACCACCATTCAACCGGATACGCTTCGTGCAAAGCCAAACCTTTGACAGGTACGGCACCAGTGAGTTGATCAGAAAAGACCTCGCAATCCGCGCCGCGCCAATATCTTCAAATCGGTCATCCAGTTCACGTCCCACTACAGCATCTTGAATCCTCGTTTCCAAGATGCTCCGCAAAGCGTCAATGAGTTGATCATTGAATCTGAGGCCACACTGATAGTCCGCCCAAAAATGCGCCCTGTAGCCCCTTCTTCCATTAAAGAACCAGTCGAATAGGTGTGCGCCAACGTGAAATTGTATTACAGCGCGATAGTCATTCGGCTGCCCTTCTGCACGCTCGCGCGCAAAGCGAACTTCCCCCACTTCAAGAGACTTTTCCAACGCGCCGCACACACGCATGAGCAACGAGCTAGGCGATCCGTCAGCCTCTAGGGTAACCCCACGACGATGATCGGCAGCCATCATCTCGTCGAAGCTCCAATCGAATTTGTTTGGAAAAGACATTCCTGATTGCCGTCCGGGTGTTAATTTGGCACAGGAAGTTACTTCTGTACTCTATCACGCCTTCGAGTTCAGCGCGCGTTTATGTTTCGGATAGCTAAATAATGCCGATTACGGTGACAGTGCTGGACTGCACCCCTGAAGTGAGACACGATTACGGTGACAGTGCACTCAACTATTCCATCCCCTTTCGTGGGTTCGAAGGCTGTAAATTAAGTACACTGTCACCGTAATAGCTGATGCCAGCAACATCGAGGCCAATCCCCATATCTTCCAGGACTCCTCCAGCATCGACTAAGCTGGTCGCAAAGCAAGGCCCCGGTAAGGGGCCTTTTTGTTGAGGACGGCGGCTAGGACAAACGGCCAAACGTCAACCTGACGCCCTCTCTTTGGCCCCGTTGCTGGACACGGTGGCCTTGTCCCTGTGACCGTCCTTCCACGGTCACCAGCCTATGCCGGACGATTGCCCTGGCCGTTTCCCGACTTCGGACTTTCCTGTGCGATGTACTCGCTCGGGTAGGCTCACGCTATGGAATCTGTTGGCAAGGAGCTTACCTCGTCTCGCTCGGATTGAAGCCGAACAGTTCGATAATGCGCTTATCTTGCCCGCCTAGATCCTTGTACGTATCGAGGTACGATGCCGCCTCCTTGGTCAACCCGGCTCTAGCCTCGCTATCCTTGTACAGCCGAACGATCTGGCTTCTGAATGCCTCAACACCCCTCCTGTCGCTATCGCTTAGCCCCTTTGGTTGTACGCGGGTGAGCTCCTCTTCCAGGGAGTACGTCCCTAGCTGGTGGAATAATTTGTTGTTTGGCTTCCAGTCCTTAAGCACCTCATCATAGGCGACGGCCTCAGCTTTCATCCCATCATTCTTGTCTCGCTCCCCAACCATACGGAGAACGTTACGCTTAAAGATGAAGTAGCGCTCCAGGGTGCGGACATAGTGCATGTACAAATCGAATCCCATGAGCCGGATGTAGCCTTGCGCTAAGTCGCGCCGCTCTTTTTCCGGCACTCCGAAATCTGCCAATTGCGCGTTGATCTCGTCGAGCCTTGCCTGATTCTCGACAGCGCTGTGGCCATCCCACCTTTGGCCAATGCCGACCGCCTCATAGGTGGACTTCGCGTTGATCACGGCTAAGCGCCGGAGCTTCGCCAGTATCTCGTCGGCTTCATTAAGTGTGCGGACGAGATGAGCCTTAACGCCCCATGCTTCCAATATCTCCAGCTTGGGAAGGAAGACGACGAGCACACACACTAGGAAAATGGCGCTCAACAGGCCGCCGGCGGCGACCTTTTCGTTCATGGCCTGATACACCGCGCAAATGAGCGCGAAGATAGCCATAGCCGCGACGAAATAGAGAAGTATCTCCCGAATCTTGTCCATGCCCCACCCCCAGTTGCTGGAATATACCCCGCAACCAGGCAAAGAAAAGCGTGGCGCGTTTCTTTGCAATGGGCTTCCTAACTGGCAAAGAACCTGCTCGCCAACCGTAGAAGGAAAAACGCAATCCCAACCGTTGTGAGAGCGCACACGAACAAGCCAGTCATCATGATGATGAAGCCCAGGGGTCGCCCGAAAGCGTTGACCACGACCGGTGACTGCTCCAAGACGAGTGCCACCCCGAATTTTGGGCGCACGAACCCTCCCACCCTCGCGGGTGCTTTTTTATTCGCCATATCCCCGTCCTCACCTGAGGGAGTTTAGTCGAGAGCCTACCGACGAATGGTTAAAGCCCAGAATACCAAAGACCCTATGAAACAAGGGTATCCCTGAGTCGCGTTAACTTCTCGCCTTTGATCCCGTTCAATATAACCCATATTTGGGACTGGCTTACCGCAAACGACAAGGGCGGAACTCATCGTCCCGCCCCTCGCTTACTTCACTGATTTCACACATCATTCGCCCGGCTTGAGCGGTCCCCTCCGCTTCGAGGTCTCGCGGAATTACGGTGACAGTGTTGGACTAAATGGCGGGCGCATTGCCGCTTTCGCACCGACTGAGTGTACTGTCACCGCCGAGCCCAAATCTATAGCTTCCGATAAGTCACATGCGCCGTCGCGAAAGGGATGCCTGCACGCCCGGCGCTTCCGCGAACGATGCACGCGCGATCATCGATCGCATAGAACCAGTCATCGAAGTTCAGCTTGAACGACTTGCCATCGCTCTGGGGCGTGTCGCGCGTGTACTTCCAATGGAATGCACAACCGGCCTGCTCGCCGGCGGCTTCGCCTTCCAGGCGATTTTCATGGCCGGTGTACTGACCGTCGCCCAGCTTGTGGATCGTCCAGCGCAGCGTGTCGCTGTGGCCGTCATCGAAGGTGTAGGTTTCGGTCAGGACGACAGTATCGGTGTCCGCGTCGAGCTCGCCATGAGCCGTGATCGTCGCCCGCTTCAAAAGCCCGCCGACGAGGCTTTCGACCACCGCCCATCCTTCCAAGCGGCCAACGAAGAACTGTTCAGGGAGAAACACCGGCGTGGTGCCAGCGAACGCATCAATGGCCATGGCTTTTCCTCCGAAACTGATGCCGACATAAGTCGCCTCTCAGCACCAGGTTCCTCAGGAGGAAACCTGCCTGGCTCTGCTGAGTACTTGCAACGCATGCAGAGTCAGCCGCAACACCTCGCATTCTCCACAGGCCCTCCGGAACACGTGGACAAACCTAGCCCTGCCGTTTGGGAATCCCTGACCCGTGCTAACCGCCCGGAACGAGCGAGCGGGCGCATGGATTCGCCCCGCAGGAGAAATCTTGCATGCTGATGACGAGGGAAAGACGGCCGGCGATCCGCACCCTGCGCGGATGGGCCATCCACGTGCTGCACGAGGCTGGCGCCATCAACGAATGCGAAGAGCACGGCTGGACCAGGGATCGAGCCGACCCGCACGCCCGGAAACGCGCGGTCGCGCTTGCGCGGCAGGATCCGCCGGACGGCGTCTCTGCCGATCAGGCCGTCGCGGAGATCAACGACGTCCTCGATTCGATCGGCGATACCTGTCCGGAGTGCCCCGACGAGGGCCTTTGAGGCCTGCGGCAAGGACCTTCGCGTACCAGGCGGCATAGGGCGTGTTCTTTGCCATGTGGCGATTGAAGTCCGGCGCGCCGTCTGTCCACCAGACCGGGCCGCGCTCCCCCAGCGCGCGCTTGACCTCGTCTACCGCACGATGCGCGGCCACTTCCGCGTCCGGGTCTTCGTCCGCCTTGGCGTCGCGCACGGCGCGCCTGGCCGCCATCAGTCGCTTCACCAGGCTTCCGCGCTCATCCTCCGCGAGATCGGGGTTGGCCATTCGCCACAGGCGACCGCGGACGACGAAGTAGCGTCCATCCGGTGTCACCGGATGCTTCACGCCGATTTTCGCCGTGCCCCTGCGGCCGGCTTCTTCGCGGACGTCTCCTTGGCGGCCGCCTTCTTGCCTGCGATCGGCATCAGCATCTCCTTCTGGCCGGCCGCCGCCTTCCTCGGCTTCTTCGCCGGCTTGCCTGCCTTCGCAGCCGCGGCCTCCTTCCCGGCTTGCTTGCCTACGCTGCGCCGCAGCGCCTCCATGAGGTCGACGACGTTCTCGCCCTTCGGCCGCTCCTTCGGCCGGATGACCTTGCCGGCGCGCTTTTCGTTGATCAGCTCGATCAGCGCAGTCTCGTAATGATCCTCGAACTTCTCGGGCTCGAATCGCCCGGCCTTCTGGTTGACGATGTGCCTGGCGAGATCGAGCATGTCCTTGGTGACCTTCACGTCCTGGATGTCGTCGAAATAGTCCTGCTCGCTGCGCACCTCGTACGGGTAGCGCAGGAGGGTGCCGACGAGGCCCTTGTCCATCGGCTCCAGCGCGATGATGTGCTCGCGGTTGGTCAGCACGACGCGCCCGATCGCGACCTTGTCCATCTCGCGGATGGTCTCGCGGATCACCGCGAAGGCGTCGTGGCCGACCTTCCCGTCAGGCCGGATGTAATAGGGGCGGATCAGATAGCGTGCGTCGATGTCGGACCTGGCGACGAACTCGTCGATCTCGATGGTGCGCGTGGACTCCAGCGCTATCTCCTCGAGCTCTTCTTTCGATACCTCGATGTACTGGCCCTTCTCGAGTTCGTAGCCCTTGACGATGTCCTCGTTCGGCACCTCGTCGCCGGTGTCCGCATCGACTTTCACGTATTTGATGCGGTGGCCGGTCTGCCGGTTGAGCTGGTTGAACGAGATCTTCTCGCTCTCGGACGTGGCCGGATAGAGCGCCACAGGACAGGTGACGAGGGACAGTCTCAGGAAGCCTTTCCAATTGGCGCGCGGGGCCATGTACGCAGAACTCCGGTTCGAGGCGGCTCGGATTCAAGACGAACGGCCGGCCTGGGTTCCGACATCAGGAGCAACATTCATGACGAGCACGCCTTGCGGCGTCTTGCTCCATTTTTGGGGTCAGGCCCCCGCTCCCGCCGACTTGACGCCATCAATCACGAGCCGGCGCAGCCAGATCGCGCCGGGATCGTCGTGGCTTCGTTCGTGCCAGAGCAGGCGATAGCCGTAGGGCGTCACCTGCGCCGGCGGTTTCAGCATCGCGAGGCCGAGCCGCGGCGCGAGTTGCCGGGCCGCCCGCGAGGGCATGGTCACCAGGTAGTCCGACGCGGCCGTGATCACCGCGGCCGTTGCGAAATAGGGAACACGCAGCGCGACGTGCCGCTTGTAGCCGCGCTCGGCCAATGCGGTATCGATCGGCCCGCCCTGCCCGCCGAAAATGCTGACCACGATGTGCGGCCAGGCCGTGAACAGCTTGATCGGCAGCACGTCCTTCGCCCCGCGCATCTGCTTGAGCAAGGGGTGGTCTTGCCGGACCAGCGTCACGAAGCTTTCGCGAAACAGCTCGCGCGCCCGAAACGAGCCGGATACCGGATTGTCGGCATACAGCACGAAATCGACCTGACCGTCGGCGAGCATGCGAAACACATCACGCGAGAAGCTGACGATTTCGATCGCCGCACCGGGTGCCTCGCGCGCAAAGCGGGCGGCGACATTGGGCAGGATGGCGAGCGCGCCATAATCGGTCGTCGCGATGCGAAAGACGCGGTCGGTGGCGGACGGATCGAACTTCGGCTTGTGGAGAAATGTCTCGACGCCGCCGAGCAGGGTCGCCAGCGGCTCGCGCATCGCCTCGGCACGGAGCGTCGGCATCATGCCGCTTGCCGTCTTCACCATCAGCCGGTCCCCGAACAGGCGCCGCAGCTTTGCCAGCGCACGGCTGATCGCCGGTTGGCTGCTGCCGAGACGCTCGGCGGCGCGCGTGACACTGCCGGTCTCGAGCAGCGCATGCAACACCACGAGCAGATTGAGATCGACCTTCGCCAAATCCATTGAACGCATAATGCAATTTCTATCATGATATTTGTGGATGACGCCAGGTGGGCGTACACAGCCTGCCATCGCCGCCAGGCCGGAGGAGCCGTCATGCCATTCCATCTGAACATCAGTCGCCGCCTCCTGCTCGCCGGCAGCACGGCCGGAGCGATGACGCCGCTGCTGGGCATGCCGACAGCGATCGCGCAAACGCCGGCGCCTAAGACCAATTCCGGCCACTACAGCTTCCGGGTCGGCGAGATCAAGGCAACCGTCGTCAGCGACGGCACGCTGAGCGGCAATCCGCGCATCTACGCCTCTACCGCGCAGGTGGAGGAACTTGGCAGGACGTTGAGCGATGCGTTCCTGCCGACCGACACTTTCAGGCTCAACCTCAACACGCTTCTGCTGGAAACCGGCGGCAGGAAAATCCTGATCGAGGCCGGTGCAGCGCAAACCCTCGGCCCCGATGGCGGACATCTGTTCCGCAATCTTGCGGCGATCGGCGTAGAGCCCGAGCACATCGACGCCATCGTGATCACGCATACCCATCCCGATCACGTCGGCAATCTCAGCCGCGCCGACGGATCGAACGCTTTTCCGAAGGCGGCCGTCTATCTTCCCGAGGACGATTTTGCCTTCTTTATCCGGGGCGAGCCGGACCTGTCGCGACTACCGATGCCGGAAGACTTCCGGCGCACCTTCATCGCCAACATCAAGCGCAGCGTGGCGCCGGTGGCCAAGTCTGCCGTGCTGTACCGGCCGGGCAGCGAAGTGTTGCCGGGCCTCACGACGATCGCAGCGGGCGGCCACACGCCGGGCATGTCGGCGATCCTGGTGCATTCCGGTGCGCAGCAATTGCTGATCACATCCGATGCCGCGTATAGCCCCCTGCTCAACATCGACAATGCCTGGCGGCCCGGCCCCGATCTCGATCCCGACTCCGCGTTGCAGTCGCGCAGGCGCCTGTTCGACCGCGCCGCGGCGGACCGCATCCCGGTGCTCGGGTTCCATTTTCCGTTTCCGGGCATCGGCAACATCAGGAAAACGGACGGCGGCTATCGCTGGGTGACGGCGAACTGGCGGTTCGAAGGCTGAGCAAGCGCAAAGATGCCAAGGCCGTCATCCGGGGTGACACGCGCATCACGCGCCGTGCTCCTTTGCACCTCACCCCTCCACCCGCCACAACCTCCACCTCTCCGGCACGCCCTTGAGCCGGTGCACGCCGTGATCCCTCAGGCTGATCGCGGACTGCGCCGTCATCAGCTCCTTCACCGCGCTCGACACCAGCACCTCGCCCGCGCGCGCCTTTGCGGCGACGCGGGTGCCGATGTGGAAGGCGAGGCCGACCATTTCGCCGCCGCTGATGGTGTATTCGCCGGCGTGCAGGCCGACCCGGATCTCGAGGCCGAGCGTGCGCATGGCCTTCTGGATCGCGGTCGCGCAGGCGATGCCGGCGGCGGGCTTTTTGAAGGTCGCGAGCACGCCGTCGCCGGTGGTCACGACCTCCCTGCCGCCGCACGTCTTCAGCTCCTTGCGGACGGCGGCGTAATAGTGCCCCATCACCTTGGTCCAGCGGGCATCGCCGAGCTTGGCCGCCTTCGCGGTGGAGCCGACGATGTCGACGATCAGGATGGTGGCGAGCGCCTGCTTGAGCTCGGCGCCGCGTGCGGCCGAGGGACGCCGGTTCGCGATGGGACCGGTCAACGGCTCGTAGCGATGATTGCGGCGTCGCGCGATCGCGGCCTTCGTGTAGTCCTGCGCGCGCTGCGCGGTGCCGCAACGGACCGTCTTCTCCTGCGGCAGACGCGACCAATAGACCTTGCGCCCGGCACCGGCGCCATGCACCTCCACCGCGCCCCATTTCAGGAAGACCGCCGAGCCAACGCGCCTGACGCACCACGCCTTCGACGTGTAGCCGGAGACGTTCGACTGATGGACACCGATGCGAAGGAATTTCGGCATGAATGTGCGGCCAAAGACCGTTTGCGTAGCTTGTCGCAAAAGCTAACCGCACGACCCGGCGTTGGCAACCGGACTCCCCGTCCCGCCCCCGCCCTGCAGAGCAATCGCATGTGGAAGCGACGTCGCTTTGGCCATCCTTCGAGACGCCCGCCGTTGGCGGGCCCTCAGGATGAGGATGGAGTGCGCGGCAGCAGTCTCGGCGGGCACCGATGTGCCTGGCCTCCGCCTGAAGGAGACGCCATTTGCGATTGCCCTGCACCCCAGGCCCGCAGCCTAAATTCCTCGGCCGCCGCCCTGTTTGCCGATCGTGCAGCGCCACCCGGCCAGGCGTTCGGCCGGATGCTGCGCCATCCATTCGGCGAGCTGCGGCGCGCCGATCA
Organism: Bradyrhizobium sp. 191; assembly: GCF_023100985.1. Lineage (NCBI taxonomy): Bacteria > Pseudomonadati > Pseudomonadota > Alphaproteobacteria > Hyphomicrobiales > Nitrobacteraceae > Bradyrhizobium > Bradyrhizobium sp. 191. The sequence goes on from NZ_CP064692.1 coordinate 2,719,072, forward strand.
GGCAGGACTGCATCGTGACGTCGGCGAAGTCCGAGGTCGTGACGATTTGTTCATGACAGTCGGTCGGAGACGAGAGGCTGCAGAGCACGGCGATGATCCTGATCATCTCACGCGAGCTCCTTCGACCAATCGTATTCGGGCCTGGCGGCCGAGCGCGCCGGTTTGGCGGCATCGACGCTCGAGGCCTTTTCGGCGCGGCGCTGATAGTCGTCGGCCAGCAGCTTCAGGCGCGTCGCGACCACCTCGTCGGTCATGCTCATCGCAGCGCGCAGCAGGCTCTGCGCCGTTTCCATGTATTGCTTGCCTCGTCGTGACATCTCTAGGGTCATAGCATCCTCGCGCGGTTTTCTGGAGATAGATCGATGGCGATCGGGACACGGCCGAACCAGTCGCGGTCGTCGCGGCGGCGGGTCGCGAGACGTTCGACGCACTTCTTCGAGCAGAGCGGCTTGCGCCACGCGTAATACCTGACCAGGCCGAACCGGCCGTCACAGACGGCGCAGCGCCCGGTTCGAGCATGAGGATTTCCAGAGCAGGTTGGCATTGACGTCTCCTCTCGCTGTCGCGCCTGATGTCGCCGATCACCTCTTCTGTTGCACCGGGGCTTGCCTCGCCTCCCGATGACGCGGGCGGCATTCGTCGTCCAAGCCGCCAACGAAGCCGGTCTACGAGTCCTGCGCGGCGATCTCTTTCACCAAGCCGCCCTCAATTGCGCATCCGCACGACGCGCGGCCCGGCACATGACGGGCCGGCTAACGCCGGTCTGCCCGGCGCGGCGTCCATCGACTGGAGGAGGCGCAGCGAAAAGCGATGTGCTATCCTCCCGCGGGGGCGGGCAGGAGAGAGAAACCATGGCAACGAGTGTCAAGCAAATGCTGGAAGCTGCGAACGCGGCGGTCCCGAAGATCACCTCCGACCAGGCAGCCGAGATGATCAAGAACGGCGACACGCTGGTCGTCGACGTTCGCGATGCGCCGGAAGTCGCCGCCAGCGGCAAGATCGCGGGCGCCGTGAACGTCTCGCGCGGCATGCTGGAGTTTCGCGCCGATCCGGAGTCGCCCTATCACGACAAGGCGTTCGACAAGACCAAGACCGTCATCCTCTATTGCGCGTCCGGCGGCAGATCGGCGCTGGCCGGGAAGGTGCTGAAGGATATGGGCTACGACAAGGTCTACAACGTCGGCGGCTTCAAGGATTGGTCCGGGGCGGTCGAGAAATAGGCGGAACAGGCAGTTCCCGTTTCCTGGCGCTTGCACATCACGGCCATGAACGATCGATCTCGGGGCGCGGACGTTGGTGCCGCGCCCCCCCGGCGATCGGCGGCGCCCGACTTGCTCGGTCGATCGAAGCTTCATCCTTGACGCAACGATCCGCCTTCACGCGCGTTTTCCCTCTGCCGAGAACCGCGCGAGGCGTGTCATGACCAGGGATAACGAACTGAAGCCCGACGATTTCCCAATCGAAGCCGACAAGGACAAGCTGAAGACGCACAAGGGCGAGCCCGTCGCCGAGGCCGAATCGGAGCAGATTGCGAATGAGATCGCCGACCGGCTGAACGAGCACGCGCACCGGGAAGAGCAGGATCGCTGGTCGGCCTAGCGCCAGCCGCCGCCCCGCAGGATTTGGAACGACCAGGCGTTCCCGCGCATTGGCCCGCGCCGGATCCCACTTGTTCCGGCAATGGCGGCCCCGGCATGAACCGCCCCCGGACGGCCGGGGCCGCCTGACCGCGAGCGAAAGGAGCGAACATGAAAGCGCTTGTTCTTGCGGGGCTCGTTGCAGCTCTCGCGTCTCAACCTTCCGCGTTCGCCCAAGGCGGCGCGGGTGCTTCCAGAACCGGATCGAGCATCGATGCAACCGGAACAGGCGGCGCGACGGGCGCGGGCGCATCGAGCCTCAACACGTCATCGGACGCCAACAGCGGCGGCTCGAGCGCACCGGCGAAATCAAAGACAGAGCGTCCCGGCGACAACGACACAAGGCAAAGCCAGGGCGGCCAGATGAACGCACCGGGCGCCGGCACGATGGGAACGAACCGCAAATAGGCGCGGGCGCACGTCGCGCCCTCACTCCGGATACGCGAACAGATCGATCGGCTCGTTGAAGCCGCGCACCTCGTGCCGGCCGACATGCTCCAGCGCGAACTCTTTCTCCACCAGCTCGGCGAAGGCACGCGACAGCAGCACCTTCTTGCCGATCGTCTTGGTCAGCGCCTCGAGGCGGGAGGCCATGTTGACGGCCGGGCCGATCACGGTGAAGTCGAGCCGGCTGGTCGATCCGATATTGCCGTACATGACGTCGCCGACATGGACGCCGATGCCGTAGTTCAGCGGCGCGCGGCCGGTGCCGTTGTTCCGTTCGTTCAGCGCGGCCATGGCCTGCCGGGCCTCGGTCACGGCATGCAGCAGGTTCGCGCACGCGCCGGGCGCGCTGAGCGGGAAGATCGCGAGCAGTCCGTCGCCGATGAACTTCAGGATCTCGCCGCCGTGCCGCGCGATCGGCTCCGACATCGCGTCGAAGTAGTCGTTGAGCAGGTCGATGACGTCGTCGCGCGGCCAGTTGTCGGAGATCTTGGTGAAATCGCGCAAATCGCAGATCATGATCGCGGCGCGGACCGTGGTGCCGGTGCCGCGCCTGGTAGCGCCGGCCAGGATCAGCTCGCCGGCATGGGAGCCGACATAGGTCTCCAGCAGCGTGCGGGCCAGGCGGTTCTTGATGCGGATCTCGCTGACCAGCGCCAGCACCGGCAGCAACTTCTTGAGACCGGCGATATGCGCATCGGCGAAACCGCCGGGCCGGTCGGTCGCGAAGGTAACGATGTGCCGCTTGCCGAGCGTATGGTAGAGCGGCCAGGCCACATAATCGGTGAGGCCCTTGGCGCGCATCTCGTCATAGAGGGCGTGCTTGCGGCCGAGCGAGGAATCCTGCTCGAGCCTCTCGCGCAGCTCGGTGGCGCCGTCATGGATCTCGTGGGCGGCGCTGCCGATATATTCGGGCCGCTCGCGGACTTCATAGTCGACCAGCGCAATCTCGGCCTCGCGGCTGCCGTCGGACCACATCATGCGGGCCCCCAGCCATTGCGGGTGATTGATCAACACGTGGAGCGTCGCCCGCTTCACGGGAATGCCGTCCTGCTGCAGGCGGATGCACATCTGCGCGAAGATGTCGTCGATGAAGCGCTCGTCGCGCGTACCGTTGGTCAGCCAGTCGATGACGCCGTCGGCAGGCGTGGGGGCAAGATTGTCTGGCGCGGTCATATTCTGCCCCTACGAGCTGCGGTCTGCTACCGAAGCAGATATCATGCTCCGGCCCGGCGGCGTCAACCTGGCCAGTTGCATGGATTGTGCGCAGCAGGCGACCGGCACAGCGGCCGCCTAAGCGAGCAGCCAGATCGATCCCAGCACCGCCAGGCCCGAGACGAGCGCAAGCATCGCCGGCTCCGTCAGCTCGACCTTCAGCGTGCCTTGGCTGGGAACCGTAAAATTCTCGCCGTCGAGACGGATGCGGCATTCACCGCGCGCGGCGTAGACGAGATGGGTGCCCACCGCGAGCGGCCGCTCGCCGGGCTCCCTGAGCGCGACGAGATCAATCTCGGCCGCACCGCGCCGCGCCATCAGGTTCACGACCTCGACGGGACCGGCCTCCAGCTCGGTGACGATCTCGATCTCGCCGGTGAAGCGCACGGTCGTAAAAGGTTCACGTTCGTCGAATTCCTGCGTGGACGACTTCAGCACCAGCCCGCGCCCATCGACGACCATCTGCAAGCGGTCGATACCGGGCATGTAGGAGAAGGGACCGGGCGCCACGATCGGCGTCGAAGCAAATCGCCACAGCAGGCTGTCCCAATTCTTCCGGGGCGCATCGTCCCGATGGGCGTCCGCAATGTCGGTGAAGATGCCGCCGCCGTTCTTCCAGGGCGAGCGGGTGTAGTCGTCAGGCTTGAGCAGTGTTGCTTTCATGTCCACATCATGCGCGGGATGGAGCGGCTTTGCCACCGGTTTCACGTCAGCCGCTGAAGCGCGAATTGGGTTCACGTTGTTATTTCGACGTCAATGCCGCCACGGGTCGCCAGGCGTCATCAGGCGACCTCGCGGCGAACTGCCGGCAGCGGTCGCGCATCAAGGCGGCCGGACGATCGTGGCTGCGCCGTTTCAGCACCGCTTCGAAATCGGCGAGCGCATCAGCAAACCGGCGTGCGCGATAGGCGGCGAGGCCGCGCTCGTAATCGGCGATCCAGCCGGTGGCATCGCCAGCGTCGATCGTCTCGCCCGCAATCCCGATCAGCTCGTGGACGGAGATCCCCTCCTCGCGTCCGTAGACCGCGATGCTGTCGACCTCGCGCGTGATGACGACGCCGCGCGCCAGACGTTCGGTCGCCGCGCCGATCAGGATCTGCGTCCCGTAGGATTTGTTGGCGCCTTCGAGCCGGCTGGCGACGTTCACGGCATCGCCGATCACGGTGTAGTTCAGCCGCAGCTCCGAGCCGATATTGCCGACCAGCATCCGGCCGGAATTGATGCCGATGCGGATCTGGAGCGGCTGGCCGAGATCGTCGACGAGGCCCGACTGTTCGATCGCGCTCCGGCAGGCGAGCGCGGCACGGCAACATCGCGCGGCGTGATCGTCTTGCGGCTGCGGCGCGCCCCAGAACGCCATCACGGCATCGCCGATGAACTTGTCGATGGTCCCGCCATTGGCGACGATGATCTCCGAAGTGATGTCGAGATAATGCGACAGCAGCGGCACCACGCGGTCGCCCAGCCGCTCGGACAGCCCGGTGAAGCCGGCAATGTCGATGAACATCACGCTGAGCTCCTGGACGCTGCCGCCGGGCCTCGCCTCGACGCCCTGGCGCAGCAGGCCGCGGACGAGATCCGCCGGGATGAACTTGCGGAAGGCGGACAATCCGGCCGCCATCTCGGCGATCGCGCCCGACAGGCTCGCGATTTCCCTGAGCCGCGACGGATGGCGGCGGACCTGCTCCAGCGCAAACGCCTCGACATGGCGCAGCTCGCCGACGACGCGTGACAGCGGCGCGGCGATGACGGACCGCGCCAGCATCGCCGAGGCCAGCGCCGCGAGCACGGCGCCGATGGCAAGGCCAAGGATCAGACGCCGCAGCGTCGTCTCGACCGGCCCGAGAAACTCGGCCTCGGGGATCACGGTCGCGAGCGACCAGCCGGGGAACGGCAGCGGCGTCAGCGCGACCTCATAGGCGGCGCCGCCCGACATGAGCCGGCTCCGCCAGGCCTCCCTGCCGCCTGCCTCACCCGCCTTGCCGAGCGCCAGGCGCGCGAGCGGCAGCAGCGCAGTGTCGCCACGCGCCGGATGGAGCTCGTCGGCCTCCTTGTCCGGCGCCGCGACGAGCTCGCCGCTGCCATCGACGATGAAGGCGGTTCCCGTGCGTCCGACCTCGAGCTGCGACAGGAAGCGCGCGAGCCTGGTGTATTCGATGACGACGGCCAGTACGCCTTGCCGCTCCTGATAGACATCGATCGGCCCCGCAAAGGCGATCGACGGCCGCACGCCGGTCGCATGGTCCAGCACCCTGAACCATTGCGGATCATCCGCGGTCAGCCCGGCCTTGAACCAGGCCTGGTCGGCGACGCGAAACGAGGTCGGCTCGAAGCGGCGGTTGGCGAACTCGATGTCGCCGGGCACCACGTCATACTCATCGACGCGGCGCTGGCCGGCATGGTCGGTCAGCGAGATCTCCATCATCTCCAGCCGGCGATCGCCGAGCTTGTGCGCGGCGAAGAAGGAGCCGTCGGGCCAGCCGAATGCGACCCAGGAAATCGTCGCCTGCGACTGCAATTGCGAGAGAAAGACGAACTCGCGCTTGTCGGCCTCGCGGGTGTCGAGCACGTTCTGGAGAAAGAGCGTGCGGATCGCAGTATGGGCGGCGCGCGCCTCGTCGACGATGGCCGACACCTCCTTGCGCACGGCCGCCACGATCTGCTCGTTGATGGTCGAGGCGAGCTGCCGGCTGGTCGCTTCCGCCGTGCGCCACCACAACAGGCTCGACAGCGCGGCCGTCAACAGGATTGCCGCCAGGACCAGCGCGGAGACCGCAAGGCGGATGCTGACCGTCAGCCCTGCGATCGCACGAAGCCGTCGTTCGGGATCGACATTCATCGCTGCTTTCGCGCCTCGTTGCGAGTCACTGACATGTCTTACGCCGCCGGCGCTCGTTCGTTACGTCTGGCAGGAGCGAGCGCGCGCAGCCAATGCCCGCTGGCTACCGTCTCGATAGAAGCTGGGCATTGGCTTCGAGCCGACGCTTGCCCGCTAATCCCCGCTCGAGCGCACCGCCCGTGCGCCCGATCCAATCGGTCTCACGGATTCGTGAGCGGCCTGCGGGTAACGCAGGTGGCGAGCGGAGCGAAAGAGATCATGCGCAGCCGCCTATCAGGCGATGCCATCTCGAACAGGAGAACTCGATGTCTGCCAAACATGCTGTCACCTCTCTCGTCCTCGCCGGCGCGATGTCGACCGCGCTTGCGACCCTTGCCGCCGCCGGGCCACTGACGAAGGCCGAGGGCGATGCGGCCGTCGCCGCCAAGAAGGAAAAGTGCTTCGGCGTCGCACTGAAGGGCCAGAACGATTGCGCGGCGGGTCCGGGCACGACCTGCCAGGGCACCTCGACCGTCGACTTCCAGGGCAACGCCTGGAAATTCGTGCAGGGCGGCACCTGCACCAGCATCGAACTGCCGAACGGCAAGAAAGGTTCGCTCAAGCCGGTGTAACGGCCGGCGCGACGTCGCCGGCAAGCACGAACGGAGCAGCACGATGAGCACGGTGACCAAGTCGACCGGACCTGCGGCCGCGCCGCTCCGCTTCGCAACGCCCATCGGCGGCGTTGCCGGGACGAGCTTCAAGCCCGAGCATCTCCCCGCAATCCTCGAGGGCGGACCTCGGCGTGGCTTCTTCGAGGTCCACGCCGAGAACTACATGGGTGCCGGCGGCCCACCGCATCGTGCGCTGGAGGCGATCCGGCGCGACCATCCGCTCTCGCTGCACGGCGTCTGCATGTCGATCGGCGGGCCCCGGCCGCTCGACAAGACGCATCTGGCGCGCTTCCGCGGCCTGGTCGCGCGCTACCAGCCGGCGCTGGTCTCCGAACATCTCGCCTGGTCGACGCATGAGACCAGCTTCTTCAACGATCTGTTGCCCCTGCCCTACACCGAGGCGACGCTGGCTTGCGTCTGCGATCACATCGACCAGGTGCAGGAGGCGATCCGTCGCCCGCTGCTGCTGGAAAACCCGTCGACCTATGTCGCGTTTCGCGAGTCCTCGATGAGCGAGACCGATTTCGTCCGCGCCGTTGCCGAGCGCACCGGCTGCGGCCTGTTGCTCGACGTCAACAACGTGTTCGTCTCCGCGACAAATCATGGCTTCTCGGCGCTCGAGTATCTTGCGGAGTTTCCGCTGTCGCGAGTCGGGGAAATTCATCTCGCCGGCCATGCCGAGCAGGCCGACGACGAAGGCGACCTGCTGTTGATCGACAGCCATGACGGTCCGGTCGCGGACGCCGTCTGGAAGCTCTACGAGATCGTGATCCGGCGCCGCGGCGCGGTGCCGACGCTGATCGAGTGGGACAGCAAGATACCGGACTGGCCGGTGCTGCAGGCAGAAGCCATCGCGGCCCAGGCGATCCTCGACCGTCATCAGTCCGCCGTGCCGGCAGGAGAGCGTCATGCCGCATGAAGCCGGCCTGTCCTTCGCCGCTTCGTTCGCGCCGGCGCTGCTGGATCCGGCGCGCAGCACGCCCGACGGCGTGACCGGCCCGAACGGCAAGGCCGCCGGCCGGCGCTACGACGTCTACCGCAACAACGTCACGGTCAGCCTGATCGACGCACTGGCCGCGATCTATCCGGCAGTGCAGCGCATCACCGGCGCCGACTTCTTCCGCGCCATGGCGCGTTCCCACGTCCGGAGCAATCCGCCGGCCTCGCCGCTGCTGTTCGAATACGGCCGCGACTTCCCGGACTTCATGGCGCGGTATGAGCATGCGCAGGCCATGCCCTGGCTCCCCGACGTCGCCCGCATCGAACGCGCCTGGCTCGATGCCTATCACGCTGCCGACGCGCTTCCGCTGTCGCCGGCCCGGCTGTCGGCGGTGACGCCCGACCGTTTGGCCGATCTGGTGTTCGTTCCACACCCGGCCGCACGATGCCTTCGCTCGCAATACGCGGCCGTGACGATCTTTGCCGCCAACCGCGACGATGCGCCGGTCGCGCGCATCGATGCCTCCACGCCGGAGGATGCCCTGATCACGCGCCCCGAATTCGACGTTACCGTGCGCCGCCTTCCGCCGGGCGGTGCAGTGTTCGCAGACCGCCTGATCTCGGGGCGGCCGCTCGGCGAGGCCGCGTCGTCGGCGCTGGAAGCCTCAAGCGAATTCGACATCGCCGCGAACATCGCCGGACTGATCGAGGCCGGCGCCTTCACCTCGCTCGCTTGCGGAGACCAATGATGATCACGGACCAGCACATGAGCACCGACAGCGGCTCGCTCTCGCCAGGACTGCTCGTCGACAGGGCCAATCATCTGGTGCAAATGATTGCCGTTCCTTCGCTGGTCCAGCTTGTGCTGCGGGTCGCGCTGGCCGTGCCGTTCTGGCGCTCGGGCATGCTCAAATGGGACGGCTTCCTCAGGCTCAACGACACCGCCGTGACGCTGTTCAGCGACGAATTCATGCTGCATCTGCCGGGCGGGCCCTATCACTTTCCGGCACCGACGGTGATGGCCTTCCTGTCGGGTTCGGGCGAGATCATGTTCCCGGTCCTGCTGGTGCTGGGACTGGGCACGCGGTTCGCGGCGCTCGGGCTATTGTTCATGACGCTGATCGTGGAGCTCACGGTGCCGGATGGCTGGCCCATCCATCTCACCTGGGCCGCCATGGCGCTGGGCATCATGGCTCACGGGCCGGGGCACATCTCGCTCGACCATCTCGTTTGTCGCGCGCGGTCGCGCGGGCGATGAGCGCGCGCGATGTCGTGCATCCACACGCACGACCGTCATCCTGAGGTGCGCGCCCTTGCGCGCCTCGAACGATGGGCCGCGGGCGCTTGTGGCCCATCCTTCGAGGCTCACCTTGCGATGCGATGCATCGCAAGGTGAGCACCTCAGGATCACGTCAGCGCGTGCGGTTGGCCGTTTAGGCCTCTCACATCCCGCTCAAGCCGCTATCGACCGCGAGGGTCTGTGCAGTGACGTAGACACTTTCGTCCGAGAGGAAGAACAGCACGGCATAGGCGATCTCCCAAGCGGTCGCCTGGCGGCCGAAGGGAACATGGCCCTTGCCGCGGTTGGGGCGGCCGGCGCGGCCTCACGGCCGTTGGGGGTGTCGACGAGGCCGGGATAGACGAGGTTGGCGCGGATTCCGCGCCGCGATCCGAGATGGGCGATGTTGCGCATCAGGCCGCCGAGCGCGGCCTTGGAGGAATCGTACACCGCCATCTGCGAGCCGGCTTTCAGCGCGGCAATCGAGATGAAGACGACGGCGCCGCCATCGTCGAATCGAGGTCGGCGGCGGAAGATCGTAAGGCGCGATGACCGGCTTTGCCGATGTTCGCTGAGAGCGCGCAACGCCATGCTGAGCTGGTCTATTTCACATCCTTGCCGGCGCATCCGTGGTAAGGTTGGGCCTCACGTCCGAACCTTCAGCGAGGCAGGCATGTCCGACACTGACAAGGTTTTCGCCGGCTCGATCCCAAAACTCTACGATGAGCATCTCGTCCCGATGATCTTCGCCGGTTACGCCGACGACATCGCAAGACGCGTCGCCGCGCTCTCGCCCTCCGTGCTGCTCGAGATCGCGTCCGGCACCGGCGCCGTGACGCGCGCCGTGGCGGCGGCTTTGCCGGGCCGCGTCCGCTACGTTGCGACCGACCTCAACGAGCCGATGCTCGCGGTCGCGGCGCAGCGTCAGGCTGGCGATGACCGCATCTCCTGGCGCCAGGCGGACGCGTTGGCGCTTCCGTTCGGCGACGCCGAGTTCGACGTGGTCTGCTGCCAGTTCGGCGTCATGTTCTTTCCGGACCGCGTCAAGGGCTATTCGGAAGCAAAGCGCGTCCTGAAGCCCGGCGGCACGTTTCTCTTCAATGTCTGGGACCGCATCGAGGAGAACGTGTTCGCCGATGACGCAACGACCGCGCTGGGCAAGCTGTTTCCCGACGATCCGCCCCGCTTCATGGCGCGGACGCCGCACGGCTATTTCGACCAGGCGATCATACGGGCCGATCTCGCACGCGCAGGTTTCGGCAACGTCTCGATCGAAACGCTGGCAGCCACCAGCCGCGCACCGTCGCCCGACCTCGTGGCATTCGCCTATTGCCAGGGTACGCCGCTACGCGGCGAAATCGAGGCGAGAAGCGGCGGCGAACTTCAGACAGCGACGGACGCTGTCGCCACTGCGATCCGCGCGCGCCATGGGTCCGGACCGGTCGAAGCCAAGATCCAGGCCCTGGTGATCACGGCACGGCCATAAGCCTACGCCGCAGGCAAGTTCGGCTTCCCTACCAAAAGCCGCGCTGCATCGGCTGCGCCGGCTGATAGTACTGATATTGGCTGCGCCGGCGCGGATTGGCCGGCTGGACGTAGGGATCTCGCTGCTGGAAGAAGAAGAAGCCGTTACCGCCGTTGTCCCAGCCGTCATCGCTCGCGATCATGGCAGGCGCGGTCGGCTTGCGCGTGATGAAACCGCCCTGCGGTTCGTTGCTCAGCACTGCGACGAACTCGGTGCGGTAATTGGTCTCGCTGCTCAGGGGCTCATCCGAGACGACGATCGACGAGCGCGGCAACGCGGTCGGTCCGATGCGATCCCACACGTCCTGCGGGATGGTGATGCGGTCGAGCGCGTTCCTCGCCTCGTCGCCGTTCTCGATCGTGACCACGTTCCAGCGCAGGCCGGTATCGGTCTTCGCCATCGCCGTGAAGATATGCGTGCCGAGCGGCTGGTCGGGATTACGGATCGTGACGGGAACCTCGATGCTGGTGTCGAACACCTCGCCGCCGCCGTCGGGCGCCGGCTTGTGCGTATTCCGCCGCACGTAGAGCTTCTGCGTCGCGCGGCTGATGTAGACCGAGACCGGCTCGCCTGCGAGCTTCGCGTCGGTCGCCGCCTTGACGGCGTCGGCTTTCCGGGTCGCGGCCGCCTTCGCGGCTTCCTTCGTGGCGGCCACTGCATCGCGCTTCGGCTGCGCGGCGGCCCTGGCGGCGTCGAGCTGCGTTGCCGCGTCGGCAGCCTTGGCCGCCGCCTTTTGCTGCAGCTCCTCGGCCTTGGCGCGGGCCTGATCGGTTTTGGCGTTCGCGAGCGTCTTGTCGGCGAAGGCGAGCTCGGCATCTGCGCGGGTCTTCTGCTGTTCCAGCTTGCGCAGCGCGGCGGGAAGCGAGGCAGCTTCCTTCGCGGCAGCGGAAGCAGCCTTCTTGGCCGCATCGGCTGCCCTCGTGGCCTCCTCGGCCTCGGCGGAGAGCTTGTCGGCCAGGCCGGGCACTGCCGCGATGGCGTCCGGCTTCGGCACGAACAGCGAGGGGTGGGAGAAGTCGGCCGGGACCGCGTCGTGCGGCGAGATGATCACACGCATCCCGATATTCGTCTTGTCGAACAGATTCTCGGCAAAGCCGAACGGCATGCGCACGCAGCCGTGCGAGGCGGCATAGCCGGGCAGCGGTCCGCCATGCAGCGCGATACCGTTCCAGGTGATGCGCAGCATGTTCGGCATCCAGGCATCGTCATACATGGTCGAGCGGTGGTCCTTGTCCTTCTCGACGATGGCAAACACGCCGGCCGGCGTTTCGCGGCCCGTGGTGCCGGTCGACACCGGCGCGCGCATGATCCAGCCGTCGGCATCGTAGAAAGTGACCTGCTGGCTCTTGATCGACACGATCGCCATGATCGGCTCGCCGGCAACACGCGGCGCCACGGCCTCGGCCGCCTGGCGCGGCTGCTTGGCCGCGGTTGCCGGGGTCGCCGTCAATGCGACCATTGCCGCCAAGGCCACGATTCCGGAAGGCACCCAACGCCGCATCGCCACGGTGGATTTCGCCGTCGTCAGTCGGTTTTTCATGCCATCCTCGGTCGAAATGCCAGTCCGCCCGTGTCGATCACGCGTCAGATTGGAATCATTGGATTAAGAAATCGCAGCCGGCTTACGTTCCGTCTGTGGCGAGATTCGGCATGTTCCCGCGACAAATCTCTCATATACGACGGTTTGCGCAGGCGGAAGGCGGCCTAGGGCCGAGGCTGGTCCGAAGCCGGCCTGATCGCTGCGGCAGAATGTCCGGGCAACCCCTGGTGCAGCCTTACGGGCCGACGCCGGGCGGCACGCTCGCTAAGCGCCGAGCGCCTTGCGGTTCAACGTTCGCAGGAAGCGCAGCGACAACGTTCGCACGTTCGCAACATTCAGCAACCAGGCCGCAGCCGCATAAGCGAGGCCACCGGCGAGACTGACGATCGCGAGCGACACGAGGCCGGTGCCACCCACTTGCGATCGCGCGATCAGGATCGCGGCCGCCATCACGGCTGCGGAAACGGCAACGCCGGCGAGGCGGTTGAACTCGAACGGAACCGGGTGGGCCCGATGCATCAGGACGACAGCAGCGAGGAAGCCGATCGCCTCGGTCGCCAGCGTTGCCAGCGCCGCGCCGTGGAGGCCATAGCCGGGGATCAGCGCGAACATCAGGATCACGCTGACCACGAGCGTGAGGAAGGACTGCGCCGACAGCATGAAGGGCCGCTCGGCGAGCTGAAAGCTGATCTGCACGTAGAACTGGTTGGCGATACCGAAGGAGCGGGCGAGCACAAGGGTCGGCAGCAGCGCCGAGACGCCGGCGCGGAAGTCGACGCCGACCAGCGTGCCGGCGACCTGGTCCGCGGCGAGCGCGAGCCAGACCGCAACGGGTGCAACGACGACGAGCAGGAGCTCGAGGCTTTCGGTCAGCCGCTCGCGTGTCGTCTCGCCGTTGTTCTCGGACAATGACCGGAACACCAGCGGCACGGTCGCCGCGGCAACGCTGGATGCGATCATGACCATGAACTGGCGCGGCAGATCGGCGGCAACGCCGAAGATGCCGGCAGCGTCCTTGCCGAGCAGATAGGCGACAATGAGCCGGTCGGAGGCCGAATAGACGGCGACGGACAATCCTGCCAGCGTCAGCGGCAGGCCGTAGCGCGCCAGCTGCATGAACTGGCTGCGCTGGAAGCGCGCGATCCTGGTGCGGTCGCCGACGAGGTTCAGGATGATGCCCGTGAGCGACCCCAGACCAAACGCGGCGAGCAGTCCCAATCCACCCCAGCCGAGCCAGATGCCGAGCAGACCGAAGCCGACGCTGGAGACGCTGCGCACGATCGAGATCGCCGCGAACCGGTAGGGGCGCAATTTGGCGCGCTCGAACTCCTGGCCGACATCGACCGCGTTGGCCATGATCGCGACGAACATGCTGGCGAGCAGCAGTTCGACACTGACGTCGCTGCGGAGCAGGACGACCAGCGGAGTGGTGGCGCAGAGCACCGCGGCCGTGAGAGCGAAGGCGACCATCGCCGTGCCGCGGAAATCGACCTCCGCCGACATCGCCTGATAGCGGGACACCGACAGCTTGATCCAGGCGAAGAAGATCGCGCCCAGAATGCCCGCAAGGCTGATGCCGACGACATAGACGCCGTATTCCGCCGGGCTCAGGAGCCGCGTATAGGCGGTGACCGCGAAAAAGCCCACCGCCGCGGGCAGGATGTAGGCGACCAGATAGATCGAGAAATGGCGGTTCAGCATGCGGGCACGGGACCGTCGGCGGCCATCAGGATTAACGAGACGTTAAGGCAGTTGGACTTTGGTGCGACAATCGGATTGCGCCGCTGGCATCGGCGAAGATAGCTGCATAAGCCTGCAAATCGGACCGCGAATGGAGCGAGCGCGCGGTTATCGCGCGTTAGCGTTAAATTTGCCCTGTCCTTGAAGCGGCCGGTGCGATCACGGAAAAGAAGCAATGATGGCGAAACGTCGCTCGACTCCTCCGATGCGCTGATGTGACCGACATGGACGTTGCCGAACCAACCCGGCTGAAACCGGCCTCGCTGCCGCGTCGCGGCACCAACGTGCCTGCGGTTCCTTCGGATTTCGGCGCAGGAGGCCGCGACAGGATGGTCCTCAACCTCTTTTTCGAAGAACGGGACGACCGCTGGTTTCCCGGCGACCGCCATCTCCGGCCGCTGCTGCGACGTTTGCTGCTGGGCAAGTCCTTCATCAGCGGCCAGCGGCGCGTCCTGCTCAATCTGTGCGCAGGCCTCGATCGGCTCGGCATCCGCTACCGCGTCAACGACTATCGCCACATCCGGAAGCACCCCGAGGAACTGGCCTGCATCATCGGCCGGCCGTTCGTGCTCGACTGGTTCAAGTGGAAGAACCCGCTCCTGCTCGGCGTCGCCATGTACGACCACCCGATCGATGCGCCGGAGAGCCTGAAGGATCTCGATGTCAGGCGCGTGCTGGTGCCGTGCGCCTGGTATGCCGACATGTTCCGTCCGCACTGGCCCCATGTCGGCGCCTGGCCGGTCGGCATCGAGACCGATCTTTGGACACCCGCGCCGGCGGATCGGAAGAGCGTCGACGTGCTGCTCTACGACAAGGTCCGCTGGGATCAGGGACGGTACGAGCGAGAGCTGATCGAGCCGATCCGCAGGCATCTCGAGGCAAGCGGACGTACCGTCGAAGTGATCCGCTACGGGCACTACAAGGAAGACGATTACAAGGCCGCGCTGGCGCGTTGCCGCAGCATGGTCTTCCTCTGCGAGCACGAAAGCCAGGGCATCGCCTGCCAGCAGGCGCTGTCGAGCGGCGTTCCCGTCTTTGCCTGGGATCGCGGCGGGCCGTGGCAGGATCCGAAATATTTCCCGGACAAGGTGAGGTTCGAGGGCGACGTGTCCTCGGTGCCCTATTTCGACGGGCGCTGTGGCATGACCTTCACCGATGCGAGCGGATTCACCGCCGGCTGGGACGACTTCTGGTCACGCGTCGGCGCGGGGGACTTCGCGCCGCGCGACTATGTGCTGGACCACCTGACGCTCGAGAAAGGCGCGCTTCACTACTACGAGATCGCGGAAGCGGCGATGCAGCGTCACGCGTGACCGGGCTCGACAGACGCGAATTTCTCCTCGGCAGCGCCGCCGCCCTCGCGGCGGGCTCATCCGCGTCCGCCGTGCCGGCATCGAAACGCGCCCAGCGCCGGCCGGGCTATGGCGCTGCGGCGACGCTCTGGGACCTGCAAGCCGATCCCAGGCTTGGCGAGGCCATCAGCACCTATTGCACCCAGGTGGTGCCGGTGCTCGAGCTGAAATGGCCGATGCTGCGGCCGGACGCCCATACGTTCGCCTTCGAACGCGCCGACGCGATCCTTGATTTCGCGCGAGACAACGACCTGACGATGCGCGGCCACGCGCTCGCCTGGTATCACGACATTCCGGACTGGACCAAACAGATCAGGGATTCCAAGGGCGTCGAGCGCGCGTATCGCGATCACATCGGCACCGTCGTCTCCTACTACAAGGACAAGCTGACGTCGTGGGATGTCGTGAACGAGCCGATTCCGGACAATCCCCGCAGTCCGAAGGACCGGCGTGACACGTTCTGGACGCAGCATCTGGGTCAAGGCTGGATTCCGTTGGCGTTCCGCACGGCAGCTGCGGCCGATCCCTTGGTCAAGCTCGCGATCAACGAATACGACATCGAGTCGGCAAAGGACTCGTTCATCGCCAAGCGGGCAGCCTACCGCAACCTCATCATGGACCTGCTCGACCAGGGCGTTCCGCTCCACGCCGTGGGCCTGCAGTCGCATCTGCACGCCGAGCTCGAGATCGACACGCACGGGCTCGCCGAATTCGTGGCCGAGCTGCGTTCCTGGGGACTCGAGGTGCTGGTCACCGAGCTCGACGTCGACGACCAGAAGCTGGCGGGCAATCCGGCCGAGCGCGACGCCATCGTCGCCAAGCGCGTCGACGACCTGCTGACGGCGATCTCGACCAGCGGCCCGGCGCGCTCGATCCTGACCTGGGGCATCTCGGACCGCTACAGCTGGATCAACGGCACCTTCGCCCGCAAGGACAAGCAGCCGAACCGCCCGCTGCCGCTCGACGGCGAGTTCAAGCCGAAGCCGTTCATGGACGTCATCAGCAAGTTCACAAAGGACGCCTGAGCCGCTGGTCCTCAGCGCGTCTTCGGCGTTTCGAACGCGGGCGCATCTCCGATGTGATCGGGAGCAAGACTCGGACTGCGACGGTCGCGCGAGGAGAGGCGGAACACGTCGCGGATGTCGTCGATCGAGGTCGACGAATAGGACTGGATGCAGAGCGCGACCTGCTCGGGCGAGGCCGTGCGCATCATGGCCTCGATCGCCGGGCGGTCGAGCGGCGTGTCGTCCCAGTGCGAGACCGCGATACTGTCTTCGGTGACCCGATGGGTCGCCAGATGCTCGGGCGAATTGGCGACGAAATTGCCATACAGCAGGTATTCGGAGAATTTCTTCTTTCGGCACAGTGCCAGCGCCCAGCTGAGGCCCGTCGCCGACTTGATGGCGTCGGTCATCGCACGCGCGGTGCCCTTGTCCCAGACCAGCGCGTTGCCGACATAATCGTCCGCCGGGAACGAGCGCTCCTTGATACCCAGAAGCTGATCGATGGTGCGGAGCCACACGCCATGCACCGGGTGGTCCGCGCCGATCGCCCTGCGGGTGACGAAGAGCGGCGTCTTCTCACCGCCGGCGTATTGGCCGACGTCGAATTCGCGGAAGAACAGATTGTCCGAATCCAGGATGCAGACGCGCTGCTCGGGCGTATTGAGGACCCCGGCGATCTTCAGGATCTGCTGGATGTGCCAGCCATGCACGGGTGACGACAGCAGCGACAGCCAGACACGCCGGCTGCTGAGGAACTGGAGGGCCGGCGGCACCGCGAACAGCCATTTCGGCAGGTAGCGCGAGGCCGGAACGATGACCCGCTTGTCGGAGGCGAACCGCGCGAACAGCGGAACGTCCTCATCGTTAACGAGAACATAATGCCGCGTATATCCCGAGAGCCAGGTGTCGATGCTCTCGCTGAGCAGCGAAAAGCGCTCGATATCCTTGGCGTAGCTGGCAGTCAGCAGGGCAACGGAATGCATGGCGCGCGCTCGAATGGCAGTCAGGCCGCACTCATAGCGGCAATGTGGCGCGTTGGAAACTTGCGATCGCAATCAAGGTAAAATGAAACGAAGCATTAGCCATCCGCCGGCAGGCCCTGCGCGAGGCTGCGAAAGCGCAGCGGTGCCAGGGCTGATGCTCGCTGCCACCAGTCGGCGACGCGGTCGTCGAGGGCGGTCGTGCCGCGGCCCTGGCCGGGAAAGATCCGGATCTGCTGGATTGCCTCGGCTTCAAACCCCCTGCCCTTGCGCGTGATCCTGAGGGCTGCGCCTTCGCGATCCCGCTGCGTCAGCGGGACCAGGAGGCGGCCGCGCGGACGGAGCGACTGCAGCCAGAGCGGGTGCGGCTGCGGGAAGCCGGCATGTACGATGATCACGTCGGCGGGTTCGCCGACGTCCTTGCATCCGTCGCCGTTGACGACCGTGACGTTGCGATATCCGTGCAAGTGGCTCGCCGCTCGGGCCGCGAGCCGCTCGTCGCATTCGATCGCACGTACGCTGCCCCTTGGACCGACCATCTTCGACAGCACGGCGGAGAAATAGCCAAGTCCGCAGCCGATCTGCACGACGCGGTCCCTCTCCCTGACGTCGAGAATGTCGATGAGATGCGCCCACAGGCTCGGCAAGCCGGTGTCGAGCTTGCGGCGGGCGTCGATCGCGACCAGCACATTGTCGTAGAGATGAACGGGATCCGCGTCGGGCGTCAGCCGGTAGCTGCGCGCCGCCTCGCTCTTGATGCGCCAGGGCCCCCTCGACAGAAAATCCTCGCGCGGAACAGTGGCGAGCGCCTCGAGCAGGCGGGGCGAGGAAATCCGCTCGCGCCTGGCAATCCGCTCCACGTAGCGCGCACGCGCGGCGGCAAGATCGCGCATGTCACAGATCGGCCTGTTCACGCGCGGGCGTGTCGGTCCCGAGTTCGGCCACGAGCTGCATCGCCTGCTTCAGGTCCGGCGTGTAAAAACCCTCGCTGAACTTGCCCACGACCGGCGCGAGCAGGAGACTTGCGTGCTCGCGCCTGCCGGCTTCGAGCGACAGGCGCGCGAGGCTGACGGCGGTGCGAAGCTCCCAGGACAGCGCACCCTGCTTGCGCGCTGTCGCCAGCGACTGGGCGAACAGCTCCTCGGCCTCCTGCACCGAGGCGGGATCGCCATCCGACAGGATGATCTCGCCTTGAAGGCGATAGACCTCGGCGAGGTAGGAATGATCACCGGTCCGCCGCGCGGTTGCGAGCGCGCCGTCCAGCGCACGCAAGGCGGCATCCCGCATCCCGACCTTGGCGTAGGCTTCCGCGAGCAGGCAGCGGAACCAGCAGCCGGCGAGCCAGGAATCCATCGCCTCGTACTCGTCGAGGCCGAAGCGCATCTGGCTGAGGCCTTCGTCGGTCTCGCCGAGCTGCGTCAGCGCCCAGCCGCGCAGGATCGTCGCCTGCTGCTTCCAGTGCAGGAAATTGTGCTCGCTGGCGATGATCATGGCGCGGTTGGCGTGGTCGCGCGTACCCTCGACGTCGCGCAGATGCTGGCAGAGATAGGCGCCGAACACGAGCGCGAAGGCGAGCGTGAAGGGATGGCGGATCTTCTCGGCATTGGCGATCGCCTGCTCGCTGTGCTGGCGCGCCGCGTCAGGCCGGCCGAGGAACCAGAGGAGATAGCCGAGATAGGACCGCGAGACGACGCCGGGATCGGTGCCGTGCCGCTCCATCAGGTCGGAGTGCAAATCGGGGCTGTAGAGATTGATGCAGCGGTGCAAATGATGCTGTGAGGCGGCAAAGCGGCCGCGATAGAGCATGGTCATCGCGATCGCACGGTGCGCCTCGATCAGATAGCCGGTCTGCTGCGCCGGCTGCGAACGCTCGCTCAGCCGCTGCCGCTTGGCGAATCTCAACAGCTCGACGCTGAGATCGTGCGCGCGGGTGAGATCGGCGCGGATGAAATGGCACACCCAGAGTCCGCGAGTGGCTGCGAAGACCTTCTCGTCATCATCGAGCTGATGGCCGAGCTCCAGCGCGCGGATGTAGTTTTCCTCGACTTCCTGCACCGCATAGCCCTTGGCGGCAATCAGCGAAATGCCCAGTGCGATGCGCAGCTCGAGCTCCATCTCGTCGGCCCCCGGTATGCCCGCGCTGGCGTGCACGACGCTGAGGCCGCGGCGCAGATGGCCGATCGCCTCCAGATTGGCGCCGCTCCTCGCCGCCTGCTTGCCGGCCTTGAGCCAAAAATTGGCGGCGCCCTCGCTCTGGCCGGATTCGGTCAGGTGATGGGCGAGCAGCTCCGGCTCGCGCTCGGACTTCTCCGGATACATTTCGGAAAGCACCTGGACGATCCGGGAGTGCAGCTTGCGCCGCTCGCTGTGCAACAGGCTCGCATGCGCGGCGTTCTGGATCATCACGTGCTTGAAGGAGTAGAGCGCGTCCGGTGGATGGCCGCGGCGCATGATCAGCCCGGCCTCCTCCAGATGATTGAGTGCCGCCACGATCTGCTCGGCCGGCGTGTTGGCGACGGCGCGCAGCGTCTCGTAGGAGAACTCGCGACCTATCGTGGCGCCGATCTGCGCGATCCGCTTGAACGGTCCCATCCGGTCGAGCCGCGCCATCAGCGAGTCGGTCAGGGTTGCCGGGATTGCGAGCTGCCGCCACGGCCCGGACAGCACATAGCGCCCGTGCCGCTCGGTCAGCAGGTCGGATTCGAGAACCGTCTTGGTCAGCTCTTCCAAAAACAGCGGCACGCCGTCGGTCTTGACGATGATCTCCTCGACGACCTCCTTGGGCAGCTCGCGTCCCGCCACGCGCTCGACCAGCGTCGTGCGCAATTGCCGGCTCAGGCGGTTCAGGACCACGGTGGTGATGTGTGAATGCGCGTTCCAGCTCGGCTGGAATTCGGATCGCGCGGTGATGATGACCAGGATCGGCCGGTTCTGCACCCGGTCGACCAGAAGGTCGATCACCTCGCGGGACGTCGGGTCGATCCAGTGCAGGTCCTCGAACGCGATCACCAGCGGCATCTCGCGCGCAAGGCCGAGGAAATGGTTGACCAGCGCCACGACGGTCGCATCCTTCTGCTGCCGCGGTGACAGTTCGAGCGGCGGATAGCGGTCTCCGGTCGGTATCGACAGCAGCGCGGCAAGCAGCGGCGTGACCTGCTCGATGTCGCCATGAGCGGCGGCGATCGCGGTCTCGAGGCTCGCCAGCGACAGCGCGGACGACTCCTCGCGATCGAGGCCGAGGGAGAATTTGAGCTGGTCGACGAACGGATGGAACGCCGTGGAGGTGTAGTAAGGCGAGCATTGGAGCGAGACTTGTCCATGGCGGTCGCCCGATATCCGCTCGAAGATTTCCTGGATGATGCGCGACTTGCCGATGCCGGGCTCGCCGAACTTGACCACGACCTGACCGTCGCCGTCCTTGGCCTGCTGCCAGCGCCCCATCAACAGCGCGATCTCCTCCTCGCGGTTGACGAGCGGCGTCAACCGCGAGCCCCTGGCGGCGGCGAAGCGGGTCTCCACCCGCGAGGCGCGCACCACGTGCCAGGCCTGTGCCTTCTCGGGGATCCCCTTCAGGACATGGACGCCGAGATTGCGGTAGTCGAACTTCCCCTTCAGCAGCGACTGCGTCGAGGCCGAGATCACCACGCCATTGGGCGGCGCCAGGGCCTGCAGGCGCGCAGCGAGATTGACGGTCTCGCCGACCGCGGAGTCGCGTTCTTCGGTGCCCTGCCCGACGAGGTCGCCGACCACGACGAGGCCGGTCGCGATCCCGATACGGACGGCGGGTGAATGGCTGAGCGCACCGCGCTGCTCGACCGCGTGCGCCGTCGACAGCACCCGCACGATCTCGAGCCCGGCGCGCACCGCGCGTTCGGCATCGTCCTCATGTGCGGTCGGATAGCCGAAATAGACCAGGATACCGTCGCCGACGAAACGGGCGGCAAAGCCCTCGTAATGCTTGACCACGCGAACGCAGGTTTCGCGGAAGCCCGCAATCATGTCGCGGACGTCTTCGGGATCGAACTGCGCGGACAGCGAGGTGGAATCCACCATGTCGCAGAACATCGTGGTGAGCTGGCGCCGCTCGGCTCCGACCTCTGCCCGTGCTTGCGGACGCACCGCCTCGACTGGCGCCTCCGCCGTTTCCGCTTGAAACAGCGCCGCCATCGCCCGCTGGATCCGCTTGCGATCGCCGAGCGGCAATCCGAGTTCGACCAAGTCGGATTCGGTCAGGTCCCCGATCACGTCGAGATCGAGACGGTGCTGCGCGAACAGATCGGTGTAGTGACCGAGGCCGATACCGTCGAGCCAGCGCTTCAGCTCGCCTTCCGTCCCGGTGCCCGGCTCATTCTCCAGCATGGTGATTCTGCCCGACCAGCACTCCGTCGAAGGGCTCTGGAGCCCCTCAACCACAGATTTTGGGGCTCAAACTTCACCTCAGACTGGACGCGTTCCCCAACTTCTTGGAAGAATAGCCCAATCGGATCAAAAGGGAATGGCGTTGTCGGACATTGCATCCGGAGCAGACGGAGGATCAGCCGGTGCCACGGCCGAAACGAAGATATTCGCGCATATCAGCGGACTTCTCGAATTCTACACGCGCAGGACGCCGGCGGCGGCCGCACTCATCGCCCCTGGCCGGCCGGTTCTCACCTACCGCGCCTTGGGCGACCGGACGCAGGATCTGATCCGCACGCTGCGCGGGCTCGGCATCGCGCCTGCGGACCGCATTGCAGTTGCACTGCCGCGTGGCGCCGACAGCGCGTTGGCATTGATCGCGGTCGCGTCGGCCGCCGTATGCATCCCCGTCAGTCCGGATCTGACGGCGGACGAGCTGCAACGCTATTTCAGCGAATTGAAGCTGGCGGCGCTCGTGACTTGGGCCGACATGAACTCGGCGAGCCGCGACGTCGCCAGGGCGCTCGATATCGCGGTGATCGATTTCGTGCCGGGGCCGGAAGACGATCTCGGCGGTTGCGCGTTCATCGGCCCCTCGGTCGGACCAGCGAGCACCAATGGTCCCTCGCGCGGGGACGACGATGCGTTCATCCTGTTGACATCAGGCACGGCGGCGCGGCCGAAGATGGTGCCGCTGACGCATCGCAATGTCTGCCTGTCCGCTTACAATGCCGGCCATGTGCTGTCGCTCACGTCGCGCGATCGCCTGCTCAACGTCCTGCCGCTGTTTCATGCCCATGGCTTGATCTCCGGCCTTCTCACGGCGCTGGCCGCGGGCTCCAGCGTGATCTGCACCGACGGCTTCGATTCTTCGTCCTTCTTCGGCTGGATGCGGGAGCTGCAACCGACCTGGTACACGGCGGTGCCGACCATTCATCGCGCATTGCTGACGGCGGCGGAGGCGAACCCGGACCGTGCCCGGTCGTCGTCGCTGCGCGTGATCCGCTCGGCCTCGGCCTCGCTCGCGCCTGCGATTCTTCGAGGGCTGGAGGCGACGTTCGGCGTTCCCGTGCTGGAGACCTACGGGATGACGGAAGCGGCCTCGCAGATCGCGGCCAATCCGTTCGAGCTGCGCAAGGTCGGATCGGTCGGCCGCGCCGCCGGCCCCGAGATCGCGATCATGGACGAGACCGGCCGCACGCTTGCAAGCGGGGCGCGCGGCGAGATCATGCTGCGCGGGCCCAACATGAGCCGCGGCTATTATAATGACGAGGCGGCGACGCGGGCTGCGTTCCGCAATGGCTGGTTCCGGACCGGCGACCTCGGCTATCTCGATGCCGACGGCTATCTCTTCATCGTCGGCCGCATCAAGGACGTCATCAACCGCGGTGGGCAGAAGATCTCGCCGCTGGAGGTGGAAGAAGTCCTGCTCGGCCACCCGGCGGTGCTAGAGGCCGGCGTGTTTGCCGTGCCACACTCGAAGCTCGGCGAGAACGTCGCCGCCGTCGTGGTGCTCCGGCCGAATTCCGAGGCCACGTCCGACCAGCTGCGCAAGTTCGCACGAAAGCGGCTCGCAGCCTACAAGGTACCGAGCCTGATCCGCAGCGTCGCGGCACTGCCGAAGGGCGCCAGCGGCAAGGTCAAACGCGGTGCGCTGGCCGGACTGATTGCAGCAGTGGACGGCCGTGACGAGACCCGGCTGCCGCGCAATGCGATGGAGACCCAGCTCGCCGAAATCTGGGCTGGTCTGTTGGAGCTGCCGCAGCTCGGCGCCGACCAGGACGTCTTCGCGCTCGGCGCCGACTCGCTCGCGGTGACGCAGATGCGCTCGCGCCTGCGCGAACGCTTCAATGTCGAGTTCTCGTTCGAGGACATCTTCGATTGCACCACGGTCGTAGCACTTGCGGCGCGGATCGAAACCGCCGCAAGCCGGCGCGAGGCGGCGCTGCCGGCCTGGCGCCCCGCTGCGGGCGCAGACGCACCGCTGTCGTTCCAGCAGCAGCGGATGTACGTCCTCTCGCGGCTCGACCCGACCCGCTACAATTACAATGTCGTCGAAGTTGCGCTCCTCGACGGCCCGGTCGACGGCGCCGCGCTTTCTGCGAGCCTCACTGCGATCTGCACACGCCATGAGGCGCTGCGCACAATCTTTATCGAACGTCGGGGCGAGCCGGTGCAGCTTGTGCTGTCATCGCCGCCGCAATTCGCGCGCGTCAAGCTCAAGCCCTGCCCTGCCGGCAAGCGGCTCGCGGTTGTCCGGCGCGAGGCGCTCAAGCTCGCGCAACATCCGTTCGACCTGGCTCACGAGCCGCCGCTGAAGGTCACGTTGCTGTCATTCAACGGGAACAGCCATGCGCTGTTGGTCAACGTCCATCATCTCGTCACCGACGGCTGGTCGCAGCGGCTGTTCTGGGAGGAGCTCGCCGTCCACTACGCCGCGGCACGCAAGACGCACCCGGCCGCGCTGCCTCCGCCTGCGTTCCAGTATCGCGACTTCGCGCTCTGGCAGCAGAGCTGGGCGCAGACACCGGCGGCGAAGGAGCAGCTCGATTATTGGAGGGCCCAGCTCAACGGCGTCACCACGCTGCCGCTGCGAACGGACCGGCCCAGGCCGGAGGTCTGGAGCGGTCACGGCGCGCGCCACTATCTCGAATTTTCCAAGACGCTGTCGGGCGACCTGCGCGCACTGAGCCAGAGCCAGGGCGTCACACCGTTCATGACGCTGCTGGCGGCCTTCCAGTGCCTGTTGTTCCGCCACACCTCGCATGAGGATGTCGCGACCGGCTCGCTGATCGCCAACCGCAACCAGATCGAGAGCGAGCGCCTGATCGGGCTGTTCGCCAACACCCTGGTCCTGCGCAACGATTTCAGCGGCGATCCGAGCTTCGGCGAGATGTTGCGGCGGGTGCGACAGGTCACGTTGGACGCCTACCGCAACCAGGACCTCCCGATCGAGGAGGTGTTGCGCACGCTCCAGATCGCGCGCCGCAGCGACGGCAATCCGCTGTTCCGGATCATGTTCATCCTCCAGAACGCCTCGATCGAGGCGGCACGTTTTCCCGGCCTGTCGGCACGGCGGCTGGAAATCGATCCGAAGGTGGCGCGCTTCGACATCACGCTCGAACTGGTCGAGGCCGATGGCCGCTTCAGCGGGTTCTTCGAATACGCCACCGATCTGTTCGACGCCGCGACGATCGCAGGCATGGCCGCCCAGTTCAGGACGCTGCTCAAGGCCGTCATCGCCAATCCGGAACAGCGCATCTCGCGCCTGCCGCTGCTGACCGAGGCCGAACGCCGGTTGTTGCTGGCGAAGGGCCGGGGCGTGCCGGCCAATTTCACCACGCGCGGCAATTTGAACGAACGCTTCGCACGCCAGGCGAGGAAGACGCCGAACGCTATCGCGGTGTCGGACGGCCGCACGTCCCTGAACTATCGCGAGCTGGCGCACCGCAGCCTGGCGGCCGCGCGCTGGCTGGCCCGTGAGGGCATCGGCGTCGAGAGCGTCGTCGCCTTGCTCGCGGAGCGCGGGCCCGACCTGCTCGCCGCGATGATCGCGGTGCAGCGCGTCGGCGCGGCCTTCCTCAATCTCGATCCCGACCAGCCGACCGCCCAGCTCACGACCATCCTCGGATCGAGCTGTGCCCGCGTGTTGCTGACCGGACGGGCTCAGTCCGCCATGGTCGAGGCACTGCTCGAGCCGCTGGTCGAACGCATGCAGGTGGCCGCGCTCGAAGACGCGATCGCGTCAGGGGTGACCAAGCCCGCTCGCGCCGCACCGCGGGCCGCCTCCAGCCTCGCCTATCTCGTCTATACGTCGGGCTCCTCCGGCGCGCCAAAGGGCGTCATGATCGAGCAGCGCGGCCTGTCGAACCACCTCGCTTCGCTGATCTCCGAGCTCGACCTCTCCGCCGGGGACGTGATCGCGCAGACCGCGCCGCAGAGCTTCGTCATCTCGGTCTGGCAATTCCTCGCCGGGCCGATGGTCGGCGCGCGCGTGCATGTGTTGGGCAACGCGATCGCGCGGGACCCGATCCTGCTGGCACGGGAGATCGAGCGTGAGGGCATCACGGTGCTCGAGATCGTGCCTTCGCTGCTGCGCGTCATTCTCGATCGCCTGGAGGAAGTGCCGGTGCTGCGCGCCTTCTCCAGGTTGCGGCTCCTGATCTCTACCGGAGAGCCACTGCCCGTCGAGCTCTGCCACGCCTGGTTCGCCCGCTGTCCGAAAGTGCCGCTGATCAATGCCTATGGCGCGTCGGAATGCTCCGACGACGTCTCCCTGCATCGCCTGACCAAGGCCCCGGCGGTCGCGACGGGCAACGTTCCGGTCGGAGCGCCGCTGCCGAACACCCAGCTCTACGTGCTCGACGCAAACCTCCAGCCGCAACCGATCGGCGTGACCGGCGAGCTCTGCATCGGCGGTGCCGGCGTCGGCCGCTTCTATGTCAACGATCCCGCGCAAAGCCGGCAGCGCTTCCTCCCCGATCCGTTCTCGCGCCAGCAAGGCAGCCGGCTCTACCGGACGGGCGATCTTGCCCGGCGCCGCGCCGACGGGACGATCGAATGCCTCGGCCGTGCCGACCACCAGGTCAAGATCCGTGGCCATCGCATCGAGCTCAAGGAGATCGAGAGCGCGCTTGCCGAGCATCGAAGCGTGCGCGCCGCCATCGTCGAACCGCGCCGCGAGGCGAGCGGCGATATCAGGCTGATCGCCCATATCGTCGCAAAGCCCGGCAGCCGGAGCAGCGCCAGCGAGCTGCGCGAATTCCTGAAAGCCAGGCTGTCGGCCCACGCCATTCCGTCCGCCTTCCTGTTCCTGGATCAGGTGCCGCTCAACGCCCATGGCAAGATCGACCGCACCGCGCTGCTGGCCTCCGCCCCGCCGGAAACGTCCGGGCCGGACGCGGCCGTGCCGGCGCGGCGCTTCACCGAAAAGGTACTCTCCGACATCTGGGTCGACCTGCTGAAGCTCGAGAGCATCGGTGTGACCGACAATTTCTTCGATCTCGGCGGGCATTCGCTGCTGGCTGGCCAGGCGATGGCGCGCGTCGCCCGCGCGCTTGGCGTGTCGCTGCCGATCAAGACCATCTTCGAGGCACCGACGATCGAGGAACTCGCTCGGCGGGTCGACGAGGCCGTGGCGGCGAAGCCGCACAAGCCTGCCGCAAGCATGCCGCGATTGGCTGCGAGCGGGCCTCCTGCGCTTTCCATCGCGCAGGACCAGATGCTGCGGATCGAGCGGAATCTGCCGGAGCTGCCGTTGTTCAACCTGCCCTTCGCCTTCCGTCTAGAGGGCCCGCTCGATCCGGCCGCCCTGGCAAAGGCGATAGATGATGTCGTGCGCCGGCACGAATCGCTGCGGACCGCGTTCACCTGGAACGGCGAGGAGCCCGAAAGCCGCACCGTCGCGCCTCGCGCCCTTGGCCCTGTCATGACCGTCGAGACGATCGGCGACGGTCAACACCACAACAACAAGCGGCGCAGGGCGCTCGAACTCAGGAAGATCGATCTCCTGATCGAGCAGGAGACCTATACGCCGATCGACACCACGCGCGCGCCGCTGCTGCGCGCCCGGCTGTTGCGGCTCCACGACGACGACCACGTGCTCTTGCTGACGCTGCATCACGCCGTTGTCGACGGCTGGTCGATCGGCGTGCTGTTCGAGGAATTGTCGAGCCGGTATGCGGCGCTGGCCGGATATCCGTCGGTGCCCCTGCCGAAGCCGCCAGCGCCTTATTCAGCCGTCGCACGCTGGCAGCGCTGGTGGTGCGATACCGACGCCGCCCGCCGCCAGGCGTCCGACTGGACGGAGAATTTGCGTGGAGCGGGCCCGGTCTTCGACGGCGAAGCGCGCCCGGGCGCATCCACCGGGCACCATCCGGTCAGCCTCGAGCGTGACCTGGTCGGCCGGCTCACGGCGCTCGCCGGCCGGCACAATTGCACGCTGTTCATGTGCCTGCTCACCGGCCTGAAGGGCATGCTGCTGGCGCGGACGGGCCGCACCGACATCGCGGTCGCGACCGCCATGGCCAATCGTGCCCAGCCTGACACCGACCGCATCATCGGCCCGTTCGAGAACACGGTGATCGTCCGTACGACAATCACGCCGGAGCTGTCGTTCGCGCGGGCCCTGGTGCGGGTGCGCCAGAGCGTGCTCGACGCGCATGGGCGGCAGGAGCTGCCGTTCAGCATCCTGGCCGACCATCTGGAGCAGGAGGGGATCGATCCGGCCTCGCTGCTCCAGGTCTATTTCACGCTGCAGAATCCACTGCGCCAGCCCCTCGATCTGCCGGATCTCGCGACAGAATCGATCGGCAACATCGCGCGCGAAGGCCAGCCGGTGCTGCCGATCGACCAGACCCGGCTGTCGCTGATGCTCAAGGAGCGGCCGACCGGCATCACCGGCTCATGCAACTACAAGCGCGAGTTGCTCGAGGGCCGAATGGTCGGCGAGTGGATGGAGGATCTCGTCGCGCTGCTGACGGCGGCCGTCGCGCAGCCCAACACGCCGCTCGGCCGGTTACTCGCTCGCAGGGCAGCATGAGCGGGTTACGTCGCGGACGAGTACGGATTCACGTGCGAAGGCTGTGAATGATCAAGTTGCGTCTTGATTATTTGGCGTCGCCGCGCAAGATTATTCCCGCGCTTCGATTTGGACGATTGTTTTCAACCGGGGGAATATTATGGGTTTCGTCAAATTTACCAAGGGCACCTCGTTGAGCGACAAGGATCGCAAGGCCCTCCAGAAGCTGCTGACCAACGAGAAAAAGAAGCTGCAATCCGCGCTGAAGGACGTCGACGCCAGCCTTTCGATGCTGGGCGGATCGAAGAAGACCAAGAAGAAAAAGAAGTAGAATTCGCCGGCCGGGAGGCCGCAGCAATCTCCAGACTTCAACGTTCGAGCTTCAGTTCTCGGACTTTGGATTTCAGTCTTTGACTTTCGGCCTTTAATTTTCGGCCTTTGGTTTTCGGTCGTGGGCCGCTCGCTGATCGAGTTGGGGTCTCGCACAAGCTTGCGCCTGTAAACCGGCCTGCAAATCGACAAGAATTCGCCTGGGTGGACCGTTAGGAACGGTCCTCTTGGTGATTCTTGCGCAGTTGAATCTTCCGTCAGGACCGGGGATTTGGCCTCGCCTGACGTCATGGGCCCAAGTGATGGCGGACGACAGAATTGAACTCTTTGTCGGGCTGATCGAGACCATTGACAGGCCGGGCGCGGTCGAGGCGTGCCGGCGTCTGCTCTCGGTCGACGAACGAGCCCGGGCCGATCGCTTCATGTTCGAGCGGCACCGGCGGCAATACATCTTCGCACACGCCATGTTGCGCCTCGCACTATCGCAGGTCGCGCGCAACGTCGCGCCCTCCGACTGGTCCTTTGCCGCGGGCCGCTATGGGCGGCCGTTTGTCGCAGCGCCGGTCAGTTCGACCCCGCTGCATTTCAGCCTGTCGCATGCCGACGGATGCGTCGCCTGCGTGGTGTCGCGGCATGAGGCCGTCGGGGTCGACGTCGAAACCGTGTCACGGCGCGTCGCCCCGCTGTCCACCGCGCTCCGCTTCTTTGCGCCGGAGGAAGTCGAAACGCTGCGCGGGCTGCCCGAGCCCGCGGCCATCGAGCGCTTCTTCGACTATTGGACGCTCAAGGAGGCCTATCTGAAGGCCAGAGGCTTTGGACTCAATTTGCCGCTCGACGCCTTCGCGATGCAGGTGTCGAGCAAGGCCATCGAGATCAGCTTCAAGCCCGACATCGCCGACGATCCGGACGGCTGGCGCTTCTCGCTGTGCTCGCCATCGCCCTCGCATCGCCTCGCGATCGCCGACGGCTCCCGTGCGGACGGCGGCCTTCCCATCAGCCACCATGCCTGGCCGCTCCAGCAAGCGGCTGAATGATGCCGCCGCGGCTGCGCGTCTTTCCGGCGATTTCACGCAACCGCGATCCCAAGGCCTATGTCGGCGAGCAGATGCGGGTGGCCGGGTTCGCCGACCGCAACGGCTTCGAAGGCATCCTGCTGTTCGAAGGCAATGACGTGTTCGTCGAGCCCTGGGCGATGGCCCAGCACATCATGGCAGAGACGACGCGGAGTTCGCCGCTGATCGCCGTCAATCCGCTCTACATGCACCCGTTCACGGCCGCAAAATTCGT
Source organism: Bradyrhizobium sp. 191 (assembly GCF_023100985.1). Taxonomy (NCBI): domain Bacteria; kingdom Pseudomonadati; phylum Pseudomonadota; class Alphaproteobacteria; order Hyphomicrobiales; family Nitrobacteraceae; genus Bradyrhizobium; species Bradyrhizobium sp. 191. Next base: position 2,748,754 of record NZ_CP064692.1, read on the forward strand.
TTCGTCCTTCGCGCAGCTCTACGGCCGCAAGGTCTATCTCAACATGATCACGGGGACGGCGGTCAGCGACTTGCAGGGACTGGGCGACGACCAGTCGCATGCCGATCGTTACGTTCGGCTCGGCGAATACGTCGCGCTGATGCGCCAGTTGCTGGCAAGCCCGCGACCTGTGAACTTCGCGGGCCGGTTCTACCGCGCCAGCAATCTGCAACTTCGTCCGCGCCTGCCCGCGGAGCTGATGCCGGAGTTCCTGATCGCCGGCCAATCCGAGGCGGCCCAGCGCGTCGCGGAGGAGACCGGCTGCATCAAGATGCAGATGCTGCCGCCCGACCTCGATCGCGGGCTCGACGCAGCAGGCATGAGCTTTGGAATTTTCGCGCGCGCGGACCGCGACGAGGCCCGGCTGGCCGCAACGGCGCGCTTCCGCGACAATCAAGATGATCGCGAGCTGCTCGCGCTCACGGTGGAGAACAGCGACTCCGTGTGGAAGCGCCGGCTCCATGAGGGGCAAAGCGGCGAACTTCAGGACAACGGCTACTGGCTGCTGCCGTTCCTGACCTTCCAGGCCGACTGCCCCTATCTCGTCGGCAGCTACGAAGAGATCGGCGCGAAGCTGAAGCAGTTTTCGGCGAAAGGCCTGACCACGATCATGCTCGACATGGTCGCCGACGAGTCCGAGATGCAGCACGTCCGCAAGGCGCTCGCGGCGAGCGGGATGTTTTGAAGCCTTCTCCCTCTCACGCGAGCGGCAATCGCATATGAGGAAACGCGGCAGGAAACTCGCTTGCGGCCATCCTTCGAGACGCCCGCCTCCGGCGGGCCCTCAGGATGAGGGCGCATTTTGCGGCGAGATATCAGACCCTCATGGTGAGGAGCCCGCCAAAGCGGGCGTCTCGAACCATGCAGGCCCGGCCGGCACCCCCACTGTCATATGCGATAGCCCTGCTCGCTTGCGGGGAGAGGCGGACGCCTCACCTTGCTTCTTCGAATCCTGCCAGCACCGAGGTCAGGTTCGCGCCGAGGATATCCGAGAGATAACCGCCCTCCTGCACGAACACGGTCGGCAGGCCCATTTTCGCGATGGCCTGGCCGATGCGGCGGAAGCCGGGCGTGGTGACGGCCAATCCCTTCAGTGGATCGTGCTCGGAGGCATCGAGACCGAGCGCGATGACGAGGGCGCCCGGCGCAAACGACTCGATCGCCTTGCGCGCGAGGTCCAGCGCCTGAATGTAGCCGTCATCGCCGGTGCCGATGGTGAGGGGAATGTTGAGATTGGCGCCGAGACCGGGGCCTTCGCCGCGCTCATGCGCATAACCCCACACGAAAGGGTAATAGGCGGTCGGATCGGCATGGATCGAGATCGTGTAGACGTCGGACCGGGCATAAAAGATGCCTTGCGTGCCGTTGCCGTGATGGACGTCGACGTCGAGGATCACGACGCGCTCGTGCTTGAGCCGCAGATGCGCGGCGGCGATCGCGCTGTTGTTGAGAAAGCAGAAGCCGCCGGCCATGTCGCGATAGGCGTGATGGCCGGGCGGACGGCACAGCGCGTAGGTCGCGTCCTCGCCGTCCATCACCATCTGCGCGGCGGTGACTGCGACATCGGTCGCGGCACAGGCCGCCGCCCACGTGCCCGGCCCGATCGGCGCCGCGGTGTCGGCAGTGTGCCAGCCGAGCTTGCCGACGATGTGGGTGGGATAGGTTGCGGCATGGCGCACCGGATGGATGTTGCCGATCATCTCCGGACCGGAATCGCCGAGCGCCGTCCAGGCGTCCCAGGCTTCGCTCAGGAACGACAGATATTCCGGACTGTGAATGCGCGCGCGCGGCCCCTGCCCGAACCTGGTCGGCTCGACCAGTTGATGCTTGCCGTCCTTCAATCCCTTGAGCAGGCGGTCGGCACGCTCGGGCTGCTCGGTGGTGCGCTTGACGACACCGCGAACAAGGAAGAATTGCGGATCGTGGCTGCGGTGCAGTTCGGTATGGACGGCTTTCACTCAAACACTCCGTGGTCGCATGCTCTTGAGGGGTGCCACAGATGTCTTGATGCCTGCGACCGCCCGATGCAAGCAAGAAGAATGCCGCACCCATCGCGCGGCTCTGCGCCGGAAGCAGATCGCCCGTGACGCTCAGCAACGCCCGCGCTGAAGGCAGTGCTCGCGCCCCTGCTGGTCGGTGCGGAAGGACTCGATGAAGCCGCCCTGGCGCTGGGTGACGAAGACAGTCTTGCCGTCGCTGCCGCCGAAGGCGAGGTTGGTCGGCTCCTTGCCCTTCAGCGCGATCTCCCGCTCGACGGCGCCACTGGGCTTCACCAGCGCGATCGTGCCCTTGAGAATGCGCGCGACATAGAGACGGCCGGCAACGTCGGTGCGCAGACCGTCGACGGTGTCGGGCTGAAACGACTTGACGAGTTTTGCAGCCGTCAGCTCGTTGCCACTGATCGCATAGGACCAGATCTGACCGCTGCTGGATTCGCCGACATAGAGCGTCTTGCCGTCCGGACTGAGATCGATGCCGTTGGTGGTGCCCATCGCGCGCGGCGCAGCCATGACCTGGCCCTGCACCGTGCCGTCGGCTCCCTTCGCGATGCGCCAGACGTATCCTTCGCGGCCCTTCCAGTTCGGATCGCTCGCATAGATCGTGCCGTCGCGGGCGATGGTGATGTCGTTGGGCTGGTTCATCTCCTCGGAGTGAAACCAGACGGCCGGCTTGGTCGCGCCCTTCGGGATCGCGAAGATATTGTGCTTCTTGTAGTCGGCAATGAACATGGTGCCGTTCCGATCGAAGCGGATCGCGTTGCCGACACTGCCTTCGGGGAGCACCGTGAACGGCTCCGACGCCGCGCCGCCGGCCGGCAGCCTGCCGATGGTGCCGGGCTTGCCGAGATTGACCACGAAGAGGTTGCCGTCGATGTCGGCGGCGGGCCCTTCGATGCCGAACGTGTATTCTCCCGCAGGCGTCACCTGCACGCTTTCGAACAGCCTGGTCTCGGCCCGGGCGGACGCGGTCGCAATGACGAGAACAACGCTACCGCACAGGCACCAGAAATTCCTGCCGGATGTAATAGCCATCGTCGTCGGTGCACTCGCCGTTCAGATAGGGATCGGCCGGCCGGAAGAATCGGCTGAAGCCGGGTTTGTCTACAGCGCTCCTTTGTGTCACGACAACGACCTTGGCGGCCGGTATTTCGCCGCATTCCTTGTTCGTCCTGCCGTAGAACTTACGCTGCGGCGGACCCGACTTGATCCGCATCCGCGTGCCCGGAACCATGTTCGCGACGAGCAGATCCGCCGCATCCAGCAGACGTTTGTAGCCGGGCTCGGTCTTCGGCAGGCTCTCGCCGCCCGGCGGCATCAGCTTCTCCGCGCCAAGGCCGCGCAGGCGCGTGCGCAGCTTGCCGGCGTCGGGATCGCCCGGATAGATCCAGCCGTCTTGCGACAGCATGAAGCGCAGCACGGCCCCGTCCTTCTCCGTCTCCGATTGACCCGGCGCCAGGCCGAAATCCGCGTGACAGCCGACACAATGCTTCTCGACGAGGCCCTTGCGCAGCGTGGTGAGCCGGGCGCTGTTCTGCGTGTCCCTGGCGACGAAGGCCGCGAGCTGGTCGATCATGGGCTGGCTGCGCATGTCGCAGGGTAGCGGCTGAGGCGCATCGCCCGTGGCGCGATCGATCCGGATCACGGTCTTGTTCTTGTCTTCGACCAGCCAGATCGCGCCGTCCTCGGCGACCGTCATGCCGACGGGCGCACCTTGCGGCCGGGCGCCATTGACGCGGTGCCAGCCTGCAATCAGCTCCTCGAACGGCGCGGCAGCGACTTCGCCGACATCGGTCTGGAAGCTGCGGGTCGGGTCGGCGGCGCAACTGACGTGATAGCGCACCGGCGCCGGGGCAGGTTTGGGGAAGCCGTGATCGTCGACGTCATAGACGAGCAGGCGGCTGCCGGTCGGGCGATAGCCGTGCAGGCCGACCAGCAGCTTGCCTTCGAGTTCCGGGAATTTGCCGCCGTGATAGTACAGCATCGCGAGCGGCGCGCCGTGCGGCGGCAGCAGCGAGAACGGCGCCTTGTAGAGCGCATTGGCCGTGCAGAGCGATTTGTAAATCCCCGATTGCAGCACTCGCCTGAATTCGGGACTCGGCGTCGACAGGTCGTAGCAATAGGGCCAGCCATAGTGCCGGCCCTGCTCGATCGCGTTGATCTCCTCGTTCGGCTTGAAGATGTCAGGCAGATCGCGACCGTTCTCGCCCTGCAGGAAGGCGTAGCCGGCGTCCGGAAACATCGGGTGCAGCGCCAGCGCCATCGAATTGCGCAGGCCGCGCGCATAGACGGTGTGCGGCGGGTCGGGATCGCCAGGCTTCAAGGCCGGAAACACACCGCCCGCCGGCGGCGTGAACAGCCAGATCGAGGCCAGCGCCGACGCGCCCTCGGCCGCCGCACAGGGTTTTGTGATCGGCGAGGGCGTGACGCAGTCGTCGCTGTGCGAGCCGACATTGACGAACAGCCGGCCGTCGCGATCGAACACAAACTGCTTGAGCGGGTGCGCGCTCTCGTCGAGCCTGGTGCCATCCGGCAGCCTGATCCGCCGGCCGGGCAGGTGACGAATGATGGTCTCCACCGTGCTCCGCGGATTGTCCGCAAGCGGATCGAACCGGAAGATCGCCTCCGGGGTCGAGGCATAGAGCTTCTTCTCCGGGCCGATGACGAGGCCGAACGGATACTCGATTCCGGTCAGCAGCTCCTTGAAACGCCGCCCCTGTGGCGCGTGCGGGTCGAGCAGCAGCAGTCGTCCATCGGCGTGACCCCAGCCGCCCATGTCGACCACGACGAACAGGTCGCGGCCGGGTACCTGGACGACCGAACGCGGAAATTCGAGATGATCCTCCTCGCTGGCGACGAGCCCGGCGCAGAATCCCGTCTTCATGTCGATCTGAATCCTGGGAAAAGCGAGATCGCCGCTGCCGCAAACGTCCGTGCCGATCGCATAGCCGCTCTTTCTGACCGGTTCGGAAGAAGCCGGGGCAAAGGCGAGCAGCGCGCCGGCGACGGCCGCCGCAAACACGCGCAGGCTTCGGCGTTCGCTCAGGAATGTGAACTGGCTCACGGTGCCCCGACCTTCCCGGAGAACTTTGTTCCATGTCGCCGGAACGCCGTCCAGTTGATCATCACCCGCCTGTGATAAAACCTGTAGCGGCTTCCGCGGCGACCAACCTCCGTAGATTCCCTTACCGGGCTCGACCCGAATGTTTCGCAAATGCCTGGGGTGGTATCGATATGCCATCCCGATCGCTTTCTACAGGAGGCGCACATGGTCCAGGTCTATTTCCACTGCTCCAATACCGAGGGCACGCTGATCGACCGCTCCGGCGCCGCCGTGTCCAATCTCACCGAGGCCCGCGACCATGCCGCCCAGATCATGCGGTCGATGATCCTGACGCCGAGCAGCGAAGATTGGCGCGACTGGGTGATTCACGTCAGCGACGATGACGGCGAGGAGATTTTCGATCTCCCGTTCACCGCCATTCTCGGCAAGCCGCATTGAGGTGATGCCATGTTGCTGTCGTCACTGAACCTGCTCCGCCATCCCCTGACCTTCGTCGCCACCAAATGGCAGACGCTGATCCGGGTCGCGGGCAACCCCTACCGCCCCGAGCTGCACTACATGCGCGGGCCTGGCCCGAAATGGCACGCCAAGCATCCGGCGAGCCGGCTGGACCGCATGCGCTGAGGCGGCGCTTTCGGCGCTTTTTCACACATCTGTATTTTTCGTTATGGCCGGGCTTGTCCCGGCCATCCACGTTTTCGGATGCGGATATGAAGACGTGGATGCCCGGGACAAGCCCGGGCATGACGAGATTGGGGAGCAGCCCCGCACCTCACCGCCCGGTAAACATCGCCTTGCGCTTCTCGATGAAGGCATTGCGGCCTTCGATGGCGTCCGCGCTCTTGCGGATCGTGGCCTGGAGCTCGATCTCGCGGCGGAACTGCGCCTCGTAGGTCGCATGCTCGCTCTCCTCGACCAGCGCGCGTTGCCACCAAGGCGCGCGTCGGACCATCAGCCAGACGGCGTGCCAGCGTCAGCGCCTCCTCCATCAGCTTGGCATCGTCGACGACCTTCCGCACCAGGCCGATCTCCTGGGCACGTTCCGCCGTCAGCGGCTCGTTCAGCAGCATCAGCTCGAGCGCGCGCTGCCGGCCGACCAGCCGCGGCAGCAGCCAGGTCGAGCCGAGATCGGGCACCAGCGCGATGCGGCTGAACACCTGGATGAAGCTTGCCGACCGCGCCGCGACGATCATGTCGCCAGCCATCGCCAGACTGAAGCCGCCGCCGGCCGCCACGCCATTGACGGCGACCACGACGGGCACGCGGCACTCGCGCAAGGCCTTGAAGGCCGGCCAGTAGAAGCGCATGACGCCGGCGGCGATATCCTCGCCGAGCGCCTCCGATGCCTTCAGGTTCTGGCCCGAGCAGAAGCCGCGCTCGGCCCCGGTCAGGATGAGGGCGCGGACGTCCTCGTTCGTCGTCATCTCGGCGAGGGCGGCGGCGAGCGCGCCGAGCAGGTCCGGCGTCATTGCGTTCAGGCTCGCCGGCTCGTCGAGGGTCAAGATCCCGACCGCGCCATCCCGCGCCTGTTTCACACCTGCCATGTCGCTCCTCCCTTTTGATGTTCTCGTTCTCCGCAATGTGCCATGGTCCGCGCGCTCCGCCAATTGCGGAGCCTCGATCTCAACGCAGCACACAAGACGACATCATGCCTCACCAGTTCAGCCTCAACCAAACCGTCCGCAAGCCCGCCGTCAGATCCAAGGGCGGCATCGTCGCCTCGCAATCGCGGCGGGCGGCCGAGGTCGGCGCCGAGGTGCTGGCGGCGGGCGGCGACTGCGTGGACGCGATCGTGGCGACCACCATGGCGCTGAATGTGTTGGAGCCCTGGAATAGCGGCATCGGCGGCGGCGGTGCGATGGTGCTCTACCGCGCCAAGGAAAATCGCACTGAGGTGATCGACTACGGCATGTGCGCGCCACAGAGTCTGCGTGCTGCCGACTACCCGCTCAGCGGCGAAGGCGCAGCCTCCGATCTCTTTCCCTGGCCGCGGGTGAAGGACGATCGCAACATCCACGGCCCCGGTTCGATCGCCGTGCCTGGCGTCGTCGCCGGGATGGAAGAGGCGCATCGCCGCTACGCCAGAATGCCGTGGAAGGATCTGGTCGCGCCGGCAGCCAGCCTCGCCGGCGAAGGCCTGCTGGTCGATTGGTGGACCACGGTGACGATCTCGGGTTCGGCCGCCGATCTCAGGCGCTATCCCGCCAGCGCGGCGGCGTTCCTGAAGGACGGGCTGCCACCGAGCGCGCCATGGGGTATCAAGGCCGAGACGCGGCTGCCGCAGGATACGCTGAAGGCAACGCTGTCGCATCTCGCCGAGGCCGGACCGCGCGATTTCTACCAAGGCGATCTCGCCAGGAGCATCGCCTCCGACATCAAGGCTGACGGCGGTTCGCTGTCGGTCGAGGACCTCGCCGCCTTCCGCGCGCATTTGCGCGAGCCGCTGGCGATCCCGTATCGCGGCGGCAAGGTGTTTGCGACTCCGGAGCTCACGGCCGGCCCGACCATGGCGCATGCGCTACGCCTGCTGCAGCAGAATTTGAAGCCGGCAGGCACGCCGGACGCGGCCGCCTATGTCGAATATGCGCTCGCCTTGCAGGCTGCCTTCCGCGAGCGGCTCAAGGACATGGGCGATGCCGACGGCAAGCGCTCGCTCGGTGCCGAATATCTCGCGCCCGCCTGCACCACGCATTTCTCCGTGGTCGACCGCCACGGCAACATCGCGGCGGTGACGCAGACGCTGCTCTCGTCGTTCGGCTCGAGATACGTCACGCCGCACACCGGCATCGCCATGAACAACGGCATCATGTGGTTCGACCCGACGCCTGATACCACCAACTCGCTCGCGCCCGGCAAGCGCTGCCTCTGCAACTACACGCCTGTTATCGCGGAGACGAAGGATGGCAAGCGGCTCGCGGTCGGCGCCTCCGGCGGCCGCCGCATTCTTCCGGCGGTGACGCAGCTCGTCTCCTTTGCGATGGATTTCGGCATGGACCTCGATGCCGCCATTCACCAGCCGCGCATTGACGCCAGCGAGGGCGCGGTGGTGATCGGCGATGCGCGGCTGCCGGCGGAGGTGCGCAAAGCCCTGGCCGCGCGCTTCGACTATGAAGAGAGCCGCGTGCAGGCGTTGCCGCAGAAATTCGCTTGCCCGAGCGTGGTGATGCGCGAGGGCGACACGAATTCCGGCGCGGTCGAAATCTTCCAGCCGTGGGCCGAAGCGGTGGCGGAAGGCTGATGGACGCATCGCTGCGAGATGATGCCAGCACGCGTTGAGCCGATGCGCGCTTGCGCATCTGCGCGAGCGTCACGACTCCTCCACATTTGCAGGGAATTTGGCTGCACATCGTTCGTTCGTTGAACGGACAAGTGCGCTCGCCCACTGGAGGACACAATGAAGCAACTTGCGCTCGCCGCGTCGCTGATCGTTGCGGCTGGCCTCACACTCACCAGCCCCGCGTTGGCCAAGGGCGGCCACGGCGGCGGACACGGCCATGGTCATGGCCATGGCCACGCGATGGGCCATCATTACCATGGCACGCCGCCCGGATGGTACCATGGGCGCAAGGTCGGCTGGCGCGGTCACGGCTGCCCGCCCGGACTGTGGAAGCAGGGCCGCTGCTGACGCCATCTGCAATTCCTGAGAAGGCGCCGCCCGCACAAGGCGGCGCCTTTTTCATATGCCGAGTCGGTCCCGCACGCGGCCCGCAATCACGGCGGTCGTCACGCCGACCGGCCAGAACGCGTGCAGCGGGATCGGCTTGATGCCTGATATAGGCACGTCGATCTCCACCTTGGCGCCGCCGATCAGACGGCGGGCGAGCTGCGCGCCCATCGCGGTCGAGAGCGCGACGCCGCGGCCGTTGCAGCCGAGCGAGATCAGGATGTTCTCCGCGGGCTCGTGCACATGCGGATAGTGATCCCCGGTGATGGCGAGCCGGCTGTTCCAGCCATGGGTCCAGGCGACGCCCTTGAGCTGCGGCCAGAGCCGCTCCGCATAACGCATGAGATAGGCGACGTCATGCGGCGACTTGATCCAGCGCATCGGGCCGCGGCCGCCCATCAACAGACGGTTCTGCTGATCGATGCGGTAGTAGACGGTGATGTGGCCGCTCTCGTAGAGCACGGGACGGGTCGGCATGATCGAACGGGCGACCGCGTCGGAGAGCGGCGCGGTGGCAGCGATCGAGGAGAACACCGGCACGATGGTGCGGCGGAGCGCCGGCCAGAGATCGTCGGTGAAACCGTTGGTGGCGAGCAGGACTTTATCCGCATGCACGACCGCGCGCGGCGTCTCGATGCGCCAGCGATTGCCGTCGCGGCGCAACGACAGCGCCGGTGTCTCACCAAAAACCTTCGCCCCCGCCGAGATCGCCGCGCGCGCAAGGCCACGGGCGTAGCTGAGGGGATGCAGATCGCCGCCGCGCGTGTCCAGCATGGCACCAATGTAGCGGTCGGTGCCGGTCATCTCGCGCAACTGCTCGCGGTTCAGATAGGTCACCGGCATGCCGCGGCGGATGCATTGCTCCGCGGTGTTTTCGATCGCGGCGGCGCTGCTCTCATTGTAAGCCGCGCGCAGCGTGCCGCTCTGCCGCGCCTCGCACGGGATCTGGTAACGGCGGATCAAGTCGTGCGTGAAGTTGGTCGTGCCGTAGGCGAACGCGATCATGCGGCGACCGAGCTCGGGGCCGAAATGCGCCTCGATCTGATCGGGATCGTGCTTCAAGCCGGGATTGGTGTGGCCGCCGTTGTTGCCGGAGGCACCCCAGCCCGGCTCCTGCGCCTCCAGCACCAGCGCCTCGACGCCCTGCTCGGCGAGATGCAACGCGGTGGAGAGGCCGGTGTAGCCGCCGCCGATGATCGCGACCGAGACGCTCTTGTCGACGTCGAGCGGCGGCGTGGCCACAGGTGCGACGGCGGTGTCGGCATAGAGCGAGGGCGGCAAAGGCAGGCGCGTCATGGCGAAGACCGATCAGAGCGGATGCAGCACGCGGCGCAGGAAGTCCTGCGTGCGCGGATGCTGGGGCTGGTTGAGCAGCGCCTTGGCCGGCCCCTGCTCGACGATGATTCCGCCGTCGATGAACAGCACGCGGTCGGCGACGTCGCGGGCAAAGCCCATCTCGTGGGTGACCACGACCATGGTCATGCCGTCGTCGGCGAGCTTGCGCATGACGCCGAGCACGTCGCCGACGAGCTCGGGGTCGAGCGCCGAGGTCGGCTCGTCGAACAGGATGGCCTTGGGCTGCATCGCGAGCGCCCGCGCGATCGCGACGCGCTGCTGCTGGCCGCCGGAGAGCTGCGGCGGATGCGCATCGGCCTTCTCGGCGAGCCCGACCTGGGCGAGCAGCGTGCGGCCGCGCTTGAGCGCCTGCGCGCGCGACTCTTTCTTCACATAGAGCGGCCCCTCGACCACGTTCTCCAGCGCCGTGCGGTGCGGGAACAGATTGAAGCGCTGGAACACCATCGAGACCTGGGTACGAATGTCCACGATCGACGGCGCGTCGCGGTCGACCTTGAGGCCCTCGACGCTGATCTCGCCGCGGTCGTAGCTTTCGAGGCCGTTGATGCAGCGCAGGATGGTGGACTTGCCGGAGCCGGACGGGCCGATAATGCAGACCACCTCGCCCTTCTGGACGGAGGCCGTGATGCCCTTGAGCACCTCGACCTTGCCGAAGCTCTTGTGGACGTCGCTCAGCTCGATCATCGCTTGCCGGCCCGCTTCTCGAAGTGACGGACCAGCAGGATCAGCGGAATGCTCATGGTGAGATACATCAGCGCCACCAGCGTGAAAACGCTGGTGTTCTTGAAGGTCGAGGAGGCGATCAGCTTGCCTTGCAGCGCGAGCTCAGCCACCGTGATGGTCGAGGCCTGTGAAGAGTCCTTGAGCATCATGATCATGACGTTGCCGTAGGGCGGCAGAACGATGCGCACGGCCTGCGGCAGCACCACGCGGCGCATGGTGAGCCACCAGCCCATGCCGATCGACTGCGCCGCCTCGATCTGGCCCTTGTCGATCGCCTCGATGCCGGCGCGGAAGTTTTCCGCCTGGTAGGCCGAATAGGCGATGCCGAGCCCGAGGATCGCGGCCTGCAAGGCCGACAGCGTGACGCCGAGATCGGGCATCACGAAGTAGAGGTAGAACAACAGCACGATGATCGGGATGCCGCGGATCACGTTGATCAGGCTGGCGCTGAGCATCGACAGCGCCTTGATGCCGGAGACGCGCATCATCGCCCAGACGAGGCCGAGCACCGTCGAGAGCAGCAGCGAGCCGATCGTGACGACGATCGTCAGCGCGACGCCGTTCATCAGAATCGGGAAGAACTCGACGGCGTCGTGCCAGAAGCCTTTCATCGGGCAGCCTTCGGTGAGCCGTTATCAGCCCTGGGCCTTCAGGCCCCATTTATCCAGGATCTTGTCGATGGTACCGTTGGCTTTCAGCTTCGCCAGCGAGGCGTTGATCTTGCCGAGCAACGCGCTCTCGCCCTTGCGCACGCCGATGCCGACCGAGCCGACTGTGACCGGCTTGTAGCCGTCGACGAGGCGCACCTCGGGGAAACCGCCCTGCTTCAGATTGTAGGCGAGGATCGGATAGTCGGCGTAGCCGGCCTTGAGGCGGCCGGTGTTCACGTCGCGCAGGATGTCGGGGATGGTGTCGTAAGCCTTCACCTCGGCAAACAGGCCGGATTTTTTCAGCGCGTCGACGAAGGCGGTGCCGACCTGGGCGCCGACCGTCGTGCCTTTCAGATCCTCCTGCGTGGCGTAGGCCTTGGTGTCGGTCTTCGGCACCACGAGGCCTTCGCCGTAGCTGTAGATCGGGTCGGAGAAGTCGACGACCTCCTTGCGCGGCGGCGTGATGAACATCGCAGCCGCAATGATGTCGATCTTGCTCGAGGTCAGCGACGGGATCAGGGCCGAGAACTGCATCGGTTCGATCTGCACGTTGAACCCGGCATCCTTGCCGACCTCGGTGATGAGATCGACCATGATGCCCTGGATGGTGTTGGTCTTGGTGTCGAGGAAGGTGAAGGGAATGCCCGTCGGCGTCGAGCCGACCTTCAGCACCTGTTGCGCCGAAGCCGGCACCACGGCTGCAATTGCGAGTGCCGCGATCGCGGCCAGACCAAAACGCTTCATCGCATCCCCCTTTGGGCCCGGCCGGTAGCGGCGCTCGCGCATGTCGTGATCAGACGTTGCGAGCCAAGCCATTTCGGCCTATTTTCACCAATATGAAAATTTGGTCATACTTTCACGAACGATGCAAGCGGTTTTCATGCACATGAAGGAAGCGGTTTGACGTGAGCGGTGGCAAAAGAATGCGCAAACCGGCCGCCGCAAAGCCGGCTAACAAGGTGAAGGCCGTCGCCAAGCCGGCCGAGCCGGCGATGGACGTCGCCGTCGGCCGCCGCATCAGGGATCTCAGGCGGATCCGGCAATTCTCGCTGGAAACGGTCGCCGCGCGGACGGACCTGTCGATCGGCTTTCTCAGCCAGATCGAGCGCGGGCTGTCTTCGCCGTCGCTGCGCGTGCTGGCAACGCTCGCCGACGTGCTCGGCGTCGGCATCGCCGCGCTGTTCGGCGCGAGCCCGGGCGCCGACGGCGGCACCGACCAGGTGGTCACGCGCGGCCTGCAGCGCCCGGAGCTCAAGCTCTGGCGCACCGGCGTATCAAAACAGCTGCTGAGCCCGGCGAGTAGCGACAACAAGCTCAACCTGTTCCTGGTGTATCTGGAGCCCGGCGGCTCCACCGGCGACGAGCTCTACACCCATGATGGTGAAGAGGCCGGACTCGTGCTCGAAGGCGAGATGATGCTGACGGTCGACAGCGAGACCTGGTCGCTGCAGACGGGCGACAGTTTTCGCTTCGCGAGCCGAAGGCCGCACCGGTTTTCAAATCCGGCGAACGATGCGAAGGCCGTGGTGCTGTGGGTGAATTGCGTGACGGGGGCGGGGTGACTGCTCTCCCTCTCCCCGTTTTTACGGGGAGAGGGTTGGGGTGAGGGGCCGCTTCCGCAAAGACGGAACAGCGGGACTCGCGGAGGCTCCCCCTCACCCGGAATTTGCTGCGCAAATTCCGGCCTCTCCCCGCACGCGGGGAGAGGCGAAGAAATTACCCGAACCGGTGCTTGTACCGCTCCACCGTCAGCGCACTGACGTCGATCTCCGGCTTCCTGCCCGAAAGCATGTCGGCGAGCACGCGTCCCGAACCGCAGGACATGGTCCAGCCGAGCGTGCCGTGGCCGGTGTTGAGGTGGAGATTGGCGTATTGGGTCGGGCCGATCACGGGCGGGCCGTCCGGCGTCATCGGGCGCAGGCCGCTCCAGAACGTCGCCTTGGCGAGATCGCCGCCGCGCGGGAACAGGTCGGTCAGGGAATGATCGAGCGTGGCACGGCGCGCGTCATAAAGCTTGTCCGAGAAGCCCGAGATTTCGGCGGTACCGCCGACGCGGATGCGATCGCCGAGGCGCGTGATCGCGACCTTGTAGCTCTCGTCCATCACGGTCGATTCCGGCGCGCCGGAGGCGTCCTTGATCGGCACCGTGATCGAATAGCCCTTCACCGGATAGACCGGCAGCGAGATGCCGAGCGGGGCTGCCAGCCGCGACGACCAGCTGCCGAGCGCGAGCACGTAAGCGTCCGCCTGCAACAGGCCGGCGCTGGTCGCGACGCCGCTGACGCGGGCGCCCTCGGTGACGATGCGATCGATGCCGGTGTTGAACAGGAAGCGCACGCCGAGCGCCTCGGCATGCTTGGCGAGCGACTGCGTGAACATGTGACAGTCGCCGGTCTCGTCCTGCGGCAGGCGAAGGCCGCCGACGAACTTCTCCTTCACGCCGCCGAGCGCCGGCTCGACCGCGATGCAGCCCTCACGGCTCAGCACCTCGAAAGGCACGCCGTATTGCTTGAGCACAGCGATGTCCTCAGCCGTGCCGTCGAGCTGCGCCTGGTAGCGGAACAACTGCAGCGTGCCCTGCGCGCGATCGTCATATTGGATGCCGATGTCGCGGCGCAGGTCGCGCAGGCAATCGCGGCTGTATTCCGCGATCGGAATCATCCGGCTCTTGTTGACCGCGTAGCGCTCGCTGGTGCAGTTGCGCAGCATCTTGAGCAGCCAGACCCACATCACGGGATCGAGCTTCGGGCGGATCACCAGCGGGCCGTGCTTCATCAAGAGCCACTTGACCGCCTTCACCGGCACACCGGGGCCGGCCCAGGGCGAGGAATAGCCGGGCGACACCTCGCCGGCATTGGCGAAAGAGGTCTCCAGTGCCGGCTCCGGCTGGCGGTCGACGACCGTCACGTCATGGCCGGCACGAGCGAGGTAGTAGGCAGAGGTGACACCGATGACACCGCTGCCGAGGATCAGAACTTTCACGCTTCGTCAAACTCCCGCGGCATCACGCTCGCCGCTGCAAGGAAACAACTCGCAACGGCGAGAGCAATTATCAGGCCACCCGCTTGATGGCGTCGCCGAGGATCGAGACCATCTGGTCGATGTGGCTCTTCTCGACGATGAGCGGAGGCGACATCGCGACGGAGTCGCCGCCAGTGCGAAGGTAGAGGCCGTTGTTGAAGCAATCGACCAGCATGTCGTAGCCGCGCGCGCCGACCGCGCCGTCACGCGGCGCCAGCTCGACCGCACCCATCAGGCCGCAATTGCGGATGTCGACGACGTTCGGCAGCCCCTTCAGCGAATGCAGCGCATCGCGCCAATATTCGGCGAGCGAGGCACCGCGCGTGAGCAGGCCCTCGTCCTTGTAGATGTCGAGGGTCGCGATGCCGGCGGCACACGCGACTGGATGCGCCGAATAGGTGTAGCCGTGGAACAGCTCGATCTGGTTCTCCGGGCCGTTCATCATGCCGTCGTAGATCTTGCGGCTGGCGAACACCGCGCCGCAGGGCACGGTACCGTTGGTGATGCCTTTGGCGGTCGTCATCAGGTCCGGCGTGACGCCGAAGAAGTTGGCCGCGAACGGCGTGCCGAGGCGGCCGAAGCCGGTGATGACCTCGTCGAAGATCAGCAGGATGCCGTGCTTGTCGCAGATCGCGCGCAGGCGCTGCAGATAGTTCTTGGGCGGCGGCAGCACCGCGGTCGAGCCCGGCACCGGCTCGACGATGACGGCGGCGATCGTCTCCGCGCCGTGCAGGGCGACCAGACGCTCGAGATCGTCGGCGAGCTCGGCGCCATGCTCGGGCAGGTCCTTGGCGAAGGCGTTGCGGGTGAGATCATGGGTGTGGCGGATGTGGTCGACGCCCGGCAGGAGGGTGGTGAAGGCGCGGCGGTTGGCGACCATGCCGCCGACCGAGGTGCCGCCGAAGCCGACGCCGTGATAGCCACGCTCGCGGCCGATCAGGCGGGTGCGGCTCGCCTGGCCGTTGGCGCGGTGATAGGCGAGCGCGATCTTCAGCGCGGTGTCGACCGACTCGGAGCCGGAGTTGGTGAAGAAGACGCGGTCGAGGCCATCAGGCGCGACCTCGGCGAGCCGCTCGGCGAAGTCGAACGCCAGCGGATGGCCCATCTGGAACGACGGCGCGAAGTCCAGCGTCATCAGCTGGCGCTCGACGGCGGCGGCGATCTGCTTGCGGCCGTGGCCGGCATTGACGCACCAGAGGCCGGCAGAGCCGTCGATCACCTGGCGGCCGTCGACGCTGGTGTAGTACATGCCCTCGGCCGAGGAGAACAGACGCGGCGACTTCTTGAACTGCCGGTTGGCCGTGAACGGCATCCAGTACGAGTCGGTCTTGATGGTGTTCGGAATCTGATGAAGGGTCACGGCCGCGCTCCTTTGCTGACCCAATAGCTGAGACACGGTTTCGGAACCGCAACAAGTCCTTTTCTGGTGACCTGCAAGCCATTGATTCGACTTGGCCCTTCGGTCCATATTTGCGAGATCCGCAACACCTGCAACAGGGGCCAGGGGCATGAGCGTCGACATCGGTGGACGGCTGCGATTCATCCGGGCGCGCCACAAGCTGTCGCAGCGCGAACTCGCCAAGCGCGCCGGCGTCACCAATTCGACGATCTCGCTGATCGAATCCAATCAAATGAACCCTTCGGTCGGGGCGCTCAAGCGCATCCTCGACGGCATCCCGATGGGGCTCGCCGAGTTCTTCGCGCTGGAGCCGGAGTCGAGGCGCAAGATCTTCTACCGTGCCGAGGAACTCACTGAAGTCGGCAAGAAGCCGATCTCCTATCAGCAGGTCGGCGACAATCTGTTCGGCCGCAGCCTGCAGATCCTGAAGGAGCGCTACGAACCCGGCAGCGATACCGGCCGCGTGCATCTCGTCCATGACGGCGAGGAAGGCGGCATCGTGATCTCGGGCAAGCTCGAGGTCACCGTCGAGGACGAGCGCCGCATCCTCAACCCCGGCGATGCCTATTATTTCGAGAGCCGCCGGCCGCATCGCTTCCGCTGCGTCGGCGGCAAGCCCTGCGAAGTGATCTCGGCCTGCACACCGCCGACGTTTTGAAGGCGCGATAAGGTATCCGGACTCTTACGGAGTCACCGGTTTCTTACGGAGCTTGAGCCATCTCAATTTCCCCGGGCCGCACCGCTATATATTGCGAACCATAGCCGAGCAGCCTGGCGCAAAAGGTGCTGAGGTTATCGCCCGGATGCCCAGGCACGCCGGGGCGGCTTCGTAACAGGGCTCGCAGATGAAGATCACGCTCGCCAATGCAGAAGCTGCGCTCGACGAAGTCCAGCGCGACGCCGACAAGCTCCATTCGCGCGAGTTGCGCAAGGTCATCGCCGAATACATCGAGATGCAGCGCGAGGCGCTGAAGGCGCTCCGCAAGAAGCTGCATTGACGAGGAGCGGCGGAGCGAGAAGATCTCGCCCCGCCTTTTGCCTCAACCTTGCGTCAGCAACTCCTCGATCCGGATCGGGAAGCGGCGCACGCGCACGCCGGTCGCGTGCCAGACCGCGTTGGCGACCGCGCCGGCGCTGCCGGTGATGCCGATCTCGCCGACGCCCTTGATGCCGAGCGCGTTCACATGCGGATCGTGCTCCTCGACCGTGATGACGTCCAGTGGCGGCACGTCGGCATTCACCGGGATGTGGTACTCGCCGAGATTGGCGTTCATGATCCGTCCGCTGCGCCGGTCGGTGATGGCCTCCTCGTGCAGCGCGAACGACATGCCCCAGATCATGCCGCCGAACAGCTGGCTCTGCACCATGCGCGGATTGACGATGCGCCCGGCCGCGAAGGCGCCGACCATGCGGGTGACGCGGACCTGGCCGAGATCGGGATCGACTTTCACTTCCGCGAACACCGCGCCGTGGGCGTGCATCGCATATTCCTCCATCGCGGCAGGGTTCGGCGCGCCGGTGCCGCGCGCCTCGACCTCGGCGACGCCGGCGCGCGCGAGGATCTCGGAATAGCTCTCGCCGCGGCTCTCGTCGTCACGCCGGATCAGCCTGCCATCGCGCGCGATCACGCCGGCATTGCCGGCGCCGAACAGCGGCGAGCGTTCGTCATTGGTGGCGAGATCGGCAAGCCTGGCAATCACGGCCGCTCCGGCACTGTGGATCGCGGCACCGGCGGTGGCCGTGTGCGCCGAGCCACCGGCGATGCCGGCATCCGGCAGGTCGGATGTCCCCGCCTTGAACTCCACGCGGTCGACATCGAGGCCGAGACCGTCGGCCGCGATCTGGGCGAGCGCCGTCCAGGCGCCCTGCCCCATGTCGTGCGCGCCGATCTCCATCACGCCGGAGCCGTCGCGGCGGATCGCCGCGCGGGCTTCGGCCTGGAACATCAGCGCCGGGAAGGTCGCCGTGCCCATGCCCCAGCCGACCAGCAGGCCGGCATCGTCGCGCATCTGCCGCGGCCGGAGCGAACGTTTCGCCCATCCGAAGCGCGCCGCGCCCTGCTCGTAGCAGGCGCGCAGGGCTTTTGAAGAGAACGGCTTGCCGGTGATCGGCTCGATCTCGGCGTAGTTCTTCAGGCGGAAGGCCAGCGGATCCATGCCGCAGGCCCAGGCCATCTCGTCGATCGCGCTCTCCAGCGCAATCGAGCCGGTCGCCTCGCCCGGCGCACGCATGAACAGCGGTGTGCCGGTGTTGACGCGCACGGCATCATGCGAGGTGCGGATCGCCGGCGCCGCGTAGAGCGTGTGCGAGGCATCGGCGGCCGGCTCGTAGAAATCGTCGAACGTGCTCGACACGGTCCGCGCATGGTGATCGAGCGCGGTCAGACGCCCCTCGCCATCGGCGCCGATGCGCAGTCGCTGACGCGTCGGCGCGCGATGGCCGACCGGGCCGTACATCTGCTCACGGCGCAGCACCAGCTTGATCGGCCTGCCGACCAGCTTGGCTGCCATGATGCCGAGGACGGGCGGACCGCCCATCAGCCCCTTGGAGCCGAAGCCGCCGCCGAGGAAGGGACTGCGAATCTGGATCTTGTCGTGCGCGATGCCGAACAGTTCGGCAATGCGCGCCAGCGACAGCATCAGTCCTTGGGTCGGCATGTCCACGGATAGCCTGTCGCCATCCCACTGAACCACGATCGCATGCGGCTCCATCGCGTTGTGATATTGCGGCGGCGTCTCGTAGGTCGCCTCGATTCGCTTCTCGGCCGAGGCAAGGCCCGCCTCGACATCGCCGCGGTGATTTTCGGTGGGATTGCCGACGCCGACAACGGGCGGCACGAAGCTCTCGCCGGCATCGAGCCCGACCAGCGGAGGCAGCGTCTCGTAGCGCGGCGCCAGCAGCGCCGCGCCTTCCGTTGCGGCCTCCAGCGTTTCCGCGATCACGACCGCGATGGGCTGGTTGGCGTAACGGACTTCGTTGCTGTGCAACGCTTCCATCCGGAACACGAACGGATTGGTCTTGATCTCCGGATCGATCGCGAGCTCCGGCTTGTGGTCCGGCGTCATGACGTCGACGACGCCAGGATGGCGCTTCGCGGCGGCGACATCGAGCGAAGTCACGCGGCCGCGCGCGATGCTGGACACGGCGATCACCGCGAACAGCATCCCGGGCGGATGATTGTCGGCGGCATAGGTCGCTCGCCCCGTAACCTTGAGGACGCCGTCACGACGGGTCAGCGGCTGGCCGATGTTCGAGCCGTGCCTGAGATGGGCGGGCGCGCTGGTCAGGTTGAGCTCAGGCATGGATGGCTCCGGAGGTCGCGGCAAAGGGAGAGGCCGGCAGCGCGGGGATACGCGCAGGCGTGCCGGCGGCGGCGAGTAGCAGCGCGCGCACGACGATGCGGCGCGCGAGCTCGATCTTGAAGGCATTGTCGCCGGACGGTTTTGCGTCGGCGAGCGCCCGCCAGGCCGCCTCCTGGAACGCGTCGGCCGTGGGCGCAACGTTCCTGAGCACGTCCTCCGCGCCCCGGGCGCGCCAGGGCTTTGCGGCGACGCCGCCGAGCGCAAGCCGCGCCTCCGCGATCTTGCCGTTCTCGATCCGCAGCGCAGCTGCGGCCGATACCACGGCGAAAGCATAGGACGTGCGCTCGCGGACCTTGAGGTAGCGCGCATGCGCGGCAAAGCCGCGCGCGGCGGGCGGCAGACGCACGGCGACGATGAGGTCTCCGGGCTCGAGCGCGGAGTCGCGCTCGGGCGTATCGCCGGGCAGGCGATGCAGTTGATCCAGCGCGATCTCGCGCCGGCCGCCCCTGCCCTCGATCTCGACGACGGCGTCGAGCGCGACCAGCGGCACGCCGAAGTCGGACGGATGCGTGGCGATGCAGCTCTCGCTCCAGCCGAGCACGGCATGGCTGCGGTTCTCGCCGTCGCGTGCGTCGCAGCCGCTGCCGGCCTCGCGCTTGTTGCAGCGGCTGGCGGTGTCGTAGAAATACGCGCAGCGTGTCCGCTGCAGCAGATTGCCGCCGACGGTTGCGGCGTTGCGCAACTGAGCCGACGCGCCGGAGAGCAGGGCCTCGGCGACCGCGGGATAGGACCTTGCGAAGTCCGCATCGTGCGCGAGATCGGCGTTGCTGACGAGTGCGCCGATACGCACACTGCCGTCGGCGAGACGCTCGATCTGATCGAGCCCATCGAGATGCGTGACGTCGACCAGCCGATCCGGACGGCTGACGCCGCCCTTCATCAGATCGAGCAGGTTGGTGCCGGCAGCAAGAAAAACAGCGCCCGGCTGCGCGGCGGCGGCAACCGCCTCTGCGACCGTGACCGGCCTGACATAATCGAACGGCTTCATGCGGAGCGCCTCTGATTGGATTCGTCCATATGTCCTTGCGCCTCCAGCACCGCATCGACGATGCCGGCATAGGCGCCGCAGCGGCAGAGATTGCCGCTCATGCATTCGCGGATGCGTTCGGGATCGTTGCCGGCCTGCGCCTCGCTCATCATGCCGATGGCGCTCATGATCTGGCCTGGCGTGCAGAAGCCGCATTGAAAACCGTCATGGGCGATGAAGGCGGCCTGCACGGGATGAAGCTGGTCGCCGCGCGCGACGCCTTCGATGGTGAGGATGTCGGCGCCGTCGTGGCTGATGGCGAGCGCGAGGCAGGAATTGATGCGCTTGCCGTCGACGAGGATAGTGCAGGCGCCGCACTGGCCGCGGTCGCATCCCTTCTTGGTTCCGGTCAGATGGAGGCGCTCACGCAGGAGATCGAGCAGCGTGACGCGTGGATCGTCGAGGACGAAATCGCGCCGCGCACCGTTCACGGTGAGGCTGATGGAGTGGTTCATACAAGGCTCCGATCAGATATGGACATGAGTCATCGCGCAGCGCGCCACCGCCGTGGCCGCCGTCGATACCGCGCCGCCCGAACACGATGCGGGCCGACGCTCGACCGAAGATACGGAGGCATCCTCCGTTTAACAAGGGTCGCCTGCAAATATTTGGAATTCGTCAAAAGCCCTTGCGCCACCAACGCGATGCGGCCCTTTTGGGTTCGACGAGGGTTCAATCTAACCAATTCGTGATCTACATTGCCGCCATGGACGACCACGCCGATCACACCCGCAAGCCCCGCGCCGATGCCGTGCGCAATCGCGAACGCGTGCTCGAGGCCGCGAAGGCCGTGTTCAACGCCGGCGGGCCCGAGGCGAGCCTGGAGGCCGTCGCAAAGCGCGCCGGCGTCGGCATCGGCACGCTGTATCGCCATTTTCCGACGCGCGAGGCATTGTTCGAGGCGGTGTACCGCCGCGAGGTCGAGCAGCTCAGCGAACTGGCCGAGCAGTTGAAGAATGCCAAGGATCCGGTCGAGGCGCTGCGTCGCTGGTTGCGCTCAGGGGTCGAGTTTGTTGCGACCAAGAAGGGGATGATGGCCGCGCTGGCGCTCGCGGTGCAAAGCGGGTCGGAATTGCATGCTTTCTCCTTCGAGCGTCTGACCAAGGCGATCGGCTCGCTGCTGGACCGGGCGGTCGCAGCCGGCGAGATGCGCGCCGACATCAACCCGGAGGACCTGCTACGCGCCTTCTTCGGCATGTGCTACGTGCACGACCAGCCCGGCTGGCAGGCGACGGCGCTCCGCCTGCTCGACGTGTTCGTCGACGGCCTGCGGATGCAGCCGCCCGGCAAGGCCAAGGCGAGCTCGTCGAAGACGACGAAGCCGGCGACGAAGCGAAAGCGCTAGGCCGTGCAGTCACAAATGAAATGTCGGCGCCTGAGTGCCGAGCTGAGATCTGCCGATCAGCGGCACATTGCTGCTTATGACCTAAGGAGACCCAGTTCACGCAACTTCTGCCCCGAAGTTGGCTCGATATCGCGATGTCTGTGGATGCGCACTACTTGTGCAATCATTCGGACTTTGTGACATTCTCGGATCGCAGCTTCCATTCCGGAAAATGTCGTGGAATATTATGTTGATGAAGCTCCTGTCGCGGGTGCGGCTATCATTGCGTAACTGATGCGATGTCTGATCCGGTATACACACGAGAACGAAATCCCTTCCAGTCCATGACCCGGATTCTATCGGAGGCGCCGCCTCCGTTGGCACCCATCCACTTGAAGTGCGGCACTCAACTCACTCGTCGTTTTGTTCGCGGCACGCGTTATGGCTATGCCCCAGGCATGCCCGGACATCTTGTCGGCACCTACTATGGCGAGCCGGCTCTCTGCTCCGCTGCGGCCGAATTCCATCACAGTGATTCCCGACCGGCATGATGGAGATTGGGAAGTTGAGGGACCGCTCCACGTGTCCCATGTCTACCTCACCAACGAACGACTGGAGCATTGCCGAACGCTCGTCGGCGGACGAGGCAATGTAGAGCTGATGGCACGCGTCGGCAGCGAAGACGCCGTGACCTCGCAGATTCTCGTGATCCTCAGCAACCCCGACGTGATTACTGATCCTGCGGCACAGTTGCTGGTCGATCGCGCAGTCGACCTGCTCTGTATCCAGTTGTTGCGCTCGCACAGCATAGTACAGCTGCCGCAGAGCCTCGCCAATCCTCGCGGTGGGCTCGCGCGCTGGCAGCTCAGGCGTGTGACCGATTACATGCTGGCTCATCTCGACAAGTCGATCGGGCTCGATGAACTGGCGTCGCAAGTCGGCCTCAGCCGCTACCATTTCTGCACGGCGTTCCGTCTCTCGACCGGATTGACGCCGCATGTCTGGCTGACCCGGCAACGCATGATGCTTGCCCAACGGCTGCTGAATGATCCAAATCTGTCGATCAGTGAAATCGCCCTGGAAGTCGGATATGCGACACCCTCGGCTTTCGCCGCGGCCTTCCGCAGAATCGTCGGGACGACGCCGCGAAGCTTCCGCCGATCCTTGTAGCCGCGCACCGCAAAGGTTGATGAGTGCTCGGGGCGCTCCGTAGCCACCTGCGATATTGCGACGCGCCAAACACCGCAATTCTGCGACAGCTTCCGCAACCGCGCGACGGTTCCGCGGCGGAGCGAGCGCTATGCCTGTCTCACGGACATTGCACGCAGAGAGACAGTCATGAGCAAACGCATTCTGGTCACAGGGGCCGGCTCGGGATTTGGCAAGGCCGCGTCGGTCGGCATGGCGAAGAAAGGCCATAGCGTCATCGCGACCACCCAAGTGTCGTCGCAGGTCACGCCGCTACGGGAGGAAGCCAAAGCGTTGAGTATCGAGAAGAATCTCAGAGTCGAACGCCTTGATCTGACGGACCCCTACGATATTGCGCAGGCGCTCACCTTCGACATCGACGTGCTTTGGAACAATGCCGGCATGGGTGAGGCTGGGCCGGTGTGGGAAATTCCGATCGATCTCGTCCGTAAGAACTTTGAAGTCAACGTCTTCTTGCCGCTCCAGCTGACGCAAGGCGTTGTGCGCCGCTGGGTTGAGCAGGGACACAAAGGCAAAGTGGTCTTCACCTCCTCGATGGGCGGGCTATTCACCCCCGCGAACTGGGGCACGTATGTCTCGACCAAGCACGCACTCGAGTCGATCGCGGAAGCTTTGCAGCAGGAGCTCTCGAGCCATGGGATCAAGGTGCAGACGATCAACCCCGGCGCCTATTACACCGGTTATAACGAGACCATGGCGGACAATCCGTTCCGCTGGCTCGACGACAGGCGGCATTTCACCAAGCGCGCCGACCTGCGCAGGGGCTTCGACGACTTCTTCGCCACCCCCCAGGGCAGGATGGACCCGACTGAGATGATCGAGCGCATGATCGAGATCGTGCCCGCGGATGAAGGGAAGTTCCGCAATGTCGTGCCCAAGGCAGTTGAGGACATGCTCAAGGCGCATCAGCTGGCCGCATGGGAAAACAAGATTTGATCGTGCCGGACGGATCACCCATGAGCCTCACTGAACAAATCGTTGAGCGTGCAATGGCGGCCGGTCGCGCCGCCGCGCGCGAAATCGGCGTTCCGATGAACATTGCAGTGCTTGACGCGGCTGCGCACATCAAGTCGTTCGTCCGCATGGATGGGGCCCTGCTGGGCTCGATCGACATTGCGCTCGGCAAGGCCAGGACGGCAGCGTTGTTCGGTATGAACAGCGAGGCCGTGGGTGAATTCTGCAAGCCCGGCGGCAGTTCGCCGGGACTGGAGCTCACGAATGGCACGTTGGTGATCTTCGCCGGCGGCGTACCCATTCGCGACGGCACCGGTGCCCTGCTCGGCGCGATCGGGGTGTCCGGTGGCGCCGTTGCACAAGATGCCCTTGTCGCACAAGCCGCGGCCGCAGCCGCACAATCCAAGGCGTGAAAAGGAGTTGCACTATGACATATGCCGGGATGCCATTGCTGGCCGCCAGCCTCGTCTTTGCGAGCGCAGTTCTGCCAGCGCGGGCAACGTCGTCAGAGGAGGACAATCAGGCTCTTATCGCGCGCAGCTTTGATGCCTGGCGCGAGGGCACCGGCGGGCCCTACGATCTTCTCGCCGACGACGTGGTCTGGACCATCACCGGCAATTCCCTCGCGGCGAAAACCTACCCAAGCCGCGAGGCCTTCTTGGGGGAGGTCATTCGACCATTCAATGCGCGGATGAAGACCCGTTTGGTGCCGACCATGCGGCACCTCTACGCTCAAGGAAACACCGTGATCGCGTTCTTCGATGCCAAAGGCGAGACGCGCGACGGCCAGACCTACGCCAACACATATGCCTGGTTCCTGGAGATGAAGGACGGCCGCATCGCGCGCGCCCACGCATTCTTCGACAGCATTGCCTTTGACGCCTTCTGGCGGCGCGTGAAGCCGGAAGCAGAATAAACCCTCACATTGGATGTCTGCTTTTGGCCCCGTCGGCGAGCTTCAACGGAAGTTCGCCGCCGTTGACGGTGAGCTGGAGCACCCAGCGAAGCGCGTGATTTCTGAGTACACGCACGGCGGCGCAGATGTGCCAGGATTGCCTTCAGCGGATATCACCGGCTGCTCGCTGCTGAAGGCGGGACGATCCGCTCAAGTCGCAAAGCCCGGCCCGGTCTTGACCGAGCTCATCCGCGAGCGGATCAGGAGCAGCACGACGATGCCGACGTTCAGCGCATTCCAGGCGACGCCGTTGGCGAATGCCGCGGCATACGAGCCGGTGGCATCGAAGATGATGCCGGACACCCAGCCGCCGAAGGACATGCCGAAAACGGACGCAAAGATCACGATGCCGACGCGGGTCGCTGCCTCGCTCGCCGGCATCGCCTCGCGCACGATGATGGCATAGCTCGGCACGATGCCGCCCTGGAACAGGCCAAACATCGCGGAGATCAGATACAGCGAGGTCAGGCTGTCGAAGAACAGATAGAACACCAGCGCAAAACCCTGCGCCAGCGATCCGACCAGCAGCGTGCGGATGCCGCCGATCTTGTCGGCGAGATAGCCGGAGCCGATCCGGCTGACGATGCCGCATGCCATCATCAAGGACAGCATCTCGGCGCCGCGCGCCACGCCATAGCCGAGATCGCCGCAATAGGCGACGATATGCACTTGCGGCATGGCCATCGCCACGCAGCAGGCGATGGCCGCGATCGAGAGCAGCACCGTCAGCGTGTTGGTCGAGAGCTTGAGGTCGACCCGCGGCGGCGGCGCATTGGCGTGATCGCGAACCTTGTCGTTGCCCATCTGTGCGCGCAGGACGAGGACCAGAAGCGTCATCGTGCAGGCGCAGACCATGCCGATGCCGATATGGGTGTAGCGCCAGCCGATCTCCTGCGTGCCCCAGCTCACGATCGGCGGCCACATCGTGCCCGCGACATAATTGCCGCTGGCGACGATCGTCACCGCCAGCCCGCGATAGCGCTCGAACCAGTGCGAGGCCTCCGCCATCAACGGGGCGAAGGTCGCCGCGGTGCCGAGCCCGATGAGGAAGTAGGCCGCCACGAACTGCCAGAGGTGACTCGACAGACCCGCGAGCACGTTGGCGACGCCGAGAAAGGCGATGCTGATCGCCATGGCCGGTACGATGCCGAACCGGTCGGTGATCTTGCCGGCGATCACGCCGCCAAGCCCGAAGCCGAACATCATGAGGGTGAAAGCCAGCGACACCGCGCCGCGCGTGGCGCCGAATTCGGCCTGCACCACGGGAATCACGACCACGACCGCCCACATGCCGACGGCGCCGATCGAGCCGATCAGAAGCGCAATGATCAGCCGCATCCAGGCCTGACGAGAATCAGGGCTGAATGATTGAGGCGTCTGTCCTGGATGATTTGGCGCGTGCACGGGCCGGACCATGGCCCGCGGCTCGCCACAGGGTCAAGCATTGTGGCGCGATATTGGGCATGCGCGGTGCACTGCGGTAAGAAGGAGCTTGGCGACCGCGCAATTTGCTACTATTTTGCAATCCGCGTGTGCACCTTTGCCGCGCGGAGAGCATGCCGGCGGAATGTTGCTGCGATTGACGCGATCGATGCGGATCAGGGTGGGGCGGATCATCGCCCTCGCCTATCTGTTCTGCGTGCTCGCACCGGCGGCAAGCCTTGCCTGGGGCAGCGCTGCGCCCTGCATTGGCGACGAGGGTCTCGCTGACCTCGCTCCGACGCATCACCATATGGCTGCGAGCCATGGCGATGTTCCGCACGAACATGCGGGAACACCCTCCCAGACCGCCGCGAAGGACGCACCTGCTCCGAATCATCACGACGGCAAGGGAACAGTGGGCCCGTGCTGTGCGATGATGTGCGTCAGCGCGCTGCCGGCCGATCTGCCCAGCGTCGCCACGCCGGTCCGCCCGATGTCGACCTGTGCGCCCGAGATCGTGCCCAGCTTGCACAGCGCCGCGCCGCCCCAGCACTACCGCCCTCCCATCGCCTGATCTGACACGACGATTTCGGTTTCGATGCGCGCTTTTGCGCGCGCGGACCTGTGGTCTTTCAGATCGGGAATTAAGACATGGTTGCGCTTTCCGGGGCGAAATCTGCCGCATCTGCGGTGGGTGATCGACACTCTCATTTCATTTGGCTGCTGCTGGCCTTTGCCGCGCCGGCACTGTCCGGCTGCATGCCGGCAACGACGCACATGGCCAGCGCGGATCCTGCCGATCCGACGGCGAAGGTCGCCCCAATCGGCTATCGCTCGACCATTGCGCCCTATACCAGCCTGCGCCCTGCGACGCCGGCACCATGGCGTGGCCGCAACGAGGCGGTGACGCCGCAGCCGAAGCAAGAGCGGTAGGAGCGCACCATGTCACAGCATTTTGCGCGAGGCCTGCTCGTGCTCGCCGCGCTCGGACTTTCCGGCTGCGCCGCGTTCTCGCCCGACGGCGGCATGACTGACGTCTCGGATGTGACGAGCCGGACCATCAACAAGGACGTCGCCTTCGTGCGCTCGGCCGAGGGCGCCGCCGCGGTCGACGCCCGCGTCCGCCAGCTGCTCTCGCGCACGCTCAGCGTCGACGCCGTCGTGCAGATCGCGCTGCTCAACAACAAGGGACTGCAGGCCGCCTACAACGAGCTGGCGCTGGCTGAGACCGATCTCGTCGAGCAGAGCCTGCCGCCCAATCCCGTGTTCGCGATCTCGCGGATATCAGGCAACGGCGCCAGCGAGATCGAGCGCCAGGTGGTCGGCGACATCCTCGCGCTCGCCACCCTGCCGTTCCGGTCCGAGATCGCACGGGAACGCTTCCGCGGAGCGCAGCTGCGCGCCGCGCTGGCGACGCTGCGGCACGCCTCGGACGTGCGCCGAGCCTATGTCCGCGCGGTTGCCGCCAACGAGATGGTGGAGCTGCTGACCGACGCGAAGGCGACGGCGGAATCGACCGCGCAGCTCGCGCTCAAGCTCGGCGAGACCGGCTCGCTCAACAAGCTCGACCAGGCCCGCGAGCAGGTGTTCTATGCCGAGACCACCGCCGACCTTGCCAGCGCGCGACAGGCGGCGGGAAGCGCGCGCGAAAGGCTGGCGCGGCTGATGGGGCTGTGGGACGACGGTCTCGACTTCCGCCTGCCAGATCGACTGCCGCCGCTGCCGCGTCGGCCGCAGGCCTTGCCCTCGATCGAGGCCGACGCAGTGGCGCACCGTATCGACCTGCAGATCGCACGGCTGGAGCTGGCCGCGCTGGCGAAGGCCCTGAACCTCACCGAGGCGACGCGCTTCGTGACGCTGCTCGATCTCGCCGGCATCTCCCGTCGCACCCAGGATCCGGAAG
The DNA here is from genome assembly GCF_023100985.1 of Bradyrhizobium sp. 191. Taxonomy (NCBI): domain Bacteria; kingdom Pseudomonadati; phylum Pseudomonadota; class Alphaproteobacteria; order Hyphomicrobiales; family Nitrobacteraceae; genus Bradyrhizobium; species Bradyrhizobium sp. 191. Next base: position 2,776,823 of record NZ_CP064692.1, read on the forward strand.
GCCCGCCGTTCCGCGAACGCGGCTTCGACGTGCAGTTCCAGATCCCGATCTTCGACGGCGGCGAGGTGCGGGTGCGGCAGGCCGCCGAGACCTACAATCTCGCCTTCAACCGCCTGACCGAGCGGGCCGTGAATGTGCGGTCGGAGGCGCGCGACGCCTATCGCGTCTATCGCTCCACCTACGACATCGCCGGCCATTACCAGCGCGAGATCATCCCCTTGCGGAAGATCATCACCGAGGAGATGCAGCTGCGCTTCTCCAGCATGCAGGTCGACATTTTCGCGCTGCTCACCGAGGCGCGACAGCGTTTGGCGTCGCTGCGCGGCGCGATCGACGCCAGGCAGCGATTCTTTCTCGCCCAGGCCGATTTGCAGACTGCCATCAACGGCGGTGGCGTGCCGGCGGCCGGCGGCGACAATCCAACCACCATCGCCGCGGCAGCGCCTGCCGGCGGCGGCCACTGAGATGGAGGCCAGCATGTTTTCCCGCCGAGGATTCTTAGGCAGCGCCGCGCTTGCCGGCGCGTCGGCCATCAGCGGCCGTGTCCAGGCCGCTTCGATTCCGGAAGCACCCACCATGGACAAGGTGGTGATGCAGCCGCCGCTGCATCCGGTCAGCGGTCCCGACTATCGCCCCGTGGTCACGCTCAACGGCTGGTCGCTGCCTTTCCGCATGAACGGCGACTGGAAGGAATTCCATCTCGTCGCCGAACCCGTGGTGCGTGAATTCGCCGAGGGCATGAAGGTGAATTTGTGGGGCTACAACGGGCAATCGCCGGGCCCGACCATCGAAGCCGTCGAGGGCGACAAGCTTCGCATCTTCGTCACCAACAGACTGCCCGAATACACCACCGTGCACTGGCACGGCATGATCATTCCGAGCGGGATGGACGGCGTCGGTGGGCTGACCCAGCCGCACATCCAGCCGGGCAAGACCTTCGTCTACGAATTCGAGATGAAGCAGAGCGGGACCTTCATGTACCACCCGCATTCCGACGAGATGGTGCAGATGGCGATGGGCATGATGGGCATGGTCGTCGTGCATCCGCGCGACCAGAGCTTCCGGCCCGTCGACCGCGACTTCGTCTTCGTGATGAGCACCTATCGCGTCGACCCCGGCACCTATCTGCCGCATGTCAACGAGATGACCGACTTCAACATGTGGACCTGGAATGCGCGGGTCTTTCCCGGCATCGATCCGCTCCCGGTCAGGCTCGGCGACAAGGCGCGCGTGCGCATCGGCAATCTCAGCATGACCAACCATCCGATTCACCTGCACGGCCACAGCTTTGCGGTGACCTGCACCGACGGCGGCTGGATCCCGGAGAGCGCACAGATCCCGGAGACGACCACCGACGTACCGGTGGGCGCGGTGCGCGTGTTCGACGTGCTCGCCGACAATCCCGGCGACTGGGCGTTCCACTGCCACAAGTCGCATCACACCATGAACGCGATGGGACACGACGTGCGCAATCTCATCGGAGTGTCGCGCAAAGACCTCGCCAAGGCTGTCGGCAAGCTTGCGCCTGACGGCATGGCCATGGGCTCGACCGGCATGGCGATGGGCAACATGGAGATGCCTGCGCCCGACAACACGCTGCCGATGATGACCGGCACCGGCCAGTTCGGCCCGATCGAGATGGGCGGCATGTTCACGGTGATGAAGATCCGCGAAGACCTCGCGCGCGACGATTACCGCGATCCCGGTCCGTACAAGTTCCCGCAAGGCACCGTCGCCTACGAAGTGGCTGCACCCGCCTCGGAGCCGGCGCGGCAAAAATCCGGCAGCCCGCCGATGAAGCACAAGATGTGAGCGTTTCGATGAACCACCAACTGGAGACCACGATGAAGACCACGATCAGGCTCGGCCTCGCGCTGGCTGCACTTTCGACCGCGCCGGCCTTTGCTCACGACAAGCACGGGCACGGAAATTTTTCCGCCGGCGAACCCGGCGATCCCAACAAGCCCGCACGCACGATCGAGGTCCTGATGAACGAGATGGACTACACACCTGCGAAGATCGAGGTCAAGCGCGGCGAGCAGATCCGCTTCGTGCTGCGCAATGTCGGCAAGGAGGACCACGAATTCCTGCTGGCCACACCGAAGGAAAATCTCGCGCATGCGGTGGAAATGAAGAAGCACCCGCACATGGAGCACGACGATCCCAACGGTGTCCGGCTCGCGCCGAACAAGACGGCCGAGATACTCTGGAAATTCAGCAAGGCCGGCACATTCGAATTTTCCTGCCTGATTCCCGACCACCGCGACTACGGCATGGTCGGCCACGTCACCGTGAAGTAACGAAGGAGACTGCCATGAACCGCGTCATCCGTATCACTGCTGCGCTCGCGCTTGCTGTCGGCCTTGCGACTGCAACCCTCGCAGCCGAGGGCGCCTCGATCAGCGGCGAGGTGAAGAAGATCGACGAGGGCGCCGGCAAGATCACGCTGAAGCACGGACCGGCCAAGAGCCTCGGCATGGAGGACCCCATGACCATGGTCTACCGCGTCAAGGACCCCGCCATGCTCAAGCAGGTGAAGGTCGGCGACAAGGTGACCTTCGAGGCCGAGGAGGCGGCGTCGGGGTACACGGTGACGAAGATGGACAAGGCGAAGTAGGGGCGATTTCCCTGGCACCCTTGAGTCGCCAATAGCTCCGTCATGGCCGGGCTTGGCCCGGCCATCCACGCCTTTCCGCGCGGCACGGAGAACGTGGATGCCCGGGACAAGCCCGGGCATGACGAATTCTCCGCAATCTCCGCCCCGTTCTCTTCCCACCCTCCGTTAACCCTTTGCTAACCATACACCCGGCAAGAATTGCCGGGTGAAGTCGAGTGTCGTCAGCCGCGTAGAACGGGAGCTCCCGTGGACGCCAGTGCGGTGCCTCACTTTCGGAACGGCGGCCCATCGGCCGCCGCGCAGACGTTTGGGGCGCGCGGACGGCAGTCGCGCGGGGAGGCAGCTACCATGGTCGACGTCACGGCGGGACAGGGCGTAGGCAGCGCGAAGCCCGGCATCCCCTCCCTCAACGAGATCGTCAACATCCTCAAGCGCGGCGACATCGCGCTGGCGCTCGGCGTCCTCACCATCCTGGTGGTGCTGATCCTCCCCCTGCCCGCGATCGTGCTGGACCTGTTCCTGGCGATCTCGATCACGCTCTCGATCCTGATCCTCATGACGTCGCTGTTCATCCAGGCGCCGCTCGAATTCTCGGCCTTCCCGACCGTCCTCTTGATCTCGACCATGCTGCGCCTGTCGCTCAACATGGCCTCGACCCGCCTGATCCTGTCGCACGGGCACGAGGGCACGGCCGCCGCCGGTCACGTCATCGAAGCCTTCGGCAACTTCGTGATGGGCGGCAATTTCGTCATCGGCATCATCGTCTTCGCCATCCTGATCATCGTCAACTTCGTCGTCATCACCAAAGGTTCGGGCCGTATCGCCGAAGTCGCGGCGCGCTTCCATCTCGACGCCATGCCCGGCAAGCAGATGGCGATCGACGCCGACCTCTCCGCCGGCCTGATCGACGAGAAGGTCGCCAAGGAGCGGCGCAAGGAGCTGGAGGACGAGAGCGGCTTCTTCGGCGCGATGGACGGTGCCTCCAAATTCGTCCGGGGCGACGCCATCGCCGGCCTCCTGGTCGTCTTCATCAACGTGGTCGGCGGCATGATCATCGGCGTGGCGCAGCAAGGCATGTCCTTCGCCGACGCCGGCCGCACCTACACGCTCCTGACCGTCGGTGACGGTCTCGTCACCCAGGTGCCGGCGCTGATCGTCTCGACGGCGGCTGGCCTGCTCGTTTCCAAGGCCGGCGTGTCCGGCGCCGCCGACAAGGCGCTGATGAAGCAGTTCTCCGGCTATCCGCAGGCACTGGCGATGTCCTCGGCAGTGATGCTGGTGCTGGCGGCCCTGCCGGGCATTCCGACCCTCCCGTTCCTGGCGCTCGGTGCCGGCGCCGGCGCGCTGGCCTGGAACGCCCGCAACCGCAACCGCGCCACCGCCAGGGCCGACGAAGCCGCCAAGGCCGCGCCCGCGGCAGGTCAGCCCGGCGCGCCGGGGGCCGCTGCGACCGAAGAGCCGATCTCGGCCGCACTCAAGATCGACGACCTCAAGATCGAGCTCGGCTATGCGCTCCTGCCGCTGGTCAACGGTCCCGACGGCACCGATCGCCTCACCGAGCAGATCAAGGCGCTGCGCCGTTCGCTCGCCATCGAGATGGGTTTCGTGATGCCGGCGGTGCGCATCCTCGACAACGTCCAGCTCGAGGCCAACACCTACATCATCAAGATCAAGGAGGTCGACGCCGGCACCGGCAAGATCTGGCCCAACCAGTTCATGGTCATGGATCCCGGCGGCGGCCAGGTGCAGGTGCCCGGCATCCACACCACCGAGCCGACCTTCGGCCTGCCCGCGACCTGGGTCGACGCCAGCCTCAAGGAAGAAGCCTCTCTCAAGGGCTACACCGTGGTCGACGCAGCGACCGTGCTCTCGACCCACCTCACCGAGCTGCTCAAGGCCAACATGTCGGACCTGCTCTCCTATGGCGAGGTGCAGAAGCTTCTCAAGGAGCTGCCGAAGGAGCAGAGCGAGCTGGTCAAGGACATCGTCCCCGGACAGGTCACGGTCTCCGGCATCCAGCGCGTGCTGCAACTGCTGCTCGCAGAACGCATCTCGATCCGCGACCTCTCGACCATCCTCGAAGGCATCGCCGATTCGCTCGCCTTCTCGCGCAACCCCGCCACCATGGTCGAGCACGTCCGCGCCCGCCTGGCGCGGCAGATCTGCGCGCAGAACACCTCGTACGCCGGCTATCTGCCGCTGATCGCGCTGTCGGCGAAATGGGAGCAGGCTTTTGCCGAATCCATCATCGGCCAGGGCGAGGAGCGCAGCCTCGCGATGCAGCCCTCGAAATTGTCGGAGTTCATGACCGCCGTGCGCGAGGCGTTCGAGCGCGCCGCCCGCGAGGGCGAAGCGCCGGTGCTGGTCACCTCTGCGGCAATTCGTCCGTTCGTCCGGTCCCTGGTGGAGCGGTTCCGGGCCCAGACGACAGTGCTGTCGCAGGCAGAAATCCACCCCAGGGCGAGGCTGAAAACGGTCGGAAGCATCTGATTTGCCTTAAGAACCCGTGTGTTTTTCAGCCACAGGCAAATGGTTTTTGAGTTCCTGGCGCCTTGTCGACCAAAGGCTGACGAGACGTCCAATCGGCACATTACACCATTGAAATAATTATATAATTGAACGATACAGGATCATTTTCGATCGCGACCTTTCACGTCCTATCACGCTCTTGTGACCGCCCCTTGGGAACGAATCCCGCCAATACTAGGTTGTTGGGCACCGGAAGCATGAACCTGCCTGAACTGGCTGGCGACTACTTCGGGTAGATGGCGGCAGGAGCCTTCCATGAACCACTCGATCTACAGCGCAGATCGCTCGACCCACTTGAAAATCGTGGTCGTAGCCCTCGTCGCGGGGATCGCGGTGGCAGGCCTCGGCATTACGGCGCGTTCGGGTTCGGATGAAGGTTTGACCCAGACCGCCCGCGTCATCAAGGCCGGCAAGCCGGTCGTTGTCACCAGTTCGGACGCATCCCTTGTTCGATAAGGAGATCTAGAGTTTCAGGAATTCACGCGGCTCTTTACCAGCCCCCCAAAGTCGCCACGTGGATATGTAGACGACCCCAACCCCAAGTCGACTACAGAAAGCGCCCGCCCCCCACGGGCGCTTTCTCATGTCCGGGGGTATCTTGCGACACGCTCAGCCGACGTCCTCCAACCAGCATCAATCAGATTATCACCGCCCGCCATAAGTCGGCGGCGGCGCCTGCACGGTCGGCGCTGCGGCAGCGAACAGTTCGTCCTTGCTCCCGGTCAGCGGCGGATAGATCCGTCTGCGGTTGATGGTCTGCTTGGTCGCCTTTGCGGCCGCGCCGGTGGCACGGACCTCGCGATCCCACCCCTCCGTATAGAGCGCACCCCAAGCGCCGAGATCGAGCACGGTGACGTACCAGTCGATCCGCAGCGGCAGCATGGGCAGGCCGACGAGATCGGCCACCACGTTGTGGCCGGCGAAGCGGCCCATGGGGCGGGCGAACTGACAGGACATCACGGTCGGATGCAACCCGTCGATCACGCTCGAGGCAACGTCGCCGGCCGCGAACACGCCGCCGACATCCGCAACCCGCATCACGGGATCGACCAGAAGGCGCCCGAGGCGATCGCGAGCGCCCGGAAAGCTCGTTGCCAAGGGGCTTGCACGCATGCCCGCGCACCAGATCACCGTCTGCGCCGCAATGAACTCACCCGAGTTCAGGCGCATGCCAGCGGCCTCGATCGACACGACACGCACACCGAGCCGCGTCTCGATGTCGAGCGCAGCCAGGGCCGTCTCGACGACCGGACGCGCGAGCGCGCCGATCGTGGCGCCGACCGCTGGATTAGGATCGACCAGGATGATGCGGCGGCTGCCGCTGATGCCCGCACGCGCCAACCGGTCAGGCATCTCGGCTGCGACCTCGATGCCGGTGAAGCCGGCGCCGACCACCACCACCGTTGAACGTCCTGGCGACGGCGCGCTGCGTCCAAGCAAAACCAGATGTTCTTCGAGGCGGAGCGCCGCGGCACAGGTATCGACGTCGAAGCCGTGCGCGGCAAGGCCGGGAATATCGGGGCGCATCACCTCGCTGCCGAGCGCCAGCACGAGGCGATCATAGCCCAGCGTCTCCTCGCCGCTGCTGGTGACGAGCGAGATCTCGCGCCGTACCGGATCGATGGCCTCGACCTCGCCGAGGCCGTGGCTGACACCGATCGGATCGAGCAGTTGCGGCAGCGGCAGCGCGACCTCGCCGAGATCGGCCTCGTAGTTGCGCACGCGGATATTGTGATAGGGGTTGCGGTCGATGACACGGATCTCGATGTCGCGGTCGCTGGCGCCGATCTCGTCTCGCTTGCGCGCAGCGCCGATGGCCGCCCACAGGCCTGCAAATCCGGCACCGAGCACGACGATACGCGCCATGTCCGCCTGCGCACCTTCCAGAGGATCCTGCGGTCTCCCCGCCTGGACAGACTAGCTCAACAACCGGCGTCGACCAAATGCGGCAGCGCCCGCGCCGCCGCACGAAATCGCGACTTACGCCTCACGCAGCTCCGACGGCGTCGCCCCGAAGCGCTTGCGAAAGGCGCGATTGAAATAGGACAGATCGGAGAAGCCGGAGGAATGCGCGATGTCGCTGATCTTGCGCGCCCGGGCGCGGGGATCACCGAGCAGCTTGCGCGCATGGAGCAGGCGCTGCTCCAGCACGAATTCGGTGAAGGTCGTGCCGGCCTGCTCGAACAGGCGCTGTGCCTGCCGCGGGCTCAGTCCTGAGCGCGTCGCGACCTCGGCCAGACAGAGATCGTTGCGGCCGAGTGCGGCCATCACGTCGGCGCGCATCAGATCGAGGCGAGCCGCCGCCTGGCCGCGGCCGTGTGCGCGGCTTGCATGCTCCGCATCGCTGCCGAGCAGGAGACCGACGAGATCGACCATGTGCTGCGCGGTCAGGCGCTGGCCTACCGCATCGAGATGCGGCGCGTGGTTGGCGGCGAGCGCATGGTAGCGGAAGATGGTCTCTGCGACCGCGCCGGCGCAGAGCACCTGCGAGAGCTTGTCCTCGGCGCGCGGATTGATGTCAAGCAGCGCACGGCGCGGCATGCGAATGGTGGTGAAGCGGTCTTCGTCGGTGTGGCCGACGGTGCCGGTGATGCTCATGTCGACGAGCACCATCTGCGCGGGCGTGAGCTCCACGGTATGCCCATTCTGTCCGACGCGGACGAGCCCCGCATGCGCCGCGATCAGGACGAGGTCGTCGCTGCCGTCGGCGAGGTGGCTCTGCGTACGGGAATATTGCGCGGAGGCGCCTTCCGGAATGGCGAGCACGATGTTGTCGATGACGCTGACCTGGAGCCGGCAATCGATGCTGTCGCCCTGGCTCGGCCCGATGTCGAGGCCGCAGCGACCGAAGGCCCGCCCGCGCCAGTCTTCGAACGCCGGGCCGTGCGGCAACCCCGCATATTGGTGACGGAAGATGCCTGGCGTTCTCGCTGCGTCCATCTGATGTTCTCGCCTCTCCGGCATCGCCGACTTCAAATTCCGGGGATTTGACGCCGCGGCTTGGGGGGAGGTTCAAAATCGGGGGCTGATTTGGCCGGGCTTGTCGAAATGCGACGACCGGATGGACCGTGGCGACAAGGCGCGCCCTTCCAGCCCGAATGGAGCGCAGCTCCATCCGGCCACGATGCTGCAATGCTTATTTCTGTGCGGGCGCCTGCGGCTGCGTGGGCGGCACGGTCTCGATCAGCTTGCCGGAAAACACCGGAGCCGAGGTCGGCTGGCCGTTCGGCGAGCCACCGGCCTGTTCGACGGTGACGGCGAAGGTGGCGCCGTTGACGACCTCGGCATCATAGGAGGCGAGCAGCGAACGCGCGGTGAAATCGCCGGCCCCGATGACGCCGAGCGAGCGCGGGCGCGGCAGCTTGTCCGAGATCAGCCAGAGCTCGAAACTCTTGCCGGGCTCCGGCGCCGCGCCGACTTTCCGCACCGTGAAATTCCGCGTCGCGCCGTCGATGGTGAGGATGAAGGCGGGGCCGCCGCCCTGGTCCTGCAGCAGCGCGACATATTGCGCTGAGGCGGCGAGCGGCGCGGCCGGGGCCTTCACCTCCACCGTCTGGATGCGGGGCGCAGGACGCAAGACGCCCGGCAGCGCATCAGGCAGGAATATCTGAAGCGACAGCGTCACGAGCAGCGCGGCCGCGAGCGCGCCGACGCTGGATGCAATGTTGCGCCAGCGCTTCACGCGCCCCTCGAGGCGGATCACGTCACCATCGACGACCGGCGCCAGCTGTGCGCGCAAAACATTGATATCCGGAGCATGGACCTGCGGAATGAATTGCGGCGCGATGTCCGGGATGGCATCGGGTTCGGGGCGCGACGACCCGGGCTGCTCCGCGGCGGGATGCGATGTCTGCGGGGGCTCGTTCTCCGCGGAAGATTCCGACGTCGCAGCTTCCTCCGCGGGCAGGTCCGGCATGGGCGCAGGCGGCGGCAAAGCTTCGGCAGGTGCAGGCGGCTCCTGCGCAAGCGCGGTGCGCGTGATTTCGGACTTGATGTTCTCCCACACGACCGGACGCGGCTCGACCGAGCCGACCATCTGGTTGAGCGCGCCAAGTCGATAGGACCACGACTGCACGATACCGGCGAACGCCTCGTCCTCCGCCATCATGGCCTCGACCTGCGCACGCTCATCGGCGTCGAGCGTACCAAGCGCGTATTCCGCGGCGAGCGCGATATGATCCTCCGTGTAGGCCATCAATTGCGGTCCAGAACCATCCTCATCATCAGCCCATCACAGCCCCAGGCACTCCCGAATATCCAGCATGCTGCGCCGGAGCCACGTCTTCACCGTGTTGACGGGCGCGGCGAATTTCTCCGCCAATTGCTCGCGGCTCCAGCCGTTGTAATAGGCGAGAAGCACGAGCCTCTGACGGTCCGGCTCGAGCCGGCCGATACATTCCAGGAGCCGCTTCAGCTCCTCGGTCATCTCGCGGCGCGCCAGCGGATCGGGACTCTCGGCCGCGACCTCCATCGCCCGAGGCTCTTCCTCGATGGAGACTTCCGACTTCTTGCGCACGATGTCGATTGCGCGGTTGCGCGCGATCGAGGCCATCCACGTGATCGGCGACGACAAGGCCGAATTGAACCGGCCGGCGCTGTTCCAGATCTTGACGTAGGTCTCCTGGATGACCTCCTCTGCGAGATCCTGTCGGCGCAAGATACGGAGCACGACGCCATAGAGTTTCGCGCGCGTGGCGGCGTAGAGGCGCTCGAACGCAGCCTGATCGCCCTTCGCCACCGCCTCGATCAACTCGACCAGCTCCGCTGGCGTCAGCATTCAGCCCCCTCATCTTCCTCCCTCTCCCCGCCTGCGGGGTCGGGACGAGCTACGCTCGCCCTGAGAGGGTTGGGGTGAGGGGGAGTCTCCGCAAGGGAGGTTGCAGATGGACTCGCCGAGAGTCCCCCTCACCCGGATCGCATCTGACGATGCTGCGCATCGCCGGGGCGATCCGACCTCTCCCCGCAAGCGGGGCGAGGTAAACCTCCCACCACCATAGCGCGCGGCAAAGCCGACCACCAAGGGGCGCGGCGCCACGCTGTGGACAGCACATACGAAAACCCGGACCTTGCGGGTCCGGGTTTGGCAAATTCCAACGTGGTCTGGCTGCCGGCCGGCTCAGGCTACCGCGCCGATGCGGGCCCGCATCAGGCCGATGCTGTCGAGGTCGGCCTGCTCGCGGGCGTTTTCCTCGGCGCGCTCGCGGGCCTGGTCGCGCTCGTCGAGGAGCTCGACCTTCTTCAACTCTTCGAAAGCCTCGGCCAGTGCGGCCTTGGCTTCGTCGAGCTGGCCCTTCAGCTCATCGGCTGAACGGGTCAGGTTCTCGCGGCGCTGAATCGCGGCCTTGGCATAGGTCGGATAGGCGAAGTGCGAGGGATCGTTGATCCCGGCACGCTCCTGCTCGGTCTGGATCTCGCGTTCGAGATCGACCGACATCCGCTGGAAATCGGCGATCATGGTCTCGATCTGGGTGACCCGGCGGCGCTTCTCGTCGACCTGAAACTTCTTCAGGCGGATAAGCGTATCTCGTGACTTCATCGACTCGTACTCCCCAGAAGTCCCCCCGCTGCACGTGGGACGGCACCGGTCGCCCCCCAGGCCCGATTGAGGCCAAGACCGGCTCTGCTACTCTGTGGGAACGGATGATGACCTGACAAAGTTAGCGTTCCGTTTCCAAATTGCCGAGGATCTGCGCCAATTGGCGGTAGCCGTCCGCCAGGGATGCATTCTCGTCCTTGCGCTGGCGCAGGAAGGCCTCCAGCGACTCGTGCAGCCGGATCGCCTCGTCGACCTCGGGGCTGGAGCCGGCGCGGTAGGCGCCGAGCCGGATCAATTCCTCCATGTCGGCATAGGTCGCCATCATCTGTCGTGCCCGCTGGATGATGGGCCAGAACTCCGGATCCGCCGATTTCGGCATGGTACGCGAAACGGATTTGAGGATGTTGATCGCGGGGTAACGGCCGCGCTCGGCGATCGAGCGCTGCATCACGATGTGGCCGTCGAGGATGCCGCGGACCGCATCCGCGATCGGCTCATTATGGTCGTCGCCGTCGACCAGCACCGTGAAGATCGCGGTGATGGCGCCCTCCCCGAGGCCCGGCCCGGCCCGTTCCAGCAGCTTCGGCAACTCGGTGAACACGGTCGGCGTGTAGCCCTTGGCTGTCGGCGGCTCGCCGGCGGACAGGCCGATCTCGCGTTGGGCCATGGCAAAGCGCGTCACCGAGTCCATCAGGCAGAGCACGTCCTTGTCCTCGTCGCGAAAATATTCGGCGATCGCGAGCGTCAGATACGCCGCCTGGCGGCGCATCAGCGCGGGCTCGTCGGAGGTGGCGACCACCACGACCGAACGCGCGAGGCCCTCCTCGCCGAGATCGTCCTGCAGGAATTCCTGAACCTCGCGCCCGCGTTCGCCGATCAGCCCGATGACACTGACGGCGGCATCGACGTTGCGCGCGAGCATCGAGAGCAGCACCGACTTGCCGACGCCGGACCCCGCGAAGATGCCCATGCGCTGGCCGCGGCAACAGGTGAGGAAGGTGTTCATCGCGCGCACGCCGAGATCGAGCGGCGCGCCGACGCGCTTGCGCGAATGCGCCGGCGGCGGCGTATTGCGGAACGGCATCGGCGAAGAGCCCTGCGGCAGCGGCCCCTTGCCGTCGATCGGCTCGCCCAGCGCGTTGACGACGCGGCCGAGCCAGGCTGCGGACGGCCGCACCTGATTGGCGGCATTGGCAATGACCGCCTTGCAGCCGCGGCGCACGCCGTCGAGGCCGGCGAACGGCATCACGACGGCATTGTTGCCGGAGAAGCCGATCACTTCGCAGGGAATGGTGCGGTTGGCGCCGGTCTCGATCACGAGCCGTGCGCCGACGGACATGGCGTGAATCGGACCGGCCACCTCGACCATCAGGCCGCGAACGCCGACCACGCGGCCGTAAATATTGACGCCGTCGATGTCGCCGATCTGTTCGGCAAGAGCCTTCATAAGGTGGTCGCCTTCGTCATCCGGGGCATCACGGTGAAAGCCTTAAGTTTCGCCACATTTCTGAACGGCGCTTAACCTCGTGTTTACCCGCATCATTAATCATTGCGTCACTGTCTTTGTGACTGAGCGTGACTCCCCTTCAGAAGAAGGCTGAGTCGCGGGAGTCGGTTAGGCCCGTCTCTTAAAGTGGAGCTTGAACGGAATCGGGTAACGAAAGCTGCTTCATACGCAAGACCTTAGGGCGATTCGGCAAAAATTGCACCGTGGGGACTTGCGTTCCAGAATCAGAGTTTGTTAACCATCTGTCGTCAGGATCCGAATCAGTTGTTCAAAGGCGTTTTGTTGAGTGCCGCGAATGCGGCCGACCTGACGCCCAGGAGCGGCGACTATGGGGAACTGGCATGCGCGTTTTGCTGATTGAAGATGACAGCGCCGTCGCGCAGTCGATCGAGCTGATGCTGAAGTCGGAGAGCTTCAACGTCTACACGACCGATTTGGGGGAAGAAGGCGTCGATCTCGGTAAACTATACGATTACGACATTATTCTTCTCGACCTCAATCTGCCCGACATGTCCGGCTATGACGTGCTCAAGCAGCTCCGGGTCTCCAAAATCAAGACACCGATTCTGATCCTCTCCGGCCTCGCCGGCATCGAGGACAAGGTCAAGGGTCTCGGCGTCGGCGCCGACGACTACATGACCAAGCCCTTCCACAAGGACGAGCTGGTGGCCCGCATCCACGCGATCGTGCGCCGCTCCAAGGGCCATGCCCAGTCGGTCATCCAGACCGGCGACCTCGTCGTCAACCTCGACACCAAGACGGTGGAAGTCGGCGGCCAGCGCGTGCATCTGACCGGCAAGGAATATCAGATGCTGGAGCTCCTCTCGCTCCGCAAGGGCACGACCCTCACCAAGGAAATGTTCCTCAACCATCTCTATGGCGGCATGGACGAGCCGGAGCTGAAGATCATCGACGTCTTCATCTGCAAGCTCCGCAAGAAGCTCGCCAACGCCTCCGAGGGCCGCAATTTCATCGAGACCGTGTGGGGCCGCGGCTACGTGCTGCGCGAGCCGCACGAGGCCGACGAGCGCATCCCCGCCTGATCTCCTGGGTTACGTCGCGAGCCTCGGGGCTCGCTCCTCCCAGCCTGGACCCCGCCGCAAATGGCGGGGTTTTTGTTTTTGGGGACGTCTTCTCCCTCTCCCGCTTGCTTGCGGAGAGGTACGGCAACCGCTGCTGATACGACTTCATCCCTCACTAACGTTTGAACCACTAGCCTTCCCCTGCCGACGAATGGTCGCTGCACGATGGGGGAACGATGATCCTGCAATCACTCGCCGGCCTGCCCGCCTTCCTAGTCTATTTCTGCACCGGGCTGATCGCGATCGTGGCTTATTTGTTCGTCTACACCCGCATCACGGCCCATAACGAATTCCAGCTCATCCGCGACAACGAGCCGGCCGCGGCGATCGCGCTCGGGCTCAGCCTGCTCGGCTTCGTGGCGCCGCTGGTCAGCGCCATCGCGCATTCGGCCAACGTGCTGGACTGCCTGATCTGGGCAACGATCGCGCTCATCGTGCAGGTGATCGTGTTCTATCTCGTCAAGGTTCCGGTGCCGAACCTGTCGAGGCGCATCGATGCCGGCGAGCTTGCCCCGGCGATCTGGCTCGGCCTCTCCTCGCTCGCCGCGGGCCTCCTTAACGCCGCCAGCATGATCTACTGACATGGCCGACAGACCTGCAAAAAAGGAGTTCGGCAAGCGCCGGCCGGTCGCCGATCCAGCGCCGCCGCGCCCGCCGGTGAAGCGCTCCGGCCATGTCGCCCTGCTGGTGATGGGCACGCTCGCGGTCGGCACCACCGCCTACACCTTGATGCCGCGGCAGACTTGCGAACCCACGCCGGGCGCCGTGCCGGGACAGACGACAACGACCTGCACAAGCAGCAGCAGTTCGTCGGGCAGCAGCGGCTCGCGCTGGTCGTCTCGATCGAGCTTCTTCAGCAGCGATTCCTCGAGCCATTCCTCGTCGGGAACGTCGTCCGACTCGGGCTCCCATAGCGTGAGCCGCGGCGGCTTCGGCTCTTTCGGCCATGGCTTCTCGGGCGGCGGCTGATCCATGCAACGCATCGCCTGTCCCGAGCGCGACGACTGGCGGCAGACCGCCGAGCAATGCGGCTTCACCTTCCACACCATCGACGGCGAACGCTATTGGGACGAGAGCGCCTATTACGGCTTCACGCTCGACGAGATCGAGCGCGGCATCGAGACGCCGACCGGCGAGATCGACGCGATGTGCCTGGAGCTCGCCGGCCGCGTCATCGGCGACGAGCGCTACCTGCGGCGCTTGAAGATACCGGAAGCGTTCTGGCGCCTGATCGCCGAGAGCTGGGAGCGCGACGACCGCAGCCTTTACGGCCGGCTCGACCTGAAGTTCGACGGCAAGTCGCCGGCAAAGCTGCTCGAATACAACGCGGATACGCCGAGCTCGATCTTCGAGACCGCGGTGTTTCAATGGACCTGGCTTGAACAGGCGATCGAGCGGCGCATCATCCCGTCGCGCGCCGATCAGTTCAACTCCATCCATGAGCGGCTGATCGCGGCGTGGAAGGAGATCGCGGCCGGCCACCACGTCCATCTCACTGGCATCACGGGCAACGAGGAAGACGCCGGCACGCTCGCTTATCTCGAAGACACCGCGCGCCAGGCCGGGCTCTCGACCAGGCTGCTCGACATCGAAGAGGTCGGTTGGCGCGACGAAGGCGGCGGCTTCGTGGATCTCGACGATGGCGACATCGCGCTGGCCTTCAAGCTCTATCCCTGGGAGTGGATGTTCCAGGACGCGTTCGGTGCGAAGCTCAAGGACGCAACCACGCGCTGGATCGAGCCGCCGTGGAAGGCGGTGCTCTCCAACAAGGGCATCCTGCCGCTGCTCTGGGAGATGTTTCCGAACCATCCCAATCTGCTGCCGGCCTTCTTCGAGGACGATCCGCGCGCCGCGGAGCTCGGAACGTCCTACGTCCGCAAGCCGCTGCTGTCGCGCGAAGGCGCCAATGTCACGCTGGTGTCCGGCGGAATGCCGCTCGACGAGCAGGCGGGTCCCTACGGCGCCGAAGGATTCGTGCGGCAGGCTCTGGCGCCGCTGCCGAACTTTTCCGGCTTCTATCCGGTGGTCGGAAGCTGGCTGGTGAACCACGAGCCATGCGGCCTCTCGATCCGCGAGGACGAGAGCCCGATCACGGGCAATCGCTCGCGGTTTCTGCCGCATGCGATTTTGTGAGATGCGCTCGCGACCTCGTCGGAACGGGACGCGAGCGCACATGCCGACTAGGGTGTCTTGACGATGAATCTTCCATCGTACAGGAATGCGCCCTTGAACCCGCTTTGAACACTTTCGAAGCCGCCGGTGCCCGTCGCGTTCGCGTACGTACCAGTGCCCGACAAGATCGTATATTCGCCCTTCGCTTTGCCGTCCTTGACCGCGCCGGCGTAGCGCGCCGTGATCGAGGAGCCATCGTCGAAGGTGTAGGTGCTGTAGCCAAAGATAGGTCCTGAGCCCTTGAGCAGGTCGGAGGAATTGACAAAATCTTTCACGGCAATGCGTCCATCCTTGAAGAAGGCAACGCCAAACATTTTGCCGGACATGACCATCTGGCCTTCGACGTTCGCGACCTCGGTGACTTTGACATCTATCGGCTTGGTGACGAGCTTGAACTCGAGCACCTGCTCACCGGCGAGAGCAGTGGCGGGTAACGAAAGCATTGCCAACAAGAAATACGAGGCACAAGACATTCGCATGGTATGTCCTCCCCAGTACAGTTCATGATGGAATGGAATCCCGCCTCGGTTCGGCGGGACGATCGGCAGCATAGCACAACCGTCAGAGGTTGATCAGGGCCGCGATTGCATTTCATCGCGGCACGCCCTCCTGTTGCGCCGGTAGCTGAGTAGTCTGCAGCGCAAACGCGTGGGAAGCGCTTCGCGCATGATCCGGAAAAGTGCGCAGCGGTTTTCCGAAAAGACCATGCTCAAACAACAGCGCGATGACGATTCATCCTAATCGCATCGCGCTTTAAGGCGAAGCGATGTCCGTCAGTTGTTGCCGATCATTTGGAACGACAACGATCAGTGAGATCGCCTGCCGTTCGGCCAATCACCTCGCCGCAGCCACCTTCAATGTCGGCGGCATCAGTCCCCCCATTGGGCGGCCGGAGCGCGCGGGGTTGAGCTGGTAGAGGCCGCGACGGTCGGTCATGGGGCGGAACGCATCAGTGATGCCGACGACGGACTCGGCAGCGCCAAGCAGCAGCGTGCCGTCGGGCTCCATCGCCTTCGCGATGCGCTCGAAGATCACCGCCTTGGTGTCCTGATCGAAATAGATCAGCACGTTGCGGCAGAAGATGACGTCGAACGTGCCGAGATGCGAGAAGTCCTGCAGCAGGTTGAGCTGGCGGAACTGCACCATCGCGCGAATGTCGGCATTGAGCTGCCAGAGTTCGCCGACCTGCGTGAAGTACTTCATCAGGTGCTGGATCGGCAGGCCGCGCTGCACCTCGAACTGGCTGTAGACGCCGGCCTTGGACTTCTCCAGCACTTCCTGCGACAGGTCCGTGGCGACGATCTCGATGCGCCAGCCGGCGAAGGCCGCGCCCATCTCCTTCACGCACATCGCGATCGAATAGGGCTCCTGCCCGGTCGACGAGGCCGCCGACCAGATGCGCAAGCTCTTGCGCGCCGCGCGCGCCTGGATCAGGCCCGGCAGGATGGTCTCGCGCAGATGGTCGAACGGAATCTTGTCGCGGTAGAAGAAAGTCTCATTGGTGGTCATCGCCTCGACCACGTCGGTCGCAAGCCGGCCGTCGCCGTTCCTGATCTTCAGCACGAGATCGGTGATGCCGGGAAGGCTTGCCTTGCGGGCGAGCGGCAGCAGCCGGCTCTCGACCAGGTACTGCTTGTCGGCCGAGAGATCGAGGCCGGAGCGCTCCTTCAGGAACTTGCGCAGGTAGTCGTAATCCGTCGGCGTCACGAGCGGTCTCCCGCGAACAGGCGATTGACCTTGGCGCCGATCTGATTGAGCGGCAGGATCGCCGCGCAGATGCCGGCATTGGCCGCCGCCCCCGGCATGCCCCAGACCACGCTGGAGGCTTCGTCCTGCGCGATGACGCTGCCGCCGGCGGCGACGATGTCCTTGCCGCCGCGCATACCGTCCGAGCCCATGCCCGTCAGGATCACGGAGAGGATATTGCCATGCCAGACGTCGATGGCCGAGGTGAAGAGTGGATCGACCGCAGGCTTGCAGAAATTGACGGCGGGGCCGTCGTCGAGCGCGATCACAGGATCAGCGCCGCTGCGCGCGACGCGCATATGCTTGCCGCCGGGCGCAAGGTAGATCCGTCCGGCCTTCACCGGCTCGCCGTCGACTGCCTCGCTCGCCGGCCGGCGGCTCGAACGCGCCAGATGCTCGGCGAGGATGGTGGTGAAGGTCGGCGGCATGTGCTGGGTGATCAGCACCGGGAAGCGGTCGATCACCGGGCCGAGCTCGGTGACGAGCGACATCAGCGCCTGAGGACCGCCGGTCGACGAGCCGATCAGCAGCACCTTCGGCGCCTGGGTCGAGAACGGACGCGTCGACAGCGGTCCTGACGACGGGGCATGCACGGCCGGAGCGGGCGCAGGCACGGCAGGCCGTGCAACAGGACCGCGCACCGCCGGAGCCGGGCTTGCGGGCGCCAGCGGCGGGCTCGCAACCGCAGCCTTGCGACGCAGCCGCGCGCCGAGATGGCGGATCTTCTGGATCAGGTCGTGATGGAAGATGTCGGCCGCCGATGCCTCGCGCGTCGATTCCGGCTTCGGGATGTAGTCGGCCGCGCCGAGCGACAGCGCCTTGAAGCTGATCTCCGCGTTGCGGCGGGTCAGCGTCGAGGCCATGATGATGACGAGATCGCGCTTCTTGGCCAGCAGTTGCGGCAGCGCCGAGAGGCCGTCGAGCTCGGGCATCTCGATGTCGAGCACAGCAACGTCGGGGTTGATGCGTTCGATCTGGTTGACCGCCTCGAGCCCGGTGCGCAGCGAGGCCGCGACCTCCATGTCGTGCTCGGCGCCGATCCAGCGCGAGATCAGACCGCGGATGACGACGGAGTCGTCGACGACCATCACCCGCAGCGGCCCCGCTTCGCGCGACGGCGTCGTGGTCGAATTCCCTGCGAACGCAACACTCATTACTCACCAACTCAGACTGAAACGATATGGTTGAAAGCAGGCGCCGAAGGATCCGTTCAGCCTCCGGGCGAACGCTCAGATAAGGCCGACTTCCTGGAATTTCGCCGTCACGATGTCCTTGTCGAACGGCTTCATGATGTACTCGTTGGCGCCGGCATGCAGCGCGCGCGCAATATGCGCGACGTCGTTCTCGGTGGTGCAGAACACCACCTTGGGCTGGTCGCCGCCGGGCATGCGCCTGAGATGGCCGAGAAACTCGTAGCCGTCCATCACGGGCATGTTCCAGTCGAGCAGCACCGCATCGGGCAGGCCGCGCTTGCAGGCCTCCAGCGCCTTCTCACCGTCCTCGGCTTCGAGGATCTGGAAGTCGAGGCCCTCCAGGATCCGCCGCGCAACCTTGCGGATGACGCTGGAATCATCAACGACGAGACAAGTGCGCATGTGAACCTCTGCTTCCTCCCCTTTGCGGGGGCACTTCCAATTGCAAGTCCGTCGGCGACGATGCCGCCGTATCAGGCCGCCATCATTTCGGGTGCGAGCTCGAGGACGCGATCGACGTCGAGGACGACCATGAGCTGGCCGTCGAGGCGGTGGACGCCGCCGGCGAGCTTGGCCATGCGGGGGTCGAGGTTGACGGGGTTCTCCTCCTTGCCGTCCTCGGGCAGGCGCAGCACCTCGCCGATCTGGTCGATCAGCAGGCCATAGGATTCGCCGCGCAGGTCGACGCCGACCGCCATCGGGGTCTTGCCGTCCTCGGCCTTGGGCAGGCCGAGACGGGCGCGCATGTCGACCACGGTGACGATGCGGCCGCGCAGGTTCAACACGCCCGCGATCTCGCGCGAGGACAGCGGAACGCGGGTGACGCGCTCGGGCATGAACACGTCCTGGACGCGGGAGATCGGCAGGCCGAACAGCTGGCCGCCGATCATCGCGGTGACGTATTCGACCATGGCGCCTTCGCTGGACTGGGTCTTGTTGCTGGCCATAAGCCTATCTCCTGATCCCCTGGGTTACGCCGCGGCCCGGCTCAGCTCGGAAGCGCCGGCGGCGCCCGCGGTCTGCTCCTTCAGCGCCGCGATCAGGCCGGGACGGTCGAACTTGGCGACATAGTCGTGGAAGCCGGCCTGGCGGCCGCGCTCGATCGCCGCCGGCGACACCAGCGCCGACAGGCCGATGATCGGCGTCGCGGCGAGGTTGTTGTCGGACCGGATCACTTCGGCGAACTCGAACCCGTTCATGTCGGGCATCTCGATGTCGGTCAGCACCACGTCGAAGCTCTGGGCGCGGAGCGCAGCCAAGCCCTCCTGCGCGGTCGGCGCGGTGCGGACGCGGTAGCCGGCGGCCTTGAGCACCGGAGCCAGCATGTTGCGGAAGAAGGCCGAGTCGTCGACCAGCAGCACCGCCTGCGAATGCATCGACGGCTTCATCTCCTTGCGGGTGAACCAGTCGGAGAACGCCATGGGCAGGAAGTGGCCGACGTCGATCACCTCGGTGGCCTGGCCCTTGATCACGGCCGAGCCCAGGATGCCCGAACTTGAACCGCCGACCTCGATGTTGAGCCGCTCCTCGACGATGTCGATGATCTCGTCGACGACGAGGCCCATGGAGCGGCCGTCGTCGGCGAACACCAGGATCGGCTGGACGCCCTGGCTGGCGATGGTGACGCCTTCCATGGCCACCAGCGGCATCAGCTGCTCGCGGTACTGCACCATGTAGCGGCCGTTCGAGAACTCGATCTTGTCGGCGGGGAGCTCTTCCAGGCGGGTGACGAGCCCGAGCGGGACCGCCTTGGGCTGGGAGGAGCCGGCGCGGAACACCAGCAGCGAGGTGGTCTGCTCGCCCGATCCGATGTGATGGCCGGCCGCGTCGTCGCCCATGTCATGGGCGGAGGAGCCGGCGGCGCCGAGCGCCTTCGCAATGCCGTTGGGATCGATGATCATGATGACCGCGCCATCGCCCAGGATGGTGTTGCCGGAGAACATGTCGATGTGGCGCAGTTTCGTCGACATCGGCTTCACGACGATCTCTTCCGTATGGAAGACACCATCGACCACGATGCCAAAAGTCTGGCTGCCGACCTGGGTCACCACGATGAAGCCGTTCTCGGGATCCGAGGCCGCGCCGTCGTCGATCTTGAGCAGCTTCTTCAGGTGGATCAGCGGCAGCAGCTTGTTGCGCAGCCGAAGAACCGCGGTGTCCTTGATGCGCTCGATGCGGTGCTCGGAGTTGGCGCGGGCGCGCACCAGCTCGACCACCGAGAGCTGCGGGATCGCAAAGCGGTCGCCGGCGGCTTCCACGATCAGCGCCGAGACGATGGCGAGCGTCAGCGGGATCTTGATGGTGACGCTCGAGCCTTCGCCGGCCACGCTCTTGATGTCGATGGTGCCGCCGATCTGGTCGATATTGGTGCGCACCACGTCCATGCCGACGCCGCGGCCCGAGACCGAGGTGATGGCGGCCGCGGTCGAGAAGCCCGGCGCGAAGATGAACTTGTGGATCTGGGCTTCGCTCATCTTCTCAAGCTCGGCCTCGGTGACGAGACCTGAGGAGATCGCCTTGGCCTTGATCTTCTCGGTGTTGAGGCCGCGGCCGTTGTCGGCGATGCAGATGATGATGTGGCCGCCCTCGTGATAGGCGGACAGGCGAATGGTGCCCTGCTCGCCCTTGCCGCTGGCGAGGCGCTCGGCGGGGGTCTCGAGGCCATGATCGGCGGAGTTGCGCACCATGTGGGTGAGCGGGTCCTTGATCAGGTCGAGCACCTGGCGGTCGAGCTCGGTGTCGGCGCCGTGCATCTCCAGCTCGATCTGCTTGCCGAGTTCGGATGAGAGATCGCGGACGATGCGGGGCAGCTTCTGCCAGGCATTGCCGATCGGCTGCATGCGCGTCTTCATGACGCCTTCCTGCAGCTCGGCGGTGACGTTGGACAGGCGCTGCAGCGGCACCTTGAACTCGGTGTCCTCGTTGCGCCTCGAGATCTCCAGCAGCTGGTTGCGGGTCAAGACCAGCTCGGAGACCATGGTCATCAGGTGCTCCAGCGTATCCACGTTGACGCGGATCGACTGGTTGGCGATGCGCTCGCCCTCGGAGGCGCCCTCGTCGGCCGTCGACTTCTTCGGCGCGGCCTTCTCCCTGGCGGGTTTTGCTTCCGCGACAGGCGCTTCGGGGGCGGGCTCAGGCTTTGCTTCAGACTTGGCTTCGGACTTGGCTTCAGCCTTTACTTCAGCCTTGGCAGCCGGCGCGGGCGCCGGCGCTTCGATCGCGGTCTCGCGGAAGGCGCGCTCGAGCTCGTCGAGCGAGACTTCGCCCGGGCGCAATGGGCGCTCCAGCGTCTGCTCGATCAGCGAGCCCATGGTCAGTTCCTTTGCCGGCGCGGGCGCAGCGGCAACCGGCGCCTCCGGCGCCAGCGGCGGAGCGTCAGTGACGGGCGCTGAACCGGCCGCCATTGCGGCCATGCCCTGCTCGACCATCGCTTCCAGCTTGTCGATGAGGTCGCGGTCGTTGCCTTCGGGCTCGGCCTCGGTCGCCTCCAGGCCCGCCAGGATCTCCTTGATGCGGTCGATCGAGGACAGGATCACCGTCACCGCCTGCCCGGTCACCGGCATGCCGTCGCGGAATTTGCCCATCAAGGTCTCGCCGGCATGCGCCAGCGCTTCCAGCCGCGGCAGCCCGAGGAAGCCGCACGTGCCCTTGATGGTGTGGACCAGGCGGAAGATGTTATCCAGGATCTTGGCGTTGTTCGGCTCCTGCTCGAACTTCACCAGCTGATTGTCCACGGTGTCCAGGCTCTCGCTGGTCTCCGTCAGAAACTCCCGCAACAGATCATCCATGAAAACAGGCCTTCATACAGGAAGGGCGCGCACGAGGCGTGATGCGCCATTTCGGAATGGGACCAGCTTCACCGCAAAGCGTTTAATATTGGTTGAGTATGTGCAAAAGAACGGGACCAACAAAGAGATAAGGCGCTCCGGACAAGCCGAAGCGCCTCGTAAAGATTCGATTAAGAAGCCGAGCGCGACGCGTACGTTTACGACGCGGTAACGATGATGGCTTCGCCTTCCGGCTTGAGCGTCACCGTGAGCCCACAGGCCTGCGCGAGCAGCCGCGTATAATAAGGCTGGATCGCGTGCGCATCCGCAGCAGGACCGCGCTCGCCGCTCAGGAGCTCGGAGATGTTCTGCGGCAGGCGGGCATTATGCCCGGTCGCGGTGATGCGAAAGCTCATCGTCTCACCCTCGCCGATCGGATCGACGACCAGCATGCCGCCGCGCGGGATCGTATGCTGGGCCACGACCAGCATGTTGAGCAGCAGCTTGACGCGATTCTTCGGGAGCAGCAGCCGCGGCAGATTCCAGGTGATGGAGCACTTGCCGTCCTCGATATGGCCGCGCGCCATGGTCTGGGCATCGCCGAGATCGATCTGCGCGCCGGAGGAGCCGGCGGCGCCGAAGGCAAGGCGGCAGAACTGGAGGCGGGCCGAGGCGGTCTTGGCGCTCTTGCGAATCAGGTCGAGCGCGAATTCGCGGTCTTCGGGCTTGGGATCGTCGTCGAGCACTTCGAGCCCGTTGACGATGGCGCCGACGGGGCTGATGAGATCGTGGCAGACCCGCGAGCACAGGAGCGCTGCGAGTTCGAGCATATCGGGAGCGGTAACGGGCGCGGGCGACGAGGCGTCAGACATATAAGGGGGTCCTGGAGGGTTCCTGGGATTGGACGGCGCTGGATGCCGCGAATCACGCATGCTTGACGGATGCTGCGGGTTCTAACATTCGCAAGGCCGCGGCAGCTAGCTTGCGATCGGCCCGATGAGGCCATAAAGCGAATCAGTGGACGGGGAACGGAATTGCCGATGAATGAGGCATGCAGGTGATGCGGATCATCGACGGGGCGGCCGCATCCGGCCTGATGGAGCCGCTGACCGCGCTGGTGGTGAAGGCGGGCGAGGCGATCCTTGCCGTCAACCGCGCCGCCATGCGGATCGAAGGCAAGCAGGACGGCTCGCCGGTGACCGAGGCCGACCTTGCCGCCGACCGCATCATCGCCGACGGCCTCGCGCAGCTCGCGGGCGACGTTCCGACGCTGTCGGAGGAGCGGGCCCAGCTCGCCTCCCCGCCGTTCCAGGGCAGCTTCTTCCTGATCGATCCGCTTGACGGCACCAAGGAATTCGTCGCCGGCCGCGACGAGTTCACCGTCAACCTCGCCCTCGTGACATCGGGCGAGCCGCTGCTCGGCATCGTCAGCGCGCCCGCGCTCGGCCTGCTCTGGCGCGGCATCGTCGGCCGCGGCGCCGAGCGGGTGAAGGTCAACGGCGCAACCCTCGGGGCGGCCGAGCCGATCCACACCCGCAAGCTGCCGACGCGAGGGGAGCCCTGGATCGCGGCGGTGAGCCGATCGCATGGCGATCCCACGAGCGAGGCGTTCATCGACAACAGGCCCAATGCCGTCCGACGCACGATCGGCTCAGCCGTGAAATTCGGCCGGATCGCGGAAGGCAGCGCCGACATCTATCCCCGCTTCGGGCCGACCTCGGAATGGGATGTCGGGGCCGGCTGCGCGGTCGTGACCGCGGCCGGCGGCAGGGTGACCGACGGCAAGGGCGGTGCACTCCGCTTCGGCCAGCACAGCGACACCTGCTTCATCGTCCCCGAATTCATCGCCTGGGGCGATCCGCAGGCGGTAGGCTGCTACTGACCGAGCTGTTCCTGAAGCGCCGGCCAGCGCTTGCCCACCTCATAGAGGAAGCGCTCGGGATTGGCGATGAAGGCGTCGCGATTGGCTTCCCGGCTGAACAGATAGAGCCGCTGCGCCACGACCGCGAAGAAATAGGGATTGCCGGCGACGGTGACGCCGCGGGCGATGTCGGCCGGATCATAGCCGCCGAATTGCGGTCCGTAGATCTCGGGGTGGGCCAGGAAAGAGGCGCGGTTGCCCTCGTTGCGGAAGCGCCAGACAGCGCCCCAGAGATTCGCCTCGAACTCCGCCCTCCCCTGCTCGGCCGCGCCCGTGACGAAATAAGCGACGGGGTCGAAGCCCTCGATGGCGACGCCGCTGAAACGGTTGACGACGACCCGTTCGGTGGTGGCAGCCTCCGCCGGCTCCTGCGCGCCGAGGAGTCCTATGCCCGACAGCAAGCAGACGAGGAGGCCGATCAAGGCAATTCCGGGGCGCAAAGGGCTATCTTCCTGCCGTTGTGCCGTCATAGTTGCTGCGGATAACATCCGAGTCGAGGGGACATCCGGCGCAACCTAGAGCCGTGCCTGTTGGCGTCAGGTTAAGGAAGCGACCGGATTCGGTACCAGGGGTTCTTTATGACTTTCGCATCACGCCTTGCTGCGCTCGCGCTTGCCGCGATGATCGGCTGGATCGTGCCGGCTTCCGCCCAGCAGGCGCCGCCGCCCGACCTGCCGCCGCCGCAGCGGACCCCGACGCCCAACACCTATGGGCCGGACGAACTCGTCACGGCCGGCCACCGCTTCTTCGGCAACGTCTCGCGCGGGCTCGCCTCGATCATCGAGAAGGCGGTCAGCCAATGGGGCCTGCCCAACGGCTACATCCTGGGTGAGGAAGGCTCCGGCGCTTTCGTCGCCGGCCTGCGCTACGGTGAAGGCACGCTCTACACCAAGAATGCCGGCGACCTCAGAGTCTACTGGCAGGGCCCCTCGCTCGGCTTCGACTGGGGCGGCGACGGCGCCCGCACCATGACGCTGGTCTACAACCTGCCCGCCACCAACGCGATCTACCAGCGCTTCGGCGGCATCGACGGCTCGGCCTATATCATCGGCGGCTTCGGCATGACGGCGCTCACCGCCAACAACATCGTGCTGGTGCCGATCCGCTCCGGCCTCGGCCTGCGGCTGGGCGCCAATATCGGCTATCTCAAATTCACCCCGCGGGCGACCTGGAACCCGTTCTAGGTCCTCTCCCTCCCATCCACCCAGGGATCAAGGTTAACGACAGGCCAGGGCTGGCTTTTTGCCGGCCCCGCATGCATTGTCGTTGGTAAATTTTTCCTTAGCTCTGGGAGTTCTGGCCCATGGTCGAACCGATCATGTACCTGGCGATCGGTTTCCTGCTTTCGATGCTGTGCGGGCTCGCGATCGTGCCGCTGGTGCATAACCGCGCCGTGCGCCTGACCACGCGCCGGCTCGAGGCCGCCACCCCGCTGTCGATGGCCGAGATCCAGGCCGACAAGGACCAGCTCCGCGCCGAATTCGCCATGTCGGCGCGGCGGCTCGAGATGAGCGTCGATCAGCTCAAGAACAAGACCACGAGCCAGCTCGCCGAGCTCGGCAAGAAGAGCGACGCCATCAACCGCATGAAGATCGAGCTCGGCGAGAAGAACGCCACGATCTTCGCGCTGGAGGCGCGCGAGAGGGCGGTGAAGGAGCAGCTGCGCGCCACCGAGGAGGAATTCAGCGCCAAGACCGAAGCCCTGCGCCAGGCCGAGATCGCGCTGGCCGACAAGCAGGCCGAGCTCGCCAAGATCAACTCCGAACTGTCCGACCGCTCGATGATGGCGGAGAGCCGTCAGGTCGAGCTCATCGCGGTGCGTGCGCAGATCGAGGAATTGAAGAGCCGCGTCGGCGATGCCGAGAAGGAATTTGCCGCCACCCAGACGCGCCTGGCGCAGGAGCGGACCGAATCCGAGGCGGCCTCGCGCCAGCTCAGCGAGGCCCGCGGCCGCGTCGAGAATCTGAGCCAGCGCGTCACCGAGCTCGATCGCCAGCTCATCGTGCAGGTCAAGGAGGCCGAGATGCTGTCCGGCCGCGTCGCCGACCTCGAGGGACGCCTCGCCACGCAAGGCAAGCTGCTCGCCGAGCGCGACTATGAGAACAACCAGCTGCGCCAGGCCAATGAGAGCAACGAGCGCACCATCAAGGAGCTGCGCGTCGAGATCGCCGCCTTGAGCGGTGGCAAGTCGTCGGCTGCAGTGGAGTCGCTGCGCGCCGAGAAAGCCGCGCTGGAGGAGCAGCTGCGCACCGCACGCGACGAGCGCGCCAAGCTTCAGCGCGACGTCAACGCGATCCAGCAGCAGGCGGAGAGCTCCTGGGCCACCGAGCGCATGGAGAACGCGCTGTTGCGCGAGCGCATCAACGACATCGCCGCCGAAGTCGCCAAGCTCGCAATGCAGCTCGAAGGCCCGAACTCGCCGATCGAGGCCCTGCTCGCGGCCGAGGCCGGCCAGCCGGCGAAGCCGGCACCGCGCCCGGCCAACGACGCCAAGACCAACGACGCCAAGACGGGCGGCGCTCCCGCGGCCCGCCTGCCCGAAGGCGGCGGAACACTCGCCGAGCGCATCCGTGCGCTCCAGTCCCATGCCTCCCGCGCCCGCCAGCAGGGCGCGTAAGCGGGCCAAATCGCCGCCTCCGTCGCGAATCAGGTGACTGAGGCGAGGTTTCCCGGCTCCGCGGCGCCTGAAAACTTGACACCTTCGGCCCGCACTTCTAAATCGCGGGCTCCGATGTGACGGCCGGCCGAAATCCGGCCGCCTGCATGATGGTCCCGGGCGCATAGCTCAGCGGGAGAGCGTTCCCTTCACACGGGAGAGGTCCAAGGTTCGATCCCTTGTGCGCCCACCATTAAGCTCTTTGAATCAGCCACTTAGCGATGCAGTTCTCCAAATATGTGCCCCAAAAAAGCTGGGGCACAACAAGGGCACGAAGCGAGAAATGATGGTCTACGGAACGGCTCGGCTGCTCATCGCGCGACCGTTCGATGTTCTCCTCCACCCAACCGGTGTAGGCGACCTCGTTTGTCTCGATGCGCTCTTGTCTGCGACGTTCCTGCACTGTTTCTTTCTCTGCCTTTAGTCCTTCTCAGGCGGTGAGCGATCACTCTGCCCAGCAGCAGGACTTCGGCTGCGCGCCTAAAGAAAAACCCGCCAGCCAACTAGGGCTGACGGGTTCTCGTTTGCCCATGCGTATCCGCAAGCGATGGCCGGCGGCAGTGATGCCCGCCGGCCATTGTTCACGTGAAGGTGAGACCAAACGGCCAGCGAGCTTTTGCTGGATGCACGATCTGGCGCTGCCCTGACCAGAGAGCGGCCAAGGGATTGCGCGCTGCTTCCGCGGCGAGGTATAGTTTGCACCTGCACTCTCGAAGCCCACGTTCGCGCCACTCACCGCCGGACTTCCCCATGAAACCGAATAACGAACGCCCCTATGCAACGCCTGAAGCTGCGGCGCGAAAGCTCGTCAAACTCGCGAAGAGCGTCGAGCCGATCAACGGCCGCATTCACATCGAAAAGATCAATTATCCCTTCATCTCGAAGGACGGTTGCAGCTGCAGCAGTCCCGAATTCGGCGCCGGCGTCAAATACGCGGTCGAGAAGGGCTGGCTCGACCTCCATGAGAGCGGCACGTATGTGAAGCTGCTGACGCCGGGCGAGGAACTGCTAACAAGCTAAGGCCTACCTGCGCAAATTCGCGAAATCGGATTTTGTCTCCGGCGTCGAGGTTGAGCCGGTATTGATGTATGGCGCCTGCGGGCGACATGGGGATTGCGTTCAGAAAAAACAGGCCGCCAGCTGAGACGTCCTTACGTAGGCGGCGCACTAGCGTTCAGAAGCTGAGCGACGGCGGCCACGATCTGCGCAGGCGCAAATGGTTTGTTTAATAGGATGCTGTTCGGCACGCCGTTGGCGGATCATTGATCGGCCGCGGCGCCAGTCATGTAAATGACGGGGATGTCGGGATTTAGCTCTCTGGCGCGGTGCCCAACTTCCCATCCGTTGAGCATGCCGAGCAGATTTATGTCCGTGATGAGGGCTCGATACTTGTTTATGTCGCCCTTCAGACGGGTTACCGCCTAATACACAGGCTTCTCGGCGCCAGGAACCCGCATAATACCGGTCAGTTAATCGCTGCCGGCTCGCCGCCGCGGATGATGGTGACCGTGCTTACCGCTCTACGATGGTGCGACATATCGCCCGCCCCAGCCAGACGATGACCGCCCGAAAATCGATCTACACTCCGCTGCATCAACGATTATTGACCGAGGCCGCGCATAGCGTTCGGCTCACGTTCGTCGAGATCGAAGACATTTTGGGACGTAAGCTCCCAGCATCGGCTCTCAAGTTCACAGCGTGGTGGAGCAACGAAAGCTCCATGAAGGCCGGGCACGCTCAAGCGAGGGCTTGGATGGTTGCGGGCTTTCGTGCGCATGCTTCGATCAAAGACCGCGTCGTCGAATTCCGCGGGGTTTGATCGAGCTGTACCGTTTAGCGCTTGTCGAAGATCTTCGCACGCTGGAACAGCACGGTTTGAAGCCCGGTGATGATCAACTTGTTCAACGTCTCACAATCGTTCGGCGACAGGTGAGGAAGCTGGCGCGAACTCTTCCACTGCTCAATGGCGGCGGAGACAGCGGCGCGCAATTCGTCATCAGTCGGGCTGGCCATCGGTCGACCTCAATGCGATCGCTTACAGCTTGGCGCCTTTTGAAGCGGATGCAATTAAACCTTCGGTTCAGGAGTTGCTTCAGCGCGGGCGAACCGACGATGCGATTGGATCGGCTCGCTACCCTATATCCGCTGCGGATGTGATCTTGCGACCTTAGAGATCGATCGCAGTCGCTCGATCACTCTGGTAACTGAGCAAAGAACTTCCCGCTCATCCTACTCGCTCGCCCCCGCTGTTTTTGAAAGCGCTGCAAGCGAGCGTAAACCGCTTGGCGGGTGCGGCGTAGCCGTTCGCCGGCTTCCTCAGCTGTGGCACCTGCGCCAAAGAGCGAGAGCAATTCCGGCTCTTCGTTCGGCAACCACGGACGCGTCGAGGTGCGACTATTCGCCATTCGTCGGGCCTCCAGGTCCTCAAACGCGCGGCGGCGATGGCCGCCGCGGCGGGTCTGGAATGCGAGGGCCGCTCCACCCGCGGCGACGCCGACAAACGGCTGGGCTCAGGCTCGCGATTATCGCGCACCACCCACGCCGCTAGGCGAGCATAGCTTCGCCTAAGGGTCGGCACGAACCAAGCAGATGCGTCTTCGTGACCCATGCCGCAAAACAATAACCATGAACCATTTAGAAAAGATGGCCGGGTGTTCCCGATCCGTAACTGATCGTAAACCATGCGATGGCAACAAACGGCTATGGAAACCGAACGCCCGCTTGAAACGATACTTCAAGACATCCCTCGGCAAGAAAAGCTCAGGTCGCTTTTTAATCAGTATCACCGGCAATTTCTCGATCGTCTTCGTGACCGCGATTGGGTGTCTTCCTCAAAGCTTCCCGACAGCCCCGGAACAGCGCTCGCTCTTTTACGAAACGGATGGATGGAGCGACGCTCAACGGGCGAAGGTGTCGAATATCGTATGACAAAAGCCGGTCTGTTGGAGCTTAGCCGACCGCGATAACTCAAAGCGGAGAGGAGGCAACGCAGTGTTAACAGCCATGGAAATGATCGTCGCTGGCTACGTGAAGATGCGAGACCGACGCGCATTGGCAGATTTGCTAGCCCATCGCCGCAAGGTGCTCGCCGAACTGCAAGCCGTGTCGGGCATCAATCCTCGGAACGCGGTCAAAGCGATCCAAGAGGAACTTGCGCTTGTC
Source organism: Bradyrhizobium sp. 191 (assembly GCF_023100985.1). Lineage (NCBI taxonomy): Bacteria > Pseudomonadati > Pseudomonadota > Alphaproteobacteria > Hyphomicrobiales > Nitrobacteraceae > Bradyrhizobium > Bradyrhizobium sp. 191. Next base: position 2,806,711 of record NZ_CP064692.1, read on the forward strand.
GAATCTGGTCTCGAAGAACTCAAACCGCCGCCCGGCTCATTGCCCGAGAACGAGTGGAGCTAGCGAGAAAGCCCGCCGCCGCGGCACCTCGCTCGCTTGACTACGAGTAGTAACCGGGCGGAAACCAATCCGAACTACGCTAGTTGTAGCGCTCATTAACGGACGGGGCGCGATACGCATGGGCAGGAGAAGCCCGCTCCCGGAAGGTGAGCTGGTTTCTTTTTCGATTGAGCAAGAATGCGCGTTAATAAGATCACGTGGGACAAAGTCGGTCGGGTAACGGAGCCGGGTCGATACAAATGCTTCTTCGGATATCTAACCGTCACTTCAGAGGACATTGAGGTGTGGACCAGCTATCCCGACGCGACGTTCACTTTGATTGCGGGGCCGACGACTGAGCAATCGGTGGGCGAAGATTACCGTCTAGGCGCGTTCGACATCGGCAATCCTCAACAGTAGGACGGTCCGCCCTCGTCGCCTAGGGCCTGTTTGGATTCAGGATTCTCATTTGGGCTTGGCTGTGATTCAAGCTTGGGATGAACCGATTCGTTTTGACTGACGCCCAATGGGCGAAGATGGAACCACATTGTCTTGGCAAGCCGGCTGATCCCGGCCGGAGCGGCAAGAACAACCGGCTATTTGTCGAAGCAGTCTTGTGGATCGCCCGGACAGGCAGCCCATGGCGCGATCTGCCGCGCGCCTTCGGCAACTGGATAACCGTATACACGCGTTTCCGCGACTGGGCGAAGGCAGGTGTCTGGAAGCGTCTGTTCGATGCGGTCTCGGACGAGCCGGACATGGAATACGTCATGGTCGATGCCACCATCGTCAAAGTCCACCGCCACGGACAGGGCGCAAAAGGGGGACGCAAAACCAAGCCATCGGCCGCTCGAAAGGCGGTATGACCACCAAAATCCTGGCACTTACCGACGCGCTCGGTAATCTCGTGCGTTTCGTGCTGCTGCCCGGCCAGCGCTTCGACACGGTCGGCGTCTCGCCGCTTATCGAAGGGCTGGCCTTCGATGCGCTGATCGCAGACAAGGCGTTCGACAGCAATGCCATCATCGCCGACCTCGACAAGCGCGGCGCCAAGGTGGTCATTTCCCAGCACCCACGTCGCGCCAAGCCTCTCGCCATCGACAAGGAAATGTACAAATGGCGGCATCTGATCGAAAATTTCTTCTGCAAGCTCAAGGAATTCAAGCGGATCGCCATGCGCGCCGACAAAACCGATTTGAGCTTCGAAGCAATGATCAATCTGACCGCCGCCGTGACAAACTCAAGATGAATCCAAACAGACCCTAGGGCACGGCCTCGACGGGGCTGCCCCGCGGGTCGTGGACGGGACCGGTAGCGGTCAAGAGCATTTGGCCATGCATCGTGATCTGTTGATCTGTGACTGCGCAAGCATCTTTATCCAAACCGCTTTGCCACTTCGGTAACGATCAAATCCCGCTCCAGTAAATTAGCCTTTTGGGTCTCAATCAGGGTGTCAAGCACGGAAAGCGCGAGAGCGAGATCGCGTCCCTCGCGCTTGAGTTGGGTTATCACCATCTCTTGCTGGCTGATGTGTTGCTAAGCCCCATTCTAGCGGCGGCAAGGAACGGCTCGGCGGCATATCGAAAATGGGAAATCCGACGCTCCGCTCGCTGCTTGTTTGTGGCGCGACGTCGGTCTTGCGACGCGCGAAGGGCAACGAGAAGGAGCCGCGGTGGCTAATCGCGCTTTTGGCGCGACGGCCTTTCAAGGTAGTCGCGGTCGCGCTTGCCAACAAGATCGCGAGGATCATCTGGGCGCTCCTCACCAAGGGCGGAAGCTATCGAAATACTGGCGTGGCAAGCGGCGCAGCACGTGCCTGAGCCGAACGACGACCAGAACAGACTGCCCGGCACGTAGCCGGACAGAGGCGCGGTGCATAATTAGACGATGACCCCACGGGAGGAAATCCCGAGGCGAGAGAGGCCGGCGCGACAATGCGCTTAAAGCGCGTCAGATTGATCAGCCCCTCGCATCGCGAACTTCATCGAGGCCAGCGGTCCACGACCGCGCTGAAAGGCCGGACATATGACCGCACCGTTCCCGGAGGACGAAATGTCTAAAAAAGCACTTGCCCGCGGAGCCGTTCCACATATGTCGCGCCTATAATGTTGCCCCGAACGAACCAAGTCGCCACCGGAAAGATCATCGCGGCTCATTCAAAACGCCGTCGCCGCGTCGAGTTCCTCGACTTCATGAACGGCGTTATCGCGGCCTTTCCGGGCCGAAGGCTTCACGTCATCCTCGACAACCTCAACACCCACAAGAAAAACGAGCACTGGCTCAAGGCCCACCCCAACGTGCAATTTCATTTCACGCCGACAAGCGCGTCCTGGCTCAATCAGGTCGAGGTCTGGTTCTCGATCTTGCAGGGGCAGTCACTTAGCGGCTCCTCCTTCACAAGTCTCAAGCAGCTTCAGGAACACATCGATGCCTACGTCAACGCGTACAATGACAAAGCCGAGCCCTTCGTCTGGACCAAGAAAAAGGTTCGTCAACGCCCCTTCAAAGGCCGCCGTATCACTCAGCTCTGATTCCGGGTACTAGGGCCTCGGCGCCATCTGCGAAATAGAGCGGCGGAGCGAACTGCGCCGCGGCAACGCCGACAATGGCCGCCTCGAACCGCTCGGCGAGTTCGCCCGCGACCTGAAGACGCGCCTCGTTGGGCTGATCGAACGCCAGGCTGACCATCACGGTCGCATATGTCATCGGGAGCCTCCGGGCAGTAAGTTGCTGTGGAAATCTAGCCGCGCCGACGCAAGGCAGGATGAGGTAGATCAATTTTCGGCGCCCAGTTGGGAGAAATCTGCCAATCAGACATCCGAACTTGCCTCCGGTCCGGCCTTGGGCGAAATTGCCGCCACGGGACCCCGCCGCGGGAGAATGGGAGCAATAGCTTGTCGCCGAGCCGCGTAACTCATCCGCCAGATGACGCTCGCGGCGAGCATTTCGGCGTCCGGATCGAAGGCTTTGGCGTCGGCAGCTGGGATCTCGATCTCAGGACGCGCGAGCTGGAGTGGTCGGAAACCGCCAGAATGCTGCTCGGCATCGATCGGAATCAACCGGCGAGCTATGAGCTCCTTCTCTCGCGCCTCGGTCCCGCGGACCGCGCGCGCATGGAGAGCGCGATCGAGCATGTCGTCGACCACGGCGGCGGCTTCGACGTATCCTTTAGAGTTTCCAATGCCTCAGGCCTGGGGCGCTGGATTCGCGCCCGGGCAGGTCTCATCCGGGACGACGCCGGTGCCGCCCGCCATCTCAGCGGCATCTTTCTCGACGTCAACGAGGAGAAACGGGTCGAGGAGGAACTGCGCACCCGCGAGACTCACCTCCAGTCGATCCTCCAGACCATTCCCGATGCAATGATCGTCATCGACGGCCACGGCATCATCCAGCTCTTCAGCACGGCGGCCGAGCGCCTGTTCGGCTGGCCCGAGCATGAGGCCATCGGCCAGAACGTCAGCATCCTGATGCCGGAGCCGGACCGCTCGCGCCATGACAACTACATCGCACGCTACCGCACCACCGGAGATCCGCATATCATCGGCATCGGGCGTATCGTGACAGGCAAGCGCCGCGACGGAACCACCTTTCCGATGCACCTGGCGATCGGGGAGATGCAGTCGGGCGCCGAGCCTTATTTCACCGGATTCATCCGCGACCTCACCGAGCATCAACAGACCCAGGCGCGGCTCCAGGAGCTGCAGTCCGAGCTGGTTCACGTCTCGCGGCTGACCGCGATGGGCGAGATGGCCTCTGCGCTCGCCCACGAGCTCAACCAGCCGCTGGCGGCGATCAGCAATTACATGAAGGGCTCGCGACGGCTGCTCGCCGGCTGCACCGACCCCAACACGCCGAAGATCGAAAGCGCGATGGATCGCGCCGCGGAGCAGGCCGTTCGGGCCGGCCAGATCATACGACGACTGCGCGATTTCGTTGCCCGCGGCGAATCCGAGAAGCGGGTCGAAAGCCTGTCCAAGCTGATCGAGGAAGCCGGCGCGCTCGGACTTGCCGGCGCGCGCGAGCAGAACGTGCAGCTCCACTTCAATCTCGATCCGGACGCCGATCTCGTGCTCGCCGACCGGGTGCAGACCCAGCAAGTTCTGGTCAATCTGTTCCGCAACGCGCTGGAAGCGATGGCGCAGTCGCCGCGGCGCGAGCTCGTGGTCGCCAACAGCCGCATCGCCGATGATGTGATCGAAGTGGAGGTGTCCGACACCGGATCCGGCTTCCAGGGTGATGTCATTTCAAACCTGTTTCAGACCTTCTTCACCACCAAGGAGACCGGCATGGGCGTGGGACTGTCCATCAGCCGCTCCATCATCGAGGCTCATGGCGGCCGCATGTCGGCCGAGAGCAACGCATCGGGTGGCGCAACATTCCGCTTCACCCTCCCTGCAGCCGACGAGAACTGATTCATGACAACCAAGGGACATGTCTACGTCATCGATGACGACGAGGCGATGCGGGACTCGCTGAACTTCCTGCTGGATTCCTGCGGCTTCGGCGTCACCCTATTCGACAATGCGCAAGGGTTCCTCGGCGCCCTGCCTGGTCTCGCCGTCGGCTGCGTCGTCTCCGACGTGCGCATGCCGGGCCTCGACGGGATCGAGCTATTGAAGCGGATGAAGGCACAGCAAAGCCCGTTCCCGATCCTGATCATGACCGGCCATGGCGACGTGCCGCTCGCAGTCGAAGCGATGAAGCTTGGTGCGGTCGACTTTCTTGAGAAGCCGTTCGAGGACGACCGCCTCGTCACCATGATCGAAGCCGCGATCCGCCGGGCCGAACCGGTCGCCAAGAACGAGGCCATCTCGCAGGACGTCGCCGCGCGCGTCGCCTCCCTGAGCCCGCGCGAGCGCCAGGTCATGGAAGGGCTGATCGCGGGCCTCTCCAACAAGCTGATCGCCCGCGAATACGAGATCAGCCCGCGCACGATCGAGGTGTACCGAGCCAATGTCATGACCAAGATGCAGGCCAACAGCCTGTCGGAGCTGGTGCGGCTGGCGATGCGCGCCGGCATGCTGAAGGATTGAGGCAGGTCAAGGCACTTGTGCGGGCCTGTGATAGCCACGCAGGCATGATCGAGATCGGCTCGCCCCATCAGCGGCCCCCAGGCGCATCGGCAAAGCCCACCGTCTACGTGGTCGACGATGACGCCGCTGTGCTGGGATCCCTGCGCTTCCTGCTGGAAACCGACGGCTTTGCCGTGCGGACCTTCAGGAGCGCCACGGCGCTGCTCAATGCGACGACCCCACCCGGCGCGGACTGCTACGTGATCGACTACAAGATGCCTGACATCAATGGCATCGAGTTGGCCTGGCGGCTGCGCCAATCCGACGCCGACAGACCCGTGATCCTGATCACCGGCTATCCCGACGGAAATATCTCGGTAAAGGCAGCGGCGGCAGGGATCAAGGACGTGATTTTGAAGCCGCTCCTCGATGAAAACCTGGCGAAATGCATCCGTCACGCCATCCAGGACAGGCGCGGCCACTGACCTACGGGATTCTCCGTAGGTAAACCTCCTTAAGATATCGCTCGAAATTTCCGGATCGCGCGATCCCGCGTACCAATGCACCATCACAACCGAGATGGCGCAGATGCTGACCCAGACGCTCAAGACCCAGGCGATTAAGACCCAAATCGGCGGTAAAATCGCTCCAGCGCGTTCCGTTTCCGAACAGTTCGGCGCGATCGCCGGACATGCCGGCCTCGTTGCCACCGAGTTCTCCTATCGCAAGGACGAGGAGATCTACGGCGAGGACGAGCCCGCCGAATATGTCTATCAGGTCGTCTCCGGCGCGGTGCGCAGCTACAAGCTGCTCTCCGACGGTCGCCGTCAGATCGGCGCGTTCCATCTTCCCGGTGACGTGTTCGGCCTCGAACCCGGCCAGACGCATCGCCTTGCGGCCGAAGCGATTATCGCCACCGGCGCGCGCCTCGTGGAGCGAGCCAGCCTCGAAAGGTCCGCCAGCACCGACGTACAGGTCGCGCGCAAGCTCTGGGCCATGACGGCGGGCGAGCTGCGTCACGCCGAAGATCACATGTTGCTGCTGGGGCGCAAGACGGCGATGGAGCGTGTTGCAACCTTCCTGCTCGAAATGGATCGCCGCCTCGCCGTCGCCGGCATGATGGCACTGCCGATGTGTCGGCGCGATATCGGCGACTATCTCGGCCTCACGCTCGAGACCGTGTCGCGCGCGCTCTCGCAGCTTCACGCAAAGCGCATACTCGGCTTCTCCGGCGCCCGCCAGATCGTACTGCGCAACCGCCAGCGCCTGCACAATCTCGATGCCTGATCGCTTTCACCCGGCCGCGTTTCTGCTCCCCGACTTGGCCCGCCGAACGCATTTCGGCGGGCCTTTCTTGCCGCAATCAAGCCGCGGGCTGCGTTTCCGGCCAAGAGGATCAGAGTTGCCAAAACGTGTGCCAACTGCTGCGGCGGAGTTGAAGCCCAAAACGACCAAACCGGATTCCTATCTCGCACGTCCATTTCGGCGGCGGCACGCCGACGATCATGACGCCCGAGGCCTTCGCGTCGGCGCGCTCCGCTTCTCCTATTTCTTGCTGCCCGACGCCGAAATCGCCGTGGAGATTGATCCGCGTACCCTGACCGAGCCGATCGCGGAGGGTTTGGGCTACAGCGGAGTCAATCGCGCGAGCCTGGGGGTACAGAGCTCCGATCCTGTTGTGGAGTGCGCTATCAACCGCCTGCAGATTTTCGAGCAGACCGCCACGTGCGTTGAGCGCCTGCGACGGGCCGGCGTCGGCTGGCCCAACTTCGATCTTATCTACGGTCTGCCTCCCCTATCAAGATTGGGAGGCGCGCGAACTCGCTTTTGTGGTAGTCAACATCAGGACGCAAGCACTCGGCGCGATGGCACCCAGCGGCACGCCCGGTTGCCACTCGACTACATATATTGCGCGAGCATATGGGACCCTTATCACGGTAGGGACTAAGAAGAGAGCGCGTGCGCCAAGGACTCGTTTTTCCTTCACCCGCGATGCGGGCTTTCGTAGAATGAATGAACAGGAGACCAAACCGGCGGTCGTGCGCGTGAAGTGGACCCCGGAGCGGGGACCATGGATCGCCAAAGTTAAGGTGTGATCCGGCCTGCCTTGTCGTTCAAATCAAGCAGCTTTCTTCTGCTGCTGTTGCGTCTGCTGTGGGTATGTGGGCAACGCGTTTGCGTTGTCCAAGCGAAGCGGCATATCCACAGTCCTCGCCGCCTCGATCCTGTCGATGCCGGCACGCCATGCCGCCATCGGAAACTGGTTATTCATTGCCTGGTGCGGGCGGTGATGATTGTAAAAGCTCATCCATGATCCGATGCCATCTCGCGCTTCGCGTCCGTCGGCATAGGCTTTCAGATGCACTTCCTCGTACTTGATCGAGCGCCACAGCCGTTCGATGAAAATATTGTCCATGAAACGACCGCGTCCGTCCATCGAAATCGCAATGCCTACAGCCTCAAGCCTGCCGGTGAAGGCTGAGCTGGTGAACTGCGCGCCCTGATCCGTGTTGAATATTTTAGGCCGGCCGTGCCGCGCCAGCGCTTCGTCGAGCGCGGCGATGCAAAAGCCCGTATCCATCGTGTTCGACAGACGCCACGCCAGTACCGCCCGGGTAGCCCAGTCGATGATCGCCACCAGATACAGGAATCCCTGCGCCATCGGAATGTAGGTGATGTCGCTGGCCCAGACGTGATTGGGCTCGGTGATGCTGACGCCGCGCAAAAGATATGGATAGATCTTGTGGCCGGGCGCTGCCTTGCTGGTGCCGGGACGCGGGACCAGCGCCTCGATTCCCATCACGCGCATCAGCCTTTGCATGCGCTTGCGGTTGATGCCGTAGCCTGCCTGGTTGAGTTCGAACACCATTCGTCGCGAGCCGTAGAACGGCCACTTCAGATGCAATTCGTCGATCCGTCGCATCATGGCCAGATCGTCGGAGCTGGTCACCGGCTCGGAGCGATAGACGCCCGAACGCGCCAGATTCAGCAGCTCACATTGCCGCCGAACCGACAAATTCTCGCCAGGGCGCTCGACCATCGCCCTGCGCTCGGGGACGGTCATCGCCCGGGCCTCTTGGCCAAGAAATCCCTTTCAACCGTCAACTGGCCAATCTTGGTATATAGCTTCGCCGTCTCACGCTCATGCTCCTCCTCGCCATCTCCCAAAGCCGTCGCGCCACGCACAAACAGGCTCGCCAAATTGTCGAGGACTTGCTTCTTCCAGCCGTAGATCTGGTTCGGGTGAACGCCGTGCCGCTTCGCCAGTTCAGGCACCGTCGCGACCTCGCGCAGGGCCTCCAGGGCAATCTTGGCCTTGAATGCGGCATCGAACTTCTTGCGTGATTTCGTCATATCCGTGCTCCGTCGGTTCAAACAGAGCAGGACGCTTCACACCTTAACGTTTGGTCCTATTTCCGGGGTCCACTTCAACGAGCTGGACGAAGAGTAAACTAACCTGACGTCACAACTGGCACTAAAGTATCTTCCATGCCCTGGAATAGAAGAGAATTGGCACAGCTGGAAAAGCTTTGGGCCGCGGGACAGAGTGCTGCGTAGATCGCGCGTCATCTCGAGTGCAGTCGCAACGCAGTTTGCGGCCAGGCTCGCTCGGTTGGGCCTGACTCGAGGTCACAAGCCACCAACAGCAAAGCCCAAGATTAGACCCGCCCCGAAGCGAGGGCCGGCGGTGAAGGCGGCCGGTCGCGATTGCGTCGGAAAGAAGCTGTCGCAAAAGGCGCTAGATAGTCAGCCTCAGGAAATGAGCAAGCGGCAGCTTTACGCGATGCTAGCTGAGGCAGTCAGGAATACCGCGTAGAACTATCAGGCGCGCCGCGATCTCCCGGGCTATGCGCCGTACTTGGTCCATCCGGACGATTTGCTTGTTGATTTGCGCGCTTTGTGGCTATCCGATGAACAGTGGCGTCGAGAAGAACGTTCGCGGCGGAGGGCTCGATCGTAGGTCAAATCATCCAATCTCAAGAGGCTGGATGCACTGAATTAGAAGAAGAAAGCGTTCTGGTCCTTGAGCCTCGTTTTCGGCTATGCGTTTTTCGGGGAAGCGCCCGGGCGCCGGTGTTTGGAAGATTCTGCGCACGCCGTGCCCGACGGAGTACACGAGCTCGGGTGAACTCCAATATCTGCTACCGACGTGTGGAGAGCTGGACTGGGACTGAGCACGCGGGAAATGATCGAGGTTCGTCCGTGCCCGGGGATGAGACCAGTGGCCGCCCCTCCGACGGCGATCGGCCCTTGTGGTTTAGACGGAGGCGCGAGTTTCCTCGCCGGCTTCGGATCGGCTTGAGCTGACGGCGGAGAGGGAACGGAAGGAGGTGAGGCGGTGAGTAACAGATTCGGCAACGAGTCGATTCGTGAGGTCAGCGCTGCAATTTGATCGGAAATTCGTTTTAACTCAGCCTGCTATGCAGTGATGCTGTGATTGAGCTCCGTTATCTCATCGCTCGCCTTCTGTTGTCCCGATAGAACTTCCGATAGGACCGCCCTGGCGTCGGGTGACAAGCTCAGCCTTGGAGCGACTTCACGGGCCGCCGAGCTCTCGAGATATTGTCGGTCAAAAATAGACTCGTGCAGTGCACAGACACACGAAGACGACCACCACCCACCATAGGTGCCTTGACGATCTGTGCAAAACCGGTGGCAAGTCTGAAGCGGCCGGCTGTTCATTGCATCGATCACTTCTCGCTCGCCTACCCGGCTCATTACTTTTTTCCATACCAACTCGAGAACACACTCACGCCAACAGCCGTGGTGCCGCGCGACGATCGACAATACACTTTCCGCGACTATTCCGATGGCTTGGCGTTAGCTCCTATGCGGCTTAGCGAGCCACGCGACGCTAGACTCGTCGCACGCGGGCCGCTCCTACATCATAGCGCGCGCACCAAGCACTGTTGTCGAGTTGATCGACGACGAGGCGTTTTTGGCACCGTTTTACGACGAGCATTCCCATAAGCATTTATTCGCCCCCGCCCGAATGCGAGCCAGCTTCAATTTCTTGGATCGTACCTTGATCTCCGCAGTTGATGCGAAGAAGACCAACTGTGTCGATGCCATTGCATGAAGGGAAAACTGTCGCCCAAATCGCAAACTCGACCACGTTTACCCTGCCCTCAGACTGCTAGCGAGAGAGTCACCGATAAGCAACGTTTCGCTCCTAGCGACCTTTCCGCCGAGCAATGGGCGCATGAAGGGGTTTGTCGCTCCCGGGGACCATGAACGAGGCCCACCGACGATCCTCGCATTGGTGAAGTTCGACTACGTACCGGGACGTCTCAGAGCCGGCGCAGGATCCCTGGGTCGGTGGGGAATACGCCAGGCAGAAGTCAACCTACCAAACCTTGTCAGTTGATGGAGATTGCGAGGGGGCGTATCAATTTTGATCGATGAACCTCGCACGAGTCAGGTCGTGGAGCAGTTCGAGCTCTAGCAGCGTCAACGGCTCTGGTGGATGTCTCGTTGGCGAACGTCGGAGATTAGCGAAGCGGAGTTGAATCTGGGGCCCCCTCCTGGCCGTGTTGATTCGAGTATCTCGCCTGCAGCAGTTGTTCTCTATCTTCGAGAGGAACGGCTTGCTATCCCACACCGTGTTTCGTCAGCAGATCGGCCGTCACGCAAGCTCCTGGCGACATTTCGGATTACTGTCGGCAAAAAGGAATGCAAAAGACTTCGCTTGCGACCACAAAGTTCGTAAACATAGGATAACAATCGTTGCAGACCTCGGTCCTGGAAAAGTATTGCGATGCTCGCCTTCCTTGGTACAGCATCTATCCAACTGTAGCCCAGTTCTCCACGGTGGTCGGCGCCGAAGCCTCTGAGAAATGGCTGCAGCGCCTGCCGGTTAATGAGTCCGTGTCGCTCTATTTCCACGTTCCGTTCTGTCGATCGATTGGCTGGTATTGCGGCTTCGCTCGAAGCATCACTCGCCGGGATTCACCCATCCTAGAATATTTGGCGTTTCTTCGTAAGGAGATCGAGTTGGTCGCGGCGCAGGTGCCGCAACGGCTGCCTGTGAGCGACGTGCACTTCGGCGGTGGAACGCCGACCCTCATCGAGCCCGCGGAGTTCGGGGCACTGATGGAACTTCTGCGCCGCCGCTTTGCGGTTTCGAAAACGGCCGCCATCGCTGTTGAGATCGACCCGCGCACGTTCACGCTCGCCACATCCGAAGGGTTAGCGGCTGCCGGCGTGAACCGCGCGAGCCTCGGCGTCCAGAGCTTCGATCCAATTGTTCAAACGGCCATCAACCGGGTCCAGAGTGAGGCACAAACAGAGCGCGCTGTCGAAACGCTGCGGCAGCATGGAATATTCCGCATCAACTTCGACCTCATCTACGGTCTGCCAAATCAGACGGTGCAGTCCTGCGTTCAGACCGCGACTACGGCGGTGGCCATGCGACCAGACCGGCTTGCGGAATTCGGCTACGCGCACGTTCCTTCCTTTAAGAAGAATCAGCGCCTGATCGACGAGGCAGCCCTGCCCGTGCAGAACAGGCCGCGGCGATGGCCAATACACTGATTGCTGCGGGCTACCGCCAAATCGGACTCGACCATTTCGCCTTGCCGGACGATGAGCTCGCGCTGGCGCAGAAAGCCGGTCGCCTGCGGCGGAACTCACTGGGTTACTCGGCCGACACCTGCCATAAAGTAATCGGCTTCGGCCCGTCGGCCATCGGCCGCCTTGGCGACGGTTACGTCCAGAACGAAGTTGCAGCGGGTTCTTACAGCGGCCAAATCAAAGCCGGCCGTCTGGCGACGTCAAAGGGCTACTGTCTCAGCCTCGAAGATCGCGTCCGGGCTGCAATCATCGAGCGGCTGATGTGCGATTTCGAGGTCGACGTGCCGGCAATTTGCATTACTCATGGATTTGACCCGGTCCCGTTCCTCGGTTCACCCGAACGCTTGGCAATGCTCGCCGAGGATGGGATCGTGGAGGTGGAAAAGGGATTCATCCGCGTGAGGCAGGAGCATCGTTTTCTAACTCGCGCTGTGGCGGCCGCATTCGATGCTTATCTTGGCACGCCGCTCTGTTAAGACCAGCCAAAGAGCGGTGATCGTATGAATGCATTACCTTCCGTTACGCGCCCAGAAGCCCGGGTAACGAGTTTCGCTCATCTGGTGCACTCACGTACAGCGCCAAATTCGTAAAGGACGCCGTGCGCAGCTGCGCGACGAGAGCCGCCCCGGCCCTACCCGCGAAGACAGCTAGGCGAGTTGCTGCCCGGAGTTGGACGCCCCCGACTGCAACGCTGTCCGCTCAAGCGGCGTGACCGACAACGTTCATCACATCACCGCCATTGCCCGTATGGCCGCGGAGCTCGCCCAGGACGACGACTGGCTGCGGGACGTCGCCAACAAAATGGCGATCGAGGACGGCTTCATCTGGGTCTAACCGCGTCGGAGAAGATGAGATCTAGGCGTTCAGCGACTTGGGTATCGAAAACCTGATCGAGCTCGTCCGGATGTACGAAGATATTTCGACCTGGCTCAAGCGCTGGCAGCCCGGGATACCGCAATCAGCCTGCGGTCTACGCTGGATACGAACTTCCAGCAAAGCGGAGCGCTTCGTGGGTGATGCACGATGGATCCTATTGATGTGGATGGTCGCCGCTCGACCGGGATCGCCACGGACCGCCGCGTGCAATCCAGAGCAGCAACTGGTCGACGCGATGAGCGAAACCAAAGAGCACAAAAGGACCAGCGCCGGCGCGACACGGCACCAACGATAATCGAGCACCACAGTTAGAACCGGATCCCGCGGGATCGAAACCATCGTTTCCTGTAAGAGCCTCGCGCAACCGGGATCGAAGCGACCTTCCCGGATTGTCCCCTCGATGCTGCCATTACCGGAGTTCGTCTCTGACGCCGGGACGGTCTCGCGCCGAGCGGCACGATACCTACGATTCGCACAGCGACGGCCGACGTCCCGCGCCCGGTCAACTACCAGACCTAGCAATTGATGGAGATGACGGACACATGCCAGTCAGTGCCGGTGAAACTCGCTCGGGCCACATCAAGGAAGAAGTCGCGATGCGATATAGTTCCGATCAATCCAATGGAGCTGATGGATGTTCTGTCTGGTCCCGCAGCTATCAAAAGGCCTCCAATCGCGCTCTCCATCTTCCCATGAGAGCCAATCAAGGCCTTGTGCCGGCCTCAGCGAGCTTACGGGCGTCAAAAGATGTTAGCCCTTCTGCCCGCCTGTGCTTCATCCCATGGACCGAGCTGCGGGCGGCGTTTCTCGGGTCAGGCGTGTTGTTATGCGAGCTCAGCTACTGGGTGGCTCTCTGTTGAAGAACATTGCCTTTCCTCGTGGCAGCGGATTTGTCGTGAGAATCCCTCGGCTCCGTGCGTCGGCCGCCAATGCTAGCGAACGCTCACATCGAGCAGGCCACTCTCCGTGTCGATACGGTGCAGCAGATGCTTGCACTGGATTAGCGATCGAGCGGCTGGGTTGCATCGCGCTGGGTACCACCACGTGGGCCAAGCTGCGCCAGCAGTGGTGATAGCGCGGAAGGCTGAGCGGGTCTCGTTGGCATAGAGATGCCGCCTGGCCTCAAGCGTCACCTAGACCGCCTTGAGCACAAGGATCGCGAACCGCTCTAGGCCGTCAGGTGGAAGTTGCACTTTATTCAAATCGATGGACGTGGAAATCACTATGCATCGTTGCGGTATAGCGCCAGTATCCATGCGGGTATACTCGGCTGGCATAGTTGCTTTCATCTCTCGACCAAGTGCGAAGCCAAGAGGGCGTATTCTCCTTTCCGTGATAGCTAGTCTCGCCGGCAGTTCGGCGGCGGCAGAACCTGGTGATATCTCTGTCCCTAGAAGTCACAGTCCCGATGAGCTCGCCGAGGCAAGAAGCCAAACAATCTCGAATCCGGCTGTAACCTTCCGAAGCGGCCGGCCCAAAGGAGCAGCGCGCCTTTCTGGGAACTCGCTGTCAAAAGCAGCTAGGTCTACCACAACGCGCGACAGTGCGGAGGACACCGCCAACAGCAGAAGTCAAAAGCAGATTGCCCCATTCGCAAAATTCGAGAACCTCCGCGAAAAAGGTGCGGCGTTCACTGGGCCTGGTCCTGCGGACACGATAGATCAGGATGCAGCTTCTGTCAGATCCGAGCTTTCGGATCTCGGGATTGGATTCGCTGGCTGGACCCTAAACACGTTTGTCAACAATCAACTCGGTAATGCCGCCAGAAGCACCATCGCCAATCAACAATATGTCGGCCAGAATCCGACATTTAGTACGGTCAACTCTATGATCGTGACCTATGACCTCGCTCGGTTTGGAATTCCCGACGGTCAGATCGTCGTGGGAGCCGAGCATCAATATTGGACATGGAAGAGCGCCGGGCCAGACCGACTGGGAATCAATGCAGTGTCCTACTATCAAACGTTCTTCGACAGGAAGATCGAACTCAAAGTGGGTCACCTCAGGAACCAACATGAGTTTGCGGGTGCCGGAGAAAAAGTTTTTGGACCCTCGTCGAAGATGCTGTTCCAAGCAGGCGTGAGCAACAATTGGGCGCCAACGCCGGCTCTTAATCTGAAGTACAATTTTGACGATCGCTTATATAACAAGCTCTCAATCCAGCGCTCGCTCAGTCCAGCCGGTCAATATACGCATGTAAGCGAAAATCCCACTGGCTTGAACTGGAGCACGCGCGACGCGGGCATTCTTTTACTTGATGAAGTTTGCTATAGGAACAAGCCTACTCCCGGGGTACCCGAGACTTGGCTGCGGGCTGGCGCGGGCTTTAACAACAGCAGCTACACGGACTTACAGCATCCGACGCAACCGACAGCCAAGGCGAACAGCGTCTACTATGTAGCTGCGGATAGGCAATTCTGGCAATCTGCCGTCCACGGCTCGGCATCTCGCGGAATCTATGGCGGGTTCTCTGCGATGTACGCTCCGCCTGACCTAAATAGGGCAAGTCAGTACTACGAGCTTCGCCTGTATGCGAAGGGCCTGTTTGACAGCCGGCCCACTGATCAGATGAGTCTTGTTGTCAACAATACCATCTGGAGCCATTTCGCGGTGGACGCTGCACTGGCGAAAGAGCAGCTGGCGCACCGGGACAGCACAGCAATTTCGGGACTGTATACGGCGCATCTGGCGCCCGGGATATATACAACCGTAGGACTGACGTACATCAATCACCCGACAAGCATTACCTACACGCCGCAAACAGGACACGCCCTGAATATATTGGTATCTACGTCGGTATTCTTCTAGGCTCTCAGGACTGCGCGTGAATTCACGGTCATGTAGTCGATATCACAATCGCCCTTTTCAACGGCTTGGGCCACGCATCACGGCGATTTTGGTATCCGCTGTGCTCCTGGCGCGAAGCCTGGTACCGCGTAAATCGAGCCGTGATATCCAACGTAGCATGCTGTTGGGAATGGTAGGTTGGAGCCTTTGCTGCTTCGTTCTACGAGCGATAGGCCGACGTCGTACTTGCTCAAGAGCTATACCCTCCGGCCGCGGAATGATCTCCGATGCTCATTTGTTCAATCGAGTGCTGAGCTTGCGGCAGCGACATTGCTTTTGGATGGTCGCTCGTGCTGCTCGTCAGACTCGCGTCCGAGCTCGTACTCTGCCATGACAAGCCGAAATCGTGCCCTCGGAGCTTAGTTCACCCCGAAGAGGTGTGGTAAGCGGAACCGCGACACAGATGCCAAAGCTAGCCAGTTAGGGCAATCGCTATATCTGTCCGACGGTCGTGGCGCTGGCCGAAAGGGATGCGCAAGGTCGGCGGAAACGTGCCCCCTTCCGCGGCAAATCGACCGGACGCGGCCGGATGACTTGCGCCACTCCGATGCTGACTCATTTTCGCCGGGTCGAGATGAGCTTTAGCATCTTACTTCAGCAAGGAGGTCGCCTCCCGAGTCTGCGGCGCGTTAGCCCTCCCATCCAATTGCGCGTGGCGTTCTGCTGGGTTCACTTCTCTTCTCAAACATCTATTCGCGCGAACATGCGATAAGAGCAGTGCATTATCGGTGAATTTGCCGAGCCTTGCTAGGCAACCTTCGTGGACGGGTGCTTCGTCGTCTTGAGGCGCGTTACACTGCATCGACCGTCGACGCTGACGGGCGCGTCACCATCGATTGTGGCACGATGAACGACGCGATGCTGGTCACCGTAATCGTTGACCGCATAATGCTGCGTTGCGCGGTTATCCCAGATCGCGACATCGCCTTCTTTCCAGCTCCAGCGTACGGTGTTTTCGGGTGCCGTGATATGAGACTGGAATAGATCAAACAGCTTCTGACCGTCGCGTTTTGGGATATCAATAAACCTTTGCACCAGATCGCCGAGCACCAGCGCGCGCTCGCTGGTCTCGGGATGTACACGGACCACCGGGTGCTCCGTCTCATAGATCGTTTTGGTAAAGACCTCATCAAAATGCTTCTGGTCGATTTCGCGAACACGGCAGGTCCCGGCGTAGTCGAAGGCGTTGCTGTGAACGGTCCAGAGTTCGTCGGCAAGCCGTTGGAGCGGCCGCGGCAGATCCAGATAGGCGGCCACAGCGTTCGACCAAATCGTATCGCCACCGGACGATGGGACCACAATGGCTCGCAGCACCGCAAGTCTAGGATACGCCGCGAGAAAGGTTCCATCGGCGTGCCATACATCAGCCCGGCTACCTCCGCGCGCGGAATCAAGCTCGATGATCGAGGTCGTTCCATTGATCGTACCGAGTGTCGGATGCGGCACCAGCCTTCCCAAACAAGCAGCAAATCGCTCCTGCTCCGCGTCATCAAGATGCCCCTGATCGCGGAAGAAGATCACCTTGTGTTCGAGCAGCAAGCTGTTGATCCCAGCGATGGTTTGGCTCGGTAAATCACCCGAGAGCTTGATATTTCTGATTTCAACACCGATGCGCGCTGCGCGCTTGACGACGTCGGTCAGTGGAATGACACTCTCGGTCGAAGCCGTTTGTTTCATTGCGAATTTTTCCAAACTTTGCGGATTCTTCAAGCGGACAAGGGCGCGTGTGACTCGGTTTCGAAGGCGAGCCTCGCGCTACGGGTACTCTCGAGCAAGCACCATGCCAGTCGGAAAACGGAGCTGTGAACGTCCGTCAGGTACAGGATCGGATTTGAGGCGAACAGTTTGCCAGGAACTCGATGCCACCTCCCACCCTCTTTCCAACGCCACCCCGGCGGCGAAAGGCATAGGGCGCATAATCGACAGGAAATGTACAGCTCGGCACCCGAAGAGAAAGGCCATACGGTCCTCGTGCAACGTCGGGCAGCCAGCTGTGCGTGCTGTTCTCGTCCAGGATGCCGCCCTCCGCTTAACAGTTTGCGGCAATCGGCCAGTCTCGAGCCGCCTCTGCGAACGGGCCATCACCGGCTCTCAAGGTGCCCGGGACCTGCCCTGGCCGTGATCACTACCGAAACATCATCGGCTGGAAATGGAAGAGGAATAGATGACCTTGGAAGAGCTCCAAACGATTGAACTACGGCTTCATCCAGGCGAAAGCCATTGATCCGCGGCACTGGGATCGCGATGTTCTCGATGCACCGACGTCCGAGCACGGTGAGGCAGATGTTCTGCACGGTCCGGCTGGGTTTGCCTAACAAGCCAAAGATATGTCCACTACCAGTCTTTATAGGTGTTTCAATGTTGTCAAAGTAGTTGCCCTCGATCAGTGCTTGCACAGATGGTCCAGCATCCACTGCATGGAAGAATCCGCCACTCTGTTGCGCATTCGTGTTGTGGAAGTAATTGTTAAGGAGATGAATAATAGCCTGCGCACCGTCAATGTGCGGCGCCCGCCCTGAGATCTCATGGAAATAGTTATCTGCGATGGTGATCGTCTGCGGGACACCAAGAAACAGCAGATTCCAATAGTGCTCCCCGTTACAATAGGAGGAATAGGTATCGCTGCCATCGAAGTCGTTCCAGGATATCGTAATATTCGTCGTAGGGCCAAGGCCGCCGGCAATCATCTGCCGCCCGATATTATGAAATCGGTTGTGATCGATCCAAACCAGGTCGGCTCGTGCAATTGCAATAGCATCGCCGGCAAATATCACGCCTTGATTGATATCACTGATGGTCAGGTTGCGAATAACGACGTTGCTGACCCCATTTAGGCGCAGCCCCTTCCCTTTGATTGTAGCGTTCGGGCCAACGCCGATCACCGTCTTGTTTGAGCCAATCTCCAGCGGGCGCTTGCCGGCCCTGTCGAAGCCGACCAATGTCTTCTCCTTGCCATCGCAATGCGCATCGTTGCCATCCATAAGGAGAAGGGACTCACTCTTGTAAGGTGCCGAACAAGCACGGCCATATTGGCAACCCTGCCCCTCGCCTTGCCCTTCCGTCCCGGTAAAGTCTATGGTTCCAGCTAACTGGATCTCGCGCGGACTATTGTCATTGCAGTGCCCGAAGCCGTACGAACGACACAACTCATACTTCAGAGCTTTGGTTGATCTGACCTGAACTACCTCGCCTCCAAGGCCGCCCGTCGCTGCAGAGCCAAAGCCCTTGAGGGCTTCCGATCGCACATTGTTCGATCCGAGCACGGAAGAGACGCCGACGACGACAGCAAGTCCACCGAGCACGCGCAACGACCGCTTGATGTGCTTCATCGTGTCCTTCATAGGCATGTGCTGTCTCTTACCCGGAAAATCCGCACGAGGACTTGAACTCTCGAACTCAAATGCTGAACTGGAATAGGCCATCAGCATGCGGCGTTAACGCCATCAGATCGTCCTCAATAAGGCAGGAAGGAAATATCGGAACCATGCTACGCAACAGCCGAAGTGTGCAGCCGCAGGCTCCGCACCAGCTGTGATGGATCTGGGTAGCCATTGAGCCAATCACGGCCGATGAAAGCAGCGGTCGATGCTTCGAGAGCCCCGTCAGAGGAATACTGCAACACGTCTGGCCTGGGCGGATGGGCCGTCGCTCCTGACGTTTTGCTGGACCGGCGGGAGGCCTTTGAGCTCTTCGGCATTTTCGACCAGCACCAGAACGCGTGGTGCATGATAATTCGCATCCCGCGGGAACCAGATAGGCGGCGGGGCTGGGATCCTCGTCTTCCTGGATTGCACGTCGGATGTTAGGCCCCTTCTTCTGCGATATAGATGGGCCAGATTGGGGCCCGTATGTCGCGTGCCAGACACATCACACGGACGGATGCCTCCTACACTTCATGACCGGCAATGTCACGCCGCCGGAATGGCTACGATTTCCTTGATATGTCCGTCCAGTGCCAGGGGCGGATCTAGCACAGCCAGTCACCGCCAACCTGCGACTCGCGGCGCGGCGAGCTGATGCGGCAAGGGCTCAGCCGCAATTCTGGTCGTCCCACTCATAGCCCTCAGGTGAAGCTACTCATGTGCTGCAGTCATCGCCACGAAGAGCCGAATTCGTCTGCAGGCGGCGCTTGGAAGGCAACGGCTGGCCAGCGTGCAAACGCACCCTCCGATCTGCACCTGCACCTTTGACGCGTCATAAGTTTACTGCCCCCAGGGGCCTAGCGCGCGCGGAGGAATGAAACTACCCACCAAGACTGATTGTTTTTGTGATCCAGCATGAGGCGTACCCCAGTCCGAATCATGAGTCGCCCGGCTTTCCGTCGGGCTGCCGAGGAGCTTCGCCGATGTACACGCCGCCCTCCTTCCAAGTTGTCGATATCACCGACGTTCATCGGACGATGCGCGAGGCACGCTCGGCGACACTGATCACCGCTACTCACGAAGGGCTTGTTGGAACGATGCTGCCCGTAGTACTCGACGAGAGCGAAGGCTCGATGGGCACGATTTACGCCCACGTGGCGCGTGCGAATCCGCAGTGGAAGCTGACACCGACTGGCGAGGCGATGGCCATTTTCGGTGGGGCGGAGGCCTATGTCAGCCCCTCCTGGTACGTGACCAAGCACGAGAGAGGCGAGGCCGTACCGACGTGGAACTATGTCGCTGTGCATGCCTACGGGCCCGTCGAATTCTTCGATGATGCCGCTCGGCTGCGAAAGGTGGTCACGCGACTGACCGATGTGCATGAGCGCTCGGGCAAAGACCGCTGGGCGGTGTCTGACGCCCCTGCCGATTTCATCAAAACGGAGCTTAAGGGGATTGTCGGTCTGCGATTGCAAATTACACGGTTCGATGGCACGCGGAAGATGAGCCAGAACCGCAACGCGGCAGATCGCGCCGGCGTCATCGAGGGGTTATCGAAGAGCGACCGTGACGAAGACCGTCGTGTGGCTCACCTCATTGCGAAAGGATGACGAACCCGAACGACGTATTGTGAACGACGCGGTACCACCTGCATTTCTCCATATCCTCGACTGCTCTCCTTCTGCACAGCGATGCGCCGGCGGCGGTCGGTTCCTGCTCGCGTCAGGTGCTTTTCACAGAGCACAGAAAACCATACACGACGCCATCGCTTGCGCGTCACCTATTGCGAGCGGCAGCAGCGGCGCGAGGCCCCGAGGCCAACTCCGGAGAAGAAGAGCGGTACACCGGTTGCAATCCGGGGCCCGCTTCGGGGCGCATGACAGGATGCTCTGCATTGAGATCGGATTCAAGGGAGCTGCGCCGGCTCCACGGTTATCAAAGCAACCGGTTCCTAAACCAGTTTAGCACGGAATCTTGCGATTGGCGCTAACTGATCAGCCACACTGAAACTCTGCACAGCCACAGGTGACGGTTGCATGCATTAAAGTAAATCATGTCGCCATCCCGACTCAAACAAAGATGCTTTGGAGGGCGATTGCCGTCATTCTCTCGAAAACTGCGTGTGCAGCTTTCGTCTTATTCCGCTTGACGCCCTGCAAGTCTCAAGAGACTTGCAGGAAGTCCTCAAAGCGTCTTGAATCCCACGTTACGGTCAGATTGCAGATCTTCTGACAATTCGCGACAATCTGCGCTCGCTCCAACAGTCCCCGATGGGCAGTAAGAAACGCGAATGTCTCAAATCCTCAAGGTCCCGCCGCTCGCTTCTGTCACGATGATCGGGGCTCCCGGAGCTCCCTGCTCGATATCGAACTCGAGCCTAAGACGTTGAAGAGACCTGTTCCGACCGATCCACGCCCTCCGGCGCAACCGGCATGCTGAACTGAAAGACGGCCCCGCGAGGATCATTGGCGCCCGCCCACATCCGGCCTCCGTGCGCCTCAATAATAGAATGGCAAATGGCCAGCCCCATGCCCATGCCTTCGGACTTGGTGGTGTAAAACGCCTCGAACACGCGGTCAGCGCTGTTCGGATCGAGTCCTGGACCCGTATCCCGAAAAGTGACCACTACGTTATTCGAGTCATCTGTCCGCGCACTGATCAGTAACTCGCGGTCACCTTCGTTGATCTCGCTCATGGCCTCGATGGCGTTCGTGATCAAATTGAGAATCACCTGCCGGACCTGGACGCGATCTGCCCGGACAAGCGGCAACGCCTCAGTCCGTCGCGTTTGCACCCATACGTCATTTTTCGCAAGTTCCGCGCGAACTAGGGCCAGCACCTCTAAGATCAATTCGTCAATTGCGAGAAGCTCCGTTTGCATAGGAGCCTTATTCATAAGAGCGCGGATCCGACGGATCACGTTCCCTGCACGCATACTGTCACGGACAATCAAACCGAAGGTCTGCCGAACTTCTTCCAGATTTGGCGGTTGAGCACCGAGCCAATTTAGCCCCGCCCCCGCATTACTGCTGATCGCGGCAATCGGCTGGTTGACCTCATGGGCGATTGAGGCGGCCAGCTGTCCCATTGTCGTGATCCGATTGGCGTGTGCCAGCCCCATCAGAGTCTCGCGATACCGTCGTTCGCTTTCACGGGCTTCCGCTTCCGCTCTCTTTCGCTCTGTCAGGTCGAGGACGAAGCCAACACCTTGGTCGTCTCGCGCATCGAATACGGCGAGGCCAATTAGCACCGGCACGCGGCTGCCATCCTTGCGGACATACTCTTTCTCGAATTGCTGGACAGCTCCGGTCCTTCTTGCTTCTGTTCCAGCATTCAGTGTGCGCTCGTGCCATTCTGGCGGTGTCAGGTTGAGACCGTTCACTCGCCCCGCGACGAGATCCTCTCGGTCGTATCCAACCATCGTGAGGAAGGTTTGATTTGCCTCGATGATCTCGCCTCCTTCGCGAATGATAAATATTCCGATGATGTTAGCGTCGAGTAAGCGCCGGATTTTCGACTCCCGTTGCTGCACTTCGCTGTACAACCGGCTGTTTTCCAGCGCTGTTGCAGCTTGCGAGGCAAGCATTTTCAGCACCGAGTTGCGGGCAGGCGAGAATATGCGCGCGGCGAGATTATTCTCCAGATAAAGTACGCCGATCAGCTTGCCCTGCGTGATCAGTGGCAGGCAAAGAATAGAACGCGCTTTGCGCTCGCGGATATACGGATCTTCCGCAAATGAAGGCTCGGCGGCAGCATCTTCGAGAATAACGTTTTCGCGGACACGTAGGACGAAATGCAGCACGGACTCGGGAAGCGCCATCGGAGTTACGGGCTGTTCATTCACCTTTACAAGCAGCGCATCCGCTACCGTTGCGGCTTCCGCCTCGATCCGTGGCTCGCCTCCATGCAGCAGAATTAACAAACCTCGTTCGGCGCCGGCCTGCTCAATGGCAGTCCGCATAAGCGTGTCGATTAGTTTTTGAAGAACAATCTCGCCGGAAATCGCCTGCGACACTTTTGTCACCGTCGCGAGATCAAGATGCTCAACCGGAGCTCCGATCCTCATTCCATTCACGGCAGGAGTGGTCTCCTCATGGCTGAGATGGGGATTCAGCTCGTCGAGCTGACGCACTTTGCCATCTGCTCCCCAACGAAGGTAGCCGCGCCGCGCGTCCTGCAGGTAAACCCGGGAGATTCTGTCAAAACCGCGCGCAGCATAAAAGCGCGCTGCAAGTTCGCAAGCGATTCCCTCGTGGTGGGCGAAACCGTTACGTGCTGCGGTCTGGATTGAGTGTTCATACAGTCGCATTGCGTCTGCATCGCGGTATTCCCGCCTTGCAATTTCAGCGCCGACCAAGGCAGCCCGATTCTCAAAATTTTCGGGGCAATTCGTCGCCCATATCTGCAGCTGTCTGTAATGGGCATCAATGATATCCCAATGTTGCTGTTGTTCGCTTTCGCCTGGCTTGTCGCAGTAACATGAGTGAGACAGCGCACCATAGAAGTGAAACTCCGCGATCAAGGGCTCTGTCGGCATAGTCCATAATTTGGGCTCCGCCTTGGAGCGAGCATCAACAGCCGAAGCATAATCGCCGGCTAGAAATCGCGCCTGAAGTTTGCGGATCCAGTAGACGGTTTCGCTAGGTGACAGCTCCGGACTCCGTGACAACGATCGCTCGACCTCTAGCTCGTCAAATTGTTGGTCATCCAAGCAACCGAATGAGCGCGTGAGGCCGCGCATGCTTCTAATGATTGCGAGCTGAGCGGCTACGGTATCAGCAGCAAACTGAACCTTTCTATTCCGTATCGTAGCAAAGCTTTTCTCTATCTCGTTCTGTACCTCTTTCAGGGGATCTCCGGCCATCATCATATTTGAGGTTAGATGAAGCAAGCTGTACGCCTCATAGATGACATCGCCGCTGCTGACCGCAGCTGCGAGCGCTCGCCGAATCAAAACTCGGCTACCTCTTAGGGGCTTCGTCCACGGGATCACGTTGCACCCGAAGGCCAAATAGACGGGAGCCCGAAAGCGGGAGAACTCACCGCGATCAACCAGGTCGCAAGCAAGACGACCAAATTTGTCAGCTGCTTGGTAGTCACCGAAGCGCCCGGCCAAGATTCGGCCTAGCCATGCGTAATGGGCGCAAGAAGCATCAGTGTTGCCGTATTCGAGGCTGATGGTGACAGCTCTGCAGATGACCAAAGCGGATAAATTGGCGTCCGTGAAACCTGCGGGCGGAAGAATGCGCGTCAAGACGGCAAGCGTGGCAAGCGTGGTCTGATCTGTCATTGCAGGCAAACTAGCAAGATCCTCGATTGCGTCGGGTAGCTGTGACCGCATCCGCTGATATTCGGCCAATGTTTCCTGGTCCGTCGGATGCTGCGACCACTCGATCCCGACGTCGTGAAGATATTCGAGCCCTGTGAGCACTGCCCGCCCGTGCTGACCGAGCGTCAAGTAAAGATCGACCCGCAAACATGCGACCGTTGCTCGCTGGGGCGCGTTCAAAGCGCGCTTCGACAGTACGGACAGGAGGCTCTCTGCAATGTCCAGCTGGCCTACCAAGAATTCGCATTCAGCCCGGCTTGTCTCCAGTGCGAACGCAAGTTCGTGGCGCCTTCGCCAAGAGTGCTCCGCGAGCAGCGCAGCACCGACGGTGAAATATGTGAGTGCCGAGGCGTAGGCCGCCGACGCCCTGGCACGCTGCCCTGCGACCAAATTCAACTCTGCGAGCTGCTCACGCTCCTGACCGGAGGCAATTAGTGCGACACCTCGATTGAGTTGGCTGACGATGTCGAAGATAGCCTCTTCGCGTTTGTGCGCAGGGACGTGTGCCGCCAGCATCCGACCGATCCGCAGATGGGCAGGAGCGCGCGAGGATTCCGGCACCAGCAAGTAGGCCGCCTCTTGAACGCGATCGTGGAGGAAGCGGTAGGCTGTTCCGTGGCGCGCGATCAGTTCCTGCCGGATCGCCGGCCACAGGGTCGCATGCACCTGCTCCTGCGAAATTTCGAGCACGATCGCAAGCTCCGCCGTCCCGGCGATGTTGCCGAAACAGGCCAGCTGTTGCAGCGCGTCCTGCGTTTCCTCGGGCAGGCGGATGAGCTTGCCGAGCATCAGATCTACGACGTTCTCGGTGTACGCTTTTGCGCGAATACGCTCGAGATCCCATCGCCAGCGCGCCGACTCGTGATCGAACGTCAACAGCTGCTCTTCGGCCAGTTCAGAAAGGAATTGAATGGCGAAGAACGGATTACCCATCGTCTTTTGATGCACCAACTTTGCAAGCGGGGCAGCGCGTTTTGGTCCGCAGCGAAGGGTATCCGCGACTAACTGCGCGACATCGTCTGCAGTGAGCGGCGAGAGCGTGATCTCCTCGAAATTTACGTCGGCTCTCCTGATAGAGTCGAGCTTGCGTTTGAGTGGATGGCCTGCATCAAGTTCGTTGCTGCGGTAAGCTCCAATGAGCAGCAGGTGCAGATCCGACTGGGTCAGGAGATCCTCGATCAAGTCGAGCGTTGCGGCATCATGCCACTGCAAATCGTCGAGGAAGAGCACCAAAGGATGGGTTCGCCGGGCGAACACGCCAATAAAGCGGCGAAGCACCAGCTGGAAACGAATTTGCGCTTGCCGGGCTGGAAGCTCAGCAACCGCGGGCTGCTCGCCAATGATCAGGCTCAGATCGGGGATCAATTCGACCATCAGTCGTCCATTCGCGCCGAGCGCCTCCCGGAGCGCTTGCCGCCAAGTGGCGAGTTCGCCCTCACTTTTGCTGAGAAGAGGACGGACAAGGCTCTGAAACGTCTGCACTAGCGTCACATAGGGAACGTCGCGTTTCAGTTGGTCGAATTTGCCTGACACCAACTGCCCGCGCGAGGGCACCAGTGCTTTGTGTAGCTCCTGGACGAGCGAAGACTTACCGACACCGGAGTAACCGGCGACGAGCACCAACCTCGGCGCGCCGCTCTTCACCGCGCGATCGAAAGAGGCAAGCAAAGCCTCGATCTGAAGGGCTCTGCCATAGAGCTTCTCGGGGATGAGCAACCGATCAGGTGTGTCGTTTGTGCCGAGCTCAAATGGGTCGATGCGACCGTGGTTGGCCCATGCTGCGAGACAGCGTTGCAGATCGTGCTCAAGGCCAGCGGCAGTCTGGTAGCGTTCCTCGGCGGTTTTCGCGAGGAGTTTCATCACAATCTGAGATATCGGCTCCGGGAGGTTTTGCGATTTCTCGACGGGCGGTATTGCTTTTCTTGCAATATGACAATGGATCCACTCCAAGGGATCTGAGCCCGTGAACGGCAGCGCGCCGGTCAGCATCTGGTAGAATGTCACGCCAAGTGAATAGAGATCACTGCGACAATCGACCGAGCGATTCATTCGTCCGGTCTGTTCGGGCGCCATGTAGGGCAGCGAGCCGGCGATGAAATCGGCAGGTTCGGGCGGCACGCGCTCGCGGGAAAGACGGGAAGCCAGACCAAACCCAGTGAGTCGCACCTGTTCGTCAGGACAATTGACCAGAATGTGAGCGGGTTTCAGGTCCTTGTGGACCAAGCCGTGCCGGTGAAGCTTGCCCACGGCCCTGGCGATACCAACAGCGAGGCGCAGGAAGCGCTTGGGCTCCATGCGGATCCCGAGTAAATTTAGTAGTGGCTCGCCGCATGGATCCTCCAGGACCAGCATAGTCCGACCAGCTTCCCGGATGAGTTCCAACGGCCGCACCGCCCATGCCTCGTCTAGCTCCTCCCTCAGCTCATACTCATGGGCGAGGCGGTCGAGCGTCGCTGGGTGTTCCGCGATGGGCCGCACGACAAGCACGACAGCCCTGCTGCCGTGGATTTGCCGGCGCCACGCACGGCAGAACGCGCGATCACCGTCCTCCCACAGGGGCTGGATGTCACTGTCGACATTTGAGCCGAACAGAGTTCGGATGAGGGGGTCCCGCGGCATTTGCCCGCCCGGTCAATAAAGACTGAGCCAAACCTGACACATATGGGGCGAGCTTGTGAAGGGACTTCGCCAAAACGGCGCGAGTACCGATCAAGGCCGCCAAAGAGTGGACCAAGGCACGCCAAGATGCGACTTACACACCCAACACGTCACAGCCCGATCGATCCAGCCGAATCCTGCGCGCCGGCCGAGCCTGCACAGCATCGGCGGCGGGCGCTCTCGCTGGCGCAGTGTGTGGGCGAAGGATTGTATTCGATAGAGCGGCTCGTGGCCCGTTACCCGATCACGGCCCAGGCCCGACGTGCAGCAGGGCCCAGATCGCTGCTACCGCTCAAGCAGACAATGACATGTGAAAGCTGATCGGTTTGCCCATGATCGGCACAACGCGAGGCCATTGGACGCCGGCTTCTGAGCGCTGCATCGGCCTGAGCGTCTGGGCCGCGATGCGCAACGCCATCCCATGAGCCAATTGCGAGATCTCCTGGCGCGGACTGAAGCCCCGAGCGCCACAACTTGCTTCGCACAACGTCGTCCGAGTATGTCTTTCGAGCAAGCGGCCATACCATTGACGCGCTCAGTCTTCAGCACCAAACTAACATGGCATTGGGCCGAGAAACTAACATGGCATTGGGCCGAGAAAAGTGTCTTCACAAGTTTCGAAGCCGTCCCGGTGCGCGCTGTCACGGCGTTAGCGTGCGCCCGGTCGTCCCGGTATTATCTGTGAAATGTTGATTATGCT
Organism: Bradyrhizobium sp. 191; assembly: GCF_023100985.1. NCBI lineage: Bacteria > Pseudomonadati > Pseudomonadota > Alphaproteobacteria > Hyphomicrobiales > Nitrobacteraceae > Bradyrhizobium > Bradyrhizobium sp. 191. The sequence goes on from NZ_CP064692.1 coordinate 2,834,107, forward strand.
GTCCCCGTGAAGCGAGCAGCGCGGCGACACTGAGATCGCCATACCGAGCTAAGGAAGCACAGAGTCTGTGTATCCGTGTATCCGACACGATATTGAAGGACCTCGCCGTACACAATTTTGCACTTGAGGAAGGCCGGCCCTTCGACAACGCCTCTCAGACGCTAGTCACGAGCCTGATTTATGATCGCAGCAGAGACTTAGCTCGAACGAGACGAATCCAATGATGCGGAGGCGCGTTTGGACATTGAATGATCAATAAACCACAACGCCTTATCGAGCGACTTGAGCCAAAGAGCTGAAGCAGCTTCTTGGTAAGCATGAGCCCCTCGAAATCGGATGCGCTAAGGCTCGGAGCGCTCGGTCCATTGCAGCAAATCGAACAGCTGGACCTTTCCGCCGCTTCGATGGCTACCCCCGCGGACATAAGCGCCGGCCGATATTGCTTTTTCGAGCTGAAACCGCACTGGCGCAGTATCAGCTCAGCCTGTGCCCCTCGAGACCTGCACCAAGCTGTCGATCTCCGGGCGGTCCCTAGATCTGAGGTCGATGCCGGCCGAGGAATACCGGACGGCAGGGCACGATGCCTCTTTGCGCTGACCGGCGGAAATGTCGCTTCCCTGGTTGACTATGGTGCGAACTGCTCTGAATGCGATCAGACGATCAGTGAGCTCGGCGATCGCCTCGCTGATATCTGGCATGTCGAACGACCCTTTCTCACAGAAGCCGGTCCCGAGAATTCGCCCACGCTTAACAGCACGGCCGCCAAAGAAGTTTGCTCCACAATCGGCCCGGAAGGGTGCTTCTAAGACCCGAGGAGAAGCAAGATGCTCGCTCGAGTCGCTGAACATAAACGCCGCAAGGGCGCTCAGGCTAGAAATCCCGGCGACACGAGCGGTGCTGTTTTCGAAATCGACGTTCACTCCTGGCTCCATTGTTGGAAGGCGCCATGCAGTCATCGACTCTGAACCACAGCATCAAGGGCAGATCTGCAAGCCACTGTGAGCGAAACCGCGCCCATAACTATTCTCTTCATTCCTGCTCCCATTGATGGAGCAACTGACCCGCGGCAAAGGCACCCCTGATGCTCACCGAGCGCCCGTATAGGTCCTCGCTGATCGGAATGCCGTTCGCTGCGGTTCGCAGGAGGGCGATTGCCGGCCGTGCGAAGCCGATAGATCCGAGAGAGTTCTCGCTGCTTGAACCGCTGTTCAAGCAAGGCGTAGGCTACCCCAAAACCGGTGAAGAGAATTGCAATTAAAATGAAGTACAGCGGAACGCCTTCTTTGCCAATTCGATAGATCTACGCCGGCATCGTACAACCTGACGCCACGAACGATTCAAGCCCTTTCCTGGCCGGCACGAAGTAGCAGGGAGTCACGACCTACTCTGCCTTGCTGAGCGAGCCTCAGTTTTGCCACGCTGGTTGCTTCATTGGAGGCAGCATCACCACGGATGTACTGGCGATGTGGGGCGAACCCGACGCACTTTCTTCTCGACGGAGTACGTCGGGTCGCCTGTAATGATCCTGCCTGGGCCGTAGGCCCCTAGCGGATCGATGAGCTACTGGCAGGTCTAACTGCAGCTTCAGGTTGACCGCTCGGGGCGCGTTTGTCGTTCCTATGTAGGTCAAAGAGCGAACCTTCAAGGTGCCCGGCACGGACCTATGATGTCGGCCAATTCTGGTGGAAGAATGATTCTTTCGCTGGATCAGCGGTTGTTTGGCTGGTGCAGGAGAGCAAATGCAACTGCCTTTTGGCGAACCGGTCCGCAGCTGGACACCGAATGGAGTGTGTCCCGCCTCTCCTTCAGATTACGCCGCCTCATGTTGGGATGCGAGCCTCGTGAAGGAAGCAACGACACGAACGCACGTGAGCGCCCCTGCAGCAGCTCGAATTCGAGCATCTTTCCTACAAACATGACGGAAAGGACTTGAATCGCACCTTGCGTCAGGTTGTACGAAGTCGGTGCAAGGTGCTTTCCCCAACCTCGCAAAGAGCAACTCACAGGCGCTCTGACGACGCAAAAAGAAGAGTTCGTGGGCTGATGCCGCTGCTACTCGTTTTAATGTCTATTTTCCTTAGTACGGGTGCGATAGTCTACGCCGCTTGCCGATCTCAACGCCGGCGGGATCGGCGCATGCACAGGCACAATCGCGCCAATTCGCTCAGCTCGCGCCCCCGCATTCAACTACCAAAGCGACGGGCATTCTGATCCTTCAGCCGCATAATGAGCCGTCCGCTGCAGCCTCACTCGCGAAGGCCAGGCGACACGCGCCGCCGCTAAAGCGAGCGCCTCAAGTTCTGGATTCGGTGCTTCTCGATCGGCTGCTGATCGATTTGATCGATGCCGCGGGGCCGATCCAACGCGACGGCGGACAGACGCGAAAGGCAGTTCTCGACCAGTCGGGCGGTTTTTGCTAGACTTTCCTGTAATGCGTCACGCTGGCGCGAATGGCTGACCAGTCACATACCTTGAAAATTTCAAAGATTTGCACTGCGCGAAAGTCCTCGAAAGCCTATGAGATCAATCAAAGGTCGTAGTGAGGCAACAAGTCTACTGTAAATCGTACAAGTGAGGCTCTTATCGTGACCAAGCGCTCTGAACCCCGGAAGGAAGCCCCAAATGTCGTCGGGCCTGAGGTGAGGCCGAGCGTCTTCGTCGTCGACGATGACCTCTCAATGCGCGAATCGCTGGTCAACCTATTTCGTTCGATCGGTCTAGATGTCGTTGCTTACGGATCGGCCCGGGAAATGCTCCAGAGCGAGCTCCCTGATGTTCCTAGCTGCCTTGTGCTTGACATCAGGCTGCCGGGATTGAGCGGCCTTGAGCTCCAGAATGAGTTAGCCAAACTGAAGATTCACATTCCCATCATTTTCATCACCGCTCATGGCGATATTCCGATGACCGTCAAAGCTATGAAGAGTGGAGCAATCGATTTTCTCAGCAAGCCGTTTCGCGATCAGGAACTACTCGATGGCGTAGTCGCAGCTATCGAACAGGATCGGAAGAGACGAGGTGTAGACAAGGTGGTCAGCAGGCTGCAGTCCTTGTTTGAGGCCCTAAGTCCACGAGAGCAGGATGTGTTGAAACTGGTCGCCGCCGGCCTATTGAACAAACAGGTAGCCGCGGAACTCGGGCTCGCCGAGATTACAGTCAAAATCTATCGCGGCCACGTGATGAAGAAGATGGGAGCTCGATCGCTAGCCGATTTGATCAGGATGGCTGAGAGGCTGGGAATTGGGACCGACCGTTTCAAGGTACAAACCTAAGTATGATTTTACAATTTCGTCGTACACGCGCACCCTTCTGCTGGCAGTCATGCTTCGGCCAGCGCCTTCGCCCAACTAAGAACAGGTCGTCTTGTCTAGGTATTCAACTGTTTCTGTTGTTGACGACGATCCTTCGATTCGTGCCGCACTGAACAACCTTTTGAAATCGCAGGGCCACATCGTTTATACGTTTGCATCGGCTGAGGAATTCTTGCGGTCGTCTCAATTGAACGACACGTCCTGTGTCATTGCAGACGTGCAGATGCCCATGATGAGCGGCTTTGAACTTTTGGAACAGATGCGAGCCCAGGGCCACACTGCACCATTCATCTTGATGACTGCCTTCGCAGATGATCGCACGCGAGCCCGCGCGTTGAGCGCGGGCGTAACCGGTTTTTTTGCCAAACCCTTTGCCGACCTGGAGTTGAGCGCCTGCCTCGATGCGGCGCTTCGCGAGCATCGGGGTGGAACGAACGCGTGAAAGATGGGGAGGCAGTCTGGACCAAGCCGCACCCGCGCGGCGCTTACGATGTCGATCAATGCGCGATTGCCCGTGCTTACCGCGTGCCAGTGGCGACCATCGCCTTTCTTGCCGCATTCCTGTCGTTGTTGTTGCACTTTCGGAATCTGGTTGAAGCACTTGCAACGTCGGGCTCCTGACAAGGCGCCTTTGGTATGATCGCGCAATCAGACGAGGCGAGGCCCTCATCGCTTTAACGAAGGAGCGCCCTACCTTCACTGCTAAGATCCTTGCTGAGCTTAGCGCGAAAGTGCCACGGCAGCGGCTTGCCGGCAGGACCTCGTTAGAACAAAGAATTCACCTGAGACTTGTGCGACCGCTCCAGATAGGTCGGGCACCGGAGTTTGTGGGAGAAGGATCCGACGATCGCGGCCAAAATCCCGCAGTCTGTCGAGACGATCGCTTCGGAATTCACAGAAACCGCAAAGACCGCATTTTGGATGTTGGGCTTTCGAAGGATCGAGTGGTGTACGCCAGACTCGCCAACTTGCGTTCGCTCCCAGCAACCGTTCGGCGGGCCGAAGCACCCGAAACCTACGCATCCGTTGCAAGGGCAACACAAATGCCACTGGTCGAAGCGATCTCAAGCCACGCCTTTGCTGCCGAATGCATCCACGCCGACCACTTTCCGGCGCCGGTCCCGGCCAAACGCAAGGCCAAAGCGGTGGCTCTGGACGCGCGATAAGCCCGCGCGCGGGGCCAGATCCGCGGCGGCCGTGTGCCTTCTACTCGCCGTGAGCGTGAGCATCCAACACACGCTTCCGGCTGGCGGGCCCCGCCGTCGCCGGGAGCGCATCGGCCCCTCTGGCCGCGATGAACTTTTTCGGCCCACATACTTCCCCGTTTCCAAGCTAACCGCGCAGTATGCGCAAATTGTTCGATCGCGCGCGGCTAAGCAAACCTGCCCGCGAAAGACGACTTAGCCGGGGGGCCGTCGCTGGGGACGAAACTACTAGACGTAGTAGCTTTGTTCCGCCTGGTTCTCAGGTAAGCCGTTGGAGCTGATTTTCAGACGCGCTACGCATAGCCCAAAGGACGCCGAGAGTGCGCCGGAACCGTGCGCTCATGGTCTGCCAATCCTGTACGATGTTGGCCGCGCGCTTGTTCGTCGGGCAGATTTTCTTGTCGAGGAGACCACCACATGGTTGGAGCACATGGGGTGCGCAAAATGAAGACAGTCGAAATGCTAGAGTCCAACGTGCGCTCGTACTCACGTTCCTTTCCTGCTGTCTTCAGCAGGGCGCGCGGCTCGATTATGTTCGCATCGGGTGGCCGAAAGGTCATTGACTTTCTGTCCGGCGCTGGAGCGCTAAACTATGGCCACAACAATCAGGAGATCAAAGCGGCAATCAGCGAGTATCTGGAGTCGGACGGGGTCGTCCACGGCTTGGACATGGCCACTCCAGCAAAGGTCGAATTCATGGAGACCTTTAGCTCTGTCATCCTTCGTGAACGGAATCTTTCCTACCGCTTTCAATTTACGGGGCCTACGGGAGCTAACGCTGTTGAAGCAGCTCTAAAGCTCTCGCGTAAGATCACAGGACGTCACAACGTCATTTCCTTCACGAATGGATATCACGGCCAAAGCTTGGGAGCCATAGCCGCGAGCGGTAACCGCTTTTACCGCAAAGCCAGCAGCATTCCCTTATCCGGCACAACGTTCATGCCCTATGATGGGTATCTTGGCTCCGCTCACAGTCCGGCGGATTACGTGCGAAAGGTATTAATAGACGAGAGCAGTGGCATTGATCTTCCAGCCGCCATTCTCGTCGAAACTGAACCGCCCCGGGTTTGCCGGAGGCTCCAACTCCTGAGAGGATGGAGCCATGACGAGCAAGACAACGAACAAGTTTTCACCCGAGGTCCGGACCCGAGCGGTTCGGATGGTTCTGGATCACGCCGGCGAGCACCCGTCGCGCTGGGCGGCAGTGACGTCAATCGCGGCCAAGATCGGCTGCACGCCGCAGACGCTGCATGACTGGGTCAAGAAGGCCGAGGTCGATAGCGGGCAGCGGACCGGCGTTCCGACCGATACGGCCGAGAAGCTGAAGGCGCTCGAACGGGAGAACCGCGAGCTTCGGCAGGCCAACGAGATCCTGCGCAAGGCAAGCGCCTATTTTGCGATGGCGGAGCTCGACCGCCGGTCCAAGCCATGATCGCCTTCATTGACGATCATCGTGGGGCGCATGGGGTCGAGCCGATCTGCAAGGTGTTGCCGATTGCCCCCTCGACCTACCACGCCCATGTCGCGAAGCGGCGCGATCCGGCCACGCGGTCGGCGCGCGCCAGGCTGGACGCCGCGCTGAAGATCGAGGTTCGGCGCGTCTTCGATCAAAACTTCTCCGTCTACGGCGTGCGCAAGGTCTGGCGGCAGCTCAAGCGCGAAGGCTTCGATGTTGCCCGTTGCACGGTGTCGCGACTGATGCGGGACATGGGTTTGCAAGGGGTCATCCGCGGCAAATCCGTCAAGACCACGATCAGCGACAAGGCCGCGCCATGCCCGATGGATCACGTCAATCGCCAGTTCAAGGCACCAAGGCCGAACGTCCTCTGGCTCTCCGACTTCACCTATGTCGCGACCTGGACCGGCTTCGTCTACGTCGCCTTTGTGATCGACGCCTATGCCCGCAGGATCGTGGGCTGGCGGGCCTCCCGCACGGCGCACGCAGGCTTCGTGCTCGATGCGCTGGAGCAGGCCCTGCACGATCGCCGACCGGTCCATCGCGGCGGGCTCGTGCATCATAGCGATAGGGGCAGCCAATACGTCTCTATCAAATACACCGAACGCCTGGCTGAAGCTGGCGTCGAGCCTTCTGTCGGCAGCGTCGGAGATTCCTATGACAACGCTCTCGCCGAAACCATCAACGGTCTCTACAAGGCCGAGGTGATCCATCGGCGCGGACCATGGCGCAGCTTCGAGGCCGTCGAGTTCGCGACGCTGGAATGGGTGGACTGGTTCAACAACCGGCGGCTCTTGGAGCCCATCGGCAACATCCCGCCGGCCGAAGCCGAGCAACGCTACTACGCCATGCTGGAACAACCGGCCATGGCGGCATAACTTAAACCAAATGGCCTCCGGCAAACCCGGGGCGGTTCAAAACGTGCAAGGAGAGGGAGGCATTAACGTCGCCGGTAAGGAATGGTTGCAGTCAATTCAGGCTTTGGCAAAAGAGGTCGGAGCTATTTTCATAGTTGACGATATCCAAATGGGCTGTGGCCGTACAGGCGAGTTCTTCAGTTTCGAGTTCGCTGCGTTGTCGCCAGACATTGTTGTAATGTCAAAATCGCTGAGTGGGTACGGTTTGCCACTATCGATGCTCTTGATCAAAGAAGCGATTGACGCATGGGAACCAGGCGAGCACACGGGGACGTTTCGAGGGAACAACCTTGCACTCGTTTCTGGCAAAGCGGCTTTGAATCTGTATTGGCGCAACCAGACGTTCTCGCAACAGGTCCGACGCTTGGGCGCATTTATGCGGCGCCGTCTCGATGCCATCGCGCACCAGCACGGAAACAAGTTTGCTGTTCGTGGACGGGGCATGGTATGCGGATTCGATTGCAAAACGACCGAAATTGCAGAGGCGACGTCACATAGAGCGTTTGAGAAGGGACTGATTATCGAGCGATGCGGACCGACCGATCAGGTTGTGAAGTTCTTGCCTGCACTTACGATCGACCAAGAAACGTTGGGACAAGGCCTAGACATATTTGAGGAGTCATTGACCGAAACGTTGAATTCAGCCCAAGCAAGCTAAACTTGTAGGCACACGAGAGAAACTGTTGCTAGCGACAGCATCGCCGCACAAGTCACTGGCGTGAGTCCTTGCTTGCCGCCGAAATGGTCAGGAGTTTTGAAGCCATGATCATCAAGGTGACGTCTGAAGGCCAACGCTATCTGAGATCCGCCGAGTCGGCTTATGCGCGGAGAACGCCTACTGCCCTCCTCGGTCCACAATACGTGAGTGCGAGCAGCACTTTTACCATAGAACCTCGCACTCGCGAGCGCCTCTGGTCGAGCTGGCTTATCTAAGTTTCCAGTCTGAGGTCTGCCGAAGGTGAGCTCCTTGCCGCGGAATGGAGTCGAATGGTGTAAGTATGGCTTCTTGTTCGCCGCGTGCCCAGCCGCACGGGTGCGGACTTTGTTAGGTCCGTAGATTGTGCAGCAGCGATCTAGCCTGAGCCGTTTACAGCATAGGTGCAGCAGCAATCACTCCGGCGGCCGGTTTTGCGACGAAAGCCGTCAAGGAACGCGCGGTGGGGATGTCCCGGGTTCTGTTGAATTTCTGAAGAGGTCGGCGTTGCCCTCGAGCCGGTAGGCTCGGCGTGCTGATTCCACAAAGGAGAGCAACGCCATGACGAGAGATATCACACCGGCTGGTTGGCCGGCTACCGGGCTGTGGACGAAGCGTTTGCGAAAGTGCGGGCGAGCTTCGATCGGTTCTGCCTTGCGGCAGGGATCGAGGCGCTCGGCACCACGCGCAATGTCAAACGCTGGCGGGATGCCGGAATGGCCTTGCGATGGGTCACGGCTGGCGATCGAGGTCAACAAGGGCGTCCGACGATTGAAGAAGCATAAGCAATTATCGGTTCTGCGTGCGGCCCTTCAAGCTCACCACGATCGCAGGACGATCAAGCCCGTTGCCCACGTCACGAGGGCCGCGTAGCATTCATTCCGGCAGCGTCGACCCGGTTCAATGGCGATCGGGACATCCCCGGCGCGGTTCACGGCGTCAGTTACACCAAACCGAGCGAGCATCTCAATCAGAAAGGGTCGGTCCTCGGCTTTTGCCCCAGAACTGCAGAGCACCGCTATCCGTGTGCGCGCGTAGCACACTGCCGCAACCCCAATGTTGGCGTGCCCGAGTTCAGCTATCAGAAGCCGCTATTGGCGTGAGCGCCTCGGCGGCAAGCGAAGGTGACGGACCAGATGTCAACTATGCTGGGCCAACGGAAGAAGCCCGACGCATCTGCCGGGTCTGAGATGCGTCGGGCTGAGTGGGAGACTGAGCGCGACAGTCTTCCTCCCAGAACCGCGTCTGCAAATAGTATGCCGCGCCCGTACTGCTACACCAATACCTCAAATTAGATATCTGCTCTGCCGCGAAGTTCCGCGAGGCATTCAGAGACGCTCGGCCCACAGCTCGTTCTTCAAGGCCTAACAAGCTGAGCTTATTCCCCTTCCAAAAAGTCCCGCCATCACCTTTTGTTTGGATCAAAAATGAGGCAGAAGAAGCCGACAATGGGCCGCCGGCTCATCAACAACAGATATCTAGATGTTTGATACATTGCTACGCGTGACTGGAACGATCGCCCCGAGTTCGCGCACGACAGAGGCAAACGATCGAGATCTAAGCTTAGACTTCGCGAAAGGTGCGCTCATTGTTTTGGTGATCGTTGGGCACCTGATCCAGTATGTCATCTACCGAGACGACGGGTTTTGGTATTCGCCGTACTACAAATCGATCTATATGTTTCACATGCCACTCTTTATGGCGATAAGCGGATATCTTTCTTCTCGATCGCTGCTGCAAAAGTCGTTCACTCGAGCCGCCAGCGACCGTGCGAAGCAGCTCTTGCTGCCGATGCTGTTTTGGTGGACGTTCATGGAGACAGTTAAGCTGGCGGCATTGTGGCGCGCGACCAGCCTAACGAGCGGACTTTTGGAATTTGTAGACGATTTCGCTGGCACATACTGGTTCATCTGGGCCACGTTTGTTTCCTACCTTCTCATCAAGGTTTCTACCAGGCTCAACCAGCGATCGTGGGTCATATTTGGCTTAGCGATACTGGTCACACTCGCGCCTCTGACATTCTCCATATCACCCCTGATCAGATTCACTTACCCATTCTTCTGCTTCGGCTTCTTGCTTGCTCAATCGAGAGAACGATGGACGAGTACATCGCGACATCACAAGCCGCTCCTGATTTTATTTCTCTCGATAGTGACTTGCGTATGCTTTCTAGCTTGGGGCAAGGACACCTATGTCTACAATAATCTTGGGGTAATTCACGATTTTCGGTCGGCTAAAGACGTGCTTCTGATGTTTGTTGGCTCTGCAGCTGCCTCAGCAATCGCTATCGAACTCCTGCTGCAATGCTGGAGCGTTAGCCATTCAAATCGGATGGCCCGCTTTATCGCTGTGGAGTTGGGCCAGACCACGCTGCTGCTCTACCTGGTCCAGGGTACCGTGTTCCGTCTCATGGATTTCGTACAGTTCGGAGAACTTTGGGATCTCACGACCCGGTTGATCATCGCGGGTATGCTCGGTGCCTCGATTATTGCGATCGCGCTAACGGTGCGCTCGATTCTTCGCGGCGTTCCATATCTGTCTCAGCTCGTCCTTGGAATGCCGCCACGCTCAGGTCTCCCGCAAGCCAAACCTGCAATGAACTAGCTGTATGCATTTGATTGTTTGAGTACGGCAGGGTATTGCGATAGCATCGACTTGTGACGCGGCCGGAATAGCGTTCGAACCCAGATCCGGCGGCGACGGCGTGCCGCCGGTCGAGCCGGTGATCGGCATAAGAGCAACCCCATCGAAGCGTGTATTGCTCAGGGTTTGTATGGCACCGGCGAACTCAGCCCATTGCGTCCATCCAATCGACTGTCGTGAGATGAGCTTCGCTGTACCAGTCGTCTAGCCGCCGGGTTTCGACCCAGATCTCGGCGATCGAACGTAATCCAATCACACTCGGCGAAATGTTTCTTCGAGTGCCGTACTGAATCCGAGACGTCCCAGTCGTTCGAATCTCCGTCTCGGCCCGCAGTTGCCCATGCACTACCTTGACTTGGAAGGCGTCCAGTTTACGATCGAGTCGCGCAAGCCGTCCGGAAGGCGATATGACTCCTGCGGCGCAGGGAATGCTGCGCTACGGACATCAGCTGCTCAGCGCGAGAGGCCCTCCTGCAGCAGCTGACGGCCCTCAACATAGACACGCACGAATTTGGGATGATGACTTCCTGCGAGCCCCAACACGTCGTGGAACACTAGAACTTGACCTGAGCAACTTGGACCCGCTCCGATGCCAATCGTTGGTATGCTCAGAGATTCAGTCGCCCGCGCAGCGAGCTCGGTCGGGATGCCTTCGAGGACAAGAGCAAAGCATCCGGCCTGCTGTAGCTGGTGCGCATCGTCAAGCAGACGTAGGGCATCGTCCGCGGTTCGACCTTGTACCTTGAAGCCACCCATCGCGTTGACGCTTTGTGGCGTGAGACCAAGATGACCCATAACCGGAATTTCGCAATTCACCAAGGCTCGGATCATCACGTTCAACTGACAGCTGCGAATGTGGCTCATGTTCGATCTGATCCGGCCCCCGCATGTCTCTGGAAATGGCCTTCCCCTTGGAAGAGCAAAAGGCATCTGTCAATAGGGAGGCCGAAAAGGCGCGTCACCGAGAACTTGGAAAGCACGAAGTTTCCAATGATTGCGCGGTCAGCAAACTAGATCTTTCAAGATGTCCTCTGCGCGGTGGTTCTGGGACTGGCCATCCAAACATTCTGCGCGTCAAAACGGCGGCCTGGAGACGACGCACGCGAGCGGCGACAGCGGATGTGCTTATGAGGCTCCGATCTACGTGTCAAAGCCGCTGTCGGCTCCTTAAGGCGGAATGTCTATTACCTCTCGCTGCTGACAAGGATGCTATGGCACTTAGAGCCGCGGCTTCGGCGGACTGCAGGCTCCGCAAACGACCGCGATCCAGGCGAGGGAGATAGGAAAGATGTACCAGCGCTCGCACGGCTGCCGCAAACTCCGGAATGCGGATGACGTGTCCAGCATCTTCGCGTCCGTAGACGCTTGATAAGACCTGCCGTCCAGGCAATCTCTTCTAATCGAAATAACGGCGGAACTTCCGCAACAGGCCGTCACCAATGGACGCATAACTTCATGGCTTTGTACCAAATTCGCGCAGGCATCCACACAGATGAACACGCAACCAATGGCGATGACGCGATCGGACACAAACCGAACGCGCAATGACACTGTGGACCAGTGCCCGGCCGGCAGCACCCACATTGCAGATGCGAGGTAACAATCATCCATTTCGTAGGCGTCTATGGCAAGGCTCTCTCAAGTCGTTCGGGAAGCCGACGACAGCTCAGAATCCTTGATCTTGCGCTGCCGCGCGCGTCTTCAGGCCAGCGCATCGGCAGCGTCACAGATGCCGGCATATATTTCGTCCAGGTCTCCTGCTGTTACACAATATGGCGGCATCACATAAATCGTATTACCGAGTGGACGCAGCAAGAGATTGCGATCTTTAAAGAAGGCGTGAAGCCTCGGGCCGACGCCTGCGAGATAGCCGGTATCTCTCGTCTTCAGATCGAGTGCTGTGATGGTGCCGCTACGGCGAACGTTTGCAAAGCGCGGATCGGCGCGGAATCCTTCAATTGCCTGCTCTTGCATGGTTGCGACCGCAGCGATGCGCCGGTGACATTCCTGGTCTTTCCACAGATCCAGGTTAGCTTTGGCGGCGGCACAGGCCACCGGATTTGCCGTGTACGAACTCGAGTGAAAGAATGTGCGCGTACGGTCTTTTGAATAATGGGCATCGAAAATCTCTGCTCGGCAGAGTGTCACCGCGAGCGGCAGCGCCCCTCCCGTGAGACCCTTCGAATAGCACGCTATATCTGGCACAACATTGGCCTGCTCACAGGCGAAGATTGTTCCGGTGCGGCCCCAGCCCGTCATGACCTCATCGGCAATGAACAGAACGTCCAACGCCTCGCAGATCCGCTTCATCTCTCTTAACACCCAAGCTGGGTACATCAGCATTCCGCCTGCCCCTAACACCAGAGGCTCGACAATAAAGGCTGCGGGATTTTCGTTCCGACATGCTGACTCAAGCGCATCGAGCGTCGCCCGCTCACGACCGCTCGCAGGGAACGGGATTGAGGTCACGTCGAACAGGAGAGGTCCGTACGCCGCGTTGAAGACACCGCGGGCACCAACTGACATTGCGCCGAACGTGTCCCCGTGATAGGAGTGCTGCATGACAACGATGCGTGTTCGCTGTTCGCCTATATTGTGCCAATAACCGAGCGCCATCTTCAAGGCGACTTCCACGCTGGCTGAGCCACTGTCCGAGTAGAACACGTGGTCCAAGCCTCGAGGTGTGAGTTTCAAAAGGAGCCGAGCGACCTCCTCGGCCGGATCATGCGTGTAGCCGGCGAAAATGATTTGGTTCAGCTTGCCGGCCTGTTCCTGAATCGCGCTCACGATCTGCGGATGGCAATGGCCGTGAGTGACGACCCACCAGGATGAGATTGCATCTATGATTCGATGATCATCCGCAGTGTAGAGATAAGCACCATCGCCACGCACAACCTTGGTCATCTCGTTGTGAAGAGCATGCTGCGTGAATGGATGCCAAATTGGCCACGTCTTGTTTGGCTTCATGGCGCGAAATCCCCTGGAATAAACGAGCATTTGAAGACAGCCTGTAGGCTCTCTGCCGTCAAAGGAGAAATCCAGGGCAGCCGTCCTAACCAACGCACCCGCGCGATGTCACAAATTGCGCTCTCAGTCTCAGAATTTCTTTCCCCGATGAATGCGATCCCAAGAATGTCGATCTGGCGCTTCCGCAAGGCCTCTATCGAGAGCAGGGAGTGATTGATGGTCCCGAGTAGCGTGCGCGCGCAAAGCACGACGGGAAGTCGCCACCGCTCGAAGATGTCGATGTAGAGTGCACTAGAATTCAGCGGCACCATCAGCCCGCCAGCGCCTTCGATGACGAGCGGTAGCTCCCCGGTATGCGGCAGGACGAGCGAATCGGGGTCGATGCGAATTCCGTCTATTTCGGCGGCATGATGCGGGGAAGCGGGCGTTTTAAGGCGGTAACGCTCCGGAACGATCCGATCGGCCGGAAGACCGCTCAGTCGTAGGACCTGCTGGCTATCGGTCTCTCCTTCAACACCGGCCTGAATTGGTTTCCAATAATTCGCGCCGAGAAGATGGGCAAGGCCTGCCGAAAAGACAGTTTTGCCGATTCCTGTATCTGTGCCGGTCACCACGATCCGCTGAGTCATCGAGATCCGCCCCTCGTCTCCTCAGCGAGGGCATCGAGCATCGCACGCACCTCATCCTCTCCCACGTTGAGCGTCAGTGAAATTCGTAAACGGGCCGTGCCGGCCGGCACCGTTGGTGGTCTGATTCCTCGGATGTCAAATCCGCGAGCCTGGAGCGCGGACGCTAGCCTCATGGCGCGGGCATTCTCGCCAACGATATAGGGCAGGATCTGCGAGTTCGAAGGACTTCTCTCGCCTCGCGCAACCATCTCCCGATGCGTGAACGCGACAAGCTTCGCCAGCCGCTGTTGGCGCTCCGGCTCCTCCTGCAGGATCAACAGAGCCTCCCGTACGGCCACCGCCATTAACGGCGAAGGGGCGGTCGCGAAGATGAACGGGCGACAGCGATTGATTATGAAGTCGCGCAGCACGCCAGAGGCGGTAACAAGCGCGCCGGCAGCTCCCAGCGCCTTGCCGCAGGTATGAATAACCAGGAGATTTTCGCGTCCTTCATAGGGCGCTGTGAGCCCTCGCCCCTGCTCGCCGTAAACGCCGGTGGCATGAGCTTCGTCCACAACCAAGAACGCATCGTGCCGGTCCGCGATCGCGAGCAGGTCTTCAACCGGTGCGAAATCGCCATCCATGCTGTAGAGGCTCTCGACTACGATCCAGACCTGCCCCGCTCCGCCCGCGGCACGCCAGTCGCAAATTGCGCTTTCGATAACCTGCGGGTCGTTATGGGCGCTGATTCGGAACGCGGCTCGGCCAGCTCGTGCTCCTTCGTGAATGCTGGCGTGAACCAGGGAATCAAGGACGAGCAGGTCGTCCCGTTGCGGCAACGTTGTCAGCACCGCAAAATTTGCGATATAACCACCGCCGAAGAAGAGGGCGGTCTGCGCGCCGAAGAACCGCGCCGCTGCTGCTTCGAGGCACTCGTGCTCCTCGCAGTTGCCGCGCAGAAGCCGTGATCCGCCGGCTCCGATCGGAGTACCGGCTTCGAGCGCGGTGACGATGGCTTTTTTCATGCGCGGCGCGCTCGCCAGCGCCAGATAATCGTTGGATGAAAAGTCAATCCCGGTGCGCGGCCCGAGACTCCGCAGGCGGTCGTCGTCTTTAAGCGCATCTAAGCCTGCCGCATAGCTGGCGACTTTACTCGCAATGATGGAATTCATTCTTCACTCGCTGAGCAAGGATCAACTGGCCGCCAAGGACAGGGTCTTCCGGCGGTTAGCTTGTTGGAGTCAAACCGGCACGATGCGATTTTCTCGATCAGCCAGCACAATGCGCGGCCTGAAGATTCTTGCATCCGCCTCGTCAAGTGAGGCGTATGCAACGATACTTATCTTATCTCAGGGGCATCGCCAGTCGCGCCGCCGCACCGTTCACGTCTACCGTGCCGGACCCTTGTGGCGCTTCTGTCACAAACGTTGCAAAGCGTGCCCCGTCTCGAGGTTGTAGAGTTCGACGCGTTCGTTAATCAGGATACCGGCCGCGTCCAGCAGTGCGCGATCAATCGAGATCGAGCCTTCATAGTGCAGGTCGGATTCGGTTACCGAGGCGCCATGAATCTTTCCCTTCATTAAGACAATCTGCATCTCTTACCTACGCTGATGGCTTGCGCGCAGCACGCCTATTGTTCTGATGGCTTAAACGAGTCCAGACGTAATGCCGAGCCGGGCTAGCAAACTTGCATCACGGTCAAGTCGCGGGTTTTTGGTAGTCAGCAACACATCGCCGACAAAGATGGAATTCGCACCCGCCAAGAAGCACAGGGCTTGGAGTTCATCAGTCATGTACTGGCGCCCGGCGGCCAACCGTACGACGCTCTTGGGAATCATGATCCGCGCGGTCGCCACCAGGCGCACCAGTGCAATCGGATCGGGACGCTCCGCCGTGACCTTCACCGGCACGCCATTCACCTCGTTCCACAGGTTGATCGGTACACTTTCCGGATGGTTGGGAAGATTGGCGAGCAGTACCAGCATGCCGAGACGGTCATCGACGTGCTCACCCATGCCAATAATGCCGCCGCAGCAGACTTTGATCCCCACCTCGCGCACGCGTGTAAGAGTGTCGATCCGATCTTGCAAGGTCCGGGTAGTGATGATGCTGCGGTAGAACTCTGGCGAAGTGTCCACGTTATGATTGTAGAAGTCGAGGCCGGCGTCGGCGAGCCGTGCGGCTTGCTTTGGCGTGAGCATGCCGAGCGTTACGCACGTCTCCATGCCAACACGTTTAACGGCGGCAATCATGTCGCAGACCTGATCGAGGTCGCGGTCCTTTGGACTGCGCCACGCCGCGGCCATGCAGAAGCGACTCGCCCCGGCCGCCTTGGCGCGCTGCGCGGCGGCGACCACATCAGCGCGATCCATCAAGCGGGTCGGCTTCAGGCCAGTGTCGTAATGCACGCTCTGTGCGCAGTAGGCGCAGTCTTCAGGACAGCCGCCGGTCTTGATGCTGAGCAGGCTTGCGGTTTCGACGTGGTTTGGGTCGAAATTTCCGCGATGAACGGTCTGGGCCTGAAATAGGAGCTCGGCAAACGGCTGCGCGTAAACCCCTTCCGCCTCGGCACGTTCCCAGTCGCGGCGGACCGGTGCGCCGTTGCGGCCGCTATTACCTTCGACTTCCACAGCACCCCCAAGATTTTCGCTCGATCATACAGATGACACCGTCATGCGTAGGTCCGCAAAGCAACACTCTTGCCCGGTATTGACGAGAAATATCGCCGAGTTGCGCGGGCATGGCGCTCATGTCAGGCTAATCGCCGCTCCTCATGCAGGATTTCCTCGCAGGATCGAGGCAAGCGCAACAACGCTCCTCGACGCGCCGCACTCAGGTAACAGCCGATGCGTACGGTCGTTGCGCCCCGTAGGAGCCTCTGCTGATACAAATGTATTTGGCCGCGCGCCGTGTATAGCGGATCGACGGATCTGCTCACCTGGCCGATTCCTCGATGGTGTGGTTATGCGCGTCACATTCCGCACAAGAAATGGTAGTCCGGACCAGCCGACGCTGCGAGTGTTGCCTCCCGCCGCCTTCAGAAGCGCAGCGGGTTGGGCTCTGGGGCGCAGAGTGGTGCCCCGCGCGCCCTTGGCGGGCCTGTGGCCACCTAGGCTCGCTCGTCGCCCCTGACTGTGGTGAGCAACTCCGCTGGACTCTCGATCACGTCGCCGCGGCCCGACTTGGCATATACGCGGCGAGATCCGCTAAGACGTCGCACTCATCTGTGCAAACAGAATTGCCGCTTCGGATGGCCCGAGCCCGACGATGCCCACGAAGGCTGCCGGAGGCGTCGGAATGACCTGACGGGTCGGCCTCCAGAGATGCAGGCAATAGCGATTATTGTTCACATACTGCGAATGAGGAGGATGAAGCTGCATCACGCATTCCTCTTCATCCCAAAACATATCTTTGGCGAGGCACATCTCCTCCCAGTTTGGAGATCGCCGTGGCGTCGACACAGAGACATGCTCCCATCCCGGACGGACGAGGCCGATGATCTTGAGTTGGCAGCCACAAGGCCCCTGCACGAAGAAGAGACCCGAAGGACCAGACCCCGGTGCGGTGGCGAATCGGCCCTCGCGGACGCGCCCCGCTTCGAGTCTTTCTACAGTTTGCTTCCTCATGCGCCCTTCTTCTTTTGGCCGATAGAGTTGCATCCGGCACCACTCGTGTTGTCCGACTCGTACATCGAACGGCTGGTACCCCGGCATGGGCAGCCCCAACTACTGCTGATCATTTGCACCGAACTTACTCGGATGAAGAACATCGGTTCTGTCCGCATCGTTCACCGGGGAGTTCTCTTGGGTTCGTCTTTCGACATCTGATCTTTCTTCAATTTTCTCGTCATTCCCGCCTTCGTTGCGAACTTGGCCTCATACAGAAAATCTGCGCAGACATCTACGATGGCTTGTCTTGGCAAGCCGTGCCAGTAGGAGCTTCTGCTCGCCTCTTCGCCTAAACAGGTCCGCAACGTATGGCGTTGAGCAACCGTGCTTGGTGCAAGATGCCAGAATTCGACTGAAACGCCTCACAGCCAAAATGGCGGCGGAATTCGCGTGGCATGATCCGGCGAACCGGCTACTTTGTCACCCAAAGAAACGTCGCTGGCTTCAACACATGATGCAAAGCGACGCCAATGCCTCGCCAGTTCATCGAGCGAGAGGCTTTTAATTCGACGATCTGACGCTGGGCCCTCATCTCATTCCTTCTCATGTCTAGCGGTTAGCCGGCTTGCCGCCTGAGACACCGTCAATGCGTCATCTATGTGGCCGGCCACTGTGACTCAGAATGGATTCATGGTCAGAGGCTCGGACGCGCGGACCGCACTCGTTCAGCAGCCTCGCTCATTGGGCTTACCGCATGACGCAGTTTCGCAGTTCAGCCCTAGCGGGCTGTGAGCTCCAACGGAGAGACACCCGCGCCGCGGTCACAACGCGTTGACGGTGCAACCGTCCGCTCCGGTGGCGATCAGAACTGCCCATCAACCTCTTTGCTTTGCCGCCCCTCCGCGAGGCGAGCCAGTTTATCATATTCCTCAGCGACCTTGAGGAGCCTGCATCTGGATGTGTCGTCCTCGAGCGACTCCGCTTTTCTTCGCGTCGCTTCAGCACGGCCTCGCCAATGTTTGGCGTCTGAGAACAGCTTTTTTTGCGTCATGCGGAAGACGATGCAATTTTTAGATCAAGAAAATGCGACACATGCCCTACGTAAGATCCCGTAGGTTGGCTTTCGCAAAAGCACCTCATTTGCCGTTATCTGGCGCCCGCTCCGTTAATGTCTGAGAAGCGACAAGCCGCTCGCAGCAAACGCAAGCGAGGCGAGGCGCGCGAAATGCGCGACTCTCGATATTAGGACTTGAATCGTACGTAGCGTCAGATTGTAGGGTCTTCTTACAGCTGGCGACCGTGCTTGGCCGTACAACAGCTTCCGAGCGACACAATTTTGATTGTGTCATTTGGCGCCCAGATTGCAGAACGCCCGCGTTGCCCCGGGACGCCGCAGTGAGGCCGCCTCGGCATCTTTGCAAGCTGTCGCGATGAAGCCGGGCTGCAGGAGAACTGGATGCTAAGATCGGAGCACCATCGTCGCGTGGCGATTGCCCGATTCGAGAGATTGCTCACGCAGAGGTCCCCGTCCGGAGATCGGGGCCTCGCCACTCAGAGTAGAATGGAAGTTGGAGGCCATACTCATCTTACGTAGCCCTGATGTGGCCGCGGCGAACCTGCAATAGCTTGCTCACGCCGAAACAGGTAGCTGTAGGCATAGACGGTTGCCAGCATGCTCGCCAGAGATGCGTCAACTGGTCGCTCATGCCGGAGCCCCCCTTCGGGTGCCTCGATTGCCTCCGTCGCCGCCTCCATCGTGTTTTTTCGTATCCAACGACGGGCAACACGGCCTCCGGAGTAGAATGACTTCTGCCGCTTTGGCTACCAAGCAGTCGTTCAACTGATGGCCATGGAGCGCGCGAGGTCAGACCACAAGGAAATCTCGATCTATGCTCTGTCCGAAATGTCACACAGATAACTGGTGCGAGATTGCAATGCACGATCCCTGGAGCGGCCGACCAGTGATCAACTGCAATACTTGCGGTGAGTATGCCGAGTACGATTGCCTCCAGCGCAAAACAGCGCACGCGATCATCGCAGCTACCTTGGCCTGTAACGTGAGCATAGAGGACCAGCGCGATCCGCGGGCGGTTGCTGACAGGATTTTGGATGCGCTGGAGAATGCCGGCCTAACAATCGCTCGCGCCTCAAGATGAATGGGAGGAACGCCGATCGGCGCCGCTACGAGGCCCCGCCCGCCCATCAGAGAGCATGGCCAACTGCGCCGCTCGTTCCAACAGCCATTTGATTGCCTGCAAAACCGCCGTCTTTCCCCCGGCCGATCTGGAGTTGCAGGCGCCATAGCAACTCTTTGATACCAACAACGATTTTAGCAAACGCGCCAATCTGGACCCAAGCCGCGATGCTCTCAACGGGACCAGGGCTGAGTACCGCTTAGGCGCGGGCTTCCAACGTATGACGCCCGGCAGATCTTCCCACAAGTATCGAACCCGCGATGATCAACCCGGCGTGGCCTGCACCTGACGGCGCCTTTCGAGGTCCATAGTTCAAAGTTATCTAGGGCCTGTTTGGATTCAGGATTCTCATTTGGGCTTGGCTGTGATTCAAGCTTGGGATGAACCGATTCGTTTTGACTGACGCCCAATGGGCGAAGATGGAACCACATTGTCTTGGCAAGCCGGCTGATCCCGGCCGGAGCGGCAAGAACAACCGGCTATTTGTCGAAGCAGTCTTGTGGATCGCCCGGACAGGCAGCCCATGGCGCGATCTGCCGCGCGCCTTCGGCAACTGGATAACCGTATACACGCGTTTCCGCGACTGGGCGAAGGCAGGTGTCTGGAAGCGTCTGTTCGATGCGGTCTCGGACGAGCCGGACATGGAATACGTCATGGTCGATGCCACCATCGTCAAAGTCCACCGCCACGGACAGGGCGCAAAAGGGGGACGCAAAACCAAGCCATCGGCCGCTCGAAAGGCGGTATGACCACCAAAATCCTGGCACTTACCGACGCGCTCGGTAATCTCGTGCGTTTCGTGCTGCTGCCCGGCCAGCGCTTCGACACGGTCGGCGTCTCGCCGCTTATCGAAGGGCTGGCCTTCGATGCGCTGATCGCAGACAAGGCGTTCGACAGCAATGCCATCATCGCCGACCTCGACAAGCGCGGCGCCAAGGTGGTCATTTCCCAGCACCCACGTCGCGCCAAGCCTCTCGCCATCGACAAGGAAATGTACAAATGGCGGCATCTGATCGAAAATTTCTTCTGCAAGCTCAAGGAATTCAAGCGGATCGCCATGCGCGCCGACAAAACCGATTTGAGCTTCGAAGCAATGATCAATCTGACCGCCGCCGTGACAAACTCAAGATGAATCCAAACAGACCCTAGAACGGCGAAGTCACTGTTGGGTGCCTTGACGGGAGTTTGGCTCATTGACCAGATTAACGCGCTGCCGATTGGTCTCGTTTCCTATTCTGCTCAGCCGCCGCGGCACCGACAACTCCCGGGAAGCAGCCCCATTATGATGGTGACAGCGGGAGAGCTCGGCTGGATAGACAAAGCCAATTCGCACAGACTCGACAGAGCATTCTAGCCATGGACGATTGATTCCGGCGCCGCGGCAGCTCCTATCCACACATTCAAGTTAGCTTGATTGATTCGCTTGGTCGCTCGTAGCCAGCGAGGAGCAGCCACACAGCTGGGCGTAGCTATGCGCGCACATTCGAGCGGATCCGAGCTGCGCGTTCCGCAGACGACGAATACCGAAAGCCAACTGCCTTGGTGAAGCGCCTCCCGCCCTCCTCGCCTTGCGGCTGGCCCCTGGGGAACGAAGACGGGTTCGACATATTCACGCGATAAGCCCGCAGGGGGATTGAACCGTACGTAGCGTCAGATTGTAGAGTGCCCAGCTGGGGAGCACCAATGTTCGGTCGCTTCAGAATTCATGTGCTAAAGCGGAGCAGGACGATCGCTTGCGATGAGAGGTCTTCTGCCAAAGCGGCTGAGGATCGCGCTCACTGCGAAGAACGCTGTTTCTGTCCTGTCCACGCAGATCGCCGAGCCGTATGAAGACAAGATCGCCCGCATGTAAGAAGGACCAATCCAGCCTTGGAGGCTTCGAAATACGTTTGCGGGCACTGAGTGCCCAACCAGCCGCCGCGAGATTGATGCGGTATCCCGGAGCGGTCATGTGAGAGGACCCGATGGATCCAACAGGGTCTTGCTCGTCGATCACTGTGAGGGCCAATGCCGGGCCATTGTTGGCTTTAAGAATGGCGATCCTGGAACCGCGTATATGTGCGGCGAACCCGTTGTGACGGGACCTCGCCAAAAGCTGTCATCATGGTGCGCTTATCACCATTCCCGAATGCACGTCATGCCATGGTCGGACGGACGCAGCGTCGTTGAAGGAAAGCAGACTAGATGACCAACAGTAATCCGAGACGAGCGCGCGCAATTGCTAGGCATGGGCAGCAGTCAACGTGACGGCAAGAGAGCTGCCGATAGATCCGCGAGCTGGATCTGCTCGACGTTCAGGCCTGACGATTGCCCCAGGGCCGAACGCCTATCCAGGCAATGAGGCCCATCAAGACCTGACGAACGAGTATTGAGAAGCTCATGTGAGCGCCTTGGAACAGAAATGATGTGGAAGTTTAGACCCGCGAGCGACTGAAGATTGATCTCGGCACCTTGATTGAGCGCAACGCCGCGTTCGGACCCGATAAGCCGGCGATCCATTTCGAGGACGCGTCTCTAAAGCTTACGCTGCTTTCGGCGCATTCGAGCGGGGGGCACGTGGTTTAAAGGCCCGGGTCGACCGCTCCACGAGCAGCTCATCCGACTTCTTTCTGCCGAGGGGCTGCAAATCAATGGAATGGTCGCCGAACCGAGCACTGACCTTCTGAGCCATATCGTCCGCGCGTTAGACGCACCATTGTTGTTGTTTCCGTGGCCACGCGCGAGCAATGAACCGCCAGATGCTTTTCGCTACTGAATTCGTCCTTCGGGGGCACAGGGCACACTGATCGTCGCGATAAACCCCTTGAGGTCCCGTATAGCAGGTGCACTGGCCTCATTCATGCAGCGTTTTTCTGTGAACTCAAACAGCACAGAGGCAATATGCGCGCCTTCACTTTTGCTTGCCAGATCACCAACATGATTGTCCAGGGATGATAAGTACTGCGCGACAGAGAACGAATTTCAATGCTTTGTTTGCCCGGCTTGCTCGCAGTTGTACTGGATGAACAGCAAGACTGGAAAACTTTTGGGCAAGGAGACGAAATGAGGGAAACTCGCTGGCTCGACGCGCGAGTTGAGCACGCAGGGACTGTGGAACGCTTCTCGGCCAAACGGGTCTGCTTATCTCCTATCCGCGGCGCAATTTCATTGGTCGCACCCACGCCGAGAAACGCCTGACGAAGGCCGAACGAAATCATCCGGACTGCAAACTTTCGTATAGTCCTTCAAAACCCTTTCAATGTGGAAGGTTTACCTCCGTACAGTTGAGCGATCGATGCAATGCCTATACAGAGCCCAGAACTCGGCAGTTCGAGAGCGTGACGCTTCCGCATTCGAAGAGGCCAGACGCGATCGACGTCGTCGATCGGGGACCGACATTAGCCTGCGCAGAGCAACGAATTGTCAAACCAACAGAGCAAACGGCGGGTCGCTCTAATCACCGGCGTGACTGGACAGGACGGCGCCTATCTCGCCGAACATCTGCTGTCGCTCGGCTATGTCGTGCACGGCATCAAGCGGCGCTCGTCCTCGTTCAACACTGCGCGGGTCGACCATCTCTACCAGGACCCGCATCTCGAGGACGTGCCGTTCCTGATGCACTACGGCGACATGACGGACTCGACCAATCTGATCCGCCTGGTGCAGCAGATCCGGCCGACCGAGATCTACAATCTCGCCGCCCAGAGCCACGTCGCCGTCAGCTTCGAGAGCCCGGAATACACCGCCAATGCCGATGGGATCGGCGTACTGCGGCTGCTCGAGGCGATCCGCATCCTCGGCATGGAGAAGGAGACCCGGTTCTACCAGGCCTCGACCTCCGAGCTCTACGGCCTCGTTCAGGAGATCCCGCAGAAGGAGACCACGCCGTTCTATCCGCGCTCGCCTTATGGCGTGGCGAAGCTCTACGGCTACTGGATCACGGTGAACTACCGCGAGGCCTACGGCATGTTCGCCAGTAACGGCATCCTGTTCAACCATGAGAGCCCGATCCGCGGCGAGACCTTCGTCACCCGTAAGATCACGCGCGGCGTCGCGCGTATCGAGGTCGGGCTCGAACAGACGCTCTATCTCGGCAATCTCTCGGCCAAGCGCGACTGGGGCCATGCCAGGGATTATGTCGAGGGCATGCACATGATCCTCCAGGCCGACAAGCCCGACGACTTCGTGCTGGCGACCGGCGAGATGCGCTCGGTGCGCGAGATGGTCGAGCTGTCCTTTGCGCAGGTTGGCCGCCGCATCGAATGGCACGGCGCCGGCGTCGACGAGACCGGCATCGATGCTAACAACGGCAAGACGGTGGTGAAGATCGACCCGACCTATTTCCGCCCGACTGAAGTCGATCTCCTGGTCGGCGACGCCAGCAAGGCGCAACAGGTGCTCGGCTGGAAGCCGAAGCGCAGCTTTGCCCAGCTCGTCGAGGAGATGATGGCAAGCGATCTGGCGGAAGCAAAACGAGAGGCGGCCCATGGCAAGCGCACCGTTTGACCTGAAGGGCAAAAGCGTCTACGTCGCAGGTCATCGCGGCATGGTCGGCAGTGCGCTGGTGCGCCGGCTCGCGCGGGAGGACGTGCAGCTCGTCACGGTCGACCGGCGCGAGGTCGATCTCTGCAACCAGGCGGCCGTGTTCGACTGGTTCGCGAAAACGCGGCCGCAAGTGATCTTCCTCGCCGCCGCAAAAGTCGGCGGCATCGTCGCCAACGACACGCTGCGCGCCGAGTTCATCTACGACAACATCGCGATTGCCGCGAACGTGATCCAGGCCGCGCATCAAAACGGTGCCGAAAAGCTGATGTTTTTGGGCTCGTCCTGCATCTATCCGAAGTTGGCCCCACAGCCGCTGCGCGAGGATTCGGTGCTATCAGGCCCGCTCGAGCCGACCAACGAGCCCTATGCGATTGCCAAGATCGCCGGCATCAAGATGGCGGAAGCCTATCGCAGCCAGTATGGCAGCGACTTCATCAGCGTGATGCCGACCAATCTCTATGGCCGCGGCGACAATTATCATCCCGAACTGAGCCATGTCGTTGCCGCGCTGATCCGCCGCTTCCACGAGGCGAAGGTCGCGGGCGCAAGGAGTGTCGCCGTGTGGGGCACCGGCACGCCACGGCGCGAGTTCCTCTATGTCGACGACATGGCGGATGCCTGCGTGCACCTGATGAAGAGCTATTCGGGACCGGAGCTGATCAATATCGGCACAGGCGAGGACATCACCATCGCCGAGTTCGCCCGTGTCGTCGCCGAGGTCGTCGGCTACAGCGGCGAGATCGCCTTCGACACCTCGCGCCCCGACGGCACGCCGCGCAAGCTGCTCGACGTCAGCCGTCTCGCAAGCCTCGGCTGGCGCGCGAGGACATGGCTTGTAGATGGAATGCGGCAGACCTACCAGGCCTTCTTGGCGGTATCGAGTACATCGGACAAAACGAGAGACTCATGCAGCTGCTAACTGCTGACGGCGCTCATTGTCCGATTGCCAGAAAGTTGCTTTAGGATCTTCCGGCGAATTCGACAGGCTCTATGTGTTGCTTGGAGCTCGCGCACCTCCGGGTGCCGCGTGCCCGATGGAGGGCAGGCACGGCTAGACTGGCCGATAACTATAGCGAGCGAATTGGTCAGGCGCGCCTTGCGGGACGCTCTGTTTTGAACTTGAGGTAAACTGATTAAATGTGCGGAATTGTCGGCATCTTGGGGCGCGGTCCGGTCGCGGATCGTCTCATCGATTCACTGAAGCGACTGGAATATCGCGGCTACGACTCAGCGGGCATCGGAACGCTCAAAGGAAACCATATCGAGCTTCGACGCGCCGAGGGCAAGCTGAGGAACCTTGAGACACGCGTTCGCTGCCATCCGCTCTCAGGCCATGTCGGGATTGGGCACACGCGATGGGCTACTCATGGCAAGCCGACGGAGCACAATGCTCATCCGCATGCAACAGACAATGTTGCAGTCGTCCATAACGGCATAATCGAGAATTTCCGCGAGCTGCGAGCGGAGCTAAAACAGCATGGCGCCTGTTTCGCCTCTGATACAGACACCGAGGTGGTGACGCATCTCATCGACTTTTATCTGAAAGATGGCTGCTCGCCGCAGGAGGCAGTAAAAGCGTCGCTGCCGCGGCTAGTCGGCGCGTTTGCGCTTGCAATCCTGTTCAAGGGTCAACACGACCTCATGATCGGTGCGCGCAAGGGCTCACCACTCGCGATCGGGCATGGCGAAGGCGAAATGTATCTCGGATCGGATGCTATCGCGCTCGCGCCCCTTACCGGCTTGATCACCTACCTTGAGGACGGCGATTGGGCTGTGCTCAACCGCAACTGCAGCGTGGTCTACGACGCACAAGGCACAGTTGTCCGCCGGGAGGTGATGAAATCTGGCGCGTCGTCGGTTCTCGTCGAGAAAGCAAACTACCGCCACTTCATGGCGAAGGAAATCCACGAACAGCCAGAGGTGATCGGGCAGACGCTGGCGCATTACGTCGATATCGTCACCGAGAGCGTGGCACTGCCGCAGGAGCTTCCGTTCGACTTCAACGAGATCGGACATATCTCGATCACGGCTTGCGGTACGGCAGGCTACGCCGGCCATATCGCCAAATACTGGTTCGAGCGGCTGGCTCGTATTCCGGTCGATCTCGATGTCGCCTCCGAATTTCGCTATCGTGAGGCGCCGATGCGCAAGGGAGATCTTGCTATCTTCATCTCGCAGTCCGGCGAGACGGCCGATACGCTGGCCGCGCTCCGCTATGCCAAATCGCAAGGCCTGCATACCCTCTCGATCGTGAACGTACTGAGTTCGACCATTGCGCGCGAAAGCGGGACAGTGTTGCAGACACTCGCCGGACCTGAAATCGGCGTTGCCTCGACCAAGGCGTTCACATGCCAGCTGGTCGTCCTGGCGGCGCTTGCGGTCGCTGCTGGCAAGGCGCGCGGTGAATTGCCGGAGAGCGACGAGGTCAATCTCGTGCGAGCGCTGATCGAAATTCCGCGGCTAGTTACAGCGGCGCTTGCCAGCGAGCCGCAGATCGAGAAGCTCGCACGCGACATCGCCAAATCGCGTGACGTGCTATATCTTGGTCGCGGCACGTCGTTTCCACTGGCTCTGGAAGGGGCACTGAAGCTGAAGGAGATCTCCTATATTCACGCCGAGGGCTATGCGGCCGGAGAGCTCAAGCACGGCCCGATCGCCTTGATCGACGAGAGCGTTCCCGTAATCGTCATTGCTCCCTGCGACCGGGTGTTCGAAAAGACCATCTCGAACATGCAGGAAGTCGCCGCACGCGGCGGCAAGATTATCTTGATAACGGACGTTCGGGGAGCCGCAGAGGTATCCATGGATTCACTCGCGACGATTGTGCTGCCGGAGATGGGTACGACATTTACGTCGATTGTCTATGCGATTCCGGTGCAGCTTCTGGCCTACCACACGGCCATCTTGATGGGCACGGACGTCGACCAACCCCGAAATCTCGCGAAATCGGTAACCGTCGAATAAGGCAAGGTGACGCGACCTGGAATTGTCGTGGTCAGATTCCGAATGCGCACAAGCCTCGGTCAGATCGAATTACGATGTGCCGCCCGGCTCTTGGCCCGATGCCACCGCATGGTTTGTGCCGGTTCATAGCCCTTGCTTACGGAGGCTGAGACTCATGTGCAAAATCTACGGCCAATCAGGTTGCGAGGCTGGCGTGGCGTTGCCTCCGGCAAGCAAGGAGTCGCGTATGGCTTATCACGGCATTCCGATTGCTTGGACCTGGTCATAATTCGTGACAAACATCCAGGTTTTTCATGCGGCGTGGAAGCCAGATGAACCTGTTCGATTGATCCAAACGAATGCCCGTTATCGCTGAGGAGGCCCGCTATGTTCCTCCCCCTCAGCGCGGGTTTTGGACCGCATTCGGACCGCAGCGCCCCTCAAGGACAAGGCGTGCCTCGCTTCGAAGGACAACGTGGCACTTGCCGAGCATGGCGATCGGCGCTATCGGACGGGCTCCATCGCCAGCACGCTTACCAAATCTTTTCCGTCAAACCTCAGGTTAACTTGAGCAACTCGAGGCCAAATCGCTGGACATCGGGTGAGATGCTAACGCACCTCGGCCCCAATCGCAGGCTCGCGAGCTGTTCTAGCACGACATCTCACGGAGCTCTTCTCTGCCGCTCGTATGCCATGCATCTCGCCCTTCCTTTTCATTGCATGTCGATGCGCTCAATGAGAAATTCGGCCACGCCACAGACAACAACCTTGTCACCGAGATTTGCCCGAGGTTTCAGTAGCTTGACAGTCACTCCAGCGGCGCGAGCGGAATAACGCCCGAAAAACTGTGCGAGTTTGCGGCAATTGCCGAAAATATGCCGGAAACGTCAGGCGCTTACGGGTTGGTCGATAGTGCCCTGATGGCAGATTCGCGGCCATGAAACTGCACTCGGCTGGCGTGAGATTTTCTCCGGAACCGGCCATTTCAAACCGAGAGGAAACTCGCCATGTCACCAGCGTCCATCGCGCATGCGTCAAATGCCAAATCGCGCATTGGCGCCATCTTACGTGCGACGAGCGGCAACTTCCTCGAGCAGTTCGACTTCTTCTTGTTCGGGTTCTACGCCAGTGCCATCGGAAACGCGTTCTTTCCATCAGGAAGCGAAACCGCTTCACTGCTTAACACCTTCGGTGTGTTCTGGCTGGGGGCCTTGATGCGACCTGTTGGCGCGATTGTGCTTGGAGCCTATATTGACCGGATTGGCCGTCGGCAAGGCCTGATCATCACGCTTTCGATCATGGCTATTGGCACCGTCATCATCGCCTTTTGCCCCGGCTATGCAACAATCGGCATTGCCGCACCCGCCATCGTGCTGTTCGGACGGCTGTTGCAGGGCTTTTCAGCCGGCGTTGAGGTTGGCGGCGTTTCCGTCTACCTCTCCGAGATTGCCACTCCGGGCAACCGCGGCTTTTACACATCGTTTCAGTCCTCGAGCCAGCAGGTTGCGATCTTTGTCGCGGCTCTTATCGGATATTTTTTGAGCGAAGCACTTCCGGCCGAAATGGTTGCCGCCTGGGGCTGGCGGATCCCATTCTTCCTTGGCTGCTTGATCGTTCCGCTTATCTTCTTCCTGCGCCGGACGCTGGAGGAAACTCCGGAGTTTCTGGTCATGAAGACCCACCCAACGGCCCGCGAAGTCTTTGCCTCCACAGTTGCGAACTGGCGCATTGTCATTCTCGGCATGATGATCGCGATGCTGACGACCACGACCTTCTATTTCGTCACAGTGTACACGCCTACGTTCGGCAAGCACGTATTGCAGCTGTCCTCGCAGAACACGCTCTTGGTGACGCTTTTGGTCGCCGTGACGAACTTCATCTGGAACCCGATTGGCGGCGCGATTTCTGACAGAATCGGTCGGAAGCCGGTCTTGCTGACCATTGCCGGCCTTGCCTTGGTGACTGTATATCCGGCGTTGTCTTGGCTTGTGACCGACCCAAGCTTTGGCAAGATGCTGGTAGTGGAGATGATGTTCTCGTTCTACTTTGGCACCTATAGCGGCGCCATGTTGGGCGCTCTGGTCGAAATCGTGCCGAAGCACGTTCGCACAACCTGCTTTTCTTTGGCCTTCGCACTCGCCGCAGCTCTCTTTGGCACCTTTACGCCGCTCGCATCGACTTGGCTGATCGATCGGACCGACGACAAGGCTTCGCCGGGTTTCTGGTTGATGTTTGCAGCTTTGCTCGGCATTATCGCCGCACTCACCATTTATCCAGGAAACACCAAGAGAGTTGCAAAGCTGTCGCGACCCGAGCGGTCTAACCGGGCCGTAAGCGCGCAATTTACCACGCATTAGCAGCGCGCCCACGGGACCTTCACGTCCAAGACTGAACTGAACGGAGGTGCGTGGCGGTCCTTGCGGTGATCTCACGGTGGTCCGCGTGCCACTCTGCGGGCCACGGTTCTTCGTATGCGATGTCGAGCAGTATCGGGACGAGCCGTCGCTGATGTTGACTGGGAATGGCTGAGCACTATCACCACGCTCGATTCGTTCTGTGGGAGCGGCGCGATGATAATGCTCGCACTTTGCGGTGACCTGAAACACGGCAGAGCTCGCGCGAGGGAGATACATCCCTCGCGCGAGCTCCACGTGCGCTGCCAAGCAAACTTAACGGGCACGTCTTGAGGCTGCATGAATTCCCCAGTGGACCGGTGTATCGCAGCTCGCCAAACCTTAGCGAGCGTTTAAAAAGCTTGAAACGTGCCTGGTGCACCGAGCGACGGGCCAATGCATGACCACGACCCAGGCCATCGCTGGCTCCGCTCGATCAGCCGCGACTTCACGCACCGCTAGTTTGCGCGGATGAGGTACCGCGCGCAAGCTGTGCGAGCTCCGTCTCGAGCGTAGGGTTGCGCTTGAATATGGCGTCGATCAACGCTTGCGCCGGCTGCTCGGCCGCTTCCACCCACGTCGCCTTCTCCGCTCGTGCGGAGGGCGCGAAGACACGCTTGACGACGGTCGGCGACCCCCTCAGACCGCATTTGGCCATGTCATCCACGCCGGCAGTTTGAGCGCTCCATTTTACGATTGAGGCACGGGCCGCACGCAAGGCATCGATCATTGCACCGCGGCGAATTTGATTGCTTGCCTCTAACATGCTGACGAGACAAGGAAGCTTGGAACGCAGCACCTGGACTCCTCCTTCGCAGCGCCGTTCCGCATCGATCGTGCGTACTTTGAAGTCCAACGCTTTGATTGTGGAAACATAAGTAAGCTGCTGGACCCCGAGCCTCTTCGCAATGCCAGGTCCCACCTGCGCCGTATCGCCGTCGATAGTCTGCTTGCCAGTGAATATGACGTCTGGTGGGCCATATTCCTTCCCGATATTGCGAATCGCGCACGCCAGTGCGTAACTCGTCGCCAGCGTATCGGAGCCCGCGAAACTACGATCAGTGAGCAGGACAGCACGATCGGCACCAAATGTCAGCGCCTTTCGGAGAGATTCTTCGGCCGACGGCGGCCCCATTGTCAGAACAGTGATTTCGCCGCCGAACTTGTCTCGTAGCTCGAGCGCAGCTTCCAGTGCGAACAGATCATATGGGTTGATGATTGTCGGCACGCCCTGACGCATGATCGTATTCGTGACAGGATGCACGCGGATTTGTGCGGAGTCGGGGACCTGTTTGATGCAGACGATGCTGTGCATATACTTCTCCTAAGATGTTGAGCAGGCTCCCCACGAATAGCAACTGTCATACCACCCCAGGCATTTCGCCGATGAGGGACGAATGCAATGGCTGGCGACTGACGGTGAGACCGTTGTCGGGACTGCGACGGGCTGCGCAAAGCGGACGTGATCTCTCTCTGATCTGAGTCGCGGCAGAAACGGCGCGGCCGCGATCTTGCGCTAGTTCGACACCTAATCCTTTCTCATAGGGCGAATACATTGCAAGCAGACGATGACCAGCACCCGGCTGACGCGAAGAGGGCTTACGCTTCCCGGCATGGGCCACCCCCAAGCAGAGCACATCGGTTTCGTATCCGCTTCATGGACCAGAGTACCGCCTCTTGCGCACGCTCTCCTACCGCGCCTGGGCGAGCGAGAGAGACGCGAGCCCGACTTTTTATTCAGAAGCGCTTGATCTCGATACCGTGCCTTCTCAAGGCATAGCCAATCTGGCGCGGCGTCAGTCCAAGCAGGCGCGCCGCCTTGGCCTGTACCCACCCGGACCTTTCCATCGCCGCGATTATGCGCTCGCGATCTGTGACCTTGGCGGCACCTATGACAGGTCGGCCGGGCGGCTCTAGCGGCGTCAGTTCGCTACCGACCGGCTGAACGTGTGCCACAGCTTGTGTTGGCGGCATGCTCAGCCTCGCGGGGAGTGACATTATCGGGCTCGGCTGTCGCGCCACTTGCTCCGGCCCGCACTTCCATAGCGTGGCCGACAGGCATTGCCCGTGGCAGCAGGCAAAATCGTCTCTTACGATCGACGATCCGTGCGCCAGGGTCGCGGTCCGCTGCACACAGTTCTCCAGCTCGCGGACATTACCGGGAAATCCGCAATTCACAAGAACGTCAATCGCACTTGAATCGAAGACCAGAGCACGGCCGTTCTCATTGTTGAAGTTCTTCAAGAATCGAGCGGCGAGAAGCGGAATATCAGTGCGTCTTTCGCGCAGCGGCGGCAGTAGCAGAGGAACCACGCTGATGCGATAATAGAGATCGGCACGAAACTCCTTCCTTACCACCGCCTCTTCAAGATTCTTATTCGTGGCTGCAATCACGCGGACGTCGACTTTGATCGTCTGATTGCCGCCGACCCGCTCGAACTCCTGCTCCTGAAGCACGCGCAGGAGCTTCGCCTGGAACGACGCCGAGATCTCTCCAATCTCGTCCAGAAACAACGTTCCCTTGTCGGCGAGCTCGAAGCGACCCTTGCGCGCGTTGAATGCGCCCGTAAACGCCCCCTTCTCGTGACCGAACAATTCGGATTCCAGCACCGTCTCGGTGAGGGCTGCGCAATTCAGCTTGATAAAGGGGCGTTTGGCGCGCGCTGAACGCTCGTGAATAGCCTTCGCGACCAGCTCTTTGCCGGTACCCGATTCGCCGCGCAACAGAACGGTGCTATTCGATTTAGCGATCAGCTCGATCTTCTCAAGCAACGCGCGCAGCGCCGGACTGTCGCCGATAATTCCCTCGACTTGGACCTTCTTACGCTCCCGCCCATGAGGCTTGAGCTCGGACAGCTGCTTCTGCGGCCGGAACTCCTCGTCCATAAGCCGCCCGCGATCGCGCGCAAGAACGCAATGCAGCTTCGCCGTCTGGCCCAGAAGGCTTGCGACCATCGTCAGCAGGCCGAGGTCGTCCTCGAGCTGCGCATGCGTCCCGTTGTCTGCGATGCGGTCGATGCTCAGCGTACCGACAACTTTCTCGTCAATGTCTATGGGAACGCCGATGAACGCAACACGCGTATTACCGGCGGCATCTAGCATCTCGACGTCCGAAGAACTGAAGATCGAATGCAGCGCTACGTTCTCGACGATGAGAGGCCGCCCCGTCGCCACAATTTGATCAATTGCTCCTTGCGGCAAGCGCACCGCGCAACGCGCGTCGCGCCCTTCACTCCGGCCGTCGTCTACAATGATCTCGGGCACCCCGTCATGATCGAACAGACATACGATGCCGCGCCGCATCTGCACGAGCGATGGCAGACGCTCGATGACGCTCGCCAGCTTGGCTTCGAGCCGGCATAGGCCGGTGAGCGTGTGCGCTATTTCAAAGATCGTGCTTAGCGATTTCTCTTGCGACCGCAGAATACTAGCGGAAGGATCCGCGTCGGAGGTTGAGTTTGGTTTTTCGCGCAGGGAAACGCTGTCCAGCATAATGACTTCTCCGTTCCTTTCTTGATCCTCCCCGTCACCTCGATCGGACTTGTTGGACTCGTGTTGCATGCCTGCCTCGATCTGACATCCAGTTCTCAGGGGCGGGGCGAGAGATGACGCCTCTTCATGGCACGCCGGCAGTACTTACAGTGACTAGATTTGCCGCTTTATTCTTTCCAACTCGCTGCACGGATTCGCCCCGGCCAACATGGCTTCCATCGATGAAGCTCCGACTAGCCGGGTTCGCCAGGGGCGGATTCACTCACAAGTGTTGCCCGCCATTGATCGGCACTTCGGCGCCAGTGACATAACTTGCCGCATCTGAACATAGGAAGAAAATGACCTTGGCGACCTCTTCGGGTGTACCCACCCGGCGAAGTGGGATCTTTGGCACAAGATGCGCTTCCGTGTCAGGCGACAAAATGTCCGTCTTGATTTCGCCGGGCGCGATCGCATTGACGCGAATGCCATGTGAGGCGTAATCGTGTGCCATTTCGCGCGTGAGACAAGCGAGCGCAGCTTTCGACGTCGCATATGCCGTGCCTGCAAATGGATGCACCCGCGCGCCGGCGATCGAAGTCACATTGACGATCGAGCCTGAGGCCGCTTTTAGCTCATCGAACAGACCCTGAGCGAGCAGGATCGGCGCCACCAGATTGAGGTGGAACACGCTCATCCAAGTATCGACTGAGGTCGCCAGCGACGTCAGCCGGGCACCGTTTGGCGTTTTTGGTGAGTTTCCGGCATTGTTTATCAGTCCTTGCAGCGGTGCGCCGGCAAGGCGCTCCTTTATCTGGGTAATCACGCGCGGCAGCGTCCGATGATCGCTCAGGTCGACTTCGATATAGCTATCCCCCTCTGAGTCCCATGGGCAGCGCACCGCGTCGAATGGTTGGCGCGCGCAAGAAATGATGCGCCAACCGGCTTCCGAAAACAATCTTCCGGTGGCGCGACCGATCCCGCGCGATGCCCCGGTCAATACCAGCGTCTTCCGCTCACGCAGCGGACGACCCGCTCCATCGGAGTGAATTGGACCGCGAGGATCCGTTTCCGACGATTGAGCTGCGACCGCATTGTCATCTGGTAGACGTAGATTCACACGCGATTCTCTTCCGCTCCCCTCGCCTGTGCACCTGGTGCAGGATCCGGGCCAGAGCGATGCAGGGCACAGGTGGCGCGCTTCTGCGACGCAAATGGCAGGTTCCGAACATCTGGCCTGCTTGCTTTTCGACACCAGCAACGCCGCAGCAATGGCTGTCGTCGAGCTCCCGGGTGCTGCCCACTGCGTGCGCTACGTCTTCGAGCCGAGAGGCTGGTGTTTCCATGGCGAGCTGACTGCGTCGCCCTCCACGAGTGGTCTGTGGATCATGCGCGCCAGACGAGATCGGTTAGCTGCCTTTAGCGGAGATCAGGATTTAATGGCCAGTTCGTCCAAGTTGCTCTCAGCCGTGGTATGCGCGGCCGCACATGCGGCTCTTGAGCAATATCGATGGGCCGCGGGCCGCGCGGTTCATCACACCTCCGTCCGAAATGACTCTGCGAGCGGAGCATGAACAAGGCCGTCGTCCAGAAAACGAGCTGACCGCAAAAAGGGTCGCCCAGCAAAGGCGATCCATTTACCAGACGCGCCTCCTTGCTGCTGGGACATTCTGACGTGACTGTCTGTTACGTCAGATTTCCTCGGCGACCCGGACCGCCATTGCCGTGCTTTTCACCGTCTGGCCAGCGATGGCGGATTTGGGGCGGATAATGACAGGACCATAACCTTTCCGCGCGACTCGACTTACACATGAGGGCCCGAAGCATTGCGGGGCAAGGCCGCCGGCGCCCGCCGGCATTGGCCTACGCTTCGCAGGCGTTCGCCCTCCCACCAGCACCGCATCCGTGGTAGTGCGCCGGTCAGCCGTCGCTTGCGGACGGAAGTCGCCATCCACCGTTCCTGCGAGACGTTGCGAAACTCGATGGTGTCGAAGCCAGCAGTATCAGGCTGATGATCTAGACCGAAGTTTTCGCTTGGTTCGACCTGAAAGACGAATCCTTTCGGGGTGTTGGGCGGAAAATGGCTTCCGGTTTGTATCCATGTAACGGGATTCCCAAATTGGTCGAGATGTGATTCGATTCGGGAATGTTCATCGAGACGATTCCCAATCGAGGCTCGCCGCCTGCGGTGCTATTGCGGGAGGCGTATCGCGACGAGTATGGCCGGGCGCAGAAGCGCACTCTGGCCAACCTGAGCAAGCTGCCGGGGGATTTGATTGGCGGACTGAGGGCTCTGCTCAAGGGCGGCACGGTGATTGGTGCCGGACCGGACGAAATTCAAATCGAGCGTTCGCTGCCTCACGGCCATGTTGCAGCGGCGCTTGGGACGATCCGCAAGATTGCGCTGGACCGGCTGATTTTGAGCACGACGAAGGACGAGGCCTCGCGGCGCCATTGCGATCTGGTGGTAGCCATGATCGTTGATCGGTTGATTGCGCCACGCTCAAAGTTTGGCTTTGTGCGGGCGGTGGATCAGGAGACGGCAATCTCCAGCCTCGGATCGGCTCTGCGCCTGGGCAAGGTGAAGGAGCGCGAGGCCTATGAGGCGCTCGATTGGCTGGTCGATCGCCAGAGCCGGATCGAGAACGGCCTGGCACGGCGACATCTCCAGGACGGCGTGCTGGTGCTCTACGACGTCAGTTCGTCCTACTTTGAAGGCCGTTGCTGCCCGTTGGCGCGCTATGGCCATAGCCGCGATCACCGGCGCGACCGGCCACAGATTGTCTACGGGCTGCTCTGTACGCGCGAGGGGCTGCCGATTGCGGTTGAAGTCTTCGACGGCAACACGGCTGACCCGAAGACGCTGAGTTCTCAAGTCGAAAAGATCAAGGATCGCTTCGGGATCAGCCGTATGGTGTTGGTCGGGGATCGGGGAATGATCACCTCGGCGCGCATCCGCGATGATCTCAAGCCGGCGGGCGTCGATTGGATCACCTGCCTGCGCGCGCCGGCGATCCAGGCTTTGGCGGCGGAGAATGGGCCGCTGCAACTGTCGCTGTTCGATGACCGCGATCTCGCCGAGATCAGGGCCCCTGACATGTTCCCAGGCGAGCGGCTGATCGTCTGTCGCAATCGCGATCTGGCGGCCGAACGAGCCCGCAAGCGCGAGGATCTGTTGGCCGCGACCGAACGCGAACTTGCTCGCGTTCAGGCCCAGGTCCAGCGCAAACACGCTCCGTTGCGCAGCCCTGCCCAGATCGGCATCGCGGTCGGTGCGGTTTTGGACCGCAAGAAGATGGCCAAGCACTTCGACGTCGAAGTGGCCGAGGGCTATCTCTCATGGCAGCGCCGGATCGAACAGATCGAGGAAGAGGCTCGCCTCGACGGCATCTACGTCATCCGAACCAGCATGCCCGCCGAACATCTCGACGCTGCAGAGGCGGTCCAAGCCTACAAGGACTTGTCGCGGGTCGAACGCGCCTTCCGCTCCATGAAAACCATCGATCTCGAAATCCGGCCGATCCGGCACTGGACGGCACAGCACGTGCGCGCCCACGTCTTCCTGTGCATGCTGGCCTATCACGTCGAATGGCACCTGCGAGAGGCTTTGGCGCCGTTGTTATTCCATGACACCGGGATCGACGTCGCCAGGACGGAACGGACATCTCCGGTCGCCAAGACCGAACCGTCAGAGGTCGTAAAGGCCAAGAAGGCGACCAACCGTTCCGCCGATGGCCACCGCGTCATGAGCTTCGATGCGCTGATTGCTCATCTCGGCACGCTGGTCCGAAACACGATGCGCGTGCCCCTTCACTCCAAGCACCGCTTCACGCTCCATTCCCAACCAACTTCCCTCCAAGAGGCCGCCTTCAAGCTGCTCGATCTCGACCCGCTGCGTGTCCAGTAATCGAAAAGATCGACCGTCAACTTGTCGAGTCGGATCAATCCCTTGCACACTTCCCAAGCGAAAAACTTCGGTCTAGCCCGCCATTGCTCAGGCTCAGATTCTGGCGCTTCATGAAGCCGCGAAATGCTCGTATGGGTTATCGATCATGGTCAATTGCTCCGGATTGCGCTGGTCGAATTCAATGATCCGTGGCACGAGCAGACGGGCATAGCGCGTGAAGGCGCTGGTGGGGGGAAAGCGGATCACGGTAGCGCATCGCGCAAGAAGATACATGTCGATGAGAGCGGAAGCTCCACCTTCAATTCCCATTTCCGCACTATGCAACGGCCCTGCCCGATCGGCCTGGAAACGTTTTGGTACGGCGAAGACATCGGGAAACAGACCCGATAGGCGATCGAGAACCTGTGCACTGTCCGTGCACAGGAAGACCTTTACAGGCTTTGGATATGGCAAAGCCTTGGCTTTACGGATTGCCATGCAGACCTGACGAAGGGCGAGCTCCGAATCGGCCCAGTACGGCGCATGCTCCATGATATCTTCGCCATTGCCGTGCCGAACATGAACGCCAATGATGCTATGGCCGCTAAAGTGTTCCTCATACAAGGCGTCGATCCGCGCTTGAATCTCAGACCTGAGCTTGATGTTCCGAAAGATCAGTCGTTCGGCTTCCTCGCCACAACGCCACATCAGGCAAGCGTCACAGACAATGGTGTTGGCTTCGCTATCTTCTCTTGCCTGGAACAGCTCGGTCAGTTCGTCACGTTCACGGAAGATCTGCTCATCCGGACGATTGATGCAGTCGATCGATGGCCTATTCCACCACCGCGGGAAGAACGGTCCGGGAAACGAGAGCTGGTTGACTCGGTCATCACAAATCACCGGCACTCCAGCGATGTCCTCAACCGGCTCGAAGAATACCGGAAAGGCATTGCTGAACGGTTGGTCGATGTAGCAGGAACCGCGCCAGTCAACGACGAGCGTCCGCCCGGTCCGCTGCGCGTACGACCAAGCTGACGCCAGCGACCAGAGGCAATCACCAAAGCCGGTACGCCTCCGAGAAATAACAAAGCGTTCCTTGGTCAAGTTATCAAACCCTTCTCGTTGCGCAAGATCAGTTTTGTGTGGCGCACCTACTCATCTGCGATTCCGATCCACGCCAATGGACGGCTGGTCACCTGGACGCAAGGCGATCAACCCGCAAGCCCTCCTCCACGGCACCGCGATTGGCAGATCATGCAAGAGGCGTCCAAAAGCCCTCTTCCGCATTACTCACCTTTTACGATCGCGCAGTCTGTGACGGATGCAGCCGAATACGGCGCAGATCCCAGATCCCGCGCAGTTCGTTCACGAGAGCTTCTCGCCTAGTCCTGTCAGAGGTGACCCTGGCGAGAAGATCGGCAAGAACAGCTTCCTTCTCAATTTGCATCAGCATGTCGAACAGGTCATGCGAGACGCGCACGCTGTCCTGGCTGGAGTGACCCATGCGGATCTCGCAGACTGTCTCCTGGCGTTCTCGGCCCGCATGAGCGCGAACTCGGTAAAGAGATACATGGGGCGGCAGTGATACAGCGAGTGCAGTCCAGCTTTCGAGCGTTGTTGCCCGCTTCTTGACGAGGAATGAACCGACCACAAGGCCATCCAGCTCGGTCGACAAAAACGCTGTAATCGCATCGGCAACGGAATCTACGATCGGTTCGGCATTGTTGTTGAACGACGTATTAAGCAGAACCGGGACGCCTGTCCGGCTCTTGAACGCATTGATGAGTTCCCAATAGGCGGCATTGTTCGTGCGGGAAACCGTTTGCAGCCGAGCCGTACCATCGATATGCGTGATCGCGCCCAGCAAAGCACGCTTGGATTCACGCACGCGAACGACGAAATTCATGAAGGGATATTCTGCGCGACCATCCGGCAACTCAAAGAACGCGCCCGCATCCTCCTCCAGAACCGATGGCGCAAATGGTCGATAACTCTCCCGCTTCTTGACCATCGCATTGATCCGATCCTTGTTCGCCGCGGGCCTCGGGTCCGCAAGAATACTACGGTTGCCGAGCGCACGAGGGCCGAACTCCGATCGGCCCTGTACCCACCCGATCACGGCGCCATCAGCGATCCACTCGGCTGCTCTGGTTGCGACGTCAGCGGTCCGCTCAATCTCGAGGTGTCCGGCCCATCCCTTCAGTTCCTGTTCAATGCTGTCGTCGCTGCCGACATCTGGCCCCCAATAAACCGCCTGTAGTCGCTCGCGGGGCGCAGGCTGCCCGGCCTCGTTCGACACCATCAGTGCCGCGCCCAATGCGCATCCGGCGTCGTGCGCAGCCGGCTGCACGAAGATGTCTTCGAACAGGCCTGAATACAGGAGTTTTCCATTCAGCGTGCAGTTGTGGGCCACCCCGCCAGCCAGGCACAACCGTTTCATTCCGGTCGACTCACGGTAATGCCGAAGAATGTGAAACACGATCTGCTCCAGCGCCTCCTGCAACGATGCGCTCACATCTCGATGCTGTTGCGTGAACGGCATTCCCTTTCGCCGGACCTCGATATTGCGCAGCAGTGCCGGCCCGATACGTTCGAGGTGAACGCGGTAGCCACCGTTTGCGGAGAGCTCATAAAATTGGGAAAAGAGCTCGCGATAGCGTGCGGGATCTCCGTAAGGAGCCAGTCCCATAACCTTATACTCGTCGAACAGGCCGTAGCCGAGATATCGGATCGTCTCTAGATAGAACAGTCCGAGAGAGTTATTCTCTGGAAACGTCATAAGCTCGGTCATTTCGGTGCCCGACCCGACAGCCAACAGACCCGAGAGGAAGTCGCCACAACCGTCGATCGCGAGGACCAGACTTTCTTCAAAACCCGACATCGCCAGAGCGCTCACGGCATGGGCCTGATGGTGGCCTACGAATGACACCCGCGAAGGATCAACTTGGGTACCGAACTCCGTCGCTAGAAGGTGCCGTAACAGCAGATTCGCATCTAGCGGAATTGAGATTTCCGGTTGTGAGATGAACAACCGTTCGAGCATCGCATTGCAATAGGCTTCAGTAGCGTAGAACGCAATACGATCGACGTCGCAAAGCTCCACACCCGCGGCTGCAAGACAGTATTCAATCGCACTGCTCGGAAGCTTGTTTGAATGTTTGATCCGGTTGAGGCGCTCCTCTTCCACGGCAGCGATTACGCGCCCGTCCTTGACAAGTACCGCGGCGCCGTCGTGCAGAAACGTGTTCGGTAGTCCAAGGGGGTTTTCATAGACCCTGTCGAGGCCGCCACTCAATCCTAGACACAGCATCTTGTTCTCCGTTAATCCTGAGAGGCCTGTTGGCCTATTTCGTATCGCTTGCTTTGGGAGTAGGCCGCACGTCGCCGCGGGGCCGATCAGGCATCGCTAGCGTGACGAGGCTCACATAAGCGTCGCACGCGATCGGAAGTTCGTTAGGCCCGATATCTCATCTCGCACACGCGATGCTTCGCTTTAGGTCTTGTTCCTCTCACCGCATCAGGCGCTGCCGAAGCAGCACGGCCGAGACGAGGAAGGGAAATGCTGCGTAGATGCAAAGTGCGCCCACATGCAATCCGACGCTGTCGACCGGCCGACCGAGCATTGCTGGACGAATGAGATCGACCGAATGAGTCAGCGGCAATAAGGCCGCGATGCGTTGAAATGAACCGGGCAACTGGCTCATTGGGAAGATCGTCCCGCTCAAATACATCATGGGCGTGAGAATGAGCGACTGGTAGAAGATGAAATAGTCGTGGCTCGGTGCAACTGCTGAAACGACCATTGCGAGGCTCGCGAAAGTAACGCCAGTGAGGGCGATGGCTGGTAACGCATAGGGGATGGATGACCACTCTGCGTAACCCAGCGCGACGGCGACAATCGTGATCGCGGTCCCAGCGAGCAAGGCCTTGCTCGCTGCCCATGCCACTTCACCGAGAACAATGTCGCCGAGCGTAAGGGGCGTACAGAGCACTGCCTCCCACGTGCAATTTGTCTGCATGCGAGCGTAAGCCGCATAGATCGTTTCG
This sequence comes from Bradyrhizobium sp. 191, assembly GCF_023100985.1. Taxonomy (NCBI): domain Bacteria; kingdom Pseudomonadati; phylum Pseudomonadota; class Alphaproteobacteria; order Hyphomicrobiales; family Nitrobacteraceae; genus Bradyrhizobium; species Bradyrhizobium sp. 191. The sequence goes on from NZ_CP064692.1 coordinate 2,874,972, forward strand.
AAGGTTGCGGAGACCATCGCGCTTGTGGCGACCATGCCAGCCGCCAGAAACGAGATGTATGAGGTCCCCTCAACACCACCTATGATCATTCCAAGGCCAAAACCGAGACCGAACAGAGAGCTCATCGGCTCGGCCAGATTCCCAAGAATCGATGCCAGCGCGACTTTCCGCCAGACCAGAAAATTGCGACGCCATACCGCGATCCAGTTCCATGGATTAGCAGGGAGCGCCGGCGCAAAACGTTGCCACATCGTTCAGTCCTTTATCTCTCGCCCGGTTAGCCGCAAGAAGACATCCTCCAGATTTGGAGGACGCTGCAGAAAGCGCAGATCCGTGCGGTTGGCAAGCCGGAGGCGCACCTGCTCTGGATCCGTGACATAGCAGAACAGCGTCTCCCCGCTCACCTCAGCGCGCTGCACTTGGGGTCTGACCAGCGGCAGCAGTTCATGCGGATTACCGCCGTAAATCTCGATCACTTGGCAGCCGATCTGCTGCTCGATCAGCGCGTGAGGCTGACCTTCGGCGATCTTACGGCCGTGCTCAAGCACGCACAGGCGGTCGCACAATCGCTCCGCCTCTTCCATGAAGTGGGTGGTGAGAAGGATCGTTTTGCCGCGCCCTAATAACGAGCGCAAGCGTTCCCAGATCAGGTGACGGCCGTGCGGATCGAGGCCGGTCGTCGGCTCATCAAGCACCAAGAGCTGCGGGTCGTTAATGAGGGCCCGTGCCAACGTCAGGCGTCGCTTCATGCCGCCGGACAGTTCGGCGACGCGGGCATCCGCTTTGTTCTCCAGGCGCGCGAATTCGAGCAGTGACGGCGTGACCGCTTCCACCTCAGCCGCGCTCATGGCGAAGTAGCGCCCGAAAACGAGCAAGTTTTCGCGCACCGTGAGCTGAAGATCAAGGTTATCGAACTGTGGGACAACCCCGATCCCCCGGCGCGCCAAGCGCGCCCGTGCCGGCACTGACTCGCCGAGCACGCATATCTTACCTGCGTCGGGCGATGCAACACCCAGGATCAAACGCGCAAGCGTGCTTTTACCCGCTCCGTTTGGTCCCAGCAGACCGAAGCACTCTCCCGGCGAGACCGTAAACGAAAGAGCGTCCACGACGACCCTGTCGTCGTAGAACTTGCTCACCTGGAAAAGGTCGACTGCCGCGGTTGACATTTGCTTACGCCATCGCGACGGACGTTGTTCGCGCCGCTTCCTCGCTCGCGCGCTTTTTTGTCCAAAGCAGGCCGTCACACCATACGTGATCGACGCGTCCCCACTGGCACGCGGCGGCAGCATCCGGGAAAAAGCCGCGTCCATGCAGATTGGCGCTGGTATTGCAAAGCAGCGGAATGGCTGTGAGCTTCTCGTACTCGACGAGAAGCTCGGCCACTTTATGCTGAGAGGTTCGGGAAACGGTCTGTAGACGAGCAGATCCATCGAGATGCACGACGGCGGGAATTTTGTCCCGCCATTCCGGTCGCGTCTGGTGATCGAACAGCATGTACGGATCGGGTATTCCAGGACTAAAAACCTCCGCCGCACGATCCTCCAGGCATATCGGCGCTACCGGCCTGAAATGCTCACGAAGTTTGATGTCGTTGAGATGATCTTTCATTCCTTCCCAGCTCGCAGCCGCGAGAATGCTTCTGCCACCCAAGGCTCGTGGTCCGAGCTCGGCACGCCCGGCAAGGAAGACCACGGGCTTGTCGCAAGCGAGGATTGCCGCAAGTTCGCCCATAGTGCAGGGCGCGCCCTCCCATTCGGGCGGGACTTCGCCGGGACGAACGGCCGGTCCACTGTAGACCGACCATTCCAGAGCTCTAAAGCCTTGCTGTGCCGCCAGTGCAGAGCAAGCAGCACCAATGGCTGAGCCGCTGTCGTTTGGAAAGGGCGGCACCCACACGACATCGAACAGGCCAGTCGCACGAAATGCACTATTCCACTTAATATTCAGGCCACAGCCGCCGGCTATGCAGAGGTTACGCGCCCCCGCAAGATCCGAATGCCGCTCCACCACATCAGCAATGGTGCGAACCAGCAGACGCTCTAGAAAGACGTGAAATGACGCAAGGACGTCTTCGGCTTGTTTTTCCTTCAGTCGCATTGCGCACGCATCGAAGAAGTCGTGCAGAGCTTCAAGTGGCGATTGTGAGCTGTTGATCTCTTCAAGCTCAGGACAAGCGCCCTCAGCATCCGTGGCAAAGTGCGCCTCATAAAGTTCATGAAACGTCTTAATACAGTCCTCGTCGGGCGATCCCAGCGCGATATAGGCCATCAGCTTGCCGGCAATACCGAGATCCCAGCTGGTCCGGTCTGCCCGCCTGTAAGGTCCAAAGTGATGTCCTGCCGTCGCATAGGCGTGACCTATCATCGGAAACAGGCACTCGATGAACCGGATGCCGTGGGGCTCGACATAGTAGAGGCGTGGAAACATGCAGCCGTCCCACACCAAGCAGAAAGCAGATTGTGCGGATTTGGCAAACGAGCTGGCGCAGTATGCGGATGCTACGTGCCCGGTGACATGGGGATAGCTTTGATAGGGATATAGCTTCCCATCAAGCATGAGGCCGATCCGATCGCGGGACGTCAGGGGGCTATCGCCTTGCCGTTCGACATACGGCGCGCCCTTGAGCTTGATGGTCGTCGTCCCACTAAGGACTTCAAACTGCGACTCGAACTCTCCATCCCAGCCATCAATGACGAACTGATCAACATCGCTCGGATCCAGCCCGTGCTCCGCCAAGGCGTTAACAACGGCATCCAGGTTGTCGATGGTTTGATAACGCGGATTGTTATTCAGCTTCTCCTGTTCGACACAAAACACCACCCGGCCGTCCTCGATCAGAGCGACTGCCCCGTCATGCGTCAACTTGATACCGCAGATACGCATAGTAGCTCCTTATCAAGCTCGGCCGTTAGGACGGATCGAAGATCGCTCCGGATTGCGAAAGCGGACCAACAAGCAGTCTTCGTCAGCCGACTGCCCCTGGCACTGCACGCGTTCGACCTCAATGAGCGCTTCAGTCAAAATCGTGATGACTGTCTCGGCGCCAGCGACATGCCCCCATCGCCTGCAGGTGGCATCACGTGCAGATCCGAAGACCAGATGCCCACCTGGAGCAAGCATCTTCACCATTTTGTCGATTGCGGTACGCATCCGTGTCATGTCTTCGAGATAGTAGAGAACTTCGGCCACCACGATCAGATCGAACAGCTCTTCGGTCGAGAACTGCAGAATATCGGTCGCCGCCCAGCTGATATGCGACCACCTCTTGGTCCGCTGGACCGCTCGACCAATTGCTCGCGGCATAACATCGATGACCGTGAGCCGCTTGCAGTGAGGAGCAAGCTTCTCTGTGAATGCACCGGCCGCGCACCCGATCTCGAGGCAGGTTGAGACGGCGCCGTTCGACAGCGATAGCCGTAGTAATTGAGTGTGACGCTCACGTTCGAACGGATTGTCGTCAAGCCGCCACGGGTCATCGTTAGTCAGCTCCCGTTGCAACGATTGATATGTCTTGTCCACGCTCACCACTAAATCCCCTACAAAGCTGTCAGTCAGTCGCGGCCGCAATGCCATCAGACGCGATCAGCTGCGAGGGAGCGCGCGAAAGACCTGCCCCGCGAATTGAGCCAGGCGTTTCCGATGCCGGGTTAAGGCTTGGTCCAGTTGTCGCGTCTTCGATCGAGGCCTTCGATTCATCGACGTCTGATGATTTTGCTACTTTGCGCGAGAGCCAGTCGCTGTTGCTCAAGGTACAGAGCGCATAGGCCTTCATCGGGAGCAGGAGGAAGATGTTGATCGGGGTGTGCAGCGAGAAGCCGATAAATCGAAGCTCGCCGGCACGAAGGGCCGCTACGCTGCATCGAATCATGGTCATCGCGACGATGGTCAGACCGGTCCACCAGGGCATGGTGCCGGTGAGCGCGAGCTGAGCGAGCGCGGCAATCGATGAGATGGCGAGCAGCAGCGGCCCGAGGTTCTGTCCGAGCACGTCGAGCGTAAGGTACCGGTCGAGGTCGGGCAACAGGTGCAAACCCAGCAGCGTGTCGCGGTAAGTGCTGCGCGCCCAGCGGAGCTGTTGCCGCAGATACGGCAAGAGCCTGTCCGGGACCACCGTGGCGGCGATAGCGTCCGGAACGTATTCGGTTCGAAACCCTGCCTTGAGCATGAGGATCGTCAGATGACGGTCCTCACCGAAGTCGCTCGGCTTTCCCCGGAAGAACTGCGTCTCGTACTGGTCCAGCAGCAACAGCAGCGCGGAGCGGCGGTACATGGCACACGGCCCGCAGCAGCACATGACGGCACCAAAGCGCGTCTGCGCCGCGCGCTCCTCGTTGCAAGCCAACCAGTACTCCATATCGATCAATCGGGTCAGCCAGCTGTCGTTCCGGTTGCTGGCCGTCAATTGCCCCATGGCCGCGCCGACGGCTGGATCCTGCATCTTGCGTACGAGCTTGCTGACCACGTCGCTGGCGATTTCCGTGTCGGAATCGACATTGAGCACGAGATCGCCGAACGACCGGCGTATCGCTGCGATCTGCGCCTTGCGCTTTCCAACGTTGCTTGGCAGCAGAATGACGTTGAACCTCGGGTCATATGCGTAGCTCCCATGGACCGGGGCCACTGCACCGACATTTGCAGAGCCGTCATCGACCACATAGACCTGCAATCGCCCTGGGTAGTCCTGGCTTGCGAGAGACTTCAGGCAGGCCGCCAGCGTGCGCGGGTCCTCGTTGAAGCAGGGCACGATGACATCCACGCTGGGCAGAGCACCGGTGTCGACCGGGTCGTACGGCGGCAGTGAGGCGTCGGTTCGCAGCGCATAAAGCGCCTGCGCGCTCTTATGGACGCTGGAGAGCAACGCGTAGGAGGCAACAGCAACGGTGCTGACGGTGGCAAGCAGGCTCATGGGAATTGATCTATTCAGTGAGTTTGAGGAAGCGACCGGATTGCAAATCCACGGTCATGCAGTGCTGGAATGAGCTGGGCGAGCGCCGTCACGGTCTGGTCGCGCCGACCAGAGTGAGGGCAGCGTTCCAACTCGTCGGGAGGGCACCCGTCGTGCAGGAGCACGATTGCCCCCGGCCGGACCGAGGCCAGCACCGCGGCAACAATCGCCTCGCCGCCAGGACGAGACCAGTCTTGCGGGTCGACTGACCAGTGCAGGGCTGCCAGTTCGGCCTTCGCCGACGCGGCGAGGGCCTCCTTGGTCCAAGTCCCATACGGCGCACGCATGTGCCGCACAGAGGCTCGCGGGCAGGCCATTCCGATGACCTTGTTCGTTGTGAGGATCTCGTATTCCATCTCATCCGGCATGCATTTGGATAAATCCGGGTGCGTCATTGTGTGGTTTGCGATTTCGTGCCCTTCTGCAATGATGCGCTGGATCAGCTCCGGCTGACCCGCTGCATATGCACCGATCACGCAGAAGGTGGCGGGGGCCCGATGCTGCGCCAGCACATCCAGGATAGCCGGCGTGCAATGCGGGTTGGGACCATCATCAAATGTAAGATAGACGCAGTGCTCTCCGCCGGCGTCAGCGTAGTCGCTCCGCGCTTCAGTCTGGTCGTTTGCGGACGTCACAGTTCTGGCCCGTTCCGTTCAATCATCTCACCGTCCGGCCATTCGCTCATTGGCCTCGCAATCGGCAGGACGAGGACGACCACGTCCTCCACGCGCGTCGGAGGCACAGTGAGATAGATATCCGGACGAGCGGACCGGACACGGAGCCCTGGCAGAACTGTCGCTAACCCCTGTCGCCCGAGCAGCCTGGTAATATGTTTCTGCAGGGCGGATCGGACCGTGCCAAAGCCGAACGGCACCCCAAGATCTCCCAATACGGGATACATCACGCGGATGGAGTGGCTGATTCCGAGCCCCTCGAGATCCGGGCGTACCCCGTACAATCCGAGTTCAGCCACAAGCAGATCGACCTCACCAACTTTTATGAAGCGGCGCAGTGCGCCGATGTGAATCGCGACGCCACGATCGTCGTAGCCGATTGCCCGAATCTCAGGCCTTGCGCCGGCCCAGCTTCGATGACCTTCAAAGGGCTGTGCATTGAATGCCCCGGTCGGACCGTAGGTCTTCCGGAAGAAGTCTGACAATTCAATATGGTCAGCAAGTTGAAGCTCATTCTCCCAGCACAGCCTCCAACGAACTGGAGGGCGCGCCGAAACACCTCGTGTGGATCCGGGCGCGATCATTTTCATAGAGAGTAATTCCTATTCATTATCTGGCTCCTGACGCAGGCCAGCAGTTCGCTACGCTCGAAAGGCTTGCTCAAGAACTGGAGTCCAGCTTGCAGGACTCGACTCTTATCGCCTTCGGAGTTGTCTGTGAGCAGAACGGTGGGAATCGCGCCTCCGGACGCAGCCAGATGATGGAAAAGCTCAAAGCCACTCATCACGCTCGACTGCATGTCCGCGATCAAGCACGACGTGATCAAACGGCGGCCCGATTTCAAGAACTCGTCTGCGCTCTCGAAGGGTTCGGGTACGTAACCCGCGGAAAATACCATATCTGTCAGAGCTCCAAGCACTGACCGATCTGCATTCACAATGGATACGACGTCGAGCGTGTGCACAACTCGCATCAGACTCGCCAAGGACGCCTTCGCTTGCATGTTCCGCACGATTTCTCCGCAGCAAGGACGCAATCGGATGCGCCAAAACATATTTGGCACCCGCAACCGAAGGGGTCCAACTGGAGGGAAATCTACTGCTAGGTTGAGCGTTCGCTCAATTCTACGGCGGTAGACGGCCGGTATAGAATGGGTTGGCGAAGCCATACGAAGGTTTGCTCGTCCTATATGCCCACGCACATTTGCGGATCCCCACTTGCTAGCTCGCCGAGATATGACTTGCGCAACACGCGCGAAACTGCGACCGCACGGTCCAGATGTCTTGATCGATCCCTGGCGCTGGGCTGAGACGCGCTACGATTTGTAACCACTCTGATAGATCTGACATCTCGCTAAACTATTCTTTGCCTCATTCGGTACAAATGGTAAAATCGATTGTATCGATAGAACACATTCATACCGTGGATCACTCAAGATTATGCGTTTCAAGGGCCTCGATCTGAATCTCCTCGTTGCGTTTGACGCCCTGGCGACGCAAGGCAATCTCACTGCGGCGGCAAGAAGCATCAACCTCAGTCAACCTGCCATGAGTGCTGCCGTCGCGCGGCTTCGCACTTACTTTAGCGATGAGCTATTCACGATGAGGGGCCGGAAGCTTGTCCCAACGCCGCGGGCTCAAGCGCTCGCAGTCCCGATTCGCGAGGCTCTCGCTCACATTCAGCTCTCCATCATTTCTCCGGACGGGTTCACTCCATCTCAATCGAATCGGCGATTCAGGATCATCCTGTCCGACTTCATGACTGTCGTGTTTCTTCGACGAATCGTGGACCGCGTCGCTCGGGAAGCTCCGACAATCAATTTCGAGTTGCTGCCGCCCGTAGAGGAACCCGATGAACTTCTCCGGCGCGGTGAAGTCGATTTTCTTATGTATCCGGAGATGTTCATGTCGAGTGCGCATCCCAAGGCGGCACTGTTCGAGGACACTTTCGTTTGCGTGGGCTGCCCCATGAACAAGCAGCTGGCGCAGCGACTTACGTTCGAGATGTACACGTCGATCGGGCACGTGGAAGCCCAGTTCGGGCGCTCCCTGAAGCCCTCCTTCCACGAATGGCTCTTGCTCGAGCATGGTTTCAAGATACGCACCGAGGTCGCTGTGCAGGGTTTTGGTATGATTCCGCCTATGTTATTGGGCACCAACCGTATAGCGAGCATGCCCTCAAGACTGGTCAGCCATTTCGCAAACACGATGCCCCTGCGGGTCATCGAACCTCCGCTGCGACTTCTCACATTCACCGAGGCCGTCCAATGGCCGGCCATTCATAATACTGATCCTGCAAGCATTTGGATGCGCAACATGTTCTTGCAACAGGCATCCATGATGGTCTCTCCGTCCGAGACCAACCAATGTCACGGCCCGTTCTAGGATTGTTCGGCCGTTTGCGACCTACTCTTCTTTAACCAGATCTACGCCAGGCTCGAAGCTCCGGTCCTCGCTGGTGTTCGGCCTGTCGACATTGGCGCGCTTGAGCGTAGTTTGATCGCGTCGGCGGCGCTATTGATCTCGCGCTGGCGTGACGATCTTGCGCGTCATACAGCTCGTTCGGCGGCGCTCCGCAATGACTTTCCGCTGATCCGACGGGCTGCATCGCACTGTTCTACATGAGCTGAGCTCGGAGCATGTTCCGGCCAGTCAGGTGAACGATATCCGGCCTCGGCACTAAAATCCCTTGAATCGTACACCGCGTCAGGTTGTAGACTAAGACCTGCGATCGAGGCTGCAACGTGGACACTGGTAGCGCACCCGCACCGCTCTTCGCCTGCCGGTGGGCATTCTCCTTGCCGTCTACTGTCCCGGCAATTGCAGTAATGCCGAAGCCAGTAGCTAGAGTCTCTTGGCGGGCCGACCCACAGGTCGATGCCGGCTCGTTCGCGTCGAACCAACTTGTTCTGCCGAACGCCAACGCTGTCCACAGTCGCGCCCGGAAAGCGCAACGCCAGCTGGCGTAACTCGGGAGAGCGGAACCTGCAAGTGAGAGGTGTGCGCAAGGCTGGCATGGAGGTTGGGACACGTCATCTCAACGGCGCTTGTCTTACTCTTATTGTACTCGGTCCCGCATGACGGAGCGCAACCGCAAACTCGCTGACCGCAGGATCAACCTGGATCCACCCGCCATGAGCTTGCGGCATCGTCCCGCTGCGCGCGCTTAGGTGATGAGTGTTTATGATGAGAGGACGGCAACTATGCCAATGTCCGCGCACGAAAGGGCTCGCCGCTCCCTTCGCCAAGCCGTGCTCCGCCTCCAGCTTTCGACCATTTCGGGCGACATGGTCAATCCAGCCATCGGATCGTGGGTGCAGGGTCATCCTTTCGGATCTCGCGACAGTCGTGTTATTTTCGAAAGCGCCGTGGCGGGTGGCGCGCGGGATGCCGCCGCCGCCAGACCCGAGTTACGGCCCCTCACCGCTGCCCCCGAAGAGCTACTTCGGTGCGGTAACATGATTTGCCTATCTTACCCAAAGCATCTATGTCCAGCGCTCGCACACCAAAGCGATACTGTTCGAGGATGAAAGCGAGTGAGGGTGTTTCCGGACGAGCAAGCCCGCGACAGCTGGACTGTGGTGCGCAACACTGATCCGGCTCACGTTTGGATATGCGAGTTATTGCTGTAGGAGCTATGGCACGTCGTTGTTTTCCCGGGCGTGGCCGCGCGGCGCCGGAGGCCCGTCGACCCGTTTTGAGCGCCTCCACGTCCAACGGATACTGGAGCGATCCTTCGAGGCGCGGTCCTCAATCGCGAGTAACGTTTCGCCAGCCGCGCGAGGTGCGCTTGCGTTGAGATACATGCCGGGATGGTTTTGCGGCCCGCCTTCTCTCATTCTACCGACGCTTTGCGTCGCAGACTTGCGCCGTTGAAGAGCAGCCATCATCTTGTGGCATTCCAAAACCCGATGTTGCCATGCGCGAACAACGCCTTCGCGCCCACAAAGCCATCTCGACAGGACTAGTACCCACTTTTCTTGGAACGTGAGTCGTGATTCAAGATATGGATGATCCCCGAAGCAAGAGAAGTCCGCCTTTCGCGGAAAGATCGCACGGTGCTTGAGGCGTGTTGTCGCTCGCCGGTGACGTTGCAGCGCGATTTGAAGCGGGCGCGGATAGTTCTGTTGGCGGCGGACGGGCGCAGCACCCGCTCGATCGCCAAAGAAGTCGGAGTCCAGCCGCGGATTGTCAGCCTTTGGCGACACCGCTATGCCGATCATGGCCTTGAAGGACTGCACGACAAGCCGCGGCCCGGCAAGCAGCCGATTTATACGAAGGCCACCGACAAGCGGATTCTGAAGCTGCTGGATAAGCCGCCGCCGCAAGGGTTTGCGCGCTGGACCGGGCCTCTGCTGGCCGAGGCGCTGGGCAATGTTGACGTCCAATATGTCTGGCGGTTCCTGCGCAGCCACAAGATTGACCTCGCGGCTCGCAAGTCCTGGTGCGAGAGCAACGATCCGAACTTTACGGCCAAAGCCGCCGATGTTGTTGGCCTCTACGTCGCCCCGCCCGCGAAGGCCATTGTGCTATGCGTGGACGAGAAGCCCTCGATCCAGGCTTTAGAGCGAGCGCAGGGTTATCTGAAGTTGCCCAATGGCCGCGCCTTGACCGGCCAGAGCCACGATTATAAGCGGCATGGCACTACGACATTGTTTGCGGCGCTCGAAGTCGCCACCGGAAAGATCATCGCGGCTCATTCAAAACGCCGTCGCCGCGTCGAGTTCCTCGACTTCATGAACGGCGTTATCGCGGCCTTTCCGGGCCGAAGGCTTCACGTCATCCTCGACAACCTCAACACCCACAAGAAAAACGAGCACTGGCTCAAGGCCCACCCCAACGTGCAATTTCATTTCACGCCGACAAGCGCGTCCTGGCTCAATCAGGTCGAGGTCTGGTTCTCGATCTTGCAGGGGCAGTCACTTAGCGGCTCCTCCTTCACAAGTCTCAAGCAGCTTCAGGAACACATCGATGCCTACGTCAACGCGTACAATGACAAAGCCGAGCCCTTCGTCTGGACCAAGAAAAAGGTTCGTCAACGCCCCTTCAAAGGCCGCCGTATCACTCAGCTCTGATTCCGGGTACTAGCTGCGTGTACAAAACGCTGTTAGGCGCCGAGCGGGCGGCCACGCCACGATGTGGTGGCAGGACTAATCTGCGATGATTGACCAATCAACGCCCGGCTCGACGATAGACATCGCAGCAAGGATTGCGACCGAAAGAGGCCCATCTGATCAGATCAGTACTGTGTCTGGGCCGCCGTTCGTGAAGCTGTGTCTCAAGATCAAGCGGGACTGCATGTACCTGCTTTCGCTTCGCGTGGCGATCAGACAGCAGATGGCCACTGCTGCAGCAGCATACAGCGGAAATTGCACAGTTTCGGTTAGGGCAGTGTTGGACAAAAGAGAAGCAAACGCCGTGTTGCACAACGGCACCACACGAACGTACCTGTCACATTCTTTCGCGCACGTCGCCGCTCCGTCTCCTTTTTGCCCCACCACAGCCAAACGGCTTCGTCACGTGCGGCGCGGGTGCGACAATCAAAGGAGCTTACTCTTGGATAAGCCGAGCGGAGTCTACGATCCGGAGGATCTCGCGAGCTTGGGAAACCTTTTTGATCGAGCAATCGCGTCTTTACCGACATGCATGCGAACCAGCGAGAATCGCGTGGCGATCGCCAGACTTGTGATGCAACGCGCAGCGAGGGACGAATTGGCGTCGCTGGCGAACTTGATGCTTGCACTTGTCTCGGCCACTTGATCAACAGCATGCGCTCAGTCCTCCCGGGGGTTCGCAGCAAGAGACCATCATCTAGATCATTGAAATAACTTGATTCTCACGTGACGTCAGGTTGTAGGCTTGCAAATTGAGGACCATGACAAACGCCACACCACGACGGCGCCGATGGCGCATTGGAGAACTTGCAGAGGCGACCGGCGTAACGGTGCGCACTCTGCATCACTATGAACATACCGGGTTGTTGACGGTCTCGGAACGTACCGATGGCGGTCACCGCATGTACGATCGTGAAAGTCTACAACGCGTCTCTCAGATTCGCGCGCTACGTGAGCTCGGCTTCTCGCTTCCTGAGATCCGCAAAGCCATCGAGGGGCGGACATCTCTCACGGACCTATTGCGCAACCATCTGGAGCGAATTGAAGTTCAAGTCGCGCGGGCGACATTATTACGGGATCGATTGCGCAATATGACGACGCAAGGTGAGACAGAAGTCAGTGTCGACGAGCTGCCGGCCACGTTAGATGCAATGTCGCGGATTGAGGAGCGTACCCCCTCGGCCATCTGCACGTGCGCCTCTAACGCTAGCCGCGAAGATCGGTGGCGGAAGATTCGGGACGAGCTACGAAGCTGCATGGATCGGGGCGAGCCTCCATGCAGTGAGCGGGCAAATGCGGTCGCGCGTCAGGCCCGTTCGCTGCTGACTGAGATCGCAGGAGTTGACTCGACTGTCTCGATGATACTTAAGGTGCTGACGCGATTGACCGAACCACACAATCTCGCCGGCTGGGATGCGAGCCTCATGCGGTATCTGGATTGCGCCCTCGCCGCGCTGGAGGACCAGCTGGGAAAGAGTTGACGCACCCGGTTGCCCGCGACTCGGTTACTGGAATGTCTCTAAACCCAATGAGCTGATGCTGATCCTTGTCTGACTGAGGATCGTTGGCCCGTAGCAATTCGCCTCAGAATCTGCGTTGTCGGCACTCTTGGGGTCCTTCGCTCTGTGGATCTTGGCAATCAACCTCGACGAGCACGCTTCGAAGTACTTGATTCGTACGTAGCGTCAAATTGTACCTTCTAAAAGCATCGACACAGCGGCGGGGCAACGGACAGAGCGCCGGCTAGGCCGACGGAGACTCCAATGATCGGCATCACTTTCGGAAATTTCCGGTGAGAGCGCTGGGCGAGAACAAGTCGGTGGATGATCGTCTTTGGCCATTGCCGGCGACTGCGCAAACGGCACGCTCTTTACCTTTATGCCGGACTCGACGACGAATGCTGCAGGGGCAGCCGCTGTCGCCAAGCTCAAGGGTTCGAGCCTATCTGCCGCAGGTTGCACGCTCTACGCCTATGCCGCAGTTCAGGCATGGGAAGGCTCGGTCAAACAGGCGGGCACCTTCGCTGCCACGCGGGTCGCTGCGGCCCTCCTCGGGCTCAATCGAAACGGCCATTGCAACGGTTCGATTCGACTCCAAGGGAGACAATGCCGCTCCTGGGTTCATCGTTTACCGCTGGCGCGACAATACCGTCGAAGTGGTCGCGCAGACCTGACCGCCCGCACCAACACCGCACGGAGCGTTGAAAGATGAACCATCCTCGACATGGCGATTACGCGCTGCTCACGTGCGTCGCAGTCGCCGCAGTCGCAGCATTTCTCGCCCTCGCGGCAACGCTATCACAGCTGTCGTGCACGCCCGAACGGCCGCCCGAAGAGTACGTTCCCATTCGCCTGGTACCACTAGAGTGAGCATCACTTCCACATTCGTAAGGCCGACGAACATCGGTGGCTTCCTCCAGCTCGTGAGACCGATGCGCACCTCGCTCTCGGGAGTGAGCTGCCAGGACCTCTTTAGAAGGAACGTAGCTTGTGGCAAGATGTCAGTCGTGCGCAGTCTGTCTGCGGATTACGCGAGTTCAAGCCAAGCGTTGGCAGCGCTGTTCGGCCGAGTGGACGTGGCGTTCCCTCCCCTCGTGAAACAGGTATTCGCTGGGATAACGCCGTGCGCCGCCTGATCCGTGCTGATCCCTGCCGGACTTTGAGACGGGCTCTGATCCGGTGCGGCGCTTAGATCTGAGCCCGCCTATGGCACCCCACCCCTTAACATTCATGCACGCCTTGCGCTCCCGGCTCCGAACACAGCGCGCGCATCACGTAGGCTCGATGAAGGCCGTCAACTGCTCTCGCCGACAAAAGGGAGAACACCAAATTGGATGCAAAACTGCAAACTATGCTTTCCTCGCTCTCGCCGGTGGCTCGCGAATTGGATGCACTGCCGTCCGGGCGGCCCACCCCGGACAATACTTGCGTGAAACTGAACACGAATGAGAACCCATTTCCTTTGCCAGCCATCGTGATGCGAAGCGCAATTGCAGCTCTTGAGGTGCAATACCGCTATCCAGAAGACGACAATATCAGCTTGAGACAAGCGGCCGCAGCGGCCTATGGGATTGCCACTGATCGCGTGATGGCTGGCAATGGATCGTCTGAACTCCTCAGTCTCATTTACAGAGCCTTTCTTGCCCCGGGCGACGGCATCGCAATGATGTCGCCCGGCTTCTCATTCAATCGCAAGCTTGCCATGTTGCAAGGGGCCCGGTTCATCGAAATTCCCTGGTCTGAACCCGACTGCTTGCCGATGGACGAGCTGCTTTTCGGTTCGGCTAAACATGCCAAGTTCATTCTGCTGGCCAATCCGAACAATCCGACCGGAACCTTTGTTCCGCTCGCTGAGATCGAGCGCCTTATTATACGATCTGACCGATTGATTGTATTGGACGAAGCTTATGTCGATTTCGCACCTGAGGACGGCCTACGCCTCGTTGAGCGCCATTCGAATCTTCTGGTCCTGCGCACGTTTTCCAAGAGTTATTCCGCCGCTGGCATTCGCGTAGGCTTCGGTTTCGGCCATCCCGAGCTGATTGGGCGGCTTCGCAACATCCAGAATGTTTTCAACATGAATGTGGTCGCTCATGCCGTGGGCATGAGCGTCCTTGCGCATCGCGACGCCTACGAGGAGAACCATCGCCACGTCAGGCTTGAGCGTCAGCGCGTAGCGGCCGCCCTCTCAGAATTTGGGTTCTCCGTAACGCCTTCCCACGCGAACTTCCTCCTCGCCCGTGTGCCGGTAGGCCAGGGTGGCAGATGGTGGCAGGCGGCGTTGCAAGACCAGAGCGTCCTCGTTGCCTTCTTTCCGGATGCCGGCCTGCAAGAGTGCATTCGGGTTAGCATCGGTACAAAGCGCCAGATGGATGCGTTCCTTGCGGCTGTCGGCAGCATTCTTAAGAAAGTGGGATGCCGTGGCTAGTGACCCCTTCCACTCAGGTCACAGATCCCCGTTCGTAATCGATCCGGACTCACACATGATGCAGCTTCGCGACGCAGCCCGATTCAGTTTTTGTCCGGTCGGCGCATTACGAGCTGTTGAGAACGGCTTCGCAGCATATGCACCGCAGTGCCAGCGAGCGCCGCTTGCACCCAAAAACCCGGCGGACTCCGGTCCTCTGTATAGGAGATAACTGAGTGAGAAACGTTCTTCCCTCAAACCTGACCTGCGGCATCTTTGATCATCTTGACGAGGACGGCCCCGATATCGCCCGGCAATACGCGGACCGCCTCGCGCTGGCGGAGGCCTACGACCGGCTCGGTTTCTATGCCTATCATCTGGCGGAACATCATTGCACCCCGCATGGACGCGGTCCATCGCCGAACTTGTTTCTGTCAAGCGTCATACAACGCACACGGCGACTTCGCGTTGGTCCATTGGTCATGCTGCTCAACCTCTACCACCCGTTGCGGGCATTCGAGGAGATCTGCATGTTGGATCACCTGAGCAGCGGCAGGGTCGAGGTCGGTCTTGGTCGCGGCTCCCTACCGATCGAACTGAGCTATTTTGGGGTTGGAGCCGATGTTGCCTCAAGCCGTTACGAGGAAGCTTCCCAAATCTTCGTTAACGCGATGAATGGCGGCCCGCTCTCGTACGAAGGGCAACATTTTGCGCTGAGCGACGTTCCTTTGACGCTTTCGCCTCACCAGCGTCCTTGTCCCCCGACATGGATTGCTACAAATCGGCCAGAGTCCGCGCATTGGGCGGCGGCGAATGGCGCTAATCTGGCGTGCATGGGGCCCTCTTCTGCCGTTCGCAAGGTAACAGATCGCTATCGCGCTCATCGAAGCGCCAAGCATGACGCCAACGGTTCAGGACCATTTCTCGCATTACTCCGCATGGTCGTAATTGCCAGCTCTGAAGCAGCCGCCCGCTCCCTCGCCGCGCCAGCCTACGAAACATGGCTCAAGAGCTTTAAGTTCCTGTACGAGCTCAATGACATCCCGCCTCCATCCAACCTGCCCCTAACCTTGGATGCCGCAATTGAGAGTGAACTGTGCGTTGTCGGAACGCGCGCTTCGGTGCGCCAAACTCTTCTCGATCACGTGGAAGAGGCAGGCGCCAACTATCTCCTTTGTCAGCTCGCCTTTGGATCTCTGTCACTGGATGCCTGCCTCAACACAGCAACTGCGATTCACTCCGAGCTCATAGCGGCAGACCACTGACGGTGAGCCAACAGCGATTCCAATAAGTTCGTCCTTGACCAGGCAATAAATGGCAACACCGAGGCCCATGAGCACCGCAGCCGGATGCATTTGTCAGGCCGCTCTTATGGTTCAAATGGCTCTTACGCGCATGAGATCTTTTCGACTACATCACCAAACAGTAGTCTCAACGGCAATAAATGCCCTGTCTGCCATTTTGCGAGCGTTGACATTGCGCGAGCAGTGGTTTGCTTGGACAGGTGAGTTGGCTCACGCTCATCCCGCTTTGGCGCGCCAGTTCGTCGATCGCATTCCACACGAATCCAAGATGTGGCTTATCGCACGGGCGGGCCTGTCGTGACGCGGTCCCGGCAGCGCTCCGACCAGACGGAGAAGATCGCGCGTAAGCTCGAGATCGTGCTGGCGGAGTTGGCTTCGCTGCGCATTCTGCTGGCTGCGCACGGAATTAGCACCCCTCCACCTCTGCATGAGGACTACCTCACTGTTCAGCGATTCGCAGCGATGAACCAAATAAGCCCCGAAGGCGTGCTCTCTCGGATCCGCCGCGGCAAGTTGCGCGCGGAGAAGCGCGGTGGCCGCTGGTGGGTGAAATGCACGGTTTGCACAGCATAGCCGTGCAGTGGCGAGGACAGTAAGACAGACGAAATGAACCAATTCGAGATACGGAGTCCAGCACATGGAAATGATCTGCGCGTTTAAGTTGCTAGCTTTTCTGAGCTCGACCGGACGGCCAATGGAGAATCAAGAGATCGATCGAGGTCGACGTGGCGCACGACCAACACACCATCGCCAGATCGGGAGACTCGATGTCGATGCACCCACGCAATCACAAAACGGGTGGGCGCCCCGAGCACCGGGATATCGGATGACCACCTTTGCGTGACCGGGATCACTCACTCAATTCGGCCTAAGAGCGATCCGAGTGAGAAAGCGGAAGAGCACGGACGCGTGGCAGAAGTCCAACTCCGATGCCGCTGCATGTATTGTGGCAAATGGAAAGCGGCGCACACCATGTCAGTTTTGCACGTGAGCCACCGGACGCTACCGGGTTACGGCCTGGAGCACAGGAAAGATAAATGCCTTGCTCGCAAATCGCACACTTTGCGAGTTCCCCTGAGCATATCTTGAACGTCCGTCTCACGCCCGCTGAGGCGTAGCAGCGGACATGTATCCCAGTCATTCGCCTGTTCAGGGCCGCCTCGCGCGCCGGTGTCAAACGGGGACAGGTCTGATTTCGCTGGGATGGTCGCCAGATTCTGGCTGGAGAAGGAGATGGCCAATGATGTCACCAAGACTGATGTCAGTCCTCGGGTCGATGGTAGCAGTCGAGCGTATGTTTTGGAAACTTCGAGAATTGATCGATGGCGATAGCGCGATCTCACCTGAAGTTCGAGAGACGCTTCATGTAATGTTATGAAGTGGACCCCGGAGCGGGGACCATGGATCGCCAAAGTTAAGGTGTGATCCGGCCTGCCTTGTCGTTCAAATCAAGCAGCTTTCTTCTGCTGCTGTTGCGTCTGCTGTGGGTATGTGGGCAACGCGTTTGCGTTGTCCAAGCGAAGCGGCATATCCACAGTCCTCGCCGCCTCGATCCTGTCGATGCCGGCACGCCATGCCGCCATCGGAAACTGGTTATTCATTGCCTGGTGCGGGCGGTGATGATTGTAAAAGCTCATCCATGATCCGATGCCATCTCGCGCTTCGCGTCCGTCGGCATAGGCCTTCAGATGCACTTCCTCGTACTTGATCGAGCGCCACAGCCGTTCGATGAAAATATTGTCCATGAAACGACCGCGTCCGTCCATCGAAATCGCAATGCCTACAGCCTCAAGCCTGCCGGTGAAGGCTGAGCTGGTGAACTGCGCGCCCTGATCCGTGTTGAATATTTTAGGCCGGCCGTGCCGCGCCAGCGCTTCGTCGAGCGCGGCGATGCAAAAGCCCGTATCCATCGTGTTCGACAGACGCCACGCCAGTACCGCCCGGGTAGCCCAGTCGATGATCGCCACCAGATACAGGAATCCCTGCGCCATCGGAATGTAGGTGATGTCGCTGGCCCAGACGTGATTGGGCTCGGTGATGCTGACGCCGCGCAAAAGATATGGATAGATCTTGTGGCCGGGCGCTGCCTTGCTGGTGCCGGGACGCGGGACCAGCGCCTCGATTCCCATCACGCGCATCAGCCTTTGCATGCGCTTGCGGTTGATGCCGTAGCCTGCCTGGTTGAGTTCGAACACCATTCGTCGCGAGCCGTAGAACGGCCACTTCAGATGCAATTCGTCGATCCGTCGCATCATGGCCAGATCGTCGGAGCTGGTCACCGGCTCGGAGCGATAGACGCCCGAACGCGCCAGATTCAGCAGCTCACATTGCCGCCGAACCGACAAATTCTCGCCAGGGCGCTCGACCATCGCCCTGCGCTCGGGGACGGTCATCGCCCGGGCCTCTTGGCCAAGAAATCCCTTTCAACCGTCAACTGGCCAATCTTGGTATATAGCTTCGCCGTCTCACGCTCATGCTCCTCCTCGCCATCTCCCAAAGCCGTCGCGCCACGCACAAACAGGCTCGCCAAATTGTCGAGGACTTGCTTCTTCCAGCCGTAGATCTGGTTCGGGTGAACGCCGTGCCGCTTCGCCAGTTCAGGCACCGTCGCGACCTCGCGCAGGGCCTCCAGGGCAATCTTGGCCTTGAATGCGGCATCGAACTTCTTGCGTGATTTCGTCATATCCGTGCTCCGTCGGTTCAAACAGAGCAGGACGCTTCACACCTTAACGTTTGGTCCTATTTCCGGGGTCCACTTCAGTTAGATGCAAAGCTTCTTTCCGCAAAAGATAAGATTCTGAGCGACGCGCGCGCTGCGATTGACGCAACTCCTGATTTGCCGCAGGCGGTCCGCGATCGAGCATACAGGTCGCTCGACTTTGCAATGAAAATGTTCATGACCAGCGAACCGCGCCGCCCTCAGGATCCCTTTTAACGAAGTCGGTACCTGCAGCGCTCATCCCAAGATGCATTGATCCATGCCCCGCTCCAGCGATCGCTTGCCCGGACACTTGGCTGTGCAGGATTGATGTTAGCCGAGGGGCTTCGATTGAGCTCCTGAGCAGCTATGAAGCTGATGGGAATGGAGCGACAGCACCTCGCTAGTTGATCAATCTAATCTGTCCTGGCGGCCCGCAGGCTTGGGTGGGCACCTGCCGAAATGCTGCAGGCTCTGTTTTTATCGAGCATCCCGAACCAGGCTTCTCTGGCCGTCTTTAGCGGTCCGCTGCGTCGAGCCAATGTGCGCCTCCCCCTCAGCTCTGTAACTTGATCATCGAAAGGACCGTAAGCGCTTAGCCGCAACCCTATTGAGGCTGGCTTGACGTTTTGCGGAATCGCCACGGCATGAGGTCTTCGATGCGGCTATGGGGATGGCCGTCGATGATTGCCTCGAGTGTTTCGGCGATGTAGGCGGCCGGGTTAACGTCGTTGAGCTTGCAGGTGGCGACGATCGAGGCGAGCAAGGCCCAGTTTTCCGCGCCCACTTCATGACCGGCGAAGAGCGCATTTTTTCTGGTCAGGCAGACTGGCCGGATGGCGTTCTCGACCGGGTTCGTGTCAAGCTCGAGGCGCCCGTCTTCGAGGAAGCGGGTCAGCCCTTGCCAGTGATTGAGCGCGTAGCGGATGTCGTCGGCGAGCGTCGAGCCGCTGGAGATCATCGACAACTGTTTCTCGAACCACGGCTTTAACGCGGCGACGAGAGCCAACGAATGCTCCTTGCGTGCGGCCAGCCGAATGTCCGACGATGAGCCGCGCACCATGGCTTCGATAGCGTAAAGCTGTGCGATGTGCCGAATGGCGGCCTCAGCGATCGGCGATTTGCTGTTGCGGGCCAATTTGACAAAACGCCGGCGCAAATGGCTCCAGCAATGCACGAGCGTCCACGACCCCTGTGGTCGGGCGACTTCGGTTAGCCGGTCATAACCGCCATAGGCATCGCATTGCAGGAAGCGTCCGCCAAAGCCGTCCAGGAACTGCTCAGCGAAGGCACCGCTGCGACTGGGGGCATATCGGAACAGCACGATCGGCGGACTTGGGCCGCTGTGGCCGCGGTCATCGGACACGATCGCCCAGAAGTAGCCTTTCTTCGTTTGGCCGCGCCCGGGATCGAGTACCGGCGCCGTGGTTTCGTCCATGAACAGACGATCCGCCATGGCCAGGTGGCGGCGCATGTGGTCCGCCATGGGTTGAAGATGGAAGCAGGCGCGACCGGACCAGTTGCCCAGTGTCGCCCGATCAAGCCGGATGCCCTGACGCGCATAGATCTCGGACTGGCGGTAAAACGGCGTATGGTCACCAAACTTGGAGACGATCACGTGCGCAATCGCCGCTTCGGTCGGCAGTCCACCAGGCACCACGTGCTCCGGTGCGTGCGCCTGCACGACAGGGCCCGAGCAGCGGCGACAGATGTATTTCGGGCGGCGTGTGATCAGCACGCGCCATTGCGCCGGGATCACGTCGAGGCGTTTGCTGACGTCCTCGCCGATCTTCGTCATGGCGCCGCAACCGCACGGACAGAGCGTGCTCGCAGGCTCGATGATCCGTTCCACCCGCGGCAAATGGGCAGGCAAGCAGCCGCGATTGCGATGAGAACCTTGATCCGGCGCGGTCCGCGATCGGCCCTGGATCACAGCCTCGGCTCTCTCCTGCGCCGCGTCCAGGATGCCTTGCGCGATCTCCACGTCTTCCAGCGGCAAGTGATACTGATCTGGCCGCAGCTTCTCGGACGTCGCGCCGAACTTCTCGCGTCGCAATTCCCCGAGAATGACCTCCAGCCGACGTCGCGCTTCCTCCGATGCCGCCAGTGCCCCCTGATGCTCGCTCAAGGCTGCCTGCGTTTGCGCCAAAAGCGCTTTCAGGCGTTCATTTTCGTTGCGCAGCGCCGCAATGCTCATGCGCTATTTCGAGCACATCGTCACTGCGCGTGCCACGTTCAAAATAGCTTCCGAGTCAATCTGCCGCAGTTATCCAGCTGCCTGGGGACGCCGCGCTTCTTCCGGGCGGACCAACCTCCAATCCAGCCCCTCGAACAGGGCTGCGAACATCGCCGGCGATATGCGCATCACGCCGTCTGCGATCGTTGGCCAAACGAACTTGCAACCTTCGAGACGCTTGTGCACCAGCACCAGGCCCGTTCGATCCCAGACCAAAATCTTGATCCGGTCCGCTCGTTTCGATCGGAACACGAAGGCTGCGCCGCTGAACGGGTCGAGGCGAAGCATCTCCTGCACCTTCGTCGCAAGCCCATCATGGCCACAGCGGAAGTCGATCGGCCGCGTCGCGATGTAAATCTTCAGATCGGCACCGGCCGCGATCATCGTGACGCTCGCACTGCGCGGATCACCCGGGACAGCTGCTCGCCATCTATGGCTGTGTCCGTCCGCAGCACGACATCGCCGATCGCGATCTCAAGCTTGATGGCCGGAACGTGACCCGCCTCCAACGCGCTTTCCACGACCAGCGGCGCGAATGTCGACTGCGACGCCTCGCACGGCGCCCACATGCCTCGCTGTCGGAAGCGTCGTCGCCAATCGTAAATCTGCCAGCGCGTCGCTCCGTGCTTGCGCGCTACCTCGGACACCTGGGCACCGGGTAGCAGACTCTCGGCGACGATCCGAGCTCTCTCAGCCTCCGAACGCACGCGGCGTCCCGACGGTCCTTCAAGGACCTCCAGCCAGCTCACCGGCCCTACCGATGAGCCGTCCAAATGGACGTCCTTTTTGCTGTCCAATCCCATCCCAAACCTCCGTCCAGAGCCGGAGGCTTCTTCGCACGTTCATTCGAATTCTGAAGCAAGGGTATCGGCTTCGCGCTTACAAAGGACCGGCCAGGTGTCGTCATTAGGCAGCGGCGTAGGCTCGACTGTGCTCGTGGGAAGCAGCGCTTGAGTTGATCCAGCTAAGCGTCATGATTCGCGTTCCCGAGATGGCTTCGATGCCTGGCTAGGACCTTCACCGAATGGACGGTCGCATGCTGAGCCATTCTTCGGCATGCGCCTGATCAATTGAATCAAGAGGATCGGCTCACGCACTCAATGTTGATGGATCCCTCTTGGCCCATCCGCAGCATGGATACCTCGCATCAAAACAATACCAATATTCTCCAAATCCACATAGCTAACCGCCGGCTATCAAGGATGATTGAGGAAAAGGCGCGTCATGACGTATTCGCTATTTTCAATGCAATTGGCGGATGTCGTGCAAGCGCCAGCACGTGATCACCTCTTGCGCCCAGATCGAGGCCCGTCTTGGTCGCGCTATCGGACTAGGGCGCAGTGCAACGTGTTCTATTGCATCAGCGAGCCACTGGCGCGCGGGAGCTGCTTGGATGCATCAATCTGGCCCGAACATCAGCCATGAGGCAGCATGGGCAGCTCGCCCTCAGATCTCTGGCCAGCCTTAGCGAGAACGGCGCAGCCCAAGCCAATAGCGACAAGGGCGATCTAGCGTCGCCGGGTGCAACGCTCTGGCAGGCTGATCCCGGATGGCCGCGCTTGACGCGCATCTGTCCGGTGGCGCGCGGTGAGCCCTTTGCGAGTCAACAAGGAACTGGAGTGTTTTCGATGCGGCTCGTGGCCGCGGCACATGCGTGCGCCGTATGGGATATGGACCAAGGAGGCCCTCGCCGTGTCGGCGAAGGCCGAACTGGCAGCCCTGCACTGGTCAGTCGACCCGCAAGACTGGTCTCGTCCTGGCGGCGAGGCGATTGTTGCCGCGGTGCTGGCCTCGGTCCGGCCGGGGGCAATCGTGCTCCTGCACGACGGGTGCCCTCCCGACGAGTTGGAACGCTGCCCTCACTCTGGTCGGCGCGACCAGACCGTGACGGCGCTCGCCCAGCTCATTCCAGCACTGCATGACCGTGGATTTGCAATCCGGTCGCTTCCTCAAACTCACTGAATAGATCAATTCCCATGAGCCTGCTTGCCACCATCAGCACCGTTGCTGTTGCCTCCTACGCGTTGCTCTCCAGCGTCCATAAGAGCGCGCAGGCGCTTTATGCGCTGCGAACCGACGCCTCACTGCCGCCGTACGACCCGGTCGACACCGGTGCTCTGCCCAGCGTGGATGTCATCGTGCCCTGCTTCAACGAGGACCCGCGCACGCTGGCGGCCTGCCTGAAGTCTCTCGCAAGCCAGGACTACCCAGGGCGATTGCAGGTCTATGTGGTCGATGACGGCTCTGCAAATGTCGGTGCAGTGGCCCCGGTCCATGGGAGCTACGCATATGACCCGAGGTTCAACGTCATTCTGCTGCCAAGCAACGTTGGAAAGCGCAAGGCGCAGATCGCAGCGATACGCCGGTCGTTCGGCGATCTCGTGCTCAATGTCGATTCCGACACGGAAATCGCCAGCGACGTGGTCAGCAAGCTCGTACGCAAGATGCAGGATCCAGCCGTCGGCGCGGCCATGGGGCAATTGACGGCCAGCAACCGGAACGACAGCTGGCTGACCCGATTGATCGATATGGAGTACTGGTTGGCTTGCAACGAGGAGCGCGCGGCGCAGACGCGCTTTGGTGCCGTCATGTGCTGCTGCGGGCCGTGTGCCATGTACCGCCGCTCCGCGCTGCTGTTGCTGCTGGACCAGTACGAGACGCAGTTCTTCCGGGGAAAGCCGAGCGACTTCGGTGAGGACCGTCATCTGACGATCCTCATGCTCAAGGCAGGGTTTCGAACCGAATACGTTCCGGACGCTATCGCCGCCACGGTGGTCCCGGACAGGCTCTTGCCGTATCTGCGGCAACAGCTCCGCTGGGCGCGCAGCACTTACCGCGACACGCTGCTGGGTTTGCACCTGTTGCCCGACCTCGACCGGTACCTTACGCTCGACGTGCTCGGACAGAACCTCGGGCCGCTGCTGCTCGCCATCTCATCGATTGCCGCGCTCGCTCAGCTCGCGCTCACCGGCACCGTGCCCTGGTGGACCGGTCTGACCATCGTCGTGATGACCATGATTCGATGCAGCGTGGCGGCCCTTCGTGCCGGCGAGCTTCGATTTATCGGCTTCTCGCTGCACACCCCGATCAACATCTTCCTCCTGCTCCCGATGAAAGCCTATGCGCTCTGTACCTTGAGCAACAGCGACTGGCTCTCGCGCAGACCAGCCGATTTGCCCAACGGAAATGGAACGCATGGCAAGTTCTTGTGCCCGGGCCCGACAACCGACAAGCCCAAGAAGATTGTTTGCACGTCGCGCATTCAGCACCTTGAGCACCGCATTGCTCTACAATTGGAGGTCGTTGCTCAACTGATCTGCCAGGACAGATTCGCGCTTGGAGCGATCAAGCTGCTCGACGAACTCACAAGCGAACTGGTCGCGGCAAAGCTGGAACTCGGCGAAATAGGCGAGGCGAGCGCCAGCAGACCCAGCAGGCGAACAGTCCCGTCGAAACAATACGGTGACCTCTTCTATCCAGAAGACCTCCGCATCCTAGCTAACATTTTCGACCAGGCAGTCGCAGCTTTACCGCCAGATCGCCGTACTATCGCCAATCGTACGCAAATCGCCAAACTTGTTCTAGCTCGGGGAACGACACGTGAAGCCAAGTCCGACCCGACTCACGGCGCCTGCGTTCTTGGCGATTTGCTCGATCAGACGTTCAACTCTTACTCGTCTAATCAAATCGAGGTTCCGCTTAGCACCTGGCGGAATTCTGCATAAGGCGTAGGTTAGATCACTGGATCGGGTAATAAGAAGACATCGTCCTGGTTTTGAGAGCCGGCGGTCCTTTCGAGATCGCCCAGCGATTGGTATACAGGCAGCCTCCTTTTTCCAACAGTTTCGTCTCGTCAGCAGGCAGGCCGCGGGACAGGTGGCAGGACCACTTCTCCGGCATCGTCAACCGCAAGAACCGTGTATTCGAGCCCTCGGTCTCAAAGGATGAGTACGGTACCCCCTTGCACTGCAGTGCGACCACCTGCCGGCCGCCGCGACGCGCAAATAGTCCAAGTCCTAACGGCACTCCGACTGCGCCGCGAGACGGCTAGTCTCGTCCACGTTTCAGCTGCAGCCGAAAGTCTAGGGTGGGGCAATGCCGCCGAGAGAAGCGCAGCACTCTGGCCAAACCGCAGGTAGCAGCCATCACGAATGTCGTTTTCCTGCGACGATCACGGCGTGGGCCGCTCCGCGGATCTGCATACTATGCCTGGCTGGCTGCAGGCCAGCTCAAGTTAGAATACATTCTGGCTGGGAGTAGCTTGCGGCGCGGCAATCAGGATGGAAGTCGCTTCCCATCCAGATTGATGGTGTGGAACGGCCCCGTTACCGACAGCATCAAAGTGCTAAAACGTGGGTCGTTGCTGGCAACGCCACAAGGTAGGGAGCCGTTCCGTGAATCAGGTTAGCACCATCGGCCGGGATTTGGCCAAGAACGTTTTTCAAATACACGGTGCCGATGCCGAGGGCGCGCCGATATTCAATCAAAAACTGCGTCGGGCCGAAGTGCTGCGCTTTTTCGAAAAGCTTCCGCCGTGTCTGGTCGGCTTGGAGGCGTGCGGCAGTGCCCATTATTGGGCGCGCGAGATTGCGGCGCTCGGTGACGACGTGCGCTTGATCCCGCCGGTTTACGTAAAGCCGTTCGTGAAACGGGGCAAGACGGACGCTGCCGACGCCGAGGCGATCAGCGAAGCTGTGACCCGCGAGACGATGCGTTTCGTTCCGATCAAATCGGCCGATCAGCAGGCGGCGGCCATGGTGCTGAAGACGCGCGCCTTTTTTAGTTCGCCAGCAAACACAGGCGATCAACGCGCTTCGCGGGCATTTGTCGGAGCTGGGCATTATAGCCGCCACCGGCACGGCGAAAGTAGCAGAGTTGATCGAGATCGTGCGGGACGAAGAGGACGTTTGCCTGCCAAAAGCCGGCTGAAATCGCCGATCAGATCCAGGCGTTGACGCGCCAGATCGATAAGCTCGAACGAGGTATCGTCGGCGAGGTGAAGCGTGACGAGGACATGCGGCGGCTGTCACAATTCCGGGCGTTGGAGCGATCACGGCGGCTTCCGTCAAAGCGCTGGTCCCGGATCCCGAAGGATTCAAATCCGGCCGTCACTTCGCCGCCTGGCTGGGACTGACGCCAAAGCCCCATTCTAGCGGTGGCAAGGAACGGCTCGGCGGCATATCGAAAATGGGGAATCCGACGCTCCGCTCGCTGCTTGTTTGTGGCGCGACGTCGGTCTTGCGACGCGTCAAGGGCAACGAGAAAGCGCCGCGGTGGCTAATCGCGCTTTGGGCGCGGCGGCCTTTCAAGGTAGTCGCTGTCGCGCTTGCCAACAAGTTCCGAGGATCATCTGGGCGCTCCTCACCAAGGGCGGAAGCTATCGAAATGCTGGCGTGGCAAGCGGCGCAGCACGTGCCTGAGCCGAACGACGACCAGAACAGACTGCCCGGCACGTAGCCGGACAGAGGCGAGGTGCATGATTAGACGATGACCCCCCGGGACGAAATCCCGAGGCGAGAGAGGCCGGCGCGACAATGCGCTTAAAGTACGTCAGATTGATCAGCCCCTCGCATCGCGAATTTCATTGAGGCCAGCGGTCCACGACCGCGCTGAAAGGCCGGACATATGACCGCACCGTTCCCGGAGGACGAATGTCTAAAAAAGCACTTCCCCGCGGGGCCGTTCCACATATGTCTCGCTATTAGTAGCCGAAGGGACTTGAATCGTACGTAGCGTCACGTTGTAGGAACCAGGCATCCGCCGCCTCGCGCCGACCAACTAGTCAACGACCGAGGGCGGGAGTGTGACGTAACACATCAAAGCAATCCTCCGGTTTGGACATCGAGATGACGACACCGCTGCTTTTTCTCACTATGATCTTCTTCGGCGGCTTTGGATTAGGATATGCTATGCGCAGCTGGCGTTCCCGCAAACGACGTGAGCACGCCCGGCTCTATGGCGCTTACTTTCATTCCGGCACTTCTGCTCCGCTGCCGCTCCGAGTTCCCGCACGCCGTGGTTCCTAACGCTGCATTCGGCCTTGCTCAAGCTCGAAATAGCCGATGCCACACGAGGGCGAACGCCCACCGTCATCAGTTCGTCGAGCACAGAATCGCAAGGCAGCGTGGAGGCCACGCGCGTGCTCGCGTGGAGTCAGTCCCAACGGCGCGGTGTAACGTGTGACTGATTGCCGATTTGACCCGAGACACTGACGGTGACGACTGCGAGTCGGCCGTTCATGGATGATCGAGTCGGCGGCGGTGTATTCGCAACCGGCCCTGGACCTTGCAACGTAGATTTGTGACCTTAGCATGCGCGGAAGCCATTGCCGGACCGAATTCCAATCAGCGCTGGCGCACACCGCGGAGAAGATATGTCTGGCACGCGAGCTAGCGCTTGAACGAATGCGACGGCGAGCACGATTGCGACAGCATCGACAAAGGAGCACCTTTCACTCTCCTGCGGCATCTACACCGCTTCTATGCCCGTGGCGATCTGCACTGGGCGAGAAGAGAGATCCAGAGCCATCGCACGACTTCGAATTTCATCTCGCGCAGGATCAGCGCCGCATTGACCGTGACCAATGCTTCCTGGCCGAGTCCGATTCGCTGAACTCGCCTACCTAAACTGAGAGGTTTCGAAGGTGAGGCTTCCCTCCTAGAACTCGATCCGCGATAGTCAGTACAGCGGATGCATCATGAAACCTGACGAGCGCCTCGCCGAGGTCCTTGAGAATAGCGCGTGTTTTGATGATGAGGCATGGGAGGTGTGGGCACAGTGCCTCTCACCCACTGAGCGGCTGGCGTATATTCGCAAGCATCGCTCTCACTTCCGGTTCGCAGATTACGATGAAGTGATAGCTGTTGTACGGGGTCGGCGCTTCACCGGTTGCTCATCGCAGCTCCTTCGATGGCGTGACAGGATAAGAGCAAGGACGTTGCAAAGCGCTTTGCTCTTTTCGGTTGCGGTGTGGCTGGGCATCATGTGGCTTGCGGTGCGCTTAATCCGCTGAGATCAGCAGCCCGCTTTTCGCCCACGCCTACGCAATCTACGTTCGCACGCGAAGGAGCATTGCGAGGCAGTTGAAGATGATCCGCGCAGCGCCGCAACCTGACGCAGGGTTCGGTTCAAGCATTCCTTTCGGCGCAAATGTTGCGATGCAGTTACAGCTATTCGCGCGGATGTTGTTAAGACGCGCGAGGCTCGGGGCACTCAAGACATGAGATTAGAAATGAAGAACTTGTTGCTTGCGACTGTAAGCATTGTGGCGCTTGGCGCGGTGGCGCCCGCATTCGGCGCGGATCTGGCTGCGCAGCCCGTCCAGCCTCTCTATACCAAAGCTCCACAGCCTGTTGCGGCTGCGATCTACGACTGGAGCGGCTACTACGTTGGTATGAACGGCGGCTTGGGCTCAAGCTCGAATTGCTGGGACTTCAATGGCGGCACGCCTGAGGGCTGCCATGATGCGACCGGCGGTACTGTGGGTGGCCAGATCGGCTATCGAAGGCAGATGGGCCAGATCGTCCTTGGTGTTGAAGGCCAGGGGAACTGGGCTGATTTGACTGGCTCGAATGACAGCGTCGCGTTTGCGGATATTAACCATACCAAGATTGATGCGTTCGGCGTGGTAACGGGGCAGATCGGTTATGCCGTGGACAACGTATTATTTTACGCCAAAGGTGGTGCCGCAGTGACGAGCAATACCTATCAGATTAGCTCGACCCTCACGGGCGCGCAGCTTGGGAAGAGCGACCACATTCTTTGGGGTGGTGCATTGGGAGCTGGGATTGAGTACGGTTTCGCGCCGAGCTGGTCGGTCAGCCTCGAGTACGACCACCTATTCATGCAGCCCGGAGCGGTGCACTTCGCCGCGCCCGCAGGCGGAACCGATCGCATCCGCCAGGATTTCGATCTTGTGACTGCACGGCTCAACTATAAGTTCGGCGGCCCGTTTCTTCTGAAATATTGATCAGCAGTACGAACGGCGGATCGAAAGCCCCGGCCCATGGCCGGGGCTTGTTTTTGCGAGGGCGGGCTTGCTGCATCAAGCAATCCAAGCCCAAAAACCGCTCCCATATTGGACGAGTGGCGGCATCCACAACCAACCACGCTTGCGAAGATCACTGTCATCGCACGCGCGCCATCGATGCGGCGAATGGTCTCCCGTCATGGCCAGTCCACGTCGAATTTAGGCAATCGTGCGAATCTCTCCCGCATCGAAAACACGACCACCCCTCGGCGGGATGCGCATCTATGCTCCCGAAGACGATCGAGATGACAGGCTTGTCAGCTATTCGCGGCAACAGCATCTTCTGCACCTTGGGCTGAACGTGTCCTCGCTGCTATTGTCATATTGTCACGCTGGTCAGATCGCTCGCTCGTGAGTTCGGCATAGGTCAATACGCGGCAGCGGCGCCGAAACGTCAGATAAGACCGAGGCGAATCGCCTTGGCAACGCAATGGGTACGGCTGTTCGTCTCTAGCTTTCGCATCGCGTTCTTCAGGTGAAAGTTCACCGTATTCTCGCTGACTCTCAGGATGACTCCGATTTCCCAGGATGATTTCCCCTCTTCCACCCAGCGGAGGCAATCCTTTTCTCGTTCGGATAGGGCCACTTGCATATGGCATCTTCCCTCCGATGACGGCGCGATCTCTGCAAATGCATGATGAAACTGCCAGGCCAATGCGTTGAGACGACTGAGGCGATACTCAGGGTCGACATCGTCGAACCTGGATGCAAAGGATGCGACAGATAGCTGTCCAAATGGTCCGAACAGTGGTACGGTTACGCCATGCTTCAGACCGGCCTCTTTGGCCTCGTTCAACACACGCATTTCGCCGGGCTGCAGTTGATATTTGTGAGCGAGTTGATCCCATAGAAACGGCGCCGACTGCATCGTCGTACGCCGAACCACGGGATCGATGGCATTGTATCGGCGTTCAGCATAGCGCTCGCACCACGCGGAAGGAAAGTTCACTGTCACCGCGGCTGGCAGATACTCTGGCCGGCGGGTCGGCTCCGCGTCCGTCAGCGCCCCGTAAGCGACTTGACTGAAGCCCTGTTCGCTCGAACAGCTCACAAGCAGATCGAACAACACCTCGGGAGATCGACTCTGTTTTGCGCATTCGATGAAGCAAAATAGGTCCATTTGGTGCCTCCCGCCACCGACTTAGGCAAACCGGTGCTGCGTCTTTTGAGTGGATGGGCAGAGGCCCTGCGCCACTTCAGCCTCCTCTTGCTTGCCGAAGCGCTCGACCGAACGCGACAATCATACGTCTCGTCATGAGCTGCAATCGAGTTGCCTCAGATCAGATAGTTGCTCGATAGAGAACATTGTGCATGCGCTTCTTCGGGAGGAGGCGGACCTGAAGCGTCCAGCAAATGTCGTACCAGCTGAGGCGCAAGGAGCAGTGCCGCAAAAAGCACGAGTGCTGGAGAACTGGGGACGCAACGTTCACTGCTAGAATTCGGACATTTGTCGCAAGAGAGACAACCTTGTTGGCGCTAGCTGAAGAATATTTGTTGCATCGGCAAGTACGCGAATGATCTTACGCGTTGGTCAGCCTCCCGCCTTTGCTCCGGGGGCCAGCCGAGCTAGCGTAGACCCAGCGCCCGCGTCATAGGGCGCAGAGGCAATTAGACGCAGAAATGGCATGCATCCGCTGCGATACCCGTTTACCCTGGCGGTCGCGCCGTACCGAACGGAGCGCCGGAGATCCCCGGTTGCGCGATCGCGTATTGCCAAGCGCTCGTGTTCAAAAGCACCCGGACATGTTTGGGCGAACGAATCATCCGAATACGGCAATGGCACCTGTGGCTTAAATGACATCCAACTGACCGCACATCATGGGCGTTGTGCTCACGCACATTGACAGGCAGAAGCCGTGCGCATGGTCTTCCTGCACGGGGCTGGTGCTCCACCTCGGAGATGCACGGCCATAAATCCGCTTTACAAATGGTAGATCATCGGCCGTGTCGGCCAACATGCCCAGAACTCGCGACTGTCTGCGCTACTGATCTCTGCTCGAGAGCGCCCCCAAGCGTCGCTTTTATCGGCCTCCTCCGCGCCATCAATACTGCCCTTGAAATCACCCGTCTCTGCTCTCATCCTGGTAAGCAGCGTCGCTCGCGGAGTGTTCGCAGGCGGCTTGCAGCGCCTGATGCATGTCCGCAATGAGATCACTCGGCCCCTCGATGCCGGCGTGAATACGAATCAACGGTCCATCAAATGAAACCATTGCTTCCGTTCGTGGAGGATCATCGACAGGCAGCACAAGGCTTTCGTACCCACCCCACGACAATCCGATTCCAAAAAGGCTCAGTTTCTGGAAGAAAAGCGAAAGCTGGGCCTTGGACATAGGCTTCAGAACGACGCCGAACAGGCCACTTGCACCCAAGAAATCCCGCTTCCAAATATTGTAACCGGGATCGTTTGGGAGCGCAGGGTGTAGAACCCGGCCCACTGCCGGGTGGTCTTCCAGGCTTTGAGCCAGCTTGATGCCATTTTCGTAATGCTGCCTCATGCGAACGGCTAGTGTGCGCAGTCCACGAAGAGCTAAATAGATGTCATCTGGCCCAGCAATCTCCCCGAAATGATGAGCGCTTGGCTGCAGGAGCGGCCACGCTTCCTTGTTAGCGGTAGCAATGCCCAGAAGGGCGTCGGAATGACCAACGATATACTTGGTCGCGGCATGGATCGAGATGTCGACGCCATGGAGAAAGGGTTTGAAATAGAGCGGCGTCGCCCAAGTATTGTCCATGAGCACGAGCGCACCCGATTGATGTGCGATCGCGCACAGCGCGGGCAGATCCTGTACCTCAAACGTCATGGACCCAGGGGACTCCAGGTACACAGCTCGCGTTTTTGTCCCAATCTTCGCGAGTAGATCCGAAGGTTGTGTGGGATGGAAGTACTCCACCTTGACCTTAAATCTAGTTAGAACCTGGTTCGCGAACATCCTCACCGGTTCATAGACGTTATCGCAGATCAAAACATGATCCCCGGCCTTCAGGATCCCGAGAAGCGCGTGGGAGCACGCAGAGAGGCCCGAAGGGAACAAGATCGAACGATACCCGCCTTCCAGTTCACAAATGGCAACCTCGAGAGCGCGAGACAGCGGTGAGCCGAATCGTCCGTAGTTCGTCACTGGATTCTGCTTGCGCCTATCCCACTCTTCGAGGGTTTCGGAAACGATCGTGGAACCTCGATAGACAGGAACATTGACCATCCCGGCGTGTTCAGCCGGCGCGCGACCGAGATGAGACAATTGCGTGTTGGGCTCTGGCAAGCCTTTACCCCAAGCGATCCGATCCATACCTCTCCTATCTGGGATCGCGCCGCTTAAATGCGCGGCGAATACCCACTACTATCAATCTGCAACTCGTCTCCGGCGCGACGACTCGAGAACTCTGCATCAACGGCCTCTTCGTCATCATATCCCAACGTTAGAACAGCTCTCCTCCCAGATCGAAAGCGCGATCGACCGCACAGTGAGACCGCGCCGGACCGCGCCCCTAAAAGTCGGTGGTCAGCTTCATGCAGATCTACAGTGGGTCCATCACTACAGCAAAGGTTGGGCCAGACGCGCGGGCTGCGCGCTGCAGGCGGATTAACCCGGACTGGTCGGATGCCTCGGCACCAGGCGAATTTCTTGTCGGACAAAAGACGCTGCATGTGGGCTCCTCGCCAAATCGGTTAAATCGGGACGATCTTGATGTGGGTTGACAATTGCACTTCTTATGAACTCGCGCGCTGGCGTTGTTTTTGCAGCTTCCCAATGAAGGCCTAGTTGCTGCACGCTTATGCTTATATCGAAGCGGGGAGCATGATTTGCGCCATTTAAGCACCGGTTGCGGTCGTTACCGCCGCCGTCATGCAAGTTCGTGGTGCAAGAGAATTGCGCAGGCCCACTACGCTGAATGATCACAACTTACACGAACTGAACCGCCCCGGGTTTGCCGGAGGCCCTTTGGTTTAAGTTTTGCCGCCATGGCGGGTTGTTCCAGCATGGCGTAGTAGCGTTGCTCGGCTTCGGCCAGCGGTATGTTGCCGATGGGCTCCAGGAGCCGCCGGTTGTTGAACCAGTCGACCCATTCCAGCGTCGCGAACTCGACGGCCTCGAAGCTGCGCCATGGCCCGCGCCGATGGATCACCTCGGCCTTGTAGAGGCCGTTGATGGTTTCGGCGAGAGCGTTGTCATAGGAATCTCCGACGCTGCCGACAGAAGGCTCCACGCCGGCTTCCGCCAGGCGCTCGGTGTATTTGATCGAGACGTATTGGGCTACCCCTGTCGCTGTGATGCACGAGCCCGCCACGATGGACCGGCCGTCGATCATGCAGTGCCTGCTCCAGCGCATCGAGCACGAAGCCTGCATGCGCCGTGCGCGAGGCCCGCCAGCCCACGATCCTGCGGGCATAGGCGTCGATGACGAAGGCGACGTAGACGAAGCCCGTCCAGGTCGCGACATAGGTGAAGTCGGAGAGCCAAAGGACGTTCGGCCGTGGCGCCTTGAAC
The DNA here is from genome assembly GCF_023100985.1 of Bradyrhizobium sp. 191. Classification (NCBI taxonomy): domain Bacteria; kingdom Pseudomonadati; phylum Pseudomonadota; class Alphaproteobacteria; order Hyphomicrobiales; family Nitrobacteraceae; genus Bradyrhizobium; species Bradyrhizobium sp. 191. The sequence goes on from NZ_CP064692.1 coordinate 2,908,367, forward strand.
TGGCGGTTGACGTGATCCTGTGGCGCCGCCTTGTCGCTGATCGTGGTCTCGACGGATTTGCCGCGGATGCCCCCTTGCAAACCTATGTCCCGCATTATCGCGACACCGTGCAACGGGCAACATCGAAGCCTTCGCGTTTGAGCTGGCGCCAGATCTTGCGCACACCGTAGACGGAGAAGTTCTGGTCGAAGACGCGACGAACCTCGACCTTCAGCGCGGCATCCTGCCTGGCGCGCGCCGACCGCTTGGCCGGATCGCGCCGCTTGGCCACATGGGCGTGGTAGGTCGAGGGGGCGATCGGCAATACCTTGCAGATCGGCTCGCCCCCATGCGCCCCACGATGATCATCAATGAAGGCGATCATGGCTTGGACCGGCGGTCGAGCTCCGCCATCGCAAAATAAGCGCTCGCCTTGCGCAGGATCTCGTTGGCCTGCCGAAGCTCACGGTTCTCCCGTTCAAGGGCCTTCAGCTTCTCGGCCATCTCAGTCGGAACGCCGGTCCGCTGCCCGCTGTCGATCTCGGCCTTCTTGACCCAGTCATGCAGCGTTTGCGGTGTGCAGCCGATCTTGGCCGCAATCGATGTCACCGCCGCCCAGCGCGAAGCGTGCTCGCCGGCGTGATCCAGAACCATCCGAACCGCGCGGTCCCGGACCTCAGGCGAAAACTTGTTCGTCGTCTTGCTTGCATGGCTCCCTCTCAGGAGTTGGAGCCTCCGGCAAACCCGGGGCGGTTCAAACCGACACCTGACTGAATCGAGAGCTGGCCCTTAACAGACTTGAATCGTACCTAGCGTCAAGTTGTACTAACTAGCGGTTCGATTCTCCGAACCGAGACACATTCCGGCCTCAAGGTGCAGGCGCGGCACATTGAAGATCTGCGAGGCGCGCTTGAGATGATGGTGGCAGCTCTTATTGTCCTTTCGATTGTCGCCGCCGGTGGGGCTGGCTACGGCGTCCGTACTCGGCGTTTTCGCAGCCGACGAGAGCGCGCGCGGCTGCATATGGCTACGGCCCACTCCGCAGAGAGCTGCAGCAGTCATGCGCCGTCGCGCAACTCGCTCGAGCAACCCGCCTGCTGGCAACCCGAACCAGATCTTGCGGACCAGAAGCGCTCGACAATAGCCCGCGAGGGCTAAACAATTCACGCGGGCTCACCTCTCACCTGCAGAATTCGCTGCCGGCCCCCTCGGCAAGGTGCAGCTGATGCGCGAGTTCTTACGTTGTGCTGCGGCGTGTCGCGGCTCCAGAACTACGACAGATGCTTTTTTTGGTGGGGACGTCCGAACGGAGCGGCGTGCCGCAAGCGGCACGCGTTTCGACGCGCTAAGTTCAAATAATTTGAAACGCAAGTGAGTCAGATGATACCGCGAAGAAGAACCCCAATCCAAGATCGTATGATGGCTGGAGCCATGCGTGTCTATTCGATTGCCTGCATGCTAACGGAGCTTATGCGCGGTGCGAGGCTTGTTCGCCGATCCTTGCGCTGTACGATCGTCGATCCGCTTTCGGAAGCCTTAACATTCGGGCTCATCAGCCTCATACTGTCAATGATCGCGGCAAACCCCGTTTTTCAGAAAACAGGTGATCAGGATTGGAGCGAGGGCGCCGATCCCACACTCTGTCTGCCGGAATGCCGCACGGGTCTGACCAGCGCTTGCGCGACGTACAGCTCGATTTCAGTGAAGGAGCTTCCGGACGTCCTAGTCAAGGCGACGTTGGCAACCGGGGATCGCCGCTTCTATAGCCATTTCGGCATTGACCTTACCGCGATCGCGCTCTCATTGCATGCCGGCCCGGGCACAAAGGCCGTGCGCTCGTCCATTACCCAGCAGGTTGCGAGAATTCTATTCCCCTCAGATGAACCAACTTTGGAGGTCAGGATTCAGGAGGCGCTTGTCGCAATTTGGCTCGAATGGCGGCTCAGCAAGGATGAAATCCTGAAGATCTACCTAAACCGTGTGCAGATCGGAGGCGGCATCTTCGGCGTCAGTAAAGCTGCGCAGAGTTATTTCCACAAGCAGGTTCAGGATATCGAACTTGGCGAAGCAGCCCTGCTTGCCGGGCTGATAAATGCGCCACTAGATCTACCTTCGCATGTTGCTCTTCCGAATGCACGTGAGCGTGCAAACCTGGTTCTGGACACCCTCGTCGAGACCGGGCTCATCACTAATGATCAGCTGTTCGCGGCAAAGCAACATCCGGCACGCCTGATCTTCGTGCATCAGGACGCATCGCCGAATTGAAGAGATCGAGATGAGCGTGATCTCGCGGAAGATGATTGCCACTGCTGCCAAGGAGTGGAGGGTAGCACAGCTGATTGACTGCAAATTGGTATCGCACCCCGTAATGTAACTGGCGGATCGCGATTCATCGGAAAGAGCCGGCCGGTTGCCTGGCGATAGCAGGGAGGCTGACCGTCGGATCGTCGCTCAACGGGGCGACGGTTTCCAGGTATGTTGCGTGCCCGCTGGACGGCCCATCCATCGCTCAGCATGAGCACACCGATGAGGCGAATGATGAAGCCCTCATTGGCGAAGATGCTGATAAAATCGAGACGTACTCGTTGAAGTCGTATCATCCGATCGAAACATTAATACCGTTTTGGGCGGCAGCATCCTCATACAGTTGACGGGAGCGCGAGACGTGCGAGGGATTGAGCAAAGTCTTCATTGCTGCACGCGTCCTATCGTTATGAATGGTGTCTGGCGAGATGGTGAAAGCATGCGGCAACAACCTGAAGCGAGCACCTACCTACTCTGATGAGAAAGCCTTGCATTTCTCAATGAGGAAGCATTCGGGTGGTTAGGCAAGAGGGCAGAGCGTTGATCAATAGCGGCCGGAGAAGGCAAGCCTGTTTGCAACGTATACCGTGAAGCTGCTGACCTTAGATCTCGCATTGAGCTCGTCAGGCGGCCGGGTCGAGCTGTTGGACGGGTTGGATTGGCGGCGGCGCTGGTGGCAAGATGATAAGGCGCGGATCATCGAGAAGACGTTGGCGCCAGCGGCGAAGGTGATAGAGGCTAAGGCGATGGACAACATGCTCAAGTGCTGGAGCGAGTTCATCCGCGTGATCCGCGACGGCCGCGTCTGCCTTTGAATAGCGCCGCCTGGGATCACTATGTGTTATTCGGGAATGAACAACGATTGGAGACGCCACACCTCCCAGATATGGGAGTGGCCAGAAGGAGTTCAATGCCTCGTCCGGCGTGAAGAAGGTCTCGCTGGCGGACCTGATCGTTCTCGGCGGCACCGCAGCGGTCGAGAAGACCGCCAAGGACGCCGGCGTCAACGTGAAGGTCGGCGAAAATGTCCGTGGCTGTACTGCACGCCAACGACGGTGTTACCGCTCAAGATCCTTCGAGAAGCAAATTGTCCATCAGTAGCTTGAAACGCAGGCCCGAGCGTCCGCGCATGACTTGATTCGCATAAGCTTCAGCTTTGCTGGCGACTTTGCTGTTGCGGTGGACGGAACCGCTCACTGCAGCTGTGGGGCTTCGCCGGAAGTAGCCCACGACGGGCTTTACGCACGAGCCAAGCCTCGAGCGCCTCGGCGGCCCTGCACCCGGCCCTGCGGACACATCGAGGCGCCGGCGGCCGTACTTGATCGAGCGCCACAGCCGTTCGATGAAAATATTGTCCATGAAACGACCGCGTCCGTCCATCGAAATCGCAATGCCTACAGCCTCAAGCCTGCCGGTGAAGGCTGAGCTGGTGAACTGCGCGCCCTGATCCGTGTTGAATATTTTAGGCCGGCCGTGCCGCGCCAGCGCTTCGTCGAGCGCGGCGATGCAAAAGCCCGTATCCATCGTGTTCGACAGACGCCACGCCAGTACCGCCCGGGTAGCCCAGTCGATGATCGCCACCAGATACAGGAATCCCTGCGCCATCGGAATGTAGGTGATGTCGCTGGCCCAGACGTGATTGGGCTCGGTGATGCTGACGCCGCGCAAAAGATATGGATAGATCTTGTGGCCGGGCGCTGCCTTGCTGGTGCCGGGACGCGGGACCAGCGCCTCGATTCCCATCACGCGCATCAGCCTTTGCATGCGCTTGCGGTTGATGCCGTAGCCTGCCTGGTTGAGTTCGAACACCATTCGTCGCGAGCCGTAGAACGGCCACTTCAGATGCAATTCGTCGATCCGTCGCATCATGGCCAGATCGTCGGAGCTGGTCACCGGCTCGGAGCGATAGACGCCCGAACGCGCCAGATTCAGCAGCTCACATTGCCGCCGAACCGACAAATTCTCGCCAGGGCGCTCGACCATCGCCCTGCGCTCGGGGACGGTCATCGCCCGGGCCTCTTGGCCAAGAAATCCCTTTCAACCGTCAACTGGCCAATCTTGGTATATAGCTTCGCCGTCTCACGCTCATGCTCCTCCTCGCCATCTCCCAAAGCCGTCGCGCCACGCACAAACAGGCTCGCCAAATTGTCGAGGACTTGCTTCTTCCAGCCGTAGATCTGGTTCGGGTGAACGCCGTGCCGCTTCGCCAGTTCAGGCACCGTCGCGACCTCGCGCAGGGCCTCCAGGGCAATCTTGGCCTTGAATGCGGCATCGAACTTCTTGCGTGATTTCGTCATATCCGTGCTCCGTCGGTTCAAACAGAGCAGGACGCTTCACACCTTAACGTTTGGTCCTATTTCCGGGGTCCACTTCAATAGTCTCCGACAGGCGCACGACCAGCTCTTTCAGCTCTATATTCTCTTTTTCGAGTGAGCGAAGGGCGCCAGTCATTCGCATCTCGTCGTCCGGATTCTGGGGCCAAAAGGTGGGCGGCTTTCTCTCGGCGATCATTGCTTTCCTCCCAACAATGCTACCCCAGGATGCATGCTAGCTGATTCGCTGATCCATATTGCTCAGTTTCAGCGGCGAGCGCGTTGGGCATCAGCTGGCCGTGGTCTGCCGCGACGCTCTCCGCTGGCTTGCACTTGCCGCCCATCAGCATGACATCCTGCTGGGACAGCCGTGCTGTCCAACCCCTTCCATGCAGCCGTCCGACGCAGCGGCGAAGTCTTGAGCCACCGTTATGCCGGCAAACGTAGTCACCCGAAAATCCGCATCATGATTGCTTTGCCGAGGGAGACGGCGCGTATGCCGGTGAATGCGGTGACGTAGTCACCGGAATAGAAAGCTCGAATGAGATCAACGCGCGTGTTGAGGGTCTCATCGAACCGGATCGCAAATCCATCCCGAGTGCGCCGCACGACCAGAGCGGCGACAGTTCTCTCCCGAAGAGTGCAATGAACGGCAGTGCCAACAGGTGGGGGATTGTTGCTCACAAAGCGGGCACCCGTGATCGACATATCGGCCAAGCGGTAGATGCCGGACTGCCCACCGATACTGAAAAGAATCGGCTCAGTTCGCTCGAATCGCTCGGCCTTTCGCCGCCGCGGCTGCTCGATCGACACCAAGCAGACGATCGTCAGGATGACCGCATTGTATAAACTCCAGGCCAGCGCCAGGCCGCCATAGGCGATCATGTCGCCTTGCGCATGAAGCACGAAGGCATAGGCAATTCCGGCGAGCGTAATCGCCAACGCAGAGCCGTAGACCCTGAGCAGCGGCCATTCGATGAAACCTTGATCGCGATCCCCGCCCTTTGCGGTGACCTCGAATTTGTGCCCCAGCGGCTTGAGCAGTCCCGTCGCGACCGCTTTGAGAACCGCCGGCAGAGCAATGTATTGAGTGACGTCGGACATCACCGCCATTGACCGTCCACGGGAAATCCAGGCCATGGTGAGCGAATACCAGATATAAAACGGGAGGAAATATCCGAGGAGTATGGAAAGATCCGCCTGAACGGCTTTGATGCCGAACAGAAGATAAAGGCTCGGAACGACAAGACCGAATACCTTGACGACATAGGTCGAGGTCCAGCTCATGAATGCTTCGACGAGGGACAGCCTGTCGACAACATCCAGCCGCGATCTTCGGGAAAAGGGGCCGCTGCGCCCCCGAAAGATCTGCATGAAGCCGAGACACCACCGGCCGCGCTGAGTGATGTACTCCTTGAGCCCCTCCGGGGCCAGCCCCAAGGTCAGACGTTCGTTCAGGTACACCGTGCGCGCTCCAATTTCCTTCAGCCGCAGCGTCAGCAAGTAATCTTCGGTTACGGAATCCGTTGGAAAGCCGCCAATCGTCACGAGGGATGAGAATCTGATGACTGACGAAGTGCCGCAACAAAACGCCACACCCCAAGCGTCCTTCGATGGCATCAGAATATCGAAGAAGAATCGCTGCTCGTCCGGCCAGACCTTGGTGGCGGCCAAGTTGGTTTGGATCGGATCCGCATTGATGAAATGCTGAGGCGTTTGCACCACGCCTACGCCAGGATCGCGGAACAGGCACATCGCCCGAGCGAGAAATTCGGGCATGGGAACGAAATCGGCGTCGAGGATCGAAATAAAGTCGGGGGGATCGGCGAGCCCCGTCACATGCCGCAGAGCGTGGTTGATGTTGCCGGCCTTGGCGTCCTTGTTGTCGGGCCGCGCCAGATAGCGGCAGCCGAGCTCGCCTGCAAGCTTCTCGAGCCAGCGGCGCCGCCCGTCGTCCAGCACCCAAACTCGATAGTTAGGATAGTTCATTCCAGTTGCGCCGACGATCGTGCGCTCAAGAATCGAAACTTCCTCGTTGTAGGTGCAAATAAAGACGTCGATCAGGCGGGAGACCTGTCCGGCAAGCCACCGTCTGTTGGCTTCGACTTGCGGCGTTCGGTCGGTCGCGCGGCTGAGAAACAGCAGCGACAGTGCACTCGCCGCGAGTGATGCAGCCTCGACGACGAGGAACATGACCCCCACGACGAAATCGGCGGTCCAGCCGATTGGCGGGACCGTGGCCGTAACGCGCCATCCAAAATAGCGGATCATGAGCAGCAATACGATTGCGATCATCAGCGAACGCGCCGCAGAGTTCCCAAGCCGGAGCCAGGGCAGGATGGCAAGGCAGAACCCGAGCGCAATAAGGCCCGGTGTCAGCGCGGGGATCATGGCTTTCTCGCCGTGTCCGCCGAGAAGATGACGCGTCCGGTTCGCCCGACCGGACAATCGTTGGAGCCATCGTTGAGGTCGGGGACCGAGATCGTCGCACGATACGGTTCCTTGCTCAGCGCATCGGGATTAATCGCGAGGTTCGCTGCGGCCCCTGCGGAGCCGGTGAGATTGACGACGGTGCCAGCCAATTCGGACCCGCCGGCGCTCGGCAGGAAATGTGCGAGAGATCCCAGTTGCAGCCCGTTATATACGCTCTCAGTGACGTTCGCCGTCACCACGGCGCCGGAACAATCGAGTAGACGAATGAGCGGTTGTCCAGCCCGGACGTCCTCTCCAGGCGCCGTCATGACCTCCCATATTCGGCCGGCTATGGGGAACTTGATGTCCGCCTCGGAGCGGCTGATGTAACGAGATTGCTCTGATTCAATCTCGCGGATGAGCCAAGAGATTTGCGCATCCGCGTGCGCTACGTCCGCGATGAGCCCTTCAGCCCGCTGCCGCATTTCCTCCTCACGCTGCACCGAGCTCGGACGATCGTTGTAGCTGTCGCCGAGGAAAGTGCCCTCGCGCGCGGCGGTGAGCTCAACCTGGGTTGCATCCAGGCGACGTCGGGCGCCGATCTCAGTCTGCTGGGCTATGGTTTGATCTCGCGTCAAGCGCCCAAGCTCGACGGAGGAAACGCTGCCCGATTTGATAAGCGACGAAGCTCTCACCACTGCGGCCGTCGCCTCCTCGCGACGCGCCGCGGCCGCTTCGATTGAGGTCTGGATTTCCGCGATGCGCGCCTCGAGCTGACGAATACGCCCCTCCGTGAACAGGGCCGCCTGACGCGCCAGATCCTTCTGCGCCGCGCGGGCCGAAGCTATCTTCGAAACGAGGCTTGGCCTCTCGTTTTCCAGGCGAGACATTTGACTTCGTAGATCATCGAGCCGCACGCGGTCGCCGCGCGCATTGACAACACGAAGAATGAAAGTGCCTTCGCCGACGACGCCAAAGTCGCCTGACAGACTGGCCCCGGTTGAAATCTTCCCGTCGATCGGCGACCTCAACGTCACGAGCCTCGAGTTGATGACGGCTTCGACGCTTGACGTCTGGAAAAGCGCTCTCAGCGGGAGCCAGCCGAACACTGTGACGATGGCGATACCCGCGGCCGCCTTCACAAATCGCAGTGGTAACCGGCTCGGCTCGGATTGCGCCACATTCGCGGTCGGAGCGTCAGTCTCGGAGGCCTCAGTCTTGCCGGGATTAAGATGGGCATCCAACTCGCGCTGCAGACCGTACGCGCCATTTGCTCCGCCGATCGATGCCGTGAGAGGTTCACCGGTGTGTGGACCGCCGCTTTCGGGTGTCGAGTTGCTATGCGGTTGATTCTTCATGGTAGACATGATCACCAACGCGCAACCTCGGCGAGAGATGCAGGCTACTGAAGAAAAATGCGATGTTGGTGAGACAAACGCTAACTGAAACGTAGAATGGTCTACGGCCGGAGCCGCATCGCCCCACTGAGGCGCAGGTTCGTGCTACCGTTCAGCCGTGGCGTTGACGACGTGCAGTTTGGTCATGGGCGAAGCCGGCGGCATTGTCCTCGCGAAACCCGCCAGAATGCGGGCGCCAAGCTCCGAGGCCGGGACCGGCTGGCCGAAGAAAAGCCCCTGGACCTGATCACCGTCGGCCGTATCGAGAAACGCGGCCTGGCCGGCGGTCAGACTTCGACAAATGAGCTATGGATCAACTCGGATGAAGGGGGCAATGCGCACAAAGCGGGATGAAGCCGTCAGGACCTCGAACGAACGACGGCCTATGCGGCAATCACACAATTGCGCCCCTCATGTTTTGCGCGATAGAGCCGCCTGTCGGCGACACTCAAAAATTCGTCAAGGGTGTCTCCATCGCGTCCAAACTCGGACACCCCGATACTGATGGTGACGTCGATCGACGGCCGGTTTCCGACATCGAACGCGCTGCTTTGGATGGCCGATCGAAGACGCTCGCCAACCGCGCAAGCCGCGTCGAGCGTCGCCCCGGGCAATAACACCATGAATTCTTCACCGCCTACCCGCGAAACGGAGTCATAGGGGCGGATCGCCTCAAGACATTTTCGCACGAATCCGCACAAGACCTCATCGCCAACACGATGACCACGTGAGTCATTGATTGTCTTGAAACGATCGAGGTCGAGCGACAATAGGGACAATGGAGCGCCGCTTCGTTTGGCCCGCGCGATCTCGGTTTCGATGTGCTCGATGAACTGGCGGCGATTTCCAGCACCGGTCAGCGGGTCGGTGGTGGAAAGGCGCTCCAGCTTTTGATTGCTCCACTGCACCTCTTCCAGCGCACTCTGGGTGCCGGCCATTGCTTCGGCCAGGCGGGTCATCAATTCTTCCTGGCTATAGATGGTTGAGAATGAGCGCGTCGTTCGAAAAGCCTGAACGACTCCATAGCTGAGGAGGAAGAACCCCCCGGCAAAAATCGCGTGGGCGAGCCACCACATATGATTCCACGGCTGCCCCAGAATGAACGCGAGCGACGATAAGCCGAACCACGTTACCGAGACGCCAAAAATCACCATGAGCGGCGAATGAATGCGGCGCGATAGCATAACCGCGACATTCAGCGCGCAGAAGAACAGTGCGCCGCCCTCCAGTGACAAGCGTACCGCCGGGTGACCCGCATAGGCGGAGTAGGCGACCCAGGCGACAATCAGATCCACCGTCAGGAAGAGGGCAATCCACATCAGCCAAGCGCGCGCATTCGAGCGGTTCTCGACGTCCTCTGGCGGCAAATTGTAGGAGAGCAGCCCAACGAAGAGCAGGACCGACATCGCAAGTCGCGATGCCGGTCCATAGAGCAGAAAGAGCCAAATATTGTGGTGAGCCATCCCGGTGAAAGCGCCATGCGGCGCGTAGATCAGCACGAAGCCAAGAAAACCCAGCGTCAACCAACGTAACAGGGGTTCGCCTGAAGACTTGTAGCAACGCCAGGTCACATAGGTGACGAACAGCCCTTCGAGAGTGGCGACGGCGATCGCGATTTCGTGGAACAGGTGATCTTCGAATTTTAGCGTTGGAGCCTGGTAGAAATACAGATAGGCGATGAGCTGGACGGGCATCAGCGCGAAGGCAGTGAGGAGGAGGCTCGCATAAGCCTGCGTCACCAGCCGGAGCGCGGTGGGCGGCTCGTGCACCTCAAAACTGGCGCTCATATACATATGCTGCCTCCAACGTACCTGAATTTCGGGGGTCGCACGGCTACAAATAGAATCGGGAGGGCGGGTGCTTGATGACGGCCAACAAGCACAGAGCGTCGGAAGTCGGGAACCGACTCACGGCGGCGACTGCAACACGCTAGGCCCCTTTGGTTTCCGGGCATGCATCGGACTTCCCGAGGCAAAACCCATCTCACACCTAGAGCGTCAAATTCAGGGCGACAGGTGTACGGTCTGCATCCTGGCGTTGATCACCATAGCGTGCGGGCCGATGGATTGCAACCCAATTCCCAGGAACGACTATTCCGATCCGGCGAGTTCCCCGTCGCGGCCTCAGCAGCAGAACTCACGTTCCGATAATCTGCGCGTATTATCTGCCGCTTAATTAACGGCTATGTTGCTACATAAGAGCCCCACTGTGAAACAGCCGGCGTCACGAGGGTTGGACTGTGAGGAATTTGACAAGGCCACGATCGCGCGTATTCCGCACCGATTGGTTCAACTGGCGCAGCTCCGCCATAATCGATTCCGTTGCTCTTATCGGGGGCACCGCCCTCACTTCGGTCTTGGCAAATGCCTATGAGCTTGGCCCTCAGTTGTTTCAGCTGGGAAGGGAGCACGCGGAAATCGACGACATTATTTTCGTCGGGTTTGTTCTGATCATTGGTCTGATGATCTATATCCTTCGTCGTTATCGAGATCTAGTTTGCGAAGTGAAAGAACGGACCATTGCAGAACGAGAAGCGCGCGAACTGGCGCGGCACGATTCCTTGACCGGGCTGCCCAACCGTCGCCTATTCGATGAAAAACTTCATGCATGCCTCAGCGCCGTCAGCGACACGCGTCAGGTGGCTGTTCTCATGCTTGGCCTCGATGGCTTTAAGAGGGTCAAGGATAGACATGGCCACCTAGCAGCGGACAAGGCACTTGGAGAATTTGCCAACAGAGTCACCGGCATCTTGCGCGAAGATGGCATGCTGGCAAGGATTGGAGAGGACGAATTCGGGATTATCATGTCGGACATTCGCTCCCTCGACGTTCCCGCGAATCTGACGAGCCGTATCGTGGCGTCCGCTGCCGAGGCTTTCGCGATCGAGAAAGTGTCAGCCGAGCTTGGTGTTGGGATTGGTATCGCCATCGCTCCGAGTGACGGCGTCAATTGTGACGGATTGGTCAGGCGCGCGGTTCGTGCCCTCTGTCGCGCAAGAGGCGACGGCAGGTCCTGTGTCCGTTTCTTCGAGCCAGAGATGGACACGCACGTCGAGCGGCGCATCCATATCGAGCGAGAGCTTCGAAGCGCGATCGCCGCCGATATTGTCGAGCCGCACTACCAGCCGTTGGTTTCACTCAAGGGTGAGCGCATCATCGGGTTCGAGGCCCTGGCGCGCTGGAACAACCGGACTTTGGGGTGTATTCCGCCCGACGTGTTTATTCCGATCGCAGAGGAAACTGGCCTCATCCACGCGCTTGGAGATCAGCTTTTTCGCCGCGCATGTTTCGATGCCAACGCGTGGCCCGGGACCTTCACGCTTGCTTTCAATGTTTCGCCGATTCAATTGCGCGATCCCACGCTTGGAGTGAGAATTCTAGCGATCCTTGGGCAGACCGGGTTCAGCCCGCGCCGCCTGGAGATTGAAATCACCGAGAGCGCGTTCGTGGAAAATCTCGAGGTTGCGAAGACCGTGATTGATGAACTACGTCAGGCCGGCGTCCGGATCGCGCTCGATGATTTCGGAACGGGTTATGCCACCCTCAGCCAACTGCTTTCGTTTCGTCTCGACAAGATCAAGATCGACCGCAGCTTCGTGTCGCATCTGGACGACAGCGCAGACAGCCGGGTGATCGTTCGCGCTATCCTTGGCCTTGCGCAAGGGTTTGGCTTAACGACCACAGCCGAAGGCGTCGAAGACGCAGCGCAGTTGGCCTTTCTGATGGCCAATGGCTGCACCGAAGGGCAAGGCTACCTCTTCAACAAGGCCATCCCTGCGGCGGATATCCCCGCCCTTCTGAACCGAATGCCCTACGACTCTTCCGTTGCTTGAAGCGGTATTGAACAACAGAACAATTGCCGGCGTGAATGTCCGTGAAGCGGAGTAGGGCTTGCCGCTTCAGCCGCACCGGCTTCAATCCGCCATCCGATTTTGATCGAAGTCGTTCAAAGCGTCAGGTTTGGACTCGTTGATACTTCTCACGCGAATTGAGTCCGACGCGGCGAAATATGAAGCCAAATCAGTGGCCTGCTTATCCAAGATCTTGAGTCCCAAAAGCACGGATTCCGAGTCCACGGCCTACCAGCTTGCTCAAATTCCGAGTCCAAGGCACGACCGTCTAAGCCATTGAAATCACAATGAGCCGCCACAACGTGCCGGCCTTTTTTAACCCGAGCGGAATGCGAACCTAGGACCTCGCACGCCTATTCATCTTCCCGAGGTTGGGAAATCGTTATGGGCGAGGACCCGAGCGGATGGAATCGCTCGACCATCAGCGCAAGCTTCTCGATAGACGGAGCGGGCCGAACGACGTGCAGGTCGGCTTCAGCAGATTGCGAGCAGGAATAACGCTGCGGTTTGTCCGGTGATGGATTGGATCGAGAGATCAGGTTCTTCAAGTAGTTGGAGGCGCTATGTGCGCGACGTGTGCACCGGGAGATCAAAGAAAATCTCATCACAGGTAGCATGAGCATGTCTTCTGAGTTGGAGAAAACGCGTTCGGCGGGCGCGGGCACCGTTAATTGGTTGCGCCAACGTGAAGCGCGATGTGAGCGCGCGCCACGGAATTCGATCAGAATCAAGATATTGAATCAACGGTCGCTGTTACACCGATACGGGCGGCACTTCGTTTCACGACTTGGGCAGCAGCAGCTTGAGCGCGCTGATATACGCGTTCCAGTCCGTTGACGTCGCCGTCGAAGCGCAGGCCTTCCGCGCGAGCGCTTCCGGATTGCTGGAGACGATCTCGTTTGGCTTCTTGCGCGCGTTCGCGATCAGCGGACCGTAGATGTTCCACCACAGACGCTTTCCCATCCGCATGGGAGTGAGCCCGTCCTCAGACGCGTTGGCGACCCGCGCATCGACGTACATCGCATAGGTTAGGATATGGGTCGCGAGCTGCCAGGCATAATCCGATGGCGTGCGGTTCACGATCTCGTCCTTGGTCCAGAGTGCGCGGCACGTCAGGCGCGTCGCGGCCGGTGCCGACGCACTGGCGCCGACCCAACTCGAGCAACGGATCGTCTCCTGTTTCATGGCGTACTCAACCTCGATTTTGTGGGTCACTGGATTTTCGACATATTTCATGTTGTCCGGATCGAGCACCCACTCGCCGGGAAGGTCGACGTTGCCGGGATAGGTCTGGGCGCAAAGGCCCAGCCGCGCGCGCAGGCCGTTCGCTTCGCCGCCCGGCGACTGGGCGCCGTGCAGCGCCTCGACCGCTGTCCCCATGTGCAGCCCGAAATAGAGGTTCCGATTCCAGAGCTCGGTCATGAACCGAGGATCCGGGTTGGCGTGCGTGGCAAGGTTACTTTGCGCCGCCTTGTCCCCGAGGATCTGCACGCCGGCCGTGCAGCTACTCGACGTCACCCATACCGGCATGCTTGCACGGGTCTTCTGCTGCTTCGATAGATCGGTCGCGTCGAGGTTGTTCGGCGACGGTTGCGCGTCGTGCAGCCGCCAGAGCCCGGCGTTGGTGGCGAGTCTCCGGTCGACGGCATCGCGCGTCGCGCGCCCGCCGGTGCCGGTGAAGGCCTCCACCTTGACGCCGTCATTGTCGGTGATGCGTTTGCGGATTTCGCCGGCCAGGGCGTCACCCCTGGCGAGAATGATGGTCTTTGCCCCCAGGTGATGGGGGCCGAGCGTGATGGTGTCGTAGGGCGTGGCGGCCCACAGTTCGCTATCGAAGTCCTTGAGCGGCTCCAGGATCACGATCTCCGCGGCCTCCCACGTGCCGGCCGGGCCGGGTGACTGGACCAGATGGTTCCAGGTGAAGTGCAGCGTCGGCCGGTCGCGGAAGTCGGGCTCCACGTTGGGATACTTTCCGGTGATGCTTACCTCGATCGGTGCGAAGTCCATGTGCGAGCCGATCGTCCCGCGCGGCGTGAAGATCTGATCGACCGTCAGTCCTCCCTTGTTGATCGCATGCACCGCATAGAGATGCGTGAGCGCCTCGCTCCAGGACATGTTGCGGATCTCATCGCACTTCTGCGCACGCGCCCCGCCGGCGGTGCACAGGACCGCGATTGCGGCCAGCGCTGCGATGGCCAGGGCTCTTGCGCAGGAGCTGACCGAAGTTCTCTCCTGCTCGGTGTGAATCTGTCTCGTCATTGGGCCGTTCCCTCAATTCCCTCAATGCACCGATCATTATCGGCATGTACGAAATCCGAACGCATGCCACGCGGACGAACGCGTCCGCGCCCAGGCGTCGCGTGGCTAGGCAAGGTCAGTTCGTTTGAAGAGAAAGCCTAGCGCAACGAGAGCCGCGCCATGTCCCCGCATCACAGTTGCTGCCGCGGATAGCAGCGCACGCGCTCCGGGTATGTGGCGACGTTGGTGATCCGCAGGGCTTGGGGTATGTCCTCGCTCCATAGCGGTGTGTTCATGTTGGCACCGCCGGCGTTGTTCGGGCTTCGCGTGGCGTTGCCGGCGAGGTTCTGCGCCGTGACGCGGTTCACTTGCGAATGTCCGCCATAGTTCCGGTTCGCCGGATGACCGTCGACGCCGAGCAGGTAGCCATTGACCCGCGCCGCGGACGAGCGGTCGTTGAACTCCATTCCGCAGGACGTGAGCAGATGCACGTCGACCGGAGGCGCCGCCTGGTGCTCATTGGCTTGCCAGTCGACAAGAACGGTCTTCAGGACGCGGCACGTCGGGTTGTCGAGATGGTCGAGGCAGACCTCGATGCCGAAGGTGCGATTGTCGCACCGCCAGGCATTGTTCTTGCGCTCGTTCCAGTCCATCAGGAGATGATGGAAGTTGGGATTGTGCAGCGCCGCCTCGTTCGGCGGAGCGCCGTCGATGTCGGAGACGAGGCGCTTATGCACGAAGTTGAAGGGCGCGTCGGCGGCGCCGCCCTTGACCATGCAGGCCGTATTGAAATAGGCGCGCTGGCCGCCCGGCAGGTCCATCTTGGCGTCCGCCGGCTGAGACGAGAAGATCGAGCCGGGAACGAACAGCCAGTCGGCGAAATCGGCGTGGACGAACATCTTCCGCAAGGCATCCAGGATGTTGATCATCTGGTTGAACGAATAGGCATTCTGGGCGTTCGGGGGCCGGAAGTAGAACTCCGGCGCCATGAAGATCTTCAGCGTTGTCGCAGCGTCGCCTCCGGCGAAGCGCAGGCGATTGGCGGCGTAGTTGACGACGCTGGCCATTCGGCGAAGCCTGGCCACACTGTCCGCATCGGGGAGGGCAGGCACCGGCAGCCGTGGAACGGCCTCCGGCGCGTTGCCGGGCTGGACGACCTGGAGGGTCGGGATCTCGTAGGCGATCAGTTGGACGCGGGTATAGTTCTTTGCCGCATAGGCCATTGTCGTCTCCTCGTGCCTTTGATTGATAGGGAGACCGTGCGCCGTTCGACGGGTCGGGCCGTCGGACGGCGACGGGTTAATCTGCCGGGAACGCGTGGGGCGTCTGGTCCGAGTTGGTCGCGGATACCAGGACGGCTTCGCCGTCGAAGGAAAACACGATGGTGTCGTTGGTGTTGAGCTCGTTGTCCAGCGGCGAGCCGCGGTCGACCACGACATCGCGCCGTCCGACACCAGATCCGTCCGCGATCATTGTCGCGGTGAGTCCGTTGAGGTAGATGTCAACCTCGTTGCCATAGGCGACGTCCTTCACGCCGGCATCATCGGCAATCGTCGTGACGTCCGACGATGGCGGGCGGACGCCCAGGCTCACGTCGACCGTGCCCGCGTTATTCTCGGGATGATCGCCCTTGCGGACGATTAGCGTTACCCTGAGGTGATGACCGGTTCTGTTGATCAGCGTCTTCATGGCCATAGGAAATCTCCCTGTTCTCTGCATCATCACGAAGCCGTAGCGATCGCTCAGTAGACTTGGCGGGTCGACACATAGAACGTGTTGTTCGCGAAGTTGAAGTCGACCGCGTTGAACATGTTCAGCTCGTTGTCCAGCAGGGAGCCCCTGGTGATCACGACGTACTGTTGTCCGAGCATCGCGCCGTTGGAGAGCGCGATCAGGTTGATGCCGTTGAGGTAGATGTCGACATTGTTGCCGTAGTCCTGCCAGGACTGTCCGTGCGCAGGCAGCGCGAAGTCCTTCGTCCCCGCTTGATCTCGCGGGTCTTCGCTACTGCGTATCGTCAGCGTTACGGCAAGCGGGTACTGACTGAGGTTGCTAAAGAACTTGCGTCCAGCCATCGTGTCTCTCCCTTGGTTTTCGCCTCTCGATGTCCTGTTGCGCGCACTGGCCTACGCGCACGGGCCCGTGCAATGTGCGACTTGATCCTTCGTGATCCAGATCGACGGCATGTCGGTCTTCGCCGTGCACTCGGAACATGTTTTTGACCCGTCCTGGCGCACGACCATGAGCCGGTAGGGGTATTCGTCCGGCTTCTGGTTTCCGATTACGATGTCCCGTATCGATCGTTCGGCCGTGATGGTCTTCTTCTGCGCGTCGCCGTCGAATGTGAATGTCTTGCCGATGGCAAAGATCAGAAGCAGCTCCGCCACGTCGGGCATGTCGGAAAACACGCCCTTGGCCGTCCGTACGCTGAATTCCGCAGGATAGGTGTTGGTCGTGCCGGTCTCGATAATGTCGTCGAAGAAGGACCTCTCCCGGTCGGTCGGCAGCCTTGCGTTGAAATCGATTCTGTCGGCGTACCTGCCATCGGACAGCTCGACGTCGACCCAGCCTCGAAACAGCGGGTTCTCCGGCGCCGCGCTGAAGATCGCCGCCCACAGCGCGGTGAACTGCGCGAAATTCATGTCGAGCTCGTTGCGCAGGCCCTCGGCGAGGTCGAGGGATGCCTCCATCTGCACCGCGGGATCGCTGCCAGTGGCCGCCGCGTTCGGCAGATATTGCGTGAATCTGGTCCTGACCTTGTGCGCGTCCTGGAGCGAGACCATCTGCGGCTGCTGACCGAGCTTCGCCTTCAGCGACTGCGCCGCGTTGTTGATGCGTTCGAGATCGACGACGGGTCTGCCGTAAATGCGGAAATGGGCGCGCGTCGCCTCGACGGTCGTGCCGCCTGTAGGCAGGGAAAACTGGAGCAGCGAGACGGTCGGAGCGTCCTTTGGTCCCTTGTCGAAGGCAAACTGGTCGGGCAGGTAGAAGACGCGCGAAGGGTCCTGGTTGTCCTGGTAGTAGTTGTAGGCGCGATCGTGCCAGTTCACCTGCCACTGCACGTAGCCGGGCAGTTGCGGCGCCGAAACCTGCGCCGTGTAGACGCAGTTGAGCACCAGATACTGGTTGGGAAAGTCCGGGTCGCTGGCGGTCGCCATCTGGGAATATATCGAGGGTTCCGAGAACGGAATTCCGTTGAACAGGCCCACGAGGCCGCTGCGGATCGCGGGATTGCTCCAATTGCTCTGGACGAATGCCGGCGTTTGCCGCGCCGCCAATTGCAGCGTCTGGCTGATTTCGATCGCCACGTTTGGATTGATGTCGAACAGGGCGGCGCGAACCAGCTTCGCCTGGTTCGCGGCAAGCTTGACGGACAGGCGGTGCACGGCACCGCCGGCAGAGGCATGATCGAACGGGATCCGCGTCCCTCCACCGCTCTGGTTCACGACGAGGGTAAAGGTCGTGCCGGTCAGACAGGGTGTCGCGCCGCCGACGGTGCCGGCGATCTCCGGAGCAGGAACCGACTCGAGGAAGAAGGTCAGCAGGCCGTCGTCGGTCACGCTCGGCTGGAACGCCGTTGAGCCGCCCGAGGTTTGCGCGGCCGAGCGGTAGGCGGGCAAATAGAAACTGGCGCCGGCTGCGGTGTTGAGCAGCACGGTGGACGACAGCGTGTCCGAAGGGTTGATCACGGTGTCGCCAAGCTCGCCCGCGCGGCGCTTTCCCTGTAATACCTTCACTGTCGACGGTTGCGACATTGTGCGATCCCCTCAATCGTCGTGGATGAATTCCGGCGGTGGGCTGACCGAGACCTGGAGTCCCAGCGCTCGCCCCGCGCCTGCGGAAAAGGTCAGCATGTTGTGAAACCCGGATTGAAAGAGGCGCTGTGCCAGCGGCTGGGTGAGCGCGCCGTAGCAGCCAAGTGACCAGCCGCGGCCAAGCACGGAGATCAGAAGCTCGCGCCGCAAGTAGCCGTCGCCACCGGCAAGGGCGGACGGCAAAACGAAGATCGAGAACACTGGATCGCCGCCGCCGGGCTGCACCGAATAGCTGAAGCCGTATTGCGCCTCGGGCAGCGTGTCCGGCCCGCCGTCGCGACGGAAATGGAATGAACGAATGAGCCCCAGCAGGTCGTCCTGGCGTGCTGCTAGTCCGGAGCGGGCGAGCAGGCGCGTCAGCGTCGACACTGCGGGCCTGGCCTGCGACAGTTCGAAATAGAACTCGCAGCGATCCGAGTCCGGCGTTCCCCCGAGTAGCGCAAGCTGCGCTTCGCCGTCCGGCAGCACGGGCGCGCCGAGGTAATCTGTCAGGAGCGCGGTGATCGCCGCCGCCTTCGGCATTTCGGCGTAGATCTTGAACGTCGTCGCCGGGCCCGAGGTCCACGCCCGCTTGTGACGGATGCCGAGCCAGGCGCCGTATGCCAGCGGCGTATTGCGCTGGAGGTCTTGAAATTGCCGGGGGATCCCGGCCCAGCCCGGATCCAGCCCGAGCTCTCCGAGCAGCGTGTCGATGCGGGCAAGGCGCCGTTCGGGCGGTATGTCCGGTCCGCCCACCTCGATGGTGTATCTGAGGTCGTCGGACATTGTCGAGAACGAGAACTCCAGCGGCGCCCCGTTGCGATTGAGCACGCCACCCGACCACGCTTTGCCCTGGCGGGCGGACGTCAGGCAATCCCGCAACGCTATGCCGCTGGTTCGCGCGAACGCGCTGGCCAGGCCGGGGTCGTGGCGCGCGATGGCTTCGATCGAACGTTCGAAGCCGCGCCGCTGCGCCGCGCCCGGACGATGGTCGCGCGTGATGCCGGCAACGCTGCTCACGCCGGCACCTTGGACGGAATGGTGTTGACGCCGCCGACCCGGGCCTTCTTGAGCTGGAAGGAATCGCCCGATGGAAGGTCAACCTCGCATTGCACCACCAGCGAGCTTCGCTTGTCGCCGAAATCCTTGAGCGTCGGAACGATCCGCTTGAGCTTCTTCGCGCCCTTCTGGTCCTTCTCCAGCGTGAACTGGTCCTCCCATTCGAAGTCGCCGTCCTTGTAGGTGAGGGTCAGATCGACGCTGTCGGCGTCGTCGCCAAAGCCGGCCGCGAAGAACACCGGGATGTGATCGACGAACCGGTCGCGGACGATGACCTGTTTGTCCATCACCGGCTCGGGCCCGTATGTGTAGGAAACCTTCGATCCCTTGCGCACTTCCACCCGGTACTGGATCGGATCGGGCTTGAACTTCGCCTCGCTGCGGATCTTCAGCGTTTGCGAGGACGGCGCGCCGTTCTGGAAGACCACACGCTTGTCGCCCTTCCATCGGCTGCCCGTCAGCGCGACCACGACCTGGTCGTTGGTCTCGCAGACGAAGTCGTCGCTCAAATTGACGGTCAGCGTGAGAAACTCGGCGACGCTTTCCGGCATCGCGGTGATCAGCGCCCGCTCTTCCTCGCCCTTGGACGAGTACCGAAATGCGTCGCTCTGCCACTCGTCGCTCGGGTTGAACACGTAGTCGACGTCGTACTCGACCTTCGCGGACCCAGATTTGTCGTACTGAAACTTCAGGGGATTGTCGCCGGTGACGGTGCCGGCGTTCACCGTCAGGATCTTGGTGGTTCGCCCCGCCGCGCCAGCGCCGGCGGGATACCGCCCCGTGACGTTGAGGGTACGCAGGCCGACCTTGGTGCGGTCAGCCTCGTCCGGAATCGCCACGGTCACGTTGAGGGGCAGTCCGAACGGATCCTGCGCGCGGTTGACCTGCGTCACGTACCTCCCGCGAGCCTGTTCGTTGTCGCCCAATCCCTCGAGCACGAGCGCCTGCGGCAGGATCGGAAAGGCCTTGGCCTTCCGTTCGGAGTAGAGAAAATCGATCGAGTTCTCCTGCTTGCCTTCGTAGTAGGAAGCGCGGACGTTGACTTTCGGGATGAAGGTGGTGGCCGCCTTGACGATTTCCTTGACGGCGCTGTCTGCCTCGCCCTCCTTCTTGCCGTCCTCCGCGACCTTGTCGGTCGCCGCCTGCTCGACGTCCTTCGCCTTCTCGACGGCCTGGCTGATCTCCGGCTTTTCCTTCAGCGGGCTCCAGTTGTCCTTGTCCCGGCCGATCGACACCTCGAAGAAGTTCTTGAGGATGTATTCGAGCAGGATCTGCTGCGCCCATTTTAGTCCTTCCTGCGGCTCGCCCGTGAAATCGGTGACCTCGATCTTGAGATCCGTCTTCGACATGATCTTCTGCCACTGCGCCTGGATCCCGAGATCGAGCACGAAGGCTTCGAGCGGAATCGATGTGCCGAGGCTGAGCTGGAAATCGGTGATGGTCTTCTTCATCGTGCCGGCTACCTTGAACGTGACCGACGGCCGCATCGCCAGGAACTCGAGCCGGTAGAGCGCGGCAATCGCGTTGGAGCCGGACAGGATGGCCTGCTTCATGGCCGCCGCCAGCTTGCCCTCCTTGGTGAACTTGACCGAGCAGACCGCAGCGTTATCGCCGACCAGAGAGGACGAGCCGGCGTTCCAGACGAGCTGTTCCTTGCTTTGATAGAGAACGCTGGGGTCCGTCTTGAGACCTTCGCCCGCGGTTGCTGCAACCGGACCCAGAATGGAAAAATTGACGTTTCCGGTCTGGTAGGGAACTGCGGAGAGGGTGAGCTTGGACGCGTTGACGCCGGTCTTGCTGGCGATCATCCCCTTGATCGTGTCGAGCGTCGCGGCCGGAACGGCGGTGTTGACCTCGAAATTGAGGAAGCCGGTGCCGTCGGAATCCGATTCGGAATCCGTGTACCAGAGATAGGACAGCACCTTGCTCTTGTTGCGCTCGGCGAGCCTGACCGTTCCCGGAAGATACCAGAACTGCGTCGGGGACTCGTGATCCGGATAGACGTCGATGCCGTCCTGCTGGAATTTCTGACTGCCGATTAAGATCATGTGCGACTCCCTTGTTCTGCCATGACGACGGACGCTTTCGGGCTTGGTATCGTGACGTGCGCTTCGGAGGTCTCGAAGGGGACGGCCGGCGTCGGCGGCGTCGCCGAATCGACGTTGATGAACTGCCGCTGGCAGCTCAGTTGCTTGCCGTCGGTGTACCAATAGGCAAAGGACGTTGCCGGCGAAGACCGCGTCAGCTCGAAACTGTCGTTGCCGTCAGCCCAGAGCTGCGGGCCGCCGGACGGAGTGACCGTCAGGCCGATGGCACTCCACGTGCCCCAATCGAAATCCCGGCTGGCCTCGAAGTGAACCACCCGGCGCAGAAGCGGGTTCAGGAAGATCGTGGCGCCGGCCGGGAGTCCATTCAGCACGAAGGGCGAGCTCGATCGAGGCTGGCAGGTGGCAGCGAACTCCACGTCGTCCAGCTTAGCCGGCTGCGACGCGAAGGCGCCGATCTGGCCAGAACGTAGGTTGGGGCCGAGGACGAGGACCGGTGGATCGAACGCGAGCGGCGCCGGCCCCTTGAGCTCCAGCTTGATCGACCTCACCAGGTCCCACGGAAATTCGTCGGCGACGCTGATGGAATACATCCGGTAGGCGTAAAATTCGGCGGGCAGTTTATCGAGGAAAGCCTGCTCGGGCCGGATGTCGATCGCCTGCGAAGTGCTCACCGGACGCTTGTTGCCGAAATGGGATTCGCACCGGTACTGAGGCAGGACATCATTACCAGGCAGGTGGATGAGCTCGACCGGCCAATCCGCCGGCTGGGTCTTGTTGAAGACGTTCGTAAGCTCCCCGGTGTTACCCAGCCGCTTGATTTCTAACATTGGCCGCAACCAGAGGTGCGGCGTCGAATGCGGCGTGGCAGCGAACCGTGAGCTCCTGTCTGAACGGATTGCTGGCCGGCAGCACGAGCGGTGGCCGGGCGGCGAGGGCGTCACTCAGTCCGCTCAATGCGCCCTGAATGAAGATCTTGCGCGTCACCGCGCCGCTGATCTTCATGTTGCAGTCGAGCCGCCGGGCGATGTTCTGGATGTCGTGCACTGTGCTGCTGCCGAAACCGATTATCCAGCTGCCGCCTTTTGCTTCCGGAGGTGTCGCGAAGCGCGGCGCCGGCTCGAGCAGGCTCTGGAGGCTTTGGAGAAATGCGCGCCGAAATCCCTCAGGAGCCGGCTCGCCGGTATCGTTCTCGGCCACGACCCTGATGACGGCGCTTTCCTTCAGGTCTTCGAAGGTCTCGATTTTCTCGAAGCTGACGAACAGGAAGTCAGCCGTCGTCTTCTTCTGCACCCAGTCGCGAAACCGCGTTTCGTCAAATTCGATGGAGTAGCTGTATTGCGGCCGAAACGCCTCGTAGGAGAGGCTATAGACGACCGAAATCGGAGGAGCTTGCGGATTGCTGCCGCTGTTCTTGAGCAGAATATATTGATCGAGGGTGAGGTTCACGGCCAACGCGACGGAGTTGCCGCCGAGCAGGGAGGGGACGGCGTACACCGGCTCGCCGCCGATGATGGCGGCCGCGACGGTGCCGGCGCTCCACGGCATTGCGACGAGCTGCGCGCCCTGGGTTGTCTCGCGCAGCCGCTCTTCCGCTTTGGTCCTCGTCGCCTCGTCCAGCTTGAGGTCGGCGACGAAGGACAGCATTCCCGCGCAATCCTTGCGGGGCTTTTCGTAGAGGACGATCGCGAACTGGTAGTCGCCGTTCGTTCGCGCCACGGCGGGACGCGTCGAGCAGCAATAGAACAGCTTGGGGTCGAAGAAATCCCTGTAGAGAAGGACTCCTTCGACGCCTTGCAGTTGGATTTCGTGATCGTCCGCGAGCATGGGGGATTCCCGGCGTTGGCTAGATCTTCGAGATCTTCGTCGGTGCGACCCGGATCAGAGGGTCGGTCTTGACCTCGGCCAGGTTTCCTCCACTCGGATCCGCCATCTCGTTGTCGTTGACGATCGCCGTGACCACCCGAAACGACGACGCGTGGCCGCTCAGCGCCGGGACGCGCCATTTGAACGGCGCGCGGGACGTGGCCGATGAATCCAGTTCGATCAGCTGTTCGAATACACGGTCGGCGTCCTGGCTCTTGAACGTGTATTCAACCCGGAGCGTGGCGGCCGTCGCGCCGTCCACCAGCGCGAACTTGAGGGTGCGGACCATGTTGCCGAGCGGGTTCTGCAGGCTGATGTCCGCATTGCCGCGGTCCGGGGTGACCTGTATCCACTCACCCTCGACCGGATCGCCCGAAATCGGATTCAGGGTGACCTTGTACTGGATTGGTCCGGCAATGGGCCTGCCGAACGGCTTGGCGATGAAGGCGGGCGCATCCTTCTGAAGCGCGACCTTCTTGTGCCAGTCGCCGTACTTCACATCGACGGTGGCGCTGTCGACGATGTCCCAGGGCAGGTCGATGCCGCTCAGCGACACGCTGAGGACGCCAAGGTCGACACTGCTGAGATCGAGATAGTTGGTGCCGCTCAGCTTCAGTCCCTTGACCTGCAACGACGGCGTACCGTCGGTGTAGGAGACGAGGTAGTTGTACGAAAGCACCCGCTGGTCGCTGGGGATCCTGACGTCGAACATTCCCTTGAGCTGGACGTCATCGACATTAGCGTCGGCGCCGGGCTTGTACGTCATCGTGGTGACGGGACCGCTGGTGCCGAATAGCTGGGTCTTGACGTAGGACAGGTCTGTGATGGCGAGCCGATCGATCGCACGGGCCTTGAGATAAGCGAGGTTCGGCGGATTGACGGTGACGTCGACCTTGAAGAACGGCTTGTCGTTGAGATCGATCAGCTGGAAGAAGGTCGTCAGGGGCTCCTTGCCTGCAAGGGCGCTGATCTTCTGAAGCGGCCCTTGCGGGTTCCTCGGGATGGTTGTCGCCTGTGTCAATGTATAGGTGCGGGACTGGCCACTCTTGGCCTCGAGCGTCCGGACATTGTCGATGTTCAGGGCATCCAGCTTGACGTCGGGAAGCTGGGATTTCGCCATGTCCTCGAGCTGCTTCCCCGCCCAGTCGGTGAGCAGCTTGCGTACTGCGTCGCCGTCTTCCTTGGACGCGACCGCCGGAAGGACGATGTCGGTCGCGCTGTTGACGGTCTCGTTGTATTCCTTGCCGCGCTCGACTTCCTCGTGGTGTGTACGTCCCCACGAATCCTGCCACTCCTTGTCTTCGACCTTCAGTTTCGCGATGAGGTCCTTGCTGAGAGTGACCGTCGCCTTCGCTTCCGGGAGCAGGCCGTCGAACTCGACGTTGTAGGTGACGCTGATGACGCTGACGCCCTTGTCCGGATTGTATTCCGGGAGCTTGCGCGAAGACTGGTCGAACGGCGGTCCGCCGAGCCCGTGCCAGAACAGATTGGCGCCGAGGTCCTGTAGATTGAAGGTGACCACCGCAGCATTGCTGTTCATCAGCGACGGAGTGGTCTGGACGCTGCCCGTTGAATAGGACGGCGACCCCTTTTGATAGGCATCCAGATTCGTGAACGCCTGCACGGTGACCTTGCCCGACCTGAACGGCACCGGCTTGATGGAGCGCTCCGAGATGCGCGGGAGAAACTGCTTGTAATCGCGGCTCTTGTCGAAGCTCGCCTTGCTCCTGTTGACGGTAGCGTCATCGAAGCCGAGGCTGGCCTTGAGTTTTGCGACCTCGTCGGCGTTCTTGGCATCGATCGCCTGGCACAGTGCGAAGGTCGTCTGCGCGATCTTGACGACGGACTCATTGCTGTTGAGAGCGGCGCTGACTGCGTCCTGGACTTTCGTGTCGCTCATATTGGGCATTGGCAGTGCAGCGGTGAAGGTGCAGATGCCGCCCGCTTCCTGGTTGTCGCCGAAATACCAGGTTAGATTGAAGGCCGGCTTGCCGTCGACGGCCTGATACGCCGGCTTTTCGGCCAGGGCGTAATAGGTGTCCTTCTCCTCGCTGTCGGGGAAGAAGGTGTAATCCATGGTCTGACCGAAGGCATAGGGAATGCCCTGGACCGTGATCGCCGGCGAAAGTTTCAGCATGAGACGTGCTCCTCTGTTCGGTTCAGCATTCAGCTTGGGTTCTCGCGGATGTCCGGCGTCTATCTCGGGGGCTCCGCAATCGGTGCGCTCACTTCTGTGACTTGCTGCAAGCCGGCGTTGCGGCCGAGCCAGCCGCCCAGATCGGCCGAACGGCTGATCTGAAACGTCGCGTCTTCGGTCGCCGGGGATTCCCAGGTGACCGGCAATGAATTCACGTAGGCGGCGTCTGCGCCCATCTGCTGCAGCTTGTCGAACAGCACCTTCGCCACGTGGCTGCGGGCGGCAGCTTCCGCCTTGCTCTTCGTCGCGTCGGATACATTCGCCGTGTCGATGCGCGTCAGCTTGATGCGGCCGCTGGAGATCGCGTCATCGAGTGCGGCTGTGCATGCGGCGAGATCGGGCAGCGGAGGCGGCGGATCGGGATCCTTTTTCCTTCCGAACCAGCCGCCGGAGCTTTCGTCCGGCTTCTGCGGCGCCAGTACCTTCAAGGTCGGCGCAAGGTCGCCGGCGATCTTGACGGTGGAGCTCTCGCGCGTGTCGAGCCGGCCCTGATAGGTCAGTGTCAGGATGCTCGATTGTCCCTGGAAGGCCGCGATCGCGGCGGTCTTTTCCGCCGAGGTCAGCCGGTCGTTGAACACGACGCGCTGCTGGGCCATGCCGGAAGCCGGGCTCGGCCCGAAAGTGTAGGTGGGACCGTCCGGAATCGTCACCGTTAGCGATGCTGTCGGCTGATCGAGCGCAACCGGCTGCAGATCGATGCTGCCGATATCTGGATATTGGGCTCGGATCGCGCGTTGGGCCGCCTGAAGTGCCTCCGGCTCGGCCCGCCACACCGCTTGCAGGGAGAGTTGCGCCGCCACTGGGCTTAACATCAGTTGGGCGATTTCGACGGTCGGTGCGCCCGGGATGTACTGGAACGTGCCATCGCGCACCGGCCCGACGGGGATGCACAGGAGATCGCCGCTGCCAACTCCGTTCGGTTGATTGGACATTCAGTGTCTCCCTGCGTCGAGGCGGGCTGCGTCGATGACGAGGTCCTGGCGCGGCGGCAGAAACTCCGACCACGGCGCCTGGTGATCGTCCGTCGATGAATGCCGCCGGTAGCGGTAACGATTCCTGAAAATGTCAGTCGCGAAATAGCTGACAATCATAGGATGCTGTGCCTTGCTGGCAGCTGTCTACCCGGCAACAGAGGGCGGCGCGAAGGCACTTGTCGCGTCGGCGAACGAGTGTCTGGCTCAGCTGCGCCGCTGCTCTACCTTCAGCATATTAGACCTCGAGGCGCGACTCGGCATTGGTAGGCCTTCAGGCCGCTACCCGGTAACCACCCTCATTCTCAATCAGAAATTCGTGCTGCCGAGCGAAGGGGCGCTGCCGCGTGAAAGCCCAAGATATCTTGGAAGAGAGATTGGCTTCGATCTGCAGCTGCGCGTCAAAAGAATGGGCGACAACATCATGCTCGACTACATCTATCGATCGGACGTCCTCGCCGACGATACGGTCGTACGTTTCCACTCTAGCGTGGACCGCGAGCTTCGCCGATTGGTATGCGGCTAGAGCAGGCTGAAGTGGCGACGTAATCGCGGGAGTTAGCCGTCAGGGCCCCTGTGAGACGAACCGAAGGATTTTGCGGAGAGAGGATTTCTGGTTCATCGTGGCCACCAGGAGCGAAGATGAAGCAGAAATCCGGACCGGGCGAAGCGCCGGCAGAACAAGTTTTAAAGGACATTCGGCGGCAGACCCGCAAGCATTATTCGGCGGAAGAGAAGATTCGTATTGTGCTGGAAGGACTGCGGGGCGAGGAGAATATCTCCGAGCCGTACCGTCGCGAAGGCGTCGCCGCCTCGATGTATTATGGCTGGTCCAAGGAGTTCCTGGAGGCCGGCGAGTGCCGCCAGGCGGGCGACACGGCGCACACCGCGACGCCCGGCGAGGTGAGGGACCTTCGTCGTGAGACTGCAGCGTTGAAGGAGGTAGTGGCCGACCTCACCCTGGAGAACCGCCTGCTCAAAAAACGTATGGCCCGCCCCGTCTGCAAGGGGGATCTGAGATTGACAGCCAACCAGTCTGCTTCAACGTATCCGGCCTCGAGGCGCAGCCTCCGGCCATGATGGAGATACGCGCGCCCCGGTCCTCATAAAGCGTCCGGCGTCGAGCCGCCGTCTTTTTGACCAGGCTTCCGAAGCGCCGTTCGACTGTTAGACCATCTCGTCGTCACCCTCTCGCAAACATCCGTGGCAGCCAGGCGCCTGGCCGGGCCGCCAAGCCTTCTACGCCGCCGTGGTCCTGGTGACCGCAAATCGCTCTCCGCTTCGCAGCACAGCCCAGGCGATCCTGGTAAGCTTGTTTGCGAAGGCGACAACGGCGACATTGTGATGAGCCCGTTCCATGAGCGCTTTCGCCCACCGTCCCAGCGGCGTGTCACGCTCTACCACATGGGGCAACGCCGCGCGCGCTCCATGGATCAGCTGCTTGCGGAGATATGTATTGCCGCGCTTGCTGATTCCGAGCAGCTTCGGTTTGCCTCCGGTGGTGAACTGACGTGGAACCACGCCAAGCCAGGCCGAGAGATCGCGGCCCCGATCAAAAGACGCCGCCCGTCCAATCGCGGCGACGAGCGCCGTTGCCGCGATCGTGCCGATGCCGGGGATTGTGGTCAGCCGGCGTGTGTCTTCGTTCTCGTTCGCCCAGCGGACAAACTCCGCATCAAAAGCTGCGATCCGACGGTCAAGCCCGGCCCATTGGGTGCGCGCGTCGGCGACCAACGCGATCATCCGCGGGCTCAATCCCGCGCCGCCCTGTTCGTCCATCAGCACCCAGGAATGTTCAAGCTTCCGTTTGCCCTGCGGCGCGACCAGGCCGCGTTCAAGCAGGATCGCGCGCAGCTGGTTGATCAGCGCCGTCCGCTCACCGACCAGCCGGTCCCGGGATCGGTGAAGCGTCTGCATGTCGAGTTGGTCTTGGCTCTTCAGTCCCACAAAGCGCATCGTCGGCCGCGTCGCAGCCTCCGCGATCCCCTCAGCGTCGCGATCATCGTTCTTCTGCGCCTTGACGTACGGGCGGACATATTTGGGCGACATCAGCCGAACCTCATGATCATGGGCGGCGAACAACCTGCCCAGATGATGAGCCCCGCAGCACGCCTCCATCCCGACGACGCACGGAGGAAGCTTCGCCACAAGAGCTATCAGCGTCTCGCGCCTAACCTTACGCCGCATCACGACCGCACCAGACGCGTCGAGCCCGACGATGCTGCAGACATTCTCGCCAAGATCGACACCAAGCACTGCAATATCCATTTCCGTTCCTCCTTCTGTACCGTCGGCGACCCTACGACGCCGGTGCGAGGGGCGGGCCATTCCATAAAGCATGAACGGGCCCTTTCGGGGAATGCCCTTGCATTCACTGTCGGGTAAGAGATGGGGAGGACGAGGCATGAGATACCCTGCGTCCGAGAAGGCCGAGATCATCCGGCTCGTTGAGCAATCCACCTGCCGGCCAAGCGCACGCTGGACGAACTCGGCATCCCGCGAGCCACGTTTTATCGCTGGTATGACCGCTATTGCGAGGGTGGCGTCGAGGCGCTGGCTGACCATCGGTCCCGACCAGACCGGGTCTGGAATCGCATCCCCGACGACGTCCGCGACCAGATCATTGATCTGGCGCTGGCTCTGCCAGAGCTATCGCCGCGAGAGCTGGCCGTGCGGTTCACCGACCAGCGGAAGCTGCGTCGTGACAAAGCAGGTACCCATTCAAAATGACCCCACTCCGCCGCCGAGCATGATCACGACGGCCAACGCGACGACCGACGGAACGATGCCGACCATGAAAATGTCGAAATAGCTGTCGTAATGGGTCATGCCGCAGATCGAGAGCAGGCTGACCACGGCGCCGTTATGCGGCAAGATGTCGAGCGTGCCTGAGCCGATCACCGCGACACGATGCATCAGAGCGGGGTCGATGCCAGTTTGGGCCGCGATCTCGATATAGTCTGGCCGAGTGCGTCGAGCGCAATCGTGAGGCCGCCCGAGGCCGAGCCGGTCAGTGCCGCCAGGACATTCGTTGCAACCGCGAGCGAAACAAGGGGGCCGCCCTCGATTGCCAGCACCCAGTCGCGCACGGCTGCGAATGCAGGCAGCGCTGCAATGACAGCGCCGAAGCCGACGAGACTTGCAACGCTCAGCGCCGGCAGTACGGACGCATTCGCGCCGGCATCCATGGTCTGCCGAAGCGCCGGCAGCCGAGGCCAGTTGAGAGCGATGCAGTTAAGATGGCAGCGATCAACGCGATCGCAACCGACCAGACGCCGGCGACGGCTGAAATCGACGTGCCGCCCCAACGCTCCTCGGCGAGATAGGAGAAATCAAGCCTCGGGAACACACCAAGCGACATCAGAAGATTGACGGCGACGACGACGACCAGCGGCAGGATGGCGTTCAGTGCAGGCGTGGCGTCTTGCTGCGGCGTCCATGCCGGATCTCGGCAGGATCGAACTCGCCGGCGGTGGTCGCTCGTTCCCGCAACAGCTCATCAGCCGGCGTGCGCTCGGTTGCCGCCAGTGCCTCCTCGCCATAACCTTCGCCGGCGGCGCGGGCAGCCCCCTCAGCACGTCGCAGCCACCACAGGCCGATACCGAGCATGACAACGGATGCAACGATGCCGTGGCCGGGCGCCGCAAAGGGCGTCGTGCCGAAAAACGGCATCGGGATTACGTTCTGGATCGACGGCGTTCCCGGCAACGCCGACATGGTGAAGCTTGATGTGCCCAGCACGACAGTCGCCGGCAGCAGGCGGCGGGGAATTGAGGCGGCACGGAACAGAGATTGCGCCATCGGGACGATGACGAAGAAGGCGACGAATAGGCTCACCCCGCCATAGGTGACGAGCGCCCCCGCCAGCACGACGGCAAGGATCGCGCGGCGCTCGCCGAAGCATCTCGCCATGAAGGCAGCCACGGAGGCGACTGCGCCGCAATCATCCATCAGCTTGCCAAAGACGGCGCCGAGCAGGAAGATCGGAAAGAACTGCGCCAGGAAGCTGGCGGCGCTCACCATGAAAATCTGGGTCCCGTTGGCAAGCAACGGTTGTGCGCCGAACGCGGCCGCCACCAGCGCCGCGATAGGCGCGAGCAGCAGGACGCTCCAGCCGCGAAACGCAAAGAAAATGAGCAGCGAAAGCCCAACGAGGATGCCCAGCAGTCCCATTCAACACTCCGTGAGCAGGATATTCAGGAGCGAGATATCTGATCGGCCGTCGAGTGCTTACCGATATCTGTGCCGAAAGCGTCAATGAACTCGCTTGCTGCGAGCCGTCCTTCCGGGCGCATCTCCGGATTTTGGATCAGCCGGGTGTTTGCACCGGGTTTCCGTCGACGAGCAGCAGACCTGTAAGCGCGCCCTCGCTGACAGAACGACTTACCGAGATAAGGACTGCGCGGGCCCAACAGCGCCAACGGCTCGGCAGATTGCCTCGTCTACATTCAAGTTCATTTTGCCTCGCTAGGGCGGATTCGACTGCCTTAAGCAGGTCGTCTGCCACCGGCTCTGGCTCTGCAAGAGCAGCTTAGGCTCTCGGGATTAGATTGATCTCCGCCACCTGCAAATTCTTGTAGTTGACCATAACGCGGAGACTGCGTTGTGCTGACGTCGCGTCGACCTGACCATCCTCTCCGGAATGAGAACGTGAGGGAAGCCCATTGTTTTTCATTCAAGCGAAGTCTTCCACTTCACGTGCAGCATCTGGGAATGATTGGCGTCTCTGCCAGCTGCCCACCATCAAATCTGCCAACATCCCAGGTTCGGCGGCGACAACTCGAATATTCGCCGGGGCACGCAGCTCTATTAACTGGCGAGCAGCCTTGCGGATCACAGCAGTTGCGGTCGTCGCGTGGCTCTTCGTGCGGCCAGGCCCGAGCGGTTCCCGACCCGCGAAAGCCAGCGCTCCGGCGAGCAGAGCGCTCCTCAATCCGGCCGCTCCGGATGATTTAGACACGAACTACAGATCCGTTAACGCTCGCTCATTCCCGGCCGGATATTGTCGCGTGACGGACTTGGACTTCAAAAGTGTCGAGTTGGGCTCGAACTACGCAGACGTCGTTTACAAGTTTGGCTGCGCAGGCACTCTCATGTCAAGCGAGATCCAGGAGGGCATCAAGTTCCACGTGTTTACGTGGAACGACGGGCAGATCTTGGTGCTGTTCGCTAACGGAAGACTTCTGATCGCATCACAGTCCGGCTCCTAATGCGACATTCTGTGATGTTGGCGAGCATTGTTTCTGCGTATTGGACGCAACCCCAAGTGCGGGAGGCGGGCATAGTCGAATGCTCGATCTAAGGTGTTATGGCCCAAGACAACGATCAGAGCATGAAGCGCAATCGATCGCGGTCGATCGCAATCTCTGCGCCCTCTCCTTCTTCGACCGGTTCACAGCGGCTGGCACTTTCACGTCCTTCATTTGCCGAAGTTGCCGGGGGCTCGACCGTGGCAGGGCCGGCCCCATGGTCACTCTCCGAAGATATCTTTCTGTTGCTCGCGCCAGGCGACATCCTCCTCTTCACGCGCAGCGTGCTGCTGTTGCTTTGTGGCGTTCTCGGCAGCTTCGCGAAACAGGTCCGCCCGCTCTTCAGCCGAAGGCGGTGCGGACCGGGCTGATCCCAGATTGGTGAGACTGATAGACAGGCTGTCCACAAAAGCCGCGGCGCCGGCTGTCACCCTTCTTGTGCCGATATCGGCGGCGTGGCCCCGCAAAGAATCCTCGGTCCATGGATCGCACGAAAGAGGCTCAAGTCGCGCATCGATCGCCTTTCCAAAGAATGGAGTTTCAATCGAATCGACCGGCCTTGAGGTTGGCTCATGGCTCGCTCCGCGGAATGCAAACCATCGCTCGCAGCAACGAGTGCAGGCCGCTTAAGCTCTAACCCCTGAGGAGCCAGCCCCTCCCTTCGCGAGCCGCCTAATTAGCCTCAAATCATTTGACGACGGAGAACGGTTACGCCGCTTGTGCGGCGCCAGCAACCGGTCGGCTCTCTGCTGAGATGTTTCGTTGTCGTGCAACACCTCGAGGCTGCAGACGCGAGCGATCGCCACGGCGCGGCGAGAGATTCGCTGATGGTTCATGGATTTTGCTTTTAGCTCTGATGCCGGTAGCGGACTGGCTGCCGGGGTTCAGAAACCGTAATTGTGAACGGCCAATGTGCTTTTGGGGTGCCCCTTGGAGATGGACGCACCGTCCCCGCCGAACCGGGCTGTTAGAACCTGGCCCATTGATGGCCACTGATGCTATCTTGGGTTTCTGAGACCCAAGCCTACTGTTGCATACAACCCAGCCGGTTGCAACAGCAATTTTCTACTCAAGGTGCAAAGAAACCGCGCGCTCTCGTAAAACAGTTGCAAGGCTCAACAGTGACGGAAGACACGTTGGTCGATGAGGAATGGTTCGTGATCCCTTGGGTTTTCGTGCCCACGGCTGCGCTCGGTCTTATAAACCCGAATTGCTCAAGCTCCTTCCGAAAGCGCGGACAACGAACCTGCAAACCGTGCTGACCTCGCTTCCACAGAAAGCGAGAATCCATGCATGCCGAACCTCAAGCTAGGGCCCCTTTGCCTTCGCCGCATCGACACAGCCCGCAACATGCGGCGATTTTACTTGCTTTCGATCCAACCGACCTTGTTCGGCGGAGTCTCGCTGATCCGCTACTGGGGCCGGATCGGGACCGGCCAGACGATGGTGCAGACTTTCGATGCCAGCGCGGAAGCGGGCGAAGCATTCGTACGACTGGAGCGCGCCAAGCGCAGGCGCGGATACACCTCTGTGGAGGAAAACGTCTGAGGTATCGTCAGTTTCCCGGGGACTACGGCTCACCTGGCGGATGAGGTCGGCGAGTTCGAGATGCGCTATAGGGCGAGTTTTACACGGCTGCGCCACCGCGACGGAGACAGTCGCCGAGCAATCCAGAATAGCAAGAGAGCCTAAGAACGCTCGCCAAGCGCTCCGAGATCAACCAGAAGTCCGTCCGCAAGTGGAAGCAGCGCGACATCATCGCTGACCTTCCGACTGACTCGAAGAAGGCACAGTCGATGACCCTTTCCATTGAGCGGGAGGCCAGGAGCCCAACAATCGAAAATTTCTGTGTCGAAATAAGCAAAAAGGTGCGCGGTCGCGTACCCTTATGCCTTCCCCGATCCGTAAGCACCCGGCGAAAAGCCTGTTCTTACATTAGCGCGGTGCTGCCGTGCGCAGTTGGCCCTCGTATTCTAATCCGGCGGTTGTTAGTCTTATGATCTTCAACCGCAACGAAGAGCTGCCAGGAGGGCACCTGAAACGTTCGCGGCATATGACCCTTTCTGGTTTTGGCATTGATCGCCAAGATCATAATGACGCCGTATGCCGTCGACCCAATCGACGTCCAATCGCAGGCTGAGCCGAAACGCAGGCCACGTGTAGTGTTTCTCTTAGTGTCTGTCCGGGAACATCTTGAATCATCGGAATCATTTGTGATTCAAGGGTGGCGGTCCGATTCGAAGGGGCGCCCATGTGGACGAAGGAGAACCGCGGTCGTTACGACCGAAGCCGGCTACGCTATCCAAGCGATTTGACTGATGAGGAATGGGCGTTGGTGGAGCCGCTGATTGCGCCAGCCAAGCGAGGCGGCAACAAGCGCACGGTCGATGTGCGCGAGGTGATCAATGGCCTGATGTATGTGCTGAGCACCGGTTGCCAATGGCGAGCGATCCCGAAGGACCTGCCGCCACGCAGCACGGTGCACGACTATTTTGACTTGTGGGCTTGGAACGGCACGCTCGATCGCATCCATCACGCGCTCTATGTACAATGTCGAGAATTGGCCAACCGAGAACCCAGCCCGAGCGCCGCCATCATCGACAGTCAAAGCGTCAAGAGCGCGGAAAAAGGGGGGCGTGGATCGACCCGCATGGCTACGATGCGGGCAAGAAGATCAAGGGCAAGAAGCGCCACATCCTAGTCGATACTCAAGGCTTGCTGCTCCACGCCCTCGTGCATTCGGCGGACATCCAGGATCGTGACGGTGGGGTGCTGGTGATGGCCACGCTGTTTGGCCTGCATCCATTCCTGCTGAAGCTTTATGCTGACGGCGGCTATCAGGGGCCGATCTTTCAGTCCGCCGTTCGCAAAATCCTCCGGCAAATCGACGTCGAGATCGTCAAGCGCTCCGATACAGCAAAGAGTTTTGCGATCTTGCCCAAGCGATGGATCGTCGAACGCACCATCGCCTGGCTCAACCGCTGCCGCCGTTTGGCCAAGGATTGGGAGTGCCTCAACCGAAAGGCATTGGCGTTCTTGCGCCTCGCCTCAATCCGCCTCATGCTGCGAAAGCTCTGCCAAAAAACAGCATGATCCCGGACAGACTCTTAGGCAGTTGGCGGACAGAAAAGTAGCGCCGCTTCATCAGATATCTTCACGATGTCGGAGATTACGCCACTCGCATTCCAACCCGTTCCAAATGGCACGTCCCGGAGGAATCATGAAGTGTCATTCATGCTTCATCACTGCCACAGCACTGACACTTATTCTCACACATGCGCTTGCTCGACGCTGTCCCCACCGACAATCGGCTCAGTATGGATTTGTCGTCGAACGTGACGAACAGCAAAACAGCGAAATCGTTCCAGAAGGGTGGGGTAGATGGCTGCAAATATTCCATCCTCCAGGTTGAGCACCGAGAACCACGCGACACTGAACCACCGCAGCCTGTCTCGTTCAGCAACTATTCTCCACAGCCCGCACTGATCCTCGCAAAGGAACATCGCGACCACAATCTAATCAAATTCGATCGTATTGACCCGTTCAAGCAGCCGCAGGCTGAAGCTCAAACCAACCACGAGCAATCACCGGCTCGCCAAGGAATTCCGGCGTTCTTCCTTATGGCAAACCTTGGTGGTGACTTCGATTTAAATCTGGCGCTGTGGCGAGACTCCGCACAACGCAGCCACGGCGCAACACTTGTTCGGACCTATTTATCCCATGGACAACCAAGCATCGAACAAGCGAAGCGGGACGCTGCCAGTGCGGGTGTCGAACCGAATATCGTCGTCCTATCCACGACCAACACGCATGACAAGAATTCCTACGAGTTTAAGAACTCGGTTAACAAGCTCAAAAATGCCTTCCAAGTCGATCCGACGCTCAAAGGCTCGAAAGTCCTTTTTGAGTGGTCGATGTGCTTGCTCGTCGAGCGACCGCCGGAAGGACGCGGATTCTTGCCAGTAACCATGCTGATGGTGCTGGAGGCTTGGCAAGCAAAAACGATTTGCTACACCGCGGTTCAAGAATATTTCACTGCCGCGCCGAGCCCGGACGGCAGTCGCGCCGCCCCGATTTGGTTTGATGCATCGGCTGTTGCCCCGCAGATGCTAATGCCACCAATGAAGTTCATCCAAACATTTCTCGCCGACAAGATACGGACAAACCAAGATGGCGCGTTCGCTGAGCGTGGAACCAATGTCTACTCGGCGGGAGAGGAAATCTTCATCTTTGCCAGCTTCGACCATGTTGGTCGTATTTTGCCCGGGACGCCCTTCGCCACCTATGAGATCGGTTTAGATATCGAACTCCGCAATCACGACGGTACGGTCATCACCAAAATCGCGAACGTACATACTTATCAAGGTAACTCGACGCAACGCTTTCCATTGGACGCGGATTATTTCCGCAATCATGCAACGGCTGGCCTCTCTTTGAGAGACGCTGGCAACTATAAGGTAGTGTTTATCTTCACTGATCGTTCCCGTCCGAGAAATGAGACAGGACCGATCGAGGCCGTATTCGACATTACCGTGAAGCAATAATTCTGGGACAGTCCCGTTTAACGATTTTCTACCAATTGCTGACAGCCTACTGAGCTGCTGCCGGTTTGATGGACACCCGGTTAAGCTAATCCCACCTTGCGCTCGCACTCAACCGGGCTGAGATAGCCGATGGTCGAATGCCTGCGGGTCGTGTTGTACAACCGCGCATCAGAACACCCATCTGTCTATGTTGTTGAAGAGAAGAGACTTTGCTGATTGGGATGCGATCCCGTGGGGTATCTTGGGTTCTGTCGCGCTCGTTCGGCGATAGATTGAGCAGCAGTTGTTATCAGCGAGGCGCGGGTGAAGATCCACGGGCCGTCCGATAGCGGATGGAAGGCTTCGATTTCGCCGGCTTCAGCGGCCAGCCGGAGGGTCTTGGGCGAGATCTTCAGGAGCTTTGCGGCGTTGCTAAGGTTGAGCCAGGGTTCGATCCGGTCATCGGCGGGCTTGAACACCGGGAGGTGGTAGCTCGAGCGCATTGATGTGACGCGCTCGCGGGTCCAGCGATTGCCGTTGCCCGTCTTGAGGCCGTTTCGGTTGAGGAGGCCGGCAATCAGATCGTCGTTGGCGATCAGCACCAGTTGACGCACGGCTTGGATAATATCGGCGGAAGTGCTGTTGCGCTGTCCGCGCCGGCGCTTGGGCAAGCGCAACTCGCTGTGAGCGCCACCCACCCAGTGGACGATGAGAACGATCTCGGACGCCGCGTCATCTATATTGGCCACGACCTCATGGACGAGGGTGCGTACAATGCGCTTCTTGAGGCGAGCATCCGTCGTCGGCGCATCCCAGACCGTTTTGAGGTTTGAGGCCAGTACGCCGAGCGAAGCTGGATCAGCAATAGGTGCGGGCGTCGCCGCATCATGCATAGCGATCTTGTCCTCGACCTCCGCCGCGTGAGCGAGCGCCCTGTTCCAGCGCGCTTCAAGCTCACTCGCCACCAGCCGGTTCGCGGGGTCAGCGGCATCGTATTGCCGGAAAGCCCGGTCGGCGGCATAGCGCGCCGCTTCCAGATCGCGACTGAGCGCATCGCGCACCTGATCGCGCCGTTCCCCGGCTTCCTTGGCGGCAGCGGTTGCAGCGGCGATAGCGCCTGGGCCGACGACGCCAAGCAGTGCTTCCTCGATTGCATCATCGACGCGCAATCCTCCGAAGGCGATGCAGTGAGCGCCGCCATTGTCCATCCAAGCGCGGCTGCAACTGTAGCGCGGGATATGGTGCTTCATGCCGGAGTACCGGAGTGTGAGCTTGCGGCCGCAGCGCTGGCACCGGATCAGACCGGCCAGCAGCGCGTCTCCATGCTTGGGCGCGCCGTGATGCCGACCAGTGGGAACGTTGCTGCTGACCATCGCGCGGATCGCCTCGAACCTCTCCCAGCTCACATACCCGTCGTGGGTATCAGGCTTCAACGTCAACCATTCGTTCCGCGTCTTGCCGCGGATCTTCACGCTCATGCCCTCGGCGGTGTATCCCGCCGCCACAGCCGTCTTACCATAGGCATAGGCGCCGCCGTAGACCGGGTTCTCAATGATCCGGTGGATGGCGGAGTCCCGACGGTCCTTCAAGCACCTCCAGCCGGCTCACCGACCTTACCGATGAGCCGTCCAAATGGACGTCCTTTTTGCTGTCCAATCCCATCCCAAACCTCCGTCCAAAGCCGGAGGCTTCTTCGCACGTTCATTCGAATTCTGAAGCAAGGGTATCGGCTTCGCGCTTACGACCGAAGCGGCCATTGCGCACGTGATCGTCTCCAAGTTTGGCGACCACACGCCGTTTTACCGTCAGGCCGAGATCTATGCGCGCCAGGGCATCCGGCTTGATCGGGCGACACTGGGCAACTGTCTGGCCGCGCCTGCTTCCATCTTCAGCCCATCGCGGACCACATGCGCCGCCACCTGGCCATAGCGGGTCAGCTGTTCATGGATGAGACCAAGGCGCCGGTACTCGATCCGGGGCGCAGCCAAACGAAAAAAGGCTACTTCTGGGCGATCGCCTCAGATGACCGCGGCCACAGCGGCCCAAGTCCTCCGATCGTACTGTTCCGATATGCTCCCGGTCGCAGCGGCGCCTTCGCCGAGCAGTTCCTCGGCGGTTTTGGCGGACGCTACCTGCAATGCGACGCCTATGACGGGTATAACCGGTTGAACGAAGTCGTTCGACCGCAAGGGCCATGGACGCTCGTGCATTGCTGGAGCCACTTGCGCCGGCGCCTCGTCAAATTGGCCCGCAACATAGCGGCTGAGATCACGATTGGCGCAATGGGCCGGCGCCGTCCAGTGCACGCATTCATGCGCGAGCGTGGCCGGATAGCTCCTGGCTTGCGGAAGCTCTCGAACGGCGGCATTTGGATGAGGTCGAGGGATGGAGCGAAGAATGCCTTGTCGCCGCCGTGCCGGATGGTCGCGCCGATGTTGGCGAAGAACGCGTCCACATGTGCGATGCGATGCGCTGCGCCGGCGGCGTGCTCGGAGCCCGACGCCCGTAGTAGTGGTCGGGCAGGCCGTCGATCTGATCGACACAGAACACCGTGTAGGCCCGCAGGAAGGGCACAGTCCGTTCGATGTCGTCGCCGGCGTCGTCCGTCTCGGTCTTGGTGATCTTGTTTGCGTAGACCACCATCGTTCCGCTCTCGCCCTTGCGGATGTGGCCGCCGAGCTCAAGAGATTGCTTGAACGTCATACACGTCGGCGACGTGAAGCCACGCGCGACGGCTTCCGACCAGAGCAGCACGACGTTGATGCCTTGGTAGGGCATTCCGTTGTGGCGCAACGGCGGCGTGATTCGCCCAGCGGCATTGGCCGTGTTCCACGGTTTGACCCAAGGGAAAGCCGACATCTGGGCCGCGGCGACCTTCTTGGTGACGGTTTCACCCGCGTGTTCGACCTGCCGCTCGAAGGGCTTCCAGGCCTCGCCGATGACCTGCTCGTAGGCGGCGACGGCGCCCTCGGCCGCCATGCGGAGCGCGTGTGCCTGCAGCCCCAGGTCAGCGGCGAACTCGCGCTTGCGCTGCGCCTGGGTGTCGAAGCCGACGGGGCCGTCGAGGTCCTCGTCGCGTGCGTCGTTGGCAAGCTGGCGGTGGCTTCGCGCGCCTCGGTCGCGGCGCGGGAGTAGAACTGGCCGGCGCCGTGGCCTCATCCGACGTAGGCGCCGACGATGCGCTGAAGGTGGATTTCCATTGCGCGGTCGCTGAGCCCGTCTTTGAGGGCTTCGGCGGTCCAGGCAAGATCGCATGCGCCCACATCGCGACCGAAACTGGGCCGCCCCATTGCTGTTGGAAGGCGTCCGTGGTTCGAGAAGTTCCCTTGCAAACTCTGCTTCGTCTCCAGTTCAATGTCCTCACATTAGCTACAACCAGCCGGTCGTGCCTGCACAATCAATACTCCAACGCACCTGCGCTCTTAGAGTCTGTCCGGGATCATGCTGTTTTTTGGCAGAGCTTTCGCAGCATGAGGCGGATTGAGGCGAGGCGCAAGAACGCCAATGCCTTTCGGTTGAGGCACTCCCAATCCTTGGCCAAACGGCGGCAGCGGTTGAGCCAGGCGATGGTGCGTTCGACGATCCATCGCTTGGGCAAGATCGCAAAACTCTTTGCTGTATCGTAAGCGCTTAGCCGCAACCCTATTGAGGCTGGCTTGACGTTTTGCGGAATCGCCACGGCATGAGGTCTTCGATGCGGCTATGGGGATGGCCGTCGATGATTGCCTCGAGTGTTTCGGCGATGTAGGCGGCCGGGTTAACGTCGTTGAGCTTGCAGGTGGCGACGATCGAGGCGAGCAAGGCCCAGTTTTCCGCGCCCACTTCATGACCGGCGAAGAGCGCATTTTTTCTGGTCAGGCAGACTGGCCGGATGGCGTTCTCGACCGGGTTCGTGTCAAGCTCGAGGCGCCCGTCTTCGAGGAAGCGGGTCAGCCCTTGCCAGTGATTGAGCGCGTAGCGGATGTCGTCGGCGAGCGTCGAGCCGCTGGAGATCATCGACAACTGTTTCTCGAACCACGGCTTTAACGCGGCGACGAGAGCCAACGAATGCTCCTTGCGTGCGGCCAGCCGAATGTCCGACGATGAGCCGCGCACCATGGCTTCGATAGCGTAAAGCTGTGCGATGTGCCGAATGGCGGCCTCAGCGATCGGCGATTTGCTGTTGCGGGCCAATTTGACAAAACGCCGGCGCAAATGGCTCCAGCAATGCACGAGCGTCCACGACCCCTGTGGTCGGGCGACTTCGGTTAGCCGGTCATAACCGCCATAGGCATCGCATTGCAGGAAGCGTCCGCCAAAGCCGTCCAGGAACTGCTCAGCGAAGGCACCGCTGCGACTGGGGGCATATCGGAACAGCACGATCGGCGGACTTGGGCCGCTGTGGCCGCGGTCATCGGACACGATCGCCCAGAAGTAGCCTTTCTTCGTTTGGCCGCGCCCGGGATCGAGTACCGGCGCCGTGGTTTCGTCCATGAACAGACGATCCGCCATGGCCAGGTGGCGGCGCATGTGGTCCGCCATGGGTTGAAGATGGAAGCAGGCGCGACCGGACCAGTTGCCCAGTGTCGCCCGATCAAGCCGGATGCCCTGACGCGCATAGATCTCGGACTGGCGGTAAAACGGCGTATGGTCACCAAACTTGGAGACGATCACGTGCGCAATCGCCGCTTCGGTCGGCAGTCCACCAGGCACCACGTGCTCCGGTGCGTGCGCCTGCACGACAGGGCCCGAGCAGCGGCGACAGATGTATTTCGGGCGGCGTGTGATCAGCACGCGCCATTGCGCCGGGATCACGTCGAGGCGTTTGCTGACGTCCTCGCCGATCTTCGTCATGGCGCCGCAACCGCACGGACAGAGCGTGCTCGCAGGCTCGATGATCCGTTCCACCCGCGGCAAATGGGCAGGCAAGCAGCCGCGATTGCGATGAGAACCTTGATCCGGCGCGGTCCGCGATCGGCCCTGGATCACAGCCTCGGCTCTCTCCTGCGCCGCGTCCAGGATGCCTTGCGCGATCTCCACGTCTTCCAGCGGCAAGTGATACTGATCTGGCCGCAGCTTCTCGGACGTCGCGCCGAACTTCTCGCGTCGCAATTCCCCGAGAATGACCTCCAGCCGACGTCGCGCTTCCTCCGATGCCGCCAGTGCCCCCTGATGCTCGCTCAAGGCTGCCTGCGTTTGCGCCAAAAGCGCTTTCAGGCGTTCATTTTCGTTGCGCAGCGCCGCAATGCTCATGCGCTATTTCGAGCACATCGTCACTGCGCGTGCCACGTTCAAAATAGCTTCCGAGTCAATCTGCCGCAGTTATCCAGCTGCCTGGGGACGCCGCGCTTCTTCCGGGCGGACCAACCTCCAATCCAGCCCCTCGAACAGGGCTGCGAACATCGCCGGCGATATGCGCATCACGCCGTCTGCGATCGTTGGCCAAACGAACTTGCAACCTTCGAGACGCTTGTGCACCAGCACCAGGCCCGTTCGATCCCAGACCAAAATCTTGATCCGGTCCGCTCGTTTCGATCGGAACACGAAGGCTGCGCCGCTGAACGGGTCGAGGCGAAGCATCTCCTGCACCTTCGTCGCAAGCCCATCATGGCCACAGCGGAAGTCGATCGGCCGCGTCGCGATGTAAATCTTCAGATCGGCACCGGCCGCGATCATCGTGACGCTCGCACTGCGCGGATCACCCGGGACAGCTGCTCGCCATCTATGGCTGTGTCCGTCCGCAGCACGACATCGCCGATCGCGATCTCAAGCTTGATGGCCGGAACGTGACCCGCCTCCAACGCGCTTTCCACGACCAGCGGCGCGAATGTCGACTGCGACGCCTCGCACGGCGCCCACATGCCTCGCTGTCGGAAGCGTCGTCGCCAATCGTAAATCTGCCAGCGCGTCGCTCCGTGCTTGCGCGCTACCTCGGACACCTGGGCACCGGGTAGCAGACTCTCGGCGACGATCCGAGCTCTCTCAGCCTCCGAACGCACGCGGCGTCCCGACGGTCCTTCAAGGACCTCCAG
Source organism: Bradyrhizobium sp. 191 (assembly GCF_023100985.1). Taxonomy (NCBI): domain Bacteria; kingdom Pseudomonadati; phylum Pseudomonadota; class Alphaproteobacteria; order Hyphomicrobiales; family Nitrobacteraceae; genus Bradyrhizobium; species Bradyrhizobium sp. 191. Next base: position 2,950,574 of record NZ_CP064692.1, read on the forward strand.
CCAGCTCACCGGCCCTACCGATGAGCCGTCCAAATGGACGTCCTTTTTGCTGTCCAATCCCATCCCAAACCTCCGTCCAGAGCCGGAGGCTTCTTCGCACGTTCATTCGAATTCTGAAGCAAGGGTATCGGCTTCGCGCTTACGGCTGTATCGGAGCGCTTGACGATCTCGACGTCGATTTGCCGGAGGATTTTGCGAACGGCGGACTGAAAGATCGGCCCCTGATAGCCGCCGTCAGCATAAAGCTTCAGCAGGAATGGATGCAGGCCAAACAGCGTGGCCATCACCAGCACCCCACCGTCACGATCCTGGATGTCCGCCGAATGCACGAGGGCGTGGAGCAGCAAGCCTTGAGTATCGACTAGGATGTGGCGCTTCTTGCCCTTGATCTTCTTGCCCGCATCGTAGCCATGCGGGTCGATCCACGCCCCCCTTTTTCCGCGCTCTTGACGCTTTGACTGTCGATGATGGCGGCGCTCGGGCTGGGTTCTCGGTTGGCCAATTCTCGACATTGTACATAGAGCGCGTGATGGATGCGATCGAGCGTGCCGTTCCAAGCCCACAAGTCAAAATAGTCGTGCACCGTGCTGCGTGGCGGCAGGTCCTTCGGGATCGCTCGCCATTGGCAACCGGTGCTCAGCACATACATCAGGCCATTGATCACCTCGCGCACATCGACCGTGCGCTTGTTGCCGCCTCGCTTGGCTGGCGCAATCAGCGGCTCCACCAACGCCCATTCCTCATCAGTCAAATCGCTTGGATAGCGTAGCCGGCTTCGGTCGTAACGACCGCGGTTCTCCTTCGTCCACATGGGCGCCCCTTCGAATCGGACCGCCACCCTTGAATCACAAATGATTCCGATGATTCAAGATGTTCCCGGACAGACACTAAGGATAGTCGTAAGGATAGCGATACGGATAGGCATGCGCCTATCCTCAAGGATTCTGCTGACACGCTGCAGCGTGTCGAGATCATCACCGGGACCGGCCGGCGACGGCGCTGGTCGGCCGATGCGAAGACAGCGATTGTCGCGGAGAGTTTTGCGCCAGGTGCAAGCGTGTCCGCGGTGGCGCGGCGACACGACATCAGCCCAAGCCTGTTGTTTCTGTGGCGTCGTCAGACAACGCGGGCGAAGGTCGCGGAGCGTGGGTATGGAGAGGCGCCACCTGGCTTTGTGCCGGTTGCGATCACCAGCTGCGGGGGTAAATTGCGGTCGAGCGAAGATCAGGTGGCAATCGAGATCGAGGTCGGCGCGGTCCGCATCCGTGTCAGGGGGACGGTCGACCGGCGGGCGCTGTGCGAGGTGCTGGCGGCAGTCGGGACGGTTGGCCAATGATCGGGCTGCGACCCGGGTTGTCGATCTGGATCGCGACGCAGCCGGTCGATTTTCGTCGCGGCATGGACTCGCTGGCGATGCTGGTGAGCGAGGCGTTTGGAGCCGATCCGTTCGACGGCGGACTTTATATCTTCCGCTCCAAGCGCAGAGATCGCGTGAAGATCCTGACCTGGGACGGAAGCGGGCTTGTCCTTTACTACAAGAGAATCGAGGGGCAGTTCACCTGGCCGCCGATCAAGGAAGGCGTCATGCCGCTATCTCATGCTCAGCTCTCCGTGCTGCTCGACGGCTCGGACTGGAAGTGTGTGCCGATGCGGGTTGTGGATCAGCCAGCACGAGCTGGTTGATCCGTATCAATAGTAGTTCGTCACTCATGCGGAGTTGTTGTAGAACCACTCTGCATGAGTGATTTGCCTTCCGATCCAGCATTGCTTCGACAAGCCGTGATGGCGCTATCGTCACGGCTTGCGGCGCTGTCGGCGGAATGCAGCATGCTTTCGGCCGAGCGTGATGCAGCGATCGTCCAACGCGACGCTGCGGTCCAGGAGAACGACAAGCTCCTGATGATCCTGTCCCAGTACAAGCGCACGATCTTCGGTCCCCGGTCCGAGACCCTGGACCCCGGACAGCTGTCTCTCTTCACCATCACGGCGGAGGCGGCTCGTGCCGCCAACGACGACGTGACCGGAGGCAGGCTGCCTGACGGAGCGGAGGGCCGTGGAAAGCGACCGGCGCGACGCAGCCGGGGGAAGCTCCCGGAGCATTTGCCGAGCATCGATGTCGTGATCGATATCGAGAGCCACATCTGCCCCTGCTGCGGCGAGCGGCTACACAAGATCGGGGAGACCGTCAAGGAAGCCTACGACGTCATTCCGATGCAGTACCGGGTCAAGCGCATTGTGCGTCCGAGGTACGGCTGCCGGGGATGCCGCCTGGGTGTGCTGCAGGCACCCGCGCCGGCCCAGCCGATCGATGGCGGGATGGTGACGGAAGCCTTGCTGGCCCACATCGCGGTGATGAAATACGGCTACCAGCTGCCGCTGTATCGGCAGGAGCAGATGTTCGCCGCGCAAGGCATCACGCTCGACCGGCAGACGCTGGCCTCGTGGATGCGCCGCGCCGCCTGGTGGCTGAAGCCGCTTCACACGCTGTTGCGCGACACAGTGATGTCCTACCCGCGGCTGTTTGCCGACGAGACGCCGCTGCCGGTTCTCGATCCCGGCCGAGGCAGGACCAAAGTCTGCCAGTTCTGGGCGATCGCCACCGATGACCGTCCGTGGGGCGGCCCGGCGCCGCCGGCGGTGGTCTTCATGTTTGCCGAGGATCGCAAGGCGATCCGCGCCTAGCAGCTATTCGGGGACTACCACGGCATCCTGCAGGTCGATGGCTATGCCGCCTACAAGGGCCTGATCAAGAACGGCGGCCGTCTGATGCAGCTGGCGTTCTGCTTCGCGCATGCGCGGCGGAAGTTCTGGGACGTTCACGTCGCGATCAAGTCGCCGATTGCCGCGGAAGCGCTGCAACGGATCGCGATGTTCTACGCCATCGAGGATCGCATCCGCGGTCTGCCGGCGGCGCATCGGGCTGCAGTGCGGCAAACCGACACCAGGCCGTTGATCGAGGACTTCAAACCCTGGCTCGAGGCGCGGCTGCTGGAAGTCTCGAAGAAGTCCGGTCTGGGCAAAGCCATCCGCTACACCCTCAACCATTGGAACGGCCTGACGCTCTTCATCGATGACGGACGCATTGAAATAGACAACAATACGGTCGAGCGCAGCATCAAGCCGATAGGGCTTGGAAAGAAGAACTATTTGTTCGCGGGCAGCGAAGGCGGCGCCGAGACATGGGCCATTCTCGCGTCGCTCATCAACTCGGCAAAGCTGCAAGATATCGACCCACGGCACTATCTGACCGACGTCCTCGAGCGCATCGTCTCTGGACGCACAAAGATCAATTAGCTGCACACGCTGCTGCCGTGGAATTGGAAGGTCGAGCGCGACGGTTCGGAGGCAAAGCTCGCCGCCTGATCAGTTCGACGGCAGAGCATCTGGAACTTCCTGCGCGTCGCTGGTGTCGTCATAGATTTCCTCTCGGATCACGCGCAGCGTCACCTCGTGTAGATAGACTTGCAGCGCCCTCTCCAGCTCGGTGAACTCCGGCAACAGGATCTTGTCGACGAAGCCCCGCGACGCGCGGACCATCACCGTGTTGCGTCGCTGGCGGTGGTAACGAAACGGCCGTAGCCCGTACCGGCGGCAAAGCGCCAGAAACAGATGCCGCGACCATTGGTCAGGAAGTGAAAATTGCTGCTCGATCGGGGGGTCGTGACGAGCCAGCTCCTCGACCCGGGCGCGTACCCGCTGCAGCGCAGCTTCCGCCGCAAGGCGCTCACCAGCCGTTCCAGCACCCACGAACAACGCCTCGATCTTCCGAAGCTTCTCGCGCAGCTGAGAATCGCTGGTCATTCTGATGCCCCGTTGCCCGCTCCAACCCGGGATCACCCCATCACCGATCAACGGCAGCGTCAATCACCCTGACCGCGCAATCCAGAGCATTCCGCGCAAGTCAAGGCCGGGCACGGTGATCCTCCCATGACGCTCACTCTTCATCGAGCGGCTGTGGCGGTCGCTCAAGCATGAGGACATCTATCTCAAGGGCTATGCCGACGGCCGCGAGGCCAAAGCAGGGATCGCGAGCTGGATAGCCTTCTACAACGATCGCCGCCTTCATCAGGCGCACGGCTATCGCACGCCAATGGCGGTCTGGCGCGAACGGATCCAGGCCGCGAAGACTGTGGACATGGTGGACAACGCTGACGCGTTGACCACATGCCCACAGCAACTGCAGCAGACAGAGTCTCTGGCAGCGTGATAGAAAGGGATCAGGAGCGGTCACTTTCCAACTAACAAACCGGTTCAAGCGGTCCCGCTCTCCGGGTCCATTTCAGATGACGAGAAGCTTTCGGCCCGGAAAGGCCGCGGCGAACTCGAGAAACTCGACGCGGCGACGGCGTTTTGAATGCGTCGCGATGATCTTTCCGGTGGCGACTTCAAGCGCCGCAAACAGCGTTGTCGTGCCATGCCGCTTGTAATCGTGGCTCTGGCCGGTCAAGGCGCGGCCATTGGGCAACTTCAGGTAACCCTGCGCTCGCTCCAAGGCCTGGATCGAGGGCTTCTCGTCCACGCATAGCACAATGGCCTTCGCGGGCGGGGCGACGTAGAGGCCGACAACATCGGCGGCTTTGGCCGTAAAGTTCGGGTCGTTGCTCTCGCACCAAGACTTGCGAGCCGCGAGGTCAATCTTGTGGCTGCGCAGGAACCGCCAGACATATTGGACGTCAACATCGCCGAGCGCCTCGGCCAGCAGAGGGCCGGTCCAGCGCGCAAACCCTTGCGGGGCCGGCTTATCCAGCAGCTTCAGAATCCGTTTGTCGGTGACCTTCGTATAGATCGGCTGCTTGCCGGGCCGCGGCTTGTCTTGCAGCCCTTCAAGGCCATGATCGGCATAGCGGTGCCGCCAAAGGCTGACAATCCGCGGCTGGGCTCCGACTTCTTTGGCGATCGAGCGGGTGCTGCGCCCATCCGCCGCCAGCAGAACGATCCGCGCTCGCTTCAAATCGCGCTGCAACGTCAACGGCGAGCGACAACACGCCTCAAGCACCTTGCGATCTTTCCGCGAAAGGTGGACTTCTCTTGCTTCGGGGATCATCCATATCTTGAATCACGACTCACGATCCAAGAATAGTGGGTACTAGTTCAACAGCGATCGGGACATCCCCCCAGCGCCGCTATGCCCATCTTGCGCATCAACCGCTGCACGCGCTTGCGATTGACCGGAAGCCCCTCAGCCTTCAGCATCGCGGTCATTCGCCGCGAGCCCAGGAACGGCCAGGCGGTGAACAACTCGTCGAGGCGCCGCATCAGGGCAAGGTCGTTGTCGTTGGCTGGCCGTGGCGGCCGGTAGACCCCAGAGCGCGCGATGCCAAGCAACATGCATTGCCGGCGGATCGACAGCGCCATGTTGGCGCGATCGAGCATTCCTCGACGGTCCGGCGTGCTCATCTTCCGGACCTCCGCGCTAAAAAATCGCGCTCGACTGTCAGTTGTCCAATCTTGGCGTGCAGCTTCTCGATCTCGCGTTCGCGAGCGTCCTCGCTCTCCCGCCCCGACACCCGCGTCAAAGGCCCGGGCCGCCTGGTCCAGCAGTTGCTTCTTCCAGGCATAGATCTGGTTCGGGTGAACCTCATAGCGCTGGGCCAGATCGGCCACCATCGCCTGCTCCCGCACGGCTTCCAGAGCGATCTTTGCCTTCAGCGCCGCGTCGATCTTGAGAGCTGGCCCCGGTTGTTTGGACAGCGCCCCGCGGGATTTAAGTGGATTCCTGCCGGGTTATGCTGAACGCGGGGCCTTACGATTTTGTCGTTGCGTCGGGAGGGCGTAGCCCGACCAGAGCGACGACAAAAATCGTCGGCGACGGTCATGCGGCCATCACCATAGCTTGCGTGCCGAAGTAAGCCTCATCGGGCGTGCGCCCGTCAAGGCTCGAGTGAGGGCGTCCCTGATTGTAGAAGGCCAGATACTTGGCAATTGACGCTCGCGCCTCGGACACGCTGTCGTAGGCGCGGAGATAAACTTCTTCGTATTTGACCGTGCGCCAGAGCCGCTCGACAAACACGTTGTCGCGCCAGGCGCCCTTGCCGTCCATGCTGATGGCGATCTTCGCGTCCAGCAGCACATCGGTGAACTCGAGGCTGGTGAACTGGCTGCCCCGGTCCGTGTTGAAAATCTCGGGCCTGCCGTGCTTCGCCAACGCCTCCTGGACCGCTTCGACGCAGAAGGCCGCCTCCATTGTGATCGAGACGCGATGGGCCAGGACCCGTCGGCTGAACACATCGACGACCGCCGCGAGATAGACGAAGCCACGCCGCATCGGAATGTAAGTGATGTCCATTGCCCACGCCTGGTCGGGCCGCTCGATCTTCAATCCGCGCAACAGGTACGGGTAGATCTTGTGACCCGGTGCCGGCTTGCTCGTGTTCGGGCGACGATAGACCGCCTCGATCCCCATGCGCTTCATCAGCGTCGCGATGTGCGGCGACCGGCGTATACGCCTTCCCGCCGCAGCAACGATCGCAGCATACGCGCTCCCGCGAAGGGATAATCGAGATGCAGCTCATCGAGCCGACGCATCAAGGCAAGGTCCTCGGCCGAAACTGGCCGAGGTTCATAGTAGACCGTGCTGCGAGCCAGCTTCAGGACCTTCGCCTGGCGCACGATAGAAAGATCATGACCGCGGTCGATCATCGCTTTGCGCTCAGCAGGCCCGCCTTGGTGAGCGCGCCGGACAAAAAATCGTTTTCCAACGCCAGCTCGCCGATCTTGGCATGTAACGCCTTCAAATCGACCGGCGTCTCGGCCGATGCCTTGTCATGCCCAAACACGCCGGCGGCGCCTTCCAGGAGCTGGCTTTTCCAGATCGTGATCTGGTTCGGATGAACATCAAACAGTTGCGCCAGCTCCGCCAGCGTCTTGTCGCCTTTGACCGCAGCCAAAGCAACCTTCGCCTTGAATGCCGGAGAATGCGTCCGGCGGCTCTTCTTCGTCATCTTCGCTCCTGATTCGCGGCAAGAATCCTCGCCGCTGTCAGGCAGAAAATCCACTCAAGCTACTGTCCGAATTTGCGGAGCCAGCTCTCAGCACCGAGAGTTGAGTGCGTATTTCGGCGATGGTGAGCGGCGATTTCAGGCGATCGTGAGCAGCTGTTTCGCGCGATGATGAGCAGCGGCTCTGACCGACATGGGTGATTGGTTCAGGGGTTTGAGTTGGCGTCAAGAGTTTGATTGCGGGCGTTCTGCTTTCGCATGCTTTCTCCGGAGAGTTGCAGACGGTGAGCGTTGTGAACGAGGCGATCCAGGATGGCGTCGCCGAGGGTTGGGTCGCCGATAACGTCGTGCCAATGTTCAACAGGGACCTGACTGGTGACGATGGTGGAGGCGCGACCGTGGCGATCATCGAGGATCTCCAGAAGGTCGCGCCGTTCGGGCGGATTGAGAACTGACAGGCCCCAATCATCGAGAATCAGAAGTTGAATGCGGCCGATGGTTTTGAGCAGCCGGCCATATCGGCCGTCGCCGCGAGCCAGGGCGAGCGCTTCGAACAGGCGCGGGACGCGGTGATACTGGACCGAACGATTGTCGCGGCAGGCCTTTTGGCCGAGGGCGCAGGCAATCCAGCTTTTGCCGAGCCCGGTCGAGACAGCGTCACAATGCCGGGTGTCCGGCGTTCGAGGTTTTGATCCTCTATCCGTTCCATCCTCGGGCCGGGCAGATGGTGCAGGTCGAGCACCGCAAGCGTTTCGCCGGCGAGGACCATCTGGTCGTGGTGCAGCCCGACGGGACACTCGCCCTGATCCCGGCCTGGATGAGCGAGGATATTGCTCGCTCTGCAACGCTCACAGCAAGCCCTCGGTTGGCTGTCGAAAGGCTCGTCGAACTGCGGGCGCGAATCGATGTGCTTATCGCCTCTCGAGGCGGGGCATGGCCCCTGCGTGAAGGAGGGGATCATGCAACCAAGACGCCATTTGCAACGGAGCCTGTTCGAGGAGGATCGCCAGACGCCGGCGATTCCGGCGTCGCAGAGAAGCACTCTCGTCTGCCTGATCGAGGGGCTGCTGCTCGAGGCCCTCGCCGACGGCGCCAATATCGAGACGGGCACGCCAACCGCAGAGACGAGGGAGGCCGCTCATGAGCAAGGTCACGCCTGAGCACCTCGCCCGTCAGGCCGTCGTCTACATCCGTCAGTCGACGCCTGATCAGGTCGCCCACAACCTGGAAAGTAAGCGCCGTCAGTACAATTTGCCGGAGCGCGCGCGACAGTTGGGCTGGAGCGATGTTGCCGTCATCGATGACGATCTCGGCCGCTCCGGCGGTGGCGTCGCGCGGCCCGGCTTCGAGAAGCTGCTGGCCGCCATCTGTGAGGTGCGCGTCGGGGTCGTGGTCTCGATCGAAGCGTCCCGGCTCGCACGCAACGGTCGCGACTGGCACACGCTGCTCGAGTTCTGCGGTCTCGTCGGCACACTGATCGCCGACGAGGACGGCGTCTACGATCCGCGACAGCCCAACGATCGCCTACTGCTCGGCATGAAGGGTACCATGAGCGAGATGGAGTTGTCGGTACTGCGCCAGCGCTCGCTCGAAGCGCTGAAGCAGAAGGCGCGCCGGGGCGAGCTGTTCATGACGGTCGCCGTCGGCTACGTGCGGGTCGGCCACAACCGCATCGAGAAGGACCCGGATCGGCGCGTCGGCGAGGCGATTGCGCTCGTCTTCGCCAAGTTCACTGAGATGCAGACGGTGCGTCAGGTGCACCTCTGGTTCAGACACGAGCGCGTTCCGTTGCCCGCCGTCACCTATGGCGCCGAAGGCCACCTGGTCGAGTGGAAGCTGCCGGTCTACAACACGATCCTGCACATTCTGACCAACCCAATCTATGCCGGCGCGTATGCATTCGGGCGCACCGGCAGCCGCATCAGCATCGAGGCCGGCCGCAAGAAGGTGGTTCGCGGCTTCAAGAGGGAGCGCAAGGATTGGGAGGTGTTGATCCCGAACCATCATGAGGGTTATCTGAGCTGGGCGGACCATGAGAGGAACCTCAGCCTGATTGCGGATAACGCCAACGGCAAGAACCCGATGAGCCGCGGTGCCCTGCGCCGAGGTGAGGCTCTGCTCGCCGGCCTGCTGCGCTGTGGCCATTGTGGGCGCAAACTTCACGTCGCCTACTCCGGCAAGGACGGCAACACCCGTCGCTACCATTGTCGGGGCGGCGCCAACAATCATGGCGGTGACCCTTGCATCTCGTTCGGCGGCATGCGGATCGATCGTGACGTGGCCGCCGAGGTGATCGAGCGCCTGCAGCCGCTCGGTATCGAGGCGGCACTCGCCGCGCAGGCTGCGCGCAGCCGTGCGAACGAAGACAAACGCGGCCAAGTCGAACTGGCGCTGGAGCAGGCTCGCTATGAGGTGGGGCGCGCGCGCCGCCAATACGATGCCGTCGATCCCGACAATCGCCTCGTCGCCGCCGAGCTGGAAAAGCGATGGAACGACCGGCTGGCGGTCGTGCGCAATCTGGAGACAGAGCTGGAGGGACTGATGGCTTCGCCCGCTGCTGATCTCACACCTGCCGACAGGGAGCGGCTGATGACGCTAGGCGCCGACCTGGCGCGTGCTTGGTCAAGTGCCGGCGTGGCCCCCGAAACGCGCAAGCGGATCGTGCGAACGCTGATCGACGAGATCGTCGTCCGCGTCGAGGACAACGCGCTCGATCTGGTGATCCGCTGGCACGGCGGCGACCACTCCGCTCTCAAGGTCAAAAAAAATCGCTCCGGCCAGCACCGCTGGAGCGCAACGGGAGAGACAGTCGATCTCGTGCGCGTGCTGGCGCGGCAGATGACGGACAAAGCGATCGCGTCGGTGCTCAACCGATCCGGCAAAACCACGGGGCGCGGCAATGGCTGGACCAAGTCGCGAGTGTGCAGCTTGCGCAGCCACAACGACATCGCAGCCTATCGCGAAGGCGAGCGCCACGACCGCGGCGAGGTCACTCTGGACGAGGCGGCCGCGGCCCTCTCCGTCAGCCCGTCAACCGTGCGACGTCTGATCAAGGACGACCAGCTCGCGGCGAGCCAGCTTTGCAAAGGCGCACCTTGGATCATCAAAGCAGCCGATCTTGAGCGTCCTGACGTCAAACGAGCCGCCACCGCGCGGCGCCTCAGACGTCCGCCGTCCGGCACTCCGCTACAAAAAGAACTGGAACTCTAACGAGATAGAAAGGTGAGCATTATGAAGCGGGCTCGGTTGCCCCTGTGATGAGCAGGTTCTCGTGACGGTCGATCCAGTCGCCGCCGACGAGTCTGGCGAAGACGCTGCGGTCGATGCCGCGTGGCGTGCGCAAATCGACGTCTTCCACGCATGCGCTCTGGCGTAGCGCGGCGAACTTGAGGCGGGTCGTGAGACGTTTGGTGTCGCGCTCGGCGGCTTCGCGATCGACGAGAAGCCCGACGCGCTCCTCGAACGGCAGGGCGTCGAGGTCCGGTGATCGTCGCTGCTCCTCGAAGGCTTTGGCCATTCCGGTCAGGCCAAGCGTGATCAGCCGTTCATGGGTGGGGTGTGTGTCAGCATTGGAGTCTCCCTGATTCAGTGGAAATAGCCCTGACCGCGGATGTTGCCGTGGCGCAGGGGCTGGTGGTCGGACGTCTCGTCGAGGAAAGCGCGATCGAGGCCGCTCTTGAGGATCGAACGGATCGAGGCGACGGAGCGGGCCTTGATCAGGATGCCGCGTCGGCAGGCGGCATCGACGCGCGCATGGTCGTAGCTCCTGGCCAGCGACAGGATACCGAGGCAGGTGCGAAAGCCTTGCTCGGGGTGCGGCCGGGCTTCGATGACGACCTGGAAGAACGCCGCGGTCGATGGACCGATCTTCTCGCCGGCGGCGATCAGCCCTCCCGGTGTCCATTTGCCGTAGCGGCGGTGGGCGCTGGGCATATGATCGGCAATCGTGGTGTGGCCGCGCCGGTTGGGCGCGCGGGCGTGGCTGGCGATCCTCTGTCCCTTGTGGAAGACCTCGACGGTCTTGTCGGCGATACGGACATCGACGAGTTCACGGATCAGGCGGTAAGGGGTGGAATACCAATGGCCGTCGATCTCGACGTGATAATCTGGGGCGACACGGCAACGCTTCCATCGCGCAAAGACGTAGGGCTGGTCCGGCAGTTCTCTCAACCTGGGGCGATCAATCTCGGCGAACAGTTCGGTCCGGCTAGAGCCGAAGCCGCGCATCTGGCGGGCGTTGAGTTCGACGACGAGCCCGCGGATGGCGGTATTGAGCTCCGCCAAGGAAAAGAAGCGCTGGTTGCGCAGGCGGGCCAGGACCCAGCGCTGGGCGATCTGGACTGCGACCTCAACCTTGGCCTTGTCCTTTGGTCGCCTCGGGCGGGCCGCCAGGATCGCGGTGCCGTAATGGCCGGCCATCTCAGCATAGGTGCGGTTGATCCCGCGATCGTAGCGATCGGGGTTGGTCACGGCGGCCTTGAGATTATCGCAACGAACTTCGGCACGCCGCCGAGATACCTGAACAGGCTGGCATGCACGCCGATCCAGTCGGACAGGCTCTCGCTTGGGCAGGCCTCGGCGTAGGTATAGTTCGAGGCCCCCATCGCCGCGACGAACAGCTTCATGGCGCGCACTTCGCCGGTGATGGGATCGAAGATATCGATGGTGTCGCCGGCGAAATCGACGAATACCTTCTCCCCACCGGCGTGGGTCTGACGCATGCTTGGCCGGGCCCGCCGCTTCCAGGCCTCGAACGTCGTGCAAAACCAGGTATAGCCAAAGCCGTCCGGATTGGCGGCGCGATACTCTTCCCACAACAGCAGGCGCGTCACGCTGCGGCGGCGCAGCTCCTTCTCGACATAAGCCCAATCCGGTGTCGGGCGCCGGTCGCTTTGCGAGGCTGCCGTCGGCGCCGGAAACAGCAGCAGTTCAAGGCTCTCGTCGTCCAGGCCCTCCGGCAGCGGCCAGGTCAGCCCCGCAAGGCGGGCGCGACGCACATAACCGTGTACGACCCCATTGCTCACTCCCAACGTCCGCGCGATGACGCGCTCGGTCAGGCCCTGGTGCCTCAAACGTAGAACTTCTCGGATCCGGCGCATCGACAATCTCTCGGTAGGCATCAGGCTTCCTCATTGGTTGAATGAAGACTCCGTAGCCCGGTTGAGTTGTCGGTCGAAGCGTCCGGCACCGCCAAACGTTGCTCACGATCGCCTGAAATCGCTGCTCACGATCCTCTGAAATCGTTGCTCACGATGCGCTGAAATCCGTGCTCACGATGCCGCGAAACGCGCAAGTTGAGCATGAGATAGCGGCATGACGCCTTCCTTGATCGGCGGTCAGGTGAACTGCCCCTCGATTCTTTTGTAGTAAAGCACAAGGCCGCTTCCGTTCCAGCTCAGGATCTTCACGCGATCTGAAGGCTGAGTGTCTGTCCGGGAACATCTTGAATCATCGGAATCATTTGTGATTCAAGGGTGGCGGTCCGATTCGAAGGGGCGCCCATGTGGACGAAGGAGAACCGCGGTCGTTACGACCGAAGCCGGCTACGCTATCCAAGCGATTTGACTGATGAGGAATGGGCGTTGGTGGAGCCGCTGATTGCGCCAGCCAAGCGAGGCGGCAACAAGCGCACGGTCGATGTGCGCGAGGTGATCAATGGCCTGATGTATGTGCTGAGCACCGGTTGCCAATGGCGAGCGATCCCGAAGGACCTGCCGCCACGCAGCACGGTGCACGACTATTTTGACTTGTGGGCTTGGAACGGCACGCTCGATCGCATCCATCACGCGCTCTATGTACAATGTCGAGAATTGGCCAACCGAGAACCCAGCCCGAGCGCCGCCATCATCGACAGTCAAAGCGTCAAGAGCGCGGAAAAAGGGGGGCGTGGATCGACCCGCATGGCTACGATGCGGGCAAGAAGATCAAGGGCAAGAAGCGCCACATCCTAGTCGATACTCAAGGCTTGCTGCTCCACGCCCTCGTGCATTCGGCGGACATCCAGGATCGTGACGGTGGGGTGCTGGTGATGGCCACGCTGTTTGGCCTGCATCCATTCCTGCTGAAGCTTTATGCTGACGGCGGCTATCAGGGGCCGATCTTTCAGTCCGCCGTTCGCAAAATCCTCCGGCAAATCGACGTCGAGATCGTCAAGCGCTCCGATACAGCAAAGAGTTTTGCGATCTTGCCCAAGCGATGGATCGTCGAACGCACCATCGCCTGGCTCAACCGCTGCCGCCGTTTGGCCAAGGATTGGGAGTGCCTCAACCGAAAGGCATTGGCGTTCTTGCGCCTCGCCTCAATCCGCCTCATGCTGCGAAAGCTCTGCCAAAAAACAGCATGATCCCGGACAGACTCTGAGGGTCTCCCGGCTAATCGCAAGCGCGTGCAGCGGTTGATGCGCAAGATGGGCATAGCGGCGCTGGGACCGGAGCCGAACACGACAAAGCCGGCGCCGGGCCACAAGATCTATCCCTATCTGCTGCGCAACATGACGATCGACCGGCCGAACCAGGTGTGGGCGGCCGACATCACGTATCTGCCCATCGGCCGCGGCTTTCTCTATCTCGTCGGCATCATCGACTGGCGAGCCGTGCGGTTCTGGCGTGGCGGTTGTCGAACACGATGGACGTCTCGTTCTGCCTGGCGGCTCTGGACGAGGCGCTGGCGACGTACGGCACGCCGGAGATCTTCAATACCGACCAGGGCAGCCAGTTCACCAGCGTGCCCTTCACCACGGCGCTGGCGGCCGCAAACATCAAGATCTCCATGGATGGCCGCGGTCGTTGGATGGACAACGTCTTCATCGAGCGGCTGTGGCGGTCGCTCAAGCATGAGGACATCTATCTCAAGGGCTATGCCAACGGCCGCGAGGCCAAAGCAGGGATCGCGAGCTGGATAGCCTTCTACAACGATCGCCGCCTTCATCAGGCGCACGGCTATCGCACGCCAATGGCGGTCTGGCGCGAACGGATCCAGGCCGCGAAGACTGTGGACATGGTGGACAACGCTGACGCGTTGACCACATGCCCACAGCAACTGCAGCAGACAGAGTCTCTGGCAGCGTGATAGAAAGGGATCAGGAGCGGTCAGTTTCCAACTAACAAACCGGTTCAAGCGGTCCCGCTCTCCGGGGCCATTTCAGGAGACCGGAGTGATGGCTCTTGCGGATATCGGGCGAGAAGGGGTCAAGCCAGCCGGGAGGAATGCGGCGGGACCGAAACTGATTTAGCTCGATCGCCGGATCGGAAGCCTTAAAGCCTCCCATCCGCAAGTTTTCAACGGCCTCCACGACGGGTCAAGTCCATCGGCCGATGAGATCAACGAAGTGTTTTCAATTGCCTGACGATAGGATCAACCCCGGTACGAATAGGATCCACGCAAGGCAACTTCAACATGGCACTCGTCGTTGCCAAGGCGTGGCGAGCTTCACCATCGCTCATGGATGAGGTGTTGAGTGATATGCCGACGAACCGTACCCCGGGGTTTGTCAGTCGGGCCGCCGAAAGATGAGTCGAGATGGCATCATCGAGTTTTACAATGGGAATATGTGGAAAGCCCCCTAGTGACTTGAGGGACGGATTGTGACAGAGAACCAGCGCGTCAGGTTGTGAGCCATGGAGGAGTCCAAGGGAAACGCCGGCATATGCAGGGTGAAACAAGGACCCCTGCCCCTCGATAATGTCCCAGTGATCGGCGTCGTTGGCTGGCGAAAGCGCTTCCGCCGCTCCCGAGATAAAATCGGCCACGACTGCATCGACGGCGATACCGCTCCCTGAAATCAGAATTCCCGTCTGACCAGTAGCACGAAAACGGGCATTCATGCCATCTCCTACCATGGCTTTGGCGATTGCCAGAGCTGCGTATTTTTTCCCGAGGGCGCAATCGGTTCCCACGGTCAGAAGACGCTTCCCAGGACGACGGATACCGCTTCCAACAGGAAAGGCAGTGTCACAGTGTCGAACATCATGGATCTTCCGGCCAGTGTTTGTTGCGCATTCAGCTAGTGTGGGAATCTCCTTCAGCCGCTGATGCAGTCCTGCCGCGAGATCCAGCCCCGCTTTCAGGGCATCTGCCAAAGGAGCGTGCCAGCTTTCCGGCAATTGCCCTCCGGGAGCCGCAATTCCGATAACGAGTGTCTTAACCCCTGCCCGCGCTGCTCTCTCCGGAGTCATGTCGGGCAGGCCAAGACTTACCGCCTTCTCGGTGAACCGGAATTGACCGATGCAAGCGTCGGCCGCCCAGTCTCGCAGTCCGAATGCGGTTTTTGCATTCCCCGGCTCATCCATGTCGCCGATCATTAGCAGATACGGCTTTTGGATTTGATGTGTGCTCATGTCGCCCTCACTTCCCGCCAATCTTGTGCGAATAACCCCATAGGGCTTCCGGACAAGTGATATATCCGTCCTCATATTGAGCCCTGATGGACCGATCGCTCTTGAGTAATATCGGCCCATCCAGATCCACAACAGTGCAAAGCTGGCCTACGAGAAACGCTGGCGCCATGGCAAGCGACGTGCCGATCATGTTTCCGATCATTGCCTCAAGCCCGTACTGGCGTGCCGCCCGGGCCATCGCCAAGCTTTCAGTGAGCCCGCCACTCTTGTCGAGCTTGATATTGACCACACCGAATCGCCCGACCAGGTCCGGAATGTCGCGGAGTGATTGAGCGCTTTCATCTGCGGCGATCGCGATCGGCGAATCAAAGCCGTCCAGAAGCGCCTCGTGTCCTACAGGATAAGGCTGTTCGATCAGCTCCACCTTGCTCTCCACCATGATCGGCATTAGGTGCGTCAATGAATGACGTGTGAACCCCTGATTTGCGTCTACACCAAGCCACGCGCTCGGCTGCGCCTCGCGAACCGCGCGAACGCGATCGCCGTCGCTGGCTTCTCCAGTCAATTTGATCTTGATAGCCCGAGCCCCGCGATACGCGCGGGCAGCAGCTGCCATTTTTTCCGGGGTATCGGCACCGCACGTAAATGTCGTGACTAGAGACTGCGGCGGCTTGTGCAGCCCGGCCAGACGCCAGGCCGGCTGCCCGCTGGCCGACGCTTCGAAATCCCACAAGGCGCAATCCAGCGCATTGCGCGCACCACCAAGCGGCAATAGCTGTTGCAACGATCGGGCGGTGAGCCCGCGTTCGACCTTGGCTCGCACTGCTTCGAGTTGGTTGCGCATCGATGCAGTCGTTTCATTCCTGTAATCGACACCCGCAGCCTCTCCGCGGCCGGCAAAGTCATCGTTCTCCAGAACCACAACAAGAACCTCGGCAGCATCCAGCGTTTGGCCCGTCATACGAAAGGGCGCGACCAGCGGCCATTTTTCCGTTTCCACTCGCATTCTGAGGGGACCAGTGGGTTCGTGCTCCATGAAAGCTCCATCGACAAACTGGACAGGCGTCAAAAAAACAAGCGAGCCCGTATCGTTATAGCTATGGGCTATTGTCGACCGAGCGGGAGACTTTCCACAATCCATAACTTACAATCCACGTATTTGCGCTTCTAAACCGCATCTTCAGCACTGGCCGTGCGGCCGGAATGGCGATTAAGCAGCGCGTTGATACCGGCGGCCGGGACGGCAGCGCTGAACAGGTAACCTTGTCCTTCTGTGCAACCATTGGCCACTAGATAGGCCAGCTGGCCAGCGCCTTCGACGCCCTCGGCCGTGGTCGTCAAGCCAAATCCCTCTGCAAGGTCAACGATAGCACGAACAATCACCTGGCTCTCGATACTGTCGTCGAGATGCGACACGAAGCTGCGGTCTATCTTGATCTTGTCGAGACGAAACGAAAGAAGCTGGCTAAGCGTAGCATAACCCGTTCCGAAATCATCGAGCGCGACGCGGACTCCGGCTCGACGGAGTTCTTCAATCACGGTCTTCGCAACCTCGGTCTTTTCCACGAACGCGCTCTCGGTAATTTCAATCTCCAGGCGGCGCGGACTGAATCCGGTTTGCCCAAGGATCGATAGAATGCGATGCCCAATCGCTGGATCACGCAACTGAACGGGCGAAATATTGAAGGCAAGCGTAAACATCTCCGGCCACGTACTGGCATCGAAACAGGCCCGGCGAAGAAGCTGATCTCCGAGCGCGTTTATCAGGCCCGTTTCCTCTGCAATCGGAATAAACATATCGGGCGGAATATGCCCAAGGCTCCTACTTCTCCAACGCGCCAGGGCCTCGAACCCGACGATGCAATTACTGCTAAGCGAAACGACAGGCTGGTAGTGCGGCTCGATGACATCCGCCGTGATAGCGCTGCGAAGTTCCCGCTCGATCTCGATGCGCCGCTCAACATGCATGTCCATTTCTGGTTCGAAAAAGCGAACAGACGACCTCCATCGCCTCGCGCGCGATAAAGCGTACGTTCTGCGCGCCTGACCAACTCGTGGAGATTGACACCGTCAATCGGTGCAATGGCGACGCCAATGCCGACATCAAGCTCGGCCGCACCCGTCTCGATCGAAAAGGTGCCGGCGGCGGATGCCACAATACGGCGTGCCAGATTGATGGGATCCTCAAGGGAGCTAATGTCTGGCAGGAAAATCCCGAATTCGTCGCCTCCAATCCTCGCCAGGACGCCATCCACGCGCAAGACGTCGCCGAGCCTGTGGGCAATTTCGCATAGCGCCTTCTCCCCCGCTGCGTGGCCATGAGTCTCCTTGATCCTCTTCAAGCCAACAAGGCCAAGCATCAGAACGGCTATCCGGCGAGTGTGCCCGGCGAGGCGAAGGCTCGCATGACAGTTTTCATCAAACAAGCGACGGTTAGGCAGGCCCGTCAATGGATCATGTCGCGCCAGATCGCGCGCTTCTATTTCTGCAACGGTCCGCGCTTTTGTTTCCCGGGCGAGATCTCGATAGCGGCGAACACTAAAAATTGTCAGCGCAACGCTCACGAAGAATGCGACGATTATGATGAACACCATGGGGTCGAGTGCCGAATCCGAATAGCCCCGTCCCAGCTGAAACAAACGAGGGCCAAGCTCATAAAAATGCGCCAAGATCGACGCCCCCAAAGAGCGCAATGAAATCTCTTTTGGCCGAACTACGCCAATCGATCGCCATCCGCGTTTCACCTTCCACTTCACGCCTAGCTCATCCACTTGGCTCAACGCCGTCGAAGGAAAATTCGCCAAGTCGCCTCAAACGCGCCGACTGCTGATCGGTCCGCGAATTCAACGCCGCTATTAACCGTTTCCTCGACGAAACCAGTAGTGATCCATTTTTAACATTCGTCTTCTAGGGGCGAACTCGCCAGCCGGGTGAGAACCGGCGTCAGGGCCGAAGCACCTGAGACGGAGCGCGGGACTGAAAGAACCCCCTATGCGACAATCACACGATTGCGACCTCCAGATTTCGCGCGATAGAGCCGATGATCGGCCACGGTCAGGAATTCGTCAAGCGTGTCTCCATCGGCCCCGAACTCCGACACCCCAACACTGATGGTGACGCCGACTGACGGCTGGGCTCCGACGTCGAATGCACTGCGTTCGATGGTCGATCGAAGGCGATCGGCTATCGCGCTAGCCGTGTCGAGTGTCGCCCCCGGCAGCAACACCATAAATTCTTCACCGCCCACGCGCGCGACAGAATCGCAAGGGCGGATGGCGTCCAGACACGTTCGCACGAATGCGCAGAGGACCGCGTCGCCGACACTGTGGCCACATGAGTCATTGATCTCCTTGAAATGGTCGAGGTCGATCGACAGCAGAGATAATGGAGCGCCGCTTCGTTTGGCCCGGGCGATCTCGGCGCCAATATGCTCGATGAAGTGGCGCCGATTGCCGGCACCGGTCAGCGGGTCGGTGGCGGCAAGACGTTCCAAACTTTGATTGCTCAGTCGCAATTGCTGTAGCGCCCTTTGCGTCTCTCCCATCGAGTCGGCCAGGCGGGCCATCATTTCTTCCTGGCTATAGATGGCCGAAAATGACTGCGTGGTTCGGAACGCCTGAACAACGCCATAGCTGAGCAGGACGAATCCGCCAGCAAAGATCGCGTGGGCGAGCCACCACATATGATTCCAGGGCGTCGCCAGAATGAATGCGAGCGAAGATAGCGCAAACCACGCGACCGAAATGCCAAAGATAAGCATCAGCGGCGAGTGAGGCCGCCGCATAAGCATTGCCCCGACGTTGAGCGCGCTGAACACCAATGCGCCGCCCTCCATGGATAAGCGGACCGCGGGGCGTCCCGCATAGGGGGAGTAGGCGATCAGACCGACGGCTATATCCATCGTTAGGAATAGGCCGATCCAGATCAACCATGCGCGCGGATCCGAACGCTTCTCGACCTCGTCTGAAGGCTGGTTGTAGCTGAGCAGCCCAACGAAGAGCAGAATTGACATTCCAAGACGCGACGCTGGGCCATAGAGCAGAAACAGCCAGATATTGCGGTGTGCCATCTCGGTGAAGGTGCCGTGCGGCAGATAGATCAGCACGAAGCCGAGAAATCCCAGCGTCAACCAACGTAACAGAGGTTCGCCTGAAGACTGATAGCAACGCCACGTCACATACGTGACGAAAAGCCCCTCGATGGTGGCTATTGCAATCGCAATTTCGTGGAACAGGTGATTGTTGAATCGTAGCGTGGGATCCTGCTGGAAATACAGGTAGGCGATGAACTGCGCTGGCGTCACGGCGAAGGCGATTAGGAGAAGGCGCATATACGCCTGTGTGACCAGCTGGAGCGCGTTGGTCGGTTCGTGTACCGGAAGATGAGCGTTCATATGCATACACCGTCTCCCAACATGAGCAGCGGTCGCTCAGGGACCCTTGGGCGGCTCCGAGCGAGACTCTGTCCCAGAGTGCCTTGGTCCTTACTGTACTATCGAGATGAGGAACCAGGGCTCGCGCCGTCCGAAGGCTCTTCAACAACTCGACGGCTCGGACACCGCTGCACCGGTGAAGACGCACACATCGAGCTTCCGTTTTCTTTGGATCTGCGGGCCTTCAGTTGACCAGGCGGCGGCGCGGACAGCATTGGCCTTGTCGACGAGGACCGGCGAGCGCGCCCCATCGCGATCATCAGCGTCGTGTACCGCGTGTATATGTATTCGACTCTCCGCGTTCAGGCCGCCCGCTGCGTTGACGGTCAGCGTATCGTGTGTGTTCAGAAGATTGTTCTGGCCGCTGCCGCGGGTCGTCACGTCTGCGAGGCGCTCGAGAACGCCCCATCGGAAGACGAGGAACTCACGAGCCTGCGAAAGAAAGGGCTTCGCCTATCACCGTACTCACCCTTCCGCCTGCCGCCGCGGGTATCCCCTGCTGGGGTAACACGCCTAAAGAGCGACAAAGAGCGACGCGGTAGGCGTCAGCGCGCTTTGATTGGCGAGTTTCTTGTAGGCCATCTCCGATCTCCCTCGTCTGAATGCCCGCACGGCACGGCCGAGGCCGTTAGGATACCTGAGCTTGCCGAGTTAGCCGCCTGCCAAACCTTGTAGGTCGTCCCGTTAATCCAGCCTTGCCTTCGTTTCACTGTCACCATCAAGAACCGCAATTCTAGAGCCTGACTGCGTCACCCTGTTTCACGAGCGTGTTGAGTCGGAACGCTGCCTCGAAGCTGCCCTTCGTTCCCTGCAAGCTTCCTGGACAATTCCTTGAGTTTTCAATTAATGGCGAGCAGGACGATGGTAACTCAAACTGCTGTCCTTGACAGATTCCTCGAACTAACTTCCAAACCCCCGGAGAATGAAGCTGAAAAGCAGGCGTGGCCCGCCTCTCATCACGCTGCAACAGGTTTGAAGGTGATACGGCCCGGCTCACCGGCCTTGCGGTGAGGCCGCATCACGATCTCGATATCCTGCTCGAACACCGTGAGCATTTTCATCAGGCGCTCGGCTGAATAGTCACTGTAGTCACCACGCAGCAGGTGAGACAGGTCAGGCTGCGAAATCCCGATCAGCTTTGCCGCCTTGACCTGGGTCAGGTTGCGTGCCTTGATCAGGCGATGCAGCTCGGTCACGATGCTGGATTTCAGCAGCCGTTCTTCTGGATTGGGCAACCCAAGATCGGCCAATATATTGCCGCTGCCCTCGTAGGCTTCGATTTTGCGTTTGGTCATGGCTTGCGGCCTCCTTTGTCTGCCCGCGCACGATAATGCTCTTCAGCATCGCGCAGGCGCGATTTGATAGGTTCAATGTCTTGCTGGGAAGTGGCGATGCCCTTCTTCGCCTTCTTCTGAAAAGCGTGGAGCACGTACACCATTCCGGCAAAGCGCACCGTATAAACGGCCCGGCAGGTCTTGCTGTCGAAATCATCGACTAGCTCCTGGATAGCACGCCCGCCGAATCCTCTCAGCGCCTTTGCGGCTATTGGCTCCTCACCTTCCTGCACTTGGTGCAAGGCGTGCCCCCACCTTGGCGGGGAATCGCTTCAAGTCCTTAGGGCTTGAGCCAATAAAGACGCAGGGTTTAGGTTCGGGCCGTTTTATGTCACTTCCTATATTATGGGGGTATCCCCATAATGGAAGGGGTTGCACACCTTACCGTCGGTCGGCAGATATATTAGGCTTGTAAGTTGTTCGGGCGATGAACGCCACCAGCAGGCGATAGCTACCTGATCGGCAGGACAGAAGAAAATACATCGACGGGCAACACGGGCAACGGCACATTCGGTCCAGCGCAACGATCGCCGGCGCGCGCGTGCCGGTTCAAGTCGACGTGGGCTTCGGAGAAGCCATCACGCCAGAGCCCATCGATATCTAGTATCGTGTGTTGCTGGACAAGCCCTCGCCTCGCTGCGCGGCTATCCGTCTGACGGTCGGTCAGGCGCTCCATGAGTGGGAGAAGGTCGAACAGTATTTTGATTTGTACGCCGCAGTTCTCGGCGCGGTGATTCCGGTTGGAGCCCTCGGAGCCTACCGCAGCGGGAGCGCCTTTAGCAATCCCCAGACAATGCTGGCCGAAGCCGCCGACGCGCTTTGGCATTGGGCGCCTAATGACGAAGTGGAACGCGAATTAAAGTTGATTAAAGCGGTCGCGTCCGAAGCCGCAGCCCGCCGCGCCGAAATCGCCCATGGCATCGTGATAAGCGAGAACGGCGACAACAATCACTTCTTGGTCCCGTCGTTTCATTCTTCGCGCAAACGCGACCAAGCCCACGTGAAGTACGCTTTCACCGGCGGCCAGATCGCCGCGTTAGCGACAAGTTCAATCTTCTGGCGACCGACGTCTATCCTGGATAAAAGGTCCGCGACTGGCGAGAGGCTTCGACGACGAAGAAGCGAGCCGAAGCAGCGTCCGAGTTCGGGCGTCGCGTCCGCGGCCCTCGATTGCCGGCCGATCCTATCAAGCTGACCCTGACGGAGGGGGCTACCCGACAGGTCGAAGCCGCCATCGACGCGTTCGAGCGCGGCGACTTCGACCTCGCGCTTACTCTCGCTGACGGGGATAATCAAACGCGAAGTGAACTTCCTGTTTGCGGGCTTGCGCAACAATCCACTATCAAAAGAGCGTTTTCGGAGAAGAGCGATTGGATCACGTTACTCAACGCGAGCGTGATTGGCTGAAGCACGGCGGCGCGTTGTCATGGAAATCGAATGCTTCAATGCTGCCATGATGATCGCAAGGGCGGCGTCTAAACTGGAGGTCTTGAGCCCGAGGATAGAAGACTTTCGAACTTGTTTATGGCCAGCCTAGTACCCACTTTTCTTGGATCGTGAGTCGTGATTCAAGATATGGATGATCCCTGAAGCAAGAGAAGTCCGCCTTTCGCGGAAAGATCGCACGGTGCTTGAGGCGTGTTGTCGCTCGCCGGTGACGTTGCAGCGCGATTTGAAGCGGGCGCGGATAGTTCTGTTGGCGGCGGACGGGCGCAGCACCCGCTCGATCGCCAAAGAAGTCGGAGTCCAGCCGCGGATTGTCAGCCTTTGGCGACACCGCTATGCCGATCATGGCCTTGAAGGACTGCACGACAAGCCGCGGCCCGGCAAGCAGCCGATTTATACGAAGGCCACCGACAAGCGGATTCTGAAGCTGCTGGATAAGCCGCCCCCGCAAGGGTTTGCGCGCTGGACCGGGCCTCTGCTGGCCGAGGCGCTGGGCAATGTTGACGTCCAATATGTCTGGCGGTTCCTGCGCAGCCACAAGATTGACCTCGCGGCTCGCAAGTCCTGGTGCGAGAGCAACGACCCGAACTTTACGGCCAAAGCCGCCGATGTTGTTGGCCTCTACGTCGCCCCGCCCGCGAAGGCCATTGTGCTATGCGTGGACGAGAAGCCCTCGATCCAGGCTTTAGAGCGAGCGCAGGGTTATCTGAAGTTGCCCAATGGCCGCGCCTTGACCGGCCAGAGCCACGATTACAAGCGGCATGGCACTACGACATTGTTTGCGGCGCTCGAAGTCGCCACCGGAAAGATCATCGCGGCTCATTCAAAACGCCGTCGCCGCGTCGAGTTCCTCGACTTCATGAACGGCGTTATCGCGGCCTTTCCGGGCCGAAGGCTTCACGTCATCCTCGACAACCTCAACACCCACAAGAAAAACGAGCACTGGCTCAAGGCCCACCCCAACGTGCAATTTCATTTCACGCCGACAAGCGCGTCCTGGCTCAATCAGGTCGAGGTCTGGTTCTCGATCTTGCAGGGGCAGTCACTTAGCGGCTCCTCCTTCACAAGTCTCAAGCAGCTTCAGGAACACATCGATGCCTACGTCAACGCGTACAATGACAAAGCCGAGCCCTTCGTCTGGACCAAGAAAAAGGTTCGTCAACGCCCCTTCAAAGGCCGCCGTATCACTCAGCTCTGATTCCGGATACTAGATAACTTCTGATTGCAGGTGTTCCGACAATGCGGATGGCTATCCTCGATTGGTCAAAATCCATCAGTCTCTCGGCAGCGATCGCCTTCCTGATCATATTTGGAGTGTTTGGGGGCCGGCCAGGTGCGCCGATGGCATTCGCCTTCCATAAGATCGCGCGGGGCTTGCTCCTACCATGGCGGTGTCGCCCGTACCGGACCTTTATGGTTTGTGCTTAGCATCGCAGTTGGATTTGCGGCGCGGGCGCTTGCTGATGCAAGTAGTCCCAGACGACAACGCGGGGCGGATCGCGGCCGCCACCCGAGCAGGGCTAAAGGCGGGCCCGGTGTGCCTAGGACCCCGGGCCCATAACCTCAGCAACGTCATGGCGGCGCCGTTCGGCTACATGTTGGTTCTAAGCGCCCCTGTCGCAACCGCCTTGAGCAAGGTCAAAGAGTGCCCTTCTGGCAGTCGGGCTGGTCATCGGTCGACCTCACACTGCGATCGGCTACAAGCGGATGCAATTCAACCTTCGATGTACCAGGCGAGCATAGCTTCGCCTAACAGCGGGCACGAACGAAGCAGATCCGTCCTCCCATGCCGCAAAACAATAACCATGAACCATTTAGAAAAAATTGCCGGCTGTTCCCGATCCTTAAGTGATCGTAAACCATGGGATGGCAACAAACCGCTATGGAAACTGAACTCCCGCCTGAAACGATACTGCGAGACATCCGTCGGCAAGAAAAGCGCAGGTCGATTTTTAAGCACTACCACCGGCAATTTCTCGATCGTCTTCGTGACCGCAATTGGGTGTCTTCGTTAAAGCTTCCCGACAGCCCCGGAACGACGCTCGCTCTTTTACGAAGCGGATGGATGGAGCGACGCTCAACGGGCAAAGGTGTCGAATATCGTATGACGGAAGCCGGTCTGTTGGAGCTTAGCCGGCCGCGATAACTCAAGCGCGGAGAGGTGGAGGCAACGCAGTGTCAACAGCCATGGAAATGATCGTCGCCGGCTACGTGAAGGTGCGGGACCGACGTGCCTTAACGGACCTACTCGCGCATCGGCGCAAGATGCTGGGCGAACTACACGCTGTCTCCGGCATCGATCCCGCGAACGCTGTTAAAGCCGTCCAAGACGAAATAGCAACTATCGAAGCCGGCCTAGCAGTTTGCTGAAAAACGATGAAGTTGAGAGTTTTCTTGTCTTTGTTCGGTCGCTGACGGGGCGGACCGCTGGAGGTTGGATACCGTGTTCGGCGCGGCGCCGGGTTAGCCCGGCGCGGGGTGGCTAAGCGGCAAGCAGTTTGGGAATGCGGATCAGGTTATAGGCGATCAGATTGAGCAGGAAGTCGGCGGCGACCCGCGCGATGCCACGATGTTTGGTTTTGCGCATGGTGCCATGCTGCTTGCCCCACCCGAAGATGCATTCGACCATCGCCCGGCGCGATTGCGACATGCCATATCCCCGATGCCGCGTGGTTCGTTCGTCGATGGCGCTGTTGCGGGACTTGCCGGTCTTGGTGACGGCCTGGTTCTGTGTCACATGCGGCGTCACGCCGATGGCGCGAAGATTGGCGACATGATCGGCGGTATCGTAGGCCTTGTCCTCACCGACCGTGATGCGATGGCCGGCAGCTTTGCGTTTGGCCTTCAGCATGACCTCCGAGGTACGGCGCTCGGCGGTGCCATTGGCATGCGTGACCCTGCCGGCCACCGCCAGTCCATGCCGGTTCTCCATGGTGGCGTGGCCCATATAGCAAACCTTGGCCTCCCGTCCGGCCGCCTTGCGATAAAGCCTGCTATCCGGGTCGCTGGTACTCGCGTGAGTGTCGTTCTTGCGCTTCTGGCCGTGGAAGTTGGCGCCGTCATCATCGTCGCCGCTGCCGTCCTTGGGGCGAAAGCTCTGCTCTGAAGCCCAGGCTTCGGTCAGCGTTCCGTCCACCGAAAAATGCTCGTCCGACAGCAGCGGCTTGACCTGCGGATGGTTCAGAAGCCGGGTCATGAACTTCGTGAACACATCGCCGTTCTGCAGCCGTTCCCGATTCTTGGTGAAGGTGGTCGGGTCCCAGACCGGATCGTCCGGCGACAGTCCCACGAACCAGCGATACAAAAGATTGTAGTCCAGTTGCTCCATCAACTGGCGTTCCGAGCGGATGCCGTAGAACACCTGCAGCAGCAAGGCGCTCAGCAATTGCTCTGGAGAGGATCGAAGGACGTCCCTCGCTGGCGTAGAGCCTCCCAAGGCTGCGGTTCAAATCACTCAAAACATCCCGGACAAGTTCCCGAACCTTCCGCAGCGGATGGTTCGCTGGCACACGCGTTTCCGGCGCGATGTACGAAAACAGGCCGCCCTGGTCCGTAAACCTGCCGCGCATGATCGTCTCCACCGATTCGAGATGATAAAGTGAATCACCAAGCTCCCTCCGTGGCGAGGGGGTTCTTCAGCAGACTGCTAGCGCGATTCGACGTGGGGCCTCAGCAGGTCAACCGTTTCGATTAGTCCCGCAGCCTCCATCACGAGCAATAGCTCCCCTGGCATCATTCCCGGTTTTTTAAAGCGTTATTGGCGATAGCTCGATCGAGACACGCTACTGGCGTTCTACGACTTCCCGGCCCAGCACTGGAAACAGTTGCGGACGACGGATGAGATGGACAAGCGATTTTTTCATGACCGAGATGACGATTGCAGAAATCGCGTACGTCCATTCTTTTGTTCGGCTGCGCCGCGGGCCATTCTTCCGTCCCGGCCACCGATCTCGCAGCCGCCGCGCGCAGGGGCGGTCAAGGCTGGCCGCGTTTGCGGCCACCGCAAGGCTTGGCCTTGACCGGCGCGAGCACGACGGCACGCTGGCGTGGAACGGGGCTGCGTTCCTGGCGTGGCTAGATCTTCCCGTCAGCCGCGATTATGGTTGTCGGGCGCGGGCGACCTCGTGGCGAAGCGTGACGCGTCGGCTGCAAGTGTCACCGGACTGCCTATTTTGTCCTGCCGGATTGAGACGCCCGCGCGCCAGGTTTTGGTCGCCTCGCTTTCCATTGCGACACTAATCGTTCGTAGCTTTGCTCCGCTTGGGCGGCAATCAACATCTCGCGGTCGCGCAGCGCCTTGATGTTGTAGGCATAGGCTGCTCCGCGACGGCTCCCTTTCTGTTGTGGATGTCCGGCTTGAAGTTGCATCGCGCGGGCCTTGTTGGCGACCAGCGCTGGGCGCGCCCACAGGTAATCTTCCGCCTTCGTCAACAAATGCCAACAGAGCACAGTGAGCTTGCGAGCCACGGCGACCGCGGCGATCTGATGGCCGCGCCGGGCGCGGATGCGGACGAAAAACGCATGCAGTGGACCGGGCGCCTTGGCCGCTGCCCAGGCCGCCTCAACCAGCATGGCACGCGCATGACTGCGGCCGATCTTGCTGATACGGCCGTGGTGGGCCGCTCCCAGCCCGGACTGCCGCACCCGCGGGTTCAGCCCGAAATAGCTCACCAGCTTCTGCGGGCTGTTGAACCGGCTGATGTCGCCGATCGCCGCCACGATGCCGGCGGCGACCGCCAAGTTGACGCCGGTGATCGTCATCAATCTGTTGACCGCGGAATCGTCGATGGCGTCCTGCGCGATCTCGCGGTCGAGCAGGGCTAAGTCTTCCGCCAGCCGGTCAAGCTCACGGACGTGCCGATCGATGGCTGCTTGCTCATCGTCCGGCAACGGTTGGGCGGCCAACCACGCCCGGCCGCGGCCGTTGAAAAGATCGGCATGCGGGCACTTCGGGATCAGGTGCGCGTGCAGGATCGAATGCACCTCGTTCTTGAGCCGCGTGCGATGCCGCACGACCTGGTAGCGCCGCGCCACCAGCCGACGCTTGCGTTCCGTCTCCGCGTCAGGCGTCCAGATCTGCGGCAGGTACCCAGCCGCCTGCAGACTGGCGAGCGTGCCGGCATCGATCTTGTCGGTCTTGACGTGAGCCTGGGCGATCGCCTTCACCTGCAGCGGATTGGCGATAATCACCCGTGCCACGAACGGTGCCAGAACCCGCGATACCGCCATGCTGTCGCCGGTCGCTTCGACCACCACCTCATCACTGGCCAGCAGGGTCTTGCCAAATCCCTCCAACGCAGTCCGCGTCATATCGATGCGGCCCGCATGTCGAAGCCTGCCATCCTCCCAAACCATCACCTCTCCGAAAGTTCGGTGGACGTCGATGCCAATCACCCGTCGCATTCGCACCTCCTGCCAATCAGACCACATGACGGGAGCTACGGGCGACACGACAACTACGGATTCGCGCTCTCAGCGCAACCGGGCGAGTCGCAGAGGCGGCCAGCTACTAACTCGAGCTCGCGGCTCATCGAATGCATCGGCCTGCCCGCACCTTCGTGCTCCCGGTGCCTCTGTCCCGATGGTCGCACCATACGCTACGATCTTGAATATCGCAGCGGAACATCGGCACCGAGAAACTCTCATACCGATTACCAACCCCATCGAAAGCACCTTGGCCACCGTGCGCCACCGAACCATCCGATCGAAGGGCTGCCTGTCCAACACGACGGCACTCGCGATGGTCTTCAAACTGCTTGAGGCCGCGCAGAAAAGCTGGCGATGGCCACAACCAGTTGCCCAAAACGCTGCGCAGAGATGGACATATTCTTGTTCCTACGGCTAAAGGTCCCCCGGCCTCGCCATAAAACTGGTCGATGTAGGCTGCTACTCTCAAATTGAACTCGATGCCATTTTCCATTGCTACGCTTCAACGCACATCCGTCCATCGCTTTCATTCGACTCTACCAATTTTGATAGGTTGTCGTCCGGCGTTTCACATGAGAGAGTTTGTATGTGGCTCGACAAAGCTCTCGGTCACTCCCTTTGGCTTTTACTGACGTCTAGGATGTCAAGACGCGATGCAAGTGTCCAACGTCCCTGAAACTCGGGAGGGTCATATGCAGCAAGCAAGTGTGTCCACTCAGGGACAGTCTTGAAACTCACCGGTCCCGGACGGGACAGCGTTTGCTTGCGTAGGATCGCATCTGTGACGGAGACCTCAGGATCCTGCCTCACCAACGAAACCAAACGACGGAGCAACAGACATGGCCGGTCTACGCCAGGACGAAAAGTCCGCCCAAAAAAAGGAAAGCGCCGGCGAGAAGACCGCTGAGCAGACCAGACAGGCCGGCGAGGAAGTCGCCCAAGCAAGCACCCATTTGCTGCAACAAAATTTAGAACTGCTGCAAAACTCGTGCCGCTTCGGGGTCGAGGTTGCGACCGCCATGATGGGCCACTCTACTCCTTGCTCCGATGTGATCGGCCGCAGCGGCTCTGCACTTCTTCCGGTTGGCTCCAGCAAACCTACACGAAGTCGCACGGCGGATACGTGCTGACCGGCTCAAACTTCAAGGCGCCCTTCGAGCTCGGAAACTCCATTTTTCAGCGTGATTTCGCACGCAAGGGAACGAGTGCTGACGCACGCAAACCGATATAGTTGTACGCGAAAAGGCCAAGGACATCTCATCGAGACTATAAGGGGCTCCCGCCATGAGATTGTTGCACACGGGACTGGCGCTTTCCGCCGGAATAGGTGCCGCAGCCTTAATGGCGGCAGCAACTCCGCCCGCTCGCGAGAGCGTCGCACCGTTATCGCCGGCGGCCCTCGCCGAGATCGCCCGGGTCGAAGTCGAAATAGACCGCATCGAAGCGGACACTTTGAAGCGACTCACCTCCGTTCCGGATAACCAGGTGCAGCAGATCGAATTGCTCGGAAAGCTGATGCTTTTCGACAAGGAGCTCTCGGTCAATCGCAACGAAGCTTGCGCGTTCTGCCACATGCCAGAAACGGGATTTACGGGACCGATTTCGGAACTCAACCGGACCACCGGCTCATATCCCGGATCGGTTCGGACGCGGTTCAGCGAACGGAAGCCCCAGACGCACACTTATGCGCCCCTCGCTCCGGTGCTGCACTACAACGAGGCGCAGGGCGATCTCGTTGGAGGTAACTTCTGGGACATGCGTGCTACCGGTCGTCGCCTCGGCAATCCCGCGGCTGAGCAAGCCGAAGGTCCACCCATCAATCCGACAGAGATGGGCCTGCCCGACATCGCGTGCTCCGTGTATCGCGCTTCGCAACGGCCTTATCGCGGCCTGTTCGAAGCCGTCTGGGGTACACAGGCCTTTGCGATTGACTGGCCGGTAAACGCTGAAGACGTCTGCAATACCCCCGGCCCGCCGGCTCCCGGCGATCCAGCGCCGATGCATCTGAGCCCTGTCGATCGCGGCCGTGCGGCCACGACGTTCGACCAGATGGCACAGTCGATCGCTGGCTACGAAGCCTCGCATGAAGTCACAGCGTTCACCTCGAAATACGACGCTGTGCTCGCCGGAAAGGCGCAGTTCAGCGCACAGGAGCAACAAGGCTACGAAGTCTTCCGCGGCAAGGGTCGGTGCAACGAATGTCACCGTGACGGCGGTCCCGGCGAAGAACCGCTTTTCACGGACTTCACCGCGAGCAACATCGGTACGCCCACCAATCCGCAGCTTCCCTACTATTCTGAGGGCCTGCCTGACGCGCGCGGCTACATCGCCAATAGGAATGGCTCATCGTTCGTAGACGGCGGTGTCGGAGCCTTTCTTTCCGGCGGCCATCCGCTCATCCAACCGTCCGCCGTTGATGCTCGTTGGAAAACACTGGCGTCGGATAATCGAGGCCGTTTCCGGGTCCCCACCCTGCGCAATGTCGACAAGCGACCGTCGCCTGAGTTCGTTAAAGCCTATGGACACAATGGCTATTTCAAGAGCCTGAAGCAGATCGTGCATTTCTACAACACGCGCGACGTCTTACCGCGCTGCGCACCTCACGACCCCCGCGAAGGGACCGGCTGTTGGCCGGCGCCCGAAAGCACCGACAACATGAACAAGAGCGAGACCGGAAATCTGGGCTTGACCACCCAGGAAGAGGATGCGTTGGTTGCGTTCATGCAGACGCTGACGGATGGGTACACACAGAAAAATTAGCTTGGAAACCGAGGGCGAGCGCTGTCACACTGTCGAGCTCAGCAGACACTCCAGGCCCGTTGCCCTCCTGGTTGCCGTCTGAAGCAGCCGCGTCGTCTGTCGCAGTTCAGTTCCCGCCTTGCCGCTAAAGTCACGAGGAGCGGCACGCATTCGGCTGATCCCAATTGATCCGACGATGAAAACACTCGCCTAGCGAGCCACGATAGCGCGCAATTTCTCGCGCGTCGACGTCGTTGAGTTGGTACGCTTGGATTCGCGCGCGACGCGTGAGCCCGCGAGCTGACGTTCACCGGAGAACACGGCCAAACTGGTGAGAGTTCCAAACATCGCCAAGCCGACCGACCGTCAGCCCAAAACCGCCGCCGCCTGACCGGCCCGTCCGTCACCAAAATTTGGCGATAGCTCATTTGCGGAGCCGGCTCTGCGATCGGGGTTGAAGTCTACGTAGCGTCAGGTTGTACAGTCCGAATCATACATGCGGTGAAGCTTCATGATCGGAAGGAGAGGCTTCAATGTCCTAAGTGTCTGTCCGGGGAGAAGTTGAATCCTATGAATCGTTTGTGATTCAATAGATGCAGCCTGATTCGGAGGGGCCGGCGATGTGGACGAATGAAAATCGGGCGCGGTACGACCGCAGCCATTTACGCTATCCCAGCGACCTCAGCGACGACGAATGGAAACTGGTCGAACCGTTGATCCCGCCAGGCAAGCGCGGCGGCGACAAGCGCACAGTGATCATGCGCGAGGTTGTGAACGGCCTCATGTATATTCTCTCCACCGGCTGTCAGTGGCGGGCGATCCCGAAAGACCTGCCGCCGCGATCGAGTTGTACGATTATTTCGACCTGTGGAGTTGGGATGGCACGCTCGACCTCATACATCATGAACTCTATGTAAAATGCCGCGAAGCGATTGGCCGGGAAGCCAGTCCCACCGCCGCAGTCATCGACAGCCAAAGCGTCAAAAGCGCTGAAAAAGGGGGGCTTCGATTGATCCGCCGGGCTACGACGCGGGAAAGAAGATCAAGGGCAAGAAGCGGCACATTCTCGTCGATACGCAAGGCCTGTTGATGCATGCCATTGTTCACGCCGCTGATATTCAGGATCGCGACGGCGGCGCATTCGTCATGGCGACCATGTTCGGCATGTATCCGTTTCTGATGAAACTCTACGCCGATGGCAGCTATCAAGGTCCGCTGTTTCGCCGCGCCGCGACGAAAATAATGGCGCAGGTGAACATAGAGATCGTCAAGCGTTCCGATCACGCGAAGGCATTTGTCGTCCTCCCGAAGCGGTGGGTCGTCGAACGAACGTTCGCATGGCTCGGGCGTTGCAGGCGTCTCGCCAAAGATTGGGAGAATCTCAATCGTAAGGCGCTCGCTTTTCTCCGCCTCGCTTCAATCAGGCTCATGCTGAGAAAACTGTGCAATCCTGCATAATCTCTCCGGACAGACTCTAAGTGTCTGTCCGGGAACATCTTGAATCATCGGAATCATTTGTGATTCAAGGGTGGCGGTCCGATTCGAAGGGGCGCCCATGTGGACGAAGGAGAACCGCGGTCGTTACGACCGAAGCCGGCTACGCTATCCAAGCGATTTGACTGATGAGGAATGGGCGTTGGTGGAGCCGCTGATTGCGCCAGCCAAGCGAGGCGGCAACAAGCGCACGGTCGATGTGCGCGAGGTGATCAATGGCCTGATGTATGTGCTGAGCACCGGTTGCCAATGGCGAGCGATCCCGAAGGACCTGCCGCCACGCAGCACGGTGCACGACTATTTTGACTTGTGGGCTTGGAACGGCACGCTCGATCGCATCCATCACGCGCTCTATGTACAATGTCGAGAATTGGCCAACCGAGAACCCAGCCCGAGCGCCGCCATCATCGACAGTCAAAGCGTCAAGAGCGCGGAAAAAGGGGGGCGTGGATCGACCCGCATGGCTACGATGCGGGCAAGAAGATCAAGGGCAAGAAGCGCCACATCCTAGTCGATACTCAAGGCTTGCTGCTCCACGCCCTCGTGCATTCGGCGGACATCCAGGATCGTGACGGTGGGGTGCTGGTGATGGCCACGCTGTTTGGCCTGCATCCATTCCTGCTGAAGCTTTATGCTGACGGCGGCTATCAGGGGCCGATCTTTCAGTCCGCCGTTCGCAAAATCCTCCGGCAAATCGACGTCGAGATCGTCAAGCGCTCCGATACAGCAAAGAGTTTTGCGATCTTGCCCAAGCGATGGATCGTCGAACGCACCATCGCCTGGCTCAACCGCTGCCGCCGTTTGGCCAAGGATTGGGAGTGCCTCAACCGAAAGGCATTGGCGTTCTTGCGCCTCGCCTCAATCCGCCTCATGCTGCGAAAGCTCTGCCAAAAAACAGCATGATCCCGGACAGACTCTTAGACATGGTGGGAGACCTCGTCATGATTCAGTTCACGAGATCTTCCTAATCGATCAGATCAGCCCTCAGCGCGTGGTCCCTGGATGACGCTCACGATGAAGACGTTGTCCATCCAACGACCGCGGCCATCCATGGAGATCTTGATGTTTGCGGCCGCCAGCGCGGTGGTGAAGGGCACGCTGGTGAACTGGCTGCCCTGGTCGGTATTGAAGATCTCCGGCGTGCCGTACGTCGCCAGCGCCTCGTCCAGAGCCGCCACGCAGAACGAGACGTCCATCGTGTTCGACAACCGCCACGCCAGAACCGCACGGCTCGCCCAGTCGATGATGGCGACGAGATAGAGAAAGCCGCGGCCGATGGGCAGATACGTGATGTCGGCCGCCCGCACCTGGTTCGGTCGGTCGATCGTCATGTTGCGCAGCAGATAGGGATAGATCTTGTGGCCCGGCGACGGCTTTGTCGTGTTCGGCTTCGGTCCCAGCGCCGCTATGCCCATCTTGCGCATCAACCGCTGCACGCGCTTGCGATTGACCGGAAGCCCCTCAGCCTTCAGCATCGCGGTCATTCGCCGCGAGCCCAGGAACGGCCAGGCGGTGAACAACTCGTCGAGGCGCCGCATCAGGGCAAGGTCGTTGTCGTTGGCTGGCCGTGGCGGCCGGTAGACCCCAGAGCGCGCGATGCCAAGCAACATGCATTGCCGGCGGATCGACAGCGCCATGTTGGCGCGATCGAGCATTCCTCGACGGTCCGGCGTGCTCATCTTCCGGACCTCCGCGCTAAAAAATCGCGCTCGACTGTCAGTTGTCCAATCTTGGCGTGCAGCTTCTCGATCTCGCGTTCGCGAGCGTCCTCGCTCTCCCGCCCCGACACCCGCGTCAAAGGCCCGGGCCGCCTGGTCCAGCAGTTGCTTCTTCCAGGCATAGATCTGGTTCGGGTGAACCTCATAGCGCTGGGCCAGATCGGCCACCATCGCCTGCTCCCGCACGGCTTCCAGAGCGATCTTTGCCTTCAGCGCCGCGTCGATCTTGCGTCTCGTCTTCGTCGTCATCATGCGCTCCGTCTATCAAACGGAGCAGCCCCTTCCAACTAGGCACGTGGTCCCAAAATCGGGGTCCATTTCAATCCTCGACAACCTCAACACCCACAAGAAGAACGAGCCCTAGCTCAAGGCCCACCCCAACGTGCAATTCCACTTCACGCCGACAAGCGCGTCCTGGCTCAATCAGGTCGAGGTCTGGTTCTCGATCTTGCAGGGGCAGTCACTTAGCGGCACCTCCTTCACAAGCCTCAACCAGCTTCAGGAACACATCGATGCCTACGTCAACGCCTACAACGACAAAGCCGAGCCCTTCGTCTGGACCAAGAAAAAGGTCCGTCAACGCCGTTTCAAAGGCCGCCGTATCACTCAGCTCTGATTCCGAGTACTAGGTCGGGCCGACGTTGCCGGAATGAATGTTACGCGGCCCTCGTGACGTGGGCAACGGGGTTGATCGTCATGCGATCGTGGTGAGCTTGAGGGGCCGCACGCAGAACCGACAATTGCTTATGCGCCTTCAATCGTCCGAAGCCCTTGTTCGCCTCGATCATGCCGGCCGCGACCCATCGCAGGGCCATACCGGCATCCCGCCAGCGTTTGACGTTGCGTGTGACGCGGCGAATGATGCCCATCATGTTCTCGGCGATGTTGGTACAGGCGAGCGATCGACGAAGCTCCTTCGGCAGCTTCAACCGGACGACAGTCAGGATTTCGTCGAGGCCTTCGAGGATGCTGGCCGCGACGCCGGGCCATTTCTGGTCGAGTCGACGCGCGAGATTGCGGATCAATTTTTCAGCCTTGTCGGCGTCATCGAGCTCCCAGGCCTGGCGCAGCACCCGACGGGTGGCCGCATGATGCTCTTTCGGCAGGCGTTCCATGATGTTGCGCGCCTTGTGGATCTGGCAGCGCTGGATCGCAGCGGCCGAACCGAAGGTGCGGCGGATCGCCTTCGACAACGCTTTCGCGCCGTCGACGATGAACAGTCTTGGCACCGTCGGGGCGAGCCCGCGCGAGACCAGGTTGTCGAGCAGGGCCTGAACCGTTGCGGCATTCTCGGTCGCCCCTTCCACCAGCGCCAGCGGATGCTTGTTGCCTTCGCCGTCAACCCCGATCGCGGCGACCAGCACGAGATCGTCGCCGAGATGCAGCCCATCGATTTGGACCACCAGAAGGTCGAGCGCGGACAGGTCGGCAGCCATGAAGTCGGCCAGCCGCGCCGCCGACAGCGCTACGAACCTCCGCGAGGCCGCCGAATTCGAAACTCCCGATCCGGGCGGTGCCGGCACGTCACCCTCGGGCAGCCGGACAGCGCGGCCGAACCGGCGCGTCGACACATTGATCAGCATCAGATTCATCGCCCAGCGACCGAGCCAGTCCTCCTGCGCCGCCGTTTCCCAGCTCGGGATCGTGACCTCGCGGCCGTCCACGCCCCGGACCCGCGGGCGCTCGACCTCGATCTTGCCGCCGTGGAAGCCGATCCGTCCCCGCGTTCGGCCCCAACGGGTGCGCCCGCCGCGCCGCGTCGCGACCGTGGCGCGGCCCGCAGGCCGCCGTGACATCCGCCTCCATCATCGTGCCGAGCGCCTCGATCCCCGCCGCAAGGCAGAACCGATCAAAGCTCGCCCGCACTTCTGCAAACGCTTCGTCCACAGCCCCGGTCGCCGGCGAACCAGCCGGTGTCATATCTCTCGTCATGGACCTCTTCAGAAATTCAACAGAACCCGGGACATCCCCTACTTCCAATGGCAACACAGCTGGGAGCTCTGGCAGAGCAATCATTGACTTAGGTCAACCGGGGGATGCGCGCATCATTTGCGTTGGGCGGCCTCGGCGGAGCAATCGTTGTTCAATAACGGTTCGCTGCTATCTCACGTCAGCACGGGATCAGCCGAGCCCTTGTCTGGAATTGCAGCAAGACCTCCGCGAACGGATTGCTTTGGCGGAAGGGTCGCAACCGTACCAAGCCGAACACGGAAGCAATCTGCTCTCGGATTCGTACCAAGTGTCAAATAAGAGCCTACAAGCTTTGGCGGGTGGCGAGCTCAACATTTCCGACTAGCATATCAGCAGAGATACTCGCTCGCGTCGTTGCAAATATGTGATCTTGTTTGTGTTCTATCATGTTTCCCGAGGTCAAATTGTGGACCGATGCCGTGAGGTCGACCATGCGGCCCAATTCTCAACAGGCCAGAGATGAAGCTTATCAGCTCCATCCCTACACTAACGCGCGGTCGCACCAAGAGGCCGGACCGCTCATCATTGAGCGCGGAAACGGTTCCTATGTCTTCGACACGGCCGGAAACCGCTACCTCGATGCCATGGCCGGTCTTTGGAGTGTGGGACTTGGCTTCAGTGAGAAACGACTCATCGAAGCCGCGCATCGTCAGATGCAAGTCCTGCCATTCTATCATACCTTCGCATCACGATCGAATGGGCCTTCCATCGAGCTCGCCGAGAAGCTCGTGAAGATAGATGTCTCCAGTGCCGATGAGTAAGGTGTTCTTCACAAACTCCGGCTCGGAGGCGAATGACACAGTGCCGAAGCTGATCGCCTATCGCTCGAATGCATTGTGCCAGCCTCAGCGCAAGAAAGTCATCAGCTGTTTACGCGGCTATCACGGCGTCACGATCGCTGCGGCAAGCCTGACCGGGTTGCCGCACAACCACCGCTCGTTCGATCTGCCGCTGCCGAACATTCTGCACACGGGCTCCCCCCATTTCTACAAAGACGGTCGTCCCGGCGAATCGGAGGAGACTTTTGCGACGCGTCGGGCCGAAGAGCTCGAGTCGCTGATTCAGCATGAAGGCTCCGATACCATTGCAGCATTCTTCGCTGAGCCTGTAATGGGCGCGGGTGGCGTCATCGTTCCGCCGCCGACTTACTGGGACAAAATACAAACCGTACTAGGGCCTGTTTGGATTCAGGATTCTCATTTGGGCTTGGCTGTGATTCAAGCTTGGGATGAACCGATTCGTTTTGACTGACGCCCAATGGGCGAAGATGGAACCACATTGTCTTGGCAAGCCGGCTGATCCCGGCCGGAGCGGCAAGAACAACCGGCTATTTGTCGAAGCAGTCTTGTGGATCGCCCGGACAGGCAGCCCATGGCGCGATCTGCCGCGCGCCTTCGGCAACTGGATAACCGTATACACGCGTTTCCGCGACTGGGCGAAGGCAGGTGTCTGGAAGCGTCTGTTCGATGCGGTCTCGGACGAGCCGGACATGGAATACGTCATGGTCGATGCCACCATCGTCAAAGTCCACCGCCACGGACAGGGCGCAAAAGGGGGACGCAAAACCAAGCCATCGGCCGCTCGAAAGGCGGTATGACCACCAAAATCCTGGCACTTACCGACGCGCTCGGTAATCTCGTGCGTTTCGTGCTGCTGCCCGGCCAGCGCTTCGACACGGTCGGCGTCTCGCCGCTTATCGAAGGGCTGGCCTTCGATGCGCTGATCGCAGACAAGGCGTTCGACAGCAATGCCATCATCGCCGACCTCGACAAGCGCGGCGCCAAGGTGGTCATTTCCCAGCACCCACGTCGCGCCAAGCCTCTCGCCATCGACAAGGAAATGTACAAATGGCGGCATCTGATCGAAAATTTCTTCTGCAAGCTCAAGGAATTCAAGCGGATCGCCATGCGCGCCGACAAAACCGATTTGAGCTTCGAAGCAATGATCAATCTGACCGCCGCCGTGACAAACTCAAGATGAATCCAAACAGACCCTAAAACAGCACAGCATTCTTTTGGTTGCCGATGAGGTCATTTGCGGCTTTGGCAGGACCGGTAGAATGTTCGGTTGCGAAACCTACGACATCGCGCCCGATGTAATCGTAGTTTCGAAGCAGCTCACGTCCAGCTATTTTCCACTCTCGGCGATCATAATGAATGACTGCATGTTCGAACCTATCGCGGAAGAGAGCAATAGGGTTGGAGTGCTGGCTCACGGCTTCACAGGGGGCGGTCATCCGGTCGGCGCCGCCATCGCGATTGAAAACATCAAACTCATCGAGGAGCGGGAGCTGATTGCGAACAGTAGCCGCATCGGCAGCTACATGCAGGAACGGCTGCGTACGCTCAGCGACCATCCGCTCGTCGGTGAAGTCCGGGGCGTTGGCCTCATTGCGGCAATCGAGCTGGTGCTGGACAAGGAGCGGAAGGTAGCCGCTGCTACTCTGGGAGACGTAGGCACTTTCGCGAGCCGGTTGATGCTCGAGCAAGGGATCATTGTGCGGAATATCGACGATGCGTTAGCGATATGCCCACCTCTGATCGTCAACAAGGACCAAATCGACGCGCTCTTCGACGGGATCACGGGCATGCTCCACGAGCTTGAGGCAACCGTCGTCAATCTGTCGCGATCCGGACAAGTCCCCACACGACCCGTTTAGTCTGCCTACAGATCCGATCGCCTTGAGAGACCCACCAAATCAATACTTTGCGCAACAAACACCTATGAATTTAATCAATCGAACTTATGGAATGGTTGTAAGCGGAGCTTTTCTCCCATTTGATTAATTGGTTTCCCTTCGGCTTTCGCTCTGCGATTCTTGGCTGGTCAGAGAGCCAAGAGGAGACTGAAGACGATGGAACAATCGGGTGAGCAAGCCGAGGCTGATGGCTTTGTAGGGAAGCTTACGCGCCGGACGCGTTCTGGAGGCCGGTTGTGGTCTGCGGAGATCAAGGGGCGGGCTGTTTTCGAGAGCATGAAGCCCGACGCCCGCGTATGTGATGTCGCACGGTGTTATGGTGTGAAGGCCCAGCAGTTGACGACGTGGCGCAGATTGGCGCGTGCTGGCCGGCTCGCATTGGTCACGGTCGCACCGGCCTCGTTTTGGTCTACAAGCGACTTGGCCACGATGGTCGTTTCGAGTGGCCGCAGATCAGCGACGGCGTCGTGCATCTGACGCGCGTGCAGTGATGCCCCTCCTTGTTAGGCTGACAGATTCTTAGATCAAGTTGCGCAATGACGTGGTTTCGAAGATCGCGGACTGAAATGGACCCGGAGAGCGGGACCGCTTGAACCGGTTTGTGAGTTGGAAACTGACCGCTCCTGATCCCTTTCTATCACGCTGCGCGCCAGACCGCCATTGGCGTGCGATAGCCGTGCGCCTGATGAAGGCGGCGAACGTTGTAGAAGGCTATCCAGCTCGCGATCCCTGCTTTGGCCTCGCGGCCGTCGGCATAGCCCTTGAGTATGGCGCGACAATCAGGATGAGAGCGCGTATTGCCGCATGTAGCGATGTTCCCGGTAGGCCTATTATTGCCTCATCTATTTTGCTCCCTCGCCAGGGGAGCGACAGAAGCCGGTCGCACAACTGGTGGTCATCTCGAGCGCGCCGATGTCGCGCTCGGTCCTCGACCGAGCGCTTGCAAAGCCAACAGACCGGTGATCGACCGTGGTCAAGGCCGCCAGCCGCCGAAGGCGGTGGCGCAACGCGCCAGCCTTGAGCACGGTCGATCACCGGTCTACTTCACACCGCCGTTCCTTTATCCAGCAGCGGCAGGCTTTCCGGTGATGTGTCGATCACGTGGGTTTGTGCTGCGTTTTCCCGCGAGCTAAACAACAGTGCGCTTGCTTGCTCTCTGCGCCACGATTTGAGACGACGTTGAAGAGTTCGGAGTACCTTGCTCGGGTAAAGCCCGGGGCATTCTGCCTGAAGCTTGCAAAGGAGTTCGCTGCCGGTTCGCCACGGCTCGGCCTCGAACCATTCGCGCAGCTGTGGCGTAGCCTTGACGAGCGGATCAGGGCGTCGTCGCTTCGGCTTCGCAATTGGCCTGTCGGTCGGGCGGACCGCTCCTTCTTTCCACGCGATCCGCAAGCTCGACAAAAACTGTTCGATCGGTGGCGCCGCAGTTGGATGGCTTGCTGGGGCCGGCGGCGGTGAGACTGGCCAACTTCTCCTGCGCGGCTCGGATATCGCGCAATAAGGCGACCGGATCCAGGCGGGCATATATTTCATTGACGCTGGCACGGATGGCATCAGGTGTTCTTGCTTCGGCAACCAGCCGCTGATGTGGGGTCGCGGGGGCGCTATACGTTTTGTGGACGCGCGCTCCGTCGCGCTCCTTTCGTATCAATTTGAACGACGGCTGGAAAAAGTTCACGAACAAGCGGGCCGAACGGTAAAGCTGAGCCAGCAAAGCAGCCGCTTCGAGCCCCTCGAATCGACGGTAGCCGACCATTCGTCGGACCACCGCGCCGTTCTTCTGCTCGACGAAGGCCTGATCGTTCTTGCGATAGGGGCGACAGCGCGTGAAGACGATACCAGCCTGTTCGCAATATACCTTCAAGGTCTCATTCATGAACACAGAGTCGTTGTCGGTGTCCAGACCCAGGAGCGCAAACGGCAGCTGTTTACGAAGTTCGGTCAGAACCGTGCTCAACAGCTTCTGCTCACGCACCAGAAGTGGCGCGCATTCCGTCCAGCCGGTCGCGATGTCCGTGAGAACAAGCGTGTGGACGAAACTGCCGCGCGCCGAAGGACCGCTGTGGGCAACAAGATCGGCCTCGACGAACCCAGGCGCCGGATCTCCCCAATCCGCTGAAGTACGAATAGGGATGCTGCGTCGCAGAGCACTTGCCACAGAGCGACGACGCGGCCGACCGCTTTGCTCACGAACGCATCGAAGTGCCCGGTCGATCGTCGCCGCACTCATCGACAATAATTTAGCCCGAACCTCTGACGCCAGGTCGATATGGCCGTGCCGCTCCATCGATTCAATCAAGATCGGCAGCAGGGGCTTCAGACGCTTGCCGCACACCCGGTCTGCAGCCTCCCAAAGCAGTATCAGCGCATTTCGCTCCGCGTCTTGGTAGATCCGCGGACGATTGCGGCGACGCTCTGTCTTGCCCTCAAAATCGCAGCGCAGCAACCGCATCGCATGCTTCCGATGGAAGCCCGTGATCGCAACGAACTGTCGAGGATGCGGCCCTTTTCGACGCGGCTCGACATGCTGTAGCGCCGCGCCAAAGCAGACTTCAGTTCCTTGCGCGTCGCCATACTCAATCGCCTCATCGTTGTCCCTGCGCTCCCTTGCCATTGGGGAGCAATTTACGTGAGGCAACAACTCAGCATTCAGGAACATTTCTGGCGACGCAATGCGCTTCCCATCCAGATTGTCGCGCTATATCGGCGACAGATCGCGCCTCTGCCACGCGGCGTGCTCGTCGAGCCAGCCATCCTTCAGGCGACCGATGGCGGAGGCCGACAACCCGGCAGCATCCTTGCCGAGCAGCGCAGCCAGCGCCTCGGAGAAGTCGCCGGTCGAGATACCCTTCAGGTAAAGGATCGGCAGCAGCGTCTCGATCGACTTCGACCGGCGCATGTAGGGCGGCAGGATCGACGGCGAGAACCGGATGCGGCCAAGATCGGTGGCGTCCGCCTCGCGATCGCGTACACGCGGCTGGCGGACGGCGACCGGACCGATGCCGGTCATCACCTCGCGCTCCGGCAGGTGACCGTGGCGGACGACGCGCTGATGGCCGTCCCGGGTCTTCAAATCGGCATGCTGGCCGAGAAAGTCTGCAACCTCGGCCTCGACCGCCTGGGCCAGCAGGGCACGCGCCCCATTGCGCAAGACTTCTGTGAGTTGATCGTCGAAGAGTCCTGGCTGAATCAGATGGATGACGTTATCGTTCGACACGGCATATCGCTCCTTCGGTGGAGAAGTGGAGGCGTCAAGCACCCCCACGATATGCCGCCTTTCCGATTCCCGCCGTCACCAACTTTGGGTGATAGCTCAAGCCCGATCCGTATAATCAGCTTCGGCGCGAAGAGCTGACTGTTTTCCGACGAACACCGCGGTAAGAACACTTGCAAAATGGTCGACCAGCCTCTGAAGTCGCGGGATGCGTCGGCGCCCATTGTGGCTGCGCCGGAACGGTGATCGCGACTAGGGGCACCCACGCTCGTTCGAGCGTCACCGGATCACGCAGCTGGGCGGCTGTGTCGGTGCGGATGTCCAGCCACTCGAACGAGCGACCATTGACGGCGACAAGCTGAGCGGGGCGGACTGTGGCAAAATGATCTCGACGGAAAACCTCTATCATGCGACAGACTCGATCTCGACCCGGATGTTACCGAGTGAGTTCAAGATGATGTCGCCGACCTGTTCAACTACAGAAAGTCGGGGCTTGACATTCATGGAGCCAGGGACAAAGAGGTCCGCCCCAGCATCCAAAGCTTTCATGCTACGTTAGAAACAGTAGGGGGCCCAAAGCTCTCGCCAGAAGATGTGTAACCTTCTCTTGAAGGCTTAGGCGGTCATTTGGACGTCAATGGCAAGCTTGGCTCTGACGCAGTTTGCGTGCGGCTCCGATTACCTGCGGGTACAAACTCGGCACTAGAAGAGCTTCCGAACAGCCCACCACCAACCGACGAGAACCGCGATGAAGAGGATCGCAGCAATCCCCAGCGCGACATATTCCATGGCTTTGCTCCGCTGATCTGGTGTTATTGCAAGAGTTCCGGGAGCGGCGTTGCATTCTCAACGCCCGATCCTCAGGCATCACCATCAGTCCAATGGTGCGGCGATGCTGCGAGAAGTGAGCAAGTTCTGTGCCGGACAGAACGCAGGCCACAATTGCTAGGAAGATAGCGGTAGTCCTGCTTTGCATCTGGGCCGACAGCACAAGCTTCGACTGGGAGCAGGAAGGGGGCATAGTCCTGTTTGCGAGTTGCTCGTTTGGTCCGCCGGACTGGCGACGTCTCGGAGCTATCGCCAAATTTTGGTGACGGCCGGAGCCGGTCAGGCGGCGGCGGTTATGGGCTGACGGTCGGTCGGCTTGGCGATGACCTCGATCCCATCATTGAATGTCACACCGAGAACGAGTTTTGACAACTGGTTGTGGCCATCGAGACGACGCCAGCTTCTCTGCGCGGCCTCGAGCAGTTTGAAGACCGTCGCGAGTGCCGTCTGGTTGGACAGGCAGCCCTTCGATCGGATGGTGCGGTGGCGCACGGTGGCGAAGGTGCTTTCGATGGGGTTGGTAACCGGTATGAGAGTTTCTCGGTGCCGATGTTCCGCTGCGATATTCAAGATCGTAGCGTATGGTGCGACCATCGGGACAGAGGCACCGGGAGCACGAAGGTGCGGGCAGGCCGATGCATTCGATGAGCCGCGAGCTCGAGTTGGTAGCTGGCCGCCTCTGCGACTCGCCCGGTTGCGCTGAAAGCGCGAATCCGTAGTTGTCGTGTCGCCCGTAGCTCCCGTCATGTGGTCTGATTGGCAGGAGGTGCGAATGCGACGGGTGATTGGCATCGACGTCCACCGAACTTTCGGAGAGGTGGTGGTTTGGGAGGATGGCAGGCTTCGACATGCGGGCCGCATTGATATGACGCGGACTGCGTTGGACGAGCCCGCTTCATAATGCTCACCTGTCCATGTCGTTAGAGTTCCAGCACTTTTTGCAGCGGATCGCCGGACGGCGGACGCCGCAGACGCCGGGCGGTCGCAGCGCTCTTCACATCGGCACGTTCCAGATCGGCCGCCTTGATGATCCACGGCGCACCCTTACAGAGCTGACTCGCCGCGAGTTGGCCATCCTTGATCAGACGGCGCACCGTCGACGGGCTGACGGACAGGACTGCAGCGGCCTCGTCGAGCGTGACCTCGCCGCGCTCCCGTCGCTCGCCCTCCCGATAGGTCGCAATCGCATTGTGACTTCGCAGGCTGCACACGCGTGACTGTGTCCAGCCGTTGCCGCGCCCTGTCGTCTTGCCGGCGCGATTGAGCACCGAAGCGATCGCCTTGTCCGGCATCTGCCGCGCCAGTACACGGACCAAATCGATAGTCTCGCCCGCCGCACTCCAGCGATGTTGCCCCGAGCGGTTCTTCCTGACCTTGAGCGCGGAGTGGTCGCCGCCGTGCCAACGTATCACGAGATTGAGCGCGTTGTCCTCGACGTGGACGATGATCTCATCAGTCAGTGTTCGCACGATCCGCTTCCTGGCCTCCGGCGTCACACCCGGCCTGGTCCAGGCCAGCTGTAGATCGGCGCCGAGCGTCATCAGCCGCTCGCGATAGGCCGGCGTCAGTTCTGTCGCGGGTGAGGCTGTCAGCCCTTCCAGCTCGGTCTCCAGATCGCGGACGATGGCCAGCCGCTCGTTCCATCGCTTCTCCAACTCGGCGGCAACGAGGCGGTTGTCGGGATCGACGGCATCATATTGACGCCGCGCATGGCCGACCTCGTAGCGGGCCTGCTCGAGCGC
The DNA here is from genome assembly GCF_023100985.1 of Bradyrhizobium sp. 191. NCBI lineage: Bacteria > Pseudomonadati > Pseudomonadota > Alphaproteobacteria > Hyphomicrobiales > Nitrobacteraceae > Bradyrhizobium > Bradyrhizobium sp. 191. The sequence continues at coordinate 2,994,891 of NZ_CP064692.1, forward strand.
CAGTTCCAAGTGCCGCCGCTTGTCCTCGCTGGCACGGCTGCGCACCGCTTGCGCCGCGAGTGCGGCTTCGATTCCGAGCGGTTGCAGGCGCTCGATCACCTCGATGCCGACCTCGCGATCGATCCGCATGCCGCCGAAGGAGATGCAGCGATCGCCACCGTGATTGATGAAGCCACCCTGGCAGTGATAACGGCCGGTGTTGCCGTCCTTGCCGGAGTAGGCGACATGCAGCTTGCGCCCGCAATGGCCGCAGCGCAGAAGGCCGGCCAGCAGCGCCTCGCCACGGCGCAATGCGCCGCGGCTCATTGGGTTCTTGCCATTGGCGTTGTCCGCGATCAGGCTGAGGTTCCTTTCGTAATCCGCCCAGCTCAGATAACCCTCGTGGTGACTCGGGATCAATACCTCCCAGTCGTCGCGCTCCTTCTTGAAGCCGCGAACGACCTTCTTGCGGCCGGCCTCGATGCTGACGCGGCTGCCCGTACGTCCGAATGCATAGGCACCGGCGTAGATCGGGTTGGTCAGGATGTGCAAGAGCGTGTTGTAGACTGGCAGCTTCCACTCAATCCGTCGGCCTTCTGTGCCGTAGGCGACGGCCGGCAACGGGATGCGCTCGTGCCTGAGCCACAGGTGCACCTGACGCAGTGACTGCATCTCGGTAAACTTCGCGAAGACAAGTGTGATGGCTTCCGCAATGCGCCGATCCGGATCCTTCGCGATGCTGTTGTTGCCGATCCGCACGTACCCGATGGCAACCGTCATGAACAGTTCGCCGCGGCGCGCCTTCTGCTTCAAGGCTTCCAGCGAGCGCTGTCGTAGGACCGATAGCTCCATCTCGCTCATAGTACCCTTCATGCCGAGCAGCAGGCGGTCGTTGGGATGACGCGGATCGTAGACTCCGTCCTCGTCGGCAATCAGCGTACCCACGAGACCGCAGAACTCCAGCAATGTGTGCCAGTCACGGCCGTTACGAGCCAGGCGCGACGCCTCGATCGAGACAACGGCGCCGACACGCCCGTCGCAGATGGCAGCCAGCAGCTTCTCGAAGCCGGGCCGCGCAACGCCACCGCCAGAGCGGCCAAGATCGTCATCGATGATGGCGACATCGCTCCAGCCGAGCTGCCGCGCCCGATCGGCAAGTCCATATTGACGGCGCTTGCTTTCCAGATTGCTGGCGACCTGATCAGCCGTCGACTGACGGATGTAGACGACGGCCTGACGGGCGAGGTGCTCAGGCGCGATCTTGCTCATCAGCGACCTCCCTTGCCTTGTCGCTGGCCGCGTCTGTCGCGATGTCGTCGTCGGCTAGGGCCTCGACCAGCATGCGCTCGATCAGGCTGACAAGCAGAGGCTTCTGCGTGGTCGGAATGTCCAACATCTTTTGATCGACTTCGAACAGGTCTCGCTGCCGGCTCGGTCGTGGTCGCATGATCGCCTCCTTGGTGCGGGGCTGATTCCCCGTCAGGCGAGGCTAGAAGCGCATCGAGCCGGACGCGCAGCTCGACGAGCCTATCGACAGATAAACAAGGAGAGCCGGTGATTGCCGTGGAGCGAGCCGTCTCCTCACTCATCCATGCCGAAATCAGGGCGAGCGTGCCGTCGGGCTGAACCACGACCAGATGATCCTCGCCGGCGAACCGCTTGCGGTGCTCGACCTGCACCATCTGCCCGGCCCGTGGATGGAACGGATAGAAGATCCGCACCTCGAACGCCGGACACCCGGCATTGTGACGCTGGTTCGACGGGATTTGGCAAGACCCTGCTGGCCAGTGATGAGGTGGTGGTCGAAGCGACCGGCAACAGCATGGCGGTATCGCGGGTTCTGGCACCGTTCGTGGCACGGGTGATTATCGCCAATCCGCTGCAGGTGAAGGCGATCGCCCAGGCTCACGTCAAGACCGACAAGATCGATGCCGGCACGCTCGCCAGTCTGCAGGCGGCTGGGTACCTGCCGCAGATCTGGACGCCTGACGCGGAGACGGAACGCAAGCGTCGGCTGGTGGCGCGGCGCTACCAGGTCGTGCGGCATCGCACGCGGCTCAAGAACGAGGTGCATTCGATCCTGCACGCGCACCTGATCCCGAAGTGCCCGCATGCCGATCTTTTCAACGGCCGCGGCCGGGCGTGGTTGGCCGCCCAACCGTTGCCGGACGATGAGCGCGCGGCGATCGATCGGCACGTCCGCGAGCTTGACCGGCTGGCGGAAGATCTGGCCCTGCTCGACCGCGAGATCGCGCAGGACGCCATCGACGATTCCGCGGTCAACAGATTGATGACGATCACCGGCGTCAACTTGGCGGTCGCTGCCGGCATCATGGCGGCGATCGGCGACATCAGCCGGTTCAACAGCCCGCAGAAGCTGGTGAGCTATTTTGGGCTGAACCCGCGGGTGCGGCAGTCCGGACTGGGCGCCGCCCATCACGGCCGCATCAGCAAGATCGGCCGCAGTCACGCGCGCGCCATGCTGGTCGAGGCGGCCTGGGCAGCGGCCAAGGCGCCCGGTCCGCTGCATGCGTTTTTCGTGCGCATCCGCGCCCGGCGTGGCCATCAGATCGCCGCGGTGGCCGTGGCCCGGAAGCTCACCGTGCTTTGCTGGCATTTGTTGACGAAGGGCGAGGATTACCTATGGGCGCGCCCGGCACTGGTCGCTATTAAGACCCGCGCGATGCAGCTTCAAGCCGGACATCCGCAACAGAAAGGCAGCCGGCGTGGGCCAGCGTATGCCTACAACATCAAGGCATTGCGCGACCGCGAGATGTTGATTGCCGCACAGGCGGAGCAAAGCTACGAGCGCTTGGTGACGCAATGGAAACCACGGCGGCCAAAAACCGGCGCGCGGGCGCCTCAGCTCGGCAAGACAAAATAGGGCAGCCTGGTGGCGCTTGCAGCCGATGCGCCACGCTTCGCCACGAGGTCGCCCGCGCCCACCCAGGATAATCCCGCCTGACGGCAAGTGCCAGCCAGGAATGCAGTCCCGTTCCACGCCAGCATGCCGCCGTGCTCGGGCCGGTCAAGGCCAAGCCTTGCGGTGGCTGCAAACGCGGCCAGCCTTGACCGCCCCTGCGCGCGGCGGCTGCGAGATCGATGGCCGGGACGGAAGAATGGCCCGCGGCGCAGCCGAACAAAAGAATGGACGTACGCGATTTCTGCAATCGTCATCTCGGTCATGAAAAAAATCGCTTGTCCATCTCATCCGTCGTCCGCAAGTGTTTCCAGTGTTCGGCCGGGAAGTCGTAGAACGCCAGTAGCGTGTCTCGATCCTTGCTCAGGCAATCGGCGGCCTTCTCGTACTTCAGCGCGTAGCTCTCGATGAAGGCGTCGAACGCCAGCTCGGCGGCGAGCTTCGTTTCAGCCATCCAGATCTCCTGCAACGCGCGTTTGGCTTTCGGCTGCTGGCTCTTCGGCAACTTGGCAAGCACGTTGGCGGTCTTGTGCACCCAGCAGCGCTGCTCGCGCGTTTTCGGCCAGACCTCGCCGGCCGCCTTCCAGAACCCGAGTGCGCCATCGGCGATGGTAAGCTGCGGCGCCACGTCGAGCCCGCGCCGCTTCAGATCGAGCAGCAGATCGCGCCAGTCCTGCGCGCTCTCGCGGGCGCCATCGGTGAAGCCGACCAATTCATTGCGGCCTTCCGGCGTCGCGCCGATCAGCACCAGGATGCACTGCTTTTCGTCTTCGAGGCGCGCTTGGAGATGGATGCCATCGGCCCAGATGTAGACGTAGCGCTTCGCCGACAGATCGCGCCTCTGCCACGCGGCGTGCTCGTCGAGCCAGCCATCCTTCAGGCGACCGATGGCGGAGGCCGACAACCCGGCAGCATCCTTGCCGAGCAGCGCAGCCAGCGCCTCAGAGAAGTCGCCGGTCGAGATACCCTTCAGGTAAAGGATCGGCAGCAGCGTCTCGATCGACTTCGACCGACGCATGTAGGGCGGCAGGATCGACGGCGAGAACCGGATGCGGCCAGGATCGGCGGCGTCCGCTTCGCGATCGCGTACACGCGGCTGGCGGACGGCGACCGGACCAATGCCGGTCATCACCTCGCGCTCCGGCAGGTGACCGTGGCGGACGACGCGCTGGTGGCCGTCCCGGGTCTTCAAATCGGCATGCTGGCCTAGAAAGTCTGCAACCTCGGCCTCGACCGCCTGGGCCAGCAGGGCACGCGCTCCATTGCGCAAGACTTCTGTGAGTTGATCGTCGAAGATTCCTGGCTGAATCAGATGGATGACGTTATCGTTGGACACGGCATATCGCTCCTTCGGTGGAGAAGTGGAGGCGTCAAGCACCCCCACGATATGCCGCTGCGGCGCGACAATCAGGATGAGAATCCCGCGACAATCAGGATGAGAATGCGCCGCTGCTGGGGTGACGAAGGGAGGGCGTAGCCCGACCGGAGTTACCCCAGCAGCGGCGTGGGCGCCCGAAGGGCCTCATTTGGCGGTAACGGCGGCTGGTCAAGGATCGGTTTTCTCTTTCGAGAGGACCCCAATTCCTTGGCTGGCCGACACGTCACCGATCAACAAATGAGGCTATTCATGAACTTGCGCCGCAACCATTCGCCAGCCATTGCCGCTGCGAAGGCCGGATTCAGCACCTCCGCCGCCTACCGGTTCGAGAAGGATCCCCGACTTCCAACCCAAAAACAGGCGCCCCGCGAACGTCGCCGCGCCGATCCATTCGTTGGCGTCTGGGAGAACGACGTCCTCCCCATGCTGAAGGCCGCCCCCCGGCTTGCGGCCGGTCGCTGTGTTCGAGGAACTATGTCGTCGGCATCCGGAGCTGGGCCCCGGGACGCGGCGCACGCTTGAGCGGCGGATCAGGGCGTGGCGCGCGGTGAACGGCCCGGACCGGGAGGTGATCTTCCGCCAGGAGCATCCGCCGGGTCGCATGGGCTTGTCGGACTTCACCGAGGTCGCCGATCTTGGCGTCACCGTCGCCGGCGAACCGCTGGATTGCCGGCTCTATCACTTCCGTCTGCCGTTTTCCGGCTTCGAACACGCCCATGTCGTGCTCGGTGGCGAGAGCTTTGTCGCGCTGGCGGAAGGGTTGCAGAACGCCCTGTGGTCGTTGGGCGGGGTTCCCGAGCAGCACCGAAGCGACAGCCTTTCGGCGGCGTTCCGCAATCTCGGCGCCGACGCCAAAGAGGATTTGACGACACGCTACGAGGCACTCTGCGGCTATTACGGCATGACGCCGACCCGCAACAATCGCGGAGTGTCGCATGAGAATGGTTCGATCGAGAGCGCGCATGGCCATCTCAAGAGGGCGCTCGCCGACGCCCTGTTGCTGCGCGCGTCGCGCGACTTCGACGATCTTCCGGCATGGCGTGGCTTCGTCGACGAGATTGTTGGCCGCGGCAACGCGCGCAATGCCAAGCGCATCGACCAGGAGCGGATGGCGTTGAAGAAGCTGCCGGTCCGCAAGACCGCCGACTATGAGGAGGTCAACGTCGATGTCACGACATCCAGCGCCTTCACCTTGCGCAAGGTGTTTTATTCGGTTCCCTCTCGATTGATCGGTCACCGGTTGCGCGTGCGTCTGTATGACGACCGGCTCGAATGCTTCCAGGGCGCGACGCATATCGTCTCCTTGCGGTGCGGGCGAGCTCTGCCAAACGGCAAGCATGGCCATGTCATCGACTATCGCCATGTCATCCATTCCCTGCGTCGCAAGCCGATGGCGCTGCTTAATCTGGTCTATCGCGAGCAGCTCTTTCCCCGCCGCGCCTACGCCCTTGCGTTCGAGGCTTTGCTCGCTGGAATCGGCGAGAGGCCAGCCTGCCGCGTCATGGTCGGCCTTCTGGCGCTCGCCCACGAACGTGCCTGCGAGGCGGAGCTCGGTGCCGTGCTGCAAGCCGCGCTCGACGACGGCGTGCTCCCGGATCTCAAGGCGCTGATCGAACGCTTCCGCCCGAAAGGCATGGCATTGCCCGTCGTCATCGTCACGCTGCCCTCGCTCGCCATCTACGACCAGATCGCCGCGACCGTGGGAGAAGCCGCATGAATGCGACCGACAAGATCAACGCCGCCCGCATCGAACTGCTGCTCGGCGAACTGCGGCTGCCCGGCATCAAGCTGATCTGGAGCGCTCTGGCGGAGACCGCGGACAAGGAAGGCTGGCCTGCCGCCCGCTTCCTGGCCGCTCTTGCCGAACAGGAGATGGTGGAACGAAGCCGCCGTCGCTTCGAACGTCATCTGGAAGAAGCCCGACTGCCACCGGGAAAGACCCTCGACACGTTCGACTTCGATGCCGTCCCAATGATCTCAAAGGCGCAGGTGCAGGCGCTCGCCGCCGGTGACGCCTGGCTCGAAAAGGGCGCCAATCTCTTGTGTTTTGGTCCGCCCGGCGGCGGCAAATCGCATCTGGCGGCGGCGCTCGGCCTGGCCCTGATCGAAAAGGGCTGGCGCGTGTTGTTCACCAGAACCACCGACCTCGTGCAAAAGCTTCAGATCGCGCGCCGCGATCTCGCGCTCGAAGCGGCCATCGCCAAACTCGACAAATATCATCTGCTCATTCTCGACGATCTCGCCTATGTCACCAAGGATCAAGCGGAGACCAGCGTTTTGTTCGAATTGATCAGTGCCCGCTATGAACGACGATCGATGTTCATCACCGCCAACCAACCGTTCGGCGAATGGGGCAAAATCTTCCCTGACCAAGCCATGACCCTCGCGGCGATCGATCGCCTCGTCCACCACGCCACAATCCTCGAAATGAATGTCGACAGTTACCGCCGCAAGGCTGCTGTCGACAACGCCCGCGGCGCCGGACGACCGCCAACCCGTGCCACGATCAAAACCTCATCCTGATTGTCGCTCCACGACAATCAAATCACGCGTCGCGAAAATATCTCTTGCGTTACCGTCGCGCCGAGACAATCATCCTCCCGCCGCGACCGTCGAAATGGCCATCCTGATTGTCGCTGTGTCCCCATCCAGATTGTCGCGCTACATGCCGCCTTTCCGATTCCCGCCGTCACCAACTTTGGGCGATCATCGGCTCGCCGATAACGTCGTGCCAATGTTCGACAGGGACCTGACTGGTAACGATGGTGGAGGCGCGACCGTGGCGATCATCGAGGATCTCCAGAAGGTCGCGCCGTTCGGGCGGATTGAGGACCGACGAGCCCCAGTCGTCGTATGTGGACGGCCTCTGATGGCAAGCACAATTTGGCACTTCGAACGACTTGGACGGCTGCGATCGTATGTCCGGCCTTTAGCGCGGATCATATCTCCGCGGGCCGCGGTGGCATCATCGGGAGAGCTGGCTCCGCAAATTCGGACAGTAGCTTGAGTGGATTTTCTGCCTGACAGCGGCGAGGATTCTTGCCGCGAATCAGGAGCGAAGATGACGAAGAAGAGCCGCCGGACGCATTCTCCGGCATTCAAGGCGAAGGTTGCTTTGGCTGCGGTCAAAGGCGACAAGACGCTGGCGGAGCTGGCGCAACTGTTTGATGTTCATCCGAACCAGATCACGATCTGGAAAAGCCAGCTCCTGGAAGGCGCCGCCGGCGTGTTTGGGCATGACAAGGCATCGGCCGAGACGCCGGTCGATTTGAAGGCGTTACATGCCAAGATCGGCGAGCTGGCGTTGGAAAACGATTTTTTGTCCGGCGCGCTCACCAAGGCGGGCCTGCTGAGCGCAAAGCGATGATCGACCGCGGTCATGATCTTTCTATCGTGCGCCAGGCGAAGGTCCTGAAGCTGGCTCGCAGCACGGTCTACTATGAACCTCGGCCAGTTTCGGCCGAGGACCTTGCCTTGATGCGTCGGCTCGATGAGCTGCATCTCGATTATCCCTTCGCGGGAGCGCGTATGCTGCGATCGTTGCTGCGGCGGGAAGGCGTATACGCCGGTCGCCGCACATCGCGACGCTGATGAAGCGCATGGGGATCGAGGCGGTCTATCGTCGCCCGAACACGAGCAAGCCGGCACCGGGTCACAAGATCTACCCGTACCTGTTGCGCGGATTGAAGATCGAGCGGCCCGACCAGGCGTGGGCAATGGACATCACTTACATTCCGATGCGGCGTGGCTTCGTCTATCTCGCGGCGGTCGTCGATGTGTTCAGCCGACGGGTCCTGGCCCATCGCGTCTCGATCACAATGGAGGCGGCCTTCTGCGTCGAAGCGGTCCAGGAGGCGTTGGCGAAGCACGGCAGGCCCGAGATTTTCAACACGGACCAGGGCAGCCAGTTCACCAGCCTCGAGTTCACCGATGTGCTGCTGGACGCGAAGATCGCCATCAGCATGGACGGCAAGGGCGCCTGGCGCGACAACGTGTTTGTCGAGCGGCTCTGGCGCACGGTCAAATACGAAGAAGTTTATCTCCGCACCTACGACAGCGTGTCCGAGGCGCGAGCGTCAATTGCCAAGTATCTGGCCTTCTACAATCAGGGACGCCCTCACTCGAGCCTTGACGGGCGCACGCCCGATGAGGCTTACTTCGGCACGCAAGCTATGGTGATGGCCGCATGACCGTCGCCGACGATTTTTGTCGTCGCTCTGGTCGGGCTACGCCCTCCCGACGCAACGACAAAATCGTAAGGCCCCGCGTTCAGCATAACCCGGCAGGAATCCACTTAAATCCCGCGGGGCGCTGTCCAAACAACCGGGGCCAGCTCTAGCTTCGGCGTAGGCGTACGCCTTTAGCGAAGAGGTTCGCTTTGCTTCGGGCACCATCCCGACGGCGTCATCCAGAACACCTCTCAACAAAGCACACAGTTCGGCTTGCGGGCTCATGGTGCTAATCCACGGATGACAGAGAACTCTCCGATCTCGGCTCGCGCCTGCCCAGCCAATGGTCCCGGACAGCCAAGCGCGCCAACTAACACAAGCATGATTCCGTAATGTGACGGGGTTCTGCTTACCCAATGCGCTGGAAGCTTCCACAAAGGGGCGCCTGACCTCCGGAGCGACGGTCGTTGTTCGCAAAGCTCACCACTCCAGCTCTTGGCCGACGCAGCCTGCGATGGTTTGACGCCCGCCCCTGACGGCCGGCTTCCGGAAGACCTTCCTCCACGTCGGTGCGTTCCTGGCACACAGTCATCAGCATAGCGCACAGTCGCGATGCGCTCGGGTGCATGGCGACGATGCCGTTATTGGGTCCTCACAGAGCGAGGATGTAGTGCAGGAGGATACTCGCACGCTAGCCGCATGCGCGCTACCCGTCCGTGTCTTGCCTCCCGCAGCTCTCAAGAAGACCAGCTCGTAGCCACAGCTCGGTGGCTGGAAGGATGCAAGCATCGGCGAGTGTGTGCGCCAATGGCATCGATCACCCAGTCCCGCGCGCTGGCTCATGACTTCCGTAATGTTCGCGCGCAATAGTGGAGCGTATCGTTCGTCCAACCAGGCGCGACGCCGTTAGTAAGGCGGGTCTAGGCGCCGTTGCCGCGCGCCGATGAACCACTATGCGCCACAAGGTCCGCTTCGAAAAAACCCGACGCCGAATCGTTCCAATCTGCCCAGCCCCGTATTGGAGATGATGCAAAAAGGTCAAATCTGCAAGAGTGCCGACAGTGCCTGGTTGCGGCGCTAACTCGGCGCGAGATAGCCAGTTCAGCGCAGTTACCACTCAAAGCTCCTTGATAACACCGGCTTCTGTAGACAGAACGGCAACAGAGATGGGAGCTCTGGCAGAGCAATCATTGACTTAGGCCATCCCGGGATGCGACGCGTCACTCGGGTCGGGCCTCGGCCGAGCAATCGTTATTCAATAGCGGTTCGCTGCTATTTCACGTCAGCACGGTATCAGCCGAGCCCTTATCTGCAATGAGCAAGACCTGCGCGAATGGATTGCTCTGGCGGAACGGTCGGCAACCGCACGAGCCGGAGCGGAAAGCAACTCGCCCTCGGGTCGGTACCAAGTGTCAAATGAGCCTATAAGCTTTGGCAGGTGGCGAGCTCAAGATTTCTGACTAGCCTTACCTCAGCCCCTTGATCACGCATTGTGAGCAGCATTGCTGGTGCGGAGACGGTTCCGGGTGCCGGGCAGAAGTCGTGAAGGCCCGACCAAAGTTGAGGCAAACGAGTCGTTTGTCGAGCGGACACTGGAAATAGTATTCGCTCGCGTCGTTCAAAGTGTTTGATCTTGTTGGTGCTCGATATTTTTCCCGGGTGCAATTCTGGAGCGATGCCGTGAGGTCCACCATGCAGCCCAATTCTCAACAGGCCCGAGATGCAGCGTATCAGCTCCATCCCTACACTAACGCGCGGTCGCACCAACAGGCCGGCCCGCTCATCATTGAGCGCGGCGAGGGTTCCTATGTCTTCGACACGGCCGGAAACCGCTACCTCGATGTCATGGCCGGTCTCTGGAGTGTGGGACTTGGCTTCAGTGAGAAACGGCTAATCGAAGCCGCGAACCGACAGATGACGCTCCTGCCATTTTATCATACCTTCGCATCACGATCGAATGGGCCTTCCATCGAGCTCTCCGAGAAACTCGTGAAGATGGCTCCAGTGCCCATGAGTAAGGTCTTCTTTACCAACTCCGGGTCCGAGGCGAACGACACGGTGCTGAAGCTGATCGCCTATCGCTCGAATGCATTGGGCCAGCCTCAGCGCAAGAAAGTCATCAGCTGCTTACGTGGATATCACGGCGTCACGATCGGTGCGGCAAGCCTGACCGGGTTTCCGGACAACCACCGCTCGTTCGATCTGCCGCTGCCGAACATTTTGCACACGGGTTCCCCCCATTTCTACAAAGACGGTCATCCCGGCGAATCGGAGGAGACCTTTGCGACGCGCCGGGCCGAGGAGCTCGAGTCGCAGATTCAACATGAAGGCCCCGATACCATTGCAGCATTCTTCGCCGAGCCTGTAATGGGCGCGGGCGGCGTCGTCGTTCCGCCGCCGACTTACTGGGACAAAATACAAAACGTACTAAAGCAGCACAGCATTCTTTTGGTTGCCGATGAAGTGATTTGCGGCTTTGGCAGGACTGGCAAAATGTTCGGTTGCGAAACCTACGACATCGCGCCCGATGTAATCGTAGTGTCGAAGCAGCTCACGTCCAGCTATTTTCCACTTTCGGCCATAATTATGAATGACCGCATGTTCGAGCCTGTCGCGGAAGAGAGCAATAAGGTTGGAATGCTGGCTCACGGATTCACAGGTGGCGGTCATCCGGTTGGCGCCGCCATCGCGATTGAAAACCTCAAACTCATCGAGGAGCGGGAGCTGATTGCGAACGCGCGCCGCATCGGCGGCTACATGCAGGAACGGCTGCGTACGCTCAGCGACCATCCACTTGTCGGTGAAGTCCGCGGCGTTGGCCTTATTGCGGCAATCGAGCTGGTGCTGGACAAGGACCTGAAGGTGGCCGCTGCTACTCCGGGCGCCGTTGGCACTATCGCCAGCCGGTTGATGCACGAGCAAGGGATTATTATGCGGAATGTCGACGATGCGTTAGCGATGTGCCCACCTCTGATCGTCAACAAGGACCAAATCGACGCGCTTTTGGACGGGATCACGGGCATGCTCCACAAGCTTAAGGCGGCCGTCGTCAATCTGTCACGAGCCCGATGATTCTCCACTCGAGCCCTCTAGTCGCCTACAAATCCGTTTCGCCTTGAGAGGCCACGAAATCAATACAATACGCAACAAACGCCCCTGCATTTAAACAGATCGAATCTGTGCGAGCCCCCCCAACGCAATCGATGTGGGATTGGGCGTGATCGCTCCGGCGCGTTGTGTGATCACCGCTGCCGGATAGAAGCAGGCGAACGCGAGGTAAGCGATGGTCTCGCGCCTTGTTCGAATGCATTGACTATGCCGGAGTTGAGAAGTCTTCGTCCGGTGTAGGGTGTCCTTTGGATGACGCCTGCCTTCTCAGGCTAGCGAGAGCGCTGTTTAACAGCCCTGATGGACAGGAGTAAGTGCAGCGCTCAGGGTAACGGGTTGTTGACACTGCCCGGCGTCTTCGGTGGGCCGACAATGAGGAGCTCAAGATCCTGTTCGAGAGTTTCCACACGGTCCGTCTCATCGACAGTGCGGCGATACGACATCTTGCGCCCGGTGCTGCTGATTTGGCGTCGATGGTTTCGGGGGAGCTATCGCCAAATTTTGGTGATACCAACACGATGTCGGGCCAGGCAAACGACGGGGTCGCCTATTACACCGCCGACGGCGGTTACGAAGTTCTGCAGGGCACCAACTACAAGGCCGGAGGATTCATGAGTTGGCCCTATTACGCCCAGACCTCAGATTGGACAGGATGCGCCAAGGTCGTCAGCCGCCCGTGCGTCGCGCCAGGTGACTAGGATCATGGGCCCCGAGGCTACTGACTGGAGTGCGCTCCGTGTGGGCTTGAGCGCCGGAGGACCACCTTCGCTGAACAAGGCGACAATGTTGGCGGAGGAGTCCCGACTGAAGCTTGCTGTCCTACCTGATTGCAAAAACTTCAGCGCCGGCCTCGGCGGCCGCTATTGGGCCATGTCGACTGAAGAGCACAGCGACGGCACGGGCAACGGGAGCGTTTGCTTCCGTGATGTTTCACCAGTTTTTGCTTTCGCAAAGCAGCGCTGGGTACGTTCTTTCGGGCCTCCTACAGATTAAATTGAGAGGAAGCTCTTTGAACCACTTCAGCGCCACCCTCGCGATCGTCTGGCGAATCGCTGCCCTTTATTTCCGGTCGGAGGACAAATGGGCCGGCCGCGGCCTCCTCGCCGCCATCATCGCGATGGAGCTGGCGCTTGTGGCTATCCATGTGTTGCTGAACCAGTGGCAGAACCGGTTTTACAGCGCGCTGCAGGCGAGCGACTGGGACGCCTTCGTCACGCAGATCTGGATCTTCGTCGCCCTTGCGTCAGTCTATATCGCGCTGGCCGTCTACAAGCTGTACCTCAACCAGTGGCTCCAGATCCGCTGGCGGCAATGGCTGACACGGAACTATCTGGGCGAATGGCTGCAACGCGCCACCCACTACCGCATGCAGCTCAAGGGCGATACGGCCGACAACCCGGACCAGCGCATCACCGAGGACGTCAGGAACTTCGTCGAGCTGACCCTGATCATCGGCCTTCGCCTATTGTCGTCCATCGTGACGCTGTTCTCCTTCGTGATCATCCTCTGGGGTCTCTCCAACGCCGCCCCGCTGCACCTGTTCGGCGCCGATCTCATGATCCCCGGCTATCTGTGCTGGGGCGCGCTGGTCTACGCGATCTTCGGCACGGCGCTGACGCACTGGATCGGCGCCCCGCTGGTCAATCTCAATTTCGAGCAGCAGCGCTTCGAGGCCGACTTCCGCTTCAACCTCGTCCGCGTCCGGGAGAATTCCGAGCAGATCGCGCTGCTCAAGGGCGAAGGCGCCGAACGCGGCCGCCTGCTGGATCGCTTCGGCTTCGTGATCGGCAATTGGTACGCCATCATGAGCCGTACCAAGCGCCTCACCGCGTTCACCGCGAGCTATCAGCAGGCCGCCGTAATCTTTCCCTACGTGCTGGTGGCGCCGGCCTTCTTCGCCAAGAAGATCCAGCTTGGCGACATGATGCAGACCGCCTCCGCCTTCTCGAGCGTACAGGGCGCACTGTCGTTCTTCGTCACGGCGTACCGGTCGCTGGCGGAATGGCGCTCGATCGTCGCGCGCCTCGACGGCTTCGAGATGTCGGTCGACGCGGCCGCGCACCTGCCGCCGCACGAGCCTGCGATCGCCCTCAAGGCCGCGGGCGACAATCGCAATATCGCAACAGCTCTGCGTGAACCTGCCGAGCGGCACGCCGCTGGTCGCCGCCGACGCCTTCTCCGTCCAGACGCCGGAGCGCGTGCTGGTGACCGGACCGTCGGGCTCCGGCAAATCGACGCCGTTCCGGGCTATCGCCGGCATCTGGCCGTTCGGCACCGGCACCATCTTCGTCCCGGAAAGGCGAAGCTGATGACGTTGCCCCAGCGCCCCTATTTCCCGGTCGGCGTGCTGGCACCGGGCGCATACGAAACCGCGCGCGTCAGGGACGCGTTGATCGCGGTCGGGCTGCCGGACCTCGCCGAGCGTCTCGATGAGGAAGGCCATTGGAACCGGATGCTGTCGCTGGGCGAACAGCAGCGCCTCGGGCTGGCCCGCGCGCTACTGCACGCGCCCGACTATCTGTTCCTCGACGAGGCCACCGCGTCGCTGGACGAACCGTCCGAGGCCCGGCTGTACCGGCTGCTGACGGAAAAGCTGCCACTGGCCACCATCGTCTCGATCGGCCACCGCTCGACGCTGGACGCCTTCCATACCCGCAAGGTGACGATGGTGAAGCACGGCGCGATCCACCTCCTCGGAGACCATGGCGCGCCGGTCGAGAAAGAGCCCAGTGCGGCGCTGAGGCGCCAGCGGGCGCCGCGGAGCCAAAGCTCCTGTTGCGGTCGAAACCCTGAGCAACGCAACAGGGCGACTCCAGACGTTCTGCAGGAGGTGGGTCGCTTTCTCGGCCGTGTTTTAAGCTCGCGAGTCCAGCGTCAGGTTCCGAATGAGTTTGCAAAGTCAAGCACCATCACCGTGGGATACGACGATGAGCGCGAATGACAATCAGAAAATCTCGTTGCAGACACTTACGGCTTTGGTGGTCGGCAGCTTGGTCGGCGCCGGCGTTTTTTCGGTACCGCGCAATTTCGCGACAGCAACGGGCATTTTCGGGGCACTCATCGCCTGGGCCATCGCGGGCGCGGGCATGCTGATGCTGTGTTTCGTGTTCCAGACTCTGGCCAACCGCAAGCCAGACCTCGATGCGGGCGTCTATGCGTATGCCCGTGCTGGCTTCGGGCCGTACGTCGGCTTCTTCTCGGCGTTCGGCTACTGGGCCAGCGTATGCGTCGGAAACGTTTCGTACTGGATCCTGATCAAATCAACCCTCGGGGCATTTTTCCCGGTGTTTGGCCAAGGAAATACGCTTTCCGCCGTGCTCATCTCGTCGGTTGGTATATGGGCATTCCATTTTCTGGTTCTGCGTGGCGTGAAAGAGGCGGCAGGAATAAACAAGATCGTCACGATCGCCAAGATCATCCCGCTGGTGGTATTCGTCTTCTTGACTATGTTCTATCTGAAACCCGCTGTGTTCGCGGACAATCTCTGGGGCGACTCAGCTGGCGACTATGGCAACCTCTTCGCTCAGGTCAAGGCGACGATGCTTGTCACCGTGTTCGTCTTCCTTGGCATTGAAGGAGCAAGCAACTACTCGCGCTTGGCTAAGAAGCGCCAAGACGTTGGTGTAGCCACGGTCGTAGGATTCCTTGGCGTTTTGGCTCTGTTCGCATCGGTTTCGATTTTAGCTTACGGCATCCTGCCCCGCGCGGAGATCGCACAACTCCGCCAGCCTTCCGTCGGTGGCGTGCTCGAGGCCGCCGTCGGACATTGGGGAGTGGTGTTTATCGCCGCTGGAGTGATTACCTCTTTGCTCGGCGCCTACCTGGCGTGGACGATGATGGCCGCCGAGGTGCTTTCGATAGCGGCGAAGAAGCAGGATATGCCGGCCTTCTTGGCGCGAGAGAACGCCAATCAAGTGCCCTCATCGGCACTGTTGATGACAACGCTACTGATTCAAGCGGTGCTTGTTACTACATTGGTTTCGGACGACGCCTTCACCTTCGCGCTCTCACTATGCAGCCATCTTTCGTTGATACCCTATTTTCTCTCCGCAGCTTTTGCGCTGATGCTGGTGCTTCGCAAAGAGACTTATGAAAAACATTCAGGCGATCTCGCCAAGGACACAATTATTGCGGTGTTGGCGACGCTCTACACGATATTTCTACTGTTTGCCGGTGGGATGAAGTTCTTGCTGCTTGGATTTATTATCTATGCCCCGGGCACCATCCTCTACTACATGAGTCGACGAGAGTTAGGTAAGCGGCTCTTCACACCCGCCGAGTGGCTCTTGTTCGGCGTAGCTGTTGTCGGATGCATTGTCGGCATACACGGCTTGGCCACGGGGTACATCAGCATCTAGGAGCCTGTCCGAGTAATCGGATTTTTCTCGACGAAGCACAAGCGTCGTGATTCAAACGGCGGATGAGCAAGACATTTCGTCCTTGGGACGTTGATCAGGTTTGGCTGCTGCCGCCGTCGGTCCAGGATTTGGTGCCTCCCGGGCACGTGGCCCACTTTGTTCGCGACACGGTTCGCACGGGTTTGGACCTGTCGGCGATCATGGATGCCTACGACGAGGAGCGCGGCTTTCCGCCCTATCATCCTGGCATGATGGTGGCGCTGCTGCTTTGTGCGTACAGCCAGGGGATCTACTCGTCGCGCAGGATCGCTCGGGGCTGCGAGGAGCGGCTGGATTTTGCGGCAGTAACGGAGATGCAGCGTCCGGACTGCGGATTCCGACGAAGCCGGCCATGCATTCCAATTCGAAGCCGGCCGGGTATTCCGATCTGAAGCCGGCCACCCGTGGCGTCGTTCGCATGGGTCAATTTCATGATGTCGTCGAGGGCTGGGAAGGTCAAGAGACCGGTTGATCTTGAGCGGTTTGCTTCTGCTTCCTGAGGCTCTCTCCTTTGAGTTCGATGCGGTAGGCATTGTGGACGAGGCGATCGAGGATCGCGTCGGCGATGGTGGGGTTTCCGATGATTTCGTACCAGCGATCGACGGGCAGCTGGCTGGTGACGATAATCGAGCGGGCTTCGTATCGATCCTCGACGATTTCGAGCAAATCACGGCGCTGGTCGGCGTCGAGAGGTTCTGGTCCCCAGTCGTCCAGGATCAGCAGATCAAGTCGTGCGATCGCCCGCAGCATCTTAGTGTAACGGCCATCGGCGCGGCCGAGCGCGAGGGCGGCGAAGAGACGCGGCACACGATGGTAGGCAACTGAGAAGTCGTCTCGGCAAGCCTTGTTGCCGAGGGCGCAAGCGAGCCAGCTCTTGCCGACGCCGCATGGCCCGGTAACGAGGAGATTATGTCGTGCCCGGATCCAGTCGCCGGCGGCGAGTTTTAGAAAGAGCGTGCGGTCGAGGCCGCGGATGGCGCGGTAATCGACATCCTCGACGCAAGCGGCATGACGCAGCTTGGCGGCTCGAGCTCTGCTTTCGAACCGCTTTTGCTGGCGCAGCGTTTTCTCGTGTTCCAGGAGCAGGGCCAGCCATTCGGCGTGTTCGAGGCTGCGCGCTTCGGACTGGGCATCGAGGTCCTTGAAGCCTTTGGCCATACCGTGGAGACCGAGGCTATGCAGCAGGTCGAGGGTGGGATGGGTGAGCATGCTGGATAATCCTTTCAATGGAAGTAACCGGGGCCGCGCAGATTGGGATGTTCGATGATCGCGTCCTCGGTATCGCGAGAACTGCGTTCGAGCTTGTTGGCGATGATGGAGGCGATGCTCTTGTAGGTCAGTGCGCTGACCCCGACCGCGCGGGCCGCGATCAGCTCGGCGCGTTCGGGATCAATATCCTTGAACAGCCGAAGCACGCCGAGACAGGTCCGGAATCCCTGTTCGGGATGAGGCCGATTGGCCAGGATGGCGAGGACGAGCCCCTCGGTGTTGGGCCCGATCGACCGCCCCCAGCGCCGGAATCGATCGGGAGTCCACTCGGCGTAACGCCGATGCGCACTGGGCATGTGATCGGGATCAGTGCCGTGCCGGCGGCCGCCATAACGGCGCTGGTGAGCAGCAACACGCAAACCCCGATGGAACAACTCGATGGTCCGGGTGGTGGCGCGAACGTCGACCTGCTCCCCGATCAGGCCGTGTGGCACTGAGTAGAAGAAGCCGTCGACCTCGACGTGATAATCGAGCGAGACGCGGGCCAGGAGCCATTCCGCGAACTGATAGTCGGCATCCGGCAACGGCGCCAGGACAGGCATCTCGACGGTCTCGAACAATTGTCGGCGACTGACGCCGATCCGGCGCATGACGTGGGCGTTGATGCGCTCCAGCGCGGCGGCGATTGCCGCGTTCGCCTCAGCCAGCGAGAAGAAGGTCTGCCGGCGAAGCCGTCCGAGGATATAGGTCTGGGCAAAACGCACTCCGGCTTCCACTTTTGCCTTATCCCGGGGCTTTCTTGGCCGTGCCGGAAGGATGCCAACGCCGTAATGGGACGCCATCATCCCGTAGCTGCGATTGATTTCAGGGTCGTAGAACGACGCCCGGTGCACGCCGGACTTCAGATTGTCAGGGACGACGAGGCGGGGCACCCCGCTAAAGAACCGGAACATCCGGACATGGGCCTCGATCCAGTCCGCCAGTTTCTGCGTCCATGTCGCCTCGGCGTAGGTGTAATTCGAGGCGCCAAGCACGGCGACGAAGATCTCCGCGTCGCGCACAACCCCGGTTTCGCGATCAACGATCATGATCTTCTTGCCGGAGTAATCGACAAAGACCTTGTCGCCGGCCGGATGGTCCTGCCGCATCGTCAGAGACAGCCGCCGCTCGAATTCCCGGAATAAATCGCAGAACCGGCTGTAGCCATAACCTTCCGGATGGACCGCCCGGTACTCCTCCCACAACACCATCAGATTGACGCCAGGCCGCTTCAGCTCACAGGCCAGCGAGGCCCAATCCGGCTCAGCTCGCCGGCGGAAGCCGCGCCTGACGCCGGCATGGGCAAACAGACGTTGTTCAAGAACGGCGTCGGTCAGATCGCCTGCCAAAGGCCACGCCAGCCCGGCAGTCGAGGCACGCTTGAGATTGTCCTGGATGGTGCTGCGCGCCACGCCGAGCGTGCGCCCGATCTCCCGGGCGCTCACCCCATCACGGGCAAGCCGCAGCATCTGTCGTATCTGTCGCATGGTCAGTTCTCTCTTGGCCGGCATCCGCTTCCCCTCGTGATCAACGAGGGATTTGATGCCTGAGGGACTGACCCAAACGAAAACGCCGACTTCCAAAACCCGGCCGGCTTCAAATCGGAATGCCGGCCGGTTTCATTTCGGAATCGTGGCCGGCTTCAAATCGGAACGATGGCCGGCTTCAGATCGGAATACCCGGCCGGAATAAATCGGAATCCGCATCCGGACTTCCGCACGATCAGCGAGTTCCGCAAGCGCCATCTGGCCGCGCTATCGGG
Source organism: Bradyrhizobium sp. 191 (assembly GCF_023100985.1). Taxonomy (NCBI): domain Bacteria; kingdom Pseudomonadati; phylum Pseudomonadota; class Alphaproteobacteria; order Hyphomicrobiales; family Nitrobacteraceae; genus Bradyrhizobium; species Bradyrhizobium sp. 191. The sequence continues at coordinate 3,013,852 of NZ_CP064692.1, forward strand.
CCTGTTCCGGCAGGTCTTGAAGCTGTGCCGCGAGGCCGGCCTTGTGAAGCTTGGCCATGTGGCGCTCGATGGCACCAAGATCAAGGCCAATGCCGGGATCAACAAGGCGATGAGCTATGGCCGGATGAAAGAGGCCGAACCGAGGCTTGCTGCCGAAGTCCAACGCTGGTTCGCCGAAGCCGCTCAGACCGACAAGGCCGAGGACCGCCAGTTCGGAGCCTTGAAGCGCGGCGACGAGATGCCGGACTGGATGGCCAATAAAGAGAAGCGGCTCGAGAAGATCCGGGCCGCCAAGGCCGCGCTGGAAGCCGAAGCCAAGGCTGCTGCCGAAACCAAAGCCGCCTCGAAGCCGGACGACGACGGCTCCGGCGACGGCGGCAGGGGCCGGCCGGGACGCAAGTCCAAGCCTGTCACGGCAGAGCCGAGCGACAAGGCGCAACGCAACTTCACCGATCCCGACAGCCGCGTGATGCCGACCAAAAACGGCTTCATCCAGGGCTACAACGCACAGGCCGCCGTCGATGGCGCCCATCAGATCGTCGTGGCGCACACGCTGACCAACTCGCCGAGCGATCAGGCGCAGCTCGCACCCTTGCTCGATGCCATCAAAGCCAATCTCGGGACGAACCCGGATGAAGCATCGGCCGATGCGGGCTATTGCTCGCAAGCCAATCTTCGCACGCTCGTTCGACGCCGGATCGAGGGCTACGTCGCCACTGGACGGCAAAAGCACGGCACCAAGGCGGCCACGGCAAAAAGGAAGCTCAAATCCGGCACGCTGATCGCCAGAATGAGCACAAAGCTCAAGCGCGCAGGCTATCGAAGCCGGTATCGATTGCGAAAACAGATCGTCGAGCCGTCTTCGGCCAGATCAAGCAGGCAAGAGGCTTCCGCCAGTTCCTCCTGCGCGGCATCGACAAGGTCAAAGCCGAATGGGCCATGATCTGCACCGCCCACAACCTCACAAAACTCGCAGCAGCACGCTAAGGAGAAACTTGTCTCCAAAAAAACGCTCAGAACTCGATCCGCTTGATCCCAAGTCCATTACCGGGACAGGCTCCTAGGCCGTAAAGCGGAAAACCATCTGGCGATCGCAAATGAGCAAAATGTTGGTGTACACTTGGAAGTCGCTCAGCTACGCAAGGTGATGGTCTGTGCGCCGGGCCTGGCTCAGACGCGATTGCCTCCCTCCAATTGCGATCAGCTGGACCCAATACAGTTCGCTTAGTGACGGCGACTCTTATGTGTTCAGGCACTTTTTTATACGTGCGGCGCACGTCGGTAGGTCTAACGAAAGGTCAACTCCGAAAGCGCGCAAATTGGTCGCCAAATAGGCCTGACAGCGGTGGCCCCACTCCCGAATTCTGCCTTTTATACCCAAGTCCGGCGAACCAATCCAACCGCTTTCCGTCAGCACCGTCGAGAGCAAAATGGCGCGGGTATGGAGATCGCCGCTCGCCCGAATATATAATTCATGGCCTGCCGCTTGAGGCCACAGACGAGTCACATGAGGATTGGGTCAATCGCCTCCATCCCGATCATCGCGAAGCGACGGTCAAGCATTTCCTCGAAGAGCTCGCCGGCTCGAGCGAAGACAATGGCCCTGCTGGTTGCGCAGCCAATCGAGCAAGTCCTGCGCGTTTCCGGTGCCTTGTCAGGTGCCCTGCGTCACGGCCATCCGTGTCGGCAGTGAATTTGGCCGCAGAACGGATCGCCGCTTATCGTTCCTCATTCTGCTTGGCTGGTCGGCTCGTTTAAAGGACATGAACGCGCGCCTTTCGACTAAAATGGTCGGCGAGATCCGCGAACAGAGAGCTGGCCCCGGTTGTTTGGACAGCGCCCCGCGGGATTTAAGTGGATTCCTGCCGGGTTATGCTGAACGCGGGGCCTTACGATTTTGTCGTTGCGTCGGGAGGGCGTAGCCCGACCAGAGCGACGACAAAAATCGTCGGCGACGGTCATGCGGCCATCACCATAGCTTGCGTGCCGAAGTAAGCCTCATCGGGCGTGCGCCCGTCAAGGCTCGAGTGAGGGCGTCCCTGATTGTAGAAGGCCAGATACTTGGCAATTGACGCTCGCGCCTCGGACACGCTGTCGTAGGTGCGGAGATAAACTTCTTCGTATTTGACCGTGCGCCAGAGCCGCTCGACAAACACGTTGTCGCGCCAGGCGCCCTTGCCGTCCATGCTGATGGCGATCTTCGCGTCCAGCAGCACATCGGTGAACTCGAGGCTGGTGAACTGGCTGCCCTGGTCCGTGTTGAAAATCTCGGGCCTGCCGTGCTTCGCCAACGCCTCCTGGACCGCTTCGACGCAGAAGGCCGCCTCCATTGTGATCGAGACGCGATGGGCCAGGACCCGTCGGCTGAACACATCGACGACCGCCGCGAGATAGACGAAGCCACGCCGCATCGGAATGTAAGTGATGTCCATTGCCCACGCCTGGTCGGGCCGCTCGATCTTCAATCCGCGCAACAGGTACGGGTAGATCTTGTGACCCGGTGCCGGCTTGCTCGTGTTCGGGCGACGATAGACCGCCTCGATCCCCATGCGCTTCATCAGCGTCGCGATGTGCGGCGACCGGCGTATACGCCTTCCCGCCGCAGCAACGATCGCAGCATACGCGCTCCCGCGAAGGGATAATCGAGATGCAGCTCATCGAGCCGACGCATCAAGGCAAGGTCCTCGGCCGAAACTGGCCGAGGTTCATAGTAGACCGTGCTGCGAGCCAGCTTCAGGACCTTCGCCTGGCGCACGATAGAAAGATCATGACCGCGGTCGATCATCGCTTTGCGCTCAGCAGGCCCGCCTTGGTGAGCGCGCCGGACAAAAAATCGTTTTCCAACGCCAGCTCGCCGATCTTGGCATGTAACGCCTTCAAATCGACCGGCGTCTCGGCCGATGCCTTGTCATGCCCAAACACGCCGGCGGCGCCTTCCAGGAGCTGGCTTTTCCAGATCGTGATCTGGTTCGGATGAACATCAAACAGTTGCGCCAGCTCCGCCAGCGTCTTGTCGCCTTTGACCGCAGCCAAAGCAACCTTCGCCTTGAATGCCGGAGAATGCGTCCGGCGGCTCTTCTTCGTCATCTTCGCTCCTGATTCGCGGCAAGAATCCTCGCCGCTGTCAGGCAGAAAATCCACTCAAGCTACTGTCCGAATTTGCGGAGCCAGCTCTGTGTCGGATTGCGCCAAAAGTCCCGCCACTCCGCGATCGGATAATCGAGCGAAACCGGTTCAAACCGTCCGGTTCTTTTCGAGTAGATCAACTGCATAATCGCCGCATCAGGCTGCAAGGTAGTCGCTGGTCGTCGTGACCCTGCCATAGGCAAAGCCAAGTGCCGCCATGAAGGCCGCATGTACCTGCGCAGCGGGCACTATCATGCCGCCGAAGTTGAGATCGCATGTGGCGCAGGCGTCGTGAACGATGGTGGTTTTGTAGCCGTGATCGACGGCGGCCCGGCTGGTAGAATCGATGCACATGTGGCTCATCGCACCTACGATGACAACTTCCTTAACGTCCCTGGCGTCAAGCAGCTGCTTCAAATCGGTCTCGCGGAAGGCGTTCGGATGATGTTTTATGATGACAAGTTCACGCTCCATTGGCTGGACAATTGGATTGATCTCCACGCCTTTTGTGCTCGGCTTGAAGATAGGAGCGTGAGGGTCCTCGATTTCGTGCTTAATGTGAATAACAGTATCGCCCCTGGCACGGGCGCCCTGAATCACTCTGGCCGCATTGGCAGCAGCGTATTCGATGCCAAGCAGGGGCAGCTTCCCAAATGGGAAGTATTCGTTTTGGATGTCGACGACGATGACGGCGCGTTGGCTCATGGCATCTCACTTTACACTTGTTGGACAGGCCGCCGATCGGGATTCGTCGGGGGAGCTGTCGACGTGTTACTCACGGTCGAACTGAGCGCGTTGCTGCGATGTTGGCGTCCGCAGTATCAGCAGAATTCGAGTGCCCTGCATCTGAGTTCTGAGTAGGTGCTATCGGAAGAAACCGGGAGCACCGGCCTGTCCGTGCGACGGCTCCGCCACTTCTTATTGATGCGGGCTTTCTTTCGCGTTGAGTTGGGCGTGGCCATCCAGCCGAACTACCTCCAGGATCGGCCCGTCCAAGTTGAAATAGCATTTGCGGTTTCGATCGATCGTGTCGCATTCGAGCACAAGGCGATAGGGATAGAGACCCGGCTCCAGATCGGGCACGATTGACCCTGCCCAGTAGTAATATGACGGCGTCCACGGACTGCGAATCTTGTCCGGGCCGCCATAGATCTTCAGATCATTGCATATCTTGCGGTACTGCGGCGTGTCGTCGGACAGAACGAACACGATGTTTACGATGCGCGCGAAAAGGGGCCAGCTCCCGTCGGGGCGCTTTTCCATGTCAGTACAATAGACCAGCCAGTTCAGGACCTGACCCTGGCGACAAACGGTGCGCAACGTGTTCGTGCCTTTGCCGGTACTCTCGCCGCCATTGTCCATCAGCCCAGTGTTCCCGGTGACGCTGCCGGCCCGTAGTGTGCCTGCAACGTCTATGAGGGTGACGATGTTCAACTGGGTGGAGGGCAAGGCCGGGATGCTGGGGGGCTTCTGAGATGCCGGAGTGACGGGTTGCATCATGAACTCCCGTTTCAGGTTGCGTCGTGGGAAGCTTGGAGAGCAGCATTAATGAGGCGTGCATCGGCACCTTTGTTAAGCGTCCGCGTCCGGCTGCCGAGCTCTAAGGTCAGGCCATAGAGTAAGTCGCCGACTGGCTGCTTCACCAGCCCGACCCAGTAGCAGATATCTGAGCCGGGATAGGTTTCCCGACGAACCTCGCAGATTTGCGCCGGCAGTTCGATTGCCCCGATCGCCGCATGAGTTTCGCATTCAATCGGTAGCAAGGTCCAGATGATCCGGTCTCCCGGCGTCGTCGCAGTAGCGAGTGCGGCGGTCGCCTGATCGCGGGATCCACCGAGACGGTTGTCATCGATCATGTAGAGATGACCAGCGAGCGTGTCGGCCTCCAGCGCGCCGACGACGTCCACTACCATTCGAACATTGATGGTTTTCATATCGCCTCTCCCGCAGCGCTCGTCAGACAAGAAGGTAGGATCGGCAGGAGGCCGGGAAAGAAGCCGCCAGTGAAGCCGTTGACGCTCGGGGCGGTACCAACCTGGATGCTGCATGTCAGGCTGAAGAGCTTCGGCTCCCACACCGGCTCGCCGTTCTCCTGAACCTGCTGATAAAGCGTCACGTCCATCTGATATTCGTGGCGGCCGACCTTGGCTGTATCTACGGTAGCGCTCCAGTACCAGCCATCCGCCAGCAGGTCGGGCGAACCGTAAAGAGCTGGATATAGAACACCGTGCTCCACCGCCGGACCGCTGATGTGGGTGACAACCGGGGGCGCGCTGGCCTCGGCGGCGGGGTCGTCAGGCTCGAGCACCTCGCCAGCACCGTTGAGTAGGGGGGCGTCATAAGGCTGGACCACGCTGTTGCGGCGAACCAGCAGGGGTTTTGGCATACGAATGGCTTCCGGATCAGAAAGCAGCTTGGCTCTACCATCCCGGGTCGCCTTGCGGAGGGCGTCCACCAGCCGGTGTTCGGTGTTCGCCGTGTTGTAGCGGTGGCGATAGCTGCGGGGCAGCGTCAGTGGCAAATCGGCGACCCCGACGGTGATCCAGTTCAGGACCGCCTCCGTCGCCTGCGAACCGTCGGCATTATAGACACCGGGTACATTCGTGACGCGGGGGCCGGCTGGCGGAGCGAATGGGCCCGTATTGTCGATCAGATAGGCATTCCCGTCCAGAGTGCCCTCTTTCAGAGCCGTCACAATATCGATTACGGTAACAATCGAAATCTGCATCTTATCATCCTCCCGTTGGAGCGGATTGTGCGACCGCCCAGATAGGCGGTGAGGCCTGAGGCGGAATCGGTTGCCCTGCCGGTGGAGGCATGAATAGAAGGGACGGCCCGTCGATTGTGATGGTGCGCCCGGCCAGGCCGCTCGTGACGAGCGTCAGCCGGTAGACATGGCGCGAGCCTGGAGCCAGCCACCAAGGGACGTGTCCTTCCCAACGCACCGCCCAGGGAGCTGGAGGGCCTGCGGCCGGCGGCGCGTTTCCGTCGAACGATACGCCCGTCAACCAAGCCGGGGCCTGGACATCGAGCGGCGTCAGGCTCCAGCGGACCAGTTGCCCCGGCCAGACCGGACTAGCCAGCTTAGCGGTGCCGGAGCCCTGCCCGCCGCAGAGGCTATCGTCAAACAAAAAGATATTGCCGTCGGCCGAATTGCCAAGCAGCAGGGCGACGACATCGACAAAAACTCGGATATTGAGTGGTGTCATCATTTGCCTCCTCCGGCGGCGGTCCCTTTTTCCGGTATCAAGCACGGTCGACGACGAGGGGCACCTTTCCGACTGCCGTGCGAACCAAGTCAGTCCCCCTTGGATCTACAAACCTGATGGCAAAGCTGTAGCCGGAGCTCAGCAGGCTCGCCTCATTCGCTTCCAGCGCGTTAAAGACGGACAGGGATCGGACCAACCCGGCGATGATCAACGGCGAGGAGCCTTCCGGCGCAAGCCGCGCGGCGACGTGCGCCGAGAGGGATGTGGCTTCCGGCGTACCGAGCAACAAGCGCAACTGGCGCTTCGCGCGGTCGATCTGAAACTGCATGTCAGTGGCGACACGGTCGATCTCCAGAACTTGTCGCCGGCGGAATTCGGCAATGATGGCCGCTAGGGCCTGAGACGCCGAATATTGTGTGTCGCCGATATGCATGAAGTCGCCGCTGCGGCCGACATACTCAAATTGCATGGCATTTAGACCGGGCGACCGCAGATCCGGGCGGCGGATGACCCGGTCGCCTATTTTGTAGCGCAGTACCGGGGCCGCATTACCGAACAGCCGGGTGACCACCAGCTCGCCTTCCTCCCCTATCGGCGCCCATTGTCCGTCCGGCCTGACCACCTCCACCAAGTGCAGGCCGGGTACCGCCGTGAGGACGGGGCTTTCCGGATCGAGCTGCAGGCCGATCGTTTCCGCTTGGGTGGCCGCGAAGTAGCTCAGTACGATCAGGTTCGGATAGGCCTGCCTTAGATCCGCCCGCGCCTTGGGCGTCAGCACGCCACTGCCATAGAGGGCCACGCGGAAGCTGTGCCGCGCCTCGCGGGATAGGCCGTCGGCGAAGCTCGCGAGCAGCGCGATGCTTTGGGTAATGCCCATGATCGCCTTCGGCCCCGGATAGGACATCATCAGCTCGAAGACTTCACGGCTCATCGGCCCGGCTCCGATATAGTTGACGCCGGGGATCTTCTGAAGCACGCCGCCCACCATAGTGCCGCTGCTCCACATCTGATAGTCGGCGAGCGTAGTGGCCACCCATTTGGCACCACCGCCGGTAAGATGGCGCGCCATAATGTGTCGGCCCATGAAATCCCCAGCCCAGCCGTATGTCTCCTGCAGCTCACCGAGCGGATAGACAGTTTCCGATGGTTTGCCCGAGCTAGTGCCACCGCTCGCCACGACCTCAAAGCCACAGCGCTCGATGGGCACGACCATGCCCGGCCGCCTCCCCGTGAACATCTGACGGAAGTCTTCTTTTTCGGTCAGTGGCAGCGCTTGAAACCGGTCGAAACTATCCACCGGACCGACGCCTACAGCATCATCGATGCGTCGGCGCCACAGAGGGTTGATGCGGGCAATAGAGGCGAGCTGCGACACCCTGCGCTGGACGATGACGGCTTGCGCTTCCAAGCTCATTTCATCGATCCGACAGCCGGCATGCGCTTGCGCGGACAGGAGTGTGGTCAAGAAGGAGGGCAGAGCTAGCACGTGATCCACAGTGCACGGATTTAACACCGTGTCGGGCAGCACCTTGTAGTCGAAGTTGTCTAGCGGGGAGGCGAAGTGGCCCATAGTCATTCCGCAGGCTGGAACCCAAAGGGGAGGTCTTGGCCGCCCTTTGTGGAGTCGTTTTCAAGAATGTCGCGGGCGTGGCGTCGGATTTCCGCCCCCATACCGGCGATGTCGGACAGGCCGATCCTATGATTCATAAGAACGATGCGGAGCATCGTCTGTCCATTGAGATCGACCTTGGATAGGAGATATCGGCCGCCCGCCCGTACGCGGTTACGCAACTCAAGTTGGAGGCTGGAGAGGCGATAACCGCTCAGGCCCGGAGGCTGATGAACGAAGCAGAGGATATTGGACTCAGGCTGGTACGGTACGATGAAGTCCGGCTGATCGACGAAGTAATCGTACGCCGCCCTGGTTATCTTCACTAACTGCTCCAACTTATCAGCGAAGGCTCGGCGGCCATATAGCGACCAAGCTAACCACAGGTTGAGGATTGTCGGGCGCTTTGTGCATTCGAAGTTCTTCACGCCGCTCTGTACGGCAGTCATCTCATCTTCGAACGGGTCGAATACATAACTGTCTTTCTGCGGGAAGGCTGTTTCCGCAAAGCCCTTCTCGCGATAGAACAGCAAGGTGCAAAGGGCCGGGACGAACAGAGTCTTATGGGCATCCAGGCAGAAAGAATCCGCCAGCTCCAGTCCCGCAAGGCGTGGCCGCAGTTGGTCGGAAACCAGAAATGCGCCATTGTGCGCTGCATCGACATGGAGCCAGGCGCCGTGCCGCTTGGCTAAGGCAGCAAGCTCCGGCAACGGATCGTTAGCGCCAATTGCGGTCGTCCCGGCCGAGGCAATCAGGCAAAAAATGTCCAAGCCCTGGACCGCCGCTCCGTCCATGATCGCTCGCGCCCGTTCTGGGCAGATCTGCCGTCGTTCGTTCAGCGGCAGCCGTATCACCTGATCCTGACCGATGCCAATGATACCGGCAATGCGGGAGACCGAGAAATGCGCATCCTCACCTATGGCAATGGCTGGCCGGCTCGCGCGGCCAACTGCAAGTCCGCCGTTCCAGCTTCCCGAAATGCGACGATTACGGGCTACTAATGCGGCAGTCAAGTTAGCGAGCGAGGCCCCGGACGTCGTCACCATCTCGAAGCTGCCTTGCGGCCACCCGATGAAAGGGCCGAACACCTCTTCGATCAGCCGGTCCGCAATGTTGGCGAGCTGTCCCGCCTCGTAGTAGGAGGCCGGCTGGGGGGCCATGGCGGACACCATTTCGAAAACGGCGGTGACGGGCATCACTGAGCTGAACTGCCGCCCCATATATCCGCGGGAATTCACCTTGATGCCGGTTTCCAGGTAAAGTTCGAGGATGTCGGCGAAGCGGCGCGAGTCGAAGCCCTCCAAATCAGCCGTCGTCATGAGACTGCGGGAGCTAGCCATCAGGTCGACTGGCCTTTGCAGTCGGACACCTTCCACCTCATCACGCGACAGCATATCAGCGAGCCGCTCGATAGCCTGATGAGCGGCTGCGGTGAACTCTCGAACGTTAAAAAACGATTCTGTTTCGGCGGCGAACGTCTCGCGCTGATGCGAAGAACCTCCGTCAAGCACGCAAAGGCTGTCCATAATCGTCGCGCCGCTCAAGGTTAATGATCGCTGCCAACTCACCTGCGCTACAGGGCAAGCTATTCTCAGCCGCTTGCTAGGTCGTGTTGATCGAAAAGCGTTGTCGTGAGAGTGGGTCCTGAGTTGTGGCGCTGCGTTGTCGCACACAGGTTGCAGCGCAAAACAGAATACCCTTCTTGAACATCGCGGTTTCACTCAAGTCGCTGCTCATGTCCGACATTTCCAAACATCCAACAACGAGTGCAATGTAACATGGAACTCGTTTGGTGACGGCAGAGCGTGCGACATTCTACCGGCCGGGTCACCTACCAGGAATGGTTGCCATCCCTTGCAACGCCGGAACCCGAGCTTGGCTGTGTTACACGAAAGGTTCTTAGCTGGCAGTTTCCACCAGCGTCAACTTTCAGCCCAGTCGGAGTGTCACCGTATACAGACGAAGAGAGAGAAGAGAGCAGTGACGGCAACCACGCCTGGGAGCTATCGCCCAAAGTTGGTGACGGCGGGAATCGGAAAGGCGGCATATCGTGGGGGTGCTTGACGCCTCCACTTCTCCACCGAAGGAGCGATATGCCGTGTCCAACGATAACGTCATCCATCTGATTCAGCCAGGAATCTTCGACGATCAACTCACAGAAGTCTTGCGAAATGGAGCGCGTGCCCTGCTGGCCCAGGCGGTCGAGGCCGAGGTTGCAGACTTTCTAGCAGGCTGTTGAAAAAGGCGCTCGCCGCCGACGGGTGACCGTGATTCATTGGCTCCGACGAGATTCGGAGATGGTGCGTGCGCGGCGGCGACAATCGAACGGGCGAGCTGTTCAGCTACGTTGACCTTGAGGCGCGGGTGCGGCGCGATCATCCACTGAGGGCGATCCGGGTCATCGTGAACGAGGCGCTGTCTGCGCTGGAGCGCGAGTTTGCCGCGCTCTATTCGCCGATCGGGCGGCCGTCGATCCCGCCGGAGAAGCTGCTGCGGGCGATGCTGTTGCAGGCGTTTTATTCGATCCGCTCGGAGCGGCTTCTGATGGAGCGGCTGGAATACGATCTGCTGTTCCGCTGGTTCGTCGGAATCGGCGTCGACGACGCGGCCTGGGACCATTCGGTGTTCTCGAAGAACCGCGACCGGCTGCTGGAAGGCGACATCGCGGCGAAGTTCCTGGCGGCGATGCTGGCGCAGCCCAAAGTGAAGAAGCTTCTGTCGAGCGATCACTTCTCGGTCGATGGCACGCTGATCGAGGCCTGGGCCTCGATGAAGAGCGTCAAGCCGAAGGACGGCTCTGGCGAGCCGCTGGCTCAAGGCGGCGGGCGCAATGGCGAAGCGGACTTCCATGGCCAGAAACGTTCGAACGACACCCATGCTTCGACCACCGATCCGGATGCCAGGCTGTACCGCAAGGGCAAAGGCAAGGAGACGAAGCTGTGCTTCATCGGGCACGGGTTGATGGAGAACCGCCACGGCCTGCTGGTCGACGCCTGCTTGACGCTGGCTGATGGGCATGCCGAACGGGTGGCCGCGCTGCACATGATCGAGCCTCGTGCCGACCGGCCGACAGCGATCACGCTCGGCGCCGACAAGGCCTATGACGCGGAAGACTTTGTCAACGAACTGCGCTCAATGAAGGTGACGCCGCATGTGGCGCAGAACACGAGCGGCCGTAGCTCAGCGATCGATAAGCGCACGACGCGGCACAGCGGCTATGCTGTTAGTCAGCGCATCCGTAAACGCATTGAGGAGGCGTTCGGCTGGATCAAGACAGTCGCCGGACAACGAAAGACCAGGTTCCGCGGCCGCGATCGCGTCGGATGGGCCTTTGCCTTCGCGGCCGCCGCCTACAATCTGGTGCGGCTGCCGAAACTCATGGCGCAGGTCGGCTGATGGCCAAGGCTCCCGCCTTCGCCAAGGCTTTTACCGGCCGCTGGCGCATCGTCGAGATGGACGTCTGGGATAACGACTTCCTCGACCTCGTCGAAGAAGCGCATCTCACCTTCCGGGGCAAGTCCGATGGCGAAATTGCCTTCGGCGCTCTCAAGGGCTTCTTGGACGTACGCTACGGCACCCGCGACGGTTCGGCCTGCGCGGAGTTCTCATGGGAAGGGCACGACGAGAATGACCCCGCCTGCGGTCGCGGATGGGTTATGATCGGCACTGCGGGCAGGCTCGTCGGCCACTTCTACATACACAATGGCGACGACTCAGGCTTCGTTTGTGAACGCGGCTGAGTTCTTCAACAGCTGCTAGGCCAGCATGCCGATTTGAAGACCCGGGACGGCCACCAGCGCGTCGTCCGCCACGGTCACCTGCCGGAGCGCGAGGTGATGACCGGCATCGGTCCGGTCGCCGTCCGCCAGCCGCGTGTACGCGATCGCGAAGCGGACGCCGCCGATCCTGGCCGCATCCGGTTCTCGCCGTCGATCCTGCCGCCCTACATGCGCCGGTCGAAGTCGATCGAGACGCTGCTGCCGATCCTTTACCTGAAGGGTATCTCGACCGGCGACTTCTCTGAGGCGCTGGCTGCGCTGCTCGGCAAGGATGCTGCCGGGTTGTCGGCCTCCGCCATCGGTCGCCTGAAGGATGGCTGGCTCGACGAGCACGCCGCGTGGCAGAGGCGCGATCTGTCGGCGAAGCGCTACGTCTACATCTGGGCCGATGGCATCCATCTCCAAGCGCGCCTCGAAGACGAAAAGCAGTGCATCCTGGTGCTGATCGGCGCGACGCCGGAAGGCCGCAATGAATTGGTCGGCTTCACCGATGGCGCCCGCGAGAGCGCGCAGGACTGGCGCGATCTGCTGCTCGATCTGAAGCGGCGCGGGCTCGACGTGGCGCCGCAGCTTACCATCGCCGATGGCGCACTCGGGTTCTGGAAGGCGGCCGGCGAGGTCTGGCCGAAAACGCGCGAGCAGCGCTGCTGGGTGCACAAGACCGCCAACGTGCTTGCCAAGTTGCCGAAGAGCCAGCAGCCGAAAGCCAAACGCGCGTTGCAGGAGATCTGGATGGCTGAAACGAAGCTCGCCGCCGAGCTGGCGTTCGACGCCTTCATCGAGAGCTACGCGCTGAAGTACGAGAAGGCCGCCGATTGCCTGAGCAAGGATCGAGACACGCTACTGGCGTTCTACGACTTCCCGGCCGAACACTGGAAACACTTGCGGACGACGGATGAGATGGACAAGCGATTTTTTTCATGACCGAGATGACGATTGCAGAAATCGCGTACGTCCATTCTTTTGTTCGGCTGCGCCGCGGGCCATTCTTCCGTCCCGGCCATCGATCTCGCAGCCGCCGCGCGCAGGGGCGGTCAAGGCTGGCCGCGTTTGCAGCCACCGCAAGGCTTGGCCTTGACCGGCCCGAGCACGGCGGCATGCTGGCGTGGAACGGGACTGCATTCCTGGCTGGCACTTGCCGTCAGGCGGGATTATCCTGGGTGGGCGCGGGCGACCTCGTGGCGAAGCGTGGCGCATCGGCTGCAAGCGCCACCAGGCTGCCCTATTTTGTCTTGCCGAGCTGAGGCGCCCGCGCGCCGGTTTTTGGCCGCCGTGGTTTCCATTGCGTCACCAAGCGCTCGTAGCTTTGCTCCGCCTGTGCGGCAATCAACATCTCGCGGTCGCGCAATGCCTTGATGTTGTAGGCATACGCTGGCCCACGCCGGCTGCCTTTCTGTTGCGGATGTCCGGCTTGAAGCTGCATCGCGCGGGTCTTAATAGCGACCAGTGCCGGGCGCGCCCATAGGTAATCCTCGCCCTTCGTCAACAAATGCCAGCAAAGCACGGTGAGCTTCCGGGCCACGGCCACCGCGGCGATCTGATGGCCACGCCGGGCGCGGATGCGCACGAAAAACGCATGCAGCGGACCGGGCGCCTTGGCCGCTGCCCAGGCCGCCTCGACCAGCATGGCGCGCGCGTGACTGCGGCCGATCTTGCTGATGCGGCCGTGATGGGCGGCGCCCAGTCCGGACTGCCGCACCCGCGGGTTCAGCCCAAAATAGCTCACCAGCTTCTGCGGGCTGTTGAACCGGCTGATGTCGCCGATCGCCGCCATGATGCCGGCAGCGACCGCCAAGTTGACGCCGGTGATCGTCATCAATCTGTTGACCGCGGAATCGTCGATGGCGTCCTGCGCGATCTCGCGGTCGAGCAGGGCCAGATCTTCCGCCAGCCGGTCAAGCTCGCGGACGTGCCGATCGATCGCCGCGCGCTCATCGTCCGGCAACGGTTGGGCGGCCAACCACGCCCGGCCGCGGCCGTTGAAAAGATCGGCATGCGGGCACTTCGGGATCAGGTGCGCGTGCAGGATCGAATGCACCTCGTTCTTGAGCCGCGTGCGATGCCGCACGACCTGGTAGCGCCGCGCCACCAGCCGACGCTTGCGTTCCGTCTCCGCGTCAGGCGTCCAGATCTGCGGCAGGTACCCAGCCGCCTGCAGACTGGCGAGCGTGCCGGCATCGATCTTGTCGGTCTTGACGTGAGCCTGGGCGATCGCCTTCACCTGCAGCGGATTGGCGATAATCACCCGTGCCACGAACGGTGCCAGAACCCGCGATACCGCCATGCTGTTGCCGGTCGCTTCGACCACCACCTCATCACTGGCCAGCAGGGTCTTGCCAAATCCCTCCAACGCAGTCCGCGTCATATCGATGCGGCCCGCATGTCGAAGCCTGCCATCCTCCCAAACCATCACCTCTCCGAAAGTTCGGTGGACGTCGATGCCAATCACCCGTCGCATTCGCACCTCCTGCCAATCAGACCACATGACGGGAGCTACGGGCGACACGACAACTACGGATTCGCGCTCTCAGCGCAACCGGGCGAGTCGCAGAGGCGGCCAGCTACTAACTCGAGCTCGCGGCTCATCGAATGCATCGGCCTGCCCGCACCTTCGTGCTCCCGGTGCCTCTGTCCCGATGGTCGCACCATACGCTACGATCTTGAATATCGCAGCGGAACATCGGCACCGAGAAACTCTCATACCGGTTACCAACCCCATCGAAAGCACCTTGGCCACCGTGCGCCACCGCACCATCCGATCGAAGGGCTGCCTGTCCAACCAGACGGCACTCGCGACGGTCTTCAAACTGCTCGAGGCCGCGCAGAGAAGCTGGCGTCGTCTCGATGGCCACAACCAGTTGCCAAAACTCGTTCTCGGTGTGACATTCAACGATGGGATCGAGGTCATCGCCAAGCCGGCCGACCGTCAGCCCATAATCGCCGCCGCCTGACCGGCTCCGGCCGTCACCAAAATTTGGCGATAGCTCCAGGCATGGCTCTCGGGGCAGCCGCAAATTGCTGTCGTCGCGCGCGATCGCGGCGGTGGTTACGCCCTTGCTGTAGCCAAGGCGCTTCCGCAGGCCACCCAGGTAGCTGACCGCTGGCATTTGATGGAGAATGCCAGCCTCGCATTTCTCGATGCGGTCCGCAAATCCATGCGCCAGGTTCGTGTGGCGGTCGGCTCCGCCACAATAAATCCTGCCTTGATGACGGCCGCCGAGCGGATCCAGTACGAGGGCTATCTACGGCGTGAGGATACCAACGCGGCAATCCTCAGACAGGCGGAGACGGGCGTCTCCATAAAGGCGATCGTACGACTTACGGGACATAGCCGAGGCCTCGTCCGCAAGGTGCTCCGAGGTCAGCGAACGGATGTATTCAGAGTGCGTGAGAGTCCTCTCGAACATCATCTGTCTTGGCTTGATGCCCAGTGGACTAGTGGTCATCATAACAGTGCCGACTTGTGGCGTCGTCTCAGGAGGCTGGGTTTTAGGGGCTCCGAGCGGGTTGTTAGAGAGTGGGCGACACGCCATCGGCGCGCCGAAACGCCCGATACACAAAGTGTACAGCGCGTGCCGTCCGCCAGAACCATTGCCCGCCTGACGACTAATGGCCGCGATGCGCTATCAAAGTCTGAGAGCGTTACCATCGCGGCGATCGAGCAAGGCGTTCCTCTCCTGGTGGAAGCTCGCGAAATCATCACCGCTTTCCACACGATGATCCGCAAGAAGGCTCACGTAGATCTTGACGCTTGGCTGGAACGAGCATGCGCAAGTCTCGTCGGGTCCTTCGCAACGGTGTCACCAGAGACAAGGCCGCCATCAACGCTGCGATTAAAACATCTTGGTCCAACGGGCAGACCGAGGGTCAGATTACCAAGCTCAAGCTCGTCAAGCGTCAGATGTACGGGCGCGCCAAGCTCGATCTTCTGCAGGCCCGCTTGATCGGTCCTACATGATCCCGATGCACCAAAATTGCGTCAGAGCCCAAATTTGACCCCCCGTATTGCCTCACCTGAGGATGTTACTTTCGCTTGACGGATGTAGCCCCGACTGTCGGCCGGTCCGAGCGTCATTGCTTGCAGGATCGGAGGGACTGGGGACGTCGCGGAGTGCCCATTACACGCAGCGGCGGCCCCAGTCCCGGGATCACCGGCCAGTGCCGCACCCTCAGCCGTGCGCGGGACGATCGTCTCGGCTGCTTTGCGTCTGAGAGATCGCAACAAGCGCTGCACGATGGTGTGCTGCGGCGGCGGAGACCGAACTGTTCGGGGCATTGTTCAGCGAGGCGACCGAGAATTGCCAGCGCGGTCAGACGGGGCTCGGCCGTCAGCCAGCGCTCGATGTTGGCGAGGTGCGGATCGAACATTGATGGCATTCTCATGCGCTTTTTGTATGGCTTGCGCATGCGCCGATGGATGATGCGCTGCTCCCCTAGATGCAGGTCATTGCCGAGCCCCTTCGCGAACGCTGCTGCGGTCTTTGTCGGCGCCGGTGGGCTTGTTGCTGCCGCGAGCCTGCCCGCGCGGGCGTCGACGCGCGTGCCGAGCTCCGCCTGGGCGTCTCTCATCTCGGCCAGCAGGGCCACGGGATCGAGCGTGCGATAAAGCTCTCGAAGACGCCGTTTGACCACCTTGCTCAACCTCGGATGCGCCAGTGCTCGTTCATAGGGCGTGGCTGGAACATGATAGCGCTTGATCACCTTCGCGCCCTCGCGTCGCTTGTCCTTCAGCTTGAAGGACGGCTGGAAAAAGTTGGTGTGCAGCCGAGATGCAGCATACAAACGTTCAAGCACGCACGTCGTCTCGACACCATCGAAGCGACCGTATCCCACGAGTCGCCGGACGACCGCGCCGTTCTTCTGCTCGACGAAGGCCTGATCATTCTTCTTGTAGGCGCGCGAGCGTGTCACCTCGATCTTTTGCGCGCGACACCAGGGCACGACGACGTCGTTCATGAATGCGCTGTCATTGTCGAAATCGGCGCCGCGAATGACCCAGGGAAAGAGGCTCTGTGCGCGCTCCATGGCCCGCACGACGAGGCCGCCCTCGCGCGTCACCAACGGCATGCACTCGGTCCAACCAGTCGCGACGTCGACCATCGTCGACGTCTGAATGAACGAGCCAGCTACAGATGTGACGCCATGCGCCACCATGTCGACCTCGCAGAACCCCGGCGGCGGATCGTGCCAGTCATTGTCGGAGGCCGGGACGAATCCAGCGATGAGTCAAAAATCAGGCGCGCACTTCACCGAAAAGCAGGGACATTACCTGGCCTTCATCCATACCTACGCCTACATGTTCGGACGCCCACCCGCCGAAGCCGACATCCAGCGCCACTTCCGCGTCAGCCCGCCTTCGGTCCACCAGATGATTGTCACCCTCGAACGAAACGGCTTCATCCGACGTCAACCCGGCGTCCCCAGAAGCATCGAAATCCTCGTGCCGCCCGAAAGCCTGCCGATCCTCGAATGGCTCGGCTCAAAACGTCAAAATCACTGTGATGAACCACTAGTCCAGTTTTTGGAGCACCGCATCGGTGACAAGCGCATCATCCGCCTGATCCGTAAATGGCTGAGGGCGGGTATCCTCGAAGACGGGGTCGTAACCGTGGACGACAGGGGCACGGGGCAAGGATCGGTGATTTCGCCGCTGCTCGCCAACGTTTACCTGCACTACTGTTTCGATCTTTGGGCCGAACGCTGGCGACGGCAGGAGGCCCACGGCGATATGATTATCGTGCGCTATGCGGATGATCTGGTGGCCGGCTTCGAGCATGAGGACGACGCTCGTCGCTTCCTTGATGCGATGCGTGAACGGATTGAGGCATTCGCGTTGACGCTCCATTCGGACAAGACCCGCCTGATTGAGTTCGGTCGCTATGCGGCGACCAATCGCAAGACACGCGGGCTCGGCAAACCGGAGACCTTCATGTTTCTGGGCTTCATCCACATCTGCGGTAAGTCACGCCGGGGGAACTTCCTGCTCGAAAGGAAGACCCGTCGCGACCGTCTGCGGACGAAGCTTCAGGACATCAAGGCAGAGCTGCGGCGTCGAATGCACCAACCGATCCCCGTCCAGGGTAAATGGCTGAGACAGGTCATCACCGGCCACTTCGCCTACTATGCGGTTCCTGCAAACGGGCGGGCGCTCTCAGCGTTCCGCTATTATGTGACCGACCTCTGGCGGCGAACGCTTCGGCGCCGCAGCCAACGAGCCGGCTTCACTTGGGATCGTATGACGAAGTTGGCGGATGACTGGCTTCCTCAACCCCGTATCCTCCATCCCTGGCCGCAACAGCGCTTCGCCGTCACACACCCAAGGTAGGAGCCGGATGCCTTAATTGGGCTCGTCCGGATCTGTGCGGGGGGCGCTCAGCAATGAGCGTCCCTACCGCGATCCCTTTCGGAAGATTTCTGAATCCATGGGCAACCATGATTCGAAGATCGTGGGCGCAGGCAGCGTCGATTGAAGAGACGCTTGCGTTGTGGGCTGCGTCGCTTCGGGAGGTTAAGAAGCGGATACGTCCGTTGTTCGGGCAAGAACGTGTTGCGAGGAACGCAGGGCTGTTTCTTGAAGGTCTGCTCGGCGATGAGCAACGCAAGACCGGCTGGATGCGCGCGGAGGCGGCTGGCGATCCTGGTCCATGGCGGCAACAGGCTATCCTGGGTCGCAGGGATTGGGATGCCGATGCCTTGCGCGATATTGTCCGCGACTATGTCATCGAGCATTTGGCAGATGACGATGCGGTTCTCGTGATCGATGAGACCGGCTTTCTCAAGCAGGGCGAGGCGTCGTGCGGCGTGGCGCGGCAATACACCGGTTCGGCAGGCAAGATTACGAACTGCCAGATCGGCGTTTTCGCCACCTACGTTTCGCGTCATGGCCATGCGTTCATCGATCGTGCGTTGTATCTTCCGAAGGAATGGGTCGACGATCCAGATCGTCTGGAAGCCACATACGTGCCTGCCGACACGGGCTTTGCGACCAAACCGAAGCTTGCGACTGCAATGATTGCACGCGCGATAGTCGCGGCTGTGCCATTCAAGTGGGTGGCCGGCGATACGGTCTACGGTGTCGGAGATATCGAACAGCAACTACGCCAGGCAGGCAAAGGCTATGTGCTCGGAGTCAGCAGCGCTCATGTGTTTCGATCCTGGGGCAAGCGGCGATCAGTCTCTGGCACCGCCGCGGACATCGCCTCGACGCGGCGTTCGTCCGACTGGAAACGCCTGTCGGCAGGGGACGGAACCAAAGGACCGCGGCTGCATGATTGGTGCTATCTCGAACTGGCCGATCTCGATGCCGGGCAGTTCAACAGCGCAAATGACGGTTTGTGGACACGCGGTCTGCTGATCCGTCGTCGCATCGCCGATGATGACCTCGCCTTCTTCACCACCTGGTGCCCAGCAGGAACGGCCATTGAAACGCTGGTCGCAGTCGAAGGCCATCGCTGGGCGATCGAGGACAGTTTTGAGACTGCCAAGAATGAGTTCGGGCTTGATCACAACGAGAGCAGATCCTGGCATGGCTGGCATCGCCACGTCTCTATGGTGATGCTCGCATTCGCCATGATGGCGGTGATCCGCCATCGCGCCAATCCGCCGGCGCCCAAAAAAACGCCGCGCCGAACCACGGCAAAAGCACGGCCGCCACGTCATTGATCCGCTGGTCAATTCAGGAAATCCGCCGCATCGCCATCAGACTCGCTCGAAAACGAATCCAACCCGCCCAAGTCATCGCATGGTCACTCTGGCGCAGAGCTCACCAGGCGATCGCCCACCGTACGCACCTCAAAGCAAAACGGCAACTGTAATGTTAGAAATTCAACAGAACCCGGAACATCCCCCGCGCCCAGGCGCATCGCGACTGTGCACTATGCTGATGAGTGTGCCACGAACGCACCGACGGACGGAGGTGCGGAACTGTTTGAGAGATGGAGGTAGGTCTTCTGGAGCCGGCCGTCAGGCGTAGGCGTCAAGCCACCGCAAGCTGCGTCGGCCAAAAGCCGGAGTGGTAAGCTTTGCGAACAACGATAGTGGCTCCGGATATCGGGCGCCCCGCTGTGGAAGCTTCGAGGCATTGGGCAAGCAGAACCGCGAACTGTCACATTACCGAATCATACTTCGTTTATTTGTCGCGCTTGGCTGTCCCGGGACCATTGGCTGGGCAGGCCCGAGCCGAGATCGGAGAGATCTCTGTCATCTGTGGACTAGCACCATGACCCCGCAAGCCAAACGGTGTGCTTTATTGAGAGGTGTTCTGGATGATGCTGTCGGCATCGTGCCCGAAGCAAAGCGAACCTCTTCGTTAAAGGCATGCCTTGCCGAAACGGTTCTGGTTCTGGCCGCAGCAGGTCACTCGGATCCAACTGTTTTGGCACATCTTGCCGTTCGAACAATGGAGGAATCCTGTTGTGGCTGCTGCGGATGTGGAGCGCAGAGACCTAACGAGAAGTGAAGGCCGGATGATGAACTCCAAATTATGGCAAGCGCTTTCGAGCCCAGTGAGCAACTTGTCAGCCAGTCAATTGCGGGGACGTTGGCTCGGATGGCACCAGCTAGGTTCTACGGATTTGGAAACATGCGCGAGTAATACAAGGGATCGCGGGCGACGATCTCGTCGCCTAGTTGCTAGCACCCGTCTCACTACTGCCCCTCGCTGGAGAGCGACTCTCCTCTTGATCACAAGCCTCTCGGCTCGCCAGCGGTAAGGCATCGAAATGCCGGGCGCTCATCCTTTGGTCGTCGCGGCAATGCTGCCGTTCTTCTCTGGGCAATTCGGCAATGCGTCGTCCGCGCATGCATTCGGCGTTGAGGTTGCGCCCGCATTGAAACAAGCAGCCGGAAGCTGCAGGCTCTCGTTGGCGCGGCATTCGATCACGAGATCGTCTTCACGTCGGGCGCGACTGAATCCGACAACACAGCGATCCTGTCCGCGCTCGCCGTGCAGGAGGGCCGCGACGAGATCGTCACAACGGCCGTAGAGCATCCGGCCGCGCTGTCCCTTGCGAGGAGCTGGGCCGACATCGCAGTGCGATTGGTGATGATGACGTGAACAGAGCAAAACCTCGTGCCGAAGAGAGTTCGAGGTTCTGCGGGACTCCGTAAGGTGTGTAGCGTCAAGTTGCTGATATTGGTCTTAAGACTGACAGTCGGCTTACTCTCGAATTGAAATCGATGCCATTTCCATTGCTACGCTTCAACGCACTTCCGTCCATCGCCTTCATTCAACTACCAACTTTGACAGGTTGTCGTCCGGCGTTTCACATGAGAGAGTTTGTTATGTGGCTCGACAAAGCTCTCGGTCCCTTCCTTCGGCTTTTTCTGACGTCTAGGATGTCAAGACACCATGCAAGTGTCCAACATCCCTGAAACTAGGGAGCGTCATATGCAGCAAGCAAGTGTGTCCACTCAGGAACGGTCTTGAAACACTAGGCCCCGGACGGGACCGCGGTTGCTTGCGTAGGATCGCATCTGTGACGGAGACCTTCGGATCCTGCCTCACCAACGAAACCAAGCGACGGAGCAACAGACATGGCCGATCTACGCCAGGACGAAAAGTCCGCCCAAAAAAAAGAAAGCGCCGGCGAGAAGACGGCGGAGCAGACCAGACGAACCCAGGCCGGCGAGGAAGTCGCCCAAGCAAGCACCGATTTGCTGCAACAGAATTTAGAGTTGCTGCAAAACTCGTGCCGCGTCGGGGTCGAGGTGGCGACCGCCATGATGGGCCGCTCCACTGACCAGCTTGGGCGCACGTTCGGTTTGACGGGCGATGAAGCGCAACGGGCGACGGAACGCTCGGCCCGCAACGCCGGAGCAATCATGTATTCTGCGAGTGCCGTCGCCAAAGGGATGAACGGGGCCTCGCGCGAGTACTTTGAGTTCGTTCGACAGCAGATCGATAGGAGCATGGACAGAATGAACGAACTCTGGCGCTGTCGAACTCCTCACGATTTGGCAGCCGTGCAGACCGATTCGGTGCGCGACGCAATCCGCAGCGCAATGGAAACCAGTCGCCGGATCGCCGATATGTCCCTCAAGGTAGCGGACGATGCGGGAAACCACATAGCTCAGAGTGTCGAACGTATGCAGCGCGCTTCATAGCTGAGCCTCTCGCCACGAGGGTCAACGTGAGCTGGGCGGCATCTGAGCCGCTCACGGAATTGTTGCGCCGATACGCGGAAGTCCGAAATGGCGGCCGGGTGCGGCTGAACAAGAATCCAGCGGGCGCTCTCGTTTTAGTTGAGCCAGCTGATCTCAATCATTGGGTGTATTCCAATGGAAGTAGACGGGCCAGTCCTCGGCACAGAACTCCACCTCGCGCTGCGCGGGGCGTTACGAGAAGTGCCTCATTTTCCGATCAGCGGCATTTTGTTCAAAGACATATCACTGATGCTGGCCCGACCGGCTGCACTGGCCGATGCGGTATCCGCCATTGAACCGGTGGTAGCGCCGTTGGGTGCCGAGGCCGTGCTCGCGATTGATGCGCGCGGTTTTATTTTGGGTTCGGCGCTGTCCGATCGCCTGCGTTCCGGCCTGGTATTGGTACGCAAGCCGGGCAAGCTGCCTGGAGAAGTGCAGTCGTTCGATTACACCTGCGAGTATTGTTCGAGCCGGCTCGAGGTCACCGCTGGGCTGATCCAATCCGGTTTGAAATGTCTGGTCGTTGATGACCTGTTAGCGACGGGTGGTACCGCGCGAGCTACTGCCAACTTCGTCATCTCGCAAGGTGCGACCGTCGTGGGCTACGCGTTTATGCTTGAGATTGAGGCATTGAAGGGCCGCGAACAGCTCGATGATGCTCCGGTGGTCAGCCTCTTGCGGGTCTGAACCCTGTCGCGAAACCTCAGGACTGAAGGAGGCAGATGTGAGCTCCCTAGAATGGTTATCAACCACCCAGGAAACGCAAACCGTCCGTCGCTCGCTTCAGAATCTCGTCGGCAGCGAGTTGTCCAAGCGGAAGGTCTCGGAAGACGAGATCAAGACGATCTATTTGTTCCTGACCCGCAAGTGCAACCTTGGATGTCAGCACTGCTATATTGAAGGCGTCGGGCCGAAGGCCAAAGGCCACGATTTCAATCTCGAAACAATCCGCGGCCTGATCGAACAGGCGCTGCCGCACGGCCTGCGCAAGGTCAAGGTGTCGGGCGGCGAGCCAATGGTCCACAAGGAATTCATGGCGCTCATGGAATATCTCGGCTCCTGTGGCCTCAAGGAACTGGTGCTCGAGACCAATGGTACGTTGTTCGACGAGTTGACCATCGAACGACTTGCGCGGCTGCCGAATCTGACGATTTTTCTCAGCCTTGACCACTACGACGCCGACGCCCACGATCAATTCCGGGGCAAGGCGGGAGCCTACGCCAAGACAACCGCCGTGCTCCAGGACTTGGGCACGACCGACATCGCGACGGTGGTGACGACCACGGCGTACCGTAACAATTACGATAATATTCCACAGATCGTGGAACTGATCCTTGGATGGGGTATCGCGAAGCACCGCACCCTGCTTAATATCCACCCGATGGGCAACGTGCGAAGCAAACTCGACAACGCCATCACGCTGGACGAGTGCGAAGTCCTGATCGGCAATTTGCTCAAGTCGCCGCACTTCGACAGCGGTCGCGCCTATATGACGCTGCCGCCGGCTCTGATGCCGCTCAAGCACCTGACGGGAGTCCATACCTGCGGTTGGGGCGATAGCGTGCTCGGCATTCTGTCGAATGGCCAGATATCGATGTGCAGCGCATCGTACGACGATCCCGAGATGATCGGGGGAAATGCGTTCGAAACTCCGCTGATGGACATCTGGCGGGACAGCCCGTTCTTCCACCAGCTGCGCGAAGTCGCGCATGGCGATGTGAAGGGAGTTTGTGGCAACTGCGTTTTTTATTCCGTCTGTCGCGGAGTCTGCAAGATGAGCAGCTGGTCGCACTACGGAGAAAAGGACGCGCCCTATCCGCTGTGCCAGGAAATCTACAACAGCGGAAGCTTCCCGAAATACGCGCTGATCGATGAAGCGCGTGATTGCACTTACCGTAAAGGCACCATCGCGGCGAAGCGCAAACCCGTGAACACGACCGACCGATACAACTTCCTGCGGCCCGAGGAGCAGAAAGCGGGCGCCGGGCGGCCACTGGGATAACCAGCTGCATCGAACCAGCTACATCGAATACGTGTTTGGGATTTTGATATCGGAGTGAACCAAATGAGCAAGGTGTTCAGAGGTGCAGCAAATGTTGCGCATTCACTCGTTAACGTTGCACAACGGTCTGGAAATATGGAGGCCGCGCGGCAAGCGCAGATCGTCGCCAGGATGGTCAAGGGCCTGGCGCGCCTCGAGAAGGGTTTTGAGATGGAGGGACAGCAGCTGACGGCTGCGCTTCTCAAGCTGCAGAAGGCGGTCAAGGGACAAACCAGGCCGCCGCCGCGGGGCGGCGGCGGTCACGGCGGCGACCAAGCCGGATATGGCGACCAAGCCGGATATTACGTCAAGATCACCGGTGGTGGCCGGGACCGGCCGCGCTCCGGCGGATTCCGCGCGGCGGACACCGGGCTGGTCGGACGTCGTGTCGGCCGCGGGCCGGTCCGGATGACCTCTGCGGATGGCCAATCGGCAAAGGCGGTCACCGCAGCGTTCGCGAAACTCTTGTCGGCGCAATCCCAGCTGCAAAAGCTACGGACCGAGTTAGAAGGTCTCAAGGCGAGGAGGTAGCGTGGCCATGACCAAGTCCCGACTATTCGGCTACGCCGTGGATGAAGACGAGGGGAAGTTGCTCATCACGATCGACGGCATCCTGGCGGAGAGCTGCATTCGGCAGATCCGTGAGAGCGCACAGCTCGGCAAGGGCGGACAAATGCTGGCCGAGCTGTTGCCGGCGAGCTCGCTTTACAAGTTCATGGCAGGCCCCGACAAACCCGAGGAAGAACCATTGAGCCTCGAGGAACTGCTTGGGCAAAACGTAGACCAGAGCTTTACATCGTTTGAACAGCAACTTGCCGAGCTCAGAGAGTCGATTACGGAGCTTAGCAAGCCGGCGAGCTCAGAATAGGCGCATGGCCACAATCAGGAGTGACGGTAATGCTCCGCCTCTCTCGCGAAGATTCGATCCTGTTCACCACGAGCAGAGCCTACCTTCAGCCGCAGGAAGAAGAACAGATTCGGCGCTGGTCAGCGCAGTCCGTCAACTGGGCCTATGTCACGTGGCGTGCCGAGAATAACCGCACCATCCCCCTGCTCGATTATCATCTTCGCCGGTTGGGGTTGCTGGATGCCTTGCCGACCGAGATAAGGCTATACCAGCAGCGCTGGACCACGCTTTCCCGGCTGCGTTCGGTTCTCGAGTTTCGAAATCTGACCGAGATCATGGATGCGCTGGATCGCGCCGGGATCGCCTGGTTTCTGGTCAAGGGCCCGGACATCGCGCTGCTATATTACCCCGACCCATTCCTGCGGCCGATGACCGACGTCGATATCATGATCAACCCGGCGGATGCGGCGCGGGCCCAGCAGGTCATGTTTGAGCTGGGCTATCGCCATGGCATCTTCGATCCGACCAATGGAAGCTGGACGGAAAAACAGGAGCGAATCAATCCGGATTTGTTTCGTGAGACATACGCGCTTCCGGTCTTCGTCCGCATTGAGTCTCTGCAATCACCATTTGCCTCCCACGAGGTGCCGCGCAAGCTGCGCAATCGGCATGTCAAGGTTCATATCGATCGCGCAAGGGTCATGCACATGCCGATCTTTATCGATTTGCATGTCAACCTGTCGGTTGGAATTGACGTCCAGGATATCTGGTCGGGCGTGACGCTGGCCAAAACTCTCGGCAGAATTGCCAGGGTGCAGTCAGTCACCGGAGCCGTCTGGTTCCTGTCGGCGCGGTTGTATCACGAGGCCTTCCTGTACAATTCCCTTCGGTTCCTGATGTTCGGCGATTTGCACGCGGTGCTGCATCGCGAGCTAGCCAGCGTTAACTGGGCTGAAGTGGCGGCGATCGCCTATAAATACGAGATGCGACCGGCCATTTACTACGTCCTAGCCCAGATGCGACGGCTCTGTCAGATCGACGTGCCCGAAGAGTTTTTGACGCTGGTGCGTCCGGAGCAGACCGAGATTCCGCTCCAGCACGACTGGGGCGATGTGCTGCCCAAATTGCTGTCGCTTCCGCATCTGGCAGATATCGCGCTCGCCGACATGGAACCAGCCCGATGATTGGATGTGGCTGTGGCTGCTCCGCCTCGGACAATTGAGGTGCGGGCCCCGCAATGCAACTGATCACCACGCAGGTTACCGCGCCGCTAGCTGCGTCTGTTGGCGAAATCCTCGGCGTCCCGCCTCCGATTGCCCTGAATACCGAGGTCTTCAGCAATGGACAATTGAAGGTTTGCGGTCCGCCGGACATCCTGTTTGAAAGCAAGGTAGCCTTATTCCAGTCGTTCCCGGACCGGGTCCATGATCGCCTGTTCGAACTCCTGCTGGCTCTGGACCTGTTGCGGGCGCGAGGCGCGCAACAGATCACCGCCGTGCTCCCCTACCTACCCTATTCGCGCTCGGATCGACCCGCTATGCAGGAGGGCCCGGTGCCGGTGCGCCTTGTCGCATCCCTGCTCGAGCAGGCTGGCCTTGCCCGGCTTGTCACCCTCGAACTTCATGCGCCGCAATTATGCGGGATATTTCGCGGACCCGTCACCAATATCGAATTCGCACCGGCACTGGCGCGATATTTGACTCCTCTCCCGGGTGACGTTGTCGTCGTCTCCCCCGATTTCGGCGGCGCCAAACGGGCGGAACAACTTGCCGCCACACTGAACTGCCCGGTCGGAATCATGCGAAAGCATCGCCATAACAAAACGACGCATAGTGAAGACGTGCTGGGCGACGTATCCGGGCGCGCCGTGATCCTGATCGACGACGAGATCAATAGTGGGCGAACTGTGTTTTCGGCGGCCGCCCGGCTTAAGGCGTGCGGGGCAACCGGCATTTGCTTGGCCGTTGCACATTCTCTTTTTACACCGGAGGCGGCGGCGACGTGGCAGAATTCGTCGATCGACAGGATCATCGTGGCAGATAGCATCGGCCGCCGCGAGTATCTTCCAGCCGGCGTTGAGACGGTCTCAATCAGCGAGGAGATCGCTTCGGTAATGCGTCTCGGCTAATTTGGGATTGAGGACCGCAGATCGATCAATACGCGGTTCACCCGTGGGTCAATCGCCCGCTCGAAGGCCTCGCGGGCGCGGGACGCCAAAATAATCTCGATGTTCAAGGCATCGAAGCGTCCGGCATTCCCGGTCAATAGCCGAACCGCCTCGGCAACATCCAGCTTGCTCTGCGCCACCGTCCCGATCAATTGAATTTCCCGGTAATGCAGCAGGTTGGGGTCCAGCGTTACAGTGTCCTCATTGGGATTGGACTGGTAAAGCAGGATCCTTGCCCCGCGAGCCGCAATTTCTAGCGCGGCGCGTATCGCGGCAGCTCCAAAGCGCGTACAGCAGATGATATCGAAGCCCCATCCGTCGGTCCAGGCCTTGCGCTGCTGCGGATCGGACAGCACAGCGAGCGGCCCGGCAAAGCAGGCGCCGGCCTGCCGCGCAGCATGATAAGTCGCCTCGTCGTCATCAAAAACGAAAACACGGCAACCCTTGAGCGACAGCAACAGCGCGTGGATCAAACCCATGGTGCCCCCGCCGATCACTGCCGCGAATTCCCCGCGCCGCGGCTGCGCCCGAGCCGCGCCCCGTGCCACACAGGCGGTCGGCTCGACCACTGCGGCCAGATGCTGAGGTAAATCGGGCGGCACAGCGAAAATCTTGTAGGCAGGTACCACAATTCGATCGGTCAGCCCGCCAGGACCAGTCGGCAGACCCGGGCGGGTTTCCGGTTGCAGGTACGCACAGTGATTGTCCAAGCCAGCCCGGCAGGCGTGGCAATGGCCACATCGCCGCATCAGCAGCACGGCAACCCGGTCACCAATCCGCGCGGCGACCTCTGGCTTTGACGGCAGAGAGTGAATCACTCCCGACAATTCGTGACCACCCCAATAGGGATACGTCGCTCGGGTGCCGCGATAGACGCGTTGCTCCGGCGTACATAAACCGCAGAACTCGACCTGCACTATGACGTCGGATTCACAGGGGTCGGGAACCGATAATCGCTGGCTTTCCACCATGCGCGGACCGGCAATGATTAGTCCCTGAACCTGCATAGCTGTCTCGATAAAGTCTTTTGGCTAATTGTCGATTTGAAGCATCTTCCGATCTTAACACCTGACGCTGCGAACGTATAGAGCGCGGAAACGTTCAGATTGGGATTGGGGTCGATGTCCGGTGTTGGCTCCGCAATGATGTAGCAAAAGCGGACATGGGGATGTCCCGATCGCTGTTGAACTAGCATTACAGTTGCCGTTTTGCTTTGAGGTGCGTACGCCGGGCGATCGCCTGGTGAGCTCTGCGCCAGAGTGACCATGCGATGACTTGGGCGGGTTGGATTCGTTTTCGAGCGAGTCTGATGGCGATGCGGCGGATTTCCTGAATTGACCAGCGGATCAATGACGTGGCGGCCGTGCTTTTGCCGTGGTTCGGCGCGGCGTTTTTTTGGGCGCCGGCGGATTGGCGCGATGGCGGATCACCGCCATCATGGCGAATGCGAGCATCACCATAGAGACGTGGCGATGCCAGCCATGCCAGGATCTGCTCTCGTTGTGATCAAGCCCGAACTCATTCTTGGCAGTCTCAAAACTGTCCTCGATCGCCCAGCGATGGCCTTCGACTGCGACCAGCGTTTCAATGGCCGTTCCTGCTGGGCACCAGGTGGTGAAGAAGGCGAGGTCATCATCGGCGATGCGACGACGGATCAGCAGACCGCGTGTCCACAAACCGTCATTTGCGCTGTTGAACTGCCCGGCATCGAGATCGGCCAGTTCGAGATAGCACCAATCATGCAGCCGCGGTCCTTTGGTTCCGTCCCCTGCCGACAGGCGTTTCCAGTCGGACGAACGCCGCGTCGAGGCGATGTCCGCGGCGGTGCCAGAGACTGATCGCCGCTTGCCCCAGGATCGAAACACATGAGCGCTGCTGACTCCGAGCACATAGCCTTTGCCTGCCTGGCGTAGTTGCTGTTCGATATCTCCGACACCGTAGACCGTATCGCCGGCCACCCACTTGAATGGCACAGCCGCGACTATCGCGCGTGCAATCATTGCAGTCGCAAGCTTCGGTTTGGTCGCAAAGCCCGTGTCGGCAGGCACGTATGTGGCTTCCAGACGATCTGGATCGTCGACCCATTCCTTCGGAAGATACAACGCACGATCGATGAACGCATGGCCATGACGCGAAACGTAGGTGGCGAAAACGCCGATCTGGCAGTTCGTAATCTTGCCTGCCGAACCGGTGTATTGCCGCGCCACGCCGCACGACGCCTCGCCCTGCTTGAGAAAGCCGGTCTCATCGATCACGAGAACCGCATCGTCATCTGCCAAATGCTCGATGACATAGTCGCGGACAATATCGCGCAAGGCATCGGCATCCCAATCCCTGCGACCCAGGATAGCCTGTTGCCGCCATGGACCAGGATCGCCAGCCGCCTCCGCGCGCATCCAGCCGGTCTTGCGTTGCTCATCGCCGAGCAGACCTTCAAGAAACAGCCCTGCGTTCCTCGCAACACGTTCTTGCCCGAACAACGGACGTATCCGCTTCTTAACCTCCCGAAGCGACGCAGCCCACAACGCAAGCGTCTCTTCAATCGACGCTGCCTGCGCCCACGATCTTCGAATCATGGTTGCCCATGGATTCAGAAATCTTCCGAAAGGGATCGCGGTAGGGACGCTCATTGCTGAGCGCCCCCCGCACAGATCCGGACGAGCCCAATTAAGGCATCCGGCTCCTACCTTGGGTGTGTGACGGCGAAGCGCTGTTGCGGCCAGGGATGGAGGATACGGGGTTGAGGAAGCCAGTCATCCGCCAACTTCGTCATACGATCCCAAGTGAAGCCGGCTCGTTGGCTGCGGCGCCGAAGCGTTCGCCGCCAGAGGTCGGTCACATAATAGCGGAACGCTGAGAGCGCCCGCCCGTTTGCAGGAACCGCATAGTAGGCGAAGTGGCCGGTGATGACCTGTCTCAGCCATTTACCCTGGACGGGGATCGGTTGGTGCATTCGACGCCGCAGCTCTGCCTTGATGTCCTGAAGCTTCGTCCGCAGACGGTCGCGACGGGTCTTCCTTTCGAGCAGGAAGTTCCCCCGGCGTGACTTACCGCAGATGTGGATGAAGCCCAGAAACATGAAGGTCTCCGGTTTGCCGAGCCCGCGTGTCTTGCGATTGGTCGCCGCATAGCGACCGAACTCAATCAGGCGGGTCTTGTCCGAATGGAGCGTCAACGCGAATGCCTCAATCCGTTCACGCATCGCATCAAGGAAGCGACGAGCGTCGTCCTCATGCTCGAAGCCGGCCACCAGATCATCCGCATAGCGCACGATAATCATATCGCCGTGGGCCTCCTGCCGTCGCCAGCGTTCGGCCCAAAGATCGAAACAGTAGTGCAGGTAAACGTTGGCGAGCAGCGGCGAAATCACCGATCCTTGCCCCGTGCCCCTGTCGTCCACGGTTACGACCCCGTCTTCGAGGATACCCGCCCTCAGCCATTTACGGATCAGGCGGATGATGCGCTTGTCACCGATGCGGTGCTCCAAAAACTGGACTAGTGGTTCATCACAGTGATTTTGACGTTTTGAGCCGAGCCATTCGAGGATCGGCAGGCTTTCGGGCGGCACGAGGATTTCGATGCTTCTGGGGACGCCGGGTTGACGTCGGATGAAGCCGTTTCGTTCGAGGGTGACAATCATCTGGTGGACCGAAGGCGGGCTGACGCGGAAGTGGCGCTGGATGTCGGCTTCGGCGGGTGGGCGTCCGAACATGTAGGCGTAGGTATGGATGAAGGCCAGGTAATGTCCCTGCTTTTCGGTGAAGTGCGCGCCTGATTTTTGACTCATCGCTGGATTCGTCCCGGCCTCCGACAAGGAGGCAAAGCATGAATGTACGTTATCGGGTCGAATTGAGCCAAGCCGAGCGCGATGAACTGACGGCGATGCTCGGTGGCGGCAAACACGCCGCCCGCAAGCTTAAGCGGGCGCAGATTTTGCTGGCGGCCGATAGGGGCGGCCGCGACGAGGAGATTGCCCGGACCGTGAGAGTCAGCCTCTCCACCGTCGGCCGGACCAAGCGCCGCTTCGTGGAAGGCAATCTGGAGCGGGCCTTGAGCGAGGAGCCGCGTCCGGGCGCAGAGCGCAAGCTGACCGGCAAGGAGGAGGCCCTGCTGGTGGCGACCGCATGCGCCAAGCCGCCCGCCGGCCACAAACGCTGGACGCTGACGCTTCTGGCCGACACGATGGTCAAGCTCACCGATCACGACAGCCTGTCGGGCGAGACCGTGCGCCGCCGGCTGGCCGAGAACGATTTCAAGCCATGGCGCAGGGACATGTGGTGCATTCCTCATGTCGATGGCGAATACGTCGCCCGCATGGAGGACGTGCTCGATCTCTACGCCGAGACGCCGGATCCCGCCCGGCCGCTGGTTTGCTTCGACGAGACCCCCGTCCAACTGATCGGCGAGGTGCGCCAGCCTGTCGCGGCCCAACCGGGACAGCGCGAGCGATACGATTACGAGTATCGTCGCAACGGCACCGTCAATCTCTTCGTCACCTTCGATCCGCATCGCGGCTGGCGCAACGTCAAGGTCACCGATCGCCGCGCCGCCGTGGATTACGCCCAATGCATGCGTGAGCTCGTCGACGTCCATTATCCCGACGCCGCCTGCATCCGTGTCGTGCAGGACAATCTGTCGATCCATAAACCTGGGGCGCTGTATGAGGCCTTCGCGCCCGCCGAGGCCCGACGCATCCTGCGCCGTCTCGAATTCCACTTCACTCCGAAACACGCCAGTTGGCTCAACATGGTCGAGTGCGAGATCAGCGTGCTGCAGCGCCAGTGTCTCGGCCGCCGCATCGACGACCCCAAAAGGCTCCGAAACGAGATCGCAGCATGGCAACGGCGGCGAAACAAAACCCGAGCCAGCATCAAATGGATGTTCACAACCGACAAAGCCCGCGCCAAACTCGGCCGCGCTTATCCAGCCACCGCTAAAGAGTCAAAATCACTGTGATGAACCACTAGCCAGTCCTGGCTCACACTTCCGAAGAAGTTTTGCACGTCGGCGTCAAGTATCCAGTTCACCTTCCGCGTGGTGATCGCTACCGCCAGGGCGTCCAACGCATCGTGTGGCCCCCGGCCGGGTCGAAACCCATAGGAGAAGCCGACGAAGTCGCCTTCGTAGATGGCGTTAAGCACCATGACGGTCGCGCCCTGGACGATTTTGTCTTCCAGAGCCGCGATCGCCAGCGGCCGCTGCTTCCCATCCGCCTTCGGTATGTACGTCCGGCGTGACGGTTGCGGCCGGTACGCTCCCCGGTGGACCCGTTCGTGCAGTTCCCTGAGCCGGGGCTCAAGGTCGGCCTCGTAGTCCTGCCACGTCATGCCATCCACGCCGGGGGCGGCTTTGCGCCGAAGCGCATAGAACGCCATCTGGAGTGTATCGACAGTGATATGGTGGAGAAGTGCGGTGAACCGTTCCTTCTTCTTCAGCCTTGCAGCTTTCCGTACGCGGTCCAGCGCTTGGGTCACGCGAGCCCGGTACTGTGCCCGGTGCGTGCTTTGCTGGCCCTCGTTCCCCTTGGTCCCCGGCCTTGGCTCCGCCGGCTCCGCCACCGGTCGCCCGGCTTTGTTCGCCGGCTTCGCTGCTACTATGCCGGAGTCAGACTTCTCTGGATCGTGCATCAGCGGCTACGGCTCCTCGCCTTCCCGCCGCGGACCAGGCTGCTCAGTGAGCATCTGGCCGACCGAGAGAGCTCCCGGTTCCCGTACAAGAAGCTTCTGCACATGCCAGGGTCTGCGACCACGCCGAAACGACTGGGCGCTCGCGATATCGCACCCCTTCGTGTTGCCTTCCGCTCAGTTGACAGCGTCGGCTCTCGGGAAAACATTCTTTCGCGGCTCAATGGCTGGCCTATGCACTCCCCTGCCGACGCTTCGCCGACACCCTCACGGATGCCTACGCACGGCTCGGGGCCGATGTGGATCGCTACTCCTTCATCGTAGTGGACTTCCACCACCTACTCCTTGCCGGTCTCCCGGCGCACCAACTGTAATGCTAAAGAGGTCGGCGTTGCCCACCTTGAGCCGGTAGGCTCGGGGTGCGGCGCGGCGGGCGCACGTTGGGGCCAACGCGGGGACGGATCGGCTTCCACGGCGGCAAGATCGAGGTCGAGCGCCCGCGGGTCCGGGGCGTGGACGGCCGCGAGGTCACGATCCCGAGCTGGGAAACGGCGGCGCAGGAGGACTGGCTCGGTTGCTGGGCGATGAACCTGATGCTGATCAATGTGTCGACGCGCCGGTTCGGCCGCGCTGTCCGGCTGCCCGAGGGTGACGTGCCGGCACCGCCCGGATCGGGGGTTTCGAAGTCGGCGGCCTCGCGGAGGTTCGTCGCGCTGTCGGCGGCGCGGCTGGCCGACTTCATGGCTGCCGATCTGTCCGCGCTCGACCTTCTGGTGGTCCAAATCGACGGGCTGCATCTCGGCGACGATCTCGTGCTGGTCGCCGCGATCGGGGTTGACGGCGAAGGCAACAAGCATCCGCTGGCGCTGGTGGAAGGGGCGACCGAGAATGCCGCAACGGTTCAGGCCCTGCTCGACAACCTGGTCTCGCGCGGGCTCGACCCGGGGGTGCCAAGACTGTTCATCGCCGACGGCGCGAAAGCATTGTCGAAGGCGATCCGCCGCACCTTCGGTTCGGCCGCTGCGATCCAGCGCTGCCAGATCCACAAGGCGCGCAACATCATGGAACGCCTGCCGAAAGAGCATCATGCGGCCACCCGTCGGGTGCTGCGCCACGCCTGCGAGCTCGATGACGCCGACAAGGCTGAAAAATTGATCCGCAATCTCGCGCGTCGACTCGACCAGCAATGGCCCGGCGTAACGACGAGCATCCTCGAAGGCCTCGACGAAATCCTGACCGTCGTCCGGTTGAAGCTGCCGAAGGAGCTTCGTCGATCGCTCGCCTGTACCAACATCGCCGAGAACATGATGGGCACCATTCGCCGCGTCACGCGCAACGTCAAACGCTGGCGGGATGCTGGTATGGCCTTGCGATGGGTCGCGGCCGGCATGATCGAGGCCAACAAGGGCTTCCGACGATTGAAGGCGCATAAGCAATTGTCGGTTCTGCGTGCGGCCCTTCAAGCTCACCACGATCGCATGACAATCAAGTCCGTTGCCCACGTCACGAGGGCCGCGTAACATTCATTCCGGCAACGTCGGCCCGACCTAGGGCCTGTTTGGATTCAGGATTCTCATTTGGGCTTGGCTGTGATTCAAGCTTGGGATGAACCGATTCGTTTTGACTGACGCCCAATGGGCGAAGATGGAACCACATTGTCTTGGCAAGCCGGCTGATCCCGGCCGGAGCGGCAAGAACAACCGGCTATTTGTCGAAGCAGTCTTGTGGATCGCCCGGACAGGCAGCCCATGGCGCGATCTGCCGCGCGCCTTCGGCAACTGGATAACCGTATACACGCGTTTCCGCGACTGGGCGAAGGCAGGTGTCTGGAAGCGTCTGTTCGATGCGGTCTCGGACGAGCCGGACATGGAATACGTCATGGTCGATGCCACCATCGTCAAAGTCCACCGCCACGGACAGGGCGCAAAAGGGGGACGCAAAACCAAGCCATCGGCCGCTCGAAAGGCGGTATGACCACCAAAATCCTGGCACTTACCGACGCGCTCGGTAATCTCGTGCGTTTCGTGCTGCTGCCCGGCCAGCGCTTCGACACGGTCGGCGTCTCGCCGCTTATCGAAGGGCTGGCCTTCGATGCGCTGATCGCAGACAAGGCGTTCGACAGCAATGCCATCATCGCCGACCTCGACAAGCGCGGCGCCAAGGTGGTCATTTCCCAGCACCCACGTCGCGCCAAGCCTCTCGCCATCGACAAGGAAATGTACAAATGGCGGCATCTGATCGAAAATTTCTTCTGCAAGCTCAAGGAATTCAAGCGGATCGCCATGCGCGCCGACAAAACCGATTTGAGCTTCGAAGCAATGATCAATCTGACCGCCGCCGTGACAAACTCAAGATGAATCCAAACAGACCCTAGTTCAACAGCGATCGGGACATCCCCATGTGACACGCCCGGGGCGCTGCGTAGTGGAACCACGTATGCGAGCTGCGGTGATCGCATTCGCGCACGGTCTTCGCCGCGAGGTTTGTGCAAATAGATCGACTAAGATCACAACGGTGCATGAGCAGCTCGTTATCTAGCATGCAGCAGAACGGGGCACGCTTGCAGCTCACTCCGGTCCCGCTCTCCGGGTCCATTTCAGTTCACCTTCGCTTGTCGCTCCCTCTCAACCAACGTCCGGTTGCCACCATAACGTTGGAAATCTCACACGATGGCCGACTTGATCGCCGTGACTCGCCAGATGTAGTTGCCAGAGTCATTTAGACAGCCTGCCTGCTCCTGGCACGCGCATTGCAGGTATTAGTTTGTTGCACGATCGCGGGCAGCGCCGTGCCACGGTAAGAAGTGAAGAGCGGTAGAGCATGGCAAAGACATCCTATATTGCGACAGAACCCCCGAAGCTCTATTGGAGAGCTGCACTGGCTCTGCTGGGGGCATCGCGTCGAGTTCGAATTTGTTCTGGCCGCCTATTGGTTGGTCAAAACGAGCGTTATCTTCAACATCCCACCCGAGAACGTCATGAACTTCGTGTCTCCTTCTGGAATCGGGCAGAGCCGACAGTTACTTGCAATAGGCATCTCGCCGATATCGCCAGCTTGATGGCGGCGATCACCATCATCCGCCAGGTCCGCGAATTTGCGCGTCGCGTTTCGCAGCTCTCCAAGGGCAGCCCGGCGCGCGGCACCGTCTGCAGTGGGAACTGATCGAAGCCCCGGGCGAGGACTGTGTCATGGGACGTGTAAACCAAAAAGTCGTTCTGGTGACTGGTGCGGCGCGCGGGATGGGAGCGGCCCATGCCCGTTTGCTCGTTTCGGAGGGCGCTCAAGTTGTAGTCACCGACATCCTTGATGAAGAGGGTGAGGCTCTCGCTTCCGAACTGGGCAATGCCGCCATCTACGTCCACCAGGATGTTAGCGAGCCGAAATCGTGGGCGACGGTGATCGCGGCAGCAGAGGCCACCTTCGGTAGCCTGCATGGGCTCGTCAACAATGCGGGTATCGCCAGCATGGCTCCGATCGAGCAGTTTCCACTCGACCAATGGAACAGGACCTTAGCAGTTAATTTAACTGGCGTATTCCTCGGCATTCAAGCCGCCCTGCCGGCGATCCGGCGCGCGGGGGGAGGTTCTATTGTCAATGTCTCATCGGTCGAGGGGCTGCTAGGCAGCCCGGGCTTTCATGCTTATGTCGCCTCCAAGTTCGGTGTGCGGGGAGTCACCAAATCTGCCGCGCTCGAGGGCGCCGCCTCCGGAGTCCGTGTCAATTCAGTTCATCCTGGTCTGGTCACCACGGACATGAGTGAGAACTTGGATCCCGCTCTCTTTCCAATTCCAATGGGACGGGCAGCCGATCCGCTGGAAGTGTCTCAGGCGATCGCATTCCTGCTTAGCGACGACTCCAGCTACATGACCGGTGCTGAGATAGTCCTCGATGGTGGCTTGACGATTGGTGTCCCGCATAAATGGGCTGCGCCGGAGGACCTGTTTTCATGACATCAATGCTGACTACGTTTAACAAAATAGGTCACACTTCAAGTTCAAAACGCAACCGGGCACTCTCTATGACCGCCACAGCGCGAGGTGGTTGCACTAGCGACAGGGGGAACACTTCCGATGACGCAGCATCCTTTTGAACTTATAGTTCCTGGTGAACTAGGTCGCCCTGTTAAGCCCAAAGTGGGCGGTGCGCCTGACAAGCTCATCCTCGGAGTACCCTATGTCGGACAAACGGCGCAATTGGTGCTGGGCTGCGTGCGCGACGATGCTCGCTCGGTTCACGCTAAAGGTCATTTGAAACTTTGTCAGGCGGCATCAGCGCTCATTCCCGATGGAAATTGCTGCACGGGAGCCCCACCAGAGGGACGCTTCAACGACGATTGGGATAATCCGACTTGTAATCGCACCTCCACGGCTTCCAAGGTGCAGCAGCTTCACGAAATGCTCGGGATGCAATCGACGGCATGCTGGAGACACGATAACTTTGATCAGCTTCATGATCAAATTGCGGGATCGGGACATCCTGTCGAGGTGGAGTTCAGATGATCGGTGGCGGTCGCCATCTTGTGGTAGCGCAAGGCGTCGATAAGCAGACACAGAGCGTAGACATCAATGATCCTTGGCCCGATATTGGACCAGTCGCGGTCCCTCTCGAAGCTCCTGTCAGGTTATGGACTTGGCTCTTGAGTCGACCCGTGGACTGATATCAAGACTGTGGGGAATTAGCACTTTGATAAAGCTGGATGACATCTCGGACGCCGCCCGCCAGCGAATTGCTAGCGAAGCGGCTCCGTTGCAACAAAAGCTCGATAGCGTCGGATTGGGTGCGCCGGCGCAGAAGTTGATCCTGGGATCTTCTCTTCGCGAGGAAATGCTAACGCTCGACGCGCTTCAATCCAGGGCAGCGGCAGCGGGCGCGTTAAACTCGACCGAGCTGAACCTAACGATAATTCAGGCCCCGAACGACCATCCTACACTGGGTGCCCGTCCCGGTAAGCCTCCGGTGGCGGTCGGGCGTGTGCGGTCGGAAGCGGCGGCCGGTCCAGTCGCCCCTATGGCGACCGCGGACGACAATCCAACCGTTACTTCGGTGTCGCCGTCGGATCTCTCGTTACGGTTCGAAGCTGCGTCGGATTCGATTAGCAAGAATGCGGAGGACGATCCTCTAGTGCGCGTACTGACGGTGCCAGCGTATCATGGCACGGCCCTTTCTCTTTATCATAACAATGCGCTTGTTGGTGTCGCCGTGGTTACTCGTCTTCAGAAGGAGCGCGTCTACGTTCCAAGCTGTAGCGAGTCCAGCGGAACAACATAGTGGCGATTGTT
This sequence comes from Bradyrhizobium sp. 191, assembly GCF_023100985.1. Taxonomy (NCBI): domain Bacteria; kingdom Pseudomonadati; phylum Pseudomonadota; class Alphaproteobacteria; order Hyphomicrobiales; family Nitrobacteraceae; genus Bradyrhizobium; species Bradyrhizobium sp. 191. The sequence goes on from NZ_CP064692.1 coordinate 3,051,676, forward strand.
AGTTTGGCGTGAATGAATGAGGTTCGACGTGATGCGCTTTCCAAAGGGAGATCGATAGGCGATTCAAAAGGAGAACGACAGAATGAGTGATTTTCGTGTCGCATACTCGAAATTGATCCGGGCCGTGTGGGCAGATCCCGGGCTGCAGGCGCAGATCCAAAGCAATCCAGCATTGCTGAAGTCCTACGGATTTTCAGACGTGCCGAGCTGGGTCAGCTTCAAGGACGCGAGTGGCAAGCCAAGCATCGCTGGATACGACCAGCAGATGGACGATGCCACCCACAAGAGCGTAACATTCTACATCCCTCCGAAGCCAGGTCTCGGTGTTGCGCCGGGCTCGTCTGATGACCCCGAGCAGGGTAGCCGCCCCGCCTGCTGCTGCTGCTGCCCCCCTTGCTGCTCCTGCTGTGGTTAACCAACGGCTGTGCCGGGAGCGGATACTTTCTTCGGTAAGCTGCCGGTTGGCCTGTGTATTTTCAGCCGAGCATGTCAGCCGCCAGCAGATGGAAGGCGCGGTCCAGAATGCGATAACATTCTATATCCCTCTCCCAGCCGGAATTGGGCGGTTCGCCCTCGGGACCCTGCCGTTGTTGCCTTCTCCCTTCTCGCCTGCTCCTGCTGTCCGACATTGTCCCAAAGCGCTGCGAAGATGTAGCGCTTTGGCTTCAAAAAGACATCCCTGTTGAGTTCCGAACCCTAATTTAATCAAATGCAAAATGGACTAAATGCGCTTCTGGAGGCTGGACGGGCCGTTCAATGGAAGGCTTGCCTGCGCGTAGAGATTGTCGATCATCAGACGCTCCTAGTCATCGAAGGCGACAAGTGCGACGTCATGACCGGACGTCATCTCCCTTTGCTGGCACCGCTCCTTGATCACGGCCGAACTCTTGGGCAGTTCTTCGATGAGCTGCAGGATACGGTCAGCCCGCCGGAAATTTCATATGTCCTGGATTACCTTAATGAGAAGGGGTTACTTGCCGAAGCAACCTCCACCTCTCGCGACGTAGCGGCATTTTGGCATCAATACGGCGCGCACCCCGAGCGCGCCCAGCACGCTATCTCGACACGTCCAGTGTACGTCACCGGGTCTGATCACAAAGCAGTGGGCGAGATGATTCAAGCCTTGCAAAAATTGGGCATTGCAAACGACGGCAGCGCGGATTTCCAAATTGTCGTTGTTGGTGACTATCTCGACCCCATTATCCCGGAGTTCAATCGCCAGGCTTTGGCGAAAAACAATCCGTGGATGCTGCTTAAGCTGCGCGGCCGGGAGATCTTTGTAGGACCGATCTTCCGTCCTGCCACCAGCGGATGCTGGGCCTGCCTTGCGCAGCGATTGGAATCGAACCGACAGATCGAAGCGTTCCTGGAGAACGCAAATCTGGCGCAGAGCAAAAATAGTGGGGTTGCATTTCACGCCGCTTCACTTGGTTTGGCTGCGGCGATATCGGCGCATGAGATCCTAAAAGCCATTGCGATCGGTCCTTCCCACGATCTCTCTGGAGAACTCCTCGCCATTGAGACAACCACGATGGTAACCCGCAGGCACGCGTTAGTGAAGAGACCGCAATGCAAAGTGTGCGGAACTGGGGCGCTGCCTGCTCGATCGGCAATGGACTATGCGCTTTTCTCCAAAGGCTCCGGAACCGTTTATGCAACCGGGAGTCGGATATTTCCTGCCGAGATCACGTATGACCGCTTGAAAAAGCATGTGAGTCACCTCACAGGGGTTGTTCGTACGCTGGAGCCTGTAGGGGTTCGAAACGGCTTAACGCACAGTTATGCGTCTGGGCATAGCTTCGCGATGATGCAGCATGACTTGCGTTTCGCTCTGTTGAATTTACGTGGCCGAAGCGGCGGAAAGGGAGCCCGGGATATCGACGCGAAAGTCGGCGCGATTTGCGAGGCGATCGAACGATACTCGGGCGTCTACCGTGGCGATGAGCCTTGCATCAGAAGCAGTTTTGAAGGGTTGGCCGAACCAGCAATATTGCCCAACGATTTAATGCTGTTTAGTGCCGCGCAATTTCGTGATCGGGAGCAATGGAATCACGAGCACACGTCGGGATTTCATCGCGTTCCTGTTCCGTTCCGGGAAACCGACTTGATCGACTGGTCGCCCGCATATTCGCTCACGCGTGATCGTTTCGTTCATGTTCCAAGCGCGTACTGCTACTTCGGTCATCCTGACTTGCGAACTCGGTTCTTTTGTAGTTGCGACTCCAACGGCAACGCGGCCGGAAACTCAAAGGAAGAGGCGATCCTTCAGGGGCTGCTTGAACTCGTCGAGCGGGATGCCGTCGCCATGTGGTGGTACAACTATGCTCGAAGGCCCGAGATTGTCTTGTCCTCTCTCCGCGACAGCTATGTCGATCAACTTCACGACCATTACTCTGAAATGGGCCGCGATATTTGGCTTCTTGACATCACGAGCGACTTTCGAATCCCCGTGGTGGCGGCGATTTCTCGCGCGCGCGACCGTGCAGCCCAGGATATTATCATCGGCTTTGGGGCGCATCTCGACGCAAAGGTGGCTGCTTTGCGAGCCATCGCGGAGCTAAATCAGTTTTTACCTTCGGTCGCGAAGAAGGATGCCAAAGGCCAAACGCTTTATTGGTTCCCGGAGCGGGAAGCCATCAAATGGTGGAAGACCGCAACGGTCGAGAAACAGTCGTACCTTAGCCCCAACAGAGCTGTTCCTGCGCGCAGCATCGACGATCTGGGGCACCCTGAGGTGAACAGCCTCGATCAAACACTCGAAATCGTCTTAAAGCGAATTCACGATCGCTTCCTCGAAGTATTGCTCCTCGATCAGTCTCAGCCAGACGTCGAATTGTCCGTCGTGAAAGTGATGGTTCCTGGTATGCGGCACTTTTGGAAGCGTTTCGGGCCCGGTCGGCTGTTTGACGTGCCGGCGGAGTTGAATTGGACAGGTCGCGTGCTCAAAGAGGAAGAACTCAATCCCTATGGCATCTTTTTCTGATGGGGTGATCGCGGATTCCGTGGCGGTCCTGAATCTGGAACTCAGAGGCCCCGCTCCCTCTGGTGAAGCGAACCACGCCGCGCGCAAAGCCGTTGTGGATCAGATCAATTCCGATCCGTCGATCCCCCTCGGTGTGAAAGGAGCGATCGACAAGCTCGCAGGCGTAGAGGCCAACATTGAGTCATTGCGCGCCATCTGTTGGGAGAAAGACGGCATTGCTGGGATGCCTGTCCTGGATATCATCCTTGAACGGCTTTGCACCCGTTCGATGATAGCTGGCACGGAACAGGCATCTGGCGGTTCGCCGCTGGTGACGGTTGAGCCATTTCCCTCCAACTTTCTTGAGACAGATAACTGGGATAAGCTGCTGGATGATGTCGTTGAATATGTGTTGTCAGCGTACGTGATCATCCGTCCAGAGGGCGGACGATGGCGTATTGAGAGCCCGCTTTCCAACACATCGGTCGTCCTACACGACCCAGAGACGTTTCGTCTTGTGATGACGCTTGTTCGGCCTCATTCCGGACGCGAGTTACGTGCGTTGTCTAAAAGATCGTGCAGCCGATTGCTTCTGCCGACGCTCGCCTTCGCGGGGATTTTGCACGACGTTGACAAAGACGATCCGGGCGATGAATCGCTTTGGGACTATCACGACCTGCTGTTCCACAGCCGCAGCCGGCTGGGTAGGCATGGTTATGGTTACGGGGGCACATTCCGAGGTATCGGGTCATATCCGGCGCCGGACGCGGTCATGCCTATCGCCTACGAAAAGAGAGTCTCGCTCCCGCGGCCTAACATCGATCATCTCCGGGAATCCGACCCCCCGTTCGCGCGGGTTCTGGAAGATCGAAGGTCAATCCGTCAGTTTGGTGATGCGCCGCTCAGACTTGAACAGCTTGGCGAGTTTCTGTTCCGGTCCTGCCGGACAAAAGCGGTCTCATCTGAAGCGGGCGAATGGCAAACCGCGCTAAGACCGTCGCCCGGAGGAGGGGCCGTTCATGAACTGGAAGTATATCCGTTGATACGGCAGTGCGAAGGCATATCATCCGGTTTGTATTACTATCATCCGCAAAGGCACGAGCTGTGCCTGGTGCAGGCGCCTAACGCAGCGACAGAGCGGTTACTTCAATCGGCGTGGTACACCTTGGGAAAGGCTGGACACCCTCCCGTGCTATTCCTTATCACGGCCCGCTTCGACCGGGTGTTCTGGAAATACGAATCCATGGGCTATGCCCTCGTGCTCAAGGACGTTGGTGTGCTTTATCAGACCATGTATCTCACCGCTACAGCAATGGGGTTGGCGAGCTGTGCGCTTGGCGGGGGAGACTCGGATCTCTTCGCAGAGGCTTCCGGCCGGCCTTACTATCGGGAGGGTGCCGTCGGAGAGTTTGTGCTCGGTCCACGGTCGACAGGAGTGAAGAATGGATATCTTGCTACTGTATCTCATCAACAAATGAGATGATCGGTTGGGGTGATCTAGGCGCGATTGCAGAACCGCTCGCCTTGGAATATTTGGCATCGAGAGCCATGTAGCTTCGCCATCAGGTGAAGATCCAGGATCTTCGTTTGCACGCCGCGGATCTCTAGAGAGCGCGCTGATGGAATTCGATCCCGATGTTGGTCGGTATCACAGGTTATTCCATGCATGTGCTCCGTGTGCTGGAGTTGTGTCATGAGGTACGGACGTTTTGTCCGCTGGCGACGGTGCTGGCCGGAGGCACCACGCGACCCTGCTCCCTGAGGACCTGAGGGCGTGCAGCCATTTGTCCGTATTTAGGAGCGTCTTGCCGCAGTACAGGTGACCTTGCCCCACGGGCTTAATCCAGCTTGAAGTTAGTTCTGCCCAAGACGAGGACCAGAGCATGAAGCGCAATCGTTGTAAGCGTGGTGCTGAGGCCCTTCAGATTGTTTGTGCGCAGTCTTGTGAGCGCCGCTAGAAGGTAACCGGTATGAGCTCCCACGTCTGCGGTGATCAGCGGGCGCGAGCGTAGCGGATCGGCATCCAGTATTGGCGCATGGCCTCGACGGCCGCTGGAAGATCGGCGTGGGCGTTGCGCAGAAAATCCCTGGTCTCGCGCCCGCTTCGTGGCGGTCCGAGCAGCGGCCGGCCCTGATCGTCGCGACAGACAGTGCAGCAGGATGGGCAGAAGCAGGCCATGATTGACGTTGCTGGCGTCCAGCAACGGCGCCCACGCCGACGGCCTGAGCCGCGTTGCGGCATAGAATCCCTGGCACCAGGGTCGCGGATCGACGTCGCCATTGGCTTTGCGCCGGTGCATCGGCTCGAACTGGCTGGGCGTGGTCGAAAGGATCTGGCTGATCTCGTTGTGGCGCAGCGCGACGGCGGAGATCGCTGCGAACTCCGGAGTGCCGCCGTGGTTGAAAGCATCGGCATCGATGGCGAGCAGGGACAGATCCAGTCGAGCGGGCTCATCGACACTGGTCCGGCCACGATCGCGGCGACGTAACCGTCGAGCATGGGGAGGACATGGCCCACGTCCTTACGGACAGGGGCACCAGTTCACGGGTTGAGCCAACGTGAAGCGCGATGTGAACGCGCGCCGCAGAGTTCGATCAGAATCACGATTTTGAATCAACGGTCGCTGTTACGACCGACACGGGCGGCACTTCGTTTCACGATTTGGGCATCAGCGGCTTGAGGGCGTTGATATACGCGTTCCAGTGCGTTGACGCCGCCGTCAAAGCGCAAGCCTTCCGCGCCAGCGCTTCCGGATTTCTGGAGGCGATCTCGTTTGGCTTCTTGTGCGCGTTCGCGGCCAGCGGACCGTAGATGTTCCACCACAGACGCCCTCCCATCCGCATGGGAGTGAGCCCGTCCTCAGACGCGTTGGCGACCCGCGCATGGACGTACATCGCATAGGTCAGGATATGGGTCGCGAGCTGCCAGGCATAGTCGGATAGCGTGCGGCTCACGATCTCGTCCTTGGTCCAGAGAGCGCGACACGTCAGGCGCGCTGCGACCGCTGCCGACGCACTAGCGCCGACCCAGCTCGAGCAACGGATCGTCTCCTGTTTCATAGGGATCACCTCGTCGTACTCATGTGTCACGGGATTTTCCACATACTTCGCATTGTCTGGATCGATCACCCACTCACCGGGAAGGTCGAGATTGCCGGGATATGACTGGGCGCAAAGGCTCAGCCGCGCGCACAGGCCGTTGGCTTCGCCGCCTGGCGACAGTGCGCCGTGCAGCGCCTCGACCGCTGTTCCCATGTGCAGCCCCAAGTACAAGTTCCGATACCAGAGCTCTCTCATGAACTGCGGCTCTGGATTGGCCCGCGAGGCAAAGTTGATTTGCGCACCCTTGTCCCCGAGGATCTGCACGCCGGCCGTGCAGCCGGTCGACGTCACCCATACCGGCATGCTGGCTCGGGTCTTCTGCTGTTTCGATAGATCAGTCGCCTTGAGATTGGATGACGACGGTTGCGCGTCGTGCAGCCGCCAGAGTCCCGCAATCGTGGCGAGCTTCCTGTCGACGGTATCGCGCGTCGCGCGGGCGCCGGTGCCGGTGAAGGCCTCCACCGTGACGCCAGCATTATCGGTGATGCGTTTGCGTATATCGCCAGCAAGGGTGTCGCCGTTGGCGAGAATGAACGTCTTGGCCCCAAGTTGGTGGGGCCCGAGGGTGATGGTGTCGTAGGGCGTGGCGGCCCACATTTCGTTGTCGAAGTCCTGCAGGGGCTCGAGGATCACGATTTCGGCGTTCTCCCAGGTGCCGGCGGGGCCGGGTGACTGGACCAGATGGTTCCACGTGATGTGCAACGTCGGCCGGTCGCGAAAATCGGGCTCCACATTGGGGTACTTTCCAGTGGTGCTCACCTCGATCGGCCCCAAGTTCATATGGGAGGCGATGGTCCCGCGCGCCGTAAAGATCTGGTCGATCGTCAACCCTCCCTTGTTGATGGCGTGCACCGCATAGAGATGTTTGATTGCCTCGCTCCAGGGCATGCCGAGGATCTCATTGCAGGTCTGCGCTCGCGCCCCACGGGCCGCGCATAGGATCGCGATTGCGGCCAGGGCTGCGATGCCCAGAGCTCTCGCGGAAGAGCTGATCGATGTTCTACCGTGCTTGGTGTGAGCCTGTCTTTTCATGTGACCGTTCCCTCAATTCACCGATCATTGTCGGCATGCACGAAATGCAGACGCGAGCCGGATGAACGCGGCCGCGCTCAGGCGCCGCGCGGCTCGCGACGTTCAAGCCAGGTCGGTTTCGTGGCGGAATAGACCTAGCGAGGCGTGTGCCGCGCCAGACCTCGTTGGCGCCGGCGACACCGGCAACCGGTACAGGTTCTATACGGGATCCGCGACAAACGTCTGCGCAGTCGACGAAACCGATCAACCGAAGGTTGGCCTATGTTTCCTGCCGCAGGGCGATCTGCCGATCGGAGACGTCATGTGGCCCAGAAGATCGCGCTTGCAACGTGCGAGGGCCGCGTGCTCGCAGTACGAGACAGTTCGCGCCCGCTGGGTTCTTGTTCAGCCGCACCCGGCCGCCATTTCGGACTTCCGCGTATCGGCGCAACAATTCCGTGAGCGGCTCAGATGCCGCCCAGCTCACGTTGACCCTCGTGGCGAGAGGCTCAGCTATGAAGCGCGCTGCATACGTTCGACACTCTGAGCTATGTGGTTTCCCGCATCGTCCGCTACCTTGAGGGACATATCGGCGATCCGGCGACTGGTTTCCATTGCGCTGCGGATTGCGTCGCGCACCGAATCGGTCTGCACGGCTGCCAAATCGTGAGGAGTTCGACAGCGCCAGAGTTCGTTCATTCTGTCCATGCTCCTATCGATCTGCTGTCGAACGAACTCAAAGTACTCGCGCGAGGCCCCGTTCATCCCTTTGGCGACGGCACTCGCAGAATACATGATTGCTCCGACGTTTCGGGCCGAGCGTTCCGTCGCTCGTTGCGCTTCAAACAAACCGAACGTGCGACCAAGCTGGTCAGTGGAGCGGCCCATCATGGCGGTCGCCACCTCGACCCCGACACGGCACGAGTTTTGCACCAACTCTAAATTCTGTTGCAGCAAATCGGTGCTGGCTTGGGCGACTTCCTCGCCGGCCTGTCTGGTCTGCTCGGCCGTCTTCTCGCCGGCGCTTTCCTTTTTTTGGGCGGACTTTTCGTCCTGGCGTAGATCGGCCATGTCTGTTGCTCCGTCGTTTGGTTTCGTTGGTGAGGCAGGATCCTGAGGTCTCCGTCACGGATGCGATCCTACGCAAGAAAACGCGGTCCCGTCCGGGGCCGGTGAGTTTCAAGACCGTTCCTGAGTGGACACACTTGCATGGTGTCTTGACATCCTAGACGTCAGAAAAAGCCGAAGGAAGTGACCGAGAGCTTTGTCGAGCCACATAACAAGCTCTCTCATGTGAAACGCCGGACGACAACCTGTCAAAGTTGGTAGTTCGAATGAAGGCGATGGACGGAAGTGCGTTGAAGCGCAGCAATGCAAAATGGCATCGAGTTCAATTCGAGAGTAAGCAGCCTGCATCGATCGGCTTCACGGCAAGGTCGGGTGTACTTTAGCCGTACGAACAAGAATATGTCCATCTCTCCGCCGCAATACGAAGCCTCTATCTCTCAGACGCGCCGCAATCATGTCGAGAGCTATCGCTAAATTTTGGTGATGGCCGGAGCCGGTCAGGAAGCGGCGGTCATGGGCTGACGGTCGTCGGCTTGGCGATGACCTCGATGCCATCGTTGAATGTCACACCCAGAACGAGTTTTGGCAACTGGTTGTGGCCATCGAGACGACGCCAGCTTTTCTGCGCGGCCTCGAGCAGTTTGAAGACCATCGCGAGTGCCGTCTTGTTGGACAGGCAGCCCTTCGATCGGATGGTGCGGTGGCGCACGGTGGCGAAGGTGCTTTCGATGGGGTTGGTGATGAGATTTCTCGGCGCCAACGTTCCGCTGCGGTGTTCTGCGTCGTGGCGTATGGTGCGACCATCGGGACAGAGGCACCGGGAGCACGATGTGCGGGCAGGCCGATGCATACGATGAGCCGAGAGCTCGAGTTAGTAGCTGGCCGCCTCTGCGACTCGCCCGGTTGCGCTGGAAGCGCGGATCCGTAGTTGTCGTGTCACCCGCAGCTCCCGTCATATCAAGCAGGAGGTGCAAATACGACGGGTGATTGGCATCGAAGTATACCGAACTTTCGGGGGGTGGTGTTTTGGGAAGACGGCAAGCTCCGACATGCGGGCCGGGTTGATATGACACGGACTGCGCTCGAGGGATTGGCAAGACTCTGCTGGGCCAGTGATGAGGTGGTGCTCGAAGCGACTGCCAACAGCATGGCGGTGTCGCGGGTTCTGGCCCTGTTTCTGGCGCGGGGGATGATCGCCCATCCCCTGTAGGTGAAGGCAGGGCCCAGCCTCACGTCAGAGCCGACAAGATCGATGCTGGCACGCTCGCCACTCTGCAGGCGGCACCAGGTCGTGCGGCATCGCACGCTGCTCAAGAGCGAGGTGCGCTTGATGAGAGGTCTTCTGGAAGTATTCCTCCGTTGAGGGCCGCCTTGTTTGACGGACGCGAACGCTGCAGGTCCTGGGGTAATTGTAGCGCTATGACGATTTCGAGGGCGGAGGTGATCACATCGGTCGAGCGGCGGCGCCGGTGGTCGCAGGATGAGAAGGAACAGCTTGTTGCAGCATCGCTCGAGCCCGGAGCCAGTGTTTCCGAGGTGGCTCGCATGGCTGGCCTTCATGTAAGCCAGCTGTTCAGGTGGCGCAAAGAGCTTTGCAAGCACGGTGAAGCGAGTATAGCGCCGTTCGTGCCGGTCGAGATTGGGCCGTCTGTGCCGGCGCGGGAGGTGGCCGAAGCGCCACTGACGACGACAGCGGCGCGTCGACGGAAGAGCCTGGGCATTATCGAGATAGATCTTGGTAGCGGGCACCGCATCCGGGTCGATGGCGACGTTGATGGAGACGCACTACGTCGCGTTCTCGATGCTTTGGTACGCCGATGATCCCGGTTCCGACGGGCGCACGAGTGTGGCTTGCGACAGGCTACACGGACATGCGCCGAGGCTTTCCGTCGCTGGCACTCCAGGTCCAGGAGGTGCTGCGCAAGGACCCGCTCAGCGGTCATCTGTTTGTCTTCCGCGGTCGCCGAAGCGATCTTGTGAAGGTGATCTGGCACGATGGCCAGGGAGCATGCCTGTTCACCAAAAGACTGGAGAGAGGGCGGTTCATCTGGCCTTCGGTTGCGGGCGATGCAGTGACGATCTCGCCGGCGCAGATGAGTTACCTGTTGTCCGGAATCGATTGGCGCAACCCGCAAGAAACCCAGCGTCCGACGCGGGTCGGATAGCCGTTTTGGGTTTGAATCTGCTGCTTGATCTGATTCAATAGCTTCATGATATCGAAGCCGGACGACCTTCCATCGGATCTTGTCAGTGCCCTGGCAGCGCTGCAGGCCGAGCGTGAGGCCCGGCTGCGAGCCGAGGCGATGGCTGCCAGCGCGCAAGCGGAGCTGTCGGACAACGCGGCGCTGATCGCGCATCTCGAGTTGCGGATCGAGAAGCTCAAACGCGAACTGTACGGGCAGCGCTCCGAGCGCACGGCGCGGCTGATCGAGCAGTTGGAATTGGAGCTCGAAGAACTCGTCACCACGGCGAGCGAGGATGAGCTTGCCGCGCAGGCCGCAGCGGCGAAGACGCAGAACGTCCGCCCCTTCATGCGCAAGCGGCCGGTGCGCAAGCCATGGCCGGATGACATCGAACACGAGCGCGTCGTTATCGAGGCTCCGACGACCTGTGCCTGCTGCGGTGGATCGCGGCTGGCGAAGATCGGCGAGGATGTGACCAAGACGCTGGAGGAGATCCCGCGTCGCTTCAAGGTCGTCGAGACGGTGCGGGAAAAGTTCACCTGCCGCGATTGCGAGAAGATCAGCCAGCCGCCCGCGCCGTTCCATGCCACACCGCGCGGCTTCATCGGCCCACAATTGCTGGCGACGATCCTGTTCGACAAGTTTGGCATGCACATCCCGCTCAATCGCCAGAGTGCGCGCTTTAAGGCCGAGGGGATCGACCTGCCGTTGTCGACACTGGCCGACCAGGTCGGCCACGGGACCTTCGCCGTCATGCCGCTCTTCCACTTGATCGAACGCCATGTGCTTGCTGCCGAGCGCCTGCATGGCGACGACACCACCATCCGCATCCTGGCGAAGGGCAAGTGCAAGACCGGTCGGATCTGGACATATGTGCGGGATGACCGGCCCTTCGCCGGACCTGCGCCGCCGGCGGCGGTCTATTACGCCTCGAGCGACCGTCGAGGCGAGCATCCACAGAAGCATCTGGCCGCCTTCGCCGGTATCCTGCAAGCCGATTGCTACAACGGCTTCGAGCCGCTGTTCGATCCGCAGAAGAAGGTGCTGCCGATTACGCCGGCGTTTTGCTTCGCCCATGCGCGGCGGGGCTTCTTCGAGCTGGCCGACATCGAGAAGAACGCCCGGGAAGGCCCCAGGGGCAAACCGGTCTCTCCGATCGCGTTGGAGGCGGTCAGACGCCTCGATGCGTTGTTCGAGATCGAGCGCGCCATCAACGGCCGCGGCGCCGACGAGCGGCGCGCCGTACGCCAGGAGAGAAGCAAGCCGCTGCTCGACGACATGCACACCTGGCTGCTGCGCGAGCGAGAAACCCTCTCACGCTCCTCCGAGGTCCTGAAGCCCATGAATTACATGCTCAGGCGCTGGGGCGACTTTGCCCGCTTCCTCGACGATGGCAGGATCTGCCTTCAGCAACAACGCCGCCGAAAGAGCGTTGCGCGGCATCGCCTTGGGAAGGCGCAATTGGACCTTCGCCGGCAGCCTGCGCGGCGCCGAACGCGCCGCCATCATGCTGACGATGATCACGACCTGTCGCCTCAACGACGTCGATCCCAAGGCCTGGCTCGCCGATATCGTCGCCCATATCGCCGATCTTCCCGCATCGCGTCTGCACGAACTGCTGCCCTGGGAATGGAAGCTCCCGCGCCAAGCCGACGAACCCAACGATCAGCAAGCTGCCTAACCTCCACGCAGCGCCATCATAGCCGACCCGGCCCCCGCGCGCATGTGTCAATCGGGCGGCCTTCGTCGCATGCGTACTTCTGGAAGACAGTTATGGAATATGTAGACTATATCCCATTGTAGCGCCGACAGCATTACACTTCGCATAACATAGATTGTGGAATATATTCCTATTCACGAAAACCGAAACTCGCTGGTTGGCCCCTAGCCGAGGTTTGTTACGACGCACTCGCTTGTCTTCGCCGGGCAGCGTCGCGTTGGCGCCGCCTTCGTTCCCGTTTGCCTCGAACTGGCGCTATCGAAGGCATCGGTGGCAGCGTCGTGGCCGGCGTCGACTCCTCGACCGCGCGGATGGGAGGCAGCTCCGTTGCTTGGGCGGGTGTGGGCCGCGCCTCCATGATCTCGAGAACCGAGCGTCCCTTGTCGGTGATACGCCAGCCGCCGTTCATCCGCTCGACGAGACCTTGGGAGAAGATATCCAGGTCGGGCAAACGGGCCGCCAATCGCTTCGTGCGTTCGGCCCAGTCCCGTCCGCTGGTCGCTAGGATCGCCATATCGCGCTTCAGGTCCGCCATGGCGGCGAACCCGTCTGGATAGCTAACCAGCACCTTGAGAACCGTCACCTGGAAGTTCACTGCCCCACCCGTACCCGGCTTCCGCGAACTTACTTCCTCGACATCTTAGGAGCATTCGTGAACCTCTGTCGACTCACGACATTCATCCGCTGGCTTTGGTTGGAGGTATGTGGTGAAACCGTCCTTGTTGGGCATGATGCCGGTTAAACACTTCCGCCCCCGGCAGCGGTCATGATCGGCGTCGGGGATTTACGGATGATTCCCTCGACCAATGAACGGCCAGTTGGTTCTCGCGCAGGCAGAGCCGGTACGGCATGTCGATGATGCGGATTCCGTGGAAAGCCCGTCGGTCAAGCCGCTGATTGACAACCGGATGTGGACATCGAAGAGCGGCGGCATCGCAATCGCGCGCGGATGATGTTGAATCCGGCTAGCTTACGTGCCGCGTGAGCACTGACTGGCCGGGCACTGTCTGAGGTCCGTTTATCACCCAGGATCGTTGCCCAAGTCGTAACAGTGCGGGGCCTTACCGGCACAATGCGGTCCCGTGTAATTGGCGACTTGCCGAGGCCGCGCTCGCCAATAACGACAACCGACCGACCTTGATGCCGCCCCCTAAATTCCTGTCTGAGATTAAGCCCAGGCATTCACTGTCCCCGTCAGCCCGTTAGTATGGCCCCCGCTGCGAGTAGCCAGCGGTTCCAGAAGGACGATTTGTTGATCTTGTGGAGCGCGTGAGTTCGGATCGATATCCAATCCCAGTCGCTTGAGTGTGTAGTAAAGAAGGGCCTTGCGTACCTTCACCCGCACCTTTCCGTCGCGCATGCCGTAATCCAGCGCGATGACCTTCTTCTGAGCGTCGGAAAGGCCCGGATGCGGACCAATTTCAAGCGTGACCTCATCTTGCCAATCAATGTCGGCGCTAGCCTCGATTTCGCCGGGCTTCGTCGCTCTAGTCTCCAATATGCGAGACAGTAAAACGTCTTTGAATGTCCGATCAGCACCGCAGAACGCCCGCGCGTGCCAACGAAATCCGTCAAAGCCGAGCGCGTGCGGCGTGATCCAGCGCCATCTCGGCTCGGAGGTGGACAGAGATTGATAGCGTATCTCCACGGCTTCGCACTGGCGGATGGCAGACAGCACCGACCGAAGCACCTCTGCCCTAATCCCCCGCGCTGGACTGGGTGTCACTCCAAACGATGGGAAGTGACCAATCCATGCATGGGCGCGGTCAACGATGCCGTCGGCGACCGAGCGAAGCTGACTTAGATACCGGTCAGGATCGGGCTTGAGGAAACAGGGCGTGAAGTTTTCGCTGGCGACATAGCGCTTGGCGCTCTTGTCATAGATTGCGTTACGGGGCGCGCGCTCCTGATAAAGGGTTAGATCCTTCGAGGCCTGCGGCACCGACACATCGAACATGTCGATGATGTCGGCGCGATTGACGCCGCCTTCCCAGAACAGCCGGAATTCGATGAATTCGAGCCGTCGCTCCACTCCCCACTTCAGTCCCGCGCCGGCCTGCGCCATCAAGCTCGCCTCCAAGACGATGCAGATAGAAACTATCTGGACATATCATTACGACCCATACATTTTCTATTCGTGAGGGGCGTTTGGGTCAAGCGCGTAAAGCGGCGGCGGCGCCAGGGGCACGGGCTCCTTCTAAGAAAGTTGGCGATTTGCGCGCACGGGGCTGGGGACCGATGGAAGTATCAGGAAGGCGGACCATTATCGCCCACGGGCGGCTGGCGATGAGAGAGCTTCGACTCGCCGCCGCACGCGAGCGCCATCACGGCCTCCAGATCATGACCTTCGAACAAGTCGCCGCACGCCTCGCGGGCGGTCTGGCGCGTCCGGTCGATGACGAGACCCTGCGTTCCACCGTTCAGGCGATTCTGCCGAGCATCGTGCTGGGCGAGCTTGATAGCCTGAAATCGCTGCCAGGCATGGTCGGGGCCGCCACCGACACCCTTCGTAAGGCGTGGCGCGCTGGCGTCGATTTGCAGGCGCGGGCCTCGTCGCCCATGTCGCGATCAATGATATGCAGCGTGAGATCGGATGCGGCCCCCCGCGCGAGCCAATAGCGCGGGGTCAATGCATGGAGGTGATCATTCGCCAATTGCACCATGTGGTCGAGCGTGATGCCCTGCACCAAGCGACGGAAACGATCACCGCTGGCCGAGCCGACAGCATCGTCGACAGCCTGCCAGATTGCGAGCTCCGCTTTCGCAGTGTCGACTTCCGCAGATAGGCTCGCCGCGGCGCGGCGGGCCTCGTCGTCTCGCGCGAGCGCAGCGGCAAGTACGCCGGTCCGTTGTTGCAAGTCTCCGATTTCAGTTGCCAACGCCGCGATGAATGCGGTCAACGCCTCGGCATCAGTAGTCGCGTCGAACCCTTCCAACGCCCGGTGCAAGTCATTCTGGCGCGTAAGCACTGCGATGCCGGCATCGTTCACGCCTCGGTCGATCTCCTGAATTCGGAGCCGCAACGCTCTGCCGAATGATGGGTCGATTGCGATCAGCGCGGCAACCTGATCCGACGAGCGAGTAATATTCAGGCAGGCCGCGTTGAATGCTTCTTCGGCTAGAGCGTTACGGCCGTTGGCGATCTCCAATCCAGTAGCGGCTTCGTCGCAACGAGCCCCGGCCGCCTGGAACGCTGCATCGGTGGCAGATCTCGTCTCGCGCGCGCGAGCGAGCGCCTCACGAGTGATCCGGCAAGCCTCATTGATCCTAGCCCGGTGGCTCGCTGTCGCCTCGCCATCGAGGAGTTCAGCTCTGGCACGCGTCTTCTCTCCCTCGGCCATGCGACGTTGATCGAGAAGAAGTGCGGTTGCCGTCACCTGTGCCCGCGCGTGCTCAAGCGAGGCGCCCGCCGCTGCACGCTCGGGCGCCAGATGCTGGAGCGTCATTTCAAGTTGGCCAACCTGTTCGCGCAGGCGGGCGTACTCCGCCGCGACTGTTGATAACGTAACGCCAACAGCGGCGGCATCGACATCGAGATCATCGACTGCCAGACCCGCGGCAGCAAGAAACGGCGTGATTTCGCGGCGAATTGAAATGAGGCGCTCAGCAAGGCCCGCCGTCTGGACCGTATACTCAGTTGTCTTCAATTCCGCAGCGTGGAACTCAGAACGTCTTTGGTCGATGGACTGCGTAATCGTCTCGATCGCCTCACCGAGCGCGTCATGCTCCCGCTGCAAACTGTCGATCTCTGTCCGAAGACGCCGGGCGTCTGCGATCGGAGACGCAACGGCCAGCCGTTCTGCGATCGCAACTGAGATGAGGGCAGCCAGTTTCGACACAGTCTGGTCATCGAGAACGGGAGGTGCACCCCCCTCGATCTGAGCCTTCGTGCAGAGATCGTTCAGCGATGACCACTGTTCGCCATAAGCGCTGTTGGCAGCCAGAACTTGTCCGCGCGCCATATCGATTCCGCGATTGGTCTCCGCCTGGCGCGCCTCTCCGGCGGAGAGCGCGCGCGTGGCCGCGTCTAAACGGTGGCCAGTTGCAGCCAGCGCCGTATCAAGCTCTTCCCGCCGGCGGCGAAGCCTGGCAGCCATTTCGTTTAGTGCGTTGGGGTGTGCAAGGTGCGGATGATTGGTGCTGCCGCACACCGGACAGGCCAAATTTGGGGCCAGCAGGCTGCGCAGATGGATGGCCACAGATGAGACCGCCTCATCGGCGAGCTCTGCGATTGGAACAACTTCCGCACGCGCAGTCCGATCACGGAGCTGGTCCGCTTCGGCCTCAACGATTTGGCTTTTCGCCGCGCTCACCTCCTGGGTCGCTAGCGTGTGTTCGGTCAGCCGGCGCGTTAGATCTGCCGACGCCCGATTGTGCTGTTCGCAGACGGCACTTGCCTCACGCAGAGTCTCAAGCGCGCGTTGCAGACTGATGTCCCGTTCGTCCAACGCCGCCTCGTCGATGCCCGCAAGACGGCCTCTACGATCACCGATTTCACGACTTAGGCCATCCTTTCGCTCGCGATCCTCGGTGAGCCTTTCCGACAGCACGGAAATTTCACTTTGCAATCGCGTAGCTGTTTCTTCCGCTCCAACGACCGCCAACGTGGCTGCGGCGTGCTCCTGTTTGAGCGCTCCCCGCTTCGCCAACAAGTCCATCGCATCGCTAAGACGATCAACGAGCAGAAGGCGATCTGATTGACTGTCTAGCTGCGCAACCGTCGTACGGTGTAACTCTGATGTCTGATTGAGAGTCAGATCAATCCTGGCCAGCGCATCGGCCTTATCGCGCAGTGTCGCTTCCGCTTGCTGCGATATTTCTATCGCATCATTAAACTCGATCCGGGCTGTCGCCAGCTCGGTGTCAAGCCTTTCGGCTTCGCTCCAAAGGGGGCTGAAGTTCTTGAGGACGCCTTCTGCCGCTACATTGGCAGTTACTGTGTCCGCCAGTTGCATTGTAGACGTCGCGTCCAGTGTCCGCGCTTCCTCGCGTGCAACAAGCAAACCGTCGAGACGGGTCTTGGCCTCTGCTGCCGTCCGCCGTGCGTTTTGCAAATCACCCGCTAGCGGACGAAGCGGCTCGACGAGATCGAACTCGGCAAGGGATTGATACTCATCAGCGGCTGCGTCGCGTGTCGCACGCGCTGCGACCGCCTGAGCCTCGGCCCGTGCGAGATCGCTGCGAGCTGCTGCGACGCGCTTGAAATGATCCAACCGCTCGCCGTGTTGATCGCGCTCCGCGCCTTTTTGGGCGACGGTTAAGGCAAGTTGACTTTGCTCGCCCAGCAGCGCCTGCATGGCTTCGTCATCAAGAAGCCCGATGTCGTTTCGGCGCTGCTCCAGTTGCTCGACAATTCTTCGTCGTGCCTCCGTGCCATCATGAACGCGGATCGAGATCGCTGCGTAGATTTCAGTACCTGTGATCTTCTCCAGCAATTCCGCGCGCTCGCTCTCGGCGGCGAGCAGGAAGGCGTCGAACTCGCCCTGAGCGAGGAGCACCGTTCGCCGGAACTGATCGAATGTGAGGTCGGTTCTCGTCTCCACCGCCTCACGGACCTGAGTCTTGCCAGTCGCCACCGCGCTGCCGTCGTCAAGTCGATACAGCGAGCGTTGCTCATTCTGAAGCCGTCCATTTGCTCGGCCCCGCGCCCGATTGGCCTCCCAACGGACGCGGTAGCGTTCGCCATCCTGCCCGACGAAGTCTACCTCGGCATATCCGCTGCCGGCGCCTCGGCGCAGGATCGCCCGGCCATCATGAATTGAAATCGCCTCCCCGCTGGGATCGGGCGCATTCTCCCGCCGACCGACTGAGACGCGCGGATATTCGCCATAGAGCGCAAGGCAGAGCGCGTCGAGGATGGTCGATTTCCCGGCGCCGGTCTCGCCAGTGATGGCAAAGAGGCCGGAACCGGCAAGAGGCTCTGCGCCAAGATCGATCTCGAAGGGAGCACCAAGACTTGCCAGATTCTCGCCGCGGATGGCCAAGATCCGCATGGCTATGCCTCCGCCCGTGCCCGGTGGAAGACATCTAGATGCGCGGCACCCGGGGCCACGCCGAAGGCGCGTTCGAATGCAAGCTTGAACAGATCCTCGGGATCTCCTTCCGCTAGCCGGATCATAGGATCGGCGAGAGTCACGTCATTTAACGCCCCGGGGATTGCCGCGACACGGGTATCGACGATGCGCACCGGAAAGCTCTCGGCGATGCGGTCGACCTCCTCTCTGAACCCAGGCGATAGCCCTTCGCGGGCAAGCCTAACCTGGACGAATGGCCGTTCATGAACCGGCAGGTCCGATGAGAGGTCCATTGCTGTCAGATGATCGCCAAACTCGCTCAACCGCATGTCGCCCGCTTCAGGAAGGCGGACGAAGGGGACTGGCCGGTCAATCGAGATATGTTCGGATAGAACCGTTGTGCCGTCGAGGCTCACAAGAGTGACCCCATGTGTGTAAGGCAACTCCGTCGCCGACAAAGGGATCAGTGAACCAGAATAGCGGACGGTATCACGACCGATAGCCTGAGCCTTATGCAAGTGGCCAAGCGCCACGTAGCTTGCTTCCGCCGGGAACACGTCGTGCGGCACGGCATGCTGGCCACCGACCAGAATTCTTCGCTCCGCGCCTTCCGACTCGATGCCGCCCGCGACGTGGAGGTGTCCCGTTAGAACGAACGGTAGACCATCTATCGGTCCCCGTAACGTATCGACCAATTCGGCATAGAGGCTCCGCACGCCGGCGATGACGGGCGAGCCTGCTTCATCATCCAGCCGCGTCAAGTTCGGAAGGCAGGCTGCGGTTGGGTAGGAGACTGCAAGCACATGAGCAGCCACCGAACCGCTTGTGTCAGCGATAGGAACGAGATGACGTGCGGCCTCGACCCGCCCTTCACGCCGCCGCACATTGCCCACGACGCGGATGTTGAATGCCTCCAACAGAGGCCGCGGCGCTTCCAACCGACCAGCTGCATCATGGTTGCCGGCAGCGATCACCATAGCCATGCGCGGATACGCGCGGCTCAGGCGCACGAGCGTATTATAGAAGAGCTGCTGCGCTTCCCCGGAGGGATTTTGGCTGTCAAACACGTCGCCGGCGATGACGAGAGCATCGACATCCCGCTCTACGACGATCTCTTCGAGCCGCTCAAACACTTTGCGGTGCTCATGCTCTCGAGAGAACCCGCGTAAAGTTTGACCGATATGCCAATCAGCCGTGTGCAGAATACGGATCATTCTTCCTCCAGCAGTCGCGCCGGAGCAGCACCCGACCATGCTTTCGAAACTGCATCCCAATCGACGCTCCGCTCTTGGGCCAGCGTCCAAACGTTCCAGAAATCTGGATCTGCCGACTGTGGCCACTGCGCATCAGGCAATTCGTCCACCTCCACGCGATAAAAGTGCTTCTTATCCATACGTCCCCCAACCGCGATCACGGCTCTTCTTCGTCAATCGCGCCATGCGGAACGGAGGAATTCTATCGTCCCGCTACGCCTCATCGATTGCTGCTCCCGGCGACCACGGCCCGCTCGGCGGCCAAATTCGTTCTTCCTCCAAGCCGACGACCAGCGGCATCAAGAAGAGGCGAAGATCGGCGACGGCAATGGCGAAAACGTCTGGTGCTGCTGCCATACGGTCGCGGCCTAGGAAGGCGCGCCACTGAGCGGCCGATGCTTCTGCAAATTCATCGGTCAGACCCACCGGCACAACGGATGGGAGGACCGTTCCGCGTCTTTCGAAGGTCCGCTGAATTGCCTCGACAAGGGCAGCCCGGCGAAGCTCGAATGTTCGGGAGATCACCCAAAGATCATAGAAATCCTTGAGCCGGCTATTGGCCACGCCGAGCGTTACAAGCGCTTCGAATTTCTCGGCCACCACCGTTTCGACCGGATATGCGCGAAGGTGCGGCGTTGGGGCGTCCAGCAGGGTGGGATAGTCGATCTCGACCGCCGCGGGTGTAATGGCATCGCCGAAACCAATGTCGACCTGGATCGGAATACGCGCGCCGGCGATGGTTGCCGTTGTGCGGACCCGCACGCCACCATATTCCACCTCCTCACGGATCGGGGCCGCCATCAGCGCGGCGACATCGAACGCCACCCCGTCGTCGGCGACGGGTTGCGCACAAATGGCCCGGAAGGTTTCGGCAATGGCCTCGGCGTCGCTGTCGCCATTGCCAAGCAGGTCCAGATCGCGCGTAGGCCGAAACGGATCGGCGACCCAGGTCACGAAGAGCATCGCACCTTTGAGGATGAAGCGGTCGCGGTGTGGTGACACGCTCAGCCGATAGAGCAGACGCTCAAGCGCATAGCGCGTCAGCAGAATCTGGAAATCCGACCGTTCGGCACGTGCCCGATCGAGGAGTCGCGCTCGCACTGATGCGCCGATGTTGCGCGGCTCACGCGCCATCGGACACCATTGCTTCGACGTAAGGGCGCATGACCGACCAGACCCGCGCCTTGCGCGCGTAACGCCAGAGCTGATCCGGCTTGCATCGGCGACGGCGGAGACCCTCGCGCAGCCCCTCCATCGCGACGTCGAGGCCAATCTTGGTCCGGTAGCGAAAACAATCGACAATTGTCTTCGCCGGATTCGTGATGGGAACGTCAACATTCTCGATGCGGTGACGCTCAACTCCTTCGGTCAGAGCCGATCCAGTGAAGCGCACGAATCGAATAGCGGGATAATCGATCTTGGGCCGCCAGGCGACACGGTCGATCGCCATCCATACAGCCGATGGCATCTGCAACGTCAGTTCGTGGTATTGGAGGGCTGAGGTCAGGCAGACTACACCCTTTGGAACCAGAACCGCCGCCTCAGCCAGTGTATGAGCAGCCTCGACGTGGGCGTCCGGGAGTTGGTAGAGGCCACGTGCCGGGCGGACGACTACCTCCTCCCTGACAAGACGGGCCAGTGTCTCCGGGCCAATGCCTTCGGCGACGAAGTCCTTCAGCCGGAGCATTCCCCGGGTCTTCAGGAGATCGAGCGCACGAAGCCGCTGGCCGCTGGTGGATGGCATGGACGGTGACGTTTCCTCTGACCAAGAAATATATAGCAGAGGTTTTATCACAAATCGTTGGCTTGGAAATCCCCAAGTTTCGCCCATTACCGTCCTTCTCGAAGCTTGGCCGAGAAGTGCTGGGCGACACCGTCGTCGCCCGACCTCGTATTTTCTCAGTGCACCGATGAGACAAGAAACCGCGGCGAAACTCTCGTGGCCGGTAGTGGCTATCCTGTCAGCGTGATCCGACCGTCCTTCAGCCGATGCCGACTGGCTTGGGCCAAATTGACCGTATTCCGCACAAAATCGAGCCGCGCGATCCCAGCGTGGTAGGCTCGGAACGCCTCGCTCAAGGCGTCATCCGTCACCTCAGGCGAGACTTGATCATCCTTGCCTGTCGTGAGCGGCACATCATCGAGCGACAGGCCGCGCCCGCAGAGAAACGTCGTCACGATGACCTCGAAGGTCATTGGCGGACGGTGATCCATATGCGCCTCGTCCCGCGCGATGCGTTCGCCCGTAACGGCACAGGAAACCAGACCGTCAGAACCGCTACGGATAGCGAAGAAATTATCGCGGGCCTTGTAGAGATCGAAGCGCACCGTACGTCGAAAGGCTTGGGCGACCTCCTGCTTACGGCTTGGTGGTCGCTGGGAGATGCAGTGTGGATAGGAGAAATCCGTGCCGCTGCCATCCCTGCGGATGATCCGGAAGCATTGCGTCCCATGCTCGGTCATCATGACTTGGAAATGGCTGACGCCACAGCCCACCTTGGTGACATATTCAGTGTGGCGTTCGAGAAGGGCCGCAACGTCGAGGCCATCCTCGTCACTCACCCGCTCTCCGGGCCGGTAGCGGTTAAGCATGGCCTTGAAGAAAGCCGTGGCGTCGCCTTGCTTTTCGAAGCAGCGCGTCGCCAGCTCCACGGGTTTTGAACGCCCTCCCATCAAGCCACCCCTGCCGGTACTACCGCAAACTCGAACTGCGCCTCGCAACCATCATGCGCGCATACTGGCTTTTTGAGAGTAAAAGGCCTCTGGAACTTTCTCCGGCTGCACTTCTTGCAGGCGAACTGGCTGCGGAAAGCCTTGAACTCCTCCCAGCGCGCCTTCTCGTCGCCTATCGAGCCGTCGCCATAAAGCCCGTCCTGGAAGTGACTGCCAAAATTCTCGATCTCGCCCTTCACCAAGCTGTCGAGGAAGCGGTTGTTGACCCCCGGCACCAGCGCAGGCGCGAGCTTGGCATCCTTGAGCAGGCCGGCAAGCGCAGAGGCCAACTCGCTCCGTTCGTAAGAATAGGCCCTCTCCAGCGGCCGGATCCGCACACTGACCCCGAAATCCCGACAGACGCCGAGAAGCCATTCTTCCTCGGCTTGGCGCATCTCGTTGGCCGCCGACTGGCCCGCAGCCCAACGCGCCTCGATCATCTCGTCGCTGACCTTGTGGTCGGCGAAACGCGGCCCATAGGCCGGATCGAGGCCAATGATCCGGGTGAAGTGCCACACCTTTGCCTCGAGCTGGTCCTTCAAATAGTTGAAGAACCGCTCGTCGTGGGTGGCAATCAGGATTTGGCTGCCACCGAACATGGTGGCGATGAGCCCTGCAATGGTGCGCCGATGATCGGCATCGTAGGAGGTAACGATGTCATCCAGCGCGATGATGGGGGCGCCGACGTTAAACTGCTGGATCGCCGCCATCCGCAACGCCAGCGCCACCGAATGGATCTGTGAGTCGCTCAAATAGCCGCCCGGTTGCACGCCAGTGCGATTCTTGGCGAAATCGATCAGGAGGTTGAGCCGCTGCTGGTTCGTCTCGTGTTCCGCCGGCAGCTCCAACCGGATTGGCGCGGCGCCAGCGCCCTGGATCAGCTCGTAGATGTCGTTCATCGGCGTCTGAAGCTTGTCGAGCAGGGCCTGCACCTTCTTGCGGTTCTCGGCCGAGACTATCGTCGCCTGCGCCGTCAAGGCGTCGGAGAGTGTCCCCAGCTGAGCTCGCGTCCGCAGGGCGAGGTCCCGCTCGCTCTGTAGCTCCAGCAACTGATCGATCTTCGTCTTGGCCCTGATATAGGTGTGGTCGCCTTGCTTCGACTCGATGTCGACGATGGCCTGATCGAGCGCAGCGAGCAGCTTGGCGATCGATGCAACGATATCGGCCGAGGCCGGCACGCCAGCCTGAGGCCAGCCGGCTATGCCGGCTTGATACGCGATGAGATCGGCTTTCAGTTCCGATTCATCGTCGCCGACGAGGCCAATAAGCCCCGGCAACGCCGCCACCAACTGGGTATGAGCTTTGGTCGCGGCAGTCTTGGCCGCGTCGAGCACCTTCTTGGCGGCTGCATAATCGGCCAGCTCTTCCAGATGCTTGGCGATATGCCCCCGGATCGCCTCGGCGCTGCCCGCCGCCGTCTCAGCTACGGGCGTTTCACAGACCGGGCATACAGCAGGGGCTGGTGCACCTTCGGCGAAAAGCGGCTCTGCGGCTTTCCACAAAGCCTGAAACATGGTGCTCGCCGCCTTGCCGCGCTCTTCCGCTTCCTCCGTGACCGCGGCCGACAGCGCCCCCACGGCCGCATCAAAGGTCGGAATCGCGCCGCTGGCGACGGTCTCGCCGCTCTCCGCGTCCGTTACTTCCGTCCACGCGGCGGCCGCCGCATTGCGGATCTGACGCAGGCCTGCAAGCCCGATCTTGTTCTCTTCGGCCTTAGCGCGCGCTTCCAGCTCGAGATAGGCCGGATCGCCAGCCGTCAGCGCCGCCAGCACCAGCGCCGCGTCGAGTGGAGCCAAGACCGACATGTTGGCGTAAGCAAGTATCGCCGCCGAATCCCAGGCTTTCACCACCTGGGCCGTCTCCCTAGCAAGCTGGGTGTCTACACGCTGCAATGCCGTCCCGTCCTCCGAGGCCGCCTTCACCTGCGTGCGCAGCGCGCGAATATTCTTCTGCACCTCGACCAGCGGGCCGAGCTGCAGCCAATTGGCGACATCCGTGTAGCGCTGTTCGGGCGTATGAATTTCGACGAAGGTGCGCAGCGTGTGCCCGCGGATGATTGGTGGCACCGCGAGGCAGGCGTTCACAGTCGTGGCCACTGCCGGCATCGGCCGCTTCGCCCCTATCGCCGATCGGCTGCCGTTGGTGGCATCCCTGCCCGAAACGACGCCAATCGTGACCGCCGGAGCGATCTTCGCCTCCTCCGCCAGATTGTGCGCCAGTGCGACCGGCCCGGCCTGGTTGTTGATAGTGCGCAGCCCGAGCCTTTCGAGTGTGCCATCCTTGGAGAACATGAATTCCAGCGCATCGATAACACTGGACTTGCCGCTTCCGTTCGGCGCGAAGATCGCCAGACAGCGCTTCTTGCTGAAATCGAATGTCTTCGGTTGGAGATACGCGCGGAACCCGGAAAGCTCCAAGGACTGAAGGAAGTAAGAGTCAGCCATTGGCCACCTCCGGCTTCGCAGGATTGGCACGTTCGCCTGCGAGTTTCAGGACGGCGTCCTTGGCCTGAGCGACGGCGTTCTGCGCGGGCACCGCTTTCAGGATGTGCGTCTTCAGGATATCCGCCAAGCCGGCATCGACACCCTCCCTCTGCGTCAAGCCTTCTCCCAATGTCGCAAGAAATGCCTCGGGCGACTCTATAGGCTCTACTTCACTTTCCACGCGCTTATCCCCTATTGTCTGCTCCTGAGGCACGAGACTGCCGCAGAAAAATGGCACTTCCTTTAAATCTACTAGGGTCTGTTTGGATTCATCTTGAGTTTGTCACGGCGGCGGTCAGATTGATCATTGCTTCGAAGCTCAAATCGGTTTTGTCGGCGCGCATGGCGATCCGCTTGAATTCCTTGAGCTTGCAGAAGAAATTTTCGATCAGATGCCGCCATTTGTACATTTCCTTGTCGATGGCGAGAGGCTTGGCGCGACGTGGGTGCTGGGAAATGACCACCTTGGCGCCGCGCTTGTCGAGGTCGGCGATGATGGCATTGCTGTCGAACGCCTTGTCTGCGATCAGCGCATCGAAGGCCAGCCCTTCGATAAGCGGCGAGACGCCGACCGTGTCGAAGCGCTGGCCGGGCAGCAGCACGAAACGCACGAGATTACCGAGCGCGTCGGTAAGTGCCAGGATTTTGGTGGTCATACCGCCTTTCGAGCGGCCGATGGCTTGGTTTTGCGTCCCCCTTTTGCGCCCTGTCCGTGGCGGTGGACTTTGACGATGGTGGCATCGACCATGACGTATTCCATGTCCGGCTCGTCCGAGACCGCATCGAACAGACGCTTCCAGACACCTGCCTTCGCCCAGTCGCGGAAACGCGTGTATACGGTTATCCAGTTGCCGAAGGCGCGCGGCAGATCGCGCCATGGGCTGCCTGTCCGGGCGATCCACAAGACTGCTTCGACAAATAGCCGGTTGTTCTTGCCGCTCCGGCCGGGATCAGCCGGCTTGCCAAGACAATGTGGTTCCATCTTCGCCCATTGGGCGTCAGTCAAAACGAATCGGTTCATCCCAAGCTTGAATCACAGCCAAGCCCAAATGAGAATCCTGAATCCAAACAGGCCCTTAGCTTAGGGAATTCTTTTGCGGGCGGAGACTATCCTGTACCAGGAGCCCAAAACCGCGACACGCTTCCGCTGCTGCGCTGCGCGATTCGGCTGATTCGTCTTTCTCGGAAGACCGACCAATGGTCACCCCAATCCAGACTATGGCGACCATCGCAAGCAGGGGAGCGATGAGTCTGCAACCCGTGCGATCGATCGCAGAATCTTCATGACGTAGCTCCCGGCTGCCCGACATTGGCCGATGAAGAGAGAATCAGCGACTTTGTCGGAGAATAGGCCGTGTGCTGATTCGGTGCACGTCGCGCACTCGCGTAATGATGCACGATAACTGCGCCACAGCGGGTGTGCGGGTCGAAATCATGCGTCGGGTGAGCTCGCGGTCATCAAGGCGCTTGAGACCGCCTGGCTGTCGCCGCTTGCCGACAACATGCGAACGGTGTTCGCCTATCTGCGCGACAACATCTCCTCG
Source organism: Bradyrhizobium sp. 191 (assembly GCF_023100985.1). Taxonomy (NCBI): domain Bacteria; kingdom Pseudomonadati; phylum Pseudomonadota; class Alphaproteobacteria; order Hyphomicrobiales; family Nitrobacteraceae; genus Bradyrhizobium; species Bradyrhizobium sp. 191. The sequence goes on from NZ_CP064692.1 coordinate 3,077,728, forward strand.
GCGAAGTTTGTCGACCCCTCCAACACCAACAACATAATTTCGGACGATCTCACCGTTGCCGAGAAGCAGGCGATCAAGAAGGCGGCCACGCCGGTGCTCGCGGCGCCCTATTGGCGGGATATCGTCGTATGAGCGTCTGGTCGCTCGAAAAGCTCCTGGCCGGCCTTCACGGGGAGATTTCGCTGCGGCTTGAGCGCAGCCGTTCCGCGCTTGGCCATCCCGGTCGCTAAGGGCGATGCCACCGAGGGTATCTGGATTGAGTTGCTGAAAAACTATCTGCCGGAACGCTATCGCGTCGACAGGGCTTTCGTCATCGACAGCACCGATACTGCAAGCCAGCAAATCGATATCGTCATATACGATCACTAGTATACCCCGCTCATTTTCAAGCAAGACGGCACGCTGGTGATCCCGGCCGAAAGCGTCTACGCCGTCTTCGAAGCCAAGCAGTCAATCGATGCGCCTCAGGTCGAATACGCCGCGCACAAAATCGCGAGCGTCCGGGCCCTACACCGGACGAGCCTGCCGATACCCTCGGCCAGCGGCTTGCAACCGGCCAAGACACCCGGAGTCATTCTTGGCGGCCTGCTCACACTCGACAGCGAGTGGAATCCCCCACTGGGCGATCCGCTGCTAAAGGCGCTGACGGCAGCTGATGCGCTCGCGTCCCTGGATTTGGGATGCGTGGCCGCGCACGGGATCTTTATGAAGCCAAATCGCGGCCACATGATCGAAGCTGACAAACGCGCGGCAACGGCGTTCTTGTTGGAGCTGATCGCGATGTTGCAGACCATCGCGACAGTGCCGATGATCGATGTGCGGGCCTCCGGCGGCCTTGGACAGATAGAGTTCAACCGACTGGAGCAGGTCGATGACGTCGGCGGGTCCCATAAAATCGAAGAGGACAGCCCCGCCAAGGCCGGGCGTGATTTCGTAGGTGACGCCAGCAGGGCTGTTCGCTGTCGCATCGCGATTGTGCGCCGGATACTGCACCAAACGATGCTGACCATCTCTCGTAATGTTAAAGCGGTTACCGTGAGCAACACCGTTGCGGAGGTGGTACACCAGTTCCAAAATCGGTGCTCGGTCGAAATACTTGTGCGCCGACAACTCGTCGCCCAGGGTGAGCAGCGCGCCCATGGCCCACGACCTCAATATCTCGCTTTGTATGCCGTGATCTTCGCGGAAGAGATCAAGATAGAAGCGTAAATCCAAAGTGTGAGATGTGCCATCCTTACGCTTTATCTCCCCGACGGGGTCCCGTCCAAATTCCTCCGCCGGCGGGAGCGAGTTTATCGACTGCGGGTTTGCGGCGACATACTGAGCGACGAGGAATGCGTAGTATCCTAGAGCCAGCTGGCCAGCCGTTCGACTGACTGCAAGCATGTCAGAGGTTTTGGACGGCATATCACCCCTGCGAAGTCATACTAGAGCCGGGATCTCGGAAGAGTCCCCGACCAGCTAGCGGCAAGCTGCTGCGACTGTCAGGCCGCTGCGTCGTTCGTCCCGCGCGACCAACCAGCTCGATCAGTCTGTCGAAGTGCTCCAAAGGCGTGTGGGCTAGGCTCGGGGCTGCTCGGCGCCCCAATTTCTGATGCGAGCTGCTGCGATCGATCGAGAGATGCAGGATGACGTGGTGGTTCGGGCAGAGCCATTCGTGCTCATGATCGGGCGCAACGAAACCAAGGTCAAATTGCTCGTTCAGAGGTATGACGTGGTGTGCCTGCGTGATTGGTCCAAAACCACCGCAGACATAGCAGGCCTTGCGAGGCCCTGGCTGAAACGTCAATCGCGCGGAAGCGATCCAGGCGCTCTTCCGTGCGGAGTATTGTGCAATCAACCTCTGCTTCAAGACACTCATCCTTGCCGCCAGCATGGCGCGCCGAGATGGATTCGGAATCTCCCGGGCTCGCGCGACCCAGTCCTCGAACGTCTCGTCGGCTTGGAACGGGAAGCTGCCGGAGACCCCCTCCTTGAGCGCCACAACGAAGGCAGCGCGGGTAATCCGCTGCATGGTTGGTATCCTCCACCGGCGTGGAAGATACAGAAGTCCCGCTGATTCGATTAGGCGGGGGCAGAAACTGAATGACGCCAGGCGACACTCTGGTTTGTCCGTTGGCGTCGGTCACCAGGATTGGTACGCCCGGGTGGTACGCCCCGCTTGGTCCGTGGACTTGCATTACCTTCGGGGCAAGCCTTTCGAGGCCTGGTCGAGCACAGCTCCCGGGCCTCTTTTCATTCTAACCCTTTGATCTTCCGTGAAACCTCCAGCGACCTCAAGGATTATATGTCCACAGCTACGCGGCGCAGTTCCCAAACTTCGCGTCTTTGTGTAGGCTTCCCCCGGGGAATCGGGAACCAGCTGAGGGGGCAGTCGTCTGACTGGCATTACTAACCGTGAGCTTGTTTAGCAAATGGACACGACCGGTCCGGCTGCCGGCGTTCCCTGAGCCCGGCTCGTGTTCGGAAAGAACACGGTCAGCCAGAAGGCCTTCCCTGGCGAGGTGGTGCAGGCCCAGTTTTTCCCATCCCAGCATCCCGGACACGACCAAATCACGACCCGCCTGGCGCCTCCGCTCGACGCATTTCTGATCCGCTTTCCGAAGGTCCACCGCGTCGAGAGCCCCTTGCCCGTCCTGACCTGCGTCGATCCCGACGATTACAAGGAATCGACGTCCCCCTTTGAACTGACTTGGGACCGGCTTGGCGCCCTGGAGACCTGGGCCGATAGCCCTGAAAAGGTGCTGGAGTCCTGGCGAAACCGCTTCATTTTCGCCGTCGAGGATCTCGACCACGGCCATCCCGGTTTGCGTCTGCCGCAGATCGGCGCCCTGCACGCCATTGCGGCGCACTTCTCAGTGGGCAAGGAGTTTGAGCCTGCGACCATTGTCCTCCCCACCGGTACGGGGAAAACCGAGACCATGCTTGCCGACCTCGTGTACCGACGCGAGCGCAAAATGCTCGTCCTGGTGCCAAGTTCGATCCTGCGAAACCAGATCGGCGCCAAGTTCTCGACCCTGGGCGTGTTGCCGGCCGCTGGCGCCATACCCGTTGAACTCGCTCGGCCGTTCGTGGCTAAGATTACGAAGGGCATCAGCACGGTGGGCCACGCCGAGGCCATCGTGAATGCATCAAACGTCATCATCGCCACTCCCGACATCCTGAAGGCATCGGCCCCCGACGCGCTGCGCCGGCTGCTGGAAGGCTGTTCGATCCTGGTCGTCGATGAAGCCCATCACATCACCGCGGCGACCTGGAGCGAGGTGCGGGAGCGCTTCACAGCGAAAAAGATCATCCAGTTCACCGCAACACCATTCCGTCGCGATGAAAGGAAGGTCGACGGCAAGATCATTTTCAATTTCAAGCTCGGCGATGCGCAGGAGACAGGCTACTACCGGCCCATCAACCTCAGGAGCGTCGAAGAGTATGGCGACCAGTCGACTCGCGATCAGAGATCGTCGCTGAAGCCGTCGCCGTCCTGAGACGCGACCGGAACGAGCTGGGCCTGGACCACCTGCTGATGGCGCGGACCCGGACCAAGGAACGCGCTGAGGAGGTGTGGAAGCATTACCGCAAGCTCGCACCGGAAATGAAGCCCGTGCTGGTCTATTCGGGCCCTGGCCGCAAGACGGGGAACGCAAAGTCGATGGCGCAGCTCTACGACCGGGGCGTAAACGGGACCAGGATCGTCGTCTGCGTCGACATGCTGGGCGAAGGCGTTGACCTTCCAAACCTGAAGATTGCGGCCTTGCACGATACGCACAAGTCCTTGGCCGTCACGCTGCAGTTCATTGGCCGCATCACCCGCAAAGGCGACGACAAGACGATCGGTGAGGCCACCGTTGTCACGCCGATCAACGGCGCAAATGCGCGCGGAACGGTGGTGTATGCACTCACTACGGCGGCCGTATATGATCCTATGACGAAGAAGGCCGCGCCTGCGAAGTTGGCGATGCCGGCGAATGCGAGCTGCAAGTTGAGCGCGATGCAGGCAGTCGAGAAGATTGCGACGGTTGCTAGCATCAGAAGCGCGTAGTGATCGGCGTGAAACAGGCCGATCAGGATCAACGCACACAGCAATGCCATGCCATTGGCAACGCCTCGATAGTCACCGCAGGTGGCGGCGATCTCCCGGCCGATCTGCGTTCGATCCGCCACTCCAAACGCCAGAATGAAGGCCGCGAGCAAGGCGAGAACTACGGGCTGGGATTCGGCGTGCATCATCAGGCCGCCGCCGGAAAACAGAAGCGCCACCACGGCTGCGACGAGGGCGCGCGGATGACGACGAATCCGCGGAACGGAGAGCGAGGGAGCCGGGCTTGAAAGGCTGCTCATGTCACACCCGGTCGCTGCGCTGTTCTGCAATCATTCCTGTCGGGAACAACGCAATCAGGATGATGATGACGGCAAAGGCCGCGACATCGCGATAAGCGCTCGAGATCGGCATCGCCACCACGACCAGCGTCTGCACGCCGGCGAATAGAAATCCCCCGATAATCGGCCCCCATCAGGCTTCCAAGACCGCCCACCACGGCCGAGGCGAATCCGATGATGCCGAGCAGAACGCCAATGTTGAAGCTGATCTCGCGGTAATACAGCCCGAGCATGCAGCCGGCAAAAGCGGCGATCCCCGATCCCAATGTGAAGGTCCCCAGCACCACGCGCTGCTGGTCGATGCCTGCAAGGCGTGCAACCTCGTCATCCTGGGCCACGGCGCGGATCGAGAGCCCGAACCGGGTGCGGGTCACCAACAGATGCGTTCCCACCACCAGCAGCAGTCCGGCGCACACGATGATCACACTGTCGATACCCACACTGAAGGAGCCGGCCTTGATCATGCCGCTCGGCAACAAAGCCGGAAACGGCTTCGGGTTGCCGCCGTTGGGCACGCCAAGCCGGATGGCCTCGCGCAGCACGGTGCCGGCCATCAGGGTCGCGAGCAGCACATTGATGCTGGGGGCGCCGCGCAAGGGGATCACAAGAACCCTCCCGATCACGATGCCCGCGAGCGCCCCGGCGCCGACTGCAGCCGACAAACCGGCGAGCAAGGCCAGCGCAGGAGGCAGCGCAAAGAGAGCTCCCGAAAGGCCGGCGGCTCCCAAGGCTGAGAAACTTCCCAGCGTCACGACGTCACCGTGCGAGAACTTGATGACGTTGAGCACCCCAAAGAACAGCGAAAATCCAACGGCGATCATTGAGTAGATCACGCCCAGCATGAGGCCGTTGAATACCTGCTGCGCTACGATTCCGAGGTCCATCAATGTCTCCGCGCGCTAGGGCGACGCATGACGTCTTGGTCAGTTAAGGCGGAGTTTTCGTTTGCCGGCGGAATATTCGCTATCCGGCCAGTAGACCCATTTACCATCCTGGGCGACATAGACGTTGGCCCTCAGAATGTTCTGCCTGTGGTCGTCGAAATTGATCTCGCCGACCAGCGACTTGTATGCCTTGGTCGTATTGAGCAGGTCCTTGACCTTGGCCCGGTCGGGGCCAACCTTCTCGATCGCATCCATGATCAGATTGGCGGCGGAGTAGGCGAAGGGGCCATAGGCGTCCGGGTCCTCGCGAAAGCCCGCCTTGGCGTATGCGTCGAGAAACGCTTGGCCCTGCTCATATTTGCTGATGGGAGCGCCGTTGTGGAAGGAAATCGTTCCTTCCGCCGCGGCACCTGCGCCTTCCAGGAAGCCCGCGTTCATTATGCCGGAGACGCCCGCAAGCTGGGCGGTGACACCGACCCGATCCATTTGAGCCCGCAATCGGACGCCGAGCGGCGTCAGGCCGCCCACCATGATCAGGTCCGGCTTGAGCTCCTTGATCTTGGTGAGCTCAGCCGTGAAGTCCTGCTGATCCGGGCTGACCGGAAAAGTCGCGACGATCTCGCCGCCGGCCAACTTGAGATATTCGCTGAAATATTTGTTCTGTCCCTTGCCGTAGTCGGTGGTGTCGTGAACGACAACGTATTTCAGGAACCCCTGCTTGGTGAGGAACTCCGCTGCGAGCTTGCCTTCATTGATCATCGTCCCGTTGACGCGATGAATTTCGTGGTAGTCGTTGCCATAGGTGATCTCGGGCAGGATGGCGCCCCACACCACGACCGGCAATCCGAACCGGGCATAGGTATCAACCGTCGCGATGCCTACGGCCGAGCAATAGTGGGTCACACCGGCGATGATGCTACGATCCGATGCAGCCTTGGTTGCGACCTGGATGCCGATATTCGGCTTGCATTCGTCATCGAAGGTGACGAGCTCGTAAGTATACTTTGCCGCGGGGTCGGCGTTTCGCAATTGCACGGCCAATTGCGTGGAGTTGCGGCCCCCGATGCCGGGAGCTGAATTCCCACCCGACAATGGTCCAATAAACGCAAGCTTTACGGTCTCCTTGGCCAAGACCGGAACTGTTCCGGTCGCTCCTGCGACCAGCGCGCCGCATGTCAGCAGCAACAATTTAGTTATCAGCTTCATTGGAAATGCCCTCCCTCGCTCACAAAACTGTATCCATCCCGGGCAGGCGAGGCAGTGCGAATCTTCGCAAACGGGCGTGCGCAACAGAGCACGAGCAGGTGCACCGGCGTTGGTCGCCTACAATCGAAACAGATTGCTGCTGCTTTGAGCATCGGGCTGCCTTCGACGAAGCAGATGCGGGTCTCAAAAAAACACCCCGTTGCAATCAGCAACGGGGTGACTGCGTCGCAGGACATCTGCGACAAGTCGAGGGAGGAATTGTTCGCAGTCACGACAGCCAGGGGCTCATCGCAGACGTCGAACGAATCCCTCATACCATCTTCGCGGCAAATTCCCGCCGGGTGTTCGTGCAAAGGGTCTTGCACGAACACCTCGATGGCAGTTGGCGGCTTCCCGGCTCATGCGGTCTGGCGGCCGGCTGCCGGTGTCGTGCCGAATTCACTTGAAAGGTCGACTGCGACAGCCTTGGGCAGGCAAAGGATATTGACCGCCGCCGTCATGAGTGCGATCGCGATCGGATAGATCAGGCCGGCGTAGATGTTGCCAGTGTAGCTGACGAGCGAGAGGCTGATCAGCGGAACGAAGCCGCCGAATATCCCAGTGCCGATGTGATAGGGAAGCGACAGCGAGGTATATCGCAGCCGCGCCGGAAAGAGCTCGACGAGAAACGCGGCATTCGGTCCATAGACCAGCGCTACGAAGATGAGTTGCGCCAGGATAAGCGCCGTGACGACCACGTAATTGTGCGCAGCCGTGGCGCTCGCAATCCCCATGTAGATGGGAACGTAGAGCGCGGCGGCGAGCAGCAGTCCGGTGACGATCAGCGGACGGCGTCCGATACGGTCTGACAAGGCCCCGCTCACGACGATCAGCGGCGTGCCGATGGCTAGAGCAACGGCGACGCAGACATTCGCCGTCAGGAAGTCCACCTTGAGAACGCTCTGCAGGAAATACAGCGCGTAGAATTGCCCGGTGTACCACACGCATCCCAGACCCGCCGTCGCGCCGAAGAGAGCATAGAGCGCATAACCCAATCCTTGTCTCGTGCCGAAACTTTCGCGAACCGGCGCGCGCGAGACCGTGCCGGCCTGGCGCATCTGCTCGAAAACAGGCGACTCGCTGAGCTTGAGGCGAAGATAGATCGAAATCACGACGAGAAGTGCAGACAGCAAGAACGGGATACGCCATCCCCAAGCACGGAATGCTTCCTCCCCGAGCGATAGCCGACACGCCAGCACGACCAGAATTGCAACAAAGAAGCCCAAGGTGGCGGTGGTCTGGATGAAGCTAGTGAAGAAGCCACGACGGTTTGCCGGTGCATGCTCAGCCACATAGATGGCAGCGCCACCGTACTCGCCGCCGATGGCCAAGCCCTGTACCAGTCGGAGCACGACCAGCGCGACAGGTGCGGCAAAGCCGATACTTGCATATGTCGGCAAAAGACCGACCGCGGTGGTCGCAATTCCCATTAAGATAAGAGTCAGCAGAAAGGTGTGCTTGCGTCCCAATCGGTCGCCAAGACTTCCGAACAGGATGGCACCGAATGGCCGGATGACAAATCCGGTAGCAAAGGTTGCAACGCTGATCAGGACGGCGGCGGTGGGATCGTTGGCGGGATAAAAAAGGGTCGAAAAGAACACGGCAAGGCTTCCATAGAGATAGAAGTCATACCACTCGATAATCGTGCCCGCACTTGAGGCAAGCACCACCGTCCAGATTCCCAGGTTCGGGGCGTCCGCTTTAGGTTCGCTCATCATATCTCTCCTTCGGCCTTGTTGGGCACGTGTTTTCGCGGGCGCGTGCGCCGCAGCGCACGCGCCGTTTCCACCCGGCACTAGGTAGAAAGTTGCGGACCCGTTAGGCCGCGATAGAATTTCGCGTCGGCGCGTAGCGCGCAAGACATGCGCTTGCTTCTGCTGAAATGCGCTTCACCAGCTCACCGGCGGTTGGAATGTCGTTGATGAGGCCGATTGCTTCTCCGACCGTGACATTGGCGGTATCGTAGTCGCCGGAGGCCCACGCCTTCTCGACGCGCTGCAGCTCGGCTTCTTGCAGTGTGCGCAGCTCGTCTTCCCGGCCATGCCACCTTTCGATGAAGCCGTTCTTCATCAGGCGCCCAGTGTACTCCGAGGGCCAAGCCTTCTTGCGGACAACGTCGTAGACACGCGTCCGGATCGTTTCATCGCCGGTGGCTGCCAGCACCTTTTCCTTGGCGTTGCGATGAATGACTGATTCTTGTGTGGCCCAAAACCGCGATCCGATCAAAGCACCGTCGGCACCTAGCATTAGCGCGGCGGCGAGACCGCGCCCGTCAGCAATGCCTCCGGCGGCAAGAAGGAGAACGCGCGGCGCTCGTTGCGCGATCATATCGGCGACTGCAGGAACGAACGGCATCGTCGAGCGCGCCGTGAGTCCGTGGCCGCCGGCCTCCGTACCCTGTGCGATGATAACGTCCGCGCCGACGTCGATCGCCCGCTGGGCATGCTCGAGCGTATGCACCTGACAGATCAGCGGGATGCCGGCCTGCTTCACTTTCGGGGCATATGGCGCAGGATCCGAAAACGACAGCATGATCGCTTTCTTGTGCCGCTCCAGAGCGAGATCGAGCAGACCCGGATCATTCGCCAGCGCCCAGGTGATGAATCCACAGCCGACGTCCGGGCGGCTCACCTTTGCGGACTGTTCTTCGAACCAGGCGCGGTTGGCATAACCGCCGCCAAGAAGGCCCAGAGCACCTGCCGCGGAAACCGCGGAGGCCAGCTCGCCGCCGGAGGCCGGATCCATCGGCGCCAGCACAATCGGGTGCTCGAGCCCAAAAAATTCGGTCAATCTCGTCTTGATAGCCATGTCTCTTCCTCTCCTAGGCTCATTCCCGTCTTGGATGCTGGGAAGCTAGAATAGCTATTGACAACATAAAAGTGATTATTATTGATCAGGGTCATCATTCCGGGAGATGACCATATGGACAGCACGGATCTGAATTTCTTTTCCGCAGTCGCCATGGCCGGCGGAATCGGCCGCGCCGCCCACGATCTCCACACCGTCCAATCGAACGTGACCCAGCGAGTTAGAGCGCTGGAGAACCAGCTCGGCGTCCGACTTTTTGACCGATCCAAGAAAGGTGTCACGCTCACCTCCATGGGCAACAGGCTGCTTCCTTACGCCAAGCGCATCAGCGATCTGTTGGCCGAGGCGCATTGCGCAGTGAAGGACGAGGCGTGGCCGGGCGGCGAGCTGCGCATTGGATCGATGGAGACGACGGCGGCGTTACGCCTGCCACCGTTGCTCACCCATTACGGCATCGCTTATCCCGATGTTGACGTCCAAATCGAGACGGGCCCGACCGCAGCGCTGGTCGACTGCGTATTGTCTCGGAAGCTTGATGGAGCTTTTGTCTCTGCACCGGTCACGCACGGTGAACTGACCTGCACACCGATCGTGGAGGAGGAGCTGGTGCTGATCACGCCGCCGATGGTGACGTCCCCCCAACACCTCAGCAAATTCCTGGCTTCGGGAAGCGGCCGGAAGGTGATCGTGTTTCGCGCCGGTTGCTCCTATCGACAGCGTCTGTCGGAGTATCTTGCGCATCGTGGTTTCGTCGACCTGCGCTGGATGGAAATGGGAACGCTCGACGGAATCATCGGTTGTGTGGCGGCTTCGGTCGGGCTGTCGTTGGTGCCGCGCGTCGTCGCTGATTCTGCCGAACGACAGGGCTTGATCCACCTGCATTCTTTGCCGAACGGGACCGGCAGGGCCACCACGGTTTTCGTTCATCGCAAGGACGCATTCGTGTCCTCCGCGCTGCGGGCGTTCATGGAATGCGCCGGATCGGGAACAATCCAAACAGCCCCGCCTGAGAAACCGGCAGTGGCGCTCAAGCAGCCTCGAAAGACGACCTCGCCGCCTTGACTGAGGCCACGATGAAGCGATGCACTTCCGCAACGCGCCGCGTTTCGTGCGTATCGGGATGTGACGTCAGCCAGTAATTCCGCACGAAGCGGATGTCGGGAAGCAGACGCCGCAATTCGGGATAGCGCTGGGCCACGTAATCATGAAGGATTCCGACGCCGTGTCCACCGCGAACAGCCTCCATCTGCGCAACGACGCTGCCGCATTCATAGCGTCGCGACATGAGCCGGCCGAGCACCGATGCATAGTCCAATGCCCTGCTGTAGACGAAATCCTCGACCTGGGTGACGAACAGGCGGCCGGCAAGATCGGCCTGCGTCTTGATGGGACCCGCGCGCGCCAGATAAGCATCAGCAGCATAGACACTGAGCGTATAGTCGGTGAGCTTGGACAGGATCAGCTTGCCCTGCTTGGGCCGGTCCAGCGTGATCGCAACGTCAGCCTCGCGCCTTGACAATGAGAACGTGCGCGGAAGTGGCACGAGCTGAATGACAAGGCCCGGGTGCTTCGCGGCCAGCGCGCCCAGCCGATCGGCCAGGAAGTAGTTGCCAAGCCCGTCCGGCGCCCCTACGCGCACCGTTCCGGTGAGGGCCTCGGCGGCGCCTCCAATGCTCGATCCCACTTTGAGGAATTCGCTCTCTGCGCGTTCGGCAGCCGCGACAAGGGCCTCGCCCGCCGCCGTCAGCGTGCAGCCTGAAGTGTGTCGTTCGAGCAGTTTGGCATTCAAGCCACTCTCAAGCGCCGTCAGTTGCCGGGCGACCGTTGCATGGTTCAGCCGTAGGCTTTTCGAGGCCTTCAGAATCTGGCCGGCACGCGCCACCTCCAGGAATATCCGAACGCGCTCCCAATCCATTGACTACACTTTCTGCACAACGGAGCCGCGAATTCGGCCGTTGATGCCGCATTTTTATGCGCTGCATATCTGGCTCGATCAAGCATCAAGTTAGGGAGAGCAGCCAATGCCCGTGACTATTCTGAACTTCATCAATGGCGAGTTAGTGCCGAGCCGGGGCCCTCGCACCGCGCCGGTTTACAATCCCGCGACCGGCGAGCAATCGGCAACGCTCGGACTTGCCACGACGCAAGACGTGCGGTCGGCCGCCGCAGCGGCCCGCAAGGCCTTTCCGGCCTGGGCGAACACACCGCCACTGCGGCGTGCGCGTATTCTCAATCGTTTCCTGCGGATCATGGAGGATCGTATCGATGAACTTGCCCAAGTGATCACCGCCGAACACGGCAAGGTGCTCTCGGACGCGAAGGGCGAGATCCAACGCGGCATGGAGGTGGTGGAGTTCGCGACCGGCGCGCCGCAACTGCTCAAGGGAGAGATCAGCGAGAATGTCGGTACCCGTGTCGACAGCCATTCGCTGCGTCAACCGCTCGGGGTCGTCGCTGGCATCACGCCATTCAATTTCCCGGCGATGGTCCCGATGTGGATGTTCCCGGTTGCGCTGGCCTGCGGCAATACGTTTATCCTCAAGCCGTCAGAGCGCGATCCCTCGGCCTCGCTTGTGCTTGCGCAGTGGCTGAAGGAGGCCGGGCTGCCCGACGGCGTGTTCAACGTCGTGCATGGCGACAAGGAGGCGGTGGACGCCATTCTAACCGATCCGGATATCGTCGCGGTCAGCTTCGTCGGCTCGACGCCGATTGCGCGATACATCTATGAGACGGCGACCAGCCACGGCAAGCGCTGCCAGGCGCTGGGCGGCGCCAAGAACCACATGATCGTGATGCCTGACGCCGACATGGACCAGGCGGTCGACGCTCTCATGGGCGCGGCTTATGGCTCCGCCGGCGAGCGCTGCATGGCAATCTCGGTAGCCGTTCCGATCGGAGACACGACCGCCGACCGTCTGATCGAAAAGCTGGCGCCCAAGGTCCGCGCGCTTAACATTGGTCCCGGCACCGACCCCGATGCCGAGATGGGCCCGCTGGTGACGAAGCAGCACCTCGACAAGGTCCGAGGCTATATTGACGCCGGCGTTGACGAAGGCGCGAAGCTGATTGTGGACGGGCGCGATTTCCATCGCCAGGGCTACGAGAAGGGCTACTTCATCGGCGGCAGCCTGTTTGATGGCGTGACCACGGACATGAAGATCTATCGCGAAGAGATCTTCGGACCGGTGCTCGTGGTAGCTCGGGCCAAGTCCTATGACGATGCGGCCGACATGATCAACCAGCACGAGTTCGGCAACGGCACTGCAATCTTCACTAGGGACGGCGACGCGGCGCGTGAGTTCGCGCATCAGATCCAGGTCGGCATGGTGGGCATCAACGTACCGATCCCGGTGCCGATGGCATTCCATTCGTTCGGTGGATGGAAAGCCTCTCTGTTCGGCGACCATCACATGCATGGCCCCGAGGGCGTTCGCTTCTATACCAAGCTGAAAACGATCACGACCCGTTGGCCGACCGGCATCCGGGCAGGCGCCGAGTTCGTGATGCCGACGATGTCCTGATCTTCTCCAAATGGAAGGCCGTGGCAGCTCCACGGCCTTCTCAACTCGCCAGTTGGCGTGGCCCTCAAATGGTGAACTCTGGCAATCGCCGCCAGAGAGGTGAATTCGGCCGATCAATCCGTGAATATCGCCCTAGAATCGTCGGACCGGACTCAGATTTGCCCTGTCGATATCCATCGGCGGTTGTCATGCTCGCTCTCCTCAGCTCCATTGGGTCACTGGGAACGCTCACCTCTCGGCCAAGCTCCCGTGGTGAGCGCCCTCGGAGAATATTCGACCACCTCTCCGATGAGAGGGATCGCCGCAGCCCGCACTCTCCGGGCAGCTGTGACATGAAGCTGCCAGGCGCGCTCGGCACCCTTGAAGCCCTGAATCGATGGATCATTCCAGAGCAACTCGATCGTCCCCTGCAGCACTAGGACATCGCCGATGACAAAGTCGACAAAAAGCAGTCCCGCCCTGGGATTGGACACAAAATTGCCGAGCGTGTTGAAAAAGGAATTGCCCGCAAAGTCCGGAACGGTGATCTGGTTACCAGGCGTCTACCGGAAGAATTTGCCGACATCAGCAAGCCGAAATCAAGCTGGGGCTGAACGAGAAACTCGGACTCAGCGGTCCGCTTCGCGCATCCGTCCACGCCATAGAAGCTCGACTGAAGGAGTTCCAAAATCCCATGCTCGCGAGCGGAATGCTCATGATGCGCCGTCACGAGAAGAATTTCATGCTCCGTCGAGACCAGAGCTACATCGAGGCCTTCCAAGAGAGCGCGAACGACTTCGCCAAGGCTGTCGAGACCTCTGATCTTGCGCCCGCTTCGAAGGCTGACATCGCAGCCAAGCTGCAGAGTTACTTCGCGCCGATGGCCGGAGATCGTCTCGCGGGTCGAGCGCATCGCCAGTAGTCAGCATAGACTTCGGTGGCTCTGGAGCGGCGGCCTCGCTCTCAAGCTGCAATTTCGCGGGGTTCGGGCGCGCCTCGATCAAACATTGAGTACGGCGCGACCCCTTCGCTCGTCCTGTGCTAGTGAGCTCTTGGTGCGTTGAGACTTGAGCCAGCGCGACGAGGCGATTTAATGTGCCTGAGAACTGGGCGTCACGCTCAAATTGTGCGTTCAAGGAGAAATTTTTGACGGATTTCAGCACAATGGTTGTGTGAAGTTGCGAGGCACAGCGGCGGATCTTCTGCAGATTTGCACCGGGAGCGAGCTCGCGGGATGCAACTTGTCGATCTAACATCCCGCACTTGCCGGGTCGATTCGGTCAGCCAAACATTATTCCTCTCTGTTAAAACTCTGCTAGCGCGAACAGTTCAAGGAAGGAGCTCCTGAAATCCGATGGCACCGAAATTGCCTAGGCCAACAACACGGCTCGGAAAAAGCTCTGCCGAAAATCAGGATGTACTCAGGCGATTTATGTGGGAGATCAGATCTCTCAATGTGTGTCTGGACGACCTTCGTCAGTACCAGGCGAATGCGCTCGACATTACCGGACCGCAAATGATGATCTTAATGGCGCTCACCGACTTGGAACGGGGAGACGGTGTTCCGGTCAACATGGTTGCAAAATTGATGGAGGTTGGTTCATCTTTCATCACGATGCATTCGAAGCAGCTCGAAGAAAAACGGTTGGTGCGGCGCAAGCCTTGCACTAAGGATGCCCGTTTCGTACACCTATCGTTAACAGATCACGCTCGCAAGCGTCTTGCGAGCATCGCGGCCCAGCAGCAAGAACTTGATCAGTTTGTTGTCGGAGATCTCGGTATTCAAGAGTTCGCCAGATTGGCTAGCTGCCTAAACGGAGTCAGGCAACGGCTGGAAAAAGCTCGCCTGCATGCCGCACTAAGATCCTGAAATGAACTGAGACAATCCTTGAAGGGAGCGCAGTCATCCTTCCTTGTTTGAGCTTTCTAAGTCGGCGAGGACAAAAATGCCTATCGTCCTTCTTGCCGATTGAAGGCGCGCGACAAATGACCACTCACCATCTGAGGTTTCGTAGGGCGCTTGGCCGGCCTCCTGAGTACGATCTCGGATCACAGAGAGGCCAAAAGCACGCTGTGTGATCTCTGCTTGAGCTTTAAAGGGGCGGTTGCGCCAACGCCATTCACCGTCTCTGGAGATCTCGACCTTGAGGGGCAGCGGCGCGTTTTGGATTGCATGATCGATCAGAAGGTCGACGGAATTTGCATCCTGGCTAACTATTCCGAGCAGTTCCTTCCTATTGATGAGGAACGCAGATTGCTAGTTGCAGCTCTGCCTATCATATGTGGCGGGCCGCAAACCGGTCATGGTGACATGCAGCCATTTCAGCACTCGTATCGCGGTGGAGCGCGCACGCTATGCGGCCGAACGAGGCGCAAGCCTTCTCATGCTGATGCCGCCTTACCACGGCTCAGGTCTCAAGGCGGACGAAGCCCAGCCCCACGTCTCATCCGGTTGCTTAACGCCTACATCCCGTAGGTTTCGGCGGGATGGTCGAAAATTTCTCTCGACGTCCACCCGGCGTGGGACGGCGGTTATAGGCCCACATGGGGATCGAGAAGTCCAGGCCCGGTGCCGGCCGCCATTGAACACGCGCCTAACACGAATCGTGTCTTCGACCGAACTCAACTGTTCTTGCGGATACGCGAACGCGCGATGCTTTGGGCGCGCGATCACGATTGAGGCCGCGCCCCAGGCATCGCGCCATTCAACGCCACTCAGCCGGCGTCCGCCTTGGCCGGCTAGCGAAGCATCCTCTTCATTTTTACGGCGGGGAAGGAAGTCGCGCTCACTACACCTTCAGCGCCAGAAGAATTTGTCGGGCTGAAGGTTATACCTCCGAGAAAATTCTGAAAAACTTTCGCGAGTGTGATCGAAGCCAATTAGTCCGGCCAATTGACGCTGGCAGTGTCCCTCACCACTGAAGTTGAGCTCCTATACAAGCGACCACGTGGGCTGCACTGAAATAAGTCGGTGTTCCTCTGCAAAGACGTAGCGATTTTGATTTCAATGGGGTTCGGGGCGTTTCGCGAAAGATTGGAAAATCGTTCGGGGGAGCGGCGACCACATCTTCTTGCCCAAGCGAAATCTCTCCGCTCGGTTGAAATGGTCCTCCATCAACTACCCTAAACGACGATCAAAAAAGATGCGGCGCGACCTGTAAATTGCAGGAGTAGAGCTCCTGTTCAAAAGAACGGCTTTGATCGGAATACGAGGCTATCGCCTCCAAATAAATCCTTCGATGCAAATGCACGGTTAAGGCCGGCTGCTCACCACGGGCGCATTATACGTCCTTGATCTCATAGTCCTTCATTGGCGTGCAGAAATCGTCAAAGCGCTTATAGTATTTTATCGTCGGGCCTGGTGTGGTCCGGCCTGAGTTGCTGGCGCTTCAATTACAAAGACATAGGCCCGTGAAGGAAGGACAATCTGTGTGATACTGACGCCGTCAATGCATGGGTGAACCCGACTGTTCAACCACTTGCTGTATCCATTCGCGCGTGATCTTGGGATCGGAAATCCCTTGATCTAGTCCCTTCGACTTTCGCGTTGTCTTGTCCTCCTCCACGCCACAGAGGATTTGGCCCCAGCGGAATTCGCCATGTCCGGTACACCAGAATGGTTGGGGTCCAGGGAGCCAGAAATTCGCTGGAACGTAGCGTTGAGGTCTTCTGCGCGGTAGCGATTGGCCAGGAAGCCGAAATACCGAATACGTTGAAACCCGTCGGGAAGTACGTGAAGCAGGAACCGACGGATGAATTCGTCAGCGCCAAGCGTCATCGTCTTTTGACGGTGGCCATTGCGATAATCTTTCCAGCGAAACTGAACCTTGCCGTCGTCGATATCGAGGAGGCGATTGTTGGAGATGGCGATGCGGTGCGTGTATCGTGCGACGTACTTGAGGACTTGTTCAGGTCCGGCGAAGGGGCGCTTCGCGTAAACCACCCAATCCTTCTTCTGGATAGGCGCGATGTGACGCAAGAAGGCGTCGCGCGTCCGAAGGGTTTCCAGCGAGGAAAAGAACTGCAAGTCTCCGGCGTCGAAGGCCTTCCGGAGATAATCGAGAAACAGTCGACGAAACAGACGCGCCAACACGAGAAGGGGCAAAAAGAACTTGCGCCGGCAGGAAATCCATCGTGTGCCATCCGGAGAAATGCCCCCACCCGGAACCACGCAATGCAGATGCGGATGGTGAAAAAGAGCCTGACCCCAAGTATGAAGCACCGCGAAGAATCCGATTTGTGCGCCCAAATGCTTGGGGTCAGCTGCGATGGTGCGCAACGTCTCGCTGGCGGCCCGGAACAGAATGCCGTAGACGATCTCCTTGTTTTGAAGGGCAATAGCTGCAATGGACTGCGGTATGGTGAAGACCACATGAAAATACCGGGTGTCGAGAAGTTCTGATCGACGGTTGTCCAACCACTGGGCACGAGCCAGTGATTGGCATTTTGGGCAGTGGCGATCACGACAACTATTGTAGCAGATGCGCTGGTGGTCACAGTGATCGCAGCGCTCGACATGACCACCAAGTGCCGCAGTTCGACACAATTCGATCGCGCTCATGACGCGACGCTGCGCAATGCATAGCGAGGCGCCATGGCTCTCACGATAGGCTGCACCGTAGCGGCGGAATATGTCCGCCACTTCCGGCCCCGAGCGGGCCATCGGTCTGAAACTCAGAAGTGTTTTGGCGGCGCCGGCTGTGGTTCGGCTGGAACTGGATGCGGCAAGAGGTCCAGAGGGCTGGACGTCGCGCAGACCTTGTTGGTCGCGATGCGCAAGTACTTGGCCGTGGTGGCGAGGCTGCGATGACCGAGGAGGAGCTGAATGGTCCGCAAGTCGGTACCTGATTCGAGGAGATGTACAGCGAATGCGTGCCGAAGCGAATGTGGGGTGACGGGTTTAGAGAGACCGGACAACCGATGCGCCTTTTGGCAGGCTGCTTCTACGGCGTCCTTCGTGATTGGCCGATCATCGTGAATGCCAGGGAACAGCCACTCCTTCGGGCGAACGGCGATCCAGTAGCTGCGCAGGATCTCCAGCAGCATGGGCGACAGCATCACGTACCGATCTTTGCGACCTTTACCCTGCTCGACGCGAACAACCATACGGGCGCTATCGATGGCGGCGGCCTTCAGCCGGCCGGCCTCCGAAATGCGCAAGCCTGCCGCGTAGCAGGTGGTCAGGATCACCCGATCTTTGTTGCAATCCACGCAGCTGAGGAAATGCACAACTTCTTCAGGGCTCAGGACGACGGGTAGCTTCTGCGGCTTTTTTGGAAGCGGGATGTCTTCTCCAAAGGTCCAGTCCTTCTTGAGCGTAATCCTGTAAAGGAACCGAAGCGCCGCGACAGCCGTATGGATTGAATTGGGGGCCAGCCTCTTCTCGTTCGTGAGGTAGATTTGATAAGTCCGGATGTGCTCGGGGGTCAGCGCATCCGGCGACATACGGAAGTAACGTGCAAACAGCGATACCTGTTGGAGATACGATGCCTGTGTATGCGGCGACAGATTCCGGACCTGCATGTCCTCAGTCATCCGTTGTCGAAGAACCGTCATGGGAAGCTCCTTTGCGATATGAAAGCGCTGCAAGCAGCGCCTCCAGCGTCTCGCAATCGAACTTCGTCGGGAATGAAGGAAGATCAGATGGTGGCACCAAAGCTTGCCACGAGTCGCCTACCGCGAAGCGGTGATGCGCCGGAGAGGGGCGGACTGCGTTGTATTAGCGAGGAAGCGGTGTAATGCCCGTGAGGTCATCGCCATTGGATCGGGTCAACCAGCAATGGGAGGAAGGCGAGTTGTGCGACGGATAGCGAATATGGCTCTGTTGAGCCATATTCCCTATCATCGCTGATCGTCAGCTCTCTGATTCGCCCGTTAAAGATGGACGACCTATGCTCGACAATCCGGAGAAGACCACCCGGCTGCTCGCCGCACTCAAGGCAGCCGCGCCATTCGACGTTGAACTGGCACCATCGTTGATCGAATATCTGCAAGCCGAGAATGTTGCCGATGCTGATCGGATGCACCACGTCGTCTGGGATTTGTCATACGCCGGTGACGAGGGCGGCATCATCTGCCATTTGTCTCGCTCGGAAGAAACAGGCAGAGCGCTTGTCGTCTCCCTCACACATGTGCGCGTGCCGCGCTCGATGCCACTTGCAGCGGCCGTTCTGGATTATCAGAAGCACCGAGTGAAAAAGCTCAAGAAGCAGGGCCGGAGGTAGCATAAAAATGGCGCACGCGATTATCCGAGGAAAGAATGGTCGCCGATATGAAGTAGAGTTTGAAGACGCGCCGGTACGCGTCGAAGTTCATGCCAGTGAGGAGACCGTCGAGATTTTTGTGGAGGCAGATTTTGAAACGCACCCGGAAGACCGGCGACGTTTTGCGATAATCAACATCCCCCGCCACCTGTTCAGCGAGGCGACGGGTCGGACGGCGCGACGCACAGCGAAGGATCGTTAATGCCGCTGCCGCGCACTCTGTGCCGCTTCCTTCTTCAGGCCGCCGCCATCGCTGCCTACCGCGGAGCGGTTTAGTCCAATATTGTTTTATGCGCCAAAACCGATATTGCGATTTTATCGGAGTTAGCTCATAATGGGGCCGAAGGGTGAGCTATGACCGACCTCGCAAGGACACCGCAACAGATAGGCAATCTGGTACGCCGTGCCCGCAAAAAGCGCGACCTCAGCCAGACGCAGCTCGCCGATCAGGCGGGGTGCGGCAGGAGACCATTTCCCTGATGGAGACCGGCAACCCGGCGGCAAGGCTGGAGACCATCCTCGCCGTGCTGGCCGCCCTCGACCTTGAATTCCGGATTGTGGCCCGTGGCAAGGCCAGTGCGGCGGACATCGAGGATATCTTCTGATGGCCCGCCGCCCTCGCCATGTGCCGCTGCGTGTGCTCCTCAACAACCGCCTTGTCGGCCGCCTCACCAAAGCGGCAACCGGCGCTATTGAATTCCGGTACGAGGCTGATTGGCTCGGGTGGGAGCATGCCCTTCCCGTCTCGCTTTCGCTGCCGTTGCGCGAGGATCCCTTCCGCGGCGAAACCGTCACGGCTGTCTTCGACAACCTCCTCCCCGATTCCGACGCGCTACGCCGCCGAGTGGCGCAAACGGTTGGCGCTGCCGGGACCGACGCCTATAGCCTGCTCGCGGCCATCGGCAGGGACTGCGTCGGCGCTTTCATGTCCTGCGGCACGCGGCCAGCCTTCGGCGCTTCGTAATGCACACGCTCGCGCCTGACTGTAAGCGTAGCGCTGCGGCCCTTTCGATTGGCGCTTGACGCCTATTTTGATCGCGTGGTGCGCCGGCGCGGCTTCCATGTTTCCGACAATGCGTTGACGGCGGTCTCAAGCGCGGCTCGATCGACGACGTTGGGATCGAACCGCTGCGGACCCCAGAGGCGCATATTTTCATGTTCTGGATGGGTAGGGTCGCCGATGGCATCGAGGTATTCGGCATAGCTGGGCGCACCGCCGACGTCCTCCGGAGGACAACGACCGGCGGCCTCGAGCAGGAGGGGAAGTCCCTGTGTCGTCGTGTTGTCGAACCATTTTTCGAGCTTGATCACATGATCCCAGCTGTCGCCGAAGTCATAGAGATAATGGATCGTCTTGGCGCCGGTCTCTTGAACGATATTGGAGAGCCGCGTCTTGCGGGCATCGATAGGCTGGGGGCCAAAATCACCGTCGGGATCAGGGATGCCCCAACGTTCTTCGCCAGCGTGGAACTCGAAGAGGTGGCTGTTTGTCCAGCCAAACGCCGCCTGAAGCGTCAGATGCAGCCGATCAAGACGCAGGGTGATGGGTACGACAAGGCGACGTATCACCTCCGGTTTCACGTCCTTGAGGGTCACCTTGATCCGGACAGCGGTTGTGTTGAGGCTCATGCCGCCAGCTTTGGATCGTGAGCATGCATTATGTAAGTCGATGCCCAGGGGAGCAGCTCATCCAATCGTGACGCAGGCCAACCATTGACGAGCTTCCCAAGGACGTCGGCGAACCAGTGCTCGGCACTGACGCTATTGAGCTTACAGGTCTCGATTAACGAAGCTAGTACTGCCCAACTCTCGGCGCCCTCGTCGCAACCGGCAAAAAGGGAGTTCTTGGCATTGAGCTTGATCGGCCGCATCGCACGCTCGACCGCATTCGTGTCCATCTCGATGCGCCCGTCATCAAGGTAGAGCGTCAGGCCGTCCCAATGACGCAGCGCATAACGCAAAGCCTTCGTCGTGTCGCTCTTCTGCGCAAGGTGATCAAGCTTTGCCTCAAACCACTGCTTCAAGGCTGCGGCTAAAGGCCGGGCATGCGCTTGTCGGCCTGCGCGGCGCTCAGCATCAGATCGGCCACGTAGTACTTTCTCGACCGCGTAGAGTTGGGCGATGCGCTCGAGGGCCCCGCGGGCAACCGGAGCCGGTGCCGGAGCAGCCTCGCGCTCGATCTTCACAAACTGGCGTCGCAGATGCGACCAGCAGAAGGCAAGCGTCCCGGACAGTGCGTCCGAACGCGTCTCTCGGGTCATGGTCTTGTAAACCTCATAGCCATCGCAATGGATGATGCCGCGATAGCCCTCAAGCAGCCGCAAGCCATGAACCGCCCCACGGCCCGGTGCATAGGCGTAAACCACGCCAGGTGGGTCAGGTCCGGCCCAAGGCCTGTCATCACGCGAGAGCGCCCAGAAGTAGCCGGTTTTGGTTCTGCCGCGCCCCGGATCCAACACCGGCACCGGGGTCTCATCGACACAGAGCTTCGAGGTGGCGAGCAGAAGCTCTCGCAGACGATGCCACAAGGGCTTCAATTCCTGGGCGGCATAGCCGACCCAGAAGGCGAGCGTGGAACGGTCGATGGCGATACCGTGCGTCGCCAGCATCTGCGCCTGGCGATAGAGCGGCAAATGCCAATGATACTTGGCGTCGATCACTTGCGCGACGAGCCGCTCGGTGGGCAATCCACCCCTGATCAGTCGCTCGGGAGCGGCGTGCTGGAGGACGACACCGTGACAGGCGCGGCAGGCCAGTTTGGGCCGGCGGGTCACAATCACCCGGTATTGCACCGGAACGACGTCGAGCCTCTGACTCTCATCGCGACCAATCTCAACGAGATCGCCTTTGCAGGAGGGGCAGCAGGTTTCAGCCGGCATCAGGGTTTCGATGATGCGGGGCAAATGCTCCGGCAGCTTGCCACGATTGGCCCTGTGCTTGGCAGTTCTCTTCTCGCAGGTTCTGGGATTGGCGCGATCTTCGGCTGCTTCGAGAGCCGCGACGGCCTCTTCGATGTCTTCTAGAACAAGCTGAAGTTGATCAGCGTCCAGCTTTTCCGACGATCGACCGAACTGCGCATCTTTCGCAAGCTTGAGCAACCGCTCGAGCCTGGCGCAGCGATCCAGCAGAGCGGCGGCAAAGACACGCAACTCGGCTGGATCGCTCGGCAGCTCATCAGGCAAATCACTCATTGGCCCGAGTCTGCCATGCTTCGCGCCTCGATGCAGCGAAGATCTTATTCCCTACGCAAGTGCTTTCGGTTGCGGGATTCGAGGTGCGTGCATGCGTGTCCAATCCATGCCGGCCAGAAGCGCGGACAGCTGCGCGGCATTCATGCGCATCATGCCGGCCACGATGGGAGGCCATTTGAAGCCGCTGCTATCGAGCCGCTTCCAGTACATCACCAGGCCGGTGCCATCCCAGACGACAATCTTCACTCGATCGGCGCGCTTCGCACGGAAGACCACCGCCACACCCTTCATCGGGTCTTGGCCCAGCGTCTCCTTCGCCAAGAGCGCCAAGCCATCCGCACCCTTTCTGAAGTCCACAGGTTGGGTCGCAACGTAAATCGTGAGGCCCGCGGGTGGCGTCAGCATGAACGTGTCCGTCGCAGAGCCATGAACACCTCACTTAGCACCGCAAGGCCAGGCGTCCCGCGTACCTCTACCCGTGCACCCTGGAACTCGACCGTAACAACAGCTGCTTCCGCCGATACGGAGGGCTCCGCAGCCGCGGGTAGCGACGATTCCGACACCAAAGGCACAAACGATAAGGTATCCGCCGAAGCCGGCAGCACCAACTGGCCCAAACGCGCTCGACGCCGCCAGTCATGCACCTGCTGGGGCCGGCAGCCATGGCGGCGAGCGACATCTGTGACAATCGCGCCCGCCTCGAAGCTTTCCGCGGCAATCTGTGCCTTCAAATCGTCCGGCCAGGGCTTTCGACCTGCACCAGTATACACTTCGATACGCGGCGACGGTCGTCTTATGTCGTCCGAATGGTCGTCCATTGTGAGCACCCTTGCAGAAGATGGCTCTTCTAACGGTGCTCCCAAGACCGCGCACAAACAATCTGAACGGCCGCGGCGCTACGCTTACGCCTGACTGGGCTTGAGATCACCTGCATCGGTCCCGCCTTGTCGTCGTGCATGCGCCGACCGTGATCTTGTGCATACCGCTGCGCCCTCTCGGGAAGAGCGCCGCATGCCAACCAAACAGCCGCTCGTCGGTAGGACCGTCGGCATACTTCTGCGTCGCGTCGAGCATCATCTCGACGACGCCCTCGACGTCGCGATCCGCCGGAACCAGCCCGCAGATATCCATGCCGAGCCGCCGGGCGATCGACGAACGCACCTGATCGCAACCAAGGATTTCACCTTCGATCTCGCTGGACTTCAGCACGTCCTCAGTCAGCTCTGGACCATGGCCTCGCTGCGCAGCCCCAAGCCAAGCCTCTGCATGCACCCGAAGAGCCACCCCTGCCTGTGCCGCACGTCCGCCAACAGTCCAGGACCTTGTGGTCCCAGCGGAACTCCGGCCACCCCTCCCGGTTCATGGATGTAGGTCCTAATCGCCGCACCTCATGCGGTGATGGGGCCCTATTCGCCGCAAATGGGAGGATAATCGCCGCATCCATGCGGAGATTAAACCCTTAAATCGCGGCAAGCGGCCCGTGAAAATGGAAAGTGTGGGCAGCCGCAACCCCGATCATAGGTTCTTCGGAACAAACGGTGCGCGCTGGTCACAAGGAGATTCGTACCAACCGGGCAAGCAGTCTCGATCCGTTGCGCCCCTGCTCCAGGCACCTGATAAGGCCGCACAACGACATCAGCAGCGGCTACCAGGTCCTTTCAGTTTTTGTGATGCGGGGATTGGTCGGCACTATCCTAACAACGAATTTCGATTCGTCTCCGTCTGACGCTCTGAAGGCACGGCAGCCTCACATCCGTGATGGTTCACGAAGTCAACCGCCCCCCGGTAATTACGACCAGTTCAACGTCTTCAATAAATGTCAGCTCGTCTGGTTGCACGGACGCGCTGAGCAATATTCCGGACAAGAACGCCGCCGGCGAAGTCGGCGTTCCCGATACCAACCTCGTATCACTGCTCAGGCCAGTGCTCGACGGCGCGCCGATTATTCTCATCGGCTATCGCGGAGCCGAGCCATCGATCATGGAAGGCATCTTTGCACAGAACAAGGAAGGGTGGCTCGATTTTCCTCACGGCATACATATAAGGGTGCATCGTGATGGCGAAACGCTGCGTCCTTGTGCCGAGTCGTTCGCACGGAGGCTCGGCACAAATTTCCGTCTGTTGAAGATAGATGGCTTCGACGAACTATTTGCCGACCTCGGCAAAGAACTGGTAGGGCACGACCGCTACACAGCCGATTAGCGATGCGTCTGCGCAAGTTTCGCGGGTGCAGGCGTTTGACGAACGCGTGGTCGCACAGGCCATCGTCACGCTGGCAATGCTTGATCACTTTCTTTCCTATACAACTCCGCGCGACCCAAGCTTTTCCCATAAGGAATCAACGGTGTACTGAGGCAGTCGGAGCCCGAAGACATTGGCCAAGACCTGCTGCAGTTCGATCTTCGTTTCGAGTGTTTGTCTTTCCTTAAATTGGCTGCGAGTCAATTTGAGCTTCTTGTTAAGCAAGGTTGCACGCCCCTCGGATGTCAGCACACTCATCATGAGGACGGATGGAAAGGGCATACGGTCCCAGCGTGCGCAGATGAAGTTGGCGCCCTCGCAATCTGGTGGCAGGGCGACGGCTCGGTCGATACCGAAAAGAGCGAACCATTCATCTTGGTTCTTGCGTTCAACCACGAGCTCTCCACTGGCCGGGTCGGCCCGCAGACGAAACACGTCATGGCCAACTATTTGCTGCTCCTTCGTATCGATTCGTAGCGGTGCAATCGGTGCCGGACCGGGAAAGCCGGCATCGGCAAGCCAGTCGCAGCCCTCTATGGTCACGATCAATGCCTGATGTGTGCGTGGGCCACCTTCCGGAGCCCCCATGCGCACCCTGCAAAGAATGGGCCGGACCGTGAACTCGAGTGCTTCGAGCGCCAAGCCAAACAACTTGTTCAATTCGAAGCAATAGCCGCCTCGCCGGGCATCGATCAGTTTGGCCCAGATCGAATTTTCAGCCAGATCGGGGATATCGCCCAGCAGAACATCAATGTTCTCATAGGGGATCGCACGCATTTGAGCCTGCTGGAGCGCAAGAAGGCCATCAAGCGTTGTCGGGACTTGAGCAAGGCCGATCCGATCGAGATAGGTCGCAATTTTAAATGCCATGGCACGTCCTTGATATCTGGATTCGTTTGATTAAGTGGCCGGACGCGCGATGACTTCGCAGGGCAACGTGTAGAAGGTGACCATCTCTCCTATAGAAATGAAACAGCCCGAGCACTCCGGCGACAGCCTCAGTGCCGGTATCGAGCCAACGGGCCATTTGTGCACGACCGGAACAGCCCGTAGGACTTCCGATCCGCGGCGGTTTGCAACGACGATCTTCCAGCCTTGCGAATCATGTCGTCTCGCCTCGCCGCGAACGCTCCGCGTTTCCAGATCCACAGGGCGCCTGGTTGCCCGATACAGGCGTGGCGTTTACGAATTGCTTGCGTTGAGCTCATCAAATATCCTAGCCGGGCACTTTGCCTCGCTCTTGCGCGAACAAGTTGATCTGCGGGCGCTTCTGCATTTCGGTAGTCCACATGATGCCCCCTGGCCGTCGGAACGGCCGCTTGTCGCCACCTGATCTGCGATTACCTGCCGCGCTGGCCTTGAGATTCTGGATGATTTCGAGATTTCCACCGTGTCGGCAATATGGCCGGTCGCCCGATGCCATCCATTGTGCTGCGTAGCGCCGCCAACGTTCGAAGAATGACGGAGTTGCTTGATAGAATAGATAGCTTTCATCTGAACTCTTGAGTGGTGACGGCGAGAGACCGCTGTTCTTGAAATGCGTCCTTCACCGTCGCTGCAATCAACATGCCGAAAACCGCTATGCTAGTCTTGCTGCAAGACAACAACACCATGTGCTTTGCGGGCGCGCGTGGAAACATTTTACGCCCTGATGTCAGGGGCCGGACATGAACGTCTTCAAGACGACACGGCTGAAAACAAACATAGGGGCGTCAAAACATGATACGGTCCCCTTGCCGACCTCGCTCGCGTCTGCGCCATGTGCCTGAAACTACATTCTGTGAAGTCTAGCCCAATCGTGCGAGCTTCGTTCGCAAACGCCTCCTCATTTATGTGACGCTTCAATAGCCCTCACTTTGCGCATCGATGCCGTCACGAAGCGTCTACCCCTTCAAAGCCGCAACAACGGCGGACAGCGCTGTTCGCTCCGTGACATCAAGGAGATCGGCGCGCGCACGAATTCAATCAGCAAACAGGCCCGATGGTCCCTCGGTGGGGCGTCCGGTTCACTGAACGTCTTCGTCCTTCAGCGTACGGTTGGGAATGGCCGCTTGAGGATTGGACAGAGACATTCCCGCCGCGGCAACAGTCGCGTAACGCTCTTTGCTGCGGCTTCTAGGCGGAGCACCGCGGGATAGCCCCCATCAGGCACCGTGCCCGCCAAAGCTGACTTTTGGCGGCCGCGTTCTCGGAAGTCCGGAAGCCGGATCAGGGCGGCCTTTTCGAATCACACTCTTCGTTTGCCAATCTCGGCGAAGCCTCACGCGCGAGAAAGAGGACTTGGTACGAGCCTTGCTTGCTGAGGCGCAAAACCATGTGCTTCGCGCGAGTCGACGGATTACCTCCGCTCGGTGTCGGTTCCAGACATTGGATGTCTGCAACCGGACAGGGTGGAAAACAACAACACGCAACGGGCGACATCCATAATCGTCGGTCAAGGAGACATAGTATGTCCGGTGTTGCAGGCGCATTTCTGTTGCCTTCAAGCCGCTCACAAAGGACGGTTTACGATCAGCTCAAGCACATGGTGCCGAAGCTTGAAAACCGTGGACAGGAGGGGTTCGGCGTTGCCGCGTTTATGCATGAAGAACGGTTTCAACATACAAAGTCATGCCGGCCAGCAGGCAAACTAGCAGGTGTTGATTTCACTGAGCAGGACGCGCATTTCAGACCGCATGGAGCTATAGCACACGTTCGCGCTCCCTCTCACAGAGAGAAGAGTGACGCCGACTTCCAGCCCTTTGACAATCATAAAACCTCCTGCCGTCGTTTGACGGTTTGTTTGAACGGGGCTCTGGTCGACGCTGATGAACATAGGAAAGAACTGCAGGATCGCGCCGCAAACGCTCCGGGTGATCGAACGCAAAATTGCTCTATCGATCAACGCTGCTACCATCACGTATTTGCCCTTTGAAGATCTGCTTTCCTTGCTGCCGCGGGGACATGAGGGAATCGATTTTTCTGCGTTTACGTTCGAGATGCCGACCCCTGGCGGGCAAAAACGCGCAGACGAGAATTTGAATAGATTGATCGCCGATCTCACCTCAACGAAAACGTCTGCAGCATGAGGCCATGATGAAACCTGCTCTTGTATTCGACTGGAACGGCACTCTCCTCGACGACGCCGACGCCTTGCTACAAACGACGAACACCATTTTGGGCCGCTTAGGCCGGGCTGCCATCGACATGCACACTTTTCGGGATCATTTCGATGTTCCACTTTCGGTTTTTTTCCGCAATCTAGGAATGTCGGAGAGTGAAATCGAAACGGTGGATAGCCATGACAACGCTATTTTTCACGACACCTACGAACCGCTGGCGAGCAAAGCCGATCTGCGCGAAGGCGCGCGTTGCATTTTGGAAACGGCACTTCAACAAGACGTTTCCAGCATTATTGTCAGTAACCATATAGTCGCCCCCCTTATTACCCAATTGCGAAGACATGGAATCGAAGATTGTGTCGCGGAGGTTCTGGCGTTTGAAAGCCGCGCTACTCAATATAAAGGCATAAGCAAAGGAGAGCGGCTTCGTCTGTATATGCGAGCATACAATCTGGACCCCAGCTCAACTTTCATCGTCGGGGACATGCCGGTCGAAACGGATATTGCACGCGAACTTGGCTTGATCAGCGTAGCCATTACGGGCGGATTTGTTTCCGAGACGCGTCTGCGAGCGGCGCAGCCGGATTATCTCATCGAGGACCATCATAAGCTGCTGCCGATTCTGCAGGAGCGTGGCCTTTTTCAGAACTCATAGCGACGCAGAGCATGACTGAAACTCCGCCCGGGAAAGTCGGACAACGAATCGGCCTAATCGGCGCAGGGCGCATGGGGAACAGGCATAGAAATCAGTCTTTTGCGTCATGGCACTGAACTGCATATCAAAGTCAAAGAACCCGTGTTGGCGCGGAACGCTTGACTGGCATGGGTGCTCATGAGCACTCTGAATTGGCCCGGCATGTAAGTGCCGTCGTTTTATCCCTGCCCTCAAGTTGCGAGGTCGAGGAAGTCTGCCTTGGGCGACATGGGCTATTTGCACATTTGCCCCGACACAGTTTGATACTTGACTGCACCACGTCCTATCCTGCTTCAACCCTCACTCTAGCCGAACAGGCCAAAAAGCATGCATTGCACTTCATAGATGCCCCCGTAACACGAAGCCCTGAACAAGCAGAGCAAGGGCGTCTCAACGCCATCGTTGGATCGGATCAGAACACGTTTCCTATGGCGGCTCGTGTACTTACCGCATTTTGCGAGAACATCGTCCATGTGGGTGATATTGGACAGGGCCATAAGCTCAAACTTGTCTATAATAGCATGACGATGGGCATGGCGGCGGTGGTAGCCGAAGCTTGCCAGCTTGCCGATGCCATTGACGTCGACCTTGCAACCTTACGCTCCTTGGTCAGTCGCGGCGCGACCAACAGCGGGATATTCCAAAACTTTGCAGCCTTTTGTTGGACGAAAAGCCGGATGCTTTGGCAATATCGATCAGAAACGCCAAAAAGGATATTGACTGCGGCGTGCGATTAGCGAACGAAACCGCGTTGAAGGTGCCAGTTCTGACTGCCGCCGCGCAAACGTTCCAAACCTGTCTCGCCGAAGGCAAAGGTGAATTGACCTTGCCTCATCTTGCGCTTTCCTCAAGGGATGACGACTCACGGCAGAATTAGCAGCGACGCACCCAAAACAAACCTCTACGGTCCATGTCTTCCTGTTCTCCAGCGTCGCCTTCACACGGATGGCCAAAGCATCGGCTAGATGCTTTTGTGCTAGCGGACTTCAAAGCGATGCTCGAGCCCGGGCTGCTGTTTTGAGCACGCAGGCTCGGCCGTCGTTCCCGCTTTCCAAGCTCTTCGAAGAATACCAGGCGATCGCGAGAGAGGAGACCGCGATTTGGCGCAACAGCCACATACGGATGGTGAAAGAGCAATACGCGCATCAACGCTAACATTCTGGAAATGGCGGGATTTCTAGCTCCAGTACCTAACGCAACGTGAGATTAGAGCGATTTCTTCCTGAGGAATGTTGTGCTGAAGTTGCAGCAATTCACGATGATGTTGCCAAGACGCGCAGAGCCGGTTCAAGTGAGGAATAACACTCCAATGAAGAATTTGCTGCTTCTGACTGCAAGCATCGTCGCAATCAACGCGGCGGTCCCCGCATTTGGCGCGGATCTCGCTCCACAGCCTGTCCAATCCAACGCGCCGCAGCGGTCGGTCGCTCCCGCGCTCTGTGACTGGACCGGTTACTATATCGGCATTAACGGCGGCTGGGGCTCGAGCCATAACTGCTGGGATTTCGCAGGCGTTACTCCCGAAGGCTGGCATGGTACGACCGCCGGCACTATCGGTGGCCAGATTGGCTATCGCTGACAGATGTTCAATGTGGTCTACGGCGTTGAAGGCCAGGGCGACTGGGCAGACTTCAGCGGCTCCTATCAGCACCGCTTTCCCGTCGAACATCAATCGAACCAAGACGGATGCGTTCGGCTTGCTCACCGGCCAGATCGGCTACGCTTTCAAAACCGTGCTGCTTTAGGCCAAGGGCGGTGCTGTGGTGACCAGCAACACAGACCAGATCAACTCGACGATCACTGGGGCGGAGCTTGCTAAAAGCGATAATGTCCGTTGGGGCGCGCCGTAGGCGCTGGCCTGGAAGTTAACTTCGCCCCCAGCTGGTCAGTTGGCGTTGAGTATGATCAGCTGTTCATGCCGGAGAGCAACGTGACCTTCCCCGCTGCCGGGTCGGATCGCATTCACCAGGATGTCGATATGGTAACCCTTCGGCTTAGCTACAAGCTGTTTCCTGTGGTTAGAAAATAGCGATCTCAACACGTTTGCGGCGGATCGAGCAGCCCCGAACCTTCGGTCGGGGCTTTTTTTCGGAGTGCTCTTCCGCGCAGCGCTGATGGCCGCTTTTGCGGAAGCGCCGCCTTTCCAAGTTACGCAAGGGACATGATCTTCTGCACTGGAGCCGGCGATATGCGCCTCGTCGGCAGCGGCACACTGGGTGCACGCGCCAGATCCCAGCCTTCCGCCTCTGAAATGCGCGTGGTGTGTACCGTCAAGACTAACGACGCGATTGTGGGGTTCGAGACATCGATGTTTCCAATCTGACGCGCCCGCGCAACATGAGGGGACTAGAGAACCTTCGGTTTTCAAACGGCACGCTGATTGCTTCATCTCGTATCGCCGTCACCGATGCCGGCTTCACGGCGCTTAGCTAAAAGCCGGATGAGCGCAATGGAGTGTTTGATGTGATCTGGAGTTCGTTTCTTCAGGAGCCGCGATGATTGCGCCCATCGCTAGCTGCGAGGTCAATTCGGCAGGCCTTGGCCCAGCAATAAAGCTGACGCCCGTTCTGTGGAGCTGGTCAGAGGATAAGTTGGCGCGCAGGCCGGCGACGGTTACGACCGGTCGTCCTTCAATAATCCTTCGCCGATGTATAGCGACGTCGCCCCCGGTTTCTGGCAGGTCGGTTTGCTCGACAAGATGAAGATCAGGCGCAGTGTGCGAACTGATTCGAAGTAGCAACTGCCACCCGGATCTCTCACCCCGTACAGCCAACGCTCGGATCATAGTCCGGTTTGAGGCGCTGCTGCGCTGGAACGATCCACTGCTTGTCCAAACCGTGCTCTCGAAGCACATGCGAAACGGCTCTTTAAAAGGAAGAGGCTTGATGGCAAGTCGTTACATGCCACATATCGGGATGGTTGCGTTGGCCAGTCAGCAGTATCTGGCGATCGCGTTGATCTATTCGGCCAATCCGGTGATCCTTCGGGGCAACGGCGCCAGCCTGGAACTGGTCGGCTTGTATGGCACGGTCTTCTTTGCCTTCACCGTTAACTTTCTTTGGGCCCCCGTCGTGGATCGATGGAGCCTCAATCGTCTCGGGCTGAGGCGGTCATGGATCCTGTTGACCCAAATCGCCATTACCACTGCGCTGGCAGTGATGGCATTTTTGAACCCAAAGACCGATTTCGTGCCGGTTTTTCTTGTTTCTCTCGCCCTTGCGACCGTCGCCGCCACACAGCGGATCGCAACATTGGGCTACATAGCGGAAGCCCTCGGTTCCGGCGAGCGTCCGCTCGGCGCTGCGCTGCTGGGCTGGGGACGGGTCGTCGGCCACGTGATCGGTGGCGCGGTCTGCCTCCAGCTGATCGAGATTGCCGGTTGGCGTCCGGCTTTGCTGGGCTTAGCGCTGCTGCTAGCCGTTTTCGCTGGATGGGTGTTCGCGATTCCTGAACCGCTCCATTGCATGAACCGATGGCGCTCACCGCAGCGCCTGTCTATCTTCCCGATCCTTCTCAACAACGGCATGTGGACAACGGCCGCATTGATAGCGCCCGGCGTTATCGGGATCGCGCTGGCGTTCGCAATGGTGCAGTTGCGGCTCGTCGATCTCGGCTTTGCCGCGGCAGATATCGGATGGATCGGAGCGCTCTCGAACGTCGTGACGTATACGATCATCGCGCCAGTGACCAGCGCGATCCTGACCCGAATGGCGCCGAACCGGGGCGTGATCTGGGGCTGTGCAGTCCTGGCCATCGGTTTTGGAGCGCTTGCGATTATCGATCGCTATGTCGGCGTTCGCGTGAGCGCCGTCGCGAGCGTTGGGATCGTGTTCGCGGCCCTCGCAGTCCAGCATGTTACATTCACAAGCTGGTTTCTCGCGCTCGCCCGGCCAGGCAAGGCGGGGACAGATGTCACGTTCCTGACTTCGGTGATGTCGGCGTTCGCATTGATAGGCTTCGCGGCGAGCGGATTTATCGCGGCGAGATTTGGCTACAGGGTCACGCTGATATTGCCAGGTCTCGGCTATGCTCTCTCAGCCTTGCTCGCTGCGGCATTCATCCGCGCCGCCAATCTGACACCGCAGCGCGTGGCGAGAGACTGATGATCGGACTCACGCACTAGGGCCTGTTTGGATTCAGGATTCTCATTTGGGCTTGGCTGTGATTCAAGCTTGGGATGAACCGATTCGTTTTGACTGACGCCCAATGGGCGAAGATGGAACCACATTGTCTTGGCAAGCCGGCTGATCCCGGCCGGAGCGGCAAGAACAACCGGCTATTTGTCGAAGCAGTCTTGTGGATCGCCCGGACAGGCAGCCCATGGCGCGATCTGCCGCGCGCCTTCGGCAACTGGATAACCGTATACACGCGTTTCCGCGACTGGGCGAAGGCAGGTGTCTGGAAGCGTCTGTTCGATGCGGTCTCGGACGAGCCGGACATGGAATACGTCATGGTCGATGCCACCATCGTCAAAGTCCACCGCCACGGACAGGGCGCAAAAGGGGGACGCAAAACCAAGCCATCGGCCGCTCGAAAGGCGGTATGACCACCAAAATCCTGGCACTTACCGACGCGCTCGGTAATCTCGTGCGTTTCGTGCTGCTGCCCGGCCAGCGCTTCGACACGGTCGGCGTCTCGCCGCTTATCGAAGGGCTGGCCTTCGATGCGCTGATCGCAGACAAGGCGTTCGACAGCAATGCCATCATCGCCGACCTCGACAAGCGCGGCGCCAAGGTGGTCATTTCCCAGCACCCACGTCGCGCCAAGCCTCTCGCCATCGACAAGGAAATGTACAAATGGCGGCATCTGATCGAAAATTTCTTCTGCAAGCTCAAGGAATTCAAGCGGATCGCCATGCGCGCCGACAAAACCGATTTGAGCTTCGAAGCAATGATCAATCTGACCGCCGCCGTGACAAACTCAAGATGAATCCAAACAGACCCTAGCCAGTCTTCCTGAGTCAGAGCGTCGCGGTCGACAGCAATCATACATTTGAGGAAACTAGAGGCGGCCCGGCGATTGAGCACCTGGATTGCCCTCGAGATCATCCAACCTACGCGGATTCGGATCGCTGTCGCTCTGATAGCCTTCCAGATTGCCTTGCAGAAACAAGAACTCGGTCTGTTTGATCGGTGATTGGCTCATGGCCAGCATTAGATTCACATCCGAGTCGTTTTGTCTTGATCGTCGCATTCATTTCGACCGCAATACTGCTCATGATCCGTTCGGGCGTCGAGATGGCCCTTTAGGAAACGTACAGGCATGCATAGTCGAGGGACAGCGGCGGCTTTTTAACCCATTGCGGCGCGCTTTTGGACCATAGAGATGCATGCGCGTCGTCGATTGCGGAAGGTGTGCGCATAGCCTTGCAGTTCGAACGCCGTCCGCCCACCATGACAGGCGGCGAATAGTGGACGATTGTCTGGAGGGATACCTGTTGCCAGCTTAGGGCGCCGCGCGGCCGCCGGAAGACACTACGCTTGGGCTGTTCGTGCCAGCCTGATTTTACTTAAGAACTTTGAAGCTGGGCAGAGTAGCCGTGGCGCATCAGCCACGTCGAATCCACCAGCCCCCCTCCAGAAGGAGCTTGTCGACCGGGTTTAGAAGCTGGTCTTTTGATCCATTCATACCTGATAAGATAGCATATATTCGAACCAGTAGCAGTTTTAAACTCACGACAAAAAACTGAAGCAAACCGATCAGCTCGAATCAAACTACCGATCTTCATTGGCGCCTACAGCTACGATCGGCGACTGAAAACCTCACGTCCTACGAACACCTGCAAATGCTGGATTCCCTAGCCAGACCGATTCTAACTTAACGCTCCAAAGAATGCCCGGAACTAAGCACTAGTTGCCATATACAACCTGCGCGCTAGGAGCAAGTGGCTTCGTCAGATGTCAGGTCGAGCTTGCTCAATGCCTTGGCGAACGATTGCCCATAGGATCGATTTTTGTCTTCACAGCAGTTTCCAGACGCAAACTGGCTTCGATACAATCATCGTCCATCAAGATGCTCACGCAGCATGGACATCAAAAATAAGATTGAGGCGGATCGCCACAATGACGGCTTGGATCCGGCTGGTCGCGCCCAGCTTTCGCATCGCGTTCTTAAGATGAAAGTTCACCGTATTCTCGCTGATTTGTAATATCCTCCCGATTTCCCATGACGATTTGCCCTCTGCCACCCACCGTAAACAATCTAGTTCCCGCTGTGATAGCGCAACTCTCATATTGCAGTTATCTTCCGCCGGGCGTGTGATTTCCACACAAGCGGTGTGAAAGTGCCAGGCTAGTGCGTTGAGATGGCCTTTGGAATGTTGAGGATCGGCATCGTCGAACCGAGATGCAAACGACACGACCGATAATCGACCCAATGGCCCAAACAATGGTACACTCATGCCGTGCTTGAGACCGGCCTCTCTGGCCTCATCAAGTACGCGCCTTTCGTCGGGCTGTAGTTGATATTGCTCGTCGAGTTGATCCCACAGAAACGGCCGCGAAAGCGTCGGTGTCCGCCGGACCACCGGATCGATTTTGTGGTACATTCGCTTAAAATATCGTTCACACCATTCGGGCGGCCACTTAACGGCCACGGCGGGCGGCGGATACTCCGGTAGGCGAAGTGGCTCCGCGAAATTGAGCGCTCCGTAAGAGACTTCGCTGAAGCCTTCGTCGCTGGCACAGCTCACAAGAAGCTCGAAAAGCGATCGGAGGGATTGCGTTCGCGTCGCGCATTCGGTGAAGCTGAAAAGATCCATTTTGGGCGCCTTAGCGGGCTGACCCAAAAGGTCGGTATTGCGCCGCTCGATTGAGCTTGTTTTAAGCGGAGGCAAGTTCCAATCCGTCGCCGAGCCGCTCCATGATCCCGAGCTCAACGACCCCGGTGTCACCGCAGATGTTCGGCTTGCCGGCGAGCATGAAAAGAAGTGGGCCACGGTCGTGCACGATCTACGGATCTGCATCGTCAGGCCGCAATTGATCTTCACCGCGCCGGCGCCGACGAGAGCCCGGTCGATGAGCAGCCCAACAGGCTCGTCGCGCAAGTTTGGCTCCTTGCATGAACAATGCGCGGCGTCTGGGTGCCCTAGTCGGACGCCTCCGACGCGAACAATTGTTAAGGGTTGAGCGCGACCGGCCCTCGTGGTGCATGACGATGTTCGTCGGGGGGATACCCCGATATGCCGGCAGTCGGAAATTCTGCTTGGTGCAGAGGGCACTTTGCATACGCATCTCCGGAAGGGAGAGAACCTGGGGATAAGAACAGCAAGTGTCGTACCAGTTGCACCGCTCCAAAAAATCGGGTTCAACGACAATGACTTGAGAGAATTGGGATAGATGCCTCGGGCGCGTGCGTTGAAGAATTCGCGACATCAGGAGGAAAGCCGACAGCGCCATTTGGCTTAATTGTTCGTGATGATTGCCTGATTGGCTTTTTCTCTTGACGTGTGATCGGTGCCCCCTTGTGCAACGCACCGCTGAATCGCTCATTATTGCGTGTCGCTTGCCAAGAACCTGAAAACAAGCGGAAAAATTCAAGGACAGCGCATGCAGGCTATCTGACTCCTCTGTGAGCCGAATCCGCTCTGACCGACCAACACATGCAATCTGAGGCACCGACAGGAGATGAGGCGCAGACGCTCGTCTGTCCACTTGCGCGCCGACGCTTCAATCCGTCACTGCGGCTGTTAGCGGCTTAGCGACGTTTCTCAGTAAGCGGTGTTCCGAGGTCACCTTCCTGATGATGTCCTGATCTGCGAGTCTGATGGTTCTGATAACCGTTAGGCTTAGAATGGACACAGTGGATAATGCTATCACTAAGCCGGTTCATCGGCTTGAGGTGTTCACCGGTGCCGGTCGCCGGCGAACGTGGAGCGACGAGGACAAGGCACGGATCGTCGCGGAGATCGTAGCGAGCGGCGAGTCTGTCTCTGCCGTAGCCCGACGGCACGGACTTTCGCCGCAACAACTATTTGGCTGGCGGCGGGAATTGCAGGCGTCCCAGACTGCGCTTTCGCATGCTGAAGAGTTGCAGTTCGTTCCGGCGGTCCCGGACGTGGCACCGACTTGTCCGTCCGTCCGTCGTCAACGCAAAATGCCGCGGCGCCAGGTTGAGCCCGGTGCGGGAATGATCGAGGTCGAGATCGACGGCGTGACGGTTCGGGTTGGTCGCGGTGCGGACCTACAGACCGTGACAGCGGTGCTGCGAGCATTGAAAGATGGCACGTGATCGGTCCGACCGGCGCGGTTCGCGTGATGGTGGCGACCAAACCTGTCGACTTCCGCAAAGGCGCCGAGGGACTGGCGGTACTGGTGCGCGAGACGATGGCTGCGGATCCGTTCTCTGGAGCGGTCTACGTGTTCAGGGCGAAGCGCGCCGACCGGATTAAGCTAGTGTTCTGGGATGGCACCGGTCTTTGTCTGTTCGCCAAGCGGCTGGAGGACGGCATCTTCCGGTGGCCGAAGATTGAGAACGGCGTGATGAAATTATCGGCCGCGCAGTTGTCTGCACTGCTGGAAGGGCTGGACTGGCGGCGCGTCCACGAGGCGCAGGAAATAGTGACACCGATGCAACCAGGTTGATTGACGGCTGATCATTTATCTCCGCGGCGAAGTGAATTAGCCGCATCGCGGCCGTCGCAAAATGCCGCCGAATATGATCTGATTCGATCATGCCAAGCGACGCATTGCCCGACGATCTTGAGACGCTGAAAGCGATGCTGCTCGCCGAGCGAATACAGAACGAGCGACTGCGCCAGATCATCAAGGAATTGCAGCGGCATCGTTTTGGCCGCCGAGCCGAGACGTTGCCCGAAGATCAAATGTTGCTTGGCCTCGAAGATGTCGAGCAAACGGCGGCGAGCGATGCCGCGACAGCAGATCAGTCGGCTCCGGCCTCAAGAGCTGCACGGGCCGAGAAGCGACGCACCAACCGCGGCTCGTTGCCGGCGCATCTGCCGCGGATCGAGTTCGTCGTCGACATCGACGACAAGGCTTGTCCCTGCTGCCAGGGCGAGTTGCACCGGATCGGGGAGGATAAGAGCGAGCGGCTGGACATCGTGCCGGCGCAGTTCCGGGTGCTCGTCACCCGCCGCCCGAAATACGCCTGCCGGCGTTGCGAAGATGGTGTCGTGCAGGCCCTCGCGCCGGCGCGACTGATCGAAGGCGGCATGCCGACGGAAGCCACCATCGCCCAGGTCCTGGTGTCGAAATATGCCGATCATCTGCCGCTGTATCGCCAGGCGCAGATCTACGCCCGGCAAGGCATCGAGTTGGACCGATCAACGCTGGCGGACTGGGTTGGCCACGCCGCCTGGCACCTGCGCCCGCTGCAGGAGCGGCTGCTGGTGAAGCTGAAGCAGCTACCCCGTCTGTTTGCGGACGAGACGACCGCGCCCGTGCTGGATCCCGGCCGTGGCTGCACCAAGACCGGACAGCTCTGGGCCTATGCCGCTGACGACCGGCCATGGGGCGGCTGTGACCCACCTGGCGTCGTCTATGTCTACGCACCCGATCGCAAATCTGAACGGCCAATTACCCATCTGGAGGGCTTCAAGGGCATTCTGCAGGTCGATGGTTATGCCGGCTACCGCAAGCTGGCCGATCGCGGCGATGTCCGCCTTGCATTCTGCTGGTCGCATGTTCGGCGTGGCTTCTATGAGCTTGCCGTATCCGGTCCGGCACCGATCGCCAGCGAAGCGCTCGAACGTATTGCCGGGCTCTACGCCGTCGAGAAAGACGTCCGCGGTCGAAGTCCCGAGGAGCGCCGAACAGTTCGCTCCCTAAAAAGCCGTCCCCTGATCGATGCGCTCGAACCGTGGTTGCGCGCAAAACTCGGTCTGATCAGCCAGAAGAGCAAGCTCGCCATGGCCATCCGCTACGCCCTGTCGCGCTGGGAGGGCCTGACGCGCTTCATCGACGACGGTCGCATCGAGCTCGATAACAATACCGTCGAGCGCTCCATCCGCCCGATCGCACTCAACCGGAAGAACGCGTTGTTCGCGGGTTCCGACGGAGGCGCCGAGCATTGGGCCACCGTCGCGTCCCTGATCGAGACCTGCAAGTTGAACGACATCGACCCGCTCGCGTATCTGACCGACGTTCTGACACGTATCGTCGATAGTCACCCCAACCGCGATATCGATCAGCTGCTGCCGTGGGCTTACAGAACGCAAGAACTCAAAGCCGTGGCCTAAGAACAGCGCTTACGTTTCTCAGGACAGCGGCGCGGCAGTTGACAAACATCTGCTTCGTGTAATTCCCGCCGAAGTAATCCAGTACGAAGGTGCCGGCATAGTCCGGATCATCCACGCTGCGGATTAGGCTGTCGAGAATCTCGCCGATTTCGGGAATGCGCTCGCAGTAACGGGCACGGAGAACATTAACAGCGTTCATCGAGTGAACTGCCTCGTCGGCAACCACCTCTCTCAGGCAATGAAGGAAGCTGCTGCCAAGTCCGGCATAGAACTCTCTATCCGCAGCATAGGCGCGGCAAGTACACATCTCATCAAATGCGATCATAACGATCAGAGAGAATTCGTCCTTCAAGTATTCATTGATTGCAGAAAAACTATGCGATCGAGCTTCCAATCTGTCTCGAAGTGAACCGCCCCGGGTTTGCCGGAGGCCATTTGGTTTAAGTTATGCCGCCATGGCCGGTTGTTCCAGCATGGCGTAGTAGCGTTGCTCGGCTTCGGCCGGCGGGATGTTGCCGATGGGCTCCAGGAGCCGCCGGTTGTTGAACCAGTCCACCCATTCCAGCGTCGCGAACTCGACGGCCTCGAAGCTGCGCCATGGTCCGCGCCGATGGATCACCTCGGCCTTGTAGAGACCGTTGATGGTTTCGGCGAGAGCGTTGTCATAGGAATCTCCGACGCTGCCGACAGAAGGCTCGACGCCAGCTTCAGCCAGGCGTTCGGTGTATTTGATAGAGACGTATTGGCTGCCCCTATCGCTATGATGCACGAGCCCGCCGCGATGGACCGGTCGGCGATCGTGCAGGGCCTGCTCCAGCGCATCGAGCACGAAGCCTGCGTGCGCCGTGCGGGAGGCCCGCCAGCCCACGATCCTGCGGGCATAGGCGTCGATCACAAAGGCGACGTAGACGAAGCCGGTCCAGGTCGCGACATAGGTGAAGTCGGAGAGCCAGAGGACGTTCGGCCTTGGTGCCTTGAACTGGCGATTGACGTGATCCATCGGGCATGGCGCGGCCTTGTCGCTGATCGTGGTCTTGACGGATTTGCCGCGGATGACCCCTTGCAAACCCATGTCCCGCATCAGTCGCGACACCGTGCAACGGGCAACATCGAAGCCTTCGCGCTTGAGCTGCCGCCAGACCTTGCGCACGCCGTAGACGGAGAAGTTTTGATCGAAGACGCGCCGAACCTCGATCTTCAGCGCGGCGTCCAGCCTGGCGCGCGCCGACCGCGTGGCCGGATCGCGCCGCTTCGCGACATGGGCGTGGTAGGTCGAGGGGGCAATCGGCAACACCTTGCAGATCGGCTCGACCCCATGCGCCCCACGATGATCGTCAATGAAGGCGATCATGGCTTGGACCGGCGGTCGAGCTCCGCCATCGCAAAATAGGCGCTTGCCTTGCGCAGGATCTCGTTGGCCTGCCGAAGCTCGCGGTTCTCCCGTTCGAGCGCCTTCAGCTTCTCGGCCGTATCGGTCGGAACGCCGGTCCGCTGCCCGCTATCGACCTCGGCCTTCTTGACCCAGTCATGCAGCGTCTGCGGCGTGCAGCCGATCTTGGCCGCGATTGACGTCACTGCCGCCCAGCGCGACGGGTGCTCGCCGGCGTGATCCAGAACCATCCGAACCGCTCGGGTCCGGACCTCGGGTGAAAACTTGTTCGTTGTCTTGCTCGTCATGGCTCCATCCTCTCAGGAGTTGGAGCCTCCGGCAAACCCGGGGCGGTTCAGACCGTCTCCCAGGCAAGCGATGAGATATCTCTGATCTGGTCGCCACGGCGGTCGATTGCGTCGAGGACGATCTTCCAGCCGTGCAGAAACTCCGATGTATCGTTGAGAAAGCGATAGTGTGACCTCCATAGCGAGCGGCTGACCACGATTCCATGGAGACCTGCGGCGGATGTGTAGTGCTACAGAATCATTCATTTCCTCCATGGCCGAGCGATGGATTTCAAACAAGCGCGATGCCGGGCTGCTTGCGGCCAGCTTCGACAAGGAGATCGCGAATGTCTCGAACACTGATCTTCATCGAGACTGAGCCTCGAGAGAATGGGCGGTGCCGGGCCATGCTCCAGCACGCAGTGACAGGAATGAGCTGAACCACCTCGATGCCCTCAATTTGAGCCTTGAGGTTCCTGATCTCGGCCTTTCCCCCGGAGAGAGGACAGCGATCGGGCGATCCCCACTCGGGCGATAGACCTGGTGGATTGCCGCTCCAATTACGTCCTGAGTTCGGTTCCAGCACGCCCCCTGGTCCGTTCCCAATTGCTCAGGCGGTTTCGAGCTCCCGCCACACTATTAGCTGCTGGATCAAAGTCGCTGTTGCTGTTCAACACCAAGTCAGCACGCAAGTAACCACCGAGCTTGATGCACGTGTCCGTGCCGGGAATGTAGTAGAAGCCGGCGCCATACAGCGCGCAAACCTTCACGTACTCGATCGCTTTGGACTTGACGGGAAGATCAGCTGCTTGTGCAGCTTCCAACGCGTATAAGCTTACCACTGTTGTCACTACAAGCCGTTTGATCGTTCGATGTGGAGATCTCAAATTTGAGAATGTCATTGCCCTATCCTCCTCTGGTCAGAACTTGTGCGGGCGAGGCTGTATCGTTGGGACGCAAACATTCGGTGACAGACATCTACTCGTGCGATGAGACGTTCTGATTTGATGATGGAGTGCCAAGAAAACGCGATCGGCTTGAAAAACAGGCGCGATATCGATCGCGGGTCGACGCCCAGAGTGACCCAACAAATTCCATTGAGAGCTTGACGGAGCTTTCTGGCTCCTCCTGTTGCGTGTTCGTGATAGCAGCACCTCAGCGGATAGAATGTGGGCACACTGGATGTGCAGCTAAAATCTCAGCCGCCTCTGTCGGCTTAGCGCGTCTGCAGCACCCAGATGGCTTGGTCAGAGCTAAGGCTGCGTTGGCCGATACTTATTGTGAGTACTATGGGGTCCGCACGAGCTTTACTATTACCGGTCGCGCTAAATGCCAAAGGAACGGCCTTGAAGTCGAGTCTATTGCCGATCAGGTGAGGCATAGTGAGCGTCGCAGGTGGCGGTCACCGGGAATCGGCCCGCCAAAAACAGGCCGAAAGTGAACCTCGGATCTTTCTGCCAGCCGACTTCCGGCCTGTATGAGCTTGAGACAGGCAGTGCTCGATCAGATCGCCAAACGCGACCCTTTGGTCATTGAGTAGCCAGGACTTAAGATGGCCTAGACTCAGTGCAAACTGCACGCGCGAGACTCGATACAATTCACGCCCACCCGCACCGATCGTATGTCGCGCCACAAGCCTGGTCTCCCGGGTTAGGTCGACTTCCCGATCCCGCGAACAGCGCGATCCGTATCCTCTCTCGTTTTCCGATCAGAGAGACCTCTGCCATTGTCCCGCCAGCCGCAGATAAGATCAAGAATCCAAAGGTGATGCTCGCGCGCAGCGCCGTCGTCAGCTGCCGACATTTATCCCGAGCTCATCATCAAGGCCGCATGCAGCAAGACAGAAGATTATGGGCCTGCTCTGAAGTATCGCCTTCACGCCCAAGATGATGGTGCGCGTGTACGTCACCGCATGATTAGCTCATGCAGCCGATTGGTGATATCGCCACGCTCGCGAAGCCCGGCACACAGCTTGGCCTTGCCGGCAGGGCTCATGATAATGTCTTATCGATCCGATCGCGTAGCCAATCGCCAACGAGCGAAATCGACAAAGTGGTGAGTGAGATGACCAGCGAAGGGAGCACAAGGATCCAGGGAGCACGGGTCAGATAGTCACGACCGTAGCCGACCATGTTGCCAAGCGACGTAAGCGGAGGCTGCAC
Organism: Bradyrhizobium sp. 191; assembly: GCF_023100985.1. NCBI lineage: Bacteria > Pseudomonadati > Pseudomonadota > Alphaproteobacteria > Hyphomicrobiales > Nitrobacteraceae > Bradyrhizobium > Bradyrhizobium sp. 191. Next base: position 3,120,042 of record NZ_CP064692.1, read on the forward strand.
TCCAAGTCCAAGAAAGCTAAGGCCGCTCTCGAGCAAGATGACGTCCGGAAACGCGAGCGTCATGGTGACGATCACGGTGGAGGCGATGTTCGGCATGATGTGGCGCAGGTAGAGGCGCCATGGCCCTGCGCCAAGTTGGCGTACGGCGATCACATAGGCTTGCTCGTTGGAACTCATGGCAAGCGCGCGGGTGACACGCGCGTAGCGTTCCCATCCGTGCAGACCAATGAGCCCCACGAAGAGGAGCAGAGAGTTGCCGAAGAAAGCAAGCACCGCGAGCGCCAAAACGAGAAACGGCATGCTTGCCTGGAAATCCACGCAACCGAGGATGACCTGCTCTACCCAGCCGCGGAAGTGAGCGGCCAAAACGCCAAGCGTGATGCCAAGGACGGCGCCGAGCAACGTCGCTCCGAAGGCAATAAGTAGGCTGATGCGGATGGATATGACCAGGCGCGCCAGGACGTCCCGGCCGAGTTCGTCTGAACCAAAGGGATGCGCGATGGTTCCGCCGAGGCCAAGAGGTGCAGCAAGGCGATGATGAAGGTCGAGGGCTGCATAGTCATAAGGGGTGAGGCGATCAGCGAAGATTGCCACAAGAAGCATGAGGGCCAGCCAGGCAACCGCAATTGCGACCCCGCGGTCACGCCACCACCACAGACTGCGCATCCTCGAAGTCGGCAGAACTCGGTCTGCGGAAATGCTCGACAATTATTGCCTCCCAGAGCGCAACTCGCGCATACGTGGATCGAGCACGCCATAGAGCAGATCGATGGTGACATTGGTGGTAATCATGGCGGCGGCCACAATGAGCAGGATGCACTGGACGACAGCCAAATCACGGCTCGCAACCGAGACGACCAGCAGACTGCCAATGCCTGGCCATGAAAAAACGCTTTCGACGAGCACCGTTCCCGCGATGAGATTGCCAACCATGAAGCCGACGATGGTCAGCACCGCTATCGCGGCGTTGGGCAGAGCGTGGCCGGTCACGACGCGGGGCCAAGGCACACCCTTGGCGCTGGCGGCACGGATGTAGGGCTGTCCAAGCACCTCGAGCATGGCGCTGCGGCTGAAGCGGGCCAAAACGGCTGCGCCGCCCAGACCGAGGGTGACGACAGGCAGCACCAAATGTTGCCAAGTGCCGGCGCCGCCCGAGGGGAACCAGGGGAGCTCGACTGCGAACGCCAGTACGAGCACGAGGCCAAGCACGAAAGATGGGACGGTGAAGCCCACGACCGCTACCATCATCACCAATCGATCCGCGATGCTATCTCGTTTGAGGGCCGCGTAGATGCCGGCCGGAATGCCGATCAACAGATTGAGGATGAGTGCCGGCGCGGTCAGCATCAGCGTGACAGGAATGCGCTCGGCGACGACGGTGATCGCGGAACGCCCGTCACGCATCGATTGGCCGAGATCTCCATGAACGACCGCGAAGAGGTATCTGAGGTATTGCATCCAGAGTGGCGCATCGAGCCCCCAGGCTTTTCGGAAGGCCTCGACCGCTTCCGCCGGGGTTTCCGGCGACAATAACGCACGGGCGGGATCGCCAGCGGCGCGCAGCACCACGAATGCGAATGTGACCACAACTCCGATGGTCAGCAACGCGCGCGCCAAGCGGACCACTACGAAGCGAGCCATCATGCCTCCTTGTCGAGTTCGGCACCATGATCGCCGATCAGATGGCAGGCGACGCGGCGCCCGTCGGGAGCGGATCTGAGCTCAGGGGCGAACCACGCGCAAAGTGGAAGCGCTACCGGACAGCGAGGATGGAATGCGCAGCCGCCCGGTCGCGCAGCCGGATCGGGCGGATCTCCTTGCAGGATCGTGCGAGAACGATGTCTTCCCGGCCTGGGCACCGCGGAAACGAGCGCCCGCGAGTAAGGATGCAAAGGATCCAGAAGAACCGCCTCAGAGGCGCCTTCCTCGACGATCGCGCCGAGATACATCACAGCAATCCGATCGCTGATCAGCCGGACTACTCGCAAATCATGGCTGATGAAGATCATCGCCATGCGCCGCCGCGCCTGCAAATCCTGCAGAAGATTGATCACTTGCGCCTGGATCGAGACGTCGAGCGCCGATACTGGCTCGTCGCAGACAAGGAGATCTGGATCGGTCGCAAGCGCTCGGGCCAGGACAGCACGCTGGCGCTGGCCGCCTGAAAGCTCGTGCGGAAAGCGCCTGAGGTGATCGGTCCTGAGCCCCACATCGGCAAGAAGCGTAGTGACCCGCCCCTCTTGTTCCGACTTGCTGCCAAGCCGATGAATTTCGAGCGGCTCGGCTATTTGCGCGCCGATCGTCAGGCGGGGATCGAGCGCACCTAGCGGATCCTGAAATACCATTTGGATTCGCATCCTGAGCCGGCGCCATCGAATATCGCCGATAGCAGGCAAAGCTTCTCCGCCGAAGGTCACCGAGCCGGCATCTGGTCGGTCCAGGCCAATCAGGAGCCGGCCCGTCGTGGACTTACCACAGCCGGATTCGCCAACCAGTCCGAGCGTTTCGCCCAGAGCCAGCTGCAGCGAGAGCCCATTGACCGCGTGGACCATCGCTGGACGCTGGAACAGGCCCTTTGGCAAGCGATATCGACGGACAAGCCCATCGGCTTGGAGGATCGGCGGAGCAGTGGTCGTCATGCAGCCACGACCTCGCCCGTGGGCACCTCGCTCGTGACATGCAAGCAGGCAGCCCTGTGTCTGATGTCGCCATCCAGCGAGGTGAGCTCAATCGCCCATTCACTGCAGCGTCCGATCCGCCGATCGCAACGAGGAGCGAAAGGACAGCCTGGCGGAAACTCGGCTGCATTTGGCACGACCCCCGGAATGGCGAAGAGGCGTTGCCGCGGCGCATCCAGACTTGGAAGAGCCGCAAGAAGACCTCTCGTATATGGATGAGCAGGATGGTCAAGGAGACGGTCAGCGGGCAATTCTTCGACGATGTGCCCCCCGTAGAGGACCATGACGCGTTCACAGATCTCGCTGACGATGCCGAGATCATGCGAGATCAGGACCAGCGCCATGCCTGTCTCGCCTTGGATCTGCCGCAGAAGCTCAAGGATCTGCGCTTGAATAGTGACATCCAAGGCGGTGGTAGGTTCATCAGCGACCAAGATGTCGGGTTGTCCTGCAAGCGCCATGGCGATCACAACGCGCTGGTTCTGGCCGCCGGATAATTGGTGCGCATAGGCACCCAGCCGGCGCGCGGCATCGGGGATACCGACCTGGTCGAGCAGACGTCGCGCTTCGGCAAGGGCCGTGCGGTGATCCATGCCGCGATGAAGCCGCAAGGCCTCGATGATCTGATTGCCCACCGTGTGCACAGGATTAAGCGCACTCGCCGGGTCCTGGAAGATCATGGCGATCTGCCCGCCGCGCACCTTGTCGAGACGAGAGGCTGGCGCATGGAGCAGCTCCTCTCCGGCCAAGCATACGCTGCCCGTTATGTTAGCGCGCCGCGTCAACAGTCCGAGCGCAGCAAGCCATGTCACGGATTTGCCGCAACCGCTTTCGCCGACCATGCCCAGCGACTCGCCACGCCTGAGTGTGAGATCGATTCCGCGCAGCGTCGGCACACCGTCGAACGCGACACGCAAACCTGCGATCTGAAGAAGCGCCTCCATGCGAGGTCCCTGCCCTTCCCGCATCACAGGGGCCGCATCAGCTCGGTTTGAACGAAGCCCTTGCCACGGCAGGAGAGCAACGATGCTACAGCGGCATCCTCGAGTGGCAACTCCGCCGACCTTCGGCGATCGGCGGCAAGCGTGCTTAGCCAGCGCAATTGTGCGACAGGTGTGCGCGCGCGCCTGGAATTGCTGGTATCAACAACGCCGGCAAAAGAGCACGAATGCTCCCAAAATGAGATCGTACCATGCGCCTCGGAATGGCCGATGTTCGCGCAGCTTTCGAACATGGGCTGGACACTTGCAGCAGCCTTGAGCTCGCATCCGATCTCAAGGCGCTCCGCTACTTGCCGGCGCGCTGTCAGATCGTCGGCGCAGTTCTGAGCCACGCTTTGATGAATGCGGCGCAGCGTCCGCGCCTCCCAGGCAACGCGGCTGTCCCCTCGAATCGGCTGCGAGACCTTGAACAGGATCGCATGATCGCCAACGGCAAGAATGTCGTCAAACCAGGTCATCGCCAAGACACTCTGCCCGAGGGCTAGCTCCAAGGGCGGATTGCTGTCGGACAATGGTCGATTCAAGGTGTCTTCATCGCGATCAGGTCCGGATCAGAGCTCTGTTGAACGGGCCGAAATTGAGGTCGAGCGTCAGCCCTGGCAGCCATGGCACATCGCGGCGCTTCCCATAGAACTGGCCCGAGACGTGCAGAATCACGCAAGGCGGATCGATCTCGTTGATGATCTCGAGCATGCGACGGATGATCGGCCGGCGCTGTTCAGCCTGGACGATGTCCTGGAGCTTGGCGCCGAGCGAGAAATATTCCTCGTTCCTCCAGACTCCGATTGACTTTGGCAGGGTGCCGCTCGGACCGAATTCACGCCAGGGATGGCCGAGATGATCCAAAAAGAGCGCCGTATTCGACGTATCAAAGATGGCACGCACCGGCTGGCGCTGAATTTGCGCGAAGTTTTCCATCATCTGGATCTTGACGTTCAGCCCGACCGCACGCCACATCTCGATCATGGTCTGCGCACCAGAGACCTGATTGGGGTAGTAATTGTTGAGCAGACGATAGGTGATCTGCTCTCCCCTGTAGCCCGCTTCGGCCAGCAGCTCCTTGGCTTTGCCGGGATCATAGGCAAGCGAGGGAAATTCGTGGATGTAGCCTTCGCGGTAGCTCGGCAGCTGGTAGCCGTTCGGAATCGGGAGCCGGTCCTCCCACAAGCTCTGCACGATCAGCTTACGATCGAGCGCAAGGCTCATGGCGCGGCGAACACGCGCATCCTTCAAGATGGCATCGGTCTGATCGAAGACGAGCGAGCGGATATTCTGCACGGCACCACCCACGACCTCGAGATCAGCACGCTTCTGGATGCTCGCGAACTGGTCCGGCGGAATGTCAGTGGCGATGTCGAGCTCGCTGGCGAGTAGGCCGTTCACGCGCGCGGAAAGCTCGGGAATGATGCGGTATTCGATGCCATCGAACGGCGGCCGACCGCCCCAATACGAATCGTGGGCAGCCAGCGAGACGCGAATATCGAGCTTGTGGTCGACGAGCTTGTAAGGACCGCTTCCAACAGGGGCTGTGGTCCAGCGCTCCCACGAGCCCGCCGCCACGAAGGCGCGCTGACTGACGATCTCCGATCCCCAAGCAGCTAGGCGCTGCTCGAGGAGCGCGTCGCCGCCCTTGGCATGCACAATGACGGTGTAAGGATCGACGATTTCGACCTTCTCGAGCCGATCAAGCGACTGAAGCGCCTCGGACATTCCGCTGCGTCCAGGTCCCAGCAGGTGGTCAGGACCAAGACTAAAGGCGACATCTTCGGCCGTCAAAGGCGTTCCGTCATGGAAAGCCACTCCCTTGCGCAAGAACAGCCGCAGTGACTGCGCATTGATCCGCTCCCAACGCTCGGCCAAGCCGGGCCGTAGCGGCATATCATGGGCATGGTCGAAGGTGATCAGCGTATCGAAAAGCTGCGGCATGATCCGGCGAATGGCAGTATCGGTCGCGATGACCGGGTCGAAGGATCGCGGAAATCCGGACATGCCGACCTTGAGGCGGCGACGCGTCAATGTCTTAGGCTCACCCTCCGCAGCACCGGCGCCTGTGCTGGCCAACATGCTTGCGGCAACGGCGCCTGCGATGGCTTGCCGTCGCGTCAGATCGATATGGGTCATCACCGCCTCCGATTCCACTTCCATTCATACGAATGCCACGCCCGCGAATTCTTAGATCGGCACTGACATTGGCGGACCACCGAAATTGGGCGCTTGTGTCATCAGGCATATTCGCGATTGCGTGCGACCTTAAAAACCTGAACTGCTACGGCAGGATGACATTCATCGAATAAGTCGATGCAAGCTTGCGAAGATGCGATGGTTGGCACGCCTAGCGCAGGCTGATGAAGAGGAGAGCTGAGATGCAACGCACTGCGCCCCCCCAACAGAGCCGCACGAAGAAGCGATACAGTTATCGTAAACCTCGATGATTTTATCCAAAGCCGCGATCACCCGGTTAGTTTGGTCGTTCGCGTTCGGATAGATCCCCATGAAACCGCTCATTCGAACTCGTAGGATATTGTGACTTGTCTCTCGTTTCAGAACGGCTCAAGCTCGTCCGTCCCTCTCAAACCAAGGTCATGACGGCTCGCGCCGCCGAGCTGCGCGATCAGGGCGCCGATGTGATTACGCTCAGCCAAGGTGAGCCGGATTTCGGCACGCCGTCCGCTATCTGTGAAGCTGGCATCCGAGCCATCCGCGACGGGAAGACGAGATACACGGCGGTCGCCGGAATCAAGCCACTGCGGGCAGCGATCGGCGAGAGCCTCCGTCGCGATCATGGCCTCGATTACGGTATTGACCAGATCACGGTGGGCTGCGGCGCCAAGCAGGTCGTGTTCAACGCACTATTTGCCAGCCTCGATCTGGGCGACGAGGTTGTGATCCCAACGCCATGCTGGGTCTCCTATCCCGACATGGTGGCGCTGGCCGGCGGCAAGCCGGTGCTCGTCGCCTGCAGCGAACTCGATGGCTTTAAGCTCCGCCCCCAGGCGCTGGAGAAGGCGATCACGCCGCGCACCAAATGGTTGATGTTGAATTCGCCATGCAATCCGACCGGCGCAGTCTACAGCCGAGGTGATTTGCTCGCGCTCGTTGCGGTGTTGCGCGAGCATGCCCATGTGCATGTGCTATCCGACGACATCTATGAAAAGCTCACCTATCACGCCGACTTCGCAACAATGGCCGCAGTCGCGCCGGATCTCTACGAGCGAACCTTAACAGTCAACGGCGTGTCCAAAGCTGACGCGATGACCGGTTGGCGCGTCGGGTATGGTGCCGGACCTCTGGCGCTAATCAAGGCCATGAACCTCATCCAGGGCCAGACCTCTTCGCACACCAGCTCGATTTCTCAACATGCCGCGCTCGAGGCGCTGTCAGGGAGGCGGGACCATATCAAAGAGTTCGTGCGCGCGTTTTTGGAGCGCCGCGACCTTGTCGTCGCCAAGCTGAACCAGGCCAAGGGGCTTGCTTGCCACGTGCCGGACGGTGCCTTTTTATGTTTTCCCCTCTTGCAAGGGGGTTATCGGCAAGCGCACGCCGGACGCCAAGCTGATCGAAACAGACAGTGACTTTGCGATGTATTTGCTCGACGCTTTCGCCGTGGCTGTCGTGCCCGGCAGCGGCTTCATGGCCTCGCCCTATATCCGGATTTCCTATGCTTCCTCGCTCGAGGACCTCAACCGCGCCTGCGACCGAATCATCGCCGCCTGCGCGACCCTGTCCTGAAAGATCTTCTGATGTCCCCTGCCAAAAGCCTGCGCGCCCGCATGGCCGAGGCTGGCCTGGTCCACATCATGGCCGCCCACAGCCCATTTTCGGCGATTCTCGCGGAAGAAGCCGGATTTGACGGACTGTGGGCGTCCGGCTTTGAGCTGTCTGCGCTTTATGGGCTGCCGGACATGAGCCTGATCTCAATGACACAGCATCTCGACATGCTGCGGGCGATCGCCGGACGCACGAGGCTGCCGATCGTCGCGGACATTGATACGGGCTATGGCAATGCCATTAACGTCATTCACGCTGTCACGGAATATGAGCGGGCCGGCGCCAGCGCCGTTGTGATCGAGGACAAGACTTTTCCAAAACTAACGAGCCTTGTTGCCGACGGCCGTCAGCACCTATTGCGCGTTGAAGAGTTCCCGGGGAAGATCGAGGCCGCCATCACGGCCAGATCGGACCCGGATTTCCTCGTCATCGCCCGCACCGAAGCCTTGATTGCCAGCCTCGGCGAAGCGGAGGCCCTGCATCGGGCGCACGCTTATATAGAGGCTGGCGCGGACATAATCCTGATCCATTCGAAAAGGGCGAATCCTTCCGAAATCGAAAGCTTTTCGCGCGCCTGGACCGGATCGGCGCCGCTGGTGATCCTACCAAACGCCTACCCTGACCTCGACGCCAAGCGGGTCAAAACGTTGGGCAATATTTGCATGATGATCTATGGCAATTACGGCATCCGTGCTGCTGCGACCGTCATGCAGGAGGCCTTCCGCCGGATCATCGCCGACGGCGGCGTCCAGAACGTCTACAAGGATATTCTGCCGGTGGATGAGATCTTCAGGATCCAGAATATGTACGAGGTTAAGGCGGCTGAAGCTCGCTTGCTTCGCTGAACGCGGGCATTGATATCTACAGTCGAGATTTTGAGACGGCACTCAGCACCGCGCTCTCCTCGGGCGCAATCCTGACGCTGTTGAGAGCTAGCGCGCCTGTCATCTAGACGGTCGCGATGTCGACTGCGACATCCGCGATCGGCCCCCTTGCCGGCACCTGGAGATCCACCTCTTAAAAAGCCGTCGACAGCAATCGCAATTGGTACCGAGAAGGCGGATTTTGTGCGCGAGGTATCGTTTATAAGCTGCAATCCGGATATACACATCGAATAATGTGATGGAGCATTTATTACTGGCAACGGCCCGCCGTAACAATCAGCGGACATTCCAGGAGCTACCGGAGCAGAAAATGGCAGCCGAACACGATGAAGTGCCCCTCAATGCTATCCGGGTGTTTGTGACCATTGCGCGTGAGGGAAGCGTGACGCGTGCGGCGAGCACATTGGGAACGACCCAGAGCTCGGTCAGCCGTTATTTGGCTGTGTTACAAGACTACTTTGGCACGGATCTTGTGCAAGGGCGAGGCCGGCGGAGCGAATTGACAGAATTCGGAAGGCTCTTCGCGAACGCCGTTGCCGAACCGCTTGACACAGTATGTTTCACCGCGAAGAGGATGCGGCGTAGGAGCCGAACGGACGCTAATCGAATCGTGGTCCACACGTCTCTTTCCACCTTCGCATACTCCTTTCTGATTCCGAATCTCCAGGCGTTCTCTGCCGAGATGGGCGGCGTAGTCGTCGACGTGATCAGTTCATTGTCTCCGCCGAGATCCTCCGACAACTTCGACATCTTGCTCACTCGCGATCTTTGTATCGCTGAACCGGCCGACGATTGGGCGATCTACAATGAGACGCTCGTATGCGTAGGTTCGCCAAATCATGTCATGGGAAAAACGCTCTCAGCTGTCCGTTCAATGCCAATTCTGAACATCACATCGCGGCCCGACATACTGCCAACATGGCTTAGGGCCATGAACCTTTCTGCAAAGGACATCAAGTCGGGGGCGCGATACGATCATAATTACCTTGCTTTGCCGGCCGTCATGACCGGAAAATGCCTGCTGGTGGCGCCTGAAATTATTGTCAGCGATCTCGTGCGGACAGGGGCGCTCCATGTGATACCAGGATCGCGCACTTCGAGCGGCATGCAGTATCGGGCCTATGCGGTGGACCGAAGTGACAATCCCGAGATCGCTCGTGCCTTTTGCCGATGGGTCGCTCGGCTCTGTAAAAAGGCCGCAACTCCGGAAGCCGCCTAACCGCGTATCGGTGTTAGCAGAAGTTCGATCGATGCTTTGAATAATGCTAGCATCCATTTGCACGTGCAGACCGTTCCCGATCGACGGCGAGGCTCATTTTTAGGCGAGTACCGCGGCCAACCCGCAGTCCAAAACGCTAACCGCGCTCCGCCAGAACCCTTTCCGCCTTCAAACCGGCCGACTACAATCGTCTTGTGAGATATCAGGGCCGCACCATCAACCAAAAGCTCAGGACCCCTTGCCCCTGTCTTTGCGGTTGCGACGGAGCAAGGCGCGATAGCCGCCTCGCATGAGACGCAGCCCCGCCCGGACCAGGCGAATGGTCCGGCTGCGGAGATGGTCTGTTTTCCAGCCGCGATCGGGAATACGATGCTTGCCGAATAGGCCTTGCGCGATTTCGCGATAGCTGTTTCCTTCCAAGGACCCATCGACTGCACGCAAGGCGAGGATAAGCCGACGACGGGTCAAGATTGGCAGCCTCAGAGGGGGTGGTCCGATGGGCCGCCGTTCGAGCGCCAGCCAAAGTCGTTGAGCTGCCCGCACACGAACTTCGAAATTGCGATCGAGCGGCAGGTCGACAGCAACCGATGAGCCCACCGGTGGCAGTTCTGCTAGCCAAAGGCGATGCTTCGCTCCTCCAAGCGCCACGACGGCATGCCAACCATCCGGCGCGCAACGAAGCTCGCTACCCGCTAGCTTGCTGAAATCCAGGTCATACCGTTTGGACGCCGCTGAGCGTACAGCCGCGCGCACGGGCAGCACGGTCGACAGCACTTCAGGCGCCCAGAAAATGGCTTGTTGGTCGAACGTCTTTTGCGGATCAGCTGCGAAAAGACAGCCCCCATCGCTGTCGGAAGTGATCCGTCGTCGCGCTGGATCGTTCGCTGGCGGCCAGGGCCATATAGTCCCTTTGGTACTCGCAATTGCGGCGCAGCCATTCCCAGGCTATGTCCGCAGCTTCTGCTTTCTTGGCGTCAGGATAGGCTTCCTCTGATTTCCAGTCAGCACCTGGCATCGTACCACTTTCCCCGTATGTTCTTAACGCACATGCAAGGAATTGCAGCCCGACAAATGTGACCATTTATGGTTGCGCAAACGCAGATATTCGCTGTTAAGTGCACTTACGCGATGGGACGATCACATTTTGCGATCGGACATCAGCAGAAGTGACGTCCGTTTCGAACTCATTCTTCCTCGCCGTTCGGCCAACCGCGCTGCAGGAGATGCCGAAAGCCGTGACGCGCTGCCCATTTGGCGCGAGCCAGATGACTTTCAAAAGTACGGCGGGCGCGATCCGGATCAAGGGTGGGATCAATACCAAGCACAACGCGCGCAACTTCGCGCCAATCAGCCTTATCGGCCTCGGCATCCAGCAGACGCATATAAGTGACGGCATGTTGCTCGTCATACGGCGTGAGCTGGGGCGCGTTAGGCGCGAAATCTGCGATCTTGGGAGCGGGCGGCACTGCCTGAAAGTCCTACCAGATTGAGAAGCAACGATTTAAGCGAGGGTAACCGTATTTAGAGCCTGTTCGTAGAGAACCGATTGTCGCGCTCTGCAGGAATATTCTTGCCAAATCACTGGCTGGCAGCGGGTATTGCCGTCGTTCCCTTCGATTTCGTTCGCGACCACCGCCAGAATACATTTGATCGCTGTCCGTTAAGTGCAGAGCGCGATCAGCAGAACTGCCGTCCAGCGTGCAACACCGTCGGCCCGAATCAACAGGCCAAGATCGGATACTGCTCGTCAGCACTGGATCATTCGGCGCGACATAGCGACATCTGGTTCCAGTATCAGCTCTTTCATTTAGCTTACGCGCGGATTCTGCTAATCTGCATTCTGGACGAACTTACCGCGATAGTATGGCTATAGCCAGTGGTTTGATGGCCATCAGAATGGCTGCTTTAGCGCATGAAAGCTCGTGCGCTTGTCGCCTGGAATGTGCGCCGGATCCGCGTAGATCGCGGTGTTCCGCAAGAGCGGTTGGCGTACGATGCCCGCATCGACCGATCCTACATGGGCGGTATTGAGCAGCAATCGGAGAACCCGACGATTGATCTTCTTGACCGTATCGCGGAAACGCTTGAGGTTCATGTGTCTGAATTTTTCATACAACCACCCAAGGGTGCGGCGCCTCCAAAGACTTTGCGTAAGGGGCGCAAGCCGGCGCGCCCACATCGCAAAAAGAAATAGCACTCCTTGCTGACGAGGTTTATGCTTGCTGCCCAAGCGACGAACATCAATGTGGCAATTGCCCCAGACTTCACCGAAGCCTGACAAGAAGATCGCTGCAGGTTTCAAACAGAAATCCCGCCGCAAACCCGTGATGGGCTGCGGTCGCAAGTGGACGGTTTTGCGGCCAGATCACCCAAGGTGCGCCGTTTCAGGTGTTCCTCCCACCTCAACTTCAACCCCCAAGCAGACTGGTCAAAATACTCTCGTGGTTCCCGGAAGCTCGCATTTCCTCGCTGCCGCATTTTGTTATTCCCAGCGATACGGCCGTGAAACTTGATCGGGGTTCTTACAGTCCAGTAGATTCCATTGTTCAGGATATGGCCCAAAGGCTCAAGACCATCGGTGTTTCCATATGCGAAGGGACATCTATTGAAAGGATATCGCAGGGACCAAGCAATATTCTTCTTCAGACCTCGGATGATAGAGAACCGCAAGGCGCGGCCGTCCTAGCAATTGGCCCATGGCTACCACATTCACCGTTGTTCGAGCATCTCACAGACGAACCCCGAGAGCGCGTTAAAAAGGCCGTCTCGCTTCACCTCGCGGCGCGCCCTCCCCCCGACTGTCCAATGATCGGCCTGTTCGATGACTACGCTTTCCTCATTCCCATGATCGAGGAAGGATATTGGCTGTTCAGTTTTACCTCGTAGAGTTGGGGCGTGAGGTCGGACATCGATGGGCTGCAAGTCAGTTCGGATGATCTCGCGCGCGCCACCGCAATATTGATGAAGGGTTTTCGCGCGACGTGCCCGCGGTGGCATCACTACGTGTGTTCTGCGACTCCTATTCCGAAGATGGCGTCCCGTTCTCCCGTCCCGCCAAAAACGTCCCTGGTCTGCACGTCATTGGCGGTGGTGCAGGCAATGGCTTTCGTTTTGGGCCCGCGTGTGCGGAAGAGGCAAGACGATCCCTGTATTCTCCGAATCACATGTCGCCACCACGACATGACGAGACGGCTCATGCCGGATACGGTTGATAGCGAAGCCCACCTCTCTCATAAAATTGTAGAGACGGGTTATGGCGACACCTCGAGATCTGAAGTGGACCCCGGAAATAGGACCAAACGTTAAGGTGTGAAGCGTCCTGCTCTGTTTGAACCGACGGAGCACGGATATGACGAAATCACGCAAGAAGTTCGATGCCGCATTCAAGGCCAAGATTGCCCTGGAGGCCCTGCGCGAGGTCGCGACGGTGCCTGAACTGGCGAAGCGGCACGGCGTTCACCCGAACCAGATCTACGGCTGGAAGAAGCAAGTCCTCGACAATTTGGCGAGCCTGTTTGTGCGTGGCGCGACGGCTTTGGGAGATGGCGAGGAGGAGCATGAGCGTGAGACGGCGAAGCTATATACCAAGATTGGCCAGTTGACGGTTGAAAGGGATTTCTTGGCCAAGAGGCCCGGGCGATGACCGTCCCCGAGCGCAGGGCGATGGTCGAGCGCCCTGGCGAGAATTTGTCGGTTCGGCGGCAATGTGAGCTGCTGAATCTGGCGCGTTCGGGCGTCTATCGCTCCGAGCCGGTGACCAGCTCCGACGATCTGGCCATGATGCGACGGATCGACGAATTGCATCTGAAGTGGCCGTTCTACGGCTCGCGACGAATGGTGTTCGAACTCAACCAGGCAGGCTACGGCATCAACCGCAAGCGCATGCAAAGGCTGATGCGCGTGATGGGAATCGAGGCGCTGGTCCCGCGTCCCGGCACCAGCAAGGCAGCGCCCGGCCACAAGATCTATCCATATCTTTTGCGCGGCGTCAGCATCACCGAGCCCAATCACGTCTGGGCCAGCGACATCACCTACATTCCGATGGCGCAGGGATTCCTGTATCTGGTGGCGATCATCGACTGGGCTACCCGGGCGGTACTGGCGTGGCGTCTGTCGAACACGATGGATACGGGCTTTTGCATCGCCGCGCTCGACGAAGCGCTGGCGCGGCACGGCCGGCCTAAAATATTCAACACGGATCAGGGCGCGCAGTTCACCAGCTCAGCCTTCACCGGCAGGCTTGAGGCTGTAGGCATTGCGATTTCGATGGACGGACGCGGTCGTTTCATGGACAATATTTTCATCGAACGGCTGTGGCGCTCGATCAAGTACGAGGAAGTGCATCTGAAGGCCTATGCCGACGGACGCGAAGCGCGAGATGGCATCGGATCATGGATGAGCTTTTACAATCATCACCGCCCGCACCAGGCAATGAATAACCAGTTTCCGATGGCGGCATGGCGTGCCGGCATCGACAGGATCGAGGCGGCGAGGACTGTGGATATGCCGCTTCGCTTGGACAACGCAAACGCGTTGCCCACATACCCACAGCAGACGCAACAGCAGCAGAAGAAAGCTGCTTGATTTGAACGACAAGGCAGGCCGGATCACACCTTAACTTTGGCGATCCATGGTCCCCGCTCCGGGGTCCACTTCACAGTTGGGATCCGGGCATCGCCAGGGTAGCCAACGGACAATCTGGTTTTCAGGACCTCCCAACAGCAGCAATCGTCATCACCCCATCATTCCGCCGCCCACCGATGGCTGAGGCAACTTATGGCGGAATTGCCGGCGCTCTGCCGTACAATGCCGCGCTCGCCGTGCCACCCGGGCGCAGCCGCAGGTGCGCCAATGCCAGACTTTGAATTACCGCAGGGCGGGACGCGGGCGTGTTCGTCCCTGGGTTACCGCCAAGCTCCTCAATTTGTGCTAATCGCAGGCTTGCCGACGGCCCGTCATGACGCCGTTGCTGGCAGTCCGGCTGCGTACTCCAATTGGACGAGTTATGGTCGTCCTGCCGCGCCGATTGAAACAAGAGAAACTGAGCTGCGGGCCTTGCTGTCGGCTTCAAGAACGCGCAACGCGCTCGGCGTATCGAATCTACCACCCACTTTGTTCGGAGAACACCGAATTCGGAATATTCCCGCGAGCCTGGGCCGGGCAACGCTTGGCCGCTTGATTTTTGGTGGCTGCATTAGTTCAACGGACCTCCGCCTCAGCCAACCATGCCCGCCGTACGTTACGCCATCGTCGATCTCATCCTTTGGCCGCCGTCTCAACGGTGCCCACATTGTCGGAAGCGCATCCGTGAAGGACTTCAGCACAAAACGATTCTGCCAAAGTAGTGCTAGAAGTTGCTCCAGGTCGCGGATCGCGCGGCCGACCCGCCCATGCCACAGACGCCACTTCACGGCTCTGATGTCCCTGTCGATGGTTGGAAGCGCTTCAAAGGGGCCTGATCGGGATCGTACGATGTGATCGGCGATCTGCTGCATGGGCTGGATCTTCATGGCAATATGAAACCAGTCGATGATGTGGGTCGTTGGTTTCGGCATGGCGCCGGGCAGCCGCTTTAGGATTTCGGCCCCGTCCGAGATCACCGTCACATCCCCAATGCCGCGATATCCGACTTCCTGGAGAGAGTGAAGAGCACGATCGCGGATTGCCTGCTGGTCGGTGCTGCCGGTGACGAAATAGCGACCGCCCCTTTCTCCCCGCCCCCCCCGGCCGCATCTGGCCACGACGAGCTCGAAATTTCGCGCCGAATGTTGATCAGCGCTACGAACGTGCGCCGTATCAATGCTGATGACGAACTCTTTGCGCCGATCTCCGGGAAGCTGCATCTCAAGCTGGCATCGGTCATCCGTTTGGGACCTCGCGCGCCAAGTTTGCGGCATGACCTGGTCGTCGAGCCGCTTGCCGATCCTGATGGAACGCTTGCGCGCGGTCGCATGCGTCTCAGTCGGTTCAGTGGGCAGGAAATCGGCCAGCACCTTCGCCGCCTGCCGGTAGGGCAGCATGCTTCCTAGCCGCGCCGTCAGTTCCATCAGCTCCGGTGTCGCTCGATCGGGACAAATTTCCTTCAGCGGCGCGAAGGCACCGACCATCCCTGATGGCATTCCCGGCACAGCATCCATCGGGGATTGCGAACCTCAACGGTGCCGAAGACGGTTCGGATCCGGCGCTTGACCGGTCGGAACGTATGGCAATCCGGGCAAACCCGGCGAAGAAGGGCATACGTCTCCCTCATGATTCACGACCGCGTTCTGCAGCGCTGCCATGATCTTCTTGCTATCGCCGATCGACAAGCCGATGTCGCCGTCTTGTCTATGCGGACCTCCTTCCGGCATGTGTCGCCAAATTCGTTCCGGCCCTCGATCGTAACCGTCCATTCCACCGCCATCGCTTTGTCTCAAAACGATGCTGATGGACTGCTCGAGCCTAACAACCCGTGTTTGACCCCAGAGAAGTTACCGGTCTCCTCACGACCGACCGCGCATGACTCGGGGTCAATGTGGATCGCTACTCTTTCATTGCAATGGACTTGCACCATCTACTCCTTGCCGGTCTCCCGGCGCACCTTGTTCCGACCCATTCAGGGGCTCAGCTCATTCGGCGTGGCCGATCACCCCGATCAAAGCATCGACATAGGCGTCGAATGCGGCTTCACTCTCGGCTGTCCAGTCGGGCATCGCGGGGCGCTTCCCTGATCACGAAGCAGCACCCTAACAAATCCGCGCCAGCGCGAATCCACCCGCATCCGCGACTTTCTGACTCAGTAAGACTAGGCGCCCGCCGCCACGTGCGGGCGACGCCGGCATCAACCGGCGGGCAGATGCGCCGAGGGCAACAAGCGCGCCTGACGCAACGCCGCCAGATCAGCCGAGCCGGTGCAGAAGCAGGCGACGGCCAACTGGCGGATGACGATCTCGAAATGCGCGACAACCGCCTCGGTGGATACCGTAGCCGCGCGCAGCACGCCGGCCGCCTGCCCGGCGATGTCCGCGCCCAGGCGGATGGCCTTGGCCACGTCGACGCCGTCGCGGATCCCGCTCGACGCGATCAGCTTCACCGTTGGCAGCGCCCGACGTACCGCCTGCACGCTGGCCGGGGTCGGAATCCCCCAATCGGCGAAGGCCATCGCCACTGCACGGTCGGCGGCATCGCGGGCGCGCTCGCCCTCCACCGCGGCCCAACTGGTGCCGCCGGCGCCGGCGACATCGATCACCGCCACGCCCGCCTCGACGAGCGCACAGGCCACCGAGGCGGACAGGCCCGACCCCACTTCCTTGGCCACGATCGGCACGCCCACGCTGCGCGCGGCGCGAGCGATCTGCGCCAGGACGCCGCGCCAGTCGCGGTCGCCCTCCGGCTGTACCGCTTCCTGCAGCGGATTGAGATGGACGATGAGTCCATCGGCCTCCAGCGCATCCACCGCCCGGCGCGCCAGGTCCAGGCCGTCGGCCTCGCGCAGTTGCGCGGCGCCGATATTGGCCAGCAAGGGAATGTCTGGGGCCAGGCGGCGCAGCGCGCGCGTCAGCCCCTGGGAGTTGCGGGATTGCAGGCTCACGCGCTGCGAACCGACGCACATGGCGATCCCCAAGGCTTGCGCTGCCTCGCTCAGATGCCGGTTGATGGCATCGGCGCGTGGCATGCCGCCGGTCATGGAGCTGATCAGCAGCGGCGCGCGCATGGTCTTGCCCAGCAGCGAGGCGCGCAGGTCGATCTGCGTCAGGTCCAACTCGGGCAATGCGCAGTGTTCGAAACGGATGTACTCCCAGCCGGCGGCGACCGTGGCCAGCGCCGTTCGCCGATCCAGCACGATGTCCAGATGGTCGTCCTTGCGCCGGCTCAGGGCGGTGTCGCTCATGCTCGCTCCATCCGTCGCATCGGGCGACGGCGTTGCGTCGGATCGGACCGACGGCAGCGCGCGCACGCCGCCGCCTCCCGCGCGTTCAGGCCGGCGCACGCTGGCCTCCACCGCAGCGTCGCTGCGGTAGCGGCTGGTCGAGGTCTGGTAGTACTGCGCGCGGATGGCCGCCATGGCCTCGATCAACGGTCCCCACGGCGCGGGAAAGCGTTCTTCCGCCATCACCCGGTGCAGCATGCGCGTATGGCCGGCCAGCTCGTCGTTGAGGAACTCCACCACAGGCATAGCCGGATAGCGCTGCCGCAGCAGGATCGCCGCATTGTCGGCCTCGCCGGCCGACCTGTCCTTGTCGCGTCCATGCAGATCGTTCTGCAGGCGCCCTATCGCGGAGATGAGCCGCAGGACCTGGCGAAACGCCGGACGCGCGCGCAAGGTCGCCATGTCCAGCCCCCACAGCAACGACAGGCAACAGAACACGTTCGTGTAGGCGATCGAATCGATGCCGTTGTGCAGGTACTCGGCGTAGGACCAGCGTTCCGCCCCTGCCGCCTGCGCGTGTCCGGCGCGCAGCGCCGCGCAGTAGCACCGGGTATCGTCGAGAAGCTGAGCATAGTCGCGACGATCGTAGGCGAGCGCGGCCAGCGAAGCGCGCAGCACAGCGCAGCCCTCGAATCCGGGGAGCGCGCACGGCACGCCCTGCCCCAGCGCCTGCTCCACCGCGGCGAGCTGCTCCGGCGCGATCAGGCCAAGGTCGTTGCAATCGTCGAGCCAGAACAGCAGCGCCAGTTCGCGATAGAACGCCACGATGAGCGTTTCGTCCTGCGGATCGCGGCCGGTGCGGGCGCTGGTGTCGCGCAGGCTCGGGTGGATGCTCTGCAGGATGTACTGGCCGCCCCTGACCGCTTCCACGGCATGCTCGTCGGCGAACCCGGTCAGGGAACGCCCCCACTCCAGCACCTGCTGCAGCGCGCGTTCGGTCTGGATCATGGCGCCGCTCCTGCTCCCTCGGCCAGGGCGCGCCGCCCCCAACGAAGCGCCAGCCACAACCCGGCGAGTTCGGCCACGCGCACGACCCGGGTGGGGCAATACAGTTCCTTGCCGATCCACAGCGGCGTCTGCGGCAATGCATGCGCCGCATGGCGGGCGAGCATCCACTCCAGCGCACGCGCCACCGCCTGCGCGATGCGCCGGCACCCTGTCGGCTCTTCGCTCCCGTCCATCACGTACAACGCGAACAGCGCATAGGCGGTTTCCTCGAATGTGGACGCGCGACCGGCGCCCCAGCCGCCGTCGTCGCGCTGCGCCTGCAGCAGCGCCGCCAGCGCGCGCTCGTCGCGCCACTGGGGCTTGCCTTGCGCCAGCGCAGCGACCGCATGCGCGGTGGGATACAGCCACGAAACGTGCCATTTTTCGTTGTCCCATAGGCCGTACGGGTTGCGATTGGCCTCGACGTAGGCGCTGGTGCCGGTGGCGGGCTTTCCCAACAGTCGCAACGCATGCAGGGCATGGATGTTGGTCGACACCGAGGCATTGCGCTCGCCGGGGAAGGTGACGAACAGCTCGCCGATTTCGAAATGGCGCAACGCATCGACCGCCGGGTCGCGGCCTGCAAGGCGCAGGACGCACAACGCAACGGCGGTGTCGTCCGCATCGGCCGCGAAGTGCAAGGCCGGGCCCAGACCGCGCACGCCCAGGCGGGCGTCGAGCTGCGCGACGATCACGCGCACCGCCTCGGCGAGCGCGGGATGCGCGAACAGCCCGGCCAGATGCAGGGTGTACAGCGACCAGCATGGCTCGAACACATTGATCGGCCAGACGTTGGGAACGACACCTTCGATGCCGCTGCGCGTCGCCCGCGATGCCGCCTGCAGATACGCGTCGGCGCGCCCGACCTGCGACGTGCTCCCCTGTGTCACGGCGTGCGCACGCCACGCGGCGGTGGCCGCCGGACTGATGCCGATGCTGCCGTCGTCATCCGGGCATGCGGTGGTCGGCGACGTCCCCCAGGCTTCCCAGGAGTGCAGCAACGGATGGCCGCTCGGCAACGTCGCCACCGCCCCCAGCTTGACCAAGCACGCTTGCCGCAACGGCAACAGCGCCGGGTGGCGCGGAAACGCCACGCCGCCCAGCAAGGATGCGGCCTCGCCGCACAACTGCGGCAGGATCAGCTCCGCGCCGATCGGTGCGTCTTCCGGCACCGTATGCGCGTAGGGATCGGGCTCGCGCTCGAGGAACCGGGTTGCAGCCTGGACTGCGTCGGCAGCGCCGGGAAGAGGATCGGCACGCTGCAATGCCAGCAACGCCGCCCACGTGGGCGCATGGCGGAACAGCGGGAAATCCGCGCTTCCCCATCCGCCATCGGCCTGTTGCTGCGCGATGAGCCACGCGTATGCGTCCTGCCGACCGGTGACGTTGCCGTGGAACTGCAGAGCTCGCGCCGTGTCGTAGACGGACGGGCCGACGCTGCCGCCGTCGCTCATCTCGCTCAGCAGGTGGCGCAATTCGGAAAGGATCTGTTCGGACAGCGCGTTCACGCGGGATGTTCCTTCTGCAGACGGTCGACGAGAACCAGGATCGGGCAGACGCCGCGCACGTCGCCGCAGGCCCGTCGCGGCCCGGCGCATGGGCAGCGCCGGACGGCCGCGCTGCTCCGGCGCGGCGACGCGCCCCGATGCTGGCGCCGGTCCGCCGCATAGGCTTGCGCGCCGCGTGCGCCGCGGCCGTGCTGCGCAACCGCTGCGATCGGCGCCGCGGACTCGGACACAGTGCAGCATGCACCGCTGCCGCCGGCCGATCGCAGCGGCACAGGGGCGACTCCACGCGGACGGGCGCGCTCATGCGCATGGCGCGTGCTTGAACAGATACGCGTTGGCCCGCTGCAGCATCTGCGCCAACCGTTCCGCACGCGGCCCCAGCGGGGCGATGGCCTCCCCGGCGTCGCGCAACAAATCCAGCGCGAACTGGCGCGCTGCCTGCAGCCCCATGATTGACGCGCAGGTCGGCTTCTGCGCCGCTGCGTCCTTGCCGGGGGTCTTGCCCAGCGTCGCGGTATCCGCTGTCGCGTCGAGAATGTCGTCGACCACCTGCAACGCCAGGCCGAAACAGGCGGTGTAGCGATCGAGCGCACAGTACAGCGCAGCGTGCGCGGCATCCTCCGCGATGGCGCATAGCGCGCCCATGCGAACGGACGCGCGCACTAGCGCTCCGCTCTTCATCCGGTGCATCGCCACGATCCTGTCCAGCTCGACGTGCTTTCCGACCAGCGACAGATCCATGGCCTGCCCGCCTGCGGCACCCTCGGCGGACACCGCCTGCGCCAGTTCGCGCACGAGCGCGACACGGTTGTCGCCCGGCGCATCCAGGCTCGCCAGGGTCAGGAAGGCGTGCGCCTGCAGCGCATCGCCGACCAGGATCGCAGTGGCTTCGCCGAACTTGACGTGCACGGTCGGAAGGCCGCGGCGAAGCACGTCGTCATCCATCGCGGGCAGGTCGTCGTGGACCAGGGTACAGGCATGCATCATCTCGATGGCGGCGCCGACGTCGTCGAGCATGTGCGCCGGCGTGTCGGCCAGTGCACCGGCAGCCAGACAGAGCAAGGCGCGGGTGCGCTTCCCGCCATTCAAGGTGGCGTAGCGCATCGCCGCCATCAGCTCGGTCTCATCGTCGTCTTCGGCGCAGAGAAGACGCGCCAGCGCCTGTTCGACCCGCTTTGCGCCGTCCTGCATCCAGATCTCCGGCAGCAGCCTGCCGGATGCGCCGCGCGCCTGCGCGTCCAATCCGCCGAGCGCGGAAACGCCAGTTCGGTCGTCGTGTAGCGTAGAACCGGTCTGCATGTTGTTCATGTCCTTGTACCTGACACGGCCACGGCGAGCGCCGAGCCGCCGCGGTGTTGCCGGCGTCGCACCGAGCGCGCGCCAAGTGCAGCAATGCCGCGCGTCACCGGCGCCGCTGCCTCGCCACACGGGGATGCGAGCCAGCTCATGAGAATCCGATGCGGATTGTCATGGACGGATGTGCGGTCGGGTAATAGCGCCGGCCTTTTTCGACGCCGCTCAGCAACCGCGGCCGCACCCCGGCCTTGTGCATGGTCAGCGCCAAGGCGATGCAGAACTGCACCAGTTCCAGCCATACCAAGTGGTAGCCGATGCAGACGTGTGGGCCGGTACCGAACTGCAGCATGTCCACCGGCCGGATCGGCTCCGTGCGTTGCAGCCACCGCGCCAGGCGAAACTGATCAGGCGCCTCGTGCAGCAGCGCCGAGGTCGAGAAATGCAGCAGCGGGATGCACAGATGGGTGCCCGCGGGAATGCGCCGTTGGCCGAGTTGCAATTCCTGCAGCGCGCGACGCGGCAGGAGCGTGGTCGCCGGATGCACGCGCAGCGTCTCGCGGAACAGCGCCTCGGCGACCGGACACTGCGCCAGATCCGCGTGCCGGGTCGGCACCGCGCCCACGCGTTGCGCCTCCTCGACCAGGGCGTCCCACAGCACAGGCTGCCGCGCCAGTTCGATCACCATCCAGGCCATCGTCGAGGCAGTCGTGTCGTGACCGGCAAGCAGCAGCAAGCGGATATTGGCGACCAGGACGTCATCGGAGAGCGCATCGTCGCTGCGATCGAAGGCGCTCACCATGTCGTTGATCAACCCGGTGCGCGCGGCATGCGCGCGCGCGTCGCGGACGAACTGGCGCAACTGCGCGTCGATCCAGTCGCGGGCGGCGCGGCCGCGCCGCAAGGGCAGTCCGGGCAGGTCGACCGGGGGCGCGACGATCAACTGCAGCAGTTGCCGGTACTTGCGATGCCATCCCGGCAGGTCCTGCGCGGGCATTCCCAGGAGGCTGAAGATGAGCTTGAGCATCAGGTCGCCGGTTTCGCGCAGGATGGTTACGTCGCCGCGGTCGCGCCACGCCTGCACCCGCGCCCGGATGACGGGCGCGAACAGGTCGCCGATGCCGGCCTGGGTCAGCCCCTTGGGCAGGAACGCCGCCTTGATCGCATCGCGCGCCTGCCGGTGCGCGCCGCCGTCCTGGGCAACCAACGTTCCGCCAAGCAATTCGGGCGCGATCTCTTCGATCAGCGCCGAGGACACGTCCTTGTGCCGGAGCAGTGCGAGCGCATCCGGATCCACGCAGGTCATCAGGTGTCCGGCAGGGCCGAAATCCAGCCAGAAGTGGCTGCCCAGCGTCCGTTCCGCGCGCCGCAGCAGGCGCGGCAGGTCGCAGATGATGGCGGGAAGATGCCCGACCAGGGGGAAAGCGCCGGGCACGACCGGGATGTCGTGCCGGAGCCGGTGCCGACGGTCCAGCGGGTTGAGCAGCATGTCCATCAGCAGCGCGGCGCCGCGGCCGCTTCGGCGGTGTCGCCGGCAGGCCGCGCGGCGAGGCTGTTGCCACCGTCGGCGTACGTCGGCACATGCGCCAGCATGCCGCCGTCGATGCACACGACCTGGCCGGTGATGAACGCAGCATCGTCGGAGAGCAGGAACGCCACCAGCGCGGCCACGTCCTCGGGGCGGCCGACGCGCGGCAGGAGCTGGTGCCGGCGCAGATGCCGTTGCGTGCACTCGTCCAGCTTGGCGAGGAGACGCTCGGTCATGACGAGACCCGGCGCAACCGCGTTGCAGCGGATCTGCGCATGACCGTACTGGGTGGCGAGTGAGGCCGACAGCATGTTCATCGCCGCCTTCGACGCGGCGTAGGACGTCTGCGCGGTGTCACCGCTGAGCCCCTGGCACGACGACATGTTGACGATCGCGCCACCGCCGAGGGCGATCATCCGTGGGATGGCCTGCCGGCAGCAGAGCAGCGTGCCGCGCAGATTGGTCGCCATGGTCTGATCCCAGACCGCCAGGTCCAGGTCGAGGATCGCGCGGTCGCGCGGGGTCAGATGCATGGCGCTCGCGTTGTTCACCAGCAGGTCGACCCCACCGAAGTGCCGCTGCGCCGTCTCGAACAGCGCTGCCACCGCCTGCGCATCGGCGATGTCCATGGCCAAGGCCAGCGCGTGGCCCGCTTCGGCCGCGATCTGCGCGGTGCAGGCGATGGCCGCCGAGCCATCAATGTCGGCCACCACCACTCTGCCGCCCTCACGTGCGATGGCGAGGGCGCATGCCTTGCCGATGCCGGCGCCGGCGCCGGTCACCACGGCCACCTTGCCTTCAAACCGTGCCATCGTGTCCTCCTGGATTGCGTTGGTCTTTCGCGGCATGCCGCTCGGCCTCCGCAGGAGAAGGCGCAGGGTCGGCGCTGGCGCGCTCGTCATCGCCAGCGTCGCTTTCGATGACCCGAATGGCGGCGACCGGACACTGGCTGGCCGCGAGCCGCACGGCGGCGTGCAGCGCCTGCGGGACCGTCGCCACGCACACTTCGGCCACGCCGTCCGGTTCGCGCTGGCGAAAGGTGCCCGGCAGGGTCAGCACGCACTGCCCGGTGGTTCCGCACAGATCCTGGTCGACCACGACGCGCATCTCAGCCCCCCTGCGCATGCAGCCGCACCGGCAGCGCGCGGAACGTCCTAATGAACGCGGAGGGCTCCCGGGTCGGCTGCTCGGCCAATGCCAGCGTGGGGAAGCGCGCCTGGATCCGCGGCAGGCTCTCGGCCAACTGCACCCGGGCCAGTTGCGCACCGAGGCAGAAGTGGATGCCGTGGCCGAAGCTCAGCATGATCTTCCCGTCGGTCGACATGCCAGGACTGGTGCCGTAGAACCGCGCGGGAGCGAAGCGGTCGGGATCGGCGAAGGCGGCCGGGTCGCGATTGCCGGCCGCGATCAGCACGCGCACGTCCGCGTTCTTCGGGATCACCACGCCGCCCAGTTCGATGTCGCGCTGGGCGATACGCGGAATGGAGCTGAACATGGCGGGCGCGTCGCAGCGCAGGACTTCTTCGACGAATGCCTTCACCCCCACGGCGTCTCCCTGCAGCCAGTGCCGCTGTTCGGGATACGCCAGCATCGCCAGGACCGCATGGTCGATGGTCGCAGCAGTGGTTGCGAAGCCGCCCAGCAGCATGCCCCACAGCATGCTGATCAACTCCGCATCCGACAGCGTGTCGGCATCGTCGTCGTGTTCGCCGACCAGCATCGACACGATGTCGTGGCGGGGATTGGTGCGCTTGCGCTGTATGAGGTCGCCGAAGTAGGCCTGCACCCTGGCGCTGGCCGCGTCCGCCGCGGCGAGCTGGGGATCGCTGGCGTGCGGGCTCAGGCCTTCCAGAATGGCGCCGATGCCGGCGGCGAGTCCAAACATGTCGTCCTGGGGCATGCCGAACAGTTCGGCGAAGACCAGCATGGGCAAGGCCAGCGCGAATTCCCGATGCAGGTCCACCGGCTCCCCGCGCTCCAGCGCGGGTGCCATGCCGTCCAGGCGCGCTGCGACGATGCGCGCGATGCTCGGCCGCAGGTTGTCGATCTGGCACATGGTGAAATCGCGCGAGATCAGCCGGCGCAGACGCGTATGCGTCGGTGGTTCCTTCATCGCTAGCGTGGACGCCAGCAGATTGAGTGACAGGCTGGTCGCCGCACGCGGGAAATAGCGCGCCAGTTCGCCCGGCGCCGGTCCCCGAAACGCATCGCCCGTGGCCTTGAGCGCCCAGTAGATGTCGGTGTGGCGGCTCAACAGAAAGAGGCCCGACGCAGCGCGATGCACCGGATCGTGCTCGCGCAACCACCGCATGAACGGATACGGGTCGTGGATGCACGCTGGCGACGCCAGTTCGGCGAAGGCGTCCCGGCATGCTGCCGTGGTTTCTTGCACGTCCATCTTGGTTACCTGTTGGCTGGCTGATCTGACCGGCGCGCGCCAGGCGCGCCGGCAAGTTGCGGAGAAGATCGCGATTCCCGGCGGCGTCCGCGCATCACCAGAGCACCGGGAACTCCTCGAACCCGCCAGTGATGATCTCCTTGCGCAACTTCAGTTCTTCGGGCGCCACGGCTAGGCGCAGCGCGGGGAAGCGCTGGAAGATCGAACCGAACACCACCTTGAGTTCCAGCCTGGCCAGCGCCACGCCGATGCAGTAGTGCGGCCCGCAGGAGAACGCCAAGTGCGGATTTTCGTCGCGTCCGATGTCGAAGATTTCCGGGTCGTCGAAATGGCGCGGATCGAACGACGTCGCCGGCAGACCGACCAGCACCTTGCTCTCCGCGGGAATATGCACCCCTGCGATGGTTACATCGGTCCTCGGATAGCGCATGATGCCGTCCCAGCCCGCGCCCGGCGGGTACATGCGCAGGATTTCCTCCACCGCCTTGTCCACCAGGGATGGATCGCCGACCAGGCGTTCGCGCTGTTGCGGATGGCGGAACATGGCCAGCAGGCCGAATTCGATCTGCGCGACGGTGCTCTCGTGCCCCGCCACCAGCATGCCCGCCGCCAGGCCGATCGCCTCTTCCTCGGTCGCCTTGCCCTGGTCGACCGCCGCGAGCAGATCCGTCAGGAGGTTGTCGCCCGGATCCTGGCGCTTGTCCCGCATCTTGCCGCGAATGTAGGCGCGCAGTTCTTCCCAGGCCAGGCGCGACGCGCCGCGCGGGCCGCTTTCATGCTGGTGCGTCATCACCTCGTCGGACCGCCCGGCGAAAAAGGCGTGATCCTCGTAGAGCACGCCCATCAGCGCGCTGATGACCATGGCCGGAAGCGGAAAGGAGAGCTGGCGCCGCAGGTCGGCGGGCTGGGGCTGGGCCGCCAGCGTCTCGAACAACTGCGCGGCGATCGCCTCGACCTGCTGCGCGAGCAGCTTCATCCTGCGGTTGCTGAAGGCCGGCGCCACGATCGTGCGTAACCGGGCATGCTCGCCCCCCTCGTGCGAGACCAGCCACCCCGGCGAACCGAGAATCACCGAATCCGGGGTGAATGCCGCCGGCGGCATTCCCGCGGGCCGGAACGCCGCGTCGGACAGCGCCGCCTTGGCCTCGTCGTAGCCTGTCACCCACCAGCCTTCGTGCCCAGACGGGAAGCGCACGCGGTGGATCGGACCGTTGGCGCGTAGCGCCAACATCTCGGGCGAGGGCTCGATGTGATCGACGCGCCACATCGGCAGCGTCGGCAAGGGTTGTTCGGACATGGTGGCACTTCACTCTCTAAGCGATGGAAGGGCGCAAGGTGACCGGCAGGCGCTGCGGGCAGCGAATGACGTAAGACGGCATGTAGACGGCGTCCTCCGCGGCGTAGCCCGACTCGATTATCAAGATCGACCAACGTGTAACTGTCTAGGCATACCGCGCGGCGAGATGCAGAACTTTATCCTGCGCCTTCGAGTTCAGGATGAGGCGAGTGTGGTGGGCCTTTGAGTCGCAGCCGGCCATCAAGATTTCCTGCGCAAGTGTCGACAAGGGCGGCGAGCCTATTTGGTAGGGGGCGGTTTCGCCGAGGCCCCCTTCCCATAGAATGCTATCTGATGCGGATTTGACATTTTGCTTTTCTTTCTTCGTTCCATCGATCGCGGTGTCATCCACGAAATGAGGATGCAATCGCTACAGCCGCTTTTGCCGCTAGGTTCTTTGCTCATCATCCCAGCAATCCGCGTGCCACGTCGAATACCGTGCTCGCCCGCATAGCGAGAGTGAAACATGCATGCGCGCCAACATGTCAGCTGGAATGGTCGCAACATTTTGTCAGGTTCGCGACATCGATGCGTATCCATCTTGACCTGCATAGAGAGGTCGAAGCCCCACATCTAAATCAACGTCGAACTCTGATTGAGATGAGCAAGCACTACGATCTCGCATCGAGGTTCACAATTACGACCATCTACAAATAACGAGGCAAAGTGCTGGGGATCGACAAGAGTGATTGGGTGGTACTGACCTGCCCCGGGTACGTTCCGGGGACTTGATCTTCGCTCGAAAAACTGGACAGGAGTGGCGGGCTATCGCCGGACGGGAGCCGCTGGATCGCGTGCCGTCCCGGCTTCTTCCTACCAGTCGCCGTGCTCTCCCGACTGTTCCGGCGATTGTTTCTCGAAGATCTGCAAAGGCATTCGATGCCGGTGAGTTGCGATTCTTTTCGTCATTGGAACGGCTGCACGATCCCGTCGCATTCCGGCGCTATCTGGATCCCGCCCGCCAGGTCAACTGGGTAGTCTATGCCAAGCCACCCTTCGCGGGCGCTGAACGGGTTCTGGAATATGTCGGACGCTACACACACCGGGTGGCAATCGCCAACAACCGGATCGTCGATATCGAGGATGGCAAGGTACGCTTCCGGTGGAAGGACTATCGCAACGAGAACCGGCAAAAGGTGATGGCGCTCGACGCCGGGGAGTTCATCCGGCGTTTCCTCGTCCATGTCTTGCCCGAAGGATTTCAGCGCATCCGCTATTACGGTTTCATGGGCAACCGCTACCGCAAGCAAAAGCTCGCCCGCTGCCGCGAACTGCTCGGAATGCGGCAGTCCGATACGCCGGTAAAACCGAAGGAAGGACGCGACGGAGATATCGTAGTCGGCGGCGCGTCTGCCGAGCTCGATCGCGTCATGCATCGGGCTATGGGGCGAATGCACGATACGGTTGAAGTCGTAAAGCTGCTTTGCGGCGCCGCGCTTGACCGAGACGACCTTCTTGACGTGCCCGGGCGTCGCCTTGACGTCGACCCCCGCCGTTTCCGTTTCCTTCTGAAGCCGCTAGAGCTGAACTGCTTCCTTGACGATGTCGACCAACCGGTCCGGCTGCCATGGCTTCGTGATGTATTGATAGATGCCGGCCTCGTTGAGGCCGGCGATGATGTCTTCGCAGTCAGAATAGCCGGAGATGATCATCCGCACCGGATCCGGCCATATCTCGCGGACGCGCTCCAGGAAGCTGACGCCCGATTCGTGCGGCATCCGCTGGTCGCAGAGAATGGCGTGGACGATATCGCCTTCCAGGAGCTTCTCCGCATCGGCCGCATTGCCGGCGCACAATACCTCGAAAGCCTGGTCGAGGACGCGCCGCAGAGCCTCCTGCGAGCGAATCTCGTCGTCGACAACGAGAATGGTTCCTTGGACGTTTCTGGCACGTTTCCTGCGGGCTTTCTGGCATGCTCATGATCGCACCGTCATGCAGGTGGGTCGTGCGCGCTTACGCCGGGACCGGTGATTAGCGATGGTCAGCGGCGTACGCGACTTCGGGACCTTGTGAATGAAATTGTAACGCGCCACGTGGTAGCTTGGATCGAAGCCGTAGAAGTTGAGCCGCATGCGGCGCAGCTCCTCGTTGCGGTACGCGTCGAGCGGCTTCTCGGCTTCGTCGGCGGCGCGGCGCCTTTGCTTGTCGACAAGGCGCGCGGCATAGTCGGGATCCGATGCAAGCGCGGCGGCGAGCTTCACGAGATCGTCCGTTGCCGCGCCCCTGGCCGTCAGCACGCGATCGACGATGCCGAGGCGTCCGGCCTCAGCCACGCCCATCGGCAGCCGGCATTGAGTGATCATGGCCGCATTCGCGGCACCCGCGCGCCGCGGCAGAAGATAGGTCCAGTATTCCGAACCGTAGAGATTGCCCATGTCCTTGTAATGTGGATTGAGCACGATCCGATCGCTGGCCCAGACCTCGTCGGCGGCGAGGCTGAGGAACACGCCGCCTGCGCCGGCATTGCCGCGAACGACGGAAACCACCAGCCGATCGGTGGTCTCGATAATGGCCCGCGCGAGATCGTCGATCGCGTTGATGTTGCGCCAGGACTCATCCGCCGCGCTGTCGGCGGCCTCGATCTCGGCAAGATGAATGCCGTTCGACCAATAATCACGGCCGCCGGTCAGCAGCAGCACCTTGGTTGCGCGCGCAAGCGCGGTTCGATAGGCGCTGAGCAGTGCCTTGCAGTCGTCGGAGCTCATGGCGCCGTTGTAGAAGTTGAATTGCAGCTCGCCAACCTCGCAATGCTCGCGATATTTGATCGGACCGTAGCCGCATCCTGGCCTGAGCGGCAGATGCGCGGCTTCCGACGCGAAGATCTTCGTCGCCGGAAGCTTGAAGCTCTTCGGCCCGACACTCCGGACGTGGCCGATCCAGACCGCGCCGTCGACGGTCGCCCGGGCCAGCGCACCGTCGCACTGCGCCACCACGGTGCCGGGTACGCCGGAGATGCCATGGGCCTCATGCGCATCGAACAGCCGGACGTCCTGCCAGAACAGACTGTCGGTCAGGCCGGGCACGCCGTCGGCGCTGTCGATCTTGCGAAGCACCTCGACGGTTGTGTCGTGGTGCCAGTCGATCGCGCGATCCGCTTGCCGGCAGGGCCCCCGCACGCGAATGCGCGGATCGTCGCTCGCCATTAACGCGGGCGCCTCGTGCCCGGCCTCGATCGCGGCAATGGCCTCGAGCACCGCCTCCACCGCGCAGGAGGTGACCTCGTTGCGGTAGATGCTGGACTTCGCCGCACGCCGCATCGGGAACGTGCGATGGACCCAGATCGGACCGGCGTCGAACTCGCCATCCGCCTGCAGCACCGTGACACCCCACTCCGCGACGCCCTCGAGAATGGCCCAGTCGAGAGCCGCAGGACCGCGGTCACCGGGCGGGCCGGGGTGCACGACGAGGCAACGCACGCCACGCCAGACATCGTCCGGGATCGCCCGTTTCAAGAACGGCGCGATAACGAGATCGGGCCGATACAGCGCAACACTTTCGCGGGTCACGTCGGGATGGATATCGAGTTCGACCGAGACCTCATGGCTACGCTCGCAGAGTTCGACATGCAGCCGCTGCGTCAGGTTGTTGAAGGAATGCGACAAAAGCAGAATGCGCATCCTGAGCCTCAACAGATCCGGGGTAATTGTTCGCCCGACAGCCAGTCGACGATCCTTCCGCCGCCAAAGCTCGTCGCCATCTGCACGAAATGGTGGTCGTCCGCCACGGCCTCGCCGATCTCGGCGGCATCACGGCCGAGCGGATGCACCCGCATCGCCGCAAGCACGGCTGCTGCAACCTCGGGCGCCACGATCGCTGCCAGCTTGCCTTCGTTGGCGACGTAGAGTGGATCGAGCCCGAGCAGTTCGCAGGCCGCAGCAACACCGGGCTTCACCGGGATCGCCGCCTCCTGAAGTCGGAAGCCAAGGCCGGACTGCTGGGCGATCTCGTTCAGCGTCGCGGCGAGCCCACCGCGGGTGGGATCGCGCATCAAACGGATGCCCTTGCCGCCGGCCGCCAGCATGCTCGCCACGAAATCATGCAACGACGCGGAATCCGAGACGACCTCGGTGTCAAAAGCGAGGTTCTGCCGTTTGGACATGATGGCGACGCCATGATCCCCGAGCGTTCCAGAGATCAGGACACGATCGCCGACGCGGGCATTCCCGACAGAGAGGTCGAGCCCGGCAGGCACGACACCGACCCCGGCTGTCGAGATGAACAGGCCGTCGGCCTTGCCGCGCTCGACGACCTTCGTGTCACCGGTGATGATGTAGACGCCCGCGGCTCGCGCGGCCTCGCCCATGGAATCCGCAATCATCTTCAGGTCGGAGAAACGAAAACCTTCCTCGATGATGAAGCTCGCCGAGAGATAGAGCGGCCGCGCGCCGGCCATGGCGATGTCGTTGACCGTGCCATGCACGGCGAGCGAGCCGATATTGCCGCCCGGAAAGAACAGCGGCGAGATCACATAGCCGTCGGTCGTCATCACCATGCGCCCGGCGCTGACATCGAACGCAGACTGGTCGTTGCCGCACGCCAGCCATTCATTGCCGAAGGCCTCGTGGAACAGGCCCGAGATCAGTTGCGACATCGCGCGGCCACCGGATCCGTGGGACAGGTCGACGCAGCCGTTCCTTATGTCGAGCTTGCGCTGATGGGCTTTCATGACGCCCGCCGTTGCTGATGATCGCGGAAGCGGCCGTAAGTCCAGTGTGCCGCACATGCACCCTCGGACGAGACCATACAGGACCCCATCGGCGTCTCCGGCGTGCACACCGTGCCGAACAGGTTGCAGTCAACCGGCTTCTTCATGCCGCGCAGGATGGCGCCGCATTCACAGGCCGGATTGTCGGCAACGCGAAGTTCATTCATGTCGAACCGGACCTCGGCGTCGTATTTGGCGTAGGCCCGCTTCAGCTTGAGCCCGCTATAAGGCACTAGGCCGAGACCGCGCCACTCGAACTGGTCGCGCAGCTCGAAGATGTCGGAGACCTCCTCCTTGGCGCGCAGATTGCCGTCACGGGTCACTGCGCGGCTATACTGGTTCTCCACCTCATGTCGGTGCTCGTTGACCTGCCGCACCAGCATCAGGATCGCCTGCATCATGTCGAGCGGCTCGAAGCCCGCGATCACCACCGGCTTGCCGAATTCTTCGGCAAAGAACTCGTAAGGCTCGGTGCCGATGATGGTCGAGACATGGGCCGGTCCGACGAAGCCGTCGATCTCGACGCGGCCGATATTGCGGATATCGGGGCTTTCCAGGATGTTCTGCATCGCCGGCGGCGTCAGCACATGATTGCAGAACACGCTGAAGTTCTTGAGCTGTTTCTTCTCGGCGAGCCGGATCATCACGGCGGTCGGCGGCGTCGTGGTCTCGAAGCCGATGGCGAAGAACACGACCGCGCGGCCGGGATTTTCTTCCGCAACACGGATTGCATCAATCGTGGAATAAACCATGCGGACGTCGGCGCCGCGCGCCTTCGCCTTCAGCAGCGAGGCACCCTGCGAGCCCGGCACCCGCATCAGGTCGCCGTAGACGCAAAGGATCACGTCCGGCCGCTCGGCGAGCCGGATCGCCATGTCGATGCGTCCCGCTGGCAAGACGCAGACCGGGCAGCCGGGACCGTGGATCATCCGCACATTCTTCGGCAGCATATCCTCCAGCCCGTAGCGGGAGATTGCATGCGTGTGGCCGCCGCAAAATTCCATGAAACGATAGGATTTTTCCGGATCGGCCTCCGAGCGAATCGCCTTCGCCAATCCCAGCGCGATCTCCTTGTCGCGAAACTCGTCGGCATATTTCATTGCGCGGCTTCCCGGCTTTCGGCGCCGATTTCACGCAACAGCTCCAGCGTCCGCTGCGCCTCCTCCGGATCGATCTTGGTCAGGGCGTAGCCGACATGGATGATCACGTAGTCGCCGACGGCGAGGTTTTCGATCAGCGCCACCGAGATCTCCTTGCTGACGCCATCGATCGAGACGACGGCCATGTCGTCGGGCAGGAGCTTTGTGACCTCAGCAGGTATCGCGAGACACATCAGGCGTTTCCTTCCGGGCCTTGCTGTTCGAGGAGTTGGAGCGCGGCGACCCAGGCCTGCCCGAGGCTGAGGCCGCCGTCATTGGACGGCACCTGGCGAGGCAGCAACGGCGAGAGCCCGGCGGCGACGCAGCCGCGCCCGATCTCGTC
This sequence comes from Bradyrhizobium sp. 191, assembly GCF_023100985.1. Lineage (NCBI taxonomy): Bacteria > Pseudomonadati > Pseudomonadota > Alphaproteobacteria > Hyphomicrobiales > Nitrobacteraceae > Bradyrhizobium > Bradyrhizobium sp. 191. The sequence continues at coordinate 3,152,738 of NZ_CP064692.1, forward strand.
TGCGAGGATCGCGTTGAGGAAGCAGCCACCGCTCAGGATGACGGTCGTGACGCTGGTCTCCAGTGCCGCGCGCGCGATCCAGTCGATGCAGGCGGCGGCGAAGGTGCCATGGAAGAGCTCGGCCCCATCGACCGGATCGACCGCAAGGCGCTCAAGCAAGGGGAAAAGAGACAGCACGCCATTCTCGATCGTCCAGCCGTCCTCCGCGAGGCGCGGTGTGCGGACACGCGCTTCCAGCTTCATTGCGGCTTCGCCCTCGTAACTCTGCACAGGACAGAGACCAAGCAGCCCCGCCGCCGCGTCAAACAGCCGGCCGGCGCTGGTCGTCGTCGCCACGCCGGGCTGGTCGAGCATAGCGCAGAGACGCGCAGCCTGCGGCTGCATCGCAAAGCGCTTCGCAATCGCGTCGCCGCGCCGCAAGGCGTGCAGCACGCTCGCGGCCATGCGCCACGGCTCGCGCGTCGCGCGATCGCCACCCGGCATCTTCATCGGCGCCAGATGTCCGAGCCGCCGGAAGCGTGCACCATCGCACGAGAGCAACTCGCCGCCCCAATTGCCACCGTCGCTGCCATAGCCGAAGCCGTCGAGCACCAGCGCCAACGCCGGCCCTGCGACGCCATGTTCCGCCATCACGGATGCCGCATGGGCATGGTGATGCTGGACCGCGATCAGCCGCCTCCCGCTGGCTTCGGCGAAACGGGTCGAGGCCATGTTCGGATGCAGGTCGTGGGCGATGACGACCGGCTCGATGTCCAGCGTCGAGAGCAGGTGACCCACCGTCTCCTCGAAAAAGCGAATGCCTTCCGCGGTGTCGAGATCGCCGATGTGCTGGGAGACGAAGGCTTGGTTGCCGCGGATGACGGTGACCGTCGACTTCAGCGCGCCGCCGACCGCAAGCACCGACGGGACGGACTTCGCGAGCCTAATCGGCTCGGGAATATAGCCGCGGGCGCGGCGGATGAACTGCGCCCGGCCCGCGACCACCGACACGACAGAGTCGTCCGCGCGGGTGACGATGTCGCGGTCATGCGTGACGATCAGGTCGGCGATGCCGGCAAGCCGCCGTTTGGCCTCGTCATTGACGATCACCAGCGGCTCGCCGCCAGGATTGGCGCTGGTTGCCACGATCGCCCAACTTGCGCCGTCCGCTCGCGGATGCGCCGAATTGAGCGCCTTCAGCACCAGATGATGCAGCGGCGCGACGGGCAGCATGACGCCGATCCGCGACAGCTCCGGCGCAATCGCGGGCGCGAGCATATTGCGGGATCTCATCAGCACGATGGGCCGCGGCGAGGATTCCAGCAGCGCGAGCCCGACCGCGTCGATTTCAGCGATCTCGCCGACCACATCCGTCGAGCCGACCATCACGGCGAACGGCTTCTGATTGCGATGCTTCCGGTGCCGCAGACGCCACACGGCCGCATCTTCACGGGCATTGCACAGCAATTGATATCCGCCGAGCCCCTTGATCGCGACGATCCTTCCGTCGGCGATCGCAGTGGCGATCTGCTTGGTACCATGACTGATCCTTGGCCCACATCGCGGGCAGGCAATTGCTTCGGCGTGGAAGCGACGGCTCGCCGGATCGGCATAGTCTGCTGCGCAGGCCGTGCACATCGCGAAGCGCCTCATCGCGGTGGTACTGCGGTCATAGGGCAGCCGCTCGGCGATGGTGTAGCGCGGGCCGCAATGGGTGCAGTTGACGAAAGGATAGAGATGGAAGCGGCTCGCCGGATCAAACAGCTCGCTCAGACACTGCGGACAGGTCGCGGCATCGGCGGCGATCCGGGTCGAGACCTTGCCCTGCTCGCTGGCGCGGATGTGGAACTCGTCGCTTTCGGTGATGCCGACCGGTTGCACGGAAATCTCGTCTATCCGAGCCAGTGGCGGTTTTTCCCGCGGCAGCGCATCGACAAAATCGGCGGCGCGCTCGCCCTCGACCTCGATCACCACGCCATCGGGATCATTGGCAACGAAGCCGCCGAGCCGATAGCGCGCGGCGAGGCCGTAGACGTAGGGACGAAAGCCCACGCCCTGCACGGCGCCGCGCACATGCAGGCGCAGCCGTCTTCGGTCTCGCGCCATGGCCTCGCCGCTCATGCTCATCCCGACACGGCCATCTCGGTCGGCTTCATCTGTGCAACCCGCTTGCGAATCCAGGCATAGAATGCCGCAAAACCCTCACCGGTGCACGCCGACACCGTCAAAACCTCGATCTTCGGACTGACCCGGCGCGCATATTTGATCGTCCTTGCAAGATCGAAGTCGAGTACGGGCGCAAGATCGATCTTGTTGATCAGCATCAGAGAGGAGGCTGCGAACATGTCCGGATATTTCAGCGGCTTGTCCTCGCCTTCCGTGGTCGAGAACACCACGATCTTGCAGGCCTCGCCGAGATCGAACGCCGCGGGACAGACTAGATTACCGACGTTCTCGATGAAGAGGATGCCGCCGTTAAGCCAGGGCAAGCGGTCATAGGCTTCGCCGACCATGGCGGCATCGAGATGGCAGCCCTTGCCGGTATTGATTTGGATCGCCGGCACGCCGGTCGAGCGGATCCGTTCGGCATCGTTGGAGGTCTGTTGATCGCCTTCGATCACGCCAATCGGAAAGCTGTCCTTCAGCTCGGACACGGCGCGAACCAGAAGCGAGGTTTTTCCGGCACCGGGGCTCGAGATCAGGTTGAAGACGAGCACGTCGTCGGTGCGGAAGCGCGCGCGGTTGTCGGCGGCAAGCCGATTGTTCTTGCCGAGAATGTCGCGCTCGACCTGGATGATGCGGTCGCTGCTCATGCCGGCGATCTGCTGGCCTGCCGGGTTGGCGCTGCAATCGACCAGCCCGCCATCGCCGGGCGCGTGATCATGATGATGGTGATGATCGTGGCTGTGCCCATGATGATGCGAATGATCGTGCCCATGGGAATGATCATGGGAATGATCATGGGTGTGTTCGATGGACGCTTTGGCATCGCTGCAACCGCATACCGTGCACATCAGTCGACCTCCAGTTCTCTCACGCGCATCTCTTCGCCGCCGGTCACCTGCAATTGATAGCTGCCGCAGGACGGACACGGCTCACAGCGCTGCTTGATCTCGACGCCTTTGGAGCAGGCCATGCACCAGGCCGCTCCCGGCGTCTCGACGATCTCGAGCCTTGCTCCTTGTGCAATGGTGCGCGCGGCGACGGCCTCGAAGCAGAACTTCATCGCCTCAGGCGCAACATGGCTGAGCGCACCGATCTCCAGGCACACGACGTTCACCCTAGCGAAGGCGCGCTTGCGCGACTCCTCCTGGATAATCTCGATGATTCCCTCGCACAGCGCCATCTCATGCATGGCCGATCTCGCGGAAGCTGAGGCTGAAGCCGACGCACGGATCGAACGAGCCGACGAGCGTGCGGACCGCATCCAGCCCCTGCCGGCCCCCGGCGAGAACGGAGCCCTGGAGGCTGCGAACCAACGGCCCGCGGGCATGGAAATTCCACTCCGTCGGCGCCAAGAATTCGAAGCGGACGATGCGGTCTTTATCGTCGAGCTCGACGGCATGATAGAGCCGGCCCCGCGCGCATTCGACAGCACCCGCGCCTCTGCCGGTCCCCAGCCGGTAGCTCTGGAGGACACCGTCCTCGACTGTCCCATCGTCCGCCTCGAGGAAGGCGCAGAGCCGCGCCACTTCCGCGATCCGCGCCTTCAGACGCTCGGCGGGCCCCGCGCCCGGCGGCAGGATCGGCTCACGCCCAACCCGCCGCGCCCAGACGCCGGTCTCCGGAATCCGGCCATGGAGATCAGGCGCATCGGAGAATATCGCGCCATCGGCAAGCAGCCGCATGACGATTTCGAGATCGTCGGCTGCCGATAGGAATGACTGTTCGACCACCGGCGGCAGCAAGGCATCGCCATCGAAATTCGCAAGATGTACCGCCAGCGCGCTGCCGGCCCCGGGGGTTTGCTCCTCGCTCGCGATCCCGAGCGCGGCGAGCGATGCCCTGATCTTCGCCACCGCCTCGCGGCGCGAGACCGCCTCCCCGCGCTCGGCGATGCTGCCACCCAGAACGGCCGTGGCCTCCATCATGGCACGAACGGCTGCGGCGCCGGCGCCGTCAAGCGTGAGACGGCCAACGAACAGGCCGCGTAACAATTCGGTCAGGCGTTCGGCGACGACAGCGACGACGCGACCGTGCTCGATCTCGAGACTGGCATCCTCGCCCCGCGCCGCATCGACCGCGGACAGGAAAGCTACCTGATGCGCCATCGAGCACACGGAGAACAGACGCGGCAGCACCGACGGCAGTTTCGAGGCCGGCTTTCCCGCGAACAAGCGCGTCAACGGCGGCCGGCTGCGCGGCCGGATCGCGACGTCGGCGATCGTGCCGCCGGCGAGCCACACCGTGATGTCGATCTCGTTGCGGAAGGCCAGGCTCATCCGCACCGCTCCGTCAGAACACCGCGCAGGAAGTTACGCCGATCGATCGGGCTTGTTGCGGGCTCGCGACGACGGACCGCCTCCTCGCTGTCGGCCGGCAGCATCAGCTCGGCGAGGGTCGCTTCGGCCGTCGCCCACGCGGCGACCATGTCCGCAAACTGGAACATCGGCGAGAACAGCGAGCAGCTCGCGACCAGGCCCATTTGTCCGACCTCGCTGAGAGTGAATTCGATATCGCCCGCAGGGAAGCGGATTCGCAGGCTCGGGCCCGACGTATCCCGCGCGATCGCACTCGCCGGCATCACCACGTTCATGAACCAGGGCGTGACCATGATGCCGATGGTCGTGCTGTTGAACCAGCGGAAACCGACCGCTTTGACGCCGAGCGCGTCGTTGTAGATCGGCAGATCGCGCATCGCGCGCTCGCCGATCTCCCGATAGCTTCCTGCCAAGAGCCCGCCCCACGCTTCGGCTTCGGCGTCGGCGTCGCTGGCCGGAATTTGCGCATCAGCCGTCATGACTCGATCGCCATGAACTTGGATTTTGGAGAGTCGCAGTTCGGGCAGCGCCAGTCTTCCGGCAACGCCGCGAACGGAGTGCCGGGCGCGATCTGTGCCACCCCGTCGCCATCGGTGGGATCATAGACCGTCCAGCAGATGCCGCATTCCAGCCGCGTGACATCGGCGACGTCCTGGCGCACGCCAAAATTCTCGAACCCGCTCATTTGAAATAGGCCTCGATGATCTCCTGAAGCCGCTCAGCCGAGTCCTCGAAGTCCGCGTCAGCCGCAATCGCCACCGTCGGCACGCCGCCGACCTCCAGCGTATCGAGGATGATGGTGTCCATGGCGTTCAAGAACTGCACCGACCAGACATTGCGGATGCCCGTGGAGAGCACCCGGCAGGTACCATAGCCGCGAGAAAGCAGTTGGATCGGCCCGTTCTTGATCGTGTCCTGGAGAAAACTCATGTCGACCGGGCTCATCGGCAGCAGCGTGAAATTGATGATCTGCGAGCGGATGCCCGGCCGCCATGCGAGCGCCCGCTCGCGGATTTCCGCAAGCACCGGCAGCACGTTCATGGCACCTGCGGGGGCCTGCCCGATCTCGAAATCCGCAGCCGTGAGATCGGCAGCGGCGCGCTTCACGATCTCCGGGATCGGCCCCACCTCGAGATATTCGTGATTGGCGTCGCGCTCGAGCCGCACGCGCCAGATCCCGGCCAGCACAGCTTCCTGGATCTGCGCCAACGATCCATCGGGCAGCGCAACGACGGCGGCCACTTCGCCCTCGCCCATCACGTCGGCAATCAGCTTGCGCTCGAGATCGTTGAGATTGCCAAGCCGGAACAGTTGCGTCGGCATGTCGGCCTTCTGGCTCGCGATCGCTGCGGTCACCTTCGACAACAGCTCGATGGCGTTCGGGCAGACCCTGGCGAGTTCCGCGCTGTCGAGCGTGGCAAGCTTGGCCAAGGCACCGGCCGCGGTCAGGCTGCCGCTCATCGCGTTCAGGCTCTCATCGCCGATCGGAAACACGTTGATCGGCTGCTCCGCGCCCTCGGGCGCCGTCCAGAAACCCGCTTTCATAGTTCGACATCTTGGCGGTGCTGGGGAACGACGGTTGTCATGACAACGGCGCTCGTGCCGCGCGGACGGTCGACCAGCTTGGTGATGCGGTCGACATAGATCGACCAGTCCTGGATCTTCGCGATCAGCCCGAGTGTCTCGCCCTTGGCGACGAAGATCAGCGTCGGCTGCACGCGCACGCCAAAACGCTGGCCGAGTTCGCTCTCGGCACCGCGGGCGATCACCGCGGCACGCAACCGACCCTCGAATGCCTCGATCAGCTCCGGCAGCACGACCGCGACGTCGATCGCCTCCGGAAAACGCGCGGGGTCTCCCGCGGACAGCAACACGGCGATGGCGCGGGCCTCGTCGGTCGTATTCAGAAAACGATCGACCGTCGTAGCATCCACTTCCGGCAAGCCACGCCGCGCCAGATCCTGCCTTCCCTGCTGTAATTTCATCAGACCTCTCCTGACAAGCTTATGATTCTGCTGGGAATAGGATCAGCAAGGTACGTGCCAAGGACGGTTATCACCTTTCCTAATTTATCTAGTTGATTTGAATCATATATTTCCACGACAGGAGATGCATCAATCCCAAGACGGAAAGCTAATTTCCATATCGGATGAAAATGAACTTAGCAGATAGAAATTTATCTCCCAGCGAGGACGCGGGCTCTCGTGGAGCGGGCTGCCGCCCTAATCAAGCCGGAGATGCTCGGGCAGTTGCGGCTCGCGGTCAATGAGGTCGGCGAAGAAGCGATCGCAATCCTCGCCATTGATCGCTGCGCCCAGACCGTCGATCGCGGCGCCGATCAGGCGCGCCTCGGCCTCATGCAGAAGGCGAACCGCGGTGTCGATAAAGACCAGCACCCTGGCACCGGCCGGCGGGTTCGAGAGCAGCAGCATCGAAACGCGCCGCTGCTCGCCTCGGAACTCGCACAGCGCCGATATCCCGTCAGTCTCAACGATCGTCATCGGCAAGCCGAGGCACATGGCGGATCTCCGACGGTGTAGCCGGTCAGGCCGGCCGCCCCCTCATCTCATAATGCTGATGATCGATGTCGTTGGCGAGCAGCCGCTCCGATTCTGCCAACGGCGCGGTGCGCGCCATCACCTCGACGCCCCATGCAGCCAGGATCTGGCAACCAAGCTCGAGCGCCGGCGCGATCTGATCGCGCACCGGCTCCGTCAGCGGCCCACCCCAATCCTCGAGGTCGAGCGGCTGGCAGCCGATCAATACGAGATGTCGCGGACAACGGCCAAGCAGGTCGGCCGCGCTGATGACCTCCTGGAAGCCGGTCTGGTGCAAGCTCATCTTCTTGGCGCCGGAGAAACGCGGCACCTCGTCGTCGCGAACGAGCTTCAACTGCCCGGGCTCGAGCCCATAGTCGATCGCGTCGAACACGATCAACCGATCCGCATCCTCCAGGTAGTTCACGAGGTAGAGCCCCTGCGTGCCGCCGTCGAGAATGGTGACGTTGTCGGGCACGGCGTAGCGGCGGTGGAATTCCTCCACCGCGCGCACGCCAAAGCCTTCGTCGGCCCACAGGATGTTGCCGATGCCGAGCACCAGGATGCGGTTTGCTTGCGAAGATGTCGGCATCGGTATCATTCCAGTCTCTCAGTCGCGGAATTGCCGCTCGCCGGAGATCATCGAGGAGATAATGCTCTGGCGCGACATGATGTCCTCACGGACAGCGGCGTAGATGTGCACCATCACGAACACGACCAGCGCCCACATGCCGAGATGATGCCAGGTGTGAACGTCCTGGCTGTTCGGCCAGATCGCGAACACCCAGCCGAACAGCTTGTGCTGCCAACTGTCGATGCCCGCACCTTCCGAATAGAGCGCAAAGCCGGTAACGATCATGAACGCCACGAACAGCGTGAAGCCCGTGAACATCGCGGTCCGCGCCAGCGGGTTGTGGCCGACATACATCTTCGGCTCGCGCTCCAGGAACGCATACCAGCGGATTTCATGCAGCACTTCCTTCCAGAAGTGCTTGCGATGCACCGGCAGATAGAAAATCTGCCGGGAATGGTGATTTCCGACGAAGGCCCACAGAATGCGGGCAAGGAAGAACACCGCCAGCACCTGCCCCGCCGCGAAATGGGCAAAGCGGATATAGCCCATCACGAAGTTCGCCGAGGCCTCGCCCTCGACCGACGGCAATGGCGTTCCGATCAGATAACCGGTCACCATCAGCACGATGATCGAGAACGCGTTCACCCAATGGCAGATCCGCACCGGCGCTTCGTAGACATAGACGGCGGGACGGCCGACACCATGTTCGCCGGTCGCATCGGCCGCTATCGCGGAGAGGTCCGGCTCGGCTTCCGGACGTGCAGCTACATCCATCATGGCGTTTCCCCCTGCTTCACCTGACCTTGACGCTGGCCATTTCCTGGCCGTCCGGACTCATGACATGCGTGGAGCAGGCCAGGCACGGATCGAAGGAATGGATCGTGCGCAGGATCTCCAAAGGCTGCTCGGGATTGACCATCGGGGTGTTCATCAGCGAGGCCTCGAATGCACCGATGTTCCCTTGCGGATCGCGCGGTGACCCGTTCCAGGTGGTCGGCACCACGCACTGATAGTTGTCGATCTTGGTTTCCTTGATCTTGATCCAGTGCGCGAGCGCCCCGCGCGGCGCCTCGGTGAAGCCAAAACCCTTGGCCTCCTTCGGCCAGCTCTCCGGCTTCCACTTGTCGACGTTCGCGGTCGAGCTGTCGCCGGCCCTGATGTTGGCGACGAGCTTGTCCTGGAAGTAGCGCATTTGTCGTCCGGCCCAGACCGACTCCAGCGCGCGCGCCGCCGTGCGACCGAGCGTCGAGAATAGCGCCGACAGCGGAAGGTCCATATCCTTCAGGAACTTGTCGACAGGATCCTTGAACTCGGCCTTGTTCTGCGCATAGCCCACCACCCAACGCGCCAGCGGGCCGACCTCCATGGCATGACCCCGCCAGCGCGGCGCCTTGATCCATGAATATTTTCCGCCCTCATCGAGCTGCTCGATCGCGGTCTTGGTGCCTTTCGCATTGGGCCCCAGCACGTAGTTCGGCTCGGTCACGCCGTCCCAGGGATGCAGTCCCTTGGTTTCGTCGGGATATTTGTACCAGGAGTGAACCACGAACTCCTGGATCTCATCGGGGTTGGCATGATCGACGGGAAGCACCTCCGAGAGATTGCCGTTTATGATGGCGCCCCGCGGCAGCTTCAGGCTCTTGGAGGAGTAGTCGTTGGCGTGTTCCGGCACGTCGCCATAAGAGAGTACGCTCTTGCCGGAAAGACCGCCGCCGTAGAGCCAGTCCTTGTAGAACGAACCGATCGCCGCCACGTCAGGCAGGTAGACCTGCTCGTTGAACTCGATCAGGCGATCGATGATCGACGAGATCAGGTTCAGGCGTTCGATGTTGATGGCACCGACCGCGCCCGTGCCGTCGACGTTGATCGGACAGGGCACGCCGCCCACGAGCCAGTTCGGATGCGGATTCTTGCCGCCGAAGATGGTGTGGATCTTGACGATCTCCTTCTGGAAATCGAGCGCCTCCAGATAGTGCGCGACCGCCATCAGATTGGCCTCAGGCGGCAGCTTGTAGGCCTTGCTGCCCCAATAGCCGTTCTTGAAGGGCCCCAACTGCCCCGACTCGAAGAACTTCTTGAGACGGATTTGCAGGTCCTTGAAGTAACCTGGCGACGACAGCGGCCAGCTCGAGATCGACTGCGCGAGCGTCGAGGTTGCCCGCGGGTCGGCCGAAAGCGCGGAGACCAAATCGACCCAATCCAGCGCGTGCAGGTGATAGAAGTGAACGACGTGGTCGTGCACCTGCAAGGCAAGCTGCATCAGATTGCGGATCGAATTGGCGTTCTCCGGAATGGTGATCCCGAGCGCGTTCTCGACCGCGCGCACCGACGTCAGCGCGTGCGTGCCGGTGCAGACGCCGCAGATCCGTTCCGTGAACGCCCAGGCGTCGCGGGGATCGCGGTTCTTCAGGATCACCTCGATCCCGCGCCACATCGTGCCGGTGGAGACTGCGTTTCGGATGACATTATCGGCGTCGACATTGACCTCGATCCGCATGTGACCTTCGATACGGGTCACCGGATCGACGACGATGCGCTTGCCGGAATTGTCGAGATTGAAGCCGTTGGGAGTCTGGATACCCATGATTTTCTTACCCTTGGATCTCTTTGGCGCTTAGCTGGTGTGGTGCGCGTCTTCGCGCTTGCCGGCGAGCCGCTTCACCGCGGTCACCGCTGCATGCGCAGCGACTGCTGCACCGACGGCTCCGGCCGCCACCATGCCGATCTGGTCGGCGTTCTTCTCGATGCCGAACTGCTTGATGTTGGTGAGACGGTCGTAGAACGAACCCTTGTCCCAGAATCCGTCTTCCGAGCAGCCGATGCAGCCATGGCCCGACTGGATCGGGAAGGAGACGCCGCCATTCCAGCGCACGGTCGAGCAGGCGTTGTAGGTGGTCGGGCCCTTGCAGCCCATCTTGTAGAGACAATAGCCCTTGCGCGCCGCCTCGTCGTCCCACTCCTCGACGAACTGGCCGGCGTCGAAATGCGGCCGCCGGTAGCACTTGTCGTGGATGCGCTGCGAGTAAAACATCTTCGGCCGGCCCTGACGGTCGAGCTCGGGCAATTTGCCGAAAGTGATGATGAAGGTGACGACGCCGGTCATCACTTCGGCGATCGGGGGGCATCCCGGCACCTTGATGATCGGCTTATTGGCGATGACCTTGTCGATGGGCGTCGCCTGCGTCGGATTGGGCTTGGCCGCCTGCACGCAGCCCCACGAGGCGCAAGCGCCCCAGGCGATGATCGCCATCGCATCCTCCGCCATCATCTTCAGCTTCTCGACGAACGGCTTGCCGCCGTCGATGCAGAACATGCCGCCTTCGTTCAGCGGCGGATTGCCTTCCACCGCGAGAATGTATTGCCCTTTGTGCTTGGCGCGGGTCTCTTCGAGGATCGCCTCCGCCTGGTGGCCTGCGGCCGCCATGATGGTGTCGTCATAGTCGAGCGAGATCATCGAGAGCACGGCATCCTTCACCAGCGGGTGCGCGGAACGAATGAAGCTCTCGGAACAGCAGGTGCATTCGAGGCCGTGCATCCAGATCACCGGCACGCGGCGCTTGGTCTCGAGCGCGTTCGCGATGCGGCTCGCCGCCAGCGGCCCGAGGCCCAGACTCGTCGCAGTCAGGCTGCAAAATTTGTGAAAGCTCCGACGCGTGATACCTTGTCGCCTGATCACGCTGTAAAACGTTTCCGTCGCCGCGCCCATGAAAGCCTCCCGCCTCGGCTTTGACTTGTCTATGACGCCAAGGACAGCAAGAAGCAGGCCAAGCACTGGGAGCGTAAGGAAAGTAGAGTGATACCAAATTGTTGCAGATTTGAATTGCTCGAATTGCAGCGCGCGCATGCCCCGACCGATAAAAGTGGAAACAATTCGATTTCAGGCGACAACGAAGTTTCCGCCCCCGCGCGAGAGACCACTCAATGCGCGGTGCACACCATCCAGGGATCGAACGAGCGCACGACGTGCTGGATGGCGACCGAGCGTGCGCCGGCGTCGCGGACATCGGTGCCGATCAGCGCCTGCTCCAGCGGGCCGCCGACATCCGCCGGTTGGAAGGCCACACCATGCGGCCATTTCCCGGCGAAGATACCCATGGGTTCGAGCAGCCGCGCTCGCGCCCGCAAGACATCGCGTGCCGCAGTGCCGCGCGTCGCTGCGAAACGGTCCCGTGTCTCCTCATGCCAGGCGTGCGCGGCACAGGCCTCGCGAGCGAAGTCCGGCATGAACAAGATGTAGAAGTGCGTGAGATGATCAGCGGCATTCTCCGCCGCTGCGCGAGATTGGTGGCGAGCATCCCGTTCGGCGCGACCTCGGCCGCCATCGCATCGCGAAGAGCGGCAGCCGCGGCGACCGACTGCGAGACCGAGCAGATGCCGCAGATCCGCGGCGCCAGCGCCAGCGCCAGCGCCTCGAGGCGCGGACGCCCCTCCAGGATCTGCTCGAAGCCGCGATACAGCGGCGCCGTCACCTCCGCGCGCATGACCCGCCCACTCTCGACATCGAGGCCAACTTCGAGATCGCCCTCGACGCGTTGAGTGGACCGATCCTGATGCGCGTCATGGCGTGTGCTTGGCCGTCGGGCGGCCGGGCGGCACGACCACGTGGTCCGCGGTCGCATTCAGCCGCACCCGCCGCGGCGTCGCCGACTTCGACAGGGCCGCGAGCGCCACGAACCAGGTCTTGGGCATGTCGGTCGGAAGTCCGACGGGAATGCCGGCAAGCTTTGCGGATGTCTCTCTCCACAGTGAAACGCGAAGCGACTTGCTCCGGCGCGACCTCCCTCGGTACATCTGGCGCGTACACGCGATGTTGGAAAGACAACCAATCTTCGACTTGCTTTTTGACGCGACAGATCATCTTCAAGGGAGCCACATGACCTTGCTGGCTTATCGGCCCGATATGTGCAGTTTTCGCCTCGCTGGCGAGCACACCTGAATTCCAACAGCGCAAAGCGACGGCGACTCCGAACAGACACGTGGACAAACGTTGGAATGGCTCATCGACCACCTGGATGAATTCCAAGCAGCGGCGGCCGCCGGCGCGACTCGTTTCCGGTTCGCACGCCACGCCCGTGCTGCCGCCCGCAAGCCCTGCCCCGACGCCTCAGTGAGGGAACAGAGCGCGGCGGCTATGCTCTACACACGAGAGGCGGCGAGCCGTTTTCGAGCGGACGCTAACGAATAAACAGGCAAAGGGGCGGCACCTTAAGCTCATAAGAAGTTGGAACGCGGCCCTGGGCCTCAGCGGGATCAATGCCTAGATCTTGTGATCTGCGGCAGCCGCTTCATCGGCAAGGTCCTCGCGAACCGACGCATCTATGTCGCCACCGGGCAGTGTCTAGCGCACCCTCAACGCGCCCCTGGCCCGCACATACCGCCGGCGGCTTGGCCCAGAGTATAGTATGCACAGACGTGACTTGCCCCATCAGTAGAGACCGTTCGGGCCTCGGCTGATCCGAACTCCCTCTTCAATCGCGGGACACACCAACTGCACGTCCGGCTCGAACACGAAGCCGCGTAGCACAGGCGTCACTTCAGCTTGATCTGGACGTCACCACGGCAGAATGCCTTCGGCAATGCCGAAGCCGCACGACTTTCCGGTCGCGTCAATGTCGAGATCGCCCAGCAATGATCAGAACAAAAATTTAGCTGTCTGTGAAGCTCCACTGTCACATTCAACGGGTCCTAGTCATTGTATTTGTTTTGGGCACAGCTGAGCCACTGACTGCCACCTCAAAACGAAACATCGTTATCAAACGTTTTGATGGACCATCAGGAGGCTGGGACATGCTGGGCCCTCATCGTTAGATTCTAAGTTTTCAGGATTTTGCGCCATGTCATATCCACCCCCTCAAACCAAGCTGCATGCTGTGCTGAGAGGTGCTCTGGAGGATGCTGTCCGGATGGTGCCTGAAGCAAAGCGGACGTCTTCATTGAAGGCTTGCCTTGCCGAGAAGGTTCTAGCTCTGGCCGCGCGGGGTGAGAGCAATCCAACGATCCTAACTCGTCTCGCAGTGCTGACAGTGCAGAAATCCTGTCATGGCTGTTACGGATGTGAAAGGTGGTAGTCGCACAGGGGAGCCCGCGAAGCGCGAATTGATTAATTTGAACTGGAAGGTCGGGCTTTCTGGCGTCACAGTAGCACGGTTGGCGATACGCTTTTCGCTGACGTGATGGAGATTCGTTCACTATGTCATGGCGTCCGCATGACCCAATAGCGGCCACCCACGCCGAGGCCAAACTTATCGCATACAAAATAAGACAGAACTTCCTTCGATCTGTAAACCGCCACTGCCTCGTTTCGGGAATGTCGTTTTCGCGACACACGAGCGTGCATTGAAACACGACCGCGTCGGAATCGAACACAACACACATTTGCCGAATACCGGAATGCACATGCAGGGAGGACCAGGCTCTGATGACGGAAACGATTGCCTTGATCACGCAGGCGAATACTACCCAGGAACCTAAGTACTGTTCGCTCGAAACGTCGGCTGGTTCTGTGACGTGATATCCGCGAAGATCCGCAGCATCCCGCGCAATGGCGCTCGCGTCGGTGTAAATGGGCTGCGTCGCAGAGATGGACCCGCGAGGGCCATCGCCGCAATCCTTCAGTCGAGCTCCGCTGGGATCGCTCCAACCGCGCGCGGATTGTCATCACCACTAAAGCTGTGATGCCGTGCGACATCCGCATCGAAGGACTAGCCTTGCATCTCACGTCGCGTCAGGTCGTAGAAACTTACGAGAGACGGCGCTTCACCGCGGATGCCATACCCACTTTGCGCCTAAATGCCAGGACTGGAGGTAGTGAACTGCAATCAAAGCAAGAGCGAAGACAAAGTGGCGGGCTGGAAAGCCCTCGCTCTCGGCCTCCAGACGATGATCCATATTGGTGATTGGAACAGATCGAAAGCGCGCGGGCGCTGAGATTTATCAAGCGGCAGAATTACAAGACGTTGCAGACGTTTGGCGGAGCGGCATTCGAGCGGGAGCGGGACGCGCTGGCCTCGATTTACGATCGATCAGACAGTATATATTAGCCGGCGTGGCGGCTATCTCTACAATCTATGGAAGGACGCCAACAATCCAGGCGGCCTCTGGCGACGAACCACTCTGGAAGAATTTCGAACGCCGCGTTGTGGGAAGTTCTGCTCGACATCGACCAGCTCGCTATCAGCGAGGGTGAAGACTGGCTTCTGATGCGACGGCCTCGCTGCCCGGGGCTCATGGACGCACGATGCTGAGCCTCTCGCGGCGCGGCAGCGATGCTGTCACCTTACATCGACGCGAAAGCGTTTGCTCGCGATAGCTTCGTGTTGCCGGAAGCCAAGCGCGACACTGAATGGATTGATCCCGATACGCTGGTGCTGTCGAGCTCTTATGGGCGGGATATGGCGACGACATCTGGCTATGCGCGCACGGTGCGGCTGTGGCGGCGCGGCAAGGGGGCAGATCAAGCTCCGGTGATCTTTGACATTGCAGCCGATCATGGCAGCGCCCACTGCAATGTCGACCATACCGTTGCGCCGGCGCGGATGTGGTTCGTCGATCAGGTCAGCGCGCGTCCGGGGGGCATTGCTCTACCGAGCTACACCACCATCGGGGACACGACCTTGCGCCATATCGCGGACAACGTGATTTGGTCACGCGAGATCGGGATATACCCCGCGCTGTCGCGATTGCTTGTATTGCGGTTGTGGCTCACCAAGCGTCCCACGTTGTTGAGGTTAACGCATTTGTCTTCAGCGCATATAGGTCACAGGTTCAGGCAGATGTTGACGAGCACCTCAATGCGAGCGCTTTCGCATCGACACGCAAGACCGATCCGCTGCATTCATCTTCTTTTCTGCTTCAGCGCGTCGTGCAAAGCTCCTGGTCAGGAGTCCGGCCGATCGCGCACTCAATGCGTTCGCGCATAGCTGGATCGATATCTTTGGCACCGAGCAACTTTGGCGCCGGCGTCTCCTGCATTTGAAGAGCTGGTTTATCCCAGCTAGCGCAACTGCAGAGCCCCAGAGTGGCGAAGAGAGCCGAGCACGAAAGCAGACAAAATGAACCCAAGCGCCACCGCGCTGCCTTCCGACGTGAATTCATGCGGTCCTTCTTAGATTGACTGCTGCGACTGTGAATCGGCTGCAAGGAGCGTGTTGCGGAGTTGCTCGGACGGGGCGTTGTCGTCCTTTGCAGCTGCGAGTGTAATGGATCCAACAGGCTGGATTGTGAAGTCCGAGGCAAGGTCCTGATAGGATAGAACAGCAAGATCGATCCCATTACGGGTGAGAAAGCCGCGGACAAAGCGTCGTATATCCATCGAAGCAAGGATAACGGGCTTGATCTGCCCCCGAACTACGTTCGAATGGATCTGACGCATTTTTGAGAGCAGCGCCTCGCTTTGCTCGTCGCTCAAAACCAGGTAGGGTCCTTTGGCAGTCTCTCGAACCGCGCTGCGCACGATATCCTCGGTTTGACGTTCGATGATAAAGACGGGCACGACGCGGTGTGCGTTGGCATACCGGTGGCAAATTTGCCGTCTCAGACCGGAGCGAACATGTTCCGTGAGCAAGACGACGTTTTGTTCACGTCCGCTCCATTCGGCCAATGCTTCCAAGACCAGTCGTGTGTTCCGGATCGGAATACCCTCCTCCAGGAGACGCCGCAAGACGTCGGCTACTTTAGGGATCGGCGTCGTACGCAATACCTCCTTGACCAGATCGGAATATTCCGTCTCCATGCGGGCCAGCAACTGGCGCGTCTCCTGGATACCCACCAAGCACTGTGCATAGCGGGTCAACGCCGAATGGACGCGCAAGGCCAGGATTTCAATGGGACGGCGGTGCCCGATGCCGGCTGCTTTGAGAGCCGGTGCATTGCTCTGTTCAATCCAGATTTGATCCGTCTCCCGGTCATGCCGAAACGGGATGCCACTCAATTCAATGTTGGCCGGATCGTCGTGCAGTAGGAGCTGCGTTGGATCAATTAACTCCTGCTCGACGGGCACGCCCTCGACATCCACCCTGTACTGCAAGTCTGGCAAGCGCTCGTCGACCTCGATGGGGATGCGCGGAATTGTGATGCCGAGATCAGACGAGATCAGTCCCGAAACGCGTGCAATGTGCTGTTGCAATTCTTCTTTGTCGATCGCCCGTGTCAGACTTGACGCAAGGAACAACGCGACGGGAAGCGCCTCCGCAGGCACGATTTCCTTGTTAGACTGTGTGGGAGCCGGGCGAGAGATATCAGCGCTTTTCTTGCCGCTTTGGGTCCCACCGTCGGCAAAGCTCGCTGCCGCAAAGACTGCAGCCAAGACGAGAAAGACAGGGAGCGGAAAACCCGGAATAGCCCCCATTACAACGAGGACGCAGGCAGACAGCCGCAATGCGTGCGAGTTTGCTGTGAGCTGGTTAACGATGTCGGTCCCAAGATTGAGCCTTACAACCCCATTTACACGAGTGATGATTGTCGCAGCTGTAATCGAGAGCAGCAGCGAGGGAATTTGTGAGATTAACGCATCACCTATGGTCAGCAGGGTATATTGATGCAGCGCCGCCTCGAAAGACATGCCCTTGGAGAGCAGGCCGATGGTGATCCCGCCCAGCATGTTGACGCAGATAACCACCAATCCTGCGATGGCGTCGCCCTTCACGAATTTCATGGCGCCATCCATAGCCCCGTAAAGCTGGCTTTCTTTCTCCAATGTAGCGCGCCGGCTGCGGGCTTCGTTCTGATCGATATGGCCATTGCGCAATTCCGCATCGATTCCCATCTGCTTGCCTGGCAGAGCATCGAGCGTGAACCGCGCCGCCACCTCGGCCACGCGTTCAGCCCCCTTGGCCACGACGATGAACTGCACCATGGTCACGACTAAAAATATGACAATGCCGACGACGATATTTCCCGATATGACGAAATCACCGAACGTGCGAATGATGCTGCCCGCGTCCCCCTCAGCCAAGATCAGCCGCGTCGTTGAGACGGTGAGCGCCAGACGGAATACCGTGGAAATCAGAATGACGCCTGGCAAGGACGAGAAATCAAGTGGAGTGCTAATATAGAGAGCGACCATCAGCAGCAATATGGCGAAGCCCAGATTGAAGCCGACGAGCGTATCGATCGCCACTATCGGGATCGGCATGATCATCATGCCGACCGTCAGAAGCAGCATCAACGCGACCATCAAATCGGAGCTGGCCGACGCGCGCGCAATGATCTTACGCAGGACGCTGGTCATGGGGACCTTCCGATCGTTGATTGATCAGGCCAGTGCTGTCACGCAACGAGACATAGCGCTGGAAAGCGGCGAGCGCCTCGTCTATGAGGCCGGCCCGCCGCAGGGCGTGGCTACGCAACAGCATCAAAGAGATACGCGCCGAGGGTTCGTCATCAAGTGTGTTCAGTCTATCTAGGACCTGCAACGCCTCACCTCCGAGGCCTTCCAAGATGAGGGCATAGGCGAGAATCCGTAATAGATCGACATCTCGCGAGTGGTTGCCGACGATGAGTCGCAAGAGAGCCACGCATTCTGCGCTCTGCCCACATGCAAGGTGAAGATAGGAAAGTGTACAGAGCAAATCGCGCTCCTGCCCGGAACTCAGTGAGACGTTATCGGATTCGGAAATGTTGGTCGTCCGTTGCGCTCCATCGGAGTTGAACATTGTTAGGCTTCGATCAAGCTATTCCGATTCTGGCGGAGCAGCGCTAGCCAGTGCAGTCCCTGCCGTAGGACGACGATACCGTCCCCCGCCATCGAATCCGCAGGCTCGGCCGCCAGCTTATGGACGAGACGTTCCAGAACAATGCTATACTGCTCTGCCCGCAGCATGTCCGGATGACGAAGGCTTGGAGTGACGAAGGAGAGTAGATCGTGCGCGATATCGCGCCCGTAGAGCGATGCCACCCCAGCGGGTTGCTCGATCTCATAAATGCGAGTGCGCATCTCGTTGAGACTGACACGCCCGACTGCATCAATATCTTTGGCCTCCGATGCGGCTTCGATCGCTACATCCAGCGGCATATAACGCGTGTTCAGCTCGCCCCAGATCGACGCCAGCTCCTTCTCGCCATTTGCACGAGCACCGTCCGCCTCACCTTTATTGGGTTGGATGGTCGGCCCTATCACTGGTTGATGATGGTGCTCGCTGAGTCTCTGCGAAGCAGTGCCAGGCCCGACATCGTAGCGGGACACCTTTGACATGACGATCTCCTTATCCTTCCTTCGGGCCCGGAAAGCCTAATACGGAACGGCAACAACGCGGCCATTGCGGCTTAGCAGCACACGCCCATCCTCGATTCGAGTGACCGACCATCCGTCGGCCAAGAGAGCGCCGACGAAATACTTCTGCCCACCGACAAGCAGATAGGGCTGGGGTCCGCGCGAAACAGCTTCGATCGCGATTGAGGATGGCTGCTTTTCCTCCTTGACCATCACTCCGTTCACCAGTGTCACCGCACCGGATGTACGACCATCGAACCATTGCAGGAGCTCCTGCCATTTCGCAACGGTTGCAGGCGTGACTTTTCCCTCAGCGCTAACAAAACCCGGCCCCGAACCAACCCTGATATCGAGCAGGCCCGCCTTATCAATTTCCTGTTTCAGGACTTCGGCTGCAGCCTGAGCTCGCCGATCGTCAGGCCGGTTCATGCCCAGCTTGGGTACCGGCTCTGCCGCAGGAGGCGCAATGCCGGTCGGTGCACTTCCGCTGGCTTTGAAGAAAATGGTCCAGAGACTGCCTACACCAAGAAAGCTGAGGAGCACGAGGGCGAGAGCTGAGATCCAACCGCGCGAGAGGCTGATCGACCGAGCCTCAACTGCATTCTGCATCGACCAGCGAATAGACATGGCGCCCGCACGAATGACGGCGGGAAGAAAAAGAACAACACGCTCACCTGCGGCAATATCCCCTTCGCCCTCTGGGGTGCTTACGGCCGCAAGAGCCTCAAGCTCGATTGAATTGCCAACGAGGGTGATACGTAGGTGATGCGGCTCAAGCCCTTGTTCGACGAAAACCATATCCGCGTCCAGGCCGCTACCGATAAGGCTCGTTCCGACAGCCGCCTTCCCGCTTAGCCCGGCATAAGATCCCGACAGTACCTCGAAATGTAATGAGGCGGCCTCATTCACGGACAATTCTCCGAACTATGAGGAGCACGGCAGGGCGATTAGTCGCACGACTCATTCCTAGGCCGCACCACTCACATCACCCCGATGAGGGGAAAGGCGGGGCGAGGATTCGCCCCGCCTTTCACCGTTATCCGTTGACGCGCTCGCTGGCCACCTTCCTCTCACTCGAGAGCTCGGTCGACAGTGAACGCAACCGGATGTCCTGCACCATGGCTTGCAGGCTAACGGCCTTCAACTCCGCGATTAGCCCCTCGAACGTAGCCGCCCCACCAACCTTCTCAAGTGCAGTTCCAGCGCCTGATGCGGCGGTAGACGCCGTGGAACTGCCACCGGAACCCGTGGACTTATTATCAGCCTTGCTATCATTCTGGTCGTGGCCAACACTACCATTAGAAGAGTTAGTAGCGCTTGTTTTCGTCATATCGCTTCACCTTCTGCTTGAATCTGCCGCCACGAATGGCGACACTCCACTGACGTCGGCGAATCCGGCGTCAGGTATCTTCTTCTGTTTCAGCCATAGCTTCGTGAATATTTTCCATGTTTCGAGTCATCTCTCGCATCGCGAGATTGGCAAAAACCGAACCGAAAGCCGATTCGAAGTTTTGACGATCCGCTTCAGACAGCGAGCTGCCACTGTCAGAATTGGTATGAATTACGCTTTCGATTGCGCCGGCCATCTGGTGCCTCTCACTTCAGTCGGTCAGAAAGGTGGTATCACCACCGAGCGATCCACGTTGCTTACGCTACTGGGATTAGCTGTCGGGAAGCTGACGAGTCGAAAGACGGATGCAGCAACAACCTCAATATCAGTCAGCATCAACGGCCAGGTGAGAGCGCGCAATCGCAGGTGCATGCCGGGACTGCCACCGCGCGAGTGTCTACGGCGATCTGATCTCTACATTATGTCGACGAACGCCAGATAGCGGGCTGGTCCAGCGGAGCTCATCACATTCCTGGATCGGACGCTCAATGGTGTGATGGCGAGGCGGAGGCAAAACCGCGCGCAGTTGGAAATGCTACCGCGGGAATCGGTGGTGATGTTGTTTCGTGGCTCCACACAGCGATCGTCACTCGGGACTGACGACCGCAGGCGCCTGCTTTCCGAAAGCGTCAGAGCAGCGTCGTGCCTGCGCATGCTCTGAGCCGGAGATGAGTTTCATGAGCGCGATGACGCCTCTCCCGGATGTTAAGACGACCGACATTGGCTCGTCCTGCTCCGTCTAAAAGTCGTCAGCTTCTCGAAAGCTCGCCCCCTTAACATGAAAGCCTCGATCTTACGACGCCGATGCCAAGTATTTACCGCAATGGAATGGAAATGAACCTAATGCAGCTCAACAGCGTTTCGCTGCCCGCCAGTGCAGATCCAGCTCAGTTCGGGCTTGTTCCGGGGGCTTCGTCAGCCTTGGGATCATCCGCGCAGACCGCCGGCCAGATTCGGCAAGGCGAGCCTTCGATCTTCGAGGCAATGGTGTCCATCTACTCGCGGGAAGAGAAATCCGACGTTCCCTCCACGCCACCGGATCTGCTGCAATCAGAGCGACAGATCCCGCAGGATTCGCTGGACCAGTTGTCAGCGCACGCGAAGGCGGCGATCGAGGCGCTGATGAAAGATCCGGTTTTTTCTTCCTCGGTCGATTCCTCCTTGGTCGATTCCTCCTCGGTCGACTCCCCTAGTGCAGACGCATCGTCGACGGCTGCTCCATCGCCTGACGTACCGAGCACTCCGGTGCCAAGCTCTAGGATCACGTGGAACGGCGGCACGCTGACCAATGCCGAGTTGCAGATCGTGGCAGTGCTGAACCGGCACAAGGACCAATGCCCACTCAGCTGGGACTCGCTGGCAGCCAAGGCCAGCGATCCGTCGACGCCCCCGGATCTGAAGGAGGCGATCGACGGATTGCGACGCGATCCAGAGCTCTTCTATGCGATTGGCTCCCAAGGGGACGGCCGCTGCGGCGGCAAGATCAAGGCCAAGGATCTGTCAGAGTTTTCCGCCAGCCATTCGCAGGTTGCTACATTCCAGGAGCAGCAAGCGCATAGCTACGAGCAGAACTATATTCCATCCGACGGCACCTCGAATGGACAAGCATCGGTCATGACCTTGAATGATGCATTGCGCGAGCTTTACAAGTATTCTGACTACCTGCCCAAGAATTTGAGCCTGGACGATTTCAAGCGGATCGTCGACGGCAAAGCCGACGTCGGTAAGTGTCCGCCTCAGCTGATCGCGGCGGCTCAACACTTCCTCGAGCACCCGGACGCCTGGAAGCAGTTGTGCGGTGGTGCGACTGATAAAATCCACAAGGAAGACTTCTTGCAAGTCGCCTCGTCGTCGATGAATTCCACGCAAAGCGAGCTGAACACGCTCGACACGATCAACAAGAATCAGAATGCCTTCTTCGGGGACGGCGACCTGACACGACACAAGTTGGCGAGTATGGTGGAGGACAAGACTCTCGACCCGAAGATACGAGAAGCGGCATCGCAGCTGCTCTCGGACCCGCTCTTGTTCCGTTTGCTAAATAATTCGATTACGGGCTACAAGACCCATCAGGAGTTCTTCGACTTAGGCGGCGGGCATACGGTCGACTCCGGTAATATCAGCAACAACGACTTTACGCACTTCTATAGCAACATGTCACCTGCGAACCATACCGTTCAGCAGATCAAGACCCATGTCCCCAAGACCGCCGCTGAACAAAATGCAGTCACAGACATGATGATGGGGGTATCCGACCAACCCGATGTCGCGTCTCCGAAGAAGAATGGTGGGGTCCTCATGCATGCGGTCGACGACGTAGCCAAGGTGGGCTCGAAGGTGCTCGACTGGGAGGCCACGGCAGTAGGCCTGCTCGGCGTCATTCCGGGACTGGGCGAATTGGCCGATGGCATATCGATGGTGCTCGAGTTCGAGTCCCAAGCAGCGAACCTTCTGCATACGGCCATTAGCGGGGGTAATATGAAACAGGCGCTGGAAGAGGTTGGCCTTAATCTTGCGGCGCAGGCCATTAGCTTTGTAGCTGGGCCCGAGGTCAAATTCGCGCTGCGCGAGGGCCTCGCAAAGGAGATGCTCGAACAGACCGCGCAGTTCGGCCTCGATACGGCGATCTCGAAAGTGCAATCCTATGCCGAGGACCATTTGGACGACCTGAAGGCACGCCTTACCGAGCCCGTGCAGGCCGCAGGCGTTCCGAGTCAGGTCGCTACGCCGCCGTCGTCTCAGAAGGTGGCCTGAAAGGCCAGTTGCGGGTAAGGTGCGGATTCGTATCTACCTTTTCAGGGACGGAGGCTTGCAACGCCTGCGCCGCCCGACAGCACGGCGTCGAGAAACTCGGTATGTGCCAGGTCGTCAGGGCGAAGCCGCCACTTGGCAAACGGCGGCGGAAGAACGCGCGCTGCACTCGAGGCGTACCCCAAGTACCTGGCGCCACTCTTCTGAGAAGCCGGCTCCGCAAATTTGAACAGGTCGATAATTGGAGTTTCTGCCTGAAAGCGGCGATGATCGCCACGAACAGCTGAGATTGAACAGATGACCGCGCAGGAGCCACAGCCCGGCTTTCAAGGCGAAGGTGGCGCTTGCGGCCGTCAAGGGCGACCGGACGATAGCCCAATTGGCCGAGCACTTCGACGTCCACCCCGTCCGGTGACGGCCTGGAAAGCTCAGCTTGAGGGCCGGGCTTCTGACGTGTTCGGCACGGGGAGCTCCGCGAGCGGTTGCGCCCGCGGTCGATGTGAAGTCACTAAATGCCAAGAGCGGGGAGTTGACGCTGGAGAATGATTCATAAGAAACGGCAGCACCGACTTGCGGCTCCAAGGCTTGGAGAACAAAGCCCAATGCCTTGGCACGCCCATGCAAATTGTTGACCACTCGTGTTGGATAACGCGTCTCGTAGTACGAGGCCCTTGGATCGACATAGTCCGTCCGTATCGCAAAGCGTTGTAGAACAGAACTGCGATCTTGCGGGCGGTCACTGCCTTGGCCTCGCCAATGCGCGATGAAAGTCGCCTGTAAAAGGCGCCGAGCGCGGTGTCTGTATGACCCGCGGTCACGGCAGCGAGGCGCAGAAGTTCCGCGGCCGGATCGGCGCGTTCGGGATGAGAGCATTTTGCCGCCGGAGACCTTGTTGTTCGGCGCCAGTCCCAGCCAGGAGGTAAAATGCTTTGCACTTGGCCAAAGGGGAGAGGTCGTCGCCGCATTCAGCGATCAGCTTCAGCGAGAGGTAAGGACCGAGGCCCTCGAGCGTGGTGATGTCCTTTCCGACCAACCCGAACAGCGCCACGCGGACGTTCGTAAGCTAGAGCGTTCGCCTGATCGGATCGATTCCGACGCGCCTTCAACACGGCTTCGATCGGGGGCGTCGCAGACAGATGCTTTCTCGTGGTAGGCGTCCTAAAGCGCAAGTGCCTGCTCGAGCGCAAACAGACGCTCGGCGCGATAGCTTCCGGTGAGCGCCTTCACGATCGTCTCCGCACTAGCGTGGCAACTGTAATGGCGCAAGCACGCCAGCGCCTCAGGATCGCGCTCGCCGGCAAGGATCGCGCGGATGAGGCGCAGCCGGTGGCGCCGGTGATGTCGGCGAGACGTGGTGGAGTTGAAGACTCATCTCCGTCAAAGTCTTGTGCATATGCTTGATGTGCGAGGCCGCGTACTCAACCAGACGCTTGCGCTTGCGCACGTAGGATCGCAGCTCCGCAATCTGTCCTTTGGGCGGAAAGCTGGCCCGCAACAGTCCAAACGAACGGAGCCGCTGCAGCCACTGCGCATCGGTGACATCGGGCTGCCGTGAGCATCGGCACCACTTCTGTCTCAAAACATATCGGTCAACCGGTCCGGCCGGCGACGGCCGCGCCCACCCTTCTTCTGCGATGGGAGGCGGGGTCGTTCTCGGTCCGATACGCGGTTGACGGACTAAACGACGCCTTGGCGGCGGCCACTGGCGGGCTATCGATCTGACGGTACTTCGTGTAGAGCCTTCTGTCGTTGCCGCCCGTGATGCAAGAAGTTTCTGACCCGTTTGGCGTGTGGACGATGCGGTCTTCTGTCAGGCCTTCCTTTACGGCGTCCTCAGAAGCCGCTGGCCTGTATGGTGATCCGCGGATCAAGTCCAATTCTCATTTCCGAGCACCTCGGCTCCAACTGGTTTTCCTGATCCAGATCTGTTCGATCGTTCTGCCCATTAGGATCGTCGCCTTCTCACATCCTTCACCAACGTCAGGCTATTTCGCGCTGCATTCGTCATGATGCCGTCACTGCCTGCGCTGGGTTCCGATAACCCACCTTCCGTGTGGCCATGGCCCAAATCGTCCGAGCCATCTTGGTCGCGAAGGCGATCGCCACGAGCATGCGCGGCTTCCGCGAGAGCGCTTCGGCGAGCACAAGAGCTGCGTTTGCGCTCAGGTAATCTACCACTTCGCCGGCGGCCAGACCGTCGTCCGCCAATGATCCCAGCAGAGCTGGCTCGAGACCGGAAGACGAGCCGCGGGCATGGTAGTCGATGGCTCAGCTCCGGCTGCCTGTCTTCCCGACTCGGCTTCGGAAGGCCGGAGCTTCCATGAGTTCGAGCACGGCGCGCCCCTTTCTACGCCAACCGCCGTTCAGGCGCTCGTCGAACGGCAGTGCCACGTAGTAGGTGACGTCATCCGGAGTCACTCTCGCGATCGCGTTGCGCGCCACGCGCCACCCGAATATCCGGTCGACACTGCGTGCAGTTCGCTGCCTCGGACTGGGAGTGCCACCAGGTCGAGCAAGCCATCCAGCGCACGAGACGCTCGGGCGGCGGTGGAAGTCGCTTCCCTCGCGGCGAGCTCGACGCCTCGGCGGGTCCGAGTGCTCCGCATCATGTTCCCCTTGCGACGTGCCGCTTGCACCAGTCCAGCACCTCCTCGCCTCGTGCTGGCTGGATAACGTGGAAGCCTGCATCGCGCAACGCCTCGACGATACGCAGTCGAGCTGCCCAAAGGCCTGGTCGGATTTTCCCTTTATGCGCTGCGTCAGCTTACGGACAGCTAAGCTGTCTATCAAGCGGGTAAGGTCTAACGACCTGAAACAATGCAAGATGTATGATCCAGGTGCAGTCGTCATGTACGGTCGAGTTAACAATTGGCCCGATACTCCGGCCGAAGAAAGATATCATCGGGCAGCCAACGCTGAGGAAGCGGGTGCCGAAAGCCAGGGCTTCGCCGATGCGTTCGCTAGAACGCGATTGCAGGAGTCTGCTGGCAGCTCACCTTCGCAACCGAGTTATTCCCTCGTTCGAAAACCTCCTGTGGTCGAGATCGATAGAGCTACCTTCAGGACAGAAGTGAGGACCTTTCATGGCGACGCAATCAACCGCATCGCCAACAATCCACACGAGTACTCGGAATTTGTATCCGCAAGAGCTAAGCGCACAGCAGAGGTCGCTAAGGAATACGGTATCAGAAGAGATTCAGAAGACGCCCGATATTACAGCTACCAATTAGGAAATGTGAGCGTCGGCCTCCAAAGAACGGAAGCCGGATTCAACATGACTGAGTTCGAAAGCGATAAGTGGCGAGAACAATTCCCTGGACGAAGTGAAGTCACCTCAATTGTGGATTTTCAGGTTGCTCATCCGCTTGTCGCGAACGCCGGCGATATTCTGCTCGAACATCAACTTCGGCAAGACGGCGAACGACCATTGGTAAACTGGCGTCCTGCTAATGCAGAAGCGAAGGCCCGCGCAGAGACAATGGGCTTCGTTGAAGTGGATGAGGACGACATGGTACTTGACCCCACTCAGTCCGCGCAGTGGACAAAAAACAGCCTTGGTGAATGGCAGCGCGCAACTAAATCTCAGCTTTATCTCTCCAAGGTCGATAGTGATACTGAGGTTGCAGCAGATTCCGAAGAGGATGGTGACTTTATGTAATGCGAGATCCGCAGGCATTCATGTTTGGGCAGGCGGTGGAGCAAGGAGCGCAGGCAAACCGACAGCTGCGGCAAAGGTCAAGCCGAGCGAAACCGACAATTCGATCCGCGAGGTGCTTTGTAACAACGGCACCAATGTTCACCATCAGGCCGGTCCGAGGTGGTTTCGCCGTTTGATGCGCCAATCTGAGGGAGATAGGGTGTCTCGGCCATTTCGGTCGAAGACACCAAATCAGGAGAGATGTCGAGCGAATTTGAGCCACAGCAATCCATGCGCTCTGATCCTGGCGCTAAGCTCTGCGCCGCTGCCGCCGACCTTAAGGACGGACGTGTTGACCGGCGCGATGTGCCCGTCCTGAATCGGCTTTATGCCAGACGCGATCTCGGCAAGCTTGTGTGCGGCGGCTTCGGAGCCAAGCTAGCTTGATCGGCGGCCAATCTCATCAGGCTCGGACTGACTCGCTGCCGCCAAGCATCGTGGAATCGTCGCCGCTAAGAAGGCGGTTTGAGCGCCTGCGACCGGACACCTGCTTGCCAGAGGATGATCAGGATTGATGTCAGCAAATCCCTCGGCCAGGCGAGCACGCGGCGGCGGTTGCGGCCGCGGCGGTGAGGATGACGTTGATGGCGTCGCCCTCACGCCCCTTGGGATGGCAGCGGGCGAGCTGGCCGTCGCTCTTCATGTGGCCAATGATGGGCTCGATGGCTGAACGGCGCCGGAGCTCGCGCTCGATGACGCCGAAGACGCCCCGTTTCTGCTCGGAGATGAAGACGCGGCGCGGTCTATCGGTGTTGTGGCCGCGATAGCCCTTGCCGACATAGGCGCGCTCGATCGCGCAGCCGGTTGGCATTTCCGTCGCCTCGATGATGGTGCCGAGCGAGTGCCCGTCATAGCGATTGCCGGGCAGTCCGCGAGCGTGCAGTACGTGCGGATTCCGATTTATTCCGGCCGGGTATTCCGATTTGAAGCCGGCCGGGTTTTTGGAAGTCGGCGTTTTCGTTTGGGTCAGTCCCTCAGGCATCAAGTCCCTCGTTGAGTCAACGAGGGGAAGCGGATGCCGGCCAAGAGAGAACTGACCATGCGACAGATACGACAGATGCTGCGGCTTGCCCGTGATGGGGTGAGCGCCCGGGAGATCGGGCGCACGCTCGGCGTGGCGCGCAGCACCATCCAGGACAATCTCAAGCGTGCCTCGACTGCCGGGCTGGCGTGGCCTTTGGCGGGCGATCTGACCGACGCCGTTCTTGAACAACGTCTGTTTGCCCATGCCGGCGTCAGGCGCGGCTTCCGCCGGCGAGCTGAGCCGGATTGGGCCTCGCTGCCCTGTGAGCTGAAGCGGCCTGGCGTCAATCTGATGGTGCTGTGGGAGGAGTACCGGGCGGTGCATCCGGAAGGTTATGGCTGCAGCCGGTTCTGCGATTTATTCCGGGAATTCGAGCGGCGGCTGTCTCCGACGATGCGGCAGGACCATCCGGCCGGCGACAAGGTCTTTGTCGATTACTCCGGCAAGAAGATCATGATCGTTGATCGCGAAACCGGGGTTGTGCGCGACGCGGAGATCTTCGTCGCCGTGCTTGGCGCCTCGAATTACACCTACGCCGAGGCGACATGGACGCAGAAACTGGCGGACTGGATCGAGGCCCATGTCCGGATGTTCCGGTTCTTTAGCGGGGTGCCCCGCCTCGTCGTCCCTGACAATCTGAAGTCCGGCGTGCACCGGGCGTCGTTCTACGACCCTGAAATCAATCGCAGCTACGGGATGATGGCGTCCCATTACGGCGTTGGCATCCTTCCGGCACGGCCAAGAAAGCCCCGGGATAAGGCAAAAGTGGAAGCCGGAGTGCGTTTTGCCCAGACCTATACTGGTCCTTGTCGGTCGCGGACCAATCGATGCTGAAGCCGGCGCGCCGCGCGAGTTCCGCATGGATCAGCATGATCGTGCGCCCATTGCCGTCGAGAAACGGATGACCGTAGGCGAGATAGCCCATCACCTCGCCGGGCTTCTCGGCCATGAAAGCCTTGTCCTGTCCTTTTTCGAGCGCATAGCCCACGGCGCGGCGGATGTCTTTGGGGTGTGCGAAGAGCACCAAACCCTTGTTGACGAAAATCGTCGAAGCGTTCGTAAGACGATCTTCGCCGGCCCAAGGAAAGACAGCCTCGAACAGTGTCTTGTGAGTCTGTAGCACATCGGCGTAGGTCAGGGATGAGCGTGCTTCAAGTTGCGCAAGTCCCGCATCGACACCGGTCAGAAAGGAATTGTGCTGAAGGCGCTGGACCACCGCTAGGTCCTTGGTCTTTGCGACGTTGCGCAAATAGCCGCGCGTCTCAAAGTCCCCGAAAGGATCGAAGGTCACGAACGATTTTCGCGCAAATAGCGGGCCTGAAGTCGGACGGCCTGGACGCGATCCAGAATGCCGGCACGCTGCAGGGCCACGATCGTATTCTCGATCGGGTCAAAGTGAATGTCATCGCCGGAAAGGCGCTTGACGTGGTGCGCGAAGAGGTCGTTGGCGGACACAACGACAGCGACATTGTTGGCGCTCGCGAGCCTCTGGATCACGTTGGCGGTGTAGCGGGCTTTGATCGTGGCACGTCGCGCGGACATAGATTCTCCTCTCCTCCAATATAATACAAGAAGGACTGAAAATCCATTAAGTGAAGGCCCGCACACGTCCCTAGCCAGGTCACAACACACTGAAACAATACATATTTTTGACCACCGGCGGACGGATTTTGGTCTTATCCGCCTCAGTTCGAATGGCTCGATGGCCACGACCTACGGAGCGGCCGTGCAGGTTCAACGAGCGCCATCAGATGACACCGAACGAAATGAGCCTCCGCTGGGACGGCAACCGCGCCGCGGGAGCCGTCGCTCGCCCTTGGACCGCGGTTGAGAAACACAAGCTCAAAGGGCTGATCGAGCAAGGATTGTCGGCAAGCAAGATCGCGCGAACGCTCAGACGGCCACTGAGCTCGATCACGGTGATGGCAATTGGGCTCGGCTTGCCGCTCAAATAGCGAGTACTGCGAATCCGCGGCAGGGGCCTTGGCCGTGATCAGTGCTTCCGCGAAGCCGCCACTCTTGACCGCGCTGCCGTCTATTGCACGGCCTCGACAGCAGGCCACACCGTTCCCATTCCGGTAGAAACCCGAATCTCGGAGCGCCCCGCGCCGCACTTTTCAACGCGAACCTGCACGGCGATCCGCTCGATCATGGCGGCGACATGAGTGATGACGCCAACTTTTCGTCCTCGCCCCTGCAAGGTTTCCAATGCATCCACTGCCAACTCGAGCGTGTCGGCGTCAAGCGATCCGAAGCCTTCGTCGATGAACAGCGTATCGACAAAGGACGATCGGCCCTCGAGGCCTGATAGAGCTAACGCAAGCGCCAACGAGACCAGAAATCGCTCGCCGCCGGAAAGACTCCGCGTCCCGCGCGCCTCATCGTCCATGTCGCGGTCGATGATATAGAGTGCGAGATCTGACACCTTGCCCGGCGCGAGCCTGTAGCGGGGGCTCAGTGCATTGAGATGATCATTCGCGAGTTGCACCATGTGATCGAGTGTGACGCCCTGTACGAAGCGACGAAAGCGATCGCCATTGGCTGAGCCGATGGCGTCATCGACCGCCTGCCAAATGGCAAGTTCCGCCTGTGCGGTTTCTATCTCCGCCGATAGGCTTTGCAGCTATGCGGCGTGCGTCATCGTCGCGCGCGAGCGATACGTAAAGTGTGCCGGTTCGTTGATGCAGATCGCCGATTTCCGTTGTCAGGGTTGCAACGGCGGCAGTCGATACCTCCGCATCAGTTGTCTCGTCGAACCCTTCCAGCGATCTCTCAAGGTCTTCCCGACGCATCAGGACGGCGGCGTCCGCATCGTTTACGGTTCGGTCGATCTCTTGAATTCGTCTCCGTAGCGCTCTGCACACCGCTGGGTCGGCGGCAATCAGCGTGAACACCTGACCCGGCGACCGGGCGATATCCTGACAGGCCATATCGAAGGCCCCTTCGGCTGACGCGCGGCGATTCTTCGCGGCCTCCAATCCCGGGGTAGCCTCGTCACAGCGAGCACTGGCCGACTGGAACGCCCCGGCAGCAGCGGATTTCGCCTCCCGCGCCTTGGCGAGGGTTTCGCGAGCCGTTCGACGAGCTTCGTTGATCCGGGTCCGGTGACTGGCAGTCGCCTCACCGCCAAGAAGTTCAGCTCGGGCGGTCGCCTTCTCTTCCACGACCAGTCGACGTTCATTGAGTTCGGCCGCGCTCTCCGTCATATGCGACCGTGCGTGCTCAAGCGAGACGGCCGCCGCCGCGCAGTCCGGCGCCAACCGTTGCAGCGTCATCTCGAGCTCACCAGCCCGCTCACGCAGTGCACCTTACTCTTGCGCAGCCGCTGAAAGTCTGTCGGCGCAGCCCACCGGGTCGGCGTCAAGCAGCTCGATGGCTAGATCGGCTGCAACGAGGAATGGCGATATCTCGCCATCGATGGTAGCGAGGCTCTCTGCGAGCGCCGCTTCCCGGATTGTGGATTCTGTGGCTTTCAGTTGTCCAGCATGAAGTTCAGAACGTCGTTGGTCGACGCTTCGAATTGTCGACTGGATGGACCGAACGAGTGCGTCATGCTCCCTCTGCAAACCGTCGCTCTCGGCCCGAAGGCGCTGGGCGTCTGCGAGCGGATCAGCAATCGAGATCCGTTCCGCCTTCGCGGCCGAGGCGAGCGCCGCCAATTCGCTCGTGGCTTGACTATCGAGCGCGCGAGGCACACTCCCCTTCACTCTCGCCTTGGAGCAAAGATCGCTCACCATTGGCCTTAGTTCGATGTAAGCGCTCTCGGCTGCCGAAACCTGACCGCGCGCGATATCAATCACGCGGTTCGCCTCTGCCCGGCGCCCTTCTGTAGCGGCAAGTGCGCGTGAGACGCTGGCCTACCCGTAGCGAACGCGGGCATGACAGATCTCCTTGATCTTCTGTTCGAGGGCAGCCTGGCCGGAGCGACGGGACTTGTAATGGTAGGTCGACCTGTCAAACTCCAACACCGCACAGGCTCTGCGGATCGAGACCTGCCATTCGTTGCGGACTTCGTCGACCAGCTTGCGCTTCCGGCCAGACCTCATAGCTTTCGGCGGATCACGTCCTGCAGCATCTCCTTGTCGAGCGACAGGTCCACTTGCCGTTCTCCTCCTCGAGCTGCTTCAAGCACAGCATCTCCGTCGGCAGCAGTCCGTCATACTTCTTCTTCCAGTTGAAGTAGGTCGCCTGGCTGATCCCGGCCTTGCGGCTGACCGACATCTAACTTGGAGCCGCAATCGAGCCAACAATTATGGGTAATTGAAAGATCGGCTTAGCGCTTACACCGGAACTGCGCTTCGGGAGCGCTGGAGGAGCATGAGGCTGGCGTTTCGGTTACCGATCTGTGCCGCAGCGGGGTCCACTTCAAATGTCGTACTACAAATGCAATACGAAATTGGTTCAAGTGTTGCTCCTGAATGTTAGCATTGGCAGTCGTATAGCGATGGAGTCTGATCAATGAATAGCGATCGCGAGCAAGCGCCTGACCGTTCAGTCCACGATGTGGCAGTTGGTCCATACGAAAAGAACATGAGCGCATGTGAGCAAATGTTGGCCCTTCGCCCGATCGGATAGTCCATCAGCGAAGCATACAGTCGCGCGCGAGCAGAGTTGAGGGCATCCAGCAAGCGCCAAGGCTCCACCTTGGCACGATGAGTGTCGTTGGCGTGTCTTAGGCTAACAGCATAGAAAAGCTGGATCGTCGGGTTGATAATTGAAAATTCTGCACCGCACCGTCACATGTGGTTCAACATCTTCTTCGGTCAAAGGAGCAGCCATGGCTACCGTGAAAGTTGATATCAATAACTTCCAGTCGGAAGTTCTGGAATCCGCAGCACCCGTCGTCGTCGATTTCTGGGCCGAATGGTGCGATCCCTGCAAGATGATTGCTCCGAGCCTCGAGGAAATCTCCGTCGAGATGGAAGGCAAGATCAAGGTCGCCAAGCTCATCATCGATGAAAACCCGGAACTCGCCGCCCAATTGGGCGTGCGCTCCATCCCGGCGCTCGCGATCTTCAAGGGCGGCGAAGTGGTCGATTTCTCGGTCGGCGCCAAACCGAAGACAGCTCTTTTGAATTGGATTTCGAACGCTGCCTGATCGATATCGCTCAATCTGTACCGCAATGAAAAAACCGTAGATTCGCCCCGTAAAGCGGTAGGGTTCATAGTGATTTATGGGCGTTTTGTACGGGGCTCAGCCCTTTGAGCTTCAGCCTGATGAGGTCGTTGGTTTGTAATAGCGGATATAGTCCTCCCCCTCTTTCGGACTTGCGATGCTGTCGGAGCGATCGAGTGGCGAAGAAGCTTTTCATTGCGGCGTTGTCGAGGCAGTTGCCCTTGCGTGAATGCTGCGGCTTTCAAGCATGCCGTTGCAGGCTCGCGTGACCGCACTCAAACCAATGATGCCTGTTGTCGACAGGCTTTAGGCGATGCGTTTTGCTGGATCGGAGAGGGAATATGGGCCGCACCGGAGAGTTAGTCGGACAAGCAGGGCGTCCTGATAACGAAGGAGGCCCGCACCGCATCTTCGACGCAATGTCGGACCAGCAGAAGACGCGCGAAGCGACGCTTGCCATCGCCGGCGCGGTGGTTGCCTGCGACGGCAATCTCGACGGATTTTCGGATTCACAGTTGGCCGATTTGGTGAACGGCTTCAGCAGATGGCCGGACCAGCAGGAGACGCGTGAAGCGACGGTCGCCATCGCCGGCGCGGTGGTTGCCTGCGACGGCAATCTCGACGGATTTTCGGATTCACAGTTGGCCGATTTGGTGAACGGCTTCAGCAGATGGCCGGACGAGCAGAAGACGCGTGAAGCGACGGTCGCCATCGCCGGCGCGGTGGTTGCCCGCGACGGCAATCTCGACGGATTTTCGGATTCACAGTTGGCCGATTTGGTGAACGGCTTCAGCAGATGGCCGGACCAGCAGAAGACGCGTGAAGCGACGGTCGCCATCGCCGGCGCGGTGGTTGCCCGCGACGGCAATCTCGACGGATTCTCGGATCAAGAATTGGCCAATCTGGTGAACGGTTTCGGCAAGTGGCCGGAAGAAGAAAAAGCACGCAATGCGATCGTTGCCATCGCCGGCGAGCTCGGTTCCAAGGGCCGACGCTTCAGCACTTTCAGCACGCCTGCGCTAGGGTCTGTTTGGATTCATCTTGAGTTTGTCACGGCGGCGGTCAGATTGATCATTGCTTCGAAGCTCAAATCGGTTTTGTCGGCGCGCATGGCGATCCGCTTGAATTCCTTGAGCTTGCAGAAGAAATTTTCGATCAGATGCCGCCATTTGTACATTTCCTTGTCGATGGCGAGAGGCTTGGCGCGACGTGGGTGCTGGGAAATGACCACCTTGGCGCCGCGCTTGTCGAGGTCGGCGATGATGGCATTGCTGTCGAACGCCTTGTCTGCGATCAGCGCATCGAAGGCCAGCCCTTCGATAAGCGGCGAGACGCCGACCGTGTCGAAGCGCTGGCCGGGCAGCAGCACGAAACGCACGAGATTACCGAGCGCGTCGGTAAGTGCCAGGATTTTGGTGGTCATACCGCCTTTCGAGCGGCCGATGGCTTGGTTTTGCGTCCCCCTTTTGCGCCCTGTCCGTGGCGGTGGACTTTGACGATGGTGGCATCGACCATGACGTATTCCATGTCCGGCTCGTCCGAGACCGCATCGAACAGACGCTTCCAGACACCTGCCTTCGCCCAGTCGCGGAAACGCGTGTATACGGTTATCCAGTTGCCGAAGGCGCGCGGCAGATCGCGCCATGGGCTGCCTGTCCGGGCGATCCACAAGACTGCTTCGACAAATAGCCGGTTGTTCTTGCCGCTCCGGCCGGGATCAGCCGGCTTGCCAAGACAATGTGGTTCCATCTTCGCCCATTGGGCGTCAGTCAAAACGAATCGGTTCATCCCAAGCTTGAATCACAGCCAAGCCCAAATGAGAATCCTGAATCCAAACAGGCCCTAGTCAGGATCGCCAACGGTCTGTCGCGGGGTATCGAGGGGGGAGAGACCGCCGGCGAGGTCGCCGAACCCGCCTTGAAGGACCGGCTGCAGCAGCTGGCGCACTACCTGCAATATGCCGAGGATCGGCTGCAGCAGGCCGATGTCCATGCCATCGCGAGTATATTCAAGGCGTTGGGCAAGGCGCAGTTGTTGGACGAACTCGGTGCGCTGGCACAGCCGGGGCTGGACAGGCTCGAGATGTTACGTGCCGCTCCCGGGTTTAAGCTCGACAACAACCTCGAGACGATGGGCAATCTTTGCGCCTCCCTGCTGCCACTGGTTCGCAGCCCGAAGCCGGTGTTGCGCTGGCACCGCAGGTCGGCGCTGAACCTGCTCAACGCCATCCAGCCGGTGGTGGAACACAAGATCGATGCCCATCTCAAGCCAGGCCAAGCCGAGCACACCAGCGGCGCCAATGCAAGCCGCTGCCCGGCGCTTTCGATCTATCAGGTGCTCAAGACCCGGGCGGTGCTGGGGACGCTCTACCGGCGGCCCTATGTCGATGGCGACGAGCTCGCCTTGAAGGCCAGGCAGGAAGAGCTGCGCGGCAAGACCAGGCAGATCCTGGACAGTGCCAGCGCCCTCATCTACGCCGACCTTTCCTACATGAGCTGGAACGTGATCGCCGAGATCGAGGCGAAGGAGCCGCTCGAAGCGCTCGACACCTTCATGGCGCAGAACGCATCGATGGTCCAGGCCCAGCATGCAGCCGCCAGCTTCGATGTCCATCGGGTCCTTCAGGCGGTGGACCACGAGCCGAGACCGCCGCAAGGCGATGCCGGACTGATGCGGCTGCCGGTGGTCGACATGCAAGGCCGGCCGCTGGCCAGGGAAGACGAGTTGCGCTATTCCATTTTCCACCGCTTGACCTCGGGCGCGGTGAAGGTGGTGGCAGTGCAGCTAAAGGGAACTCCGACTGGCGCCATGCTGACACGCACGTTCACCGTGGAGGGCGTGCCCTACCGCATGGACCTGTTCGGCGGCAGCAAACTGAAGCCGCCGCAAGAGAGCCTGAACAAGCTTGCCTCTCACCTGCCCTTCGCGGCCGAAGAGGCCCCAAGCGGCAAGCTTTTGGCGATCCCCTATGCCGAGACGGCTCCGGGTACGGCCTTTGAGCAGCTGTCGCGGGCCTGGGCGCCCTTCAAGGAAGCCTATTACTATACCCAGCGCCGCGGATTTGCCGCGCCGCCGGGCATTCCCGATGTTGGCCCGCATGATTATGCGCTGGAAGGGTGCTTCAAGCTGTCCCTTCTGCCCGACCGCCCCGCAGGTGCAGTGCATCCCTTCCGGTTCGAGGGGCGAGACGGCGAGATCGCCTTGCGGCCGCATGACGGCTGCGGCTTCATCAGGGCCTCACTGGCCGAGCGCATGCCGGCCATTGCCCGGGCTCGCCACGACGCTCCCGAGCGGATGCCTGCCTATGCCGATAAAAGGCAATCGGCGGTACCGTCCTCGGCGCTGCAACATTATCCGCGCAGCGTCGAGGTGGCACAGGAGACCCGCGAGAAGGCTCTGGCTTGGCTCGAAACCCGTCAAAGCCTCACCGCCGAGGAGCTGTTCCGGACGGTCACGGGCGGGCATATCGAGGGTTCGAGCGCTATCGCCGTGCCGTCCAGCGACGAATGCCTGCATGTGCCGACGGGCAAGAGCAAGACCTTGACCCGTGACGCTGGCGTGCTTGTCGGACGCTCCCCCTATGACAAGCCCAACCTGCGCCCGTTCGCCGCCGACCGGGTCAGGTCGGCGCGCGATGGCGATCGGACCGCGGCGTTCCTGGATCGGTGCGTGGCCTTCCAATACAGCTTCAACGTCGCGCACAGGTCGGGGGCTGGGCTTGCCGCCGACGATCCGACCTTCTTTGCCAAAGGCATCTTGATCGTTGTGCCCGACGAAATGTGGCCGGCGGACTTCGCCGAGCGCGGGGTGGTGATGTCTGCCGAGGACGTAAAGTGCCATTCGCGCTGGCTGGAGAAAAAGGACCGAGTCAAGGCCGACACCGCGCTCGAGTGCGTCGGCATCCTGCAGGCGACGGAGGTGTTCGCGCCCGGCTCTTTGGTTGCGGTTCCGAGCGCCGAACAAAAAAAGCTCGACGGCGATTTTGACGGCGACATCGTCGTCATCATCGGCGACCGGCCTCGCCTTTACGAGCATGTGCGCCAGTTCGACGCGCAGCTGCAGGCGCGCGGCATCGCCTCGATGAAGCCGCCGAAGTCGCACACGCCGGCCATTGAGAAAGGCGGCTACCAGTTCAGCCGGTCCAAGCAGATCCTGTCGGCCACCGGGCTGGTGCTGGAGACCTACAGCTGCCTGCAGCGCAACGTGCTGGCGCAGCCGCTGGAGGCGCAACGCTGGTTTGCCGAGCGTGCCATCTTCGGCACCTACGAGGGCATTCATCATGAGCTCAAGGCCGACATCCGCGCACTGTTGCAGGAAGATCGGCCGGATGGCCAGACCCTCCATGAGCTCATCGTCAGGGCGGGGGAAGACAGCAAGGCCGCCAGCCATCCGGTGGCCTGCGAACTGGCCGCCTTGCTAGTGGCCGAGCTCCAGGACTGGAACCTGCAGCTCAATAGCGAGCCGGCTCATGAGCAGTCGGACGTCAACGTCAAGCAGCAGTTAGCGCGATCCGTGGCCTCAACCGGCGCGAAGCCTGCCGTCAGCGCCGACGCCGGCGCGCTCTTCCCGAAACTCAGCGAATCCTATCCGGCAACCGCTGACGCCAGGAAGCGCATCGACTTCCTGCTCAACCACTACCAGCCGCGCATGGATCCGCGGCCCGACGGCTACAACCCGGACGATCTGCATGAAAGCGCCATCAATCTGTTGAGCGTCGGCATCAAGGCCGGCACGGACGCCTACAAGTCCGATACCGGTGCGCGGGTGTTCATGCAAAAAACCACCGAATTGCAGCGGCTCTTGGAGCGGAGGCCGGGCTTCAAGTCGGCGCCCTATGTCAAGGCGCAGGCGGCAAAGCTCCACCAGGGCCGGTTCGACGTCGATGGCAGCCTGGCGGATCTGAAGGACAACCCCACGCTGGCGGCCTCGGTCATGGAGGCCTCGATCAGACTCGCCGTCGAAAAGCGCATCCTGCCCAGCGCCTTAGCAATCTCGGCCGACGACGACCCCGCCAGCAGGATGACGCTGAGCAGCGAACAGGCCCTGGAGCGCGCCAGGCTCGAAGCCGCCCCCGCCGAAGCGCAAGAAAGCGCGATTACCGAAACTGTGCATGCGGTTGCCGAGCTTTTGCGGCAGGACGGCATCGAGGTGAAGGTGCCGCATCTTGACCAACGGTCGCGCGGGCAGGTCTGGATAGCCGACGAGTTGACCGGCCAGAGCGTGAGCGCGGCGCCGGAGGCCCAACTGGTCACCAATGCCGTGCGCCATGTCTTCGAGATCCCGGACGAGGCTTTTACGCGCGCCTTCAGGAAGGCGGCACTGGCCTTCGAGGAGCGGGACTGCAGCGAGGTCGAGACCACCAACTGGTTCATCAGGATGGACACGCCGCGGTTACGCGGCGTTCACACGGCGTTCAGAACCGCGCAGAACTATCGCTTCGAGGTCGAGTTCCATACGCCGGCCAGTTACCGGGCCGAGCTCGCGCAGAGCGAATGCGAGCTGGTCCCCATTCCCCGTGGTGCCTGGGAGATATTACACTGGGGCTCGTCAGGAGAAAGCAGGTCGAGGGCGGCAAGGACCTCCAGGTCGCTCACCGTCGCAAGACAACAGATTGCGGTCGCTCGCTCGCCGCAAGCCGGCGAGATCCTCCCGGCCCTCGGTACGCGGCCGGTCGTGCTCGTCGGCATGCCGGCGAGCGGCAAGTCGACCATCGGCGCCCAGCTTGCCAAGGAGTTGGGGGTGGAGTTTGTCGACATGGATAAGCGTATCGTCGCCGAGCACGGCAATCTGATGGAGATGTTCGCCGACCCTGGCCGCGGCGAGGCGCACTTCAGGGACCTGGAGACCAAAGAGCTCGCCAAGCAGCTGGAGAGAGGGCCCATCGTCATCGCAACCGGCGGCGGCTGCTTTGGCAAGGAGTCCAATCAAGCCCTGATCCTTAATAAGGCGAGGTCGATCTGGCTCGACACCGAGCTGAAAGAGCTCCGCAAGCGCCTCAAGAGGGACACCAGCCGGCCGCTGCTGCAAGGCGCCGACATCGAGCAGAAGGTTGACCAGCTGTACGAAGAGCGCAGTCCGTTCTACCAAAAGGCCGATATCAGGTTGCCCCTCGTCCCGCTCTTTCAAAAAGACAAGAAGGTCGCCCGCATTTGCGTGAAGGAACTCTACGCTTTCCTGTGCAGCGACAGAGAAGCCGCTCTGCCCGCTGCCGAGATATCACAAGTCTCCGGTCCTTCCGGCACCGCCATCAGCATGTCCCCAACAGCGCAGCGCATGCACGATGATCATCACAACGGCTACGATTGCGGGGGCGGCGTCGTGGAAACCATCCAGGCGCCGGCGACACCATTGAGTGAAGGGGAACGGCCGCCGCCCCTCGACACCCTCACCGCCGACCCGCAGCCTTTGTTGGCCGGCAGTAACGCACGAGCGGATTTAGCGTCTTCCACGAGAAGCAGAGAACGCTCAAGTCGAGGACGATAAGCTTTAGCAGTCTGCTGAAAAACCCCCTCGCCACGGAGGGGACTTGATGATTCACTTTATCATCTCGAATCGGTGTAGACGATCATGCGCGGCAGTTTTACGGATCAGGGCGGCCTGTTTTCGTACATCGCGCCGGATAAGCGTGTGCCAGCGAACCATCCGCTGCGGAAGGTCCGGGAACTTGTCCGGGATGTGTTGAGTGATTTGAACCGCAGCCTTGGGAGGCTCTACGCCAGCGAGGGACGTCCTTCGATCCCTCCGGAGCAATTGCTGAGCGCCCTGCTGCTGCAGGTGTTCTACGGCATCCGCTCGGAACGCCAATTGATGGAGCAACTGGACTACAATCTTTTGTACCGCTGGTTCGTGGGACTGTCGCCGGACGATCCGGTCTGGGACCCGACCACCTTCACCAAGAACCGCGAGCGGCTGCAGAACGGCGATGTGTTCACGAAGTTCATGACCAGGCTTCTGAACCATTCCCAGGTCAAACCACTATTGTCGGACGAGCATTTTTCGGTGGACGGAACGCTGATCGAAGCCTGGGCTTCGCAGAAGAGTTTTCGCCCCAAGGACGGCAGCGGCGACGACGATGACGGCGCCAACTTCCACGGCCAGAAGCGCAAGAACGACACCCATGCGAGTACCAGCGATCCGGACAGCAGGCTTTATCGCAAGGCGGCCGGACGAGAGGCCAAGCTTTGCTATATGGGCCACGCCACCATGGAGAACCGGCATGGGCTGGCGGTGGCCGGCAGGGTCACGCATGCCAATGGCACCGCCGAACGCCGGGCTTCGGAGGTCATGCTGAAGGCGAGACGCAAAGCCGCGGGCCGCCGCATCACCGCCGGTGAGGACAAGGCGTACGATACCGCCGATCATGTCGCCAATCTTCGCGCCATCGGCGTGACGCCGCATGTGACACAGAACCAGGCCGTCACCAAAACCGGCAAGAACCGCACCAGCGCCATCGACGAACGAACCACGCGGCATTCGGGGTACGGCATGTCGCAATCGCGCCGGGCGATGGTCGAGTGCATTTTCGGATGGGGCAAGCAGCATGGCACCATGCGCAAGACCAAACATCGTGGCGTCGCCCGCGTCGCCGCCGACTTCCTGCTCAATCTGATCGCCTATAACCTGATCCGCATTCCCAAACTGCTTGCCGCTTAGCCCGTCTTCGCGGATTGGCGGGTTTTTGAAGACCCCGCCTCAACCAGATCAATGGCTTAGCTTAAGAGGTCTTCACTACGGCGGCTTGGCTGGTTGACGGCGGCTGCGGTGATCCTGGGCGGCGGTTGTTGTGGTAGTCGGAGCTTCAGGCGGTCGATCAGGAGCTGAAGTTCGGGTTCGGGATGGGTGTAGCGGGTGAGCAGGATCTCGCGACCGTCGGTAGTCGGCAGGTGAACATCGATCATCTGGACGGCGGCAAACTTCTCGAGTGTGCGACGTGCGGTGAGGCCCGGGGCCAGGGCATGAAGGCGACGCGTCAGCGTGATCTGCATGCAGTAAGCCAGGAACGCGATGAAGATGTGGGCCTCGATCCGTGCCTCGTCTTGGTGGAAGACCGGGCGGATCGCCAGATCTCCCTTGAGGTTGCGGAAGGCTTCTTCGACGGCGACGAGCTGGACGTAGTACTGCCAGAGCCTGGCCGGATCATTGTCGGTGAGGTTGGTGCGCAGCAGATAGCGACCTTCGCGCCGCCGCGTTCTGCGCAGCTTCGCGCGATTGAGCGCGAAGCTGAAGCTCGGCTGATGCTTGTCGATCTCGATGTCGACCAAGCGCCAGGCTGCCGGCGCATGTGAGCGCGCGCCACCGAGTTTCATCAAAAGCTCTTCGCGCGTCAGCTCCATAGCGGCGATCTGTCGGAGCCGCTTCCACAGCCACTTCAATTGCCGCCGGCGCATCGCGCGTTCCTTGGTTACGCGATCATGGCTCTGCGCGAAGACATAGAGTTCGCCATCTTCGGCCAACAGCTTGACCTTGACGCCCTCGCGCGCCTCCTGCCAGGGCCTGTCCAGGAGGTGCTTTTCCAGCCGGTTCAGACGCCCCTTCGGCGTTCCCACCAGATATTGCACCGGCGGATCGCTATTG
Source organism: Bradyrhizobium sp. 191 (assembly GCF_023100985.1). Taxonomy (NCBI): domain Bacteria; kingdom Pseudomonadati; phylum Pseudomonadota; class Alphaproteobacteria; order Hyphomicrobiales; family Nitrobacteraceae; genus Bradyrhizobium; species Bradyrhizobium sp. 191. The sequence continues at coordinate 3,194,070 of NZ_CP064692.1, forward strand.
CGCATCTCGGCCAACACAGCCTCGGTCGGCACGCCGCGATCCATCACCCAGACCCGACGCGCCTTGCCGTATTGTTGCTCGATCTTGTCGAGGAACATCCGCAGCGTCTTGCTGTCGGCGGTGTTGCCGGGCAGCACTTCGTATGCCAGCGGCAGCCCGTCCGGCGTCACCACCAGTGCGATCACGACCTGCGGACAATCCGGCCGCTTGTCGCGGCTGTAGCCGTGGCGGCGCTTTGTATCTTCCGGCAGGTCCGAGGCATTGACCTCGAAGTAGGTGCATGCTGGTCAGATCGTACAGCAGCACGTCGAAGTCGGCGTTGAACAGGTCGCGCCAGCGCCCGACCAGATGCGCGAACAGCGCGTCCTTATGTGCAAGCAGCAGATCGTGGCAGGCGTAGAGCTTATGCTCTTCCGCAAGGCCGAAGTCCGCGCCCAACAGATCAGCCATCGCGCTGTTACCGAACCATTGGCGATGCAGCCGCCACTCGCTCCCCGGCGCAATCAGCCGATAGGTCGCGAGTACCTGCAGGACCTGATCCCATCTGGTCTTCTTGCGGCTCGGCGGCAGCCGATCGGCCCAGAAGCGATCGAGCTGAAGCTCTTGCCACACCTGTCCGGCCAACCAACAGGCGCCCCATTGGCGCGGACGGCGAAGCTGCATCTCTGACAGTCGCAGCCGAACGATCGATGCATCGCTTGCGACAGCCTCGCAGCGATCCTCCGGGAACAGCGCCAACGTTCGCGCACGGCCGGCATCCTCGTCGAACACCTCGATCGCCTTACGCCAGGCTACGGCTTGGGAGGAGTTGATCTCGCCGAGATACAGCACATGTCGCTGCACCACACGGCCATCAGCGAGGCGCTTGTTCTCGACGACGTTCCAGTAGTGGTGCGCCTTGCCGTTCTTCTTTCGCTCGGTGCGTCGCAGGAACATGGCACGGCGAATCTATCCGCACCATCACGCCCTTGGGAATCGGGTAGGTCTTCACTACAGCCATTCTTGGCTGAAAACGAACACCTCACCCTTTGAGAATCAAAGACTTAGCTCGCCAAAAAATCGCAAAATCGCGATTGTCGACCGCGAATCCGCGAACTCGGGTTAGCCACCCCGCGTCAGGGGGCACCCAACAACAGGCCAAAAATTACATCCAACTCCGCCGCCTCGCCCCAACAACGACCGGCCAGAACAAGAAAACCCTCCATTTCAAGGTTTTTCAGCAGACTGTTAGGCGGCAACAATCAAGGGTTCTTTCGCAGGTTTGGTGCAGGGTGCGGGTTCGCGCCGAATGCTAATAAAAGTCGGAATCGCATGCATAAAGTCGTGAGAAGCCTGATGGCCGAGTTGATCCGGCCTGGATGACGCAGGAGGATTCGCCGCACACAGACGAACCGCCGGTGCCGGTCGCGAGCCAAATCCTGGTGATAGACCGGGAAGGATCAGCTCCGAGTCTAAACGGCATCGTCAACTTAATGAAGCGTGGATACTGTGCGATGACGGGCTATGACAGAGCGTGACCCACTCTACCGCCGCGCCATCGCTTCCCGAGATCATCGCCCATGCTGTCTGGCTGTATTTCCGGTTTCCTCTCAGTTTGCGAATGGTCGAGGACTTGCTGGCGGCACGAGGGATTATTGTCTCGCATTAGACAGTCCGGCTTTGGGCAGAGTGCAAATTCCGAGGCATGTCGCCCCCTTGTTCCGAGATGGTCTCGCCCCCCCGGGGATGTCCCGATCGTTGTTGAACTAGGTGTTCAGTCCCGAGGTCAAGTGGATGGGATCGAGCCTGAAGCGGTCTGGCTCGTTTGCCCAAGCTGTACATATGGCTTCGTAGGGTGTGAGGCCGCTAGTGAACCGCCCCGGGTTTGCCGGAGGCTCCAACTCCTGAGAGGATGGAGCCATGACGAGCAAGACAACGAACAAGTTTTCACCCGAGGTCCGGACCCGAGCGGTTCGGATGGTTCTGGATCACGCCGGCGAGCACCCGTCGCGCTGGGCGGCAGTGACGTCAATCGCGGCCAAGATCGGCTGCACGCCGCAGACGCTGCATGACTGGGTCAAGAAGGCCGAGGTCGATAGCGGGCAGCGGACCGGCGTTCCGACCGATACGGCCGAGAAGCTGAAGGCGCTCGAACGGGAGAACCGCGAGCTTCGGCAGGCCAACGAGATCCTGCGCAAGGCAAGCGCCTATTTTGCGATGGCGGAGCTCGACCGCCGGTCCAAGCCATGATCGCCTTCATTGACGATCATCGTGGGGCGCATGGGGTCGAGCCGATCTGCAAGGTGTTGCCGATTGCCCCCTCGACCTACCACGCCCATGTCGCGAAGCGGCGCGATCCGGCCACGCGGTCGGCGCGCGCCAGGCTGGACGCCGCGCTGAAGATCGAGGTTCGGCGCGTCTTCGATCAAAACTTCTCCGTCTACGGCGTGCGCAAGGTCTGGCGGCAGCTCAAGCGCGAAGGCTTCGATGTTGCCCGTTGCACGGTGTCGCGACTGATGCGGGACATGGGTTTGCAAGGGGTCATCCGCGGCAAATCCGTCAAGACCACGATCAGCGACAAGGCCGCGCCATGCCCGATGGATCACGTCAATCGCCAGTTCAAGGCACCAAGGCCGAACGTCCTCTGGCTCTCCGACTTCACCTATGTCGCGACCTGGACCGGCTTCGTCTACGTCGCCTTTGTGATCGACGCCTATGCCCGCAGGATCGTGGGCTGGCGGGCCTCCCGCACGGCGCACGCAGGCTTCGTGCTCGATGCGCTGGAGCAGGCCCTGCACGATCGCCGACCGGTCCATCGCGGCGGGCTCGTGCATCATAGCGATAGGGGCAGCCAATACGTCTCTATCAAATACACCGAACGCCTGGCTGAAGCTGGCGTCGAGCCTTCTGTCGGCAGCGTCGGAGATTCCTATGACAACGCTCTCGCCGAAACCATCAACGGTCTCTACAAGGCCGAGGTGATCCATCGGCGCGGACCATGGCGCAGCTTCGAGGCCGTCGAGTTCGCGACGCTGGAATGGGTGGACTGGTTCAACAACCGGCGGCTCCTGGAGCCCATCGGCAACATCCCGCCGGCCGAAGCCGAGCAACGCTACTACGCCATGCTGGAACAACCGGCCATGGCGGCATAACTTAAACCAAATGGCCTCCGGCAAACCCGGGGCGGTTCAATGTCGCTCCGACAGCGGTCGAAAGGCGCACCACCTGATTGGGGTCATAGGCGAGCGAGCGCATGCGCGGATCTAATTTACCAGCCGTCGGCGTGTCCTCCGCACGTACGCCAACTGCAAAGAAAAGTAACCAGGCCAGCGTCATAAAGCATTTCTTCGTCATTGTTCGCTGCGCCCCGCATTCGAAACGGTGTCTTCCGACGTACCGTAGGAGCTAACAACTAAGCCCCCGGGGTTGGTCAATCTCAATCGACCTGGCAGGCTATTCACCCTTTCATAGCGAACTGTCGCCGTCCAAGTCGTCACGACAGGTCTCTGCCCTTCCAGGATGAAAGAGCGTTTGTAGCGAATCTGTTGCACACCCGGCGCGATGTCATTTGAGGCGATGTGCTCAGCCTCTACCCGACCGCGCTTGCCAATTATAACTTGCGGTGACTGTGGATTCGGGTAATTGAAGAACTGCTGATACTCTTGCCGCACGATCGGCGCGCTGAAATTCGATACGAGATCATAGGCGTATTGAGCCGTGTCGGCCGTATAGCTTTCGCGCAGACGGACATATTCCCAGAGTGCAGCATTAACAACGGCCTTCTCCTGGGTTGCTGGCAGTCGAGAGACTGACACCTCGCTGTCGACGGTCCCATCCGGCCGTATCCAAAGATACACTGGAACAAGCTTGCTCAACGGCATCATGGTGGCGATCGTGAAGGCCTGCGCAACATTCCCCAATACAGCAACTGCGGCAATGGCGCCCGCGATCTTGGAAAGACGCCCCGCCGATCTCGCGCGCGCGATTTGAAAGGCTTCCACTTCCTTATAGTGATCCGCCAACGCTTCTCTGTTCACCAACAACGCGTATTCATGGCCTTTCATTAAGTGCTTCCGCATTTCTAAGCTGAAGATCGGATTGAGTGGGTTGCCATCGATCCACGTTCAACGGGAACACCGGCCCCTCGCAGCTCGCTAGCCTCTCGGTTGACTGGCAGGCGCCTAAGGCGAGGGTCAGCAATAAGAGACAATATTTCACCGGCTCTCTCCATCCCGTATCTTTTAGAGTGATCCTAGCGACGCACAATTTGGACGACTTGGCGATTGAGGCTTCTAGGCGCCTGGGTCATGCCGCTCCAATATGCGCCTCCAATATTGCCGGCGATCGCTGGTAGCGCGACAATTAACGCATCACCGGTCAGAAACAACATGTCGAGCTCGTACAAGCCGATGATCTTGGCCGCAGTCGTGCCAGCGAATTTGATTACGCCGAGTATCGCCAAAACACAGGCCGCTTCTGTCGCGACGACGATCGTCGCCACGATATTCAGCAAGAGCAGAAGTATCCCGTAGGTAAGGAGTTGTCCGACCCATTTCGCAGCGCTCTCTCGCGTGCGATCAAAGAGATATCCGACAAGGATCACCGGGCCGATCGCCAACAGCACTTTCGTCAGGATCGTGGTCCCATCGTAAATCGCGAACGCCGTCCAAAGCGTGCGCCACTGAGCACCTTCAAGGGCAAGGATGTCTTGGCCGTTCATCGGCCCTATCTCGGACGCGACCCGCTGAAACGTCGCTTGAGCTGCGGCAAATATGAAGTCAAGTTTCATGGGAACATTAATCACCCCTGGACCACTGCCGCTGACCCCATGGACAAACTGTGGGATTGTGTCCTCGAATACCGAAACCACGTAATCATGATAGTTCGCCTGCCCAACGACGAGTGCAACGACGATTGATACCGTCATCACTTTCGTTATCCCAGCCCGAGCATCAATTGCACCACGCATCACCAGAATGCCCTGGACCATGATCCAAAGCGTGACACAGGTCACCAGAGGCGCACTAACTGCGCTTTGGATCTTCTCAAGGATAGTGCGCAATCCGACAGAAAAGGCGACATCGAAGATTTCATGTATCGCCGAAAATGGCGCGGGTATCCTGAGAGTCATTTGTTCTCCCTCTTGAGCACGCCTCTTCTTCGCCGGGCGTGGCGGCCACTTGTAGCGCTGCAGCACTTAGGGGCGGAATAGATCGGCGGTCGCCTGGTGCTCTCTTCGCTGGGCCACAGCCTCTTCTGCCTGATGGAGGCCTGCCTGTGCAACGGTCATCGTTAGCAAACTGGTCGCTTGGGCGTTCTGGATGACCGCATCGTGGATCTGCTTGAGAACGAGCCCGTTTGTAACCGTCGCATGCATAATGTTCCCTGAACGCGACAGCTGATTTGGCGTATTGGCATTCTCTGCCAGGCGATGATCCAACGCATTCAGATTGTTGGCAGCAAGACCCGCAGCATTAGCAGACCCTACAATCTGATCATGTAGCAGTGTCGCTTCCGCATCGCTGCCCTTCACCGTGCGACTCGCATCTGATACGATCTCATTCGCAGTGCCCGCGGTTGGTCGCTGCCCAGCAAACATCTGCCTTTCGAGCTGATTGCTGGCTGGGTACTGGTTTGGCTGATTAAGTGAGCCTAATAGGCCGGACACGCCAAATGACGTAGTCAGCATCGATACCATTGCAATTGTCTGTTCCAGGTTCGCTGCAGTGCTGGTTGCCACTGCGATTGTCTTTTCCAAGTTCGCCGCAGTATTGACTGCAGTTGCAGCCGTTTGGGCTTCCACCAAGACATCGCTAACCACGAACTGCGCTCGGGCCGGCCCCGATCCAATGACACAAATCGCCACTACTACTGCCTTGAGTTGAGTACGTTTCATTTGATTTCCTTGTCAATCTTGCGCTTCGTGGTAACGGACAATGAACTTGTCGAGCCACGCAGACGGCTCTTCTCCGTATGTTTCGCGCAGCTGATCGGCAAAGCGCACCGTATTGGCGCGGCCAGACAGCACCGCAACATACTCGTGCATCTCACGAAGATCGAATTCGCAGATCACGCTCCCGCTCTCGCGCTTGAGCAGAAATTTCCGCCTGCCAATCGTCATATCCTCGCGGATCGCGCGAAATTCCTGCTCGGTACATTTCAGGCCTTCGATATAAGCCGACCGCTCAGCCGTCGGGGATGGATAAAGGATTTTCGTCTTACATTGTGCCACGAGGCTGGCACCTAGGCTCGATTCCAGAACATGCTCGGGCTGCTGCGTTGCTAGTATCAACATCCCATTGTTCTCGCGAATGGTGAGCAAGAATTTGTCGACGATCGCCGAGAACCGTGGGTTCAGCAGATAGGCGCGAAATTCATCGCAACTCATGACGAAGCGACGTCCGTCGACTACAGCTCCGACTCGATGCAGTAGATATGTTGCGGCGGGTGCGCAGACCTCCTCGTACTCAAGGATATGCGTCATATCGATGCCCGTTATGAACGAATCGAGCTTTACTTCGTCACGCTCTCCATCGAATGCCCAGCCGAGTGCATTACCTTGGCACCAACGCTGCAGCCGCGCTCCAGCACCTTCGGACGGGCCATGCAACAGGAATTCGCGCAAGCCCGCGAGGGACCGCATATGTGGCTCGAACGAAAGCTGCCGACGAATACCGCGCTCTAGCCGCCGGTCCTCTTCCGGTGAAATGCCTCCACGTCCATCGCTTTCAATCAGCGCCACGACCCATTCGCGGAGAAAATCCCGCGAGGCTGCTGTATTGTCCAGCCCGCGGAGCGGCGCCAAGCCACTGGCCACGCCTCTTCGTAGCGTCAGGTATGTCCCTCCAGTGGCCCGTACCATCAACTCCCCACCACGGTCCTTATCGAAGAAGACGATCGCGCCGCTGCGGTCAGCCATGCTCTGCTCGAACATTGCAAGTATGAACGCCATAAGCGTCGTTTTGCCCCTGCCGATGGGCCCAAATATCGCCGTCATGCCGACGTCATTCTCATGCGGAACATAATCGAATGCGGTCCCACCGTTGCTGCGAAAGCGCGCAACTGCGTTACCCCAGTGACCGCTCATCTTGCCACTGGGAAAGTTCTCGAACGAGACCAACCCGGCGAAATTCCTTGAGGTGATCGCCCCCGGACGCGTGCGCCACTTGTTGTTGCCTGGAAGTTGCGACCAATAAGCAGCTTCCATGCCAATGCCTTCTTGGACTACGACGGCCCCTGCGTCCATCAATCGCGTGCGGGCGCGCGCACCGCGATCCGCGAGGCTGTTAAGATTGTTGGCGTAGACACAGAGGCTCAAATGATGCGAGCCCATGACAAATTCGTTGCTTGCCAGTGCATCCTCTGCCTCGGCTAGTTCCCCTATCTGGGTGATGGCCTTGTCACCGGCACTTGTCATCTGGCTGGATTTTAGGCTGAGCTTCGCATGAGCCTGCGCACGAGTAAGAAAGGAGAAGCTTTGGCTCAAGACGAGCGGAAAATCGGCAGACAATAGGGTGTTGAGCATGCCAGGCCTCGTCTTGGCCGGGTATTCGCGAAATGAAAACATCGCGCCGACGTAACTCACTTGTGGCGTTTGAATCTCTAGCGCCCGCTTGCCGCAAATGACTCGGTCAGTATAGATCGACGCTCCCAACGAGCCGCTAACAAGCGGTACTGGCGTGAAACGGCACGTCACCACCAGTCGGAGCGCTTCCCCGATCTCCGTGAAAAGCACATCATTCTTCTCGCGAAAGCCGAGGCGACGAAGACCATATGCCTCGAGCGCATCCGCCACAACTCGCCAGATGTCTTCCAGATTCCGGATCTGCTCCGCGAAATCCGGCTCTTGTCGTTTGAACAAATTGGCGAATCTGCCTCGGACGTTGCCGAGCGCGGTGCGGGGAAAGACGATCAGGGTAAGGAAGTGGTCGTTGCTGAAGAGCTTACCGGACAGCACACGCTGCTCATAGGCTTCGTTCAGGCTGGCCGCGAAAGCGCTACGAAACTGCCGCGCCGGCGGCGCCGGGACATCGTTGTGGCGCACGAGATGGGCATATATTGAGACATTATCGTCCGCGATGTTGCGGAAGAGCGTGTTGAATGCGCGGCAGCGCGCATTCCGCATCTCAGCGTCTTCCAGCTCAAACGCCACGCCACGGATACGTGCCATACTCATGATCGATCCGTCTTCTAGCAAGACAACGTGCTCACTTAGGTGTCCCACGTAGGGTAAATAGATCTCTCCAGATCTCTCGGACATGCCACTTGTGCCGAGCATCACACCATTCCTCTTCCCCGCTTCGGCACGGCAATCGGGTTTGGGGTGACGCTCGCGCCACCCCAACGAGCTCCGTCAACGCTTCTGCCGGCGGTCTGAAGAAAGAGGAGAACAACACTTGCGGCGTTATAGTCACGCTCCACCGTCAGCCGCGCCCCGTACCACAGTGGTACGAGAACCACTTCGTAGAGCGGGTTCTGGACGATAACGACAAGTAGGCCGGCTAGCATCATGAACAATCCCGCCAGAGTTAGTGGTACTCCGAGAAACAAAGCGGGCCGCGTTGCCGCCACATACAGCGTCGTTTCTTCCAGATGGGCACTCATCAGCCGTTCCCTATGAGGGCTCGCGCAAGAAAACTCGCTCCAAACATAATCACAACCCCTCCGACGACACCGGCAACGAGACCGAGCGATGCTCGGCCGAACATCCACGACACACCGATAGCCACAATGCCAAGCATTGCGAGCGACTTGCCGAACGGGCCAAGGATAAACTGGCATATGTTGTTGAGCATTGCAGCCGGATCGGCACCTTCAGCCGAGGCCGGCTCGATGGATAACACCATCCAGCCGACCGCCCCAATAGCGGCGGGCGCGTACCGGGCCGCCATTCGTAAGTACGCACGGCCATTGTCACAACAGGAATTCATGCAGTCCTCCATCATTCAGCCGGTTATGAATTGATCGTCGTCCCGAGTTGCCATTTGGCGCCTCGTGCAAAGCAAGTCCTATCGACAGCATTCCAGTGCTCCACTCCAGTCGGACCGGTGATGATCACGGCGCTCGTAACGACTTTCGATGTTGACCTTTTTTGCGTGTCGTTGGCGCGTCAGATGTCTTGCTCGCCGAACGATCATGACGCTCATACGAGCCCCACACGTTCCATGTTTCTTCCGGGATCGGAGTTTCAGCCGCTTCCTTCACCTCGACGAGCGACGGCACCATCTGTCGGGCGGCTAACTCGACCTTTCGCACATATCCATTCGTAAAGCCGCGGGTCGGATGACCGGTATTGTAGGCCGAGATCGCCCGCCGAAGCGCCAGTTGCTCTGCCGCGGTGGTCTTACCGCCGGCGTAGCGCTCCTCGAGCAAGTGCGCGGCCGCTGACAATGAGGTGCACGGCTGAAAGGCCTTGTCGGGCGTCAGACCCAGCATGGAAAAGTTTTTCGAATTGATCTGCACAAGCCCAACGTCGACTGAATGTCGTGCTTCAAGGCGCTTCTTAACGCTTTGACTCGCTTGCGCTTGATCGTTCCAGTGAAGGCTCTCGCCGGTGGTGTTGTCATATGCCGCAAGCGGATCGAAGTCACTTTCGACGTTGGCGATCGCCGCAAGCGTTGATGGGGCGACTGACGGAGCGCATTCGCGGGCGAGCTGATCGACTTCACGGACAGAGAGTGGCGCCGCCTCTGTCGACAGGCACATGAAGGTTAGTAAGACGATCGACAGCTGTCCTGTTGCCTTCGACATTCCCTATCTCCCCAATGCGCAATCATTTCCCGCTCGGTCGGAATGAGGCGCTGTCATCTGACACCTGCGCTTATCGGCCGAGACTGTTAACCTATGATTTTAGAGTTGCTCTCTTTGATTTCATCTGAAACAAAAGCCATCTTCATCGCGTCGGTGAGGGTTGAAGCGCGAAAGACGATCGAGTGGAGGCGCCTAATCAATCTCCGCGTCCAACCGCGCTAGCAGGCCATCGTGGAGATCAAATGGTATGCGTTGAGGTGAACGATCGACGTCTTCCAAAAGATACTTCTTCGCCGGAGCGATACGCTACGGGCGGTCGCCGTAGGGCGAAAAAATTGGACCTTCGCCGGGTCCGACGAGGGCGGCCGGCGTGCGGCCGTCATCTACAGCCTCATCGCCACCTGCCTATGCCGAGCGCGGCATAGGGCTGTTTGATCGGGATAGGGGGACGTCTCGCGACGCCACCCACCGGGTCACCGGAGGCGGTCGCCCGCCCCCGGTTCCCACAGAACGTGGCGTGCGGATTTCCCGCACCGACGCTCTTCGACAGTTGGTTCACAGCACTGCAAGCGCCTGCAGCTCCCGATAAGGGAGGCGCAGCTTAGGCTTCAGCAACGGTGTCCGTTCTTTGACTTGGTTGAAGGCGTCCCAAGTGAGGCGTCGGCCTGCCCAGCTGCGGCTGCGCAGCATTCCGCGCCAGTAACGCTCCACTGCCCGATAAACTTTTACGAGGCTCCGGAGATTTCCGGCGACGCCGTAATAGCCATAGTGGCCGCGCAGGACGACGTTGATTTCATCGGCCTGGTCACTGATCTTGTAATGCCGTATTCGCCGCATCAGCTCCTGCAGAGACATAAGGCTGCGCTTTAGCCGAGATTTCTCGGTACGCATCCCAACCTTGAAGTTGCCTCTTTGGTTTCGCGTGCAATAGAGCGTCAGACCCAGAAAGTAGATTGTTTCCGGGCGGTTTCTGCCGCGTTTGCCCGCGTGTCTTTGCGCGAACCGACCAAACTCGACCAACTTGGTCTTGGTCGGCTCTAGAGTGAGACCGAACTTCCCCAACCGGAGTTGCAGGGCCTCCTGTACGCGGATGGCGTCCGATCGATATTGGAAGCAGATCACAAAGTCGTCGATATAGCGCACCAGCCGGGCTTCGCCCCGCAACCGGCCCTTCACCACGCGTTCGAACCAGAGGTCGAGAACGTAATGAAGGTAGAGGTTGCTCAAAAGCACACTGATCGATCCGCCTTGTGGCGTTCCTTGTTCGCTCGGATACACCGCTCCGTCTTCCAAGACACCCGCTTTCAACCAGCGCCGGATCAAGCTGATCAGGCGCGGATCTCCTCGTCACCGCGCGCCGGTGCTTCACCCCACTCCTTCGGTTCCAAGGCCAGCGCTTGCTGGTTGTTCTGCCGCTTTCTATTCACGAGATACCAGTCCTACTTGCTTCTCTCGATCGTTCGGGCCTTCGGCCAAGGGGTCCGGAAACTCTCCCGCCAACATCTTATCCTTACTGAGCAGGCCGGCATCCTCGAGCGCTTCCATGTCCGGAAGATCGCGCAGCATTTCCAAGCCGAAGTGCGACAGGAACGCCTTGGTCGTCACATAGGTGTAGGGCGCGCCGGGTTGCGGGCTGCGCGGGCCGCTCGCGATGAACCCTAATCCGCGCAGACGGCCGATGGTATCGCGGCTGACCTCCTTGCCGAAGAAGCCTGACAATTCGCCGCGGGTGATCGGCTGGTAATAGGCGATGCAGGCGAGGATCAGCGCTTCGGCCTGCGACAACGCCCTGCCGTCACTGCCGGCGCCGATCGCCGAGCGGATCGCCTCGGCGAAGTTTTTCCGGGTGCGATGCTGCCAGCCACCGGCGATGGAGACGAGCTCGTAAGGCCGGCCGCGCAGCTCCTCACGGATGTCGTCTATCAGAAGGTCGATGCTGCAATCGCGGCCGACCACGCGAGCGAGCGCCTCGCGCGTCACCGGCTCGGGCGAGGCGAAGATCACGGCCTCGACCCGACCCATCCATTCGCGCCAGCGCAGATCCGCTGGCAGGTCCGCCAGCTCGGTATCGAGACCCTCTTTCGGCCGCGCGCGCCGCCCCATCTCAGAGCCCGTACAATCGGAATGTCGGCCGGCCGGTCAGCTCGCGCACAGCGCCGAGCGAGACCAGCCGCTCGAACAGCCGCCGCGTGCTGCGATCGCTCGCCGTCTTGCCGGCGCCGGCGGGCTGGGCATCTTCCACCATCAGGATCCCCACCATGACGCCGGCGTCCTTGCCGCGCAATTTGGGCACAACCGTCAGCAGGCGTGTCGCCCGCCGTGCAAGATCACTGTAGAGGTCGATCGCGGCGACGGCGGCGTTCGTGTAGGCCGCACAGAGTGCGCTCATGAAGGCAGTCTCGCCCTCGAGATGCTGTGGCGCCTTGCGCAGCGCGCCGCGCGTCAGATGGGCCGCAATCAGCGGCATCGGTGCCGGCCAGCGGAGCTGATGGGCGAGGACCGCGTCCGCCAGCCACAGCGGCAGCGCCTCCTCGTTCGGGAGCACGCGCCTGCTCGCGGCGATGATCTCCGCGGCGGCGAGCACCGGCACGGCGTGCTCCCGCATCGTATGCCGGCTTGCGAGTTCGACGATCTCGCTCGGCAGCGAGCCCAGCGGATGGCCGAGCGTGGTCGCAAGGCCAAAAATCCATCCCTCCACGTCGCTGGAGGAGGCCCGTTCGCCGAGCTTGCGCCAGGCGGCGAGAATACGGCCGCCGGGGCCGGGGTCATCCTTGTCGCGGCGCAAATACCAGTGGTCGCGCAGCATCGCCTCGTCCTCCGTGCGCCCACCCCGGCGCGCGAGCGTGGCCGCGCAGGTGAGCGCGAGACGCTGGCGCCACAAGCTGCCGAGCGGGTGCTCGTCGCGGGCAATCGGATGCAGCGCCGCGAGCGCCGCGCCGGCATAAAACACCGCTTCCGTGACGATGTCGGGCGGTGCGCGACGCAGCCAGGCCGGCACCGGCGCGAAGGTTGGCGGGGGGTCGTAAGGAATGCTCGATATCGCCGCCCAGACCCCGGACAATCGCGCTCCGGACGCCTCCGCACCGCCGGACAGCCCGCCTCCTGGCGTCGATCTTTCCGCGGCGGAGGCCTCAGTCGCGACCCGCGGCGGCCTCCCCGCCCCGCTTCCGGCCGCCAGCCTGCCGGCGCATCTCGCGCGCCTGGCCGAGCGCGCCCGCGGCTATGTCGAGGCCGCGAGCTCGGCCAACACCCGCCGGGCCTATGCGTCGGACTGGAAGCACTTTTCCGCCTGGTGCCGGCGCCAGGGCCTCGAGGTCCTGCCGCCGTCGGCGCAAACCGTCGGCCTCTACATCACCGCCTGCGCCTCCGGCGCGGCGACCGCCGATCGCCAGGCGAATGCGGTCGCGACGATCGAGCGGCGGCTTTCGGCGCTCGCCTGGAATTATGCCCAGCGCGGGACGCCGCTCGACCGAGCGGATCGGCATATCGCGACCGTGCTGGCCGGCATCCGCAACACCCACGCCGCCCCGCCCCGCCAGAAGGAAGCGGTGCTGCCGGAGGACGTCATCGCCATGCTTGAGACGCTCGACCGTGGCACGCTGCGGGGCTTACGCGATCGCGCCATGCTGCTGATCGGCTTTGCCGGCGGCCTGCGGCGCTCGGAGATCGTCGGGCTGGATTGTGGCCGTGACCAGACCGAGGATTCTTCCGGCTGGGTCGAGATCCTCGACCAGGGCCTGATTGTCACCCTGCGCGGCAAGACCGGCTGGCGCGAGCTCGAGATCGGCCGCGGCTCGTCGGATGCGACCTGCCCGGTCGTCGCCCTGCAGATCTGGCTGAAGCTGGCGCGGATCGGCCACGGCCCGCTGTTCCGGCGCGTGAGAGGCCAGGGCAAGGAGGTCGGACCCGATCGGCTCAGCGATCAGCAGGTCGCGCGGCTGGTCAAACGCGCGGCCCTGGCCGCCGGCGTCCGGGCCGATCTGCCGGGGCGCCAAAGACAAGGAGCACGCCATGTCTCAGACACCTAATACCGCGATCGCCGTGATCGGCATCGATATCGGCAAGAACTCGTTCCACGCCGTGGGCCACGATGCGCGCGGCGCCATCGTGCTGCGGCAAAAGTGGTCGCGTGGCCAGGTGGAAGCGCGGCTCGCCAATATACCACCTTGCCTGATCGGCATGGAAGCCTGCGTCGGCGCACATCACCTGAGCCGCAAACTCGCATCGCTTGGTCACGATGCCAGGTTGATGCCGGCCAAATATGTCCGCCCCTATAGCAAGGGACAGAAGAACGACTTCAATGATGCCGAAGCGATTGCCGAAGCCGTGCAGCGCCCGACGATGAAGTTCGTGGCGACCAAGAGCGCGGAGCAACTGGATCTGCAGGCGCTGCATCGGGTGCGCGAGCGGCTGGTGTCGCAACGCACCGGCATCATCAACCAGATTCGCGCCTTCATGCTGGAACGCGGGATCGCCGTGCGCCAGGGGATCGGCTTCCTGCGCACGGAACTGCCCACCATCCTTGCAACGCGCACCGATGCCCTGTCGCCCCGCATGTTGCGTGTCATCGAGGAGTTGGCAGGCGACTGGCGCCGGCTGGATCAGCGCATCGATGGCCTCTCCGGCGAGATCGAAGCCCTGGCCCGTCAGGATCAGGCATGTGCGCGCCTGATGACGGTGCCCGGCATCGGGCCGATCATTTCGAGCGCCATGGTGGCCGCGATCGGCACTGGAGACGTATTCTCCAAAGGCCGCGACTTCGGCGCCTGGCTCGGACTGGTGCCCAAGCAGATCTCGACGGGAGACCGCACGATCCTCGGCAAAATCTCCAGGCGCGGCAATCGCTACCTGCGCGTTCTGTTCGTGCAGGCGGCATGGGTTGTGCTGGTCAGGATAAAGGACTGGGAACGTTACGGGCTCAAATCCTGGATCGAAGCCGCCAAGAGGCGGTTGCACCACAACGTGCTCGCGATCGCGCTCGCCAACAAGCTTGCCCGCATCGCCTGGGCGGTGCTGGCCAAAGGACGCGCCTTCGAGCTGACGAGGAGCGACGATGCAAGCGTCCGACCCGCTTGATCCTCGCGCCGTGCTCGGGGCGGTCAAGGCGCAGCCTGGCAACGCCGGCGCCCGCCGCAAGCCCAGCGCGACGGCCGGCCTTGCCTTGACCGCCCCTGCGCGCGACGCGATCGACGTTCTGTGGGCCGGGACGAAGGAACGGCCCTTGGCTCGAACAAAGGAACTGCGCGATATGAGGAGCCCGCGATGACGTAACCCTATCAACCGTTTCCAGCCGAGGTCTGCGAGAGGATGAGACGAGATGGAGGATCGGTCTTCCGAGCGCGTGCGAACACTGGTGACCCGAATGGCCCGATCGAGGCCGGTCCGCTAATGAGAACGCACGCGCGCTGATATCCATGATGGCCCGGAGCACAACGCGCTCCAATCAGAGGCCGGATACATTGATGCAAGACCGCCGCCGCCAATTCGACGAAATCTTCTTGCAACGCACGGTCGGACCATACATTCGGGTCAATCTCACCAAAGCCGCGGGGCTCTGAAGCCAAAAGCGCCCCTCCCCCGCGCGAGCCAGGAACGTTGAGGGATGTGGCGCCGAGACCCCTCAGCCGTCCGGTGCGATCAGGTTTAATGACGGAAGATAGGTGCGGTAGCGGCCGACGTCGCGGGTCAGCAGCGGCAGACCGGCAACGGCGGCATGGGCGCCAATGAAGAAGTCGGGGAGCACGCCAGTCCGCGATCCGCCCGCTTTGCGATACTGCGCAAACACCTTGCCGGCCAGAAACAGCCCCTCGCGGGGAATCGGTGCGATGTCGAGACCGGCTTCGTCAATGAAAGCATCCAGACCCTCGATGCGGTTGTACCGGACCGCAAGCTCGGCATAGACGATATCGTTGATCAAGAGCGGTCCCTTGAGGCTCGCCGCCTCAAGCTGGGCCACCGACCAACCCGCCCAATTTGGATCATCGGTGACCAGGTCGAGCAGAACGTTGGTGTCGACGAGCGTCACCCTTCGCCACGCGTCAGCGCCATGATCGCGTCGGTATCAAGCCCTTTGCCGGCATGGCCACGCAGTTTGGCAAAGCGGCTCGCCGGCTGTTTCTTGTCAGCGCGCGCCAGCACCACACTGCCGTCGGCCGCACGCCGGAAATCGACCTTGCTGCCCGGCACGATGCCGAGAAGGTCGCGGACAGACTTCGGGATGGTCACCTGTCCCTTGGCTGTGACTGTCGTGGTCATGGACACAACGATTGTAATACCATATCTTCCAAGAGTATTACCACCAGCGGGGCTTTTCAAGGCCGCGTCGATCGAAATTGTCGCGATCGCAGGACATGCTGTCGGCGGCTTTGAGATCGAACC
The DNA here is from genome assembly GCF_023100985.1 of Bradyrhizobium sp. 191. Classification (NCBI taxonomy): domain Bacteria; kingdom Pseudomonadati; phylum Pseudomonadota; class Alphaproteobacteria; order Hyphomicrobiales; family Nitrobacteraceae; genus Bradyrhizobium; species Bradyrhizobium sp. 191. The sequence goes on from NZ_CP064692.1 coordinate 3,210,177, forward strand.
TTAGATGCCGGGCGGCCGCACCGTTCGCTGCTATCCTCATTGGTCCTCATTGGGGACACCCGCGAAATCGAATTGGGACATTCAATAAAAACGCCGCCTGCTCGAAATACCTTGCAGGCGGCGCTTATCCAGCCCCGGGAGGGTGATGCAAAATCCCGGCTCTCGTTAGTCTGCACAACCTATGCCAAGGTTTTGTGTCTCGGGGTGAGACGTTTGCGCAGCCGTTCTCTGACGCCGCGCCCGCCGCTTACGAATTCAAGCTCTGCCGACGCATCAATTCAGGCGAAGCGCGCATGTTGCTCATCACCTCGCCCATCGCCATTCGGAGCTCGTCCTGGGCGTCATTCAGTCCGACATGGCCGGTATAGGCCGCGAGTGCCGCGAATTTCAGCGCGGCTAACATCGCAGCTTCGCTGCCCAGCTCCCGCGAGACGTGCTTGGCCGGATGCGTCTCCAGCACGGAAAAGGCCGACTGGATAATCGTTCGGCCGAGTTCATCGATCAGTTCGTCGAACGCGGCAAGCTCAAGATCATCTTCCAAGCGGCTCGGCCGCGGCACTGGCGGGGCGTTTCGGACGGCCAGCGTCACCTCGCCAACGACCTCGTCGACCAGGCCAACGATCTCGCCGGCACGCGCGTCGAGGGCGTCCCATGGGATGCAGCGTGTCCCGAGGCCTTCCTGGGCACGATGCTCCGCCGGCATTCGTGCCGCGATGCGGGCGTTAATCGTGAGACCTGAGCGATCATCGCCAAAGATCGTCATGATCCGCACGCGAGCCGGGCGGTCGCTGAGGCCGCGCAACTCCTCGGCCCGTTTGAGGGCGGCCGCGATCGCGCCGCCGACAGACGTTGCATCTCTGGTCAAGTCGTCCTCTCCCATCTTTTGTTAACCTTAAAATTTGGTAGCCGAGTCGTCCGCAACGACGGAGTCATTTCCCGCCCGTTTTGGATCATTTCGGCCGCTTGGCGAGAAGAGCCCGCAATTCGGCGCTCGGCTGGAGCCCGCCGCTCTCGGTCGGTTTTCCTGGCTCGGACCGGCCAGGGCCCTGGGTGGGCGGTGTGGTTGGCGGGTTCGATCCGTCGAGCTTGGCGCGCAGCAAGGCCATGATCATCGGCCACACGGAGAATTTCCCGTCCTTGGCACGGTCGGTCAGGCTTCGCAGATAGCCGCCGGCGCTATTGATCTGGTCCGCTTTCTGATGGATCGCGGCGAGCGTAATCGCGGCCTGCTGGTCGCCGAGGGCTTCTTGACAAGCCGCTGCGCAGCGCGCGAGTCTCTTCGGCGCTGGATTAAGACCTCGAGAACGAGCCCTTTCTGGTCAACAGCGCGCCAGAGCCAATGTTGTTCGGCCGCGTCGAGATAGCGATTTCGTTCAGATGCCATTTGTCGCCGCGCGCGGAGCGCGCTGGCGGATCCAAAAGGAGAACGCCTTGCCGAATTTGGTTCCCCGCTGGCGCACGGTTTAATAGGTCACGACAATGCCGCGCGCCGCCAGCATTTCCTCGACCATGCGCAAGCTTAAGGAAACGGGAAATACATCCAAACGGCATAGCAGATCACTTCCGGTGGGAAACCATGACGGCGAGAAAGAACCCCGGGCGGTTGGCATGCCGCTCGTCTGCCCGCTCGGCCGCTCCAATTCGTTAACTTGACCGTGCCTTCCGCACCCTCAACCCTCGGCTGCTCCGTCCTGTCAACGCCATGCAGCTGAAACACTACGCTCTTCACGTATCCAAACCGATGCGAACAATTGTTTTCGCGGGCGTCTCATTTCTTTGAGGTCAGCGACGACTCCTCATCTTGCCCCCGGAGTAGCGGAAAGGGCCGTCCATCCCAGCACGAGAGCCCGGTGCGGCTGGCCCGCACGCGTTTGGCCCTTTACACCGCATTCTGGTGCTCCAGGCCGGGAAGCCCAATCATTGTGGGGCGCTAAGCACGGCGCCGCAGACACTTACCGAAGCGATCGGCGATGGGATCTCGAACACAAATGCGCAAAACTGCTTCATTCACGATCTGAAGCATAGCCGGGTCCTAGGCTATTCGGACCCGGCCATCGCAAGCGCGGCGACAAGCGCCGCGATGCTGTTTTTCAAGCGAAAGGAAGTCGGGGTCTCCACGCTCCCGATCGAATTTCAGTCGGACCCCGTTGTCGATCTGTTCGAGGAGCCCGCGCCGGCTACGAGTTCATCGAGGATTTCCTCTCGGTGATAACGGTCTGCTTGATGGTGTCACCACAGCGACGCTCTGGCGCGAGACACTCAGGTAACTACATCCTGAGGCGCGCGAACTGCATCGACGCGTGCTCCGCCTCGGGAAGGGAGTAGCATGGGGCGATGCTCAGCAACGACTTACAGAACGCAGGCGTGAGCTTGCCGCGGTGGATCACGACGTTCTTGTGCCCCGTGGCGGCTCGAGCGCTCTGCCATTGCCGATTGTAGCCGCGCTGTTCATTGGACTTCACGTGGCAAGCGGCGAAGTCGGCGCCGCCCAGCGTGGCCAACTGCCAGGCATGTACCGGCAGCTTGGTATGGATGTGCACCCACATCGGACTTGGCATCCTACCACTGCGCAACGCCTTGGGCTGCAGCTTGATCTCGAACAGCGTCGTTGGCTCGATGTTCAAGGCGTGGGGTGGATCCACAGACGCAAGTTCTTCGGCCGCCCGCAACTGTTCAAGGTACGTCTGCGACGGAAACGCGTAGGTCTTCATGCAATCGATCGTGATCGCCGCCTTTCGCGCGTTCAATGAGTTTGCCTGTCCCTGAACCTCGGACAACATCGCCTTAAGCCGGACTAATTTTTCGTGCACTTCAGTCACTTGCGCAGGCGTGAGTAGGCGACGGCGCTCCTCCAGCGCGGCTACACAGGTCTTAATCTCGGCGGCCTGCGTCTGCAGGCGCTTAAGGACGAGATCCACGACGTGGTCGGCGTCCTCAGGCTTCATCTGGCGCGCTTGCGAGACGGCGCTTTGCTGAGCCGGCAGATCGAACTGCAGCAGCTCGTCCAATCGCTTGAGTAATCCCGTCAGTGCGTTCATGGAGGGCGGAGCCTGCCACATCGCCAGGTGCCCGGTCGCCGATGATGACGCCCTCGCGCGTGCCTCCTCTGCACTCGCGAGCTTCTTTGTACCCAGATCCGAGAGTACGATAACCTTGGCAGTCGGGGCTGAGGCAGCATTGGGCCTAGCGAGCTGCGGCTCGCGCAGCCCGGCCGTTGAACTCCTCTCGCCTCCGGCCGGTGCGCGCTTGCCTTTCCCCTTCCTGCGCGCCGCGTGGCTCTCAGCCGCTAAGTCGGTCTTTCCCGATATCGCAGGCTGGGCAGGCGGTTCAATCAGGACCGGGCTCTTTGGCTGCGCTGCCAAAAGTCGCGTGACTTGGTTCGCGGCGACCCATGCACCTTCCACGATCTGGTCCAACTGTTCCAATGGAAGGTCGGCATCCGTTCCAGCATCCCTTAGGCTGGCAACGATGCGTTCCACCCCTGAGGCAAATTCCGAATGCCGTTCCATGACTCCTTCCAGAACGGTGCAGTGCTCCGCGTCGAGTGGCTCTCCGTGCTTGTTCAGAACGGCGTCGTACGTCGAGAAGAATGCCGGAAGAGCATCATCGACATAGGTCCCGAGCAGACGCACCTGCCCGTTCTCATCCATGAGGGCGTCCCTGACGGCTGGTTCAAACCTGCTCGCCTTAGACTCAATCCGAAGTTTCGCGAGCGCAATCCGCGATTCCAGACACATGCACGCCGTATAAAGTGCCCAGCCGGTTTGCACGCGTAGTGTGGCCTCTTCGAGTTTCCGCATCTCGGGCGTCGTGCTTGGCAAGTTGGCAGTGGCCTCCCAGGCGGACCGCATTCGTTCCTTGCACAACATCTTCTTTCCCCACCACTCGATGCAAGGCGCGAGGTGCTTCGCCAAACTGGAAGCCACTCGGCTCAGCTGGTCGGGGGTAGCGTTGGATTTGAGCATCCCCTCGAACAGGTCTACCATACGTTGCTTGCCGTCTAGCAAGGCGTCGGAACCCTCTGCAGCCTTTGCGTCGCATTCGCCGCTCGCTTCGAGCACGAGATCGCGGTAATGACGGGCCTTATCGTCGGACAAAATGCTCGGCGCCACGGCCGGGCGCAGGCTCGCGTAGTAGTCCAGAACTGCCGAGCCTGCTTCGGCGAACCGCTCGGTCAGCTCTTGCACCTCCTCCAAGTTCCGGGCACGGGTGCCCGCATGAGCGCATGCGTCAAGTTCCTCACGCAGGCGGCGCATGTGTCGCTTTGCTGTGTTGATTTCTTCCTCTGACGAGGAAATGGGGACTGCCACACCGGAAGTTGGCGGCTGGCTGGCGACCGGCGCCGTTTCTCCACCCTCCGACACTGAGGGAAAGCCGCGCCGCCGCGCAGTGGCTCCACGTGGCGCAGCGCCTAAGATTCGATCTGGGCCAACGGACGGACCGGAAGACCTGTCGCCAAAGGCATCGCCGGCACCGCGCGCCATGCTAGCGGAGGACGTCCCTCTATCTTGGGGCCCAGAGCGCATCCGCTCCACGACGGAATCGAACGATTGACTGCCTCCCCCAGGGGCTAGACTTGAGTGCGAGCGTGAACTGCTCGATCCGGCTCCAGCATCTCCAGTGCGCGATCTTCCAGATCGGCCAATGCCCGTCATATTCCATCTCCAATCAAGTCGAGAATGCGCAGCCTGTCTGGATAGACAGGCTGGCTGACGAGTAGCTGACGAAGGGCGTTTTTCCGGTTGCACAGGAAACCCACATCGCCGTGGATCGTGATCGAGTAGCTCGGCCATTTGGCTTTGCCCCTCACAGATCCGGGCAGACGGCTTTGGCGAGTAGGCCGGCGGAATCTCACCGCCGGCCGCTCATGGATCCTAGCGTGAGACTCTCGCGTCACTGGGCTCCCATCAGGCGAACGAGCCGCGTATGCCGATCTTCCATTGTGCGAACAACCCGGGACGTTCGCGAGATAGTCGTTCGAGAACGCGGCCGGTCTTGGCCTTGCGACCCATAAAGCGTTTGAACTTCCGCATCATCCAAGCCTCGATTGTCTGATTGACGTATCGAAGGATTGACCCAGAGGCGCTCGCCTGAATCGACCGTAATACACAATCCCCGCCCGCAGGAGGGGATTGAGCTGCCGAGCGATGTCAGCCATTGACACATGGGTCCGTTTTCGGAGGTTCAAATCCCGGATTGCCGCCCGCATAAACTTCAGCGCCGAAGCGCTGAGCCGAGGCAGAAAACTGCAAAATGCCGAGGCGTTTTGTGAGTTCTTTGCCCGTCGCGGCCGGAAGCAGTAGCCGAGGAAGTCAAACTTGACGTTCGAAACCGGGCATCTGTCACGCGCGAGGAGCACGATCCGCGCGAGCGCTTCCTTCAAGTTCACTACTGAGATGGCCCTGCAATAGCGAAATACCAGTCAGTTCCAGCCCGCTTTCATCATTCCGAATCGTCTTGTCCCACAGCCAATCTTCGAACAGTGCGCTCCAGGTAATACGAGGGATCATCGTCAGACGAATCCGTCTCGCAGCTCTCTTGACTATCGCTATCCTCGACTTTGGAAAGATACTTTGTAGGCCTGTCTACTCGGTGCCACTGGTCGTTCTCGTTCTTCGTCCACACTTTGGGATGCTGTTGAGGATCAAGCACCCAGTTATTGCGACCCACGTGAACAAAACCCCTTTCCGCTAGACGGGGTTTCATACCTCCTACGCCAGGACGTGATAAGACCAACGGATGATCGCCGTCCATTCGCAGTTCATGCTCCAGCAGGATATCGCCCGCGTTCTCGACGAGCGGATGAGTAACGCGTAGATCTACCACGGACGTGATATCGTTACGCCCGAACTGTTGGCGAAAATGGTCTCCCTTGATCCGGACCGAGCCTCCGGCTCCTAAAAGCCCTACAGTTTCGTCACCCAACCTGATAGCTGAAAAATCGCGCGGGCTTATCCGGATCACCGTAAGTACTGGAATAGCCTCCACCGACAGTTGCAGCCCGCTCGGCTTTCTCCGAACAAAATCCGAGTACTCCTGCGGGTTACTGACGATGTGCATGATGTCACTGGACAAGAATCTCTTCAGTTTGCGCATGAAAGATTCTCGGTCGACGATCTTGATAATGGGCGGATTGGAACGCAAGGAGTACGGCGACGCGCCCGCCGACGACCCACCTCGCTCCAGGCCGGCAACCGCTTCCGCAAAACGGATCCACCGATTCTGCCATACATCAGATCGCTCCCGCATTGGCAAAGTGCACGCGATTGAGCTCGTGCGCGGCAAGCTTTGCCAGGAGGATATATAACTTAGCTGACCACAACGTGACCAAAGCAGCTGTCCGCACTCCAATGCGCCTGCCAAGCACTCTGCGGAAGACTTATTGGCCGTCAAGCTCTCTAGGATCGGGGCGCTTCGGCTCAGACGGGACAACTTGCAGACGCGCGGTCATGCACCATGCGATTTCCTGAGCAAGTCGCCCACCGATTCCGAGATGCTGCACATTCTGATCAGACGTAGAATGTCGATCACAACAACATTTTTCCCACGTCCGGATGGAGCAGAACCGACATTGCTGGGCGAGTGACCATGACTGGGTTTGCTAGTCCAGAAGGGTGCCGTCGCGAGGTTGGTAGGAATTGAGGGTGGCGTAGTCTCCGGGTGATCAACCTCGAATCATCCGGCGTTGAAGCGTCGGACTGGAGACCACGCCATGACGAGCCTTACCACGAAGTCTGATTCCTCGCAGCCAGCAGCAGAGACAGCTTCCCGACTTTTCGACAACTGGTTCGATCCGATCGAGACCGAGGTACGGGCTCGATCGCGTCAGTTCATCGAAGAACTGATCCGCAGCGAACTTGACGCCGTGTTGGCGCGACCGCGTTACGAGCGAAGCCAGATGGCCGGCAATGAAGGAAAAGCCGGCGTTGCGGGCCACCGCCACGGCAGCCGCACGCGGTCGCTGACCGGCACATTCGGGCCGATCGAGATCGCGGTGCCGCGCGCCCGGCTGACCACGTCCGAGGGCAAGACGACGGAATGGAAGAGCCAGGCGCTGCGGGCCTACCAGCGCCGGACGCTGGCCGCCGATGCGCTGATCGCGAGCACGTATCTCGCCGGCACCAACACCCGCCGGGTGCGTCGTGCGCTGGCGGCCTTGTTCGACGGAACGGTCGGCAAGGACACGGTGAGCCGGACATGGCGCAAGGTGAAGAGCGACTGGGACGCCTGGAACACCCGCCTGCTGGCCGGGGAGCCGGTCGTGCGCCTGATCCTCGACGGCACCATTGTTCGCGTGCGGCTCGACCGCAAGGCGACCTCGATCTCGCTGCTCGTCGTTCTCGGCGTGCGCGCGGACGGCCAGAAGGTTTTGCTCGCGATCAAGAGCATGGGCGGCGAGAGCGCCGAAGCATGGCGCACTGTCCTGGACGATCTCATCACGCGCGGACTGCGGCGGCCAGAGTTCCTCATTGTCGATGGCGCGCCGGGGCTCGACAAGGCCATTGCCTCGGTCTGGGACGGCGTGCCGGTCCAGCGCTGCACGGTCCACAAGCACAGGAACCTGTTCGCCCATGCCCCCGAGCGGCTGCATGACGAGATCACCGCAGATTACAACGACATGATCTACGCGACGACGCCTGAGGAGATCGAAACGCGCCGCAAGGCCTTCATCCGCAAATGGAGGCTGAAGCATCGCGCTGTTGCCGACAGCCTGGAGGAAGCCGGCGATCGCCTCTTCACCTTCACCCGCCTGCCGCCGAACCAATGGCGCAGCGTACGCACCACCAATGCAATCGAGCGATTGCACGAAGAGTTCAAGCGACGGATCAAGACGCAAACCGTCCTGCCATCGGCCGACACCGCTGCGATGTTGTTCTGGGCGCTGCTTGCTTCAGGGCAGATCAACATGCGCAAGGTGGATGGTTGGCAGACGCTCGCCACAAAACCCATCGATCAGCCAATTGACCTTGCCGCCTGAAACGATACCTTCATGTGACCGGAGAATGCGCCACTCTAAATTCCAACCACTTTCCGGACGGCACCTCCAGAAGAGTCGGTGCCCAATGTGAGCCTTGCAGGAAGACGCCGTCATGCAAATCACCAAAATCATCGCTCACCCCACCAGAGCTGCCAGCGACAGATTGCGTTCGGTCATCAGAGCATCAGGTGCGACTAGGAGACTGAGACACAGACCTCAGACGTGTTGTCACTATCCAGGGTGTGAATGCAATCTATCCAAAGAATTGATTTCACACTTCATGTGCCGCCGGGTAGTGAAAGCGCCGTGCATCACGCAACATCGTAGGTTTGCTGTCGGCAAAGCTGCGATGAGTACGTGATCATGGACACCGCGATCGGATTGTAGGCACGGTTTTGCCCGGTGCGGCCAAGTTCATGTCATCCCCCGTCTTTGGATTGTCCGGCCGTTGAGCAGTTCTTTCCACAGCGTCTCGGTGATTTTATAAAAGTCAAAAATAGGAAGGCGCGGCAGGACGGCCTCGTTATGGCGTTCTCCAGCTGAGCGTAGCCGCGCTTGGCCATCACTGTCGCTCCGGTGATCGGAGCACGAAGGAGGCTCACCTTTTTGGCCGAATGAGGAAGTTCGTTGCTCAAGCACGGAACGCCTGCCGGCGTGTGAGGCTTTGCAAATTGAGGGCCGCGATGCAAATCGCATATCATCGCTACTCGCCCATCAAACCTGCGGCCGTGCGGCTGCGCTCGCCATCGGAAGCATCGATCGTGATGAGGAGATTTAGGTCCAGACCATGGAACGGCATTGTCACTGATCGGCCATGTGAATGCATGGATCCAAACCATCGATTTCACCAATCAATGTGTTCTCGGCAATCATCTCGACTTCACGATGTCGGCGACAACTGCCGGGATTGTTCCGGCGCTGAGCGGGTGCTGCCCGCCTATCGATGCATTTGATTGATTGCCACCTATGTCCCGGTGGCAAGAGCACATTCGACGTCACCAAGATGCATGCGCGCCACGTGAGACAGTGAACAACGCCAGTCGAGCTTACAATGGAATCCCGATCCAGTATGCGATTCGCCAGTACCGCTGCTCTTCGTCTATTCCGGATTCCAACGCTTACGCGGAGGCCGGACTGTTCAATTCCGCTCGGGAGTGGTCATGCTCGAACGTGACGTGGTGGTTGTCTTGGGTGACTTGATAGGAGGTCGTGGAATGCGAACGCTACTCGTTGATCATGAGACGGACCCAGCGCGCGTTGTACAAGATGCGCTCTCCGATTGCGGTTTTGCCGTTGACGTAGCGTGCACCCTGGACGAGGCGGCCGCCGCTTTTTGTTGCGCCAGCTATGACATTCTCTTGCTCGAGTTGGTTCTACCGGATGGAGACGGCTTGGATTGGCTGAAGCAGTTGAGACGTGACGGACATTCGATGCCTGCCGTGATGATGAGTAACTTCAACGAGCTCGGTAGGCGGATAGCGCTATTTAATGGCGGTGCGGACGACTTCCTGCCCAAGCCCGTATCTACTGATGAACTCATCGCACGGATGCGCGCTACTCTGCGCCGATCAACGCAAATGACGGCCCCCATCGTTACCTTTGGCAATCTACGATTCGATTCGATCGGTCGGCAAGCATCGGTCAATGGTCGACCGCTGAAGATTGCCCGCCGCGAGGTGTGCATTCTCGAACATCTGCTCAGCCGCGCCGGCCGCACCGTGGCTCGCGCGTCATTGGAAGATAGCCTCTATGCATTTGACGACGAGGTCTCAACCAATGCGCTTGAGGTCGGAATCTATCGTTTGCGCGGTCATTTGAGTCGGTCCGGTGCGACCCTACGGATCAAAACCGCGCGCGGGATCGGCTACGTCCTTGAATTGAAAGGCGCGGCATCGACCGCGTAGTTAATTGAACTTGAAAGAAAAGACCATCTTGAGCATCATTCTTGACAAGCATGCCGGCGTCACTCGAGGATCGATCGCCGCCAACGGCCTTTCGTCCACCTTTCTTCCTTGTCTTTGGCAGCTTTTGTGCGTGGTCATCCTGCTATTCCCGGCTGCGGCCGTAGCTCAGATCAAGCGGGATGATGGAGGTGGGCCGCAGCGTACGGCTGCCGACGGCATTAGCGCAACGCTGACCCTTTCCTCTTCGCTAGGTAAGACGATTCACCTGCCAGCGCCAGCCGCGAGCATCTTTGTCGCAGATCCTACGGTCGCGGACTATCAGGCACCTTCGAACAGGACCATCTTTGTTTTCGGCAAAAAATCCGGGCGGACCACCTTGTTCGCACTGAACGAGGCCGGGGAGGCTCTCGCTGAGCTGCGTGTTGTCGTCACCCAGCCGATCGAGGATCTGCGCGCCACGCTGAAAGCCCAGGTCGGCGACTATCCCATCCAGGTAAGCTACACCCCGCGCGGGGCCATCCTTAGCGGTACGGCGCCCAATGCGGAGATCGTCGATATAGCGATGAAAGTGACCGAGCAGTTTCTTGGGTCTGGTGCGCTCGTCGTCAACAAGATTCAGGTGGCGGGGTCATTGCAGGTGAATCTGAGCGTGCGGGTGGCGGAGGTCTCCCGGAGCGCCATGAAGGAGCTCGGCGTCAACCTCTCCGCTTCCGGTCAAGCTGGCCCTTTCACTCTCGGCTTGGTCAGTGGCAGTGGTGGTGGATACGGCGCGGCGCAGGGCGGCGGTACGGCGAAGATGGGGGTCAACACTGGCCATGTGAACGTCAGCGCAATGCTCGATGCACTGGCTCACGAGCGCCTCGCTTCCGTACTTGCTGAACCGAACCTCACCGCAATGTCAGGCGAATCCGCCAGCTTCCTCGCCGGCGGCGAATTTCCCATTCCGGTGTTGCAGGACAATCGGCAGGTCTCTGTCGAGTTCCGTCACTTCGGCGTCAGCCTGGAGTTTGTGCCGACCGTTCTCAGTAACAATCAGATCAATATCCGCGTGAAGCCTGAAGTCAGCGAACTATCGTCACAAGGTGCTGTCAACATCAACGGCATCTCCGTGCCGGCTCTCTCCACCCGGCGTGCAAACACGGTTGTCGAGCTCGCCAGCGGCCAGAGCTTTGCAATTGGTGGGCTTATCCGGCGCAACTTCAGCACTGAGATCACGACTTTCCCTTGGCTCGGCGACGTTCCGATTCTTGGTGCGCTATTTCGCTCATCGTCATTTCAACAGGAGGAGACGGAACTCGTGATCATCGTCACGCCTTACGTCGTGCGGCCACGATCGAACTCGAAGCAGATGAGTGCGCCCACCGACCGCATCGCTCCGCCCTCAGACCTCGCGCGCAGTCTGACGAACACATTGGCAACGCGCTCGCCTGTTCGCAGTGCTCCCCCGATAAGCGTACCAGGCGCGATAAGGGGCACCGGCCACATCATCGAATGAGGATTCGACCAATGAGATTACGATTCGTGCGTCCCCTCATCTGTCTGACGGCCAGTCTAGGTGGCTGCGCAAGCACCGCGCCGACTTACCTCGAACCGACCGCGCAAGCGATCCTGGTTGAACAGGAGAAGAACGTCTTACTGTTACAGACCCTTGGAGGGCCCGAACGGCAGCGTCTGCGTTATTTCATAGCGAGTACCAGTCGCGGTCGGTATGACGCGCTCCATCTTGATATCGTCGGCTCACGTCGGCTCGGGGCGCAGATAGCAGCTGAGGCCCGCGCAGTGGGCGTCGACGCTCACAACATCCGCCTGTACGGTCCATTCATCGATAGGCGTGATGGCTCTGCCGCCCGAATCGAGGCGATTACGTACGAGGCGCACCCTCCCGTTTGTCCGTCGATTGCGATCGTCGGCCCTTCCGTGAACGACAATTCTTTCGATCCGACGCTTGGCTGCTCGATCCGCAACAACTTGGCGGGCATGGTCAACGATCCGCGCGACTTGATTGACAATCAGGCCGTTGTGCCGAGTGATGGCAATCGCGCGGCCATTCCCGTTGCCACATACAAAGCCTTCGCGACCGGCAATAACAGCAGCTTGGGTATAGCTAACAACAAGCAGCTATCAGATCCCACGTCTGCCGGCACCCAGACCGTGCAGCCGTCTCGATAGCGAGAACATCAGTCATTCGATGCGACCTCATTCACAACACGAACTAGACTTGGCCGGCGGCAAGGAGAGCTTTTGCGACAGCCTCGAAATACTGGACAGGAATGGAATTGCCAAGGCTAGTGTTGCGGATTAGCTCACGGACCAGGACGTGATCATCGACGATACTGAGACGAAGGCGCCTCGCTTCATCAAAGAGCCGTGAAGCCGCCTCGCCATCGCCGCGGCAAACCAGGACCGGGACGCCCGTTTCGCCACGGATGTAGCGTACCCCGACCAGCAGCTCGCGTCCAGTCAAGATCAATGTCGCGCGACGCACGCCGAGTGGAGACTCGCTCGCCTGCTCCCGCCGAAGGCGTCGGTGTTCGCGTTTCACCTCCGGACTGCCTTGCTGCTCCTTGTCCTCGCGCTTCATATCGCTCTTAGTCATGCGCATGCCGCGCAAAAACAACCAGCGCTGGACGAGGAGATCGACCAATCCGCCGATCAGAAATGCACCACTTGCAATCCCGATCAACAGTTTCACTTGAATGAACACGAACTCGAAGCAGCCCGTGCCGCAAACCGGCAGATAGACCAGTGTCTTCCACGCGCCGACAACGACGAGGAGAAAGATCGCGCCGAGGCAGAAGACCTTGAACAAGGTCTTGCCAAGCTCGATGAGGGAACGCAAAGAAGCGATGCGCTTCAGTCCGTTGATGGGATCAATGTTCTCGAATTTCGGCGTCATCGGCTCCGAGGAGAACACTAATCCACCATTGGCCAGGACCGTCGTCAGAATTGCGCAGGTGACCATACTCCCAAGAAGCGGGCCAACAATTCTCAGTGCAAGTTCGGGCAAGACGCCGAGCGCAAGATCGACCGCAATATTGAACGGCTTATCAAGCAGCTTGTCAGCCAGCATGAGCGCTTCACGACATTTGTCGTAGATGGAACTCGCTTCTATCCAGAGATAGCCGAGACCGGCGCAAGCGCTGAAGGCCCTGACTAGATCCGTGCTATGCGGAACCACGCCTTTCTTGCGCGAATCGCTTAGCTTCTTTTCAGTGGGGGCGAGCGTTTTCTCTTCGCTCGTGTCGCTCACTTCAGTTTCCTTTCAAGCCTCTCCAGCTCTCGGCTCGACTGAATGATTTCGGATTGCATGTATTCGATGAGATAGATCGTATAAGTGACCATGACGATCGCAAAGCCTATATTCTTGATCGTCAAAGATAGGTCCCGCGGGTTGAATTGCGGCGCAAAGCGCCCGAGCAGGAGCGCTGATATGTCGGCCAGCAAGAGGAAAGCTACCACCGGTCCAGAGACCAGGACGGCGGTACGTATGATGCTGTCGAGCACGCCCCACAACTCCAGTGTCCCTTGCATGCTCAGCGTGGGTCCAAGCTGATAAGCCGGCCAAACCAGATAGCTGCCGTAAAGTCCGCTGATCATGGTTTGCAGGCCGCCCGATACGACGAAGATGGTGATCGCGGTGGTACCGATAAGCAGTCCCGTCGCCGAAGCCTGACTGCGTGTCGCGGGATCGGCGGGAGTGACCACGCTGCTGATGCCCCTTTGCGCGTCGATGAACTCGCCGACGGCCTGAAGACTCCAGAGGGGAATACTGAGCAGGGCGCCGATCAGCAGGCCGACACACGTCTCCTTAAGACCGAGTAGCGGGATCTTGAGCAGACGGGTGTCCGGATCTAGCTCCTTCAGGCGATCGGCGATGTGCGCCAAGTATGGTAGTTCGAGCGCAACGGCCAGGCAACCGCGGATCAGGCCCCCGATCTGCGGACGCGTAAATACGGGAAGCACCAGCATAATGCCCACGGGGCGGGCCGCACCAAGGCTGGCAGCAACGACGAGTTCGATGGTCGCCTGGATCAGACTTTGCGTGCCAGTGGTTGACAGATCATACATGCCGGCGCTGCTAGTAGCCCGTCGTGAGCGCGGGAAAATCAGTGAAGATCTGCTTGGCTTGTTCGATGAGCGGGACGCTGAGCACCGGAGAAAACAAAGCTATAATCCCAACAATGACCAAAAGCTTCACAGTCAGTGGCAATGTCTGATCCTGGATCTGCGTTGCCGCCTGGATGATGCCGATGACGGTTTCGGCGACCGCCGCTGCAATGAGCGGAGGCAGAACCCAGGTCATGAAAAGCACCAGTGATCGGCTCATATAAGGGAGAATAGTGGCCTCATCCATGCTCACCCTCCAGGTGTTGTATAGCTCAGCACTAGCCCGTGCATAAGCCGCGACCAGCCGTCAATCGCCACGAATAGAAATAGTTTGAAAGGAACTGAGATCACTGTCGGAGACACCATTGACATGCCCATGGCCATCAGAATGGTCGTTACGATCAGATCGATAGTGATAAACGGAAGGTATAGTAAAAACCCGATTTCGAAGGCACGCTTGAGTTCTGAGATTAGAAAAGATGGGACGAGAATGACAAAATCATCGGCTGTGGCTCTGCCGCGCATCTCTTCCGGCCAGACACGTTCGGTCGAGGACAGGAAGAAGCCTCGCTGTTCTTCATTGGTGAAGTTCTTGAGATAGCCTCGCAGCGGCTCCTGCCCCTCTTTCGCAGCGGCTACCCAATCCTCGAGCGTTTGATAGCGGAGCTGAAGATCGGCGACTCGATTGTAGCTCTGCTCAAAGACGGGGGCGCTCGTGAAGGCGGTGAGCATCAATGCTGCGCCGTATAGAACGATGTTCGGTGGAATCGACTGGGTCCCAAGCGCATTGCGAACGAGGAAGAGAACGACAGATACCTTTACGAACGCCGTGGTCGTGACGACAGCGAAGACCAACAAGCCGAGCGCGGCCGTGACCGCAAGAAGCGGCAGTATTGCTGGTTCAATGTTAGTCATTGCCCGCTAACCCGCCACGCAGTCTAACGCCGAGCTCGTCCCCAATACGTACTATGTCACCACTGCCGATACGTACGCCGTTTGCAAGGATATCGACCGGGCCATCGACCGGCCGGCCAAGTTCGAATACATATCCTTCGCTGATGCTTCTCAAGGCTCCCAGCGTGATGGGCCAGCGGCCGCATTCGAAGACAAGCGAAATCTCAATATCGTCGAGATCGGCTTCCGAAGGCGGCTGCTGTGAACCGGGTAGTGTCGTCATATGCGCATACTCCAGAGGGCGCGGCCGCAAGCGAAACGGTCCGTGCAGAATCAGGCGGTTGCCAGTGACATCTGCCGCGGTCCATAACCGGCCCGCAGTGAGGATGATCTGACCGCGGGCGAATGGCATTACATCCGGCAACAAAGCGTCGCCCTTACGCGTTTTGCGAAGAAGCGAGGCTGACGCCCGGAGGGAACCGATCTCTCCTGCAACTGTAACGGGTAACTGTGCGGAGACCTCACACAACTGTCGCGGCAATTGGCCGAGCAGCTCGCCTAAGGCGCGGAACGCCGGCGGTATCGGTCCATCAAGAGGCGAGAAAAGAAATAGGCGACCTTTGCCACTGACCGGACCGTAGATGATGTCGAGTTCGATATAAGGCCCGTTCTTCTCGGCCTTTCCAACATGAAGGAGCCGCAGTTGCTGCTCTGTCTCAGTCTCCAGGCGCGCGAGCAACGGTTCAAGTGCAAGTTCGAGAACCAGCGAACGACTTGGCTCGGAAAGTAGAACTAGGCCACTCTGTACTGTCGAGATCAAGGCCTCGGCAAGCGCATGCGGCATCGACAACACGAGCGCATCATCGCCGAGGCCCCAAGCGCAATCGAGCATCGACAGAGCCGGAGGCTCCCCCTGCCACACAACTCGTTCCAGTCGCACCGATAGCGGCTTGTCACAAAGATTACTCCGCAAAGAGGCGGAGGGCCGCACGTTTCTGTTGAGCCACGAGACGAGACTCTGCGTTAGACTCTGGCCCGGCTCGTACCTCACGTATGCGTCCGCGCGAGTTGCAGGAGGCGGCTGTACAGGGCAGCGCATTTGCTTCCCAACTGGACTAGCGGTCATCAAATTGAACCGCCCGCCACCGGCGCGGGCAAACCCCTCCCATGGCGAAGCAAGACTTCATCATCAGCCTCTAGCTCGGCTGTTATTTCCGAATGGGTATCGGCCGCACGCCGGACGTCGGTCTCGATCTGTCGCCATTTATGAGTCGCTGCGGAACGCTTCGCCCAGTGCGCACGCCTCTCGGATGCCGCTGTCTCGGCCTGCTTTTGAGCGATACGCGCCTCCTCAAGTGTGCGGCGTTTCGAGGTGATCTCAATCGCGAGCCTCTCAAGGGTGAGCTGGCAATGATCGAGCTCAACGACGGACAAGGTACCGACCGACATCAATTGTTGGTAAACCTCCGCCTGGGCCTCTGTATGATGCTTTTCAGCAATTGCAAGTTCCTGCCATGCGTGCTCCGCGGCCAAGGTCGCGATATGACGCTTGGCTTCCATATTGGACAACTCACTACGAGCACTACGCTCGCGCATATCCTTCACTTGCCGCAAGCTCGAAACGTGTATGCAACTCATGCGGTCAGACGGCACATCCATGTGACGGTTTCCTCAAAAGTGGACGCATCGTTTTCACCTTGGCGTAAAAACTCGCGCAGATCATCGATCGAAGCGACAGCTCGGTCCGTCAGCGGATCGCTGCCTTGCTTGTATTCGCCAACCTTGATCAAAAATTCGGCCTCTGCATGACGGGAGATAAGATCACGGAAGAGGGATGCTGCCTTGCGATGCGGTGCAGATACGACGGCATCCATGACGCGGCTGCGGCTCGACAGTACATCGATGGCGGGGAAATGCGCCCGCGCCGCGAGAGAGCGTGAAAGAACGATATGACCATCGAGAATGCCACGCGTTTCCTCGGCGATTGGATCGCCCGTGCCGTCACCTTCCACAAGCACGGTATAGAAGGCCGTGATTGAGCCACGCTCACTCATACCAGCGCGCTCCAGCAAACCTGGCAACATTGCAAAGACAGAGGGAGGAAAGCCCCGGCGGGTCGGTGGCTCACCGGCAGCAAGCCCGATCTCGCGCATAGCGCGGCTAAATCGCGTCAATGAATCCATCATCAGAACGACGCGCAGCCCTTGTTCGCGAAAATATTCGGCGAGCGCGGTTGCCGTATAAGCACATTGCGCCCGCTCCGTCGCTGAGCGATCGGAGGTCTCAACGACGACGACCGTGCGGCGGAGGGCTGTCTCCCCGAGATGCCGTTCGATGAATTCACGCACTTCGCGTCCACGCTCGCCTATCAGCGCAACCACGGTCACGTCAGCGACCGCGCCTTTTACGATCTGCGACAATAACGTCGACTTGCCGCCACCAGGCTCTCCATAAATGCCGATGCGCTGGCCTTCGCCGCATGTCAGAAGACCATCCAAGGCGCGAACACCGAGCGGCAGAGGGCGATCGATGATGCACCTCGTCATTGGATTTGGCGCTTTGCCGCGCAGCGGACGCGTCTCCACAGCTTTGACTGCGCCCTTGCCATCGAGGGGACGGCCGAAGCTGTCGATCACCCGGCCAAGCAAATTGGGGCCGACCGGCACTTCGTGCATTCGGCCAGTGGCAACGACTTCTGCGCGGCCGGACATGCCTTGCAGGTCACCGATCGGCGTCAGCAACACGCCGTCCTGCAAGAGACCGATCACCTCGGCCTCAAGCGACCATCCCGTGCGCGGATCCTTGAGCACACAAACTTCTCCAATACGAGCATCCGGCAAAACTGCATGGATCAACGTGCCGATCGCCCGCGTGATCCGCCCGCGTACGACACGCGTGTCCACATGCCTTGCCGTAGTTCGCAGACGAGCCAGCGCCGCGTGCAGAGTCCCATCTCCATCAGGACAGCTATGGTCTGGTCTCGGCGCCGTCACTATTCGCCTGCCTCATGATCCAACCCAAAGCCCAAACGCAGTGCGCGGAGCTGCGCGTCAAGTCCGAGATGGATATTGCCAAATTCGCTCCACAGCACGCATTCGTTCGCTGACAGCGCCGGATCCGGAATAATTCGGACCGCCGGCCGGTCCTCCCGTCCGTCGCAGGCAGCAAATTCGCGCGTAAGCACATCAGCATCCATGGGGGACGCATGAAGGGACAGTTTCGCCCCGCCATATCTGTGCGAAATCGTGTGACGAACCGTCCTCACCAACATCTCGCCGGGATCGAAATCGCCCAATAGATCAGTTACGATGTCCATCACGAGCGCTGACAGTTCCTGCTCCAAACGGACCCTTCGTCGTGCCACTTCCGAGGCAGCCTGCGCGACCAGCTGTGCCATTTCCTCGGCGCCGGCCCTCACCCCCTCGGCATGGCCGCGCGCACGCTCCTTCTGATAAGCTCTGCGCGCCCAGCCGCGAACCCGCTTCAGATTGCGCTCGGCTACGGCACGCGCCTCGAGGGCGCTCTGCCAAATCTCGAGATCCCTCGCCGCTATGAGTGGCCCAAGCGGGCGGATGTGCGGAGCGACGGGCGGCGCAGTTTCGTCGGCTGTCATCCCGCTGGGGCCTCCCTCGCCAATTGGGCCAACACCGGCGAAAACAATTGACCCGCGGCATCGCGGTGTTCAGTCGCAGGATTGTCGGCGGCCGTTCCGACAGCTAGGCGTAGACGCACGCGGCGGCAATCAAGCGTTGGCGCTTCATCGAGCCAAGCGCCGAGGCAGGCATGTCCATCGTCTTCAATCTCTAGCGCGAGTTGTTGAGGATCAGCAATTAATCTGGTCGAAACCGCATGCGCTGCATGTCGGATCCCGAAAGCCTGCACCTCGGTGCCGACGCGCTCGACCAGAACGGCGACATCGTGCTTTGAAATCAGCCTTGTCAGCGAACGGGCATGCCAAATGCCGCCGGCGAGCAGGGCAGCCCTGCTCGGATCATGCCCGAGGAGAAGGTCTGGCCCGAAGTCACTTCCGTTCAAGCCCATTTCATCTTCAAGCAGCAACGCTGGCAGTCTTATCTGCAGCCTAGGACTCTTCTGCAGTCGCACCAACGTCGCGGCCGAGAGGTTCGCGTCAAGTCGCGCGGCAAGGCGGGTCGGATGAATCGTGGCAGCAAGCTTACGAATACCTACAGAGGCTAATTTCAGCAGATCATGCCGCTCGGCAGACGGATTCGGTCTCGTCATGTCGGATACCACACTACGCCGCATTAGGCTTAGTCGCTTTGCGAATCATCTCGATAGCAGAGACACCCGAGCGCCCACCAACAGCGCTAACTTTCTGAGATGATTGCCTGCGCTGACGCCCACGAGCGCTCAGCAAGACGCAGGATAGCACGCCGAATACAGACCCGCCGAGACCCATGCCAACCGCAACCAATGGCGTTGAAATGACTCCAGATGCTTGGGCGAAACCAGCCGCAGCCGCCGGTCGCGGCTCTAGTGCGGGCCGCTCGACTGAGACGAAAACAACAGCCACCTTGTCATAGGATAAGCCCTCGATGCTGTTGGCGACGAGCATTTTAATCTGCGGCAGCAAGATTGAGAGATTTGCCCTCGAGTCATGCCGGATGAAAACCGACGCCGAAGATGGCGTGGTGTCACGTCGCAACAGGTCGTTCTTTGGCAGAACAACGTGGACGCGCGCCGAGATGACACCATCGATATCACTGATCGTGCGAGATAATTCCTCGCTCAGCGCATAGACGTAACGGGCGCGCTCCTCGATTGGCGAAGCAATCAGACCCGCCGCGCTGAACACTTCGCCGAGACTCTTGAAAGCGTGGCGCGGCAACCCTTCGCCATTCAGCAGGTCGATTGCGGAAGCAATCTGAGTCTGCTCGACCTGGATCGTGATAGTCCCGTCCTTAGCAGCAACGCGGAGCGCATCGACCCCGTTCTTGAGGAGGACCGCAAGCATCTCATTGGCCTCACGCTCTTGAACTTTCGTGTAGAGATCGGCTTTGCAACCAACCAGGGCAAGCAGGAGCGGCAGCAGAGCCAGAAGTTGAAGCCGCTTGCGGAATGGGCGCGCCTCACCGCTTTCGCGATAGATTAAACCAATCATTCGCCCCACTCAGCCCGCCGATATCAGCTTGTTCAGAGATGAACCGAGGCTACCGATGCCATTTGAAATGAGTGTTACCTGGATGACGCTGTCAGAAACACCCTTCAGATTCGCCAACATCGCCTCGAAGTCACCCGCGCCACTGGGGGCGCCCGGCACACCTGCTTCCGCTTTGCCCGGTTGCAGCAAAAGGGGCCCCGACGCCGGCCCGGTCTCCGCACCTTTTGGAACTGCATTGACCGGATACATCGCAGAAAGATTCTGGAGGATGCGATCGCCCAGCGGGCTCGCCTGTGTTGTTGCACGCGATAGCTCGGAAGTCGGCGGAACGGCCGCCGCTTCCGTTACTGGAGGCGCAAGGTCTTGAACCGAAGCCGCCTGCAAGAGACTCTGCTGAAATTGGACCTGCTCGTCGACCACTGTTGCCGAACAGGCCTTGGACAGGCCTTCTAGATTGTGAGAAATCGGCGCAGCGCCTAACATCATCATGGAAAGACTCGCTCTCATCGAGATGTGATACGACCAGCCGTTCAAGCCGATTAGCGGCTTAATGTCCTAGACAGGCCAGCTGACGACAAGCTGACGAGTTCGCCCGCACATCGTCATCTAAAGATCACGTTTCGCGTTCACGTACCAAACGTACTCCTGTTAGTTTAAGTCAAAGAGAACCAAGAATGCTCGTCCGATCCATAATCCCGCACGTTTTGAACGGAGTTCTGTGTGTCGCCGTTTTCGTTTCCGGCGGAATACAGATCGCGCGCGGCGCTCCCCTGTCGCTGCCCTCGACCCCTTACCGGTATACGGTTCTGGATCAGGAGCTTTCTGCCGCCCTGCAGGAATTCGGCAACAACCTCAATATTAAAGTCGCCATCAGCGCCGAGGTGAAGGGTCGGATTCGCGGGCACATGCCGGACCTGCCACCGCGCGAGTTCCTTGACCATCTGACTCAGCTCTACAATCTTCAATGGTATTACGATGGGCTCGTGCTTTACGTCTCTACCGCAAAGGAAGCGCAAACTCGTCTGCTTCTCCTAACTTCAATCAGCTGCGACGCGCTCAAGGCAACCCTCGATGCGCTCGCCATTTCCGACGAACGCTACATCATGAGATCAGCTCCGGGAGATGGCCTAGTCCTTGCGTCCGGTCCACCACGCTTCATCGCACTCGTGGATCAGACGCTCAATGGTCTTGTGGCGGAGGCGCAGGCGCGACCTCGCTCCGTCGAGATGCCGTCCCGGGAATCTGTGCTGATGTTATATCGCGGCACCTCCGCGACGGTCGTTCGGGATGGGCGAACTGAAGGCCCGTACTCTTCAGACATGCCGCGCCAGGAGGGTGCCTTGCCTGCGCGAGGGCCGGCCCCAAGATGATACTGAGACGAGCTTGTTTTCGAATTCCTGTTAGCCGCGCTCCTCAATGAGTCCGTTGCGCGGGTCGTGCAGGGAGCCTGGACCGATCGTCCCGATCAGACGCCGTACAGGCATGCGAGACGTGCGTCTCGTAAATCGACTCCAGACCCACAAGAATTGCCGTTGCACCACCTTGTGTTCCAGTATGGGGATGGCCGGTCGCCGTCCGTGCCATGCGCCTAGGCTTAAGTGTCGTTGCACCGGCAGCGCGATGCTCCGGCCGGATTTGGTCCAAGCCAAGAAGTGCGGCCCCCTTCCGATGAGAGGCCTCGGGCAACCATTCACATCCATGAAGTGATGCAGTGAGATCTGCACCTGCGGTGTACGCATACGACGAAGACCTCATTGACGATGTGCGCGGCATGGCGAGCTCTATGATAGCGTTGGTGAAGGGCAGGCGACCTGCTGATCTGGCGGGCTGCGGCTTGGCGCGGGAGCTTCCATTCCCAGGGCAGCAGTTCGTGCAGACGTGATGCGGGATGATCAGCGATAGGGGCGAGAACGCCGGCGAGCCAGGCCTTGGGATCGACTTCGTTGAGGCGACAGGTCGTGATCATCGTCAGCATGATGGCGGCACGGTCAGCGCCACCTGGCTGCCGGCGAAGGTCCAGTTGCGCCTTCCCAAGACGATGCCTCAGCACAATTGTTGGTCAAGCGGATCCTGCCATCGTCGACGTGCCTACAGCGGCACGCACAGTACTGTCGGGCGCTATCATTGCCGCCAACCCTGGTGGAGATCCGTGCATCTCATTCGGCGGTCTGCGCGCGGATCGCGCGATCAGCGCGGAGGTCATCGCGCGGCTGCAGCCGCTGGGTGTACAGGCGGCGCTGGCAGCCATGGAAGCGCGCGGGCGTGAACACGCCGACAAGCTGCGTCAGCTCGAGTTGACTCTGGAGCAGGCCCGCTACGAGGCAACTCGCGCTCGTCGGCGATACGAGGCTGTCGATCCGAACAATCGCCTTGTTGCCGGCGAGCTGGAGCGGCGCTGGAACGAACGCCTGGTCGCTGTCCGCGAGCTTGAGGACGAGCGCGAGACGTTGCTGGCTACGCCGGAGATGACGTAGATTGAAGAAAGCGGATTCTTGTTTCTTGTATTCACGTTCGCGCGGAAAAGGTGGATTCTTTTTCGCAATGGTCTGACCGGTTTGGCATTCCCTTCATTATGTTATCACGAGACAAGGCGAGCGCATCGAGACAGCGCTTTGATGCACTGCATGAACTCGCACACGTTTTACTTCATCGGAAGGTGACACAAGAGCATCTAAACAACCGCACGACTTATAAGATCTTGGAGAAGCATGCTGACCAGTTTGCAAGCTTTATGCTGCTTCCTGAGCGTGACTTCCTAGACGAGCTATACGCCCCAACATTGGATGGGCATGCTCAGTCTTAAGGAGAGATGGGGCGTTTCGGTCGGTGCAATGATAATGCGCTGCAAGTCGCTCGACATCTTGGATGATTTTTCGGCCAAGCGCTTATGGATGAATTACGCACGGCGCCGATGGCGCAAAGGTGAACCATTGACGGCAAAGTGGAAAACGAATCGCCTCACCTCATTCGGCGCGGCTTCGAAATGTTGCGTGAAGCTAATATCCAATCCATTACCGACATCAAAAACGCTCTGCCATTCCCTCTGGAGGACTTAGAGGAATTGGCAGACCTTGAACCGCCGGCATCTGCCTCGGACATCAGTGTATTTGGAGCGTTTTCGGCGGACGCGTCGTGCGCGCAGGTCTGCATGGACGGGCCTCGCATATTACCCATGACGGCCGGGGGCGCTTCACAGGACTCCCGTCCCCACTTTGCGTCGGCCGCTACCATTCTCTTGTCGTCGAGTTCGACGAGGTCTGCTCGCGGGATCTCATGGTGACAGCGCGTTCGGAAGAGGGCGAGGTCATGGCTCTCGCACATCGTTATAAACCAACTTACGGCCTGCCGTTTCACCCCGAATCCATACTTACGCAACGATGGCACGTGCTGCTCACAGACTTCTTACGGCTCGCAGAGACTTCCTGCCGATAAAACTCCCAGATCATTGCGCAGATGCGCAATTTAAACTTGCGGAGGCGGACGCGAGCACGAAAAGGGCCTCCGCGAGAAGCGCGCGATCGAAGTCGTCGAGGGTGGTGCTCGCAGGTACAGCTGGTTATGATCGGCGGAAACAGTTGCTGTGCAACGCTCCGGCAGCAGCCGTCACCTGTAGCGGGCAAGATCAACGCATGAACAGCACCTCTTCTTCACCAGTCAATGAGATCGCAGCCGAGCTTGGCGGCCTCGATCCCGCATACGCGCCGACGCCACTCCTGAACCTTCCGGCGCTGGCGGAGCGGCTCGGAGTGGCGCAGGTGCTAGCGAAAGACGAGGGCCGCCGCATGCTCGGCAGCTTCAAGTCGCTTGGTGGCACCTATGCCGGGTTGCGCGCGCTCGCCCGGGCCTCGCGCATGCAGGTGGCCGACCTTCTCGCGGCCCGACCTAAGGGGCAGCCGACCCTGGTCTGCGCCAGTGACGGTAATCACGGGCTCGCGGTAGCTGCCGCCGCGCGCTTTGCCGGGGCGCCCGCCCGCGTGTTCCTGCACGAGGGCGTGCCGAACGCGCGCGCGCGCCGCATCGAGAATCAGGGTGCCGCGATCGTGTGGGTGCCGGGCACCTACGACAATGCAGTTGATGCGGCCGCAGCCGCGGCCTGCCAAGGCGGCGGCATTCTTGTCGCCGACACGACCGACGATCCGAACGACCCCATCGTTTGCGACGTCATGGCGGGATACGGCGTCACGGCGGCGGAAATCCGCGATCAGGTGGATTTCGCCGGCCATGGGCGTCCGACACACGTCTTTATACAAGCTGGTGTCGGCGGACTCGCCGCTGCCATCGCCGAGGGCCTCTCGGGCTGGCTGGCACCTCCGGGATGCATCGTGACGGTCGAGCCGGAAACCGCCGCGTGTCTTGCGCCCGCGCTCGCGGCCGGTCGCCCGATTCGGGTGATGGGCGATCTCCGAACATCCGCGGAGATGCTCTCCTGCGGCCAGGCGAGTGCGCCCGCCGTTGCGGTGCTCAGGCGTCACGGCGCTCGGGCCATCACCGTGCCCGAGGCGGAATTAGTGGATGCTGTTCGCGTACTCTCCGCCCATGATGGCCTCGCCACCACGCCGTCCGGTGCAGCGGGCCTGGCGGGTGCCATGGCTGCCCTAGCAGACCCGAGCCATACAAGCGATCTCGGACTCGACCGGTCGAGCCGCATTCTCGTCCTCCTCACCGAACGCGCCTGGGAGGACCGAACGTGAGCACCGCGATCTTCGCTCCTAGTTCGACTTGCTTCCTCTCAGTGACGCCATGTCTGGCAGGCTCGAGGCTTCATGATTGGATCATCGGCGGTCCGTCTCCGGCTCGGGAACCAGCGGCGCGCCCCCGACGGAAACCGGCCCTTCTGGTTTAGGCGGGCGAGTGGCTCTTGTAGTCGGCTTTGAAGCGGCCTGGGCTGCTGGCGGACGAATATCTGCAGGAAGAGGCGCAGCAATGTTCTGCAGAGACTCAATTCTTGAGGTCAGGGCTGCGATTTGATCTAACATCCGTTTCAAATCGGCTTGCTGCGCATCGATGTTGCGGTTAAGCGCTGAAATCTCCTCGCTCACCTCCTGTTGCCCCGACCGAATCTCCGAAAGGGCCGCCTTGTCTTCAGGTGACAACGCCGGCATTGGGACGACTTCACGTGCCGCTGACGCCTCGATCATTCGGTCGATATGGGGCCAGTAAAATGCACCCCCAACGCATAGCCCGATGAAGACGGCGACAAATCCAAAAACCCACGGCAGGCGTCTTGATGACTTCTGCAAGACGGGCGGCAACTCCGAACCGTTCGCTTGATCAATCACATCCATCATTCTTTCTCTCGATCTATAATGGCTCTCGTTGCCGCGATAGTAGATGACGGTCAAGAGCGTCCATGCGAAAGTAATTGGTCATGCGCAGAAAGATATCGGGAAAGATCATGCCGCTTCAGCGTCCAACACGACTCTACTCGTTCAACGAATCGATGTTTTACCGCGCCAACAGGCACTCGGCGCATTAACGCTGCACAGGCAATGAAAAAACGCACGATACGATCGCGGCCATAGCTCTCGCGATGGCGCGGGCTCCTCCGCACTGGCGGCAATCTGCGGGGCGCATTGTCGAAAGATAAACAAGCACGCTCGCAGAAGGCCAGAAGGCGGGCTCAGCTAGCTTTTCAGATCAACTCTGCGCCCGAATGGATGGCTTTAGGCAAAGTTAAGCTAGCCGATTGAGAGATGACGAATCGCGATCTATAAGAACGGGCGTTATCTGCGCGAGTCTAACAGCGAGCCATTTGACCAGGATCATGGGCCAGGAGCCACGGCTCCCTACGCCGGAATTTACCGGTGCATGGGCTGGCATCGCGAGATCGGCATCGCAGCGGGCCACGTCTTACCGCCACAAGGACATCATACGCACGCGGTGCATTTTTCAAGCTGACCACCCGACAGTTCGCAGACTTACTCGGAAATACAAGGAATATTGATTTTTGACGACTGAGTGGGCTTATCTTTTCGACTTTGCAAGCCTAACAGCCTGCATTGAACGCGGCGGCAATTTCGCGGCGAGCTTAGAGCAAGCGCATCAGGTGTCAGCCGTTTCATAATTGCGATGGAGTTGGCGGGGAATTCGTCGGAATGCGTGGACTTCTGATCGTTTTTGTGGCGCTTATAATAGTGTTGGCAGCACGCGGCCGGCACCAAGATGGTTTTGTGCCGCGGCTGACCGCGTCCCTGCCGCCAGTCAACGTGCCCTAGTCTTATGATCGTGGTCGAGTAGCTCGGCCATTCGGCTTTGCCCTCACAGATCCGGGCGGGCGGCTTTCCCGCACCCGGCTCTTCCCGGGGGTAACCCGCGTCATATCCGCGCCTGTGCCCAAGTGCGAGTGATGCGTGGAACGAGCAGACGGAAGCTGCCGTCAGGGTGTCGAACTCGGACCAGCCCATGCGCCGACTTTTCTGGCTCCGCCGTCTCAGACAACGCAGCCAGGTCCGACGTACTTCGCGGTAGAAGCCGTTGAGCGCTGGATAATCGTGCGGCCTGCCATAGTAGCCATAATGCCCACGCAGAACGGCGGCGAACCGCTTATGCTGTGTGTGTGTGTTTCGGCATGGATGCCGATAAGGCTCCCGATCCAACGCCGATTGACAAGCGGCCTCCTAGGCCTCGTGCTCACGCGAGATCTTCTGTCGTCGCTTTCTTCCAATCATCCTTACGCTCTCCGGTGAGGCGATTTACTTCTGTTCTCGCACCATTGGATAGATAAAAATGACCTGGACAGGCAGTACCGCGCTCGGCCAAATCGGTTCTGTTTTGTGACAACAGCCGCTTTTTCACCGTTGTGGATCCGTCGCGCGAAGCGCGCCTCTTTCAAAGCACTCGACCCGGACATCCGGCCAAAGTGGGTCATGCGCCGTCATAGTAATGGCGACGCTCGAATGCTACGAACTCCTCGCTAGCTCGCGATAGCATTCAACCACAGTGCCAGCCTCACTCGCGTCTCACATGATAGCCCCAACATGAACCGCCGTTCGGACGGACGACCGGCGTACCTGCTAAATAGCTTCGAAGTACCGCTGGCGTTCACAGTCGGAGACTCGATGTTGAACGGCTTCCCACTCCCATCGCCGGGAACGGGAGAACGCTTCAACAAACCTTTCGCCAAAAACGTCCATCGCCTTTGGAGATTGTTCAAACCGGGATGTGGCCTCAGATAAGTTTTGGGGAAGCCGTTCGAACGGAGGATGTTTTTCCTCGCTTGCATCACCAACAATTGGAGCTGCCAACACAGCATTCTCTTCAATCCCCAGAATACCGGAGCCGATAGCACATGCGAGAGCGAGATAGGGGTTCACATCTGCGCCACTCAATCTGTACTCGAGGCGGTGTGCAGACTTGTCTCCCGGAATGACCCGCACCGCACACGAACGATTGTCAACTCCCCAGCTAGGACAGGTTGGAGCCCAGTAGCCTGGCCGCAGCCTCTTATAGCTGTTCACGTTGGGCGCAGCGAGTACACAAAAGTCGTTCATATATTTCAGCTGTCCGCCGAGGAATTGGCTCATAGTTCTTGAGATGTTGCGGCTTGCCTCGCCTTCGTAAAATGCATTTTGACCATTTGACGACATTGAAATGTGAATATGTCCCGACTGTCCCGGCCAATTCTCCGAAACCTTTGCCATAAACGTTGCCATCATACCCCGCTTCTGAGCCCAGGATTTCAACATCGACTTGAATACGACTGCTCGATCCGAAGCCTCCAGGGCATCACAATGACGAAGCGATGCCTCAATCGCCCCAGGGCCGGTTTCAAAGTGGAGCCCGCTGAGCGGCAACCTAGCATTCTCACAAAGCGCCAGAATCTCTTCGAATAGCTCATTACTGGCAAGGGTGCGCGCTGCTGAATAGCCAAAAGGGCCCCTCGTCAGGGGGACCCATTGATCATAAGGCTTTTTCTCAATTGTCTCCGCGCTCTCATTAAACAGCATAAACTCGAACTCAAATCCAGCAGCGCAACTGTATCCATGGTCAGCAGCTCTTCGTAAGACCTTCCGCAAAACACCACGCGGGCAGATGCTCTCATGGCCACCTGCAAACTCTGCGAGGTAAAGATACCGATCATGACGGTTAGACACCGGACGCGCTGTGCCTGACAGAACACGCAGGTTGGCGTCTCCGAATATCGATGGCGGCTCTTGCCCGAAATTGGCAGGTATCACTCGGTCCGAACAATCCCAGCCGAGCACGGCTTCGGAGAACTTTATTATCCAGCCTTCGTCCGAGACATCGTCAGCCAATACGTGCTTGCCGCGAAGAATGCCGTCAAAGTCGCATACTCCGATCAATGCCTTACGCGCCTCGTTCGCGCCTGCAACCTGTATTTCGCTTGCCATCACTTCTGACCCTGCGCCGTCAATCCGAATACCTCGTCCATACGCATTGCTCGCAGATTGCGATAATCCTCATCAAGCTCAGTCAAGTTGTTGCTCACGAGATACACAATACCCGGCGTCGAAGCTAAGTCGGTCGTCGGGACCAGGTTTTGACCTATCGGAACAAAAGCTATCGAATCTGCGAAGCTGGGCAGCTTGCGGATTGCGTCCAGTCCGGGATAACCGCCAACAACACCGTCCATATTGGAGATGAGTGAGACGCACAATGCGTGCGCCAGCCGCGTGTAAGGCCCGCGTCGTCTCATATGATCAGTAAAACCGATGGGATCTGCGTAGCGCCACGCCGTCAGTGTTATATGATTGTGACCCAAAGCCATAGTCCGGGCTTTTGCCGACATTGTCCCCTGAAGCCTCGCTCCAAGATCCACCAGAACCGGCCCCTTATGATCGACGATAATTTCGGCATGAGCAGGTCCGTTGACGATCTCAAGCGCCCTTAGCGCCGGCACCAAGTAGTCGGACAGCTCTTGAACAACTGGTTCCTCACCACCCAGCAACTGCTCGAGCGCGCAGACCGATGCCGCGCCCTTGATGGCAACGGTGTCATAAGTCCACACCTCCGTGACGAAGGTTTCTCCGTTGATCGAGACCGCGTTTACGGTGTATTGTTTGCCGTTTATCTTCTCCTGGCCAAGAACAAAACGATTCATCGCTCCGAGGCAATTCGCCTTGCCGACAATAACATGCACAGCTCTGCGAACATCAGCCTCGGTCGCGCAAAAGAACACGTCCTCCGTACCTGCGCTGTTCAAGGGCTTGATCACGATTTCGTCGTAGCGCTGTTGACGCATCCAATTTATGACGTCCTCCGCATCGTCGGATACAACTTGTCTGATCGATCGCACTCCGGCAGAGGTCAAAGCGTCAGCCAAGCGCGATTTGTCACGTCTTGCAGCGGACAACGCGGTTCCATTTGAAGGTAGTCCGAGCCGCTCGGACAAGGAATCGGCCAGTTCAACTCCTGACTCGCAACCCGCTATGATGAATTCCAACTCCCTACCTTGGAGAGCCTCCAAATGAAATTCAACGATCTCCTCCTTAGTCATGCACTCGTCCGGCCGAATGACTTCATCATAGATGTCGATGTTAAAGTGCGATTGGAAGATTGGTGGGATCCGTGCATTCGACATCGCATGCACGGTCCTAATTCCGTAGCGCTTGAACTCTTCCGGGAGGTATCGGCCTGTCGAGTATGCGTCGACAATGACACAATTCCGTTCCTTCATGCCGATCTCCGATACTGCAAGTAGACGTTAGCCACGGCGACAGCCGTGATGAGAACGTTTCCAACAAACGTATATAAAGAAGGCACGATACGAGAATCGAAATACTGGAAAAGAAACGTAATGACAGGTGCCGTGGACAAGACCATGTTTGCCGTAAATGGCTCTACGCGGCGAATGCCCTCCTGCACAAGGAGCAAGGGAACAATGATCGTCGAGAGTGCAATCATTATGATCGCGAGCCAATGCTGTGAGATCTCTGGTAAGATGGAGGAAGGATCGCTCAGTGCCAGCAGCAAGAGGATTGCTCCATAGAAGCGATGGGCCAGCACTTGTCGACCAGATAATCCACGGTCGAACAGCAGTTTCACAAGGATATTGGTAAGCGAAAGCGACAGCCCAGCTGCGATTGCCAGGAAGATACCAAAGGATGATCGAGACCCCCATTCGATCCCAGCGTTGCCGCTTGCCGCGATCCAGACCATGTAAATACCAACAGCCGCAATTAGAACGCTCACTGCGATATCTGATTTCGGAGGACGCCCCTGTCTCCTGATCAGTGCGTTCAACCATGCTGTCGCTGTAGGTCCCAATGCGACCATAAACGTGACAACGATAGCAGGCTCGGCGTACTTCAGTCCGATAAACAAGCCGACCCAGCTTATCGCAGTAACGCAATTGAGCGACACAAAAGCCAGAAACGACGACTTCGTAACCTTCGCTCCAATGCTTTCGCGGCGAGCCAAAATGTTGAACGTCAAACTTACGATACCAAAGGAGAACAGGAGAGTGACCCACACGTTTGCTTGCTGAAAATATGATGCCGCAAAGACTTCACCTGCCGCGCTAACGACAACGTAGAGGGCAATAAAGAGCACTCCTGCCGCGAATTCTCTGCTCGGCCTGTCAAGAGGCTCTCCTTCTTTCAATCCCAAAGGGCCGCATTTCGATCGAAACTTCACAGTATGCCCCTATCACTTCTTAGGCGATACGTGACACACGCCTCTCCAAATGCATTGAAAAGTTGCTTGCTCAGGGTATCAGTTTCGACGTGCCATTCGGGGTGCCACTGCACGCCGATCTGCAGCGTCGGCGCGCCTATTACAGAAGCCGCTTCGATCAGACCGTCGGACGCCCAGGCTTCCGGTTTCAGCGCAGCCGCAAGCCGTTCTATGCCTTGATTGTGCAAGGAGTTAACGTGCGCTTCGATCGCGCCCGCGATAGGAAGGAGAACGCCGTCAGGACATAATTTCACGCTGTGCGCTATATCGTACTGGCGATCCCTCGGCAGCCCCGCCTTCTCAGCGTGCATCTGTCCGCTTTCCAGCCTCCATTCGGACAACGACGGGTGAAGCGTGCCGCCAAAATAGACGTTAAGCTCCTGAAGCCCACGGCAGATGCCAAGTATCGGCATCCCAAGGGCAACCGCCTTCTCGACGGCGCCCGCGGACAGCCTGTCACGAGGACGATCCCTCACGCCAGCTTGAACGTCCGCGTGGCCTGTCGGTTTCAGTCTGCGCGAAGCGGACCAACTGAAGATGGCAGGATCGATATTCGATTCATCGCCCGTCAAAATCAGACCGTCGAGCCTGCCCATGATCGACAGATCACTGTCGCCTTCCGCATCGTCAGCATCGATCGTTGGCAATATCGCGCAAGCCACGCCCGCATAGCGAACGAGGGCTTGAACATATTTGCGCCGCAACCAGTCGCGGTGCACGCCATCGGCCAAAAGGCGGTTTGAGGTCACGCCCACCACGGCTCGGACCGACTCTGTTCGCCGCGATATCAAGCCAACTGCTCCTTCGCCTCGGGACTGGCCAGAGACTGCTCATACAAGCATCGATTTCGCTCCTTCAACTGGGCAATTACGCTGGGTTGACCTTGAGGGCCCTTGACGAAGAGCCCTCCCCAGGTTGCGGCAACACTTGCGTAATGAGGATCCTGCATTCGAATTTTCTGAGCTTTGCGCAAGAGCCAGAAAGGAATGCCGGGCGACAGATGGTGCTCAAGGTGGTATTCATCCAGATTCTGACCGAGAATGGCTCGCTCGATAAAATTCCCCTTTCTATTCCGAGTCAGGTAGACATTCTTTGTCTCCGTCTCGCACATAGGTGAGTGCTCGGCGAGCTCGATAAACCAGCCGAGAGCTTGAAACGTGGTAAGATAGGGCACGATCCAAAACAGGACGACGACGTGGAGCAGTCCAAGAAGGTATGACCCACCGAATATGAGCGTCCAAAAGAGATAGAAGCCATACTTGTCGATGAGGATTCCCGACCGGCTCTGGTCCTCGACATCCGTGATCGAAAACCGATTAGTCCAAAGGTACTTCAGATACGCGACTGTCGCGCCACCCAGTATCGGCTTCCAGATGATGTTGAAGGCGTACTGCTTAGGAGGCACAACTTCGTAAACGCCGCTGGCCAAGAAGAACTTCAAGTCGGGATCCTTCTCCGGATCGCCGAGATTCGGGTGATGCAGGTAGACGTGTGAAATCCGGTATGCCCAGTGGCGCTGGAACAAAGGATAGGACGCGAACAAAATGCCCAGAATATAGTTCCAGGTCGTGTTGCTCGCGAGGGTGCGGTGAGCTGCATCGTGAGCGATTGTCGTCAATCCACGCTGGTAGGCGCCAATCAACAGAACTGCGAGGGGATAGAACCACCATGAGACATGGACCGTCGCCAGCACGCAAGCTGCGATCACAGCGTAATCTTTCGCGATGTAAGCAGCTCCCGTCACGTTGTCAGGCCTCAGCGCGGAGAGCTGCTGATTGATCTCGCGGCCAAATTGAACCGCCTCAAAACGTGACGACCTCAACTTCCAAGTATCTGCGTGTTTCATGAGAACCCCTTGCTTAATCGGCTTTCAGGTTGTCAGATTGCGGAAAGCGCTTTTTCCAAGTCCTTGATGATGTCGCTAACATCTTCGATGCCGACGCAAAGCCGGATGGAGCCACCAAATATGCCGGCGGCTTCGCGCTTTTCCCGTGGGACGGTGGTGTGAGTCGTAGATACAGGATGGGTTACCAGCGTGCGGGCGTCCCCCACATTCGACACGTGATACATCAGCTCGACGTTCTGGATGAACTTGCGGCCGGCTTGCTCGTTCTCCACCTCAAACATGACCATCGCCCCGTGCCCGTACCCGGTATTAAGTGTCTGATCGATGATTTCTCGGTCAGCTCCCTCAAAGAGGCTCGGGTAGAAGACACGGCACACTTTCGGATGTTCCTTCAGAACGTTGGCTACAATCCTGGCATTTTCACAGTGCTGCTTCATGCGAAGAGGTAGCGTTTCAAGTCCCTGAATCAGTTGAAAGCTCGCAAAGGGGGCGATGGCCGCGCCAGTATCGCGCAACCACGTCATACGCGCCTTGAGAAGAAATTCGCTCTTTCCGAGGTCGTCGAGCTCCGCCAACGCGTTGCGCCAGATGATCCCGCCGTGCGCATCGTCCGGACTATTGAACAGTGGGAAGCGAGATCGTCCCCGGTAGTCGAACCCACAGTTGTCGACGATCAGTCCGCCGAGCGTCGTCCCATGACCGCAAATGTATTTCGTGGCAGAGTACGTCGTAATCGCGGCGCCGAGAGCTGACGGCTGGCAAACCAGGGGGGTTGTCGTATTGTCCACAACCAAGGGGACGCCGTGCCTTCTGCCGATCTCCGCCAGCTGCTGGACAGGAAGCGGAATCAGACAGGGATTCGAGATGACCTCCCCGAACAGACATATCGTGCGATCATCAATGGCGCGTTCGAACGTCTCGGGGTTTCGAGGGTCTGCCGTCCTTACGTTGATACCAAGACGCTTCAACGTGTTGTGCAGCAGATTCCAGGTGTTGCCGTATAGATACGGAGAAGCGACGACGTTATCTCCCACCTCACCGCTTGATAAGTTTACGATCGCAAGAAACGTCGCCGCTTGACCTGATGCAACAGCCAGCGAGTCGCTTCCCATGTCGACGGCGGCGTACCTTTTTTCCAGCGCCCGGGTCGTCGGATTGATGATGCGGGTGTATGTGAAACCATCAGCCTTTACGTTATAGACGTCAGCAATATGGCTCAAATCACCGTCGAGCTCATAGGCCGTATTCTGATAGATCGGCACTGCCACAGCTTTCGTCACCGGATCACGGCGGTATCCTGCGTGCAGAACAGCAGTTTCGATCGAATATGAATGCCGCGCATTGCTCGCCATTGGGCGCGATATCTCTGTGCGGCTCTCCCGTGTTTCCTGGGCTGACACTCGTCCCACGGTCAGAGTCTCACCGGAGCGGAAGTATGTGCGAAAGGCACAGCCCAACTGCTCGATCCAATTGGATTGAATCTCGCCAATACAGCCGATCCGAAAACTGCGCGTAGGAAGATGCAGTTTAGAGTAGACGTAGAGGTTATGGGCTGCCAGGTGCCGATATAGGCAGTCAAACGCTACCTGGTCGGAGATTCCAGCTGGCGCGGTGAACGCCACGCAAACCGGCGACTGGAGGTTCGCTGGAAGCAGTGGGGACGCCACTCCTTTCAGCTCTTTTATGACGCTCTCTCTTATCTTCTCATACCTGCGGCGCCTGGCATCAATGCCTTCGATGCTCAGGACCTCCAATGCCTTTGTGACTGCCTGAACGATATGCGTTGGTGGGGTTGATCGCCATTCACCAGTGCGCTCAAGCGCGCGCCATTGATCTCTCACGTCGAGCACAAACGATCTTGGCTCTTGAACTGCATTCTCAAGAAGCTCGCAAGAAGCAATGACGAAAGCCAGCCCTGGCGGACCTTCGACGCACTTGTTGCTCGACGTAACCAAGACGTCTGGTCCGCCCCGGCTTAGGTCGATGTCGACGCCGCCGAAAGAACTCATCGCGTCGACGATAGTCTTTACACCACGCCGCCTTGCTCCTTCTGTGATCGGCTCGAGCGGATTCACAATCCCGGTCGTAGTCTCGCAATGGACCAAGCATACGTGCGTGATACCTGGATCTCGGCTCAAGCGCTCGATGACTTCCTCAGGGTCCAACGGCTCGGTGGCTCGCTTGATAAGCTTCACCGCTTGGACGCCCCACAGCCGCAGAATTCTGAGAATGCGCTCGCCATAGATGCCGTTTATGCAAACAAGCGGCCGGTCGGCCTGGGTGACAAATGAAGAGAGAGCAGCTTCCATTCCAAAGGAGCCACCTCCCTGTATAGGAACGACCGAATAGCCCTCCGCATTGCCCGACACATTGAGCATCAGCTGCCTCATGCGAGCGGTCACTTCCTTGAACTCGCAATCACGCGATGCGAGGTCGAGCTGCATCTCGGCCTTCACTGCCGACGATAACGACATTGGCCCAGGCGTCAGCAAAGAACGTTGTCTCGTCACGCTATCCCCGTTTATCTAGTGTCCATCGCAGTTCGGCAGAGTCACACGATCTGCTTCACCCTGACGAAGGCCCAAACCCCAGTGAACGACACCCTTGACCCTAGTCGCAGATTCAGAACGATCTGCGTAAAGCCCGCAGCTCTCCCGGTGCGCACCGTGTTGCCGATCGCACTTGCCGCGAAGCATCAGCTTCCTTCTGGCATTGAGATGCAGGTTTGCGGGCCACCATCTCGCGTCGCTAACAGGCTCTGCTTACGTGTGAGCGGCGTCCTACGATCCGACGGTGAGCCAAGCGTGGTCTGTCGGAGTTGCTATGACCCAGACACAGCGAGCTTCACGACAGTCGTTGATGACCGGGCTCGTCTTGCGTGAGCCTAGGATTTGGGGCATTCGCACTCTATGTCACTCGTTCGGACGGCTTCGGGTGCCGAAGCCTGTCACCGCCTATTTCGATACGTTACATCTTGACGTAAGGTGCGATTCAAGCCCCTCAGATAGCCTGTCGTGCGAAATTTTTCGGACAACGCGGCTGTATCGCATTGTAATCCGAGGCGCCACAGTATGTGTACGATGTCCAAGATGAATCCCATCAAAGCTAAAGACGCGCCCAAAGCACAAGGCAGGCAAATGACCGCTGCGGCTTTGAAGGAGGACGCTTGTCGCGAACGCAGGTATAAGAGGCCGCATTATCATGTCCACTTCACGCCGACCAAGTCCGCAGACCAGACCGTTCTGCCACAAGGCCTAGCGGACCTGGGGCGAACTTAGATTCACCTGACTAGCACTACTTTGGCACTTTTGTTTTAGCGATTCCTACGAGGAGCCTTTCACAATGGGAGCATCGCAGGGGTGGAGGGCGTTCGAAGAGATCGAGAATGGCTTGCCTGATGGCGGGCATGCTGGGCTGGGGTGGCGGTCCTACGATTCTTTTTTTCCGTCCCGCTGCTTTGAGGCGGCGGGATTGGAGGAAGGCGTAGGCGATCATCGTCATCAAGGTATGTCTGTGTAAGCCCGTCCAGGATCTGCCTTCGAAGTGGTCGAGCCCAAGCTCTTCCTTGAGTTGCTGGTGCGCCTGTTCACAGACCCATCTGGCCTTGATGGCGGCTGTAAGCATCACGATGGTGGCATCGGCCGGCAGGTTCGACACATAGTATTTTTGCTCTCCGGTCGCTCGCCGACAAGCCAGACCTCGTCGCCAGGCATGCACTGCATACGATTATCGAGCATCCGATGCTTATGACCGTCCGCAACCCGAACACGGCGAGCCGCGAAGCGACAGCTCAGCCGGCCCTTGGTCCCCCGTCGCCAGCTGACCTTTCGCCATTTCTCTCCGTTCAACGTTGCCTCGGCGGAAACCGGAGGCCGGTCAGGAATGTGGTATTTGCGGCGCTTTCCAGTTTTTGCGATGGGGAAGATAAGGGCAACGTCCGCGGGGTAGACGTTCTGGCGTCGCGACAGTCCCACTGCCCACAGCAGCCCGCGCTCGCTCAAAGCCTGGCGGAAAGGCCCACTTGATCCGTATCCTGAATCGGCAAGCACACAGCCGAAACGCACGCCGGAGGCGATGACACGATCGATTTCTTCGATCGCGATCTCCGGCTTTGTTAGAGCGATCTGCCGATCCTTCGGCACGTGGGCTCGCCTCATGCGCTCGGGATCGTTCGTCCAGGTCTCGGGTAGAAATAGCCGCAGCCCGACCATCACCGGCACTTCGCGCGAGGCCAGCGTCACCGAGACCAGAGACTGACAGTTGGCTGTCTTGCCAAGGGCTGAAGCGTATTGCGGCGCCACGCCGACCGAGCGCTCCCCCTTCTTCGGCAGCGCCGTATCGTCGATGATCAGCCAGGCGGCATCACTGCCAACCATCTTGTCGGCCTCGGCAAGCAGGACGTTCTCCAGCGGGGCCGCATCCCATACACCACTTGCTATGAAGTGATGCAGCTGGTCGTAGCCGACCTGTCCGTCGCGCGCTGCCATGGGCTGGATGCTCTTGCGATCGCCGGAGCCAATCAGTCCCGCCACATAGGCTGGGCACATCTGCCGCCGAGCCTTGTGACCCAATCGATCCAAAAACGGCTCCAGAAAGCGTCCAAGCTCCTTCCGCCAATCCGATCTCCCGCCTCCCATGGTCGGCCCCTCCACAAGCCGACAACCCATGAGTCACAAAAAAACTGATTTGGGAATCCCGCGCAGCTTAAACTCTGCCAAAGTAGTGCTAGTTTCGGAGCCCGTATCCCTCCGGCGGCGCCCGGCGGCGGCCGCCTTGTGTGGTTTGAGAGGCGGCCGGGGATTTGATCTTAAGTCTAGCTTTAAGGTCACGTGGCGAATGCAGGCCAATGCGTTCGGCGCCGAACGTCGGCGGCGATGGAGTTGCGACGAGAAGGTTCGTTATGTCGGAGAGACCTTGCAGGCTGGCGAGACGGTCTGCGGCGTCGCGCGCCGGTACGGGTGGCTCACAGCCTGCTGTTCACCAGGCGTCGACAAGCGCACCAGGGGCGACCGGGCGGAGATTCCGTGCCAGCTCTTGTTCCTGTCGAGATCACACCGACGCTGGCTCCGGTATTGATCAGCACGCCGCCACCGGCGTCTTCGCAGCTCGCAAATCGCTTCAGGATTTAGTTGAACGCCTTGCCAGGTCATGGCCGCGGGACAGTTTGGCAAGCTGTTCGCGCATATAGACCTGTCGCGATGCGGGCAGAGGCCCTTTCGCGCAAACCGGGGACATCGGCGCGCTCGCTGTCTGGAGCACGGGCGTCCGTCCAGCAGCGACTTCGGCGCGCAAAGGTGATCTGAAACTGGACGAGGTGCCGAACGATCTGAGCACGTTCTTGCGCTAGCTCTCGCAGCCAGCGTTGCCTAGCTTCGACTTGCTGAGCGCTATCGGATCATCGATCAAGCGGAGCGATACCTCCAATTCCCGACCTCTGCGTTAGGTTCTAAACGCATCGCAATCTTAGAACGAAGTCAGCCGACGATTCGCATTTGAACCGGCACCAGATCGGCGGGCCTTTACCATCACGAATTTAGGGCGGAGGAATTGAACTGGTAGTGACATTAGGTCGAGAGACAGAGCCGTACGGTCACTCAGAAGAAGGTCGACGCTCGGCGGCAAACTCGAAGAGGTCTGGGTAAGCTCCCACAGAGATCCCGCGCGCCCGGCCGATTTTCCTCCTACAAACACTTGTTCCCCAAAAAATCGGTCCTATTTCAGCTGCGCCTGCGTTGGCACTCGCGGGCAGCGATTGCTAGCAATCGTGAAATCTTCAACTGATGTAAATGCTTAGGAGATCTGCATGGAATTCCGTCCGCTTCACGACCGCGTCGTGGTCAAGCGCATCGACGCAGAAGAAAAGACCGCTGGCGGCATCATCATTCCGGACACTGCCAAGGAAAAGCCTTCGCAAGGTGAAGTCATCGCCGTCGGCCCCGGCGGCCGCGACGAGAGCGGCAAGCTGATCCCGATCGACGTCCTGGTCGGCGACCGCGTCCTGTTCGGCAAGTGGTCAGGCACCGAGGTCAAGATCGACGGCCAGGAGCTGTTGATCATGAAGGAGAGCGACATCCTGGGCGTTCTCACGGACGCGTCCGCCAAGAAGAAGGCGGCCTAAACCATCGCTCGCACCGCTCATCCTGAGGAGCGCCTGCTGGGCGTCGCCAAGGGTGAGACCAAGTAAAACATTCAGGAAAACCCACATGTCAGCCAAAGAAGTCAAGTTCGGCGTAGACGCCCGCGACCGCATGTTGCGCGGCGTCGAAATTCTCAACAACGCGGTAAAGGTCACCCTCGGTCCAAAGGGCCGCAACGTGGTGCTCGAGAAGTCATTCGGCGCTCCCCGCATCACCAAGGACGGCGTCACCGTCGCCAAGGAGATCGAGCTCGACGACAAGTTCGAGAACATGGGCGCGCAGATGGTGCGCGAAGTCGCCTCCAAGTCGGCTGACGCGGCCGGCGACGGCACCACCACTGCAACCGTGCTCGCGGCTGCGATCGTTCGTGAAGGCGCCAAGTCGGTTGCTGCCGGCATGAACCCGATGGACCTGAAGCGTGGTATCGACCTGGCCGTGGAAGCCGTGGTCGCCGACCTCGTCAAGAACTCCAAGAAGGTCACCTCGAACGACGAGATCGCCCAGGTCGGCACCATCTCCGCCAACGGCGATGCCGAAATCGGCAAGTTCCTCTCCGACGCCATGAAGAAGGTCGGCAACGAGGGCGTCATCACCGTCGAGGAAGCCAAGTCGCTCGAAACCGAACTCGACGTCGTCGAGGGCATGCAGTTCGACCGTGGGTACATCTCGCCCTACTTCGTCACCAACGCCGACAAGATGCGCGTTGAAATGGAAGATGCTTACGTTCTCATCAACGAAAAGAAGCTATCTCAGTTGAATGAATTGCTTCCCTTGTTGGAAGCCGTGGTGCAGAGCGGCAAACCGCTAGTGATTATCGCCGAAGACGTCGAAGGCGAAGCTCTTGCCACCCTGGTCGTCAACCGTCTCCGCGGCGGCCTGAAGGTCGCGGCCGTCAAGGCTCCGGGCTTCGGCGATCGCCGCAAGGCCATGCTGCAGGACATCGCGGTTCTGACCGGTGGTCAGGCGATCTCGGAAGATCTCGGCATCAAGATGGAGAATGTCACGCTCGCCATGCTCGGTCGCGCCAAGAAGGTGATGATCGACAAGGAAAACACCACCATCGTCAGCGGGGCCGGCAAGAAGGCCGACATCGAGGCGCGCGTTTCGCAGATCAAGGCGCAGATCGAGGAAACCACCTCGGACTACGACCGTGAGAAGCTCCAGGAGCGTCTGGCCAAGCTCGCGGGCGGCGTCGCGGTGATCCGCGTCGGCGGCGCGACCGAGGTCGAGGTGAAGGAGCGCAAGGATCGCGTTGATGACGCGATGCATGCGACCCGCGCGGCTGTCGAGGAAGGCATCGTCCCGGGCGGCGGCGTCGCCCTGCTCCGTGCTTCCGAGCAGCTCAAGGG
The DNA here is from genome assembly GCF_023100985.1 of Bradyrhizobium sp. 191. Classification (NCBI taxonomy): domain Bacteria; kingdom Pseudomonadati; phylum Pseudomonadota; class Alphaproteobacteria; order Hyphomicrobiales; family Nitrobacteraceae; genus Bradyrhizobium; species Bradyrhizobium sp. 191. The sequence continues at coordinate 3,250,149 of NZ_CP064692.1, forward strand.
TCTGCGCACCAAGAACGACGACCAGAAGACCGGCGTCGAGATCGTGCGCAAGGCGCTCTCCGCGCCCGCTCGCCAGATCGCGATCAACGCCGGTGAAGACGGTTCGGTGATCGTCGGCAAGATCCTGGAGAAGGAGCAATACGCCTACGGCTTCGACTCGCAGACGGGCGAGTATGGCAACCTGGTCACCAAGGGCATCATCGACCCGACCAAGGTCGTGCGCACCGCGATTCAGAACGCTGCCTCGGTTGCGGCTCTGCTGATCACTACCGAGGCCATGGTCGCCGAGCTGCCGAAGAAGAACACCGGCGCGCCCGCGATGCCTCCGGGCGGCGGCATGGGCGGCATGGACTTCTGAGCCAACTCTCTCTGAAAATGCGATCCCTGGCAGAAAAATGCCGGGGTCATTTTTGCTCGCGACTTTTCCAGTTCATTGTTCTGAACTCGCGCTATGCGCTCTGCGGAAATGACGATCAGCAGTTGCTAGAGCGCTTTCCGTTTGATGTGAATCGGAAGATTAGGGGATTCCCTCGATCGGGCAAATCAGATTCGGTTCCTCCGACGACAACGGGGGGCACGATGGCGAAGGGATACTCGAAGGACCTGCGGGTGCGGGCCGTCTCGATGGTCGAGGAAGGCGAGAGCGCGCGGGAGGTCGCGCGTGTACTCAACATCGGTGCCTCGACGGCGATCCGCTGGATCGAGCGCTGGACAACGACCGGCAACGTCGAGGCCAAACCCGGCACCGGCCATAGCCGCTCGCCGCTGAACAAACATGAGCAATGGCTACTCGATCTTATCGCCGGGGAGCCTGACCTGACGCTGGATGACATCCGCGTGCGGCTCAGCCGCGCGAAGAGGCTCAAGGTTGGAACGACCTCGATCTGGCGCTTCTTCGATCGTCACAAGATCACGTTCAAAAAAAACTCTGCACGCCGCCGAACAGGATCGGCCTGATGTTGCGGCTGCGCGCGCTGCGCTGAAAGCTGAGCAGCCTGCGCTTAAGGCGCCGCGCCTGGTGTTCATTGACGAGACCGCGGTCACGACGAAAATGGTCCGTCGCTATGGCCGTAGCCCGCGTGGCGAGCGGCTGGTCGCCAGCGTGCCACACGGTCACTGGAAGACGCTGACGTTCATCGCTGCATACGGTTCAAGGGCATGACCGCACCCTATGTCATCGATGGCGCGATGGATGGGCCAACGTTCATTGCATATGTCGAGCAGGTTCTCGCGCCGACCCTGAAAAAGGGCGACACCGTCTTTATGGACAATTTGCGCACCCACAAGATCGACGGCGTGCGCCAGGCGATCGAGGCGGCCGGCGCAAGCGTGCGCTATCTACCGGCCTACTCGCCAGATCTCAACCCAATCGAGCTGGCATTCTCCAAACTCAAAACGGCCGTCCGCAAGGCCGCGGCCCGCACCGTCAAAGCACTCTGGAAGTTGATCGGCAGGCTCACCAAGACGTTTGCGCCTGCGCAGTGCGTCAACTTTCGACACGCTGGCTATGGACGATGACCCACATCAAGTGGAAAACGCTCTAGACGTTCCGCTTGGGATTTCGCGAGTCTGCTGGTAGGCATGTCACCGGGAGGACGAGCGGGTGATCGCTTTTGCAAAGTCTTTCCCTGCTGCCTCAACGTCGGCGGCTGGTCAAGGCGAAAACCTGAGAACGCGCGGTCGAGGTAGCCCACCCATTGGCGCTACTGACTTAAATAGCATCGGCTCCCGCGCTTATCCATCACTGTAAACGGATGCGCGAGCTAGGTGGTGGTCCCCGGGAAGGGGCGATCCTCATCTCTCCTAATTTGGGCCGATCTGTTGCACCGTCCAGAATCAGAAGAAGAACATCGCCAACTCAATCGAGACGGAAGATCTTTCGCCCAACCGCTACAATTTCCCGGTCGGTCGGAGGATTACTTGTCGCGACGTGCAGGGTGAGATCCGGCCTGTTCACTCTCAGGAAGTTCATCAGCTCGGTCTTCTCGGTCCCCGGCCCGATGATCAGCAAATCGGTGCAGCTACTCAGGGCCCAACCTACCCTGACGACAAACGTCGGATCGTCATTCACGTCGGCAGAGCCAGTATTCGCTTTGCAATCAAGACGCTGGGGCGCCAAATGCGCGCGTACGGCCATCGCGCTGACGCCCGTTGAACCTATGGAGAATATCTTAGCAATGAGGTGGTCGATCCACACGACCGCGTGCGAATGAATCTGAGTTGTCATCTCGCTCATGAATGGGTTCCATTGCCTTTCGTGAGTCACCTGTCCGTCGGAGCGCAAGCCCGCACGCAAATTCCCTGCGGCTGACGATGCAATCATGGGTCAAGTGATCAGCCGTAAACTGACTCGCTACGTTGATGCAGCCGGGAACAGATCGCGTTGACCGTGAGCGCTTTGCAGCTGGAAAGCGTCCACAACCTCATGGCGCACGTCACCTCTTTGAACCGCCCCGGGTTTGCCGGAGGCTCCAACTCCTGAGAGGATGGAGCCATGACGAGCAAGACAACGAACAAGTTTTCACCCGAGGTCCGGACCCGAGCGGTTCGGATGGTTCTGGATCACGCCGGCGAGCACCCGTCGCGCTGGGCGGCAGTGACGTCAATCGCGGCCAAGATCGGCTGCACGCCGCAGACGCTGCATGACTGGGTCAAGAAGGCCGAGGTCGATAGCGGGCAGCGGACCGGCGTTCCGACCGATACGGCCGAGAAGCTGAAGGCGCTCGAACGGGAGAACCGCGAGCTTCGGCAGGCCAACGAGATCCTGCGCAAGGCAAGCGCCTATTTTGCGATGGCGGAGCTCGACCGCCGGTCCAAGCCATGATCGCCTTCATTGACGATCATCGTGGGGCGCATGGGGTCGAGCCGATCTGCAAGGTGTTGCCGATTGCCCCCTCGACCTACCACGCCCATGTCGCGAAGCGGCGCGATCCGGCCACGCGGTCGGCGCGCGCCAGGCTGGACGCCGCGCTGAAGATCGAGGTTCGGCGCGTCTTCGATCAAAACTTCTCCGTCTACGGCGTGCGCAAGGTCTGGCGGCAGCTCAAGCGCGAAGGCTTCGATGTTGCCCGTTGCACGGTGTCGCGACTGATGCGGGACATGGGTTTGCAAGGGGTCATCCGCGGCAAATCCGTCAAGACCACGATCAGCGACAAGGCCGCGCCATGCCCGATGGATCACGTCAATCGCCAGTTCAAGGCACCAAGGCCGAACGTCCTCTGGCTCTCCGACTTCACCTATGTCGCGACCTGGACCGGCTTCGTCTACGTCGCCTTTGTGATCGACGCCTATGCCCGCAGGATCGTGGGCTGGCGGGCCTCCCGCACGGCGCACGCAGGCTTCGTGCTCGATGCGCTGGAGCAGGCCCTGCACGATCGCCGACCGGTCCATCGCGGCGGGCTCGTGCATCATAGCGATAGGGGCAGCCAATACGTCTCTATCAAATACACCGAACGCCTGGCTGAAGCTGGCGTCGAGCCTTCTGTCGGCAGCGTCGGAGATTCCTATGACAACGCTCTCGCCGAAACCATCAACGGTCTCTACAAGGCCGAGGTGATCCATCGGCGCGGACCATGGCGCAGCTTCGAGGCCGTCGAGTTCGCGACGCTGGAATGGGTGGACTGGTTCAACAACCGGCGGCTCCTGGAGCCCATCGGCAACATCCCGCCGGCCGAAGCCGAGCAACGCTACTACGCCATGCTGGAACAACCGGCCATGGCGGCATAACTTAAACCAAATGGCCTCCGGCAAACCCGGGGCGGTTCATACTGGACCTAAACCGCTGCACCACTGTCGATGGCAAACCCGGCCCGGCCACAGGGCGGGTTGATTATCAATGCCTTCAGGGTGACTGCCCAGAATGGCATCAGCTTCTCCAATGCTCATCAAACCGTGGACAGTTCCGGGTACCCGGTGACGGAATACATCCGCCACAGCCTCAGCCGCGAAGGCAAGCTCACGGTGCGGGCCTCAAAGCTGGTGGCAGGGCCGGCCAAGGTCATGAACCTGGGCGAATTCGTCTGCGAACTGCGGGACGGCGCAAAGTTCGTCTAGAAATTGGAATGAGGCTTGAGCCGTTCTTAGCCGCGTCGCAATGTGATAGGTATCCCATTCGGCACGCGCGATGACAACTTCGATCGGGCTACACTCACCTGAGGAGCGCTAGCGACCAAGATGCCCAGTTCGTTCGTGCTCACCGCCGCCTGCGCACATCGATGGATTCCGGCGCCCGTTCGCGCGGCTCCGCGTTCGCTCCATTCATCCTAATCTAGTGGAGCGCATGCGCCCTGAAGAACGGCTGTTGGGGGACGGTGACGTTGTCTCGAAATCCTGATCATGTTGCCGCAACGACACTTTAGAACTCCTTCTCGGAGCCATTTTGGACAACGCTAATCGCGGTGTCATCAAGCGCAGCGAGAGGCGCAAGGGCGAACACATCTCTGCAACTGAGTTGGTGCAACTCCATATGGTAAGGCGCTGAGTTAGCGCTGGTTCCGCAGCGGGGCTGAGGCCGAAGCCACGGGACGGCGTAGAGCAACATACGAGGAGGGAAAACATGTGTGAAGACTGCCCCCCGATCCTGCCTCATCCGATGACGCTGTCTCGCCGTTCGCTAATGCTGTTCACGGCTTCGGCGGCGGGCATGCTGCTGGGCGGTAGGATTGCGGGCGCCATGGAGGCAACAGCGCCGCCAAAACCGGACAACCTTCTCACGCCGGACGCTTCGCTAAAGCGCCTAATGGAAAGCAATGCGCGCTACGTCCAGGGCCTATCACGACGCGACGATTTCAGGCAGGAGCGCGAAGCTTTAATCGGCGGGCAAAATCCATATGCGGCGGTCTTAACCTGCGCCGATTCACGTATCGCACCCGAACATGTTTTCAATAGCGGACTTGGCGATCTGTTCGTCTGCCGTGTCGCTGGTAATTTCGCCAACGATGAGATGCTCGCCAGCATTGAATATGCGGTGGCCGTGCTAAATACCCCGCTGGCCCTGGTACTTGGCCACGATCGCTGCGGCGCCGTCGGTGCTACGATCGAGTCCTTAAGAGAGGGCAAGTCTTTGCCTGGGCACATTCCATCTCTCGCCGCCGCACTTGCGCCCGCGGTAAACGCGCCTTCCCAGGAAAGCGGGGATGCACTCGCAAATGCGATCCGGAAAAATGTAATCGACAACGTCAATAAGCTCAAATCGGCGGCTCCGATTTTAAATATAGCAATCGAGCAGAATAGGCTGAAAGTCGTCGGGGGTCTTTATCGGCTCGACACCGGCCGAGTCGAATTGGTGAGCTGAGCGTCATCAGAGCGCTAATTTCTGAGCAGTGCCGTTTGAAGCGACAAGGTCGAAAGGTTGTTGTCTCTGCCGCCGAGTCGACCAGATCCTGGTGATCGGAGGGACAGATCTTACGCAGCGCGCCGGCGCGGCGCCTTGACCGCAATTGCTATTTAGATCATCTGATGCGAATTCCTAACGCGAAAGCGAAGAACGGCAACCTGAACGAGCGCTCGGGAGCGACATCAGTAACTTGCCGAGGCCGACTGCTTTGACAAGAGCGAATTCCGGACGGCAGGCCACCACCCACTGCATGCTCATCATCGGCTACGACGACGAACAGCAAGCCATTGTGATCCAGGACAGTGGGCCATGGCCACCAGCGCAACGGAAGCCGTAGCTATATCCGAATAACTAAAAGCTCTGGCAGAGGCCCGCGAGGTATATCACGGTTGGGGCTTGGACCAACCTGAGCGCGAAACGCTCGCCGGCATATCAGTACAATAGCTTCTCAAAGCGGTGATACCTCGCACGTCAGCTCGTCGTCAGTTTGCCTGAGTCCTGAGTATCACTTGCGGTGGGCCTGAGCAGCCCGCGCACGCTGACGAAACGTACGTCTAAGGAGACGCAAATCGCTATGCATAATCGAACCGGAGGCTCTCCCGCACGCGCTAGCCATGCTGATGAACTGACTCAGTCCGCTGATACCGCCAGCTTTGGCGACACATTTGCAACTCTCGCTCTGCGTGGGAACCTGCCGCCCGCGGAGTTGCCCGACAAGATGGAATGCTGCGCCAGCACACAAGCCTACGATCCAACTTTTCACCCCAGCACATCCACCCCAGCAAGGCCGAGCACATCCTGTTCGAATACAGAACCGTCGAATTGGCCGACGCGATTGTAGATGGCATTTGCGTGGGGCTGACTGCGGAGTTGGCTCCGCAATCTTAACGAGAGTCCGTCAGGCCGAATGAATGCCCTAATACCCGGATCGCAAAGGCACGCCTCAGCGGCTGTGCTCCAACGGGATTATCAGCGACTCAAAGATCGGTTGCAAAGCGAAGGGGCAGGCACTTCTCAGGCCGACCTTAAGGCACAAAACACCGTACTGACGGGCGCAGATTTGACACCATCCGGAGAAGAGAAAGCGTGCAACTTCGGCGACGAGTCGAGCGTCTCGCGCATGGTGGGCACAATCATCGACGACAGATCGACTTATTTGCTCAGCTGTATTTCGTCGAAGGCGGCGCCCACACAGTTGCAACGTCGGCGTCGGACGGAAGGACTACGCTTTTCGATCCGAACTATGGAGACATTTCTGTTCCATCAGACCAGATGGCTGGCTTGTTGCAAAGCCTTGCCAATCGCTACAGGAATCCAAGTTTACAGGTCGTTGGCGATTTGGCCTTTAGGTAAGGCAAGAGTACGTCCTCGCGTGAACTTATCTAACAGCGGGGCAAATCGAGCCATCACAATTCGGGTGAAATGCGACGTCCGGATTTAGGCCCACAAAATTGCTTCAGGCGAGAATGCTATCGAAGCGGACGGCTTCTTCCTGGAACACGCTTGCCGCGAGTCGTTCGCGACGCGCGCCCTCCACAGTGCCCGAGCGAGTGGATATTTGGGCGATGACAGTTATCCGGATGCTTGATCTGGTCTTCGTCCTGCTTACCAGCTGTCGAGCGGCTCGAACGAAGGCTGTAGGAACAGATGCGCAGCTTTTGCCGATGCAAAAGGCGGAGCCAGCAAGCGAGCGGCATCGGCGCCTTCGGACCATCTGTCGCCCACATCGGCGAACGATCGCTCCGTCGTTCGGAATGCCTGAGCGTTGTCATAACCTTGGATCCGATAATCTAGGCGTCATTACGATCGGCGCCACGACACGACCGTCGTTCTGAAAGCGCTGGTCGATGCGGGCACGCGAGTGGCGCCGCAGCTATTTTCCCTGAGCTCGTCCACGCGCGTTCGGCGTCATCGTGGGACGTCGCGAAGAGCACCTGCAAGCACCCGAACATCTGCATCGAAGGTTGACGGGCGCTCGGCCACATCAGCACGGCTCTCCATGTATTCGAGCACGGCGCGGCCCCTCTCTGCGATGTGCCAGCCGAATGAGTAGCGCTTGACCACCCACATCGTAACAATGATCAGATCAGGGACCTTAGCGGCAAGTCGGCTGGTGCGCTCGGACCAATCCTTGCCACTTCTGGACAGAATGGCCTCGCTTGAGATCGTCGAGTTTGGCTATGCCATTCGGATAGGAGGTAACGAGGAGCTTCAAAATGGTGACCTGAAGATTCATGTCCACTAAGCTAAAACGCGAGCTACTGAAGAAGACCGAACGCATGGTGACATCGCACAAAGTATGACGTGCAAGCTGACTGAAGCGCTCACACGGGGCAAGCCCCCACCCGTGGACAGAATGGATAGTACGTTACGTACGGACCTGGCTACTTCCGGGAAGCCAGGAGCTTGGACAAATTTGTGCGATCATTTCGTTGAAAGGCCTTGAATCGCACGTAACGTCACATTGTACGATCTTGAAATGAGATCGCGACCTCTAACAAACGAACGTAAGCTACTCCTAGCGTGTGGGGCGATGGCATAACTTGACTGTGGAATTTGCACCTCTTTTGCGGCATAGGCTTACGGTTTTGCCGACCTACCACGTCCCGCTTCCGCATGACCGACTCTTACCAATGACAAGCGAAAAAACTGACGACGTTACCAACTTAGTTGCAAACATCGCCCGGCCGCGTTCCGTGATCTCATCTTCAAAAGACAAGGAGGCGACACCAGATTTCGCTCGGATGTCGATCTTGTCGTGTTTCGAATTTGCGGCGAACGCTCGCCGTAAATGAGCCGGCGGCAACTCTCCCTTGCCGACGGTCGGCGCGATGTGTAGCAGCGTCGCTCCTCCTAGACTGACTTCGCCCGGCTTCCAAAATGAGGCCGGGCCTTTTTTGCCGTCGGGACGACGTTAGTGCCTTGTCGACGCGCAACTGCTCGATCATCTCGTCCGGAGCCAGGCAAACTTGCGAGGTCGAGTCCGGCAAGACAACACGCGTTACGACGACATCGGCATGCTGATTGTAAATCGTCAACACATCGCAGCCTTCGGTTCAACCATACAAAGCAACGCTTCCGCAGCCATCAACGACTTGAACGGTTCCGGTCTGTTTTTCCTGTAGAAAGGCCATACTGTGCCTTGCGCACGAACACCAATACCGCAACGTACCGACCTGAAGAGGATATGGTGACGCGCACACAACGAACGCATTGGTTTTTGCGTCCCAAAGCCAACTGCTGTGCAGTAGTTCTTATTGTGCAACGGCATCTCTGTGCCTCGAGTCGGCGGGTGCGCGAGATCAGCCGCCGACCGACGCGGAGAAAGACGGTTGCATACAGGACGTGTTTCGCCTGTGTAGCACCCACATCCCGGATCGCACCGCCATCACTGCGTGTCTCAGAGCCAAGCAGGCGAGCTTGAGTCATCAATGTCGCGATGTGATTTCCATTGGCGATACCGCCAAAGAAAAGAACAGGCTCGAAGTGAGGTACTACGAACCATCCTGCACCCTCGATCGCCGCCGCGCGGCGCTCCCCAAACCGAGCCGCAAGGTAATAATTGCGCGGGTGGATGGCCGACTCACTGTCAACAGATAAGCGAGCGGAGCTATCGAAAGCGGACCAACCCGCTCGCAAGTAACGTAAGATCTCGTTTGAGTTGTTTGTTTGGATAGCGAATGCACACACTGCCTTTCGATACAGTCCTTATCGCCAACAGAGGCGAGATCGCCGCCCGCATCATCAAGACATTACGGAAGCTGGGCCTTCGTTCTGCAGTTGTCTACCACGAGGTCGATGCGCGAAGCCCGGCAGTCTCCATGGCCGACACAGCGATTCCTATCAGCGGTCACACGCCGATCGCGGCCTATCTGGACATCGCACAAATTATCGCCGCCGCTCACAAGGCGGGCGCCGGCGCTGTTCATCCAGGTTATGGATTTCTTTCCGAACAGGCTCAATTCGCCACGGCCGTGATAAAGGCCGGCGTTGCGTTCATCGGCCCCGCACCTGAAACTATTGAACTGATGGGTGATAAGATTCGGGCCCGCAACTTCGTCCAGTCGAACGGCTTTCCAGTGGCCCCATCTGCAATTGAGGAGGACGATCCAGCGACGTTCGTCTCCAGGGCGCGTGCCATTGGAACCCCTTTGCTGGTAAAACCGTCAGGGGGCGCGGGCGGCAAGGGCATGCGGATTGTACGCGACGTCCATGCCCTGGAAGGCGCGATTGAGCGGGCTCGCTCTGAGGGGCAACGGTATTTTGGGGATCACCGGCTTTACGTCGAAAGATACATTGAGAACCCGCGGCATATCGAAGTGCAGGTGCTCGGCGACTCCTTTGGGAACATTGTACACCTGTTTGAGCGGGAGTGCTCGGTGCAACGCCGCTTCCAGAAGATCATCGAGGAAGCGCCCTCGCCAGCCCTGTCGCCAGAACTACGGAAACGCGTCTGCGAGACCGCGGTCGGTATCGCACGCGCCGCGAATTATCAAAACGCAGGAACCGTCGAATTCATTTTCTGTGCAGGAGAATTCTACTTTCTCGAGATGAATACGCGCCTACAGGTCGAACATCCCGTGACTGAGATGATCACCGGCATCGATCTTGTCGCCGAACAGGTCTATGCCACCGCGGGCCGAGAACTTTGTTTTGCTCAGTCAGATATCGTTTCGAACGGCCACGCTATCGAAGTAAGGCTGTACGCTGAAGCCCCCGAACGAGGCTATGTTCCGACGTCCGGCAAAGTACTTCTTCTCGAGTATCCGAGTGGGGTACGGATTGACAGCGGCATCACGCAGGGTCAGCAAATCACCACTGCGTTTGATCCCATGCTCGCAAAGATCATCGCGCATTCGCCGACGCGCACATTGGCCACCGCGACGGCCAATCACGCGATTCAGGGGATCATTCTTCTCGGCTGCGAGACAAACGCTAGCTTCCTCGCCCGCATCCTTTCCGACGAGTCGTTTATCCGCGGACAGTTTCATACGGGATATCTGGAGGAAAACCCCCACATTGCCGCCGGTAACTCTGCTACCGGCCTACCGGCATTCCTGGCATCAGCTGCTCTCCTGATCCGACAAGTCCGCGAATCGGCCGATGCCGTGCCCGCGCTTCACGCTTCGCTGGGCCATTGGAGAAATTGACGTGTATCACTCCGTCGAGGTTGATGGCGTCGACCATCAGTTATGGCTTTCACCCTGCCAATCCGGCTCCTATCATCTTCACTTGCGCGACCAAGTCATTTCCCCGGTCGCGTTCGCCCAATACGGCGAGAATTCAGGTGTCCTGACCATTGCCGGCGAGACCGAACGGGTCCGCTTCGTCATCGAAGGCGACCTGATTCACGTCCACATCCGTGGCATGACGCGCGTTTTGCGCTACAGCGACCCGTTGCGAACGCTCGCTTGCGTGAACCAAGAAGAAAGTTCGCTCATGACCCGCGCACCGATGCCGGGAGTAGTCGTTACGATCGCGGTTTCGCCTGGTCAACCGGTATCCGCAGGCGCGGCGCTGATGATGATTGAGAGCATGAAGCTGGAAACTATTATTCGCTCTTCACAGGATGGCGTAGTCGATCGAATCCATTTCAAAGAAGGGGAGAGCTTCGAGCGGGATGCTGTGCTGATTACGCTATCGAAAGAAGGGCGCTGAAATGCTACGAATCGCTTCTGGGGCGAATGTCAATTCGCAAGACTTTCGTCAAAACGAGCTCCACAACAGGCGGCTTGCTGACGAGTTGAAGGAGCGGCAACGAGCTGTCCGCTTCCAGCGGCCCGAGCGTCAGCTCGAGCGCCTTCGACGTCAAAATAAGCTGTTTGTACGAGATCGCATCGACGCCTTGCTCGATCCAAAAACTCCGTTCCTCGAGCTTTCAACGCTGGCCGCTAACAAGGCCTATAACGGCGAAGTGCCCGGCGCGGCACAGGTCGTCGGCATCGGGATCGTCGCGGGTCGCGAGGTGATGGTTCATGCAGACGACGCAAGCGTAAAGGGCGGCGCATGGTATCCGTTGTCTGTCAAGAAGATAGTGCGAGCCTTGGACATCGCAATCGAGAATCGTCTGTCAGTGATTCATTTGTGCGACGGCGCCGGAGGATTCCTACCTTTTCAGGCAGAGTTCTTCGCCGATCGCTACTTCGCGGGCCGGATCCTCCGTAACCAATCCATTCTCTCCAAGATGGGAGTACCGCAGGTCGCGATCGCAATGGGTCATTGCACAGCGGGAGCGGCCTACGTCCCGGCGCTTAGCGAATTCAACATTATGGTCGAGGATACGGGAGCTATATTTCTCGGTGGCCCTCCAGTCGTGAAAGCTGCTACCGGTGAAGACGTATCGGCACAGGAGCTTGGGGGCGCCCACATGCATACGAGCGTGTCGGGCACGAGCGATTATTCCGCAAGCTCCGAGATGCACGCTATTGCGATCGCACGTGATATCGTTGCCCGATTCCATCGTCCCGCGAAGACTCCGATTGATCAAGCCGCCCCGGAGCCCCCTGCCTACGACGCATCGGAACTATACGGCATTATTCCAAAGGACCCTCGAGTGCAGTTTGACATGCGGGAGATCATCGCCCGCATGATCGATGGTAGCCGATTTCACGAATACCAGCCGCGTTTCGGCACGTCCCTGCTGTGCGGTTTCGCGCGGCTTCATGGATATCAAATAGGGATTCTTGCAAATAATGGCGTGCTGCTCAGCGAAAGTGCGCTGAAGGGCGCTCACTTCATCCAACTATGCGATAAGAACCGGACGCCCCTGCTCTTCCTGCAGAATACAACGGGTTTCATGGTCGGCCGCGAATACGAGCGCCGTGGCATAACCAAGGATGGTGCCAAGCTGATCATGGCCGTCTCGGGAGCGTCGGTCCCAAAATTCACGGTCGTTTGCAACAGCTCGCACGGAGCAGGTACCTACGCTATGGCGGGACGTGCTTTCGATCCTCGGTTCGTCTTCACCTGGCCGCAGTCTCAGATCTCTGCGATGGGCGCCGAGCAAGCGGCAGGTGTGCTGACCCACGTTAAGACCCGACAACTGGCCCGTGTCGGTGGGCGGCTCGCAGAGCAGGAGCTGGCAGCCATTCGAGGTCCCCTTCTCGACGAGTATCGGGAACGATCCAGCGCCTACTATGCAACCTCCGAAATCTGGGACGACGGAATTCTTGATCCAGTCGATACCCGAAGTGCACTCGCGATCGCCCTGAGCGCTTCGCTGAATGCTTCCATCGAAGCGCCCCATTATGGCGTATTCCGAATGTAGCCGGCGGGAGTCGAACGTCCGTGTCTGTAGATTCTACTCTCTAACTGGAGTCCACATCGACGGATCGTCCTGTCCCCGGCATGAGCCAGATTGGTGTCGCCCACGTTCCGTGGCAGAACTCGAATTCGCGACCTGGTCACTTAGACCAACCCGGTTCTAAGTGGTGCGTTGAATTCGGTGACCACGTTGTCGATCAGGACAACGGCGTTGCGTCGAAGCAGGCGGAGCTGGGTCGCATAGGCCTGATTGGCCGCGCATCGAACCTCGCGTGGGGATTACGCAAATTGCGTAACACTCGAGATGATCTGCTCGTTACACTTCTAGCATTGCGTAGTGTAACTGCGAGGCCCCTGCGGGTCGAAGCCATCGACATCTGGAGTTCGCGATTGATGCAAGCGCGGCCGCCCTGCTGACTCTGATCCACCAACGGACGCGTCAGTCACATTAGATCTAAGGTGCGCCCTCCTGATGGATTGTTGGTCCATTCATCACCGACGATAACAATCCTTGGGAGGAGACATGCAAGCCATCATACCGATCGCAGTCAACGATTCCACGACGGGCTGGGCGCAGAAGAAGTCGTCCCGCCATGCTCGACTATGGAACCACCCACCGTCTTACCGTCCAATCGTCTGATCTGATCTCGAGCAAAGAACACTTGCTCCTTTGCAGGTGAACGCCATGGATAGCTTGATTCTTACGTAGCGTCAGGTTGTAAAGATTGCAGAGCGGACTGACGTTCAAGCTGACACCGCGCATGCCTCGACAACGCATACGCGGTCCGAGCCGGACCGGTTGCCGAGCTGCATGACCCACTAACGCCCGTTTCGAATGACGCCTCGCTGTTGAACGCAGAAAACGAAAACGGGTGAGATTGATTCATGGAGCGCGCAAGTATGATAACGAGTGACTTAGGATCACTACAAACATCCTCTAAGCCAACAGACGCTGCCGGTAACGAGCGCCAATGATGCCGGCCGAGACGCTCGAAAGTTGCGCAACGCGCTCGAAGGTCAAGTATCTCAAAGAGGAGGAGTAACATTTGCGATCGAGACCGCGCGACATAATGCCATATCAGGAGCAACATGCAGTGTATTTGGTCAGGATTTCGAGCTATGCGCCAGCGCCAGCTGGGAACATCAACGGCGAGTAGTCGTGTGTGGCATCGACGTCATCCTGCAACCGTCGAGTTCGGCTCGATCCCACAAAACCGCAACGTTTGTCCGATCATATATCAGCAAAGAACAGCGTGGGTATCGACAACATGGAAGATGGAATCAACTAGCGGATTGAGGTCGCGCTCGCACGCGCGACTGTCCAATTGGAACGACTAAGCACGTGTAGACCAATGAACGCCCTCAAATCGATCATTAGCAAAGTTGCTACAGGTGCCACGCTGACCCGCGAGGAGACCGCAACAGCCTTTGAAATCATGATGTCGGGCCAGGCGACATCCTCCCAGATCGGGGGATTATTAATGGGGATGCGGGTACGTGGCGAAACCGTAGAAGAAGTCACCGGCGCAGCCTCGGCCATGAGGAGCAAAATGCTCCGGGTCAGTGCGCCCCCAGATCCTGTCGACATCGTTGGTACGGGCGGTGACGCTTCGGGCTCAGTCAACGTGTCGACATGCGCCTCATTCATCGTCGCCGGGGCGGGCGTTCCCGTGGCCAAGCATGGCAACCGCGCCGTGTCCTCACTATCAGGCGCTGCTGACGTCTTGGCCCGCCTCGGCGTGAAGGTCGACCTCCCGCCTGTAGGCGTTGCTCGTTGTGTGCACGAAGCTGGCATCGGCTTCATGCTTGCGCCCATCCGTCATCCGGCTATGCACCATGTTGCTCAGATCCGAGCGGCACTTGGGACCCGCACGATCTTCAATCTAGTCGGCCCGCTCGCAAATCCGGCCGGAGTCAAGCGGCAGATCGTCGGAGTGTTTTCGCGGCGATGGGTGCAGCCCTTGGCGCAGGTGTTAAAGAACCTTGGTGCTGAGTCGGTGTGGGTGGTGCATGGCTCAGATGGACTCGATGAGATCACCCTCACCGGGCCGACGTTTGTTGCCGCGCTAGAGAGAGATGCGATCCGCACCTTCGAAGTCACCCCGGAAGAAGCGGGCCTCGCCCGCTGCCACAACGAGGCGCTGAGGGGCGGCAACGCCGATGCCAATGCAATCGCGCTGCAAAGCGTGCTCGACGGCATGCCAAGTCCGTACCGCGATGTTGCTCTTCTCAACGCCGCCGCGGCAATGATCGTGGCCGGCCACGCAAGCAGCTTGAAGGAGGGCGTCGCCCTTGGGCAAGCATCCCTTAATAGCGGTGCGGCAGCCGCGCGATTGAAACACCTGATCGCGATCTCCAATGCTTGACACGGCCGATGTACGACATTTTGAACACCAACATCGAAGCCTACGAGCGCGAAGAGATTGCAGGCGCAAAGCGCGAGTTGCCTCTGCCACACGTCGAGGCGCTTACCGCGGTTGCCGGGTCACAGACGCAGCAGCCCCGCTTTCGAAGCGACGGGAGCAGGATGCGCGGAAGGCCTCAGATCGCGAAGACCAGTGCGAAGCCGCCTGCCGAGACAATCAGCAAAGGCCGCGCCGAAGCTTAGGTTCTCAATTTTGAGTGCACGCAACGCGTCAAAGGATAAGCAATGACGTCTCCACGAACGGTAGAAGCGCTAGCATCTATGGCAAAGATAGAACACATCATTCGGAAATTTCGGGAGGTCATCGATACAGACAGCTCCATCCCCTCAAATTTGCGGGGTACGCTGCACACAACACTCGATAAGCATCTTCTCGCTGCAAAAAAGCAGATTGTCGACGATTCCGGAATCCACTAGGTGCTCTCATGCCGCTACGCGCTGAGAGCTGCCGACGCTCCCAAACCTCGGAGGCGGCGTCATCTTGCGGGCCCGGGGTGCCGATGGTTCACCCGTACTTATACCAATGGCGACGACGAGTTCGTGAGCCACGGCTTACGCTTTTTGGCTCAGTCCTGCGCGAAGGCCCTGATGCCCGGAGTGCCTCAGGATCGTAGGGACAACGTCCCTGGAATACGGTCGGTTTCTGACGGCTGAAGTGCGCAACTACTATCTGGATGATATCGCCACAACGAAAACGCGGAAAACCGAACACCTTCCGAGGCAGATTATGAGGGGCCAGTTTTCTTCCGAGATGCGCAATGTTCCGTCAATTCAAGCGACAGAGTTCAGGCAAGCCATGCAAAATCTGCCGAGTGGCGTCGCCATCGTAACGACGGGAACGGCCGTCGGGCGGCGTGGTCTGACGCTCAGTTCTGTGACTTCGATCTGCATGGAGCCGCCCTGCGTGGTGGTCGGTATTAATGCCAGTTCCGAAACGCATGACGCGATATTCGCCAGACGCAGCTTTGGAGTGAGTCTTCTCGGCGGCGCCAGGAGGACCTCGCGTTGCGCTTTGGCGGCCGGGAAGGTGTGAAAGGTCACCAGCGTTTCGATATCGCGCCATAGAATCAGGGGCTCCTCGACGTACCGCTTCTGCGAAGCGCACCTTGCGCGCTCGAGTGCGTTTTGCACGATCACAAGGTGATTGGCACGCATACCATCTTTGTCGGACGAATTATCGCGACTCGGCTAGCTCATGGCAGTCCATTGATCAACTTTCGGGGCGCGCTTCGAACCTTACCGCATGATTGAGTGCCGCTTGCGCACGTTACCGCTGCTCGAGACGAACAGCGGCTAGATGCGTTCGTGGGGAATCCGAGACATGATCATAGAATATGCCTGAAAGGGGCTTTCAACTGCTCGACCCCTAGACTTTGGCGGGTTCAAGCTCGTATTGAAGGGCCCACTGTCCCCCACACCTGCAGCCTTAAGAGGGAGCACTTTCGTTGACCAAGACCACGCGCTGATTCCTATTGGCTTGGTGCCTACGCTACCCGGACGTCCCAAAGACCGCGAAAACTGTGAAGCAGCCTACAACAAGATGGTTGCAAGCGCCCGTAAGCGCGGCTGGATCGACGTTAGTTCACATGCAATACGCGCGACGCACAAAGACACTTCTGACATGAAAAGCTACAACTCACATGGGAAATGGCGCACTTGACCATGTCGTGCAATTGTCTTTGCGTGATTTTGGATCAACACCTACCAGCCTTAATAGCACCGTTACCATCGACTGGCGTGTAGCATCGTTGCCGCGAAATGAGATCACACTTCACAGACACCTACGACCGACAAGTTGGCGAGCCTGATGATTACCGCGCTAGATCATGATCTGATTGAGTGGAACCGCACCACGAACTCGTGCGCGCGATAAAGGCTGAAACCTACAAGCGTCGATGACAGCCATTCCCAAAACCCCATTTTAAGCAGCCTCAATCCTCGACGGCATTCGCCGCTTGGTCGAAATCGGTCGCCGGTCTGGGCGCATCGGATATCGCGCCCGCCGGGCAGCTTGGACCGGAGACGGTTGCAGCGATCGTTTGCTGGCGCGCTCCTCCGGGGAACAGGAGGCGCCTGGCATCGTGGTGCCGAGCCATTTCGACACAGTCCATCCGATCGGCTTCGTCGAGCGGCTGCCATTCAAGATCGAGGGGGAGAGCGCGTTTGGGCAGGAATCTACGACATGAAGTGCGGCGGCTATCTCTCCTATCATGCCTTTCCGGCAAGTTCGCACCAACGGCGCGCGCTCACCGTTCGGCGGTGCTCCAGTTCTACTTATCTTACGAAGAGATCGGCAGCCCGACCTCGGGCGCGCAGATAAAGCCGAGGGCGCAATGCCAATTATGTGCTAGTGACAGAGTTGGCGCGCGATGGCGGCAAGATCGTCACCGGATGCAAGATCTCGCGCGTTTCGAGCCGTTCATCACGAACGTGCCGTGGCATGCCGGCCATTTCGGTCGCGAAGGAGCTCGTGCCAAGGATCCTCGGGCTGACATCGCGCACCCAGGCCGTCAGTGTCAAGGCGGACGCAGAACTTAACCGCCCCCCTATGAGAAGTGAAACGCCGGAGCTGCGCTCTTCGATCATGCCAAACCCTTGCCGCCGGGCTCGGCTTCGATTTGGTCGACGTCCGGCCGCGTTTCCGACGGCGATTTTACCGCCTCGCATCGCAAGACTCGACGGCCTCGGTGTGATGGCAAGGGCGCGCATATCCACCATGAGCAGCTCTACATTTCGTTAGTTGAACCGCGTGGGCGGCTATAGCATCGGCTTTACCAGACGCTGCGATGATTGCTGCGCGACGCGATATCTGCCATCGCCATTTGCCGCCGTACGGCGGCGCGCTCGCGCATTCGCGCGGCTCGTTCTTCACGGCAGGCGCCGCTAGCTGGGGTGCATCTCGTGAATTGCGTTGGCGGACAAAGGCACGCCATGGCGTGAGGGTCGAGTGCGGAAGACGTGGTACTGTGTATTTCTCGGTTGCGGCCACTAACTAAGCTTGGCATCGCGAGCTCTTCCACTTTTCCTATCGGCGTTGCCCGGTGAGCCTCGGAAAAATTTGATCCAGCGACAAGTCCAAGGGGCTTGAATCGCACGTAACGTTAAATTGTATGATCTCAAGGTACACCAGTCTCGGGCTGGTCGAGATAAGGATTGCGAATGTTCGAGCATGTCAGAATCGCACCGCACCGTCTTACCTCGATCATCGCGACAGTGCGGCTTGCGGGTGGTCCTGATGGGCTCGACAATCTACGGGCGGCACCATACGCCTTCTTTGATTCACATCGCTGGAGAGCTGGTCAATTCAGAGGACGTCAACGTCACCCCTACCGCACTGTGCGGCTCCCATTGCAGATTGGAAACCGAGTTCCTCCGCGGGCCGGGACACCCGTGGAGATCAGTTGAACCAAGGAGTTTTTGGTTGTGTTCGTTCAGCCCGCTTGGAGCTCGCACGGCACCATCATCTCGGAAATGCACGACGGTCGATCCGACCTCCGATGGTTCCAATCGGCTTAGGCGGCTAATGTCGGTCGGCGCGACCGGCGCGACAATCGCGAAAGATTGCTTCGCATTTCGGGGCAGCACGATGAAAAACCCCGACGGTGTCAAGAACGTTCTGTTGGTCGACCACACTAAAGGTCAATGCCGAGCCATAGGCGGCTTCAAAGATGGAAATTCCAGATCTCCCTATATGTGCGGTGAGCTTGTAAGTCGGAACCCTGAAGAAGATAACGTCATGGTGCGCTTATCACTACGCGCAGATGCACGCCAGCGCTGTCGGACAAAACGGAGCCCGTGACGACGCGCCTACGCCTTTACGCTTTAAGAGATTTACATCGAGCCCGGGCTGATGACGTCGTCAAGACCGTATGCTTCCGACTGAGATCGCTTGACTGCTCGCGTGCCTGAAGGCCATCCGATGTGATCTGATCGCGATCGAGAGCTTCCAAACGGCTCAGGAGGTCAGGGGTTTAAGCAGTTTTGCAAGTACGTAGCGAACCTGAGCGAAAAGGGGACAAAGGTGGATCTTTGCACACTGATTGAGCGTAACGCGTCGTTTGCTCCCGACAAACCCGCGATCCACTTCGACGGGGGCACCCTAAGCTACGCCGCCTTCACTCAAAGGATCGAGCAAATCGTTCGTGCTCTAAAACACCAGCTCGGCATCGAGAGAGGCGACCGCGTTGCGATCCTTGGCCTCAACCGGCCCGACTACCTGGCCCTGCTCTATGCCTGCGCGCGACTCGGCGCGATGCTCGTTCCATTAAATTGGCGGCTTACGGTCGCGGAACAGTTGTTCATCCTCTCCGACGCCCGTCCCAAAGTGCTAGCTCTAGAACAGGCCTTTGATGCGCTGCTACCAGCTCTGGCGGGGCAATTGCCCGATACCTTTGTTGCCGGGTTGGACTTTTCGCCTCTCGGCGGAAGTAAGTGGGACTGCCTGGTAGACCAGGGCCGAGGCGACGATCGCAATCAGCACACGGACCTGTCTTGCCCGCTTCTGATTGTCTATACTTCGGGTACCACAGGGCGGCCGAAAGGCGCTGTGCTGCGTCAAGAAGCGTTGCTGTGGAATGGAGTTATGAGTCAGCACATGCATAACCTCGGCTCGACCGATCATGTCCTGACGGTCTTGCCGCTGTTTCACGTTGGCGGCCTGAATATCCAGACCACGCCCGCGTTGCATCACGGCGCGACCGTCACCATTCACACGCGATTTACGCCCGAGGCGACGCTTGCTGCGATCGAACGCGACAGACCTACGCTAGCAGCGTTGGTGCCTGCCATGATGCAAGTCCTAACCGACCATCCTCAGTGGCGGACGACGGACCTCTCCTCACTGAAGGCAATTTGCACCGGTTCAACGATGGTCCCGCAGCACCTTATCGAACGCTTTGTCGCGCGTGGGGTGCCAGTGCTGCAGGTTTACGGTTCGACCGAGACCTGCCCTATTGCTGTGTATACGAGGCTCGGCGGCGATCTTACGCGTAAGGGCTCGAGCGGCTTGCCCGGCCTATGCTGCGAAGCGGCTATTCTCGATGATACCGGCAACAAGTTGCAGGCAGGCAGCCCGGGCGAGATCGCCGTACGGGGCCCCAATGTCTTCAGCGGGTATTGGGGCGCTCAACAAGCAACGCGCGAGCCTTTGCACAACGGCTGGTATCTCACCGGTGACATCGGCCGCCGCGATGCCGATGGATACTTTTGGGTTCATGATCGCAAAAGGAACCTGATCATTTCCGGTGGAGAAAATATCTACCCGGCGGAAGTAGAGCGCGCGCTCATGGAGCATCCCGATGTCGCAGACTGCGCCGTTTTCGGTCGACCCGATCCGCGCTGGGATGAGGTGCCGATCGCTTATGTGATCAGGCGGCCGGGGGTTCGGCTTGACGCGGAAGCACTAACGGCGCATGCAGGCTCGCAGCTCGCCCGCTTTAAGGTGCCGCGCGAAATTATTTTCACGGAAGAATTGCCACGAACGGCGTTGGGCAAGATCCAGCATTTCGCGCTGAAGGGGCTTACACGATCAAGCCAGCACAACGACGGCGACTGAAGATTTCGATCGGCTTTGGCATTTCCTTTATCCCGCAGGCGTGGCCGCTGAGGGCCGCGAAAACCCCACGGGTCACCGCGTCTATGCCAACACGGCAGCTGCGAGTTGATCATTGTCGGCGCCTTTCCGTCGAATAACGTTGACCCGAAGTCGCTGATGCCGCGGATCCTCATTATGAATGCCGGTACCGCGCAAATGTCGGGCTCTGATCTGGCGACAACCAACTTTCGCTTGCCTCCAAGTCGGCTTGGTCTCCGTGTGGTTTGCACAGGAGGGAGATAGGGGGCCCGACCACAGTCCGGGTTTGGTAAGTCAAGGATTCGCCGACTGATATCTCTGGATGCTCGCGCAGTTTGGAAGGAGAAGCATTAGAACGCGTCATTTGAACCTCAGAAACGGGAGAGAACGCTGCATGGACGAGAAGGCAAGAGAGCTCAACAGAGCGGCACTCACAAGCGCTTCTCGGCCCATGCGCCTCCTTCTCGGTCTGCAGAGCAGACCGCCGAGCTGCACGACGCCAGAGTTGGCATGGTTCGGAATGTCTGTTGAAATGCTGCTGGCGGCATACATTGCCATCCTCTCACCGAATATCGCGATTTACATCTCCTGCGCTTTGAACTTGCCAATCAGATCGCAAACGCCGTTGCAGTCGACGTATGTTGACGGTTCGCACGAGACGTCGTCCGTGCCTTCACAGGTGCCGCACTCTTCCAGGAAGTTAATATAGAGGTGCTGAGCCGGAGCGACGTCGCCAGTTGGGGTACCCGTCCTCACTCAGCCGATATTCCGATCGTCCATCCCATCTCCGTTTTTGGCTCCTCGACGCCGCCGGCGCCCGCGTCAGTTAGAGCTTTGCCCGTGTTGCTGCCGGCGTATTCTGGGACGCGATCGAACTGCCCATGCCGCCTTTGGGAGCACGATTTGTATCAATCTTCCTATCAACCGATGAGTAGCGCGCCATTCGAGCCCGTCCGGGTTCAAAAGGAGAGATCGCTCTTGCGAGCCTGCGTGGACGCTCGCCCTTGACGAGTGCTTGCAGCAATCCCCGTACCAGCGCCTTGCTGAATAAAGCTTCTGATTATGCCCGGAAAAATTAGCGACCTGTCGATCGCGCAAGGCGTTTTGAACCTGGCCTGACTTGTTCGGCAGTCCGAAACCGCACAACAAGCGCCGGCCTCATAGTGTTAGCCTCGGACATTGCTGTTGAGGAGCATGCGCCGAAGCTGGAACGCGGCCTCATTTTAATCGGACCGCATCGACCCGGGCCGAGAGTACGAGATGGTCGTTACCGCTCTCACAGCGCGGAAAGCGATTATGCTTGATTCAAGATCAGGCCGTTAAGGGTCACGGCGAGATTGGTCACCAGCATGCCAACGATCCCATTGGTAAAATGAAACCGGCTTTGACTCGGTCCAAACAACTACAGTCTCGAGGCGCTTCATATCTGGATTTTCCTTTATCAAGCGTCGGGTGAAATGATCGTACTCTTCCAGATTATTTGCAGTCACCAACAGGATGAAATCAGCTTGGCCAGTGACGTAAAATCCGCTCATCACCTCCGTCATAGTGCGGATCCCCCGCTTAAAGCGATCAATGATGTCGGCGCGATCGCGCTCAAAGAAAATGAGGACCAGCATAGTCAAGCTTCGGCCGATCGCCCTTGGCGAAATGATTGAAACGTCTGATTCTATCACGCCCTCCTTTCGTAGGCGCTTTAGTCGGCGCTGAACTCCGGATGCAGATAGGCCAACTTTCGCGCCGAGTTCTTCACTGCTTAGGCGATTGTTGCGTTGAACGAGATCAAGAAGACGAGCATCGATTTTGTCGATTTCTATGGCTGCATTGCGGACTGTCGAGCGCGACCGCCTCGTCCAAGCATGCGACATAGTCCCATTGAGCGTCCCGGTCATCTCCAAACCTCCTCCCTAGCACCTCTACGAATGTACGTCTTCAGCCGACAATGCGCGCACTGACGAGTTGAAAGCTCAAACCTTATCGGGGACAGCTAACCACCGGTTCGGGCTCGTGCGCGCCCGGTCGGCTTGCGTCGCCTCTCCTAATTCCAATAAGCCGCTAAAGCTCTTTTCCTCACGGCGCTGTTTGTGGGGTGAATTTCCTTCAGCTATGTCACATCGCGCCCGTGGCGGCGCGCAGGCCACACTGGCGGTTCTCGAAACCGATTAATGACAGCACTCTTCCATAGGCAGGACGGCTTCCCGCCTGCGTCCCGTCGTGTGATGATCGATCACTGGATCGCAATAGATCAGGAAGCAGCGCGCCCGGTATCGTCCCGCTCGCACCAGCATCGAGATCTGGCATCATTGTAATGGCTTCCTCTCCGTCGAAGTGAACCGCCCCGGGTTTGCCGGAGGCCATTTGGTTTAAGTTATGCCGCCATGGCCGGTTGTTCCAGCATGGCGTAGTAGCGTTGCTCGGCTTCGGCCGGCGGGATGTTGCCGATGGGCTCCAGGAGCCGCCGGTTGTTGAACCAGTCCACCCATTCCAGCGTCGCGAACTCGACGGCCTCGAAGCTGCGCCATGGTCCGCGCCGATGGATCACCTCGGCCTTGTAGAGACCGTTGATGGTTTCGGCGAGAGCGTTGTCATAGGAATCTCCGACGCTGCCGACAGAAGGCTCGACGCCAGCTTCAGCCAGGCGTTCGGTGTATTTGATAGAGACGTATTGGCTGCCCCTATCGCTATGATGCACGAGCCCGCCGCGATGGACCGGTCGGCGATCGTGCAGGGCCTGCTCCAGCGCATCGAGCACGAAGCCTGCGTGCGCCGTGCGGGAGGCCCGCCAGCCCACGATCCTGCGGGCATAGGCGTCGATCACAAAGGCGACGTAGACGAAGCCGGTCCAGGTCGCGACATAGGTGAAGTCGGAGAGCCAGAGGACGTTCGGCCTTGGTGCCTTGAACTGGCGATTGACGTGATCCATCGGGCATGGCGCGGCCTTGTCGCTGATCGTGGTCTTGACGGATTTGCCGCGGATGACCCCTTGCAAACCCATGTCCCGCATCAGTCGCGACACCGTGCAACGGGCAACATCGAAGCCTTCGCGCTTGAGCTGCCGCCAGACCTTGCGCACGCCGTAGACGGAGAAGTTTTGATCGAAGACGCGCCGAACCTCGATCTTCAGCGCGGCGTCCAGCCTGGCGCGCGCCGACCGCGTGGCCGGATCGCGCCGCTTCGCGACATGGGCGTGGTAGGTCGAGGGGGCAATCGGCAACACCTTGCAGATCGGCTCGACCCCATGCGCCCCACGATGATCGTCAATGAAGGCGATCATGGCTTGGACCGGCGGTCGAGCTCCGCCATCGCAAAATAGGCGCTTGCCTTGCGCAGGATCTCGTTGGCCTGCCGAAGCTCGCGGTTCTCCCGTTCGAGCGCCTTCAGCTTCTCGGCCGTATCGGTCGGAACGCCGGTCCGCTGCCCGCTATCGACCTCGGCCTTCTTGACCCAGTCATGCAGCGTCTGCGGCGTGCAGCCGATCTTGGCCGCGATTGACGTCACTGCCGCCCAGCGCGACGGGTGCTCGCCGGCGTGATCCAGAACCATCCGAACCGCTCGGGTCCGGACCTCGGGTGAAAACTTGTTCGTTGTCTTGCTCGTCATGGCTCCATCCTCTCAGGAGTTGGAGCCTCCGGCAAACCCGGGGCGGTTCAAAGGGGCCTAGGATTGCCTCTCCTCCGGCGTCAGTCAACGTCCGCGGCTTCGCCGCGGCAAACGGCACCTCGATATTGAAATAACTAAAGCGCCGCATCTCCCGGGCAAGGCGCACCAGAAACGACATTGTTAACGTCACGCCACTGAGCAGCGCATTCAGGACCAGGATCGAAATCTTGGCCGCATCTGCGACACGGCCGAAACGATCGAACATCGAGGGCGCGTCTGCGTTGAGGCTCACGCCGAGATAGGGCGGCATCAGCATCAGAAGGCTTGCGCCACGCGCGGCCGCATAGCGGGCGCGCTCGATTGCAAATTGCGTGCTGAAATGTTTGCATGTGATCATGACCGCCTTGCGACTACCCACATGAGCCAGGACAAATCAACCAATATATCGCACTCCTGCTCCGATAACAGGAACTGCTCGGAACAATGAGCCAGAATGCAGATCCCATCGACGCGCTCGTCGATCATGCATTCGAGCACGCGGCGCTGCCCCTCAAGGGCAAGAACTCCGGTTTCCGTGAAAGCCGGTGCGACTGGGAAGAGGCGGCTATAGGCGTATTTCCATGCATTTGGCATGAGCAGGCGTCCAACAAGCAGATGTCCTTGACGGTCAGATGTCTTTGGGCTCGCTCAGGTCATCAAGAACATTCGATGCCTCGAACAGATAATAGGATTCGAGAATGGTCCTCGCAGTGTTCGCCGCCTGCAACCGAAAGGCCGAACTGATCATCGGGCGTCCAGCCATCTGCTGCGAAGACTTCGTAGTTATTATTCCAGAGGGTCCACCAGAAACTAAAGGCTGCGTCGGTGTAGCTCATGCCATAACCCGCTTCACTTTTCTCTTCCGATGCAGGGCATGAGCAATCCCCACGAGATCATTCCGGCTCTGCGGCAGCCTTTGCCGATGAGATCGGAGCGATAGAACTTTATCCCAGCGGTTGTCCGTGGATACGCGGTGTTTTTCGGTCAGCATTTTGGAGATGACTCGAACTGTCCTGCTTCGGCCTTATGAGGCGCGGCCCTGCCCCGATCGTGATTATTCCAGATGAGGTCGCATTGGTTGCTGGCGTCCGAACTCAGCATCTGGGTAATTTTGGGAAATATCCCTTGTAAGACGCAACCGTCTAATTCAGCTGCCAACTCAGACTTGTCGGTTTATCGCGTATCGCCGACGTGAACGGGATGATTCACCTAACATATGCTGAGCGGTGTCTTCCGCTTGTACAGCTTTGGAAAAGCAGACGGCCTAAAGGCTCCGCGGAAAGGAAACGCTAGCGAGCTTTTGTCTCAATCCCACGGGCTCCTCCTGCGGCCAAGGCATGCTTCTGAGCGAAGCTTGTTCTTGTTCAGGTGAGCGAAGGACACGACGCCCTATTATAGAGATCTTCAAATTGCCGGCCGTTTCAAGGATTCGAGCGCGCTGGCGTCCGCCAGTATCAGTCCCGTGTAAATCCTTGTCCACTGGACTCCGGCTGGACACTTTCGGAATGAAGCTGAGGCATCGGCGATGGTCAGGCGCATCAGGGACAAGACGCTCGAAAGCCGCAGTGCGCGGCTGGACAAGCCGGTGCGCAAAACGCCCGTCTTTGTATCAATCGGACAAGGCCTGTCGATCGGTTATCGGAGGAACGAGACCGCCGGCACGTGGGTGTTTCGCAAAGCCGACGGATCGCGACTATACGGCCCCCCGGACACTCGGACCCCATTGTCGACTACAGCGCGGAGTGCAACCGATCTAAGCGCGTGCCATTACGAGGCCCCGATGCAAAACCACTGTCGACCTCCAAGGTCGCACCGTGCCTTTGTATCTGAATCATGACCGATCCGGGGAGAACAACCCGCAGTAAGCGATCTTAAGCCAAACTCCGTCGTGCCAGCAACGATTGACATAATCGAAATAGTCATTACCGAAAGTCAGGATCACAAGAATTGTAACCGGCAGGCCCTCGCCGATGTCTTCGATCTGCGACAGACTGTACGCCCTGGCGCCACCCGCTCGATCGCATCGGCTGGACAGCCTGCGACCACCTCAATCTCGTGGCTAGCCACGATATCGATGATCTCTTCGCTCATGCCGGCGTCACAGTTTCTTGCTTGAAGGTATCAACTGCGGCCCGGGTCAGCCGAAAAACGCCACGACCACGGGACAGTGGGCGATAGGCAGAGCCGGCTCGGGCCTTGAGAACATTAAACCATTGGTCGGGCGTGAGCCTCGCCGGGCGCTCGCTGATCTGGATCACCCTGCCATTCGGGGCGAAGCGGGCGTGAATGATGATCTGCGGATTCATATCGTTCCCGTTTTTTTTGCCAGGTTTAGAGACCGGTGGGCTGCTCGATTGTGACGTGTTCAGTTTCGCCCCCTTTGGGGTGGACCTCGCGCCGCGACTTGAACTTCGCACCTGCATTGGTGCCGGGTGGCCCGTTCGGGTTGACGGCGATAATCGCCCGTGTGTTAGGCCTCATACGTACTTCGGCATTGCCTTGAGCCACGTTTCGGACCAACAGTCGATGTCGGCAAACTCCGCCCGTGCGTCCGCGAGATTGATGGCGTGGACGGCCTGAGAAACGAATAGGAGGAGGCGATTACCTCTTGCTCCCGCTCGATACTGACCGCCTTCAGGCCAAGCAGGAGCCCAATCGTGCGCTTGGAACCGCAACGTTATACTTGCGGCCAACATAGACCGCGAAAGCTCGTTCGAGCCTCTCAGTCGTCCACCGACTGGAAATTCGCTGCGAACACAATTGCGCTTCGACGGCAGAGAGTCGGCAACAATGATATCAGGATCCGAGAGCGGAGTTGCATTCACCGCCTCCGCGTCATCGAGGCGATTCTCTGCAGGTCCAGTTCTGATCATCGCCCAACATGCCTTCTAGCCAGCACCAATCCAGTCGCTCGCGCCTGGTCGGCCGTAATCTGCATGCAGTGGTCCGATCCATCGATTAGATGCAGGTCAAACTGTGGAAGACGCCGGAATGGCTGCTCCGCCACATCCGACGCAGCACATCGAACCAAGGTGAGCTGCGGAAAGCGGCTCCTTAGGTCAGCAACGGCGCTAGTGTCTGTGTTAGCTGTCGCAAGCAGGCGTTCGATTTCGATCAATTGTTCTGTGGCGAGCGCCATTGTGGCTCCTATATGACTGCTGCTAAATGAGCATCACTGCCAGAACAGCCGCTCGGGATCCGTGTTCAATTCGTCGATCGCAGAGGCCAGCCGGTGGAAAATGCTGTAAAATTTCCAGTTTCCTCGCGCATGGTTCTTGAAGAACTTTCCAGATCCCGCTCTCGGCATCGTAATGAAATAGCGCGACATCGATCTGACCGCCATCGTTCTCGATATTGCGCGAGCAGCAGGGACTCTCAATGAGATAGCCAGCCTTTACCGGCGTCACACTAGGCGAGACATAGCGATAGTGCTTGCGCGAGATCAAAGCACGTTCGATCCGCTTGCGATCTAGCTCGTTCGGATGCGGGATCAGCCCG
Organism: Bradyrhizobium sp. 191; assembly: GCF_023100985.1. Lineage (NCBI taxonomy): Bacteria > Pseudomonadati > Pseudomonadota > Alphaproteobacteria > Hyphomicrobiales > Nitrobacteraceae > Bradyrhizobium > Bradyrhizobium sp. 191. The sequence goes on from NZ_CP064692.1 coordinate 3,277,881, forward strand.
ACCGGTACCTCTCTCGACACTCTCATTGCGAGAACATCCCCTCAAAGGATTGTGATCTCTTCTTCAAGACAACCAACGACCAGCCGCTCACCAAAACCTACAAGATAAATCGGCACGCGCGCTTCGGTATGCATCGCGACCCGGACAATCTCGCCGATAGCACCGGCGCCGACCAGGATCCCATCAGGCGGCGCGGTGGCAACTGACTCGTCATTGATGAGATTGACTGCGGTTTTCACGCGCTGGCCCGATCGATATTTTGGAACGCACGGCTCTGTCATGACACAGCCATTTCCGGCAATGGCAGATCATCTACGCCCTCGTCGACCGGGTCGAGCTCTTTGCGCCCCATGCCGACGCGGTAGCCGCTTTCAAGAAATTCGACACCGTAGATATGGAATTTCTGCAGGAACGTGCCGATGGAAACGACATAACCCACGTCGCCCTTCCTGGCCAGAATGTCGCCGATCTCCTTGCCGCGAAAGGTGTCGTCATTGCGGATGGTACTGCTGGCCCGCACCTTTTCGCCGAGGCTGAACGCGGGCGGCCCGCTTTGCTGGACCACATCACTGTCGCGAACGATCATGTTCATGCACCGCCCCCTCGCGAACCTGCAGGGCGCACGGAGACGCGAGCAGAGGTGCTCTTCTGCAGCATATTGCCCTCGTCTGCGATGAGACATGCCGACTCGTCATCCGCGATGCGAATCGCCACTTCGTAGCGGGCATGCCGTTCAGGTTCGCCAGCGAGTTCCGGAAACTCCTCCTGCCTGGTCGTGATCCTCGCCGCAGGCTCATCCTCAATCTTGGCCTGATAAGCCTTGCGCGTCTCGAGGTCATATTGAACGTCCATGACCATGACCTTCTCTATGGTGAACTCGCTGCTGCGATCATCTCCGAGCAGGCCGACGGCGTCAGCGCGGCACTGGCGGCGATGCCGCATCATCTTTATCTGACCTTCACAAGCATCCTGAAGCGCCGCCAATTCCTGCGCTGTCGGGCCTCGCTGGCCTTTGAGCCCGAATGCTGTGCCGTGTTCGGGCGCGGAGATCTGTGGCATGATAAGTCGTTTTCGGATTGGCCAAGGCATCGCCGGGGCCGGCGATACCGAGCACAGTCAGCTGTGGAATTCTGGTGGCGACCGCGAGCAGCTTTCTCACCGCCTGCTCAGGAGTGAGCTTCTCACTAACAACCCCCGGACGCGATTCATTGGCGCAGTCGTACTTACGATTGGAGTAGTTGCATTGAATATTGCAAGCCGGCGCGACCGCGACATGGATGCGAGCGTAATGATGATGAGCTTCTTCGCTATAGCAGGGATGAGTCCTACCTTTGTCCCAGATTTCGGACGGCAGATCGCCTGGGGCAGCCTGTGACCCATAGCTCCCTTTGCCATTCTTCGAAGAGCTCCGGGAACCCTTATAACCGGTGATGACCCGCATCCCGCCGCTATCCTCAGCATCTTTGACATGTTTTCCGCGTCCGGCCTGAGCGGCCACAGAACGAGAGTTAGCAACTCGCGTGCCATCTCGGATGGCGATGGCATTCCCGCCCTGTGAATGAGTTAGCTAGACGTGATCCGCACAGTTGCGCGCGCGTCAGCGACAGTTCACACGTCGCAAATGCGACAGGCGTCGCGATTGTGACGGAGATGGCCGTTGGGTTCTCATTGAGCTCTCGCGTGAAATCTCCCAACCCGCACCGGTCGTTTGCGATGCGACCTCTTCCTACTAGCGGACCGGGGCGAGCAGCCCACTTTGCGTCGCTACTTGGCGCTCAACATCTCTATTGCGTGCGGGAGCCATATCGCGATCGGTGTCAGGTGTTGCTCGACCAGAAAGCAGAGTTCGTTGCGCGAGAGTGCTTGCGGATCGACGATCGCGTAATGGACGTCAGCCGAGCGTTTGGTGATCTGCCGCGCATAAATAGCAAAAGCCGATCTGAAGCGACAGCCGATGAAGAGGAAGCTCCGTCCGTTCCGCCTTTCCTTGATGATGTCGGGAACTGGTGTCTGGATGTCGATTTCAGTCAGAACCTCAACATAATCAGCGTCAGTAATCAGAAAGCTCTTGACCGGCAGCACGCCGCCATGCGGCTTGCGCAGCACAGTAGGCCAATGGGCCCCGCAACGGGACTTATACTCCTATGTTCCAGCCTATTCGCCTTTATCTTCTTATAGAGCTTAAGTAATTTAAGGCATCGTATCGCCTCTGAGATCAAAGACAATAATTCTCTTTTCGACTGCCGACTTGCCACCTTGGCCAGCTTGATGTGCCGGGCCATCCACCGGCGGAGATCGTGACAGTCCAGGTTGGTTGCGCCGGCCTCGTTAGCCAGCAGTTACTCTGCGGACCAGCCGGTTGAGCCCTTCGATGGCTGCACGCAGCAGCTTGCCGTCGGTCGGGAAGGTGACGGCTTTGGGCTGCACCGTGGTATCCACGGTGACCCGCTTGAGATCGCGCCTGCGCAGTGCCCCGGCGTCGTGCGCCACCCTCAGGCTCTCGGCCAGCAGAAGCTCGAGCTTGTCACCAAAGCGCTTAGAGCCGGCTCGGGAAATCTGAACAGGGCGATAAGTGGAGTTTCTGCCTGACGGCGGGCAAGATTGGCCCGCGAATCAGGAGAGACGATGAGCAGACGAGCACGCCGGAATCACTCACCGGCCTTCAAGGCGAAGGTGGCGCTGGCAGCCATCAAGGGCGACCGAACGGTAGCCCAACTGGCCGAGCATTTCGACGTTCACCTGTAGCGCGACAAACTGGATAAGAGGCGGGCGACAATCAGGATGAGAATCCGGTGTCGCGGGAGAACGATAATTGCGGCGTTAATTGTCGCGCGCAAGGACTTTGTCAGGTTGATTGTCGCGGCGCGTCAATCAGCAGCGATATTGGCAGGTGTGGCGTATGAGGCCGGCCGCCCCGGACCTCGCTTTCGTTCGATGGCCTCGCGCCGGCGGTAGCTCTCGACATTCATCTCGAAGATGCTGGCGTGATGGACCAGGCGATCGACGGCGGCGAGCGTCATGGCGGGATCGGGAAAGACCTTTCCCCATTCGCCGAAGGGCTGGTTGGCGGTGATCAGCATCGACCGTCGTTCGTATCGGGCGCTGATGAGCTCGAACAGCACGCTGGTCTCGGCCTGATCCTTGGTGACGTAAGCAAGGTCATCGAGGATCAGCAGATGGAAGCGATCGAGCCGGTCGATAGCGGCTTCGAGGCCAAGTTCGCGGCGGGCGACCTGAAGCTTCTGGACGAGGTCGGTGGTGCGGGTGAAGAGCACGCGCCAGCCGTTCTCGATGAGAGCGAGGCCGATGGCGGACGCCAGATGGCTCTTGCCGCCGCCGGGCGGACCGAAGAGGAGCAGATTGGCGCCCTTCTCGAGCCAGGCGTCGCCGGCGGTAATCGCCATAATCTGGGCCCTGGAGATCATCGGCACGGCCTCGAACTCGAAGGTGTCAAGGGTCTTGCCCGGCAGGAGGTGGGCTTCGACGAGATGGCGCTCGATGCGGCGGCGATCGGCGAGTTCGTGTTCCGCGATGGCGGTGAGGAAACGGGCAGCGGGCCAGCCTTCCTTATCGGCCTGTTCGGCGAATTTGGGCCATATGAACTTGATGGCAGGAAGACGCAGTTCGTTGAGAAGGATGCCAAGCTTGGCGGTATCGATGGTGCTGTTCGTCTTCATGCCACGTCTCCACCGATCAGGGCTTCATAGACATTGAGCGGCACGAGGTGGATCTCGACGTTCGGCAGTGCGGCGGGATCGGGCGCGAAGTGGGCCCGCAAAGCGGCCATGTCCGGCAATTGCTCGGTCTCCAGAGCGGTGGAAAGCTTGTCGGCCAGTTCGCTCTCGCAGCCGCGCTCATGGGCGAGCGCGAGCAGATCGGTCATGACGCGGCAGGCCTGGCGCTCCGGCAGGCGCATCAGGAGCGCGTCGAAGGTTCGCCGGTAAGCGTCGCGTGGAAACAGCTGATCGCGATAGACCAGGCTGAGCAGCGCCATCGGCTTCCTGCGCAGCGAATGGATGACATGGCGATAGTCAACCACTTGGTCGTGTTTGCCGGAAGCATGAGGGCGCCCCCGCGTCAGGGTCATGAGCGGGGTGCCGCCGATGAACAGGTCCAGCCGGTCGTCGAACAGGCGCACCCGGAGCCGATGGCCGATCAGGCGCGAGGGCACGGTGTAGAATACCTTGCGCAGCGTGAAGCCGCCCGAGGAGGTGACGCGGACGCCGACTTCCTCGTAATCCGAGGTGCGCTGGCCCGGCAGGGGCTGCAGTCCGGCGCGTTCGAGGTCGATGCGCTTGGCATTGCGGGCATTGCGGCGGCTGACGATCTCGTCGATGAAGCCGCGATAGGCGGCCAGATCGGCGAAATCGGCAGAGCCCCGCATCAGCAGCGCGTCCTGGATGGCGCGCTTGAGATGGCCGTGCGGGCCTTCGATGGCGCCGTTCTCGTGGGCGATGCCGGTATTGTTGCGCGAAGGCGTCATGCCGTAATGACGGCAGAACTCATCGTAGCGGCGCGTCAGGTCTGTGCAGGCTTGGGGGTCGAGATTGCGGAAGGCCGCCGAAAGGCTGTCGGTGCGGTGCTCGCGCGGTACGCCACCGAGCGACCACAGGGCGTTCTGCAGCCCTTCCGCCAAGGCCACGAAACTCTCCCCGCCGAGCACGACATGAGCGTGTTCGAAGCCGGAATAGGCCAGCCGGAAGTGATAGAGCCGGTGATCCAGCGCGGCGCCGGCGATCGCAATGCCGGCATCGCCCATGTCGGTGAAATCCGAAAGGCCCATCCGGCCGGGCTCATGCACCTGCCGGAAAATGATCTCACGCTCCGCGCCATGAATGGCGCGCCACGATCGGATGCGCCGCTCCAGCGTGCGGCGAATGCCGCCGCCCAGCTCGGGATGCCGCCGGATCATCTCCTCAAAAATAGCGACAGAGCGGAGGCCCGGGGAAGCCTGCAGCATGGGCACGACCTCGGCTTTAAAAGTATCGCCCAACGGGTCGGGCCGGCGCCGCTCGCGGGGCGCCTTCCTTTGCGAGGGCAGCCTCGGGTCCTTCTCGATGCGATAGGCCGTGGCGATACTGATCGACGCCTTCGCCGCCGCGGCGGCAGTGGGATTAGTCTGACGGAACTTCATAAAGAGCCTCATCTGGTGATCGGTTACATGGCGGCCAGGCACAAAGTGATTCCCCCTCGCAGAAGAACCACCTCCATACCCGGCCGACCGGGATCACCGGGCGGCACGGCCCCTTCCGGGATCGCGCCGCCGGCGGGCTCGTAACTCCGGTCGGGCTACGCCCTCCCTGCGTTACAAGCCCGCCGGCCTCTTCTCATCCAGATTGACGCTCCACTTCCATCCTGATTGTCGCGCCGCATTCACCCCAATCAGATTACGGCGTGGAAATCGCAGCTTGAGGGCAATGCTTCCGAGATTTTCGGACCAGGGGGCGGGCCGCCGGCCGCGCTTGCAGTCGATGTGAAGTCGCTGCATGCCAAGATCGGAGAGCTGACGCTGGAGAACGAATTTTAGAAGGAGCGCTCACCAAGGCGGGATTGCTGAGCGCAAAGCGATGATCGACCGTGGACACGATCTGTCGATCACCAAGCAGGCGGAAGTTTTGAAGATCAGCCGCGGCAGCGTTTATTATCTGCCGCGCCCGGTGTCGTCCGCCGACCTCGCGATCATGCGGCATCTGGATCGGCTGCACCTGGAGTTCCCCTTCGCCGGTTCGCGTATGTTGCGAGGCCTGCTGGCTTTGCAGGGGTGCAAGATCGGCCGCCGGCATGTGAAGACGCTGATGCGGCGGATGGGGATAGAGGCGCTCTATCGCCGTCCGCGCACCACCAAGCCTGAACCGGGCCACAAGATCTATCCGTATCTGCTGCGCGGCATGGAGATCACGCATCCGAACCAGGTCTGGGCCATGGACATCACCTACATCCCGATGGCGCGCGGCTTCATCTATCTCGCCGTCGTGCTCGACTGGGCGACCCGTCGAGTTCTGTCCTGGCGGCTGTCGATCACGATGGAAGCAGCCTTCTGCGTCGAGACCCTGGAAGAAGCCTTGGCACGCCATGGCAAGCCGGAGATCTTCAACACCGACCAGGGTTCGCAGTTCACCGGCGCGGCGTTCACCGGCCTGCTCGCCAGCAAGGGCATCGCCATCAGCATGGACGGCAAAGGGGCCTGGCGAGATAATGTGTTCGTCGAACGGCTGTGGCGCAGCGTCAAATACGAGGAGGTCTATCTGCGAGCCTACGAAACCGTCGGCGAGGCGCGACATTCGATCGGCCGGTATCTCGACTTCTACAACCGCGCATCAGAACACCCATCTGTCAATGTTGTTGAAGAGAAGAGACTTTGCTGATTGGGATGCGATCCCGTGGGGTATCTTGGGTTCTGTCGCGCTCGTTCGGCGATAGATTGAGCGGCAGTTGTTATCAGCGAGGCGCGGGCGAAGATCCACGGGCCGTCCGATAGCGGATGGAAGGCTTCGATTTCGCCGGCTTCGGCGGCCAGCCGGAGCGTCTTGGGCGCAATCTTCAGGAGCTTTGCAGCGTTGCCAAGGTTGAGCCAGGGTTCGATCCCGTCATCGGCGGGCTTGAACACCGGGATGTGGTAGTTCGAGCGCATTGATGTGACGCGCTCGCGGGTCCAGCGATTGCCGTTGCCCGTCTTGAGGCCGTTGCGGTTGAAGAGGCCGGCAATCAGATCGTCGCTGGCGATCAGCACCAGTTGACGCACGGCTTGGATGATATCGGCAGAGGTGCTGTTGCGCTGTCCGCGCCGGCGCTTGGGCAAGCGCAACTCGCTGTGGGCGCCACCCACCCAATGGACGAGGAGAACGATCTCGGAAACCGCGTCGTCGATATCGGCCACGACCTCATGGATGAGGGTGCGCACAATGCGCTTCTTGAGGCGAGCATCCGTCGTCGGCGCATCCCAGACCGTTTTGAGGTTTGAGGCCAGTACGCCGAGCGAAGCTGGATCAGCAATAGGTGCGGGCGTCGCCGCATCATGCATAGCGATCTTGTCCTCGACCTCCGCCGCGTGAGCGAGCGCCCTGTTCCAGCGCGCTTCAAGCTCACTCGCCACCAGCCGGTTCGCGGGGTCAGCGGCATCGTATTGCCGGAAAGCCCGGTCGGCGGCATAGCGCGCCGCTTCCAGATCGCGACTGAGCGCATCGCGCACCTGATCGCGCCGTTCCCCGGCTTCCTTGGCGGCAGCGGTTGCAGCGGCGATAGCGCCTGGGCCGACGACGCCAAGCAGTGCTTCCTCGATTGCATCATCGACGCGCAATCCTCCGAAGGCGATGCAGTGAGCGCCGCCATTGTCCATCCAAGCGCGGCTGCAACTGTAGCGCGGGATATGGTGCTTCATGCCGGAGTACCGGAGTGTGAGCTTGCGGCCGCAGCGCTGGCACCGGATCAGACCGGCCAGCAGCGCGTCTCCATGCTTGGGCGCGCCGTGATGCCGACCAGTGGGAACGTTGCTGCTGACCATCGCGCGGATCGCCTCGAACCTCTCCCAGCTCACATACCCGTCGTGGGTATCAGGCTTCAACGTCAACCATTCGTTCCGCGTCTTGCCGCGGATCTTCACGCTCATGCCCTCGGCGGTGTATCCCGCCGCCACAGCCGTCTTACCATAGGCATAGGCGCCGCCGTAGACCGGGTTCTCAATGATCCGGTGGATGGCGGAGTAACTCGGTCGCCGCCAGGCTGTGTCGCCGTTGGACAGCTTCACCGGCAGATCGAGATTGTACTCGTGGAGCCAGCAGAGCGCCTGTCGCGCACTGCCCAGTTCCTCGACCTTGTCGAACACCAACTGGATCGCTTCCTGGACGCGCCGATCCGGATCTTTCTCATAGCGGTCGCCGGCCTTCACGAAGCCGACGGGCGCCGCCGCAACCAACTCGCCGCGGCGCGCCTTCTCGTGGCGGGCCGAGAGCGAGCGCTGGCGCAACAGATCCAGCTCGTACTCGTTGAGGCTGCCCTTGAGCCCGAGCAGCAGGCGGTCGTTGCCGTGCCTTGGCGCATAGATGGTCTCCTGATCGACCAGAACGGTGTCGATCACGCGGCACATCTCGATGAGTTGCTGCCAATCCCGGCTGTTGCGAGCGAAGCGCGAGACCTCGCGGGCGCAAACCGCACCAACCTTACCGAGGCAAACGTCCGCTACCATCCGCTCAAAACCAGCGCGTTGTACCCCGCCGGCGGCTGAACGACCGAGATCATCATCGATCACTTCGATCTCTGACCACCCGAGCGCCGTCAGCCGGTCCCGCATGGCGTATTGCAACGCGCTGCTCTCGCGATTGTGCAACACCTGATGTGCTGAGGATTGGCGCACGTAAAGAATCGCCTTGCGCTCCAGATGATGTGGCCTGACCTTGTCAGAGATCATGACCGGCCTCCTTCGCGGGCGGCGTCGCTGTCGTCGCAGCATGGTCGAGGATCAACTGCGTCATCAGCCTCGTGAGGGCCGCCCGGGCTTCCGCCGGCAGCTCCGGCCATGCGGGCGCGCCGATGGCGTCGTGCGACAGGTCGCTCCCGAACAGATCCATCTGCCGCTGCGGCCGCGGTTGTCGATTGTGTCGGTATCCGCTCCCTGGCATTGCCGTCTGCCGTGACATGGGTCTCTCCCCGATTCTGGCTGTGAGAGGCTCTGGATGCGCTAGAAAACAGGGCAGCTGATGGCGTTCGATCCATCAACGCCAGATCGAGAAGCGCAGAAAGCGCTGCAAGTGCGGTTATGCTGACAAATGGCCGAGCTGCCAAAAGCTCCGCCTCAGGGCATGCCGTCCGGTCGAACATCCATGCAGGAACCTCCAGCCAACGATCTGCTTGCGATCCATCCAGCGTGCAGCGGAAGGCGACATCGCCGGCCTTGTCGACGGCCCCATGAACGCAAACTCGGCAGCCAAACCAAGGATGATATCGATAAAGAACCTCGCGAAGAACGGTCCTGTGGGCGTTCTCAAACCTTGTTGTACAACGGACGAAGGCCCCATTCGAGCCTTGACGACATGACCCCGGATCAAGCCTACTTCAACCTTCCGCCGCTCCGCGTGGCGGCCTAATCCCGGCAGAGGCTCCACTTATCGACGCGGAGAGTCTGTTCAGACAAGCGGGACCAGCTCACTTGCACCAATGGCTGAGATCCGAGCGCTCATGCGGAAACTCGTGCTGGAAAAACGCCTCGCCGGTGAAGTGCTGGGAATACGGATCACGGACCCAGCGATCGCACACGCCTTCGTCGGAGAGACCATAAATGTGCTTGAGCAGCAGCAGCCCAACCACGAAGCGGGTCTCGATCCCAGGGCGGTCCTTGTCGCTGTACAGCGGTGCAATCTGCGCATCGACCCAAGCCCAGTCGACCTTGCCGGCGAGCTGCACCGGCTCGTGCTTCATGTTGATGATCTGATCGAGCCTGGCACGAAACAGATCGCCTTCTTCCGTCGCTTTCGGCTTCTTCGGTCGCATCGGCTCCTCCGATACGGCCATCGAATCAGGCTTTGCGATTCGACGGAATCTCAAACTGCAAATTGCAGGCTTCCGATGCTCAAACCTATCAACGCCTGCAATCCGAAACGCACCAACGTCCGGAAACCCGATTCCTGATCAGCACCTTAGGCGTTGTTCACGGACGACGGCCTAAGAGGGATGTTTCAAGAACGAGGCGGGAGCGAATTGACGTGAGTCAATGCGAACCAAGCGTGTCGGCCATCGATCGCTTTATGCCGAGCGGCATCAGCGCTCAGATACTGTTGCCGTTGAGAGGCGGCGAGACTCCCAGGCACTCCGTCCCACTTGGCCGCGCCTGCGCCGTGGCCTCAGCCAACGGCTCAGGCGCCGAGAATCGAGGTCCATACATGAATGGTGCACTGCGCATCGCGGGATCTTGGATCTGATCGAAGCAACAGCACCTTTCCCCGATATATGCTGAGATATCAGCACTTCTCGTTCCAGCTCTCCAATAAAACGTTCGAAGCCCACAACGGCATCGAAAATTCTCCTTCGGCAACCCGATCGTCGGGCGCGGCCTTGATCGCCTAGATTGTCCGGTCTAAGAGTGCGGTGCGCACGTTCGGCTCTTAGAGGACCGGCGCCGCCCCAGTCGTTCAGGCTCGCGCCGACGTAGTTCGACAGAATGGGATCGTGCCGGCACTGGCGATGCCAGCTCACGAGCTCTCGTGTCCTCTGGCTGGACTTGGGGCGTGCCAGGGCGCGGCTCCATCAGTTCGAGCACCGCTCGTCCCTCGTCCGTGATGCGCCACCCTCCATTCACACGCTCGACGAGTCGTTGCGAAAAAAGGTCGAGCTCGGGCACGCGGGCGCCCATTCCCTTGGTGCGCGCCGCCCAATCGGGACCGCTCGTGGCCAAAATGGCCATGTCTCGCTTGAGGTCCGGCATGGATGCGAACCCGTCCGGGTAGCTCACAAGGATCTTCAACACCGTGACCTGGAAATTCACATGAGCACTATCAGTGTTGTCCGCACCTACCGCCACATTGTTGGCGCAGAGCGAAGAGCTTCCATGCCGACCTGCCTAAGGCGGTCCGCCGTGATCTCACCTCTGTTGGCGGCGTCCAAGATCTTGGAAGCGACATGGGCCCGAGTGCCGGTTTCGCTGCGAGGCAGACCCTCGCAAACCTCCTCAAGAACAGCACGCAAAAGCGCAGTGGTCGTTGCGTCGAACACTTGGCGACTCCGGAAGGCGCAAAAGAATGCTAGCACGAGGAAGCACGCTGAAACTTTCAAATGAACTACTAGCTGATTCCAAGACTATGAACTTCACCACAGTTGCCGTTGTTCGTTGATTGCCTGAGACGTCGCGGCCGTGTCCTCCTCACGGAGGATAGTTATGATGCTCTTGCTCCGCCACGCCAGTGCCGAGGAACCACCTCCGTGATGGAATTTCAGCCCCGGAGAGACTCTTTTTGACGATTTTCATCGCGATGGCTGTTCTCACCGCGCAACATGAACTCATTCTCGTGGCGGCGCATCTTCAGCATCAATATCGCGCGCTGAGGCTGATTGAGCTCGCTCACCCGATGCTCAACTGCGCGCACGGCCATTCGTAACTTGCCTTGAAATCCTTAATTCTCGTTGAAGCCAAGGTTTCGTTGGGCCGAGACCACGTTCTGGAATCGTGTTGCATAAAGATTGATGACAGACCGCAGGGAGGGTCATCGTCGCGCAAATCGGTCACGAATCCCTCAACACGACTGGATGCTGCGAGCTGGCGCTCATGATTATCGGCATGCTTCTTGATCGATTCTTCACTGGGCTTGCGCTCGAATTCGGTTGCAATTTGCCCGGATTCCAAGAAGGTTTGTGACAACGATACGACATGATCTTTGAATTCGTTGCTGGCATTCGACTCATGTTGCGCCACGCTCCCGTAGAGCATGGCGACAGTGCAGAGTGCGCCTGTGACAATGACCCCTGAAATCCCCGGCAGTGCCAGCTGTTCGCGTAGCCCAACGCGGAATCCGCGACGCGGTGATGATGTCCAATTCCGATCGCGACTTTGCGCATTTTGCCCCTCAAATGACTTGTTCGTACGCGCCCGATGCTGGTTCGCACTGTCGCGACGCGCAGCTATCCTGCCAAATCGCCGAGCTCAATGTTTCTCTGCCTCTCGTTGACGAGCGCTGACTAATTTAGATTGATTTGCTAAATCCTGAAACCGAGCTATCGAGGGTACGGACGCGTACAACGAGCGAGTGTTCGATGGCCTCAATGAACAGTACGCAAGTTCGAATATTCTCGCGAGAAACGCTTCAAGATAGCAGTTGCTGCGAACTTGGCGAAATCTGCGCACAAAAACTGCAAGATATCGCTGCGAACGCCTCCAATCCTCCCAGGTAAATGAGTATCCGATATCCGCTTGCACGATCTGACGACGTTTCGTGCAAGATTGGAGTTCCCAGTGAGTTCATTTACTTGCCGAGCTCCTATTCAGTGCCCTTCGGGGCTTTTTCCTCCCTGACTCGGCCGCGCGGTATCTCGCGCGGCCTTTTTTCGCGATCGACGAAGACCTGATTGCTCGGATTTGAAAACCTCCAGGAGCAACGCGACGACCCCGACCGCCGCCGCACAACCCACGCAAGGCTCGTCCTTCCTGCGCTAGAGCGTTTTCCACTTGATGTGGGTCATCGTCCATAGCCAGCGTGTCGAAAGTAATTGACGCACTGCGCAGGCGCAAACGTCTTGGTGAGCCTGCCGATCAGCTTCCAGAGTGCTTTGACGGTGCGGGCCGCGGCCTTGCGGACGGCCGTTTTGAGTTTGGAGAATGCCAGCTCGATTGGGTTGAGATCTGGCGAGTAGGCCGGTAGATAGCGCACGCTTGCGCCGGCCGCCTCGATCGCCTGGCGCACGCCGTCGATCTTGTGGGTGCGCAAATTGTCCATAAAGACGGTGTCGCCCTTTTTCAGGGTCGGCGCGAGAACCTGCTCGACATATGCAATGAACGTTGGCCCATCCATCGCGCCATCGATGACATAGGGTGCGGTCATGCCCTTGAACCGTATGCAGCGATGAACGTCAGCGTCTTCCAGTGACCGTGTGGCACGCTGGCGACCAGCCGCTCGCCACGCGGGCTACGGCCATAGCGACGGACCATTTTCGTCGTGACCGCGGTCTCGTCAATGAACACCAGGCGCGGCGCCTTAAGCGCAGGCTGCTCAGCTTTCAGCGCAGCGCGCGCAGCCGCAACATCAGGCCGATCCTGTTCGGCGGCGTGCAGAGTTTTTTTTGAACGTGATCTTGTGACGATCGAAGAAGCGCCAGATCGAGGTCGTTCCAACCTTGAGCCTCTTCGCGCGGCTGAGCCGCACGCGGATGTCATCCAGCGTCAGGTCAGGCTCCCCGGCGATAAGATCGAGTAGCCATTGCTCATGTTTGTTCAGCGGCGAGCGGTTATGGCCGGTGCCGGGTTTGGCCTCGACGTTGCCGGTCGTTGTCCAGCGCTCGATCCAGCGGATCGCCGTCGAGGCACCGATGTTGAGTACACGCGCGACCTCCCGCGCGCTCTCGCCTTCCTCGACCATCGAGACGGCCCGCACCCGCAGGTCCTTCGAGTATCCCTTCGCCATCGTGCCCCCCGTTGTCGTCGGAGGAACCGAATCTGATTTGCCCGATCGAGGGAATCCCCTAATCTTCCGATTCACATCAAACGGAAAGCGCTCTAGCGTCTGAAGAACCCGTCACATCTGCGGGAGGCCTGCTACACTGATGGCGCCTGAGTCGGCTCACCTCGCCTTTCGGTAAAAACAATCTGGCGATCGGCATTGAGCTCGCCAAACTGCCGCAGCTCTCGGCCGACGGCTGCACGAGAGCCGTGGAGGCTGCTGAACGAGCGCTCCCTGCATGGGCTAAGCTCACAGCCAAGCAACGTTCCAACATCCTGCGCAAATGGTACGAAATGATCGTTGCCAATCGCGAGGATCTCGCGCTAATCCTGACCTCCGAGCAGGGCAAGCCGCTCTCCGAGGCGCTAGGCGAAGTCGATATCGTTGGCGCCTATGTCGAGTTCTACACCGAAGAGGCGCGCCGCATCTATGGCGAAACGATTCCCTCGCCGCGCCCGGATGCAAGGCTGCTTGCGATCAAGCCACCGATTGGCGTCTGCGGCGCCATCACGCCGTGGAACTTCCCCAACTCGATGATCACCCGCAAGGTATGGCCGGCGCGCCGCAGGCTGCACCGTGGCGCTGAAGCCAGTCAGTGAGACGCCGCTCTCGGCGCTTGCGCTCGCAGCCCTCGCTGAGAAAGCCGGCGCGCCCAAGCGTGTCTTCAACGTCTTCACCGGAGATTCGCGACCGATCGGCGAGGTTTTGTGCGAGCACGCGGCCGTGCGCTTTGTCGGCTTCACCGGCTCGACCGAGGTCGGCAAGATCCTCTACCGTCGGGCCTCCGTCGGCCTGAAGAAGCTCGGCCTCGAGCTCGGCGGTAAGGCGCCTTTCGTGGTGTTCGACGACCCGATATCGATGCCGCCATCGAAGGCGCCATCGTCTCCAAATACCGCAACATGGGCCAGACCTGCGTCTGCGCCAACCGCCTCTACGCACAGGCAGGCATCTATGAGGAATTCGTGCAGGAGCTCTCGACGAAGGTCGCGGCGATAAAGATCCGCGAGGCTGCGGTTCACATTGTCCATGAGCGGCGCGATCGCGGCGGTTGTGCTCAGTCATAATTCGGTCTTGACAGCCGCAGCTCTGGTTTTGGCGGGCGCCGTATGGACGTGGACGCTGTTCAACATTGGCGTGCAGCTCTCCGCCCGCGCTGGGTTGCGGACCAATCCGTTGCGGCTTGGTAGGCTGCGTTCTCTGGGGGCCTCGCAGTTGGCAGTTGGGGCTGGGGGCGTCTCACCGACGCCGTCGGTGTCGACATCACGCTGCTCGCCTTTGCCGGACTGATGCTGCTCTTGCCGCTGCTTGGGCGCTGGCTGCGCATGCCGGCCATCACCGAGCGCGGGGATGACGCCGACATGCTTGCCGATCCTAAGGTGCGGCTCCCGCTGACCTGCCGGAGCGGCCCACTGGTAGTTGAGCTCGACTATCGCGTGGCCTCGGAAAATGCGCGAGCCTTCCACAACCTCATGCAGGATGTGCAGCTCTACCGGCGACGCAACGGCGCCTATGGTTGGTCAATTTGCGCGTGATATCGCCGACCCGAGCTGTGGACTGAGCGCTAGACTGCCCGACATGACTCGATATTTGCGCCAACGCAACCGCTGGACCAGTCGGAGTGCGCATTACACGAGAAGGCCATGGCTTTCCATATCGGGCCTGAGCCCCTGAGTATCTGTCGCTGGAGCGCCCGTTTGGATCGGTACGCTGGAAGGATGATATGCCCGACCGCGCCGCGAGTGAGCGCTAGCTGCTGGTTGAGAGCGCGGCGCAGGCACTAGCTGTAGTCCCTTCCATCGCACCCGCATTCAAGGATCCCGGGCACGTTGACGCCCTTGCGCGTGGCTAAGCCTTCGCCGTCAATCAAGTTGGGGAGAGGACTTCCACCTCCAAGCTGTCGCTCATACTCGGCAATCGGGATAGGGGGGAGTCTCGCGACTCCTCCCCTCCCACACCACCGTACGTACGGGTCCGTATACGGCGGTTCGGCGGATTATGCGGTGCGCTGAGCTGCGATGGACACCAGACCGAGTGAACCGAAGAGGGCGATTGGCAAGGCCATGTTGAGCGCGGGGCTGTTCGCGAGCCGCCAAGGGCCACGTGGGCTGCTGGCGGTCTTTGCCGCCAGAACCCGGCCGACGCCGCGGCGTCGCAACTCGGCAAAGCGAGCGGGTCCGCGCTTCCATTGCTTCCAGACGACGGCGCGCAACCGCCGCCTGATCCATTCATCAAGCGCGCGCAACACCGACGGAGTTTGGCAGAAGCCGAAGTAGCCGCGCCATCCTTTGAGATAGACGGACAGCTCCTTGACGCTCTGCGCGAGGCTTCGGCCGCCCGTGCGTCGCGTCAGCTCCCGAACCTTCGCCTTGAAGCGGGCGACGGCCTGCGGCGCGATACGCCGTCGTGGCGGCTGCTCCCATGTAAAGCTAAAGCCCAGGAACTTGCGGACACTCGGTTTGGCGACCGCGCTCTTGGCCTTGTTGACCTTCAGCTTGAGACGCTTTGCAAGGAACTTCTCGATGCCGGCCATCACCCGCTCACCCGCTTTCTGACTACGCACATAGACGTTGCAGTCATCGGCGTAACGCACGAAGCGATGTCCGCGCTTCTCCAATTCCTTGTCCAACACATCCAGCATCAGGTTCGACAACAGCGGCGAGAGCGGGCCACCCTGCGGCGTCCCCTCCTCAGTCGGGCTGACCAGTCCTCCCTCCATCACACCCGCGGTCAGAAAGCCGCGGATCAACTTCAGGAGGCGCTTGTCAGCAACTCTCTTGGCCACAAGCCCCATCAGGATGTCGTGGTTGACCCGGTCGAAGAACTTTTCCAGATCGATGTCCACGACAACGGCGTGCCCGGACGCAATGTAGGTCTGCGCCCGTTCCACCGCCTGATGCGCCGAGCGGGTCGGCCGGAAGCCGAAGCTCGCCTCGGAGAACGTTCCGTCCCAATCTGCCTGCAACACCTGCATCACCGCTTGCTGGATAAAGCGGTCGAGTACCGTCGGGATGCCGAGCGGCCGCAGGCCGCCCGATGCCTTCGGTATCTCCACCCGCCGCACCGGCTGTGGCTTGTAGGTGCCATCAAGCAACTGGGCGCGGATCGTGAGCCAGTGCTCCTTCAGGTAGGCCGGCAGTTCGTCGACGGTCATTCCGTCGACGCCCGCCGTACCCTTGTTGCGCTTCACTTGCGCCAACGCTTTCTTCAGGTTCTCACGCTCGACTACTGCTTCCATCGACGGCCCTGCGACCGCCGGGCGTTCGAGACTGGCCCCCGCCGCACTTGCTTCGACCTCTTGGGCGGCGGTATTCGGGGCTTCACCCCTTGTTCCGGTGCCCAAGTTCAGCTCGACCTGAGTTTTCTGTCGCATGGCTCGCGCGAGATGACCGCTCTACTGACCACTTCCACCGTTCGGGCCTTCAGCGGCGCGCTGCCGCCCACTATGCCCTCTGCTGACTTCTGCACGGCGGTCAGATCGCCTTGCGACGACCTCAGTCCCGTTGCCGGGACACCGCACAGACCTCCCGAGGTAAGACCGACCGCCTTCGCCGCACGCCCGCCGGATTTACCACCCCGACCCTTGATGACTATGGACTTCGCGATCAGTAGCTCGCTCGTCCGGCCGGGTAGGCCTCGTTATCCGGTAATTGTCCATCGAGCCGCGGCTTTGCTCCACGCTGTCTTCAGACCCCACCTCGCGATGACGCCCTTGCGCTTCGCTAACCCTTCGCCGTCATCAGGCTGGGTAGAGGACTTCCACCTCCAAGCTGTCGTTCATACTCGGCACACCACAAAAAGGGCCACTCTGATGAGCGGCCCAAGTCTGCGGCGAAACGTCCCGTAGGGGACCTCTAGGATCAGGCCGCAGCCTGTTCGATCGGCGAGAAGGGAAGACCAAGGCTCTCGGCGACAGCCTTATAGGTTAGCCGGCCCCGATAGACATTCAGGCCTGCGCGCAGATGCGGATTTTCGAGCACAGCTGCAAATCCCTTACTGGCGAGAGCCAAACCAAAAGGCAGCGTAGCGTTGTTGAGTGCCTGGCTTGAGGTGAGCGGCACAGCTCCCGGCATGTTTGCGACACAATAGTGGATAACGCCATCCACCTCATAGGTTGGATCGGCATGTGTCGTCGCCCGGGATGTCTCGAAACATCCGCCCTGATCGATCGCTACGTCCACGATCACGGAGCCTTTGCGCATCGAACTCAACATACCGCGGCTGACCAGTTTCGGCGCGCTCGCGCCAGGAACGAGAACGGCACCAATGACAACATCCGCCGCAAATACCTCTTCTTCAACGGCGTCGATCGTCGAGAATCTGGTACGTACTCGCCCTTCGAACAGCTCATCCAGTTCGCGAAGCCTGGGAATCGAACGGTCGAGGATCGTGACCTCAGCGCCCAAGCCTGCCGCCATCCGTGCAGCGTGAGTGCCGACAACGCCCCCGCCGATCACCACAATGCGAGCGGGTGGCACGCCCGGTACCCCGCCAATCAGCAGTCCCCGTCCGCCCGCGTACCGCTTCAGCGCCGCACCCGCGGCTTCAATCGCAAGTCTTCCCGCAACCTCGCTCATAGGGGCAAGCAGTGGAAGGCCACCGTGCGCGTCGGTCACAGTTTCATAGGCAATTGCGGTGCAGCCAGACTTCATGAGGCCCTTCGCCTGCTCCGGATCCGGAGCCAAATGCAGATAAGTGAAGAGGATCTGGTTTTCTCGAAGCTGCGCCCATTCGGAGGGCTGTGGCTCCTTGACTTTCACGATCATTTCGCTCGACGCGAATACCTCGCGAGCAGAGGTCGCAATCGTCGCGCCAGCTTTGCGGTAGTTATCATCTGTCGCGCCAATCCCGGCGCCGGCATTGCTCTCGACCAATACGCTGTGGCCAGCTGCAACGTATTCGCGGACGGCCCCAGGCGTCAGGCCGACGCGGTATTCGTGCGTCTTGATTTCCTTGGGAACACCGACCTTCATTTGCAATCTCCTTGGTGAGCAGCTCGTTGTAATCGGAAGAGCGGTACAAACCTGCGAGGCGAGAAGCCAAATAGCGCAGTAATCCGGCGATCTTCCCCGCCTGTTTGCAGGATTTCGAACAGACGACCGAAGACCGCCGAGTTGGCAGGGATGCTACCACAGGGTGGCAAGACCTGATGCGGCCCCGGCAGCCAAACCAGGCGCTCGTGATCAGGATTGATTTACGCCGACTGGATCGACTTCTTCGTTGTTTTGCCTCATTCGCAGCGATGCTCGATTCGCTAGCACGAGTAGCGCTTGCGAGGGAGGCCCGCGGATTCATCAAAGATGGATCGGGTTTTTCAAAGGTTTGCTGAACGATTGACCGAAAGCACGCATCGAGACGCAGCTCAGCAGAGCATGGCTGAGGTCGCCGCTGCGCTCAAACTGTCGTGCTTCGCATATCTCGCTCTTCCCCGCGAGCCAGGCAGTGCTCCCAACCGATCTCGACATATCCCCCTCCTGGACCGCCATCTATCTGCAGCGCGGCTACGAATCCGTCGATCCGGTGGTACGTCGGGCAATGCGCCAGCCTAAGCCCTTCCGATGGGGCCTTGGATTTGAAGCGCGAAATCGGTCGGAGTCCGAACGCGCTTTGTTCGAAGAAGCCGAAAAATTTGGGATTCGCTGCGGTTTACATTTCCTATCCACGATGACAAGGGCGCAATCGCCGCGCTGAGCTTTGCAAGTGACGAGCGTCGAACTGGTTTCGAGCGCGCGCTTGTCGAACACGCCCAGAGCCTGCGATTAATCGCAACGTTTTCCATGAGCATGCAAAACGCTTCTGGACGATTGATCGCATGATCGGCGGCGTGGTGCTGTCTCCTCGCGAGTACCAGTGTCTCGAATGGTCCGCGCGCGGTAAATCGGCTGGGGAGATCGGGATCATTCTCGGCATCGCAGAGCGAACTGCGGGATTTCACCTGGACAACGCCCGTGCGAAGCTCGGTGTCAGCTCGCTTCGTCAAGCGATCGTGCTGTTGACCGAAACAAAATCTCGAAAATTAAACACCGGCCTTCCATAAACGCCTGTGGAACTGCACAGGATGCGTTTGCCTAGGCCTCTCTGCTTAGTTGCCGAAACGAAGCAGGGAGGCAAAAATGATGCAGCTCATCACGCCGGAATACTACGGGGAATTCCTCCACGGTCTCGCCGAGATGCACCGGCTGCGCTACCGCGTTTTCAAGCAGCGCCTGGATTGGACCGTCGAGGTCAGCGGCGACATGGAAGTCGACGAGTTTGACGTCCTTCGACCGGTGCATCTACTGAACCGCTCGGGAGCCGGACGTATTCAAGGTTGCGTCCGACTTTTGCCTTCGACCGGTCCAACCATGCTGAGGGACACCTTCCGATCCTGCTGGACGGGCAGTCGGCGCCACGAAGCGATCGGATCTGGGAGAGCAGCCGATTCGCGCTCGATGTTCCCGCGGATGCGCCGAAGGCGAGCTGCGGACTTGCTGCTGCCAGTTACGAGCTGTTTGCGGGTACGATTGAATTCGGCCTTTCCATTGAATTGATCGAAATCGTCACTGTGACCGACGCCCGCATGGAGCGCATTCTTCGCCGGGCCGGATGGCCCCTTCGCAGAGTGGGAAAAGCTCGCCCTCTCGGAAACACCATGGCGGTTGCCGGGTACCTGGAGGTCTCGCCCGATGCGTTGGACCGCATCCGCAAGGCGGGGCACATCTCGGGACCGGCGCTCTGGGCTCCGGTCATTCAAGCGGCTGCCTAGGTTCTGGAAGCAAACCCAATCGCAGCATCGCACCAGATTGGTGCGGGAAGGCCGCTCTTCTCTCTCAAGACTTGCGATGCACAAGCCACGTCGAACACGACCGTCACTTCAAGCCAGTAAAGCGCTCGAACTGAAACACCTGAGATGGGCCGTGGCTGCGGCCGATTGCGGGAGCGTTCGTGGAGCCGCCGAGTTGCTGAGGTCCCAACAATCGAGCCTCAGCCGAACAATCAGCGAGTTTGAGCACCACTTGGGCGTTCCAATTTTCGAGCGCTTCAGCGGAGGTGTGCGCCCAACGCGGCCCGGCTGCGACGTCCTTCGATTGGCCAGGACCATCCTGGAGGAATTCGACCCACTCATCGCAACCGCGCGATCCGTTCACAACAGCGAAACCGGCCGTCTGAGCGTCGGTTTCTGCACATCGCTTTCGGCCGGCAATCTGCAAGCCTCCTTACTTGAGTTCAAGGAGCGGTTCCCGCAGATCGCGCTTGCGAGGTTGAACGATCAAGAACACGTTTAGCAGCGGCACTCCGCAACGGAGCGCTTGATCTCCTGATCGTCACGGGGAGCTTGCCGTGTTTGGACACTAAAGCCATGTCTCTGTGGAGCGAGCGTGTTCTCGTTGCCTTGCCTCATGACCATCCTCTCAGTTCGCGCCGAGACTGTCTACTGGACCGACCTGCGCGGCGAGACGGTGCTGCTCAGCCACTACGACCCCGGAAAGGAGCTCGAATGTCTTCTGGTTTCCAAGCTCGTCTCGCCTGAGGTCCGCCCAAAAATCGAGCGCCACGACGTCAGTCGCGGCATCATCAAAAGCCTGATCAGCATGAACACAGGAATAAGCCTCGTGCTCGAGTCCGACAAAGGCGCGAATTTGGCGGACCTTGTCTACCGAGAGCTGCGCGATGGCGCGGGCGCGAGCCGATTCGAGTTTTCTGCCTATTGGCACGCCGACAGTGAGACCCGGCCCTGCAGGAATTCCTGATGTTACTCTCCGAGCGCTATTCCTCGCCTTCGATCGGTCGCTGACGCGCGCGGCGCGCTTTCCGGAAGCTCCTGTCGGCCGCCATGAACCGGGCCAGCATGGGCGCGATAAGCTTGGCCGGATCTCCGATCGGGTGAGCGGTCTCCTGTGCAAGGATCTGGGCATATGCCACGAGATCCCTGTGCACGCTCGCGGGCAGTTCATGCGTAATCTTGATCGGCTTGTCGTCTTCGATTGCTCCGAGCTTAAGCTTTGCCATCGTCCTCAACCTCTATACGGTTCGAGCATCAGGTCACGGTTGACGATCACCCGCACCGGAAATCCCGGACGGATCGTCAAAGTCGGCTGTATGTTGAGATTGCGGCGGACCACCTGCTGGCCTGTTTGATTGATCGAATCCCCAGCTCCACGGCGGAGGGCGGCAATGAGATCGTTGTTGGTATTGCCGTTATCCGCCCCGGAATTCACCTCCGTGCCGACGGAAAGCAGCGTCGAAAGAGCGGCGGCCCCCAACAATTCCTTCCAATGATTGTCGACTTCGTCCTCAAGACCAGAGTAGCCTGCCGCATCTGCACCGGGCTGCCGTTCCAAAACAATCGATCTCCCATTCGGCATGATAAGGCGCGTCCAGACCAGGAGCACGCGCGACTGCCCAAATGCGACCTGGCTATCGTAGCTCCCGATCAGCCTTGCTCCCTGGGGGATAAGGCGAGCTCGACCGGTAGGAGAATCGTACACCGATTCTGTGACTTGCGCCGTGATCTGGCCAGGCAGGTCGGACCGGATTCCTGTGATCAGAGCGGCCGGGATGACCGTTCCGGCCTGAACGACAAAAGGCGAAGCCGGCCTCACAAGGCGATCGGAGCTTGTCGTTCGGCGATCGACCGTTGCACTGACGAACGCGAGCTTTCGGTCTTGGCCATTCTGAGCAAATGCTTCGTCCGATGATGGCGCGGCGCTTGAACGAGCTTCGCTCGATGAAGTGGCAGGGGCTTGTGGCCGGACATTGGTGCTGGCAAATACCTTGCTGGTCCGTGCTGCCTCGCTCTCCTGGTTGATACGCTGCTGTTCGGCATCGATACCGAGCGAGCTGGACGTCGAAGATCCCTGTGCTGCGACGATCGGCCGGCCGAGATCGCCCGGCAAAGGCGGCCCCAGGCGCGGCACGTCCTTCGGGATCTCGGTGTAATCCTTTGGTAAGGTCGCAAGCTGATCGGCGATATTGCGGTGGTCGGTCGCGTAAAGCTCCTCGGGCGCTGAAGTACGTGACCGTTTCTCGTGCAGCGCCCAGAGCACCGCGCCAGTGATCAGCGCGAGCACAAGGGCGCTGCCGCCGATAAGGACTTTCCGCGAGAGGCGCGTAACTTTTGGCCGATCCGGCCGGAGCCGCAGGGTTTCGGCGATCTCTTCCGGCGGCTTGCCCCGAGGCGCTTCCTTTGGTGTATCGATTGCCTGGTCAGTATCGTTCAAAGCGACCTCCCGTCGGTTCGCACGATCCTGACCTTCTGCTGGCGCTCCTCGCCCAGCCTCAGTTCCGCGGCCGCGAACAGCCGGTCAACAATCAGCACATTTCCGTAAGCGCGGTAGTTGACGATCTCGGTTTTGCCGTCGGGCCCGATCACGAAGAGCGGCGGCATCTCGCCCTGACTGACGCCGGGGGAGAATTCAATGTAGGTTTTTCGGCCGTCATCATAAGCGTTGACGGGACGCCAAGGCGGGCTGTCGCCCTCGATGGCGTAGCGGTAGCGGCGCGCCGGCAGGTCCGGAATAAAGGGTGCCGGCGGTAAAGCTCGCGTTCGCCCGCCACGATCCGCCGGATAGAACCAGGCGACCGAGGGCATATAGGGCTTTTCTTTGGCGCGAAGCTCGATCAGGTAAGTACGGCGATCAGTATTGACGACGAGGTTGGTCTCGATCGAGGGACGGGTGGGCTTGACCATGATGTGAACGCGGCGGGTGTCGCCGCTGCCACTCTCGGTGTCGCCGACCACCCAGCGGACGGTATCGCCTGCGGCGACCGGTCCTGAGCCGATCAGCTGCTCACCGGGCTCGAGGGCAACGTCCGTAATTTGCCCCGGCGCGGCATAGATCTGGTAGAGCGCGCCCGGACTATAGGAAAACACTTGCACCGCATTGTAGTAGCCGGCTTTGCGAGGCTGCACGCGTGCAGCGTCATTTGCGGTTTCGATGCGCTCGACAGGCTCCTTGGCCTCCGCGCTGTTGCCGCCTCGTGCAGCCTTCCAGGCCGGCGGCACATGCAGCGGTCGCGGGCGATCATCGGCAAGCGCCGGAAAGTCCGGTGCCGGCGGGAGCTCGTTGTCGTAGCTGATTTGCGGCGGCCTGAAGGTCGTGCAGCCGCCGAGCGTCGAGACACAGACCAGAAGAGCCAGAGGTAAGCACGGCCGCACTTTTCGTGACACAATAACGAGACCTGACGGCATGTTAGCCGAGCTCCTTTGACCAGTTGATCGCGTTGACGTAGATGCCAAGGGGATTTTTGCGTAGGCGATCCAGATCGGGAGGCATTTCCACGACGATGGTAAGGATCGCAGTCCACCGTTCCGTTGCGGCAAGTTGGCCGTTGTCGTAGCGGCGCTCGATCCAGGCGAGGCGAAAGCTCTCAGGCGAGGCTCGGATGACGCTCGAGACCTCGATCGCGATTTGCGTCTTTCCGAGCTTGGCGAAGGGGTCGTTGTTGCGGGCATAGTCGTTGAGCGCGGCGGCGCCGCGATCGGTCGTGAAGTCGTAGGCACGCAGCCAGTTCTCGCGGAGGACAATCGCGTCCATCGGCAGGCCACGGACGTGCTCGATGAAGCGCGCCAGGTGAAACGCTATTTGAGGGTCCGTCGGCTGGTAGGCAGCATTTGCAGGGGCAACTGCTTTCGCTTCACCCAATTGATCGACCTCAACCACCCAGGGCGTGATCGTGCCATGGGCTGATTGCCAGACCAGAGCTCCAGCAAAGCCCGCGGAGAGGAACAGGCAACCGAATGCCATGAGCCGCCAGTTCTTGGCCTGGACTCGTGCTGCACCAATGCGGTCATCCCAGACTTGAGCTGCGCGTTGATAGGGCGTGACCGGCTCCGGCGTGCGGCCATAGTGAACGGCCGATCGTTTGAACATTTGTGGACCTCAAGGCATGGTTGGAAATGGATTTGGAGAGACAGCGAACTCAGCGATTGTCTTGTGAGAGGTCGACCGATGCGCCACTCCCGCCGTGATCGCCTGACCGAACCGCCTGCGTGGCCGCTGATGCTCCATGCTGGATGGTCTGCGCCCGCTTCATACGCCGAACCCAGGCTGGCGGACTGTCGGGCGCGGCCGAGGAGCCCCCCTCCTCCTGACCGACTTGACCAGCCCCTCGCCCAAGGCCGGCTGCGAGCGAACGCAAGGGACTTGCCGCGCCTGGCGCGCTCGCCTCGACGCCGGAGCTTCCCGCCCGCAACATGTTCGTCGCGCCACTTGCGATCGCGCTTCCACCGCGCAGCGAGCCCGCAATCGCGCCTGCAGCAAGACCTGCAGCGCCGGCGGCAACGCCAGCTCCTGCCGCGATCACCCCACCGGCAGCGAGGCCCGTGCCGACGGCGGTGCCTGCGCCAAGCTGCGGACCTCCGGAGACGATGCCATTGGCGATACCGGGACCGAAGATGCCAAGGCCCAAGAGGGCGAGCGCGCCCAGGACAAGTGCCATCGCATTCTCGATGGTCGGCTGGTTGCCGCCAAAGCCGCCCCTGAACTGCGAGAACAGGGTCGATCCGATGCCCACGATGACGGCAAGGACCAGAACCTTGCCCCCCGATGAGATGACATTGCCCAGCACCCGTTCGGCCGCAAAAGCGGTCTTGCCGAACAGGCCGAAGGGGATCAGGACGAAGCCGGCAAGTGTCGTCAGCTTGAATTCGATGAGGGTGACGAACAGCTGGATCGCCAGGATAAAGAACGCGAGCAGCACCACGATCCAAGCAAACAGCAGGACCACGATTTGCACGAAATTCTCAAAGAAGCTGACATAGCCCATCAGCCCAGAGATGGAGTCCAGGATCGGCCGGCCTGCATCAAGGCCTACCTGCGCAATGCGGCCCGGCCTTAGGAAATCTGCTGACGAAAGGCTTGTCCCTGAGGCTTTCAGACCTAGCCCCGCAAAACTTTCGAAGACCGTCCGGGCGAGGTTATTCCAATTGCCAATCAGGTAAGCAAAGACGCCGACAAACAAGGTTTTCTTGACCAGCCGGACGATGACGTCCTCGTCCGTTCCGAACGACCAGAACAGGCCAGCCAGGGTGATGTCGATTGCAGCCAGCGTTGTGGCGACATATCCAACTTCGCCCCCGACGAGACCGAATCCGGAATCGATGTAGCGGGTAAAGGTTTCCAGAAACTGGTCGATGACGCCCGTGCCGCCCATGGCTCACTCGCTTTGGCTCGGAATGGAGGAAAAGCCGGACGGGAGGCGACTTTCGTCCTTACGCGGGACTGGAGAGGGGAATGGCGCCGCGCCGGTCCGGCTATCCGAACCATCAATTGCCCTGCTTCCGCCTAAGAACTGATTGCGCTGCTCGGCCCAGATCTTCTGGCATTCAAGCAGAGCATCTTTCTGCTCGTAGGTGACGGTACGGCATTGCTCGAGCTTTGCTGCAGTCACATCCGGTTTTGAGGCCAGAGAGACGGAAGACTGGGTCGCGCTCTCGTCGGTGCGCAGGCGAATGGCGCAGGCGGCAACCAACAGGACAGCAAGACCAGCTGCTGCCGCAACAGGTAGTCGTTCAAATCGTATTTTCATGATCAGTGGAACATCTGCACGGTTGTCGGTTGATAGTTTTGGCCCGGGCTGAGAAAGCGCCGCAGCTGCTCCCTACCCTGCTCCTGCGCTGCAGCCCGCTGGGCGGATTCGAGCGTCTGTGCGCGACCTTGCGCGGCAACAGTCGCGGTAAGGTCCGCAAGCTGCTGGGCTTGCAGCGCAAGGAGCTGGTTGCCGGCCTGACTTGCCTGGAGCGCACCCGCTGCGCCCTGGCTCGCCGTCACGAGGGCGGACATCTGGGTGCGGTTGGCGTCGAGATTGCCGACAACGCTCGCTTGGACCCTCATGGCGTCCTGCAGCCCGGCAACTGAGTTCTGCCAGCGTGTTTGGGCATTTGCGACCAGGAGCCCATCGGAGATGCTCGCGGATGCCGGCGCATAGGTGGTCGAAAACGCGCGATCGATCTGCTGGACGTCGTAGGCAATCCGCTGCGCCTGCGAGAGTAGCTGCTGGGTGCGCTGAATCGACTGCTCGAGCTGTTGCAACGATGAATAAGGCAGGCTCGTCAGGTTCTTCGCCTGGTTGATCAGCATCTGCGCTTCGTTCTGGAGCGAAGTGATCTGGTTGTTGATCTGCTGCAGCTCACGCGCGGCCGTCAGCACATTCTGAACGTAGTTGTTGGGATCGAACACGATCCACTGCGCCTTCGCTTCGCGGGGCGATTGGATCATGGTCATGGCGATGATACTTGCTGCCAGAAGCGGGCGGATACAGCTCATCAGAGCGCTCCTTGTTTGGCGAGCTGCGGAATGAGATTGCAGGCCCAACCGAGGTCTCGCGTCTTGAGCCAACCGGTGACGAACTCGTCCCTTCCGTGCTCGGCAAGCACCCGATCGACGAGAGCCTGGTCGGCTTTGGACGAGGCGGCCGCAAAGGCGAGCGCGATTTCGCCAAGTCCGAGCTCGAACAGGCGGTTGCCGCGTCGGGATTGGCAGTAGTAGTGTCGCTTGGGGGTGGCGCGGGCGAGGATCTCGATCTGGCGGTCATTCAGCCCAAAGCGCCGGTAAATCGCCATGATCTGCGGCTCAATGGCGCGATCGTTTGGCAACAGGATCCGGGTCGGGCAGCTCTCGATGATGGCAGGCGCGATTTTGGAGCCGTCGATATCGGCAAGCGACTGGGTCGCAAAAATGACCGAGGCGTTCTTCTTGCGAAGCGTTTTGAGCCATTCGCGGAGCTTGCCGGCAAAATCGGCATCATCGAGCGCGAGCCAGCCTTCGTCGATGATGAGCAGTGTCGGACGGCCGTCTAAGCGGTCCTCGACCCGGTGAAACAGATAGGCCAGAACTGCGGGCGCGACAGAGGTCCCAATCAATCCGTCGGTCTCAAACACCTGGACGGAGGCTTCACCCAGCCGTTCGTGCTCGCCGTCCAGCAACCGCGCGTATGGCCCACCGAGGCAGTAGGGCTGCAGCGTGCGCTTGAGAGCGTTGGATTGCAGGAGAACGGAGAGCCCAGTCAGCGTCCGCTCCGTAACCGGCGCCGAGGCGAGCGAGGTCAACGCCGACCAGACGTGATCCTTAGTCTCAGGCGTGACCTCGATCCGCTCGCGCGACAGGATCGATGCGATCCAGTCGGATGCCCAGCCTCGCTCGCCGAGATCGTCGATGCGCGCAAGCGGCTGCAGGGCGACGAGTTCTGACGATTCCAACGCGCCGCCGAGATCATGCCAGTCGCCGCCCATGGCGATGGCCGATGCGCGGATCGAGCCGCCGAAGTCAAACGCAATGATCTGCGCCGCGCTGTAGCGGCGGAACTGCAGCGCCATAAGCGCCAGCAGGACCGACTTGCCGGCGCCCGTCGGTCCGATGACCAGCGTGTGGCCGACATCTCCGACATGCAGAGAAAACCGGAATGGCGTGGAACCTTCAGTCTTACCGAAGAACAATGGGGGCGCCTTGAAGTGGTGATCCCTCACCTCTCCGGCCCATACCGCAGATAGCGGGATCATATGGGCGAGGTTCAGGGTCGAGACCGGCGGCTGGCGGACGTTCGCGTACGTTTGTCCCGGCAGGCTGCCGATCCAGGCTTCGACGGCATTGACCGTCTCGGCCATGCATGTGAAGTCCCGGCCCTGGATGACCTTTTCGGCGAGGCGGAGCTTTTCGTCGGCTGCGCGCGGATCCCTGTCCCAGACCGTGACCGTTGCCGTGACGAAGACCTCGCCGATCTGATCCGAACCCAATTCCTGGAGCGCACTGTCCGCATCCATCGCCTTGTTGTGGGCATCGGTATCCAAAAGCGCGGAGGCCTCGTTCGTCATCACCTCCTTCAGGATCGAGGCGATCGACTTGCGCTTGGCAAACCATTGCCGCCTGATCCTTGTGAGGAGCTTTGTGGCATCTGTCTTGTCGAGCATGATCGCCCGCGTCGACCAGCGATACGGGAATGCCAGCCGGTTCAGCTCGTCGAGAATCCCGGGCGTGGTCGCAGTCGGGAACCCCACGAGCGTCAGAACGCGCAGATGCGCGTCGCCCAGCATGGGTTCAAGACCGCCTACCAGCGATTGATCGGCCAGCAACGCATCGAGATACATCGGGATTTCTGGCACGCGCACGCGGTGCCGTTTGGTCGAGACCGTCGAATGCAGGTAGGTCAGCGTTTGCTCGTCATCAAGCCAACCGCATTCCGGCATGAAACCCTCGACGAGCTGCAGGACGCGGCCAGTCCGGTCGACAAAGCCGGCAAGCACCTCGCGCGCATCCGCTCCTGCAGCGCGATGGCTGCCCTCGTACAGCAGGCGCTCCGCCACGGCCGCACTCTCTGCCGGAGGCAGATAGAGGAAAGTCAGATAGTAACTCGACTCATAGTGGCTGCCGGCCTCCTCGAATTGCGCTTTCCGCTCCGCATCCACCAGCGCCGAGGCGACGTCCGGGAATGTATCAGGCGGATAGCGTCCTGCCGAATGCCGCTGCGCCTCGACGAAGACGGCCCACCCCGATCCGAGGCGACGGAGCGCATTGTTGAGGCGGCCTGCGACAGCAATCAGCTCGGCAGACACTGAGCTGTCGAGATCCGGCCCTCTGAACCGGGCCGTTCGCTGAAAGGATCCATCCTTGTTGAGAATGATGCCCTCATCGACCAGGGCCGCCCAAGGCAGGAAGTCGGCAAGGCGCGTGTTTGAACGGCGATATTCGGCAAGATTCATCATAGGCAACTCTAGGACCTGAGGTGGCTTGGAATACGGACGTGCCGGCGCACGACTTCCACGAAATCGGGATCGCGTTTTGCGGCCCAGATGGCGGCCATGTGGCCGACGAACCAGAGGAAAAGGCCGGCAACCCACAGGCGCAGCCCAAGACCGAGTGCCGCCGCTAACGTGCCGTTGGCGATCGCCACGGCGCGCGGCGCACCGCCCATCAGGATAGGCTCGGTGAGCGCACGATGCACGGGCGCGATAAAGCCTGCGACAGGCTCCTCCATTAGATCACCACGCCGCCGCCGAAGGAGAAGAAAGACAGAAAGAAGCTTGATGCCGCAAAGGCGATGGACAGACCGAACACGATCTGAACCAGGCGACGAAAGCCACCAGACGTGTCGCCAAATGCGAGCGAGAGCCCGGTCACGATGATGATGATGACCGCGATAATCTTGGCGACGGGACCCTCGACCGATTGCAAAATCTGGTTGAGCGGTTGCTCCCACGGCATATTTGAGCCAGCGGCGCAAGCCGGGATACTGCTCAGCCAAAGGGTCACAATTGCCGTGGCCGGAATGCTGGCGCGGCGGAGAGATGAAGGCATCGTCATGACCGGTCTCCAATTGCAGAAAGGTTGTAATCACCTGATACTCCTAAGCCGGTGACGCGGGCGAGCTCGCTCAAGCGGCGTTCGGCGCCGCGGCCGCTGAGCACCGCGATCACGTTGATTGTTTCGGCGATAAGCGGCCGGGGGACTGTGACAACAGCTTCCTGGACCAACTGCTCGAGTCGGCGTAGCGCCCCGAGCGCCGTTCCGGCATGGATCGTGCCGATTCCGCCCGGATGTCCTGTGCTCCAGGCCTTGAGCAAATCGAGCGCCTCGGCTCCGCGCACCTCACCAATGGGAATTCGATCGGGGCGCAGACGAAGCGACGAACGGACCAGGTCGGAGAGCGAGATCAAGCCGTCCTTCGTGCGGAGCGCCACGAGGTTTGGCGCCAAGCACTGAAGCTCGCGCGTATCTTCGATGAGAACTACACGGTCAGTCGTTTTAGCCACCTCGGCGAGAAGGGCATTGGTCAGTGTCGTCTTGCCGGTCGAGGTGCCGCCGGCGACCAGAATGTTCCTGCGCGCGCAAACTGCATCCCTCAATGCACCGGCCTGATCCGGCGTCATGACGCCGACTGCGACGTAATCCTCGAGGCTGAACACGGCGACCGCCGGCCTTCGGATCGCAAATGTTGGCGCGGCAACGACCGGCGGCAGCAGCCCCTCAAAGCGCTCCCCCGTCTGGGGCAGCTCGGCAGAAATCCGTGGGCTCCCGGGATGAACCTCGGCTCCCACGTAGTGAGCCACCACTCGGATGATTCGCTCTCCGTCAGAGGGGGATATATTCTTGCCAGTATCCGTAAGGCCGCTCGACAGTCGGTCGATCCACAGTCGGCCATCGGGATTGAGCATCACCTCGACGATTGCCGGATCTTCCAAAAACGCTGCGATGGCGGGTCCCAACGCGGTACGCAGCATACGCGCTCCGCGCAAGTTCGCTTCTGAATCAAAAGAATGGATCGCCACGATTTGCCCCAAGCTGCTGAGGCCGCTTCGGCGCCCTCATCTGAAGGCAAATAAAAGATAGGTCGTGTGTTACCGCAACAAAGGGAATATGCCGTTCGTAGTCTAGCGTAGAGAAAGGAACATTTGAAAAGAGCGCCGGCTTGACGCGCCGACCCCTCGGCGGCGAGGCGAGAAATCAGCAATGACCAATGATCCGAAGCTTACTATTTTTACGCCTCTCTCGGTCGCGGTGTTTGCTCAGGCTCCGTTGCTTCTCCTGAACCACTGTCACTCCCTCGCATGGGCACGATTGAGCTCCCGCTTTTTTGAGGAAGCTCAAACCCGGGATAATGAACCACATCAGCCGGCGGGCTGCCGCAGGCTCCAATGCCGACGCTGGTCTGGTGCACCACCGTGAGTGTAATGACCCTGCACCATTCCCCCTGGAATCAGGCTGGCCCAGTACTGCACGACGATTGCCAACGCAGAATGCAGGCATTCAAAGAGTGATTTCTAGTCCGCAATGGCCGAGCTGAGATCTACTTGAGCTGCGCGTGTAGCGAGACATGGTCGAGTTCACCTTCCCACCACGACACAAACACCGCGGCAATACCGTTCCCGATGATGTTGGTAAGCGCGCGCACCTCGCTCATGAACTTGTCGATCGAGAATACGATCGCAATGCCCGGGACGAGGTCAGGACTGACCACGGTCAACGTTGCGGCCAGGGTGACGAACCCGGCACCGGTAACACCACTTGCGCCCTTCGAGGTGAGCATCGCCACAACGAGTATCGTGAGCTGCTGGCCGAAGTCGAGATCGACCCCGAGCGCCTGCGCGATGAACAAGGTCGCCAACGTCATGTAAATGTTGGTCCCATCCAAATTGAAAGAGTATCCTGTCGGCACCACCAGGCCAACGACCGGCTTGGAACAGCCCAGCCGTTCGAGTTTTTCCATCAACTGCGGCAGCGCGCTTTCGGACGACGACGTTCCGAGCACGATCAGCAGCTCATCCTTGATGTAGACGATGAACTTTAGAATAGAAAAACCGACCAAGCGCGCGACCAGACCAAGCACAATGATCACGAAGAGCCCGGCTGTCACGTAGAACAGCGCAACCAAGCCGATGAGTTTACCGAGCGCGGACGGCCCGAATTCGCCGATAGTGTAGGCCATGGCGCCGAACGCCCCGATTGGCGCTGCCTTCATTACGATCCTAATGACACCAAACACCGCGTGTGCAGCATCGTCGACCAGACTGCGCATCCGCTCACCCCGCTCGCCAAGCGCCATCAGCGAGAACCCGAATAGGATGGCAAACAGCAGCACCTGTAGCACGTCGCCTTGGGCCAGAGCGCCAACTACGCTATCCGGAATAATATTGAGGAGGAAATCGACCGCCTTCTGCCCTTCCGCTCTTTTGACGTAGTTGGCTACCGCCGCGCCATCAGCCCTGGGAGCGAGCCCATGGCCGGCCTGAACGAGATTGCCCATCACGAGACCCAGGATTAGCGCGAAGGTTGACACGATCTCGAAGTAAAGCAGCGCCTTGACGCCGACACGGCCGACCTTTCGTGCATCCTGAACATGCGCAATTCCGGACACAACAGTGCAGAAGATGATCGGCGCAATCACCATTTTGATCAGCTTGATGAATCCGTCACCAAGCGCTTTGACCCAGCTGTTCGTCCCCACAGCAGGCCACAACCAGCCAACGAGAACGCCAATCAAGATCGCGATGAGTACCTGGATATAAAGAACATTGTACCAGGGGCGAGATGGCTGGAACAGGGCGGCGGCTTTGACAGAGCGGCGCTGGCGGTGATTGTACATCACGCTCGACCCGGCGCCGTGGTACCAAAGAGGGGTGACAATGAAGGCACGGCTTCGCTCAGTGTTTCCTTAGCACGGCGCGCACAGGGCACTGACCGCTCTAAACAACCCCGTCCGTCGTCACGGTTTGCCGCCTCTCCCGAATGGGCTTGCGGCCAACGCGAAACGAAGTCCTGAATCCCTTCTGAAACCAGCGGTAAAAACTTGAGAAAGCTTCCTTGAGAGTTGGAATGCATCAGCGTCACCACCCATTTCTATCTTTTTTGGTTGTTCGAAGATGCCACCAGCATCTTATAAAACGCCACCTTTAGCAGCCGGCGACCACTCTTCACCTGGACAGGCATTCTCGCCGCTATCGCGCCGGATCGCGACGTACGTTGAAGAAACATTCACCGTAAAGAACTTGTGGTGGTGCGGCTCGCCTGCGTTCACCCCTCACTCGTCCTATCCTCACTTCAGGTGAATGCCCCGACATTCCCAAAGGCATCGACTTTGATCGCAAAACCACAAGGCCGAGAGGACATGGCCAGCAGCATTGCTCACGCTGCCTCCCTTGGCGATCGCGGTTGCGGCTTTTCGGGAGCTGTGTTTTGCGGTGTCGAACAACACTCCTCGTGACAGAGCTTGTCACTCCTGTAGCTCGCCAAGGCGTGGAGGGAGCACTGCACGAGATCCCGTTTCGCTACATCCGAGGCAGGCGCTGCATCCAGCCATTTCAGCGCCACCTCGACCAATTCGATCGCGCGATCCCTGTTACCGGTCTCGTAATAGTACTGAGCGACCGCCCCGTACGAGAGGAACTTCGCGCCCTCGCTGCCTTGGGGCGGATTCGCCGCCAGGATGTGTTCGGAGAGGTCCCTGCCCATGGCAAAGCGCTCGGCATGTGGGAAACCGGAGTAGTCTTTCGCGGGGTCGAAGAGTTGGCGGATGGCCACGCTCATCCAAACCACGGATTTCTTGTCGATCGCATCGCGAACCAATTGGCGCAATACCGCCAGGCCCGCCCGCATGTCGCGTATCTTGTGAAGCAACAGTTCCGCATGAAGCCCACGGAAGGTGACATCGTCCGGCATCGCAGCGAGTGCCTCCTCAACCCCTGAAAGGGCTGCCGCCCAATCCTTACTATTCATGGCGGCTTCAAGTCTGGCAAAGATCGGCTCCACCAGCGCTCGCTTCTGCGATAGTTCGCGCTTTCTGCGTCGACCCGTAGTTATCCTCTCCGCATCCAGGGCTTTGGCTTCGTCGCTCACTGCCCAGGAGCCGTTCAGAACTTTGGGCAACGCGTTATCGAGTTGCGTCGGATGGCCGATAAAGGCGAAGCGGCCGTCACGATCGACCACGAATGACGAGGGAATCCCGACAGAAAAGCAGGGATCCATCCAAAGCTTGTTCATTTCGCCGGAGTAGTCGAATGCGATCGCGAAGTTCAGATTTGGCAAGCTCTTCGTCAACCAAGCGTCCAAGCTGGCTCGCGCTTCATCTGCCGTCGAAGCTTGTTCGTGAGCCGCGATGCCTACCACCTCAACTCCGTTGCTCCTGTATTTGCTTTGCAGGATCACCAAATTCGACATCGAGGCGATACATGGTCCGCACCACGTCGCCCAAAACTCGATGATGTATACTTTCCCAGGTTCGAACGTTGTAACGGGATGGCCACGTAGCCAGTCCTCAACTTTGATGGAGGGAGCCGGCGAACCGACTCTCAGCACATTCTCCGCACCGACTTGACTTGCGCTCTCAGTCAGACTGGTCATTGCTCAAATTCGCTTTACCTGGCTCTGCGGAGAACAATAGCAAGTCGCATGCCAGCCATCGCTCATTGGTATTTACGCATTTTTCGTATCATTCCTGTCGACCTTGCGACGCTCGTCGCATATCCGACCAGCTGTTTGGAGCTTCTCAGGCAATCAGTCGGCCGGACGTTCTTGACGCGCCTGTAGACCGACGAGGCGGGAAGCCATGCAGAAGGCCGAGTTCACCACTCCACATCTTGATCGGTTTCCAGGATAACCATTTCGGCGCTCGGGATCGCGACGTGAACTGACCTGCTTTGGCCCGTCGACTTGCGCTTGACGGCGATCTCAGATTTCCATTTCAACTCTATGAGCCAAGGGGCGATGAACCAGACCAGGGCGACCAGCTGCAGCACAACATTGATACTGAACGCCGTCTGATACGCGATTGAGGGGTAGTGTCCGTCCTTTGCCGGCCATTGCTCGAGAATTAACCCCGTCCCGTATTGGACGAGGAAAGCCCACCCGAAATGCAGAACGTTGAGCACGCCGTTTGCGCGCGCGATCAATTGAGCTGGAAAGTAATCTCCGATGATCGCGTAGCTGAGGACGATTGCTGATCCGACCATCGCCACAATGATCCACGACGGTAGCGACAGGAATGGCGGATGCAATATCAGCGCGAGTTCGGCTGCAATGAACACAGCAGCTATGATTGCGAGCAACGTTTCAATGTCCTTGCCATGCCGGCGCAACGAATCGGCGACCACGCCGAGCAGCAATGCGCCAATGCTTAGGGCTATCGCCATGACGAGTAATTGTGTGACAAGGCTTGTTCGGTCCAACCCTTCCACATCGCTCAGCCAGGACGCTGCCCACAAGGACTGCAGGGCCCACGCGGACCCGATACATGTTGAAGAAATCGGCGCAATTCTCCAGAACCGTCCATCCGTATAGACGGTCTTCAGGCTGACCGTCTCTGGAGGGCTCTTCGCAGTTGCCTCATGCTCTGGAACCAAAAAATAGATCGAAGCGGCCGCGGAGGCACTGGATGCGGCAAGCAGCTCAAATAGACCGCGCCAGCCTATCCAGTTAAGCAATGCCTCGGCTGGTGCAGTTGCCGTTACCGCGCCCAATGCACCCAGCATGATCATACAGCCGTTGACGAGCGCCACGCGCTCTCTCGGAAACCAGAGCACGACTGTTTTCAGGCCAGACATGAGGGAAGCTGCGGTGCCAAATGCTATCATCGCGCGAGCAACCAGAAGCGACAGAAGTCCACTCGATAATCCGAAAAGCGCAGCGCCTGCGGCAGCCAGCAGCAAGAGCGCACCCTGGACTCGGCGCGGACCGAAGCGATCCAAGAGCATGCCCATCGGAATCTGGCTGCCGGTAACGACCAGAAAGTAGATCGAGCCCAACAGCCCCAAATCGGCCGTACCAAGCTCCAATTCAGAGGCGAGGCGGCCACAAATGAGCGTGTTGATCATCCGAAACAGGTAGGAAAGATAATATCCCGCGGCAAAGGGAAGGAACACGCAAGAGATGATCCGCCAGCTCCAACCCCGGTTGACCGGCTTCTCGCCTGATATCAGCCCAGCGGCATCGCTGCGCGTGTTGCTCGGAACGCGGCCACTGGCTTTAACACAAGGCGTTTGGCAGCTGTCGAAAGTTGATATTGCTGCCGCCCTCCTCGGCGACAGCACACGCTTCTGAGTTTTTACCTACGACGGCCACACAGTGGGGTTCTTCTTCAACTGGCGCTCGTGGAACGGCTCGTGACGCTCCGCCGCCCATTTCAGACCCGGATCGGCTGGAATTTCCCGAGCGATCAATTGCCTCCTGCAGCAAGGGCCGGCCAAACCGTACGCGACGATCGACCTGCTCGGCAAACGCCTTGAAGCGCTCGAGCCCGAGTACGCACGCCTCGTCCTGCTTGGATAGCGGCATCGGCGGCGTCAGCGTGAGGTGGTATCGCGCATGGAGAGCCACTATTTCCGCGATCATCGCGATGTCCGTCCGCAGACTGAGCACCTGCTCCCTCGTTCGCTCGATCGCCTCGTAAACAAGTCCCTCTATAGGCGGCGCCGGATCCAGGAAGCGCTCAAGAGCCGCTTCGACGACGAGGCTCTTGCCCATACCAGGGCGGTCAGTCGCGGCTTGGAGTCGCTGGAAAATGCACTCAGAAAGTTGACTCGTCATCTTTCTGGTCTGCTGAGCTTCGCTTGGACTCGGCTGCGCGTCCACCTCAGCTTCATTCCGACTTGAGCTCGGTTCTCCCCGGCGCTCGCCGCTAATCTGCATACTCCAGCTTCCTTCTCTCTGCGACTGCACACCGCCCGCGCTTGCACGCGCGGGGTCTGGATGTTCGGTCGAAACGGATGAATCGCCTGCGATGACGCACGACAAAAGGGCCGAGACCGCATGCCGCTTCAACCGCGGGGACATTCTGGTCGCAGTCTGGCGTACCGAAAGAAAGAAACGGCGGACTCCTAAAGATCAGCGCCAGACGTCTCGTAGCCTCTTGTCCCTCTAGACAGTCAGGTCGCCGACAGACGAGCGATTTCGCGGACGGTGCGTGCACCCTTACTTGAAATCGACAAAGTTACCGGTCCAAAAAAAGAAGCGCAGGCGCAATCTAGTACCCACTTTTCTTGGAACGTGAGTCGTGATTCAAGATATGGATGATCCCCGAAGCAAGAGAAGTCCGCCTTTCGCGGAAAGATCGCACGGTGCTTGAGGCGTGTTGTCGCTCGCCGGTGACGTTGCAGCGCGATTTGAAGCGGGCGCGGATAGTTCTGTTGGCGGCGGACGGGCGCAGCACCCGCTCGATCGCCAAAGAAGTCGGAGTCCAGCCGCGGATTGTCAGCCTTTGGCGACACCGCTATGCCGATCATGGCCTTGAAGGACTGCACGACAAGCCGCGGCCCGGCAAGCAGCCGATTTATACGAAGGCCACCGACAAGCGGATTCTGAAGCTGCTGGATAAGCCGCCGCCGCAAGGGTTTGCGCGCTGGACCGGGCCTCTGCTGGCCGAGGCGCTGGGCAATGTTGACGTCCAATATGTCTGGCGGTTCCTGCGCAGCCACAAGATTGACCTCGCGGCTCGCAAGTCCTGGTGCGAGAGCAACGATCCGAACTTTACGGCCAAAGCCGCCGATGTTGTTGGCCTCTACGTCGCCCCGCCCGCGAAGGCCATTGTGCTATGCGTGGACGAGAAGCCCTCGATCCAGGCTTTAGAGCGAGCGCAGGGTTATCTGAAGTTGCCCAATGGCCGCGCCTTGACCGGCCAGAGCCACGATTATAAGCGGCATGGCACTACGACATTGTTTGCGGCGCTCGAAGTCGCCACCGGAAAGATCATCGCGGCTCATTCAAAACGCCGTCGCCGCGTCGAGTTCCTCGACTTCATGAACGGCGTTATCGCGGCCTTTCCGGGCCGAAGGCTTCACGTCATCCTCGACAACCTCAACACCCACAAGAAAAACGAGCACTGGCTCAAGGCCCACCCCAACGTGCAATTTCATTTCACGCCGACAAGCGCGTCCTGGCTCAATCAGGTCGAGGTCTGGTTCTCGATCTTGCAGGGGCAGTCACTTAGCGGCTCCTCCTTCACAAGTCTCAAGCAGCTTCAGGAACACATCGATGCCTACGTCAACGCGTACAATGACAAAGCCGAGCCCTTCGTCTGGACCAAGAAAAAGGTTCGTCAACGCCCCTTCAAAGGCCGCCGTATCACTCAGCTCTGATTCCGGGTACTAGATGGCGCCCTCGCGCCCCCGACGTCGCGAACGACCCCCGCGGACGCACCGGCGTTATTCCCTGTGGGGGTGATGCGCCTCATAAGAAGCGCACCAGCTCATGCGCGCGACCAAATACACCTGCGCCTCACCGATTTCCGGCATGCATCACCAGCGTGCGATAGGACTTACAACCGTTCGCGTGTCGCGCGTCGAGCCCGGTCCACGGCTGTTGAAACGTATCTGCAGGCCCAGTGCGACCACTCACTTGTCAGGAGGCCTCAGGGGAACTGTCGGCCGCACTGGCAGGCGGGTGGATCGCGCAGCGGGTCCCCCTCGCTATGGCTGCAGACGTAGCGCTCGTTCTGCCCGTCCTCGCTAGCCAGGAGATTCATCGGCCCCCCGCACTCCGGGCATCGCTTCCGGATCCGATGGAGGACTGACATGTGAATTGCCCCAGCGACGGCGAGCTTACTTGCGCCAGATCGGCTGCTACAGGCTCGTCGCAGAACATTCTGCGAAAGGCCCACCCTGCTCACCCGCCTTGACGTCGGAGCCGTCGATGTACTTAAGTGCAATCCTGGTAGCGTTGAGTGAGGGCACATCATGGATGTCGAGTTCTACAGGAGCTTTGCACAGCGGGCCCGCGATCTGGCCGATAAGGCCGACCCGTTCACGCGAAAGCGGCTTCTGGTGCTGACCGAGAAATACGATGCCAAGCTCGGCAAACCTTCGCCGGCCAGCCGCAATCTTCAACGCACGCTGCCGCTGTCCCGCACCGTGCCAGCCGTGAGCGCCATCTCCGATGCTGGCGAAGCTTGACGAAGAGCGCCGGCAGCGAGGTCGAGCAGCGGCAACAAGCATCACCCCTCCAAGGCGCTGGATTTTCCAGGGACGATACACGAACTACACCGGGAAAGGATGCGCACCCAAACCGGAGTGAGCATGCCGGATGTCACCCGTCGACCGCCCTCACCGCACTGCGGTCGCCGAGCAGCTTGCCGGTGGAGGCATTCACGAAATGGACCGAGGAGCATGCCGGACAAACGACCGGCAGATGAGTATCGGGACCGATCTACTCCAGCCCTGTCAGCAGTTGCTGCACGTTCATGCCCGTGCGCGGGCACCTGAAAAGTACTGATTGCTCCATCCGGCCAGCATAGGCCTGGATACTGCGCCCTGAAACTGCGGTTGTTTACTGAGACCGTGCCGGCGCCTTCCGGAGCACCGTGCGGCGGCAGTTATGAATCTTCATCGCGTCTGGAGGCTGGGTCCAGGACACAGTTTTTCGTATTCTTTGGCCCAGTTCTCAAGCCGCGGGGCTGGGTCCGGATCGTTGAGCGCGAGCGTGGGCACCTTCTCGGCGAGTAATCTGGTTTTATCGTCCTCCATGAAATTCCTAACCCGAATGGGCGCTCGTGTTGCGCAGGATGCTGGATGCCCTTGCATGGAGATCACCGTAGCTTGAGTGCGCGTTCACCTTCAGCCGCCAGCTTCCCCGGCGAGGATCGCCTGGACCTGATCCCACCGCCGCTGGGCGCCACTCGGGAAAGACCTGCCATGACGAGCCGTCTCGAGCTGACGATGTGGCCTCCCGATATGAGCGGATCCTCATCGGGGCAACATCCAGTCTCGAGGCAGGGCGCTGCAAGGATGGGCGATGCGGCGGTCAGCGTAACTGTTCGAACCCCTGAAGCGAACTTGCCGCTGCAGTGATCCGGTGCGCTGTAGGCTGAAGGTCACTGGCGAGGCTCCGCAGCTGGTCATTTCTCCAATAGAGAATCGGTCTGGATCATGCCGAGCGGCCCGCATGGTCCTGCTGCAAACTAGCTCTTTCTCTTTGCGCATGTGACTCTCGGGCGATTACCTGTATCTCCGGCCGTTCCGATCGAAGCGGGGGCTCCGGCTCGGGCGGGGAGGACCATTAACTCTCAAGAGCCGTCCGCAGCACGGTCCTCGCGGTGAAGGCCGGTAGTCGCCACGCTCCTGGGAGGAACAATCCGTTCATGGACGTGCGAAGAAGGTGTCCGGTCGATCAGGAGGCTGATCAGTTCAGGGCGACTGTAGTGACCGCTTGCATCCATCACTCTCTTGCGCCCGTCGATTTCGATGAAGTCGAGATCGGCAATCACCTCTCCTTCACCTTCCTTCAGGGGCTCGCCTATCAATTGACCATCGGGGGCAACGATAGCGGTGAAGCAACCGCCCGAAATCGGAGCGATAGCAGCGCCCGTGTCGTTGGCAATTTGGGCTTGTTGGTCGGCGTTGAGCCATGCGGTTGCGCTGACGACGAAGCAGGCCGATTCAAGGGCATGCTGTCGGGTGCTCACTTCCGTTTGCTGGGAGAAAAGAGGGCCGAAGATCGAGCCGGGGTACATCGCGGAGTGGATCTGCTCGCCATCGGCAATCAAGGCGTATCTTGCCAGCGGGAGATAATGTTCCCAGCACGCAAGCTGGCCGATCCGGCCGACGGCGCTGTCTACGGCGCGAAGGCCGGCACCGTCGCCCTGGCCCCAGACCATCCGCTCATGATAGGTGGGGGTGATCTTGCGGCGACGCTGGATCAGCGTGCCGTCCGCATCGAACAGGAGCTGAGTGTTGTAGATCGATCCTCCGTCCCGCTCGTTGGCGCCCACGGAAACGACCATTTGGGCGTCCTTGGCGGCATCGCCGATCGCATGCGTCTCCGCAGAGGGTACCGTAAGGGATTGCTCAAGCAGCCTCTGATGCTCCTTGGCAAGCGTGAAGGGCGGCTGGACGAACGAGAAATACGGGTAGTAGGGAATGATGGTCTCGGGAAACGTGGCGAAACGCACCTCCTTCTTGCCCAATTCGCGAATCTTTTTGGTGATCTTCTCGACTGTCCCCTCTCGGCTGTACAACACGGGGCTGATCTGTACGGCGGCTGCCTTGACGATGTTTCTCATTCTCTTCTTCTGCTCATTGTGAGTATCCGAGCGCTGCACTGGACTGGTGTAGAGGACGACGGATGACTCTCACGGGAGGCTCTTCGAGCACATCGCCAGGGCTTCTTGGACTCAGGGCTGTGTGCGTCTGCCATCGACAGCCACGTCGATGCCGGTGATGTAGGATGAGCCGCCGAAAGCGAGGAAGCTCACGCGCCGCGATCTTCCGTGGCTTGCCGAGGTGTTTCGCGGCTATCTGCTCCAGCAGGACCGTTCCGCGGTCTTGCACGCCGGCCTCGGAAATGCCGATCTTCCTAAACAGCGGGCTTTCGATGACGTCCGAGCTCTCGGCGTTTACCCGAACGCTTCGGCGGATCAGTTGGGCGCCAAGCGCTCGCGTCAAGTTGCAGAGTGCGGCCTTGGATGCCGATACGGCCGATGTTCCCGCGATTCCGACCTGATCGGA
The DNA here is from genome assembly GCF_023100985.1 of Bradyrhizobium sp. 191. Taxonomy (NCBI): domain Bacteria; kingdom Pseudomonadati; phylum Pseudomonadota; class Alphaproteobacteria; order Hyphomicrobiales; family Nitrobacteraceae; genus Bradyrhizobium; species Bradyrhizobium sp. 191. The sequence continues at coordinate 3,318,915 of NZ_CP064692.1, forward strand.
CAAAGAAGCCGTGAAGCCGATCGCGTTTAGGTTGCGCGCGAGAGGCAACGCGTTCTGAACATTGAAATAGGATCTAGGGAAATCGACGCTTACGACGTCAAAGCTCTGCTGCGTTGTTTCCGCGAGCGAGCCGAGTTTCGCGATTTCGGCATTGGCATCGAAATGGGCTATAATAGTTTCGCGCATTCCTTCGAATCGGGATAGCCAGCGCGAAAAGCGGCAATAGCCAAGCCTCGCTGTCCGGATAGCTGCGCAATGCCCTGCAGGACTTTGGCTCATGTCGCGTTTTCCGCATCGCTTGGCTTATGCATTGAGGGATAAGGCTTTCTGCTTCCTGTGTCGGTAGTCGCGTCGGCTATTGCCTTGGTCGAATCATGCGCAATCATGTAGTATGTGGTGAAGTGGCCGCTCTTGCTGGCGATCTTACCCTTCTTGCGAGTGACGTTGCCCTTCTCACGTTTGGTAATCAGCTTCATCTCGCACCGCTTGGCGATCAGGGGCATCGGGACAAGCTTCCATCCCGTGGCCTTGCGCAACTCTGCTTGTGTAACGCCGTCTTGTCGTGAGGCGAGAGAGCGGATCAGATTGATCTTGGTGTGAGGATGCTTGGCCATCGTCGCCATCCGGGGGAATTGGGCCTCATTCAAACGGCTCCAAGCCAATGTGCTTCTCGTGGCCCAGTTGTCCCTTCCATCGAAAGGAGACGATCTAGTTCCGTTCCTTTGGAATTGTGGAAACATATTGCAGGCGGTCTCAGGCGTTGCCTGATCGCAATCTGACGTACGGATAACGTCGCACCAGTTTGCTGAAGTGTGGGGCAGTGCAAGTTCTCGCATTTTTCGACAGGATGTTCGCATAGTAAGACCGTACAACGTGGATTGCTAACACAGAGGACCTGCGATGCAATTCGCAAAAACTGGTAGGGCAACCATTGAGAAGACCTTCCAGAACTCTGGAGAGGCTTCCGCTTGCTCAAGCAAGCAGCGTTACTCCATTGAGCGGCAGCTCGGATGGAGGCCGGACCTCGTCTCAACTCGCTTCAGATTTCAGCATTCATGTCATGCGGCCTGCTACGCCTCAGATATCTGCTGTCGGTCCCGACCTAACGCGCTCGCTCCGTTCGATTTGGCCCTATCGTTGTTTGCGGCCGAAATGTACTCGGCGCGAGCACCCTCGCAAATTCCCTTGTAGTCCTGCATCGTCCGCCCGCTCCGGCGGTTGTTGAATTACTCTGGAATTGCGGCGTTCGAATCGAAGCTCACCTCTTTCAGAACGCTTGATCCGCTGGAAAGCCTTCGGCCAAGCGCTTCAACGAATCGATCATAACGTTCGGCGCCTTTGGCGCGAGCGGCTGGACTGGATTGTTCTGGTAATGCCGGCACCGATGTCAACCAGAAGCGAATGAACAGGGCGAGCGTCTCGAGCGTGATGCTGTCATTGCGTTCGAGACGCTCGAGCAGCCGTGCGATCCGATCCAGCCGCTTGGCAATAGCCGCCTCCCGTTGGTCGGAATCGTCAGGCGAAAGAAATGACGCGATCGCGGCCTCTGCGACCAGCGACTTGGGCTGGCCACGACGCTCCGCGAAGACATCAAGAGTCCTGAATGTCTGCGGATCAAGGTAGATACTGAGCTGAACCTTTTTCACCGATTTGTCCCACTCAGAGGTCCATGCCATCGTCAGGGTCGAGGCTGGTCGCGCGCGCTAATCCCTGCATTACGCGGCTTAGCGCTTGTGCCTGGACCGCATCTGCGTCGGGCTCATCGGGACCAGCATCGAACTCATGTTCCGCGAGCGGTGCCTTGATTTCGATCTCCTCGTGCTGCGGCAATTCTGGCTCGCGCCGCAGCCCCCCATTCGGATCGCCACGCTTTCGCTGCCGAGGCGCAAGCAGTTCGATCGAGGGCGCAGGGCTTGGGTGCCCTGACCAGTCCTCATCCGGGCGCGAGGACAAGAGAATTGTTCCTGTTCTAGCGGGCCTGAAGATTCGCCTCTGAAATTGCGGGTCCTCATAGTAACGAACCTTGGTGGCACGCAGCGGGTGGAGGCCCGACACCATCACAATCGCCTCTTTCGATGAGAGCTGCATGACTTCGCCGGGCGTCAGGAGCGGACGGGACGTCTCTTGGCGGCTCACCATCAAGTGTCCAAGCCAGGGGCTTAAGCGATGCCCGGCATAGTTTTTCATGGCGCGCAGTTCGGTCGCGGTCCCCAGCGCATCCGAGACGCGCTTAGCGGTGCGCTCATCATTCGTGGAGAAGGCGATCCGGATGTGACAATTGTCGAGGATCGCGTGGTTCGGCCCATAGGCGCGTTCTAATTGATTCAAGCTCTGAGTGATCAGGAAACTGCGAATGCCATAGCCCGCCATGAAGGCAAGCTGGCTCTCGAAAAAATCGAGGCGGCCAAGGGCTGCAAACTCGTCCAGCATCAGGAGGAGCTTTTGACGGCGCCGGTCGGGATCCAGGCTCTCGGTCAGGCGCCGTCCGATCTGATTGAGGATGAGCCGCATCAGGGGTTTTGTGCGGACGATGTCGGATGGCGGCACGACGAGATAGAGTGAAACGGGCTGCGGTCTATCGACGAGATCGCGAATGCGCCAATCGCTCCGCGCGGTGACCTTAGCGACGACCGGATCGCGATAAAGGCCCAAGAAGCTCATTGTGGTCGACAGCACGCCCGACCGCTCGTTCTCGCTCTTGTTGAGCAGCTCTCGCGCAGCTGAAGCGACGACGGGATGAACGCGATCACCCAGATGAGGAGTCGCAAGCATCGCATTCAGTGTGGCCTCGATCGGGCGGCACGGGTCCGAAAGGAATCTGGCAACCCCGGCAAGTGTCTTGTCAGCTTCAGCGTAGAGGACATGCAGGATAGCGCCGACGAGCAGAGAATGGCTGGTTTTTTCCCAATGATTGCGCCGCTCGAGCGCCCCTTCGGGATCGACCAGGATATCCGCGACATTTTGCGCGTCTCGTACTTCGCAATCACCACGGCGAATCTCAAGAAGGGGATTGTAGGCGGCGCTTGCCGCGTTTGTCGGGTCGAACAAGAGTACATCTCCAAGGTGCGCGCGCCACCCCGAGGTCAACTGGAAATTCTCGCCCTTGATATCGTGGACGATCACCGAACGCGGCCAGGTCAAAAGAGTCGGAACGACCAGGCCGACGCCCTTGCCCGAACGGGTAGGCGCAAAGCAGAGCACGTGCTCAGGCCCGTCATGGCGAAGATATCGACCATCGAAACGCCCGAGCACAAGGCCATCGTTGCCTAGCAACCCCGCCCGTTTGACCTCGCGCGTATCGGCCCAACGCGCTGATCCGTAAGTCGTGACATCGCGAGCCTCATGCGCGCGCAAGACCGAAAGCACCATTGCTGCGGCGACTGCCGCGATCCCACCGCTCCCGGCAATGGCGCCCCCCTGGAGGAATATCGTGGGCGCGTAAGCGTCGAATTCAAACCACCAGATGAAGAAGGCAAACGGCTGGTAGACGGGCCAGGTCCCTAATCTGAACCAGGCCGGTCCAAGCTGCGGCTGGAACGCAAGCTGACAAGCGGTCCATTCGGTCGCTGCCCACACGAAGGTGAACGCGATTAGGCAAACCAGGATCACCTGATGCCAGATGATTTTTGTCGCGGACATGGCTTGCCGATATCGACACCATCGACCTGTTGGCTACAATCAGAGGCTTATGCTTCTCGTACTCGCGCGCGCCCTGGCGAAGGGATCGGCGGGTCAGATCGGCAAGCCGCGTTTGGGCCGAAAAAGATCCCTCGCGTAGAACAGGCCGCCTTAAAGCACCGTCCCAAGCAGCTTCGCGTGATAGGCGCTTGGATGATGAGACAATCAACTCGTACCGTGCTGCCGCTCGAGGCGAACCGGCCCGCCTTCGCGAAGCGAGGCTCCGGGTTATAGATGCCCGGAAGGCTAGCTCGCGTCTGCCCTAAGCTCTCCGTCAAGTGCGCGCGATCAAGAGAGAGTGCGGCGTGCCACAACGCGTTATCGATGAGGCGGGCGTTCCCGGATTAAATCGGCGGGAGGCGGGGCTCGCGGAGTACAAGAATCATGCGGGGAGCGTCCCGGCAGGAGCTTGTTTCCGATGGGACGACACTGCCGGGCCGACGGTCATCTAGATATTCCTGCGCATCGGTATCGAGCGAGTCCTCCTCCAGCCGGTCGCCTGTTGGTGCCCTTGGCCAGCCAGATTCTTGGATGTTGTACGTCAGCTGTTGCGGTCTCTCTGGAAACCGGGACAGGCGAACTGGCGTTTGCCAAATCTTCATTGCGCGAATCGAGTTGCACTTCTGCTATCCGCTGTCAAAGCCGGCTTGTGGGCTCGGAGCTCTCCGATTGCTCGCCGGCCTGCCTACGCGGATAACCTCGCGCGAATGCCTCCGGATCAAAATCGAGCAGGTTGAAATCGTTATTCGCCCGCTCGATGACACGCCCACAACTGGGTCCAGCAAACTGGACTCTGGTGGTCGGTGCGCGAAGCGCCGGGGTCTTCTGCAGAGCATCTGACCATCGGCATCCGAGACCAGCACGCAAGGAAGTATCGTCACCGCCATCATGCCACAGCCAGACACCTTCCGATGACTTAAAGATCGAAGGCCCCATGCCGTTTCCGCTACACGGGATGGCCATCTAGATTCGAAGGGTTCTGCTGTGCGATTTAGCCGTTGAGAATCTCAGCGACCTAAGGGTGAACGGCGCTTTTTTCCACACAGCTGCGTCCAGTCGATGATCGAACGCCACCAAGGTCGAGCGAACCCGGAGGCGAAGAAGAGATAGTTCCAGAACGGTGGACCCTCCATTCGCTATTCGCTGCTCACTATCGCTCCTCTCCCATTTTTCCGCCTCGAGCAATCCACGCGAGGCAACCAAGTCTTCCCTGCCCTGCAATTGGGCGCAGTGCAGCGCCAGGACCTCAGGTCAGAGCGATAGGCCCCGCTTGCGGCCGAAGTCCCAGTCGACGCTGCCTGGACCGGCGATGCCGCTGACCTGTTTTCCCAACTCCCGCTCGAGCGAAGGCGACCAGGGCACAAGCTGAAAGCCGAGGCCGTTGTCGATCATCGCGAAGCGCCCCGAGGCCAGTGACAGGCGTCGACGATAAACCCCCGAAATCTGCTCACCTACATCAGATGACAAGTGCGGACGCCCCGTTTCCTCCATGAGACGTCGTGTGACGACGTCGAGTTCGCGATCGCGGAGGGTTTCGATCAGGTTGCGGCGTAGCCGGACCTTGTTGCCATCGCGCTGGGCGAGCCCTTGGTCGGCCAAAACATCGATGCGCCGTTCAAGTGCTGCACGAACCTCCGCGCCAAACGCATTGCGCGAGAGCTCGGCAGGATCTCGTGCAACGAGCTGCCGGTCTAGCCACGTTGCACCATCCGCCGCGACCTGCTGGTCCAGAACGAGCTCCGAGCGAACCGCGAGCGCAATCCGTGTTCGACCACGGGCGTCCGCAAACCGGCGCAGTTCCACAATCCCACCGATCGGCCCATCGCCGGCCGCCTCGACGTCAGAAAGCTTCACGTGATGCACGCGCCCGTCAATCCCATCGACAATGGCAAAGGCTGTGCCCTTCAGCTCGTCATCAAGCCCGCGCGCGATGAGACGGCCAACGATCGGTTCGCCATGAGTTTCGCCCTCGAGTGCCCAGGATGCCGGGGTGCGGCTGGCGCCGTCCCGCGTGAGGGTTTTGTGCAGCCGCTTGATGATGTCACCGCGCTCGCCAAGCGCGCGCAACCTCGCCTCCGCATCGGCTGCCAGAACCCAGACCGCGGGGCCCCCAGGTTCCGCCAAGCCGAGCCGCTCGAGCGTCCGCATCCGCCCAATCCGAATTTCCCGCAATGGATCGCGCCCGGCCTCCCGCTCGAACCTCAAATCGATAACGCCGTCCGCCGTCCCCGCTTCCCGGGCAAGCGTCCGATCGAGCCTGGTCCAGCGTTCGGCTGTCGTGTCCGCCTCAAGGCTCTGGCGGATCTCGAGCTCCGAACGAGGGCCAAGTTCGCGCGTGACAAGGTCGCTGGCGCGGGCGCGTAAGCCCATAGCGATATAATCGCGGCTGATGACGAGGTCGGCACCGTCATCGGTACGGCCCCGCACGAGGATGTGAATGTGCGGATGCTCGGTATTCCAATGGTCGACCGCGACCCAGTCAAGCCGTGTGCCAAGGTCGCGCGAGGCTTGGTCCATCAGCTCCCGGGTGAAGCTACGCAGGCTGGCAAGTTCACCGTAAGCGTAGCGCTGCGGCCCTTTCGATTGGCGCTTGACGCCTATTTTGATCGCAGCTTGTGCCGTCTTGGCTTCCAAATTCCGGACAATGCGTTGACGGCGGCCTCGAGCGCCTTCCGGTCGACGACGTCGGGATCGAACTGTTCGGGCCCCCAGAGGCGCATACATTCGTGCTCTGGATGTGCGGGGTCGCTGATGGCATCGAGGTATTCGACATAGCCGGGCGCACCGCCGACGTCCTCCGGAGGACAACGACCGGCGGCCTCGAGCAGGAGGGGAAGTCCCTCTGTCGTCGTGTTGTCGAACCATTTTTCAAGCTTGATCACATGATCCCAGCTGTCGCCGAAGTCATAGAGATAACGGATCGTCTTGGCGCCGGTCTCTTGAACGATATTGGAGAGCCGCGTCTTGCGGGCATCGATAGGCTGGGGGCCAAAATCACCGTCGGGATCAGGGATGCCCCAACGCTCTTCGCCAGCATGGAACTCGAAGAGGTGGCTATTTGTCCAGCCAAATGCCGCCTGAAGCGTCAAATGCAGCCGATCAAGGCGCAGGGTGACAGGTACGACAAGGCGACGCATCACTTCCGGTTTCACGTCCTTGAGGGTCACTCTGATCCGGACAGCGGTCGTGTTGAGGCTCATGCTGCCAACCTTGGATCGTGAGCATGCATCATGTAAGTCGATGCCCAGGGAAGCAGCTCATCCAGTTGTGACGCAGGCCAACCATTGACAAGCTTCGCGAGGACGTCGGAGAGCCAGCGCTCTGCACTGACGCCATTAAGCTTACAGGTCTCGATTAACGAAGCTAGTAACGCCCAACTCTCGGCCCCCTCGTCACAGCCGGCAAAAAGGGAGTTCTTGGCGTTGAGCTTGATCGGCCGCATCGCGCGCTCGACCGCATTCGTGTCCATCTCGATGCGCCCATCATCAAGGTAGAGCGTCAGGCCGTCCCAATGACGCAGCGCATAACGCAAAGCCTTCGCCGTGTCGCTCTTCTGTGCAAGGTGATCAAACTGCGCCTCAAACCACTGCTTCAAGGCTGCGGTTAAAGGCCGGGCATGCGCTTGTCGGCCTGCGCGGCGCTCAGCATCAGATCGGCCACGTAGTACTTTCTCGACCGCGTAGAGTTGGGCGATGCGCTTGAGGGCCTCGCGGGCAACCGGAGCCGGTGCCGGAGAGGCCTCGCGCTCGATCTTCACAAACTGGCGTCGCAGATGCGACCAGCAGAAGGCAAGCGTCGCGGACAGTGCGTCCGAACGCGTCTCTCGGGTCATGGTCTTGTAAGCCTCATAGCCATCGCAATGGATGATGCCGCGATAGCCCTCAAGCAGCCGCAAGCCATGAACGGCCCCACGGCCCGGTGCATAGGCGTAAACCACGCCAGGTGGGTCAGGTCCGGCCCAAGGCCTGTCATCACGCGAGAGCGCCCAGAAGTAGCCGGTTTTGGTTCTGCCGCGCCCCGGATCCAACACCGGCGCCGGGGTCTCATCGACACAGAGCTTCGAGGAGGCGAGCAGAAGCTCTCGCAGACGATGCCACAAGGGCTTCAATTCCTGGGCGGCATAGCCGACCCAGAAGGCGAGCGTGGAACGGTCGATGGCGATACCGTGCGTCGCCAGCATCTGCGCCTGGCGATAGAGCGGCAAATGCCAATGATACTTGGCGTCGATCACTTGTGCGACGAGCCGCTCGGTGGGCAATCCACCCCTGATCAGTCGCTCGGGAGCGGCGTGCTGGAGGACAACACCGTGACAGGCGCGGCAGGCCAGTTTGGGCCGGCGGGTCACAATCACCCGGTATTGCACCGGAACGACGTCGAGCCTCTGACTCTCATCGCGACCAATCTCAACGAGATCGCCTTTGCAGGAGGGGCAGCAGGTTTCAGCCGGCATCAGGGTTTCGATGATGCGGGGCAAATGCTCCGGCAGCTTGCCACGATTGGCCCTGTGCTTGGCAGTTCTCTTCTCGCAGGTTCTGGGATTGGCGCGATCTTCGGCTGCTTCGAGAGCCGCGACGGCCTCTTCGATGTCTTCTAGAACAAGCTGAAGTTGATCAGCGTCCAGCTTTTCCGACGATCGACCGAACTGCGCATCTTTCGCAAGCTTTAGCAATCGCTCGAGCCTGGCGCAGCGATCCAGCAGAGCCGCGGCAAAGACACGCAACTCGGCTGGATCGGTCGGCAGCTCATCAGGCAAATCACTCATTGGCCCGAGTCTGCCATGCTTCGCGCCTCGATGCAGCGAAGATTTTATTCCCTACGCAAGTGCTTTCGGTTGCGGGATTCTAGGTGCGTGCATGCGTGTCCAATCCATGCCGGCCAGAAGCGCGGACAACTGCGCGGCATTCATGCGCATCATGCCGGCCACGATGGGAGGCCATTTGAAGCCGCTGCTATCGAGCCGCTTCCAGTACATCACCAGGCCGGTGCCATCCCAGACGACAATCTTCACTCGATCGGCGCGCTTCGCCCGGAAGACCACCGCCACACCCTTCATCGGGTCTTGGCCCAGCGTCTCCTTCGCCAAGAGCGCCAAGCCATCCGCACCCTTTCTGAAGTCCACAGGTTGGGTCGCAACGTAAATCGTGAGGCCCGCGGGTGGCGTCAGCATGAACGTGTCCGTCGCAGAGCCGTGAACACGTCACTTAGCACCCCAAGGCCAGGCGTCCCGCGTACCTCTACCCGTGCACCCTGGAACTCGACCATAACAACAGCTGCTTCCGCCGATACGGAGGGCTCCGCAGCCGCGGGTAGCGACGATTCCGACACCAAAGGCACAAACGATAAGGTATCCGCCGAAGCCGGCAGCACCAACTGGCCCAAACGCGCTCGGCGCCGCCAGTCATGCACCTGCTGGGGCCGGCAGCCATGGCGGCGGGCGACATCTGTGACAATCGCGCCCCGCTCGAAGCTTTCCGCGGCAATCTGTGCCTTCAAATCGTCCGGCCAGCGCTTTCGACCTGCACCAGTATACACTTCGATACGCGGCGACGGTCGTCTTATGTCGTCCGAATGGTCGTCCATTGTGAGCACCCTTGCAGAAGATGACTCTTCTAACGGTGCTCCCAAGACAGCGCACAAACAATCTGAACGGCCGCGGCGCTACGCTTACAGTTCACCAGCATCATCAGGCGAGACAATGAACCTAAAATGATGGCGGTCACCCTCGCAACGCGTGACGAAGGCGCGACCGTCCGCATCATCCCCCGCAGCGTCGAATAGTTTGCCCGGAGCGCCGCCGCGTGTGACTCCGTCGCGCTGCAGGTAACCGATATGGTTGCGCAACGCGCCCGGCGAACGCATCCGCCGCACCACCCGCGCCTTGACCATAGCGCCGCGGCCGCGGGCGTTGAGGAGCCGTGCCGCAGCGATGCTCGCGGCGCGGCCGCGTCCAAACTTACGGCCGTGGCCATCCTTGCCTCGCGAGAGGCCGCCGGCCTTCTGAGCGGCTGTGAGTACCTGCGCCAGAAATGGTTTTGTCCGGGGCGCGCGCGTGGAACGGATACGGCCGGGACGGATCCGAAGATCATCGTCGCGCGTCATTCCGGCCGCCGCAAGGCATCGAAAACCGTGTAAGAACAGCGCCTTGGGGAAGGCTGAACTTTGCTCCGAGTCGCCGCAATGTTTAGTCGATCATTGAAATCGGTACACTTTCTCGCACAACCGACCGGCCGCACCTTGCGGCTTTTATCCTGCCCTCGGCGGTCGGCTCCCCCCTGCTTCCTCCCGGCCATTCTCAAACATGCGCGAACCTTCGAGGCCATGCGACCAAATCCGATTTCTGTCATGGAGACTGCACCTTGATTGATCGATGCCAAAACAGCCCCGTCGCGCGAGGTACAAGTGCACTGGCAACAGCTTTAGGCGCTGCCTTCGACGAATTCATTGTGCGCACTCCTGATGCAAAGTTGTCGGCAGCGGACGAGCTGCCAGATCGCTCAACAAAAACTGGAGCTTGCTGCCACAGGACGACGTGTCTGGCGGCCGAACCACGGCTGTTGCGTTGCTCAACTCCGATCAATGCTGCGAGTCTGGCTACATAGGTTTGCGTTTCTTCTGGAAGCGATCGACCTGTCGCCAAATGCTCGTCATACCGCTTCGGTCCCGCATTGTAGGCTGCAAGAAACCCTCCCCATCCGAACCGGTCGAGCATCTCGCGGATGTACGCTGCCCCAGCTATAATATTGTCGTGCGGATCAAACGGATCGATACCGAGATCGTGACGAGCGCTCAGTTCGACCCAGGTCGCGGGCTTGATTTGCATCAGCCCGAGCGCTCCTCGAGGCGATATGGCGTGCGCATTACCGCCACTTTCGACCTGCATCACGGCATCGATCCAACGCTCCGGGATCGCGAACCGGTTGGAGGCTTCGGTCACGAACGCGGCGTATGCAACGCTACGAAGCAGGGTTATGGAGTGCGCAGGCCGCGATGCGACCTCCGCTCTGGCGCTCGAGGGCGGTCCGAACGTCAGCAGAATTCCCAAAAAGCAAGCAGTGGCCCCACATCGCATTGTGCGGACTGCCGCCAAATATAAAGTTTCTCCCAGCCGGCCTTGAGGCCGCCTGATCCTGGGCCAATGCGCGCCGATTCTCAAGAAGCTGGCCGAGACGGAGGAACGATGTTGCGCCCGGCCGTATGGAGAAATGACAGGCCAACAGGGGAGAGCCGGCATTGTCACTTCTCTCTGGTCCACACCGGGAGCGCTCGCCCAATAACGGCCGATCTCGGCAGGGGTCCGAAATATCGGCCGTCTAGCGAGTCCGCCGACTGCCAGTTCATGAGAAACACTTCGCCCTCAGCAATGACCCGGCAGCCCTGCCAGACCGGCAACGGCCGGCCGCGACGATCGCGCTCACTTGCCTCACCCATGTGTATGCTGTCGACGATGATTGCGAGGCCCGTTCTGCAGACGGTTTGGCCGGGCAGCGCCAGCACACGCTTGAGCATTGGAAGGCCGCTTGGCAAATAGCCGTTGAGATCGAGAAAAGTCGCGAGCGGGTCTGGCGTTCGAACCGCCACGAGCTCAGTGACGTACAATGGTCCGGCCTCTTGCAAGCGATAGACCCCGATCGGCACGCTGTCCGAGGCATTCCAGATGTACAATGGTGAGGTGTTGTTGACTGGCCAGAGCGCGAGCATTGTGGCCCCACACATCGCAAGAATGTTCCCCAACCGTCCCATCAGAGTGCCATCCTGTGCCGATGGAGCCACGCCTGGTGGCGTGCACGGGTATAAGCTCGTGGCTTTTCGTTGACAGAAAGACGGTTGTGGGCGTGATGCCAATACGCGGGGGCTGCATCGGCAGGATCGATGCCTAGTGACTCTACGGAGTCGATCAACTGGAGAACGCGTTCGACCTTTGGCCAACCAGCTAATCGCAGCAGGCTTTCGCCGCCGGGGCTGACCCAAGGCACGGTTGAGTATCGCTGGCCTGGCGCGACGGCGCGTAAAATGTCGATCCGAGACAGGATGGTTCCGAAGTCGTTGGACGTCCAGCGCACGAACGCGAAGATGCTGCCGGGCAAAAACGAGAGAATGCGCCGGTGATGAACGATCTTCTCTGATGCAGGTTTACCGAACCGGATTCGATTTTCGATGCGCTTCTCGAGCCACAATAGCTCAACAGTTGTGAGGTCGCTCACCTGACTGCTCCATATTGTTGAGGGGGACTTTGGACGTGCCGAGAATGGCTATCACCGGCGCATCGTGCGAGAAGCCTTTGCGATCGGCAGGACGGCTGTAATGACGCTTCGATGGATCGTGGTCGTCGAAGGCTTGCAGCAATCCTGCTGCAAAGGACCACATCGGCGAGGCTCCAATTCGTTAGAAGGAATCGAAAGCACTGCAGGTTTTCCGAGGTAGTGACTTGTGTCCCCTCGCCGGCCGGATTGCGGACATGTTGCTTCGCGACAATCCGGGAACGGAACGGGCGGCGCGTTCCGGCGGAGAATGGTAGAGACGAACGACGGAATCTTATGCAGGGCTCGACGTGTCGCTGCAGGCAACGAACGTTTGCGTGGTGGACGGCGACGATAACGTCGTCCAGGAAGCGACACTCGAGACCGATCCGGACGCGATCGAACTGTTCCTGGCGAAATGGGGAATCCACCTCAAGCGCGTCGGCCTGGAAGCGTTCTCGTACAGCGCCTGGCTGTTCACGGCGCTTTCCGAAAAGGCCCGCGCCGTGATCTGCCTCGAGAGCCGGCACGCCAAGGCGGCGCTGAACGCGATGCTGAACAAGACCGACCGTAACGCCAAAGGCATTGCGCAGATGATGCGGACTGGTTGGTTCCGTACGGTTCATGTCAAGTCGGAGAGCGCACAGCCGCTGCGCGCGCCGCTGGTCGGGCGCAAGGCGATGCGCGGCAAGATGCTGGGCATGGAGAACATGATCCGCGGCCTGTTGCGCTCGTTCGGCCTCAATGTCGGCGAGATCTCGGTCGGCCGTTTTGACGCGCGGGTGCACGAGATCATGGCCGGAAAGAGAGAATTGGAAGCGATCGTCGCCCCGCTGTTCGACGCCCGCAACGCCATGCGGCTGCAGCTGACAAAACTGCACCGCCTGCCGGTGGTGGCTGCGCGCAGCGACAGCGCGGTGCGACGGATGATGACGGTGCCCCCGGTCGGCGCGCTCGGAGTGACGTTTCGCGCCACCGTCGATGATCCGGCGAGATTCAAGAAGTCGACCAATGTTGGCGCCCCTTTCCGGCTGACGACGCGGCGCTATCAATCCGGCCAGACCGACCGGATCGGCAGCATCTTCAAATGCGGCGATGAGCTGACGCGAGCGATCCCGTAGGAGGCGGCGATCGCGATCCTCACGCGCATTCCGAAGAGTTTTAAGGTGCGGCTGTGGGGCCTGCGGCTGGCCAGGAAGAAGGGGCTGAAGCGCGCGGCGACCGCGGTGGCGCGCGCGCTCGCCGTGCTGCTGCACAAGATCTGGATCGATGGCACGACCTTCCGGTTTGGCGCGGGCGTGAAGCGCGGCCGGCTCGCTGCGGTGGCCTGAGGATCTCCGCGACCCGGCCGTTTCCACGAGCGGCTTCTTCCGCCACGGCGGAGCGGCGTCTCCCAACCAGACGGGGATTTGGGTGAGATCGCTACTTTTGCTGCCAGCGGCTTCATGCACACTTTTGAAGCCATCAAGCACGGCGCTGGTTGGCCTGACCGCCCATTCTCCAGATTCCGGCATGTGGTAGCGGCCGTGCCAACCACGGACCTTAGCGAGTTCTCCTCGACGAGCGAGCTGGCGCAACGGAAACGAACGAGCGTAACGCGGTGGTGACAACGATGCTGCTGATCGCGTGATTTTGCGCGCGATCGCGTCCGCGCGCGTGCGCTCGTGACAAGAATCGCATTGCAGGAAGGTCTTGCGCGTGAGAGAGTAAGCGCATGAGGCATCCTCGTTGCCCGCGCGGCTAACTTGTTCACAACGCACTGATTCACAACAAGACGTTAGTGTCACTACGTTAGTAAAGTTAAGAGAGCTGGAAAGATTGGCGTCGCAGTGTTTTAGGTGCGATTTCGGTCCTCGGTAGCACGCGGATCGGGTCCCCGATGGCACGAGTCTTCCAGTCCCTGATAACACGAGCGAATTCACAGCTTATCCCCCGCAGGGCTGCTAAGGCCACGCTTTCGCAATCGCCGCGTAGGCGGGTCGATCTGGACGGGTGCGAAATTCAATCGTTCTTCGCCATTCAGGTCGTGTGTGATAGCCAGCCGATAGCCCGGCAAGGTCTGATGATGCACGATTCGGCGCAGGTCGTAGGCGAAGTGCTTCAGCGGCGCGAGGCTCCCGGACTTGGCATGCAAGTGCACGAGCCCGAAGCTCCAACCGCTATGCTGATGATCCCCGTGCTCGCGGACGAGGCGATAGAGCCAACGTTCCAGTCCAGCGGTCAGATCGAAATACGCGCGGTCAATGGTCAGCACGAGCGATTCGTTTAGAACGCCCGTGTAGAACCAATCGGGTAAGATCAACTCAATCCCACGGGCATGCCCGTGCACATCGCTTGTGTGTTTCCATTCGTTTATCCAGGAGAAGCGATGCCGCGACCGTTCTGTCGGTTGCCGGATTGAGGTCATGACGCTGGTTGATTGCAAACGGTCGAGCGCAGCCTTGAGGCGGTCGTAGTCGCGTACGCTAGTGCCGCGGCCGACGAAGGTCAGGATCTCATAGGGGGTGGTGGACATCAGGCGCGAGGTTTTCAACCCGGCATCACGGGCCTGGACAATCTGTGCGGCAGCCAAAATCAGAACGTCCGCGTCCCAGATCGTGGCCAGGCCATGTTCCGGCACCGCTTCGACACGGATGGTGATGGTGCCTGCGCGGAAGTCGATCGGGACGATCCGCTTCGACTTTGCTAGCGAAAAGAACGGATACGCCATCAAGCCTTGCGCGTCCCGTGCAGCGAGATCGCCAGGAAGCGCGCGAAACAGATCGAGTTGGTCGCGCTCTGACCGCCGCCTCCCGGATACAGTTGAGTTGCTGTCGGGCAAAGGTCAGCGCCGCTCCTTGCCCGCATACGGAATCGGCGTGTGCCGTTTCGCGGGCAGGACTGTGCCTGCGCCAGGATCGCTGGTGGACGTTTTGGCGCCGCGGTCAACCCACGCCGTCAGGTCTTCGAGCGCATACACAACGCGGCCGCCCAGCTTCCGGTACGTCGGGCCTGTGCCATAGGTGCGGTGCTTTTCGAGGGTGCGACCGGACAGTCCGAGAAAGCGCGCCGCCTCGGGCGTGCGCAGGTATCGCGGCGGCAAGCCGGCGTTCGGATCGGGCATTTGCGAGGCTCCGTGGTCGTCTGGAGCGCGACCGGGTTCGGTCGCGCGTCGACGGTCACCATGACGGAGTAGGAGTGCTCAGGGGGATGCCGAAGATGGACCGATGGTTTTCGGCACCCCTGCTCTACTCCCTGCGAGATGAGGGATGCCGCCGCGCATCAGAGCCAAGCCGGCTTGCACCAGGCGGATGGTCCGGCTGCGCAGCTCATGGGTTTTCCAGGCGCGTCCAGGGATGCGTTTTCGGCTGAACAACACTTCGGCGATGACGCGCGCCATCCAAGAGCCCATCGAGCGCGCACAGCGCCAAGGCCAATCGTTCGCGTCGCTGCGCCGAAAGCTGATAAAAGGGGGGGCCTGGGGCGCGGCCGATGATAGCGCGCCACACGCCGACGTGAAGCGTGCACGCGGATCTCCGAGGCGTCCGGCTTTACTCAGTAATACATCAGCGATTTAGAGCGTGGCCGGCGCAATCCCACGGTAGTGACGCTGTTCGAACTCGCGATCACATTAGGCCTTAGCCACGTCGATCTCGTGTTGCCTGATGAGGAATTCTGCAAAGAGCGAACCAAGACGCCGAAGCAAAAATGAAAGGACTTCGGCCAGACGCTTATTTCCGGTTGCTCGGCAGTTGCTGCATGGCTTGAACACGAAGCTCCGCCTAGGGTGTAGCCTTCGCCGCCTTCGTCATCGAACAGGTTCGCGTATATCGGCGCGTCGAGGAGGATCGTCAAGCTCGTGTGAGAGGTATTCGCGCGCTTCCTTCGGAGCGCGTTGACCACACTGCGCCTATCTCGCGATTATACTGCGCACCAAATAGCAAGCTTATGAGCCGTTTACCCGGCAATTCTTCTATGAGGACCGGAAATTAGGGCTTCAAGACATGGTCACAATAGGCTACCTAAAGGCGGGCTTTACCATTCCAACACAGCCTCCGCCCGAGGATTGATCAACGAGTGCTAAGCGCTCGGGCCGGCGCTATAATTCACAGGCGTCGACCTCCTCGTCCGGGAATTTCTCAGCGTCCAACTCCAGCCTGTTCTTCGCCTTTTCCAGCTCCCATGTGCTAGCACGTAGTCTGCGAACGGCTCGAGGAGCTGATCTGCGTGTCGATCAACAGCCGCAGCTCGTGCCTGAACTGATACTTGCTAACGGTCATTCGCCTTTCCTCCTATTGCTGGGTTCAGGTACGAGATCCAACTTCTCGAGCTGGCGCGTCGAACAGTTTGGTGAAGGTAAAGAACTGCAAGCTACATTGCGGTTGGTGAAAGAACAGTCAGCGCAAGGCCAACAGTAGCAGAAATCCCGGCCGCAATCAGGCCGCACTCAATTAAAATCGCCCCAGCCTTGTCTCGCCAAATCCGCATAAGAGGAGATGACTTTATTGCAACTCCATGTTCCCGGCTGGCCCTTAGCGAATTCCGTTTGATCGCTCCGCCGCTCTTTCGCTTTGGCGCGCGCAATCTATCAAAAAACGTACCCGATGCTCTCTCATCCGCGGTTAAGAGAAAGCTCAAAATTGGCCCCTGTTAGAAGGTGACCAATGCTGCACAACAGGGACAACGCGACAAGCAAAGCGTAGTGATAGGCCGCAAGTTGAGGCCAAAGTCACCGTCACGGTTGAACATTAGTCCTCATATGCACCGCGCCTCCGACTGAAAATTGAGAGCCCGGTCCCGATGAGCGCAAGGGCGGGGCCGCTCCCCGCCGCCCAAAGCGAGGGATCCACGCTGCTGGGAAACAACGCGCTACTTCAGCGTCGCTCACAGACTCACGAGCGTTCCGACTTTCCGCCCCCGACGCTCTTTACGACGTTGCGTAAGACGATTTCAGAAAGCTGCACAACCTGCCGTTTGAGAAACACAACCAGCTGTGTGAGACGAAGAATTTCTTGCTTGCAGCGCTCTAGCTCGCGCTCTTCGTCTGTCATCGTCGATGCTTCATGGCGGTTCGTACTTTGTCGTCATGGTTCATGTGCCCCCTTCTCCGAAGACGAACCTGTTTCGTTCTGCGAGCTCTTTTTCGAACACGAATTGCGCCGGCTTGCCTTGATTCCCTTCGACAAAGCCCTTCGCCACCAATAGCTCACGGGCATCGCGCACCAAGCCGGGGCTGCCACAGATCATGACGCGGTCATGCTGCGGCTCCAGTTCCGGCAATTCGATATCCGCAAACAGCTTGCCTGAAACGATCAGATCGGTGGCCCGGCCGCGGTTATAGAAGCGATCGCGCGTCACGGTCGGATAATAGATCAGCTGGTAGCGCGCGAAGTCGCCGACCAGTTCGTCGCGCGGCAGTTTTTCCGTGATCATCTCGCCATAGGCGAGCTCGGCGACGCGGCGGCAGCCATGCAGCAGCACGACATTCTCGAATCGCAAATAGGTTTCGGGATCCTTGATCACGCTCAGGAACGGCGCAAGCCCGGTGCCGGTGCCGATCAGATACAGATTGCGCCCGTCCTCGAGATTATCGATGACCAGCGTCCCCGTCGCCTTGCGGCTGACGATGATCTCGTCACCCTCCTTCAGATGCTGCAGACGCGAGGTTAAGGGACCATCCGGTGTCTTGATCGAGAAGAATTCCAACCGGTTCTCGTAATGAGCGCTGGCGAGGCTGTAGGCCCGCAGCAGCGGCTTCTCGTCGACCTTGCGCCCGATCATGGTGAATTCACCGCTACGGAAGCAGAACGACGGATTCCGGGTCGTGGTGAAGCTGAAGAGATTGTCGGTCCAGTGATGGACGCTCAGTACGTTTTCCTGGCTGAACTTGCTCATCTCACCGTCTCGGCGAAATTAAGGCATGATCCAAATCCACGGGCCGCGTTCGCGCAAAGTTTGCACCAATTTTCCGAATGAGCATAATACAAGCACCAGATGAGGCTCTCGATGAAGTAGAGTCGGACCGATAGCTTCACGCCCACAACCGCTTTGGCTTTCATTAGAAGATCGGCCTGTGCCCCTCCTGTAGCGATCAACCCCAGGCGCTGCTGAACCGCCCCGGGTTTGCCGGAGGCCATTTGGTTTAAGTTATGCCGCCATGGCCGGTTGTTCCAGCATGGCGTAGTAGCGTTGCTCGGCTTCGGCCGGCGGGATGTTGCCGATGGGCTCCAGGAGCCGCCGGTTGTTGAACCAGTCCACCCATTCCAGCGTCGCGAACTCGACGGCCTCGAAGCTGCGCCATGGTCCGCGCCGATGGATCACCTCGGCCTTGTAGAGACCGTTGATGGTTTCGGCGAGAGCGTTGTCATAGGAATCTCCGACGCTGCCGACAGAAGGCTCGACGCCAGCTTCAGCCAGGCGTTCGGTGTATTTGATAGAGACGTATTGGCTGCCCCTATCGCTATGATGCACGAGCCCGCCGCGATGGACCGGTCGGCGATCGTGCAGGGCCTGCTCCAGCGCATCGAGCACGAAGCCTGCGTGCGCCGTGCGGGAGGCCCGCCAGCCCACGATCCTGCGGGCATAGGCGTCGATCACAAAGGCGACGTAGACGAAGCCGGTCCAGGTCGCGACATAGGTGAAGTCGGAGAGCCAGAGGACGTTCGGCCTTGGTGCCTTGAACTGGCGATTGACGTGATCCATCGGGCATGGCGCGGCCTTGTCGCTGATCGTGGTCTTGACGGATTTGCCGCGGATGACCCCTTGCAAACCCATGTCCCGCATCAGTCGCGACACCGTGCAACGGGCAACATCGAAGCCTTCGCGCTTGAGCTGCCGCCAGACCTTGCGCACGCCGTAGACGGAGAAGTTTTGATCGAAGACGCGCCGAACCTCGATCTTCAGCGCGGCGTCCAGCCTGGCGCGCGCCGACCGCGTGGCCGGATCGCGCCGCTTCGCGACATGGGCGTGGTAGGTCGAGGGGGCAATCGGCAACACCTTGCAGATCGGCTCGACCCCATGCGCCCCACGATGATCGTCAATGAAGGCGATCATGGCTTGGACCGGCGGTCGAGCTCCGCCATCGCAAAATAGGCGCTTGCCTTGCGCAGGATCTCGTTGGCCTGCCGAAGCTCGCGGTTCTCCCGTTCGAGCGCCTTCAGCTTCTCGGCCGTATCGGTCGGAACGCCGGTCCGCTGCCCGCTATCGACCTCGGCCTTCTTGACCCAGTCATGCAGCGTCTGCGGCGTGCAGCCGATCTTGGCCGCGATTGACGTCACTGCCGCCCAGCGCGACGGGTGCTCGCCGGCGTGATCCAGAACCATCCGAACCGCTCGGGTCCGGACCTCGGGTGAAAACTTGTTCGTTGTCTTGCTCGTCATGGCTCCATCCTCTCAGGAGTTGGAGCCTCCGGCAAACCCGGGGCGGTTCACTGCCCATTCACGTAGATTATCTAATCGCTTTACTCTTCAGCCCGCCGGCATCCCCAGATGAAGTTTTTCCCCAGTTCACGCGGGGCGGTAGGCTGGCTTGCCAGCTCACTCCCCGCCGAGTGGCCGTGCCCACCTCGAGCAGACGCAATGGCAGACTTGGGCGCATTTGCTCCGACAAACACAGTACATAGTGAACAAACAATCCCGTTTCCCACCTGAGTGTGGTGTCTCGGCTTCAGTGGAGCGTTTCGTACAAAATACCTCTTCCATCTCGCCTAGACCTTGCGCTCGGTTGCAAAGCTACTAGAACGGGAACCTCAATGAGGATCGACGCTCCGAGATTCGCCGAGATATCAATCCCCTGAACATGCTTTCTTCGACCGCGCGTGATTGCTCAAGCTGACTATAACAACTCTGTGATGTTACTTAATGCAATGAGGCGCGTGTTCACGGCTAAATCCTGCATCTTGGCCACCTTCTTCGATGGATTTCACGCCGCACCTTGTCCCGAACTTTCCCTACCGCCTGCGGGCCTTGTCATGACGGCACATGCTCGGTCCGATGCAGACAGCCGCGTGCTTTCAGCCTCCACTCAAGCAAGGACCGAAGCGGAAGCACAAGAGGCATGGGCACGGACTTCAAGGTCTGCATCGAGCGGCAGTTCGGCGGAATAGAAGGCCCTGTCCTGAACAAGATCGCAACATCACATCGTGTTTGTCGGGGCATTGTACCGGCAGAAGCGTTCGATGAATGCAAGGATGTGATCGGCGGACTTCCTCCATCGGAACGGTTTGGGATCGACGTTGTGTCGTAAGCGCTTAGCCGCAACCCTATTGAGGCTGGCTTGACGTTTTGCGGAATCACCACGGCATGAGGTCTTCGATGCGGCTATGGGGATGGCCGTCGATGATTGCCTCGAGTGTTTCGGCGATGTAGGCGGCCGGGTTAACGTCGTTGAGCTTGCAGGTGGCGACGATCGAGGCGAGCAAGGCCCAGTTTTCCGCGCCCACTTCATGACCGGCGAAGAGCGCATTTTTTCTGGTCAGGCAGACTGGCCGGATGGCGTTCTCGACCGGGTTCGTGTCAAGCTCGAGGCGCCCGTCTTCGAGGAAGCGGGTCAGCCCTTGCCAGTGATTGAGCGCGTAGCGGATGTCGTCGGCGAGCGTCGAGCCGCTGGAGATCATCGACAACTGTTTCTCGAACCACGGCTTTAACGCGGCGACGAGAGCCAACGAATGCTCCTTGCGTGCGGCCAGCCGAATGTCCGACGATGAGCCGCGCACCATGGCTTCGATAGCGTAAAGCTGTGCGATGTGCCGAATGGCGGCCTCAGCGATCGGCGATTTGCTGTTGCGGGCCAATTTGACAAAACGCCGGCGCAAATGGCTCCAGCAATGCACGAGCGTCCACGACCCCTGTGGTCGGGCGACTTCGGTTAGCCGGTCATAACCGCCATAGGCATCGCATTGCAGGAAGCGTCCGCCAAAGCCGTCCAGGAACTGCTCAGCGAAGGCACCGCTGCGACTGGGGGCATATCGGAACAGCACGATCGGCGGACTTGGGCCGCTGTGGCCGCGGTCATCGGACACGATCGCCCAGAAGTAGCCTTTCTTCGTTTGGCCGCGCCCGGGATCGAGTACCGGCGCCGTGGTTTCGTCCATGAACAGACGATCCGCCATGGCCAGGTGGCGGCGCATGTGGTCCGCCATGGGTTGAAGATGGAAGCAGGCGCGACCGGACCAGTTGCCCAGTGTCGCCCGATCAAGCCGGATGCCCTGACGCGCATAGATCTCGGACTGGCGGTAAAACGGCGTATGGTCACCAAACTTGGAGACGATCACGTGCGCAATCGCCGCTTCGGTCGGCAGTCCACCAGGCACCACGTGCTCCGGTGCGTGCGCCTGCACGACAGGGCCCGAGCAGCGGCGACAGATGTATTTCGGGCGGCGTGTGATCAGCACGCGCCATTGCGCCGGGATCACGTCGAGGCGTTTGCTGACGTCCTCGCCGATCTTCGTCATGGCGCCGCAACCGCACGGACAGAGCGTGCTCGCAGGCTCGATGATCCGTTCCACCCGCGGCAAATGGGCAGGCAAGCAGCCGCGATTGCGATGAGAACCTTGATCCGGCGCGGTCCGCGATCGGCCCTGGATCACAGCCTCGGCTCTCTCCTGCGCCGCGTCCAGGATGCCTTGCGCGATCTCCACGTCTTCCAGCGGCAAGTGATACTGATCTGGCCGCAGCTTCTCGGACGTCGCGCCGAACTTCTCGCGTCGCAATTCCCCGAGAATGACCCAGGCTGTGTGAAAACCTGGTCGATGGTATGATTCTCTTGCTGAATCGGCGGGGGAAGTGATGCAGGGTTTCGTTCAAGCGGCGGATCGCCAGCAGACGACGTTGCTGCCGGAATGCCTCGATGATTGGGTCGACCAGGGCAATTCTATTCGCGCGGTCGATGTGTTCGTGGAGGCGTTGGAACTCCGCGACCTCGGGTTCGATGGCGTTGATCCTGCGGCGACCGGCCGGCCGGCGTACCATCCATCGCCGATGCTCAAGCTTTACATTTACGGCTATCTCAACCGGGTGCAGTCGAGCCGGCGGCTGGAGCGCGAGGCTGGCCGCAATCTCGAGGTGATGTGGCTGACCGGACGGCTCGCGCCCGATCACAAAACCATCGCCGACTTCCGCAAGGATAACGGCGCTGCGATCAAGAAGGTTTGCGCGCAATTCGTCGAGTTGTGCCGCAAGATGGGTCTGCTGACGAAGGCCAGCGTTGCCATCGACGGCAGCAAGTTTAAGGCCGTGAACAGTCGGGACAACAACTTCACGCAAGGCAAGATCCAGCGCCGCCAGAAGCAGATCGAAGAGAGCGTGGCGCGCTACATGAGTCAACTGGACACCGCCGACCGCCAGACTGCGGCAGGAGAAGAGCCGTCGGAAACGCTGCTTCTGACCAAGACGCGACTTAGGGAAAAGCTGGCGAAGCTCGAAGAAGAAGTGAAACGGCTGGCCGCGATTGAAAAGGCATTGCTCGCCTCGCCCGACAAGCAGATATCGCTGACCGATCCCGATTGCCGCTCGATGGCAACGAGCGGGCGCGGCTCCGGCATGGTCGCCTACAACGTACAAAGTGCGGTCGACACCACGAACCATCTGATTGTCGCGCACGAGGTCCACCAACGTCGGCACCGATCGATCGCAGCTGGCGACGATGGCGCAGGCGGCGAAAGCCGCGCTGTGCAGCGATCATTTGGACGTCGTTGCGGATCGGGGCTACTTTAAGGGTGAAGAACTCCTGGCATGCGAACAGGCCGGGGTCGCCGTCACGCTACCCAAGCCGCAAACCTCGGGAGCCAAGTCGGCGGGCCGCTTTGGGAAACCTGACTTTGTCTATTTGGCCAAGGACGATGTCTATCGCTGTCCGGCCGGCGAGAAGCTGGCGCACCACTTCACCGCTGATGAAGATGGCCAAAAAATGCGGATCTACTTGACGAAGGCGTGCCGCACATGCCCGCTCAAGGATCAGTGCACAACGTCCAACGAGCGCCGCATCAGACGCTGGGAACACGAACATGTCGTCGAGGCGGCGCAGAGGCGGCTCGATCAGAACCCGCAAGCCATGCGTGTGCGCCGCGAAACTGTCGAGCATCCGTTCGCCACACTGAAGATGCGGATGGGGGCAACACACTTTCTAATGAAGCGGTTGCCCAATGTCGCGACCGAAATGGCGCTGAACGTACTCGCCTACAACCTCACGCGCGTAATGAACATCGTCGGGATCAAGCCGCTCCTGCTGGCGATCCAGGCGTGAAGAGTTCGTGCTGTTATGCGCATCGTGTGACCGTTCAGGTCGCGCAGCGTGGCCCGAGCTTGCGCTCGGGTTGGCCCCGGACTCGATCAAGCAAAAAATGCTCAGACCGTTGTGTCGACGCGGGTCGTCCCCGGTTGCGTGCTGTTTTTGGGGGGAAGAAAAACGTTTTTACACAGTCTGGACCTCCAGCCGACGTCGCGCTTCCTCCGATGCCGCCAGTGCCCCCTGATGCTCGCTCAAGGCTGCCTGCGTTTGCGCCAAAAGCGCTTTCAGGCGTTCATTTTCGTTGCGCAGCGCCGCAATGCTCATGCGCTATTTCGAGCACATCGTCACTGCGCGTGCCACGTTCAAAATAGCTTCCGAGTCAATCTGCCGCAGTTATCCAGCTGCCTGGGGACGCCGCGCTTCTTCCGGGCGGACCAACCTCCAATCCAGCCCCTCGAACAGGGCTGCGAACATCGCCGGCGATATGCGCATCACGCCGTCTGCGATCGTTGGCCAAACGAACTTGCAACCTTCGAGACGCTTGTGCACCAGCACCAGGCCCGTTCGATCCCAGACCAAAATCTTGATCCGGTCCGCTCGTTTCGATCGGAACACGAAGGCTGCGCCGCTGAACGGGTCGAGGCGAAGCATCTCCTGCACCTTCGTCGCAAGCCCATCATGGCCACAGCGGAAGTCGATCGGCCGCGTCGCGATGTAAATCTTCAGATCGGCACCGGCCGCGATCATCGTGACGCTCGCACTGCGCGGATCACCCGGGACAGCTGCTCGCCATCTATGGCTGTGTCCGTCCGCAGCACGACATCGCCGATCGCGATCTCAAGCTTGATGGCCGGAACGTGACCCGCCTCCAACGCGCTTTCCACGACCAGCGGCGCGAATGTCGACTGCGACGCCTCGCACGGCGCCCACATGCCTCGCTGTCGGAAGCGTCGTCGCCAATCGTAAATCTGCCAGCGCGTCGCTCCGTGCTTGCGCGCTACCTCGGACACCTGGGCACCGGGTAGCAGACTCTCGGCGACGATCCGAGCTCTCTCAGCCTCCGAACGCACGCGGCGTCCCGACGGTCCTTCAAGGACCTCCAGCCGGCTCACCGGCCCTACCGATGAGCCGTCCAAATGGACGTCCTTTTTGCTGTCCAATCCCATCCCAAACCTCCGTCCAGAGCCGGAGGCTTCTTCGCACGTTCATTCGAATTCTGAAGCAAGGGTATCGGCTTCGCGCTTACGTTGTGTCGATCAATAAACGAAGTGATGTCTGCCCGGAGGGCGGCGACGCTGCGCCGCGCCTGATCTTATCCGTGAGGAGAGCGAAGAAGCGCCCGACCTGGTTGAGCCATGCGAGCTGGTCGGGTCAGGTGCACGTGCCAGGGCGGCCTTTTAGCCATCCATCGTTGGATCAGTGCGGGCTTATGCGTGGCGTCCATGACGAGATGGACGTCGAGTTCGCGCGGCACAGCGGCCTCGATCTCGTCGAGGAACTGACGGAATTTGGCAGCACGGTGACCTCCCTAGCACTCGCCGATGGCTCGTCCGGTCGCAGTGTCGAGAGCGGCGAACAGCGATGTGGTGCCATGTCTTCTGTAGTCATGCTTCCTTCGGGCCGGCTGGCCGGGACGCATCGGCAGCATGATGGCTGCGGTCCAGCGCCCGGATTGGGACTTCTCATCCACGCATAGAACGACACCGTGCTCCGGCGGCCAGACGTATAGGCCCACGACGTCGCGCACTTTGGCCATGAAGTTTGGATCGTGGAGAGCCTGAAGGCCTCCGTCCGGTGCGGCTGGAGCCCGAAGACCCGCCAGATACGTTGCACGGTCGACACCGACAGGCCGCTGGCCTTCGCCATACCGCGGGAACTCCGATGGATGGCGTTCTCAGGGCAACTCTCCAATGTCCTCACGATCGCCGCTTCGATGCGGGCATCCTCAACCGTACGCGGCGCCCGGAGCGCGGCTCGTCGTGCAGCCCGTCCACGCGCCGCTCCACAAAACGCCGCCGCCTACCGACGACCCGTCAAGGCCCAGCTTGGCCGCCACTTCCTTGTTCTGACCGCCTTCCGCGCAGGTCAGCACGATCCGCGCTCGCAGCGCCAGCACCAGCGCCGTCTTCCGCCGCGTCGTCAGCGACTTCAGTTCGGCACGAACTTCATCGCTCAATGTCAGGGAGGCAAGTTGCCGGACCTCCATCACATTCTCCGTCCCTGCTACATCCTCCATCTTGGCACAGCGACGCAAATGTAATGCAAATCTACGATTGCAGAGTTGTGGCTCGGGACACTGGCCGCGGCGCCTTTTTGAACCAAAGGTGATGTTGCGCTCCCTGAATGCGCACTACAGCACACCAGCCATTGGGTGCCTGTCTGTTGCTGCCCGATGCAAGATCAGCAGACGGTTGCGCAGCGGCGAGGCAGACGCGCTCCGCACGACTGGCACCAGCATCGGCAAGGCCTCGGTGCCCCAAGAGCAACGTGCCTACAGTGTCGGCAGTGACCACTCATATATGGGTGGCCTCGAAAGGCAATCTGAGAACCGGAGAATTGATCTTTCTCGACTGGCTGGCCGACACGCTGGGTGTTCACTTATGCTGAAGGCTCTGTTCAGCCACCCAGAGGAGCGACGACACCGAAGGACTTCGCCTAAAAGTCCGCAAGCCGGCGAGCCACGTTCCAAGAAGAAATAGCACTGCTGCGTAAGAGCGACTTTATGATCGGTTGTGGCACTGCGAGCTCTAGAACGCGAAATCACGAAAATCGACTGCGCCGATGCAGCGGCAGCGTTGATGTTTTCGACTTTAGGCTCCAAAAGGAACCCGCCCGATCAACTCGGGCGGGGCTTTAGAGCGAGTCTCACTCGCCGTTCTTGCGCGGCCGCGACCAGAGCAGGGTGTACCCCTCGCCGCCTTCGTCATCGAACAAGTTCGCGTAGATCGGTGCGTTGAATGAGGGATCGTCGAGCTTGAGCGAGAGGTAGTCGCGGCCCTCCTCGGAGCGCTTCGACCAGGCTGCTCCGATCTCCGCCCGGCCCACGTAGATGCGGTGGCTGGGCGCGTTGTCGCTGGAGCGGTTGGTTTCGGCGACGATGCGGACGCCCTTGGTCTGAAGGCTCAGGGTGACGATCTCGCCGTGAAACTCGTTACCGACCTTCTTGAACGAACCGATGTTAGCCATGTTACTTCTCCTGTTTGTGTTTCGAGCCCGCGACCACCGCGGCCTCGATGGCGATCTAAAGGCCGAAGACGATCGGCGACGCACCCGCTGGCGGGCCGGAGCGCAGCGGAGGACGCCGTTGGAGCGACTTTCTTGTCTCGCGAGGAATGGGCGCAAGCCCAGGGGAAGAAAGTCGCTCGAACGGCGTTGCGGCTCAGACGATCGAGGCGCAGCCGCTCTTGGGCCAGATCAAGCCATCAAAGAGGCCACGTGCGTCCGCGTGCTGAACCGCAATCTTAAGGAGAAGACTTGGCGAATCTCGGTGTGCTGAGCAAGAGGTCGGTACGGGTCGGCGTAGAAGGAGAAACAATCTGCCGCAAAGGGCGGTATCGTCCCCGCAGAAATGATCGAGCGCGGCGCGCCCCACCGCAGCTATGCGGGCCAGACAGAGATTGGTGGGGCTTGCTTGCAGGCTTCGAGGAGAAACGCGGGTACCTTTCGCTCAAGCTCGACGCCCTCTCGTTCAACCTGGTCTCTGTGCGAGCTTGCTGGACCTGATGGCGACGAAGCCTCATCGCTCGTGCGTGGCGGCTGTAAGAACTGGTCGAGGTGTATTCTCCACCACCCCGGCCGACTCCGACGGGCGGGTCCTCGTGGGAAGGGTCAAACGCGCCCATGCCGTGCCGGCGATGCAAGCCGCACCTGCGCAAGCGAAGGCCTCACGCCAAGCCAGCGAGGGCACCCCGATCTGCGACAGGGCAAACACCAGATGATAGCCGGCGATCGCCGCAGGGAGCGCGAATACGGTTGCGATCGCGACGCGCAAGGTCAAGGACCGACTAACGGCAAGGGCGAGCTGACCAGCGGCAAGCGTCAGCGCGCCAGAAACAATTCCGATAAGCAATGCGCCGAAGACGCCCGCGCCATTACGAAATGCCGACATTCCGACACTGAGTGCGACGAAAAACGGCAAGGCATAGACCGCCAGCGCAAAGATCAGCCAGCAGAACAAACCGATGCCGAGCGTGTTGAGGACAAGCCCAAGAGCGAGCATGGCGGTGGCTCCAATGCACAGACGTATTGGTCGCGCCTCCACCACCACCGCGGCGCGGCTTCGGACGTAAAATCGAAACGAGGCGGAGTTGCGGCGCGCAACTCCATCTTGGTCGTCTTGGAGGCGAGTAGACGGCGCTCATGCGCCGCCGAACTTCCAGACGGGAATACCGAACCGCTTCGCCTTGTCAGCGAGATTGTCCTGAATTCCCGTGCCCGGGAAATGCATGACGCCGATCGGCAGGAGTTCGAGCATCGCATCGTTGCGCTTGAACGGCGCCGCCTTGGCGTGCTTCGTCCAGTCAGGCTTAAAGGCGATCTGTGGCACCTTGCGATTGGTCGCCCATTTGGAGGCGATCAGTTCGGCGCCCTTAGGAGAGCCGCCATGCAGGAGGACCATGTCCGGGTGCTTGGCATGAACCTTGTCGAGGCGATCCCAGATGAGGTTGTGGTCATTGAAGTCGAGCCCGCCGGTGAGTGCGATTTTCGGTCCTGGTGGCAACAAGACCTCGGTCTCGGCGCGGCGTTTGGCGGCAATGAAGTCGCGCGAGTCGATCATTGCCGCGGTGAGCGTGCGGTGATTGACCAATGATCCCGATCGCGGGCGCCAGGATGCGCCGGTGTTGACCTCAAATTGTTCGATGGCCTGGTCGCGGAAGAGTTCCAGGCAGTTGCGGCGTTCGACTAGCGTGAGGCCTTCGGCGGTCAGGCGCTCGAGTTCGACAGATCGCACCTCCGAGCCATTCTGCTCGCGTTGGCTCTTATGCTGCGCTTGTTCGTTGTTATCGAGCTGCCGTTCGACGCGCTCGACGGCACGATGGAACAGGTTGACCGTCGACCAGAGCAGATCGTCAAGGTCCGGCTCAAGCCGCGTTTCGCTCAAGGTCGCGACCAGGGCGTCGAAGATATCGGCGACGGCGCCGCCAATCATATTGCCCTCGGGGAGCGGTCTTGGATCGGGCTGGTCGTCGAAGGGACGATAGCCGAAGAGCTGGAGTTCGGTGATGACGTGGTCGGTTGGAGAAGATGCGTGCGGCGGTTCGATGTCGTCATGGTCGGTCATGGGAAGAGGTCCTTTGCCGGATCGGCCGCGACCATCGCGGCCTTCGTGGCGATCCTCTGACGGCGGGCGGAGAGGGCCAGAACCCGAAAGGGCCGAAGCGGCAGCGGAGGATGGCGGAGGCCGGCTATTTTGCTTCGCGATGAAAAGCGCGCGGCCAGCTGAATAATGTGTCTTCACATCACTGGCGCGCGGCGGAAAATAGCCGGCCGCAGCCATTGCCGGCCCGCTCCGCTTGCCGTCCGATCGCCCTCTAGAAGGCCAAGGTCGCGTCCTCTTCCGGTATTGGCCTCGCCTATGACTGGCCCATCAACGTCGATCGAAGACCGGGAGCTATTCCGCGGGCACCGTCGACGAATGCAGGAAGCGAACGACGTCCTCTGGCACGAGCTGGAACCGCAACGCTGCTCGGAGCGCATCGAGGCCGAAGACATGGAGATCTTCGTTGAAGTCGCCCAGCCGGGGCGACAGCGCGATTGCTTCAATGCCGGCGTCCGCTGCGCGCTGGCTGAGAGTCGCCTGTACCACATCGCCGGCAGCATCGAGATCGCGGGCTATGTAGAGCCGGCGCAGTCCAGTCGGAAGCACCATGGCTGAGAGGTGATTGGCCGAGAGCGCAGCCACCATTGGCATGGTCGGCAACACGTAACGTAGCGACAGCATGGTTTCGATTCCCTCGCCGGCAGCGAGCACGTCGTCCAGCACGCCGAAGCGAACCGCGTTGCCGAGGAGATCGCCTATCGCGCGTCGTGGGGTATCGATCGGAGCTTTGCCCAGCCGAATGCGATCAAAGCCGTCCGGGTCGAGCCAGGTGCGATGCACGCCAGTGATCCTGCCTTCGATATCCGTGACGCAGGCGATCATCGCCGGCCAGGTCTCGGCTGGCAGGTGTTCGTCGGGCCGATAATAGCAGCGCGGATGGAAGCGCAGGCTGCCACCATGGTGCACGTGGGCGATCCCGCGACGCTGCAAATATGCCTCGACCAGCGTCCCCTCGATCGGTTGCGATATCATAAAGAGCCGTCTTGCCGCCTCTTGCGATCCAGCCGGTGCTAACGGACGAACGGGTTTCGGGACGAGTTCCGGTTCAGTACGAGCCAGCCTCAGAAAGCGCCTAGCCTCCTCTGCGACCTCGCGGAATTCGCGCAACCCCAGGCTTTCGCGGATGACGTCGAGGAGATCGCCATGCTCGCCTGTTGCGGCATCGGTCCATTTGCCCGCGGGTCCCTTCCGTGATTCCTGGAGCCGCACGAACAGCGAGCGGCCCGGATTGTTGTGGACATCGCCCACAAGCCAGTACCGCCCCTCCCGCTTGCCATTGGAGAGATAGTGTCGGCATACCGCCTCGGCCTCGCGCGCGAGGCGGCGTGCTAGCTCGCAAGGCTTGCGGGGCATCAGGCGGCCTCCCGCTCACTGATGCGCGCGACCGGATAGCGGTCGAGCACTTTCGACAGGATCTCGACGCCGCTCGCGTCCGTGGGCACGAACATGCGCAGCTTCCAGGAGATGATCTCTCCAAAGAGGCCGTAAGCCCGCAAGCGATCGCGCATGGTGTCGTTGAAGCCCGACAGTTCGATGCGGTGTGCGCTCATCACCCGGACACGGCGAAGCTGGAGCCCCTCCGCAAGCTCAAGGACGGTCCGCCCCTCCATCAGCGCGGCGAAGGCGGCGTCTGGCGCGAGCGCCGGCGCGTCAGCCGCAAGGACATTCGCGACCCAGGTAACCGAGACCTTGCGGCCGACGATCCGCTCGCCCGCGTCGGTCTGCAGCCGATAGACGCGCGTCGACTCGTTCGGCAGCCGCTTCCAGATCGGCAGCAGCAAGCCGGTCACGATGTGGATCGTGCTTTCCGTGAACGCTGGGATCTCGGCAAGCTCCGCCAGCCAGGCCGCGGCGAAGCGTTCGCGGTCCACTTCGACCCAATGGCTTTCCGCCATCATTCTTAAGGGGACGCTATGCTGTTCCACGGGCCGGATCAGGCGGACGCGCCGCTCGATCTCGCCGTCATCAAGCATGAAGCTCGGAGCCGCGACCTGCACCGCTGCTCGTCCCGAGCGCTCATTGATTAACAGAATGGCTCGAGGATCGGAAAGATGAGCAAGAGCGTCATCCAGGCTCACAGGATGATTGCGCTGGCGTTGGGTGATCGTGAGAAGCCGGGTCTCGGCGCCAGTGCCGGGATGGACATAGATCGTCCGCCGGTCGGTGACGGTAAAGCTCTCGGCGCTGAGCGTTTCCAGTCCGACGTCATAGCTGCCCGAGGCGACCGCGCCCTCGATCCGGGCGGTCAAGAGCTGCTCGAAGACGGTGAAGAGGATGTTCTGAAGATCGATCGTGAGCGCCAGCAACCTGTTCAGGAAGGTCGTGATCGGAGGCAGGTCATCCTTGAGCCCATTAGCATCCGTGAGCTTCAGGCCGGTCGCATCCTCAAACCGCTCGAGCGAGCAGCCGTCGACCTTGCCCCGCGCCAGCAGCGTATAGAGCTGGCGCAACGCGTCGCGGCCGTAATGGCTTTCGAGATTGTCCTCGGGCCGGAACAGGCCCTGCCCTCCGGTCTGGCGTTGGCCACGCGTGATGGCGCCCAATGTATCGAGCCGGCGCGCAATGGTGCTGAGAAAGCGCTTTTCTGCCTTTACGTCGGTCGCGATGGGACGAAACAGCGGCGGCTGCGCCTGATTGGTCCGGTTGGTGCGGCCGAGCCCCTGGATCGCGGCGTCGGCCTTCCAGCCGGGCTCGAGCAAATAGTGGACCCGCAGGCGGCGATTCCGAGCCGAGAGATCGGCATGGTAGCTTCTCCCCGTGCCGCCCGCGTCGGAGAACACGAGGATACGCTTGACGTCATCCATGAAGGTCGAGGTCTCGGCGAGGTTGGCCGAACCGGGCCGGTTTTCGACCATCAGCCGATCGCCCTTGCGCACGATGCGGCGCGAGCGACCTGTGACCTCCGCGACCATGTCGGTGCCGAAGCGCTGGATCACC
This sequence comes from Bradyrhizobium sp. 191, assembly GCF_023100985.1. Lineage (NCBI taxonomy): Bacteria > Pseudomonadati > Pseudomonadota > Alphaproteobacteria > Hyphomicrobiales > Nitrobacteraceae > Bradyrhizobium > Bradyrhizobium sp. 191. Next base: position 3,350,292 of record NZ_CP064692.1, read on the forward strand.
TGGTCCAGCGCGCCCGAGACCGGCGGCAGCGAAGCGAGCTTCTCGATGAGGCGGTCGCGGCGAGCGACGGCCTCCCGGCTCTCGACCGGTTGGCCGTCGCGATAGACGGGCCGGGAGCTGAGATTGCCCTCCTGGTCGGTGAAAGGCTCGTAGAGCTGCACCGGAAAGGAGTGGGCGAGATAGTCGAGGACATACTCGCGCGGGGTTATGTCGACCTGGACGTCGCCCCACTCCTCGGTCGGGATCTCGGCGAGCCGGCGCTCCATCAGCGCCTCGCCGGTCGAGACGATCTGGATGACAGCGGCGTGGCCGGCGTCAAGATCGCGTTCGATCGAGTGGATCAGCGATGGCATCTTCATCGAAGTCAATAGGTGGCCGAAGAAGCGCTGCTTGGCGCTCTCGAAAGCGGATCGCGCGGCCGATTTAGCCTGACCGTTCAACGTGCCGGTCTCGCCGGTGATGTTGGCGGCCCTCATCGCGGCATCGAGATTGTTATGGATGACGCTGAACGCGCCGGCGTAGACGTCGTAGACGCGTACCTGCTCGGGCGTGAGCTGGTGCTGGACGAGCTCGTACGCGACCCCCTCGTAAGAGAGCGAGCGGGCCGCGTAGAGACCGAGCGCCTTAAGGTCGCGCGCGAGCACTTCCATGGCTGCGACGCCGCCCTCGTCGATCGCCTCGACGAACTCGGCCCGGGTGGCGAACGGGAAATCGGCGCCACACCATAAGCCCAACCGCTGGGCGTAGGCGAGATTGTGGACCGTCGTGGCACCGGTCGCCGAAACATAGACGACGCGGGCATTCGGCAACGCGTGTTGGAGCCTCAGGCCCGCGCGCCCCTGCTGGGAGGCCGCCCCCGGACGATTGCAAGCAATCGCCTTGAGGTCGCCGCGCTCGCCCTTCTGGCCTGCCGCGTTCTGCATCGCGTGGCTCTCGTCGAAGACGATCACTCCGTCGAAGTCGGAGCCCAACCATTCAACGATCTGCCGCACGCGCGAAAGCTTCTCGCCACGCTCATCGGTGCGCAGCGTAGCGTAGGTGGTGAAAAGGACGCCTTCCGCGAGCCGGATCGGTGTGCCCTGGCGAAACCGAGACAGTGGCGTCACGAGCAACCGCTCCATGCCGAGCGCGGACCAGTCGCGCTGCGCGTCCTCGATCAGCTTGTCGGATTTGCTGATCCAGACCGCGCGACGGCGGCTCTTGAGCCAGTTGTCGACAAGGATGCCTGCGACCTGCCGACCCTTGCCCGCGCCGGTGCCATCGCCCAAAAACCAGCCGCGGCGAAAGCGGACGGCGTTTTCTGCATCGTCGCGTGCGGCCGCGACAACATCAAAGGTCCCATCCACGGTCCAGGAGCCCGCAAGGAAGTCGGAATGCGCCTCTCCGGCATAGATGATGCTCTCAAGCTGGGCATCGGAGAGAATGCCATCCGCCACGACCTTGGCCGGCAGGTGGGGCCGGTAAGACGGCTTGGGCGGTGCCACGGAGGCCATCGCAGCGGATTGCACGAGCTTGGTCGGATGCGCATGCGCGTCCGGAATACGGATCGCCTGCAGCGCGTATTCCTCATAAAGCTCGTCGGTCAGTCGAGCGCCTTCCGGAGGCGTCCACTCGACCGTCCCGTAGGTGAGTTCGACGCCCTCCGGCGCGCCGTCTCCCGGAGTGGACGATGGTCGCGGTGCAAACGCGCCAACCCGCTGCGACGCCGCGCGGCGCCTGATGGCGTCGACCATGACGGGAGTGGCAACGGGCATCCTCGCGGGCACATGCTGGCTCACCCACTCGAGCAACGTGGCGACATCGCCCGCCATGCCCAGCAACGCCGGAAAGACTTTCGGGTCTGCGGCGGGCTGCTTGTCGATCACAAGCAGCCTTGTGTCCGTCTGCGTTCCGTGTTTCGCATAGGCCGCGCCGTCGATGGCAGCCGAAAACACCACTCGCCCGCGCTCTTGGAGGCGAACGAAGGCATCTCGCCATGCCGGATTGTCCGGCGCAAGACTTGCACCGGTAATGGCGACCAGACGCCCACCGTCGCAAAGACGCGACAAGGCTGAGGCGATGTGCCGGAGAGCCGCGTCCGCCATCCGTCGATCGACGTTCGCCAATGCCGAGAACGGCGGGTTCATCAGGGCAACGCTCGGTACGACACCGGCATCGAGGTGATCATCGATCTGGGTGGCGTCGAATCGCGTGACCTTAACCTTGGCGAACAGTTGCTCGAGCAATGCGGCGCGGGCATCGGCCAGCCCGTTCAATACCAAGGCGCCGCCGGCGAGCTCGGCAAAAATGGCGAGCAAGCCGGTCCCCGCGGAGGGCTCCAAAACCCGATCGGACGGCGTGATGCCGGCCGCGGTGCATGCGACGAGCCCAAGCGGGATCGGCGTCGAGAATTGTTGAAGGGCCTGACTGTCCTCGGAGCGCCGCGTGTGGGTCGGCAGACGGCGCGCGATTCTCGCGAGCATCGGCAGCATGGCGGCCGTCGAGCCGGCCTCGACACGAATTGCGGGACCAAACTTGCGAAGGAACAGAACAGTTGCCGCCTCGCAGACATCATAGGCGGTTTTCCAGTTCCAGACGCCACTGGCGTCGGAAGCGCCGAAGGCAGCTTCCATGGCGCCACGCAGGACAGCGGCATCGATGCGACGGCCGCGCTCGAGATCAATCACGAGCTGTCGCGCGGCCCTGACGGCGGCGGAGGTGAGACTTGCAGCGGCGCGCAGCGAGAGCGGCGCGGCCGCAGCGCCGCCGGCGAGAGATTCTGTCATGAGAGGGTTCTTTCGGAGAGCAGGAAAGGGTCGAACCATCAGGCGCTCTCCTTTGACCCCGACGGCTCAAACCCTTCCCGGCCCGCTCTCCCTCTCAGCGCGCGCCCAGAAAAATGGGGGCCGGCGCTGCACACCGGTCCCCAAGCACCTACGGACGGCCAGAGCCGTCCAACTCCATGATCTCACTCAGCGGCGTCGATGTTGCGGATCCTCATCCTCGCTCGCGTTGTCCCGATCCTCCCTCTCCGAGGAATTCAGGCAGCGGACCCGCTTCACTCTCTTGCTCCAGTGACGATACGCCGGACTCGACGACACGCAGCGGCTCCGGCAACCAGCCCGAACCATCGAGAAGACGCTCAGCCTCCTTGGCCATGTCGGCCTTCTTCAGGTGGTCGATCAATTGCGCGGACGATTCGCCTCTTGCTTCCCGCACCGCCTCCAGGATGCGAGGTTTGGTGACCCGGCCGAGATAGTTGTCGACAGAGGGCTTCCAGCCCGCTCGGACCATGTCGAGGCGGATGGCGCGCGCAAGCACATCCGCCTGGTCGAGCCGGGTGCGGACGCCGTGGGCGGAGACGCGGCCCTGATTGCAGCGGTTGGCCGGCTCGTAGAGAGCGTTGACCGCAAATGACGCACAGTGAGCGAACAGGGACGCCTGTGCGCCGCAATCGAGAGCTGCGAGCGCATCCCAAAGATCGTTCTCGCGGTTCGGCAATCGTGCTTTCCAGGACTCATGCCGCGCCTCAACGGCCTTCGCGGACGCGCTCTCCCTCAAGCCAGGCGCTTGAGCCGGAAAGGTCGGCGTGCGAAGGCCGATCTCAAGGCAGCTCCCGGACGATGCGAACCGGTAAAAGGCCGTCAGCACGAAGTTGTGCAGCACCGCCAGCAATCGCGGGATTTTCTGCCAGCGCATCCCGCAATGCCAGCGTGCGATGCGCCGTCAGCTCGGTGATCAGCCGATCCGGCAGAGGTTTCGTGCCGTCCTCATCATCGTCTTCGGGATCAATAGCGCCGCCGGGCACCGCGATGACCGTGCGCTGGACAGAAGTACCAGCCGCCTTCCCCTCGATCGACTGTGTATCGCCGCCCTGCCCGACATCAGGATCGGCCGCCGACACGTAGTCCTCCGGCCGGACGTAACCCCGATCCACCGAGAGGCGCCCTTCGGAATCGATGCTGACGAAGACGCCAGCGCGGACGATCTCGGCCGGATCGTGAATCATCGGCCGGTCTTCGAACGCGGCCAGTGCCGCCTCGATTTCGCCGAGACGCTGATCGACCTCATCGGGCAACTCGTCGGCATCCTGATAATCGGATTCAAGTTTGGCTTGCTCCGCGTTGAGTGCGTCGATGGCGGCCTGCTCCTCCGGAGAGAGATCGACAGGTTTGCCCTCGATTTCGCGCAGGCCCTCCGTGTGGCCGTAGGGGAATTCGACGGCGACCGAAATCCACTTCCAGCCTTCGGCTGCAATCGTCTCGGCTTCGCGTTTGAGCTTTTCCGTCACGAGACGATCGAGCAAAGCAACGTCCTGGAGCCAGCCGCCATCATCGTGCTCGAACAGGTCTCGTAAAACGCCGCCGCCAGCCTGCTAGGAAGAAACTGCTAGGAAGAAACTGCTGGTTGTTTAGGGTCAGGCCGCCTCCGCGATGTGCTGGAGTTGGACGGTGAAGCCGAGCTTTTTGAGGCGCGCGACCAAGCGGCTTGCCTTGACCTCGGTGGGCCGACGGTCGAAGTAGGCGGCGCCGAGGTCGTGGTGCTCGGTGCCGTTTTTGAGGATGTGGTAGATGGCGGTGAGGAGCGAGGCGGCGACAGCGCAGATGGCTTTTTGAGGTCCGCGTCTGGCCTGCAAGCGGAAGAACTGCGCTCGGTAGTAACTGTTCTTTGAGCGCTTGGCGGCCCAAGCACATTGAACGAGCATCGTCTTGAGCCACGGCGCCCCCTTGCGCAGGCGCGAGGACTTGCGCTTGCCGGCGCTCTCGTTCTGCCCGGGGCACAGGCCGGCCCAGGCAACGAGATGGCCGGCAGTCTCGAAGCGGCTCATATCGGCGCCGATCTCGGATAAAATTGCCGGCGCTGCCACCGCGCTGATCCCGGGGACCGTGGTCAACAATCCGATCAAGTGGCGAAAGGGGATCTTGCCACCGCCTGCCTCCGCTTCCATGCCCTCGATCCGCTGAGCGATTTCGACATCAAGCTTGCGGATCGTCTCATCCAGACCATCGCGTTGCTTCAGGTGAAGCGCGAGCAGAAAGCGATGGTGATCCGTCAGGCGCCCGTGCAACGCATCGTAAAGCTCCTTCGGCGACGCCTTGAGCTGCTTGCCGGCAAGCTCGGCCAGCTTGTTCGGCTGCCGGACGCCGTCGATCATCGCCTGGATGATCCGCCGGCCGCTCGCGCCCATGATGTCGGAGATCACCGAGCCGAGCTTGATGTTGGCTTCCGCCAGCGTCTTGTCGATCCGCTGCACGTGCCGCGCCTGCTCGCGCACCAGTTGCTTGCGCGTTCGCGTCAGCGCGCGCAGCTCCTGTACCTTCTCCTCGGGAATGAAGCTGCCTTTGATCAGCCCGCAGGCCAACAGATCGGCGATCCACATCGCATCGTTCATGTCGGTCTTGCGTCCCGGCACATTCTTGATATGCGCCGCATTGGCGACGATCAATTCAAAGGCGCCTTCGCCCAGGATCCGGAACACCGGCATCCAGTAGACGCCCGTCGCCTCCACCGCCACATGCGTGCACCGGCTTTCTTCCAGCCACCTTCTCAGCTCCACGAGCGGGTCCGTCGTGGCCGCAAAAGTCCGGCACTCCCGCTGCGCCTTGCCATCGACCATGATCCGCACGCAGGCCACGACCGTGTCCCTGTGTACATCCAGCCCCGCCACCCGCTCATACAAAATATCCATGCTCCTCTCCTCAACAGTTAGCGCCGGCGGCATAGGCGCCTGTCAGAAAAGAATGCTAGGAAGCGTGCTCGAGGGCCATGCAGCCCCTCCGCGCCAGTGTGGGTTATCCAGGCAACCCGGGTCCAACTCGCAACCGGGCTCTCGCGCACCAGAGAGTAATCGACCTCTTTGCCGACGGCCTCTCAAAATACCGCATTTGCCCACGCTCCGACAGTTTCATCCAGCGCGCGTCGGCTCCTCAATGCCGGTCCCAACTCGTAAGCATCCAGCCCAATGAACTGAACGCGGCAATCTGGCGCGCGCACCGTATTTTCCGTGAGCATTCGCCGGATCTGATAGGGCTCATCATAGCCGGATCGGCTGACGTTCTCCCAGACCTGCTCCTGCTGGCGTGGTCGGCCGTAACAGAGAAGGCCATGAGTTGCTCGAGAGTCATGCCGTCTTCGGCATAGACGTCGTGGAGCTTTGGCGACACGGAGGCCAGCCGCAGTCGTTGCTTCACGACGGTCGGCGTCACGAAGTGCCGGGCGGCGATATCCTCCTCGGATAGACCGGCACCACGCAAGGCCTGGAAGGCTCGGAACTGATCGAGCGGATGAAGCCCTACCCGCTCGTCGTTCTCTGCAAGCGAGTCGTCTTCAGCGATGCCGCCCTCGCGCACGACACAAGGAACCGCCTGGGTCTTCGCCAAGCGCTTCTGCTTGACGAGAAGTTCCAGCGCGCGATAGCGCCGGCCACCTGCCGGCACCTCGAACATGCCGGTCTCATTGCCTTCAGCGTCCACGACCGCCCGGACGTTGAGACTTTGCAGGAGCGTACGCTGCGCGATACTTTCGGCGAGTTGCTCGACCGAAACGTCCGCCTTCACGTGCCGGACGTTGGACTGGCTGAGGACCAGCTTGTTGAACGGAATGTCACGTGAGGGCGACAGCGTGATCTTTTGGACAGCCTTCGTCATATCGATTCTCCACGACGAGCAGCCGAGAGCCTCTCTCTCGGCTTCCAACCCGTCGCGGAAAACGACCCCGCCCTCTCACTCTCGTGCCCGCGGCGGCCGACCAGAGCCTCACGCCGCTTCCTGCTCCGCTCTCTCCGCCATCATGTCGACAGCAATTTCTGGCAAGAATCCAAGGAGATAATCCGCGACCTTGCTGGCCTGGGAAGCGGCCCGGATAATCGCACGATTGTCCTCGCGCAGTACGTCAAGCCACGAGCCGATATAGTCGGCGTGCCGCACCGTCGGCACAATACCAAGCGATGCACAACCGAACGCAGACGAGATTTCCGCAACCAGCTCCTCAAAGGCATACTTCTTGGTGCCAAAGCTGCCCGACAAGTCGCGGTTGAGACGTGATGGATGGCCGCTCGCATGCGCAAGCTCGTGGAGGGCCGTTCGATGCCAATTGATCGGTTCGAAATAGGCTTGCGGTGGAGGCACCTGCACATAATCTTCCGCCGGCACATAGAAGGCGCGGTTGCCGCCAATGCGGAAGTCGATGCCGGTCGCCTTGATCAGGTATTCGACCTGCGGCTCGATCAGGCCTGGCGGCGGAGGCGGCGCCGTTGTTGCGATCTCTGAAGGCAGATCGTCGCATTGATCGCTGTTGAAGACCGTGAAGCGCTTGAGGAACGGAATGGCCTGCGCTTCCTCACCGTTCTCGCTTGCGCGGCGCTTTTCGTCGACCGGCACAAAGCGGTCGGCATAGACGACGGTCGTGCCGCGCTCGCCCTTGCGGACGTGACCACCGAGCGACAGCGCTTGGCGGAATGTAAGCCAGCTCTGACCGGAGAATGCGCGCTCAGTGGCGGCCCCCCAGAGGATTAAAATGTTGATGCCGCTATAGTGACGGCCGGTCGCTGCGCTCTCCGGCATGGCCAAAGGCGCCATCGCCGCCGCCGTGCCCCAAGGCTGCACCCATGGCACTCGGCCAGCCTCCAGCTCGGCGATGATCTTGTTGGTGATTTCGTCATAAAGGCTTGTCCGGTCCTCACCGGTGCGCGCCCGAGGATAATGTCTGGACATCGCGGATCTCCGCGACGGGCGCCGCGAGCCTCTCTCGCAGCCTGTAACCCGTCACGGCAAAACCGCGCGATACTCTTACTCTCAGTCTCTAAGTGAGAATGCGAAATCTGCGACGCGACCTGTCTTCCGTCCAATTCTTCATGGGACTTGGCATTGAGGTGCCCCGGGGCCGAAGGCCCTGACCCAGGCGTGCGCCTAGGGCGCATCGCCTCAACGGAAAATGGCACCCGGAGAGCGTGAGCATAGCGACCCGAAGGGGCACGCGGGTCCGAGTGCAGCGACGAGACCGGTTAACAGCGGCACCCGGGAACGGGGCAGTGATAGCGATCGCCGAAGGCGAGCCCCTTTCCCGAGTGCCCCCGGCGAGGAGTTCCGATAGTGTTTGCGCGAGGGATCGAAGCCGGATGGCGTGCGCCGTTGTGGCGTGAAGAAGAAGGGAGTGTTCGAAAGAATGGAGCCTACTGGTTTGGCTCTTTTCTGCCCGACTTACCGGTGTCGGAAACGACTGAGACCTCGAAAGAGGAACGGGACCAGAGCATGTCGGGAAACGTCTCGAAATCGGGCGCCGCAGCCCGGTGGAGAGCACAAGGTAAGGTGTGCATGGTGAAAGCTGTATTGCCTGAATCCCAGTTTCCAGTTGCTAAAGGGTTGGCGGTAGCGAACGCGGCTGACACGCTACGCCACGCGGGGCAAATCGCACCGGCCAGTGCGACCTGCCACCAGTCCGCGTGGGACGACCTCCATCGGAGGGTCAAGGAAGCGAATGGGACACCTAAACACACCGCAACTCCCCACACACGTAACTACGGGATCGCCTGCAGCAGGTTCGTTCGCGAACCTGTATGGCGACGGAGCCGTCGTAGTACTCAAATGCCCAGCGTAATGGTTGGGACAGCCGCCGCAAGGCGGACGATCATGCGTATAAGGCCGGGTGACCGAACCGAAAGCGCCTCCGATCGGGGGAAGGACGATGCCGCCAACAACGGCATATGCAGTATGCGAAGAGAAGATTCTTCGACGGAGAGGTTCTGCTGATGCAGGCCGTCACCATCCAGAGGAGAATTGAATCACTGCCGACTTTGTCGCGGTCGGGCAAGCGTGTAAATGGCCTTCACCGCTTGATGAGATCTCCGCATCTCTTCGAGCGGGCCTACGAAAAGGTCTCCCTCAACAAGGGAGCACTGACGCCGGGTGTTGACGGCAAGACCTTCGACGGCATGTCGCTGACGAAGCTCGCCGACATTGCCAGGCGCGTAGCAGATGGCACTTATCGCTTCCGGCCAGTCCGCCGGGTTTACATCCCGAAGGGCAACGGCAAGACACGACCGCTGGGAATTCCCACGGTGGAAGACCGGCTCGTTCAGGAGGCGGTCAGGATCATCCTCGAAGCAATCTATGAACCTGTGTTCCTCGATGAGTCGCATGGGTTCCGCCCGAGGAGGTCCTGTCACACCGCTCTAAACCTCATCAAGAAGACTTGGACGGGTTGCAAGTGGCTGATCGAAGTGGACGTGCGTGGGTTCTTGGACACCGCTTCATATTGCCCCCTGGTTCATGAGGTTTGATCGAAGAGTTCGGATTGCCGGGTTATCACCTTGATCCGGATTCCCTTTTTCCTGCCATTCGTGACGTGCACGACTTCGAGCTCGCCGCGCTTGACACGCTGCAACACGGTTTGGCGCGAGACACCGAGCTTGCGGGTTGCCTCGTGCATGGTCACGAAGCCGTCCCCAGCAGTCTCGCTGAATCGGGCGATGAGGTCATCGGTCAGGCGAATGCGCCAGGGTGCGCCGGGCGTCAGCTGCTCGCCCGGAATGATGCCGTCGTTGAGCCAGCGGTGCAAAGTCGAGGGGGCGACGCCGAGCACGACCGCGGCCTTACTGATGGTCAGCAGTTCGCCTCCGGCTTGCTCGGCCTTCGGCTCGAAGCACGGGATATCCCAGTGGCGACGCAGATTGCCGACGCGGCTTGCCTCGAAGCGATGGCCGTATGCTGTGGTGCGCCCCTGGCGACTGAGAATGCCGGCGATCACGGCGTCGGGATAATGCCCCGCCAGCCGGCGGACGAGCGCGATCGTGTCCTCATCGGTGCGTATCGTGGCCGGCCGCGAGCGCGGCAGCGCGAGGTCGATCTCGTTGAGCGCGCCGCCCTTCCAGCGCAGCGTGAGGTGGGCTGCCGCCTTGTCGCGCTCGACCTTTATGATGACCTCCTCGAGCAATGCTCGCAGCAGCTCTTTCCTGTCACGCGGCGTGGTCGTTGCCGCGTGCCAGACGGTGGCAAGATCGGGCCCGAGCGCGAGCAGACGGTCGCGCTCCTCTTGGGAGAGCACGCGTGGACGCTCCCGTTCGCGGCGTGCAAGCTCGGCCTTGGCGGCTTCGAGTGCGCTCAAGCTCTCCTCCCACTCGCGCTCCAGGCCGCGAGCGACCAATCGGTTGTCTGGATCGACGGCACGGTAGCGGCGCTCGGCGCGGCTCGCTTCGTAGCTTGCTCGCTCGACGCCGAGACGCCATTGCTTGAGCGAGGTCTCGCGATCTGCTTCGAGCCGCTCGGCAGCGGCGAGCGCGGCAGCAAGCTTTGCCGGCTCGAGGGCGGCGATGAAGGCCCGCGTGACGGCCTCGTCGATCTGAATGCCGCCAATGTTGAGGCAATAGACGCCGCGGCCCTCGACCAGGATCTTGCCGGGGCAATGATACCCCGGTGCGGAACTGCGCCCGCGATAGTGCGTGTGCAAGCGGCGTCCGCAGTGCCCGCAGCTGGCAAGGCTCTGCAGCAGGGCGCTGCCCTCCCTCACGGCGCCGCCCACTTTGTGCGGTCCGGGGCGGGTGTTCTTGGCGATGCGATCCTGGTTCGCCTCATAGGTCTGCCAATCGATGAATCCCGGATGATGGTCCGGGATGAGTACCTGCCACGCGGAGCGCGGCAGTTGTCGCACGCGCTTTGTGCGTGCACCCGCTACATCCAGCATCGTCTCCTGGCGTGATTTGCCATAGGCGTAGGCGCCAGCATAGACGGGATTTGTGAGCACGTGGTGGATGGCGGTATAGCTGGCCTCGACCCAGCGGATCTCTGCGTTCTGGTGCATCTGCAGAGGGAATGTGAGCCCTTCCGAGCGAAACCATAGCCAGACGCGGCGCGCCGAGCCCGTCTCGGCGAAGCGCGCGAAGACGTTGCGGACGGCGGCGACAATGGCCTCGTCGGGGTGGAAGCGGACCTCGCCATCGGCCTCGCCCCAGACAAAGCCGACCGGCAATCCTCGGCGGAGTTCACCGCGTGCTGCCTTGTTGCGAATGCCGCCATTGAGGCGGGCCCGCAGCACATGCAGCTCGGCTTCGCTCATGGTGCCCTTGAGCCCGAGCAGGAGACGATCATTGAAGAGGGCTGGATGATAGATGCCATCTGCATCGCCAATCAGCGTGTCGGTGAGGCCGCCGAGGTCGATGAGGCGGTGCCAGTCGGCATTGTTGCGCGCCAGGCGCGAGACCTCGAGTCCGAGCACGAGGCCGACGTGGGCGAGCGCGACTGCGGCGGTGAGGCGGGCGAAGCCCGATCTCGCGACAAAACCGGAGCCGGAAAGCCCGAGGTCCTCGTCGATGACGATGATGCGGTCGTCGGGCCAGCCAAGCTCGCGGGCTTTGGCGGCAAGCGCATACTGTCGATCGGTCGACTCGCGATTGTGCTCGACCTGGGCGGCGCTCGACTGGCGCAGGTAGACGATGGCCTGGCGGGACAGATGGCTGGCCGTGATCTTGGCGCGTTCATTCATCGCTTGCCTCCCTCGTCGACCTGGCCGAGATCATGCGGGCGATGAGACGTGCGAGGATCTCGAGCGCCGCGATGCGCGAGGCTTCGTCGAGCTGCTCCCACGCCGTCGCCGACGGGGCTGCTGGAAAGGGGTTCGGTGGAAGATCGGGGCGGTCGAGAAAGGCCAGGTTCAGTTGCATGGTTGCGCTCCTTGCACTGCACCGACTCGACGGGTCGGTCGTAGAGAGCGTCAATGATCTTGCGCAGGTGGAGCAAATCGCCGAGCCGGCCGAGATCGTGGGCACCACCAGCATCGTTCGCCGGCGTTCGCCTTGCCTGCTCGGCGTTCCAATCGGTCCAGTTGGCCGGAATCAGCGAGCGGCTACCGTCTGGCAAGACCACGAGAACGAGGAGGACGCCGCGCCGCCGGATGCTGCTGATCACGGCCAGCGACTGGCCTTCGAAGGCGTGGCGCTCGCGGGTGATGGTCAGCGAATCTGGAATATCACGGTGATGGGTAGTCTGTGGCCGCTTCCTTTGACAACATCGACCATGACGTTCTGCTCACGCTTCTCAAGAAGCGGATCGATGATGATAGATTCATCGGTCTGATCGAAGGAATGCTGAAAGCAGGCTACATGGAAGATTGGGTCCTTGGACGCACGTACAGCGGCACGCCGCAGGGCGGAGTAGTATCGCCCTTGCTCGCCAACATCTATTTGCATGAGCTAGACCAGCACATGCGGACAATGAAAGCGGGATTCGATAAAGGCCGCGACCGACGCGCATTTCCGCCTTACGCGGCGCTGCAAAGGCGCGTCCTTGGTCTCCGCCGGAACATTGAGCGGCTGCGCACCAATGGCGCTGAGTTGGCGAAGATCAATGCCGCACTGGCGGAGATCAAAGCTATCAATAAGGAGAGACGGAAGGTGCCTTCTGTCGATCCCATGGACCCCAACTTCAAAAGGCTCCGCTACTGTCGATATGCCGACGACTTCCTGATCGGCATTATCGGCAGCAAGGCGGAGGCTCGTGAAGCCATGGCCTCTGTCGAACGATTCTTGACGGAGACGCTGAAGCTCGCAATCTCGCCCGAGAAGAGTGGGATTCAGGCCGCTTCAAAGGGAGTGACCTTCCTCGGTTATAGTATCGCAGCGTACACGTCCTACGGGGGTGGACGAAGGTCCAACCGCAAGGGACCGGCAGCACGGACATGGCGTATCACGCGCCGGCCGACTACCGGTAATATTAGCCTACGTGTGCCGCGAAAGCGGATAACCGAGTTCTGCAAACGGAACGGCTATGGCGACTTCGCCAAGAAGACCGGCCGTGCTCGTGAGCAGTTCCTGGTCACCAGCGACTCTGCGACCGTGCTCGCCTACAACTCAGAGTTCCGTGGTTTTGCGAACTATTACTCGTTTGCCGATGACAACAAACGCGCCTTGGGAGTGTTGGAGCTTGTTGTGTTCCGCAGCCTCATCAAGACGCTGGCGTTGCGACATCGAACGACGAGGGCGCGGATCATGGCCCGTCTGTGGAAAGGCACGGACCACGAGGTTAGTTCTGTAGTCCGGGGCAAGCTTCGCACAATCAAACTGTGGAGACTGAAGCACCTCACGCGAACCTTTTGGATAAGTCCAGTAATTGACGATGTCACAAGGGGGGCGTGGTGGGTCAGAAACTCGAATGACCTAATCGACCGGTTGAATGCTCGCCGATGCGAAGCATGCGGCGGCACGATGGGGCCGTTCGAGATGCATCACCTCCGCCGTGTTCGAGACCTGCGAAGTGGGTCGCTGATAGTCTGGAAACGATCTGGCTGGCGGCGCTAGACCATCGTCTTGTGCCCGTCGTGCCGGGCGACCGTTTCCGGTCGAGAGCACTCGCATATGGAAAGCCGTGTGCATCGCAAAGGTGCCCGCACGGTTTGGGGGGAGGCGTAGGAACATGTTCCACGCCTACCCTACCGAGACGCAAAGCGGCTCGGTTTCACCGAGAGCCCGATGCGGCGGAGCCGCACGCGCGCAAGCGGAAGAACTCAACCAAGGTTTGAGTCGGAGGATCTAGATTTCCTCGCGCGCATTCGTCTGCGCGTCGTAGATCCTGATCTGAAGCATTGGAAAACGCTTCTTCAGTTCTTCGCCACCTGCCCTGGCGCCGTCTCTGGTTGCAAATTCGGCTTTGAGCCGGCCGTCCACTTCAAGCGCGTAACCAGAGGCCGGCAATTCACGGGTGGCTGCAACCATTTCATTCCCATTGTGCGGTGAGGTAATTCGGAATGATGGGTAGCGTGAGTCGCCCAAACCGCGCCAGAGCCACCTGCCCAAGTGCGGTGATTGGCCAACGCACGTTGTGGATTGGCGCCTTGCTGAGATCGCATCAAGGATGGGCATTTGCATCGTCCGAACAGGCGGACGGCTTTCCACTTGCGCGGATGCATGCACGATAGACCCACGGCTCGACGTAGCTGCCCTTCCAGAGTCCTCGGCCCGCGCGCTCAGCCTCGCGCTGAGCTTCGTGATACCTGCCCTTCGGGTATTGGGGCAAATCCAGCGCAAGGCCGTTGCGTACAAGCCATTCAGCGAGATCCCTGCCTGCGACCGAGCAGGTCGCGACCGTTCGGCCATACGGGTCGAGGCTGACTGGAACACAATTGACGGAACGGCGGGCAATGAAGGCGTCAAGGTCGTTCGCGGCCTGCGCACCGCAACGATATTGTAAGCTGTCTTCGCCGCGGCACAGCTGGCTGCTCTCCGGTGCATCGATACCCCAAAGCCGGATACGCGCTCCATGTATTTCCAACGTGTCGCCGTCGATAACGCTAGCCTGTCCGACAAAATCGTCGGCCAAGCCCAAGCTCGACAGAATGGCGAGAATCAATGCGACAGAGGTTCGACCCATTCCAATGACCTTGTAGCTACCGCAAATCTCGCGGATTGGATTTCGGCCAGTTCGCGAGTGGCTTCAGCGCCGGCAGGCTCTCGGGCCGCTCGGATAGTGAAGCTACGTGCGGCGCCGCCAGCGTCCCTCGGAGCGAGCCCAGAGCAGAATCGCGTCCATCGGACAAGTGAATTCATAAACCTTCCAGACGCCGTCATTCTTTATAACTTCGCCAATCGCGGTAGATGGCCCGCTGTTCAGCCGGCAAAGCGCGTAAATTTCGTCCCAGCGTGCCCCTTTGGGAGGAGGCAAGGCGCTGCAGCGCCCTTTACCAGACGAGGCGCTGAAAGTTGTCATGCGCGACGCGGACAAGGAAGACAAGATTGCTGCGTGGCCGGTTTTGCACAGGATGGCGGAACACGTGGAAAAGCACCTGCCCCGACGTTTTGGAATCCCTGCTCTGTGTTAGCAGCCGGAACGAATCGAGGGCTGCAAGGATTCGTCCCTCGCGGAGAGCGATCTTGATGCTGATGACCAAGGAGAGGCGGACGGCGATCCGCACGGTACGGGGTTGGGCGATAGCCGTGCTGCAGGAGGCAGGCGCGATCCGCGAGTGTGCGTACCATGGCTGGATGCAGGACCGCGCAGATCCGCACGCCCGTGAGCGGGCGTTCCAAATCGCCCGCCAGGATGCGCCACCGGGCCTTTCGCCCGAGGCGGCCGCCGGCGCGGTGACCGAGGTCCTGGACTCGATCGGCGATACCTGCCCCGAATGCCCGCCCGAAGTCTAGGCACGCGCTGAACGATCGAGGCCAGCAAAGGTGACTAACGCCCGAGACGCTTCTCGACGCGCTTCCGGCTGTTGCCGACCTTTTTGACAGCCTTTTTGACCGCTGATGCCGACCGTCCTGTCTTCTTGGACTCGTACCCCACCTCATACTTTTGCCCGCCGGCCACACGGGCTCGGTCCTGCTTGCGCCCGCGTGCCGTTTTCTTCTTTCGCTGTCGCCATCGGCTCCTCCTGATGGATTTGATGATGAAGCAACGCAGCAAAGGATTCACGGGTTCCGGAACGATTCGAACTGTGTCAGTTTGAATCAGCTGTTGCGTGGAGTGCTTCAGTGGCGTTTCAGCGTCGAAAACCGGCGACCATGGGCGTGAAAGCGCCAATGCCCGGCTTCATCGAACCGGCCTTGGCCACCTCGATCGAGAGGGTGCCGTCCGGAGAACGCTGGATTCACGAGATCAAGTTTGACGGCTACCGTGTCCAGGTGCATCTGGCCAACGAGGTGGCCAAGATCTTTACCCGGCGCGGCCACGATTGGACGCACCGGTTCAAGAAGGTCGCGCACGACGCCTGGCAGATCAGGGCGAGCTCGGCCGTCATCGACGGCGAGATCGTCGTCCCCGCCGCCGACGGCACTACCGATTTCTCGGTGCTGCAGAACGAGCTCAAGGGCAAATCGACCAAGATCGTGCTGGTGGCGTTCGATCTGCTCTATCTGAATGGCTGCGATGTCCGGAAGCTGCCGCTCTTTCAACGCAAGGCCGAACTCAAGAAGATCCTGAACAGCACCGACATCCAGTTCAGTGAAAGTTTCGAGATAGACGGCCGCGAGATGTTCGCGCACGCCTGCAAAGTCGGTCTCGAAGGCGTCGTTTCGAAGGTCCGGGACGGCACCTATCCGACGGGACGCACGAACGATTGGGTCAAGAAGACCTGCGTACAGCGGGAGACGCTGACCATTGCCGGCTTCGCGCTCGATGGTACGAAGTGGGACGGGCTCTACGTCGGCCGACGCAAAGGCGATGATCTGGTCTACGCCGGAAAGGTCGACCACGGCTTTGACAAGGTTTCGGCCGCCGATCTGCAGAAGCGGCTTAAACCCCTCATTCGAAAGACCCAGCCCTATGCCAAGCGCATCGACCACAAGGGCATTTGGGTTGAACCCAAGCTTCTGGCCGAGATCGAATATCGCGCGAAGTCGGCCGAGGGAAAGGTTCGGCACCCGTTCTTCCGGGGCCTGCGGGAGGACCTGTGATGGATGCATTCGACCGCTTCTGGCAGTGGGCCAACAAGCCCTTGGAAAGTCAACTGACGATACCGGCCGAGCTACACCAGGCTGTCACGGAGCTCGCCCCTGAGGAGCGAGGGGACCGCGCCGCGGTGAACCAGGCCGCAGCACGCCTCCTAGGTGGAAAGATGAATGGTTGAACGGGACCGCTGGCCTAAGCTCGTGGCCGCCCCACAGAAACTAACCCCGCGCGCGCCGCAGCGCGGCTTCCAATCGCGCCTTCTCCTTGTCCCAGCGGGCTTGCTCGGTTTGCGATTTCTTCTCAAGAGTCTCGATATCGGCTTGGATGGCGGCGGCCTGCTTCGCGTGCTCCTGCTCGGCCTTGTCCAGCGCAGCCTGCGCCTTGTCGACCGCCTGCTGACGGCGTTCATGCTCCTTCCGCCTGGCGGCCTCTTCCTTCGCCCGTTCAAGCTCGCGGCGCGATTGCTCCTTTTCGAAGGCGAGAGCGGCCTTTTGCTCCGCCGCCTTGTCGACGGGGCGAGAGGAAGGCCTTTTCGCCCCAGGACCTTTCGACTTGCGGGCGGCTTTCGTTGGCCTAGTACCGCCAAGATCGGTAGGCAGCTTGGCATGTTCGCCGAAGGGTCCGTCGGATCCGACGGCGCGCCTGAGAACAATGCCCGGTTTCTCCATGGCCGCGGCAATGACGTCCGGATCGTCACTTTCCTTCGCCGCGCCCTGGTGGAACAGATTGCTGTCCGCCCCCCACGCTTCCAGAGCCGCCTTCATCGACGGAGCGGCGATCGCCAGATCGAAGAAGCCCAGCGAAGTTTGGTAGGTCTTCAGTTTTCTGGCCATCGGTCTGATCCGCCCTTCCCGATCGATCGTCAACGTCGCGCACGCCACGGCGCCTGCGGAACACGACGCGGCCTCGAAGCGTTCCCAATCCTTGGAGGACGTCCATGCATTTCGCAACCTGCTCTTAAGGATTGGCCCCGAATGAGCCGGACGTCGACCCTGCCCAAGCGCCTGCAGCCCATGCTCGCCACACTTACCGACGCGCCATTCGATGATCCCGGCTGGGTTTTCGAGGACAAGTACGACGGCTTCCGGATGATCGCAGAAATCCGGCGGGGCGAGGTTGCGCTCTACAGCCGCAATGGCAAGATCATCAGCCGCAGCTATATGGAGGTCGCCAAGGCGCTGGAGGGCGTGAAAGGCGACGCCGTGATCGACGGCGAGCTCGTCGCGATCGGAAAGGACGGCGTCTCGCATTTCCAGCTGCTGCAAAACGCGCTGCGCCATGAAGCGAAGCTCCTGTATCGCGTCTTCGATCTCATGTTTGAGAACGCAGTGGACTTGCGCAAGCAGCCTCTCCTCGAGCGCAAGAAGCGGCTGAAGGCGATTCTGCCGCGCGACAAGCTGATCGCCTTCAGCCCTCATCGCAAAGGCCGAGCGGAAGGGTTTGGAAGGCGTAATGGCGAAGCGCGCCGACAGCGCGTATACGTCCGGAAGCCGAACCCCAGATTGGCTGAAGATCAAGACGGCAAAGCGACAGGAAGTGGTGATCGCCGGCTTCACGGCGCCCAGGCGCACCAGGCCGTTCTTCGGCGCCCTGGTTCTCGCCGTGCGGGAAGACGACGCATGGCGCTACATCGGACATGTAGGTACTGGCTTCAGCCACAAGGTCCTGGAAGAGCTCCATGCCAAGCTCGTGAAGCTGACGGTCCCTCAATCACCCTTTCCTGCCAAAGTGAAGGACGAGGCCGCCACGACCTGGGTAAAACCCTCGCTGGTTGCCGAGGTCAAATTCGCGGAGTGGACGGGCAAGGGCGAACTGCGCCAGCCCGTCTACCTCGGACTCAGGTCCGACAAGCGGGCGAAAGATGTCGTGCGCGAACGAGGACGTTCGCGTAAATAGCGATCCCACCGCCGCGGCGTTCAGTCGCCTCCAAGGTCGTGGATTTCCGGTCGCATGCCCGCTGGCGTGACTTCGAGCGTCGCAAGGGTGATTGGCAGTTTGAAACGCCGCCGTCCCGCGCTGCCGGGATTCAAATAGAGAACGCCGCCGACCGTGTCGATCTTCGGTACGTGGGAATGCCCTGAGACGATCACGTCGATGCCGGCGCCGGGATCGACCTGCAGCGTCTTCAGGTCGTGCAGAACGTAGATCGACTTTCCCGCCAGGCGCACGAGTTTCGTGTCAGGGTATTCGCGGGCCCACTCGCCGCTGTCCATGTTTCCACGGATGGCGGTGACGGGCGCGATGCTGCGAAGCGCGTCGACGATTTCTGGGCGCCCAATGTCGCCGGCATGTACGATGTGATCGACGCCGGCCAAGCATCGTTCCGCCTCCGGACTCAATAGGCCGTGCGTGTCCGAAATGACTCCTATCCTGAACATCATATTTCGGCGTGCTCGACAGCCTCGATCGCCAGGAGACCATCGAGAAGCTCCACCTGAGCTGACAGCATCTTCTTCCGTGCGACCTCGATATCAAACCATTCCGCGCGGTCGACTTCGGGAAAGTTCTGCAGCCGGCCGCTTCGGGGCGGCCATTCGAGTTCAAACGTATTGCTGGCCAGTGCCGCCGGGTCAAAATGGCCCTCTCCGGCGAATGCGATGACGCGTTTGCCTCCTCGCTGGCGAACCTCCCTAAGGCCTGCAGCCGACCAACCGAGGCGCTTTTGCCGAGTTCCTCCGCAAACTCACGTCGCGCGGCCTGCTCTGGATCTTCCGCGGCATCGATTTCACCCTTCGGGATGGACCAGGCGCCATCGTCCTTGTTGCGCCAGAACGGACCGCCGGGATGAACGAGCAGAACCTCGAGCCCGCGAGCGCCTTTCCGGTAGGCCAGAATGCCCGCGCTCAACGTCGATCGCCTGGAAGTCGTTGTCAGCGCGGCCATATCGCTCCTATTTTGCGACGCAAATCGAGGGCTGAGCAACGGCGCAGGATCTGAGACGCGACGTTTGGCTACTTGCGCAGCAACGAACGTTCGAAAAGGGATAGTAGCGCAGCAGGCCCCGGATACACCTCGACGCATCCGGCTTGCCTCAGCGAACTCTCAGCAAACCCGCCGCAAAGCACGCCGATGGTCGCGATGCCAACCTTCCCCGCTGCTTCGGCATCGTAGGGCGTGTCACCGATCGCGACGGTGTCGCTGCCTTCAAGCTTGAGCTTCCTGAGAACGATCTCGAAGATATCAGGCGCGGGTTTGGATTCTTCTACATCGTCCGAAGAGGTTTTCAGATCCACCAGGTCGGCGATGCCTGCGATGTCGAGGTACTTCTCGACCTCATCTTTCTTGGCTGAGGAGGCAATAGCGATCTGAAGTCCAGCGTCGCGCGCGCACCGGAGCAGGTGCGGGACCGCCGAAAAGGGACGTACAAGCGGCAGATATTCGGTCTTGAAACGATTGCCTCGCCACTCTTCCAGTTCTTTGCCGTGGTCTCGTTGTTCGTCAGGGGACAGGAATACGAGAATGAGCTTGTCTCCGCCCTTGCCGATCTGGCCTCTCACCTGTTCAAAACTTGCATCGTGGCCAAACTTGAGCATGGCTTCCTGCCAAGCTAGCGCGTGGAGATCCACCGAGTCCAAAAGCGTGCCGTCGAGATCGAAAATAGCGGCTTTTGGCAATTCACAGTCCTCCCTGGTTGGAGCGAGCTAGTACCCACTTTTCTTGGATCGTGAGTCGTGATTCAAGATATGGATGATCCCTGAAGCAAGAGAAGTCCGCCTTTCGCGGAAAGATCGCACGGTGCTTGAGGCGTGTTGTCGCTCGCCGGTGACGTTGCAGCGCGATTTGAAGCGGGCGCGGATAGTTCTGTTGGCGGCGGACGGGCGCAGCACCCGCTCGATCGCCAAAGAAGTCGGAGTCCAGCCGCGGATTGTCAGCCTTTGGCGACACCGCTATGCCGATCATGGCCTTGAAGGACTGCACGACAAGCCGCGGCCCGGCAAGCAGCCGATTTATACGAAGGCCACCGACAAGCGGATTCTGAAGCTGCTGGATAAGCCGCCGCCGCAGGGGTTTGCGCGCTGGACCGGGCCGCTGCTGGCCGAGGCGCTGGGCAATGTTGACGTCCAATATGTCTGGCGGTTCCTGCGCAGCCACAAGATTGACCTTGCGGCTCGCAAGTCCTGGTGCGAGAGCAACGATCCGAACTTTACGGCCAAAGCCGCCGATGTTGTTGGCCTCTACGTCGCCCCGCCCGCGAAGGCCATTGTGCTATGCGTGGACGAGAAGCCCTCGATCCAGGCTTTAGAGCGAGCGCAGGGTTATCTGAAGTTGCCCAATGGCCGCGCCTTGACCGGCCAGAGCCACGATTACAAGCGGCATGGCACTACGACATTGTTTGCGGCGCTCGAAGTCGCCACCGGAAAGATCATCGCGGCTCATTCAAAACGCCGTCGCCGCGTCGAGTTCCTCGACTTAATGAACGGCGTTATCGCGGCCTTTCCGGGCCGAAGGCTTCACGTCATCCTCGACAACCTCAACACCCACAAGAAAAACGAGCACTGGCTCAAGGCCCACCCCAACGTGCAATTTCATTTCACGCCGACAAGCGCGTCCTGGCTCAATCAGGTCGAGGTCTGGTTCTCGATCTTGCAGGGGCAGTCACTTAGCGGCTCCTCCTTCACAAGTCTCAAGCAGCTTCAGGAACACATCGATGCCTACGTCAACGCGTACAATGACAAAGCCGAGCCCTTCGTCTGGACCAAGAAAAAGGTTCGTCAACGCCCCTTCAAAGGCCGCCGTATCACTCAGCTCTGATTCCGGGTACTAGCTTTCAAGCTCTTTGCCAACGGGCCTAGTGGTCAGGCGTCAGTCGTTTTGCAGCTGGCAATGAGAGATGACCATGGGACCGGTGCCGCCTGCTCCATCTGAGTTCAATCTCGGCTGCTCGCGCGATTTATATGCAGACGCGCTGCTCCAACGAAGCCAGATCAGTTCAGCCGACGAGCAGGATGGGCAACCGACGTTCGATAACGCCGAACGTCAATAAATCATAGCTGTTGCAAAAGCTCTTCAGCGTGAACTCCCAACGTTCTCCGTTGGCATCGACCAACGGATACGTGCCTTCGCCGCAAGGACCTCTTTTTCCGAAGCTCATGTAACCACGAACGATTGCGTAGACGTCGTCACCACGCACATGCGGAAAGAATCTCTTGAACGCCTGAGAGCGAATAAAGTGTTTCACGTGAGCACCGTCGGCGCCTCCGCCAATCGTAGGATGCCGCGGGTGCCGGCTGATGAGGCCCAACACCGGGGCGTCCGAGTCGCGCTCCTCGACGGAGTGCCATAGTGTCGTCGTCAAAGTGTTTTTGTAGCGATCCTTCAGCGCCTGGATGTTCTTCCAGGTAAGCTCGCAATCACGAGCGTCTCCGACGAAGCGCCCTTGGAGAAAAAGAAGCTGCCCCGCACCATAGTTCGCTTCCGCCTCAATGATGGCCTGACAATAGGGGATTGTGAGCTCATTGTCGCCGAGCAGAAACGTCTTGTGCCAGGGCACGATGCTGTGGACAATCTCATGCGCGCTGATGTGCCGTTGCTTGGGCGTAGGCACGTTTTCGTCCATCAGGATCTTGCGCCCGTTCGGCAGCCAAAGCGCGTTGAGCTTGGCCTTCCTGATGACGTCGAGGATGCGTCCGGGCTCCTGGATGACCAACTTACCGGCGACTTTGATGCAGTGCGCGATCTCGTCGAACGTCGAAAGGTCGGTGCTGCTGTAGTACTTGAAATCGAGCTTCAGCTGCTCAATCAGGTCGTCCAGCCTCAGCGGCGGCTCCGGGTTGCCCAAGTCGCGCAGTACGCGGGCGACCTGGGCACGGATATCCGCGGCTTCCTGCTCTCCGACTTCACCATCATCGCTTTCCATCGGTATCGCGCGCTCCATATTCGCTGAGGAATTTCACGAACTCGTTTAGACTCTTTCTCTCTTCCGGAGACAGCTTGGAGATATCATCGGAGTCGGTAGCGAATCTTACCGCAGCGCGGTCCAATTCGGGATCGCGTCGTGCGGCAGCGGGCGAAAGCGCAACGAGTGCTTGGGCCGGAATCTTGAAAAACGTGGCAAGTTGGTGAAGCGTACGCGGGCGTAGCGACTTCACGGTACCTTCCTCGATCTCACGAAGCTCCTGTTCGGGTACGCGGACCTCTACGGACAAGCGCGCCAATTCAAGCTTGTCGCGCCGACGGAGTTGGCGCACCAGATGTCCGATAACTTCGGCGGACCGTCCGACCCTCGGACCAGAAGCGCCAGGGGCGCGTGCGTCGCTAGCCGCCGGAAGGAACGCCTTCAGTACGTCGGTGTTCGTGATCGGCAGACCCGCATCGCTGTCCAAGTCGGCGTCGCGATCGATCCGACGCCTTAGCCATTCGTTTGTGAATCTCATCTTCATGTTACGCTCCATCCCTTTCCTGCGGATTCAGGAAGGCCTGTGCCTGGGCGGATGACATCTCGAAATAACGCATTCCATATTTGTCGGCATCGGGACCGAAGTCGGTCATGCCAATGACGTCGCGGTAGAAGGCCTCGGCCCCCGAAAGCGAATGGAGGCCGATGCGGCCGTCGAGCCCTTCCTCAAAACTCAGGTTCATCGCCGTCGCCAGCAACAACACGCCGACGCCTTGGTATATCGGCTCTGCGACGAAGCCGCGTCTGTTCCAGGGGGCGGTCGAAAGCCGGTCGATGTAGACCAGATCCGCCTTCGAATGATCGGGATGACGGCTAAAGCGCCCCCCTTTCTTCACGAGCATGATCCCCTGCATGCGGCCCGCGCATTCAACGGCATACATCTGATAGAGAAGCGGGTTATCCCTGATCTCGGCTAGGCGGCGCCAATCCCAGTGGGCGTCCTGGGCGTTGGCAGCAAGCCGCTCCACCGTTGTTGCGTCCGCCGGGACGCGGGCTTCGAAGGCGATTTTCCAATCCTGCTCGAATGAGTGCAGGTTCGACTCGTCTATTCCCTCGAACAGGCTTGCTCGCTCGAAGCGCTGCGTGAGCTTGTTGAAGAGATCGAACGTGCCGAGCGGAGTCTTCATAGGACCATGAGCTCCGCCTTCTCCTTGCTGCGCGGATCCTCAACGAAGACCTTTTCGCCACGTTCGAGGCGCTCGTCTATCGACTGATAGAGCCGCAACGCCTGACGCAGCAACGTCGTCTTCGACATTCCTTTTCGCTTGCAAAGTGCTTCCAGCACGGCCATTTCCGGCTCGCTCAGGTTCAACGTCATTGTCTTTTTGTCAGCCACAGATCACTCCTTCTGGTGGAAATGTATGATATGGCCAGAAAATGTCAACAAAAATAAGCCAATGAATAGCTTTGCAGCAGCTATTGTGAGGCTAAAAATTAGCTGCTATATTGAATGCTTCGCACCGGCCGGGACGCGCCTCCCGCCTATCGAGAATGTGAGGTTTGCAATGAATGACGAAATTATCGAGGTTGTTGAGCGAGTTGCCGTGGTGTTCGCGACGGAAGGGCACGCCGGGCACCACGACGCCGAGATCGGTCCCACTACCACCGTGAAGGAGTTCGTTGACATCGCGGCCACCAAGGCGGGCATCGAGGGGCTGCTCGAGGTCTACGCTGAGGACGCCGAAGAGCCTCTCGGTCACGAGTTGATCCTGGTCGAGCATTTGTCGGCCGAGTTCGCGCCGCTTCATGTCGCCACGCCGGGCAAGATCGCGACCACGGTGCGCTATCAGGCCCGACAGGTCGAGCATCCGTTCCGACCGGCGGCGACGATCGCGAAGGTGACGAAGTGGGCGGTCGAAAAGCTCGCCCCGACCGAGGACCCGAGCGACTTCCAACTGAAGCACGACGGCAAGGTGTTGCCGCCGGACTCGCATTTGGGCCAGGCGGCTCACGGCGCGAAGTCGATCGTCCTCGATCTTGTCTTCAAGGTGAAGCCGCAGGGCTAGAGCATGGGGCCGGATCAGAACGCTCTCATGCGGGACCTGGCATCGCCGACCTTCGATGTCGGCGTACGCCGAGGTCGTTGGACCTTGCTCGGCGTGAAGTTTCCGATCGCGATGTTCTTCGTCGCGGCGCCGGTGCGCTTCGGCGGACCGACCGGATTCCTGCTGCGGTCGGATTGTTCCGGATACCCCGCGACGGCGCCGAACTCGCAGCTTTGGCACGGTCGCGACAACCAGCCGCTCGGCGACGCGCATCGTCCCAAGACCAGGCAGGGCGACACCATGATCTCGTTCAAGATGTGGGCGGCGTGCCTGTATCACCCCATCGATCGTTTGGCGCGGAGCCATTGGCCGTGTCAGCACGAAGAACTGTGCTGGACCGCCGACAAGACTATCGTTTTTCTTCTGGAGACCGTGCATGGCATTCTGGATTCTACGGACTATGCGGGCGCTAATCTTCCCGCCGCGGCACTTGAACTGCCGCCGGAGTTTGTGGCTAGACACGCTGGCGCTGCTGCGTGAGCGCGGCCGTGGTCATCGCGAAAGCGGCGGCTTCCTTCTCGGCCGTCGCGTCGACGGCCTCAGGACGATCGAATCCTTTCTGCCGTACGACGATGTCGATCCACACGCCTTAAGGGGTGCCATCCTGTTCGACGGCTCGAAGATGGACGTCGTCTGGGATCTCTGCCGTCGCGAGGGACTGGAAGTGGTGGCCGACATCCACACTCATCCCGCTGGCGTCGGTCAGAGCCAGACCGACCGCGAGAACCCGATGATCCCGGAGGTCGGACATGTCGCGCTCATCGTGCCGAACTTCGCCGACCGCGTGTATTTCCCCGGCGACATCGGCATCTACGAATATTGCGGGCGCCGGCAATGGACCGACCGCAACGACGACGCCGGCCAATACTTTGCGGTCAGGCGGTTCTCATGAATCTCTCGATCGAGGACGATCGACTCGCGCATCTGCTCATGCGCGGCGATGGCCATGCCGGTTACGACGAAGCGCGGCGCAAGCTCGACCGGGCCGCGCTCGTCCTGACCGCGGATGTCGCTGCCAGTCTGCCGTGGGGCCAGGCGGCGCTGCTGACCGCGGCGGAATGCGGCGTGCGGATGTTTCCCGGCGGCGTCTATCTCGGTTCGGATTTCGTTGAAACGACCGTGGTCGGCCAATTCGGCAGATGGCCGATCAGGCGCCATCTCGAACTCGCCGGCTGCAGGACTACGAATGCACCAGAGCATGCGATCGCCTTGCATGTCGGCGCTGGGCGCCGGGGCATGCAACGCGGCGCGCTATGTTGGGCCGAGGGCTGGGCTGGGCTCGTCGGCATCGAGGCGCCGGCCGATCCGCCCCGCGGCGGCAATGAGATCGGTGGCATCCTGGCGGGGGCCATGGGCATCGGCGAGGTCTTCCGCAGCGCCGTGCTCGGAGACAAGCTCGCCTGCCACAGGACGTCGACATTGTCGGCGTTGTCGCCCGGCTGTGAGGAGGGGGACGAGATAGATCTGGCCTACCTGCCGGCGGCGTTCTGGCTGCTCGGGCTCGGCAATCTCGGGCAAGCCGCGCTGTGGACGATAGGACTTCTACCGTACTCCGATCCCGGCCTGGTCTCGCTGCTTCTCCAGGATGCGGACAAGTCGGAGCTCGGCAATCTCGCCATCCAGGTTCTAACCAAGCCCGGCTGGATCGGTCGCAAGAAGGCCCGCAGCGCGGCGCTGTGGGGGGAGGAGCGCGGTTTCCGGACGACGATAATCGAAAGCAGATTCGTCGAGGACACGAAGCGCTCAACGGACGAGCCTGGCTTGGCGCTCGTCGGAGTCGATAATCTGGCGGCGCGCCGCGCCGCGGCGGGTTCAAACTTCGACCTCGTGCTCGATGCCGGCCTCGGCGCCACGCCATCGGAGATTTTCGACATTCGCATCCACGGTTTCCCGGGGGCGCGCTCGCCGGCGCAGGCCTGGCCCGAACCGGACGTGCGGCCCGAAGCGCCGCTCGATGCATCGCTTCAGGAGCTCGTCGCTGCCGGCCGCATCGATCGTTGCGGAGCGTTCACCATCGCTGGCCGAAGTCTGGGGGTGCCGTCGACTGCGGTCGCCGCGGCCGCCATCCAGGTCGCGCAAGCTTGCCGGGCCGTGCGCGACGGCGGCTTCTTCGATCTCGTCGATGTGACGCTGGTGAACTGTCGCCGCGCGACCGGTCATCGGCACGCGCTGGTCAGGCCGGGAATCCTTCCGTTCGTGCACGCCAGAATCGGGCGTTGATCGACCCTGGGACAGCTACGACTCAACGCACGACAGCAAAACCGAACGCTTGACGCGTTGCTGCGGCGCACCCGATGCCGCCGACAATTTCGAGGCGCGAAGATCACCGAAACTTCGTTAGGAAGATCGGTTCGATGTGGACAACACCAGCGCGCGACACGTATGTTGCTGCTCCCGATGCAATCAGAGGTTTATGCGTGCGTTACATCATTGTGATTTCGGGCCCGGTTGCGGTCGGAAAATCGGCTTTGGCCGACGAGCTACTTCAGAGGTTCAGTTCCCACCGGATTTCCACTCGACAGCTGTTGATCGACACAGGTTGTCCGAACGAGCGCGATGCGCTGATCGAGGCCGGCAAGCGTCTTGACGCGGAGACCGAAGGCCGGTGGGTCCGGGACGGCATCGCCCGATACGTCGCTGAGCACGAACGCAAGGACGTGATCCTGGTCGATGCCGTGAGGACCGCACCGCAGATCGCGCATCTTCGTGAGACCTACCGCGAGCGGCTTGTCCACGCGCATGTCACGGCACCGTTCGAGGTAATCAAGAAGCGCTACGAAGACCGGGGTTCGACGGCCGATACGGGAATGACCTACGATCAGGTCAGGGCCGATCCAACCGAGGCCGGCGTCTGGTCGCTGGAAGCCACGGCGGACCGGGTCGTGGTGAACCACAATCGGGAACCCGCATCTCTACTCGCTCTGGCCGTGACGGGGCTCGGACTCTTCCCGGGCGCTGCCGTTCCGCTCATCGATGTGATCGTGAGTGGCCAGTACGGCAGTGAGGGAAAGGGACACATCTGCGCTCACATCGCGACGGAGTACGGCATGCTGGTAAGGGTCGGCGGTCCCAACGCTGGCCACCAAGTCGCGGATCCCAGATATAACTACAGACAACTGCCGTCCGGTACCCAGTCCAATCCGGATGCGAAGATATTGATTGCGGCAGGATCGACGATTTCGCCCACGCGAATTCTCCGCGAGATTGCCGAGTGCGGCGCAGCGCAGCGCATCGTCATCGACGAGCAAGCCATGGTGATCGAAGAGGCCGATATTGAGTTCGAGAGCCGCGATGGTGGCCTCGGAACGATCGGTTCGACCAAGCAGGGCGCCGGCTCCGCTTTGGCCCGCAAGATATTGAATCGAGGCAAAACTCCGATGCTGGGCGGGATGGTCCGGCTGGCGCAAGATCATCCCGACCTGACGCCTTTTGTCGGCTCCGTCGGGTTGGAGCTCGAGAGGGCATATTGTTCAGGAACGCACGTGATGCTTGAAGGGACGCAAGGCACCGGGCTGAGCATCCATCATGGCCATTATCCGAACGTTACGGCACGCGAAACGACGGCGGCCGGCTGTCTTGCGGATGCCGGCATAGCTCCGTCGCGCGTGCGCAGAGTCGTCATGGTCATGAGGAGATATCCGATCCGGGTCGGAGGCGAGTCAGGTCCGATGGGTATCGAGATCGACTTCGAAACGGTTTCCAAACGGTCGGGGGTGCCCCTAGACGAGATTTTGAAAACCGAAGTGGGGTCGGTCTCGGGAAATCAGCGGCGGATCGCCGAGTTCGACTGGGAGCAGCTTCGTCGATCGTCTGTCCTCAACGGAGCGACCGACATCGCGTTGTCATTTTCGGACTACATCAGCGTCGACAACCGCAAGGCCCAACATTTCGACCAACTCACGGCCGAAACCCGCGAATTCATCGCTTCTGTCGAGGCGGTTGCGAACGCGCCCGTGTCGCTGATATCTACGCGGTTCGCCAAGCCTGGTGTCATTGATCGAAGGGACTGGCGGTGAAGGAAGAGGATCTGCTGAAGAACTATCCGCGTCTTTATCATATGGCGGAAGACGCGAGCTGGGACTCGGTCGTCAAGCACGGTCTGCTGTCGACTATCGAGCTTCTCGATCATTACGAATTCGACGGCGAGGAGCGGCGGAAGCTGGAATCCGAGCGGCGGCCGGAATCGGTCAGGATATCGCGGGAAGGATTGCCATCGGCCGTGGTGCGCGACCAGAAGCCGATGACGCGATCCGCACTGGAAAAATGCCTGACGGACGGTACGACGCCCGAAGAGTGGTTCGAAACTTTGAACGCCCGAGTCTTCTTCTGGCTGTCGAAGGATCGCCTCCAAGGACTCCTCGGGGCGCGGGCCTATCGCGACAAGCCGCAGACGGTCATCACGTTGGATACGGCAAGCCTGGTCGGCGCGCATCGGGACGTCATTACGCTCAGTCCGATCAACAGCGGTGCCACGATCTACAATCCGGTGCCGAGGGGCCGCAGCACGTTCATGTCCATTGCCGACTTTCCGTTCGAGGAGCGTCGAAAGACCATGAAAAAGCTGATTAAGGACGCCGTGGTCGAGTTGACCGTGATGGGCGGCGTGCCCGAGATCGAGAAGCATGCGCTCGCGGCACATCGGGTGTTCAAGGGAGCCAAGACCGAACTCTGGCGCCGCGAGGGAAGCGATCCGTCCGAGGGGCCCTAGGCGGCCTACGCAGCCGAGTTCTCGCTCAGACGCGCAGGGCGCTGGTGTTTCCGCAGCAGGTCAGCGACATGAGACGTCAGGCCGACCTCGCCGCGGATGCGGAGGCCGACGCCCGACGGCAAGCGGTGCAGGAGGCTGCGCAACTCTTCCAGGCCGCTCGACACGTCGAAGGTCTCCCAGTGCTCCGCTTCGCCCGGGACGAGGGTTGACGCGGCGCTGTCGGTGGCGCCCTTGTGCAGTTGGACGATCCAGACGCGCTGGCCGTCGTGGACCCACTCGAACCGCACCGGCCCCAGCCGCTCCTTCGTTTTGTGATAGATCGCCTCGACGTCCTCCACGACGTTCCTCGGCAGGCGTTCGGGCACCTTCTGACCGAGCATGAAGCGATCGCCTTCTCCGGAGGTGCCCTCGACAACGATTTCACCCCGAGCGTCCGTGATGGCGGCACCCGCGAACGAGGCGGGGACCGCGGCCTGCGAGAGGACGGCTGATATCGCCTCTCCCGTCGGGTCTTCAGCGTTCAACAAACGGAAGGGATCAAGCCAACCCTTGATGGTCGTGAACCTGCCGGGCTCCTGCTCCCGAGGACACGTGCGCGTCCAGACTTCCTTCGACGACGTCGCCTCGCCAAACGTGAACGGCGCCACCCGCCGCGAAATGCAAGTCGTGCGAGGGACAGGCAGACCCATGGCGTGAGCGATAAGAAGACCGAAGGTCTTGTCACCGATCAACCGGCTGAAGCGATTCGGCCATTTGACGGCGGCCATGGCCGGCGCGCTGTCCGAGCCTTCGTATTCCCACATCAAAGTATGGGTTCGCCGCCAGCCGCGCGGCTTGGGATGAATGCTGAATTCAAGTCGTCCGCGACCGGCGTCGACCGTTTCGACCGGGATGCCATACACCGTCTCGACGAGTGCGAGAGCCCAGTCCAACGGTAGGGACGCGGTCCCGCCCTTTTCCACGCAGCGGGGGGTGTCGTCGGGCGCGAACTCGGCCACGCCGCCCTGGAGGACGCCGGATACTCCGCCGTCGGAGACGTCGACCGTCTCGTTCGCGATGACGAATAGACCCTCGGCTGACATGCTCCGGACCAGCGCTTCGATTTGCGCGAGATCCGAGAGGCCGTAGTGGAAGTCGCGGCTTCGCGGACTGTCCGGGGTAAAGCTCCGGAGATTTACGGACCCTTCCGGACTGTGCTCGATCAGACTGCGGACAGCGTCCGCAAGTGTCTGGAACTTGTGGTTGGCGTCGACCCCGGCGACGCGGCAGAATTCCTGACGCGGCCGGTTCGGATCGGGAGAGAAACTCACGAACTGTGCGACGTTGCCGACGCGGGCGAGTTCGTCCAACGACACATCCTTACGCAATGACATCGACCCGGCCCCTGTTACGCGTCTCGTCCCGGCATAAAGGCGCAAACGGCCGCCCGTTCCAGCCGTTCTGGGGAAATATCACCGCCTTTCACCGGACCTGGGATTGACCCTTGACAATTCTCGATCGCCGAAGGGTGTCGAACCGATCGAGCCACATCCGCTTGGCGGTATCCGGCTGAAGGTGACGGACTACGATCGCGGCTGGCTGTATAGTCAGGCCGGCGATCCAGCCGTCGGTTCCCGGCGGCATGATCTGCCGTTGTTCAGCCGCCAGGACCCTGAGGTCGGCCTCCTTGATCTGCGGAGGAAGAGGAGAGTCGATGCCAAACCGCTTCAGGACGGCATCCTGCACGGCGGCTTCAATCCGCTTGAAGTCTGGAAGCAGCTGCTTCAGCGGCCGTGTTATATCGCCGATGAAGGCCTCGGCCGCGTCGTGGAGAAGAGCCTCGAATTCGAATCCTTCGGCGACGTCGCTCACGAGCATGCTGTGCTCTGCGACCGAGTAGAACCGGCTGCACTGACCAGAGTACCGACAGATGTGCGCAAGCCCATGGGCGACGTCTTCGGCCGTGAAGTCGCTGGTGTGCGGCGACGCGAAGTCGAACCATGCACCGCTATGGAGCATGATCGACGGCCCCACCTCGACCTTGACTGCGACCATCGCGCTCTTCTTCCAGGACATCGAACCCCGCCAATATAGTTCGGCGCGCAACGCGGCGCCATCGCCTGCAGCCTACCTCAGCTCCTGTTGCATATAAAACTAAAACGGTGCAAATGAAGGCGTTCTCCCCTCCTCTCAGAACGTGTCATGCCCCAAGGACAGGTCGATCACCCCGCCGTCGCGCGGTTGCGGGAGCTTGCGGACGAGCGTCCGTGGAGTAGGCGCGAGCTGGCTCGCCGCCTAGGCCTGAACCACTCGCTCGTGACGAGAGCGCTTGCCGGCCATCCAGTGACGCAGACCAACGCCAGCCTGATCGAGCAACGACTCGATCGCTTGCGGAACGAAGAGCGTCCACCGATTGATGTTTCATTTGCAACAGAATTGTTGCTTTTACTTCAGCGAGCGTTGCGAGCCTACGGCTCGTCGCAAGATACGAAGAAGCGCAGTCATAAATCCTGATACGGCATCCCGACCATGCGCGGCTCTTAACCGCCGAAAGCTCGGGCTCAAGGTTTATCTGTCAGGGTGAGAGCCGTGCACCCGCCAAATTTTGGCCGGTGCCGTCCGGAAAGTGGTTGGAATTTAGAGTGGCGCATTCTCCGGTCACATGAAGGTATCGTTTCAGGCGGCAAGGTCAATTGGCTGATCGATGGGTTTTGTGGCGAGCGTCTGCCAACCATCCACCTTGCGCATGTTGATCTGCCCTGAAGCAAGCAGCGCCCAGAACAACATCGCAGCGGTGTCGGCCGATGGCAGGACGGTTTGCGTCTTGATCCGTCGCTTGAACTCTTCGTGCAATCGCTCGATTGCATTGGTGGTGCGTACGCTGCGCCATTGGTTCGGCGGCAGGCGGGTGAAGGTGAAGAGGCGATCGCCGGCTTCCTCCAGGCTGTCGGCAACAGCGCGATGCTTCAGCCTCCATTTGCGGATGAAGGCCTTGCGGCGCGTTTCGATCTCCTCAGGCGTCGTCGCGTAGATCATGTCGTTGTAATCTGCGGTGATCTCGTCATGCAGCCGCTCGGGGGCATGGGCGAACAGGTTCCTGTGCTTGTGGACCGTGCAGCGCTGGACCGGCACGCCGTCCCAGACCGAGGCAATGGCCTTGTCGAGCCCCGGCGCGCCATCGACAATGAGGAACTCTGGCCGCCGCAGTCCGCGCGTGATGAGATCGTCCAGGACAGTGCGCCATGCTTCGGCGCTCTCGCCGCCCATGCTCTTGATCGCGAGCAAAACCTTCTGGCCGTCCGCGCGCACGCCGAGAACGACGAGCAGCGAGATCGAGGTCGCCTTGCGGTCGAGCCGCACGCGAACAATGGTGCCGTCGAGGATCAGGCGCACGACCGGCTCCCCGGCCAGCAGGCGGGTGTTCCAGGCGTCCCAGTCGCTCTTCACCTTGCGCCATGTCCGGCTCACCGTGTCCTTGCCGACCGTTCCGTCGAACAAGGCCGCCAGCGCACGACGCACCCGGCGGGTGTTGGTGCCGGCGAGATACGTGCTCGCGATCAGCGCATCGGCGGCCAGCGTCCGGCGCTGGTAGGCCCGCAGCGCCTGGCTCTTCCATTCCGTCGTCTTGCCCTCGGACGTGGTCAGCCGGGCGCGCGGCACCGCGATCTCGATCGGCCCGAATGTGCCGGTCAGCGACCGCGTGCGGCTGCCGTGGCGGTGGCCCGCAACGCCGGCTTTTCCTTCATTGCCGGCCATCTGGCTTCGCTCGTAACGCGGTCGCGCCAACACGGCGTCAAGTTCGCTGCGGATCAGTTCTTCGATGAACTGACGCGATCGAGCCCGTACCTCGGTCTCGATCGGATCGAACCAGTTGTCGAAAAGTCGGGAAGCTGTCTCTGCTGCTGGCTGCGAGGAATCAGACTTCGTGGTAAGGCTCGTCATGGCGTGGTCTCCAGTCCGACGCTTCAACGCCGGATGATTCGAGGTTGATCACCCCGGAGACTACGCCACCCTCAATTCCTACCAACCTCGCGACGGCACCTTTGGCCGATCACAGGCTTTGTTCCGACACGATACTCCGATCGTCGCGTCAGAAGATCTTTGGCGGCGGTATGCTGGGGATCCCCCACAGGTCAAACGTTGGCTCCCACAGATCCGTGGGCTCGTCATCTGGCTGCGTCCTCGCCCGAGCCGTCTGAAGTGCAGCAGCGATTGAGAAGAGCCTACCGGCCCCAATGTGCGCTGCGCGGGTTCTTCTCAACTACCGAGCGCGCCAAGCGAGCCGTTGCAATTTGACGATCGGCACGCGCACGCCGAACGGACAGCCCTGCTTGGTGGAGGGTCTGCGCCCTCAGAAATTTTTTCTCTTAGGACTACAAGGCCGTGTGAGTGATCCCGGCTCAGGCAGACAGGGAATCCGACTCTCAACTGCGTACTGCGCATGAAGCAAACACCAATGCCTTGGCAGAAGTTGGTGCCGTTGTACGCAGCGCTGCGGAAGTCAATAGCAAGCTACTCTATCAAGGGCCGCTACTCAGCGAATGTCTCGAGGAATTCTTGGAAGCCAAGCGCATCCAACTTTCCGAGGAATCGCGAGAACCTGCGTATTTTAGACCCCGCCTGGCAAGTTTCTTGGACATTGTCGGTGACAAACCTATCGCGGACTACAGCGAAGCTGATCTGACGCGCTTCGCTGCGAGACTTCAGTACCTTCCGGAACGGCATACGGTTGATCCGGAGTGGAAGGGGATGAGTTTGGTTCAAGCAATTGAAGCGAACGAGAAGCGCAGGAACCGAGCGGAGTCCATTTCCTTCACCACGGTCAGATGCCCGTGTTCTTGGTCGATCTGGCTACGGAGGGTAGCTTGACGGAACCGCGGGGCGTTCCCCTGCGCCACAGCAAGCTCTTCAACACGCAAGCCGCCGTTTCGGCATTTGAGCTTCAGCGGGACATTGAAGCTTTCGAGACAGCCAATCGGCCGGACAACGTGGTACACATCGTGCTGCGTTCGCCTCTCGGGTTGGCGGAAGTGAAAACGAATGGCGGGAAGAAGGTGCTGGACGAACACGGTCGCTGCCCGAGTTCCAATTTGCGGGCGGCTCAAAAGGCCTTCAATAATTGCGTGCAGCCGGCCATTGCGGAGCTCGAACGACGCCAGGTTCTCGTCCCATTTCTCGTCTGGTGCCGTTTCAGGGTGGGACAAACTTCGATCTCCACGCTCACGTGGTGGGGCAACTTAAGCCGGAAGACGGCTTAGTAGCGCAGGAATATTTGTCGTCGATCTTCGGTCTGGATCGAGTCTGGATTAGCTGCGTCATGTCTCCTGGTGAAAGGCGTAGCTTCTCAGAAATCTCCGGCTATGCCGTTTGGCGGATGGCCAATCAGGACTGGAATGCGGTGGACGATGATCATCTCGAAGGCTTCTTCAACCAGGCATCGGGGTTGCGGTCGCTCGACGCTCTCTCGGCCCCTTCCGCCATTTCCGCGCGCAGGCGGTCGCGAGCTCGGCGAGCATCCGAGCACCATTGATATAGAAAGCCCCTCTTCCCATGCGACTTAGGTTCGGGGCCGCTATTGCTGAACAATGCCGCGGAGATGCGCCGCGCAACAGGCTGAAAAGCGAAGCCCGAGGGACTCTGCTTTTCCTGGAATTTGTGAATAGCCTGTGGTCAGGGTCGATGACGAGATTGTCATCGCGATCATGATATTACCGCGGCCTGACGCCGAACACATACCAGGCAGGTGTCGATGATGAATGGAAGAGTGGTTTCCGGTTCGTGAAAACTCTCGATCGCAAAACTCGACGGGTGGCTTGCGACATGCGGAGCTCACAATTTGTGTTAGCTTGCTTAAGAGAGGACTTCCCGGCCGTTTTGGTACCTCATCGGCAGATAGGCCCAATCCGTTGTGGTGCTTTGTGGTGGGCAACTTTGTACCGATGCCGCCACCGGCCTGGTTTGCCGTGCTGGCCTCTCAAGGCCATTTTATGAGCAAGAAATCAGGACGTGACGTCGCTGCGATCGCCCGCCCAGCCTCACGCGAGGTCCTCTTGAGTCGTCATAGATTCTGACTCGCAGCATGGGAAAACGCTTCTTCAGCTCGCGCGCGCCGGTTTTGGCCCCGTCTCTCGTCGCAAATTCAGTCTTGAGGCGCCCACCCGAGTGCGTAACCTGAAACCGGCATTCACGGGCGATAGTGACCATCTTTTTCCTTTAGTGACAGTAAGAAGACGAGGTCGACTACTTAGCCCGAGTTCGCGCAAATCGCGCCAGCTCACTCTTATCGAGCAACGTTTTCAACTGTTGAAACTCGCGATTTGCTGCATGAAGGTGAAGACTTTGCATTCTCGACTGGGGCCAAGGGCACTCGCAATCGGAACTTCGCGGGTCGATGCCGACCGCGTTGATCATGATGACGTGGCGCTCGGGGCGGCGGCTACACCGTCGCATTTCATAAGAAAGCTGCCATTCAACTCATTTTCGAGAGAGCTTGAATCGTACGTAGCGTCATATTGTACGCTATCGATCGCGTAGAGTTGCGCTTCGGTTGGGCATTTGGAGCGACATTTATCGCGGACGTGTCGAGTTATGGACAGTACCGCCAATGGCATGAGTGATGCTTGTTGGAATAAACGAGACGTTGGACCAACCCCATCGACGCATGTGCATTCGGCAGCCGTCCAATCCTGCTGGACTGGGGCGCTAAGGGGAGAGAGCCGTGGCGCTTTCTTCATCTGTCGCGACCGCGCTTGCGACCGTGCCGTATCGCGCTGATGGACGACGAATCGAGAATGATGCATGAGCGAACCGGCATGAGATGCAAATCGACGGTCCCCTCAAGGTGTCTTTGTTCCAAACGCGGAGCGCGGAAGTGGACAATATAGAATCGATGACTCTACAGGAGCTTCGCTCCGCAATCAGTGGCGGCAGGGTCTTGGAGATAACTACGACAACGGACTGTGTCGTCGGATGTTCTTATTGCCCGCAGGACAAGTTTGCCGAACGGCAAAGAGCGATATCCGACGTGAAGCATCTTTCTCTCCAAGATTTCAAGCGATGTCTGGCGCGCGTACCAGCAGCTGTCGACATCAGCTTTTCCGGGTATTCGGAGCCTTGGCTCAATCCGGCTTGCACCGAAATGGTTGAGCATGCCTATGCGTGTGGCCATGGAATCCGAATTTTCACAACCCTGGTAGGAATGAACGGGCGGGATCTAAGACGCTTGCGTGCGCTGCAGTTCCGCGTTTTCCTGGTGCATGTTTTTGATGACGGCACGCACATGGATAGTGGTCTCGTCAGGCGCAACTATGTCGATTTGATGCGCCAACTTGTCGATGCCGACATTTCATCGTTGCTCTTCATAGTCATGGGCGAGGTGCATCCCGAACTTGTCGGCATAATTCCTGACGAAGCGCTGGTTCGCTCGCGTCCGCCGCGCAGCAGGGCTGGCAATGGCGAGAAGATGGTTGGAGCGCGGCAGCCAATCATTGGAGCACTGACATGTCCTGACGAACGGCAATATCGTAATGTTCTTCTCCCAAACGGCGACGTTACTTTCTGTTGCATGGATTTTGAGCGACGACACGTTTTGGGCAACCTCCTCCGCGACAGGTACAAGGATCTCTTCGAAGGGGCCGCTTTTTGCAACATTGCCGATCGCATGAACGGAACGGACGGCTTTCTGCTTTGTCGATCGTGTGAATTCGCCGAACCAATAACGTCGGAATGCTGATCTTTGAGAAATGTTGGCCCCTGCTCGAACCGAATCGCGAGCCCTGGCAAGGACGGCCTTCCAGCTCATCACCACATCAGCCGCGGGGACGACCCTGCCATGAACGGAGGGCCGCCATGGCCTGGAGCATTTTGTTAGTCGCCGGCCTGCTGGAGGTCGCCTGGGCAATCGGCCTCAAATACACCGAGGGCTTTACCAAGCCCGTTCCGTCCGTGCTCACGCTCTCGGCGATGGCCGGCAGCGTGATCCTACTCGGCCTTGCTCTAAAGACGCTGCCCATTGGAACTGCTTATGCGATCTGGACCGGCATCGGTGCGGTCGGTACCGCAGCGCTCGGCATCATCCTGTTCGGAGAACCGGCCGCCGCGTTTCGCCTTGCCAGCATCGGACTGATCGTCGCCGGCATTGTCGGGCTGAAGCTCGTGTCCTGATGAAAAGATCGAAAGCACCGACCCCCACCAGGTCAGCGCCGCAACGATCGCCGAGGCCGGCACGTGATTCTCCAGGCATAGACAATCGAGCTGGCCACGTTCCAGCGCACCGCCGAGGGGCGCGCGCCGACAATGGCGAGGAAAGTCGCCAAAAAGCAACATGCCGATGCAAGGCCTCTGGGCCGAGACCGTCTGGCCGCGACCTCTGTGTCGTGAAGCGAAAGCCCTAGTGCGGACGATACGCCAGCCGCTCATCAGCGTCCCATCGCCATCGCGACTGGCACAATAGCACCACCCGGAACGGCACGAACAATTCGCTGCCGAGATCGCGGTACGAATAGAACAGCAATGAAACCCAGCTATGCGGCTGATCTCCGGGCGACGGTCAAGAAAGGTCGCTTGCCGGAGTTATACGATGCCTGATCTCCGGAGCAGCAGGGGAGAAGATGCAGATCGGCAGATCGTGTTCGTTTGTTTGCAATTGCTTCCGACCATCCCGCGTCGGCACCATCAGGGACTGCCGACCCAATTCAATTGTTAGATCGCAGTCAGGTGAGCTTGCGATCTCTGACTGAGCTCAGCTCCGCGCCTCGAATAACCGGTGCGACTTCATTGTGTGGTTGCAAAGAAGCTCGATCACCTAATCTCTTTCGCAGGAGCGTTCACTGAAATCATCGAACTGGCGGTGCCGGCGCGCGGCATTCGATTCGCGTTCGACCTCAGCCCCGCGGCCTGTTTGAACAATGACCGCTATTGTCGCGTAGACGACATCGCGATCGAAAAACGCCGGGAGCTTGCATCGTGCCCGTCGGCACAGAGTCTGCACACCACAAGGGCTGGGAGCGACGATGCGAGTTCAGTGGCTCACGCTTCGTTCTGGAAGGCGCGCACTTCGTGTTCGGGAGGTGATATGCGATCTGACGTTCTTGTTCGGGCTGCCGCAGCAGTTGCGCTCGTCGCATGCGGTGTTGCTCATTCAGCGGATCTCCAGCCAGTCGTCAGCGAGCCAGGTTGTTTGCAACCGCACGAACAGCTGCATTGTTTTCTGTGGCATTGTTGTGATCGGCGCCTGCAAGGCAGGTCCACACGTCTTTGTCACCGAAACCGCACATGTGGTGTTCAGCTTCTTACTCGCCCGGCCAAATTCTGGCGTATATCGGAGCAGCCGTGGCTTGAAAAGGCAATCGCGGCCGATATCGCCAACAGCAGCGAAGTCCGGGAAGGGACCTATGCGACGTTCCCGCGGCAAAGGGCGCAGTTCGATTACCGTCGTTTCGATGGGCCCCGCGGAGCCGGCGTTGAGCAAGCGCTCACACCGGCTTGGTCCATCAGATTTGAGTGCGAGTGTATGAGTTTTGGTGGGACAGCATCTGGCGACCTCTGGGAATCAAGCTGCGAGCCCTGGGTATGTCAAAATCTGAAAACTCGAGTCGAATGGAGTAGAGGCAGGCTGCATTCCAAGCCACATTCGTGTTGCCTACCTTGCCCAGTGGTGCCTTGAACGCCACTGGCCTTCTTTCTTCCGCTCAACCTGTACCGGCGGAATCTGATTGTTTTTTCCGTGCCACACGTTTGTCTTGTTTAGGCTCCGGAGAACCCGCCATTCTTCTGAGGTAAATGCGGCTCTCTCTCGAACTCAAAAGGCGCCGCCTTGGCATGACCGCGCGTCCAGGGTTCCCAAGAATTACGCCGAGAACGATGGCGTTCCTGCGGAGCACGCGATTTTCTGGTCTTGCGACTTTCTCGCTTACGAGAGGTTGAGACCAACTCCTTTGAGCATGGTTGGGCGGCAGTGGTAAGCTTGCTCACTCCGGTCGACGCCAGCTCGCCAGTGACTGTCGCCTTATGCGGAACCGACTCTAGCATAGATTCTGGTGTGGGGAACACGAATCAAGGATGTGCATTCGCGTCGTCAGAACAACTGGCTGGTCGACCACCTAACCGAATGCACGCTCGATATAGCCGAGGTACGGCAAAGCTGCCCGCCCACAAGCCCAGCCCGGCACGATCGGCCGCGCGTTGCGCAGCGTGGTATCGTCCCCTGGAGTATTGCGCCCAATCGAGCACGAGACCGTTACGCACCAACCATTCTCCGAGATCGATGCCATCAGCTGAACAGGTCGCCATCGTGCGTCCACACTCATCCTCCCGGACTGAGAGGCAACTGACTTCGCGCTCTGCAATGAATCTTTCAAGATCGCTCGCGGCCCTGAGGCCACATCGATATGGATTGACGTTGATATCTCGGCACATTTGAGTCTTGTCCGGCGCGTCGATGCCCCAGAGCCGAACGCGTGTCCCATGAATTTCAAGGGTGTCGGTGCTGACAACCTTTGCCGGCCCCGTCAATTCGCCGGCAAACACGATGCTGCACAGTGCGAGCATGGTCAACACCACGATCAGTCCATACATGGCGATCTTCTTTGTCGAGCTGCGAACATTCCGGCCGAGTGCAGCAGAGCATGGGAAGCCGCCGAACGGCGCTCCATCGCGGCTGTGCTTAGGAGGGTGCCAATGTTGCATGGGTAAGGTCGTTCGACGGATGACTCCCCGTGTATCAGCAGCGCAAGACGCCCCTCGTGTCCAACCTCGCCCCCGATGCTCTGCGACCAGGCTGCTGCGCTGACCGCATCCCGCCATTCCTCCACGTCGTGGCGGCAGTTCGCCTTGGCCGCATCACGCACCAGCAGGTCGAACTCGGTAGTGCGCGTCCGCTCACTAGCGACCGGGCCGGCGGCCGGCCGCAAGTCGGCGAGATATGATTTCCTGGTCGCCTTGTGCGGAATGAGCATAAGCTCGGCCCCTCGCTGCCACGGATAGCAGCGAGCGCGCGTCGCCCGGGATCGCTGCAGCCCGCCGCTATCGGGGAAAGCGTACGCATCGCTTGAGCAAAACGGGCGACATGACGGTCACCGTTGCTGTCAACAGCAGCATGCCTTCTAGGAGCGGTGGGCGACAGATCCCCTCGCACTCACGCCGCCCAATTTGTTTCGCGAGCACCAGCACAGCCAGATCAGCCGCCGGCTCGAAGGCCACAACTGCATAGGAAACCGCGAACGATGCGACGTTACCGAGGTTGGCGGCGCCGAAGCCCGCGCCATAGAGCACCCAAAACGCGACCCAGACAACGATACCAGATTGATACGCAGTCGAGAGCGCAAGCGCCTTACTGTACTGCAGATCGCGGTAGGCGATCTTGGATGGAATGAGCCGTTTGGCGAGCGCCTGGATCGCATACAGCGGCACTAGAAGCGTCGTGACATTCATACCATATTGCGGCAGGTCGGTCGGAACAAAGAGGACGCCTTGCAGCAAGAGGCCGAGCGCAAGACCAAAAGCAGACGGCGCCGCGCCGAACAACAGGAACAGCATCGAGCCCAGGACGAAGTGCACTTCAGAGACCCCAACCGCAAAGTGCGGCAGGATTTCGAAAAACGTGAACACAAGGCCCGTCGCGGCGATGGCTTGCATAGCAAATGACAGAGCGCCCCGCTCGCTTATGGTCTCTACCACAAACTTGGCGACGACGCAGCCCGCCGCAATGCCTGTCGCGTAGCTCAACACGAGCCTGGCGCCTGTTACTATTCCCGATTCGATATGCACGGTCTCAAGTCCTTTCTGCCGTTGTACTCGGGCCTTGGCTCAAGAATCTTCCGGGACGGTCGTGTAGCAGACGGTTGGAAACGGCACTTCACCTTCCCCACCCTCGGTCCGCTGGTAACGTCCAATTTTCGCCAGATCGGACCGGGTGTGCACTCAGCCTTCGCTCGGGCTTTGCGACATTTCATAGCAACAGCTATGCCAGCGCCGCTGCCGCGATTAAGGCTCTGAGGGCGCTTTGAAAAGTTCCGCGGCGCGCAAGATACGCCGTGTTCTGTAGCCGACATGCTCTGGAGGAAATTGAACACACATCGCGGCCAGTGTTTGGTCTGTGCCGTTTCAAACAATCATTTTCGCTCGCCCATTGAAGCGGAAATCCTGACGCCGCTGGCGCGAAGACACCTGTT
This sequence comes from Bradyrhizobium sp. 191, assembly GCF_023100985.1. NCBI lineage: Bacteria > Pseudomonadati > Pseudomonadota > Alphaproteobacteria > Hyphomicrobiales > Nitrobacteraceae > Bradyrhizobium > Bradyrhizobium sp. 191. Next base: position 3,391,439 of record NZ_CP064692.1, read on the forward strand.
CGGCATCAATCTTGCTCGACCTTGTTCGAGGACGGCGCCTAGGGCGCAGCCAAATGTTTGGCGGCCGGGGTCGTCGAATTCCTCGAAGAGCTTGCTGGGTCGTTCGATTGACCTTGCGGCCAAGCATGCACGAACATGGAAATGGCGACCACCCATCCAAACTGTGGAGCCGGCATTTGCTGGCTCTCAGCATCATCTCTCAGCGACGCGCCCGGCAAATTCCGCTGCACCATCTGCGACGAAGTTCTGGACGTGTTTCCGGGGGAACGCTATCGCGTCGCAGTGGCGCCAAACCGGATGCAAACGTGAACATGGATCAACTTACGCACGGTAAGCCTGCCGTCTCCGGAGAGACGGCGCCCGCCTCGATGCTGCGCATTCGGGCAGTCATGCTGGGGGATCGTATCAACCCGTCGGCTCTCGAAATCGGAACGCTGGTGTCCTCGACGCCGGTCGCTTTCCGCATTCATGCGGGCCTTGTCGTGATCTTCCGCTATGGCGTTGTAGTGCTCATCGGGTTGTCGCCCTCGGAAGAAGCCGCTCTGATCGAAACCCTGATATCGCGCGTCATCGGTGAACTCACCTCCTATGAGGAGGATAGCGCGCAGGCGCAGCTCTGCAACGACCAGAGCGCTGAGGTCATCCTGCCGGGCGGGTGGATTTGTCTCAGAAACTTTAGTGACGATCGGCTGCTGCTGATCGCCGATACGCTAGCCAAGAGCACGGCGCTGGAGCGAGATGAGCGCCGCGTCGCCGCGGTATTCGACGTGATCGAACCCTTTGCACGCGAACTGGCCGAGCGCGGCCGGACGCCGCGGGGCCGCAAGGGCATTCTCCAACTGATCGGCAATGCGCTCCTGGTCCAGCAGCGCGTCGCGGGCCGCATCGCCATTGCCGAAAAGCCCGACGCACTCTGGGAGAAGCCGGAACTCGAGCGGCTCTATTCGCGTCTGAAAGACGAATACGAACTGAAGGAGCGTCTTGAGATGCTTGAGCGCAAGCTGTCGGCCATCTCCGGAACGGCTAACGCACTGACGGACATCATCGACACACGGCGCTCGCTGCGTCTTGAGTGGGTTATAGTCGTGCTGATCGTAATGGAAGTTGCGATCGGATGCTTTCAGATTATTACAGCAGCTCGGTGACGTGCGGCTGGCCGCAGCGCGTGAGGCGCCTTCGTGGGGTTTGAGCAGGCCTACTGACCGACCTGGCCGGCATTGACGTGGAACGCGCCGTTCGGCCGTACTCAGCTGCGGATTTCGGCTATGCCTTCGCCGTGCTCGTGGACGCGAGGTTCGGCGAAATCCCGGTGCGGCTCGCGAACGCAGCGAATAGCCGAAGCGAGTTCGGCGCATTTCCTCGGCGATCGAGCAAGGATAGGCGGTGTATGGCAGACGCGCGGCGGAGCGTTCATGTCGACGATCCAGCGCCACCCACGAATCCGCTTTTGCCCAATTGCAGCGGACCGCCACTCAGCTTGTCTGCTATTTTCGACTTGATCGCGGAATACTTGCCAGGCCTTGCCCCGCCGTTCCGCCGCAGCCAGCGACTACCGAAACAAGGACGGTCGATTTCACCAGGGCGCCGCGCTGCAACTGAACATGAAAGCTCAGAACTGCGGATCTCGTCCTCGCCAACGCGAAGGTCGCCGAGCTTGACGCGGCCGGGGACTGCGACCGGGCATGCATAGCGGCTCCGCGTCAGCGATAAACGCTGAACGGATGACAAAGGAACTACGCCGCAAATTTCGACGCGGTTTTGACCTCGCAAGCAGGCGCGCGATTTTCTAAGGTCCCCATTCGCCGCGGACATTCCATCTGCAGGACTGTCCCTCAAAGCGCCCTGGACACTCATGCGCCCTCGGCAGCTCCTCTCAAATCCACTTCCGAACCGATCCCGGCGTGGCGATCCTTCGCTGGCTCGTTCAGGAGCCCGGCTAGCCTGAGGCCTTCAAGGGCTCGTTCGAGCCGCTGTTCGCCAATGATTGTGGCGAGCAGCGAAACGGCCTCCTCCCGATCGACGGTGAAGCAGACGTCAGGCGCTCGCTCAACCAACAGGTCCAGCAAGCTCGGAAGGTCAGCAACGTGGTGGCGTAAGGTCGAGACCACATCATTCGCGAGATAGGTCGCCAAATTCGGCGGCGGATCAAAGTCCAAGTCGATCTCGGCGCGCTTCTCGATCGCATGTCGTATCAACTCGCCCTGCCGTCTTGCATTCATCGAGAGCATGAACACCGCATCCGCGAGGTTCTCGCGCGGCAAGCTTCTCAGTTCGGCTATGCGGGCCTGGATGTCGCCGATCGAACTCTCACGGCGTACCTCTGCTCGCCGCGCGTTAGCGGCTGCCCTGCTCTTTTGTAATCGAACCATCGTCATGCTCTCCGGCCCATATCCTGGCGACGAATGAAAGTGCAAACTTGCGTGCTGCATGCGCGCAGCCCGCCGGACGAACGCGCAACCGCCGGTCGCGCGAAGGAGTCACAAAGCGCTAATTTCGTGATCCGCTCGTGCTTGTCTGTCTACAAGGCGCTCGATGGCACGTTGTCGGGTCGGCGGCTATGGCGAAGCGAAGTCCTGCTTCCAGCGTTCTGTTGGTAGGTGATAGGCGGCGTCGCGAGGCAGTGGCCGCAGGCGGATCGCCGCGAACTCCAAGAAGGACAAAACCGGACAGATATTGGGGAAGAGAACCAGGAACGGTCGACAGATCCGAGATGGACAACCTAATCCCGCCAATGGGCTGCGCCCTGTTTCGAATCCGCTCGCTTTGACTATCTCCGGGCATATTATAGCGGAACCTGACAAAGGCCCGCCCGGTATATGGAAATATTGGGACTCGATTGAATCAGGTGAAATCTCCACTTCGCGCGTGATTTCGTTGTATCGCGAGAACGCCGCAGCCTGCCAATCAGCCCCTACCCCGAAGCTTTAACCAAATTTGAATAGCACACCGTAACCGCCACGTGGGTAGCTCCACTCGATATCACCACTTTCTTCGCAGATCACCCGGCAGGTGCCGCACTCGATACACCCGTCGACTGTCACCTCAACATGACCTTTATCGCTGAGCTCGTAGCACCGTGCAGGGCAGGCCTTCAGCATCGATAAGAGCCGCGAGGATGGTGTGGTGTGCGGGCGCACCTTGATATGGGCGCGGCCGGAATCAACGAGATAGCGGTTGTAGAATAGTTTGTCCTCGACACGTCGGGATGGCTCACTCGGCATTGTTTCTGGCTCCGTCGTTCGTCGTTGTCTTTGGTTTGTGATCACCGCCAGGCCCGGGCAATGCGCAGGGCATCGCTGAACAGTCCACTCCACGACCGCGCCTTGATGAACGAGCTCAGCATCAGCTTCTCTTTCTCAAGCTTTGGTGTGCCGTCGACGCGCACGTAATCCTGCATCGCCTTGGAGAAGAGCTGCGGATATGTGAGAAAGAAGTTCTGCGAGTGGGTATGCATCAGTGCTGGCATATCCTTGTACTTCTTCAGGTCCTTGATCACGAAGGAATCATTCAGCAGTTTTTTGTAAAGCGAAAGATTTTTGGCCGTCATCGGATCATTTCGCGATTTGATAAGGCAGATCGCTTCCGCGGCGATACGGCCCGACGTCATCGCCAGATTGGACCCCTCGCGATGGATGGCGTTGTTGAGCTGGGCGGCGTCTCCGACAACGACCCAGCCCTCACCACAAAGCTGCGGGATCGCCTTATATCCACCTTCGGGGATCAAATGCGCCGAATACTCCTTTACTTCCGAACCCTCGATCAACGGCGCGACGGACGGGTGACGCTTGAAGCCCTCGAGCAGGCCGTAAGGCGTCTCGCCGGTACGCTGGAAGTCGGCAACAAGACAGCCGATACCAAGCGAGATGCATTCCTTGTTGGAATAGATGAAACCCATACCGGTCATGCCGCGGGAGATGGTTCCGGCGGCTTCGATGACGAGCCCCTCGTCGCCTTTGAGATTGAAGCGAGCATCGATTGTCTCGCGCGATAGGAAATGCATCTCCTTGACCGCGAGTGCGACCTTGTCCGGTTTCGGCCGCCCTCTTAAGCCCGCACCCGTCCCGAGCACTCCGTTCACCCCCTCGGCCAGCACGACGACATCTGCATGGATTTCACCCCCATCTCGGTCTGTGCGCACCCCGACGACCCTCCCATCGGAATCCTGGAGGAGCTCGGTCACCGTGGTCTCGCACAGCACCGTGGCGCCGGCCTCGCGGACCTTCTGCGAGAACCATTTATCGAACTGGGCGCGGATGATGGTATAGCGGTTCGGCTTTTCCTCGTTGAAATCATCGGAGCGATAGTGAATCCCCGTGTGCGAACGCTCGTCCACGATCCAGAAGCGTTGCTCGACGAGATGCCGCTCAAGCGGTGCATCTTCTCGGAAATTCGGGATCAGCTTCTCCAGCATATCGGCATAGAGGATGGCGCCTTGCACGTTCTTCGACCCCGAATACTCGCCGCGCTCCAGCTGCAGCACTTTTAGGCCCCGCTCGGCCATGGTAAGCGCTGCCGCATTCCCGCCCATGCCAGCACCGACGACGATCGCGTCGAATCTTTCCTCGATCATAACAAGCTCCCCTAGCCAGCGATGCGGTCGTGCGAGTGCGGCGACAGCTGCGCGCGGAATGCAGAGGTCAATGCGGGCAACAGTCGAATGGCGTCGGTGACGATGCCGATATGGGCGAAGTCGAAGATCGGAGCGTTCTTGTCTGTGTTGATGGCAACGATGAGGTCGCCCCCCTCCACGCCAACGCGATGCTGGATCGCGCCGGAAATACCGGCCGCGATATAGAGCTTTGGCCGAATGGTTTTCCCGGTCTGGCCGATTTGTCGGTCCGAGGTGACCCAGCCCTTCTGGACCAGCGGCCGCGAGCAGCCATATTCGGCGCCAAGCACGTCCGCGAGCTGCTGTACCAGTTGGAAGTTCTCAGGCGATCCCAGACCGAGCCCTCCGGCGACGACCACGTCGGCGTAGGCAAGGTTGGACTTTGTAGAATCGCGGTCCGGCAGGAACGACAGCACTTTTGTGACGATATCTTCTTCTACAAGCCCGAGCGGATGCGAGATGACGCGCCAGACGGCGCCGGTCACGCGCTCGGGCATCGGCATCACGCGCGGACGGACGGTTGCCATCTGTGGACGATAGTTCAGTGTGTAGATCGTGCACAATAGTGAGCCGCCAAACGTCGGCCGGGTCGCTGCAAGCGAGCCGTCGGCATCGACATCGAGCTCGGTGCAGTCGGCAGTTAGGCCGGTGAGTAGTGTGGTGGCCACTGAGCCGGCGAGATCGCGGCCCAGTGTAGTTGCCCCTAGGAGTAGGATTTCCGGCTTGTACATATTGACCAGCTCTGACAGCGCCTTGGTGTAGGATTCATTGCGATAATCGGCCAAGAGATCATCCGCGACGATATAGGCGAGGTCGGCGCCGTAGCAGAAGGATTCGGCGATCGCCTGCTGCGTTGTCTCCCCGACCGGGCCGATGACAACCGCGGCGAGGTCAACGTTGAGCTTGTCGGCGAGCCGGCGGCCGGCACCCATCAGCTCCCAGGAGACGGGGTGCACTATCCCGCGTTCCTGCTCGATGAAGACCCAGACGTGCTTATACGCCTTGAATCGTTCGGGCAGCTCCCTCTTGGTCGCCGCGCGACCACCACCCGCGGCCGGAGCGGCGCTTTTGGGTGCGGTGCTCATCATCTGTACTCCCATCCGTGTTCAGTAGCGGCTCGCCAGCGAAGCGTGCTCCGCCTTCAGCTTTGAATTCGCGCGTGAAGATTGCTTCAGTTAAGAGTTCGGCCGCGTGCCCGCCGCCATTTTTTCAACACCGCCTGGCAGCAGCGCGGGGCCGAGACACCCATTGCTGGACCTTTGTCGACGAGCCCGGAAGCACGCGCTTGGGCGTCTTTCCGGGTTCGCCATTCTGGGCCACCATTTGGCAATGGAACTAGTGAGGCACGCAACCGCGCGGTCACCCGAGCCGATCGATTGGTCCCCCTCATCTTCGAGATGCAACCGAGTTGGAACAGATCGAGGACCTGCCAGAGGCTCGGCTGGTGCCATTGTCGGCCGCGAGCTTGCCGGTGAAAACGCGATCCATTACTCTGAATGCCCTCGCAATATTTCCGATTGCAGCGACACGCCCGCAACTCTTGGCGAGGGCACGAGGGCTGGCGGTGAAGCCGCCCGTCAACGGCGCCGCGCGACCGGCGCTGGAGAGCAAGGGCTCCCCCCCGCGAAACCTCGGCCATAGATCGGCCAACGGGAGTGATTTCGTCGACGAATCTTTGGCGCGGATCAAGCGCAGCTTTCAGCTCAGCCAGGCCGGAATATGCAACCATCGCTTTGGCGTCGCGACGCATCATGATGCCGACAGGCAGCGCGCGCGAAACTGCGCGGCGTCCAAAACAAACTCGATGCGGGCCAAGATGTGCATTCGCTTCTCCAGACTAGCTGAGCATATGTCAGCAATTGTCGTACCAATTGCGCAGACGATGAAAATTGACCGCCAATACAGAATTTTACTGAAGGAAATCGGATTGGCAGCCTCTCACGAGGATCGGAACATTCGATAACCGTGCTGGACCCGTGTCCGGAATGCGACAGAAGACAGTCATCCGAATCTTGGTGCGCTTTCGTCGCCAAATATGCGCTCCCCACTGCCGGCGTACCATTGCAGGAGATAGGTGCACCATGGGGAAGGACGGAAATTTCAGGGCTGAGCCGTGATTGGCCCTTAAGGAGCCGAGCGTCCAAGCTGCGCACCGCGAGGCCGTAACTGCAACTTCCGTTTGAATTCGACGCCCTGGGTCGTTGGCAGGTTCTCTGAACCTTCACGCTCCAGAGCACGAGGATAAACTCAATTCACTCCAAGGAACCGAGCTGGACCAATGCTGGATGCTTGTTCGATTGTGGTGCGGCCGCATCCTTCAGGACCTTGAACACGCGCTGTTCGATCGGGGAGGACGTGACGAAGTCGGCATAGGCGCGCTCAAGCGTGGCCTTGCAACGCGAGGCGATGTCAGGATCGGATGCACCGGTAAACTCCTCGCCCGCGAGATATTGACCCATGCGACGCAGGATATGAAGCCGCGCCACGTCGATGATTTTCGCATCGTACTCGACGCCGAGCAGTGCAAAAAACTCCTCTGCCGCAGAGGCCTTGTTCAATTGCGAAAGGATCCCGTCCGTCGTCATTCTCAACCTCCATCTAGATCCGCGCCCAGAAACCGTCCTGGCTCGAATGTCCCAACCTGATCGCGCGACGCGCATGGCTGACCACTCGATCGCCCTCGATTGACGAGCGAGCTCTCGTGAATGTCGCGCCAGATCGCCACCACCGTTTCCTGTGAAACCGGGCCTTTGTGCTCGATGGCATGCTTGCGGACGCGCGCGAGAATGGTTCCGGTTTGCTCGGCAGTGACCGAAAGCTGCAACTCAGACAAGAGCGAAGTGATAGCGGCAAGCCCGGAATGCTTGCCGATCACAATGCGGTGGGAGCGGCCGAGCAACCCCGGGTCCAGCGCTTGGTAGGTGGTCCGGTCTTTTAAGAGCCCATCGACGTGGATGCCGGATTCATGGGTAAAGACACGCTCGCCGACAATCGCCTTGTTGAGCGGAATGGTGCGGCACGCTGCGGCTGCAACGGCGGCCGCGACTTTTTCCAGTTCGGATAGCAGCACGCCGGTATCACCGCCGTAAAGCTGCCTGAGTGCGACGGCAACTTCCTCCAGCGGCGCATTGCCGGCTCGCTCGCCCAGTCCAATGACCGTCACAGAGGCGTGCGTCGCACCGGCCTTGATCGCCGCCAGCGTATTAGCCGTTGCCAGCCCAAGATCGTCATGGCCGTGGAATTCGAGCTCGAGATCGGTGCTGGCGCGCAGTGCGGCCATGAGCGCGAAGGACGCGTCGGGATCGAGCACGCTCAGCGTATCTGCGACACGAAAGCGCCGCGCGCCGGCCGCCTTGGCGGTTGCGATCAGCTCGATCAGGAAGTTGACATCGGCACGCGAGGAGTCTTCGCCACCCACCGCGACATCCAGTCCCTTGTCGCGAGCATAGGCCGCGACGCGCTTCACCCGCTCCAGCGCGGCCAAACGGCCGCCACCGAGTTTCGCCGCAATCTGCACGTCGGACGATGGAATCGATAGGTTGACCATCGAAACACCGGCCTCGACCGCCGCATCGACGTCCGCGGGTTTCATCCGGCACCAGCCGATGATCGTCGCCGCAAGGCCCGCTTCGGCGACCGCTCGGATCGCGGCAATCTCTTCCTGACCCATCGCCGGCGTGCCGGCCTCGATCTCCGTGACTCCGGCCGCGGCCAGCGGACGCGCGATCGAGACCTTTTCCGGTGTCGTGAAGGCCACGCCGGGTGTCTGTTCGCCGTCGCGCAACGTGGCGTCATTAAGGACTATGGACCTCGACCGATCTTTGTCGGGCCCGGTGATTGCGGCAGCGAACGCCATCAGCGGCTCCGTATGTTTATTCCGGAAGCTGTTCAGCAACTGCTGTGCCAACCCGCTCGAATTTCCCAAGAACCTGTGAACGACGTCGAATTTCAGATTAGTCGGGTGCGTCGCAAATCCGACACGATGGAAACGGCGGAGCGCCAGGTTCGGTGCGCTTGCGACCGAGCTGAAGGCAGGCGCCTAGCTTGGAGCTTGCTAGCCGGGCAACGGTTCGGGTCTCACCTCAAGCTGCAGCACTTCGGGGAAGGCGCGTGCATTCCGGCATGCTTATCGAAGAAGAATTTTGAGCCATCGGGTTCGGTCCAACCACAGGTCGGCGTTCGTAAATAAGTTCAGCGGACGCGATCGAAAGGCGGATGTTGGCGTCGATCGCGCGTCGACATAAAACATCTCGGCGGTAAATGTGACGGTCGCCTCCGCCAATTATCAAGCCGCGATCATCAGGCGCCGCCGCGTCCGGCTTAGGCCGGCTGCGCCGCAGTTGTTTACCCCGGTGATCTTTTCAAACCCTCAGTCTCCTCTAGGCGACAGCTGGCCGAAAGCTCGTCCGATACACCGGTGCTCGCGCCGAGGAGGGGGCATCCATTATGAGCTCAGTCTTGCGAACTTGGGATGGCTTGGACGGAGTCATCGAGACGACGCAGATGATCCCGCCGGCGTCCGGCCATCCGGCTCTCCCCGCTCTCCTCGCCGAAGCAAAGATCAAAATCATTGCATTCCGTGCAGACCGGCGTGGTACACATCACCAGACCGTCATCTTCGCATAGCGTGCGATAGAAGAAGCGCTTCCAGCGCATGTTCTTGGTGTTGCGAGCCGCCAGCGGCCCGAAATGGCGCATCAGGAGGCGGGACAATTCGTCCCGCTTCCGCAGACCGAGATCTTCCCACAGGTGATTAGGCTCCATGGCGCGCCGCGCGATCATCGTCGCGAGCCAGCCGCCGACCTCGCCACGGGTGGAACGTTGCGCAAGCAGGAGATCGCGCACCATAATCGTCTCGTCAGGAGCCGGTAACGCGGACTGTTCGCGCCAGGTACAACTCCTGACCGGGGTGGATGGGAAGTATTGCACCAAGAGCGCATCGAGCTCCTGGTTACTCAAGCCAGCCCGTTCGGGAAGTTGGCCGCCATCCATAGCGGATGCGGCGAGAACGCAAGCGAGCACATGGCGATCGAAATCGTCATCGTCGCTGATGTCGACTTCTGTTGGATGGCGCCCGGTCAGAAGCCCGTAGAGCTCACTTGCATCGCGCTGCTCGGCGATGTGAGCTGCTGATACAGGAGATGACATCGTATCGGCCAATTTGCTTTGTGTGCCAATCATGAAGGTCCCCAGCTTCTGAGTGGACGATGTCGGCCTTCCCCGGTCGAGAAGGCCGACAACATGAACTATGCCGAAACAGCGGCGAGCTCGGCGGCGGTCTTGCCGACCAGGCTCTCGTCGACAGGTTTGATGATGCCGTGCTCCATGAGCATATCCTCGAGCTCGTCCATGCTGATTGGCGTCGGGATGGCGCCTTGTCCCGCATTATTGTGGATCTTGGTCGCGAGATTGCGATAGTGATCCGCCTGCTTGGACTCTGGCGCGTATTCCAACACAGTCATCCGGCGCAGCTCCGCGTGCTGCACGACATTGTCGCGCGGCACGAAGTAGATCAGCCGGCTGCCGAGCTTCTTGGCAAGAGCATCTGCAAGCTCCAGCTCCTTGTCGGTCTGCCGCTCGTTGCAGATCAGACCGCCGAGGCGCACGCCGCCGGAATTCGCATACTTCAGAATACCCTTGGAGATGTTGTTGGCGGCATACATCGCCATCATCTCGCCGGACATCACGATGTAGATTTCCTGTGCCTTATTCTCGCGGATAGGCATCGCGAAGCCGCCGCAGACGACGTCGCCGAGCACGTCGTAAGAGACGTAGTCGATGTCCTCATAGGCGCCATTCTCCTCCAGAAAGTTGATCGAAGTGATCACACCTCTTCCGGCGCACCCGACCCCCGGCTCTGGACCGCCGGACTCGACGCATCGAATGTCCTTGTAGCCGAGCTTGATGACGTCCTCGATTTCGAGGTCCTCAACGCTGCCGGCATTCGCCGCCAGACTCAGAATGGTATCCTGCGCTTTGGCGTGCAGGATGAGGCGAGTCGAGTCCGCTTTGGGATCACAGCCGACGATGAGAATCCTTTGGCCCAGCTCAGCAAGAGCCGCCAGCGTATTTTGCGACGTTGTCGATTTACCGATGCCACCCTTGCCATAAAACGCGATTTGTCTCAGCGAAGACATGTTGCTCTCCATCAACCGATTGCCAATTTTTCGCGCCGAACGCGCGAGGCTGTTTCTCTCTCACAAACGTGGCACACGGGTTTCGGGAAGGAGGCCATCGCTCGCCATCGGCGTCGGCGTGCCCTCAGCCCTCGCTCGTTGTTGCTGCATCCAGTTAGCAACTGGCGTGCCATTCGTTCGCACGCGCGTTAAGCATCTGACTCGGCTCGATTAATAGCGCAGCGTCCGAGACCGGAAGCTGTGGCGGACCCGACAGCGGCAAGGGCTCTGACAGAAACCCGACAAAGCCCGGCGCGTGGATTCCACTACGAGTGCCGGGCGAAAGAGCGCGGAATGGGGAATGCCGGGCCGAGTCAATTGAGGAGACCACACGGTGCAGATGGGGTTCGAGGACACCGCCGTCATCAAAGGCGAATGTTCCACGACCGGCATGATGGGTACTTGCCGGCAGATGGGTGGCATATCGCTTGCTTTGCCAGTCGCGGAACGCTGTTTCCGTGTGACGCGATGTTGTGAGGACAATATGCCTGGAATTGGAAGTAAGTTGCCGCCGTTCGACATCACAGGCGTGAAGCCCGGCTTTCACCTGCAAGAGGAGAACGGGCAGAGCGCCTTCGAGACACTGACTGAGAGGAGTTTCCCCGGAAAATGGAAAGTCATCTTCTTTTACCCGAAGGATTTCACATTCGTCTGCCCAACCGAAATCGCTGAGTTTGCTCGCCTGTCCAAGCATTTCGCCGATCGCGATGCAATCGTGCTTGGTGGCTCGACCGATAACGAGTTCTGCAAGCTCGCCTGGCGGCGTGAGCACAAGGATCTGCACCGTCTATCGATCTGGCAGTTTGCCGACACCAAGGGCGCACTGGTCGATGGCCTTGGAGTGCGATCGCGTGATGGCATCGCGCATCGCTACACCTTCATCGTCGATCCTGAGAACACGATCCAGCATGTCTATGCGACAAGCCTCAATGTCGGCCGCAGCCCGACGGACACGTTACGCGTTCTGGATGCGATACAGACTGATGAGCTCTGCCCTTGCAACCGCGAAATCGGCGGCGACACGCTTAAAATTGCCTGAGGCAACATATCGAAAGTGCAGCAGGAGCAGCTCCCGCATTCGAAGGACGTCAGATTCAATCGTTTGTCGGATACAGACGATCTTACCGCAAATGCGGCCTGCTGCTAGCGAGTGCGGCCCGCAATTCAATTCTCATTGCCGCCATGGAGTCTGCCGCGGCCGCCGCGCTGTCCGCGCGCGGCAGTCGCGGCGGCGAAATCGACGGTATCGATGATGACGATGAACAATGCTCACCACCGCTTTGCTCACCTCACAACAGATCCCGCATACAAGAGGATGCCGGCGCGGCTCCGCATGAACATACAAAATACTTGTACGCTTCTGCGCCTGCTGGACGCACATCTCCTGCCGGAGTTCCCCTATGTTGTCACCGTAGGCCGGACCGCGGCTATTCCCTTCTTTCCGCGGCTTGCCGGCCGGCAGCATCATCAGAGCGATCTGTGTCAGCCGCAGGCCGCTAATGCTGTAGGCCGACGATGCCGGCGGCCACGGACTCGGAAAAATGGTGCCAAGCTCCCTCTTGGGGGCAACTAGTACCCGGAATCAGAGCTGAGTGATACGGCGGCCTTTGAAGGGGCGTTGACGAACCTTTTTCTTGGTCCAGACGAAGGGCTCGGCTTTGTCATTGTACGCGTTGACGTAGGCATCGATGTGTTCCTGAAGCTGCTTGAGACTTGTGAAGGAGGTGCCGCTAAGCGACTGCCCCTGCAAGATCGAGAACCAGACCTCGACCTGATTGAGCCAGGACGCGCTTGTCGGCGTGAAATGAAATTGCACGTTGGGGTGGGCCTTGAGCCAGTGCTCGTTTTTCTTGTGGGTGTTGAGGTTGTCGAGGATGACGTGAAGCCTTCGGCCCGGAAAGGCCGCGATAACGCCGTTCATTAAGTCGAGGAACTCGACGCGGCGACGGCGTTTTGAATGAGCCGCGATGATCTTTCCGGTGGCGACTTCGAGCGCCGCAAACAATGTCGTAGTGCCATGCCGCTTGTAATCGTGGCTCTGGCCGGTCAAGGCGCGGCCATTGGGCAACTTCAGATAACCCTGCGCTCGCTCTAAAGCCTGGATCGAGGGCTTCTCGTCCACGCATAGCACAATGGCCTTCGCGGGCGGGGCGACGTAGAGGCCAACAACATCGGCGGCTTTGGCCGTAAAGTTCGGATCGTTGCTCTCGCACCAGGACTTGCGAGCCGCAAGGTCAATCTTGTGGCTGCGCAGGAACCGCCAGACATATTGGACGTCAACATTGCCCAGCGCCTCGGCCAGCAGCGGCCCGGTCCAGCGCGCAAACCCCTGCGGCGGCGGCTTATCCAGCAGCTTCAGAATCCGCTTGTCGGTGGCCTTCGTATAAATCGGCTGCTTGCCGGGCCGCGGCTTGTCGTGCAGTCCTTCAAGGCCATGATCGGCATAGCGGTGTCGCCAAAGGCTGACAATCCGCGGCTGGACTCCGACTTCTTTGGCGATCGAGCGGGTGCTGCGCCCGTCCGCCGCCAACAGAACTATCCGCGCCCGCTTCAAATCGCGCTGCAACGTCACCGGCGAGCGACAACACGCCTCAAGCACCGTGCGATCTTTCCGCGAAAGGCGGACTTCTCTTGCTTCAGGGATCATCCATATCTTGAATCACGACTCACGATCCAAGAAAAGTGGGTACTAGGTTCCAGTCGCCGCGCCTCGAGAAGGGTGGAGGCAGAGGGAGATGGCTCAGCGCCGAAGGACGTCTACCGGCCGAGATGATGATCCGCCGGCACGCTCGCGGACCCTATTTCCGGGCTCGGTAAATCTATATTCACGATGTAAGCCGCACAGTGAGACGAACGAGTCGGCTTTATCAGTCCCTGAATTGAAACCATGACAATCGACGAGGTTTAGGCCAATTGAGCCGGTCTATCGGGAAACCGGTCAGCTCGTTCATCGCGCGAGCTGACCCTCGGGCGCAGGGATCTGAAACGATCAGGTGGCCCGGCGGTCGTAAGCCGCCTGGCCGTCTCGATCATCACACCGGTCAATTTCCGAACATTGACGCGTATCTCAACGCTGGTGACCCAAGCCAATCCCCAAGGTACGTGCTTTCTGTCTTAGAGAGCCCTCGGATCGCTTCATAAGCTTTGAAACCCTAGCTACAGGGGTGCGGGCCTTTGAGTGCGCTTTGAGCAGCTTGACGTCATCCTTACTATACTCTTTGCGCTTGGTGCTTTTTGCCACGTGTTCTCCGATTTCGCTTTGCACATCTGCCTGTAGCGCCTTGTTTTTGGCGAAGACGCAACTGCTTCCCATTACCATATCAATGGTCATCGACAACTATTCAAGCGGATTTTTCTCTTCGAGATAAGAACTGGAACTACACGCGAATTTGTCCTCCGTCCTCTGGATCTTTATCCGCGTGACAGGCCCGATTCTCGACGTGTACGTCAGCCACTTCAACATGGAAGCAAGCCATAGAGAAGGGACGCCCGATGCATCTTCGAAAAACAACTCGAAAAGCCCTTCTTGCTTGAATGCGCCGACTTCACTCACCAATTTCGTAGAATGATATTTCCAGGCGCCAATAATATTGATGGAGTAGCGAGGATCGGCCGGGACAGTCGCACTGCCTCACTTCCGCGCGCATCATCAACCGGCCTTCACGGCGAGTGCACGGCGTTACCGCGCAAAGAACAAACGTCTTCTCCTATTTTCTGAAGTCCTGCGGACTTAAGGGCGAGTACTCACAAAGGCAAATCTTGCGATGCCTGAGCGTTACTCCACGTCAGCTGATCGAGCACGGCTCGCTCGGCCAAATTTGATCTGCCGCAGTATCCTTGGTTTAATAAGCCACGTTGAGATGCCCAGGCAATTCCGCCCTCAGCGAACATTTCTGCGAGACCATCGCCTGCCGCCGTCTCATGGACCCGATGAGACGAGCGTGCGACCTGATGGTGATATTTCCCGGGCCGGCCACTACGGCATGGCAAACAACCCGCGGGGCCTAGCCGTCCTGTGTGAGCTTGGCACCGGCAGGCGATTGCTTGATCATGACTTGCCAGAGCGCTTAGCCAGCACAATACCGGTGGCGCGCTGCGGATCATTCGTGATCTGTACACAGTGACCTCCACTGTCGAGCAGATGCAGGTCGAACTTTCCAATCCGGCGGAACGGACTCTGCGTCATGTCGGACGCCTCGCAACAAATCCAGGCAAGATGTGGAAATTTCTGCCGGAGCGTCAGGCAGGGCTCAGAGGCTGTATCAACGACGGCAAGCGTCTGCTCGATCTCCGTCAAGTCGCCTTCGAGCACCATCTCCACAATCCTTATTGCCAGAACAAACGTTCAGGGTCGGCGTTCAGAACCGCTGTCGCCAAGCCAAGCCGTTGATGGGTCGAATGCCACTCCCAGACGCCCTTGCGGTGATCTTTGCGGAACAGCTGCCATGCCCCTCGAGTCCTATCGTGGTGCAGCAGCGCTACGTCGACGAGGCCGCCCTCCACATTGATATTGCCTGAGCAGCACGGGCTCTCGACCAGATAGCCGCCAGCAACCGCTGTCACCTTTGGCGAGACATATCGGTAGCGCTCGCTCTTCGTCAGCGCGCGAACGATCCGCCACCGGTCGAGCTCGTTGGGTTGCGCAGGCAATCCGGAATGATGTCGTCTGATGATTGCGGCGTTCATTGCGCGATGTCCTAGACTGCAGAGATTTCTGCCTCGAGGCAGCCAACCACCAACTGCTTGCCGAAGTCGACCATATAAATGGTAGGTTCGCTTCCGTATGGCGACCGACCTGGACGATCTCACCAATGTACCCGACGCTGACCAGACACTCTTCCGCCGACGCGTCGGGAAAGGAACCGTCGTTGAGCAGATCGATTGCGGCCTTGACACGTTGGCCTGACCGGTATTTTGGCAATCTTGGTTCGATCATCGGGGTGCCGCTCCTGGCAAGAACGGCTCCTCGCCTTCGCGGTTTCGCGTGACTAGATCGAGTTCCTTGCATTTCATGCCGACGCGATTGCCGGAGTCGAGGAATTCGACTCCATAGATATAAAATTGTTGCAGGAATGTGCCGATCGAGATGACATAGCCAAGCTCGCCTTTCTTGACCAGAACCTCACCGATCTCCTTGCCCACATAGGTGCCGTCGTTGCGGATAGTGCGGTTGGCCCGCACGTTGTCACCATAATCAAAGAATGGGGCGTCCGTCAGCTCGACGATGTCACTATCACGGGCGATGTTGCTCATGCTGCCGTCCCTGTTCCATAGTTCAACTGTACCGCGCCTCGCGGGCGCCCGGCCTTACGGGACCGCCCTATCATGATGCTCGATCAACCCCCGCCATTCCCGCACGGCGGCGCTTGCGATCACGGATCGCATGAGCCTGTCGGGATCCCGGTGCAGCAACATCAACGCCCGCAACCTAAACTCCAGATGCTCGAGATAACTATCGTGAGCCCATGGTTGATGTTGAAGAAGCCATCGACGCGGCACGCGGGTCTGTCATCGAGGGAGGCGTGCTTGAGCCGGCGGCGAGCCGCGTGCTCCAGCGCGGGATGCGCACAGCCGACAGAGTCGACCTGATTACCCCGGCAACCGAGGGCATTGTGGACGTCATCACTCACGGTCCCGCCCATACGCTCGAGCGTGCCCAACAACACCTTGGCGCCAGCCTTGTCTGCGGGACAAAGCCCCAGCAGTCTCCCGACAGCTGCCGTCCTTCCCGAGTTGCCCGAGACGCATCTGCAAGTCGGCAACATGCGTTGAGCGAGAACAGGAAGACCCACACGAGGTGCTTTCATAACAGCCGAATTCCGGCTTGGTGGCGCCGACCGCACCGGTGGCAGGAAATTCGTTTCCGCATCACGTGATCGGGTGCGAACGCCTTGGCGTGGCGCAAGTGTACTTTCTGCACCTTCATCGAGGTGATAGGATAGCCCTGTCGTCCTGGGATGATGCTCGGCCGGCTCGACACCGTGCGACCAAGATAGGACTCGG
This sequence comes from Bradyrhizobium sp. 191, assembly GCF_023100985.1. Lineage (NCBI taxonomy): Bacteria > Pseudomonadati > Pseudomonadota > Alphaproteobacteria > Hyphomicrobiales > Nitrobacteraceae > Bradyrhizobium > Bradyrhizobium sp. 191. The sequence continues at coordinate 3,408,227 of NZ_CP064692.1, forward strand.
TGAGGACGCCCTCTCTCGGATGACCAACTGAAGAAGGCCTCGGGCATGAATGTCGCCTGATCAATGATGGCCGCAGGTGACTGGATTGATATCGCGGAAGACGGGTCCGCTCTTCGTGAGCCCATCGGCGAAATCGATCCTCGACGCTCAAGACAGCAGCCTTCGGGCCGACAGCTCGACGCGCTCCCGCCGACGTGCGCGTCGCCAGAATATGACTTGGCAACTGGCGAAAACGTTGGCGACCAGGGCGAACCGTCGACCCGGTCTGAGAAGGCGAAAGCCGCGGCCGGCGCCTCGTCAAAGCGGAGCATCATCCGCCCGAGTTTCTGAACCGTTAGTGTCGTAGTGACATCCACTGTGGCCCTCAAGCGGGCTCCTGCTGACGCGGCAGCGCCGAGTCGAGCACGCATGTATTTTCAACCGGGCAAACCGCCACGCATTGCGGCTCATCAAAGTAGGAGACGCACTCGGTGCATTTCTCAGGATCGATCAGGAAAACGCCGGCTCGCTCGGAAATAGCGAGGTTCGGGCATTGCGTTTCGCACGCCGAACAGCCCGTGCATTGCGAGGCGATGATCTTGAACGGCATTGTCTGAACCCATCCTCAGGCGGCGGAAATCAGCGCATTGTGGCGGGCCGCCGCATCGACTCGCTCAACGTGCTTGATCTTGCCCTTATTGACTTTATCGAGATAGAGCTTGAACCAGGCGATCGCCGAGCCATCGATGAACTCGCAGGCGTACTGATCGACCGGTTCGATTCCGGCCTTGATCAATTCGGCCTTCGGGCAGCCGCCGATCTTTGACACGAACACGGCATGGCAATCGTTGATGGCGCCGATGGCGACTTCGAGCTTGCTGTCCTCGCCATGGCCGCCCTGGCAATAGGGATGAATAGGACGATGGCCAACGAATTTTGCGCCTGAAGTCGAGAGCTCGTAGATCTGGAACTCCTTGGCATGACCGAAGTGCTGGTTGATCAATCCCGAGCCCTTGGTTGCAACCGCCACCAGCACCTTGATTTCGCTGGACGCGCTGGCGAGCTCCGCAAGCTGCTCCTGCTTGGCCGCAAGCTTTGCAATGCGCGCCTTCTCGACTTTGGCCTGATACTCCTTTCGGGCCTGCTCATCATATTTGATGTCCATGGCCATGATCTTTTCCATGGTGAACTCCGCGCCGCGGTCCTCCCCGAGCAGTCCGACGGCGTCGGCGCGGCACTGGCGACAGTGACGCATCATGTTCATCTCGCTTTCGCAGCTATCCTGCAACGCTGTGACTTCCTGTGCGGTCGGGCCGCGTTGCCCGCTGAGACCGAACACTGTGCCGTGCTCGGGCGACGAAATCAGCGGCATCACGTTATGCAGGAAGGCGCCGCGCGACTTCACGGCCTTGTTAACCTCAACCAGATGCTGATCGTTAATCCCGGGAATCATCACCGAGTTGACTTTGCACAGGATACCGCGCGCGGTGAGCATCTCCAGGCCCTGGAGCTGCCGATTGCTGAGGATGCTTGCAGCTTCAATGCCGGTGTAGCGCTTGTGGCGGTAAAAGATCCAGGGATAGATCTTTGCGCCAATATCGGGATCGATCATGTTGATCGTGATCGTCACGTGATCGACCTTGAGTCTTGCGATCGTGTCGACATGATCGGCTAGCGCCAGACCGTTCGTCGAGAGGCACAGCTTGATATCTGGCGCGAGCTTATTGACGAGCTCGAACGTCTTGAATGTCTTGTCCGGATTCGCCAGGGGGTCGCCAGGGCCAGCAACGCCGACCACGCTCATCTGAGGGATCGCGGAAGCGACCGCCAGCACCTTCTTGGCGGCCTGCTCCGGCGTCAACTTCTCGCTGACAATGCCGGGGCGCGATTCGTTGGCGCAATCGTATTTACGATTGCAGTAATTGCACTGGATATTGCAGGCGGGTGCGACCGCGACATGCATGCGGGCATAATGGTGGTGCGCCTCCTCGCTGTAGCAGGGATGGTTCTTCACCTTTTCCCAGACCTCATTTGGCACATTGCCGATGCCGGGCTGAGATCCGCAGCTCGCCTTGCCGCTGCCACCGACCGTACCGCAGCTCTTGTGCTTAGCCATGACTTGCATGTTCTCGCTGATCTCACCGCCGACGCAGGATACCTGGTGTTGCGCTGAAGTACTCATTTTTCCATTTCTCTTCGCAAGCCGAATCCTTCCAGCAAGCATCCCCAGAGTCGTTTCTGAAAAGCCAAGAGCAACTGGCGTGCCATACCTGCCACAAATGAATTTTGTGGTTCGCTTCAAGCAGTTAGGTAACGCCTGCTCGAATGTCAGTTTTATCAACTCATGTTGGAAAGCTGACAGAAATTGCGATCACAAGAGCGCTGGCAGCGCTATTATGACGGCGGGTACGCTGCTTCATCTATGCCCTTGGGCACAGAGCATGGCGGCTGGTGTCGTTGAAAGTTGATGTTGTCGCCGAAATGTGACGCGTATGCAAAGCACAATCCGCAAAAGGCGTTTCGGACGCTTTGAGGGACAACTTGAACTGGCGATCCTTCGTAGATGCAGACAAGAAGCAGTCCCCGTTACCGACCTATGTCGTGGAAGATCACGCGGGCCCCTGCCTGACACTCCGGAAGGCATTGTCGGGCAGGTGAGGAGAAACGCCTGGTGGCCAGGGTCCCGACGGCCACGAATTGGACCGTGCGTCCAAACGTTGGTTGGCATCTCGAGTAGGTCGTGCGGGTGTGGACGCCGATCGGATTCGTAAGGCTGCAGCCGCCTCGGTCGACATCGCACGAACTGCCGTCCAACAACTACACTACGTCGCTGACGTCTCGGTATCCAGCCACCCGATCCTGCTCTTCAGGAAACGCAGGCCCAGCACCAACAAGCCGGCGTGCTCCCTGTTGTCCTTGCCATAGCCGTGGCCGCCTGCGGCATGCTCGTAGAAATAAGCCTCATAGCCCATCGCCTGCAGCTTCGCTGCCATTTTGCGCGCATGTCCGGGATGGACGCGATCGTCCCGCCGCCTGGTGGCCATCAGGATCGGTGGATAGGACTGCCCGGGTCTTGCGGCATGATAGGCAGAATAGGTCTTCAGCCACTCCCACTCCTCAGCGTTGTCGGGATCGCCATATTCGGCGAGCCAGTTCGGCCCGGCGAGCAGTTTGGTGTAGCGACGCATGTCGATCAGCGGGACGGTGCAGAACAGTGCGCCAAAGAGCCCGGGATATCGCGTTAGCATGTTGGTAATGAGGATACCGCCGTTCGATCCACTCTCGGCCCCGATCCGCTTGGCCTGTGTCACGCCGCGCTTAACGAGATCGGCGGCGACGGCTGCGAAATCGTCATGCGACAAACTCTTGCCGGCCAGCCGGCCGGCGTCGTGCCAGCGCGTGCCGAACTCACCGCCGCCGCGCAAATTTGCCTGAACCGTGGTGCCGCCGCAGTCAAGCCAAAGCTTACCGAGCGCGGAATTGTAATACGGTTTCACGGAGATCCCAAACCCGCCATATCCGCTCAGATGGACCGGCGCGTTGCCGGTCTGTCTGACCGGGCCGGTCTGTAGGTAGGGAATTCGCTCACCGTCGATCGAGATGGCCTCGTGCCGCGTGACCACGCAGTGCTCCGCGGCAAACGTCTTCGGCGCCTGCTTCAGCACGGCGGGACTGCCAACGCCCCGCTCCATCAGGATGAGGGACGGCGGGGTGAGCGGATCCTCGACGTGAGCCAGCAAGTCGCCATTGCTCTCGGACGGATCGCGATCGAGAGACCAGATGTCGACGACGCCAAGATCAGGAAGCCCGCCCAATTGCTCGCGGTTCCAGCCATCACCGGATGGCGTGCAGATCTCGAAGACTGGCCGGAGTTCGTCGAGAATACAAAGCACAACCTTGCCCGCACTCCAAAAGAAGCTCTGCAGCGCACGGCGCGGGCCCGGCTCGAAGAGAATCTCGAACTGGCGGCTGCCCGCCAGGAATGCCGGCAGCGGGATGACGAGCACCGTATCCGCGGCATAGGTCTGCCCTGCCACAGACCAGGATTCGCGCGGCCTCAGGGCAAGCCAGTTGCGATGCGACCGCATCCAGATGTTACTTGGCAAATCGAGCCTCGTCTTGGCGCCCGTTTCATCGCCCAGCCAGACCACGCAATTGGAGACGTCTGTCGCATCGAGGAACCAAATCCTGGGCGGCACGACAGTGTCGTCAACACTGCAACCGACTGACACATGAGCGGCCTTGGTCTCAAAGATCACTGCCGCTTTGTCAACATGCGTACCACGCCGCCACAGCCTCACCGTGCGCGCATAGCCGGTGGTCGCGGCCATGCCGTCGCCATGGGAGCTTAACAACACCAGCGTATCAGAATCGAGCCATACGCCGCTGCCTTTGGCTTCCGGCAAGATAAAGCCATCGTGGATGAAGAGCTTCGTGTCTGAATCGAATTCACGCAAAGTGACGGCATCGCTTCCGCCGCGCGATAGACTCAAGATCCACCGCGAGTGATTTCCAGGCGGTGCGGCCGTGGCGTTCAGAAGCCAGTCTTTGTCTTCGCTGACGGCAAGTTGATCGAGGTCGAGCAGGATGTCCCATGACGGCTTCAGCGTGCGATATTCTTCCAGAGTGGTTCGCCGCCAGAGGCCGCGTGGATTGTTGGCGTCCCTCCACAGATTGTAGAGATACCCGCCGCGCCGGCTGACATAGGGGATATTGTCAGGTCGGTCGTAAATCGCTGTCAGCGCATCTCTGTCTCGTTCGGCTGCGGGTCCGCCAAACACCTTCAGGGTTCTGCTATTCTGCCGCTCGACGAAGTTCAGCGCGCGCGCGCTCTCGATCTGTTCCAACCATAGATAGGGATCATCGTCAGGAGCGGAGGGCGTTGGCCTTCCAGTTCGCGAGTCGTCGACGCTCTTTGTCTGACCATGCTTCATCTACAACCTTAGTCTTGACGCGTAGTTCGAGACTGATTCAAGGATTTGCATCGCGAACGTTGCATCACGATTTGCAAGCAACGACCTGGCCCGGCGCGAGATTCAATCCTCTCGAAACTGACTCTTGCGGAGTTGTAGCAATTGGCCTGACGCTGTTAAGATGTGCGGAATGCAACGACCGGGCTGGCGATGTCAGCACGATGGGCCCTCGCGAGGGCCTCCCCCGTCAACGCCATCGCGCTGGCCTAACCTCAGTGCTGGCCTAGGCCGAGATATTGCGTTTGGCACCGTGCGTCGGCGCGATCTTGGTTCCCAAGAACGCTTCGAGCGCTTCCGGAGTCATCGGCACGGTCGGCTGGAACCTTCGGTCACGCCAAGCCAAAGCCAGGGAATGATGTGCCCTTCCTCGCAGAGGCCGGACCGCTCCGCCAAGAATAGCTTCCGCATCCGCTGGCTTGGCGAGGTTCTGTGGAGTCGCAGCATTCATCATTCGGTTGCTTCGCCGCCGCGCTTCTTGGCGTTGATAGTGATTGGAAGGATGGTGTCACTCGCCATCGCGGGTAGGTCGAGCACCCAGCCGTTCGCGATTCTAATCCAACCACCCCACAGCGTCTCGTGCTCACATTCGACAATCGGCTCCTCAAGATCCTTCTTGGGCACATAAATCGAAAGCCCCGTCTCGGGCGAACGGCGAATCATGACCTTCATAGGAGCTCCGCAAGTTGTGAGCTCTCGCCCGCGCGCTCCTGACACGCACGCCACAAGGCTCTCTGTTTGGCAGTGATGTCCGCCAGGACTTGCAGGACACGATCGATCTCACCGGGCGCCGTGTCGCGCGACAGCGAGAAGCGAACCGCACCGCGCAAAAAAGCGGGTGGTACTCTCATCGCGCGCAGGACATGGGACGGCTCCATCGAGCCGGACGCGCAGGCTGAACCGAGCGAGACGGCAATTCCGTTGCGGTTCAGGTGGTCGACGATGGCGTCTGCTTCGAGATGCTCGAAGGCAATGTTAGACGTATTTGCCAAGCGGTTATTGATATGACCAAGCACGATGCAACAGCCGAGAGCGAGAATGCCTTGCTCCAGCCGGTCGCGAAGGACGCCAATCTGCATCTGCTCTTGTATGAGGTGTGCCGCAGCGAGTTCCGCCGCCTTGCCGAGCCCAATAATGCCCGGAACGTTTTGGGTGCCAGCGCGACGATGCCGCTCCTGTGCGCCGCCGAAGATCAGCGGTCGGAACTTGATGTCCTTGCGCACATACAGCGCGCCGATCCCCTTCGGACCATGGAGCTTGTGGCCGGAGAGCGACAGCATGTCGATGTCCGTAGTCTTCAGGTCAATCGGAATCCGCCCGACCGCCTGGACCGCGTCGGTGTGAAAGAGCGCACCGACTGAGCGCGCCATCTTGGCGAGGGATTTCACCGGAAAGATCGTACCGGTCTCATTATTGGCCCACATGACCGAGGCGATTGACGTGCGCCTCGACAATGCGTTGCGATAAGCCTCGATGTTCAATCGGCCGCTTGCATCGACCGGAATGACATGGGTCTTGATTCCTCGTCGGCCCAGCTCCTCGGCAAGGGACAGCACGGCCGGATGCTCAACGGCCGTTGTGACGATCTCGTCGCGTCCCTCCTGCACGGCGAGTGCGGATAGGATCGCTGTGTTGTCGGATTCAGTCGCGCCCGACGTGAAGACGATCTCGTGATCGAATGCCGCGCCAACGAGGGCCTGCAGCTTCCGGCGCGCTTGTTTCAATGCGGGCGCAACCTCAATGCCGAATGCATGCGCGGACGACGCATTGCCGAATTGCCCAGAGAAGAACGGCAGCATTGCCGCGACGACCAAAGGATGAGCACGGGTCGTCGCGTTGTTATCCAGGTAGATCGGCCGCACGGACTGTCCGCTCTGCACTTAATGCCCCACTTTGGCAGCTCCGGGGAGCGGGATCAGGCGGACGAACTCGCCGAGCCGCTCGATCAGGCGCGCCTGAATGGCCGCGAGCGTCGTGCCCGCAAGCTTACATAACATGCAGGCGCCGGTGAGCCTGACCATGATCTTGTTGCCGTCGATTTCGACGAGCTCACAATCCCCACCATCACGCCTGAGGCTTGGCCGAATCTCATCGAGCACCGCGCAGACAGTCCGCTCGCGATCGGAAGGCTCTGCAGTCGAAGACTGCTTCGTTCGTTCAGCCTTCAGGTCCATGTTCGATGCTCCTTCCATTGCGAATGGTCCGAAGGCGGCTAGCTGAACGATTTGCCGCAGGAGCAGCTCGATTTGGCATTTGGGTTATCGAAGCGGAACCCTGATCCTTCGAGCGACACCACGAAATCGATCGTGGTGCCATTGAGATGCGCCCGGCTTGCGTTGTCGACGAATACTTTGATCCCGTCTTGCTCGAACACGGGCTCATCGGAGACCGGCTCATGAGCAAGCCCCATTTTGTATGTGAACCCTTGGCAACCGCCGCCTTCGACCATGACTCGCAAACCGCTTGCCGGCTGGGCTGTCGAGGAGATTGCGGCCTTCAGTGCGTTGATGGCGCTATCCGTTAGGTTGATCATTTCTGGCTCGCTCTCGGTTCTGTCGCGAGGCACAGTTCGCAAATCCCATGCCAGTCGAGATGCAGCTGAAATCATTGGTTTTGAAGGCGGCGACCATTCGATTTGCGACCTGTCGGCTTTGCGACAGGCGGTTTTCCGGCGTCCCGACCTCATCCGGCCGAGACCTTGTGATGGTGCCAGCACGTATCCATGCGCATTGCGCCAAGCCGCCGCTTACGCTGTGCGTCGCTGCACACATAGCCGCACGGCAAACAACTTGCATAAGGTTAGCGGACACGCCGCATTGGGCGATGCATGTACACGACAGATTGATGAGGAGCCTTCCATGACGTCGATCGACAACACCGCTCTTGGCCAGTTGGACAAGGAGGGGCGGTTGCTGAATGCGGTGCTTAAGACCGAGACAACGAAGTCGGGGCGATTTGGATTTCGGGGCGACATCGCGCTGAAGTTCCAAGCCCAGCTCGCCGACGAAAAACGACCGCCGGACTATTCCATCGAACAAGTTCTTGCAATCGCGCAGGAAGGCGAACCGACCATCCCAGTCCTTGCCGGATATCTGCATTCCTTCGCGTATCTACCTCAGGCCGCAAAGGTTCTGGATGGCAAGCTGAGCCCCAAAGGGAGCTATTTCATCTTCTGCAACAACATTGATCTGCTCGCGAAGTACCGCACCAAGATCGGCGACATCACCTTCCGCATTCTGCCTTGCGACGAATCAACTGTGTGGAAGGAGATGATGGACCTCGCCGGCGTCGACAAGAATGACATCAAGAAGCTCGGTACGGCCGGTAAGCTCGACTACCTGCTCGACGCGGCCAAGGACATCGGTGGATCATACACGGAAATCTCATACGAGGACGGCCTGGCCAAAATGGAGCCGGTGAAGAACAGAAGCGAAAACCGCCCCGTCTGAGGCATCGCCTCAGACCCTCTCTCTCGCCAGCCCGACGAGTATGCCGCAGAGAGAGAGACACTGCACCCGCTTCGCCTGGGACTGGCTCTGACAAACCCTGGTGATCGGCCTACCTTTCGGGAGATCACACGGCCACTCTGCTAGGCGTGTGTTGGCCAAGAGCACTGTCGTCAATTACACCGAGGGGCGGCTGGCCGCGACGGACCGGCTGACTGCGTCCATGGGGATCCGGACGTTCCAATGCTCATCGGTTCATGATCGCGGTCACACATTTCAGAGAGCTGATCGACGATGTATGGATCGGCTTTGGTGCTGTGCTCCAGGCCTTTGCCGGCCTGCGCGGCGCAGAGATGTCGCGCGTCGATGCTCGCCAGCCGACAGGTTGTCGACGAGCTGCGCCCATGGATGATGGGAGACCGACCCGGGGGATTGAGTAGCGCGCAGGTTGCATCGTTCGAGAGAACCCAGCGTGCCAGCGTCAAGCGGTTTGCCTCGTACATGCAGTTCCGCAGAGCCTCAAAATACGGCGGTGGGGTGCCGGTTGATCGAGCCAGGCCAAGCGATAGCTGAGCAGATTTGGGCCGCACGTCCTCAATATCGTGAGAACGAAGCGAAGCTATGCAGAATGCCGCAACCGAAACTGTCCTAGCTCATCAACTGCTTGCGCCGGCAGCCGACTGCAGTTCGCCTCAATGGATCGAGCGCGCTCGTCTTGCGAGATCCGACCGATCCAACCGAAGATCGGCCAGTTGGCCCATGCGAGCTCGCGGCCGACTCGGCAACTGCCGGCTTCACGCCAGTAGAACAGGTCGGATCTGGGCGTTCCCTACCAGATTGTGTCGGACAACTGACTTGTCGATCTCGTCGGAGAAGCGAAATCAACCAGGTGGTGTGTGGGTCTGACAGTTTGTTGGGCACACCCGGGCGCAGGCGCTGCAACCGATGCAAGCGCCTTCGTCCTTCAGCACCATGACCTTCTTTTCGACCTCATCGTCGTCCTCGTCGAGATCGATGATCTCGCCACCCTCGCTTAGCCCCTTCAGCGTCATGACCTCACGGCCGCAGATCTTGTAGCAGCGGCCGCAGCCGATGCACTTCTTGGGATCGATAGAAACCAGGTAGTCCGGCCTCCAATTGCGACCGTCGCGGGTCGTGAATGACATGGCTAACCGTCCGTTATGCTTTGTCCAGCCCCTGAAGATATTGGCGCTTGCTTTCGAGTTCGCTGAAGGCAGCGTGGGCCTTCTGGGCCACGCTCAGGATCGACGACCAGTTGACCGGCAGCTCCTCGGAGAGGTCGTGGAGGTCCATCTTGGCCTGGGTCGCCTTGGCCGACAGCTTCTTTATTTCCGCTTTCAGGGTTTCAATATCGCTCACACTTGCCTCAATAACTCGCCGCTTCCGGGAACTTACGGATCATCTCAACGCCACTGTTGACGAATTTGTCGCCTTGATTGGCGAGATCAGAGAGATGATCGAAACCAAAGCGATGCACGTCGCGCAGCTGCTTGCTCACGACAACGAGCCGGCCGCCGATCAGTACGATCCGACCGAACCCTTCGTGATGCATCTTCAGCATTGGCGAGATCATCACACCGGTCGCCTTCTCGATCGAGAGCGCAACGGCGTCGAAGAACAGCTCCAGCCGCCGTGTCGTGTCCGGGTCGGGATTGCCGACGATCGGCAGCGCACGGCGCTTGCCCTTGTCGAGAACGTAGGGTTCGAGCAGCTCGAGATCCTTCTTGCCCTCCCAGGCGCCGTGGGTGTCCTGGGCGCGCCAGATCTTGATGAGCTCTTTCAGAAATGGCCCCTCCGCCGCGGCGGCGGCTGGAGTGACTTGAGACGGATCTGCCATCTTTGTTCCTTCAGGCTTCGAAATCCACCGTACGTTCCGCGCTTTTGGTGAGCAGCTTCCGCAGCCAGGGCGGCGGCGACCCCTTCAGCACGGTTTCGAGTTTGACGCAAAGGTCGTCGATGGGCTCTGGCTGCAGCACCTTCATCGGATGGACGTTGCGCGCGACGACTCGCGCAGCGCCCGAGCCGCCAATCGCCGCAACATAGAGGATTGCGCAGTCCCTGATCGCCTCGATCTTCGGCGCGAGCTTATCCTCATTGCCGTCTTCGGTGAGGTCACCGTCGAACTGGATCGCCTCAATAAACCGATGCCCGTCCGGGCCGACCTCGTAGATCGCGATGTTCTTGGCCCAGCCGAAGTGGGCATCGACGTGCTTCAAGTCCTGAGTGGCGAATGCAACTTTCATCCGGGTTGTTTTCTCTCCCTGCTCAATGCACCTGGGGCGGATGGACCTGCGGGCCGCCGCAGGTTGATCGCCAGGTGTCGGGCGTCGGCCCATGGTTGGTTTCGCGGTCGGTGATGATCAGATTGGCGATGTCAAAGATCAGATCGCGCGTGCCGCGATAGCCAGCGGTCGTGAGGTGCGCAGCGCCAAGGCGATCGAACATCGGAAAGCCTACCCGGAAGAACGGAACATTAAGTCGCAAAGCGGCCTGGCGACCATGTGAATGCGACATCAAGAGGTCGCAATCACGCGACCTGGCAAGCTCTTCAAGATCCTCCAGATCGCCGATCAGGACGTCCTCGGTCCTGACCCGCTGGAGCACCGGTGAGTTCGTCGTCGTCACCGCAGCACTTACCTGTGCCCCCATCTCGTGGAGCAAGCTGGAGAGATCGAATAACAAGTCCGGCTCGGCGCCGATCGCGAGCTTGCGACCGCCGATATGGAAATGTGCGTCCAGCATGGCGTCTGCCAGCTGTCCACGCTGCCGGCGATATTTCCAGGGCACCGACCGGCCGCTGATCTGGCTCAGGAAAGCGATGAACTCGTCGTTTGGGATAAGGCCACAGAGCCGGTCGAACAGACGGAACGGCGTGCCTGTCCGCACCTGCATGGCCTCGGCCGCACGGCGCATTTGCGCGCCGATCGCGACCGTCCAGGCCACCTGCCCCATGGTCGCAATCTCGTCCACTCCAATGCCTCCGATCGTGGTCGGCGTGAATTCGTCGGGAATGTGACCGTCCAGCGAGCCGGCAAGATCCGGCAGGAAGGAGGGCTTGAGCCCAAAATCCTCAAAAATCGTGCGAAGCTCGTCGAGATCGCCGGGCGTGAGGTGGCAACCAGGTAGCACGTTAACGCGGGAGATATCGCGCGGTCTAGCTGCGTCAACGGGAGCCACAAGCACCTCGATCATCCGCGCCACTGTCTTGCCCCAGCCATCCTGAAAGGCATCCTTGAAATCCGGGGTCGAGACGTAGACAAGGGGGAGCTTTTCGAGCTTCGGATGCTTCTGTCGGATCAACCGGATGAAGGCTTCGACGTCATCGCCGTTGGTCTCGGTGACGCCAGTCGAATTGATGCCAATGATCTCGGGCTCGACGCGGTTGTAGAGGTTGAGGATCGCCTGTTCGAGATTCTCGTGGCCACCGAGCACGGTGGCAACCTCGCTCATGGCGGTCGTCTGCATCGGCACGGCTTCGTTGAAATGGCGTACGAACAGCGTCAGCCCGAAGGACGTGCAACCTTGCGGGCCGTGCAAAAGCGGCATCGCGCCGCGCAGGCCCAGGAAGGCAAATGAGCCGCCGATCGGCTGGCTCATTTTGAGCGGATTGACCGAACAGGCTTTATTCGAGGTAGTGACGATCGCCATGTCGTCCCTCTACTCCGCCGCCTGCAGCGCCGGGGGCTGCAGATCGGAACGAATGTCCTTACAAGCAACGCACCGTGCGGTGGAATTGGTGCACGGCCTGGCGGGCTTGGCGAGATTCGGGCCATGCGCCGCAATCGCGCTCTCGCCACCGCTGGCCTCACTTTCATTGCAGGAACTTATCGTATTGACGCCGTTCTTGCTCGCGTCCCGAACTGGATCAGCGGCTTGCGCATACATCTGCGCAACCGTCGTTGCCTGACGCTTCCGGTCGAACTCATCCCATGGCGCGGGTTGGCGGAGCTGATCCCATATCGGATTGTAGAGCGCTTTCTCGATCTCCTCCATGAGCTTGACAATCCCGATATAGCCCATGTAGGCGTGGCAGCGCTCCTGGTTGATATCGAGCCACGGCATCCCCGCCTTTAGTGCGACGAATTGCGACTTGCCGCCAGAGAGCATGATGTCGGCTTTTGCGTCCTTGAGCATCTTGTAGATCTCGCGAGGCGACATGTCCTCGATCATGTGGGCGTCCTGGCCCATTAATTCCTTGATACGTTCCTTGTCCTTCTTGGTCGATTTCTTCACGGACGTGCCGACGATCTCGAGCCCGGCCTCTTGCAAAGCGGCCACGATCGACCAGGATTTCACGCCACCGGTGATGAGAACAACCCTCTTGGCGGCAAAGCGTGGCTTGAAACGTTCAATCGCAGCCCAGGCTTTGGTCTCTTCGCGTGCGATCAGGGCTTGCGTGCGTTCCATCAGCTCAGCCGGCGCGCCGCGTTCGATCAGCATGCGCGCGATCTGGCGCAGTGAATCGCTGGAATCCTCAATACCGTAGAACGAGCCTTCAAAAAACGGGATGCCGTAGCGCTGCCTCATCTTGCGTGCGACGTTGATCATTGCCTTTGAGCAGACCATCATCGCGGCTTTGGCTCGGTGCGAATAAGCGACCTCGCGATACTTGCCGTCCCCCGAGATGCACGACAGGATCCGGATTCCGAGCTCATCGAGCAGCGGCTTGACCTGCCAGAGCTCGCCGGACAGGTTGTATTCGCCGATGATGTTGATGTCATACGCAGTGGTGTAATCGGGCTCTCCGGTACCGATGACGTGCTCCAGCAGTGCTTCGCCCGCGAGCTTGTTGCCAAGGTTCTTCGACCCCACAAATCCCGGTGCATTGATGGGAATGACCGGTTTGCCAAATTTGGCGGAGGCCGCCTTGCAGACCATATCGATGTCGTCACCGATCATTGCGGGCACGCATGTCTGGTAGACGAAGATGGCCTGCGGGTCGTATTTCTCTGTGATCTCCTTGACTGCCCTGTACAACCGCTTCTCGCCGCCGAACACGATGTCGGTCTCGCTCATGTCTGTGGTGAAGCTTCTGCGCCACAGATCGGAGCCGGAGGAGGCGGAACCGCGATTGTCCCAGGAATTGCCCTCACAGGCGATTGGGCCATGCACAAGATGGGCGACATCGGTGAAGGGCTGCAGTGCGACTTTGGCGCCATCGAAGGCACACCCACCGGCGACGCCGCCCGGCTTCAGCTGCTTGGTGCATCCATTCTTGCGCTCGACGTTCGACTTGCTTGCGTTCCTGGCGCAGCCCGGTTCGTTAAAGACGTCCTGTATGGTCGTGGGAAGCGAAGTCATGGTGTCTCTTTCGGGGATGTCAAGACACCGCACAGACCAAGAGGATGGCCGGCGGATAACCTGTGATCCCCGCCACAGCGCCGCTGTTCCTGCGGACGATGAGGCGGGGCGCTCGCCTTAGCGTATGATGTCGAAGCTGTAGTCTGTCTTGCCAACCGAGCTGGTTTTTCTATCGATCTCATCAAAGATCTTGTCGAGAATCTTGACCAGAACATTCATGCTACCCTGATAGCCCCACACTGGATAACGATGGTGATGATGGCGATCGAAGATGGGAAACCCGATGCGGATTAGCGGCGTTCCAGTGTCACGCTCGAGATACTTGCCGTAGGTGTTACCGATCAGGAAATCAACCGGTTCTGTGAACAGGAGAGAACGCATGTGCCAGAGGTCCTTGCCGGGGTAGGCGCGGCAGTTTTTACCAAACGGCGAGCTCGAGAACAGCGCCTGCATCTTCTGCTCCCAGGTCTTACTCCCGTTGGTCGAGAGCACGTGGGTCGGCTCAGCGCCGAGCTCCAGCAAGAATGCGGCCAGGCCATAGCAGAGGTCGGGATCGCCGTAGATCGCGAACTTCTTGCCGTGAACATGCGCGCTAGAGTCAGCCATTGCGTCTACCAGACGCCCGCGCTCCCGCTCCAGCGCATTTGGAATTGCCTTGTTGGTGATACGCGACAGCGTCATCAGGAAATCGTCCGTGGCGCTGACGCCCAGCGGGTGATTGAAGGCGACGACCTCCTGGTCGTGCCCCTTGATGAAGGGCAACGTCTTCTCCGTACAATATTGCTGCATGGAAATGGTTGCCTTCGCATGGACTGCGTTCGCGGCATCCTCTAGTGTGGTGCCGCCATCATACATGCGGAACTCGCCGTCGGTGGGGGTATCGAACACATCACTGTTATCCGCGAGGATCGTGTAGCCGACCCCCATCAAGTCGAAGATGCGCTTTATCTCACGGATGTTTCCGACAGTGTAGCCGTCGAAGCCACCGATGAAGTTGATCGAGTTGTTCGCTTTGCGCTGGAGTTTTGGCGCCGTGCCGGCTTTGCCATCCCAGAAATGCTCGAGGATGCCCTTGAGCGTGTTGTCGTAGCCCGTAACGTGGCTACCGACGAATGCAGGGGTGTGAGCGAATGGTACGTCGTAGTCCGCGGGGACTGAACCTTTTTCCTTTGATGTTTTGATGAAGGCGTTGAGGTCGTCGCCAATGACTTCCGCCATGCAGGTCGTGGCGACCGCGATCATCTTCGGCTTGTACATGTTGTAGCTGTTGGCAAGCCCGTCGGTCAGGTTGTTGAGCCCCCCGAACACAGCCGCGTCTTCCGTCATGGACGAGGAGACGCACGAGGTCGGCTCCTTGAAGTGCCGTGACAAATGGCTGCGGTAATACGCGACGCAACCCTGGGAGCCGTGGACGAACGGCAGTGTGCGCTCGAACCCGACCGCGGCGAACACCGCACCTAGCGGCTGGCAAGCCTTCGCCGGATTGACGGTTAGCGCCTCGCGGGCGAAGTTCTTCTCGCGGTATTCGGGCGTCTTGGACCATTCTCTGATACGGTCGACTTCGGCGGGATCGTGCGGATTCTCAAATAGCGCCTTCTTATTGGCCAGCATCTGCTGGTAGTCGTCTCCCCGGAAAAGCTCAGAGTGGTCGAGTATGTGTTCTGCGTTCTGTGTCATCATGGCACTCTTCAGATTTCTTGTGTTCGTTCTCCTGCCCTTCCCCTCCTCTGCGGAAGAAAGGGCGGGCTTCCTATTCCGCCGCCATGAGGCTCGGCCGCGGAGTGTCCTTCCAAGGTGCGGTGGTCTTCCCCCAAATCGGGGAGTTGATCGCCATGTCCATGTCTCGGGCGAAGATCGCGAAGCCGTCATAGCCGTGGTAAGGACCCGAGTAGTCCCAGGAATGCATCTGACGGAACGGCACGCCCATTTTCTGGAAGACGTATTTTTCCTTGATACCGGAGCCGACGAGGTCTGGCCGGATCTTTTCTACGAAGCGCTCGAATTCGTAGCCGGTGACATCGTCGTAGATCAGCGTGCCGTCCTTGACGTAGTGCTGGGCGGTGCGCTGATAGTCGTCGTTGTGACCGAACTCGTAGCCTGTGCCGACAACATCCATGCCAAGGTCCTCATAGGCGCCGATGACGTGGCGAGGACGTAGGCCGCCGACGAACAGCATTACGGTCTTGCCATCGAGCCGCGGCCGGTATTTCGCGGTAACCGCATCGACAAGCGGCTGATATTTCGCAATGACGCGCTCGGCGCCTTCCTTGATCTTATCATCGAAGAAGCTTGCAATTTTGCGCAGCGACTCCGCGATTTTGGAAGGCCCGAAGAAGTTGTACTCGCACCAGGGAATCCCGAATTTTTCCTCCATGTGCCGTGAGATGTAGTTCATCGAGCGATAGCAATGCAATATGTTGAGCTTCGCCTTCGGCGTCGCCTCCAATTCAGCGAGAGATCCATCCCCGGACCACTGGGCGATGACGCGCAGGCCCATTTCTTCGAGCAGGATCCGTGACGACCAGGCGTCGCCGCCGATGTTGTAGTCGCCGATGATGGCAACATCATATGGCGTCGGCTCAAATTTAGAGCTGACCTCTGGGGCACTCTTGTCGAAGATCCAATCTCGAACGGCGTCGTTCGCGATGTGATGGCCGAGCGATTGTGACACGCCACGAAAACCCTCGCACCGCACAGGCACGATGGTTTTGCCGCCATATTCCTTTGACTTTTCTCTGGAGACCGCCTCGATATCGTCGCCGATCAAACCGATCGGACATTCGGACTGAATGGTGATGCCCCTGTTGAGAGGAAATAGCACCTGGAGCTCGTCGATGAGTTTGGTGACCTTTTTATCGCCGCCGAAGACGATATCCTTTTCCTGGAAATCGGAAGTGAACTGCAGTGTCACGAACGTGTCGATGCCGGTCGTGCCGACGTAGTAGTTGCGCCGCGAGCCCCATGAGTACTGACCACAGCCGACCGGACCGTGGCTAATGTGGATCATGTCCTTTATCGGCCCCCAGACCACGCCCTTGGAGCCCGCGTAGGCGCAGCCACGGATGGTCATCACGCCCGGAATGGACTTGATATTCGACTTGACGCCACAATCCGACTTCCCCGCCTCGTGAACACTCAGATGCTTGGCGCGCCTTTTGGCGGTCTTCTCTGGGTAGACCTTCAACACCTCATCGATTAGCTGCTTGTTGCGCGCCTTGATCTCTGCGACGCTTTCGGTAGTTGCTCGGCTCATACAAAATTCCTTTCCATTGTCGTCTCAAATCAAGAAGCGGCGCTTTTCGGTGGACCGACGGATTTCCGATCCGGCGTTCAGGTGTAAAGCGTGCAATCTCCCTGGCCGGTCCTACCGGTCGCAACTTCGCGAGCTTCTGGATCATGCCGCAGCGGTCGATCAGGATGTTGCAGCTCATCTCGGCTGAGCGCTTGCGAGCGCCGTGTGTGAGCTGTTGATTTGTCGACGAAATCGCTGACCAAGACGCGTCTCGCGTGATGTCATGCCTGCCCTCCAGCGATTGGTCATATCGGCTTCTTTACTCGCTCGCGTGCCATCAGGGGGCGGCCTGCCCCTCTGCATGTCGATGCAAAGGGCTAACAGCCGCCTGTTGCGCAGGGGTTTGCAACGAGTGTGCCAGCGCTGGTTGAATACAAAAACCCACGTCTGTAGAGCTAGATAGCTGGCAGGATGCGGATTGTTATAAACCTGACCCTGCGTGGCACCGACAGGCGTACCCGCTAACGTCCTGTCTGAAACAAAACAATCACTTGCGCCCTCCGCCAGCGAGATGGCTAGAGTCTTCCCGCGCGCCGACGTCACTCCGGTGCGCAGCTTTGCTCGGCGCACCAATCCAGCGATCGCAAACACCATCGGTTCGAGAGATTTCAGCGCACGTAGATGCGCCCATGGTGTTTGCGATCGATCCTGAGCAAGTGATGATTGAGCGCTGCAGCACCTCTTCCGGATGACTAAGAGAACTCAGTTGTCAGCAGAACGCATTGTTACACTTACGCCCGATCTTTCGCTTCGCTCGTCATTCCAGTTGATCTCGTGGAGACGTACTCTAATGTGGCGACACCCGATCCCGTGGAGAGCATGTGGACCTGATCGATTCTCAACCTGCGATAGCCTAAAAGGCGTAAGCTCGTGGCCCTTCGTCGTGCGGGGTAACGGGTTGGCGTTCTACAATGGCCCCGTCCTTCTCATTCGGCAGTCCAGTTGCAGCTCGCTTCAGCATCTCGGTTAGACACGCAACGACGCAATTCCGCGCTTCGATCGGGCGCGCGTCGACTTTTTTCTATCGCCGCTTGCGGGAGCGTGACAGGGTGAGCCGAAGCCGGCACGCGGCACCGAGTGCAGCGACAGCGAGGCCGGCCTGCTCATGGGCGCGAGGCCTTCCTCCCGTTAAAGACGCACACCGCTAGAGCGGCTCGATCAGCGCGGGCTGCCCTCAATTTCGCGTTGAGCGTCATCGTCTGTCGATGAAGCTTCGCATATTTCTCGGTTCGGCAAATAATGCCCGTTGGATAGCTCACTCTAGTCTACTTCCCGGCGCAAAATTGATGCTTTCCAGCCTTTGGTCAACGGCATGGGCCAAAGCAACCCCGCCGGGGTGGACGGCGGGGGTCTGGAGCGAGCAATGATGGGTGCGAGGTCTACGGAGCGGCTCGGCTGCTCATCGTCCGGCCGATGTTGACGAGGTTGTCAGAGATCACGCCGAGGGCGACCCAGCGCTGCATTCCGGCGTCACCCTTGTATCGGCGTCGATTGAGACCGTTTCGCCGCTTGACCACGCTGATGCGTTCTTCACATCCCGTGCGCCATTTCTGGCCATCGCGGAACCAGCGCTTCTTCCGTTCGCGCTTGCGCTCAGGGCTTTTGCTCGGTCGATTGGGAATGCATACCCACGTGACCCCCAATGCTCTCGCAGCGGCCTCGTTCCTGGCAGAGTAGAACCAGGCGTCAGTCGCCACCAGCCCCGGCACGCCCCCTGGTGGGTTGCGGTGGCCGAGATCAACAGATCGCCATTGGGGTCGGACATAGACTTAGTCGACAATCTTGCAGTTTGATCATTTTGCCGAACTCGTTGGGCTTGCCGGCTTTGTCCTTACGGATGATCTCGGTCGACGTCTCGAACACGCTGAGAACCTTATCTTCCACATGAGTGTCGGCGTGGAAGATGCGCGCGTCCGGGTTTGACGCATCACCCGCAGCACCAGCGGCAACATCCTATCGAGCTCCTCGCAGAGCCACTCCAGTGCGATCTGCTGCAGAATGTCCGTGGCCTTCTTCACTCCTTGGATATTTTTGCGCTTGCGGAAATAAAGCGTAAGACACGAGTCACTTCCAAAAAAGAGATTCTGGCCAATCTGTGAACTCCAATTCGAAGCTACGTAGGCCAGTAAGTTTGGTGGTGAATTTAAGGGTCTTCCCTGAAAGGGCTGCCAATGAGCCAGATGCGAACTTGAATACTGTCGTGCCGGAAGTTGCGACCGCAATGCCTTGCTCGCCTTCCATGCTAGAGAAGCCGGTCGCCTCGGAGAGTTGCCCAATTGCAACTCCCTCCAGCGCGCGGTGAAATTCCAGGGACGCTAAGTACGTTTCTTTATCTGCAGCCCACTCGCTGACCGACACTGCTGTAATCCCCGCGTCACTCAAGAGACCATCCGCGATCCGGCAGCCATATTGAACCGTGAGAATGACCCGCTCGTTCCGAACTCCGACCGGCTCTCTATCGGCGGCAGTGATCGTGCACGCGTACCGCCTTGTGTCCGCAACCGCGCTCGCGCTTAGCCCGAGCAACTCGAGAGCGGAACATAATGCAAAAGCGATAACGGCTCTTCTCATTCGGCTACACCTAGTCTGGAGTATCGTTCGCCTGCTCTGTACAATCTGACGCTACGGCCGATTCAAGCTTCTTCGATCGCTCTGTCGGATGAAAGCTACTCATGGTGACCGCGGTTTCGCAGAAACGGCGCAATCGGTGTCCCCCCAGCGGTGGTCCTGGATGGGCGGCCCGAACGGTTTCATTATCGGCGCTCACGGTGCGCCGCGGGCCAGCACATCGGTGAACCAAGGCTGAGAACCGACGCATTTCAGCTCGGCGGCGGCCATGACGGGCGCGGCGGCCCGCAGCGACGGAGCCTAGGTTCCTGACGCAGGCGCATGCGTTCTATGAGCGGACGCCATTTTGCGCGTCAATGACCCGCGGCACAGGTCCCGAATTTTGCTTCACAGTGTCAATGTAAAAGGAAACGTGGTCGCTAGGAGCCGTTCAAAGGCAGATTGCCGCTCAAGCAGGCGATCTTCGAGAACCTTACGCTCGAGATCACTTAGCTCGCTTTTAAGCCTTCTTCGACAGCGCCAAATGTCATTCCGCACGTATCTGATCTCATTCAATCGATCGTCAATCGAAGCCATTACGGACACCATATCTAACTTGAACCAGCCATGGACAACTGGTCAATCACGTCCTTCCCTCGGTAAGACGCCGATGAGATCTCACGACCTGTCCATCTGCGGACATGATGTAACGATCTCCTCCCAGCATGTCCTCTTGTACCGAAGTCTTTGAACGCGAGAGCACGAAGTGACCATTGCTTCTGCAGAAGTTCAGCGATTTTTGCCATCAGCGCGCAGGATTTCAAAAGCTGCCACTCGGCCGTGAGTGGATCGAAATGGTTATCTTATCCCAACCCACACGCGGCCCGATCAGGTGTCAGGCCGGCACTTAAGCTGGTGTCGAATGGGAGTATCCGAGTAAATCGGACGGTCGTACCGTCAAACTCTGGGTAACAGATTTGAGATCGGCAATTGCCATGCCAGCGAACCCCAGGTGGGATTCAAGACAAGCCATGTTCAGGCTTCGCGGCTCGTCTGTTACAAACGAGCGGGATTTCGGCGGCGGCGCGCAAAGAGCCGGCCCGGATATGAGGTCGGAGAGCCTTCAGTCGGCAGGGCGATACGAAATCGTGAGCGATGCGCACCGCCGGGCGCCTCGGCTCAGTGTCTCGCCGTAGGCCAGCGTAGATCTTTTTACCGCCGTCCCACGTGTGGCCGGCAAGCTGGCAATTGGATCTCATCACAAAACTTTCTGTGCGATGATGTCTAGCTGGGACTGGCGCATGTCGCATCTGTGACACTGTATGACTGTATGTATTCATCAAACCAAGACATCCGACGTTGTTCGGTAGCCCGGACTCGTTCTGTAACTAAATCAGCAGCTTGCATGTCAGATGGAACTGGCATGGGGGTTGCTATTGTCCAGCCGCACCGTGAGCGCTGAGCGCGACCAGCGGTGCAACACGGATACGATCAACTTCGCTGGAGCGTATTGGCCACCCAATCGCTTAATGGAGAACCGATGCGGCCACCGGACAGATTATCCTTTTTCGGCACGCTTGTTGTTGTCAGATCGGCCATCATTCCGAAGGTTGAGGCGCTAGTCTGATCTACCAACGTCGTGATCTGAGCTCAAAGCGAACTCGCGAATCAAATAAGGGCTTAAAGCCTCGTGGGCGAACGCCGGCAGCGAGCACCTCGAAATCGAACATTTGATGCAGCCTCGCTTCACAGGATCCGGTGCATGCTGCGCCGGCCCGTTGAGGGAACAGAGTGTGGCATCGCTTTCGACTGTTTCCTTGATATCAATCAGAACTGATGAGGCGGGTGTATGAACAAATCGATCCGGGAGCTTCGGCTTGTGGCTGAAGCATCTGTTTTGGCGATTGGGCTGCTGATGTCGTCAGGAGCTAGCGCGGACGATGATCTGATGAGAACCGCCAGGCAGATCTTCCATCCGATTCCCTCAGTCATTCCTGCGGTAAAGGACAATCCAGTCACGCATGAAAAGGTCGAGCTTGGCAAGATTCTGTTCTTCGATCCGCGGCTATCGGCAAGCGAGATCATTAGCTGCAATACGTGCCACAATCTCGGCAGCGGCGGAGTCGATGCCGGTCCGACCTCAGTCGGTCACGGCTGGAAGGTCGGCCTACGTCGGGCCCCAACCGTCTACAACGCGGTGTTCAATGCGGCGCAATTCTGGGACGGACGCGCCGCGGACCTCAAGGCGCAAGCAACTGGCCCTGTGCAGGCGAGTGCCGAAATGAATGCGACTCCGGATCATGTGCTCGACACCTTGAACTCAATGGCCAGCTATGTCGTCTTGTTCAAAAATGCTTTCCCGAACGAAGCGAGACCGGTCAGCTTTGAAAACTTTGCGAAGGCAATCGAGGCTTTTGAAGCGACTCTCATCACACCTGCGGCCCCGTTCGATCAGTATTTGGAGGGCAATACACATGCTCTCGATGATCAGCAGAAGTCAGGGTTGGCGCTGTTTATGGAGAAGGGATGCTCCTCTTGCCACAATGGAATCAATGTCGGTGGACAGGCCTACTTCCAGTTCGGCGTGATGAAGAAGCCGGACGCAACCCTGCTTCCGCGAGCCGATAAGGGCCGATTCGCGGTCACCAAGGCGGTCGGCGACGAATATGTCTTCCGCGCGGCGCCGTTGCGGAACGTTGCTTTGCGAGCCCCTTACTTCCATTCGGGCCAGGTTTGGAGCCTGAAGCAAGCTGTTGCCCTGATGAGTGAAATCCAGCTCGGCGCCAAGCTTAGCGATGGGGAAGAAAACGACATTGTCGCGTTTCTGAATTCGCTTACCGGGCGGCTACCTAAGATCGAGTATCCGATACTACCCACCCGTACGAACACGACGCCAAAGCCTTCAATAGACAGATAGGATTAACAGCACCGGCCTCATGTCTTGCCGAATAATAACATGTAAATCGGCGCCGAACCAAGCCGCTTGAACGAGTGCTGCCAATTGCTTGTAGCAAATAAGAGATTTGGTGGTTGGGTGGGGTCCCAGTCGGCGCCGATCGTGACCCCACCGCGACCAGCCTTTCTCAGTCATCTTCAGAACGTTATCGCCGCCGCTTGCTGTGGCATGACCCCCGCGCCGAATTACAACAGCGATGGCGTTGTGAAGTCGTGCTTCGCGTATGGGTCTTTCGGCAGTCCTTCGAAGCAGGGACTCATGGGGTCGTTTTGGACCAAAACGTAGGAAACGCGGCCGTTGAGGGTCAGCGAGTCGGTCTGTGCCAGGTCGTCGTGGGTGAAGCTGACGGACGCGCCCTTGGCCTTAGCTCGCGGAACGAATCCGGTCACGAAGGTTGAATCCCGGAACTGGTAGGTGTCCAGCCGATCTCTTCTGATGAAAAGACGTTGCTGGTTCTCGCATCCACCCTTGGGCGGCTTCACTTCGACCGGCAGGGCCGGAGGAGGCCTCGAGGAGGCGACTTTGTCGATCTCGGCGACCTTGCGGTTTTTGAAGAACAGCACGTCGTTGGCCACCGAGTTCGACCGTTCAGCGAAGCTCTTTGCGCTCTCGGATCGAAGCTTTTCGGCCTCGCCAGCATCAAGTCGACCGTTGAAATTTAGATCGTACTTGGCGAGCACGGGATCTTGCGCATGCAGCCGCCAGGCCAAAGCCTCGGCTTCGTCCAGGACGCCATCTCCGTTCCGATCGTATGGCTTGGCGGAGAGGGTTTCGCCTGCGTGCGCAGCGGTTGACAGGCAGTACAGCGCGAAGACCGTCGAGACGGAAACGGCTCTCATGGTCATCCTCCTTCAGGTCACGCGCCAACCGAAGTGCCGGTACGTCAGAACGGCCGAATCGATGAGGTTTCCAAACGTCCGGATGTCGCGGATTCCGATCGCATTGGGCGCCTCGGACGGCCATGGGAATTGCACGCCGTGAAACAGTGCGCTGCGCCATGCCGGTATGTAGGTTGAGCTGATCTTGTTGATGTTAACCCAGAGGACCTGTCTCCCTGTGGCCGGATCCATAGGAAGAACGCTTCGATCGCCGTGTTGGGGTCGATGGAATGTCCCCGTCCCGGATCGTGACTGTGATCGAAATACCATTCGAGACGGTGGTAGATTTCGTCGCGCGTGATCGACCCTCCGCCGACCGCCTCCAGTACGAGACGAGGCTTTCGTGCGCGCTTCGCTACCTTCTTCGGCTTCGCCGCCTTCTTTGCCGGCTTGTTCTTCGCTGTCTTCGCCATATCCCCTCCGCCGTCGACGCGCGCGTTGCGAGCAAAGGCGCAAAGCTCTCCGGAGGGTACTAGGGAATGTCCCGGGTTTGCCGGTCGCGGCGAACGCGCAATGCGCCCTACGCACTGGTTTCTTCGAAAATGTGACGGACGTCTTAGGGACTCCCCCAGTAGCAGTGCCCTGCCCCCTCTGATGGAGTGTTGCGGACATCGGAGAGAACATCGCATGATCGAAGCGTTTTCAGTGGCGACGGCGCACCACTTCCAAGATGCGCTGGCGTCGCAGGCCAAGCTCAGATTCGAGGTGTTCGTCCGACGAAGAGGGCTGGACCATTCGTCGTGGGACGGGCTGGAGTTCGACGAATTCGACACGCCTGCTGCTACTTATCTCGTCTGGCGCGACAACGAGCGCGTCGTCAGGGGAAGCGCGCGCCTCTTGCGCACGACTACGCCCTACATGCTTCGGAGTTATTGGCCGCATCTCGTCGAAGACGGCGTTTTGCCGGCGTCTGTCGGAATTTTCGAAGTGACGCGCGTCTGCGTCGACAAGACGGTGGAACCACGGGTGCGCGCGACGATATTTCCTGAGCTGCTCTGTGCCATCCAGGAATTCATATTGCAGAACGGAGGCAGCGGCATGATTGGAGTGACGCGCGAGCATCTGCTTGCGCACTTCGTCAGATCGGGCATCCGTTGGCTCGGCGGTGCCCGCGAAATCGAGGGCGAAATGGAAAGGGCATTCTACGTTCCCGTGGACTACATCCGACCGGCGCTCCACTGCAGAAAGCTCGGTATAGGCCCGAAAGTTCTCGCGTCTGCCTCCGAACCGCTGTCGGCCAGGAGCGCGGCATGACCGATCGTGACACTGGATCGACTTTGGGTTCGACCGACGAGGAAGCGGCGGACCACATGGCGGACGCCTTGACGTATTTGGGGCGCGTAGCCGCGGACGCGGGATATCATGCGGTGGCAGCCGACATCCTTGCGGTGCGCGACAAGCTCGCTCTGATCGCGCTTGGCGAAAAGGCACAACGGAAGAGGGCAAACGCATGAAAGTTCGCGACACATCGGCCGGACCGATCGATCACACCGCGTTCTTCGCCGAGCACGAATCCGAAGTGCGATCTTATTGCCGTCGCCTGCCATCGCTCCTGACGACGGCGAAGGGCGCTTCCGTGTTCGATGTTCAGGGACGGCAGTATGTCGATTTGCTCTCCGCCTGCGGAGCGCTGAACTACGGGCACAACCATCCGATCCTCAAGGCGGCCGCGATCGACTATCTGTTGTCGGACGGCATCGCCGCCGCGCTCGATCTACACACGGACGCAAAGTTCCGCTTCATCTCCGAATTCGAAAAGCGCGTTTTGGTGCCGCGCGGGCTCCGCTACAAGATGCAATTTCCGGGGCCTACGGGCACGAACTGCGTGGAAGCCGCGATCAAGCTGGCCCGGAAGGCAACTGGCCGGAACGTCGTGGTCGCGTTCACGAATGCCTTCCACGGGGTTTCGTCCGGTGCGCTGTCCGCGACGGCTTCCGCAGCGTCACGACGATCAGCCAGGGGTCTTCTCCATGGCGTGGTGCGCCTCCCGTACGACGGCTATCGGGGAGCGGATGTCCGCGACCTCGCCCGCTTCGAGGCCATGGCGCTCGATCCGTCCGGAGGCATCGACCCGGTGGCGGCCTTCATCGTCGAGACGGTTCAGGGGGAGGGAGGTCTGAACGTCGCCTCGGCGGAATGGTTATCGGCGCTTGCCGCGACGGCAGAGCGTCTGGGCGCCGTGCTGATCGTCGACGATATACAGGCCGGTTGCGGTCGGGCCGGCGGGTTCTTCAGCTTCGAGAGAGCCGGTCTGGTGCCGGACCTGGTATGCCTGGCGAAATCGATCGGCGGGTTCGGTTTTCCGATGTCGCTGCTTTTGATACGCCCGGAACTGGACGTCTGGTCGCCCGGCGAACACAACGGAACATTCAGAGGGAATTCGCTTGCGTTCGTCACGGCAGCCAAAGCCCTCCAGCTGTGGACGGAGGATTTCATCTCGAACGTCAATGCGAGCGCGCTGATGCTTCGGCAATGGTGCGACCGAATCGTCGGGGCGTTCCCGAAGCAATTGAAACACAAGGGCATCGGAATGATGCAGGGATTGGAGTTCGCTGTTCCGCAGAGGGCGGCGAAGGTCGCCGACCTCGCGGCGCGAAGCGGCATCATTATCGAGTGCTGCGGACCCCAAGACGAGGTTCTGAAGGTGATGGCGCCGCTGAACATCGATGCGGGGTTGTTCGCCTCCACGCTCGAGCGACTCGGCGAAATCGTCGAGTCGGTACTGCTTCGGTCTGGGGCCGTTTTGAAGCTACAACTGGATGAGGCCGTTCTTGATTCCCATGATCACTGCGGTGATTCGGTTACCGGCACCGAGCTTCCTCATCGCATTGCCGACGTGGAATTCGACGGTCTTCTGCGAAATGGATAGTATCTCGCCGATTTCCCAGTTCGTCTTCCCTTCCTTGCACCATTTGAGGCATTCGAGTTCCTGCGCCGTCAGCGTAACGCACGGAGCGTCGCGCCGGTCCGCGATCTCGCAGTACTTCAGCCAGTATTGCACGCAGAGCATGTAGATGTAGGCTGAGCGGTCGGGCATCAGGCTGCCGTGCTCGCGGAAGCTCAAACTGATGAGATCGGTCTCCCTGGCCGGTCCGCGCATCGGAATGGTAATTCCGGAATGAACGCCGAGTTCGCGGCATTTCTCGAAGAAATGGTGCTGATCGCGAGAGAAGCCCCCGCCCGAATGCGTATCCGACCAGCGGAACGGTCCCCGCGCGGTCTGCACGTGCTGCACCACCGGATCGATCCTGTCCCATTGCTCCGCCTTGTACGTATCGAGATAGCCAGGCGGAAACTGGCTCCACGGAATAGAGAGCAGACGGCCGTTGCGCGCGCGCGCGAACACCGCGTTTTCGTACCCGTCTGCGCCGGTCGCGGCGAGGAACATGTCCCTCAATATCGCTTCCGAACTGACATTCTGCGTTGCTTCGATGAAGTCCTCGACTGTTGCGACCATGGTGCCCCCCACCTTCAGTCAGTTACCCTCAATTGGCGGCTCTAAGAAACTCCATCATGTTGCTGTTGAAGACCCCTGGCGCCTGCCAGTGGGCGGCGTGGCCTGCCTCGACAAACACGGGCGCTCCGGTCCAGACGTTCTTGTAGGGAAGTCTCGCAAGATAATCAGTCCGGACAAACGGGTCCGAAGCTCCCTGAACGACTGCGAACGGACGATCATCCTCGGTGATCGTGCGGACCTCATCCGCTCCTACGCCGCGCATGCCGTTGCGCACCATCCAGTGGCGAGCATCGCCGTCGGTCCGAAGCGCCGTTTCGATCTGCTGAGCGGGCGCCAGGCGCGCGCCCATCATCGCCCGCACGTAGCGGATCGCATCCTCGCGCGAAAAGACGCGCTTGCCCGCGAGAGCGGTTGACGGCGTCCAGTTGAAGCCGGCGGCTATGCCGTCGGGGTCGAGGCTCACGGGAGGAGTGCCAGAGACCAAGAGCGATTTCACGGCACCGTACCGCGCCATCATCTCGATGCCGATATGACCACCGAGCGACCATCCGACCACGTGGTAGCTCCTGTGACCCAATTCTCCCATCAATGCATGAAGTACCGCCGCGTAGCCGGGAAAGCTGTACGTGGACCGGGGCGTTTCAGAGCGGGCGGACGATCCGTGCCCCGGAAGATCCGGGATCACGAAGCTGTAGCCGCCTGCGCAAAGCGGAGGAACTTGCTTCGCAAAGACGTCTTTGCTCGAGGAATTCCCGTGAATCAGCAAAACGGCGGCGCCGCGGCTGCTCTTGTGCTCGCAATAGCTCAACCTCAAGCTCTTGATGACTCGAACAAGCGACCGCATAATTCTTTTCCGAGCCCGCAAACGGGCGCGCCTCGAAAACCATTACGCCGGAGCGTGAGAATTCACGCGTCGACGGCTACAACTCTCGGCATTATCTGTTTTGTAATTCCCGTGATTGATGCACATTGTAATCGAGACGGTCTACACGTCAAAGCGTGTAAATATCCGGCGTTGAACTCCCGGTCCTTGGAAGGCCGGGAAAGCTCGTACTTTTGTTGGTATCCCGAAGCTGTTCGACCTGCGAAGGCGCGTTCCTGCCCCGATGGGGCGACCGAAGAGGAAGAGGCGTCTGTATCGTCAAGGACGGATTGGCCGCCCGTGGACCTCACCGAGCTTCCCTCGCCCGCCCGGCGGCTACGATTGGCACGCCAGCGTCGAGAATGCCCCGTTGACTTAGGATCATCCGCTGGCCAATTCCCACGTCTTAGCAAGCAATGGGCAGCGCGCCGCTACACGTTAAAGCGTTTATGCGACATATCGCATGTAGGCAGGAGACGGTGATGCTTTCATTGCTGATGCGAAAGGACTCCGGTACCTCGCCCAGAGGCACACTGGCGCGCAACGTCCGCCGATTGCGGCTCGAAAGCGGGATGACGCAAGAGGAGCTCGCCGCTAAGGCTGCGACAAGGCAGGCGCTTGTCAGCGCCGTCGAGGTGGAGACCGCCAATCCGACATTGGATTCGATCACCCGCATCGCCGCCGCGCTTGGCGTCGGCATAGCCGATCTCTTCGGCATTTCTCGGAAGTAAGGTTCGCCTGACCCGTCCACACCGCTGGCATCGGCGCCGCGGTTCAGGATGTCGTGCGGCGGGTAGATCTTCGTACGCTTTCCTCGGTGCGATGGGACCGTGCCTTTTCGTCGAACAAATCGGCCATGTGCACCTCGAGTGCCGCGGCGATCGCATCCAACATCAGTATGGTCGGGTTGGAGCGGGCGTTTTCGATCAATGAAACGGCCCCCTGCTCGATACCGAGGGCCGCCGCCAAATCGTCCTGGGTCAAATTCCGCGCCCGGCGCAAGCGTCTCACGTTAGCCGCGAGCAGCTTAGCCGCCCTCGCCTCTCTTTGTGGAAACCGTTTGCCGAATCCCGATCGAGCCATGGAGGCGAACGTCCGGATTCCGCAAAAATAAGACCATGTGATTTATCATATATTTGCGATTGATCATCCAGGATGCTTCCTTTCTCGGGAGGCACGAATGGGTCTTTATTCTTTGCAGGGCACGATTTCTCGATTGGGTCAGTGCGAATTCGACAACGATCTTTTATGCATACGTGGAGATCACGACGCATGACGAAAACAGAAGATTATTGAAGAAGGTCGCCGTCGCTGCTGACATCGAAGCGTCGATGGGCGTCGGCACCGCAGGAGAGTCCTTCTTCGACGACGTGTTCGTCTATGGTCGGCGGTTCTTGAGCCAATTTTGGGGACTGAGAACCGCGGATCGGAGCGTAGTCGACAGCGTGGACCTTCGTAAGATCCTCGCTTCGGCAAATCTTGTCAGGGGAATTCTTCTGACGCCGTTCATGGGTTACGGCTTGCCGAATCTCCTGGCGGGGATCGGTCAAGCGTGGACACTTCTTACGGGATCCGGCAACCGCAGGGCGTTCTTCGCTGGAGGACACATCGCCTCTCCTCGCGCCATGCCGCCTCCACTGCCGCTCTCGGAGGACCTGGGACCTGCAATTCGCGGCGCCATGGAAATATTGGCGAAAGCGAGGGCGCGTGAAAGCGGCGGAAGGTGATGCGGTCCTGGATATCGGCCTTCCTTCTCGGCGCGTCGATTGCGTTCGCGCCGTCATGCGGGGCCGCAGCCCTTCGCGAGTTCTTCTCCAGCACTTCGGGAAAGCAATGCCGCGACCTGTCGAAGGAGCATCTCAGTAGGTGGGTCTGCCCGGGACCTCACGGCCTTCAGGCGACCTTCTTCGATGGGGGAAACGTCGTCGGCATCTCCTTCGGTATACCAGGCGCCGTGCCCGCAAGCACTTGGCGCGGAGCTGGACGTTCCTTCGGCGATCGGGTGCAATGGTTGCTCAACCCTTTGGGTGATGCGAAAGCAGCGATCTTAAGAACGTGGGAAGTTGGAGAAAACGACGAAACGGTTCAAGCGCTGAGAATTTTCATTATTGAAGGCCATCGTTCGTGCGAGCGAGGACAAGTGAGAGCCGATCTTCCCGGTGCCAACGAGCGCGCTCGGTGGGTGGCCGAGGTGGCGGTTTCTCGAGGCGTTACTTGTCACCGGTAGGATCGATCAACCGCGAAGGGCGGCGGCAGCACCCAGGGATTGCCCGAGTTGGCCCAGAGACGACGCAGCGGTTCTGTTTCGCACGCCGAGGCTGGCGACGCCTTGTTTCTACCGGTCGATATCAAGCACGCATAGCGCCGCCCCCTGCCAGCCGGCCATGATTTGGCGCGAAACTGACCATCCACCAAGGTTGGCGGACGGCGTCAAAGCGCTAGAGGAAGGAATTCTTGGGGTCTTCATCGCGGAAGGTTGCAGACGAGCGCGGAGGAAATATATAGAAGCTTCAATTGCCGGGATTTCGTGATTTGCTGCGATGCAAGCCAAGCGAGCGGCATCAAGGACAGCCCTCCGCTACGGATGTTGGCCGTCGGAATGGTCAATGTTCAGGAAGCACGATGCATGAAGGAGAGATTTCAGGGCGCTGCCAACCGCGCAAATCTGCTTGCTGCGCTTAGGCGCCAAGAATTCGTCGGCGGGAATCAAGAGATCGCAGAGGCCGCGGCCGACATTGGCGAGATCGTCGAATATCAGGACGGCGAAAAGCTGATCACGCAAGGGGCGGAGGACAACGAGATATTCCTTTTGCTCGCGGGCACGGTCTTGATTCTGATCAATGGCTACGAATATGAACGGCGAAAACCGGGGCAGCATATCGGCGAAATGGCGGCCATCGAGCCGTCGCTCAAGCGGTCCGCAACGGTCGCCGCCGCCGAGACCGTGGTCGCGCTGAAACTGACCAGCGCCGATTTCATGGCGCTTGGCATAAGTTATCCGCAGATCTGGTTGCCGATCGCACAGGAGGTGTCTCGACGCCTTTTTCAGCGCAATTCGACGATACCCGTGCCGAATGCAGCGCCCAAACTGTTCGTCATCTCGTCCACCGAGGCAAAGCATGTCGCGCACGCGCTGCGCGACGGTCTGAATCCGGACGTTTTCAGCACCGTGTGGGATGACGGTGTGTTCTTTGCCGGCGGCTATCCGCTCGAACATCTCGAAAAACAAGTCGCCCAATCGGATTTTGCTATCGCGATTGCCGAGCCCGACGACATTGTCCGATCACGCGGCCACCAGTCGCCCACCTTGCGCGACAACGTCCTGTTCGAGCTCGGACTGTTCATGGGCAAACTAGATCAGCGTTTCCATGGTTCGAATCATATCAGGCTGCATCGGCAAGCTTATAGGACCAGGTGTGGATGACGGGATGGCGATTGACGTCGTCGATGCCGGCCATGATGCGTCCCTTGAGTTCGTGCTTTGATGTCACTCGGATGTGACGCAGGACAGAGCGGGCAAACTTGGAGAAGAAGCCCTCGATGAGGTTGAGCCAGGAGCCGTGCTTTGGCGTGAACGTGAAGCCGAAGCGGCCTGCCGGTCGGGTGTCGAGCCAGGCTCTGGTTTCCCTCGAGATGTGTGCCGAATGATTGTCGAGGATCAGCTTGATCGCGGTGCTGGCCGGATAGGCGGCATCGAGAAGCTTGAGGAATTCGATGAACTCGCGGCTGCGATGGCGATCTCTGACGAGCGCGTGGACCTTTCCGGTGAGCAGATCTATCCCGGCCAACAGGCTGAGCGTGCCATGGCGTTTGTACTCATGATCCCGCGCAAAGGTGGCGTGGATGCCGGGCTCAGGCGGCAAATCCGGCGCCGTGGTCGCGATGGCCTGAATTCCCGGCTTCTCGTCGCAAGAGACGATCGCCACCGGTTTTCCCCGCTTCTTGGATCTGGCAGGGGCTTTTTTCAGGACATCGACTTCACGATAGACGCACAGAACCTCCGCCATCTTCTGTTCGAACGCGGCGTCGCGATTTTCAAGATAGTAGCGCACCTTGTGCGGCTTGATTGCCTCTTGGCCGAGAAGCTTGCACACCGTGCCTTGAACCAGACGGGCGAGACATTCGTGCCCCGCCGCCGGTCCGTGCTCGCGCGCATGACGGGCCAAAAGCCGCGTCGTCCACAACTCGTGTGGATAGCCGTGCTCCTTGGCCTTGTCGCACGCCAAAGACACCAACCAGGCCTTGGCCTCAGGCGTGATCACCGGCTCCCTGCCCGGTCGCGGTCGGTCGTCGAGTGCCGCCAGTGCGCCGTACGCCACGGCTCGCTCGACGCAGCGTTGGACCGTCTAATGGTGCACGCGAAGCCGTTGTCCCACGGCAAAGAACGATGGCTGTTCGAGGTAGGCGAGCAGCATCGCTGCCCGCGACACCCGGCTCGCCGGTTCCGTCCTCGACCGCGAAAGAGCCGTCAACACTTCAGCCTCCTCATCGGTCAGCGCCAACTCGACCGCTTGCCGCCACTTCGCCATGACGCCACTCCTCGTTCAGCCAAACACAAACGAGGAATCCCGCAACAAATCATCCGTTCCATCAGTGCCAATTTCATGGAATCGGTCGTCTAGGCCGTCACCGTGCCATCGCGGTGCATCCGCGCGTCAAGGATCTCTGGATTCCTACCGATTTGCAGGGGTTGACCGTGATCCCCTACGAACCGGGTGACGAGAGCACGGTAAATCTGCGCTTGAAATCGGTATGCGAAGCCGTCCGCAAACTGGTCCAGGTGCGGGGCGTCCGCATATTCAACCCGGCATAAATCCCTTAAGCCAGCGGCCGATTTCGCGAAGCCTGCTCTCCGCGTGGCCGCCGTTTTCCAGAACTACCTGCACCTCCTCGGGCCTCCAGGTTGGCCGGAACACGGACGCAGAGAGTTGGACGTTGCCGATGAAGCCGACGCGGGCGATGACGAGGACTGCAAAATTTACGCCGACGTCTGCCCTTTCGACGAGAGCCTGCATGGTCGCGATATCCTTAGGGCTTGGGAGGGGTTCGAAGCTCGGATGCGAGTGCCATTCGCCCAGGTAGTTGTAGCGAGTGAAGTCGGCGCCCGTCCTGGCGAAGAAGGAATCGAGCTGGGCTTGATGCTGCGTCGGATCGCGTACGAAATGAGCGCTCGAACCGCCCGTGCGCTGTACGGTGACGTCGACCACGCGAAACGTTTCCTCGCCGACATGCTCACCGAGCAGCAGACCGCCGATTTCCCGCCGCCTTGCTCGGCGCATTTCGCTATGGAGTTGTTTCAGGACCCGACGTGGCAGCAGCAGTTTCATTTATCAGCTTCTTGAGAAGAGCCTGGATGCGTTCTGTCTCTAGTCTGGCAAGTTCCAGGTCCGGGGTGGACGGAAAAGTCGCAGCGGCAACGCCGACATCGATCGGCCTTGTATCGAATGGCTGCTGAAAGACCCAACGCTGCGACAAACCTATCATGTAGACAGAAGTCGGGAACATAGAGGGGACCCGAGGTATCAGCGTGTCGATGGCCAATCGTGCGGCATGCGCCGCGATCGCGGTCACATCCGCGTCGTCGGCGATCATGGGGCCGTCGTCGCCGCGCGTCTCGTAGTCCTGGCCTGCGCGTTCGGGCGGCAATCCTTGATCGACGGACCACTGTTCGATCTGGGCTCGCATCGTCGCGGGATCGGGTTCGATGCCGTGCCGATGGCGAGCGATCAGGCCGCCGAATCCTCCTCCGAACACTCGCGCCCACACCATTGCCTTCCTGCCAACGCTCACGGCAGCGCAAAGATAGTTGAAGACGCGAGCATCCGCGGAGACATCGACGATGAGGTCGAACGTGCCCAGGGCTTCAATCAGGGTTTCGACGCTGTCGCTCGAATGTTGTCCGCCCAACCGGTATTTCCGGACGTCGCGCGCGGCATCGGGATTGACGAGTTCGATACGACGCGCGACCGCATCGACTTTATGATAGCCGACTTCGCGCCAATCGAGATCGTTGCGGACGACGTTATCCGGTAGCATGACGTCGTCATCGACGAGCAGGAATTTGCCGACGCCAGCGCGCGCGAGCATTGCCGCGACTTTGCTCCCGAGCGAACCGCAGCCGACGATCGCGACGCTGCGTGCCGCGAGAGCGGCGTGTTCCGGATCGAGGCGCCCCACTTCGCGCTGCGGCAAGACCATGCTCAATCGCTGGGCCGTGTTGTCGTCCCAGACCGCGTAGCCACGAAAGACCTCGCCTTTAACGATGAGCACGTACCGAACGTCCGGTACGCTAAACCCGATCGCAAGCGCCGCGTCGTACAGGTCGGCCCGCGTGGTTACGCGCGGCAGCGGCTGATCGCCAGGCCAGCACAGGATCATTGCCTGGAGGGCATATCCTTCGTCGACGACAGTCCGCGGCACCGAGGCGTCGGTCCATTTCTCGCCGGCTAGGTCCATTGCCCAATCGAGCACATAGACCGCGGACCGCTCTCGATAGGTCCCCACGACGGAAGCTTCGCACATTTTTCCGGCCGCCAAGGTCTTCATGAACGAGGCCGCGGAGCGCGTGAGCACAAATCGCATGCGCTCGCTTCGGAGGTCCTGTCCGAGGGTGGTGGCGTGGCGCGAGGCGACCATGCCGTTCTCGCCTGACGGCGGATTTTCGACCAAGAGCAGACGATGGGCGCTCTCGATCATGGCAGCGCCCGTGATATCCGGATGCCAATTGTCGGCGCCGAATTCCAAGCACAGTTCGCCGCCCGCTCCCCATTGATGACTCGACCACCTGGCGGTCTCGTCGCGCGGGAGGACCAACGGCGGCGAATGCGGGAAATGGTTCGGATAGCGCAGCGAGATCACGTAGGTTCGGTCGCCGATCCTTATGTCCGCGTCCCAAATCTGACGTAGCGACGTGTCCATTCGCCATTCGCCGGGAACGAGCCAATCCGCGCGCGAAACCAGCGCCTCAAGTTCGGCCCTTTCGCGTTGGGCACGCTCGGGGTGCTCGACCGACCAGATCACGCAAAACCGTCGGGGGTCGAAGGACCGGTACGGCGATTCGGAAAACTGAGTGGGGGCGCCACCGCTGCGGCAGGCTTGAGCAGTCCCGCCGAATCCATCGCCTTGGATGCTTTTGCTGCCTTGTCATCCTTGGCCGAAAGCTCTTCGACCGCAGCTTCATAGTACAGGTTGGATCGTTTGCGGCTAGAGCCGAAGATGTTCCTCACGGCCTCCGTCGCTGCATCATAGGCTTTCTGGCCAATCGCGGTTTCGGTTCCGGCGGAACGCTTCTGCTCGTTCTCGGCGGTCACGACTCCACGGCTCACCGAGCAGCGCACCAGATCACCTTTCATGCCCAGGCGGGTCACGGTCATCGGTCCATACTCGAAGCCGATGGCGAGGCCAAGGGTCGTAGCATCGGTCCCTTTGTCCTTGAGCCTCTTCAGCGCCAGATCAAAGCTGCTGCGCATAGCGGAGGCGCACAGCGTCGCGTTGCTGATCGTCTCCTCGGCTTCCGTCGTTTGCGCCGTCCCCTCGACCAGAAGGCCATGCACGCAGTCACCGATATAGCGAATTTTGCGGCCCGCGAAATCCTCATGCAGCACGGCATCGAGCTCGGTGCGCAAGATGTCGAGCGCCCGCACGACGTGTTTGGCGTCCGCGTCGGTCGTGATGTTCTTGCCTACATATGCCGTGAATCCGTCGATGTCGGCATAGATGGTTGCGGCATCTTGCCGGCGGGAATTCTTCACCGATAGTTCTTCGATATCGAGCGTCCGGAAGGGCGGCGTGTGACCGGAAAACTCGAAACTCCCGATCGGATTCTTGTCGAGATCGTCTTTCCATTCCTTCACGATCTCATCCGCGTTCACGCCCAGTTTTGCCTCGTCTTGCGATGCCTTGATCTCGGTCGGTGTAAGCGGAGTGGTATCCTCGTTCTTGACGTCGGCCAGGCCGATTGCCTTGCGGGCCTTGTTGGTGAGGTAAATTCCGGTCGACTTGCCGCCTCCGGAACGCTTCGCCGCATAGTTTGCCGGCTCGCCCAGGAATAGCGGCTCCCGATGCCCCCGACGTCCGTTGTTTACGGCAAGCGCCAGGCCGGTGTCGATTCCCACGCGCATGTCGGCGGCGGGATGATCGGCATCTTCGCCGGTTTGAGCCAGCACGTCGATGACAAGTTGCCCAACGGCAACAGCCTTATGGACCCGCTTCGCCTCGGAATCATACGGCTTGGTTACGACCGAATGCAGACGCTGGTTGTGGAAATCGACGAAAAGGGCATCCACTCTCAGCAGCACGCGATGCACAGCCCGGTAATGCAGATTCAAGAAGCGCAACGTTCGACGATGGCAAGTCTCACCTTCTACGTCGGTCACGTGCAGCATGTCATTGAGATTCAGGATATCGGCGTAGAGATGCACGCCGTTGACCCGGTACGCCACATGCCGAGGCAAGTTACCGAGATCGGTGTCCCGCACGTATTCCTTGATTTCGATGTCTTTCAGCGGAAGCCCATCGATCTTGGCATCAAGGCGCTTGGTCGCTCGATCCCTATTCCATGTCCGCGTACCCATTTATACCTCGATGCCATGCTCGATCGCGCGGGTGCGATCATCATGTGTTGACGGAATCCGATTAGGTCTGGTTAACCGAAGTGGTTCTGAGCAAGGTTAATTGCAAGCTGTTATCCTCAGATTTCGCATCTCGGCCGAACCAAGGGCGCACGAGCGATGCGTCCTCGGTCGCTATCCTAGTTATCGCTGACCGAGTTGTGCCTTCAGTGATCGATGGAATTCGCGGAAAGCCGTTCTCCGGGCTGAGGAAGCGGAAGCCGTGGCCCTGCGTACTGATTCTTCCTGTACCAGGCGCGTGCTCTTCGAAACCGACGCATACCGGTCCACGTCCTCCTGCGACTGCAGGTACGGCCACTTCCGCAGGAATTCCGGTATCGTGGCCGGCGGATTGATGAAGGACGCCAGCGGTCGTTCCTTTTCCGTCGCAACCCCGATCTCCCACGGTACCCATTGGGATTCGCGCGTCTTGGCCGAGATAACCGCAAGCAGCTGCGTGCATTTCTCCATCTCGGCGCGAATATAGTCCGCTAGATCCGGCCCATTCTTTTCCATGTTTCGGTCGATGACGCCGAGGTACACGTCTATCTGATGATGGATCTTCAGCCTGTAGGCGATGGCGCCCGCGACTTCCGAGTCTTCGTTCTTGTGTGACAGGAATACCTTGATTCCGGACATGGCGATTTTGGCCTTTCGGGTCGTTTTAGACGGTTCTGCGAGGCAGGATTTCTCAGATGCGCTTCAGATTTGCGAGCTTGCGATAGTGCGCGCCTAGCGCCGTTAGCTTGCAGCCCTTCGAGTCGATGGCGGCGTAGTACATGTGCTCCGCCTCGACTGGAGCTATGAGCCCTTGCCTGTTGCACATCTGAAGTTCCTTGAAGATCGCTACGTGTTCTGGGTCCACCGGTAGGTTACGGAGGTGCTCCGGAATATTCTCCCGGTCCGGCTCGTAGGATGGGTCGAGCGGGTAGATGTAGTTTGCGGTCGGAAAGTATTCGGGCAACCGCCGCAGCACTTCGGACGGAATCTTCGCGGGCACCTGGCGCAGCGTTACGAACGTCTGCACGTTCGCCTTGTAGATCGGTCGCTGCTCCCATTCGCCCAGCGTCTGGTCGATCAGCGAGTACAGCGCAGCAGGCGTCACGTAGCCGCGGACGTCGGAGGCGCTGCCGGTCAATCCTTCCAGCAAAAGACCGGTGAAAAGCCCGTGTTGCCCGTCCTCGTCGGCGAGCCCATCCCGGTGACATGCCGTCAGGATCGTGACACCCGTGCCGATGACGGAAACCTGCCCCCGCGAGCCCAATTGGGGCACCTCGCCGGCAAAGCCGGAATGACAGCTGTCGAGGATGATGACGGTTGATTTCACATGAGGATAGGCCTTGTTGGCCAGTTCCAGAACGTCACCCAGTGCCACTCCCCATGCGCCTTTCGCGTGGTTCTGACTGAGCAGGAAGCCGGCGTTTGTTTCCTCGTTGATGAGACCGTGACCAGCGAAATACAGGACCACCGTATCGGCATCGCCCTTGAAGAGCTGGGTAACGGCGTCGAACATCAGGGCGGTTGTGACGACCTGGCTGTCGCTTGTCAGCGCCATTACCGAGAAGTTGGGGTCCCCGTTGGCATGCGTCTCCAGCAACCGTTTGACCGCCAAGGCGTCGTTGACGCACCCGGACAATGGCGAATCCTGATAATGGTCTATGCCGATGACCAGAGCCCGGCCGGCCGTTTTCATCGACCGCCCCCGATCAGCGCCTTCAGGTTCTTCCAGGTCCACTCGTACATCTTGTCGTCGGTCTTCGCCGACTTCGGCTTCTTGCATCCGCCGTCCTTGTAGCCCTGGAGCAGGAAATACGGGACCTTCTCCTCTTGCGCAATCTTGACCTCGGCCGACACGCCCGCTGCGGTGTCGGTGGTCTTGCCGCAGATGACGGCGACGGTGTCGACACCCTTGATTCGAGTGCGCGCCTTCTTTTTCCAATCCTCGCTGATCGCCTCCTTGATGGACCAGTCGGCCAGCTCGAAGGGGCTGTCTTCGAGCTTGGATTGACCGACCAGAAACTCCTTGAGGGCCTCGTCGTGATCGTAGTCGAAACTGATGAAAACCTTGGTTTTTGCCATCTTTAACTCCCGAGTGAGCGCGGGAGTGCGGCCCCGACGTTCCGTTTTTGTAGGCTGTACCTAGGGTTACCCCGAGTATCACGATCCGTTCGCCGGCGTTCATCTGCCGTCGTTGGGAACGGGCTCGGCCGCAGCGGCTGCTGCGAACTGGTGGCCTCGGGATAGTAAGCTCGCGACCCGCACAGTGTCGGACCGGCCTAAGCAATTTTTTTCCGACTTGGGCCGGGTCGTGAGCTAACTTAGGTGGATGGAGATTTTTGGTGGAGAGGACGGCAGCACAGCCGGCCAGGGCGGATGCGCTGCGGGCCCTGACCGACGAGCAGCGGATCAAACTGGAAGTCGACGCTCGGCTTCGGGCCCGCGGTACGTCGTTCGATTTCGAGGACCTGCTTCAAGGGGCGTATGAACGATGGATGACTTCGGACAAGCCCGTGACCGGCACAGCGGAAACCTACGGCTTTCTTCGCGGCGCCATCAGGAGCATCGCCTCCAACGAGCGCCGGCACGCCGCGACGATACGTCGTGTGCATGGCGAGCGCTTCACGGCCGCCGAAGGAGATCCGGATCCGGCCGAAAACGTGGCCGACCCGACGGCCTCGCAGGAGGATTCACTTGTTTTGAATCAGTTCTACGACCTTTGCGCGAACGATCCGGAAATCCAGACGTTGTTGATGCTTCTGGATGAAGGCGCCGAACGCGCCGAAGTGCTCCAAGAGCTCGGTTGGGACGTAACCAAGTACGAGACGGTCCAAAAAAGGAAAAGAAAGATGGTGGCCCGCCTGATAAATGAGGGAAAGATATGACCCGCGCCGGCCGCCCTCCCCTCCGGACCAGACTCCTGGACGAAGTTCTCGAGGAAATGCACGCCTTGGAAGGCAAGGCGCTGGAGGAGTTTCTTGCCGAGACTGGCTTCGATCGTGATGAATTGCTTGCGAGTTACGACCGGTCGTATCGGTCCTTCGAGGCCGCTGCCGGCCGCAGGCAATTCGAAGCGGCCAGAAGGAGGCTTTCTCGAGATGCAACGAATAGGCGCTCGTTGAACATCGAAGCATCCAGGAAGCGCAGCGTGTACGCCGCGGTCAAGGAACACGTGGCGGTCACCGGCGCGATGATGGTCGCCGCACGCAACAGGAAAATCGAGTCGCCGGACGATTTGGACAGCTTCCTGGAGGCTTGTCTGATGCTTGGTGTCATAGACGAGAACGGAAACTTGAAGGACTGAGTGCTTGAAGCCCGCAGAGAAGCTTCTAGTCGATTTGGGAATCGCCGACCCGCAAGACATCGACCTTCCCGCGATTGCGCTCTGTGTCGGTGCCGAGGTCCATTATCGACGCCTTGTCGATTGCGAGGCCCAGATCATCGGCTTTCGCGAACGTGCGGTAATCTACGTGGACGATCGCGTAACGAAGCCGAGGCGAAGATTCAGCACCGGCCACGAGCTGGGCCATTGGTATCATGATCGCGGCTCCTCGTTTGTCTGCAGGTCCGACGACATCGGCAAACCGATCGATGAGCGCTCTAAGAACGCCGAACGTGTGGCGGACGCCTATGCCGGCGATCTCATCCTCCCGCCGTTCATGATCACGCCGAGACTCGCAACGCTGGGCGACATTACGTTGGAGGGGATCGCAGCTCTCTCCCACGATTTTTCGACAAGTCTTACCGCCACTGCCATCCGTGTCATACGCATGACAAGACAGCCCTGCGTCCTGGTCGCGCAGGATCTCGGAGGAAGGCGCTGGCAGTGGCCGAGCATCGTTTGCGGCACTTTAAAGGTTCGCGACGATATCGACCTGCGCTCTAGCGCTGCAACGTCGCTTGCGGGAGCCAACAAGATCGGCCCGGCTAGGAAGGAGCCGGCGCACTATTGGTTCGATCGCCGGCACATCGAACAGTTCGACGTGCGGGTGCAAAGCGTTCGGACGTCCGAGGGCGAGGCTCTAACGCTTCTGAGAATCCTCGATGAAAGGATGATAGAAATATATGGTTGAGGAAGTCGGCGCTTTCAGGGGTTATTGGCTTTCGCCACCGAGCTTCGTTTCCGGCACGACATCCAAGGCATTCAGGACGACCGGCAAATAGTGCATGACTTGATCGCGGTCGCTTTTCTTCTCCTTCTCGTTGAGATCGGGATAAGCGGTGGCTGACTGCCGCTCCCATTGCGACACCAGCATCGGCGGGATAGTGAGCGAGCCGTCCGGCCGGCGTTCGCACTGCTCGTGCATATAGCGCTGCCAGTGTGACCAACGCTCATGCTCGATGCCGGCGAGGGTTTCGATCAGTTCGTCGATCGCCTTCTGTGAGATGGGCGTGCTCATTGGGTCAGATCCGATTGTTTGCGACCAGTCTCCGGTAATGTTCGCCCAGCGCGGTAAGACGAACGGTCTTGCCCTCCATGGCCGCATGCCACATGTGGGGGGCACCTTCCGGAACGAGCAGGCCAACTCTGTTGTATTTCTGCAAAATGGCGAAGATCTCGGTTTTTTTTGGGTCGGGCGGCGGCACGTAGCCGGGCGGGGGCGTGGGGCGTTCCGGCTCGAAGGTCGGATCGAGCTGGTAATGGTGCCCAGCCGCCGGAAAGAAATCGAAGATGCGCCGTAGTTCCGACAATTCGAGCGACGGCTGTACGCGCCGGAGAGAAACGAAACGCTTGACGTTCGTCTTGAAGACAGGCCGCTGCGTCGACCAGTTACCCAGCGATTGGTCGACGTGGGCATAGACGGCGCC
This sequence comes from Bradyrhizobium sp. 191, assembly GCF_023100985.1. Lineage (NCBI taxonomy): Bacteria > Pseudomonadati > Pseudomonadota > Alphaproteobacteria > Hyphomicrobiales > Nitrobacteraceae > Bradyrhizobium > Bradyrhizobium sp. 191. The sequence goes on from NZ_CP064692.1 coordinate 3,449,351, forward strand.
GGGAGTTATCTCACCCATCAGATTCGCCGCTTCCCCTCCCAGGGCGTCGACCAGCAGGCTGGTGAACAAGCCACCTCCATTGCTTTCGCTGGCGTATTGTTCGGCGGTCGATGCCGTGAGGATGGTAACTCCGTCGCTGATCTCCGCAGTGCTTGTGTGCGTCGGATGCGAGCCGGCGATGCCACCATGGCAACTGTCGAGCATGATGATCTTATTCTGCGCTTTGGACAGATGAGCCATGGTCATGATTTCGCCGAGCGGCACCCCGTCATGCCCCGTCTTGCAGTCTCCGGCGCATAGATAGCCGCCCGTCGCTTCCAGATGGCCGTGGCCAGCGAAGTATAACAGCGCAACTTCGATGCCGCTGTCTGCGGCGAACAGCTGTTCGATCGCGTCCCGGAATTCCTGACGGTCGACGATGTCGGCAGGCCCCGTACCGGTGATCAGCCTCACTTCAAAATTGAGGGACCCGTCCGCGTTCCGCTCGAGCATCGCCTTGACGGAATGTGCATCGTTGACCGCACCCGTGAGCGGTGTGATGTAGTCGTAGTGGTCGATGCCGACGATGAGCGCCTTTCTGGTCATGCGGATCTCACAGCGTATTGATGAAGTCTTTTATGTTGTCCCATGTCCAGACCGTGGTATTCACGCCTTCAAGATTGGTGCGGTCGTCGCCGTAAGCCCAAATGCCGCGCAGCGGCTCTTTTTCTTCTTTGGCGCACTGAATCTCCCACTTCTGTCCGCTGGAAGATAGGGAGTTCTTGCTGACCAGCGCTATCACACCATCGGACCGCCGGATCCGCGTGCGCACGCGTTCTTTCCAGGCGGTGTCGTACGCTTCCTTCACCGACATGTCGATGTACTCGAAAGGCGATCTCGTGTGCAGCGATTGGCCTTTCATAAAATCGCGCTGCCGCTCGTCTTCGATCGCGAAGGCAACGAATACCACTTTCTTGTCCGCCATTGGGGTCTCCAACACTGGGGCCGACGAACCACCCGGCACGGCCCTGGCTCCGTTTAGCCGCTGACGCGACCGAGATAACCTAGTGGACACCCCGGGGTGTTCCCGAGAACCGCGCGTTCGGAACGGAATGCCGCCCCAAACGGGCTAAGCGGCCGCGCGCGAAACCCGCCGCAGCCGCGGGCCGATTGCGAATCCATGGATCGACCATATGATCATCGAAAACCTCAACGAGGCGAATCCTCCCGACATGACGGATTTCTTCATTAGCTACAACAAGGCCGACCGGACGTGGGCCGAGTGGATAGCATACGTTCTCGAGGACGCGGGGTTCAGCACGTCGATCCAGGCGTGGGATTTCCGTCCGGGAACCAACTTTGTGCTGGAAATGCAGGAAGCGGCCGCGGAAGCGGTCCGGACCCTATTGGTGCTTTCGCCGGACTACCTGACATCCCAGTTCGCGGCCTCGGAATGGGCCGCCGCTTTTGCTCGGGATCCACGTGGCGTCGAGGGCAAGGTCGTGCCGGTGATGGTTAGACCTTGCGAGCCCAAGGGGCTGCTTCGGCAGATCGTTCGCATCGAGTTGGTCGGCCTCGAGGAAGATGAGGCCCGCCGGTGGCTGCTGAAAGGCATCGAGCAGCGACGCGCCAAGCCCGAAGCTCAGCCGCCGTTTCCAGCACAGCCCGACGGAAAGGTGGCGACCGCTTTCCCCGGGCCGCGCTCCGCAACGGCGAATCGGCGTGACAATCCCTACCTGCCGCACATCGGACGCAGGCCTTCGGACGCAGAGCGTCGCCGATTCATCAGAAACTCGTATGCCGCGATCACCGACAAGTTCCGGAACGGCTTGGAGGCTCTGAAGGCTCGCTATGATTTCGTCGAGACCGACATCGAATTCCGCGGCGAAATGGACTTCGTCGCCGAGGTGTTTATGCACGGCAACAGCGAATGCGCGTGTCACATTTGGTTGGGCGGAGCGTTTTCGCGCGACGCTATTTCGTATTACGAGGGACGTTCTTTTCCGGAAACGCGGTCAACGAAATGCTCTCGGTGACCGATGATGCCTTATTCCTCTGCGCCACGATGGGCTCGGCGTTCGGCCACTATGACGACGTCGATCTGAAGCACTTGTCGCCGGAAGCTGCGGCTGACTACCTCTGGCGTCGATTTGTCGAACCGCTGGAACGAAGATCTCGTCGATAAAGTCGCATATTTGGTTTCGGATCATCGAGACTTTGGTCGAGCGAATATGACGCTACCGGCGCTGATAGATTACCAAGCTATCGGCCATCGAACGGAGCTGGCGTCTGCGTTTCGGATCGGCCGGTTCGTGGATGCTGAAGGTGAATAGAACGGCCGCCTCGGCGGTGATTCCCGCCAGATACGTCGTCTCGTAGTTCGGAACCTCCGAGTTCTTGCGTATTCCCTCTACCCAATCCGTACCTGCGATGCGTACGCGTTTGAGGGATACGAGTTCGGCTTCGCCGCTTTTGTTGCCAACCGCTGGAATAGGGCCACGAAGATGGTCCTCATAAGCATCGAGGGTGTCATGAGTACCCCGATGCTTCATCGTAAAGATGACGATGGAAGCGAACGGTGGATGCCCACTGTCGCAGATATAGTCCAGTTGCTCCCGCCGGCACGTCCAGCCTGGTGGCACGGCAAATGAGAAGATCGCCGTTGCGTACCTTCGTGGAGCCTCGGGGACCAAAAGATACGCCAGGCCTGCGCCGGCACCGCACAGCAATAGTCCGACTGAGACGAGGGAAAGGGCAAAGGCGGTCACAAAGCTTCTGCTCATCTTATCGGTCCAGGTAACCCTTGCCGGTCTTCGCGACGAGGTCAGCAGCTTCCGAATAGCGCCGCGCCAGCCCCTCCGCGTCCGCCTTCTTCCCATCGATCTGGTCGAGCATGGCCTTCGCTTTGGCTCTGACTTCGTCCGCCGCGCCTTTCTCTTCCCTTTCGAACAACACTTGCGATTTAAGTGCGACAGTGACGACGTGTTCCAGCTGCATCGAGAGACGCTCTTGCCGACTAAGCGCAATACTCCCCGCCTCTATGGACGCATTGACCGCATCCAGTGCAGCATCATCTTGCTTCGCCTGAAGAAACTCGACTGCCGATTTCTGCAATGCCCTGGCCGCCGTTTCCGGAATTTCGTGCTCCTCTTTCATCTTCTTCGCAATTTCGAGGGCGCGCGTCGCGAAATCCGACGCCACGCGGCCTGCGTTTTGTATATCGGTCCGAATCGCGCGTTCCAGCGTTGCGCGCCGGGCCTCCACGACCGCAAGCGCGTCGTCGGCCGCTCCCGTTCGCGCGAACCCCTCCTCTGCAATCTTCGTCGCCGCCGCCAGCATTTCGGCGGCTCGATCCGGCTCCTTCAGCCGATCATGCGCGTCCGCCCGTTCCGCGCGGCACGCGACCAGCGCCAGCGCCTGCGGCGGAGAAGGAGCTCGGTCGGCGAGTGAATCGAGCAGATCGCAACTGCTGGCCAAGAGATTGTTTCGCGCCTCGCCGGGCTGTAGCGACCGGATGGTTTGGATCGTCCTTTCTGTCGCGAACACGCTGCGCGAAAGCGCATCGAGCGCGTTGTTGCGGCTCAAGAATGCGAACACGGGAGCTGCGGTCACGGCGCCGATCACCGCGATCGCCGAACCGGCGGCCGAGCCGGAACTGCTGCCTTCGCTCCTCCTCCCGCCTGATGGCAGGCATGTCCTCGGACGTCAGCCCGAGAAGCGGCGCAACGATCTTGACGGTCTCGTCGGCCAGCCTTGATGCCTTCGCCGGATTGAGAAAGGCGAAGGGACCGTATCCCCTCATGTCTATGATTTCGATGTTGGGATAGCGAACGGCGAGATCGCCCGGCAGAGGTCCGGCGAACGCGCCGGCCGCCCGCACGAGAATGATGTTGCCCCGATTCGGGCCCGCCTCGAATGCTTCTATTTCCCGACGCATCCAATCGTTGGTCGCCTGCTCCCTGGGGGCGGCATCCGGCGTTGCCACGACGATCAGATAGCGAGAAGACATCAGCGCGGGCAGCGTGACGCGCTCGAAGAAGTCGTTGGTGGCCCGTTCGTAGATCGTGTCCAGATAAACCCGCAGTTTGCCCACGGGACTCTCCACCTCGCGGGGTGGACGATAGTCCTGCAAGAGGCGCCTGGTCCGTCGCGTGGCGAGTGCGCCGTCGGATCGTCGGTAGCATACGAATGCGTCGAAGGCGTTCATCGCAGCTCACACGTCCAGGGTGGCACTCGCAGTGTGGCCTTGAAGGATGGGACCGGACAAGCTTGGCGTGCAAGGGAATCCCCTAGCTTCCCAGACCGCTTGCGAGCATTAAGGTGGATGTTTTCGGGAGCGCGACCGGTTATGGCGTGCGGGAAATCCATTCCGAGCTTGTTAGCCGCGGCGTTGCTGTCGCTGATGGCCTGCATGGCGTGGGGTGCCGTCTTCGACCAGGGAGACGGTCCCGACAACAAATTCCTGAGCGCAGTCGAGCGGGTTCTCGACCTGGCCGGATTAGATGTCGTGTTGGGGGACGCCTCCGCCTTAAAGCCACCGGACAAACCGAGGCTCGCTTCGCTCGCGGGTTATGCTCCGAGAAGGGAGAACTGGAACAGTTTCACGAAGGAAGGCTGGGCGTTGGCCTTTGCGGACGGACGCGCAGGAGTGCTCTTCGCTTATCGTCCTAAGGAGGTGCCCAAGCGGCTGGCCAAGAAGAAGTCGGATTGCGATCGCACGAAGCCTCCGGGAGATGAGGAGGCATGCCGGTTCGTGAGAGATTGGTTGAACGCCGCGCCGGACGATCGCGTTTTCATCGCCTTCACCAAAGAGGATTTCGACGCGGCCGCCAAGGCGAAGGACGCCCTCGAAAAATCAGGGTATGTCGTGTTCATGTTCCTGAAAGGAAAGAACGAACGACCGTGGGCGAGCCCGGCCCTCGTCGGCGAGGTATTCGCACAAGCTACGCATCGGCTGGTGATCGATACTGAGGCCGCGCGCGGAAGCGCAGGGGTACGTTTCGAGAGTCTCTGCTGCGAGCCTCTGCTTCTCCCGCCCTATCCCGACACGAAATGGTCGCGGGCACTAGCCGGCAAGAAGTGATCCACCGGGTCCGCCCGCGACCTAGGGCCTGTTTGGATTCAGGATTCTCATTTGGGCTTGGCTGTGATTCAAGCTTGGGATGAACCGATTCGTTTTGACTGACGCCCAATGGGCGAAGATGGAACCACATTGTCTTGGCAAGCCGGCTGATCCCGGCCGGAGCGGCAAGAACAACCGGCTATTTGTCGAAGCAGTCTTGTGGATCGCCCGGACAGGCAGCCCATGGCGCGATCTGCCGCGCGCCTTCGGCAACTGGATAACCGTATACACGCGTTTCCGCGACTGGGCGAAGGCAGGTGTCTGGAAGCGTCTGTTCGATGCGGTCTCGGACGAGCCGGACATGGAATACGTCATGGTCGATGCCACCATCGTCAAAGTCCACCGCCACGGACAGGGCGCAAAAGGGGGACGCAAAACCAAGCCATCGGCCGCTCGAAAGGCGGTATGACCACCAAAATCCTGGCACTTACCGACGCGCTCGGTAATCTCGTGCGTTTCGTGCTGCTGCCCGGCCAGCGCTTCGACACGGTCGGCGTCTCGCCGCTTATCGAAGGGCTGGCCTTCGATGCGCTGATCGCAGACAAGGCGTTCGACAGCAATGCCATCATCGCCGACCTCGACAAGCGCGGCGCCAAGGTGGTCATTTCCCAGCACCCACGTCGCGCCAAGCCTCTCGCCATCGACAAGGAAATGTACAAATGGCGGCATCTGATCGAAAATTTCTTCTGCAAGCTCAAGGAATTCAAGCGGATCGCCATGCGCGCCGACAAAACCGATTTGAGCTTCGAAGCAATGATCAATCTGACCGCCGCCGTGACAAACTCAAGATGAATCCAAACAGACCCTAGATTGGAGCCTTCTACTTCACCGTTTTTTGGAAGGCGCTCGGAACAAGAGTGACGTCTACTCGGATATCTTTAAGGAGATGAAGGAGGCCGGCCTCGTTCAGGAAGCCATGGTCTTCGCGTTAGACCAAAAGGCCCTCAAGATTGCGCTATACGGCGACACTCTCTTGAGGATGGATGACGGTATCAGTTCGGTGCATTGAGCAGGACTGCCGGACTTGCCCTTCCATGGTTTTAGTTAAGCTGGCTCTTCGTACCGAAGATTGGGCGATTAAGACCATTTGCGGTCATTCGCAAAAGTGATCACCGCAACCGTTCGCTTAACGAGAGGCGTTCGCAGTGCGCCATCGTCGGCCTGCGTCCCGCCGAGGTCGCTGGAGACGCCGAGGCTGGAGCAGCAAGCGAAGTTTCGGAAAGCACGATGGCCGGAGACGGCTCGGACGCCATTTTCTGCGCTTGCTGCACTTCCGAGTCAGTAGGCTTGCTCTCCATCAGGTCGAGCGCCGATCGCCCCGCGTCGGTGATCGCCGCCGATCCGCCCCAGAGATTGGCGGTCCTTGTGGTGGGTCCTTATAGGAACTCCGCCATGTATCGCGACCGATGCGACGAATGGGTATTACGGGCTTTTGGCACCGCTTGGATGTTCGATCGGGTAATGCTTGCGGTCCCGGAGGAGGCTTACGCCTCGATTTATGCGAACCGCGTCGAGCAGCTTTGTCGATCGATCGGAAAGATCCGACGGAGTGCCAGGCTGCCGAGCGTGGAGGTCCGTCATGTATATGTTGACCCACTCGATCCTAAGGACTCCGCCGCATTGGCTCGCCTTGCACCTTGATGGCGGCGACCAGGTTGACAGGGGTCTGCCGGGCCGTCGTATCCAGCAATCGCAGGCTGCCGTGACGAGCCAAACCTCCTCATTTGATATGGCGCGACCTCGTTTTCGTGCGAATTTATGTACACGGTGGCCGCCTGCTTTCCTCACTCTCCATACAAGTCATTGATATTTTCAAACATTCTTAAGATTGGAAACGGGCGATCAAGCTTTTGAAATACCACTTTGTCTTCGGGGCGGAATGGACTTCGGCACTACCCGCGATCATCATTCTCGTCTATCAGGTAATGCGCATCATCCTGACCGTGCGGATCAGTCCGCTGATCGAAGCAGAACGGGGCACTGGATGGACTCCCGCACGCTCATCCTATCAAAGGTACATATGGTTTCACGTTGGCTCGCAAATTCTCGGCGGAATCGCGATCACATCGTTCGCATGGGAGGTCTGGCAACTCCTTCAGCAAGAGCCCTTGATGATCTTGCGGGCACGGCCGGCTGCTGCTGGTTAGCGCCTGGTTCGGGGATAGCGTTTGAAGACGATGCTGATGCTGCAATCGACCTTACTGCGCTGCTATTGGCTCGTACTGAAACTGAAGCTTCGCAGGACGATTCAATTCGCTCGCCAACATCCTTTGGCACTGGGAAGCTGGATCGTGTCGACTGCTTGCCTTGTGGTGGGCTTGTCGTTCGTTTTAAGCACCGGACCGGACATCCAGAACTACATCTATGCTCTCATCCGCAGCGATTCGCCATCGATATACGGCTCGGCCTATCAGGACACCCTGGCAAGGTTTCCGAGCCTTCGACAATGACTGTTGTCGGCCTTTCAGTGGCCGTTTCTGGCGATGGCATCGGTCATAGTCGGTCTTTCCTTCGGTCGAACCGGCGCGAGAAATGTCTTCGTGGCCGCAGTCGTTGCTTCCTACTTCTCGCTGGTGGCCTGCGACCTGGCGATTGGAATGCTCGAAGGCGTTATTTCGGCACCTTATGTTTTGGAGAACCTGATTGCGGATGCGGCGGGAGCGATCGTCGTTGCGTTCGTTCTGGTCGCCATCATGATGGCGGGGCGCGGCTGCTATACTCATGTGCGCGGACCGAAGATCGCGCGTGGTGTGGCCGCCGCGTTCGTCGTTCTCGTTCTCGGGATCAGCATTGGCTCGACGGTGTTCCATATGGCCGAATTCCTTTATCGACCCATTCCGGTGCGGTTGGATGCGATACTCGACGCTCCCGTCAACGGAGTGATCGGAACCAAGGGCGTAGCCGCCGATGGACACAGGAAGCGACGCCGCGCGCAGGACGACGAGGACCGTGCTCCTTTTCAGATCTTTCCCTCCCAGATCGAGAACGGCTCGCTTCGTTGGAACAGCCCGGGGGACGACAACAAATTCGCTGTGCAATGGAGCAAAATTGCAAAATCGGGCAGGTTCGATGCCACGATCGAGTTCTACGCGGATTGCTTCGGCGACGGGATGAACACTGCGAGCTCGGTCGAGCGTCATCGCATCGGTATCGAAGACCTGACCGAACTGTCCGTCTCGCTAGATGCTGGTCCTGCCGAGTTCGGTACCCTCGATCGGGCGAAGACCAGCGGCACGATGACCACGAAGTTCGGTTCGTTCGCGATGTATTCGCTTGATCTGGATTCCGGCTCGCAGAGAAGCAAGACGACGCAATTCGTCGACAAGGACGCCTCGATAGCCGTCAAAAGCGAGGGACGCAGCCTCGGTTTCTATCTGAATTCCGTGCTGGCTTCCACGTCCAACCCCGGCATTACGGCTTCCGGTCGCACGGCAACCATCAAGGCGGATAGCAAGACCTATTCGATTCAAGCCGCCAAGCCTCGAGGCACCTCGAAGACGATTGGCCAACTCGCATGCAGGTCGGTCGATGCCGTGGGGGCCGTGAAGCGTGATCGCGTCATTATCGGCGGGGCGGACGCCTACCTGGGTTTGGTCGTTCGGCTCAACAAGCGACAAGAGCCGGCTTCTGTTTACGGCGTCGAGGAGAGCGCTCTCAAGATTCTGGGCGGAAACGGTTGGGTGTCCTTCCTGCGGCCAGCCGGGCGCAAATCGAGCGACGATCCCTCGGGCAACGCCGACTTCGTCGCCTTCGGAGGAAACATCGCGAGCCTGGACATCGATAAGACATCCACCACGGCGCGTCCCCTCGACGAATATCACGCGTTGGGCGACTTTGTCGGAAGCTTCGACGATACCGCCAAGGTCCGATTTTCGGGGATCGCGAAGGCGCTGTGGAAGAATGGTGGTCGCGAAAACCCGACGAAGTGGGAAAAACTGGGCTGGGAACAGCGCACTGCCATTCTCACGGCGATTTTTAGCGCGCTCGTGGCACTCGTCGGATATGTGGCGAAGCGGATCGGCAACAACGTCGAAATCGATTGGAGACCCCGATTGAGGTGATCGGGATGACCGACCACCTCGAACATAGCCCCGCCAGGTGGATCATCGCCACGCGTCACGGCACGGCGAAATCGGGCCAAGCGCCGCCCGGCCTGATCAGGATATTCAGCCAAGCATTCGACCGAAGCGCAGAACTCATCCTCCGCTTCATCGGCTGCATCGATCGGCATTCAGGCTGTCGGTGGTTCCGATGCAGATGACAGGAAGCACAATCCTACTTCCTACGTCGTAGGCATAGCGAACTGCGCCCCACCTTTTATTCCGGACGGCCAGCGCGAGGTCACCGTCTTGGTCTTGGTGTAGAAACGACCGTGACGGGTTCGCCGTCGGCGTAGCTTCGTTCTGCCTCGGTCGTGACCGGCCACAGCCGTCTGCCCGAGGGAGGGACGACCGACACGAAGAATGGCCGATCGAACTCGCCTTCGGACCATATGCCTCGGTAGGAATTCTTCATCGCGCATCCTTGTTTCCGGGAGCGAAACTACATCGCGCGGCTGCAAGCGTGAAATTGGACGTGAAGCCCCGCTCCACGCGTCCGCCGACGTTCACTTCACGACATAGCGGGGCAGCTTCGAGATCTCCCGATGGGCGGTGGAGATCCAGGCGTCGCCGTAGTCGGAGGCGGTCCGCTCCCCCACGTGGCCCTGGACGATGTTCTGGACGTCCACGTGCATGTCGACCGCGCGCGCCAGCGACGAGAAGCGGTGGCGCCAGCCGTGATTCGGCTGCACGTCCGTGTCCGTCACCCCGACCGTGTTGCGTACCCACTCCGCCAGGCGTTCGCCGACCTTGCGGAAGTGCTTCCCGTCGCCGCCGCGCGACCGCTTGGGTTCGTAGAACAACGGGCGGTTCTTCCGGCTCTTGACGTAGTCGAGCAGTCCCTGGTCGAGGAGGTGCTCGTGCAGCGGACCTTCCTGTAGTCCCCCGTCTTGGTCGCGGAGGCGTCGAGGCGGATGTAGTCGAAGCCCTCCTCGATTCCGAAATCGAGCGGCGTGAGCTGGGTGATCTCGTTCACCCGCGCGCCGGTATAGGCGCAGATCCACGGCACCCAGCGCCTCGCGGCCGCCATCTCCGCCGACAGCGCCTTCGGCTGCGGCTCGAGCGACGCGGTCAGGATCCGCCGCGCCTCGTCGGCGGTGAATCCCTTCTCGCGCTGCTTCTTTTTCTTCTTCACCTTGACGACGATCCCCTTGGCGACGTTGGTCGTCAAATCCTCGCGGTTCACCGCGAAGTTCAGCGTCGCCCGGAGCGCGGCGAGATATACGTTGCGGATGGTCTTGCGGTCGCGCGTCCTCGGCTCTGCCGGCGTGTCGTCGGCGCCGACGGCAGGCCCGCCCTTCTTACGCTTCGACTTGCGCCGGGGCAGGATCTCGCTCTGCAGCTTCTCCTTCCAGGCCAGCACCTCCTTGCGCGTCAGTCGCGCCAGATCGTCGTGCCCGACGAAGGCGATCAGGTCGCGGATCTTCGACCGCCAGGCCGATCTCGTCTTGGGCGCGAGCCCCGCATCCTCCGCGTAGGCGTCGAAGGTCGCCAGCGCCGGCACCTTTCCGCCGTTCGGCTTGAGAACTTCGGCCGACGCGAACTTCTCCCGCTCCGGATCGGGCCCGTACACGCCGTTCGCCTTGCGAAGCAGCGCCGTTTCCGCGTCCTCCTTGGCCTTGACGAATGCCCGGATGAAGGTCTCGTAGGTGTCGCCGACCAGATACAGGGCGTGCCTGTCGAGGAAGGCCGCGACCTCGGCCCCGAACCTCAGCCGCAGGTGCTGACCGATCGGGATCAGATTCCAGTCGCGGCGCTGCCGGGCCTGCAGCTGTCGCAGCGATTTCGCGCGCTCCAGCGGAGGACCGGGATTGGCGCGCTGCGCCGCCACCGCCTCGTCGAACACGAGGCTCGCCAGCGCCGAGATCTGTTCGTAGGTCAGCTGGTCCGGCGGCCGCCCGACGATGTTGCGACGCCAGGCGCGCTCCAGCCGGAGGTTCTCCTCCTGACAGCGCACGGTGGTGCCGAGCGAGATCTTGATTTCGGCGCGGTCACCGAAGAAGGCACGGTATTTTTTCGGAATGCGCCGGCGAAACCAGAAATTCCGGCTCCGTGGGTTCTTCCAGGGTTCGAGCATTTTTTACCCATGTGGAGTCCACTTTTGTGTACCACCGGGTTTTTGCTAAGGCCTTATTCTATCGATAGAACTTGAATCATATGGGCTTTCGCGGAGGGCTGGCGGAGAGAGTGGGATTCGAACCCACGGTACGGGTTCAAAGGCTTAGTGTCGGTATCTTCGAAAGTTCGCGAAAGAGCGCCTCCACCGGAAACTCCCCATACGAATCGGCCACCGATCGGCTGCCATGACCGGTGATCGCATCCAGAATGTCGTGAGCCAATCCGTGCCTGCGCCCCAGAGTCTTGATACGGTGCCGCCAAGAATGGCTGGGCGATAGCCGCAGATCGGCCAATCCCAATTGGCGAACGAATAGCCCGATAACTTTCGTGCCATTGCCACCACGCTTTCCGAACTTGTCCGGCGCCAGGTCAGCGAATAGCGGGCCAGGCTTCGTCCGCGTCGCAAATTTCACGAAGCCAGCCTCAAGCAAGGCCGGGTGCACCGGAATGACGCGTTCCGAGCCACTCGTTTTCAGCGAGCCCGCTTCAGGATCGAGCTTCATGCACCAGACGTCATCGATCTTTAGGACGTCTTCGGACCGCAATTGGCAAATCTCTGAGACGCGTGCCCCCGAATAAGCGCCGAGCCACGGCACCCACCGCCTGACAGGATCCTTCTCTGCCGAGGTTGCGCGCAGGATCGTCTTGGCCTCTTCGTCCGTGAAGCTCCGCTTCTTCTCGCTCTGCTTGCTCTTGGCGGCGAGCGAGACTCCTTCAGCAGGATTGGAGGTAAGGTGTTTATTATGGACGCCCCACTGCAGGATAGCCCGCAAAGGAGCTAGTTTGGCGTCCTGAATGGTCTTGGCCCGAAGTCCGGCCGCTACCATGGAGCCCTTCCAGGACACCAAGTCCTCGCCGGTTAGCCGTCGTGCATCGCTGTGACCGAGGAACTCTCCAACCTGACGAACGACACGGGACCACTCGTAAAGCGTTTTAGCCGCGGGGCGTCGCTCGGCCGCCCATCCCTTTACAAGATCCGCTAATGGCAGAGGCGGCAACAATGTCGGCGGCAATATCGTCACTGCTGTAACCGCAGGCGAGAACATAGTCGGAATAGCTTCGCCGTTTGCCAGCCGTTCGAGCATGAGGCTGGCGCGTTGCACGGCTGCTGCAATTGCCTTGGCTAGCGTCCGGCGGTTCCTTTCATCTGACTTGAACCCACAGGCCTTGAGGCGTTCATCGGCGCCGTCCAAGCACCAAGTTTCCATCCTTAGGCGTTCGAAATAGTCTGGATCGAGGTTGGACAAAAATGTGCTGTCATAGATTTGGCCCGCCTTCGGCTTGGGTGCCGGGGCAAATAGCCGACCTCCGAGTTCAACATTCCAGACTGTCTGCAGCGAAGGATTATGTCTGTGTTGCTCAAACCACCGCTCGTAAGCAAAGGCAGCCAGTTCGTGGGCTTCCCGTTCGGTTAGAACCTTGGGGCCAGCGCGCAGGTTGGCCCATCGCTCCTCGATTTCGGCCAGCGCTTCGGCGTGCTTCCGCTTGGCTTCAATGGGATCTCGCGTGCCGAGACTGCGCTTCTCTTCGCGCTTGCCAACGAGCGCACGCAGGTCTTCCGGGACACCTTTACGGAGCCAGTAGACACCACTGTTGGGATGCTTCCAGGGACGAGACATTGCCAAGGGCATTTGTACCAGCCTTTTGTACCAGGCGGGTAGCGTTAAGCCTCTGATCTTGCTTATTTCTTTCTAAACCAATGGTTTAGAAGGAGAATGGTGCCCAGGAAAGGACTCTTACCTCCAAGTCATCGACCGGACACCACTCCGGTCGAATCGCGCCAGTCACGGCGGTCCGCGCCATGCCTGGCGCACCAAAAAAACGCCCAGCCTCCTCGGGAGGCCGGGCGAAAGTCACGCAGGAACAACGCTGCTTTACGCATCGCACCAGCTTTCGCCGGTAGGGAGGACTACCGGCGATCGATTTACGGCGAGGGCATTCGCCGTCAAACAACGAGAAGCGGATATCACTCCGCGCGAAATCTGGAGCCGCTTGCCTTCCGCTCCTGTCGGAAACTTCACGACTTGCCCACCACTCGCCCGCTGTCCGACTGGCAAGGCAGTGCCGTGATCGAGCTGGGATCCTTCGCGCAAGCGGTTTGGCTGCCGTGCCCTGAAACACAAGCGGCAGTTTGCCGTCGCGCAGCAGCATTTGGCACCCCCAAACACCAACAACGCTCGATTATCTTCCGGAAGAGCGTGCCAAGGCGCGAATTTCGTATGACATTCCGCAAGGGCGGTAAAATAGATTGTTGTGATGGGACGCATCCACGCGATGGATAAATGAAAAATAGCGCTGTGCTTCGCGTCGAGCGTTGACTTCGGAATATGTGACCTGATCGGGCATCGCCGGCATGCTGTCCGCCGTCGGATCGAAAACCGAGCTTGTCGCCGGCTGTATGCGACCGCCTCCGCCGGCGCCGGCCGGCATTCCCAGGCGCTGGAAACTTTGGGAGCTCGCAAGGACATCGTAAGCCCCCAAAGCGCGTGCATCTTATTCACAAACGCGTTGGCGAAACGCTCCGCACCCATCATGGCTCAGCCCGCAACTCGCGTGCGGCGGCCACCATATTGACGAGCGCGGGACGCACCTCCTCCCACCTTCGCGTTTTCAGTCCGCAGTCGGGATTGATCCAGAGCTGCCGATCGGAAACTCGCTGCCGCGCCAACACAATCAGCTGCTTGATTTCCGCCGCTGCGGGAATGCGCGGTGAATGAATGTCATAGACGCCGGGCCCGATCTCATTAGGGTATTTGTAGCTCTTGAAAGCCTCGAGCAATTCCATCTTAGAACGCGACGTCTCGATTGAAATGACGTCGGCATCCATTGCTGCGATCGCATCGATGATTTCGTTGAACTCGGAATAACACATGTGAGTATGGATCTGAGTTCCGTCGGCGACAGCGGAGGAGCAAACGCGGAAGCTGTCCACTGCCCAATCGAGATAGTTCTTCCACTGCGATTTGCGTAGCGGCAATCCCTCCCGCAACGCAGCCTCGTCGATCTGGATCATGGTCGCTCCAGCCGCCTCAAGGTCGATGACCTCATCTCGGATCGCGAGAGCGATCTGTCGGCATGTCTCGCGCCGCGAGATGTCGTCACGGACAAACGACCAGTTCAGGATCGTCACCGGTCCGGTCAGCATAGCCTTGACGGGTTTTTTGGTCAGAGACTGCGCATAGCGCCACCATTCAACGGTCATGGACTTCGGCCGGGAGACATCTCCGAACAGGATAGGCGGACGAACGTACCGCGAGCCATAAGACTGAACCCAGCCGTGCTTGGTGAAAGCGAAGCCCAACAGCTGCTCGGCAAAGTATTGAACCATGTCATTGCGCTCGAACTCACCGTGTACGAGCACGTCCAGGCCGATATCTTCCTGCCACTGCACGGTACGGGCTGTCTCCGCTTTCAGAAGCTCCTCGTACTGCGTGTCATTCAGCGTTCCCCGCGCATGAGCCGCACGCGCATTCCGGACGTGGGCCGTTTGCGGGAAGGATCCGATGGTTGTCGTTGGAAACATCGGCAATGCGAACGCGACGCGCTGGACGTCGGCACGCTGGGTGAACGCACTGCGACGGCGACGCATGCTATCGTCGATCGCGGCGATTCGTCCGGCGACATTCGCATTGTGGATCTCGGGCGATGTTTCGCGGGTGACGGCTGCCTCCTCCGAAAGCGCAAGTTCATCGGCCACCTCGGCAGCATGGCCGGCCAGCGCTTTGCCCAATATCGAAAGTTCCTTGATCTTCTGAACTGAGAACGCCAGCCACGTCTTCAGATTGGGATCGAGATCGGTCTCTAGCTCAATGTCGATCGGAACATGAAGCAGCGAGCAGGAAGGAGCAATCTGAACACGGTCCCTGCCCAATTTTTGGACCATAGGAGCAAGCTGGTCGAGCAGCGCCGGAAGATTGGAGCGCCACACGTTGCGACCATCAACGACGCCTAGCGAGACCACGAGATCTCTACGGGTTGTGGCGACAATTGCGTCCAACTGGTCAGGTGCCCGAACCAGATCGACATGAAGCCCGGCAACGGGCAAGGCTAAGGTTGTTTCAAGATTGTCGCCGATAGCCCCGAAATATGTGGCCAGCATGATTTTAAGGGCCGGCACAACCTTTGCGAAATGAGCATAGGCCCGGCGGACAGCCGCCCGCGATGCTTCGTCGACGTCCATCACTAGGCATGGCTCGTCGAGCTGAACCCATTCAGCACCGCGCGAGGCTAGTTCGCGGAGAACATCGACATAGACTGGGAGGAGCCTATCAAGCAGCGACAGCGGATTGAATGCGGGATTTGCGCTTTTGCCGAGCTTCAGGAAAGTGACTGGGCCAACTAGGACGGGGCGCGTTTGGTAGCCGAGGCTTTTTGCCTCCTCATATTCCTCGATCGGCTTTCGAGAGGAATACTTAAAGATCTGATCCTGCTGAAATTCCGGCACCATGTAGTGGTAGTTGGTATCGAACCACTTCGTCATTTCCTGTGCGGCTACGCCAGGCCCATGCTGAGCGTGATCACCGTCCTGAGCGCCACGCGCCATGGTGAAGTAGGTCTTGAGCGACACAGGACTTTCGGTCCAGCTGTAGACGTCGGGAATGGCGCCGACCATTACGCTGGTATCGAGCACATGGTCGTAAAACGAGAAGTCATTCGAAGGAATGACGGTCGCACCGCAGGATTTCTGCCGTGCCCAATTAGCGGCACGAAGTCCACTCCCCGCCTCGAGGAGCTCGGCTTCGCTGGAGTTTCCCGCCCAGTAGCTCTCGAGCGCGAATTTGAGTTCGCGTCGTGGGCCGATGCGTGACGTCCCCAGTGTGGCAACGGGAAGCGAAAGAATAGACATAGCTCAGACCCCATAATTGGGGCAAAGGCCATGGCGGACGCATGCAGCGAATATCGTGTGAGCGACAGCTGCTTGGCGCACACCGGGACACCCCGCCCGTGGACGATATATTGTCGAGGCAGGTCTCCTGGCTCGCGGGTCGTCGCTGCTATCCGGCCTTCCCGAAGCCGCATGGCTTCAGTGACTTCGTTGGACAGCGGCTCGCCGCTTACAGTTGCGGGGGCAGCGCCGGCATTGCACCGGCTTCTCTCTTAGCTCCGGATCAAACGAAATCCGGAGACCACGACGGCTGACATTATGCGCACGAGGATCGATCGGTCAACCTACTAGCTGTCGCTGCGATATTGCCCAAGCGACTGCGAGCTGTACCAGGTAGGCTTCAACGGTCTTACTCCCGGCCTGGTGAAAACGCGTGAATCTGTGGAGGCTCCGACTTGTGAATGCGTCCGCTCAACACCCTGTTCGCGTAATCGGATGGGCTAACGCGAGCAGAACGAACGCGCTGGGCGCTTTCGACATCTGCATGATCGCGACAAAGCCTGATCTTTTCAGTTTCTCGAACTCGCCTGTGAGGAAGTTGCGATCATCCTCGCCGGCATCCGTTTGATCACAGCGCGATGAGCCTGCTTAGGAATTGCCAAGGCCGGATTGCTCCAGGGATCGAACGGATGATCAGGTCGGACTGCCTGTGTTCGGCTGACCCGGCGACGAACCGCGAGCTCGATCGCCTCCGTGGCGTTGGTCAAGATGATCTCCTGGCCAGGCACTCACTGCTGAGCGACTTTGGCGTGCGCCTTCGTTGTGTCCGTCGCTTGACGAGTAGTGCAGCCTGGACGTTGGACTGCGCGACATCGCAGGAACAGTTCCGGACCTCAGGATGCACGCTGACTTGCGAAACTGGAGTAAGCGGCGAGAGCGCGGGCGGCGGGATTGTGCTATAACCCTAGACTCCATCACTCGTGCACGGTGACCACGGCCAAGCGGATGCCGAGCTTCTCGCACGTCTTCAGGATCTCCGGACCGATCTCGTCGCGCCAGGAGACCGTCTCTTCGGCTTCGGCCGTGACGTAGCTTTAGACATCCTGCAAATCGATCTTGCGATATTCGACGCCCGTCCACCTCGCCTCGGCTCGTCAGCCAGCGACGATAAGCCTCAACGCGGCGACTGGAGCATCGAGGCGGCTTTGTCCTTATTCGAGACAAATTTGACGGTGTCCTTTGACAGAGCCCTTCGAGGGCTTCTCGCCGTCGATCGACGCCTTAAGCTCATAACGATGTTGATCGACCTCGATGCGCCCCATGCGGTCGGCGGCCTCCTCAAGCTCGACATCTACTACTTCGTTCGCGAAATCGAGCGGTGAAGCCTTCTGGACGCGGGCTGCTTATGCTGTCTTAGACGGGACACAGGTGTCGGGCACCGGACAGACCACCGCGCATTGCGGCGTGTCGCAATGGCCCTCGCACTCCGTACATTTTTTGGCGTCGATAACGTAAATGTCGCGCTTGAGGCTGATCGCCGCGTTGGGACACTCGAACTCACATGCCCCACAAACGGTGCATTGCGAAGCGACGATCTTGTAAGCCATGTCTTCCGACTCCTTAGGCGAGCGATGCCATTGGCGATCCCTTTCAAATGCCGTGCCAAACACAGACGCGGTCAACGGTCGGCAATTTGCCCAATTGTGCTGTCCCGGGTCTGAGACCATGTTGCATCTGCGACAGCGACGGGCCACTTCAATTTCAAGCTATGCGAGCCCTCGAGCCCTACTCCGAGAGCCAGTCGCGACTCGACCGCTGCGAGCTTCCGTTGGTTTGTCCGGCACGGCAGCGCGGGGCAAGCGACGCTCGACGATTCCGAAACCTGCGGCGCGACTAAAAGCCGCGAGCCGACGCACGTCTACGCGGACCTCGGCAAACCTCCGGTAACACGCCCTGACTGGAGGTTTCGTGCAAGCCTCGCTCACGGCTGCAACGTTAACTCCGCGGATTGACTCGCTGGAGGCATGCCAAAACAGGTTGTGCTACAACATGCTTCGGTCGTCGCTTCGGAGGGAAATGAAGTTGCGCCGGGAGGAGCGATACCGGCTTTGCAAAGTGACCGATTTAATTGCCGCATGCCTGGTGCCGAGTAGGCATGGCGTGCGGGCGAGCGCTGGTACGCTTTGCCTGGCCGTGCTCAGCCACTTCTCATGCAACTATTTTGGACGAAGTGGAACAGGGCTGAAAGATGACTGTGCAAATTGCTTCAGCGGCATGGCCTTTCCGAACAGATGGCCCTGCGCAAGGTCGAAGCCGAGTTCGGTCACAGCGATCAGGTCGGCGTGGCTCTCCACACCTGCGGCGACGGTGCGCACACTGTACTTTTTGGCTAGATCGACGATATGGCGGCACACCGTTCGCTTCAGGGGCCCATTTCCGCAACCGGCGACGTACTGCCGGTCCACTTTTAATTTCGTGAACGGGAATTTTTCGACCCCCATCAGCTGCGGCCAATTGGCGCCGACATTGTCGATTGCCAGGCCAATGTTGTGAAAGCGAACCTCACGCGCGACCTCGATCAGGAGATCTAGGTTCTGGATCGCTTCCTCGCTCTCGATTTCAATCGTCAAGCCGCCGAAATCGGGGTGCGACGGCATGCGCTGACAGAGATCGCGTACCGCCTGCGGGTCAATCAGGAATGCTGCCGGGAGATTGATGGAGAGATCGATCGAAGTTTGCTGCTCCAGAAGATACTGCCAATCCTTGATCGCGCGGTCGATCACGAACTGCGACAACTCCCTAAAATGCGGATCGTGAGCCTCCGGGATGAAATACGCTGGTGGAACAACGCCCCAGGTCGGATGCCGCATTCGCACAAGCGCCTCGGCGCCGCGGCGGCTGAGGGTACACGGGTCAAAGTTCGGCTCATACCAGAGCTCAAGCCAGCCAGCGTGTAAGGCTTCTCCGACATGGACTGCGGGACGGGGCGCCGGCTCTCTGGGCAAGAGCATGGCGACCCGATCGCGCAGCGTCTCGGCTGCAAACGGCGTCCTCAGCGGCGGCAGCATATCAAGTCCATATTCGCCCCCGACCTGCTGCACTGCCGTCATGACGATCGACTCGCGGGCGCCGAACGCCAGCACTCTGCCTGCAAATTCTTCGCGTACGAGTATCTCGAGCAATCGTCCAGGCTCGATGCGATCCGAGCCAATGCCGAGCAGGATCAGATCAGGGAAGTCCGTGCAGAGTACGCGCGGCAGCTCGTCAGCAGTCCCGCATTCGCTGATCACAAACCCCATATCCTCTAGCACATCGCGTAGAAAGGCGCGCAGATGCCGCTTGCCGACGGCCACGCACGCTCGCGGCCGCACCTTACGCTGGCCGAAGATTACAGGTTTCCCTCCGACCAGTTCGGCCTGCCCATGCTCCATCGCAACCACTCCCCTTCCGTGAAGGTCCCTTAAACGAGGAGCGAAGGTCCAAACAAGCAGTGCTTGCCATTATCTTTCGATTCTTCGAGGTAAGCTTAAGATAGTGCATTAGCGTGCAAAATCTTTTCGCGATGTTGTTCAGACGATTTTGTCGGGCGCACGCGTATGATACCTGTCCCGGCTCGCGCAACTTTGTACGAGTGACGCACACGAGTGTGGGGAATCTCACCTTCGGACGCGCCGAGCTGATGCGCCCTATGCCACGGCGATGATCATGCTGCAAGATGTACTGAATCGACTCTCGTGAGTGATGATCAGCAATCTCTCCTACGAAATGTTTGATCGGCATGGCCGGCCTGCCCACGCGCGAATGTGCCGTCTCGTGGATTCCCTATCTAGTCGAAGGAGATCCAACTGAGTTCGCAGCGGGTCAAGCCGCGGTCGATTCTGAGAACGGCAACAGCTTGCACTTACCTCACCTCTGTTGGTTATAGCGAGTGCGGACGTCCTATTCCCTATCGAGCTTGATAGTTTCTCTCAGTTGCGTTCTCTGTATCCTTCTGAACATGGATATCCTCAAGAGGGACTGGAGGGACTAACGTGACGGGTGTTCGTGTTGGCGCTGAAGCGCAAGGCTTGCCCCACGGGGGCACGGCTTTGCGCAAAGGCGTGCCAGGAGATGAGAACGCGATCGTAGAAGCCGTCGGAAAGCTACTTTCTGAATTAGGTGGTCCCGGACCAGAGTTCAGCCTTGAAGGCGCGAAGCAGGCTGCTTTGCGCCTGATTCAGGATCCCGAAGAGGGCTTCATTTTTGTCATCGAGGAACAAGCCACCGGGCAGATTGTAGGGGTCGCTGCCATCTCGGCCGTACAGGCCGTGAGAGCGGCCGGAGCGTACGGTGTGCTTCAGGAGCTATGGATTTCTCGCGACTTCCGAAGCTCTGACCACGGTCGGCATCTGCTCGAGGCGGTACATTCGGAGGCGAAGCGCCGAGGCTGGCAGATGATTGAGGTTGCGTTGCCCCCGGATGGCTATCCGGCCTTCGAACGGGTACGCCGTTTCTATGAGGAGAGGGGATATCGGGTTGGAGGATTGCGCGCGCGCAAGAGGCTATGACAGTACTGCGACCTCTGCTCCACACAGTTAAAAGCGCTCCTGGGCCTATCAGTAAAGACCTTCAAAGCAGCAAATCCTGCTGCTTGTTGGTTCTCAAACGAACGCTCCAACGCGTGCGTCGGGGCCGAGGATGATCGAGAACCTCGACGCTGATGCGGTGCTTACTTCACTGCGAGCGGTTACCTCTTTGACCTTCTTGGCGGGAACGTTTAAGATATTAGCCATCAAATCGTTCTTCATGGTGCGAAGCGATACGATGGTCTTCTCAAGGCTCGTGGATCGCGAGCCGAAACCTGCCCGGCTAAAAGTCGGCGGAGCCAGGTCGGCGGCGGCCCGTTGCGGGCGAAGCCCGACCCAGCCTTACAAAGATAGCCGAGTCGTTCTTTCGTGCTTCCCACACAATGCGACTTACTGACGCCAGTTTCGGATCACCGCACACAAATGCGATCCATTCGTCGCCAAGTACGATGCCTCGGCAACTGGCAAGCACATCATCTACCGGGCTCCTTCCTGCATCTTGATTCGGTGGACCGTCGCGTAAAAGGATTCGGTACCACCTTGTCACTCCTGCTGGCGAACGTTCAAGGAAGGTGAGCGAGATCAGCCATCAACACTGATCCGGTAGAGGATTCCGTAATGAGCAATGTGCCGTTTGCCGCCTCCAATACGAGGTTCGTGCAGGTCGCCCCAGCGCAGGACTTGATGCGGGCGATCGTTTCGCCGTTCGGCGCCATGACGAAGACGTGGCCGAGGGAGGCGTGCGCGACAAAGAGCCGCCCTTTTTGATCCATCGTCAGCCCGTCAGGACCGCTGGTCCCGAAGAACAAGCTGAACCGTCCCACCTTCGCAACCCCGCCGTCACGCATCAGCGGCACGCGCCAGATGCTGTTGTCGCGCGTCATTGCAACGAACAACACGGCCTCGTCGGGACTGAGCACCAGCCCGTTCGGGTTTGGCCCGTTCGAAATCAGGCAATCGAGCCGGCCGTCAGGACGCAGTCGGAACACCCGGCCGGTCGGATCGTGCAATCCAGTTCGCCCCTGATCGGTGAAATAGATGTCGCCGTTGGTCGCGATATGCAGGTCGTTGCAGCCTCTGAAGGAATCGGAATTGCGGTGCCCCAGAAGCGGGCTGATAGTATCCCGCTGCGGATCGAGCTCCATGAGGCCGTTCATGTAGTCGGCCACCAGCCCCCGGCCATCAGGTGCGATCTTCAGACCAATCGGCCAGCCGTCATATTCGATTATCAGAGACCAGATCCCGTCGCGCGAAATCCGGAAAATGCGGCCGAAGGGGATATCGACGACGTAGAGATCCCCGGACTTGTCGAACGACGGCCCCTCGATGAAACAATCCACCGATGGCCTCCGCGGTTGGCATCCGGCCCATTTCGAGGAAACACCACGGCGACGAAATTCCGCGGCATCGACGAGAACACGCGGGTCTCAGCCAGCTGAGGCGGCTTGTCGAGATACATCATGACGGGCCTCCCAGCGTGCGGCGCGGCTGTCCCTCATATTTGTAGCCAAACTGCTTGGGCATCGGTCCCTTGTTACGATCCTTGCGCCTGGTCTGTTCCCAGGCGTGGGCCAGGATTCCGACCGCTCGCGACAGGCAGAAGACGCCGCGCGCCAGCGGTGGCGCGAATCCGAGCTCGCCGTAAATGACCGCGGTCGCGCCATCAATGTTCATTGGGATGAGTTTGCCCTTGCGCTGCTGCATCACCCGCTCGATCGCGCGGGCGGCCTTGGCATAGTCGCCGCTGACACTGCCCTCAGCACTTGCGTCATCCACCAGCGCCAATAGCGGTGCGGCGCGGGGGTCGACCGAATGAAACCGGTGGCCGAAGCCGGGCAGATATTTGCCGCACCTTGCAGTGAAATGGTCAATTGCGGCGGCCGCGGCCTCGCCGATCTCTAGGCCATCGCGCCTCCGCAGCACATCTTCGTAGAGTTCGACCGCCTGCTCCCCTGCTCCGCCGTGCACCTCATCGAGTGTATTGATGGCGGACGCCATCGCACCATTCAGGGGCAGCCCACAGCTCACCGCCATCTGCGCAATTGCGATGGAGGGCGCGTGCGGACCGTGGTCAACGGACGCGACCAGCGCAGCTTGCAGCAGCCGCTCCTGCGCTGGCGTCGGCAGATCGCCGCGCAACATCAGCCAGATCATGGCGGGAAAGGAAATCCGGCCGATCAAATCTTCGATTGGATAACCCCGATAGGCGATGCGACCGGGCGCGATGTCGCAGATGGAGGTTCGCCACCAACGGGCCGCTTGCTGCCGCAATTCTTCTTCGCTCATTTGCGGTTCCGCCCCTTCAACCCTGCCATTGCCGATCGCCGCAAGCCGTCGAATATCATGATATTGGTCCGTCCGCGGCTACGCGGACGGGCAGGAAATCAGCCGCCCGTTGCTTTGGCGTCCCGACGGCCCGGGTTGAGACCAGCTGCTCGACCTCCGCATACGAATAGCCGAGCCGCTGCAGCCATCGCTCGGTGTCTGCTCCGAGCGTCGCAGGTGGTGAAGGCACCGAAAACTCCTCATCCAGCCGGAAGCCCGGCCGCATGATTCGTAACGGCTGCGCACCATCTTGTTCTGGGGCCAAAGTCTCGACGAATCCGCGCTCGAGGAGCTGTGGCTGCTGCAAGATTTGGGAAACCGTCAGCACGCAGCCTGCGGGGACTCCAGCCAGATTCATTTGGGCCTCCCATTCTTCAGCGGGCTTGCAACTCAACGCCTGGTTCAACTCCGTGTTCAGCGCTGCGCGATGGACCTTGCGCATCTCGCGCTCAGCAAAGCGTGGATCCGTCTTCAGGTTCGGTCGGCCAATCAGGTCGCATAGGGCTTGGTACTGCTTCTGCTCGTTGGCGGAAATGTTCAGCGGGCCTGTTGCGGTGCGGAACGTGCCGGAGGGAGCCGCGGTGAAGTTCTCGTTGCCGATGGGCTGCGGTTCCACACCAGCGTTCAGGTGGTTGGAGACGACCCATCCCATCGCTGCAACGGTGGCTTCGAGCAGGGACACGTCAATGAACCGACCGCGGCCGCTATGCCGCTGTTCGACCAGAGCCGCGGCGATGGCAAAGGCAGCAGTGAGTCCCGCAATCGTGTCCGAGATTGGAAAGCCGGTGCGCAGGGGAGCCGAGGCCGTATCGCCAGTGACGCTCATGGCACCAGACAGACCCTGAACGATCTGGTCATAGGCCGGACGGGCGGACCATGGCCCGCTCTGCCCAAAGCCGGAGATCGCGCAGTAGACGAGACGCGGGTTGTGCCTGCTGAGCACATTAAAGCCTAGGCTAAGCCGTTCCATCACCTTCGGCCGGAAGCTTTCGAGCACCACATCGGCTTCCTTGACGAGTCGCAAGAATACCTCGCGGCCCGATTCCGACTTCAAGTCCAGCGCCACGGATTGCTTGCCGGCGTTCACCGCGACAAAAGAGAGGCCCTGCAAGCGCTCTGCCCTTTGCGGATCGGCGCCGAGGCGCCGCGCGAGGTCGCCGCCGTTCGGATTTTCGACTTTGATGACCTCCGCGCCAAGACGCGCGAGATGATAACCGCAGAACGGACCGGCCAACACGTTCGACAGGTCCAGGACGCGGATGCCGGTGAGCGGCAGAGACATCTGAAGACGCCTTCCTTTAGGTGATCCGATGGTGAGGGCTTGGCCGGCTGGCAGCTATTTCAGTTGTTGTGCGGCGCGTTCCGCAAAACGATTGGTGAAGGTTTTGTTCAAGTCGATCTTTGCGGCAGCAATTTTTGGATCAAAGTCGCTTAGGACGGCCAGCGGGACCTTGGCCGCCTCGATGTCCATCTGTCCGGTTGGCGAGAAGAGCGCTTTCGATGCGTTCATGATTTCGATATTCACCTCGCGATTGTCAGTCTTGTAACCAGGAGGAATCGTATCGACGAGCTGCTCCGTCGGCGTTGCGTTGATCCAGCGGTGAGTTTTGAGCAAGGCGTTGACCAGGCGCTGGACCGTTTCGGGATTTTTGTCGATGAAAGTCTGCTGAAGGTAGAGACACGCGGTCGGATAGGACCCGCCGAAGGCCTGCTTTGAGCCTTCGATCGTGCGCGCATCGAACAGCGCTGTCGCGTTCTTTTTGCGCGCGAGAAGCGTCGCGATGGGATCGAAATAGACCAGGGCATCGACGTTCATGGCCTCAAGCGCCACCATGCCCGGTGCGCCGCTGCCGACGGCAATGATGTTGACATCGCGTGAACCCAATCCTGACTTCTTGATGTAGTAGCGCGCCATACTCTCCGTCGATGACCCCGGCGCCGTGATCCCGAGCCTGAGCCCCTTCAGGTCGGCGCCGGATCTGACCTTGTCGGCGAGGTCGCTGCGGACACCGAGCAGGACGCCGGGAATGTCATTCAGCAGGAACACGCAGGAAATTTGCTTACCCAGCACCTGCATCTGAATGGTATGATCGTAAAAGCCGATAGTCCCGTCGACAGAGCCGCCGATCAGGGCCTGCAGAGCCTTTGAGCCACCGGCCTGGAAGTTCTCGACGGTAACGTCAAGGCCTTCTTCCTTAAAGGAGCCAAGCTTCACTCCAAGTTCGACAGGCATATAGTTGAGGATTTGTGACCCCACCGCGATCTTCAATTTTGTTTTCTCGGGCTCGGTGGCATGCGCCAAAATGACCGAGAATGCGGCCAGCGCCACCACCGGCATCAATCTTATGGAAACGTGCATGCGAACCTCCATAATTGAGGGGAGAGCGTACGATCAGCTTTCGTTCGCAGGCGCCGGCCGCCAGACCAGGAGCCGCTTTTCCGCGCAGTCGACAATGGCATCGAGGACAACGACGAAGGCGGAGAGAACGATAATTCCTGCGAACACTCCGGTCGCATCGAGGACGCCTTCGGCCTGCGCAATTAAGTGCCCCAATCCTGCGGACGAGCCGAGATATTCCGCGACCACGGCTCCCATCACAGCCATGCCGACGGACACCCGCAGGCTCGACAAAATCCAGGTCGTGGCGGACGGCAGGTAGACGTGCCGTAGCAGGGACGACTTCGATGCACGCAGCAGGCGGGCATTCGCCAGCACGACCGGATTGACCTCGCGGACGCCCTGGAACGTATTGAAGAATGCGACGAATAGAACCAGCGTGACGCCGAGCGCAACCTTGGAGATGAGGCCCAATCCGAACCAGATGACGAAAATGGGTCCAAGCAAGATCCGCGGGATGGCGTTGAACATCTTGATAAAGGGCTGAACGACTTCGGCAGCAAATGGGCTTAAGCCCAGCCAGATCCCAAGCGCTGTGCCGATCCCGATGCCAGCCAGGAACGACAGGACCGTCTCCAGCAATGTTATGCCAATATCGCCCCAAAAGTCCGCCGTCGACATCCACTCCCCGATCCTTACGACAAGTGTCGACGGTGCCGGAAAGAAGAAGGGATCGATCAGTCCGGCCCAGACGCCCAATTCCCAGATCAGGATCATGCCAAGCAGGATGGCGAACTGCGTGAGAGCGACCCTACCCCTGCGTGACATAGCTTTTCTCCACTTCGGCGCCGAGCAGCGACCAAATTTCACGATAGAGCGCGACGAATTCGTCGGTGGTCTGCAGCGCAGAAACATCGCGCGGACGAGGGAGCGTGATCCTGACGTCGGCAACCATGCGGCTGGCGGGACCGGCAGACATCACAACGACGCGGTCCGCCAGCGTGATCGCCTCATCGAGATCATGGGTGATGAAGATGAGCGAGCGCCGGTCCGCCTGCCAGAGGTCGAGCAGGATGCGGTGCATGAGTCGGCGTGTGTGAACGTCCAGCGCGGAGAACGGCTCATCCATGAGAACGATTTTGGGCTCCATGATGAGGGTTTGTGCCATCGCAACGCGCTTGCGTTGGCCGCCGGACAATTGATGCAGATAGCGCTCCTCGAATCCCTTCAATCCGACCTTGGCGAGCCAGGGCCGTGCCTGCTCGCGCGCTTTCGCGACCGACCTGCCCTGAAAGACGAGCCCGAGGCCGACATTGTCCTGGGCGGTCTTCCAGGGCAGCAGCCCTTCCTGTTGAAGCATGTAGCCGGACTGACCGTTCAGGCCCGTAAGAGACTTGCCGAAAATGCGAACGTCGCCGGCGGCGGGCTTCAGCAGTCCGGTGACAGTGTTGAGAATGGTCGATTTTCCGCAGCCGGTCGGCCCCACCACTGCAACGAATTCCGTCTCGGCCACCTGGAGGTTCATGCTTTTGACTGCCGTGAAGTCGCCGAAGCGAATCATGACGTCGTGCAAGTCCACGGCAAGTCCCGGCCGCCCCATTGTTTCGCTCCATAGAACTTGTTCTGAAACCTGGAACCGAGTAGCTCGCGTTCTCACGAGGAGTCAATCGTATTCTGTCGTGCAGGATTGTGCTCGCGCTAACTTGGGTGGACTCCTGGCGTCATTTTGACTATTGGTTCTGCAGAGCAGAACCAGAGGTAGCGATGGTAAGAACAGGGGTTGATGCGGTCGGGCGGGCACTGGCAATCCTTAAGGCATTCGACCCGGAGCGCGCCGCGATGACGCTGACGGAGATTGCGAATGCGACTGACCTCTACAAGAGCACAGTCCTTCGCCTTGCCGCATCTCTGGAGGCGGATGGCTTCCTGGTGCGGGGTACGAACCGGCTATTTCGACCCGGACCGGAGCTATGGCGCCTTGGGGCGCTCTATCAGCGCGGGCTCGACCTTGGTGACCTGATCAGACCCTCGCTCCATCGTCTGGTCGAGGCTACCGGAGAGACCGCATCCTTCTACATCGCGGAGGGCGACGAGCGCATCTGCCTTTATCGCGTCAATTCTCCGCGTTCGGTCCGGCATCACCTCGAAGAGGGTCACCGACTGCCGATTGACCGCGGCGCTGCCGGCCGTGTTCTTACCGCCTACCGCGATTCTGCATCAACTGATGGAAAGAAGGTCAGAGATCGTGGCTTCTACGTCTCGATCGGCGAGCGGGATCGTGAGGTCGCGGCCGCAGCTGTGCCTGTGATCGACGTTCATGGCCAATTGCGCGGCGCTCTCTCGGTCTCCGCCATTCGGAGTCGGTTTGATGCAGATGCTCGGAAGGCTGCGATTCTAGTTCTGAAGTCGGAGGCTAAAGCGCTGATCGGTCTGCTGCCCGCAAGCGAGCGCTGAACTACAATGGCAGCGTTCCGTTCATGACGCACAGCTCAGCGGGTGCCGCCAGGGCCTCTCCTAAGCGCAGCGTGCATTTTTCACATTGTTGAGGAGCATCGGGGCGCGAATCGGCGAGGCGTTCTTTTGCAACAAGAATTTGGTGGTGGAAGGAATGCCCTGACAACGACAGAGCGTCGTGCAGTGGTGACGCCCCTGAAGCCGTTCCTGGAGTCGTCCAAGTGATCCCGCCGCAGATCATCCTCGAGCTCGACGCCACCCACCTGTACACGGGCATCAGGAGGGAGGCTTCTTCAAAGGCTACGCTGCTGGATATATGTGCTGGTGTTCTGGAGCCGGCATCTGCTGAGGGCCAAGCTGCGGCGCGCTGACATCGATGCAAGCGCGGCCAGAACGTTGCGCAGATTGTGCGGCCGTTCGACCCATTTGGCCACCATCTTCGGCGTGGTGTTGAACTGGCGCGCGGCGGCGTGCATTGCTCAGTGCCGTTTCCACACACCGCACCATGGCCTCTCGACCTTTCGGCGCTCCTTGAGAGCTTCTGGCAGGCGCGACATCCGCCTGATACGCCGCCTATCTCAGTCCGTCATCACCCAGCTTATTCAGAGATCGAAGTGATCGATGATGATCTCGGTCGTTCAGCCGCCGGCGGCTTACACACGCCGGCTTCGAGCGAATGGTAGCGGAGGTTTGCCTTGGTAGGGTTGGTGCGGTTTGCGCCCGCGACGTCTCGCGCTTCGCTCGCAACAGTCGGGATTGGCAGCAACTCATCGAGATGTGCCGCGTGGCCGATACCGGTTCTGGTCGATCAGGAGACCATCTAAGCGCTGAGGCATGGCAACGACCGCCTGCTGCTCGGGGTAAGGGGCAGCCTCAACGAGTACGAACCGGATCTGTTGCGCCAGCGCTCGCTCTCGGCACGCTGTGAGAAGGCGCTCCGGGGCGAGTTGGTTATGGCAGCGCCCGTCGGCTTCATGAAGCCCGGCGACCGCTATGAGAAAGACCCGGATCGGCGCGTCCAGGATCAAGATGGTGTTCGACCAGGTCGAGGAACTGGGCGGATCGCGACAGGCGCGTTGCTGGCGCCACGGGTCCAATCTCGATCCCGGTGAAGCAGACCAACGGGGACACGGCCCGGCGGCGACCACACTACTCCGCCATCGGCAGGCTTAAACACCGGGATATGGTAGTTCGAGCGCATTGATGTGACGCGCTCGGGGTACGCGATTGCCGTTGCCGGTCTTGAGGCCATTGCGATTGAGGGGGCGGCAATGAGATCGTCGCTGGCGATCAGCACCAGTCGGCGCGCGGTTGGATGGTGTCGGCGGAGAGCATCACGCAACTGATGCCGCCGTTCTTTAGCTCTCTTGCCGGCCGCGGTTGCAGCGGCGATCGCCCCGGGGACCGACGACACCAAGCGGCGCTTCCTCGATCACCGCGCTGAACGATGCGGAGTTGCATGCCCTACACCGGCGTATTGAGGGGCGATGGGACAACTGTTCGAAGCGCGACGCCCTGTCGGACGATAGCAGCGCAGACTGTCAGTCTTGAGACAAATGTCAGCAACTTGACGCTACACACCTCACGGAGTGCCTGCAGAGCTTCGAACTCTCTTCGGCACGAGGTTTGCTTTACTCAGTCATCATCATCACCACGCAGTGCGATGGTCTTCGGGACGGGCTCGGCGCATCGCCGTTAGCGTCTGGTCCGCCCCGACGTTTTGCTGCGGCGATAACTTAAGGGCGCTCGGTTGTCGACCGAGAAAATGCAGGGAAGGAAGTATTGGTGCGATCTGGAGTTTTTCTTTCGGGAGCCACAACAATTGCGCTCATCGCAACCGGTGCAGCCAATGCGGCGGACCTTGAGCCAGAAGTGAAACTGCCACCAGCAGTGTGGAGCTGGTCCGGAGGCTATATTGGCGGGCACGTCGGCGGTGGGTACGGCCGAACCTCCTTCGGTAATCCCTACGGTCCGTCAATCTATGGCGGCGTCGTCGATACCCCAGTGTTCCTCGCAGGAGGCCAGATCGGCTACAATTGGCAGAAGAACGGCTGGGTCTTTGGCGTCGAACTAGATGCCAGCGGCGCTGTCTCCGATGGCACAAATACTTGTCTGGCCGCCTCCGGCTTTGTTGTGAGCGCAAACTGCACGGCTGGTCCAAACCTCTTTACCACCGGGACCGGTCGCGTCGGTTACGTGTTGGACGCTCTCGGCCATACGCTGGCCTATCTCAAGGGAGGCGTGGCTTGGCAATACAATCAGGGCAACGTCCTCAATAACTACGAATTCAATGACCTCGGGCTACAGAAGAAAACTCATTTCGACTATGGTCAGGTCGGTGGCGTCATCGGGCTGGGCGTCGAACAAGCGCTTACGTCTGCATGGTCGGTCAACGTAGAGTATGACTATCTGCATTTCGGTGGGCCAAGCGTCGCAACGCCTCCGACGGTGCAGCTTCCGCCGTTCGCAATTCTTCCGGCGAACACAACGAGCCTGTCCAGCAGCTATCACATCGGAAAGATCGGGTTGAACTACCATTTTGGCGCCGCCCCATGGGCGGCGCAATGGGCCGATGCGCCGCTGTATGCGAAAGCACCTGCCGGCGCGCCGCCGATTGCTTACACGGCCGGTTGGTCGTTCGAAGGCGGATCGCGGCTCTGGCTCAGCCGGGGACGATTCCAATGGGACGCCAGCGCTGTTCCCCATGGGATCGCTACTGGAGATCCTAACATTCTTGTATCAAGGCTCACCTACCATGGCCTCGACGGACTTTCCGGGGAATTATTTGGCCGTCTTGACAGCCCGTGGGGAGTGTTCCTGAAGAGCAACGTCGGCATCGGGCGCTTCGATAAAGGAAAGATGAACGATGAAGATTGGAGCCTCCCGAGCGGGGTCTCTTATAGCAACACGATATCGGGCCAGGCAAACGGAAGGTTCACCTATTATACGGTCGACGCGGGTTACGATTTTTTGCGCGGCGCCAACTACAAGCTAGGCGGATTTATCGGCTGGGCCTATTACGCCCAGAACTCCGACACGATGGGATGCATGCAGATTGCCAACCCCATGACACTATGCCCGGCGTCGGCTGATCAAATCATTGGCAGCCAGGATACGCAGTGGAATGCACCTCGCGTCGGCCTGAGCGCCGAAACCATGCTTACCGAGCGTTGGCGTTTAAGCACGGATGTCGCTTACCTGCCTTGGACCGATTTCGCTGGTCGCGACCACCATCTCTTGCGCTCGGGGACGACCTTCGTTGATCAACGCGGCAACGGAGGCGGGGGTGTACAGGTTGAAGGCGTGTTGTCCTACTTCATTACCGATAATCTCAGCATCGGCGTCGGCGGGCGCTATTGGGCAATGTGGAGCGAAAAGGACAGCGAAACGACGTGCACAGGCTGTTATCGGGGAACCACTGCGACTCAGTTTTCAAAGTTCAGCATGGAGCGCTGGGGTACGTTCTTTCAGGCCTCTTACAAGGTCAATTGAAAAGGCCCCACCTTAGTCAAGCTCCAGACACCAGCCCTGCTGGACGAGCATCCTGAAGCCGTACGCGTTTCCCTGGCAGAAGTACCTTGAACCGTCCTAGGCGTTTTCGACGCTGGAAGTCATTACCGGCGTGGCCCGCCCGGATTTACGTTAGATTCCGCCGCCAAATAATAGTGAGATACTGTCGAGCAGCTGATGGAAACGTGGAAGCGGCGCCAGGCTGAAATCGGTAACTTCAACAAGCTCCGCATTTGCCTTTGTAGGACGATTCGCGAAGTGTGACGGGTGAAAACAAGGTTCAATTCTGATCGACGGGCGGTTCGTAAGACGCACGCACTCATTCACTAGTAAAGAAGGGGCCGCCGCCGTGAACTTCGGCGGTGACCCACCTAGGCCTACGGTGCAGAAACTCCGGTCCGTCATCGGCCCGGCATATCGAACTGGATAACAAAGACATTCAGCGAGATCACACTAATGGGGAAACCGTCCGCGTGTTTCTTTTGCTCCACGAACGCGCTCGACACCTATCGCGATGGCTGCCGTGCGATTGTTTTCACGTTTGCTTCGCGCCAAGACGCGCTCGAAAGCACGATCCAAAGTTGATACTCCCTACTCGTGACTTCCTCCTCCTCCCAGAATAGTCGTTGGAAGCCCTGCACCCCATTCAAAGTAGCTGACCACGACACCGCCCGAGTTGCGGAGAATATGGGGATGAGAAAGATCTGCTCCTGATGGCCTTGCTACTGGCTATTTCGCGGTCGATGCCCCGTTCCGGGCAGCCGGAACAAGCACGTCACACGGGATCGTCAGCAGCTCGCCTGGGTCTAGAGCAAGCTCGCTGGAGTGGCCATCCAGGCTACCTAGTACCCGGAATCAGAGCTGAGTGATACGGCGGCCTTTGAAGGGGCGTTGACGAACCTTTTTCTTGGTCCAGACGAAGGGCTCGGCTTTGTCATTGTACGCGTTGACGTAGGCATCGATGTGTTCCTGAAGCTGCTTGAGACTTGTGAAGGAGGAGCCGCTAAGTGACTGCCCCTGCAAGATCGAGAACCAGACCTCGACCTGATTGAGCCAGGACGCGCTTGTCGGCGTGAAATGAAATTGCACGTTGGGGTGGGCCTTGAGCCAGTGCTCGTTTTTCTTGTGGGTGTTGAGGTTGTCGAGGATGACGTGAAGCCTTCGGCCCGGAAAGGCCGCGATAACGCCGTTCATGAAGTCGAGGAACTCGACGCGGCGACGGCGTTTTGAATGAGCCGCGATGATCTTTCCGGTGGCGACTTCGAGCGCCGCAAACAATGTCGTAGTGCCATGCCGCTTATAATCGTGGCTCTGGCCGGTCAAGGCGCGGCCATTGGGCAACTTCAGATAACCCTGCGCTCGCTCTAAAGCCTGGATCGAGGGCTTCTCGTCCACGCATAGCACAATGGCCTTCGCGGGCGGGGCGACGTAGAGGCCAACAACATCGGCGGCTTTGGCCGTAAAGTTCGGGTCGTTGCTCTCGCACCAGGACTTGCGAGCCGCAAGGTCAATCTTGTGGCTACGCAGGAACCGCCAGACATATTGGACGTCAACATCGCCCAGCGCCTCGGCCAGCAGCGGGCCGGTCCAGCGCGCAAACCCCTGCGGCGGCGGCTTATCCAGCAGCTTCAGAATCCGCTTGTTGGTGGCCTTCGTATAGATCGGCTGCTTGCCGGGCCGCGGCTTGTCGTGCAGTCCTTCAAGGCCATGATCGGCATAGCGGTGTCGCCAAAGGCTGACAATCCGCGGCTGGACTCCGACTTCTTTGGCGATCGAGCGGGTGCTGCGCCCGTCCGCCGCCAACAGAACTATCCGCGCCCGCTTCAAATCGCGCTGCAACGTCACCGGCGAGCGACAACACGCCTCAAGCACCGTGCGATCTTTCCGCGAAAGGCGGACTTCTCTTGCTTCGGGGATCATCCATATCTTGAATCACGACTCACGTTCCAAGAAAAGTGGGTACTAGGAGGCAGCATGTCCGACCAGCTGTGGTATATCGAGCGCCGAGGTCGATAAAGCGCGCCCGTGTGATCTCTGACTCCGATCACTTTCGCTCGCATATTGTGTAGCTCGAGTGCGGTGATCGAACCGACATCTCCAAAGCCTTGAACAATACCGTGACAGATTCCTTCGGCATCAGCAGGCGGGTTCTTAGGTCGTCTGGTATCCTCGGGATAATTCGCGATCAGTTCGAATTGCTTTACGGCCATCTCAAACACTTGCCCAGTGCAGACAGTCACGATAGCTCCTGAGCCTGGATATGAAACGTCGGAATGCTTGTGCTTCAGAGCACCGAGCTCCCTGGTGCGTGTTGCGCGTTTCAGACGCGGGTGAGACAACTAGTCCAATCAGCAAGATTGCGTCTCGCGGTCACGCCAGAAATATCACCAATGCGATGAAAGCGAGATTGACCGAGGCGGCCACGACGGCCCAACAGCAAATCGTGGCAGGCGAAAATTCAAGAGCGTCCTGCGAAGTGTCGACCCAAAGCGGCGGCATTCAAGTCAGCTCCAAAGACGCGGGTTAAGAGACAAACCTGCATAAGCGCAGAAACCACCCACTCTGCTAAAGCCGAGCCTTTCGACCGCGCGTAGAGCCCTTGCCACCCCGCCTGGCGAGCGGGAGCACATCGGCTATCGCTCGCCGAACTGCCCGATCCGTCCGCTAGGCGAGCCGGTGCGATCCGCGAGTGCGAGGAGCACGGCTGGAGGAAGGACCGCGCGGATCGCACGCCCGCGAGCCCGCAAAATCCGTGCCCACTGGCAGCCGGTCTTGCCGCGAGCTTCTCGGGAGGCTTGCGCCCAATGCTCTGGGTTCGATGACATCCATTCTAAGGTCAACCCGCTATCCCGATCGCTCTTGAGCCACGGTGCCGGAGCGCTCGTCTGAGCTCACCGAACTGATGGAACATGACGAACAGAGCGATCATTCCGGCGCCCAGCTCAGCGATTGCTTGACTGGCTAACAGCCCATCGAAACCCGCAACCACCGGGAATAAAAGTACGGCCGGTATGAAGAGATAGCCCTGCCTCGCCAGGGCCACAATTGCACTGAGGCGTGCTCTCCCAAACGCCTGAAGCATTGCCGTCACGAAACTCTGAACCCCAAACAGCCCAAAGAAGAGATGGAACACGATGCAGGACGAGACGGCTATTTCCGTGACATTCTCGTTATCGCTAAATAGACTCACCAAAGGCCTTGCAAAAACAACAACGGCCGCAGAATACGCGATGGAGAATGCGACCGTCACGAAGAGCATGAACTTCGCAGCCTTCAGAATACGAACATAGTCGCGTGCGCCCCAACCGAAACCCAGGATAGCTTGCGCGCCTATGCAGAACCCGGTGATAGGCAGTGCGCCGACCATCAAGATTCGCACAGCTATTCCAACTGCAGCGATGGAATCATCGCCGAACGGTGCGGCAGCTCCGTACAAGAGCATAACCGCAAGAGCCGATAAGATACTCGTCATTGTCGCTGGCGCGCCCACCAACGCGAGCTGTCTGATGCGATCTGCTCGCAATGATATGTGAGATATCCTGACGAGAACTGTCCCGCCAAGCTTCGCAAAATACGCAATATAAAGTCCAATAGCGGCGATCTGCGATACCAGCGTTGCGAGGGCTGCGCCACGCACGCCAAGGTCAAACAAGAATATGAAGACAGGGTCAAGCACAGCGTTCAGTAGAAACGCGGTAAGCATCGCCCACATGCTGAATCGCGTATCGCCTTCGGCTCTGACAATGAACCCGCTAACGATGTTTAGAAGCATCAGGGTGTTCCCGAACAAAAGCGTTCCCGCGTAGTCGAGCGCCACGGGCATGATGGTTGGAGTCGCTCCGAGGATTGCGAATATCGCTGGCAGACTAGGAAGCAGAGCGACGGTAACTATGATGCCAATCGGAGCGGTGAGCGCGAGAGCTGTACTTGCGCCTCGACTCGCCTCTAGGTACTCACGAGCGCCCAGATGACGAGATATGAAGGACGCCGTTCCAACACCGATTCCCTGTGCGGCTGCCGCGAGCAGGACCATGATCGGCAAGGTCATGCTCACAGCTGCGGTCGCCTGCGCGCCAAGTGCGCCAACAAAGATCGCATTGACGACCTGCTGTAAAGCATGGATCGATAACCCAACAACAGATGGAATGGCGAGCCGCAGGATAAGGCTCGAGAGATTCGGGTCCGATAGATCGATGTGCTGTTTCTTCTGTGGCATCAAACTTCGCTCGCTCTCGAGCGCGAATTCCGTATCCGGCTCATTCATGCATGAACGTGTCGCTACTTTCCAAATTCGCTGATCGCGCACTCAGCGCAAGCTTTTCCGATCCGCTCTTGCACAGCGGTACATAAGTTTATCTGCGCCGATCGATCGTCGTGATCGCGTGGACCCGTTTGACGTTTCACAAGCTGATTTTTGCCTTGGTCGGATTTTCCCTAGGCATACGCCTCCCGCCAATCGCAGGCTTCTGCGGCTCTTAAGTAGAACAACGAGGATCCTGATTGAGGTGTCCGTGCGTAGCCACCTAGGTTCTGCCAGTCATATTGTGCCGTTCTGCCCTTTTGTTGACTTCTCATCCGTTGCGTTTTTCCTCGATGATGATCGGCGGGGGAACGCGGCCGGACCCTAGAGCCTCAACTTGGCTTTGGCATCTACCGGATCTTGTAGTAGACGCTCCATCGTCTGCATGGCACACGCAATGAACGTGCCCAGAACCAGTGTTAGGTTTGGCGACGATGTCGTGCAAGCGCTCCATGATCTCGGGTTCCTTGTCGCGATCGAGACGAACGGCAGGCTGCTGGTCCCGGCCGGCGCGGTAACTGGGTTTGCGGCAGCAAATCGCGCCGCACTGGCCATCGCTCGCGGACACGAACTCAAAATTCGTGTAGCCGCAGCCGTGTGCCGGCGGTTCGATGAGAGGGCTCGGACGATTTCTGCTTCGGCCCACAGACGGCCCTGGCGCCGTCGACCACATGCGGCAGGCCGTCGCGCAACGCCTGACTCATCGGAAATGGCGAATCAGCGTGCAATGTCACAAACATCCCGGCATCAGATGAAGATATCCCAGGTATTTAAGTTCGAGGCAGCGCACCGACTTCCGACCGTCCCGCAGACACATCGCTGTCATCGGACGCACGGTCATTCCTATCGCGTCGAGGTCGTGCTGAACGGGCCCGTCGATCCGCACACCGGGTTCGTAATGGATTTCTTCAGCATGGAAGAAGCGTTCGGTCTTCTTCTAAAGAAGCTCGATCACCATTGCCTGAACGAAGTCCCGGGACTCGAAAATCCGACGGCGGAAAATATCGCCATCTGGATCTGGCAGCACGCGAAACCGCGCCTTGCGCAACTCTCGAGCGTGAGGGTGTACGAGACGACAGATTGTTGGGCCGAATATGAGGGGCCCGATCGCTGAATTCCGCGCTCATTTTGGGCTGTATTGATGCGGCGCGCCTGTCCTTCTTCGGCTCCGAAACCGACGATCTGCGCTTCGGCTCCTCATCGGCCCGATCCGCGGGCAGATTCCCTCGCTCACGGGAGGCCCTTTGGATCTCGCGGGAGGTCAGACGACGGCGCCCTGCAAGGCTAGGATCTCAAGGAGCGCGAGGCAGCCATCGACAGCGCCATGAGCCGCCGCCTTCATCAGCAAATGCGGCAGCCGTAGGCCTCCGAAGCCCGCCGGACCAATTGCCCGGGTTGAGCCGATTTATGCCTCCCGCGACGACCTGGTGTATGTGCCTGCATGGATGATGATCAGGACCTTTACGCGAGAGGCGGCCTTGAGGGACGACCGGGTTTGACGGGAATCTGAGTCGAGAAGGCCCTCATCATAGGGCACTTTCGGCTTCGGTAGGTTCCCCTTCCACGCCACGCTCGTCGAGCGCTTGACGCGCCGCGCCGGTGAAGCCATCCGGCGTCAGCCTCGAGGGACTGGCACGGCCATGGGGCGTGGCCGAGCCGTACAAGACGGCCCTTGCCCAGAGGGGTGCGAAGCGCGCGCAAGGCCTGATCTTCACCGCCGAGCTTGGTGAACTCACACACTAGGAAGACAGCGTCATCCTTCTTGCGCTCGATCTTTTCAAGCGAGGTCTGATGCTTTGGCATCGTGGTCTCCGTTCCCACAAAACATGGACGCATAAACGCGAAGACGTTCAATAAAATAGGACAAAACATAATTACACCACTCCGACGCACCGAGGCGGCCATCCTAATGCCTCGACGGAGCCGCGATTCCCGTTGCGGGCTGGCTGATTCCTCGTGGAAAACGGCGAAGGTATCCTGTCCAACCCGATCTTGGCCGAGACGGCAGACTCGGCGTGCTCTTCCCACCACAGGCCAGCGGGTCGCGTATATCGCCAGCGCTGGTGAGGCGCCACGGGGCATCATCGACGGTGTCTCGCCAGCCGACAGGGAGGAAATCCGCGGGGATCCAGACGCCGGACGGGAGCTGAAGCGAGTTCAGTTTTGAACTGCTTGGATGCCGGAACGGGAGGACTCTGTCAGAAGTAAGCGTTTTTCTGACAGTGCTTTTTCGACGCGCGCTTGCGGAGCTCACCCACACGCGAGTGCTTGCTCTTGGAGGCTCGACGCAAGGGTCATCGAACCAACGGAATAAGAAAGCCCCAACCAGCGACGGTTCCTTGGGTCGAACCACGGCGTCTGGGCTGTGCGCGACAATCCGTCCGCCAGCGGTTGATGGACGAGCCGGCGCTCCGCGCCGGCCACTACAACATCTGTACGACTGTACGAGAAGCCTCATGAACCGAGAACGGGTCCGCTAGGCACAGCTCACGCAGCCACGGACTTCGTCGCCGTCACCCGCAAGTATTTTTACTCCGCTTTGCTTAGCGTATCTGCTCTCGACTACGCGCCTCATCGCTAGGAATGCCCTCACGCGCGCCGCGGCACTTCAACAATTTCATTTTCATTCGACGCTGCCGAAGTCAGCATGCGAGAAGCGTTGCGAGTAATCGCTGCGGCTTGGCTGTAGCGCAGCGCAGAAATGTAGGCTAGCTTCTGCTCGCGAGTTTGCAAATGCGTACCCGCACCCGATCTCTCCGAAGACAACGAGCGATCATTCGACCGCTCGCCCCCTCACATCCTCAGAGCTGGGATAATCCGGACAATGAGGAAATCTGGTTTGAGTTGGCGCGCGCTATCGGACGTCAGGTCGCACGGGATGAAAATCACGGCTCGGGGCAGCCGATAAAGGACCGACATGACGACAGCGTCATCGAAGAAAACGGCCGTACTATACGCCCGTTATTCCAGCGACATGCAAAAGGCGACCTCGATTGATGGTCAGCTATTGCTCTGCCGGAAGGTCGCATTGCGCAACGACCTCGATGTCATCGGCGAGTTTGTCGATGCCGCAAAATCTGGTCTTACCGAAGGTGCGCGGGACGGCTATCAGCGTTTACTCAACGGTGTGAGAAACCGGGACTTTGACGTAGTCGTGGTTGAGCATTTCGACCGCTTGTCGCGCGATCCCGCAACCATCCAGCGTCTCAAGCAGGTTTTCGAGTTCAACGGCGTTGAGCTGATGGATCAGAAGGGGGTCTATGCGACCGCCACTGACATCAGCATCGCAAGTCTCTACAACACGATTTACAAGCCGCAGCTCGCCGAAAAGGTTCGGCGCGGCCATGACAACGCTGTTGCCAACGGAAGAATTCCTGGCTCATGCGCCTATGGTTATCGACCGAGGCCGGGCGCGCCGGGCGAACGCGTGATCGATGACAACGAAGCAAAGATTGTGCTCCGCATCTTCAGCGAATATGCAGCGGGCCGCTCGACCCGAACTATCGCCGCTGATCTCACCCGCGAAGGCGTGCCCTCACCAGGGGCAACTCGTCACAAGAACAAGGCTGATCGTACCACCTGGAATCACCAGTGCATTACAGGCGGCCGGCATGGTCGCGGTATTATCGGCAACGATCTATATATAGGCGAGATACATTGGAACGTTCGCTCGACAGTTCTCAACCCGGAGACCCAGAAGAAACAGAAGCGCCGCAATCCAGAAGAGCGCCACATCATAGTTAAGAAGCCGGAGCTACGGATCGTGCCGCAAGCGCTCTGGAATCGAGCGCATGAGGTTCGTAGCGCGCGCGCCGTATCTATGTTCGGACCGACTGGCAAGCCGCGGCGTCGCGCCGTGATCCCGCGCAACAACGAGCACCCGCTTGCCGGTGTGCTCCGGTGCGGCGTCTGCAATGGCCACATGCGAATCGCTCAATCCTCGCGTAACGGTGCACCGCGCGCGGCATGCGCGAGCGCGCATCAGCGGGGCACGTGCGAGCACACCCGTAGCTTCGACATGGACGTTCTGCTCGAGGATGCCTCCGACAAAATCCAACTGAAATTGCTTTCGCCGAAAGCCATTGAAGAGGCGATGTGTGCCTGGAAGGAGGAGCGCAAAAACGATCGGAACAAGGGCAGCGAACACTCTAAGCTAGAGCGGCGACGCCGCGTGTTGACTACCGAGATGGAACGCCTGTCATATGCCATCGCAAATAGCCGCCGGAAGCCGGACGAGTTGCTCAAGCGCATCGATGAGTGCGACCTGGAGCGGGAAAGCGTTGAAGAGCGCTTGCGGCTGCTGGGCGCTGGCGGCGAAAATGTCATTGGCTTCGATCACCCGAAATTCGGTGACCGATACCGTTCGGAGGTTAGAAGACTGGTCACCGCGCTCAAGGCCAATCCGAAGGCGATCGAAACTCGCGTAGCCTTCCGCAACTTGATCGAATGCATAGTAGTGCATCCGGTTCGCAAGCGGATGCCCTACGAATATACGCCCTACCTGAACAGCTCCGCGCTTTACGGCAAGAACCTTTTCCCAGAAAACCGCAGCAAGGCGCGAGAAATCAGCACGTTTGCCTACTACGACAATGGCAAGTCAGGGAAGTCCGTGTCCTCGTAATAGACGCGGACCTGCATGTGGTGGCGGCCGTCGCGGATCTCGCCGTCCAGATGGGCAGTCACGTCGTGAGCCTCTTCGCTTGTCGCTGCCGGCCCGTTTTGCGCAAAAACCGCGGTCCGCGCAAGCGTGTTACGACACAACCGGCGCGGTCTGCCCCAGCCTCACCTCGACGATCTCCGGCGGCACCCCGACGCGGAGCGGCATGATGCTGCAACCGAGGCCACCGGAGATGATGACGTCGCATTTCAGCCTGACATGACCATAGGCGAGGCGGACGCCGTCCTGCGGCGGCACCGCGAGGGACCAGCCGAGCAGGCGGACCTGGCCGCCATGGGTGTGGCCGGACAGTTGCAGCGCGACACGCGCCGGCACGCGCGGCGCGATGTTGGGCTCATGCGCGAGCAGGATGACGGGCGCATCGTCCGTGATCTTGGCGAGCGTCGCGCTGAGATCGTCGGCGCCGAACCGCGCCATGCCGCGAAACCGGCGCGCTGGCAGGAACGCGAGTTGATCGCCGAGACCAGCGAGCCAGAACGGTCGGCCGTCCTTGGTGAGGCGCACGACGTCGTTCTCGTAGACGGGGATGCCGGCCGCTTCCAGCGCGCGGTGCGCGACGGTCACTCCCTGCCCGGCTCGCTGCACGAGCCTGTCATCCCAATAGTCGTGGTTGCCCATGACGGCGTGGACGCCGAGCGGCGCCTTGAGGCCGGCCAGCACGCGTGCCCATTCGCTGCATGGAATGATGCGCGTGACCTGATGCAGGCCGGCGACATAGTCGCCGAGCAGCACGATGAGGTCGGCGTTCAGCGCGTTGGTGCGGTCGACGATGGCCGCGACCCGGTCGAGCGGCATCCAGGGATCGCAGGCATGGAGATCGGCGATGACGGCGATCTTGAGCGGAAGATCCGCCGGCCACTGCCGCGGCGTCGGATGATAGCGGGTGACGCGGAGCCGCAGCATCGGCTCGACGCCGACGCCATAGGCGGCCGTCGAGACGCCGAGGGCGGACAGACCACCGATGGAACGGATGAGATGACGGCGCGTGATCATGGAAGCCCGATGATGATGCGGCGTCTTGATGATATCCGATTGGAGCGGAATTGGGGTGCGTTCGTGCAGATCGTCTGCACGAGGTTAACGGAAATTCATCAAAGCCGGAACGGCGCGGTTCAGCAGATCACTCGTCGTTGTCATCCGTGCCGAACAGGCCGAACTGCGCCGCGGCATCGCGCGAGGGCTCGGCGATGCCGAGATGGCGGAAGGCGTGCGAGGTGAGCAGGCGGCCGCGCGGCGTGCGCTGCAGATAGCCGCACTGGATCAGATAAGGCTCGATGATGTCCTCGATGGCATCGCGCGGCTCCGACAAGGCCGCAGCCATCGTCTCGACACCGACCGGGCCGCCACCATAGTTGAGCGCGATGGTCGAGAGATAGCGGCGGTCCATCGCGTCGAGACCGGCGGCGTCGACCTCGAGCGCGCTCAACGCGTGGTCGGCGATCTTGCGGTCGATCGTGGCGGCATCCGCCGCCGAGGCGAAATCGCGGACGCGCCGCAGTAGCCGGCCGGCGATGCGGGGCGTGCCGCGGGCGCGGCGCGCGATCTCGTTGGCGCCATCAGCGCTCATGCCGACATTAAGTACGCGCGCGCCACGGCTGACGATGCTCTCCAATTCCTCGATCGTGTAGAAATTGAGCCGGACCGGAATGCCGAAGCGATCGCGCAGGGGATTGGTGAGCAGGCCCGCCCGCGTGGTGGCGCCGACCAGGGTGAATTTCGACAGCTCGATCTTCACCGAGCGCGCCGCCGGGCCTTCGCCGATGATGAGGTCGAGCTGAAAATCCTCCATCGCGGGATAGAGCACCTCTTCCACCGCCGGGCTGAGGCGATGGATCTCGTCGATGAAGAGCACGTCGCGCTCTTCGAGATTCGTGAGGAGCGCGGCGAGATCGCCGGCCTTGGCGATCACGGGCCCGGACGTCGCACGAAAGCCGACGCCGAGTTCCTTCGCCACGATCTGCGCCAGCGTGGTCTTGCCGAGGCCGGGCGGCCCGACGAACAGCACGTGATCCAGCGCCTCGCCACGCTTGCGCGCCGCCTCGATGAAGATCGACAGATTCTTGCGCGCCTGCTGCTGGCCGACGAAGTCGGACAGCGATTGCGGGCGTAGCGCGGTATCGCCGACATCGTCGCTGCGGCGCTCGGGCGAGACCATGCGGTTGGCCTTGGGATCGCTCACTTCGCGAGCTCCTTCAGGCCAAGACGAATGAGCTGCGCGGTCTCGGCATTCTCGCCCGCACTCCGCGAGGCCGATGCGATGGCCGCGGCGGCTTGCGGCTGGCCGTAGCCGAGATTGACCAGCGCGGAGATCGCATCCGCCACAGGGCGCGGCGCGCGCTGGTCGTCGACGGCGCCGGCGAGATGCACGACGGCGGGATCGACATTGGCGAAGGCCGGCGCCTTGTCCTTCAGCTCGGTGACGATGCGCTCGGCGACCTTGGGGCCGACGCCGGGCGTGCGTGCCACCGCGGCCTTGTCGCGCAGCGCAATCGCATTGGCGAGATCGGCCGGCGCCAGCGTGCCGAGCACGGCCAGCGCCACCTTGGCGCCGACACCCTGCACGGTCTGGAGCAGGCGAAACCATTCGCGCTCCTGGTCGGTGCGGAAGCCGAACAGTTTGATCTGGTCCTCGCGGACATAGGTCTCGATCGATAGCACCGCGGCTTCACCCGGCGAAGGCAGATGCTGCAAGGTGCGCGAGGAGCAATGCACCTGATAGCCGACCCCGCCGACTTCGAGGATGACGAAATCCTCGCCGTAGGAATCGATCAGGCCCTTGAGCTTGCCGATCATCGCTGCGCACCCATCGCTTGAAGGACGCACGGCAACGACTCGCCGTTCCCTCCCCCCTTGTGGGGGAGGGTCAGGGAGGGGGGTGCCACACGGGGATTCTCTCGAAGGCGCGAGCACCGCGTGCGCCGCCCACCAACGACCGCGGCACCACCGCTGCGGCTACCCCTCTCCCCGGCCCTCCCCCACAAGGGGGGAGGGAGCGCACCGCCGATGCCGCTCATCTGTGCCTCGCGACGCGCATCATATCCCCACCACCTTCAGCCGCAGCGCGGTGCTCTGGCGATGATGGGCGTGGGTGATGGCTATGGCGAGCGCGTCGGCGGCGTCCGCGGACGGGGGCTCCGCTTTCGGCAGCAGGATCTTCAGCATCATCGCGATCTGTTGCTTGTCGGCGTGGCCGGCACCGACCACCGTCTTCTTGACCTGGTTCGGCGCGTATTCGGCGACAGAGATGCCGAACATTGCGGGCGCCAGCATGGCGACGCCGCGGGCCTGGCCGAGTTTCAGCGTGGCAACGCCGTCCTTGTTGACGAAGGTCTGTTCGACCGCCGCTTCCATCGGCTGGTGGCTAGAGAGAACGGAAGCAAGCCCTTCGTGGATCGCGAGCAGCCGGCCCGACAAGGGCAGATCATCCGGCGGTTCCACCGAGCCGCAGGCGATGTAGATCAGGCGATTGCCCTCGGCCTCGATTACGCCCCAGCCGGTGCGGCGCAGGCCGGGGTCGATGCCGATGATGCGGACGGGGCCACGAATCGGGAGCGCAGTCATGGGCCAGTGATAGCGGCTGGCCGCCGCGGGGGAAACAGAAACAGAACGGAAGTAACAGGGGAAAGGCGGTCTCGGATGAGCCGCGCTGCGCGGTACAAACCCGGGCGTCATA
This sequence comes from Bradyrhizobium sp. 191, assembly GCF_023100985.1. Taxonomy (NCBI): domain Bacteria; kingdom Pseudomonadati; phylum Pseudomonadota; class Alphaproteobacteria; order Hyphomicrobiales; family Nitrobacteraceae; genus Bradyrhizobium; species Bradyrhizobium sp. 191. The sequence goes on from NZ_CP064692.1 coordinate 3,493,338, forward strand.
CCCCGCGAAGGCGGGGTATCCATTACGCCGCGGCTTATCCGTATCCCTCTTACGTCTCTGGAATACTGGATCGCCCGCCTTCGCGGGCGATGACAGCAAAGTGTGGAACTGACGCGCGCGCTCCTACCCGCCCATCTTCGCGACCAGCGCGTCCGATATCTCGAAATTGGCGTAGACCTGCTGCACGTCGTCGTGCTCGTTGAGCAAATCCATCAGCTTGAGAAGCTTCTCGCCGGTCTCGTCGTCGACGGTGACCGTGTTCTGCGGCTTCCAGATCAGCGCGGCCTTGCGCGGCTCGCCGAACTTGGCTTCCAGCGCCTTGGCGACATCGCGATAGCTTTCGGTCGAGGCATAGATCTCGTGGCCGTTCTCGCCGGAAACGACGTCGTCTGCGCCGGCTTCGATCGCGGCGTCCAGCACCGCATCGTCGGAGGCGACGCTGCGGTCGTATTCGATGATGCCGGTGCGGTCGAACATGAACGAGACTGAGCCGGTTTCGCCGAGATTGCCGCCGGACTTGGTGAAGAAGGAGCGGATGTCGGAGGCGGCCCGGTTGCGGTTGTCGGTCAGCGCCTCGACGATGACGGCGACGCCGCCGGGGCCGTAGCCCTCGTAGCGGATTTCGTCATAATTCTCGCCGTCGCTGCCGAGCGCCTTCTTGATGGCGCGCTCGATGTTGTCCTTCGGCATGTTCTCCTGGCGCGCGGCGATCACGGCGGCACGCAGGCGCGGGTTCATGGCGGGGTCGGGCGTGCCGAGCTTGGCCGCGACGGTGATTTCCCGCGCCAGCTTGCCGAACAGTTTCGACTTCTGGGCATCCTGCCGCCCCTTGCGGTGCATGATGTTCTTGAATTGGGAATGTCCGGCCATGCGTGGTCTCGTTAAGGAATCGTGCGCCAAGGTGAACGTGGGAAGCGCGGCCTTATAGGCCGCCAACCCACCGAAATGAAAGAGGCTCTACGACTTTAAGGTAACACCGTACTCGCCCGTGCCTAGAGGTCAGGCACCGTTAACCCTGATTTCATTCCGGACTGCGAAAATAGCGCCCGACCGTTCTCCGACAAGAGAGGCCCGATGGCGTTCGGATTATTTCAGAAGCGTCTGCCGGACCCGGCTGCGCCTGCGACAGCCCTGGAGGCTCCGCAGCCGGCGGCCGATTCCGCGCGCGCCCCGGCCGTCGACAGTGATTCGGCCCGGGAAATCCTGGAACTGCTGGAACTCGAGCTCGGCGCCATGATCCGCCAGCTCGAACGCGCCGCCAATTCGGTGGCCGGAGGCGCCGAGGCGACCGCCGCGACGCTTGCCGCCATTCGCGACCGCACCGACGCCCTGACCGGTCGGACCAACGCGGCGCAGTCGACCGCCTCCACCTTCGCCCATGCCGCCGACAAGTTCACCCAGTCCGCGCAAGGAATCGGCGCGCAGGTCCGGAATGCGGGCAAGCTCGCCGACGAGGCCAGCGCCGCGGCGCAGGAAGCCCGCGCCAATGTCGAGCGCCTGCGCGAATCCTCCGCCGCCATCGGCAACGTCGTCAATCTGATCGCACAGATCGCGCGGCAGACGACGCTGCTCGCGCTCAACTCCACCATCGAGGCCGCACGCGCCGGCGATGCGGGCAGAGGCTTTGCGGTCGTCGCGACCGAGGTCAAGGCGCTCGCGGTGCAGACGCAGGGAGCGACGGAAGAGATCACAAGGAAGATCGACGCGCTCCAGCGCGACGCCGCCGGCTCTGCCGATGCCGTGCACCGCATTTCGCAGGCGATCGAGGCGATCCGCCCGGTGTTCGACACCGTCAACGGCGCGGTCGCCGAGCAGAACGCCACGACCAGCGAAGTCTCCGGCAATGCCGCCAGCGCCTCGGAGTTCATCATCTCGGTCGGCGAGAGCGCGGCCGAGATCGATGCCGCGACCAAGGCGGCCGAGACCCATGGCGAGAGCGTCGCCAGTGCCGGCAAGGCCGTCACCACTTTTGCTCAAAAGCTGAAATCGCGCTGCGCCGTGCTGCTCGGCCAGAGCGAGCACGACGACCGCCGCAAGACCGAGCGGCTGCCCTGCCATCTCAGATTCGAGACCACGCGCGGGGTGATGCCGGTCTATGAAATCGCGATGGACGGCGTTCTGATCGGCGGCGCGGATGCAGGCAGGCTCGCACCGCAAGCGCTGATCGAAGGCACACTCGAAGACATCGGCGCCTGCCGCCTGCGCGTGGTCGAGCAGTCCAAGGCCGGCGCCCGCGCGCAATTCGTTGGTGCCGGCGCCGCGCTCGGCGAGAAGGTCGAGGACAAGCTCTGGTCGATCCATGAGGAGAACACGGAGCTGGTCACCCGTGCCATGGAGGCGGGCAATGCGCTGACGAAGATATTCGAGCAGGCGGTTGCGCGCGGCGAGGTTAAGCTGGAGGACCTGTTCGACACGGATTATGTGGAAATTGCGGGCACCAATCCGCAGCAATTCCGCACGAGATATCTGGACTGGGCCGACCGGGCCCTGCCGCCGTTCCAGGAAGCCTTCCTGGCGAGGGAGCCGCGGATGGCGTTCTGCGCCATGGTCGACCGCAACGGCTTCCTGCCGGTGCACAACAAGATCTATTCGCATCCGCAGCGGCCGGGCGACGTCGCCTGGAACACGGCCAACAGCCGCAACCGGCGGATGTTCAACGATCCGGCGGGGCTCGCCGCCGCGCGCAACCTGCGCTCGTACCTGGTCCAGAGCTATGCGCGGGACATGGGCAACGGCAACACGGTGATGATGCGCGAGATCGACGTCCCGATCCGCGTGCAGGGCCGTCACTGGGGTGGCTTCCGCACGGCCTACAAGCTGTAGTGCTCTCCCGAGTGCACTCTTGGGCAAGACACCGGCCGCGAATCATCCTCTAAGCCGAAACTGGAATGGGAATGCCGCCGAGAGCCGATCAACGGCCCTGACTGGAGAGAGCCCGTACATGTCCCAGGCACAGCTTGCAGTATTGGACACCGCATCCAACAGGTCGCTCGCCGAGCGGCTGATCGATCAGCTCGCCGACCGCATCGGCGGCCTCGGCGTGGAACTCGCCGACATCGCCGGCAACGTCCAGGAGGTCGCAAACCGCGTCGCGAACCAGTCGGAACGGTTCCACCACCTGCAGGAGACGGCCGAGACGATGGTGTCGGCCAACCACGACATCGCCAACGCATCGCAGGCCGTGCAAACGACGACGTCCGCGGCAGTCGGCGAGATCGCGCAATCGCGCAGCGCCGTCGACACCGCGGTCAGCCATATCTCCGAACTCGTCGCGGCCGTGGAGCGGATCGAGGCGCGCCTGTCCGCCGTCGGCTCGGCGCTGGCGCAGGTGGCGAAGGTCTCCGGCTCGATCGAGGCGATCGCGAAGCAGACCAATCTGCTCGCCCTCAACGCCACCATCGAGGCGGCGCGCGCCGGCAATGCCGGCCGCGGCTTCGCGGTGGTCGCGAGCGAGGTCAAGAACCTCGCGGAAGCCACCCGCCAGGCCACGCATGAGATCTCCGACACCGTGCGTGATCTCGACGGCCAGATCGAAGGTCTGATCGGCGAGAGCAGCGACGCTTCGCAGCGCGCCAAGACCGCCGGCGAAGGCGCGCAAGCGATCTCCGGCATCATCTCACGCGTCCAGCAGGGCTTCGCCTCCGTGGAGGCGGAGATCGGCAGCGTCACGCGCGCGGCGACCTCCAACCTCGGACATTGCGACATCGTCATCAGCGAGCTCAACGAGCTCGCCAAGGGCGTCGACCTGTCCTCGCGCGACCTCAAGAACGCCGACGAGCGGGTGGCGAAATTGCTCGACGCTTCCGAAGGCCTGATCGCGCTGATCGCCGACAGCGGCGTGGAGACGTCGGACGCGCCGCTGATCCGCGTCGTCGTCGACACCGCGAAGCGGATTTCGGCGGAGTTCGAAGCTGCGATCGACCGCGGCGAGATCACGCTCGACCAGCTCATGGACGAGAACTACCGCGAGATATCAGGCACCGATCCGAAGCAGTACCTCACCGACTACGTCGCGTTCACCGACCGCGTGCTGCCCGCGATCCAGGACCCGATCCAGAAATCCGATCCCCGCATCGTGTTCTGCGTCGCCTGGGCGAGGGGCGGCTATCTGCCGACCCACAATCCGAACTACCGGCTGCCGCAAGGCAAGGACCCGGTCTGGAACAACGCCAATTGCCGCAACCGCCGCCTGTTCACCGACCGCACGGTGAAGAAGGTCGCAGCCAACACGAAGCCGTTCCTGCTGCAGACCTACCGCCGCGACATGGGCGGCGGGCAGTTCGTGCTGATGAAGGACCTGTCCTCGCCGATCATGATCCGCGGCAGGCATTGGGGCGCCTTCCGGATGGGCTTTCGTCAGGGCTGACGGGCGCTCCTGCGGCCCTTGAATCAAAAACCTGAAAAACAACCCCATGCACAGTAGCCGGGGTGTGCGAAATCAATGGCTTGCGCCGGCATGCCATGGCGCGCTTTGACTCGTCGGGCCAAACAGAGGTAGAATGCTATTATTCCGAAATCCTCCCCTTCCCTTCTCCCCTTGTGGGCTAAGGCGTGCACAGAATTTTCTTGCCTTAAGTGAATCGAGTCTGATTCTTTGTAATGCGGTTAAGAAGGATAACCGCATTGAAGGCAGGAATGGATTGGTCGGTCGGCCGTTTTGGAGACGTTCGACTGGCCAAAAGGGGGCGCTGTTGTTGCGGCGCGCCGTCGAACGCGTGACGATGAATCTGCGAGCAGCGGCCGATGGCCGCGCCGAATGGGTCGGCTTCAGCCGGTGGCTGAACAATCCGAGCGTAACGGTGGACGAGATCGTCGGGCATGGCGCAGAGGTGCTGTCGAAGCAGTGTGCAGGCCTGCATGTGCTTGCGATCCAGGACACGACGGAACTGAACTACGCGAGGCATGCGGGCCGGGTCCGCGGCCTTGGCCCTTCCGGGAACGGGATTGACCCAGGCCTGTTTGTGCATCCGGTGTTGGCCGTTGACGCCGGGAGCGGAGCCTTGCTCGGGCTCGCTGGGATGCAGATTTGGACGCGCCAGGGGCCTGCGTCGCCCGATTACCAGAGCCAGCCAATCGAAGAGAAGGAGTCCTATCGTTGGATAAAGAGCGCGGCCGACGCCAAGAGTGCGCTTGCTGCTGCGGCGATGGTCACGGTGGTTGGCGACCGTGAGAGCGACATTTACGAGGAATTTGACCGGATTCCTGACGCACGGACCCATTTGCTTACACGTGCCTGTCGCGATCGCGCCCTGGTGGGCGGCGGAAAGCTGTTTGATATTGCCGAAAGTTGGCCGGTCCAGCATAGCTTCGACTTGGAGGTTCGGGCACAGCCCGGCCGTGCGGCACGAACGGCCAAGATCGCACTGCGCTTTGGCGGGGTGACCATCAAGCGCCCGGCCAACTGCAGCGACCGGAAAGCTGCGCGTCAATTGACGTTGCGCTTGGTTGAAGTGAAGGAACTGGATCCCGTTATCGGGGAGTCGATCCACTGGCGCCTTCTCACCACTCATACGGTGACGACCGTGAAGCAGGCGCTGCAGATCGTTGATTGGTACCGTCAGCGCTGGCACATCGAGCAGTTGTTCCGCACCAGTAAAAGCCAAGGCCTCGACATCGAGAGCAGCCAAGTCGAGGCGGCTGAGGCATTGTTCAAGCTCGCTGCCATCGCGATGACGGCAGCTACCAAGATCATGCAGCTCGTCCTCGCCCGTGATGGCACGGTCGACCGCCCCGCCACCGACGTGGTGCCTCCGGACCAACTGCCGATCCTCGAAATCTTGCAGGTCCAGCTCGAAGGCAGGACTGACAAGCAAAAGAACCCTCACTCCAAGCACTCTGTCGCATGGCTCGCATGGATCATCGCTCGCCTCGGAGGATGGACCGGCTACGCCTCGGAGCGGCCACCAGGTCCCATCACTATGCGCAGAGGATGGCACCGCTTCAAGCAAATGTCAGCCGGTTGGAGGCTCCGAGATATGTGCACGCCTTAGCCTTGTGGGAGAAGGTGGCGCGAAGCGCCGGATGAGGGGTATCTCTCCGCGCGTGCAAGTCTCATTTGAATTCGCGGAGAGAAACCCCTCACCCGTCTCGCCGCTAACGCGGCGAGCCACCCTCTCCCACAAGGCCCACAAGGGGAGAGGGAAATAGCACACCTACTTCGGCAGCAGCGCCTTCAGCTTGTCCATGTCGCGCACGTTCATCTTGAAGCCGCCGGGCATCACGATGTCGCCGGGCTTCTGGTCCGGCTTGCAGGCGCCCAGCCACTTGGCTTGCAGCGTCATGGTGCTATCGCGGCCGGCCGCGCCGGCGACGCCGCCTTGCGCGTGCGAGGTGGTCTTCACCGTGTAGGCCGAGTTGAAATCGCCCGTGATCTCGGCATGCGACGTCGTGCTGACGCCGGCGACGCTACATTCGGAATCGCTGACATAGCCGGTCGCGGTCTTCTTGATCTCCTGCTTGGCGCAGATCTGCTTGGCCATCGGCGAGACGTTGTTGCTCATCTCCTTGTCGACGGTCTCGTCGGTGCAATGCTGCATGGTCATTTCGGGGACCGGCGAGCCGGTCGAGACCAGCTTCATTTCCCAAAGACCGGCCTTGCGCACCGGCAGGTCGTCGGCGCTGGCGCTGCCTGCCGACAACGCGAGGCAAAGCGTCGGGCCGAGCAAAGCGAGTTTGCGCGTCATGTGGGAGGCTCCCGGCCGAGAAAGTGCGGCGTTACGACAGCGCCTCAGTAGAGCGTGCGGATCGGGCGATCGGCGGCACCATAGGGCACCCAGCGGCAGGCGAACGAGATGTAGCCGCCGTCATAGCCCTGCACCGCGAGGAATTTGGCGACCTTGCCGTAGCGTGCGCAGTGATCGACCGCGACCTGACGCGCGTCGACCTGGGTCGCCATCGAATAGGCGATGATCCCGCCGGTGTCGTTGCCCTTGAACGGCGGCACCGGAAGGATGTCGGCCCGCGCCGACTGGCTCGCCATCATACCCAGGGCAAGAAGGCCAGCGGCCGCAATGATTCGCATTCCCGTCACTCCAATTGGCTGGCGCCAGTCTACGGTGCCGGGATGGAAGTGAAAAGAACAGAAGCCCGGTTGGCCGCGACGTTCCGGTCAACTCCTCGCCAAGTGTTGCCGCGCTGCACTTGACCTGCCCCGGCCTTCGCGGCACCGTCTGAACTTCGCAAGACCTAAGCTGTCTGGATTGACCATGCGCGCCCCCTCCCCGAAATCGCTTCGCTTTGCTGCTCTGCTCGGCCTCATGTTCGGGGCGCTGTCGCTCGGCGAGGCCAGGGCCGCCAATCCGCTCGAGCTGAATTTCTGGCTGAGCGGACCGCGCTACGACGGCGCCGTCGTCGATTGCGACAAGGCCCTGCCGACGATCGCCACCCAGTTCTGGGAAAAAGAGAGCTCGTTCTGGAATTCCTCGTTGAAGATCACCAGCTTCTCCGCCGTTCGCGAGGTCGCGTTCCGACCCTGGCAGTCCGACAACATTCCGCGCCGCTTTTGCACCGGCGAGGCCCTGCTCAATGACGGCAAGGTGCGCAAGGTGCACTTCTCGATCATGGAGGATGGCGGCTTTGCCGGCTACGGCGACGGTGTCGAATGGTGCGTGGTCGGACTCGATCGCAACTGGGCCTACAATCCGGCCTGCCGCTCCGCCAAGCCCTGATCCGAAGAGCGTCTGATTCGGGCTGATCAACCGGTGGACGACAACCGGCTCGAATTTTGTTCTTGAAATGTTCTCTTTGCCTGCTAGACTGCGCGCACAGTCTAGTTGAGGGGCGTTGCCATGTTTCATCCCAGATTGCGTTCGTTGTCCCGTCTGATGATCTCGCTGACCCTCGCCGCCGGGCTGGCAACGCTCGCCGGCGGCGCGAAAGCCCAGGACAAGCGGCAGAACGCACCGGGCGAGTTCGATTTCTACGTGCTCGCGCTGTCGTGGTCGCCCTCGTTCTGCGAAGAGGCGGCCGAGCGCGGCGGCCGCTCCCAGATCCAGTGCGGCGGACGGCCCTACGCTTTCGTCGTGCATGGGCTGTGGCCGCAATATGAGAACGGCTTCCCGGAATATTGCCAGCGCCCGGCGCCGCGGCTGAACCGCAACATCGTGTCCTCGATGCTCGATTTGATGCCGGCGCCGGGCCTGATCTTCAACGAATGGGACAAGCATGGCACCTGCTCCGGGCTCGAGGGCCGCAGCTATTTCGAGACGATCCGGAAAGCGCGCGCCGCGATCAAGATCCCGGCCGACTATCTCGATCTGTCGCAGGCCAAGACCGTGGCGCCGGCGGAGGTCGAGGAGGCCTTCATCAAGGCCAATCCGGGCCTCAGCAATGCCAGCATCTCGGTCACCTGCAACCGGACACGGCTGTCCGAGGTCCGCATCTGCCTCAGCAAGGACCTGCAGTTCCGCGCCTGCGACGAGATCGAGCGCCGCGCCTGCCGCCGCGACCAGGTGACGATGCCGCCGATCAGGGGCGGGTAGGATTGGTTCGCCGTCATTCCGGGGCGCGCGGAGCGTGAACCCGGAATCCATCTCTCGGCGTTACCGGTAGCAAAAATGGATTCCGGGTTCGGTGCTGGCGCACCGCCCCGGAATGACGGCCGTTACTTTCGGCGCGCGATGTCGTAACTGTCCGCCATGAACTACCGACACGCCTTCCACGCCGGCAGCTTCGCCGACGTCATCAAGCACATCGTGCTGGCGCGCATCCTCACTTACTTGCAGGACAAGCCGGCAGCGTTCCGCGTCATCGACACCCATGCCGGCGCCGGCCTCTACGATCTTGACAGCGACGAGGCGCGCCGGGGCGGCGAATGGCTGACCGGCATTGCGCGGCTGCTGCAGGCGCGCCTGTCGAACGAGACCGCGGCGCTGACCAAGCCCTATCTCGACATCGTCCGCGCCTTCAATCCGAAGGGCGAGCTCAAGGCCTATCCGGGCTCGCCGCTGATCGCGCGCGGCCTGCTCAGGCCGCAGGACCGGCTCGTCGCATGCGAACTCGAGCCGAAAGCGCGGAAAGCGCTGATCGACGTGCTGCGCCGCGACGAGCAGGCCCGCGTGGTCGATCTCGACGGCTGGATGGCACTGCCGGCCTTCGTGCCGCCGAAGGAGCGCCGCGGCCTCGTGCTGATCGACCCGCCCTTTGAGGCCAAGGACGAGTTCGAGCGGCTCGGCGAAGCCTTCTCGGCGGCTTTCGCGAAATGGCCAACCGGCATCTATGTCATTTGGTACCCGGCCAAGAACCGCCGCGCCACCGACACGCTGGCCCAGACGGTCGCGCGGCTCGCAGCTGCAGCAAAGCCCCCCGGGAAATGCCTGCGCCTCGAATTCAGCGTCGCGCCGCAGGCCGACAGCGCCGCCCTCACCTCCACCGGGCTCTTGATCGTCAATCCGCCCTATACGCTGCACGGCGAGCTCAAGACCATCCTGCCCGAACTGGAAATGCCGCTCGGCCAGGGCGGAGCTGCCAGATTCCGATTGGAGGTGCCCAAGCCTTAAAGCCAAGCCGTAACACTCCGGCATTCTTGGGAAAAATATGCAGGACCGGTAGTCAATCTGCAACGAACCGTATTATGCTGTTTCCGTGACTGGCTTTACGTTCCGCTTCCGCGAATGGTTGCGGCGGAGTGAAGGCCTAAGAAAGATCCGGCCGGACCGATGAGGTCCGTCCAAGGATGGCCAGCTCCCGGGCTCCGTAAGGCCCGGTCATGTCGTGACGTGAGTCTGCGTCGCGGCGGAGGAGCAATGAGGGGGAGTTTCCCGATGGCCATGACGGGAACGGTCAAGTTCTTCAACGGCGAGCGCGGCTACGGCTTCATCAAGCCTGACGACGGCGGTCGCGATGTCTTCGTTCACATTACCGCTGTGGAGCGGGCGGGACTGAAGGACCTTGCCGAAGGACAGCGTATCACTTTCGAAGTCGAACCGGACAAGAAGGGGAAAGGCCCGAAGGCGGTCAATTTGGTGATCCTCGCTTAGCGAGCCTGACGCAAAAAAATCCCGACCGCGAGCGGCCGGGAGGCTGGTCCGGTATTTTCTTCTTGAGACGTCAGAAGTGATAGTTCACGCCTGCGCGGACAACGTTGGCGCTATAGCCGTTGGACACGCCCGTAATCGCGAACTGACTCGTGGACAGATCGATGTAGAGATATTCGAGCTTGACGCTCCAGTTCGGCGCGAGGCCCACTTCCGCGCCGGCACCAATGGTCCAGCCCGCGGTGGTATGCGACTCCGTCCAGCCGAAGGTCTGCCCACGCAGCTCGCCGAACGCAAGGCCGGCGGTGCCGTAGAACAGCACGTTGCTGAACGCATATCCCGCGCGGCCGCGCAGGGTGCCGAACCACGGATTGGAGAATTTCCACGGCGCGAAGGTGTCGTCGGCGCCCGCGGCCTGGATGTCGCCCTCGACACCGAACACCCACGGGCCGTTCTGGAAATTGTAGCCGGCTTGCACACCGCCGACGAAGCCCGACGGCTTCGAGGGGTTGTCGTCCACCGAGCCCCATTCATAGCCGATGTTGCCGCCGAGATAGGGACCTGCCCAGCTATAGGCATTGAGCGGCTGGTTGACGGTATAGGGCGCACGTTGCCCATAACTGAGATCGGCGGCTTCTGCCGAAGCCGTCCAGCCGGCCGCAACCAACGCGGCCGCGCCCACAACGAGCCCCTTCATCACTCACTCCAACGCAACTGTCGCAACCCGCGCGATGCCTGCGCCGCCGCGCCGGCCCTGCATGGTTACGGAACCAAGAACTTTTCGCGTAGGATTTATCGAGAGTTTTAAGTTAAAGGGCTGTTAAGTCGGGTTACTGCGCTGTTAACAGACTTAAGGAAGCGTTACCGGGACCTGTGCGTGCGGCAGGGCCGGAACTTCAAATCGACACCCCCAGCGCCTAAATTCCTCCCATGGTTCACGATTCCACCGACAATCCGGACGACGCACGCGCGCGCAAATCCCGGCGCGGCATGGCACCGGATGGCCCGCCCCAGGAGATCCAACAGGAGACGGCGCCGCCGGACCTCGATCCCGCCAGCGCAAGCGGCGACGACGAGGACGATGCGCGGCTGCCTGATATCCTGGAGGAGAGTGGCGCCGTCGGCGAAGGCCCGCTCGCGACCGGCCACGAGGCGATCGAACGCGCGGTTCGGCTCGCCCCCACCTCGCCCGGCGTCTATCGCATGCTCAATGCGAATTCCGACGTGCTCTATGTCGGCAAGGCCAAGAACGTCAAAAAGCGCCTGTCCAGCTATGCACGCCAGAGTGCGCCGCTGCCGGCCCGCATCCTGCGCATGATCGCCGCTACCGTCACCGTGGAGATCGTCTCGACCAATACCGAGACCGAGGCGCTGCTGCTCGAGGCAAACCTCATCAAGCAGCTGCGGCCGCGCTTCAACGTGCAGCTGCGCGACGACAAGTCGTTTCCCTATATCCTGATCACCGGCGATCATTGGGCGCCGCAGATCCTGAAACATCGCGGCGCGCAGACCCGGCCCGGGCGCTATTTCGGCCCGTTCGCCTCCGCGGGCGCGGTCAACCGAACCATCACGGCGCTGCAGCGCGCATTCCTGATCCGCTCCTGCACCGATTCCTTCTTCGAGAGCCGCACGCGGCCCTGCCTGCTCTACCAGATCCGCCGCTGCGCCGGCCCCTGCACCCGCGAGATCGATTTTCCCGGCTATACGACGCTCGTGCGCGAGGCGACCGACTTCCTCTCCGGCAAAAGCCATGCGGTGAAGCAGGAGCTTGCCGGGGAGATGGAGAAGGCGGCGGGTGAGCTCGAATTCGAGCGCGCCGCGCTCTACCGCGACCGCCTTGCCGCACTCTCGGCGATCCAGTCGCAGCAGGGCATCAATCCGCGCACGGTGGAAGAAGCCGACGTGTTCGCCATCCACCAGGAGGGTGGCTTCTCCTGCGTCGAGGTGTTCTTCTTCCGCACCGGCCAGAACTGGGGCAACCGCGCCTATTTCCCGCGCGCGGAAAAGACCTTTACGCCGGAGGAAGTGCTCGGCTCGTTCCTCGCCCAGTTCTACGACGACAAGCCGCCGCCGAGGAACATCCTGGTCTCGCACGAGATCGAGGAGAGCGAGCTGCTCGCCAATGCGCTGTCGATCAAGGCCGGCCACAAGATCGAGGTCACCACGCCCAAGCGCGGCGAGAAGAAGGAACTCGTCACCCATGCGCTGACCAATGCGCGCGAGGCGCTCGGCCGCAAGCTTGCGGATACCGCCACGCAAAGCCGCCTGCTCGACGCCATCGCGACGACGCTGGGCCTGCCGCATGCGCCCAAGCGCATCGAGGTCTACGACAACAGTCACATCCAGGGCACCAATGCGGTCGGCGCCATGATCGTCGCCGGCCCCGATGGTTTCGTGAAGAACCAGTACCGCAAGTTCAACATCAGGTCGGAAGGGATCACGCCCGGCGACGACTTCGCCATGATGCGCGAGGTACTCGAGCGGCGCTTCAAACGCCTGATCAACCCGCCCGAGGAGGGCGCGGCCAAGGAAAACATCAAGGCGAAGGACGACGATTTCCCGCAATGGCCCGATCTCGTCATCATCGATGGCGGCCGCGGCCAGCTCAATGCCGTCCGCGAGATCTTCGCAAATCTCGGCCTGACCCAGGTGTCGCTGATGTCGGTCGCCAAGGGACCGGACCGGGACGCCGGCCGCGAGACCCTGTTCATGCCGGAACGCGAGGCCATCAAGCTCGAGCCGCGCGATCCCGTGCTCTATTTCATCCAGCGCCTGCGCGACGAGGCTCACCGCTTCGTCATCGGTTCGCATCGCAAGCTGCGCAAGAAGGACATCCGCGAGGCCGGCTTGCAGGAGATTCCGGGCATCGGCCCGTCCCGCAAACGTGCCTTGCTACATCATTTCGGGACCCTGAAGGAGATCGAGCGGGCCTCGATCGCCGATCTCGGCAAGGTTCCGGGGGTGAGCGCCGAGAGCGCCCGCAGGATTTTCGAGTATTTCCATCCCCAGCCAGGATGAACTAAAGGGGGACCCAAAGGGAGCCTTGGTCATATGGTCGTCGTATCCCGCACCCATCTGGGAAGCGGAACGGTTGACCTTCAGGCCCGAGCGGTATTGGTAGGACGGATGAACATCGCCACGACACGAGGGACGACCAGGCGCGCGATGTCCCTCCCGAACATCCTGACCTATGGCCGGATCGCCGCGATTCCGGTCGTGGTCGGATGCATTTACGCGCAGTCCATCCTGGATCAGCCGCTGTGGCTGCGCTGGGTTGCGGTCGCCATCTTCATTGCGGCTGCGGTCACCGACTACCTCGACGGCTATTACGCGCGGATCTGGAATCAGCAATCGGCATTCGGCCGGATGCTCGATCCGATCGCCGACAAGCTGCTGGTCGCCTCCTGCCTGCTGATGCTCGCCGCCGACGGCATCATCCACGGCTGGTCGCTGTGGGCCGCCATCGTGATCCTGTGCCGCGAGATCCTGGTCTCGGGCCTGCGCGAATACCTCGCTGCGCTCCGCGTCAGCGTGCCCGTGACCAAGCTTGCGAAGTGGAAGACCACGGTCCAGCTGGTTGCGATCGGCTTCCTGCTCGCCGGCCCGGCTGGCGACGAGGTGCTGCCCATCGTCTCGATGATCGGGCTGGCGCTGCTGTGGGCCTCGGCGATCCTCACCATCTACACCGGCTACGATTATTTCCGTGCGGGCATCCATCACCTCATCAAGGAGGACGAGGGATGAAGGTGAAGTATTTCGCCTGGGTGCGCGAGCGCGTCGGCAAGGCCGAGGAGACGATCGAGCCGCCCCCGAACGTGCGCACCGTCGAGGAGCTGATCGCCTGGCTGTCCGGCCAGGGCGAGGCCTATGCGCATGCGTTCGAGAAGCCAAGGGTAATCCGCACCGCGATCGACCACGCCCACGTCAAATCAGACGCCGCGATCGCGGGCGCCCGCGAGATCGCGTTCTTCCCGCCGATGACCGGCGGCTAGGCTCATGACCTGCCCCGTCACCATCCGCATCCAGGAGGGCGATTTCGACATCGCGCGCGAGATCGCGCTCCTGACCGACAGCCGGACCGATATCGGCGCGGTCGTGAGCTTTTCCGGCATCTGCCGCGCCGATGAAGACAGCGCAAAGATTTCGGCGCTCACGCTCGAACATTATCCGGGCATGGCAGAAGAAGAGATCAGGCGCCATGTCGACGAGGCGACCTCGCGGTGGCCGCTGAACGGCGTCACGGTGATTCACCGCGTCGGCCGCTTCATGCCGGGCCAGAACATCGTGCTGGTGCTGACCGCCTCGCAGCACCGACAGGCCGCGTTCCAGGCGGCCGAGTTCCTGATGGATTACCTCAAGACCAGCGCGCCGTTCTGGAAGAAGGAAGAGAGCGCCGCCGGCACGGGCTGGGTCGAAGCCCAGGCCCGTGACGACGAGGCCGCCGCGCGCTGGACGAAGTCCTGATGGCAAAAGCCTCCAAGAGACTCCCGCGCGGCCGCGCCGCGCCGAGGCTTGCGAAAGTCGGTCCCGGCGAGCTTCTCACGCTGCTCGACTTCGTCCGCTACGCGGTCAGCCGCTTCGTCGAAGCCAGGCTCGCTTTTGCCCACGGCACCACCGATCCGGTCGCGGAAGCCGCCTTCTTGGTCTGCGAGGCGCTGCATCTCAATCCCGAACAGTTCGAGGTCTTCGCCAGCGCCCGCGTCACGGCCGCCGAGAGCAAGATCCTGCTCGACCTGATCCACAAGCGCGTCACCACGCGCAAACCGGCCGCCTATCTCGTCAACAAGATCTATATGCGCGGCCTGCCCTTCTATGTCGACGAGCGCGTCATCGTTCCGCGCTCCTTCATCGGCGAGCTGCTGGATTCGCATTTCGGCAGCGACGGCGAGGCCGGCTCGCTGATCGACGACCCTACGGCGGTCACGCGCGTGCTCGACCTCTGCACGGGATCGGGATGCCTCGCGATCCTCGCCGCGCATCATTTCCCGAACGCCACCATCGATGCCGTCGACATCTCCAAGGGGGCACTCGAAGTCGCCGCGCGCAATGTCGGCGAATACGGGCTCGAGGACCGGATCAACCTTTATCGCGGCGACCTGTTCGCCCCGCTCGGCGACAACAGATACGACCTGATCATCACCAATCCGCCTTACGTCGATGCCGAAGGCATGGCGGCGTTGCCGCCGGAGTGCCGGGCCGAGCCGAAGCTCGCCTTCGACGGCGGCGCCGACGGTCTCGACGTGGTGCGCCGCATCCTGCGCGATGCGCCCGATCACCTGACGCCGGATGGCGGGTTAATCTGCGAGATCGGCCGTGGCCGCGAGCTGGTCGACGAAGCCTTTCCGGAGCTGCCGCTGCTCTGGCTGGACACCGAGGATTCCGAGGGCGAGGTGTTCTGGATCGCAGCCGCCGATCTCGGCTGATTCAGCACGACGGATCCCGCTCCGTCGGAACAAGTCAAATACCGCCACGTTCATCCCCCGAGGAATTTTCTCGCTCTCGGAGGATGTCCGCATGCTCGCGCCATCGGGCGAATTGCTGCGCGCCGGCATGGCGCTCAAGCTCAATCACGTCAAACGCGCCGCTCAATCCTATTTGCGTGACCAGACCAGCCACGCAACCGGCAGGATGACATCTTACGCGGTGGCCGGCGGACTGTTCGCGGTCGCAGGTCTGTTCGTTGTCGCGGCATTATTCGTCGGACTGATCGCCCTGTACCGCTGGATCGCGATCACTTACGGCCAATTCTGGGGATTTGGTGCTGTCGGCGCCCTGCTGCTGGTGCTGGCCGCGGTCTGTGCCGGGGTCGCCATGGCGCAGATGAAACGCAAGGCCAAGCCGATCGTGCCGCTTGCGAGCCGTCTGCGCGTGGCGGTCGCGACGCCGCGGATCCCACGTGGAACGGTCAAGCAGGCGGTAAAGGAGGTCGCAACGACGATTCCCCTCGTGCCGCTTGCGCCGGGTGAACGCGGTCACGACAGCAAGGCTGGTGACGGCAAGGCTTATCACGGCAAGGCCTGGCCGGTCCGCGCCAACCGCCCCGTGCAGCTCGGCCTGATGCTCGCAGCCGTCGGTTTGGTCGGGCTGACGGCCGCCCGCCGGCGGCGCCACAGGCACAGTCTGGATGCGTGATGCCGGCGCGGCGCTCCGAGCAGATCGACTCCTGGCTGCTGGTGGCGGCGACGGCCGTCTTCGTGCTGACGGCGGAGCGCTACTTTCAGGATTCGGGACTGATCCGGTCGGGGCCCCCGCAAGACCACCGCAACGGCGAAGCGAACTCGCCGGAAACGCACCCGGCCGGCGCGGCGACGCAGCCCGGCCGGGGCCGCCAGGCGAAGAGCCCGTTCACGATCCCCTGGGCGGGTTGGAAGGATATCTTCTGGCGGACCTATCAGCGCATCGACGAGGATCGCCTGCTCGCGACGGCGGGCGGCGTCGTCTTCTTCGGGCTGCTCGCCATCTTCCCCGCAGTCACGGCGCTCGTCTCCTCTTATGGCCTGTTCGCCAACCCGGCGACGATCAGCGCCAATCTCCACACGCTTGCGACCATGCTGCCCGAGGGCTCGTTCCAGATCGTCGAGGACCAGGTTGCGCGCGTGGTGTCGAACGCAACCGCCACGCTCGGTGTCACGTTCCTGTTCGGCCTGCTGCTTGCGATCTGGAGTGCCAATGCCGGTGTCAAGGCGATCTTCGACGCCCTCAACGTCGCCTACGAGGAACGCGAGAAGCGCAGCTTCATCCGGCTGAACATGGTCTCGCTGGCCTTTACCGTCGGCGGCATCGTGGCGCTGCTGTTGATGGTGGGGGCCGTCGTCGCCTTCCCGCTTGCGCTCAATCATCTCGGCCTGGCGCCTGAAAGCAAGCTGATCGTGGCGCTGGCACGATGGCCGCTGCTGTTCCTGATCCTGCTCGTCGCACTCGCCATCCTCTACCGCTTCGCTCCCAGCCGTGATGCGCCGCGATGGCAATGGCTGAGCCTCGGCGCCGTGACGGCCGCGATCCTCTGGATCGCCGGTTCGGCCCTGCTCTCCTGGTATCTCTCGGAATTCGCCAACTACAACGCGACCTACGGCTCTCTGGGCGCTGCGATCGGCCTGATGATGTGGATGTGGATGTCGGCGATCGTCATCATGTTCGGCGCCGAGCTGAACTCGGAGATCGAGCGGCAGACGCTGCGCGACACGACCACCGGGCGGCCGAAACCGCTCGGCAGCCGCGAAGCCGTCTCGGCCGACACGGTCGGCGCCACCGCGCCATTTTGATCGGTGCGGTCAGGCCGGAGTCGGCCCGACCGCATCCTGGGCCATCAGCGCTTGGTGATCACGGCTTCCAGATATTCGCTGTGCACCACGATCGTGCCGTCGTCGGCGTGGTTGAACTCCCCGAGCAGCGCCAGCAGGTCGCGCTTCAGCGCGGCCTGGCCGCTCTCGTCGAGCGCGGCAAACGCCTTCAGCGTAGGCCCGTAGAAGGTCTTGAAGATGTCGAGCCAGTGGTCCGGCGAGCGATAGCGGAACACGAACATGCGCGGCTCGGCGGCAATTTCGGAAGCCTGGCTTCCGAACATCTCTTCCAGCCGCGCAGCCGTGCCCCACAGCGCCGGTGACTTCACCCCCGCCGGCGGCGGCAAATGCCTGCCGATGGTCTTGAACAGCTGGCCGATGAAGCCTTCCGGCGTCCAGTTGGCGAGACCGATTTTACCGCCGGATCTGCAGACCCGCGCGAGCTCGGAGGCGGCCTTATCCTGATCCGGCGTGAACATCACGCCGAAGGTCGAGAGCACGACGTCGAAGGTGGCATCGGCAAACGGCAACGCTTCGGCATCCGCCTCGCGGAACTCGACCTTGAGATGTTCGGCCGCCGCGCGCTCCTGACCGCGCTCGAGCAATGCCGGCACGTAGTCGGTGGACGTGACGTCACACCAGCGCCGCGCCGCGGCCAGCGTCGCATTGCCGTTGCCGGCGGCGACGTCAAGCACCTTGCTGCCAGCGCGCAAGTCGACTGCCTCGCAGAGCTGTTCGCCGACGATCTGCAAGGTGGTGCCGACAACGGCATAGTCGCCCGACGACCAGGCGCCGTGCTGGCGCTGCTTGACGGCGCCAAGGTCAGGCTGGGATGTGGGCTGCTTGAGGGCTGCGGATGTCGACATGAGCAAATCTCCTGGGGTTGAAAACGCCGGGACGATAGAGCGCATGCGGCCCGCTGGCCTTGAGAGCAGCGTTATTTTGCGCTGAGAACGCCTTGATTTCCGGACGGGAGCCGGCGGCGGGCCTGATGCAGGCTGCCGGACAGTCACTATCCCCTCGAATCAACAATGATGTTAGGGTCATGCATTGCTTGGGGGAGCATGAGCCGTGACGGATTGGAGCGCGACCCGTGTTTTCCCGGTGAAGCAGCCAGCTCTTGAGGCATAACGCGCGGCATGATTCGCATTTCGACGATCTTCATCGCCATCTGCATGGTCCTGGTCGCGGCCTCGCTCGGGCTCGTGCTCTATTCGGTCGCCGGCATCAGCGGGACGGAATCGGCCATCGTGGCGCTGACCGCGCTGACGTTCCTGATCCTCTACAACGCGGTGTCGATGCGGCTGCGCGACCGCAGCGACGTCGGCGGGCAGATCGCCGACCTCTCGCGGGGCACCGCGGACCTCGCCCGCCAGGTGGCCGAGTTCGGTCGCCGGCTTGCCGCGATCGAGGGCCGCATCGCCTCGTCCAATTCGGCCAACTCCGACCGCGTCCAGTCGGTGATCGGCGAGATCAACGAACTCGGCGGATTGGTCAGGCAGCTTGCCACCACCGTGTCGGCCCATGAGGATCTGCTGGCCGGCCACGCGCCGGCCCCCGCCCCGGTCATGAGGCCCGAGCCGGAGACGCCGATCGATCTGGCTGCCCCCTTCGAGGAGAAGCCGGTCGCCGCCCCCCCGCTTCCCGTGCCGCCTCGGCCGGCACCGGCCGTCCAGGTCCAGCCCGCCAACCCGGTTCAGACCGGCAACGGACGTAGCCAGACCCAATTGCTGGCGACGCTGCGCAATGCAATCGACGAAAACCGCATCGACATATTCCTGCAGCCGATGGTGACGCTGCCGCAGCGCAAGGTGCGGTTCTACGAGGCGGTCACGCGCCTGCGCGACGAGCGCGACCAGCTGATCGCCGCCGAGGAGTTCATCAGCATCGCGGAAGCTTCGGGCTTGATCGGCCGCATCGACAACATGGTGATGCTGCGCTGCGTGCAGGTGCTGCGGCGCCTGATGGTGCGCAACAAGGACGTCGGCGTGTTCTGCAACCTCGCAGCTTCCACGCTCGGCAATTCCACCACCTTCGCGCAATGCCTCGACTTCCTCGAAGCCAACCGGGCGCTGGCGCCCTCCCTGGTGCTGGAGTTCAAGCAGTCGACGTTCCGCAATCTCGGCCCCGCCGAGACCGAGAATCTCGCGGCGCTCGCCCAGCGCGGCTTCCGTTTCTCGATCGACCATGTCACGGATCTGCGCATCGAGCCGCGCGAACTGGCCGATCGCGGGGTGCGCTTCATCAAGGTGCCGGCCACGCTTCTGCTCGATCCTAGGCAGGCCTCGACCTCGGACATCCACCCCTCCGATCTCTCCGACCTGCTCGGCCGCTTCGGCATCGACCTGATCGCCGAGCGGATCGAGGGCGAGCGCGCGGTGGTCGACCTGCTCGACTACGATGTGCGCTTCGGACAGGGGTTCCTGTTCGCGCCGCCGCGGCCATTGCGGCCGGAGGGGGCATCTGCTACCGCCGGGGCTCCGCCGAACCAGACGAAAGACATTCAGGGACCTCATGGCTCCGGCACACCCAGCTCAGGCGCGACGTCTTCTGCGCCTCCGCCACAACGCATCACCGGCAACGCGGCGCTCGCGCGCCGCATCTGATCGACCGCGCAGATCATGACCACGCTGCATTTTGCCGAAGGCCTGCGCGAGCTCGTGGGCGGTGTGGACGTCGTGCTCAGCGACATCTGGGGCGTGGTCCATAACGGGCTGGAATCCTTCCCCGAAGCCTGCGAGGCACTGCACACCTATCGCAGCCGCGGCGGTACGGTGATCCTGATCACCAACGCGCCGCGCCCGGCCGACTCCGTCCAGCGGCAATTGCGCAAGCTCGGCGTTCCCGACGAGACCTATGACGCGATCGTGTCTTCAGGCGACCTGACTAGGCTCTATGTCGCCGAGCATCCCGGCCGCAAGATGTTCTGGCTCGGCCCCGAGCGCGACAATTCGATCCATCGCGGCCTCGATGCCGTGACCGCGCCGCTGGAGCAAGCCGACTACATCGTCTGCACCGGCCTCTATGACGACGAGACCGAGACGGCGGAAGACTATCGCGGCATGATGCTGAAGGCGCGTGAGCGCAAGCTGACGCTGGTCTGCGCCAACCCCGACATCGTGGTGGAACGCGGCGACCGGTTGATCTACTGCGCCGGCGCCATCGCGGAGCTCTATCGCGAGCTCGGCGGCGAGGTGATCTTCTATGGCAAGCCGCACCGGCCGATCTACGAGCGCGCCATGTCACTCGCCGGGGAACGCCAAGGTTATCAGATCGATCGCAAGAAGGTCCTGGCGATCGGAGATTCCGTCCGCACCGACCTGACCGGCGCGCGCGAATTCGGCATCGACTGCCTGTTCGTGACCCGCGGCATCCATGCCGAGGAGTTCGAGGGTCTTGACCAGCTCGACCCGACATCGGTCGTGGAATTGTTCGGCCACCCGCCGAAGGCGCTGATACGCGAATTGAAGTGGTAGAAAATGTCGTGCCCCGGACGCAGCTCGAAGAGCTGCAGAGCCGGGGCCCATAAGCCGCATGCGATGTCGTGGATAGACTGGGTCCCGGCTCGGCGTCGCGTCACTGACGTGCCGCGCCTTGTCCGGGACACGAGCGCGCTTACGCGCTCGCCATGTCCGGGAAGACCGCCTCGATCTTGGTCTTCAGCGTCGCCGCATTGAACGGCTTGACGATGTAGTTGTTCACGCCGGCCTTCTTGGCCGCGATCACGTTCTCGGTCTTGGATTCTGCCGTGATCATGATGAAAGGCGTGGTGGCGAGGTTCGGATCCGCGCGGACTTCACGCAGCAGGTCGTAGCCCGTCATCGGCTCCATGTTCCAGTCGGAGATCACGAGCCCGTACTTCTTGCCACGCATCTTGTTCAGCGCTGCCGAACCGTCGCTGGCATCATCGATGTTCTCGAAGCCAAGCTGCTTCAGCAGATTCCGGATGATACGGATCATGGTGCTGTAGTCATCCACCACCAGAACCGGCATCGACAAATCAACCGCCATCTCGACTCCCCCAACGCAAACCCAGGAATATTAGGATCGGACCTGCCAGGCCGGAGCCCGGCAGTTCCACGCCTCAAGGACTAGCATCAAGGCGTTAAACAGCGCGTTAATTGCGGACATCGCCAAAGGACTGAAATCGTGTTCAATGTCTGCCCGCCCCGCCGCTTGACTTCGCACGGCCGGTCGCGCCACGGTCCGGGCCGGTCCTGCCCGGTTCGAGAATTCCCCTGATGGCTCCGCCTTTTACCGTCATTCGCGATACAACGCCGGATTCCGCGATTCCGAGGGGCGCCGTGGTTGCCATGGGCAATTTCGACGGCGTTCATCTTGGCCATCGCGCGGTGATCGCGGCAGCGCTGGAGATGGGCCGGACGCATGGCCGCCCTGCGCTGGCATTGACCTTCGAGCCGCATCCGCGGCGGTTTTTCAGCCCCAACACCCCGCAGTTCCGCCTGACGGATGAGCGGGCCAAGCTGCGCCTTTTGGCCGGCACCGGGCTGGCCGGGGCCGTGGTGATGACCTTCGACAAGGCGCGGGCCGGAACCAGCGCGCAAGATTTCATTCACCATGACCTGATCGGGCGCCTCGGCGTGAGCGGCATCGCCGTCGGCTACGATTTCCATTTCGGCAAAGGGCGGGTCGGCTCGCCAAGCCTTCTCGTCAACGAGGCGCCCCGGCTCGGCATCGAGGTCGACGTGCAACCGCATGTCGATATCGACGAACGGCCGGTCTCCTCCAGCGCGATCCGGATCGCCCTCGCCGAAGGCCAGCTCGACGACGCGACCACCATGCTGGGCGGGCCCTGGTTCATTACGGGCGAGGTCATCCATGGCGAAAAGCGCGGCCGCGACCTCGGCTATCCCACCGCTAACATTCGCCTGGACGCCAATTGCGGCCTCAAGCACGGCATCTACGCGGTGCGGGTCGGCCGCGGTGCCGAGCGGCTCGACGGCGTGGCCAGCTTCGGCCGCCGTCCGACCTTCGACAATGGCGCCCCGCTCCTGGAGATCTTCCTGTTCGACTTCAAGGGCGACCTCTACGGACAGCTCCTCGACTGCGCCTTCATCGGCTTCGTCCGCGAGGAGCTGAAATTCGACAGCCTGGAGGCCCTTATCCGCCAGATGGACGACGATTCCGCCCGCGCCCGCGCCATCCTGGCCGCCAATCCGGACGCGTTTCCGAGGCTGGGCGTGATTGATTGAGCCCGAAACCGGGCCACCCGAACCTTTGCGCTTCCCTTGGCCCCCTGCTATGGAGAGCCCATGTTTGCGCGGCGCATCATAGGGATTAGCGGCCCGGCTTCCGCCTGAGCCTTTGGCTCGGCGCAAGACCGGGATTTTGTCGTTTCACTCCCGCGATTCCGCATCGCGATCCGTTCCCGCGCCCTTCCGAGCCAGTCAGCCTCATGTCCGAAAAGCCGCAGAAGTCCCAGAAGCCTGAAGCCAAAGACTATTCGAAAACCCTGTTCCTGCCGCAGACCGAATTCCCGATGCGCGCCGGCCTGCCGCAGCGTGAGCCGGAGATCCTCAAGCGCTGGTACGAGATCGGGCTCTACGAGAAGCTGCGCCAAGCTGCGAAGGGCCGCGCCAAGTTCGTGCTGCATGACGGCCCGCCCTATGCCAACGGCAACATCCATATCGGCACGGCGCTGAACAAGATCCTGAAGGATCTCGTCACCAAGAGCCAGCAGATGCTCGGCTTCGATTCCAACTACGTGCCCGGCTGGGACTGCCATGGCCTGCCGATCGAGTGGAAGGTCGAGGAGGAGCATTATCGCAAGAAGGGCAAGCAGAAGCCCGACTTTCGCGACTCCGCCGCGATGATCGATTTCCGCAGGGAGTGCCGCGCCTATGCCACGCACTGGCTCGGCGTCCAGCGCGAGGAATTCAAGCGCCTGGGGGTGATCGGCGACTGGGACCATCCCTACGCCACCATGAGCTATCCCGCCGAAGCGCAGATCGCACGGGAGCTGATGAAGTTCGCTTCCAACGGCACGCTCTATCGCGGCTCCAAGCCGGTGATGTGGAGCGTGGTCGAGAAGACCGCGCTGGCCGAAGCCGAGGTCGAGTACGAGGACCACACCTCCGATACGGTGTGGGTGAAATTCCCGGTGACCTCGCCCGCGCACGGTGCGCTCGCCTCCGCAAGCGTCGTGATCTGGACCACCACGCCCTGGACGCTGCCCGGCAACCGCGCCATCTCGTTCTCGCCGAAGATCGCCTACGGCCTCTACAAGGTGACGGACGCGCCCGCCGACAATTGGGCCAAGACCGGCGATCTCCTCATCCTTGCCGACGCGCTCGCGGAAGAGGTGTTCAAGCAGGCGCGCGTGACGGCTTTTGAGAAGGTCCGCGACGTCCCCGGCGACACCATGGACGCGATCGAATGTGCCCATCCGCTGAAGGGCCTTGGCGGCGGCTATGAGTTCGTCGTGCCGCTGCTGCCCGGCGACCATGTCACCGATGACACCGGCACCGGCTTCGTGCACACGGCGCCCGGCCACGGCCGCGAGGACTTCGATGTCTGGACGGCGCAGGCGCGCGATCTCGACGCGCGCGGCATCAACACCGCGATCCCCTACACCGTCGACGAGAACGGCGCCTACACCGATCATGCGCCGGGTTTTGCCGGCAAGCGCGTCATCACCGACAAGGGCGAGAAGGGCGATGCCAACGAGGCCGTGATCAAGGCGCTCGTCGACAGAGGCATGCTGCTCGCGCGCGGCCGGCTCAAGCACCAATATCCGCACTCCTGGCGCTCCAAGAAGCCGGTGATCTTCCGCAATACGCCGCAATGGTTCATCGCGATGGATAAGGACATCGCGGTGGGCGGCAAGACCAAGGCCGGCGACACGCTGCGCGCCCGCGCGCTGCATGCGATCTCGGTGACGCAATGGGTGCCGCCATCCGGCGAGAACCGCATCAACGGCATGATCGAGGCGCGGCCGGATTGGGTGATCTCGCGGCAGCGCGCCTGGGGCGTGCCGATCGCCGTGTTCGTGCGCGAGAAGGGTGACGGCTCCGCCGAGATCCTCCAGGACGAGGCCGTCAATGCACGCATCGGCGAAGCCTTCGAGAAGGAAGGCGCCGACGCCTGGTACGCGACGGGCGCGCGCGAGCGCTTCCTGGGATCCCGCGCGACCGAGGACTGGCAGAAGGTCGACGACATCCTCGACGTCTGGTTCGATTCCGGCTCGACCCACGCCTTCGTGCTCGAAGACCCCGTGCATTTCCCGGGGCTGTCAGGCATCAAGCGCAAGGTCGACGGCGGCACCGACACGGTGATGTACCTGGAAGGCTCGGACCAGCACCGCGGCTGGTTCCACTCCTCGCTGCTGGAGAGCTGCGGCACGCGCGGACGCGCGCCCTATGACATCGTGCTGACCCACGGCTTCACCCAGGCCGAGGACGGCCGCAAGATGTCGAAGTCGCTCGGCAACACCATCGAGCCGCAGTCCGTCATCAAGGACTCCGGCGCCGACATCCTGAGACTCTGGGTCGCATCCAGCGACTACACCGACGACCAGCGCATCGGCCCCGAGATCCTGAAGAACACCGTCGAGACCTATCGCAAGCTGCGCAACACCGTGCGCTGGATGCTGGGCACGCTGCACCACTACAAGCCGGCCGACGCAGTCGCGCCCGCCGAGATGCCCGAGCTGGAGCGCCTGATGCTGCACGAGCTCGCAGGTCGCGCCACCGCGATCGGCAAGGCCTATCGGGAGTTCGACTACAAGACCGTGGTCGCGATCCTGTCCGCCTTCCTAAACAGCGAGCTCTCGGCGTTCTACTTCGACATCCGCAAGGACACGCTTTATTGCGATCCGCCCTCTTCGCTGACGCGCAAGGCGGCGCTGACGACCATCGACCTGTTGTGCGCCTCGATCCTGAAATGGCTGGCGCCGATCCTCAGCTTCACCGCAGAAGAAGGCTGGCGCATGTACCGGCCCGACGCCGAACCGTCCGTGCATCTGACGCTGTTCCCGACCGACCTCGAAGACCTGCGCGACGACAGGCTCGCCGCAAAATGGGAGACGATCCGCAACATCCGCCGCGTCGTCACCGGGGCGCTCGAGCTCGAACGCGCCGCCAAGAACATCGGCTCCTCGCTCGAGGCCTCGCCGGTGATCTATGTCGCCGACCGCGACATGCTGATGACGCTGTTCGACACCGATCTCGCCGAGATCTGCATCACCTCGAACTACGAGGTGCGGGAGGGCGAGGCGCCGGCTTCGGCGTTCCGTCTCGATGCCGTGCCCGGCGTTGCCGTCGTGGTGGAGAAGGCGGTCGGCACCAAGTGCGCCCGCTCCTGGAAGATCTCGCCGACGGTCGGCGAGGACCCTGAATACCCCGACGTCACCCCGCGCGACGCCCAGGCGCTGCGCGAATGGAAGGCGCTGGGGGTGAGCGTCTGATCGGTCGACCATGACCCCGCTCCGCGCCGGCATCCTTGCGGCCATGGTCACGCTGGTGGCCGACCAGGCCTCGAAGCTCTGGCTCCTAAACGTGTTCGACCTCGCCGGTCGCGGCGCGGTGCGGGTGACGCCATTCTTCGACCTGGTGCTGGCCTGGAACATCGGAATCAGCTTCGGCTGGCTCCAGAACGACAGCCAGGCAGCGCAGCTCGCGCTGATGGCCGTCAAAGGTATTGCGGTGGTCGCGCTCGCGATCTGGATGGCCCGCTCGCACACCATGCTTGCGACCATCGCGCTCGGCCTGATCATCGGCGGCGCCATCGGTAACGGCATCGACCGCCTGGCCTATGGCGCGGTGGTGGATTTCGCCTTGCTCCACATCGAGATCGCCGGAAAAACCTATAATTGGTATGTGTTTAACCTCGCGGACGTGGCCATCGTTGCTGGGGTGGCGGCGCTATTGTATGATTCCTTCCTGGGGGTACCCGCCGCAAAAGCGCCCTGATCCCGGCCGATACGGACCGGCGGTGGAACCCGGCCTTTGCGAGGATGAGAGCCGCGTGCGCGCGGCGATCTGCCACAATATGGAACAGGTAAAGCAATGCGCAGCGCGATGACCAGCGATTCGATGGTGCGAGACCCCCGGTGGGGGCTCTGGCGGGCATTGAAATTGTCCGCTGTCGCCCTTGGCATCGGTCTCGTCATGTCGACCGGCGCGGCCCGCGCCGGTGACGACGATGAGGAAGACGATATGACCTTCGAAGAGAGGCTCATCGACAATCTGATGTCCGGCATCGGCGCCAAGAGCATGGAAAAGAAGGGCATCGAATATCGCGAGCGCTCGCCGCTGGTGGTGCCGCCCAAGCTCGATCTGCCGCCGCCTGCGACCGAAGCCAAGGCTGCGCCGAACTGGCCCAAGGATCCCGAAGAAAAGCGCCGCAAGGAAGCCATCGCCGCGCGCAAGAAGGCGACCAAGGCAACGGAGAACTGGCAGGCCGCCCAGCCGCTGACGCCTGCCGAGATGAAGGCCGGCCAGGTCGCCGCAGCGCCCCGCACGAGCAACGATCCGATTCAGCCGGGCACCAACGGCAACCCCTCGCTGAGCCCCGCCGAGCTCGGCTTCACCGGCGGCCTGTGGAACATGATGAAGGGCGGCAGCAGCTCCGAGTCCAAGGAGTTCACGTCGGAGCCGCCGCGCCAGTCGCTGGTCGAGCCGCCGCCGGGCTACCAGACGCCGTCGCCGAACTACGCCTATGGCGCCGGGCCGGACAAGTCGCGGCGGATGTATTACGACATCATGTCCGGCAAGGAGAAGGAACAATAGCGTTCCTGTCCACTGCGACATCCTGACAAAAGCAAAGCCGGCGCCGGCGCCTCCCTGCGCGCCCGGCGCCGCCGTAAATTGCCGATCAGTAACTTGCCTACGAGATGCGTTCTCTGCTTCGTGACGCGAAGCCTCAGCCGCACGGTGTAGCATGCCGTGCCTCCGAGCCGGACATCCGGGCTCGGCCTTTCAAAAGGATCATGATGTCCTCTTACCGATCGGCTGCCTGCCTCCTTGCCGCGCTGCTTTCGACGAGTGTCCTCTCAGCCGGCACGTCCCTCGCCCAGACCACGGTAACATCGGCTCCGCCCGCCAGCTTCACGCTCAGCAACGGCATGCAGGTCGTGGTGATCCCGGATCACCGTACGCCCGTCGTCACCGAGATGATCTGGTACAAGGTCGGCTCGGCGGACGAGACCCCCGGCAAGTCCGGGCTGGCGCACTTCCTCGAACACCTGATGTTCAAGGGCACCTCGAAGCATCCGGCCGGAGAATTTTCCCAGACCGTGCTTCGCGTCGGCGGCAACGAGAACGCCTCGACCTCGGTCGACTACACCAATTACTACCAGCGTGTGCCGAAAGAGCAGTTGCCGACCATGATGGAGTTCGAGGCCGACCGCATGACGGGCCTCGTCCTCAAGGACGAGAACGTGCTGCCCGAGCGCGACGTCGTGCTCGAAGAGTACAACATGCGCGTCGCCAACAATCCGGATGCGCGGCTGAACGAGCAGATCATGGCCGCGCTCTATCTCAACCATCCCTACGGGCGTCCGGTGATCGGCTGGCATCAGGAGATCGAAAAGCTCGATCGCGAGGATGCGCTCGCCTTCTATCGCCGCTTCTATGCGCCGAACAACGCGATCCTGGTGATCGCCGGTGACGTCGACGCCGCCGAAATCCGCCCGCTGGTCGAGCGCAATTTCGGCTCCATCCCGGCGCAGCCGGCCATCCCGGCACGCCGCGTCCGTCCGCAGGAGCCGGAGCCGGCCGCCCCGCGCACCGTCACGCTGGCCGACCCGCGCGTCGAGCAGCCGAGCATGCGGCGCTATTATCTGGTGCCCTCCGCGACCACGGCGGCAGCCGGCGAGAGCGCGGCCCTCGACGTGCTGGCGCAGCTGATGGGCAGCGGCAGCAATTCCTATCTCTACCGCGCGCTCGTCGTCGACAAGCCGCTCGCGGTGTCCGCCAACGCCAGCTATTCGAGCATCTCGCTCGACCCGACCCAGTTCGCAATCTCCGCTGCGCCGAAACCCGGCGTCAGCTTCGCAGAGGTGGAGCAGGCGGTCGACGGTGTCATTGCCAGCGTTGCGCAGAACCCGATCCGCGCCGAGGATCTGGAGCGCGTGAAGACCCAGCTCATCGCCGAGGCGATCTACGCCCAGGACAACCAGGCGGTGCTGGCGCGCTGGTACGGCGGCGCGCTGACCACGGGCCTGTCGATCGAGGACATCAGGAGCTGGCCCGACCGCATCCGCGCCGTCACCGCCGAGCAGGTTCGCGCCGTCGCGCAGAAATGGCTCGAGAAGAAGCGCTCGGTGACGGGCTATCTGATCAAGGACACCGCTAGCGCCAAGCGCGAGGAGAAGCGTTCGTGACCTATCCCTTCCTTCGACGCGTTGCATTCTCCCTTGCCACCGGCGCGGCGCTCGCGCTCGCCGCCGCCTCGCCGTCACATGCCGCCGCAAAAATCCAGCGCCTGATCTCGCCCGGCGGCATCGAAGCCTGGTTCGTGCAGGACGCGACCGTGCCGCTGATCGCGATGGAATATTCCTTCGCCGGCGGCTCGTCCCAGGACCCCAAAGACAAGCCGGGCGTCGCCAATCTGGTCGGTGATCTCCTCGACGAAGGCTCCGGCGATCTCGACTCCAAGTCGTTCCATGAACGGCTCGACCGCCGCGCCATCGAGCTCTCCTTCAACGCCACCCGCGATACGTTTCGCGGCAGCCTGCGCATGCTGCGCGACAACAAGGACGAGGCCTTCGACCTGCTCAGGGGCGCGCTGACCTCGCCGCATTTCAACACCGCCGACGTCGAACGCATCCGCTCGCAGGTCATCTCGGGCCTGCGCCGCGAGACCACCAATCCGACCTCGCTGGCGAGCCGCAAGTTCCTGGAAGTCGCCTTCGGCGAGCATCCCTACGGCCGGCAGACCAACGGCAACCTCGACAGCGTGCCGACCATCACGATCGCCGACATGAAGGACTATGTCGGCCGCGTCCTCGCCAAGGACGGGCTGAAGATCGCGGTCGTCGGCGACGTCGATCCGGCGACCCTGGGCAAGCTGCTCGACCACACATTCGGTAGCCTGCCTGCCAAGGCCAATCTGACACCGGTCCCCGACGTCGAGGCTGCGAAGCCCCCGCAACGCGCCTTCGTGACGCTCGACGTGCCGCAGACCGTGATCACCTTCGGCGGCCCCGGGGTGAAGCGCAGCGATCCGAACTTCATGGCGGCCTATGTCGTCAACCACATCCTCGGCGGCGGCGGCTTGTCCTCCCGGCTCTATCGCGAGGTCCGCGAGAAGCGTGGGCTGGCCTATTCGGTGTTCGAATCGCTGCTCTGGATGGAGCATTCGGCGATCTTCATCGGCAACACCGGTACGCGCGCCGACCGCGCCGGCGACACCATCGACGCCATCGAGAAGGAGGTGCGCCGCATGGCCGAGGAGGGCCCGACGCAGAAGGAGCTCGACGAGGCCAAGTCCTACCTCAAGGGCTCGCAGATGCTGGCGCTCGACACCTCCTCCAAGCTGGCACAGGCGCTGCTGCAATATCAGCAGGACAAGCTGCCGATCGACTATATCGAGAAGCGCAACGCCATCGTCGACGCCGTGACGCTGGACGACGCCAAGGCGGCGGCCAAGCGCCTCTGGGGCCAGGGGCTGCTGACCGTCATTGTCGGCCGCGCCCCGCAGGCCGCGGCCCAACCGGCGGCTGCGACGCCGAAGTCGAACTGATCTGTTCTCCACACGCTCCCTGAATGGCCGGGCTCGTCCCGGCCATTTGCGTTTGCATGAGCACCATTGCCGAACCTGAACGTCCGCGATATGTCCAGACATCACGGATGGTACCTACATGCTGCGGATATCCCGCAATCTCGTCATCGACGAGGACGATATCGAGATCGGTTTTGTCCGCGCCTCCGGCCCGGGCGGGCAAAACGTCAACAAGGTCGCGACCTCGGCACAGCTGCGCTTCGACACGCGCAAGCTGACCTTGCCGGAGGACGCGGCCCTGCGGCTTGCGCGCCTTGCCGGCCAGCGCATGACCAAGGAGGGTGTCATTGTGATCCAGGCGCAGCGCTTCCGCACCCAGGAGCGCAACCGCCAGGATGCCATCGACCGTCTCACGGAGATGCTGCGTGAGGCGATGATCCGGCCGACGCCGCGGCGCGCGACACGGCCGACCTTCGCCTCCAAGCAGCGCCGGCTCGAGGGCAAGAAACGCCGCAGTGACGTCAAGGCAGGACGCGGCCGGAGCTTCGACGACTAACTGGCGCGGCAAAGAGCTCCGGCCGCGAGGCGACCGGAGCTTTGCCGATTCACCCGGCGAGACTAAAGCGCGATGGGATAGGATGAATCGTCATCGCGCTTTAGGTTGTTGTTTAAGCATGATCTTTTCGGAAAACCGCTGCGCACTTTTCCGGATCATGCTTTAGTAACGTTTGGACGGGGCTGCGCCGCCCGTCGCGGCATCGTCGGCTGTTCCCTTGTGCGTAGCACTGCCCGTGGTGCCGACCGTGCCCCTGGTGCCTTTGGTCGACTTCATGCCGGTCTTCTCACCCGCCGCGCCCGCCTGCGGACTCATTTCTTCGTCGCCGCTGCCCATGGTGCTGCCCTGCATCGGCTTGCTCTGCACGCTGCCGCCTGTCTTGGCAGGTGGCGCGCCTTGCGCGAGAACGGGCGTGGCAGCGAGAGCCGATAGAGCGCATGCGATCATCGAGGTCTTGACCAACTTCATCCATTTCTCCTGGATTCTTTCGCGAGGAACGGCTCGGCGGCTCTCCACGCCGCTCATCTGCACCGGCCATGTCATCGCGTAGAGAGTTCGAGCGGCGTGATCGTCATGCAATCCCGATGGTGTGGTGATCGTTTAGGGATTTGACGGCGGTTTCGCGGAATTGTGCTCCGCATATAAGGCGCCGCGGAACATCACACGGCCCAAGACATCTCCGTTCGCCGCGAAACAGCCCGCTACTACCACCTCATCTCTGACGCCGATTAGAGTTTGCACACGCTGGATTTGACGTGGATGAGCAAGCTCTTGGCGATGCGCGCGATCGTGCTGGGATTGTGCACCGCGATGGTGCTGATGGCGCGAGGCGCCGACGCGCAGATGCCGCTGCCGGCGGCAAAGCCGCCGGATGGCGCGACGCTGTTCAAGCAGCAATGCGCGGTGTGCCATACCACCAATCTCTCGGACCCGATGCGACAAGGTCCGCCGCTGGTCCGGATCGTGGGCCGGGCTGCCGGCAAGGTCGAGGGCTTTCATTTTTCAGACGGCCTCGCCAAAGCTGACTTCATCTGGGATGAGGCCCGGCTCGACGCGTGGCTGGCCAATCCGCAAGCCGTCATCCCCGGTGTGATCATGGCCTATCGGCAGGCCAGGCCCGAGACACGCGCCGCCATCATTACTTACCTCAAGGAGCTGAACTGAATGGCAAAGCCAGTCCATTCCATGATCCGCGTGCTGGAGGAGGCGCGCTCGCTCGACTTCTACAAGCGTGCCTTCGGCCTGGAGGTCACCGACCATCTGAAGTTCGCGGATTTCGCCCTGATCTATCTGCGTCACCCCTCCTCGCCTTTCGAGGTCGAGCTGACGGTGAATTTCGATCGCAAGGAGCCGTACCAGCTCGGCGACGGCTACGGCCATCTCGCCGTGGTCGTTGAAGACCTCGATGCCGAGCATGCCCGCTTCGAGCGCGAGAAGCTCGCACCGGGACCCTTACGCGATTTCAAGCACGACGGCCGAACGCTGGCGCGCTTCTTCTTCGTCAGTGATCCCGATGGCTACAAGATCGAAGTGATCCAGCGCGGCGGCCGTTTCAACTGACCAAACCAAAATCAAAAATCTACGGAGGACATGCCATGAGAGAAGTCGATCGTCGAAGCAAGCACAGCCGCCGCGTCTTTATCAAGGGCGCGGCGGCCGCCGTGCCGGTTGCGGCCGTTGCGACCAGCGTCGGAGTCAGCATCGATGACGCCTGGGCCGAAGAGACGAGCGCGCTCTCGCCTTCGACGATGAAGACGCTGCTGAAGGTCGCGCGCGACATCTATCCGCACGACGTGCTCGGCGACAGCTACTACATCACCGCGATCAAGCCGTGGGACGGCAAGGCGGCGAAGGATCCTGCCGTCAAATTGCTGATCAGCGACGGTATTGCGCGGCTCGATCAGAACGCGCGCGACCGCCACAAGGTGCCTTATGTCGAAGTGGCCTGGGAAGCCGACCGCGTGGTGCTCCTGAAGGAGATCGAGCAAAGCGCCTTTTTCCAGAAGGTGCGCGGCGATCTCGTCGTCTCGCTCTACAACCAGAAAGAGATCTGGCCGCGGTTCGGATACGAGGGCTCTTCCGCCGAGCTCGGCGGCTACATCGACCGCGGCTTCGCCGACATCGACTGGCTGCCGAAGGCTTAGATCGCCACCCAACGGTTCAGGAGAACGCATATGGCAAAATTCGATCTGAACGACTCCAGCGTTGTGGTGATCGTCGGCTCCGGTGCCGGTGGCGGCACGCTGGGCAACGAGCTCGCGCAGAAAGGCGTCAAGGTCGTCATTCTCGAGGCAGGTCCCCGCATCGAGAACCACGACTTCATCAACGACGAATGGGAGAGCTTCTCCCAGCTCGCCTGGACCGATGCGCGCACCACGTCGGGCACATGGCGCGTCGCCAGGGATTTTTCGGGCCTTCCCGCCTGGATCGTCAAGGCGGTCGGCGGCTCGACGGTGCATTGGGCCGGCGCCTCGCTACGCTTCGACGAGCACGAGTTCAAGGTGAAGAGCACCTACGGCAACATTCCCGGGGCGAACCTCCTGGACTGGCCGGTCACGCTTGCCGAGATGGAGCCGTGGTACGCCAAGGCCGAGAACAAGATGGGCGTGACTCGCACCAACGGCATTCCCGGCCTGCCCGGCAACAATAACTTCAAGGTGCTGGAGGCCGGCGCGAGGAAGCTCGGCTACAAGACCGTGCACACCGGCAACATGGCCATCAACAGTCAGCCGCGCGACGGACGGGGCTCGTGCCAGCAGATCGGGTTCTGCTTCCAGGGCTGCAAGTCCGGCGCCAAATGGTCGACGCTCTACACCGAGATCCCCAAGGGCGAGGCAACCGGCAATCTCGAGGTCCGCCCCGGCAGCATGGTGGTGAAGATCGAGCATAACGCGAGCGGCAAGGTCACCGGTGTCGTCTACGCCGACGAGCAAGGCGCGATGCAGCGTCAGAGGGCGCGCATCGTTGCGGTGGCCGGTAACTCGATCGAGAGCCCGCGGCTGCTGCTCAACAGCGCCTCCACGATGTTCCCCGATGGCCTCGCCAACT
Organism: Bradyrhizobium sp. 191; assembly: GCF_023100985.1. Lineage (NCBI taxonomy): Bacteria > Pseudomonadati > Pseudomonadota > Alphaproteobacteria > Hyphomicrobiales > Nitrobacteraceae > Bradyrhizobium > Bradyrhizobium sp. 191. The sequence goes on from NZ_CP064692.1 coordinate 3,526,880, forward strand.
CCAGCGGCCAGGTCGGCCGCAACTACATGAGGCACATGACCGGCAGCGTCTACGCGGTGTTCGAAAAATCGGTGCACATGTATCGCGGCACCACCATGGCCGGCATCATCCGCGACGAGGCCGCCAACAACCCCAAGCGCGGCTTCGTCGGCGGCTACGAGATGGAGACGCTGTCGATCGGCCTGCCGTTCATGGCCGCGTTCCTCAACCCCGGCGCCTGGGGACGCTCGTTCACGTCAGCGCTCGACGGCTATCCCAGGATGGCCGGCATGTGGCTGGTCGGCGAGGACATGCCGCAGGAGACCAATCGCATCACGCTCGATCCGGTCGTGAAGGACAAGTTCGGTCAGCCGGTCGCGAGCGTGCATTTCGACGACCATCCCAACGATGTCGCGATGCGCGCGCATGCCTACAAGCAGGGCGCCGCGGTCTACGACGCCGTCGGCGCCACCGTGACCTATCCGACACCGCCCTATCCGAGCACGCACAATCTCGGCACCAACAGGATGAGTGAGAAGCCCCGGGACGGCGTCGTCAACAAATTCGGGCAGAGCCACGACATCAAGAACCTGTTCGTCTCGGACGGCAGCCAGTTCACCAGCGGCGCAGCCTGCAACCCGACGCTGACCATCGTCGCGCTCGCGATCCGGCAGGCGGACTACATTGCGGAGGCGATGCAGAAGAAGGAGATTTGATCGTACGCTACCATCGCGATCGCCGGAACGGCATTGAGGAGGGATTGCGTATCCACACTCAAGGTGTCGTCCCGGTGAACGCCGGTACCCATAACCACAAGGCCCAGTTTGGCGGAGATTGGTCGTTCGGGACTTCGAGCTTCCGCAATCGATAGATCACGCGGCATAGGTCCCGGCGTTCGCCGGGACGACACCGAGGGTGGAGCGGCTACTCGGCCGCGTCGAGAATGGGCGCACCAATTGCCTTGAAATCCTGGACCGGCGTGACGCTCCGTGAGCGGTAGATCAAACACGAGCAGCGCAGCAGCGAGGCGAAATTGTTGACCTCGCCATGATGGTCGAGCACCTCGTTGTAGAGCGTGGTCAGGAACTTGCCGAGGCTCATGCTCTCCTTGGCCGCGATCTCCTCCAGCGTGTCCCAGAAAGCCATTTCCAGACGGATCGACGTGCAGTGCCCACCGATCCGCAAAGACCGAGTCTGGGATTCGTAGTCGCGTTGGGGCTGATGCGCGAAGAGATGGCACATGGCGTCCTCCCGTCCTGTTGCCGTTTTTTCACGATGCTACACCGCTGCCCGGCGCCTCACAATCACAACCACGGCCGAAAGCCGGCGCATCGACCCCGCGGCATTGTCCCGAACGTCCAATGTCTTCAATGTGATAGAGGGTCTTCTTCCCCAGCCCGTCACGCGGCTGTTGCCCAACGCATGCTTTTGACGCAACACGGCCTAGAATAGACCATCAGCGAATCCAAGACCGAGCCCGATCGAATTCATGCCCGTCCGCCAATTGCCAGAACAAGTCGTCAACCGCATCGCCGCCGGCGAGGTGGTCGAACGTCCGGCGAGCGTGGTCAAGGAGTTGGTCGAGAACGCCATTGATGCCGGCGCGAGCCGGATCGACGTCTTCACCGATGGCGGTGGGCGACGGCGGATCGGCATTACCGATGACGGCAGCGGCATGACCGCAAAGGACCTCTCGCTCGCGGTCGAGCGCCACGCCACCTCCAAGCTCGACGACGAGGACCTGCTCCAGATCCGCACCCTCGGGTTCCGCGGCGAGGCGCTGCCCTCGATCGGCTCCGTGGCACGGCTGTCCATCACCACGCGGCATGCCGGCGAACCGCATGCCTGGGCTCTCACCGTCGAGGGCGGCGCGAAGTCCGAGATCATGCCGGCCGCGCTGGCCCACGGCACCCGCGTCGAGGTTGGCGACCTCTTCTACGCGACGCCGGCGCGGCTGAAGTTCTTGAAGACCGACCGCACCGAGGCGGAAGCCATCCGCGAGGTGGTGCGGCGCCTTGCGATGGCGCGGCCGGACATTGCCTTCACGCTCGCGGGCGAGGAGCGCGCGCCGGTGACCTGGGCCGCCGCCCTGCCCGGCGCCGCCGGACGGCTGACCCGGCTCGGCGATATTCTGGGAGCCGAGTTCCGCAGCCACGCCATCGAGGTTCATGCCGAGCGCGAGGGCGTCGTGGTCGACGGCTATGCGGCGGCGCCGGCGCTGACCAAGGCCAACGCGCTCGGGCAGTATCTCTTCGTCAACGGCCGGCCGGTCCGCGACAAGCTGATCTTGGGGGCGGTGCGCGCCGCCTATTCCGACTACCTGCCGCGCGATCGCCACCCGGTGCTGGCGCTGTTCGTCACGCTCGATCCGCGCGAGGTCGACGCCAACGTGCATCCGGCCAAGACCGAGGTGCGCTTCCGCAACGCCGGCCTTGTGCGCGCATTGATCGTGCACGGGCTGAAGGAAGCACTCGCGCGCGAAGGCCGGCGCACCGCCGCCAACAGCGGCGAGAGCGCATTGTCCTCGTTCCGGCCTGCCTTCACGCCGCGTCCCGCCAGCTGGGACTGGCGGGCCTCGCCAGCCGCCCCGGTCGCGCCGATGCCGTCCTTCGAAGGCGCCGCCGCCCCCGCCTTCGCCGAGCGCGTGCAGGCTGCATTCGATGTCGGCGCGCCCAGCGCGGACGTGCGGTTCGAATCGCAGCCAAGCGGCGACCTCGTCGATCGCCCGCTGGGCGCAGCGCGCACGCAGATCCACGAGACCTACATCGTCTCGCAGACCCGCGACGGCCTGATCATCGTCGACCAGCACGCCGCGCATGAGCGCATCGTCTACGAGCGGCTGAAGGCCTCGCTGGCAGCGAACGGTGTGCAGCGGCAGATCCTCCTGATCCCCGAGATCGTTGAGATGGACGAGGCGACCGTCGAGCGCCTGCTCGAGCGCAGCGACGAGCTGGCCTCGTTCGGCCTCGCCATCGAATCCTTTGGCCCCGGCGCAGTCGCGGTGCGCGAGACGCCGTCGCTGCTCGGCAAGACCAATGCCGGCGGCCTCTTGCGCGATCTCTCCGAGCACATGGCCGAGTGGGACGAGGCACTCCCGCTGGAGCGCCGCCTGATGCACGTTGCCGCCACCATGGCCTGCCACGGCTCGGTGCGCGCCGGCCGCAGGTTGCGGCCGGAGGAGATGAACGCCCTGCTCCGCGAGATGGAGGAGACGCCGAACTCCGGCCAGTGCAATCACGGCCGGCCGACCTATGTCGAGCTGAAGCTGAGCGACGTGGAGAAGCTGTTCGGGCGGAGGTGACGGTGCCGTAGGGTGGATTAGCCGAAGGCGTAATCCACCTCTTCTGCTTCCGCCGTGAGAGACAGTGGCGGATTACGCTTCGCTAATCCGCCCTACGCAGAAGCACGAACTCCGTATCGTCGTAGGCGCGCCGCTCCAGTTCCTCGTATCCTTCCGGCGTCACGAACTGTGCGGCCTTCGCCTCCTCCACCACCAGCAGCGCGCCCGGCGTGAGCCAGCCGCCGTCGCGCAGGCTCGCGAGCGCCTTCTCCGCAAAACCCTTGCCATAGGGCGGATCGAGGAACACCAGCGAGAAAGGCTCGACGGGATGCGCAGGGCCGAGATCAGTGGCATCGCGGCGATAGACCTTGGTGACGCCGCCGAGGCCGAGTGCCTCGACGTTGTTACGGAGCAGCGCACGCGCCTCGGCGCCGTTGTCGACGAACAGCGTGAACTTGGCGCCGCGCGAGGACGCCTCGATGCCAAGCGCGCCGGTGCCGGCGAAGAGATCGAGCACGCGCGCGTCCTCGATCGGATCGCCATAGGCGTGCACGAGGATGTTGAACACGGACTCGCGCAGGCGATCCGCCGTGGGGCGGATGTCGCGCGAGGACGGTGAGGCCAGATTGCGCCCCTTCAAACGACCGCCGACGACGCGCATCTACATGACTCCGTCATGCCCGGGCTTGTCCCGGGCATCCACGTTCTTCAGTAGTAGACGCAAGCAAGACGTGGATGGCCGGGTCAAGCCCGGCCATGACGACCTGTTGCGCGGTGTCGGCGTCGCTCCGAGCATTGAAGCTTACTCGCCGTCCCGCGGCGTCAGGTCGCGCTTGCCGTGATAGCCGCGCTTGGGACGGCGCGGCGGGCCGTAGCCGCTGGCCTGTTCCTCATTGCGCTCGCGCGCCTCCTCGCTGCCGGTCCGCTGCACCAGCACGCGACGGCCCTTGCGGTCGTTGATCACGGCGCGCTTGCTGGCAGGCTTGCTCTCGCGGGGCGCATCGTCATCGGCCGCAGACGATTTCTGCGGCACATCGAACTGCGCGCCCGATTTCTCGATCACCTTGTCGCCGAGCTGCTCGCGCAGCACGCGCGAGCGGACCTCCTCGACCTGGCCCTCGGGGACCTCGCCGAGCTGGAACGGGCCGTAGGAGACCCGGATCAGCCTGTTCACCTCGAGCCCGAGATGGGCGCAGACGTTGCGCACCTCGCGGTTCTTGCCTTCGCGGATTGCGAACACCAGCCAGACATTGGCGCCCTGGTCGCGCTCCAGCGTCGCCTCGATCGGGCCGTACTTGACGCCCTCGATCTCGATGCCGTTCTTGAGCTCGTCGAGCTGCGCCTGGGTGACGTCGCCATGGGCGCGGACACGGTAGCGGCGCAGCCAGCCGGTGTCGGGCAGTTCGAGCGTGCGCGCGAGCCCGCCGTCGTTGGTGAGCAGCAACAGGCCCTCGGTGTTGAAGTCGAGCCGGCCGACGCTGATCAGGCGCGGCAGGCCTTCGGGCAGGTTGTCGAACACGGTCGGACGTCCCTCGGGGTCGTCATGCGTCGTCATCAGGCCGCGTGGCTTGTGATACAGGAACAGCCGCGTGCGCTCGCGCGGCGGCAACGGCTTGCCGTCGACGGCGACGACATCGTTCTGCGTCACGTCCAGCGCGGGCGAGTTGATCACGCGGCCGTTGACGGTGACGCGGCCCTGCGTGACCAGCTCCTCGGCGTCGCGGCGCGAGGCAAGGCCCGCGCGCGCCAGCACCTTTGCGATGCGCTCGCCGGCCTTCTTCGGCTTCGGCGCGTCTTCGCGACGCGGCCGTCCCTCGAAATCGCGATCGCGCTGGCGATAGGCGCCGCGGCCGCCGAAGGCGGGGCGCTTCTCGAAAATCCTGCTCTCATCCTCGTTTTCGCGGCGCGGACGATCGCCGAAACGGCCTTCGCTGCGCGGATGCTCGTGCCAGTCGGCGCGGCCCTCGGAGCGCTCGCGTGGACGGTTGAATTTCGGACGGTCGCCGCCGCGCCCACCGCGCTCGCCCTCGGCATCACGACGAGGCCGATCGAATTTGGGGCGATCCTCGCGCGGCCGATCGAATTTGGGCCGCTCGCGGAACGGACGATCGCCCGGCGCGCGATCGTCGCGCGAACGCGAGAAGCGCGGACGGTCCTCGCCGCCTTGCCGGTCGTCGCGCTTCTGCCAGGGCTTCTCCTGGCTGCGGTCACGGCCGCCGAAATCCTTGCGCGGCGGCCGATCGCCGCGGGAAGCGGCGTCGCGCTTCTGCCAGGGCTTTGAATCACTGCGCTCGCCGCGATCGCGCGGGCGGTCGCTGCGATCCGGTGCGCCTCGCGAAAACTTCCGCTCGCCCTCGAACTTGCGCTCCGGACGATCGCCACGCGGCGCGTAGGGCCGCTTCTCGCCGAACTTCTTCTCGCCGGAACGACCGGCCGGACGGGAATCGTCGCGACCATGGGCGGGACGATCACCGCGCGGCTTGAAGCTGCGCTGCTCGCCGCCACGGTCGTCACGCTTGAATTTCGGACGGTCGCTGAAGTCGCGGCGCGGGGCATCGCCCTCCTCGCGGCGGCGGAACGGACGATCCCCGCGGTCGGCGCGAGGCGGGCGGCTGTCGCGATCGCCACGGGGCGGGCGGGCATCGCCCCTGCCCTCAGGGCCGCGCTTGGCGAACTTCTTCTCGGGGCCACGAGGCTTGCCGGACCGGCCCTTCGGCGGACCTCCCCGTGTCGGGCCTCGCCGGCCGCGGGAATCGTTGTCTTTGTCGCTGTCGCGAGGCATGAATAATCTCACCTAGGGGGTAGCGCGATGAGCATTGTGCGCGCTCGCTGCGAGCCGCATGCTCAGGCAAAACGGTATCCACTCTTGCTGAAGGCGGAGCTAGTAGCAGGTTTCTGGCGATGATACGAGGCTTGAAAGCCCCTTCTTTCATGGATTTAGCGCTTCTGACGGCCGAAAACGCCGGAAAATCGGGCGAAGTTCCGATCGGATGCGTGGTGGTCCGCGATTACGAGGTCATCGCCACCGCCGCCAACCGGACCCTGACCGACCATGATCCGACCGCCCATGCCGAGATCATCGCGCTGCGCGAGGCCGCCGCGAAGATCGGCAGCGAGCGCCTGGTCGACTGCGACCTCTACGTGACGCTGGAGCCCTGCACCATGTGTGCGGGCGCGATCTCCTTTGCAAGGATCAGGCGGCTCTATTACGGCGCCGCCGATCCCAAGGGCGGTGCGGTGGAATCCGGCGTGCGCTTCTTTGCCTCGCCGACCTGCCACCACGCGCCGGACGTCTACTCCGGCGTCGGCGAGAGCGAGGCGGCGCGGCTGCTGAAGGAGTTCTTCCGGGAGCGGCGCTAACCCGCGGAGAAGAACTCCCGTAGCGCCTTCGCGGTCGCGTCAGGATTCTCCTCGGTCAGGAAGTGCCCCGAGTCCACCGGCATGCCATCCACATTCGTCGCCCATTGCTTCCACGTGTCCAGCGGCGTCGCGGCGGCCTGGGCGATGCCGGCATTGCCCCACAGCGCCAGCATCGGGATCGTGATCTTCTTGCCGGCCTCGAAATCCGCCTTGTCGAGGTCGTAGTCGAAATAGGCGCCGGCGCGGTAGTCCTCGCACATCGCGTGCACCCGGGCGGGATCGCGGAACGGGGCGAGGTAGTGTTCGAGCGCGCGCGGGTCGATGGCGTCCAGCGTCTTCGACTTGGTCTGGCTCGCCATCTTGAAGCGCAGGAAGAACTCGCCATTGCTCGAAATTAGCGTCTCCGGCAGCGGATAAGGCTGCGCCAGGAAGGTCCAGTGATAGATCTTCAGGGCATAGGCGCGGTTGATCCGCTCCCAGTAATTATAGGTCGGCAGGATATCGAGCACGGCGAGGCGCGACAGCCGGCCGGGATGGTCGAGCGCGAGGCGATAGGAGACGCGGCCGCCGCGGTCGTGGCCGGCGAGCGCGAAATGCACATGGCCGAGACGCTCCATCGCCTCGACCATGGCCTTCGCCATGGCGCGCTTGCTGTAGGGCATGTGCAGCGCATCGCTCGCGGGCATGTCGGACCAGCCGTAGCCCGGCAGGTCGGCGATGATCAGCGTGAAGTGCTCGGCAAGCTCAGGCGCCACCTGGTGCCACATCACATGGGTCTCGGAGAAGCCGTGCAGCAGCAGCAGCGGCGGGCCCTTGCCGCCGACGCGGGCGAAGATGCGGCCGAAGGCGGTATCGATCCATTCGGCGGCAAAGCCCGGATAGAGGTCGGCGAGATCGGACATCTTCTTGCATCCTTGTTGGTCGGTCGCGGGGCCGCTCGACAAACAAAACGTCGAAAACAACCCCATGCACAGTAGCGGTATTATTTGCGGGAGCTGCTAACCCCAACAGAGCGTTACATATTCTGGAATGCGGATGTGGCGGGGTGGTGACACAAACCGCGATATCCTCGCTCGGCGCGCTTTGCGCGCCGTCCGCGATGACGCGCTAGTTTTTGGCCTTCTCGGCCTCCACCGCCTGCCAGCCGATGTCGCGGCGGCAGAAGCCCTCGGGCCAATCGATGCGGTCGACGGCCTGGTAGGCGCGCCCCTGCGCCTCGGTCACGGTCTTGCCGAGCGCGCAGACATTGAGCACGCGGCCGCCATTGGCGAGGATCGCTCCGTCCTTGGCCACCGTGCCGGCGTGGAAGATCTCGACATTGTCGACCTTGGCGGCCTCCTCGAGCCCGCCAATGCGGGTGCCCTTCTGGTAGTCGCCGGGATAGCCCTTCGCCGCCATCACCACGGTGAGCGCGGATTCCGGATACCAGCGCAGATCGAAATGCTTCAGCTCCCCGTCGCAGGCGGCGAGCAGCGCCGGCACGATGTCGCTCATCATGCGCAGCATCAAGACCTGGCACTCGGGATCGCCGAAGCGGACGTTGAACTCGAACAGTTTTGGGCCCTGCGTCGTCAGCATGATGCCGGCATAGAGCACGCCGCGGAACGGCGTGCCGCGCTGCTTCATGCCCGCGACCGTCGGCAGGATGATTTTGGCCATGATCGCGTCGTGGACGGCAGGCGTCACCAGCGGCGTCGGCGAATAGGCGCCCATGCCGCCGGTGTTCGGGCCGACGTCGTGGTCGAACACGCGCTTGTGGTCCTGCGCGGAGGCCAGCGGAATGGCGGTCTCGCCGTCGCACAGCGCGAAAAAGCTGATCTCGCGGCCCGGCAGAAACTCCTCGATCACGACCTCAGCGCCGGCCTCGCCGAAGGCGCCCTCGAACATCATGGCGATGGCATCCTCGGCCTCGCGCACGGTTTTCGCGACGACGACGCCCTTGCCGGCGGCGAGGCCGTCGGCCTTGACCACGATCGGCGCGCCCTGGCTCTGCACATAGGCACGCGCCTCGTCGGCGTTGGTGAATCGCTTGTAGGCGCCGGTCGGAATGCCGAACTCGGTGCACAGCGCCTTGGTGAACCCCTTGGAGCTTTCGAGCTGGGCCGCGACCTTGCTCGGCCCGAACGCCTTGATGCCTTCAGCGGTGAGATCGTCGACGATGCCGGCCGCCAGCGGCGTCTCCGGCCCGACCACCACGAGCTCGACCGCGTTCTTCTTGCAGAAATCGATCACCGCGGCATGGTCGGCGACATCGAGCGCCACGCATTCCGCCTCCTTCGCGATGCCGGCATTGCCCGGCGCGCACCAGAATTTGGTCACCAGGGGCGAGGCCGCGATCTTCCACGCCAGAGCATGTTCGCGGCCGCCGGAACCGAGCAGGAGAATGTGCATATAGGGCTCGAAATGAGGGGTTTTGCTGGGGGCGGAGGTCGCACGAATCGGGGTGGGGCTCAAGGGGGTCGGAGCGAACTCCCCGTCATGCCGCGGGGACACCGTAGAGCACTAGCCCGGAATTCGAGGAGCGGTGCCATGCGTAGAACGGTTCGCGGCTTTGAGCGAGCTTGCGTGCTTTGAGAGCAAAGCGCAACATTAGGTTTAAATCACGCTCGAGATTATTCTTGTCGTCATTTCACTTTGGAGGGATTTATGACGAAAGTTCTTTCATTCGATGATGCGATGCAATCAGTTTCTGGCCTTTCCAAAAGGCACCTTCTACTTGGGAACGGTTTTAGCATTTCCCTAAAGCCCGACATTTTTTCCTATGGCGCCCTGTTCGATAGCGCAGACTTCAATTCGAAGCCTCACATCAAGGACCTCTTCAAAAATTTGAAGACGCAAGACTTCGAGATTGTAATCAAACATCTGCAAGATGCGGCCACTGTCTTAGATGCATACGGCCGCACTGATCCTGCATTGGCGAAGGACTTCAGGGATGATGCGGCGTCGATCAAGGATGCCTTAGTCAAAGCAATCGCAAAGAGACATCCCGATCGTCCTTTCGACATCAAGCCTGAGCAGTATGTCGCATGCAGGAAGTTCTTGTCGCGATTCGATCATATTTTCACGCTGAACTACGACGTGCTCCTTTATTGGACAATGATGCAGAGCGACGTTGACCGATTGACATTCCGGCACGACGACGGCTTTAGGCATCCGGAGGACGATCCGGGTGCCCCGTGGGTATCTTGGCAGCAGGGAAACGCGGCGACAGTATCTTACCTACACGGCGCTCTTCACGTCTTTGATGCGGGCTCCGAGATCACCAAATACACGTGGTCCAAAACCGATAAACCAATAGTCGATCAGATCAGAGCTTCGCTAGATGAAGAAAAGTACCCCCTCTTCGTCGCCGAAGGAACGAGTGCCACAAAGCTGGAACGCATACTGCACAACGCCTACCTTCACAAGGCGCTTAGGAGTTTCGAGGGATGTCAAGCAGCGACCGCGGCTATCGTCATTTTCGGTCACTCGCTTGCAGACAATGATCGCCACGTTTTGAAGTGTATCGCCAAGGGCAACTGCCCGTATCTGCTTGTGAGCCTATATGGCGATCCATCATCGGAGACGAACAAGAACATTATTGCGGCAGCGAATGCTCTTGCCGAGGAACGCGGTCCGGCGGGCGGAAGAAAGAAGGCTCTCGAAGTGCGCTTTTACGACGCAGCGACTGTTAAGCTGTGGGGCTAATTTGTCTGCAATTACGTGACAGTGCTCCAAAGCTAAAGCATCGTTCGACATGGTTTAGTGCACTATCACGGTGATCCCGGTCGCGCCCGCGTCAACGAGCAATCGGCCATATGTTCTTCTCAGGCCGCACGGTTGGCAACGCAAATCACTGATGCCGGCGGGCTTGATGGCATCACGCACCCATCCGTTGAGCCAGTCGACATTTGGATCAGAACGGTGTGCCTCTGGCCCAGGATCGCAGTCTGCCTAGCGGGGTCTCTGCCCCTACAACCCCAGGAGCACCGCGAGCACAGCGGAGGACGTGCAGCACGCGATCACATCGAGCACACCGGAAAGTAACTAACCCTTTGTAATTGCTTCAATATGGAATCCATTGCGTGCTGTTTCGCGCAATTCAATAGGATCATTATCCTTGAAACCGTGCATTTCGGATGCCTCAATATGTCTCTCAGGCACTTGAGTTGAGCTAGATCATCGGGCCTATCCTATCGTTGTGGAAATCCGGCTCGGCGGCGAAAGTGCTGGGAACCGCGATGGACAGGAGAATTGGCGATGGCAAACGGACGGCAGGCGACGGCCAAGCGCATGAAGATGGCCGAGCGCGCGCAGCAATTGATGAACCTGCATTTCCCGAATATCGATCCTTCCTTCATATGGCATCGCAAGACCAACGATGGTTTCACGACGATTCCCCGGACGCTTCCCATCGTGATGAACGCCATCGACGCTCAATCGAAGGGCCAGCCCGCCGGGCACGCGCTTTTCTGCCTTTGGGCTCGCTCTCCGGATAACCCCGTCATTACGATCGAGAACCCGGCAACATTCGCCGGTGAAGCCGGCTTCATCGGTGAGCGCGCCACGGACACTTGGCGAAAGCGTATGAAGCGCCTGCGTGAACTCACGATGATCATGACCAAGCCAGGTGCGTCCGGCGAGTTTCACTACGTTATGCTCCTGAATCCGAACGCTGGGTTGGAGTGGATGCGAAACCATGGCTTGGTTCAAGACGGCATCTATGGCCGCTTCATCGAACGTCTAATGGAGGTTGGCGCCTACGGTGAAATCGAAGCTGTCCATCAGTGCTGGGCCAATCATCAGGCCGCGCAAACGGCGGCCGCCGCTGCGGCTCAGGCTGCATCTCCTCAGTCCGCTGCCCCAGCAGAGACTACGGCGACCTAAGTATGGAGGAGGCAAAATGACGAGGTATCCTCTCAGTAAGATACAACTACAGCGGGATTGAATTTCAGACACCCGAAAGAGGTTGCTTTCTGTGATGTTCTGGAAGATTCCGGGCATCCCAGTTTGAACCCGAGGAGGTGAGGTTCGAAATCCCTAGGTGTTATAGGACTCAGAGACACACCACCTCCTGCAATATGGTGCAAACGAATGTGGCGCCGAGAGTTGACGATTAACTCGTTGGAATCGTGAGTGGTACAGCGCCTGTACCGTTCAACAATAGATAGCTGGATTCCTTTGGCATCTTCTAGCTACAAGCGCTTCAGCGAACTTTTCGTGACTATTCGGAGTTGCAATTAGCAGGTGAGTAGTGGAATGCTTATTGTAACGGAGCACTAAAACCGTACGTTTTTATAACCTTGCTGAAGCTACAGTAGCGGTAGAGTCGGAAACTAAATCAGGGATGGCAGCTCTAGGGAGCGTGCCACTTGGGAGCGGGTAGACAAACCCGCACACGGTTCTGAAAATGAGCAGAAGAACTAATACGCCACCTAAGTCGGTGAAGGGCAACCTGCGTCCAAAATCGACCGGAGTGGTGTCCGATATTCTCGGACACACCAGCTCTATGGTCTCGGATCTTGGGAAAGATCGCACGGTTATCCTGATTGCTTGGGCTGTTGCGAGTGCAAGCTCGTTAACAACAGGCTGGTTAGGACTGCTTTCGGTACAAATAGTCTTCGGGTTGATCCTATTCGTATTTAGGAAAACAGGTTTGATTAGCGACTAAATCACTCAAAGGTCGCGCGTCGGTGACCATGTAGAAAATGAATTCTTCGGGTAAGCATCTGAAATAAAACAAGAAATCAACATATGGGAAGCCCGTGGGATGGGTGAGCCCTTGCGAAACCCATCGCACTTGTTTCGTGATAAGAAGATCGCATCATGACCGCGTACCGCCGCAACTTCGTTTCGGGGGATGCTTTTTCTTAACCGTCAATCTGGTGGAGCGCGGACTAGCGTTACTGACGGAGCATGTCGAATTGTTGCGGAGTCTTACTTTTTCTCAAAGCGTCCGAAAGCTGACCGATCGGCGCCATCCGCGGTTTGTCGTCACTTGCAGTCGGATGACGGAGAGTGGGAGTAGGAAAGCGATGGGTCTTGCTCGCCTCTCAACTTGGGCAATGGATGTATCGGATGCCAGCCACACTGGCACGATCCGAAAGAGCGGGCGATGATCGATATTTACCGGATCAGGTTTCCCAAAGAACGATTGCGAGAACTGACGACAGAAGAACGATCATTGTTCTTCTTACTCGGTTATGCTGCCAATCAGATTGCTATTTTCAAGAAGCTCACTGTCTTCGCAACCAATGTCAGTACATCTTCAGACGTGCAGGCTACGGTCGAAGGCGCCCAGAGCCAGATTCTCGTGCGGCATCTTGTAGGCGTTGTTGCGGAGAGTTGGGAATTGATCGACAAACGCTTCCTCAACAAGCCGATCGGGAAGGAATACCGTGCGTCGCGGCTCGGGCCTATGGGTCTCGATGCTATCGCCACGCTTCAGAAGCAGTTTGGCTCCTCGAACATCCTCAATAACATTCGCAATCAGTACGCCTTCCATCATCCGTACAATTCGGAGATCGATACGGCGTTCGCGGCCGCTTCCGCGAACCCGGAGTTCGACAACGAGTGGAACTGGTATTTGGCCAAGGAGAATATCAACTGCTTCTATTTTATCTCCGACATGGTTGTGGTGCACGGCCTTCTTAAGGCGATCGGTGAAAACGACTTTGTGGAAGCGCAAAAGAAGATGCACCAGCAGCTAAACCTCGCATCAGATGCAATCATCAAATTTGCACAGGCATTTTTCGACGCCCTCTTAAGCAAGTATTTTTCGCCCGAGATCATTGCCGAGGTCGTCGAAATGGTTTCGGACGCACCAGTCGCGTTTGATGTAGCTTTGCCTTTTTATGTTGAGCCGCCGGACGAGAGTCTCCTAACGCCGGAAGGAACATTGAAATATCCCGGCTCGGATGCTTCCGGGTTCCGGTGACAGATATGGACTGCACCCCTGAAGTGAGACACGATAATTACAGTGACAGGCATTTCGAGGATGACCTGTGGCAGGACGAGGAAAGAAGCGTCAGTTTCCGACGGCGTACAAATTGAAGGCGATCAAGCGGGTTGAGCGGGGCGAAGGCGTCCTCCCTGTGGCCCGCGAGCTTGGGATCTCCCGCAAGATTCTCCATGACTGGATCAAGGCCTGGAAGGCCGATGGCCCGGATGGTTTGAGCCGGAAGCGAGGACCTAAGCCCGGCCCCCGCAAGCTCAAGCCGTTGGCGACATACGACGACAAACGCTCCGCCCTCGCGCGCGCGAATGCCCGCATCGCCGAGCTCGAACGGCTGGTGGGCCGCCAGCAGATGGACCTCGATTTTTTTCGGCAAGCCTTGCGCGCATTGGAGCGGCCGGCAGCGCAAGGCAAGCCCGCAACCGCATCATCGAAGTCATCCAAGCCATGACATCGGAGGCAACCGATGCTCACGCCGACGTGCACCGCCTTTGCCATCTGGCGGGCCTGCCGCATTTACGGTGACAGTGCACTGAACTCCAAGCATCAGTGAGTTTAGTGCACTGTCACCGTAATACCAGTTTGATTACGTGGGAGCGCCGCCTGTGCGTTTTTCGGGCGCGGGCGGTTGAGGGACGCGCGGTTTGCGTAAACGCCGGTAATCGGCCAGCAGGGCGTTTACCGGGGCAGCGAGCAAGTAGCGGCAGCTCAGGTAAGGAAGTCTCGACGACTGCACCCTCATGAGGTCGGCTCAATGGACCGTAGCGGACGTGATGTGCTTAGCCTGAGTTCTTCGCATTTTGCGCCTACACCTCAGTGCCGCCCCAAGGACAAGGCCCAGATTACATGGTGGGCAGCAAAGCCAGGTCATGTTATATTATACGCTACCACTTAAGATGGGTCAGGCTGAGCATGACAAGGCAACTGTCCTTGGGACTGAGCGGCGAAGATGTCAAACACCTTCAAAACGCTCTGAATACGATAGCCCAGTTTAAGCAGCCCAAATTCGACACTGCGAACGCGCTTCTCAAGACAGATGGAATCTTCGGAGTTAGGACGAAGGCGCGGGTTGTCGAATTTCAGTCACGCAATAACGTTGTCGGTGACGGCATTGTTGGCTCGATCACCATGAACTTGATCAACATAGCAATGGATGTGATCAAGAAACTCCCCGCCCCACCTCCGCCCTTCGGGATATACAAGCGCATGTTCGCAATAATTTACGCGCGCATGTTCCATGACAAAATCACGTCGGACGGGCGAATAGCCACCAAAACCGGATATCCCAAAGCAGTAAATGGTGTGAACATAACACCCGGTCTTCCATTCAGCCAGATCGGCGCTATAGCTGGAGAGGAAGATTGTACTCACTTTATCTCTTGCTGCATCGGACGGCCGCCGGCCATGAAGGTCACGGGGGCTAGCATTGAGGGCGGCGGCCTACCACTACAGACAGCCCCGCACGTTAAGCAAGCTGGCGCCTATGGTCGAGACACGGTACCTGAAATGGTGCCGCATCTAGTTTCTGCGAAGCTGGCAACAGTGGTGGGGCCCCGGTTTCAGCCTAGAGATTTGCCACTTACAAGACATAATATTCTGACGAAACTTCAACCCGGCGATCTCATCGCATACGCCTCGAAAGACAAGCCCGCCAACTATGAGCATCTAGTAATTTTGGTCGGCCCGACTGCTATCGCTTGCCATACACGTTCTAGATTTGGGCCGGAGTTTGATACCATTGGTTTTCCTTGGGTGACTTTGCTCCGGCTTCCATAGTCTATGTCCGGTGCCGTGGACGGCTGTGCCAGAAATCGCCTCATTACCGTGACAGTGCACTAATTCCCAAGCCAGTGCAGTTGATACTATTTAGTGTAATTCCGTGAAAACAAACTTGTTCGCAACGAGTGCAATCAACACGCCGTAGCCAGCGAATATCAGGCCCTTCCAGCGAACCGTCCAGTTGTGGCTCATTGCCGTTCCCTTTTGAAGTTGGACAGCAACGCCACGAAGAAGTCGGCCCATCTGTGCGCAGCCTCACTCGAGATCGCATTCTGAAAACAATGCTCCCGCGCAAGCATCGCCGGTCCGGGGATGTTAGTTGCCAGGAGAAATACAGGCGAAAGCGGTCAGTTCCGTGCATTTCGATGGGTTTCGCAAGGGCTCAACCCATCCTACGAGCCGTCATTCCGGGGCGCGCGCAGCGCGAATTATGGTGCGCAATTGCGCACCTGAGAATCCATTGGGCCGCAGCGTCGGCGGTGGAATGGATTCCGGGCTCGCGCCCAAGAGGGCGCGCCCCGGAATGACGGCGGAGGCTGGCGCGCCGCGCTGAAAATCCTTAACGTCGGGCCTGACCCCAAAAACCCCGAATCGTTTGCTCAATGCCGCCTGCGGAACAACTGCACAACGCGCCCGAATTCACCGTCTCCGAGCTCTCCCAGTCCCTGAAGCGGACGGTCGAGGACACCTATGGCCATGTCCGGGTCCGCGGCGAGATTTCGGGCTTCCGCGGCGCCCATTCCTCCGGCCATTGCTATTTCGCGCTCAAGGACGAGAGCGCCAAGATCGAGGCGGTGATCTGGAAGGGCGTGCACTCCCGCATGCGCTTCAAGCCCCAGGAGGGGCTCGAGGTCATCGCCACCGGCAAGCTCACGACCTATCCGGGCTCCTCGAAATACCAGATCGTGATCGAGGCGCTGGAGCCGGCCGGCATCGGCGCGCTGATGGCGCTGATGGAGGAGCGCAAGAAGAAGCTCGCGGCCGAAGGCCTGTTCGACGAGGCGCGCAAGCAGCTGCTGCCCTGGCTGCCGGAGGTGATCGGCGTCGTGACCTCGCCGACCGGCGCCGTGATCCGCGACATCCTGCATCGGCTGGAGGACCGCTTCCCCCGCCGCGTGCTGGTGTGGCCGGTCAAGGTGCAGGGCGACGGCTCGGCCGAGCAGGTCGCGGCCGCGATCCGCGGCTTCAACGCGCTGCCGGAGGGCGGCAAGATTCCGCGCCCCGACGTCCTGATCGTCGCGCGCGGCGGCGGCTCGCTGGAGGATCTCTGGTCGTTCAACGAGGAGATCGTGGTGCGGGCAGCAGCCGAGAGCATGATCCCGCTGATCTCGGCGGTGGGGCACGAGACCGACATCACGCTGATCGACTTCGTCGCCGACAAGCGCGCGCCCACGCCGACGGCGGCGGCCGAGATGGCGGTGCCGGTGCGCAGTGAATTGTTCGTCGAGGTCGCCGATCTCGGCCGCCGCACCCGCGCCTATTGGCAGCGCGCCCAGGAGAGCCGCCGCAGCGAGCTTCGTGCCGCCGCGCGCGCATTGCCGGCGGCCGGCGATCTGCTGGCGATCCCGCGGCAGCGGCTGGATTCGGCAGGCGCCTCCCTGCCCCGCTGCCTCAAGGCCAACACGCATGCGCATTTCCGCAGGTTCACCGCCGCCAGCTCAAAGCTGACGCTGCGGGTGCTGCACGGCCAGATATCGCAGGCGGATCATCGCCTCACCGTGTGCGGCGAGCGGCTTGGTCTCTCCGCGCGCTCGCTGCTGCGGCGGCGGCGTGACCGCTTTGCCGGGCTGGAGGTGCGCCTGCGCGCCTCCAAGCTCTCCAACGCGCAGGCGCAGCGCAACGCGATTGCGCGCCAGCGCGAGCGCACCCATCGCCTGGCCGAGCGCGCGGGGCGCGCGCTTGCGACGCTGCTGCACCGGCTCGACACAAGGGTCGAGAACAGCGGCAAGCTGCTGTCGGCGCTGTCCTACCGCAGCGTGCTCGCGCGCGGCTTTGCACTGGTGCGCGATGAGGCCGGCCACCCCCTGCATGCGGCGGACGCGATCGGTCCCGGCGCGCGCGTCGAGATCGAGTTCGCCGATGGCCGCGTCGGCGCGACGGCGGATGCGGATCGCGCGGACCCCGCGGGAACGCGCGCGCCGCCGCAACCCAAGCCGGCCGCGCAGGAGACCAAGCCGGCGCCGAAGCGCGTGGCCAAGAAGATGGATCAGGGCAGCCTGTTCTGACAAGCGACCAACGAGCGCTCTCTCATCTCGTCATTGCGAGGAGCCCTTGCGACGAAGCAATCCAGAATCCCTCCGCGGAGAGATTCTGGATTGCTTCGCTGCGCTCGCAATGACGGCGTGTGTGGAGACGGCGTGCCCTACCTACACGACAATCCCGCGTCGATCGTGGTCCAGAAGCCGCAATGTTCCGGCGCCAGCATTGGCGCGCCGGCGCGGGCTTCGAACAGGAAGATCGCGACGGTGAAGACGATCAGGGCGGAGGCGAAAAGGACGATGCGGTTGCGCATGTGAGATCGGTTTAACCGCCATCGTGGTCGAATGATGGCACGGTCGCAGCCGAAACCGGCGCGGCATGGGCCCGTAGATTCCCGGTCGGCCATACTCCGTGCAGGGCGGTGGTCGATGCGGGGCTGCCCGCCCAATTTGTTCCTCGGGCGGCCCCGCCTTCGCTCTACCGAGCTACGGCGCGGCAGGCCCGCTCATCCGCCTCACCGCGCCAGCCACTGCGCGACGTCCTTCTGCGAGGCCGCGCGGGCCTCGGCGTCCGTATGCTCGGCTGCTGCGTGCAGCTGCGTGCCGGCGGCGCGGTCGAAATCGTGATCGGCGCCGGGATAGACCACGATGCGCGCGAGCGCGCTGCGGCCGCGCGCGCCGTCCACCATCTGGCGGCAGGCCGGCGGCGAGGACACGTCGTCATCGGCGCCGATCAGCACCAGCGTCGGCACCCGCGTGCTCCACCCCAGACCCGCCGAGATCCGGCAATCCGGATAGAACGCGATCGCGGCGCGGAAATCCGGAGTGAGATCGCGCGCTGCGCTCTGCGGGCGCACGGCCCAGAGCAGCGCGCTTGCGCCGTTGGCCCAGCCGATCAGGCTGACGCGGTCGTGCGCCACCCAGGCCTGCTTCATCAGCCAGGCGCGCGAGGCCGCGATATCGGCGACGCGCTCGCGCCGCGCTTTGACATGCATCTCCCTGACGCGGCATTGCGGCCCGAGCTCGCGCGAGCCGTAGCTGTCCGGCAGCAGCACGGCATTGCCGGCCTTGAGCAGGCGCTCGGCCCAATCCCGATAGCGCGGCAGCACGGGATCGGAATGGCCGCCGAGGCCGCCGCAGCCATGCAGCGCAATCACGGTCGGAAACGGCCCAGCGCCCTCGGGCTTGTAGAGCTGCGCATGGAGGACCCCGGACGCGAGCGGAATATCGACCGGCTGCGGCGCCGGCGCGGCATGCGCGGCCGATACCAGCAGCGCCAGGAACAGGGCGGTCAGTCGAAAGCGCATCGGACTCTGCCGGAGAAGATGCCGGAACCAGCGATCCTTCGCTCGAAACCTTATCACGCAGAAACGGCGGTAAAACATCACGAACCGGTGGGTTTGACGGGCGGACAAGCCACCCTATCTATGCTACATCCAAGCCAACACATCGTGCCCTCCAGGGTTCTTCCTGGGAGGGGCCTTCCACGGAGACTTTCGACCGTGCTGAACAAGTTCGGCCCCTCGGGCCATAGCGAAGCGCAGGTGCAGTATCTCGACGGCGATTTCCGCGTGATCTCGCCGGGGACTTTCGTGCGCTGCGCGATCACCGACACGCGGATCCCGCTCGACGAGCTGAAGTACTGGAGCGTGGATCTGCAGGAGGCCTACGCCACACCCGTCGCGGTGCTGCAGCGGCATTTCCCCGGCGCGCTGAAGCCGCAGCCGTAAGGCCCTTGGCGCGCGGCTATCGCTGCGCCGTGCCATCCGACGAGCCTGCGCAGGTCTTGATGAAATCCTTCCGGGCCTCTCCGACGATTTTCTGATCGATCGCCTGCTTCAGACAATCGACACGCGCCTGCGCCATGCAGAGCTGCAGCTGGTCGCGCCTGTCCTGCCCCTTCAGGCTTTGCGTCGTAGCCAGGCACGCGACCCGCTTGGTGGCGGGAACCGGCACCGTCGCTGCTGGAGCAGCGGACGGCGTCGTCTGCGCAGCAAACACAGGCGCAATGATCAGACACACAAGGCTGGCGGCGACAGTCGCAGACGGAAATTTCATCGCATTCTCCCGATCGCCCGAACCGATAGAAGTCTTGCGATGAATGCCGCCTGAATGACCTGCGGGACCGAGAAGACCCAGCACGGGGATGAGTGCTTCGCGTCCCGACGATGTTTGCGTGCCTGATCTCGCAGCCGTGATCTCCGTGCCGCTCCGAGTTGCATCGAACAGTTGCGTGCACTCCACGGCGAGTCATTTCGCGCTGTGGTGGATTCTTCGTTGCCGTTCGGCGCCCTTGAGTTGTTTGACGAAGTCTCGGCGAAACAGAGCGCTGCTAAAGTGCATGTTAGGTAATCAGCGCTGTTCCTTTTTCGCACAGGCGATCAGATCAAACCGAACAGCGCTCAAGCTTCGGAATTGGCACAGTCTGTGAACGGGCTCATACCGAAGAGCCATCTGGCGGGCTATGATCATCCCGAAAATTCGCGGTGGAATATCTGTAAATTGAGAGTCAAACGATGGGGGTGATCATGCCCGCCATATTGGACCTGCTCTATCGTGAATATTGCCGCGCCCGTCTCGCCGAGATGCGTAAACAGCTTTTGATCGCGGCTAAACGCTCCGAAACTCTCGAAGCGGATCATCATCCTGCGAAGCAGGGCGACGATGAGGGAGCGGACGCACACCGCAAGACCGGTCAGGGCATGCCGAACTGAAGCGGCCCAAGACCGGCGATCACTCCCGCATGGCAGGTGCAGTAGGGTGGGTTAGCTGGGCAGATGTGCGAAGCGCATCTGCTCAGTGTAACCCACCATGGATCGGCGAATGCGGGACGAAGTCGGTGGGTTACGCCCTGCGACTTCGCTTCGCGCAGTCGCAGAGCTAACCCACCCTACGGGACCGACGAGATCAGCGCCTGGAAAATCTGCGCTCGCGCGCCCTGTAGAGATGATCGCTGATCAATTGCCGCAGCTTTGCCGGCTCGTCGAACTCGAGCTGAACGGCGAATGGCACGATGCCCTCGGGCACGTCCGCGCGGCCGCGCAGGCGTGCAAGGTCTTTCTCTGTTGTCACCAGCGTGAGCTGCTCGCGCTGCGCGTCCGCTGCGAGCGCCGCGATCTCGCCTTCCGAAAACGAGTGGTGGTCGGCGAAGGCGCGCGTGCGCGCGACCGCGATGCCGCTGGCGTGCAGCGTGCGAAAGAAGCGCTCGGGGTCGCCGATGCCGGCGAACGCGAAGACCCGCTTGCCGGTCAGCTGCACGAGCGAGGCCGCAGCCGGCTTCAGGCGTGCCCGCAGCTCCGGCTTGTCGCGCTTGGCAAGCTCGGCCGCGACATCGTTGGCGGCACGGCCATCGCCGATCAGCACCAGCGCGTCGGTGCGCGCGAGCTGCGCCTGCAACGGCGCGCGCAGGGGGCCCGCGGGAAACACCTGGCCGTTGCCGAGGCCGCGCTCGCTGTCGATCACGATCAGCGACGCGTCCTTGAACAGACCAGGATTCTGGAAACCGTCATCCATCAGGATCACGGTGGCGCCCTGCGATTTCGCCAGCGCGACGCCGTCGAGGCGGTCGCGCGCGACTGCGACCGGGACGTCGCGCGCCATCATCAGGGGCTCGTCGCCGACGTCGGCCGCGGCATGACGGGCGCGGTCGACCATCACCGGGCCCTTCAGGTGCCCGCCATAGCCGCGGCTGAGCACGACAGGCGTCTCGCCGAGCTCGCGAAGCAGCTTCGTCAGCGCCAGCACGGTCGGCGTCTTGCCGGCGCCGCCGACATGATAGTTGCCGACGCAGATCACGGGAATGCCGGCGTCCACGCCGTCGCGCTGCATGCGCCATGCGGTGACGGCGCCGTAGAGCGCACCCAGCGGAAGGAGGACATGCGATAGCGGGGAATGTGGCCGGTACCAGAAGGCCGGCTCACGCATTCGCGGCCCCCATCTCGATCCGCAACTGCAGCAGATACGGCTCGAGCGCGGTCATGGTGCGATCGAGCGCACCGCCGAGCTGCTCGACCACGCCTGAGCCGGCGCGTTGCATCTTGTCGCGCACCATCGGCTCGGCCAGGAGCAGGCCGAGCTGCTTGACCAGCGCCTCCTGCGTATCGGCCTGGCGCGCTCCGCCGCTGCCGTCGAGCGCTCCATAGACGTCGGCGAAGTTGAAGACGTGCGGACCGTGGACGATCGCCGCGCCGAGCTTGATCGCCTCGATCGGATTCTGGCCGCCATGGGAGATCAGCGATCCGCCCATGAACACGATCGGCGAGAGACGGTAGAACAGGCCGAGCTCGCCCATGGTGTCGGCAACGTAGACGTCGGTCGTGGCCGTCGGCAGTTCCTCGCGCGAGCGCAAGCCGGGCTTCATGCCGGAGGACGTGACCAGGCCTGCGATCGCGGAGCCGCGATCCGGATGCCGCGGCACGATCACGGTGAGAAGCTGCGGGAAGAAACCGGAGAGGCTGCGATGCGCGGCGATCAGCATCTCGTCCTCGCCCGGATGGGTCGAGGCCGCCACGATGATCGGACGCCCGCGCGTCATCGCCATCAGCCGTTCGAGCTTTGCGGGATCGGCCGGCGGCGCCGGCACGTCCAGCTTGAGATTGCCCGTGGTGACGACGTCGCGGCCGCCGAGCGCGGAAAAGCGCTCGGCATCGGTCTTCGACTGCGCAAGACAAATGTCGAACCGCGACAGCAGCGCCGAGATGGTGCCGTGCATGCGCCGCCAGCGCGGGAAGGAGCGCGGCGACATCCGTCCGTTGATCAGCACCATCGGCACCCGGCGCGCCGCGCCGGCGAGGATCAGGTTCGGCCACAGGTCGGATTCGATGAACAGCGCCAGCGACGGCTTCCAGTGATCGAAGAAGCGCGCGACATAGCGCGGAGAGTCGTACGGTACGTATTGATGGATCACGTCAGGCGGAAAGCGCTTTGCCGCCACCGCCGCCGAGGTGACAGTGCCCGAGGTGAGCAGGATGCGCAGATTGAGATCGCGCAGGCGCCCGACCAGCGCCGCGGCGGCTAGCACCTCGCCGACGCTGGCGCCGTGGATCCAGACCAGCGGGCCATGCGGCCGCACGTCGCGGGACAGCCCCCGCCGCTCGCCGACGCGCGCGGGATCCTCCTTACCCTGCTTCAACCGCCGCTTGATCAGTGCAGGCGCAAGCGGCACCAGGCCGGAGGCCAGGCGCCGATACATCCGCAGCGTGATCGGCAACGCAATAGGCAGCGACTTAGGCATCTTCCGGTCCCGGACGGCCGAGTTGGGCGTAGGCGCGGCGGGTCGCTTCGTTCAACGTGTCTTCCAGCTCCTGCCGCAACGCTTCCATCGCGGCGGCGTCGGCATCTGCGGGAACGTGGATTTCCTTGATGCCGACCAATGCGCCGCGCCCGAACGGCAGATTGATGGTGGTGCGGTCCCAGTTCTTGAGCCGGACGAAGCGGCTGGTCGCCATCGCGAAAGGCATGATCGGCCGTCCCGATTCCCGTGCCAGCATGATAATGCCGAGCCCCGCCACGCGCGAGCGCTTGGGGACGTCGGCAGTCAACGCGACATTACAACCGCCTTGGAGCGTCCGCACCATTTCCTTGAAGGCGCCCACACCCCCCTTGCGATGGAACGCCCCGCCGTGGTCGCCGGAGCCGCGGATGGTGCCGATGCCGAGCCGTTCGGCCGTAATCGCATTGAACTCGCCGTCGCGATGGCGCGAGATCAGGACCTTGGCCCGATAGGAGGCCTTGTCCTGATTCTTGATGAAGGGCGTCAGGAAATGCTGGCCGTGCCAGAACGCGAAGATCGCGGGGAGCTGCGGCTCGACGCGTCCATAGACGTCCGAGGGATCCAACGTGAATTTGTTGGTCCGCCAGACCAGACGCAGATATTCGGCCGCCAGGACCCCGACGGCACGCTGAAACCAGCTGCTTCGCAGCGTATTGCGAAGCAGTCTTTTCAACGCGCCGGTTCTTGATTCGGGTCGAGCAGCCGGTGGAGATGGACGATGAAATAGCGCATCTGTGCGTTGTCGACCGTGCTCTGCGCCTTGGCCCGCCAGGCGGCGTGGGCGGCGGCGTAGTTCGGATAGAGGCCGACGATGTCGACGTCGTCCAGATTCTTGAAGACGTTGTGCTCGAGATCGACGAGTTCGCCGCCGATGACGAGGTGGAGCAGTTGTTGCGGGGCACTATCTGGCATGAGTTCTGTTCCTAGCGGGCTGCCCGGCAAAGCAGTGTCCGACAAGCACGACGAAGCGCTTCAGGCCAAGGGACGGTTGCGAAAATGCGCGACAATGCCCGCATGACGATCGCGTCCCGCTGCCACCAGCACTCCGTGCGCCACTTCCCGGCGGTTATAGAGGATGGGTTCTCCGGAGAGGTCGCTCATCCTACCATCCGCTTCCTGCACGATCAAATCGGCCGCCGCAAGGTCCCAATCATGGCTGCTGCCCCCCGCAAAAGCCGCATCCAGCGCGCCATGGGCCACCCGGCACAGCCGCAGCGCCAGCGAGCCGATTCGCCGATGCAGCTTGATCTCGCCGAGTGACGGCTTCAGCCGCTCGACCAGGGGCTTCGGGCCGGCGACGCGGGCGAAGTCGAGCTCGGATCCGGACGTCGCCCGCACCGGCTTGTCGTTGAGCGTCGTGCCCTGGCCGCGCACCGCGAAGAAGAACTCGTCGCTCGCTGGTGCAAACACCGCGGCGAGAACGGGCGAGGCGTCCTCCACCAGCGCCACGCTGACGCACCACTCGTCATGACCGCCCAGATAATTGCGCGTGCCGTCGATGGGATCGACGATCCATGTCAGCCGCCGCGACAGCCGTGCCGCATCGTCGGCGCTCTCCTCCGACAGCCAGCCATAGTCGGGTGTCGCCGCACGCAGGCGCGCCTCGAGGAGATCGTTGACCGCGATGTCGGCCTCCGACACCGGGGAGGACGCGCCCTTGGTCCACTTCCGCAGCTCGGTGCGAAACATCGACTGCGCGAGCGCGCCCGCTTCCCGCACCGTGGCCTTCAGCAGCGCCGCGTCGCGGGCCAGAATGGTTTCGCCCAGAGAGTGCGCGTCAGCGTCCGCCAAGCGTCAAACCCTCGATGCGCACCGTCGGCGCATTGATGCCGTAGCGGAATTCGAGATTGTTCGCGGGCTGTATCGACTTGAAGATCTCGAACAGATGCCCGGCGATCGTGACTTCGCTGACGGGATAGGTGATCTCGCCGTTCTCGATCCAGAAACCGGAGGCGCCGCGGCTGTAATCGCCGGTGACGCCGTTGACGCCGGAGCCGATCAGATCGGTGACGTAGAAGCCCTGTTTGATATCCGAGATCAATTCAGCAGGAGTCGGCGTTCCGGGCTCGAGATGCAGATTGTACGGCCCGGGCGACGGCGAGGAGGAGACGCCGCGATGGGCATGGCCGGTGGTGGCGAGGCCGAGCTCGCGCGCGGTGGCGCAATCGAGCAGCCAGGTCGTCAGCACGCCGTCGTCGACCAGCGCGGTCCTCTTCACCGCGACGCCCTCGGCATCGAAGGTCTGCGAGCGCAGGCCGCGCTTGCGCAAGGGATCGTCGATGATGCGGATGTTCTTGGCGAAGAGCTGCTGGCCGAGCCTGTCCTTCAGGAAGCTGGTCTTGCGCGCGATCGAGGCGCCGTTGATGGCGCCGACGAGGTGGCCGACCAGCGAGCCCGCGACGCGCGGATCGAACACGACCGGCACCTTGCAGGTCTCGACCTTGCGCGGATTGTAGCGCGCCACGGTGCGCTCTCCGGCGGAACGGCCGACCGTCTCCGGCGACAACAGATCGGCGCCGTGCGGCGCCGAGGTGAAGTCGTAATCGCGCTCCATGCCGGTGCCTTCGCCCGATATGGCGGTGGCGGAAATGCCCTGGCTGGAGCGGAGGTAAGAGCCGTGGAAGCCGGTCGAAGTCACGAGCACCATGCCGCCGATGCCGGCGGAAGCCGAGGCGCCGCCGGACTTGGTCACACCCTTCACGCCGAGCGCCGCAGCTTCGGCCGCGAGCGCGCGGCGCTCGAGCTCGGCGGTCGCCGGCACATCGGGATCGAGCAGGTCGAGATCGGGGAAATCGCGCGCGAGCAGGGCGGGATCGGCGAGGCCGACATATTTGTCGTCGGGCGCCACGCGCGCCATCGCGACCGCGCGTTCGGCAAGCTTGGTCACGGCATCGCCGCTGACGTCGTTGGTCGAGACCACCGCCTGGCGCTGGCCGACCAGCACCCGCAGGCCGACATCGTCGCCCTCCGACCGCTCGGATTCCTCGACACGGCCGTCGCGGACCTCGACGCCTTGCGAGACGCCGCGCACCGCGACCGCATCGGCCGCATCCGCACCGGCGCGCCTCGCCGCCTCGACCAGCCGCTGCGCGAGATCGGAGAGCGCGGACTGATCGAACAGGTCGCGATGGGTGGTCGTCGAGCTTGGTGAAGAGTTCACAAACGAAATCCTGTTGGGGCGGGGTTCGGGACCGGAACCCACAGATGTGCCCTGACGGCGCGGACTTCAAGCATTTTCAGCCTGCCAAAAGCTCAGATTCGCAACTTCGGCGCAACGTCTCGTCAATCATGCGCGCCAAGGTCTTGTCAATCATGAGCAGCGGTGACGGTGGGTTAACCAGGCTTTTTAAGCGGTTTCGGAAAGGGCCGCGCTAAGGTCCTCGCATCGACCGGGAACATAATCCCGGCGGGGAGAACTAAAGCCGTGAGGCGTCAAACAGCAACATGCGGGATCACTCCCGCCGGGTCGAGCCGCTCCTTGCGGCTCGACCCCCTTTCCCTTCCGGTCCGCTTCGATGCGCATGACCCGCGCGCCGACGGACATGTCAGGCAGATCGAGCTTCATCGCGAGCGTGTCGTGCTGCGCCGTGCCGTCCGCGGCATGCAGATGGCGATCAACGTGCGCGTTGCCGACTTCACCGGCGTCGCTTTGCGCGGCAATGACGAAGTGCAGACGCTCGTCCTCGTGCATCGCGATCCCTCGCTGTCCATTCCGCTGCTGGTCGGCGCCGATGCCGACGAGATCGCGCAAGCCTGGGCGATCTGGAGCGAGCTCTTCGCGCTACCGCAGCTCGACGAAGGCGCCCGCAAGCCCGCGCCGCGCCGTCGCCGCGCCAACGCGATCCGCGCCCGCCGCCCGAAATTCCTGATGCGCCGGCGCATGGGTATTGCGCGGGAGCTGCCCGTTCATCGCGAAGAACGCGAGATCATTGCGAGGAATTGAAGGTGCCGTAGGGTGGGTTAGCCGTAGGCGTAACCCACCAACTTCTGTCCGCATGGAAAGCGAAGAGGTGGATTACGCTTCGCTAATCCACCCTACGAGACCTACGCGGCTCGCATCACCGCGTCGACCAGCAATCCCGCAAAAAGCAGCAGGCCAGCATCCCTGTTCGACTTGAACAGGCGCAGACACAGTCCGGGATCCTCGATCTTCAGGCGCACGATCTGCGAGGCCAGATGCAGGGCGAAGGCCACGAGCCCGACCCAGGCCGGCCAGCGCACATCGGCGGAAGCCAGCGCGATGCCGATCAACATCACCGCGAGCCCGTAGAACAGGATCAGCGCCTGGTGCGTGTGCGCGCCGAACAGGCGCGCGGTCGACTTGATGCCGATCAGCGCGTCGTCCTCGGCATCCTGATGCGCGTAGATCGTGTCATAACCGATCACCCAGGAAATCGCGCCGGCATAGAGCACGAGCGCGGTGACGTCGATGTGTCCGAACGTGACGACAAATCCCATCAAGGCGCCCCATGAGAAGGCAAGCCCGAGCACGATCTGCGGCCACCAGGTGATGCGCTTCATGAAGGGATAGATCGAGACGATCAGAAGCGAGGCGATGCCGGTCGCGATCGCGAAGCGGTTGAACTGCAGCAGCACCAGGAGGCCGATCAGCGCCTGCGCGACCATGAAGGCCAGCGCCTGCTTGGTGGTCACCTGCCCTGACGGCAACGGCCGCGAGCGCGTGCGCTCAACCTTGTCGTCGAGATCGCGATCGGTGATGTCGTTCCACGTGCAACCTGCCCCGCGCATCACGAAGGCGCCGATGAAGAACAGCACGATGGTGAGCGGCAGGCCGCGGACGTCATGCGCCATGCCGGCGGCGAGCGCCGCCGACCACCAGCATGGCATCAGGAGAAGCCAGGAGCCGATCGGACGGTCGAAGCGGGACAGGCGCAGGTAAGGCCGCGCCCAATGCGGCGCGAGCGTATCGACCCAGTTGCCGGTGGAATCGGCAACGCGGGCGGATGTGCCAGTGCCCAGTTTTCGAAGTTCGTATTCCATCGCGGCGTGTTCCGGTACGAACTTCGAAAACTACAAGGGCACTAGCAGGAAAACTATAATTCACGTGCCGCTTATCGATTTGAAGTTCCTATGAGGATCTCGCGGCAAGCACCGTAGGAACTTCAAATCGGCGACAGGTGTATCATCGGGTCAGGACGTTGCCGTTGAGCGTATCGAAGGTGCTGCCGCCCTTCTTGCCGGCATTGACCTCGGGCGCAGAGCCCGAACCGAGTACCTCGCTCAGGGACGGGCCGGCCGGACGCGCCTGTTGCTGCTGCATCTGCAGCGCGACGTTGCAGACCTTCGCCGCCATCGCCTCTGTGTTCTTGTGACCGTCCTTCATCTGCGCGCCGACCTGCGGCGGGATTCCGCATTTGGCGGCGTGGGTCTCGATGTACTTGATCATCTTGGTCTCGGCCTGGCTGAAATTGCGGATCAGCTTGCAGGCCTCGTCCGGCGGCGCGTGACGGTCGCTCGCCGCCTTGATCAGCTTGCCGCGCTTCTCGGCTTCTTCGCGCAGGGGCATGAACGCCTTCATGCAGTCCTCGCCGGGACCGGCTTGCGTCGGCGGAGCCGCGCTGAAGGCGCCGGCACCGCCGACCGGGGCGGCGCCGTTCACCGGAAACGACGATTGCGGCGTCGTGCCGACGGAGGCGACGGGTGCCGAGCCGTTCACGGGCGGAAAGGGGGAGCTGGTAGCAGCCTGGCCGGGCAGCGGCGCCGGGAAGGCGCTTTGCGCTTGGGCGCCCGCGGCACCCATGGCGACCATGGCGGCAGTGATCGGAACCATCAGACGACGGATCATGAAGGCAGTCTCTCCGGCAGGAGCTTACGGGGGCGGCGTCTTCCCAATTGAAGCGCGACCAGCGTGTTCGCTTTTCTACGATTCCCGCCGGCCCTTAACAACCCGTGGAATAGGGCAAGAGCGCGGCGCTGGGACGCACCAATCCGGCGATATTTACCCCCAAAACTACTGGTTTCGGTTAAGAACGGCGGCAAATCGGACCTCTGACGATGCCCTCCCACGATTTTCGCGCTCCCCGCCTGTTCGTCGATGCCGCCCTCGTCCAGGACGCCAGGGTGTCGCTCGACCGCGACCAGAGCAACTATCTCGGCAACGTGCTGCGCCTTGCCGCCGGGGCCGAAGTCCTGGCCTTCAACGGCCGTGACGGCGAGTGGCAGGCGGCGATCGAAGGCCGCAAGCGGCCGGATGGCCTCGTGATCCTCCAGCAGACCCGGCCCCAGGACCGACTACCCGACCTCACTTACGTCTTCGCGCCGCTCAAGCATGCCCGGCTGGATTACATGGTGCAGAAGGCGATCGAGATGGGCGCCGCCGCCCTGCAGCCGGTCCTGACACGGTTTACCCAGGCCTCCCGGGTCAATACTGAGAGGATGCGCGCCAATGTGGTCGAGGCGGCCGAGCAATGCGGCATCCTCAGCATCGCCACCGTTGCCGAGCCGGTGCCGCTGGAGCGTTTCTTGAGCCAGCGCGCCGCGGGCCGGTTGCTGATCTTCTGCGATGAGGCGGCGGAGGTCCAGGACCCCGTTCAGAGCCTGCAAGACAGCCGTGAGGCCGGCGGAGGTATTGACGTGCTGATCGGCCCCGAAGGTGGCTTCGCCGAGGAGGAACGGGCACTGCTGCTGCGGCAGCCCAAGATCCTGCGGCTGGCCCTCGGCCCCCGGATCATGCGAGCCGACACCGCCGCGGTGGCGGCCCTGGCGCTGGTGCAGGCGGTGCTGGGCGACTGGGGCGGTGGAGGCGGCTAGATCGTTTCCCGCATCGCGCGGTGCAGGGTCTCGGACGGCAGCTCCCCGAAGGCCGCCCTGTAACTCGCCGCGAACTCGCTCAGGTGCCAGAAGCCGTGCGCAATTGCGCAGGCCTTCACACTGCGCCGCCCAGGACCGATGCGCAGCTGCTTGCGCACCGACCAGAGCCGCAGGACCCGGCTGTAGCGATGCGGGCTCATGCCGCAAATGGCCTGTGTCGCGCTCTGGAGAGTCCGGACGGACACGCCCACCTGCGCGGCCAGTTCGGGCGTCCTGGGCCAGACCGTCGGGTCTTGCCGGATCAATCTTTCCATGTCCGCGACGATCCGCCGATAGCCATCCGTGGCGGACGATGCAGGTCCGCCGCTCGCGCTGGTGCGCAGCGCAGCGTCCATCGTGCTGAGCAGGGACTGCTCGACGGCGGTCAGCGACATCGGCTCGTTCAGGAAGTCCGGGTCATGTGCCGCGATTTCCAGCGTGACGGAGATCAGGCGGCGCAGCGAGGCAAAAACGTCCGACGGCGGGTTCACCAGGCGATAGCCGTCGCCCAGTTGCGCCCAGGGTTCGCGCTGCGGCGGACTGAGATACACGACTGCCATCAGCCGGCCCTCCGGCTCATAGACCAGGCAATCGGAGCTGCCCGTCAGAACGACGATGGAACGGCCCATTGGTTGCCCGTTAATGCGGGCCGAGGTCACGTGATCCATCGGCACCACGACGGCGGCGGCATCCGTCAATTGATAGCCGCGAACGATCCTCGGGAAGGTTTTCACCAGAGAGAGGGTCAGGGTCGGCAGGCTGAGCCGAGCCCGCATGATTGCCGTCGCCCCGACCGACAACGGCATGCTGGAAGCGCCGGCATATCTCTCGGTCTCGCCGAAATGGTCGATGTCATACGCCATGAGCTCGAGGGCCGACGATGGCTTGAGCTCCTGGAAGGACATCAAGCGGTCCGTCGCCAGCTCTCGCGCTCCCTCGCGCGCCGTATCGAGATGGCCTTGATCCATATCGTGTCGCTTACCTTGCCTTCTTTGCGGACGCCGCGCCCCTGGAGGCGCGCAGATCATCCGGCCCGCTGATGCCGGCACGCCTGAGATCGCGAAGCAGCTTCGCGAGCAACAGCATGTTCGTCTTCTGCAGTTCGTGGTTGTTTCCAAACCTGAATGCGTTCTGCTCGGTCACGATGAGTCCGGCCTTCGTCTCGGCGAGAATCTTCCGCCTCTTCAGTCCCGTCACGCGACGGCGAACCGTCTCCAGGGGCAGGCTGAGGAAGCGGGAGAGTGCGGCACGAGAGACCCCCTGCTTGATCACGTCCGGCTCGACGGCATGAATGCTGGAGAATTTCTCGTCCAACGCCGGATCGTTCATCACGTGGATGACATTGGCGTTCAGGACCGCATGAATGATCAGAAGGTCCAGCGGATCGAATTCGTCGTAGTGCCGGAACAACTCGCTCATCGAGAACAGCATATAGGCTAGCGTGTGCCGCGAGACCGTCCGGATAATATCTGAAGCATTGCGCATGAATCGAAAACCAACATTCATCTTGTAAACGATGGTTACGGCGAACGGACCATCGGCCATACCCAAAATGAGTATGCGACGACTTGCCAGCCGTCCCTAGTTTCTCATTGTGACGCCGGCCTGCTGCGGCATCTGAACATCGTTGTCGACGAGACCTTCGATGTGCCTGCCGGACCCTGGCCGCCAGGACTTCATTGCGCGAGCGCGCATCCAACAGTTTCGACGATGCCGGCGCCGCCGGGGTGGCGATCGCGATGGAAGACATGGCAATGAATGACGATGTTGTGCCCGAGGCGCGAGCATGCGAGTCGCTGCGGCTCATCAAGGCGTTTCTCCGCCTCACGGACCCCGGCAGAAGGGGAAGGGTCCTCGACCTGGCGGAGCAACTCGCGGAAGACGCGGGGGCCGCGACGGCGGGGTCGATCGTTGCCGCGACCGAGGCATCGTTCGTGGAATCAGCCCCATGCCCCCGGCCCAACCGAATGAAGCCGAACGCCCTCGTTCGGCGCGTCCCGCGACGAAACGTGATCCATCGGCATTCGGTATCAAATTACCTGGTCGATGCCACTTTCTACACCCTGCCAACGGGGCCGGCGTCGCGCCAAACTCGTTAAGCGATTGATCCTTTGGAGGTCGAAACCGCTTTCGGGCCATGCTAAGGGCTGCGCCAACTCCCATTCCTTCCCAGCCCTGCCCGGTTCCACCGGGCCGATGGACCCTGAGATGACCGCGACTGCCACCTCAAATGCTGCCGGCTCCGCCGCCTGGGCGGATACGCTGCTCTTGTCGTTCGCGCAGGCCGGTTACGTCAGGGCCGAGCCCGCCATCCTGCAACCGGCCGAGCCGTTCCTGGATCTGTCCGGCGAGGACATCCGCAAGAGCCTGTACCTCACCACGGACCTTTCCGGCGAGGAGCTCTGCCTGCGCCCGGACCTGACGATACCCGTCGCGCGCGACTATCTCGCCTCGACCCGCGCCGGCCAGCCGGCCGGGTTCAGCTACCTCGGTCCGGTGTTTCGTTACCGTAGCGGCCAGGCCAGCGAATTCCTGCAAGCCGGCATCGAATCGTTCGGCCGCCAGGACCGCGCCGCGGCCGATGCCGAGATGCTGGCCCTGGCGCTGGAGGCGACCGCCGCCTTCGGCGTCCGCGATGTCGAGATCCGCACCGGCGATGTCGCGCTGTTCAATGCTCTGCTGGACGCACTCAACCTCTATCCGGTCTGGCGCCGCCGCCTGGTCAAGGATTTCAACCGCAAGATCAGCCTGGAGCAGGATCTGGAGCGGCTGGCAGCCGCCAGCACCGCGACGCGCAGCGAATACGAGGGCGTGCTGGCCGCCCTCGCCGGCTCCGACCGCAAGGCGGCACTCGCCTTCGTCACCGATCTGATGTCGATCGCCGGCACCACCAATGTCGGCGGACGCACCACGGCCGAGATCGCCGATCGCTTCCTCGAGCAATCGACGCTGAAGGGCGGCGCGCTGCCGCGCGAGGCGATCGCCGTGCTCAAGCGCTTCCTGTCGATATCAGGCAATCCCGACGACGCCATCGCCGAGCTGCGCGCACTCACGACCGACGCGAAGCTCGATCTCGCCCCGGCGATCGATCAGTTCGAGAGCCGCGTCGGCTTCATGGCGGCGCGCGGCATCGAGGTGAAGCAGACCCGCTTCTCTACGGCGTTCGGGCGCGGCCTCGACTATTACACCGGCTTCGAATTCGAGCTGCATCACCGGGGCAACGGCGCCGAGCCGCTGGTCGCCGGCGGCCGCTATGACGGGCTGATGACCCAGCTTGGATCGCGCGAGCCCATCCCCGCGGTCGGCTTCTCGGTCTGGGTGGACGCGCTGAACCGGATCGCCCGCAAGGTGGGAGCTTAAGTCATGAGCGCGCCATTCGTTCTGGCCGTTCCCTCCAAGGGCCGCCTGCAGGAAAACACCGAGGCCTTCTTTGCCCGTGCCGGCCTCAAGCTGTCGAAGGCCGGCGGCGCCCGCGACTACCGCGGCACGATCGCAGGTCTCGACAATGTCGAGGTCGCCTATCTCTCGGCGAGCGAGATCGCCTCGCAACTCGCCCGCGGCTTCGCGCATCTCGGCGTCACCGGCGAGGACCTGGTGCGCGAGAACATCGCCGATGCCGACAAGCGCGTGTCGCTGATAGAAGGGCTCGGCTTCGGCTATGCCGACGTCGTCGTCGCGGTGCCGCAGGCCTGGATCGACGTCCGCACCATGGCGGACCTCGACGATGTCACCACCGGCTTCCGCGAGCAGCATCACATGCGGATGCGGGTCGCGACCAAGTTCGTCAACCTCACCCGCGGCTTCTTCCAGGCCCACGGCATCACCGATTACCGCATCGTCGAAAGCGCAGGCGCAACGGAAGGCGCGCCGGCAGCCGGCAGCGCCGAGCTGATCGTCGACATCACCACTACGGGCGCAACGCTCGCCGCCAACGGCTTGCGGGTGCTCGACGACGGTACAATCCTGCGCAGCCAGGCCAATCTGGTGGCATCCAAAGGGGCCGACTGGTCGCCGCAGGCGCGAGAGACGGCGCGTGTCATCCTCGATCACATCGCAGCGCGGGCGCGGGCCAACAAGTATCGCGAAGTCCGCACCCGCTTCCGGCAATGCGACGCCGCCCTGCTCGGCGAGGCCCATAGCCGATACGGTGTCGAGGCGCCGTTCGGCGGTCCGACTTCGTCAGGCATGCTGACGCTGCACTGCCCGCCGGGTCAGCTCTATGCGCTGGCGAGCTTCCTGCGCGAGCATGGCGCCGAGACCGTCTCGGTGGTCTCGCTGGACTACGTGTTCGATCGGGAGAACCCGCTGTTCGCCAAGCTCGCGGCGTTCCTCGGGCAGTGAGCCCGGGGTTCGTTCAGCATGGCGACAGCAAGCGGCAGCTACCATATGCTGTCGAGAACATCTAAACGCCTCTGGAACCTTGATCGATGACGCTGGGCTCTGACGTATCAGGCATGACGACCACCGCAGCGAGCGCCGCTGCGAAGGGGCTGTCGATAGTCGTCCCCGTCTACAACGAGGCGGCGGGGCTCGCTGCCCTGCATCAGCGCATCTGCGATCTCGCAAAGACGCTGCGGCAGCGCTATCGGCTGACTTGCGAGGTCGTCTACGTCGACGACGGCAGCAAGGACGCGACGCTGTCGATCGCGCGGTCTCTGCCGGCCGACGCGGTCGACGTCCAGGTCGTGTCGCTGTCGCGCAATTTCGGCAAGGAGGCCGCGCTGATGGCGGGCCTCGACCATGCCCGGCTCGGCGCCGTCCTGTTCATGGACGGGGACGGCCAGCATCCGCCGGCGCTGATCGAACAGCTGGTGCGGCACTGGATCGATGACGGCTATGACGTCGTCTACACCGCCAAGGCGCATCGCGACAACGAACCCTTCTTGCGCCGGGTCGCGGTGCACGGCTTCTACGCGCTGATCAATTGGGGCGCACGCCAGAAGATTCCCGAGGACGCCGGCGACTTCCGCCTGCTCTCGCCGCGCGCGGTCGCCGCGCTCAGGCAGTTGCCGGAACGCAACCGCTTCTTCAAAGGCCTCGCCAGCTGGATCGGCTTTCGCCAGATCCGCGTCGACTACGAGCCTGCGGCGCGCGCCCATGGCGTCACCACCTTCAACGCCGCAAGCCTGCTCGGCCTCTCGATCGAGGGCCTGACCTCGTTCTCGGTGGCACCGCTGCGCTTCGCCAGCCTGCTCGGCGTCATTCTCGCCGGAGGTGCCTTCCTGTTCGGCCTGACGATCCTCTGGGAGGTGTTCACGACCGGCAAGCAGGTGCCCGGCTATCCCTCGCTCGTGATCGGCCTGATGACGATCGGCGGCGTGCAGCTCATCATGATCGGCATCGTCGGCGAATATATCGGCAAAATCCTGTCCGAGCTGAAGGCGCGCCCGATCTACTTCGTCGCCGAGCACAGCGAGAAGCACTCCGAGGCCGGCAAGGCCGAGGACCCTTCAAGCCAGGACGCCGCGAACAGGACGGCGGCCGAATGAGCGCGGCCGCGGGCCCGCGGCGAATCTGGCTCTGCGCCGACGATTACGGCATCAGCCCCGCCGTCAACCGCGCCATTCGCGACCTGATCGAACGCGGCCGCCTCAACGCCACCTCGGTGATGATGGTGGGTCCGGCGATCGCGCGCTCCGAGATCGAGGCGCTCCAGTCCGCCGCGAAGACGAACCCGCACTGCACGATCGGATTGCACGTGACGCTGTCGGCGCCGTTCCGGCCGCTCACCATGCATTTCCGTCCGCTCGACGGCGACATGTTCATGCCGTTTCCGAAGCTGCTGCGCGCGGGCGTTTTGCGACGGCTCGACCGGGAATTCTTCCGCAACGAAGTCAAGGCGCAGCTGGCAGCCTTCATGGAAGCGTTCGGACGCGCTCCCGACTTCGTCGACGGCCACCAGCATGTGCAGCTCTACCCACAGGTCCGCGACGGCTTCGTCGATGCGGTGGTTGAGACTGCGCCGGGCGCCTGGGTGCGTCAGGGCGGCCGCGATTTGCCGCTCAGGCAACGGCTGGCCTCACCAAAAGCCATGGTGCTCGACAGTCTCAGCGCGCAATTCCGCCGCCGCGCCGGCAGCGCCGGCCTCAGCTTCAACCCCGGCTTCGCCGGCGCCTATGATTTCACGCGCGACGCCGATTTCGGCGCGCTGATGCGGCAGTTCCTGGAGGGCCTTCCCGACGGCGGCCTCGTGATGTGCCATCCCGGCTTCGTCGATGACGTCCTCGCCGGCCTCGACCCGATGACCGATGTCCGCGAGCGCGAGCATGCTTATCTCGCCAGCGACGCCTTCGCGCGCCTGCTGACAGACAGCAACGTGACACTGGGATGAACACGGCGAAAAGCGGGCCAGGAGGCAGCTTGTCGCATACGGAAATTTAATCCGGCCGGCACTGTTGGGGCCACAATGGAACCCTACATCTCCTGCGCGCTTGATTTTGCGCGAAGGAGACAGATCATGACGCCGCAGGAACGCCAGCTCGTCGACGACCTTTTCGACCGGCTTTCAAAGCTGGAAAATGCACCGCGCGATCCCGATGCGGTCGCCGCGATCTCCGACGGCCTGCGCAAGGCGCCCGGCGCCGTCTATGCGCTGGTGCAGACCACACTGCTGCAGGACGAAGCGCTGAAGCGCGCCCATCATCGCATCCAGGAACTGGAGGCCGCCCAGGCGCCCGAGCCCGCCCAGTCCGGCGGCTTCCTCGACACCATGCGCGACTCGCTGTTCGGCGGCAGCCCCTCGCGCGGCTCGGTACCGAACGTGCCGCCGCGTGAGCAGCGACCGGTCTGGAACACCGGCCAGGCGATGCAGCAGACGCAGCCGGGCTACGGCCAGCCGCCTTATGGACAGGCTTACGGCCAAGGACCGGTGCAAGGACCTGGACAAGGGCCGGGACAAGGTTATGGTGCCCCGCCCGCGGGCGGAGGCGGCGGCTCGTTCCTCGGCACCGCGGCCGCGGCCGCGGCCGGCGTCGTCGGCGGCTCGCTGCTGCTCTCCAGCATCCGCGGCATGATGGGTGGGTCGCATCAGCAGGCCTTCGGCGACACCAACGCCTTGGGCGACCGCAGCGCTGGTGGAAGTCCTTGGGGCGGCGGCGACCAGTCGGGCGGATCGCTGTCGCGCGATGCCGGCCTCAACGACATCGGCTCGAACCAGGACTCCCGCCAGGGCTTCTTGGACCAGGCCTCGAACGATCGCGACAACAACGACCAGAACTACGACGACAATCGCGACGACAACATGGACATGGCCGACGACAGCGATTTCGGCGGCGACGACGGCGGCAGCGATTACGCGTGACGCCGTCTGGTAACCGCGCAAGCAGGAACGGCCGCCCAAGAGGCGGCCGTTTTCATTTTCCAACCCTTGCTCAGAACCTCTTCCTTCTCCCCTTGTGGGAGAAGGTGGCGCGAAGCGCCGGATGAGGGGTATCCCTCTCCCACAAGGGGAGAGGGCAAAGCGAGCATCACATCACCACGACCTTGGTGCCGACATTGACGCGGCCGTAGAGGTCGATGACGTCCTCGTTGCGCATGCGGATGCAACCGGAGGAGACGTTGGTGCCGATGGTCCAGGGCTCGTTGGAGCCGTGAATGCGGTAGAGCGTCGAGCCGAGATACATCGCGCGGGCGCCAAGAGGATTTTCCGGACCGCCTTCCATGTGCCGGGGCAGATCGGGACGGCGCGCCAGCATTTCCTTCGGCGGCGTCCAGTCCGGCCATTCGCGCTTGGCGGTGATCGACTTCACGCCGGACCAGGTGAAGCCGGGACGGCCGACGCCGATGCCGTAGCGCATCGCCCTGCCGTTGCCCTCGACGAGATAGAGAAACTTGTTCGGCGTATCGACCACGATCGTGCCGGGACTTTCGTTGCCGTTATAGTCAACGAGCTGTTTCTCGAATTTCGGATCGAACGGACGCTGCCGTGGATCGATCGCCTCCTGCTGGAGAGCTGCGCCTTGCATCTGCGGCTCGCCCATCGGCGGCAGGCGACGCTGATCGTAATAGGCCGGCTGCTGCTGATACACCGGCTGCTGCGGCGCGTAGGCCGGACCGCGACCGGGACCATCGCCGAACAGGAACTCGATGAAGCCGCCACCCATGTTCGAATTGGAAGCGACGCGCACCGGCGCCGGCGGCACCTGCGGCGCGTAGAGCACCGCGGGCGGATCGTTCGGCACGCTGTTGTCGAAGGCGCCGGCACCGTTGGTGCCGGCCATGAAGGTGCAAGCGCTGCCGAGCAGCGCGACAGACATTTTCTTGAACATCGACGTACTCTGTACTGTTTCGTCTAGATCACATGCGTCGCGGAAGCTGCCTGGCTGATCGGCGCCGGCGACGTGGTCAATAAAGAGCAAAAGCCGTTTCGTTTGGTAAACGCATCGGGCGTTTGGATTCACCACGTCGCGAATGGCGGCGCAATTTGGCGATCAGCGTTTATTTTCCATGAACGCCGCGCGTCCATGGTTAATCGCTTCTTCGCGGAGCGTCGCTCGCGGGCCGCCTGGCAGTTCCCGCTGTGAACTTCGTGTTAAATCGCTTGTGCCTACAAAGACGCGTGAATGAGGTGGGGGAGTTTCCTGATGGCTGTTCACCGCAAACGTTTTCGTGTCGAGGATATCGTCGGTGGCGAGATGCCCATTCCAGATGTAGTTGAAGAGGCCCCCCCGATGCATAGCGAGATCATGGCCGAGCTGCGCGCGATCCGCGCACAGATGGCGAAGGGTGACGCCCCACTGTCCGGCAGCGCAGCCATGGCGGCGATCGACGCCTCGACGGCCCACGAGCTGGCCGAAGCGCGCACCATGCTCGATACCTACCGGGCACAGATCGAGCAGTGCGAGAAGCTGAAGGTCGAGCTCGACCTCATCCACGATGCCATCGATCGCACCAAGCGCGAGATCGCGACGCTGCACGGCAAGAGCTTCGACGGCGGCGAGATGGCCAAGGTCAATGGCGAGCTCGGCGCAGTGGTCGGCGGCACCGAGCAGGCGACCCAGCAGATCCTCGAAGCCGCAGAATCGATCGACCAGGCCGCCAGTGCAATGTCCAAGGTGGACTCGGCCGATCAGCAGAAGCGGCTGGCCGACGACATCCAGGAACGCGTCATCTCGATCTTCGAGGCCTGCAACTTCCAGGACCTGACCGGCCAGCGCATCAGCAAGGTCATGACCACGATGAAGTTCATCGAGCAGCACATCAATGCGATGATGGACATCTGGGGCGGTGTCGACGCCATCAAGGCCCATGTGCCCGCGCATGTCGACAGCCGCAGCGACGACGAGAAGCTCCTCAACGGCCCGAAGCTCGCCGGCGACGTCGGCCATGCCTCGCAGGACGACATCGACGCGCTGTTCGACTGAGCGGACGCGGATTTCGGAAAATGAAAACGCCGGCGCGAGCCGGCGTTTTTTGTTTTGTAAGGCCAACCGCGGGGCACCCTTCCCTTCTCCCCTTGTGGGAGAAGGTGGCGCGCCGGATGAGGGGTTGCTTCAGCAAACTGGACTGCGAGATTTTCACTCGCGGAGAGATACCCCTCACCCGTCTCGCCGCTTCGCGGCGAGCCACCCTCTTCCACAAGGGGAGAGGGTAAGAGACATCACGCCCTCGGCGCGCAGCGGACGTAGACCATGTTGCCGTAGCGTGTGGCGGCGTCCTTGTCGATGAAGCGGGTGATCAGGACGCGGCCGTCGAAGGAGATGATCTCGCGATCCTGTTCGCCGGGGGTCGGCCCCGCCGGTCCGATGTAGTTCTTGCCGCTCGGCGAGCCCTTCAGCCGCAGTTCCTGCGGCGTCGCCTGGTCGGCCAGATGCATGATCACGCCGCCGGAGGAGCCCGCGGTGATGACATAGGGGTTCTTGCACTGCGCCCGGGCGGCAGCCTCGGTGCGGGCGCGGTCGGCCGGGTTCTGGAACGAGGCGAGACCCCAGCGGCCGACGATCTCGTCCGCGCGGATGGTGGCGGGCATTTCCGGCGCTGTGCCGGGTTCGGCTTCGGGCGGCGGAGAGGATGACGAGAAGGACGGCAGGCTCATGCCGCCGCCACAGGCGCCCAGCAACAGCGCCAGACAGGAGGCTGCCGCCAGATTGGCAACCGTGCGCGCGTGAGCTGAACTGATCATGGCATTCCCCCGAACAAGACGACGGCCGCACCCCTCCCGCAGCCAAGCGCAAAACCGCTGCCGGAGCAATGACGTCCTGCTGTACGCCGGCGCCCCGAACGAGTTTCCAATGCCACCATCCTATATCCGCCTCAACAATCGCTTAACCACCTTTGCTTGACAGGATCGCGGCCAAGCCATATTTCCGGGCGCACTATTAGCACTCGGAAAGCCCGATTGCTAAGCGCGCCGTTCAGTCTCTCAGGGAGAGGGTGGACGGACGCGCCGCCCCACCGACTTCCACTCCTTCCGAAGCGAGCCTCCAAAGGGAAACGTCATGGCTAAATCCAAATTTCGTCCGCTGCATGACCGTGTCGTGGTCAAACGTATCGACGCCGAGGAAAAGACCAAGGGCGGCATCATCATTCCCGACACCGCCAAGGAGAAGCCGTCGCAGGGCGAGGTCGTCGCCGTCGGGCCCGGCGGCCGCGACGAGACCGGCAAGCTGATCCCGATCGACCTCAAGGTCGGCGACCGCGTACTGTTCGGCAAGTGGTCGGGCACCGAGGTCAAGATCGACAACGAAGAGCTCCTGATCATGAAGGAGTCGGACATCATGGGCGTGCTGGCCTAAGGCCATCTGCCTGAACGGCCGCTGAATGCTCCATCGTCATCCCCGGGCTTGCCCCGCCGAAGCGGCTACGGCCGTGCAGGCCGGACAAGCCCGGTAAGACGGAGAGAGCGCAGCAGGAAACAGCACGAACAAGACACATCACGAAACACGAGGGATTGCAGACATGGCTGCCAAAGACGTCAAGTTTTCCGGAGACGCGCGCGACCGCATGCTGCGCGGCGTCGACATTCTCGCCAACGCCGTCAAGGTGACGCTCGGCCCGAAGGGCCGCAACGTCGTCATCGAGAAGTCGTTCGGCGCGCCCCGCATCACCAAGGACGGCGTCACCGTCGCCAAGGAGATCGAGCTCGAGGACAAGTTCGAGAACATGGGCGCCCAGATGCTGCGCGAGGTCGCCTCGAAGACCAACGACACCGCCGGCGATGGCACCACCACCGCGACCGTGCTGGCGCAGGCCATCGTGCGCGAAGGCGCCAAGGCGGTTGCCGCCGGCATGAACCCGATGGACCTCAAGCGCGGCATCGACACCGCGGTCGCGGCCGTGGTCAAGGACATCGAGAAGCGCGCCAAGCCGGTCGCCGCCTCCTCCGAGGTCGCCCAGGTCGGCACCATCTCGGCCAACGGTGACGCCGCCATCGGCAAGATGATCGCCCAGGCGATGCAGAAGGTCGGCAACGAGGGCGTCATCACCGTCGAGGAGAACAAGTCGCTCGACACCGAGGTCGACATCGTCGAAGGCATGAAGTTCGACCGCGGCTATCTCAGCCCCTACTTCGTCACCAACGCCGAGAAGATGACCGCCGAGCTCGAGGATGCCTACATCCTCCTGCACGAGAAGAAGCTCTCGGGCCTGCAGGCCATGCTGCCGGTGCTGGAAGCCGTGGTGCAGTCGGGCAAGCCGCTCGTCATCATCGCCGAGGACGTCGAGGGCGAGGCGCTGGCCACCCTGGTCGTCAACCGCCTG
Source organism: Bradyrhizobium sp. 191 (assembly GCF_023100985.1). Taxonomy (NCBI): domain Bacteria; kingdom Pseudomonadati; phylum Pseudomonadota; class Alphaproteobacteria; order Hyphomicrobiales; family Nitrobacteraceae; genus Bradyrhizobium; species Bradyrhizobium sp. 191. Next base: position 3,568,189 of record NZ_CP064692.1, read on the forward strand.
CGTGGCGGCCTCAAGGTCGCGGCCGTCAAGGCGCCGGGCTTCGGTGACCGCCGCAAGGCCATGCTGGAGGACATCGCGATCCTCACCGGCGGCCAGCTCATCTCCGAGGAGCTCGGCATCAAGCTCGAGAACGTCACGGTGAAGATGCTGGGACGCGCGGGCAAGGTGGTGATCGACAAGGAAAACACCACGATCGTCAAGGGCGCCGGCAAGAAGCCCGACATCGAGGCGCGCGTCGGCCAGATCAAGGCCCAGATCGAGGAGACCACCTCGGACTACGACCGCGAGAAGCTCCAGGAGCGCCTCGCCAAGCTCGCCGGCGGCGTCGCGGTGATCCGCGTCGGCGGCGCCACCGAGATCGAGGTCAAGGAGAAGAAGGACCGCGTCGAGGACGCGCTCAATGCCACACGCGCTGCGGTGCAGGAAGGCATCGTTCCCGGCGGCGGCGTCGCGCTGCTCCGCGCCAAGAAGGCGGTGGGCCGTCTCACCAACGCCAATGACGACGTCCAGGCCGGCATCAACATCGTGCTGAAGGCACTGGAAGCCCCGATCCGCCAGATCTCCGAGAACGCGGGCGTGGAAGGCTCGATCGTCGTCGGCAAGATCCTGGAGAACAAGTCCGAGACCTTCGGCTTCGACGCCCAGACCGAGGACTATGTCGACCTGGTCGAGAAGGGCATCATCGATCCCGCCAAGGTGGTGCGCACCGCGCTCCAGGACGCCTCCTCCGTGGCGGGCCTGCTGGTGACCACCGAAGCCATGGTCGCCGAGCTGCCGAAGAAGGAAGCTGCGCCGGCGATGCCGGCCGGCGGCGGCATGGGCGGCTTCTAGGCTCCGTTCCATTGCAGTATTGCGAAGGCCGCCTCCGGGCGGCCTTCTTTTTTGCCGACCCTGCCTCTTCGCTTTCCAATTCAACCGGCAGCCAAAAACCACTACGGTGGCGCCGATTCTAACTGTTTGGGTATGATCCTCTCGGAAAACCGCTTCACACTTTTCCGGATCATGCCCGTTGCCCGAGGTCTTCGTCGATGCGCGCGCTTCCGGTTTGTTCGACTGCCCTTCTGGCGGCTCTGCTCGCCGTCTCGCCCGAATTCGCCTCCGCCCAGATGAAGCTGTCGCCGAAGGCGACGGCGCCGGGCGGCATCGAGACGCGCTATTTCACCTCGATCGACGGGCTGATGGACGGCAATGCCGACGTGATCCTGAAGGAGACGCGCCAGGGCAAGACGGTCACCGCGGCGGTGCTCGACGTCTGCTACCCGATCGCGAAAAACTCCGACCGCAAGGACCGCTTCGTCGTCAATCTCCAGGTCGCCGGCCAGACGCTGACGGGAACGACGCAGAGCATCAGTGAGAAGTCGCCGATCAGCGTCAAGCTGACGCGCAAACAGTCCGGCGACACGTTCGAGTTCCGCGGCCAGATTGCGGTCGGCCAGGCGGTGACCGAGGTCACCTCGCCCGACAATTCCGATCTCAGCGAAAGGGAATTTCTGGACAACCAGACCTCCGACGACGGCATCACGCCGCAGCCGAAGGATTTCACCGACGTCTCGCCGGAGGCGATCGCAGTCAAGGTCAAGCTCGACGCGGCGACCGACTTCCTGAAGAGCCTGAAGGGCCAGGAGGTCGAGGTGACGCTGACCAGCCTCACCGTCGGCTGCGACGCACTGCGCGCAGGCGAGCAGACCATCAACATGTCGGTCGATCCCGAGCGCGCCGGCGCGCTGCTGGCGAAATTCAAGGCGATGCCGGGCGTCACGGCCGCAGGCTGGACCGCGGGCATGACCGAGATGGACCGCACCATCCGCTTCCCCGCCGCGGACTGGCGCGAGGGCGACAAGATCAACAAGGGCAAGCTCGCGACCGCGGTGGCGAGCGTGCTGAGCAGGACGCTCGCCGCAAAGCCGGTCTCGCAGAACTTCGACCCGGCCACCGGCAAGCTCAAGCTGGTGTTCAAGCGGCCGAACCAGGATTTTCCGGCGCTCGATCTCACCGACACGATCGAGGTCGCAGGGCTCGTGTCGCCGGACAAGCCCGGCACCACCGACAAGCTCATGCTCTGGATCGGTAGCCCCGCGACCACGACCGCCGACGAGAGCAGCGGTGCCAAGCTCAATCTGTCCGACGACGCGAGCCTGGACGAAGAAGGCGATCTGCCTGACGACAACGGCTCGATCGAGGCGCTTGCCAAGGAGCTGAAGGGCCAGCGCTGGGACGCCGACAAATCGGAGTGGAAGTGACGTAGTCATTCCGGGGCGACGCGTCAGCGTCGAACCCGGAATCTCGCGCTACAATCTCGAGATTCTCAGGTGCGCAACTGCGCACCATAGTCGCGCTATGCGCGCCCCGGAATGACCTGACGTTCAATTCCCCGTCGTCCGAAAGTGCAGCGGCTTGGGGCCGATCAGCGTCAGCACGTCGCCCTGGCGCCTCCAGGTTTCGACGCTGCCGAGCGCGGCCACGAGTTCGTCGTCGGCCTGCGCCTTCGCCGGCGGACAGGAACGGTCCTGGATCTGGCCGGGAACGAAGATCACGGTGTTGCCGGCAACCGAGAACTGGCCCTTGCCGCCCTTGCACCAGAGCTCCAGCACGACTTCGCCATGGTCGCCGATCTCGATGTTCGGAATCCGCTTCGAGCCCGCTTGCGGCAATGCTTCGAGCGTCATCTCGGTGCCGAACGGGAAACCGTCCTCGGCACGCGCGAGCGTGGACATCGCGAGCATTGCAACTGCCGCACACACCAATCGCTTGAGCAAAACCATGAGACCTCTCGACCGACCTGATTTGCGGCACCTTCTATAAGATGGCGATGCCATTGAGAAGGTTCGCCCAGATGCAAAAAATCCCCGCGGGGGCGAACCTCGCGGGGATTTGCCTCGAACGAGGCGCAGGCGGCTATTTCAGGACCATCGCCGTGAACGGCCAGACATAGGCCTGAAGCGTCACGAGCACACCGACGAGGCACGCCAGCACGATCGAGTGCCAGAACACGAAGCGCAGGATGGTGCCCTCATGCCCGTACCAGTTGGTCGCGGTGGAGGCGACCACGATCGACTGGGCGTCGATCATCTTGCCCATCACGCCGCCGGAGGAGTTCGCCGCGCTCATCAGGATCGGCGACAGGCCGAGTTGCTCGGAGGTGATCTTCTGGAGGTTGCCGAACAGGATATTGGACGACGTATCCGATCCCGTCAGCGCCACGCCGAGCCAGCCGAGCAGCGTGCCGAAGAAGGGATAGAGCACACCGGTCGCGGCAAAGGCGAGACCCAGCGTGGCATCGACGCCGGACAGGCGCGTCAAGGTGCCAATCGCGAGCATGGCCGAGATCGTGATCAGCGAGATCGCGCACAGACGTATGGTGCGGCCATACTCTGCCACGAGCCGGCCGGGACCGACGCCCATCAGAACGCCGGAGATGATCGCCGCGATCAGCATGCCCGTGCCGGTGAACGACAGGTATGTGAAGCTGAACACCGCAGCCTCTTTCGTCGGCCCTGGCGCGACCGGCGGCATCTTGTTGATCATCTGGTGCAGCTCGGGCACGGGATAGTTCCAGACGAAGATCGAGTTCGCCCAGCCCTTGAAGGCGCCGTTGCCCCAGATCAGCATCACGACGCAGACGATGATCCACGGCAACAGCGCACTCAAGAGTTCGCTTTGCGTCAGCGGCGTCTTGTCGAGCGGCTTTGCCGCCGCCATGGTGGCGGCCGATTCATCGTGTCCGCGCAACGCCGGCGAGAGCCAGAGCTGCTTCGGTTGCCACACCTTGAGGAACAGGATCAGGGCCCCCATCGAGATCAGTGAGGCGCCGATGTCGACGATCCAGGGATTGATGTAGTTCGAAATCACGAATTGCGGGACGGCAAACGATAAGCCGGTGACGAGGATCGCCGGCCAGACGTCCTTCATGCCTTTCCATCCGGCGAACGCCCACACCACCCAGAACGGCACGATCAACGAGAAGAACGGCAATTGCCGGCCGACCATCGCGCCCAGGATGTAGGGATCGAGCCCGGTGACGGAGGCGAGGCCCTGGATCGGCGTGCCCAGCGCGCCATAGGCGACCGGGGCGGTGTTGGCGATCAGCGACAGGCCGGAGGCTGCGAGCGGCGAGAAGCCGAGCCCGATCAGCACGACGCCGGTGATCGCGACCGGCGTGCCGAAGCCGGAGGCGCCCTCGAAGAACGCGCCGAACGAGAACGCGATCAGCAGCAATTGCAACCGCCGGTCCTCGGTGACGCCGCCGATGGCGCGCTTGAGCAATTCGAAGCGGCCGGTGCTCACCGTCACCTGGTAGAGGAAGATGACGTTGAGGACGATCCAGCCGATGGGGAAGAACCCGGTGACGATGCCCAGCACCGAGGCGCGGATCGACATGTTCGCGGGCATGGTGAAAACGAAGATCGTGATCACGTTGGTCACGATCACGGCGATGATGGCCGCGATATGCGCCTGGACGCGGCCGCTCGCGATCAGGACCAGCAGCGTGACGACGGGCACCGCCGCCGCGATGGTCGACAGCACCGGGCTGTTGAGCGGATCATAGATTTGATTCCACATGGACTTTCTCCCCACGCATGTTGCGACAGGCGGCCCGCGTGGGGAGCCGTCCTGCTTGACGCTGAAAGTGAAAACCCCGAGCTGGACGCCAATTCCTCGCGAATGCAGGCGGTTCCCGTCCGCTCACAAGCTCGCGAAATCCAGATCCACCCTGCCCCGGGCCATCGAAGCCCATGCTAGGGTTGCGGGCTGCGGCAATCCAACGCAAATTGCAGATCTTGCGACTTTAGTCTAAGCGCGCCCGTTTCCGCCATCGCCTCATGTGTTTGGCTCTGGGCCGCTATGCACATCTCCCGAGGAGACCCTGCTCTGTGAAGAACATTAGCGCCACGCTCGCGATCGTCTGGCGAATCGCCATCCCTTATTTCCGATCGGAAGACAAATGGGCCGGCCGGGGCCTGCTCGCCGCCGTGGTCGCGATGGAGCTGGCACTGGTCGCGATCGACGTGCTCGTCAACCAGTGGCAGAACCGGTTCTACAGCGCGCTCCAGACCAGCGACTGGGACACCTTCGTCAGGGAGATCTGGATCTTCGTCGCGCTCGCGTCCACCTATATCGCGCTGGCTGTCTACAAGCTTTACCTGAACCAGTGGCTCCAGATTCGCTGGCGGCAATGGCTCACCCGGCATTATCTTGGCGAATGGCTTCGGGGCGCCACGCATTACCGCATGCAGCTCAAGGGCGATGCGGCCGATAACCCGGACCAGCGCATCACCGAGGACGTCAAGAATTTCGTCGAGCAGACCCTGACCATCGGGCTCGGCCTGCTCTCGTCGATCGTGACGCTGTTCTCATTCGTCATCATCCTTTGGGGCCTATCCAACGCCGCGCCGCTACGCCTGTTCGGCACCGATCTCATGATCCCCGGCTATCTGTGCTGGGGCGCGCTGATCTACGCGATCTTCGGCACCGCGCTGACGCACTGGATCGGCGCGCCGCTGGTCAACCTCAATTTCGAGCAGCAGCGCTACGAGGCCGACTTCCGCTTCAATCTCGTCCGCGTCCGCGAGAATTCCGAGCAGATCGCGCTGCTCAGGGGTGAAGGCGCCGAACGGGCCCGCCTGCTCGATCGCTTCGGCTTCGTGATCGCCAACTGGTACGCCATCATGAGCCGGACCAAACGCCTCACCGCGTTCACGGCCAGCTATCAGCAGGCCGCAGTGATCTTTCCGTACGTGCTGGTGGCGCCGGCCTTCTTCGCCAAGAAGATTCAGCTCGGCGACATGATGCAGACCGCATCCGCCTTCTCCAGCGTGCAGGGCGCGCTATCGTTCTTCGTCACGGCTTACCGGTCACTCGCGGAGTGGCGCTCGATCGTTGCGCGCCTCGATGGCTTCGAGATGTCCGTCGATTCAGCCGCGAACCTGCCGGCACATGAGCCTGCCATCGCGCTGGAGGTCGCCGGCGGCGGCCGCCATATCGACCTCGAGCAGCTCTGCGTGAACCTGCCCAACGGCACGCCGCTGGTTGCCGCCAAGGCCTTCACCATCGAGACGTCGGAGCGCGTGTTGGTGACCGGACCGTCCGGCTCCGGCAAGTCCACGCTGTTCAGGGCCATCGCCGGCATTTGGCCGTTCGGTACCGGCACGGTTGTCATCCCCGAGAAGGCAAAGCTGATGATGCTGCCGCAGCGGCCCTATTTTCCGGTCGGCATGTTGCACGATGCCGTTGTCTATCCGGCAGCGCCCGGCGCGTTCGGCGCCGCGCAAGTGCGCGATGCACTGATCGCCGTCGGGCTGCCAGACCTTGCCGAGCGGCTGAGCGAGGACGGCCACTGGAACCGGATGCTGTCGCTCGGCGAGCAGCAGCGCCTGGGGCTTGCGCGCGCGCTGTTGCATGTCCCGGACTATCTGTTCCTGGACGAGGCCACGGCGTCGCTGGACGAACCCTCCGAAGCCCGGCTCTACCGGCTGCTGGCAGAGAAGCTGCCGCACGCCACCATCGTCTCGATCGGCCACCGCTCGACGCTCGACGCCTTCCACACGCGCAAGGTGGCGCTGGTGAAGGACGGTGCGATTCACGTCCTCGGCGGCGAACGGGCTGCAGCGGAGCCAAGCCCGGCGCGTTGAGGCGCAAAGGGGCACGGCGCCCGCCTCCTCTCGTGTCCCGGACAAGCCACAACGCCCTTCAGCGTTGAGGCGCAGAGCCGGGACCCAGGTGTCGTACTTTAGAAGGATAGGCCCCGGCTCTGCAGCGCACCGCTGAACCAGACGATGCTTCGCATCGCCGGGGAAGCGCTGCACTGCGTCCGGGGCACGAGAACGAGACGCGGTTCACATCCATGAATCAACACTGCAAACGCAATCACGGAGTGCGAGGCGTCAGCGCCGGTCTTCAACCCCATCCTTCGCACTCTCGCCCAGCGGTCGAGCATCCTTCTCACCAGCCCCAAAGCAAAAGGGCGGCAGGTTGTCCTGCCGCCCTTGCCGAATGACTTGGTGAAGTCGTCTCGGAAAGAAACTTACTTCAGGTTGGTCATCGCCGTCAGGTCGACAGAGAGCTTGGCGACGCCAGCAGCGCTACACCAGTTGGAGCCGAAAGCCGTGGCTGCGTTCGCACCACCGTTGATCGGGGTGACGAAGCCGGGGCTCGAGTTGGTGGCGGAGAAGTCACTGGTGAAGGCGTTGCAGTCACCCTTCGACAGATCGGTATCATAGTAGCGCAGATCGAGCGTGAACACCTTGTAGGTGAAGCCGAGACCGACGTTCCAGGTGTTGTAGCTCGGCTCCTTGATACCGTTCGCGTACACCGGATCGCCTGCGATGCCGTAGAAAATGTCGGATGTGCCGAGCCACTGGCGGCCGAACTCACCCGACACATACATGCCGACGCCACTGGCGCCGAAGGTCGTGCTCGGCGCAGTCCACTTGGCCGTGACCGAGGCGTAGTTGCCCCAAGCGCCGAGGTTCAGGAAGTTCGGCGAATAGTACTCGTTGAAGCCGACCGTCCACTGGTCGTTGATGGCGATGTTCAGCTTGGCATAGGCTTCGAAGAAGCTTGCGTCCTTCTTGGCGAAGTTGCCGTTGATCGGCAGGCCGATCGCGCCCTGGGAGTTATCCAGGTCGGTACCGCAATTGCCCTGCGCGAGGGTCCCCTGCGAACCGAAGCAGCTTCCGCCCGGATAGAGGTAGCCCCAGACACCGAAATCGAAGGCGAACATGCCGAAGGTCGGGCGGATACCGCCGTAGATGTCGACTTCGGCCGCGGCGCGGTTCGGGAACGAAATGCTCGAGGCGGACGTACCGATGTAGAGCTGGAGGTCCTTGTTGACGTTGTAGCGCGGTTCGAAATAGGCCGTGACCGACGGGTTGTGGTTCGACTGGGTAATACCGCGGAAGATGTAATCGCTCATGATGCCGGCGCCGAAAGCGACATCCCACGGATCGAAGGCCGGGGGCGGCGGGGCCTTCAGCGCCTTCACCCGCAAGTCTGCCGCGAAAGCCGAGCCCGTGACCATTGCCAGCGCCGTTGCCAACAAAACCGCTTTTTTCATTTCGATCCCCATCGCCAGTTCTTAGACCCCAGTCGGATCCCGGAAGCCCCCCGGGGTGCTCGACCTGATTGCAAATTACATCACTGCGACAATCTGGATTGGCGGATAGGAACCGTGAAGCAAAAAGCGCGGGCATCTGCCGACTTTTTAGGCGTTTTGACCAATTCACGAAAGGTTGTTGGCCTGTGTGGCTTCCCGATCACATTTTTCTCATTCCAAAGTGCACAGGGGGCCCGTGTAAGTCCGGGGGTCTTCGGGCTGGGTGACGCCCAGGCCACGAATCAGAAAGGCGCGGCAAACGGCTGAGTCAGAATCAGCGTGCGACGATGCAAAAAGGCCGCAGCGCCCGGCGCCGCGGCCTTCCTGATTGCAGATCGCTTCAAGAGCCAGGGAGCGGTCGGGGCTTACCCCTGCCCCTCTGCCGGCGCGGGTTCCGCAGAAGACGAAGGCATCGCCCAGCTTGTCTCGGAGGCAGGCTCGGGAGCCGGAGCTTCTACCGGTGCCGACGGCTTCGGAGCAGGAGCTGCCTTCGCCTTCTTCGGTGCCGCTTTCTTTGCGGCCATCTTGGGTGTGGCCTTCTTGGCCGACTTCGCCGCAGCCTTCTTGGCGGCTTTCTTCGGGGCTGCCTTCTTGGCAGACTTCTTCGCAGCTTTCTTTGCAGTCTTCTTGGCAGACTTTCTTGCGGACTTCTTGGCTGCCTTCTTTGCGGTCTTCCTCGCTGCTACGGCCTTCTTCGCTTTCTTGGCCTTCTTGCTTTTCTTCTTCTTCGCTTTCGCCATCGTGGTCCTCCTGTTGCCGCCGAACAATGGTCGATCGGGCGTCGTTCTGCCGTCACCTTCGGACGAAAGCTCGAGCCCCTGAAAGCTCAAGCTTGTGCATTCGATGTCGGCCGCGACCCGCCCGTAGCCCAATCGAGAAGCTCAATCGTGTGTACGACCGGAACTGACGTGCCACTGGCAATCTGCACCATGCAGCCGATATTGCCCGCGGCAATCATGTCCGGCTTGACGCTTGCGATGTTGGCGACCTTGCGGTCGCGCAACCGGCCCGCAAGCTCGGGCTGGAGAATGTTGTAGGTCCCCGCCGAGCCGCAACACAAATGGCTCTCGGGCACATCTTTCACCACGAATCCATTCTTGGAAAGCAATTCTTTCGGAAGGCCCGTGATTTTCTGCCCGTGCTGCAACGAACACGCGGAGTGATAGGCGACGACGACGTCGTCCTGTCTCGCAGTCGTCGCGAGTTCGAGGCCGGCGACATATTCGGTGATGTCCTTGGCGAGCGCCGACACCTTCGCCGCATCGGCCGCGAACGCGGAGTCCTCGCGCAGGAGATAGCCATAGTCCTTGATGACCGTGCCGCAGCCGGAGGTCGTCACCAGGATGGCGTCGAGCCCCTCGCCGGCCGCTTCCTTGCGCCACGCCGCGACGTTGGCGCGAGCTCGCGCCAGCGCATCCCGGTCGTTGCCAAGGTGATGGGTCAGCGCGCCACAGCACTGCTCGTCCCGGACCAGGACCACCTCGATGCCGTGGCGGGTGAGGAGGCTGATGGCGGCCTGGTTGATGCGCGGCGCCAGCACCTGCTGGGCGCAGCCCTGGAGGAGCGCCACGCGTCCGCGCTTCTTGCCGAGCGGTGCGAATACGCTGCCTGCGGCAGGCCCAGCCGGCGGCAATTGGTTCGGGGCCAGCGCCAGCATCGCCTTGATGCGCTGGACCAATCCGGGCGTCGCCGAAGGCCGGGGCGTCGGCAGCAGGACGCTCAGCGGACGGGCCAGCCGCGCCAGCCACATGCTGATGCGGAAGCGCTGCGGGTCCGGCAGGACGAAGGCCAGCACCTGACGCAGCAGCCGCTCGGGCAGCGGCCGCTGATAGCGCTGCTCGATCCGGACCCGGGCCTGGTCGACGAGGTGCATGTAGTTCACACCCGAGGGGCAGGTCGTCATGCAGGCAAGGCACGACAGGCAGCGGTCGATATGCTTGACCACCTCGGCCGTCGGCGCCTGGTCCTTTTCCAGCATCTCCTTCATCAAATAGATGCGGCCGCGCGGGCTATCGAGCTCGTCGCCGAGCAGCACATAGGTCGGACAGGTCGCGGTGCAGAAGCCGCAATGGACGCAGGCCCGCAGGATCTTGTCGGCTTCCGCGATGTCGGGGTCGGCGAGTTGCGCGAGCGAGAATTCGGTCTTCATGACGCAGCGCCCCGCGTCAGCCGTCCCCGGTTGAGAATGGTCTTCGGATCGAAGCTGGCACGTACCCGCTCGCTGAGGGCGGCGATCCCGGGCGCCTGCGGCTGGAAGACGTCGATCGTGCGCCTGACATCCTCGGTCGCCCGGATCAGCGTGGCGTGCCCACCGACCGCGCTCGTACGCTCGCGCACGGCCGGGGCATGCGCGTCCGGCTTCGGTGGCACTGCCGCCCAGATCAGCCCGCCGCCCCAGTCGTAGATCAAATCGCCCCCCGTCTCGCGTGCCAATTGCGTGCCGAGTGCCGCGCCCGAGGCCGGCGGACAGACGATCCGCCACACCGGCCAGGCGCCGAGCGCGCCGCTGGCCGCAAACGGCAGCACATCGCGGATCGCGGCCCACAGCGCCGCAGATGCCCCATCCTCGACCAGCGTCGCGGTTCCGAACGGCGCCAGCAATTCGCGCAGCGATCCGGCGCGGTGCGCGGCGGAGGCGGTGATGCCCTCGAGCCGCAGCGCGGTCAGCGCCTCGCCCTGGCCCGCGATGTCGTCAATCCCCCCGATCCTGGCCCGGGATACCGATTTCGGCAGATGCGCGGCACCGGAGACGTCGAAGGGCGAGCCCAGCGCCGCGGTCATGGCCTTGTTGGCGGCGGCATCGTCGAGCCCGCGCAGCAGCAGCGTCCGCTCGGCTTCCGGCTTCGGCATCACCTTGAGCGTGACCTCCGTCATCACCGACAGCGTGCCCCAGGAACCGGCGAGCAGCTTGCAGAGGTCGTAGCCGGTGACGTTCTTCACCACCTTGCCGCCGGTCTTGAAGCTGTCGCCGAAGCCCGAGACGGCGTGCGCTCCCAACAGATGATCGCGCGCCCCGCCCGCCCGGATACGCCGCGGACCGGCGAGCCCGGCCGCGATCATCCCGCCGATCGTCCCGAGTGCGGGGGTGCCCAGCAGCGGCGCGGTGTTCATCGGCTCGAAGGCGAATTGCTGGTTCTTGGCATCGATCAGCGCCAGCACGTCGGCCAGCGGCGCGCCGGCCTGGAGCGTGATGATGAGCTCGTTGGGCTCGTAGGAGGTGACGGCATTCAGCGCGGAGACGTCGAGCACCGCATTGGTCGCCATGACATGGCCAATGCTGCGCTTGGTGCCATGACCGATGATCTCGAGCGGCTGCTCATTGGCAATCGCCGCGCGCACCACCTCTTCGACGTCTCTGGCGTCTCTGACCTTGAGCGTATCCACGGGCAAAGGCGGTAGCGAAATTCGCGCAGGAAATCAATTCGACGGGTGACGAAGCGCGGTGCCACCCTGCGACATTCGCACTACGATCGTCATCGAACCATTGCCGCCCGGAGCTTTGCTACCGATGGGAGACCTCGTCGCAAAGGAGCTCCATCATGAACGAACAGGCAATGAACCAACAAGCCGTCCATCAGGCCTTCAGCGGCGGACTTCTCGTCGTGGCGCAATGGGAAGCCAAGGCCGAAGAGGCCGACCGGGTTGCCGAGATCCTGCGCGGCTTCCTCCCGCAGGCGCAGGGCGAGCCAGGCGTAAAGCTGTTCCTGATCAGCCGCGCCAAGGACAATCCGGCGCAGTTCCTCTTCTATGAGCTGTTCCGCGACGAAGCCGCCTTCAAGGCCCACCAGGAGAGCGCGCATTTCAAGACCTACATCGCGGGACAGGCGCTGCCGCTCCTGGCGAGACGCGAGCGGGCGCAGTATGCGCTGATGTGAAGGCTGCGCTGTCTAAGCGCTCTTCCTTCTCCCCTTGTGGGAGAAGGTGGCGCGAAGCGCCGGATGAGGGGTATCTCCCCGCGAATTCAAGTGACGACTGAACTCGCGGAGAGATACCCCTCACCCGCGCGAGTTCGCGTTGACCAGCGGAGCTGCCCTCTCCCACAAGGGGCGAGGGCACAGCAATGCACATCACTCCCGCTGCAAGAGCGTTACGCCGACCGACGCTTTTCCTCTCCGGGAGATAGCTTCGAATCTAGAACCGCGGAATGTCCGGAAACGCTAGCTTGCCCGCATGGACATGCATGCGGCCGAGCTCGGCGCAGCGGTGCAGGGTCGGAAACACCTTTCCGGGATTGAGCAGGCCCTGCGCATCGAAGGCGCATTTCAGCCGCTGCTGCTGGTTGAGGTCGATCTCGGAGAACATCTCCGGCATCAGGTCGCGCTTCTCGATGCCGACGCCGTGCTCGCCGGTGAGCACGCCGCCGAACTCGACGCAGGCGCGCAGGATGTCGGCGCCGAAGGCTTCGGCGCGTTCGATCTCGCCGGGCTTGTTGGCATCATAGAGGATCAGCGGATGCAGGTTGCCGTCGCCGGCGTGGAACACGTTGGCGCAGCCGAGCTGGTACTTTTCCGAGAGCTCGCGGATGCGCGCAAGCGCCTTCGGCAGCGCGCCCCGCGGGATGGTGCCGTCCATGCAGAGATAGTCCGGCGAGATGCGGCCGACGGCAGGAAACGCGGCCTTGCGGCCGGCCCAGAACAGGTTGCGCTCGGCCTCCGAGGTCGAGATCTGGCACGTGGTCGAGCCGCAGGCATTGGCGATGGTCTCGACGCGCGTGATCAGCTCGTCGACCTCGATCTTGGGACCGTCGAGCTCGATGATCAGAAGCGCCTCGACGTCGAGCGGATAGCCGGCATGGACGAAGGCCTCGGCGGCGTGGATCGCCGGCTTGTCCATCATCTCCATGCCGCCCGGAATGATGCCGGCACCAATGATGCGCGCCACGCATTCGCCGGCCGCCTCGACTTGCGCAAAGCCGACCATCAACGCGCGCGCCGTCTCCGGCTTCTGCAGGATGCGCACCGTGATCTCGGTGATGACACCGAGCAGGCCTTCCGAGCCGGTGATGACGCCCATCAGATCGTAGCCCGCGTTCTCGCACCCCTTGCCGCCGATGCGCAATATCTCGCCGCTCATCAGCACGATCTCACAACCGAGCACGTTGTTGGTGGTCATGCCGTATTTCAGGCAATGCACGCCGCCGGAATTCTCGGCGACATTGCCGCCGATCGAGCAGGCGATCTGCGAGGACGGATCGGGCGCATAGTAGAAGCCGGCATGCGCGACCGCCTGGCTGATCGCAAGGTTGGTGACGCCGGGCTCGGTGACGACGACGCGATTGTCGAAATCGATCTCGCGAATGCGCTTGAACTTGCCGAGCCCCAGCAGCACGCCGTCCTCGAGCGGCAGCGCGCCGCCGGACAGCGACGTGCCGGAGCCGCGCGGCACCACCTTGATGCCTTGCGCAGCACAATATTTCAGGACGAGCGAGACCTGCTCGGTCGTATCGGGCAGCACCACGACCATCGGCGGCTGGCGGTAGGCGGTCAGCCCGTCGGATTCATACGCCCGCATCTCGGCTGCGCTGTCGATCACGCCCTCACCGGGGACGATTGCGCGCAACGCAGCAATGATCTCCGCGCGGCGCGCGAGCACCGCCTGGTCGCTCGCAGGCATCATGATGGTCATGACATATCCTTCCGGCTCGTCGCTCACGATCAAATTTGTCGCGGCAAATCAATCACGTCCGCGCCTGTTTGGGTAGGCCATCCGAAAGTCGGATCGACGATGTTCCGCGAGTTCGCTCTGGGACAAGTAGGAAATCGTGAAACCTGTCATGGTTTGATGGCTTGTCCAAGCCGAACAGGCCTGCCAAAAGCGGCGGGCCGGCGATTGTCGATCAGGCAAGAGACTGACCAGACCCACCAGGGAAGAGACGAAGAGCACCCGATGACAAAACTGACTTTTGGCGCACTGACGATCCTCACCGTGATTGCCACCGCACCTGCCGCGATGGCGCAGGATGTCGCGGCCGGCAAGACGTCGTTCAACAAATGCCTGGCCTGCCACGCGATCGGCGAAGGCGCCAAGAACAAGGTCGGCCCCGAGCTCAACGGCCTCAACGGCCGCAAGTCGGGAACCGCGCCGGACTACAATTACTCGGACGCGAACAAGAATTCCGGCATCACCTGGGATGAGGCCACGTTCAAGGAATATATCAAGGACCCCAAGGCCAAGATTCCCGGCACCAAGATGGCGTTCGCCGGCATCAAGAACGAGACTGAGATCAACAATCTCTGGGCCTTCCTCGCCCAATACGACAAGGACGGGAAGATCAAGCAGTAGGCCCGCAAGGGGCGGCCGCCACAGCTGACGCGTTTTCTTCACGCGAACTGATATCCACTTCGCTCGAGAGCGCCTTAATCGGCGGCCGCCTGCGCCGGGACGATCCTGCCGATCATCGTCTCGATCTCCGCCTTCACGAGATCCGGCACGGCATTCTGCACCATGTGGCCGAGGTCGGGCAGCACGATCAGCTTCGCATTGGGCACCGCTGCGGCGAACGGGCGCGCGTGGATGCCGGTTTTCACCGTCTTGTCGGGCTCACCGGCAACGATCGTGACCGGCGCCTTTATCTCGCCGTAGCGCGCGACTTGCGCGGCGACCGACTCTTTCAGAGTCACCAGATCATAGGCATTGGCGATGAACTCGCGCGGACGCAGCAAGAGCGGCGTCGCGGAGTCCTTGACGAAGCCATCCGGCATGGTTTGCGGCAGGAAGACGTTGCGTGCGCCGGATTCAGCGAGGACATAGCCGAGCGGCAGCGTGATCGTGTAGGCGAGCAGCGGGCCGATCACGGGCGTTGCGATGATCTCGTTGTAGCGGCCGACACCGCCGCGCCAGGGATGAGTGACGGGCGCGAGCATGACGAGACCGGCAACGCGCTGCGGATGATCGAGCGCGATCCGCGCGCCGAGGGCCCCGCTCCAGGAATGCACCACGAAGACCGCGCGATCGATCCCGAGCTTGTGAAGCGCCTCATCGATCATCCGCGCCTGGATTTGCGGCGTCGATTCCTGTCGCCGCCCGCGCGTGCTCCAGCCATGGCCGGGACGATCGATCAGAATCACGCGGCGGTCCCCGGCGAGGATGTCGCCGAGCGGCCGTCGCATCGCTTCGAGATTGGAGCTCGCGCCGTGGAGCATCACGATCGGAAGGCCCGAATCGCGGGGACCGATATCGACGACGTGAAGCCTCGCGCCGTCGACCTCGACCATCCGGCCCTGAGGGGGAAAGGCGCGTTGCACGGCGACGATTCCCGCCTGCGTGACCAGTGCCAACAGGACCAGCGCCGTCACGACTGACATCACGATCATGGAGAAAATCCGGGTGGTCCTGGGCACGAGGCAGCTACGGGTCTGATCGCACGGCAGTTTCGCCGCCGGCTTTCCGCGCTTCCACTGAAAATCCCGGGGCTGTGGATATGTGCATAATTGCGGAACGAGAAAATACAGTAAAATCAACGATATTTAGGAGAGCACGCAAGCCCCGGACCAGCTTCATGCAGCCGTCATCGCCGCTTCCATATAATCGCCACGGTCGGTTCCGCCATCTAGGCGCGGGTAGGTGCCGATCCTCCTCGCAGCCTCGGGCGATGCGGGAAAGACCGGCAGGATTTGTCCTGGTTTGACCGGAGAATTTTCAATGAGCTTCAGATCGAACGACACTGCAATCGACGAAATTGTCGCGAGCTGCAATGGTGACTTGCGCGGTGCCGTGCGGGCTCTGCTCCTGATCAACGAGCATCTCGAGACCGAGCTCGCAAAGGCTTACGCCGCGGCCGCCGCCCGCGGCCTCGTCGAGCGCGGCAGCAGCGTCCTGCATTAAGCGCAGGCTAGTCCGTACCGTCTTCCTCTTTCTCCTCCTCGGGCGTGACCGGGGGACAGACGCGGATCGTCGAACGGGCAAGCTTGGCATCGGCCCTGGATTTGTAGGGACCGTCGCCGAACCAGATATCGCCGATGATCACGGGATTGCTGGTCACGATATTGCATTTTCCAGTGGCGCGGTTGCCGACCACCCAGAACAATCCGTCGGCGAAGCTCACCGCTCCCGACGCGAGCAGCAATATGGTTGCTACTCCCAAACGCTTCATGGCTGTGCTCCCTGCCCTGCAGGTAGGCCTGCAGCAGGTCCGGCAATAGCCCTCGCGACGGCCCGCTTCGGATCGTGGTTAATCCGGACACGCCGCAACCGCTCGGCAGCTGATCAACTTGTCCCTATTGTCTTGAGCACGATCTTCTTCGGAAAACCGCTGCGTTCCCTGACCGATCATGCCCTAGATGTCGCGGCCTTCGACCTTCTCGGTCAGCGCCTTGACCTGATCGGGGATCTTTTCGAGGTGCGGATTGACGGCGAGCGCCTTGCGGTAGGCGTCCAGCGCGCGCTTCTCGTCGCCGACCTCCTGCATGATCATGCCGAGGCCGGCGAGCGCGCCGAAATGGCGCGGCTCCCGGACCAGCACTTGCTGGATATCCGCGAGAGAGCGGCCATAGTCGTTCTGCATGTAATAGAGCGTCGCCCGCCGATTCCAGGCCTCGATGTAATCGGGCCTGAGCTTGATGACCGAATCCAGCAGCTTGATCGCGACATCGACCTTCTTCGCATCGACCGCGGTCTTGGCGCGTGACATCAGCAGCGCCGCGGTGTCGCTCGGGGTCTGGAGCCAGATCGCCCAGATCCGCGCCTCGACATGCTTGGCGCTGGCCTCATCGGGAGCGGCCTTCAGCGCGCCGAACAGGAAATCGAGATTCTTGCCGCGATCGACCTTGGGCAGCTTGGCCGGCGCTTCGGGCAGCTTCTTCTGCTTGCCGGGCGGCTCAACCTGCTGCGCCACGGCTGGAGTCAGGCCGGCGGCTGCAAGCGCAAGGGCCAGGCACAGGGTACGGGCGAAAGGGAATCTCACTGCCATGACGAAAGTCTAAACGCGCAAAGCCGCCCTTGCAAAGCAAAGGCGGCGTCAAACTCGTGTGAGCCGTGGTCTTGCGGGGCGCGCGAAGGCGTCCGGCCGGGCGAGATCAGCCCTGCCGCGCCTTGAAGCGGCGCTGCACCTTGTTGATCACATAAACCCGGCCCTTGCGGCGGACCAGGCGGTTGGCGCGATGGCGACCGCGCAGCGATTTCAGCGAGTTACGGACCTTCATGGCAGAATCCTGAACGTTCGAAAGGCCGTGTTCGGCACTACCGTTTCGGCACGCGCGAATGTGGCAAAATGAGATTTTTCCCGCTGGCGGACCGACCGCCCGGGACGGGGCGGTTCTTAAGGCATGGCGGGAGGTGATGTCAATGTTCACTGCCCCGGTTCGGGCCAGCAAATTCGCGAAAACAACCCCATGCACAGTAGAAGCGGCCGGATCGGCCCGATCTACCCGATAACCTCCCGCAATGCCTTGCCAAATTCGTTATATCATATAATCAATTTGGCAACCGGTCGGGAGGAAACCAATGCCGAAGCTGAAGCTGCCTGCTATCGACGATGTCGTCGCCATCGACATCCACACCCATGCCGAGGAGCCTTGCGGCTGCCACGCCGACGATGGCTATGATGATTTCCAGGCCCAGATGGCCGAGTACTTCAAGTCGCCGAACAAGCATCCACCGACCGTGCCGGAGACCGCGGCCTATTACCGCTCCAAGAACATCGCCGCGGTGATCTTCCCTGTCGATGCCGAGCGCGAGACCGGCTTCCGCCGCTACAACAATTACGAGATGCTGGAGGTGGCCTCCGAGCATCTTGACGTCCTCATCCCCTTCGTCTCGATCGACCCGCACAAGGGCAAGCTCGGCGCGCGCGAGGCGCGCAAGCTGATCGAGGAATACGGCGTGCGCGGCTTCAAATTCCATCCGACCATGCAGGGCTTCTACGCCAACGACCGCATGGCCTATCCGCTCTATGAAGAGATCAACAATGGCGGGGCGATCGCGCTGTTCCACACCGGCCAGACCGGCGTCGGCTCCGGCAGGCCCGGCGGCATGGGCATGCGGCTGAAATATTCCAACCCGATGTACATGGACGACGTCGCGGCCGATTTCCCCGACCTCAAGATCATCCTCGCCCATCCCTCCTTCCCCTGGCAGGAGGAGGCGCTGTCGGTCGCGACCCACAAGCCGAACGTCTATATCGACCTCTCGGGCTGGTCGCCGAAATACTTCCCGCCGATCCTGGTGCGCTACATCAACTCGATCCTGCAGGACAAGATGCTGTTCGGCTCGGACTGGCCGGTGATCACGCCGGACCGCTGGCTGTCCGACTTCGCCAAGATCGAGATCCGCGACGAGATCCGGCCGAAGGTCTTGAAGGCCAACGCGCGCAAGCTGCTGGGGATCTAGGAAGGCGATGAGATCAGGTTGATTGCGACAACGCAGGCGAACTCCCTCTCCCGCTTGCGGGAGAGGGTCGGGGAGAGGGTGTTTCCGCAATGGGACAATCGCCAAGAGGAGAAAGCCCTCACCCGGCGCGCGGGAACGATGCTTCGCATCGTCCGAGGCGCGCCGACCTCTCCCGCAAGCGGGAGAGGTGAACGAGGCCTCAGACCTGCGCGAGGCCGCCATCGACGAAGACCTCGCCGCCGGTCATGTAGCTGCTGTCCGAGGAGGCCAGGAACGCAGCCGCCGCTCCCGTCTCGGAAGGGTCGCCCACTCGCCCGATCGGCGTCGCACTTCCGAGCGCATCGAATGCTTCCTCGCCGACGATCTCCAATGCCAGCTCCGTCTTGGTCGGCCCCGGCGACAGCACATTGACGCGGATGCCGGTGCCGCGCAGGTCGAGCGCCCAGCTGCGCGCAAGGTTGCGGATCGCCGCCTTGGTCGCACTGTAGATGCTGAATTGCGGCGTGCCCATCACGCCCGTGCTCGAACCGGTCAGGATTATCGACGATCCCTTTCGCATCAGCGGCAAGGCCTTCTGCACCGTGAACACCAGCCCCTTCACATTGACGTCGAAGATGTGATCGTAGTGCTCGGGCGTGATCTCGCCGAGCGGCGCAAACAGTCCGGTCCCGGCATTGGCGAACAGGATGTCGAGTCCGCCGCGTTCGGCTTTGACCGTCGCGTATAGCCGGTCGAGGTCGGACAGATCCGTGACCGAGCCTCTTACGGCACGCGCCGAGGACCCCAGCTGCGCGAGGGCGGCGTCGAGCGGCTCCTGCCGCCGCCCGAAGATGTAGACGAACGCGCCCTCGTCGACGAACCGTTTGGCGGCTCCCAGCCCAATGCCGGTTCCGCCGCCTGTCACCACCGCCGTCTTGCCTTGTAGTCTGCTCATGATGTGCTCCTTCACTAGGGTTGCACTGAGCTGGCGGGCTACCCACCTATCGACAAGTATGCACCTTTTGGTAAGTACCCAAAAAAATGTCGTCAGATCGTTCAGACCTCCTCTCCCCGCCGGCGCAGGCTCAAGCAGACGTCCCGCGTTGCACGCCGAATCTGCCCGGCTTCACTTGCGGCCTGGATGCGACCCTGCGGGTCGTCTCCGGCAAGTGGAAACCGCTGATCCTCTACTTCCTCGCCCAGGACGGCCCGACCCGCTATGGCGAACTCCGTCGAGCCGTGCGCGACGTCAGCGACAAGGTGCTGATCCAGCAGCTCAAGGAGCTGGAGGCCGACGGCCTGATCAAGCGGACCGACTACAAGGAGGTGCCGCCGCGTGTGGACTACAGTCTCACCCCCTTGGGTCACAGCCTCGCCCAAGCGCTGGTGCCGCTCTGCACGTGGGGGACCGAGCACATGGCGGAGGTCAGCCGGGTCTTCGCCGAGCGGGCGACCTGGAATACAAAACGACAGTAAGCGGTCCGCATCGGTATAGTCGGTCCGCGCGCCTGCAACGATCCAAGGGAACGGGTCATGAGCATGAAAGCCGTCGTATTCGACGCCTACGGAACGCTGTACGACATCCAGTCGGTCGCCGACATCACCGAGGATGCGTTTCCGGGCTATGGTGAGATCATCACGCAGGTCTGGCGCATCAAGCAGCTCGAATACACCTGGCTGCGCTCGCTGATGCAACGCTACCAGGATTTTGCCGCCGTCACCCGTGACTCGCTCGCCTATACGCTCCGAATGCTGGGACTCGCATACGAGAACGACGCATTCGAGCGTGTGATCGAGAAATACCTGCAGCTCGATCTCTATCCGGACGCGACGGCAGCGCTCACGGCGCTAAAGCCGCGCAAGCTGGCCATCCTTTCCAACGGCAGCCCGGACATGCTCAATGCGCTCGTACGCAATTCGGGCCTCGATGCCCTGCTCGATGCCACCATCAGCGTCGACGCGAAGAAGATCTTCAAGCCGAGCCCGGAGGCCTATGAGCTGATCGGCGAGATGCTCGGCACCGCGCCTGATGAGGTTCTGTTCGTCTCCTCCAATCCCTGGGACGTTGCTGGTGCGAAATCCTTCGGATTGAACGTTGCCTGGATCGAACGCGTCACGCCCGAAGCCATGGCGCTGGCTTGCGTCGAGAACGAACTCGTGGCACCGCTCACCATGTTTAGGGCGATCCGTACCCAGATGGACGAGCTTGGCTTTGCGCCGGACCACCGCGTCCGCTCGCTCTCCGAGCTGCCAGGAATCGCGTAAGGGTCGCCCCGCCTGTGAGATTGGAATGAGCTGCCCGGAATGAGTCTGGAATCCGTTCGCGCCTTCTTCGCCGAGAAAGCCCCCGACATCTCCGTCATCGAATCCCCAATCAGCTCCGCGACCGTGGCGCTGGCGGCCGAAGCCTATGGCGTCGAGCCGGGACGGATCGCCAAGACGCTGTCGTTGCGGATCGGCGAGCGCGTGATCCTGATCGTCGCCGCCGGCACCTCACGCATGGACAACAAGAAGGTGAAGGCGCAGTTCGGCGGCAAGCCGAAGATGCTGGGTCTGGAGGAAGTCGCCGACATCACCGGGCACGAGGTTGGCGGCGTCTGCCCCTTCGGCCTGAAATCGCCGCTGCCGATCTATTGCGATGTCTCGCTGAAGGCGTTCGACATCGTGGTTCCGGCCGCAGGCTCGACCCACAGTGCGGTGCGGATCACGCCCGATCGGCTGGCCGAGCTGGTCGCCGCCGAGTGGGTCGATGTCTGTGAGCATCGTTCCTAAATCGCGATGAGATGAGGACGAATCGTCATCGCGATTGAGCTCGTTGTTTGAGCATGATCCTTTCGGAAAACCGCCGCGCACTTTTCCGGATCATGCTTCCGGGCGGCTAGTCATCCTCGTCGTAAGGCTGCGGCTGTGCGGGCGGAGGTGGCGGCGCCGCGTTGTAACGCGGTGGCGGAGCGGCGCGATTGCGCGGCACCGCCTGTTGTTGCGGCATCTGGTTGTTGGACTGGAACACCGCGCGGCAGCCGCTCGAGAGCTGCGGCGCGTTCTGCTGCAAACAAGCCGTGATGCGATTCACATCGGGAATCTGGTCGCTGCACAGACGCCATACATCGGGCGTACAAGCCATCTGCTGTTCCATCGTGCCGCGGTATTCCTGCGCGGACGCAGCGTTCTGTGCCAGGACGCCGACTGCGAGCGCCACACCTAGCGCGATCCGCTCTGTTCGCATGTTTCATATCCTTCCAGGCTCATTCAAAGGCTCCTCAATCAATGAGGCGCAGGAAGGTTCTGCTTCAACAAAAAAACGTGAAGGGCGCTTGGAACCCGCTTCCGCCGCGGCTTGTCGTCCACGTCCACGTCACGGCCTTCGCATCCGACGGTCGTCATTCCAAAGCCCCGCCGAAATGTTCATCGGAGATACGGGACGTCGTTGAGGCCGCAGAGGCAAGCGGTCGTTGATCCCGTTCAACCGGTGCAACGGATCGCGGAGCGGTGGCGCCGACCGCATCAGTCGCTGTTCAACTTAAGCCGCGGCGCGGACTTCAGATCCAGCTGCGTCTCAAGCCATCCGGATTTCGCTTTTGTCCACGTGCGGCAGCAACGCATCGCGCGCCGGCGTTACTGTCCGTTGTAGTGCGGCAACACAGCCGGAGCAAAACGGTCGCTTGCGCCTATGACCATAGACCGTTTCGCATATTGCCAAGAACGGAAGCGACGCCCCCGCTAGCAATCAATTGCTGCAACGAGGGAATTGTCGATGCCGACCGCAATACCAGCCCGTGAACGAGAGGCCATGGTCACGAAGCTGCGCACCAGGCTGCTTGTCACGACGGTGCTGACGCTCATGCTCGCTCCGACGATCGCCCTGATGCCTGCTCCGGCTCTCGCCGCCTGCACCGTGGCCGGTACCGGCACGATCGGCGCGCTCAATTCAGGCGACGTGGCGACCTGCACCGGCGTCGGCAACACCGATCACATCAACGCCACTGGCAGCAGCAACGCCACGGTCAACGTCGGC
This sequence comes from Bradyrhizobium sp. 191, assembly GCF_023100985.1. NCBI lineage: Bacteria > Pseudomonadati > Pseudomonadota > Alphaproteobacteria > Hyphomicrobiales > Nitrobacteraceae > Bradyrhizobium > Bradyrhizobium sp. 191. Next base: position 3,590,601 of record NZ_CP064692.1, read on the forward strand.
GACGGGACGACGACCTCGCTCACGCCGGGGGCCGGAATTCCGGCAATCACTTTCGACGGCACCATCGCTTCGCATGTAACCGTCAACAATCAAGCGACGGTCTCGACCTACAGCGGAATGCTTCTGCTCTCCAACGGATCGAACAGCAACACCGTGACGATCGCGGCCGGCGGGATCGCGGAGGGTACGGGCAACGCCGAGGCGGCGATCGTCATCGACAATTCGAGCAACAATCTCATCAACATCCGCGGGACGGCAGTCGGCACCGGAGCAAACACGACGGGGCTCCGAATCAGCGGGACGTCGAACGCCAATATCGTCCTCGTCTATGACAGCGGATCGATCGACGGCGGCCATACCGGCGTGCAATTCATCGCCGGCGGCAACACTCTCATCAATGCCGGCACGATTTCCGGCGGCTTCTTGATCGCCATCCAAGGCTCTTCCGGCAGCGACACCATCCTCAGTTCCGGAACCATCTCGGGCGGCAGCGGGGCGATCGATCTGTCCGGCGGCGATGATTCGCTCACCCTCGCTCCGGGCTCGACGATCACCGGGACAGTACGCGGCGGGACCGGCACCGACACGCTGAATTTCGGCGGCATCGGCAACGCCTCGTTCGACCTCAGCAATATCGGCACGGCTCTCCAATATGACGGATTCGAGCAGCTGAAGAAAACCGGCTCCTCGGTCTGGACGCTGACCGGCACCACTGCCTTCAGCGGCACGACGACGGTGGACGCCGGCGGCCTCCTCGTGAACGGCACGCTGCCGTCCGTGGTCGCCGTCAACGGCGGCTATCTCGGCGGCACCGGCACGGTGGGTGGGCTCGCCGTCAGCAGTGGCGGCACGGTCGCACCCGGCAGTTCGATCGGCACGCTCAACGTCAATGGCAACGTCGCCTTCAATGCCGGATCGACCTTCCAGGTCGAGATCAATGCTGCCGGCCAGTCCGACAGGATCGCAGCAACCGGGACCGCAACGCTGAATGGCGGCACGGTGCAGATCGTGCCGCTCGGCACCGGCTTCATCGCCAACACCCAGTATACGATCCTGACCGCGACGGGCGGCGTCAGCGGCAGTTTCGCCAGCCTCACGACGTCGGGCAGCCCGCTGGTTTCGGGCCAGCTCAGCTACGACGTCAACAACGTCTATTTCATTCTGCAGCAGATCGGCGGCTTCGGAACGTTGTCGGGGCTGACGCCGAACCAGGCTGCGGTGGCCGGCGCACTCGACCAGGCACAGCTCGGCGGCGCATCGGGGACGCTGACCACGGCGATCAACACGCTCGCCGCACTCGATGCGTCCGGCATCAAGGCCGGCCTCGATGATCTTGCCGGTCAAGTTCACGCCGATGGACGTCGCTTCGTTGCCGATCAGGCCGACATGTTCCAGACCTTCATGTGGAATGCGGGCACGCAGTCGCGCGGCGAAACCCTGCGCATGTCGGCCACCGCCTACGCCCCGGAGCCGGCGGATCCGATCGGCAAGGCTCTCGCCGGCCGGCGCCTCACGCCCGCGCGGAGCGTCTGGTTCGGCGGCTATGGCAATTGGGACAAGGTGGCGGCGAGCGGCATTGCCTTCGGAGCGAACACGACCGTCGCCGGCGCAGCGCTCGGCGCCGATCTCTGGCACATGTCTGGCTTCACGGCAGGCCTTGCGATCGGCGCATCGACCGGCCAGCTGCGGATGGCCGGCCGCGCCGACCGGATCGACGCCAATGCCGGCCATGTGGGCTTCTACGCGCGCGGCGAGAGGGGCGGCTTCAATCTCGCGTCCACCATCAGCTATTCCTTCGCGGCGCTCGAATCCTCTCGCTCGATCGCGTTCCTCGGCGAAACTGCGACCGCTTCCTCGCGGGCGAACACCTTTGCCGCCTCACTCGGCATCGCACGCCCCTTTGCGATCGGATGGGGGTTCACGGCGGAGCCGTTCGCCAAGGCCGACTGGTACTCGACACGGCAAGGCAGTCTGTCCGAAGCGGGTGCACCGGGCGTAAACCAGCTGGTGCAGTCCGGCAGGTTCGACGTCGCCTATGGCACGGCAGGCCTGCGCAGCCATCACCAAGTGATCATGCCGAACGGCCAGTCGGCACAATTCGGCGCGACCCTCGCCGTCCGCCACGAATTTACCGGCAGCGCGGCGTCCACCACGGCGGCCCTGGAGGGGGCCCCCGGCATTCCCTTCGCGATCACCAGCGTCGAACGCGCGCGCACGGTCGCGCTCACTGGCGCGGAGATCCGGTGGGATCTCACGACTGCGACCTCGTTCAAGGCGTCCTACGAGGGCGCGTTTGCGCCGGGATATGACCGGCACACGGTGCGAGGCATGCTGCGCACCGGGTTCTAGGACTGCTCCACCATGCCAGTCTTCTCATGAGGATTCGTTTCGCTCCAGCCTGGCGCGGCGATGGGCAAGAAGCGAGATGTTTACGAAGCGCTAACCATATCCGGGGGAGCCGGGAACGCCTCCCGGGGACCGGCTGTTGCCCCTCCCGAGGGAGTGAGCGATGCGAAATGTTGGAACCATCGACCTCGCATTGGACGAGATGCTGGTGAATCTCGCCGCGATCGTCTTGCGGCTTTCGAAGCCCGAGCTGACGCGAACACCGGAAGCGCGGCGGGCGCTGGCGCAATCCGTCCATCAATATGCGGTGTGCGCAAAGCGTTCGAACGACCCTCGCGTTCACGAATTGAAGTCGCAGCTGGAAGAAACGCTGAAGCCGAGCTTGCGCATCGTCGCGATCGACGGCGTGGAGATATCGTAGTTCAGCACCGTCATTGCCGAGGTCGTTGAAGGTGCTCGTTCTACGACGCCTTCGCCTTTCCGCGCGTCCGCCGCTTGCAGGTGCCCGGCAGCTTGGCCGCCAGGAAATCGCCGAGCGCCTCGACGCGCGCGGGACGCGGGCCGCCGGGCGGCGTCACCAGGTGCACGGCACCTTCGGACTGCGTCCAGTCCTTCAGGATGACTTCGACCTCGCCGGAGGAAATGGCTTCGCCGACGATGAACTCGGGCAGCTCCGCGATGCCGAGGCCGGCGATCAGTGCCGGCATCACGGCTTCGCCGTTGTTGACGCGAAGCTGTCCTCCCGGGCGCACGCTGGCCTGCTCGCCGGCCGAATTGGTGTAGTGCCAGACGTTCGGCGTCGACAGATAGGCGTAGCTGAAGCACTTGTGCTGGGCGAGATGCATCGGATGCGTCGGCCGTCCGTGGCGTTTCAGATATGACGGGGCGGCGACCGTGTAGCGCGGCATGGTGAAGAGCCGCCGCGCGATCAGCGAAGAGTCCGGCAGCCGCGCGATCCGCACCGCCATGTCGAAGCCCTCGCCGATCAGATCGATGGTCGCATCGCTCAAGTGCAGATCGACCGAGACTTCCGGATAGGCTTCGAAGAACTCCGGCAGCAGCGGCGCCACGGCCTTGATGCCGAACGTCATGGGGACGGCGAGCCGGACCAGCCCGCGCGGCGCGACCGATTGCGCCAGCGCCTCGTTCTCCGCCGCCTCGCCATCGACGAGCAGGCGCGTCGCGCGCTCCGCCAGCTTGTGCCCGGCGTCGGTCAGCGCGAGCCGGCGCGAGGTGCGGTTGAAAAGCCGCGCGCCGAGCCGCTCCTCCAGCCGGGTCACTGCCTTGGACACCGTCGCCTTGGACATCGCCAGCTCGCTCGCAGCCCCCGCAAACGATCGTAATTCCACGACTTTTGCGAAAATCGCGAGCGCTTCGAAATCGGGGAGTTTTGCCATGGGGCTGATCCAATTGGGATATTTATAGAAACAATGTGTTTCGACAGTTTCTATTTCTATACCACAGGCGGAAGCTTATCCAAGGGGTCATCAGAAATTCAGGAAATGGAGAAATCCAATGACCAAGAAGCTCTCAGGCAAGGTTGCCCTCGTCACCGGCGGCTCGCGCGGCATCGGCGCGGCCTCCGCCCGCGCTCTCGCCGATGAAGGTGCCGACGTCGCGATCAGTTATGTCGCCTCGCCCGAAAAGGCGGAAGTGGTGGTCAATGAGCTGACGGCCCGTGGCGTCAAGGCCCGCGCCTTCAAGGCCGACCAGGCCTCCGCGAAGGATGTGACGCAGCTCGTCAACGACGTCGCCAGGGAATTCGGTCATCTCGACATCCTCGTCAACAATGCCGGTGTCGCCGCGGGCGGCGCCGTCGACGATGCCAATGCCGATTCGGAAGCGCTGGCTCGCCAGGATGCCATCAACGTGCACGGCGTGATCGCGGCGATCCGCGCCGCCTCGCAATTGATGGGTGAAGGCGGACGCATCGTCACCGTCGGCTCGATGCTCGCCGACCGCGCCTCGTTCCCGGGCCTTGCCGACTACGTCGCGACCAAGGCGGCCGTGGTCGGTTACACCAAGGGCGCGGCGCGCGACCTCGGACCGCGCGGCATCACCGTCAACGTGGTGCAGCCCGGCTCGATCGACACCGATATGAATCCGAAGGACGGCGGCGAGTTCGCCGAGACCCAGCGCAAGCAGCACGCGCTCCAGCGCTTCGGCCGTCCCGAGGAGGTCGCGGCCGGAATCCTCTTCCTCGCAAGCCCGGAGGCCTCCTTCGTCACCGGCACGGTGCTCAATGTCGACGGCGGGTTCGGCGCCTGATCAAGGCGCAACCTGTTCAAGTAAAGGGAATTATGCAGATGATCGAACTCAGACCTTTCGCAAAGCTCGGCGGTGCCGACCACGGCTGGCTCAAGGCCAAGCATCATTTCTCCTTCGCCAGCCACTATGACCCGAACAACATGGGCCACGGCGCCTTGCGGGTGTGGAACGACGACGAGATCGCACCGAACACCGGCTTTCCCGCCCATCCCCACGCCAACATGGAAATCATCACCTATGTGCGCGAGGGCGCAATCACCCATCAGGACAGCCTCGGCAACGAGGGTCGGACTGAAGCGGGCGACGTGCAGGTGATGAGCGCCGGCAGCGGCATCCGCCACTCCGAATACAATCTCGAGCCGACCAGGACGCGGATCTTCCAAATCTGGATCGAGCCGACCGCACGAGGCGGCCAGCCGACCTGGGGCTCGAAACCGTTCCCGAGGGCGGACCGCTCCGGCAAGCTCGTCACCATTGCGAGCGGCTTCGGGGACGATGCGGACGCACTGCCGATCCGCGCCGACGCGCGGGTGCTCGCCACCACGCTGAAGGCCGGCGAGAGCGCCGAGTACGAGCCGCAGCAGTCGCGGCATCTCTACCTCGTGCCCGCGGCGGGCTCCGTCGAGATCAACGGCGTCCGCGTCAATGCCCGCGACGGCGCCGCGATCCGCGACGAGGCCAAGCTGAAGATCACGGCGCTCGAAGACTCAGAGCTCGTGCTCGTCGACGCGGCCTAGCTGTCCTCTCTCCGTCATGGCCGTGCCTGTCCCGGCCATCCACGGCTTTCCACGAGCAAACAAGAACGTGGATGCCCGGGACAAGCCCGGGCACGGCGACCCGAACAATCATCCATCAAACCCGAATCCAACGGAGACCACCATGACCAAAGTTCTCGTCCTCTATTACTCCGCCTATGGCCATATCGAAGCCATGGCCAATGCCGTCGCCGAGGGCGCGCGCGAAGCCGGCGCCACCGTCGACATCAAGCGCGTGCCGGAGCTGGTGCCGACCGAGGTCGCGAAGGCCTCGCACTACAAGCTCGACCAGGCCGCGCCGGTCGCTAAGATCGAGGATCTCGCCAACTACGACGCGATCATCGTCGGCACCGGCACCCGCTTCGGCCGGATGGCCTCGCAGATGGCGAACTTCCTCGACCAGGCCGGCGGGCTGTGGGCCAAGGGCGCGCTGCACGGCAAGGTCGGCGGCGCCTTCACCTCCACCGCGACCCAGCACGGTGGCCAGGAGACCACGCTATTCTCGATCATCACCAACCTCTTGCATTTCGGCATGGTGGTGGTCGGCATGAACTACGGCTTCGCCGGCCAGATGAAGCTCGACGAGGTCACCGGCGGGGCGCCCTACGGCGCCACCACCATCACCGGCGGCGACGGCAGCCGCCAGCCCAGCGCCAACGAGCTCGCCGGCGCACGCTATCAGGGCCGCCAGATCGCGGAGACCGCCAAGAAGCTGCACGGCTGAGCTGCACGACTGAGCTGCACGGTTCGGCTTTGCATGGCTGATGCGACCTGGGCGGCGTTCTCATGCGGGAATGCCGCCCCATCTGCAGCTCGAGCGCAATGAGATCAGGACGAATCGTCATTGCGCCTTGGCTCTATTATTGGAGCATGATCCGTTCGGAACGCTGCTGCTCAGCCTTCCGGGATCATGCTCCAGGATATTCGACGAAGAACGATACGAATGGCCTTCGAACTCTTGTTGATCGCGCAGATGATCCGCAAGCCCGCGCAGGCGCTCGCGCGTCGCTGGTATTGTCGCAGCCTATTCCGCGCCTCGCGCGGCCGGCTTCGCTGCGCCAGTTGCACGGGATCGTAGAGCCTGCTCGGCCGGCGCGAACGCTGCACCCTGCAGCACTTTATTATCGGATTCCCTTGCCCATCGCCCGCGCCGCGAGGGAGGCGAGTTTCGGATAGCGGCGCAGGCTCTGCGCGGCGTGGTCGCGCCAGGCGTAGGGCAACCCGCGCCAGGACAGCGCCACGCTGACATCGGTCAGCGGCACCCTCTCGGCGCCGAAGCGCCGCTTGTAGTCCTGGTTGCCGATGCTGAGATCGAAGCGGCGGATGCCTTGCGCATGCAGCGCGGCCATGGTGCGCTCGGTGACGAGCAGACCCGGCGAACAGCTCGACCATGCATCGCTGGCGTGACTGATGCGCAGCAGGAGATAGGTCGCGCCATGCTTGACGCCGAGCGCGGTGGCGACGACGCCCTCGTCGCACACCAGCGCCGAGGCAATGGCATAACCTTCCGCGACGCCATGGCGGACGACCTCGCGATAGAACCGCGCATGGGTCTCGTCGTTGAGGACGAACGGCGAGCCGAGTTTTTGCATGCGCGCCTGCTGCTGCATATCCATCACGTCCAGCAGTTCATGCGCGCGCCCGACGTTGGTGGCGATCTCGAAGCGCGCGCCGGCATGGCGGCTGAAAACTCGCCAGCAGCGCGGCATCTGCAGGCGCTTGATCGAGGCCTGGTAGTCGCGATAGTCATCGCCCATCAGCACGAGATTGCCGTTGAGCGAGGAGGATCCGATCCGCCCGAGCGACACCAGCGGATTGGGCTTGCCTCCGACCTGCGCCGGCATCTTCCTCAGGCGGAGCAGATCGAAACGATCGGGCAACGCGCGCAAAGCGTCGATCAGCGCCTTGTTGATCGCATCCGTCGCCTCCGCATCCAACGTAGCATCGAGCGCCAGGATCGGCGCATTGTTGTCGGAGACCCCGAGGTCTGCGAACTCGACGATGCGGATGCCACGCCTGACATGGCCGATCATCGGCACGATCGCGATGTCCTTGCCAGTGGCGGCATCGAAGATCACGGCGATCAGCGGGGAGACGTCGTGAAACGCCCCGTACCAGGCGTCGAGCCAGTCAACATGCTGGAACGCGGTGCGGTGCCCGGTGCTCAGGCGCGAGGCCACGTGCCGCCAGTCACGCGCGAAATCGATTGCGATTCCCGACGTGCTGGACACCTGGCCGTCTAGTTGCTCGACGCTGAGAAACGTCATTCCGCTGGACATACGATTACTGAATGTTTCCCGATAGATTATGTTTTGCTGCAGACCACAAGCAACCTCGCCGCTTATCGTTAAGCCGGTGTCACCGGCGGCTTGGCTGCGACAAGCTGTCAGCGTTTCGACTCTATTTGCTCGACGCATTGGAACCTTGCCAGAAAGTGCAGGCCGGCCACGGCAAGAGCGAACATGAACCAGATCGGATTCTGCCGTTCGAGCAGGAAGGTCTCGGTGGCTCCGTAGTACAGGCCGAACAACCACACGGTCAGGAACAGCTTGGCCAGTGCGCCGCTGCGGCTGTGGGCCTGGGCCGTCTGGAAGTTGCCGAGCGGAGCGACCACGAAGGCGAGGATCACGAGCATCAGCCCCGGCAGACCGATGGTGACCGCGAGGTCGAGATAGCTGTTGTGGCTGTGCGCCGCGGTTGTCGCCCATTCGGCGCCCTGGGCGGTCTGCCGCGCGGTCACGTCGTCCCAGAACGCCGCATAGCCGTGACCGATGATCGGCTTCTCCGCGACGGCCGCGAGCGCAAACTCCCAGATCGCGGAACGGCCGGTGAAGGTGGGATCGAGCGGAAGCAGCCGGGTCATCGCCCCGAGCGCCGGGCTCATGACGCTGCCGACCGTCAAAAGGTTCATCAGGATCAGCGGCACGAAGCAGATGATCCGCTTCAGCCACAGGCCCGGCGTGACATAGACCAGCGAGGCGAGAGCGTAGATCGCAAGGCAAAGCACCGATGACGTCTTGCCGCCGGTGAAGATCAGGAAGATGCCGGCCAGCGCTGCGACCGCCGGCCCCATCACGAACGAGCCCACGGCGCACAGGTAGATGCCGACATAGACCAGGATCGTCATCACCGGCGAAGCGATGTTCTTGTGGGCAAAGCTGCCGCGCCAGTCGCCGGCAAGTTGCGGCTCGGTGATGTCGAGGGCCGTGTGGATCGCGTATTGCGGCGCGAGGAAGACGCCGAGATAGCAGAGCGCGAGCAGCATGAGCGCGGCGATGCCCAGGCAAAGGTTGAAGCTGCGCTGCGTCGGCGGCAGCAATGGCAGCAAGACGGCGAGCGAGGTCACGCTGGCCGCGAGCACGAACCGCTGGAGCGAAACGCCGCGGTTCTCGGAGAAGGCGATGTTGATCAGCAGCCAGCCGACGAGGCAGAGGTGCAGCGGCGTCACCAGGGTCCTCAGCGACGGAGCATCGGTGGCGGCGGCGAGCAGAACCGCGACCACAGCCAGGAGGCCGAAGGAGATGTAGGTCAGTGCCATGCGTCCGCCGACGACGGCGACGAGGTCGGGATTGCGCAGGTCCGGGAACGGATCGAGCGTGACCAGCACCAGCAGCAGCGCCGCGACGGCGACGAGGCAGCGCGCCGCGTGCGCGGCATTCAGCCTCGCGAGCCTATCGCGCAGGACGTGGCCGAACGACCGGGTCTCGACGTCGGTGATGTCAGCGGCGCTGCGATCCAAGCTGCAATCCATGGGCAGGTGATGGAGCCGGGGAAGCTCCAGGTTCTAGCTCATCCCCGTTAACCTTCCGTCAACCAGCATCGCGACGATGGCGGACACTGGTGCAGCCGGGCTGCAGCCGCACTCTTCCAGATTTGGTACCGGCGCGATGGCACCGGCTTAACGCTAATACACGAAACCGGCGCCGCGCAGACCTTCGCGGCGACGCTGCGACCGTAATGAGGATATCATCCGCAACGGCCGAGATTGCCTTCGCTGGCGTTGGCAGCGCGGCAGATGCGCCCTGGTTAATAGTCCATTAAAAGACGAGCCGCCGCTTGATCACCGCCGACGACCTTCTCGAACTTCCGGTTGCGCCGCGCGCGCCGGCGGGCCTGCGCAGCCTGCTGCCGGCGAATTCGGTCGCGGTGTCCATCGTCATTCCCGCCAAGAACGCAGCAGCCTATCTCGCCGAAACCCTCGCGAGCGCGCTGACGCAAGGCGATGTCGGCGAGGTGATCGTCGTGGACGACGGCTCGACCGACGATACCGTGGCAATCGTCCGCGCCGTGCGCGATCCGCGGCTGCGCCTGTTGCACAACGACGCTGCCGGCGTGTCGGCGGCACGCAATCTCGGCGCCCGGCATGCGAACGGCGAGTGGCTTCTCTTCCTGGATGCCGACGACCGCCTGCGGCCCGGTGCGGTCGCGGCGCTGCTGTCGGCGGCGCGCGGCGCTCCGCGCGCGATTCTCGTCTACGGCGACTACAATACGATCGATGGCGAAGGACGGCAGATCGGCCGGCGCGACCTGTTGAGGGGACGCCGCAAGCCGTCCGGCGACGTGCTGGTGCAGCTCACGGCCGGGAACTTCATCGTCAACGGCGGCATTGTGCTGACACGTGCGGACGCTTTCCGCGCCGTCGGCGGCTTCGACGTCTCGCTCAGATATTGCGAGGACTGGCATTGCTGGTGCCGCCTTGCAGCGATCGGCGAGTTCGCATTCGCGCCGAAGCTTCTGCTCGACTATCGCCTGCATACGTCCAACACGATGAACGCGGCGGTGCGAACCCCGCAGGATTTCCTGCCTGCGGTCGCGCGGGTCTTCGACGACGGGCTGATCCTGGCGCGACTCCCCGAGGGCGCGGCGAGCGGATTGCGCCAGGCCGCCGAGATTCATCTCGTCACCTATTCGGCGATGCAAGCGGTTCGCTTCGGCAGATATCGCGAAGCCTTCGCCTATCTCGCGATGATCGGCCGGCTATCGCTCGGATCGCTGCCACGCGCCGCGATCAGGGTCGCGCTCGCCCGCTTCGGCATCTAGTCCGCCGCGCGGCATCAGGACACGATCTTCGAGGCCTCATAGGGCCTCGGCTCGAGCCCGAAGGCCGCCAGGGCGGCGCCAAGCGCAACCATCACGGGATGCATCGCGACGACTGCCTTCGACGAGCTCAGCAAGGCTGCGGCGCGGACCAGCGACAGCGGCACCCGCCCAAGCATCTGCGCGAAGACTCGCGCACGCGCCGCCGTGGTCTGCGCGGCCTTGTACTGTACGCGATAGTTGATCGCACCGATGCGCAGGCCGCGCTTTGCGATCCAGCCGAGGCTGGTGCGGTTGTGCGGCACGGTCTCGGTGATGACGGCCTCCGCCGTCCAGTGGAACAGCATGCCGGCATCGCGGCACCGCACGAAGAAATCACAATCGCCGCCGCCGAGAAAATTGAAGCGCAGGTCGAACGCGGGACGATCGAACCGTTCGAAGGCGGCACGCGTGATCAGACAATTGCCGCACCCATAGATCAGCGGCACCGCACCGCTATAGTCGTAGGCGGGACAGAAGGCGGGATGACGCGAAAGCCAGGGCTTGCTGTCGTCGTCGAAGACCGGCAGCACCGGCCCGCCGACCACGTCGGCACCGGTCGCCTCCGCAGTGCGGACCATCAATTCGAGCCAGTCGGGCGAAGCGATCTCGTCGTCGTCGATCATCAGGAAACGCGTCGCGGCGGGAAACAGCCCCTGCGCAGTCTCGAATGCGGCGTTGATCGCCTGGCAGTTCCCCTGCCGCTTCTCGACGAGGCAGACGCCCTGGAGCCGGCCATCGGCGAGATATTCAGCGGCGACCGGCGCGCTTTCGCGCCGCGCAGCGTCGTTCTCGACCATAACGACGGCAAAGGAGCGGGGTGTACGCTGGCTCGCCAGCGAGTCCAGGGTCAGCCGCAGATGCTGCGGGCGCCGGAAACAGGGAATGCAGACGACAATTCCTACCGACAGATCGATGACGCGGGAGCTCGCCACGATCTCCCGGTTGGGATCGCACACGACGTCCGAGATGCGCGTGGCGGACAGGTCTGTCGGGATCAATGTCATGACGTCCTAGATGGCCGAGATATGTTGAGAAAGCCCTGCTTCGATCGCGCGGATCGGCCTCGTGCCGCGATGGCACGTCGCTGCGGGACAGATGCGTGCCAAAATGACCGATCGGCGCGCGGCACATCCGCCACGCCATCCCGGTGATCTCCAGTCATCCTGGCACGACACCATGCACTTAACCGCCTTCGCGTGTTTCTGCCGCAAAACCTCGCACGCGTGCTAGTGCAATTCGCGGTCCAGTGCGCCGTCGACGTCTCGACATGAACAATGCCGTAGTTAACGCCTATACGCATTAACCCGACCGTAAGCACCGCGATCGGTGAGACGGCGCGGCATCGGATTTGCTCTTCGGGCGAGCGAGTCTTTTCCTGTAAATTTGAATAGAACAAGCGCGGCCAGAAAATCATGAACAAGCCAGCCACGATCGACTTCGCGACAGCCACGGCAATCAATGTCTCCGCGGCCATAACACCCACCCAGGCGCTCCATGATCTCGTTCCCGGCGAGGCCCGCGACAGCCTGCTCGCCGTCCACGACGTGCTGTGCCGCGACCTGCCGCAGGACCGGCTCGCCATCTATGAGGCCGGCGGCGGCTCGTGCAGCGTCCTGCCACCGGAATTGCTGAGCCGCAGCAAGGTCACGGTCGTCGACATCGACGAGGACCAGGTCCGCAACAACACCTACGCCGACGAGGCGATCCTCGGCGATGTCCAGACCTACCGCTTCGGGCGCGAGACCTTCGATCTCGTGATCTGCTACAACGTCATCGAGCACCTGCCGAACGTCGACGCCGCGCTCCTGAATTTCCGTGACGCGCTCAAGCGCGGCGGGATGATCCTGATCGGCGCGCCCAATCCGCGCTCGCTCTCCGGAGTCGTCACCAAATATTCGCCGCACTGGTTTCACGTCTGGTTCTACCGGCACATCCGCGGCATCAAGGACGCCGGTCTGCCCGGCGAGCCGCCGTTCCCGACGTTCTTCCATCCGCTGGTGACGCTACCCCGGCTCGAGGCTTTCGCGACCGCCAACGGCCTCGAGATGATCTATCGTCGCGAGGTGGAGAGCCCGCGCTACCCCGAGATGCGCCGGCGCAAACCGTTGTTTGCGGCCCTGGTCGACGCCGGCGCCGCGATGCTGAACGCCGTGCTGCCCCGCGGCACCGACGTCCGTCGCGGCGACTATCATGTCATCCTGCGGAAGCGCTGACGGCCATGACCCGTGCCCGGCCCATCGCTGGACGAGCGGCAGCGCGCGGCCACGTTGCGCGCGGTAACGAATCGTTAATCCCTGGACGATCCCGGTATCGCGAGCGTCACGAGGACGCGCGTAGGGGTGGCATGCGCTTAAACGCTTTGTTTGCCATTTCCGTGAATAGTCCTTCAGCGAGTATGGTTAATTTTCCCTGTTGCGTTGATTGGGCACCCATATGCCGGGTGCGTGGCGTAAAGCGAAGAGTAACCCCTCAGCCCGCGGCAGTTGGAATGAAAGCTGGGGATCATGCTTGACTATAACCAGCCGATCGATCGGACCGGACCGGCGGCCCCGCAACGGAAGCCTCAGGCCGGCTTCAACGTGCTCGAGCTCGTCAATTTGCTCTGGCGGCGAAAGGTCGCGATCGCGGCGGCCGCCCTGCTCGGCGCGACGCTCGCGGTCGTCGCCGGAAAGAGCGTGACGCCCCGCTACACCGCCACCGCTCAGCTCTATGTCGACCCGCGCGAGCTCCAACTCGTCGATCGCGAGCTCACGCCCCGCGCCCAGGACATCTCCGGCATGTCCATGGTGGTGGAGAGCCAGGCGCGCCTGATCACCTCGAACAGCGTACTGCTCCAGGTGATTCAGCAGGCGGGTCTCGACAAGGATCCGGAATTCGGAGGCGGCGACGGCAGGAGCCTGATGTCGTCGCTGCTCGGCCTGATCGGCCTGCACCCCCGCGCGCCATCCGCCGCGGAGAAGAATGAAGTGCAGCTTGCTGCGCTCGACGCATTGAACAAGCACATCACCGTCCGCAAGACCGAGAAGAGCTTCATCGTCGACATCGAGGTCTGGTCGACGGATCCCGCGAAAGCGGCGATGCTGGCCAACACGCTGACCAATGCCTACCTCGCCGAATCCCGCAGCTCGCAGGCGTCGGCCGCACGGCGCGCTACCAACGATCTCTCCAGCCGCCTGAAGGAGCTGCGCGACCGGCTGCGCAACGCCGAGACTGCGCTTGCCACCTACAAGGCCCAGAACAATTTCGTCGGCACCCAGGATGCGCTGATCAGCGACCAGCAACTCTCCGCCAGCAACCAGCGGCTCTCCGCGGCCCGTGCTGCGACGATGGATGCGCAGGCACGGCTCGACCAGATCGAGGCGAGCCGGCGCACGGCCACGGATGCAGGTGCGATCCCCGAGGCGCTGCAGTCGCCGACGATCGCCAATCTGCGCGCGCAATATGCCGACGCCCGCAAGAAATATGCGGAGCAGGCCGGCGAGCTCGGGCCGCGCCATCCGGCGCTGCGCCAGACCGAGAAGCAGGTCGAGGACCTCAAGCGTACCATCAACGAAGAGATCGACCGCTTCGCCCAATCCGCCAAGAACGATTTGACGCGCGCCCGCGATTTCGAAGCCTCGCTCAACCGGGCGCTGGAAGCGCAGAAGCGGCAGAGTGTCCAGCTCAGCCAGGCCGCCGTGCGCCTGCGCGAGCTTGAGCGCGAAGCCGATGCCAGCCGCGACGTCTATCAGTCCTTTCTCAAGCGCTCCCGCGAGACCGAGGAGCAGGAGAGCCTGAACACGTCGGCAGCCCGCGTCATCGGCGAGGCGACGGTGCCACAGCGGCGCTCGTTCCCGCCCGCGATGAGCTTGTTCGCCATGATCGGCTTCATCTTCGGCGCGATCGCGGCCTCGAGCTGGTTCGTCGCGGTCGAGTTGCTATTCACCGGAGCGATCGCACCAGCGCCGGCGCCTGCCCGTCCGCAGCGCACGCCGGCGCCGGATGCAGATGCAATGAGAGCTCCGCAGCGCGCGCCCCCGCCGGAGGCGTCGCCGCCTCCGCCGGCCTCGCGAGCTCCGGAAGTTGAAGAGATCCCGCGGGAACTTGCCGCGCCCCCGCTCCAGCCTTCGATGGTCGAAAAGCCCGTGATCGACAAGCCGCTGATCGCACGCTTCCAGGAAGCCGACGTCATCCACACGCTCGGCGCCATCCTCGCTACGGGCGGCGGCGTCGACCTCACGCGGCTGGGCTGGCCAACGCTCCGCCCCGGCTTTCCCCTGACGACACTGCTCAACGCCTGGCGTGACATGCGCGCGGCGGTCGTCCGGCGCGCCGGCGGCAAGGCGATGCCGGTCATCGCGCTCGTCGGTGCCGGCGAGACCACCGGACGTAGCGTGACCACGCTGAATTTCGCGCTGGCCGCCGCCCGCGACGGCGCCCGCGTGCTGATGATCGATGCCGACCATCAGGCACGCTCGCTTTCGAATAAGGTCAGCCGTCCCAGCAGGAGCGAACCGAGCAGGCTCGGATGGCTCTCGATCGGCAGCAAGGACGCACGCGAGATCAAGACGGTCAACGGCATCTCGGTGCTGCCCGCCGCGGAGGGCGATGCCGACAAGGCTGCCGCCGCGATCCGCAAGGCGATTGCGCAGGCCCGTTCCGCCGGCGGCTATGATCTCGTGATCCTCGACGGCCCGGCGATGCCGCTCTCGGCCGGCGGCCGCAAGCTGCTCGACGACACCGACTCGCTGGTGGCCGTGCTGCCGACCAGCCTCGACGTCAACGACAGCCTGGAAGAGATCCTGGCCGCGCTCGGCCCCGCCGAGCGCAAGCTCGTCGGCGTCGTGCTCGACGAACTCACCCCTGCAATCCAAACGCGCCATCGAGGCAGACAATATGCTTGAGCGCCGCGTCAACCTCGACGGACGGGCAGCGACTGCCGAGGTGCCGAGAATCACCGTGGGCGGGCTTCGTATGGCCGCGCTCGACCTGGAAGCCACCGCCGATTTCATGATCGAGGCGACCGATCCTGACAGTCGCATCGGCCGTCCGCTGTTCCTGACCTCGGCCAATGGCGAGGTGCTGGCGCGCTGCTCGACCGAGCCGCAGACCGAGCGCCTGTTCCGCGCCGCCGACCTGATCAATGCCGACGGCCAGCCTCTGGTCGCGGCCTCGAAACTGCAATCCTGGTTCCCGCTGCCGGAGCGCGTTGCGACCACGGACCTCTTCCATATCGTCGCGCGCAAGGCTGAAGCGGTCGGCCGCACGTTCTACATGTTCGGCGCAAGCGAGGCCGAGAACGCCGCCGCGGTCGAGAACGTCCAGAAGATGTATCCCAGGCTCAAAATCGTCGGACGCAGCCACGGCTATCTGCGCGGCGAGGCGCTGCGTGCCAAGGTCGAGGAGATCAACGCCCTGGCGCCGGACTATCTGTGGGTCGCGCTCGGCGTGCCCAACGAGCAGGCATTCGTGAAGGAGTTTTCAGCGCATCTGACCAATGTTGGCGTCATCAAGACATCCGGGGGCCTGTTCAACTTCTTGTCCGGGAGCCGTTCCCGCGCGCCGCAATGGATGCAGAAGATCGGGCTCGAATGGGCCTGGCGCACCTTGCTCGAGCCACGCCGTCTGCTGTGGCGCTATTTGACCACCAACCCCCGCGCGCTCTATCTTCTCCTCAGCCGCAACCGCCCCATCCGCTAGAAGAAGAGCAGAAGACGACATGACCGACCGACCGACCGTCCTCGTCACCGGGGGTGCGGGCTATATTGGCTCGCATGCGTGCCGCGCATTGACCGCCGCCGGCTATCAGCCCGTCGTTTATGACAATCTCTCGACAGGTCATCGCAGCTTCGTCTCCGGCCCGCTGGTGACGGGCGATCTGCTCGATGGCGCGTTGCTGGCGCGCGCTTTCGCCGACCACAAGGTCACGGCGGTGATGCATTTTGCGGCGGCGAGCCTCGTCGGGGAGTCCATGACCGACCCGCAGAAATACTACATCAACAACGTCCAGGGCACGTTGTCGCTGTTGCAGGCCATGCGCAACGCGGGCTGCCATCGCATCGTGTTCTCCTCGACCGGCGCCGTCTACGGCAACGCCGATTCCAAGGCGCTCCCGGAAGACTTCCCCTGCGCGCCGATCAATCCATACGGCGCATCGAAGCTGATGATCGAGCGCATGCTCGCCGACTACCGCACCGCCTACGGCTTTGGTGCCTTCTGCCTGCGCTATTTCAATGCCAGCGGCGCCGATCCGGCCGGCGGGATCGGCGAGCTGCGCGACAACGAAACCCATCTCATTCCACGCGCCATGATGGCGCTTCAGGGACATGTCGACTTCGCGGTGTTCGGCGACGACTACGACACACCCGACGGCACCGCGATCCGCGACTACATCCACGTCACGGACCTTGCGGCCGCGCACGTCGCGGCACTGAAGCTTCTGGATCAAGGACATGCCGGCGGCAGCTTCAACCTCGGCACCGGTTCCGGCTTCTCCGTACGCGAGATCCTCGACGCGATCAGGCAGGAGGCCGGGCGCGAGGTGCCACACAGCGTCAAGCCGCGCCGGGCCGGCGATCCCACTTATCTCGTCGCGGATCCTTCTGCCGCGAGAAACGTGCTGAACTTCGTGCCGCGCCACTCCGATCTGCCTACGGTGATCCGCACGGCCTGGGCCTGGCACCAGAAGGCGCATCCGTTCAGATCGCGCTAGGCGACCGTATTGCAGCTTGCCGGCGGGCACCTTAAGCCGCTAAAGGGAATGAAGAGACTATGAAAGCCCGCACCGGCCGCTTTTCCGGCCGCCGGGCGCTCGTGGTATGGCCGCCGATGGAGCGGCATACGTGGCTGCGCGACGCGCCGTTCTTCAAAGCTTCAAGACCACGACCGCGTGCGCGCATCGGCCTGCTTTCAGGCGCGACAAGGAGCACGGAGCGAATGCATCAGGCCGCAAGCCTGCAATTCGAGCGCGTGGTGAACGAATTCGCCCGCTGGCTCGCCGTGCCCGAGGACGAACGGTCGCCGGCGCCGGCCTGGTGGTGGGGACCCGCGATCGCGGTGCGCGACGCGCACCAGCCGATGCCGGGTGCGTGGTCGCGCACGCTCGGCCTCGGCGACGGATCGACCTTTGCCGACGGAGCGTGCCTGCTTCTCGCCCTGTTCGAGGATCAGACCTCACTGCCATGGCCGGACGATTTTCCGCGCAAGGCGGAACGCGAGGCCGACGAGTCCCGTGAGCTGCACCCGCTGCCGTCAGACGACAGCGCCTTTCAACCGTAACGCCGCGGCCTCCTCGGCGACCGGATCCCGCTCCGGCTGGAGCGGCGGCGCGACGGGCAGCACCATCGGCCGCAGCAACTCCGCGATCTGCCGCGCCGGCAGCGGCTTGGAGATGAGGAAGCCCTGCATCTCGTCGCAGCCATGGGTCCGCAGGAACGCCTCCTGCTCGGCATTCTCGACGCCTTCGGCGACGACGGTCATGCCGAGTGCCTTGCCCATGCTGATGATCGCCTGTGCGATCGCCTGGTCCTCCGAATCCTGCGGCAGGTCGCGCACGAAGGAGCGGTCGATCTTGATGGTGTCGATCGGGAAGTGCTTCATCAGCGACATCGACGAATAGCCGGTGCCGAAATCGTCGATGGCGAGGCGGATACCGCGGCTCTGGATGGAGTCGAGGACTTTGAGCGCACGACCGACATTGTGCATCATCATGCTCTCGGTGACCTCCAGCTGGAGCAGCACAGGCGACATGCCGCTGGCGGCCAGCGCTTCGTCGACGTCCTGCAACAGATGCTCGTCGACAAACTGGCGTGGCGACAGGTTGACCGCCATCGACAGCGGCAACAGGCCGCGTCGTTGCCAGGCCATGGCTTGCGCGCAGGCCTCATTCAGCACCCAGCGGCCGATCGGCACGATCAGCCCGGTTTCCTCCGCAAGCGGAATGAATTGCGCCGGCGAGACATTGCCGAGATCGGGATGAGCCCAGCGCAGCAGCGCTTCGACCCCCGTGATCTGGCCGGTCCCCATGTCCACCTTGGGCTGGTAGTTCAGCGAGAACTGCTCGCGCTCCAGCGCGCGGCGTAGTGCGCTCTCGAGCGACAGCCGTTCGATCGACTGCGTCTTCACTTCGTTGGAGAAGAAGCGATAGCCGTTCTTGCCGTCTTCCTTGGCGAGGTACATCGCCATGTCGGCGTTCTTGGTCAGCGTCTGCGCGTCGGAGCCGTTGGCCGGATACATCGCGATGCCGATGGAGGCCGTCGTGTGGCACTCGTGGCCGGCTACCTCCATCGGCTCGGCGAGGGCCGCGAGCAACCCCGTCGCAATGCGCTGGACGTCGTCGATCTCGCCGCACCGATCGAGGATCACCACGAACTCGTCGCCGCCGAGCCGCGCCACCACGTCGCTGGCCCGCAGCGCGCCGCGCAACCGGTTCGCGACTTCGAGCAGGAGCAGGTCGCCGGCCTCGTGACCCAGCGAATCGTTGATGACCTTGAAGCGGTCGAGATCGATGAACAGCACCGCAAAACGGTGATCGCGACGCTGCGCGGCGTCGATCGCCGCGTGCAGCAGTTCGTTGAATGTCTCGCGGTTCGGCAGGTCTGTCAGGCTGTCATGCGAGGCCAGATACTCGATCCGCTCGTCTGCCCGCTTCTTCTCGTCGGCGCGATCGAAATTCTCCATCGCGAAGGAGACGTTGTCGGCGAGGCGCTGCAACAGCTCGACGAATTCGGGCGTGAAGGTGGCCGGTTCGGTCGACATGTAGATCATGACGCCGACGGCCTGGTCGTGCGCGATGAGCGGAAACGCGGCGCCCGATCGCGCTCCGTCCCCACGGACGATGGCATGGAAGACACGGACCCGGTCGTCGTTGAGATAGTCGTTGCTGATGCAGGGCTGGCGCGTCCGGAACGCCGTGCCGCTCATCCCGCGCCCTTCCGGCCGCTCGGGATCGATGGAGAGACGGACGTTGCGCGTGGTGTCGGCGGACGGACCGGCGGTGGCGACGATCTCGAGCTGGTCTGTGCCGGCCCTGGCCAGCGCAATCGTGGTCGAGGTGAACTTGGCGCCGTTCGATGCCGCAAGGCAGACGAGGTCGAACAGCTCGGCGCGCGACTTCGCGCGCATGATCGCCTCGTTGGTCGCACTCAGGGCCGCGAACATGCGCGTCAGACGCTCTTTCTGCGCTTCGGTGCGGACCTTCTCCTCGGCGCGATCGAAATTGTCGAGTGCAAAGGAGACGTTCTCCGCCAGGCGCTCGAGCAGCTCGACCAGATCGGGGGTGAACGTATCCTCTTCCAGGGCGAGGAAGAGCAAAATGCCGACTGCCTTGTCGCCCGCCCTCAGAAGCGGGAAGCTCGCCGCAGCACGCGTTCCATCCTCGATGGCCTTTGTGCGCCAGTATGCCGACCGCGGCTCGTTCAGATAGTCGTTCATGACACTGGGCCGGCGGGTTCGGAGTGAGGTGCCGATGATGCCCTGAGCCTCGGGATGGCCGGTGGAAATGTTACAGGTCCGTCCGGCCATGCGCTCCTTCAGGCGCCCCTTGACCGCAACGACTTGAACGAGCTCGCGCTCCTCATCGATGATGCCGATCGTCGCCGAGGCAAAGAGATCGCCGAGCACAGCCGCCTGGCAGGCCGCCTCGAACAGCTCCTCGCGCGTCTTGGCGCGCATGATGGCTTCGTTGGTTGCGCTCAGCGCCTCGAACATGCCGCTCAGACGATTGCGCTGCTTGTCCGCTCGCGCCTTCTCGTCGGCGCGGTCGAAACTTTCGAGGGCGAAGGCGACATTGGCCTGAAGCCTGCGCAGCAGCTCGACGAGCTCCGGCGTGAAGGTGCCACGCTCCGGAGAGTTGAACAGAAAGACGCCCTCCACCCGGTCGCCGTTGAGCAGCGGCAACGCCGCGGAGGATGCGATGCCGTTGCGGCGGGCGCTGGCCTGCCAAGGCGCGATGCGATCATCAGCGAGCACGTCGTTGCTGACAGCGGGCTGGCAGGTGCGGAACGCCGTGCCCGTCAGCCCGCGCCCCTCGGGCACCCGGACGGAGGTGGAGAACGTGAAGTTGCGAACCTGATCCGCATTCGGTCCGTAGCAGGCGACGACGCGGAGCAGCTCCGCCCGACGATCGACCAGCGCGATGGTGGCCGAGGTGAACTTGGCTCCCTTCGCGGTCGCCTCGCAAACGAGGTCGAACAGCTCGGACCGCGACCGCGCACGCAGGATTGCCTCGTTGGTGGCGCTGAGCGCCGCATACATTCGCGCCAGGCACTCTTCTTCCACGGCGATCCTGGCTTTTTCGGCCTCGCGGCCGAAATTCTCGATTGCAAACGAGACGTTCTCCGCCATGCGCAGCAGCAGCGCGACGATCTCCTCGTCCTTGGCCCAGGAGCGGCTGATGAAGAACAGCAGCACGCCGACGCTCTCGCCGTATCTGATCAGCGGCGCGACGACGCAGGCGGCAACACCGGTGTTGACGTTGGCCTGCTCCCACGGCGAGCCCCTGGTGCGGCTCGCGAGATCGTCCTCGACGATGGCTTTCTGCGTCCGGAACACCTCGCCGGAGATGCCCTTGCCATAGGGATTCTCCGGATCGATCGAATAGCGCGCCTGGGTGACCAATTCGAGGTTCTGCCCGGTAGCGGCGACAGGCTTCATCCAGTGCGAATCCGGTTCGCGAAGCAGGACGATGGTCGCCAGCGACTTGCCGCTGTGGACCGAGGCATCGCACACGAGCTGGTACAGCTCCTGCTCGGACTTGGCGCGCAGGATGGCTTCGTTGGTGGCGCTGATGGCACCGAACATGCGGTTGAGCCGCCGTGTCGCCCGCTCACTTGCCTGCCGCGCGGTCTCGCGCGCGAAATTGTCCAACGCATAGGAAATGTTCGCCGACATGCGCTCGAACAGCGACACCATCTGCTCGCTCAGCGAATTGGCTTCGCTGCGCGTCACGTACAATACGCCGACGCTTTTACCGTTGCAGAGCAGCGGCAGCGCCGCGGCCGCACCGATGCGAGCCTTGGCGGCGCCCTCGCGCCACGCCAACGAGCGCGGATCGTTCAGATAGTCGTTGCTGATGCACAGTTTCTGATCGCGAAACGCCTCGCCGCCGACGCCGGATCCTTCAGGCGTGCCGGCTTCCGTCGTGATCACAATCGAACGGAGCCGCGGAATGTCATCGCCACAGCCGGCCGCATAGCGCAGCCGCCGGCCGTCCGACTCCACCAGGAACACGGCAACGGCCAGAAAATCCCCGCTCGAAAATCCGGCGTCGCAGACCTTCTGGTACAGCTCGTCCGGCGATCTCGCGTAAAGGATCGCTTCATTGATGGCGCTCAACGCCGCAAAGGTGCGCGCGAGTGTCGTCGGCACGATCTCAGCTCCCGGGCATTTCTGCCTATTCTCCCGGTGACTTTATCAGCGGCGATCGCCTAAGTGGTCGTTATTGCGCACTGCAAACCATCGATCAGAGTGAACGAGCAGCGAACGAGCAACGCAAAACTGCGCGAAACACCGCCGCGTGGGACGAATCATCGGTCAAAGGCGCGTTCTCTCTACGAATTTGCAGCCCTGCGATGGTTTACGGGAGATTGATATCGCTCCTGCGCTTTGAGACGATGACACCCAACAAGCAGCCTGTCACGGGCACAAAGCCGAGGGGAACGCCATGCCGATCGTCAGGGCCGATCGCCTCACGCGCATCAGCGCCGCCCCGCGTGAGTACAGGCTCGACACCGTGCTCGATCTGGCCTGACGGCATCAGGAGAACAGCAGCATGAATCGGCAGATGGTATTGGTCGGCTTCCTCCAGGCGCAGAACTGCACGAACCTGCCGAGTTCCTGGCGGCATCCTGACTCGCGCAACGATTCGATGTCGGCGGACTATTATCAGGAGATCGCCAGGATACTGGAAGCCGGCAAGTTCCACATGGCCTTCTTCGACGACCGCCTGGCGATGCCGGACCGCTACGGCAACGATCACGCCCACACCGTCGAATACGGCATCCGCTGCGTGAAGATGGATCCGCTGATCGTGCTGACCACGATGGGCATGGTCACCGAGAAGCTCGGCCTTGGCGCGACCTGCTCGACCACCTACTATGAGCCCTTCGACGTCGCGCGCCGCTTCGCAACGCTCGACCTGATGTCGGGCGGGCGCGCCGGCTGGAACGTCGTCACCTCGCTCAATGACGGCGAGGCGCTCAACATGGGCCGCGACTCCCATCCTGAGCATGATTCCCGTTACGACCGTGCCGACGAGTTCATGGAGGTCGTGCTCGGCCATTGGGACACCTGGGAAGACGGCGCGCTGATCATGGACAAGCGAAGCGGTCGCTTCGCCGATCCGACCAGGGTGAAGCGGCTCGACCACAAGGGACCGGCCTTCAGGTCGCGCGGGCCGTTCACCGTTCCGCGTTCGCAACAAGGCCATCCCGTGATCATCCAGGCCGGCGCTTCAGGCCGCGGCCAGCGCTTCGCTGGGCGCTGGGGCGAGGTGATCTTCACCGCCGCGCGCAATCTCGCCGCCGCCAAGGACGGCTACGCCGCCGTGCGCAACGAAGCGGCGACGGCCGGCCGCGACCCTGACCAGATGTTCCTGTGCAATCTGACCACGCCGGTCTGCGCCGCAACCAAGGCTGAGGCCGAAGACAAGATGGCGCTGATCGACAAGCTGCCGCTCCAGATCGACGCGCTGTCGCTGCTCGCCGAAGCACTCAACTACGATTTGGCCTCCAAGGATCTCGACGAGCCGCTGACGACGGAGGAACTGAAGAGCATGCAAGGCATCCTGGGCATCCGCGACGGCGTGCTGAAGGCGTCAGGCAAGAGCAACCCGAGCGCGCGCGACTTCGTCACCTTCTCCGGCCGCGGGCAAGTGCAGGACGCGATGGTCGGCGGTCCCAAGGAGATCGCGGACAAGCTGGAGGAGATGTTCGTCGAGCGCGGCTGCGATGGCTTCGTCATCGCCGCAACCTACGTGCCCGGCTCCTACGCCGATTTCGTCAAGCATATCGTACCAGAGTTGCAGCGTCGCGGCCTGTTCCAGACGGACTATCGCGGCAGGACGCTACGGGAAAATCTCGGGCTCGAGCGGCCGGCTGCCGGCGCCTGGAAAGTGCAGCCGCGCGAGGCTGCGGAATAACGAGGAGAAGACATGCGCTGGCTGAAATTCACCGCCTCGGGCAAGACGTCCTGGGGGATCGTTGAAGGCGACCGGGTGATCGCGGTCGATGGCGATCCCTTCGCCGGATGGCAGCGCACCTCGCGGATGCTGCCGTTATCCGAGGTCAAGATCGAACTGCCGCTGATCCCGCGCACCTTTTATTGCGTCGGCTTGAACTATCTGAAGCACCTCAAGGAAGCCGCCGACAAGCGCGGCGAAGTGCCGGCCGTCCCCGACAGGCCCGAGATCGGCTATCGCGCGCAGAATGCACTGATCGCCCACGACGAGGAGGTCGTGATCCCCTCCTTCGCGACGGACAAGATCCACTACGAGGGCGAACTCGTCGTCGTCATCGGCAGGAAGGTGAAGCATCTCACCGAGCAGAACGCGATGGATTGCGTGTTCGGCTACACCATCGGCAACGACGTGAGCGAGCGCAGCTGGCAGAAGGAGGACCGCAGCCTGTGGCGCTCCAAGAACGCCGACACGTTCAAGCCGATGGGGCCGTGGATCGAGACCGAAGCCGATCTCGAAAAGATGGAAACGATCGTCCGCGTCAACGGCAAGGAGACCAACCGCTTCGCGACCGCCGACATGATCTTCGGCGTGGTGCCCTTCCTGGTCGAGCTGACCAGGTATTTCACGCTATGGCCCGGCGACGTGATCTGGATGGGCACCGACGGCGCCTCGCCGGATCTCAAGCACGGCGACGTCGTGGAGGTCGAGATCACCGGCGTCGGGACGTTGCGCAACAGGTTTGTGCGGGAGGAGCGGTAAGCTAACCGCGGCACTGCCCGCAACTCAAAACGGCAACGCCACACCCGTCTTGATCTCCTTCAGCACGACATTGCTGCGGACGTAGCGGATGCCGGGGATGCGGAACATGAACTCGTCGAGGAAGCGGTTGTAGGCGGCCATGTCCTGCACGACGACGCGCAGATGATAGTCGGCGTCGCCCGTGGTCGCAAAGCACTCCAGCACCTCGCGGCGCGTCGTGACCCTGGCCACGAACTCGTCGACGAACTTCGCGTCATGCCGCTCCAGCGAGACGTGGAGGATGGCCGACATCGCAAAGCCCGCCTGCTCTCGCGCGACCAAGGCCGCATAGCCGCGAATGACGCCGCTGTCCTCCAGGGCCCGGACCCGGCGCCAGCAGGCCGAAGTGGACATGCCGACCTCATCGGCCAGCTGCTGGTTGGTGGCACGGCCATCCCTCT
Source organism: Bradyrhizobium sp. 191 (assembly GCF_023100985.1). NCBI lineage: Bacteria > Pseudomonadati > Pseudomonadota > Alphaproteobacteria > Hyphomicrobiales > Nitrobacteraceae > Bradyrhizobium > Bradyrhizobium sp. 191. The sequence continues at coordinate 3,615,404 of NZ_CP064692.1, forward strand.
GGAGATGGGCGAGAATCCTGATGTCCTGCTCTTCGATCATGCAGACCCTCAAAACGACAGTTTCTACCAGAAGCGGGCACCTGATGCAAAATTCTACCGGATTGTCGGTCTATGCAGGATAAATAGGTAAGACCTACCAGCGACCCGGGCATAACCTTCCACCATCCGGCAGGATGCCGCACGAGGTCCGCATGGACGCCATTCCGTCACTCGACAGTTACGAGCTCTCCGACCGCTACGAGCGCCGGGAGGGCCGCGTCTTCCTCACAGGCACGCAGGCGATCGTCCGCATCGCACTCGATCAGGCGCGTCGGGACCGCACGGCCGGGCTCAATACCGCCGGCTTCATCTCCGGCTATCGCGGCTCTCCGCTCGGCGGCGTTGACCTCGAACTGTGGCGCATCCAGGAACGGCTCAAACGGGACCGCATCGAATTTCTTCCGGCCGTCAACGAAGACCTCGCGGCGACGGCGGTGCTGGGCTCGCAGCAGGTCGAAACGCAAGCCGACCGCGAAGTCGATGGCGTGTTCGGCCTCTGGTACGGCAAGGGCCCCGGCGTCGATCGATCCGGCGATGCGCTCAAGCACGGCAACGCCTATGGCTCCTCGCCGCATGGCGGCGTTCTGGTGGTCGCCGGCGACGACCATGGCTGCGTGTCATCCTCGATGCCGCACCAGTCGGACGTCGCCTTCATGAGCTGGTTCATGCCGACGCTGCATCCGGCCGATGTCGGCGAATATCTCGCGTTCGGCGAATATGGCTACGCGCTGAGCCGCTTCTCCGGCATGTGGGTCGGCTTCAAGGCGATTTCGGAGATCGTGGAATCAGGCGCCTCCGTCGCGCTGCGCCCGCCCCGCGACTTCCGCACGCCCGACTTCACGCCGCCGCCCGGCGGCCTGCACTATCGTTGGCCCGACCTGCCGGGCCCGCAGATCGAAGAACGGCTGGAAGCGAAGAAGCACGCGGTCTACGCCTTCGCCAAGGCCAACCCGATCGACAGGCACATCTACGACATTCCGAACGCCACCTACGGCATCGTCACCACTGGCAAGGCACATCTCGATCTGATGGAAGCACTGCGGCTGATGGGCCTCGACGAAGCGGCCTGCCGCAGCATCGGCATCGACGTCTACAAGGTCGGCATGGTCTGGCCGCTGGCGCTGCATGATGCGATGGACTTCGTGAAGGGCAAGCGCGAGATCCTCGTGGTCGAGGAGAAGCGCGGCATCATCGAGAGCCAGTTCAAGGAGTATTTTTACGACTATCCCGGCGACAAGCCCGAGCGCATGGTCGGCAAGCACGACGAGCGAGGGACAAGGCTGATCTCCTGGATCGGCGAATTGTCGCCGCGGGCGCTCGCTTCTGTGCTCGCGCGCCGGCTCGACCCGATGTTTCCGGGCCTCAATCTCGCCGCGCGTGCAGCCGCCTTGATGCCGGAAGCGGCGCGCACCATCAACGTCAGCGGAGCAACGCGAACGCCGTATTTCTGCTCGGGATGCCCGCACAACACCTCGACGAAAGTGCCGGAGGGATCCAAGGCCCTCGCCGGTATCGGCTGCCATTTCATGGCGAGCTGGATGGACCGCGAGACCTCCTCGCTGATCCAGATGGGCGGCGAGGGCGTGAACTGGGCGGCATCGTCAAGATTTACCGGCAACAAGCACGTGTTCCAGAATCTCGGTGAAGGCACCTACTATCACTCCGGCTCGATGGCGATCCGGCAGGCGATCGCAGCCAGGGCCAACATCACCTACAAGATCCTGTTCAACGATGCCGTGGCGATGACTGGCGGCCAGCCGGTCGACGGCCCGGTCAGCGTGCATGCCATCGCCCACAGCGTCCGCGCCGAGGGCGTGGCGCGTATCGCGTTGGTGTCGGATGATCCCGCACAGTTCTCGCCTGGCGACCTGCCGACCGGCGTCACCATCCACCCCCGCGAGGAGATGGATGCCGTGCAGCGCGAGCTGCGCGACGTCTCCGGCGTGTCGGTCCTGATCTATCAGCAGACCTGCGCCACCGAGAAGCGACGCCGCCGCAAGCGCGGGCAGATGGCCGATCCCAAACGCTTCGCCTACATCAACGACCTCGTCTGCGAAGGCTGCGGCGACTGCTCGGTCGAATCCAACTGTCTCAGCGTCGAGCCGAAGGAGACGCCGCTCGGCCGCAAGCGGCAGATCAACCTGTCGGCCTGCAACAAGGATTTCTCCTGCCTCAACGGCTTCTGCCCGAGTTTCGTGACCGTCGAAGGCGCGACGCGCCGGAAGAAAAGCGCGAGCCAGATCGACGCGGTCGGCCGCGCGGCCACGCTACCCCTGCCCACGCCCGCAACGCTCGAGCGACCCTACGATCTGCTGGTGACCGGCGTCGGCGGCACCGGCGTGATCACGGTTGGCGCGCTGATCGGCATGGCTGCGCATCTCGAACGCCGCGGCGTCTCGGTCCTGGACTTCACCGGCTTCGCGCAGAAATTCGGTCCCGTGCTGAGCTACATCCGCCTCGCCGCCAACCCGGATGCGTTGCATCAGGTCCGCATCGACCAGGGCGCGGCCGACGCGCTGATCGGATGCGATCTCGTCGTCAGCTCATCGCCAAAGGCGTCCGGAACCTACCGGAAAGGCACGCGCGCTGCGCTCAACACCGCGGAGATGCCGACCGGCGACGTCGTCCGCTTCCGCGACGCCGATCTCGCCTCGCCAGCCCGCCTGCGCGCGATCGGCCACGTGATCGGCGAGAGCGATCTCGGCGCGATCGATGCCAATGCTCTGGCCGAGCGCCTGCTCGGCGATGCCGTCTATGCCAACATCATCATGCTCGGCTTTGCCTGGCAACGCGGACTGGTGCCGGTCTCGCTGCAAGCGCTATTGCGCGCGATCGAGCTCAACGGCGTCGCCGTTGAACGCAACAAGCAGGCCTTTGCTTGGGGCCGGATCGCCGCGGCCGATCCGGATTTTCTGCCGAGCGCGGACGATGCGCCCAAGGCCGAGACCCTCGACCAGCTCATCGCCCGGCGCTTCGATTTCCTCACGGCCTATCAGAACGCGGCCTATGCCGCGCGATACCGGGCGATCGTCACAAGAGTCCGCAGCGCCGAAGCGGGCCTGAACAGCGAAGTGCTGACCGAGGCCGTCGCGCGCAGCCTGTTCAAGCTGATGGCCTACAAGGACGAGTACGAGGTGGCGCGGCTGCACATGCAGGGCGGCTTCCTCGACGAGCTGAAGCGCGAATTCGAGGATGGCTTCAGCGTCCAGTATCACCTCGCCCCGCCGTTCCTGCCGTCGCGGCGCGACGCACGTGGACGTCCGCGCAAACGGGCCTTCGGACAGTGGGTCCAGATGCCTCTCAACATGCTGGCGCGCTTGAAGGGGCTACGCGGAACGCCCTTCGATCCTTTCGGCTACACCGCGGAACGCCACGCCGAGCGCGAGCTGATCACCTGGTATGAGGGCTTGATCGAACGGATGCTCGGCGACCTCGAAACGGCCCGCCTTCCGGATCTCGTTGCGATCGCAACGGCGCCAATGGAGATCCGCGGTTATGGGCCGGTCAAGGACGCCGCGATCGCGAAGGTGAGGACCGAGGTCGAGCGGCTGCTCGCTGAACTCCACATGCCATCGCCGGCGAAGATGCGCGCCACCGGTTGACGCGGCGCCGGCGAAGCTTCAGCCTCTGAGCCTGGAGGGAACGCCCTGATGGCGCTCCCGCGATCGGGTGACACATCATGGATTTCGACCAGCTGACCCTGACCGAGGCCGCGGACAACCTCAGCGCTGGAAAGGTCACGAGCACCGCGCTCACCCAGGAAGCTCTTGCCCGCGCCAAAGCCAACGCCGATCTCAACGCTTTCATCACGCTGGACGAGGCCGGTGCCCTGGAGGCCGCGGCGTTCGACGCCAAGGGCGACAGGAGCAAGCCGCTCGGCGGCGTGCCCGTGGTGATCAAGGACAATATCGAGGTGGCCGGGCTGCCCTGTAGCGCCGGCACCCCAGCGCTGAAGGATTACGTTCCAGGGGTCGATGCGCCCGTTGTGGCAAAGCTGCGCGCCGCGGGAGCGATCATCATCGGCAAGACCAGCATGCATGAGCTGGCCTTCGGCATCTCCGGCTACAACACGGCGTTCAAGACCGGCGCCGAGGTCGGCGTGCGCAATGCCTATGATCGCGCGCGGATCGCCGGCGGCTCCTCGTCCGGGACCGGCGCCGCGATCGGCGCACGGATCGTCGCGGGCGGGCTCGGCACCGACACCGGCGGATCGGTACGCGTGCCCGCCGCCCTGAACGGGTGCGCCTCGCTGCGGCCAACGGTCGGGCGCTATCCGCAAGACGGCATCGCGCCGATCTCGCACACCCGCGATACCGCGGGTCCGATGGCCGCAACCATGGCCGATGTCGCGCTGCTCGACCGCGTGATCGCCGGTGGCGATCCGATCCTGCCTGCGGATCTCAAGCCGGTCCGCATCGGCATTGCCAAGGCGATGCTGGCCAATCTCGATCCCGACACCGAAGCTGCCTTCCAGGCCGCTATCGCGCAGATGAAGGCGCGCGGCGTCACGGTCGTCGAGGTCGAGATGCCGCAGCTCGCTGCACTCAACGGCCAGGTCGGCTTCCCCGTCGCGCTGTATGAAGCCTATGACGACATGGTCTCATATCTGAAGCACACCAGTACGGGCCTCACCATCGAAGCGCTGGCAAACGAAATATCGAGTCCCGACGTGAGGGGCACCTATGACGGCCTCGTCATCCCGCGCAAGCTGCCAGGGCCCGACGGCACACTGGTCGATGCCAAGCCGGTCTATGATGCCGCCATCAAGACCGCGCGGCCCGCGCTTCAGGCGCTCTACCGCGATACATTTTCGAACAACAAGCTCGACGCCATCGCTTTCCCGACCACGCCACGCGTCGCGATCGCCTCCAATCCCGACTCCAGCAGTCTCGAAAACTTCGGACTCTTCATCCAGAATACCGATCCCGGCAGCAATGCCGGTATTCCCGGAATCCAGATCCCGATCGCGCTCGGCGCCAGCAGCAGATTGCCGATCGGCCTTGAACTCGACGGCCCTGCCGGCAGTGATCGCCGCCTGCTTGCGATCGGCATGGCGCTCGACGGTGTGTTCAAGCGGCTGCCGCCGCCGACCTCCTAAAGGAACAGTGCGACGCGCGGGCTTTCAAACGCCTAGCCGGCGGGACAGGATGAAGATCGCGGGCCCGATCCCGATATTTCGATCGGGGTAGGCGCACCCTCCTTGTCGCCATCGAACAAGATCAGGACACGTAGTCCGGTTGACGTCTTGTCCAGCGGCAGAAGCCCCTCCGGCTTGCGCTTCGGATCAAACGGCAAGTCCTTCAACAGCTCGACGGATTCTGATGCGCCGTCCCACGCGTAAACGGCGTAGGACCCCGGTCCGTCCGCTGCCGGACCTGCCAGAACGAGAATGCGATCCCCGAAGGATGCGAGATCGCGCACGCCACGACCGTCACCGAGCGGCAGCCGGTACAGGCGGTGGTCCGAGCTCTTTCCATTGCCAAACAGGGAAGCTATCTCCACCGACATAACGACGGCGCATTTGCCGTTCAGCACGGGGCCTCGGAAACCTGCGAGCAGCGTCCGATCATCCTTGATCGCCACTCCCTCGATGGTCAGGCCATTCTTCTCCAGCCGGACATCCATGAAGTCGCGAAGAGCAGGTTCGGCGCGATGACCTCTCGCAATTGCGCCGTACGCTCGAGCCCCGACGCATTACCATCTGCTCCCGTCGTACGGAACCGGACGATCTGGCTGCTTGCGGCGATCTTCGCTCGAATCTTATCGGCATGTTTCTTGGGATCGAGCTTGTGGTCCTTGTCCCTGGGATGGCCGTGCGAGCCGATGACGTAATAGTACCCATGGTGCCCTTTGGAGAACGCGACGCCCTCGCCATCGAGTTCCAGCGCTTTGTCCTTGAACATGTTGTCGATCAGTTTGACCGGGCTGCCGGCAACAAGCTTGCCGTCGGTCAATTCGATGAATTGGACATCCTGGAGATTGTCGTCAATGACGAGGCACGACCGAGGAAACCCATCTGTGGTCGTGCAGGCGATGCCACTGACATCCTTGGACTTGCCGCCATCCTCGCCGATCAGCCTTTTCTTGACCGGCCATGCATCGTCGGCCGCGGCAAGAGAAGGCTGCACGCCGCCCGCCGCCATGAGGCCGAGCAGCAAAGCCGCAATCCATCCCGTTCTGGCGAGGGTCATCGAAGCCTCCCTTCAGCAGCTGTCGGTTCAGATATGGCCAGGCCGTCCAGCTTCATCGCAATATGATGCCGCCAATCCCCTGCGAAGCTCTCATGCACTCGAACGTTGACCGGCTTGCCGCCAATCGATGCGTCAAGCATGGAAAGGTGAGGGCTTGAGAAGCAAAAGCCGGAAAGCCGGCTTGAACGAAACATCATATCGAAAAAAACAGGATCGGGCCGAACCACTTCGGTCCAAAATAGAACACTCATATCTTAGGTTGTATTGTTCCAGATAACTCGGTGATGTCAACTTACTTTCTGAGCGACATGGCGCCGCCGGAGAAAGGTGTCATGAATACGGATTGATCAGCTTCTGCTGCTCGGCGCTGTGGTGCGCGAGCAGGTCGATGAAGGTCCTGACCTTCGCCGACAGATGATGGCGATGCGGATAGACCGCGTTCATGGACAGCTCGACCGTCCGGTATTCCGGCAAGAGGCGCACGAGGCGGCCGGTATCGAGATCGTCCTGAATGAGAAACCCGGCCATCAGGCAGACAGCGGCGCCCTCCAGTGCGACCTTCCGCAGCGCTTCCCCGCTGTTGGTGACGAAGCTGCCCGAGATGCGAACGGAGGCCGGAGTGCCTTTGCGGTCAAGGAAGCGCCATTCGTCGCCAAACGGATAGTTCAAGTGCCGGCCGCAATTGTGCCCGGTGAGCTCGTCGAGCTTCTGCACCCGGCCGTGCTTCTCGATATAGTCGTGCGAACAGCACAGCACGTGACGCCAGGTGGCAAGTCTCCGCACGATCAGGCTCGAATCCGGCGGCGGCGTCATGCGCAGGGCAACGTCGTAGCCCTCCTCGATGAGATCGACATCGGCCTCGCCCATGCGCAGATCGATCCTGAGTTCCGGATAGGTCGACAGCAGCTTCGCCACGATCGGCGCGACAAGCGGCACCATGTGCGTGGCGACGTGAATCCGCAGCGTGCCGCGGGGCACCGATTGCAATTCGCTGGCGATGTCGTCGGCCTGTTCGAGATCTGCGAGAATCTGGGTTGAGCGATCGTAATAGGCCTTGCCGATTTCCGTGAGGCTCACCTTCCGCGTGGTGCGGTTGAGTAGCCGCACGCCGAGCCGATCCTCCAGCGCCTGGACGTGGTTGCTCACCATGGTCGTCGACATGTTGAGGCGGCGGGCGGCGGCGGAAAACCCACCGTTTTCGACCACGTGGACGAAGGCAGTGAGGCTGGTGAAGCGGTCCATGGCTCAGAAGCTCCGATTATCCGTTACTACTGGATAATGCTTCAAATAATTCCGGGATTATCACAAAGGCCGGGACAACGCATCTTACCCTCGTCAATGCGGACGCCCTCCTCGAACGGGCGACCGGGAATTTCGAGGATGTCATGTCGAATGCTTCTTATGTCTCTGGAACAACTTCAAAAATCGGCCTGCGGCTGTCTCGGCAGACAATCAATCGGGCGGCCATCGGCCTGGCGCTGATCCTCGGCATCGCGGTCGCCGGCGATTATGGCTACGACTATTTGAAGACCGGTCGGTACCTCGAATCCACCGACGACGCCTATGTGAAGGCGGATTCCACGATCGTCGCGCCGAAAGTGTCCGGCTACATCGCCAAGGTGCTGGTCGGCGATAACGAGAAGGTCAAGGCAGGCCAGCTGCTGGCCAAGATCGACGACCGCGATTTCAAGGCAGCACTCGACCAGGCCCGCGCCGACGTCGCGGCTGCCGAAGCCTCGGTGCGCAACATCGATGCCCAGCTCGAGCTGCAGCAGCCGATCATCGAGCAAAGCACGGCCGACGTCGCTGCTGCGGACGCCAATCTGAAATTCGCACAAGAGGAGCGCGCCCGCTACGACGACCTCATGAAGTCGGGCTCCGGCACAATCCAGCGCGCGCAGCAGACCGACGCGGCGCTGCGCGCCAGCAGCGCGCAATTGCAGCACGCGAAGTTCGGCCTTCTGGCTGCGCAGCGCAAGATCGACGTGCTCACCAGCCAGCGTGCCCAGGCCGCAGCCCAGCTCGAACGTGCCCGTGCGGTCGCGCAGCAGGCAACGCTGAACCTGTCCTATACCGAGATCACCGCGCCGGTGGATGGCACGGTCGGCGCCCGCAGCTTGCGCGTCGGCCAATACGTGCAGGCCGGCACGCAATTGATGGCCGTGGTGCCGCTCGATGCGGTCTATGTCGTTGCCAACTTCAAGGAGACCCAGCTCACGCATGTGCGGCCCGGCCAGCCGGTCGAACTGTATGTCGACAGTTTTCGCGATCGGGTCCTGCACGGCCATGTCGACAGCCTCTCGCCGGCGAGCGGGCTGGAATTCGCATTGCTGCCGCCCGACAACGCCACGGGCAACTTCACCAAGATCGTGCAGCGCGTTCCGGTGAAGATCGTGCTCGACGACCACAGCCTCACCGGCCTGCTTCGCCCCGGCATGTCCGCGGTGCCGACCATCGACACCAAGGCGACCGTGCTGGCCGAGCGCGAGACGGCCAGGCGTCTCGCCGACAACATGCTAAGGCCGCACGGCGGCTGACCCGGACCCGGCAGGTTTGTCAAACCCTGCCGGAAGATCGTTCCAGAACGTCCTCGATTGTCGAAATCATCCGCATCCTGTCTCCGCAGCCGAGACGAGGCTTCCATGAGCACGCTTCAACCCGCCCTCGCGACATCCGCCCCCAGCATTCCCGCACCCGCCGCTCCGTCGGTGCCGGCCAAAACCTGGATCGCGGTGATCGGCGCAACGCTTGGCGCCTTCATGGCGGTGCTGAACATCCAGATCGTCAACGCCTCGCTCGCCGACATCCAGGGCGCGATCGGCGCCGGTATCGACGACGGCGGCTGGATCTCGACCTCCTATCTCGTCGCCGAGATCGTGGTGATCCCGCTGTCCGGCTGGCTGGCGCAGGTGTTCTCGATCCGCATCTATCTGCTCACCAACGCGATTCTGTTCCTGGCTCTCTCCGCGGCCTGCGCGCTGGCGCAGGATTTGTCGCAGATGATCGTGCTGCGCGCCATCCAGGGTTTCACCGGCGGCGTGCTGATCCCGCTGGCCTTCACGTTGATCATCACCCTGCTGCCGCGCGGCAAACAGCCGGTGGGCCTCGCGCTGTTCGCGCTGTCGGCGACGTTCGCGCCCGCGATCGGCCCGACCATCGGCGGCTATCTGACCGAGAATTTCGGCTGGCAGTACATCTTCTACGTCAACCTCATCCCGGGCGCGATCATGGTCGGCATGCTCTGGTACGCGCTCGAGGCCAAGCCGATGAAACTGTCGCAGCTAGCGGAGGGCGACTGGGCCGGCATCGTCACCATGGCAATCGGCCTGTCGGCGCTGCAGACCGTGCTCGAGGAGGGCAACAAGGACGACTGGTTCGGCTCACCGTTCATCGTCAAGCTGTCGGTGATCGCGGCGGTGGCGCTGACCGCCTTCCTGATCATCGAGCTCACGGTGACGAAGCCACTCTTGAACCTGCGCCTGCTGGTACGCCGCAATTTCGGCTTCGGCATGCTCGCGAACTTCCTGCTCGGCATCGCACTCTACGGCTCGGTATTCATCCTGCCGCAGTATCTGTCACGCATCCAGGGCTACAATGCCGAGCAGATCGGCATGGTGCTCGCCTGGACCGGACTGCCGCAGCTGGTGCTGATCCCGCTGGTGCCGCGCCTGATGCAGCGCTTCGACGCGCGGATCATCATCGGCATCGGCTTCGTGCTGTTTGCGGCGTCCAACTTCATGAACATCTACATGACCAACGACTACGCCGCCGACCAGCTGCTGTGGCCCAATATCGTTCGCGCGATCGGGCAGGCACTGGTCATGGCGCCGCTGTCGGCGGTGGCAACCGCCGGCATCGAAGCCGAGAACGCAGGCTCGGCGTCGGGCCTGTTCAACATGATGCGCAACCTCGGCGGCGCGGTCGGAATTGCGATCTTGCAGACCGTTCTGACCAAGCGCGAGCAGTATCATTCCAACGTGCTGATGCAGTCGGTCTCGATATTCGAGCAGGCGACGCGCACGCGACTGGAGCAACTCACCCAGTATTTCGTCAATCACGGCGTCCTCGACCATGCGGATGCCGCGCATCGCGCCTATGTCGCGATCGGCCGTATCGTGCAGAAGCAGGCCTATATCCTGGCTTTCAGCGACACCTTCTATCTGCTCGGCATGGCGCTGATCGTGGCGCTGCTCGCCGTCCTCTTGCTGAAGAAGCCCGGCCAGACCTCGGCCGGTGGCGCCCACTGACCTCAACCCAAGAAGCAAGGAGACAATCATGAAGCCTCGCATGAACTACCTCCAGGCCGCGCCGGAGACGATGAAGGCGCTGATGGCACTGGAGGAGCAGATCCAGTCGACCGGCATCGAGAAATCGCTGATCGAGCTGGTCAAGATCCGGGCGTCGCAGATCAACGGCTGCGCCTTCTGCATCAACATGCACAGCGAGGATGCGCGCAAGCGCGGCGAGACCGAGCAGCGCATCTACCTGCTAAACGCGTGGCGAGAATCCCCTCTCTATACCGAGCGCGAGCGTGCCGCGCTGGCGTGGACGGAATCGGTGACGCTGATCTCGCAGACGCATGCGCCCGACGAGACTTACGAGCAGGTCCGCGCACAGTTCTCCGATGAGGAGACGGTGAACCTGACCATGCTGATCGGCGCCATCAATGCCTGGAACAGGATTGCGATCGCGTTCCGCGCGGTGCATCCGGTAAAAGTGAAGGCTTCGGTAGCGTAAGGGCGGCGCTCGCTCACCAGATCCGCTGTCATGCCGCGCGAAAGCGGGGCATCCAGGACGCCGCGGCCTGTCAATGAAACCACGAATGCCCCGGCGTGCTGGGTCGCCCGGTCAAGCCGGGCGATGACACCTGAGTTCGCTTTTGCAGTATCGCACTCCTCGCTCTTCGTAGAGCGTGGGCTATACCGCCGTCGCCCTGGCGAACTCCACATAGATCTCGCGAAGGCGCATTGCCACGGGGCCGGGCTTGCCGTCGCCGACAGTCTTGCCGTCGATGGCGACCACCGGCTGCACGAAGGAGGATGCGCTGGTGATGAACGCCTCCTTCGCCGCGAGCGCCTCGGCGACCGTGAAGGACCGTTCCTCGACGCGGAGCTGGCGCTCCTCGGCGAGCGCGATCACGGCCTTGCGGGTGCAGCCCGGCAGGATCGCGTTGGAATTCTTGCGGGTGACGATGACGTCGTCCCTGGTCAGGATGAACGCCGACGACGAGCCACCCTCGGTGACGTAGCCATCTTGCAGCATCCAGGCTTCGCCGGCGCCGGCTTCGGCCGCTGCCTGCTTCGCCAGCACCTGCGCCAGCAGCGCCACGCTCTTGATGTCACGGCGCTCCCAGCGGATGTCGGGCACCGTGATGACATTGATGCCGGTCTTGGCCACCGCGGCGTTGATGATGTCCTTCTCGGACGTGAACATCACCAGGCTTGACTTGACGTCCTCCTTGGGGAACGGGAAGTCGCGCCCCTTGTCGGCGCCGCGCGTGACCTGAAGGTAGACGAGCCCGTTCTGGAGCTTGTTGCGCGCGATCAGCTCCTTCTGGAGCTCGGTGATGCGCTCGATCGTCTCCGGCAGCTTCAGCTTGATCTCCCCGACCGACCGCTCCAGCCGGGCCAGATGCGAGGCATTGTCAACCAGCTTGCCATCCAGCACGGCCGAGACCTCATAAATGCCGTCGGCGAACAGGAAGCCGCGATCGAGCACCGAGATCTTGGCTTCCGAAAGCGGGACGAATGAGCCGTTGACATAGGCGATCGGGTCCAAGGCAGGTCTCCTGGGGAGGGAAGGGGAATTTCGTCTCGGTATAGGAGATTTGAGGGGCCCGATAAACCCTACTCTCTTCGTCATCCCGGGGCGCGCGTAGCGCGAGCCCGGGATCCATACTCCCGGTGGTGGTTATGGATTCCGGGCTCGCGACTGCGTCGCGCCCCGGAATACGGTGGCGGTGATTAATGCGAGAGAATCTTCGACAAGAACTTCTGCGCCCGGTCGCTGCGCGGCTTGCCGAAGAAGTCTTCCTTCGCCGCGTCCTCGACGATCTCGCCGCGGTCCATGAAGATGACGCGGTTGGCGACCTTGCGGGCAAAACCCATCTCATGGGTGACAACCATCATGGTCATGCCCTCATGAGCGAGATCCACCATGACGTCGAGCACCTCGCTGACCATTTCCGGATCAAGCGCGGAAGTCGGCTCGTCGAACAGCATGACGATCGGATCCATGGCGAGCGCACGGGCGATCGCAACGCGCTGCTGTTGGCCGCCGGACAGGTTCGCGGGATACTTTTGCGCCTGTTCCTTGAGGCCGACGCGCTCCAGCAGTTGCATGCCTTTCGCCTTCGCCTTGTCGCGCGACCGGTCGAGCACCTTCTCCTGCGCGAGGCAGAGATTGTCGATGATCTTCAGGTGAGGAAACAGCTCGAAGTGCTGGAACACCATGCCGACCCGCGAACGCAGCTTCGGGAGGTTGGTCTTGGGATCATTGACCTTGATGCCGTCGACCAGGATATCGCCGCTCTGGAACGGCTCCAGCGCATTGACGCATTTGATCAGCGTCGACTTGCCCGAGCCCGAGGGGCCGCAGACCACGACCACCTCGCCCTTGGTGACGCTGGTCGTGCAGTCGGTCAGCACCTGGAAGCTGGGGCTGTACCATTTGTTGACGTGGCTGATTTCGATCATGAGCTTCTAGCCCTAGCGAATGATGGCGATGCGCGCCTGGAGGCGGCGGACGCCGTAGGACGCGATACAGGAAATGGTGAAGTAGACGATCGCAGCGAACAGGTACATTTCGACCAGGCGCCCGTCGCGCTGCGCCACCTTGCTGGCCGCGCCCAGGAAGTCCGTGATCGAGAGAACGTAGACCAGCGAGGTGTCCTGGAACAGCACGATGGTCTGCGTGATCAGAACCGGCAGCATGTTGCGGAAGGCCTGCGGCAGCACGACGTAGCGCATGGTCTGGGCATAGGTCAGCCCCAGCGCGCTGGCCGCGGCCGGCTGTCCGCGCGAGATCGACTGGATGCCGGCGCGCATGATCTCGGAGAAATAGGCCGCCTCGAACATGATGAAGGTGATGAGCGAGGAGGCGAAGGCGCCGACGCTGATCGGCCGCGAGGCGCCGGTCACCCACTGCCCGATATAGGGCACCAGGAAGTAGAACCAGAAGATGACCAGCACCAGCGGCAGCGAGCGCATGAAGTCGACATAGATTCCGGCGATGCGGCCGAGGATCTTGAAGCCGGAGAGCCGCATCAGCGCGAGTGCCGTGCCGAAGACGAGGCCGCCAAGGGCCGCGAGCCCCGTCAGCGTCAGCGTGAAGGTCATGCCCTCCAAGAACAGATAGGGCAGCGCGCGGCGGATGACGTCGAAATCGAGATTGCCGAACATCGCTTATTTCCCCGTGATGTAGCCGGGGATCGCGACCCAGCGCTCGAGAAAGCGCATTCCGGTCACGACGACGGCGTTGACGAGGAGGTAGAGGATGGTCGCGGCGGTGAAGGCCTCGAACACCTGGAACGAGAATTCCTGCATCGAGCGCGCCTGTCCGGTCAGCTCGAGCAGGCCGATGGTGATTGCGACCGCCGTGTTCTTGATGGTGTTGAGGAATTCAGAGGTGAGCGGCGGCAAGATGATGCGGAAGGCCATCGGCAGCAGCACGTAGCGATAGGCCTGTACCGTGGTCAGGCCCAGCGCGGTTGCGGCCATCTTCTGCCCGCGCGGCAGCGAACCGATGCCGGCCTGCAATTGCACGGCGACGCGGGCCGACATGAAGAAGCCGATGCCGATCGCGGCCGTCCAGAACGGCGCGTTCGGGAGCTGCTTCAGCCAGGTGCCGGCAGCTTTCGGCAGCAGCTCCGGCAGCACGAAGTACCACAGGAAGAGCTGCACGAGCAGCGGCATGTTGCGGAAGAATTCGACATAGGCAAAGCCGAACCAGTTCGCCCCCTTCGACGGCAGCGTACGCATCACGCCGACGATCGAGCCGGTGATCAGCGCGATGACCCAGGCCAGCGCCGCGGTCTTGAGGGTCAGCGCCAGGCCCGACAGCAGCATGTCGAGATAGGTGCCGGTCCCCATCGGGTTCGGCTGGAAAAAGATTCCCCAGTTCCAGTTGTAGTTCACGTGTCCCCCGCGCGAACGCGCCAGTCATGGATGTCCTGAGCGCCTATGCAAATGTCCGGCCACCCTGGTGTCAAGAGTGGCCGGACATGATCCCGATCGAAAGATCGAGGTTTTATCTTACTTGTAGTCGTCCGGGTTCGGCGAATCCGTCGGCTTGGCGAACTCGTTCTTCAGCTCGGCCGAGATCGGCGTGTTGAGGTTCAGGCCCTTCGGCGGGATCTTCTGGGTGAACCACTTGTCGTAGATCTTCTGGGCTTCGCCGGACGTATAGAGCGCCGCCGTCGCCGCATCGACCGCCTTCTTGAAGGCGGGGTCGTCCTTGCGCAGCATGATGCCGTAGGGCTCGGGCTTGGAGAACGCATCCTTGGAGATGACGTAGTCGTCGGGGTTCTTCGAGCCGGCGACGAGGCTCGCCAGCAGGATGTCGTCCATGACGAAGGCGACCGCGCGGTCGGTCTCGACCATGAGGAAGGCTTCGGCGTGGTCCTTGGCCGGAATGATGTTGGCGCCGAGGCCCTTCGCGACGTTGGCCTCAGTGAGCTGCTTGATGTTGGTGGTGCCGGCGGTCGAGACCACGGTCTTGCCCTTGAGATCGTCGATCGACTTCAGGCCGCTCGACTTCTTGAAGACGTAGCGGCTGGCGGTCAGGTAGTGGGTGTTGGTGAAGGCGACCTGCTTCTGGCGCTCGGCATTGTTGGTGGTCGAGCCGCATTCGAGGTCGATCGTGCCGTTGGCCATCAGCGGGATACGCGTCGCCGACGTCACCGGGTTGAGCTTGACCTCGAGCTTGTCGAGCTTGAGCTCCTTCTTCACGGCGTCGACGATCTTGTAGCAGATGTCCATCGCGAACCCGACGGGCTTCTGGTTGTCGTCGAGATAGGAGAATGGGATCGAGGAGTCGCGGAAGCCGAGCGTGATGGCGCCGGTGTCCTTGATGTTCTTCAGCGTGCCGGTCAGCTCCTGGGCCCCGGCCTGGCTGACGACGAAGGTCGCGGCGAGCGCGAGCCCGATGCTACGGAAATGTTTCACTTTCTTCTTCCCCTTTCAGGATGATGCGGCCGGATGCAAGCACAAATCGGGCCGGATTAGAATGTGACTTTCGGCTGGACCGATGCCTCAGGTTAACGGGCCTGTCAGTGGTCCTGGCAATTCCCCGAGATCCCAGAACAGCCCGGCCATCACCGTCAAGGCCTCTTCGGTCAAGGGCAGCAGGATGTGCTCATTGGGCGCATGCTGGGAGCAGCCGGGATAGGAGTGCGGCACCCAGATCGTCGGCAGGCCCAGGATCTCGGAAAACACGTCGTTCGGCAACGAACCGCCGAAATTCGGCAGCACGGCCGGCGCCTTTCCCGTGGTCTCCCTGACCGAATCCGCCGCCCATTTGATCCAGGGGCTGTCGAAATCGGTGCGCGATGCAGCAAAGCTCTGCGCCGCCCGCACCTCGACCATCGGAAAACCCCTTGCAACGAGATGCGCGCGGATTGCCTCGATCAGACCCTCGACTTTCGTCCCGACCACGAAACGCAGTTGCAGCACGGCATTGGCGTGACCGGGAATGGCGTTCGCCGGCTTCTCGATATTGCCCGACGACATCGCCAGCACTTCGAGCGTGTTCCAGGCATAGAGCCGCTCGGCCGCCGACAGCCCCTCCTCGCCCCAGTTCTCCGCGAGCGCCGGCTCGTCGACGGTCGGCACCACCTGCACGTCGGCGAGGTAGCTGCGGATCTGGTTGGTGAGCCGCGGCGGCTTCAAGGCATCGAGCAGGAGACGGCCGTGGCCGTCGACCAGGGTCGAGATCGCATTGACCAGGATGGTCGCGGGATTGGCGAGCACGCCGCCCCAATTGCCAGAATGGTGGCCGCCGTCGCGCAGATTCACGTCGAGATGAATGCGGATGCCGCCACGGCAGCCGAGAAAGAGCGTCGGCCGGTCCGCGGACAGGCGCGGCCCGTCGGAGGCCACGAACAAGTCGGCCTTGAGCGCGTCCCGATTGAGATCGCAGACCTTGCCGAGATCCGGCGAGCCGATCTCCTCGCCCATTTCGACGATGAATTTCGCGTTGAAGCCGAGCTTGCCGCCGCGAGCGTCACGCACCGCGCGGAGCGCCGCCATATTGATGCTGTGCTGGCCCTTGTTGTCGGCGGTGCCGCGGCCATAAAGGCGCGTACCTGCAACCGTCGTGCGCCAGGGATCGCGGCCATCGCGCCACTCGCCCTCCATGCCGTCGACGACGTCGCCATGGCCGTAGATCAGCACGGTCGGCGCCGACGCGCTCTCGTGACGTTCGGCCAACAGGAAGGGCGCCTTGCCGCTTGGGGATTCGACGATGCGGCTGGAAAAATCGAGCGCGGCGAAGGCCGGCTGCATCTCCCGTTCCAGATAGGCGCGCAGCTCGGCGCCGCGCGACGGATTCTGGCTCTCGGTCCGATACGCGACGCGGCGGTCGAGTTCAGCGAGGAACGCACCGGATTTGAAGTCGTTCCGGGCGCGGGCGATGGCGTCGGCTCTGGTCATTGCTTACGTTTTCAAGGTTGTCGAGGCGGGCGAACGTAGCGGGCTACGTAGGCCATCGAAAGTGGCAGGGGGCTTGGAGAGTTTCTTGGAGTTTCTCTTGTAGTTCGCTTGTAATTTTCTTGGGATTTCGTTCCTGCTCGCTTGAGATCGGCTTGCCAGGCGTGGCGGCACCGCTGATTTTGACCTTGCCAACCCCCAAACATATGCAAGAACTTCGCCAAGTTGGGGCGCACATCTATCATTCGAAGAGCGCTCAGTACAGGGCGCCGAGGGGACCAGCATGGCCAAACAGATCAGGCTCAACGCCTTTGCGATGAATTGCGTCGCACACCAGTCACCGGGCCTGTGGACCCATCCGCGCGACCGCACCGCCGACTATAATCGCCTGCCCTATTGGATCGATCTCGCCAGGACGCTAGAGCGCGGCCGTTTCGACGGGCTGTTCCTGGCCGACGTGCTCGGGGTCTACGACGTCTATGGCAACAGCCCTGACGCAGCCTTGCGCAATGCAGCACAGACGCCGTCGAACGAGCCGCTGCTGCTGCTGTCGGCGATGGCGGCGGTGACGCAGAATCTCGGCTTCGGCGTCACCAGCAACCTGTCCTTCGAGCCGCCCTACCCGTTCGCACGGCGGATGTCGACGCTCGATCACCTCACCGAGGGGCGGATCGGCTGGAACGTCGTCACCGGCTATCTCGACAGCGCCGCGCGCGGTGCCGGCAAGGACAGGCAGACCGGGCACGACGACCGCTACGACATCGCCGACGAATATATGGAGGTCGTCTACAAGCTCTGGGAAGGGAGCTGGGAGGACGACGCCGTGCTGCGCGACCGCAAGCGCGGCTTGTTCACCGATCCCGCAAAGGTTCATCGCGTCAATCATGACGGCGCGAACTACCGCATCAACAACACCATTCATCTCAGCGAGCCATCGCCGCAGCGCACGCCCGTGCTGTACCAGGCCGGCACCTCGCCGCGCGGGCGGCAGTTCGCGGCCAAGCATGCCGAATGCGTGTTCATGTCGGGTCCGTCGGCCAAGGTGATCGCGCCGCGCGTGTCCGCGATCCGGCAGGAGGCTGCCGCGCTCGGCCGCAACCCGGCCGAAATCCTGATGTTCTCGATGATGACGATCATCCTCGGGCGGACCGAGGCCGATGCGAAGGAGAAATACGCCGACTACCGCCGCCACATCAGTCCCGAAGGCGCGCTGGCGCTGATGTCCGGCTGGACCGGCGTTGACTTCTCCGGCTACGACCTCGACCAGCAGGTCCGCCACGTCCAGAACGATGCCGGCCGCAGCGCGATGGACAACGTCACCCGCGCCGACCCCGACCGCGTCTGGACCGTGCGCGACGTCATCGAGCATGTCGGCATCGGCGGCGCCGGCCCGGTCGTGGTCGGTACGCCGGAAAGCGTCGCCGACAAGATCGAGGACTGGTTCGAAAAGACCGACGTCGACGGGCTCAACGTCGCCTTCGCGATCTCGCCCGGAGATTTCGAGGACATCGCCGACATGCTGGTGCCGGAGCTGACCCGGCGCGGGCGGTACAAGAGCGAGTATGCCAAGGGCACGCTGCGGGAGAAGCTGTTCGGCGCCGGCCGGCCGCGGTTAGATGCGCCGCATCCGGCTGCGGGGTATCGGGTGGGGAAGAAGGGGTAGCTGCTTCCTCCTCGTCATTGCGAGCGAGCCGAAGCAGTCCAGAATCCCTCCGCGGATACAGCCTGGATTGCTTCGTCGCTGCGCTCCTCGCAATGACGGTGGACAGAGCCTGCCCTACACCGTCCCGTCCACCATCACCTCGATCAGCTTCGTGCCCGGCCTGCCAAACGCCGACGCCAGCGTCGCCTTCAACTCGCGGGGGTCGCTGATCCTGATCGCCTCGCAACCGAGCGCTTTCGCAACGCCGGCGAAATCCACGGGCGGATCGACGAAGTCCATGCCGACGTAGTTGTCGTCGCCATGGAAGGCGAGCAGGCGCTGCTTGATGATGCGGTAGCCGCCATTGTTGACGATGATGACGTTGAGCGGCAGCTTGTGGTGCGCCGCCGTCCACAGCGACTGGATCGAATACATCGCGCTGCCATCGCCCGAAAAGCAGACCACAGGACGATCGGGATTGGCGATGCTGGCACCGACCGAGGCCGGCAGTCCCCAGCCGATCCCCCCTGAGGCAAGGCCATGATAGCCATAGCGATCGCGGTGCGGCCGCAGCGCCGTGACCTGGCGGCTGGAAGTGAGGCCCTCATCGACCAGGATGGCGTTATCAGGCATCGCCTCGACCATCTGCAGCACCAGATAATCGGGATCGATGGGGCTACGGCCCGCGCTCTTGCTGATCTGCTCGACCAGAGCAGCGCGACGCGCGGTCCAGTTCTTCGGCGCGAACTCGGCAAGGCGCCGCTTGGCGCGTTGCGCCAATTCCTCGCCACCCATCTCCTTCAGGACGGGGATCAAGGCGCGCAGCGTCTCCTTCAAGTCCGCCTTCAGCGCGATCTCGGCGCCGTAATTCTTCGCGATCTCCCAGTCGACAAGGCCGACCTGCACGATGGCGAGTCCGTCCGGCAGCGCATCGACCTCGCTGTAGACCGACATGCGCAGGGGATCGCCGCCGAGCGCGATCAGGAGATCGTAAGGTGCGAGGGTATCGCGCGCGGCCTTCTGCACGCGCGCGAGCGTGCCGATGAAGCTTGGGCTCTCCGAGAGGAAGTGCGAGCCATAGGGCGTCGAGGATTGGTAGGCGGCCGCGCCGAGCAGCTCGGCCAAGTCAGCCGCCTCCTTCAGAGCATCGCTCTTGACCACCTCGTCCATGGTGACGATGACGGGACGCTCAGCCTTCAGTAACCGCGCGGCAAAGATCTTCAACGCCTCGTCCGACGGCCTTGTGCGGGCATCGATGCGGGTGGAGCGGCCGAGATCGATTCCGGCCTCGCTGTTGAGGATGTCGCCGGGCAGCGAGATGAACACCGGTCCGGTCGGCGGCGTGGTCGCGACCTTGGCGGCGCGGCGCACGATGCGCGGCAGATCCTCCAGCCGCGTCACCTCGACCGCCCATTTCACCAGCGGCTCGGCCATCCGCACCAGCGGACCATAGAGCACCGGCTCCATCAGGCCGTGGCCCTGCTCCTGCTGGCCTGCGGTCAAAATCATCGGCGTGCCCGTGAACTGGGCGTTGTAGAGCGAGCCCATCGCGTTGCCGAGGCCGGGCGCGACGTGCACGTTGCAGGCGACGAGCTTGCCCGAGGCGCGGCTGTAGCCGTCGGCGATTGCGACCACGAGGCTTTCCTGCATCGCCATCACATAGGTGAGATCGGGATGATCCTTCAGCGCGTGCATGATCGGCAGCTCGGTGGTGCCGGGATTGCCGAACAGATGCGTGATGCCTTCGTCCTTGAGCAGCGCGAGAAACGCGGAGCGGCCGGTGATCTTGTTCTTCATGTTTCCTCCAGGAGCGGGCATTGCCGCAAGGACTGAAGGCATGATGGCCGAGATCTTGGGAGGCACGCAAGGAAGCGTGGTCATGGCTGCCTTGCGCGGGACGGTCTCGTGTCCCGGACGCGACGCAGCGCGTAGCGGTGCGGCGCAGAGCCGGGACCCATAACTGGCACCAATCTCACTGACGTATGGGCCCCGGCTCAGCAGCGCATCACCGAAGTGGTGATGCGCAGCGTCCGGAGCACGAGAGCTCGGTACGCAGCCCGCGCTACATCTCCTCCCGGCCGAGCTCGAACGGATCCTCGCCTCTCGCCCGCTTCTTCTTTTTCGAGCGCTGCCACACCACGCCCGGAAACCCCTTCAGCGGCACCAGCGGCTCGCCGGTATAGGCCCATTCCTGCAGCTCCTCGATGGCGATGTGATAGAGCGGCTGGCGGCCGGTGCGCTCTGTGAACAGCGCACGGGGGATGTTGACCATGTGCGGCCCGCGCGGGCGCTCATAGGCGATCGGCGTGCCGCAATGCGAGCAGAAGCTGCGCGCGGTCTTCGTCGCCTTGTCCTCGTAGCGGGTCAGCGCGGTCTTGCCGGAGGTGATGCGGAAGCGCTTCTTCCAGCTTCCAACATAGGTTGCGTAAGCCGCGCCATGGGCGCGGCGGCTGGCGGCGGAGTGATCGTGCCAGGCCCAGCGCGCGGGAACGTCGATCTCGAAGGCGATCTTGCCGCAGAGACACTGGCCGGTGGCTATACCTGCGGCGGCGGCTTTGGCCATTGTGTTTCCCCGTCGTCATTGCGGCTGACGGTGGCGCGACACCCTAACTCGTCATTCCGGGGCGATGCGAAGCATCGAGCCCGGAATCCATCTCACCTCCGGGTATGCGGTCGGATGGATTCCGGGCTCGCGACTTCGTCGCGCCCCGGAATGACGGAGCAAGTTATGCCAGCGTCAGTTCGTCATACACCGGATAGTCCGTATATCCCTTCTCCTCACCACTATAGAACGTCGCGCGGTTGTACGGCGTGATCGGGTAGCCGTGCTCGAGACGGCGCGGCAGATCGGGATTGGAGATGAAGATGCGGCCGAACGCGATGATATCCGCATGGCCGTCGGCGATCGCCGCATTCGCGGTCTCGCCGGTGAAGCCGCCGGCGGTCATCAGCACGCCGCTGTAGAGCGGGCGGAACAACACCATTGCCGAGGGCACATTGTCCCAATGGACGTCGGCGCGGCCGGCGCCGCTGGAGCGCGGCTCGATGAAATGCAGGTACGCCAGGCCAAGCTTGTCGAGCGCCTTCACGACATGGGTGTAGAGCGGCATCGGATCGGGCTCGCCGGAATCATTGGCGATGCCGTGCGGCGACAACCGGACGGCGACGCGGTTCGCCCCCCAGACGTCGATCGCGGCCTGCGTGACCTCGAGCAGAAGGCGCGCGCGGTTCTCGATTCCGCCGCCATATTGATCGGTGCGCTGGTTGCTGCGCGACTGCAGGAACTGCTCGAGCAGATAACCGTTGGCACCGTGGATTTCGACGCCGTCGAAGCCCGCGGCGAGCGCGTTTTTCGCACCCTGCCGGAACGCCTCGACGATGTCCTTGACCTCCTCGGTCTCCAGCGCGCGCGGCGTCTCGTAGTCCGCAATCTTGCCGTCGGCCGTCATCGCCTTCATGCCCTCGGCCTTGATCGGAATCGCCGAGGCCGAAACCGGCAGCTCGCCGCCGTGGAAGGAGGAATGAGAGACGCGGCCGACATGCCAGAGCTGGAGGAAGATGATGCCGCCCTTGGCGTGCACGGCATCCGTCACGTTGCGCCAGCCCGCGACTTGTGCCTCCGAATAGATGCCTGGCGTTGCCGGATTGCCGCGTCCGTGCGAGAGCACCGGCGAGGCCTCCGCGACGATCAGGCCGCCTTGCGTTGCACGCTGGCCGTAATATTCGGCATTGAGCGGCCGCGGCGCAAAACTCTCGCGCTCGGCCCGCATGCGCGTGAGCGGCGCCATCGCAACGCGATGCGCGAGCTTGTACGGACCGACCTGCAACGGCTTGAACAACGCTTCGAATTTCATGTGGTCCCCGGATGTCAATGAAGGAAATACGGATGATATGAGGGAGACTGCCCGCCCGAGAAGGCGGTGGTTATTCTCCCTCTCCCCGTTCTTACGGGGTGAGGGGCTGCCTCGGCAATCGCGGTGAGAGTTGGACTCGCGGAGAGTCCCCTTCACCCGGAATCCGCGCGTTGCGCGAATTCCGACCTCTCCCCGCAAGCGGGGAGAGGCGAAGAAGAGCCGGCCTTACGCCGTCTTGATCCAGACCGCCTTCACGTTGAGATATTCCTCGACGTGCTGCTTGCCGGACTCGCGGCCGTAGCCGCTCATCTTGTAGCCGCCGAACGGCACAGCCGGGTCCATCGCCTGGTAGCAGTTGACCCACACCGAGCCGGCGCGCAAGCGCTTCGCCACCGCATGGGCCTTGCTGACATCGCGCGTCCACAGGCCGGAGCCAAGACCGAACGTGGTGGCGTTGGCGCGCTTGACCAGCTCGTCCATGTCCTTGAACGCGATCGCGGAGATGACGGGACCAAAAATCTCCTCCTGCGCGATGCGCATGTTGTCCTCAACGCCCGCGAACACCGTCGGCGAGACGAAGAAGCCCTTCGACAGCGCCCCTTCGGTGACGCGTCCGCCGCCGGCGAGCGCCTTGGCGCCTTCCTTCTGGCCGATATCGAGATAGCCGGTGACGCGCTCGAGCTGCTGCTCGGAGACGAGCGGTCCGATCTGCACGTTCGGATCGAGGCCGTTGCCGACCTGCAGCTTCTTGCCGAACTCGGCGACGCGGCCGACGAATTCGTCATAGATCGACTGCTCGACGAAGAGCCGCGTACCGGCGCTGCAGATCTGCCCCGAATTGGCGAACACCGCCATCGCCGCGCCCGGCACGGCGGCGTCGAGATCGGCATCCGCGAACACGATGTCCGGAGACTTGCCGCCGAGCTCGAGCGAGACGCGCTTGAGGTTGCCGGCGGAGGCACGGATGATCGACTGGCCCGTGACATGCGAGCCGGTGAAGGCGACCTTGTCGACGTCATGGTGCGAGGCGAGCGCGGCGCCCGCCGTCTCGCCATAGCCGGGCACGACATTGATGACCCCGGGCGGCACGCCCGCCTCCATCGCGAGTTCCGCGATGCGCAGCGAGGTCAGAGGCGCTTCTTCGGCGGGCTTGAGCACCACGGTGCAGCCGGTCGCGATCGCGGGGCCGATCTTCCAGATCGTCGCGGTCAGTGGGCCGTTCCAGGGAATGATGGCGCCGACGACGCCGATCGGCTCCTTCAGCGTGTAGGAGAAGATCTCGCCGGGCAGCGAGTTCTCGATGGTCTCGCCGTGGATCGCCGTGGTCTGGCCGGCATAATAGCGCAGCATGCCGACGGCGCGCAGGCGATAGGCGCGGGTGCGGCTGAGCGGCGCGCCCATGTCGAGCGTGTCGAGCTGCGACAATTCGTCGAAATTCTTCTCGACGAGGTCGGCGAGCTTCAGGAGCAGGTTTTGCCGCTCGAACGGCTTGACCTTGCTCCAGGGGCCTTCGAAGGCGCGGCGAGCGGCCGCAACCGCACGATCGATGTCCTCCTTGTCGCCTTCGGCGACGGTGGCGAGCAACTCGCCGGTGGCGGGATTGCGGGTTTCGAAGCGCTTGCCCGAGGCTGCATCGACCCACTTCCCGTCGATCAGCATCGGCTTGTAAGATCCATTTGCAAACGGATGGCGCGTGATCGGAATAGCCTGCGACACAGCCATGGCTGCACTCCCTGTCAAGTGATTGATTGGTTCGATCTGGGCGGGATCGTTCGATCGAGGATACAGCCGGGCCGGTTGGGCGTAAAGGCAGCGCCGAACGAAGACCTCCCATGCCGACTTGTGCAGGGTCGGACTGCCGCCATGTTATAGCTCGACCGAGGCCCTCCACGGAGACGATCCATGCCACATCCCGCCATCGTCAAAGACAATGTTGCCGTCATCACGGGCGGCGCATCCGGCATCGGATTTGCCGCTGCCATCGCCTTCGCGCGCACTGGGATGAAGGTATGTGTCGCGGATGTCGACGAGGCACGGTTGGCGGAGACTGCAACAAAACTGTCATCCGTCACGGCACCCGCAAACGTGATGACATCCGCCGTCGATGTCAGCAAGGTCGAGAGCGTGACGGAACTGGAACGCGCGGTGCGCGAGCGGTTTGGCGGCACCGACATCCTCATGAACAATGCCGGCATCCAGCCGGGCAGCACGCTGTTCGGCGAGCCCGACCATTGGCAACGCATCATCGGCGCCAACATGTGGGGCATCATCAACGGCTCGCGAATCTTCGCGCCGAACATGATCGCGCGCGGCAAACCGGGCCTGATCATCAACACCGGTTCCAAGCAGGGCATCACCACGCCGCCGGGCGACCCCGCCTACAATGTCTCGAAGGCCGGCGTGAAGGCGTTCACCGAGGCGCTCCAACACGAGCTGCGCAACACGAAGGGCTGCCACATCACGGCGCATCTGTTGATCCCGGGCTTCGTCTTCACCGGCCTGACCGCGAAGGGACGCACCGAGAAGCCGGCCGGCGCCTGGACACCGGATGAGACGGTCGATTTCATGCTGGCACGGCTGGAAGCCGGCGATTTCTACATCCTCTGCCCGGACAACGACGTGCCCCGGGCCCTCGACGAGAAACGCATGCTCTGGGCTATGGGCGACATCGTCGAGAACCGCCCGCCATTGTCGCGCTGGCACCCGGACTATGCCGATGCGTTCAAGAAGTTCGTGGAAGAACGCTGACTGTGGCGAGGAGCTGGAGCGCCGCAGCACGGTGAGGTCAGGGGGCCTGGCTACAACGTCTCTTGCTTGTGCCCACACTGCTTGCAGGCGAACTTAACGCGGGCCTGGCCCTTTTCCGCCTGGACCCGGTTCGGGGCGCCGCATTTGCCGCAGACCGCCTCGATGCGGGTCGTGCCCTGCTTGACGACGATGGTCTTCTTTTCCATCGATTCGCGGATCAGGCGTTCGGCCTCCTCGCGCAGGGATTGTTTCGACAAAGCTCGTCTCCGCCTCTGGAAAGCGCGAGAGCCATAACGCACCTGCATTCGAAGCACAATGCGTGATGAGACCGCCGGCCCCTCGACCGCATGCGAGCTGGTCCACAGGCGCGGGGGAGCGGCGGAGGCCCATTGCTCCGTCGCTACTCTATTGCCGGGACGGGCTCAAGCCGCCCCGCCAGACCAATCTGGAACGAAATCCGAATTTTGAGATGACTAGGAACGAACATTCTGAGGGCCCGTTGTCGCCGTAGTTTCCCTCACAGCGCGAGCCGTCCCATGTACCACCACGTCAAGAAGCTGATGTTCACCGTGCGCGTCGACGAACCCGATCCGCGCTTCGGCAATATGCTCCTCGAGCAGTTCGGCGGCGCCAACGGGGAACTTGCGGCGGCGATGCAATATTCGATTCAGGGGCTGAATTGCGAGGATCCCGACCGCAAGGACCTGTTGATGGATATCGGCACCGAAGAGCTCAGCCATCTCGAAGTCGTCGGTTGCCTTGCCCGCATGCACCTCGCGCCTTCGAAGAACGATCGCCAGGCGGCCGAAGCCGATCCGCTGATTGCGATTGCCGGCGGCGGCGGCGTCAACCTGTTCAATTCGCAAGGCAATCCCTGGACTGCCGACTATCTCAAGATCACCGGCGAGCTCGACGTCGATCTCCGCAGCAACATCGCCGCCGAAGCACGGGCAAAGATCGTCTACGAACGACTGATCAATTTCTGCGACGACG
This sequence comes from Bradyrhizobium sp. 191, assembly GCF_023100985.1. Classification (NCBI taxonomy): domain Bacteria; kingdom Pseudomonadati; phylum Pseudomonadota; class Alphaproteobacteria; order Hyphomicrobiales; family Nitrobacteraceae; genus Bradyrhizobium; species Bradyrhizobium sp. 191. The sequence goes on from NZ_CP064692.1 coordinate 3,641,517, forward strand.
CCGGCAGCAAGGACGCGCTGCAGTTCCTGATGACGAGAGAGATTACCCATATGAAGGCGTTCGCACGGGCACTCGAAAGCCTGTCGAAGCCGGCCTTCAGCATCGGCAGGATCGCGCCGACGCCGGGCCTCGTGAACCAGTATTTCAACGATTCCACCGGCAGCGGTGATCACGGCGAGATCGACACCCGCGGCCCCTGGAACGAAGGCGAGGACTGGGTATTCACAGAATCGCCTGCCCTCCAGTCTTCGGACCCCGGCGCGGCCCCGTCGATCGTCGCGGAGAGCTCGTCGCCCGTCGACGAGGCGGGCCTCACCGACCTTCTGCTTCACGAGCTGCGCGACATCCTCCATGCCGAGAAGCAGTTGACCAAGGCGCTTCCCAAGATGGCCCAGGCCGCGCGCTTCGACCAGCTGCGTGAATTGTTCGAGCAGCATCTGGCCGAGACGGAGAACCAGGTCGAGCGCATCAACGAATGCTTCGAGCTGCTCGGCGAGAATGCGCGAGCCAAGCCATGCAAGGGTATGATGGGCCTGATCGAGGAAGGCCAGGAAGTCATGAAGGAAGGCGAAGAGAAGGAGGACGCAGCCGCCGACCTTGCACTGATCTCGGCGGCCCAACGCGTTGAACATTACGAGATGTCCGGCTACACCACCGCACGCAACCTTGCGCAGCAGCTCCGGCACAGCGCCATCGTCGCGCTGCTGTCGAAGTCGCTCGCGGAGGAGGAGAACGCCGATCTCCTGCTCAATCAGGTGGCGCGGTCGCTGATGTCCGTGGCGAAGATGCCCGCGGCGCTGGAGCAGGCAGAATAGACAGCGCCCGTCGCGACGCGCAGACTCGCCGAGCTCAACCGCCCCGCGCCATCGCGCGCGGGGCAGCAGGCATGCCCATCATCCCAAGTGTGCTTCCAACGGGTGAGACCGCTGCGGCCTGTGCGGCCGGCGAGCGCAGTTCCAACCGCGCCGCGCTCGCGCGCAGCATCGCCGCGTCGAGCCTGCCCTGCCGCGATGCATCCAGGGCACAGGAAAAGACCCGATAGAATTGCGCGCCGTCATAGGCGACCAGCAGCATGTCGACGCCGGCGTTGATCGCCTCCACTACGGCCCTGCAGACGTCGTTCTGGTAGATTGCGCCCATGACGAGATCGTCCGTCATCACCACGCCCTGGTAACCCCATTTCCCACGAACGATTCCCTCGACCACACGCTTCGAATGCGATGCGGCGCGGTCGGGATCGACAGCGGTGAGCGTGACATGGCCGACCATCAGAGCGCTCCGCGAGTGCGACAGCACCTCGCGGAACGGCAGCCAGTCGGTTGCCTCCAATTCCTTCACCGGCGTGTCGAGACTGGCGCTGAAATGATGCGTGTCATCGCGCACGCGCCCAATGCCGGGGAAATGCTTGAGCGTGGCACCGACGCCCGACTCCTCCAGCCCCCGGACATAGGCGCTCGCGATCGTGCTGACGACCGCGGGATCGGCCGCGATCGCGCGCTGGCCGATCAGCGTGTGAAAATCGAGGCGATTGCGGCGAACCGGCGGCTTCAGGTCGAGCACCGGCGCGAGATTGAGGTTGACGCCGAGATCTGCAAGCTCTCGGCCGTGGATGCGGCCGAACTCTTCTGCCCTGGCCTGCTGGTCGCCGGGCGCGAGCCCGGTGAGCGTCGCCAGTGCCGGCACCTTGGTCAGCGGCGGCGCGAGATGCCCGACGATGCCGCCCTCCTGATCGGCCGCAACGACCAGCGGCGGTAGGCCTGCGGCGCGCCGCTTGTGCTGAAGCGCCGCGATCTCGGCCCGCAGCGCCTCGATCGTCCGTCCCCGGATGTTGTGCCGGGTGACGTAGACGCCGCCGATCAATCCCTGCTCGGCGAGACGCGCAACCTCCGGAAAGGACGAATACCCGACCATGAAATGTGGTCCGAGCTGGCGAGCCTCGGCGGCGCTCACGCTGAGAACGGCGTGCTTGCGCAGCTCGAACCTGACATGCGCGGCGGACATCAGCAGCGGCGGCAGGCACCAGAGCGTGACGAGCAGCTTGCCCGCAATGCTGCGCCAATGCCCGCGACGCAGCAGGACGATGACGACCAGGATGCTTGCGACGACAAGCGCGATGTTTCCGGCGCCGCGTAGCACGAGCAAATAGGGGTCATTCTTGTTCGCTGCCGCGAATGCGGCGAGCGGCGTGGCCAGCCAGAGCAGGACGAGACAGAGGCGATTGAGGAATTGCATGATGCAGCACTCGCGATTGGAGCGAATGCTTCGCACCTATCAAAGCGGTTGACGCTGCGCGAGAGACAAACTCGGGTCTGCACGAAAACTGCAAAAGACTCCTGAAACCGTGCAGGCGATGATCCCGACTTCTGCACGAGCGCCGTCCAGAATTCGTGATGCCCCATCACGGAGAATCTTCTGGACATGACGAGCCTGGCTTCGACATCGACGACGGACATTCCACCGATCAGGCCTTCGGCACTGTCGGCCAAGCTCGCAATGGCACTGCTGCTCGCCGCACTTGGCGACTTTCTGCTCTACGGCCGGCGGATCGGAATGTCCCTGGTGATCCTGGCGGTCGCGATTGCCTGCGCCTCTCTGCTTGCCAACCGTGCGGCGCTGGACTTTCGCCGCGCAGTAACCGGCGGCGCGATCGTTGCACTCGGTCTCGTGCCGGCCGTGGAGGAGCTCACTCCGCTCTCGTTGCTGATCCTCGTCGCAGCGCTGGCCATCGCCTTGCTGCTCGCAACCAATCCGGAGACGACCGGCCTCGCGGAACGCGCCCGCCCACTGCGAAACCTTGTCCTGTTCGGTCCCTTCAGATTCTTCCCCGACGCGCTTCAGGTCTGCAACATGTCGGCGTTCACCCGCGGCATCGCGCTCTGGTTGATGCCGGTGGTGCTGAGCACCGTGTTCGTGGCGCTGTTCGCCGCCGCCAATCCGGTGATCGAGCAATGGGTGTCGCTGCTCAATCCGAAGATCATCTTCGAATATGTCAGCGTCTGGCGCGTGCTGTTCTGGATCCTGATGCTGGCGCTGGTCTGGCCGTTCATCCATGTGCGCTGGCGGCGCAAGAAGGTTGCCGCCGCCGAAACGGACGTCGCGGAGCCGCTGCCGCCCTTCGTGTCGCCGGAGTTTCTGGGCCCCTCCACCATCCTGCGCTCGCTGATCTTGTTCAATCTGCTGTTCGCGGCACAGTCGATTCTCGACGCCATCTATCTCTGGGGCCACGTCGCGCTGCCCGAGAACCTGACCTATGCGTCCTACGCCCATCGCGGCGCCTACCCGCTGATCGCGACCGCGCTGCTCGCTGCCGCCTTCGTCCTGGTCGCGATGCGACCGGGCGGACCGGCCGAGAAATCGAAGGTGATCCGGCCGCTGGTCTATCTCTGGGTCGGGCAGAACGTGCTTCTGGTCGCCTCCTCCATCCTCCGCCTCGATCTCTATGTCGACATCTACATGCTGACTTACTGGCGCATCGCGGCCTTCATCTGGATGGGGCTGGTCGCGCTCGGACTGGTCCTGATCGTGACCCGCATCGCCCTCAACCGGTCCAACCAATGGCTGATCGGCGCCAACCTGATCGCGTTGACGATCGTGCTGTACGGCTGCTCGCTGGTGAACTTCGACGCCTTCATTGCCGACTACAATGTCACCCACAGCCGGGAGGCATCGGGCAACGGCGTGCAGATCGACATCGACTATCTCCTGACGCTCGGGCCGCAGGCGCTGCCCGCCATCGACAGGGCGATCGCGCTGCGGCCCGGCGCCAGCGAGGGCTGCCTTGTGTCACAGCGAGACAGGCTTGTAGAACAGCAGCGCCAGGACCTGGCCTGGCGGAGTTGGAGCTTCCGAAGCTGGCGGCTCCAGCGCAGGCTGGACGCCCAGGGCGGAAACCAGGTCCGGCAGCCGGTTGGCGGGCTGACGAGACAGCGGAGAATTTCTTGGCGAATCGCATTCTCATCGTCGACGACGAGGGCCACATTCGCGAGGTCATCCGCGTCGCCCTGAAGAAGGCCGGCATGGACGTGATCGAGGCGCGCGACGGCAAGGAGGCGCTTCTCCGCTTTGCCGCCGACAGGCCCGACCTCATCGTGCTCGACATCGGCATGCCCGAGTTCGACGGCCTCGACGTTTGCCGCGAGATCCGCAAGACGTCCGACGTGCCGATCCTGTTCCTGTCGGCCCGCGACGAGGAGATCGACCGCATCCTCGGCCTCGAGATCGGCGGCGACGACTACGTGACCAAGCCGTTCAGCCCGCGCGAGCTGGTGGCGCGGGTCAACGTCATCCTGCGTCGCCTCAGCCCGCGCAATGGCGAGGCCAAGGCGGTTCCCACCGCGCTGTCGCAAGGCAGTCTCCTGATCGATCCCGAACAGCACGTGGCTTCATTTGCAGGGACACCGCTGAAACTGACCGCGATCGAGTTCGGTATCCTGCGCGCCTTCCTGACCCGCCCCACATCGGTTTTCAATCGCGAGCAGCTGATGCGGGCCGCCTATCAGCTCAACATCCAGGTCTCCGACCGCACCATCGACAGCCACATCCGCAATATCCGCGCCAAGCTCGCGGCGCTGGCTTGCGACAACATCATCGAGACCATCCACGGCGTCGGCTTCAAGCTCGGCCGCTGCGAGAAAGAGGCATGAGCGCGGCGCCAGATAAATGGCGGCCGTCGCTGGGGCTGGTCATCTTCACGGTGCTGGCCACCGTCGCCATCCTGCCACTGGTCGGCCTGTTCTTCTTTCGCCTCTACGACAACCAGCTCATCCGACAGACCCAGGCCGAGCTGATCGCGCAGAGCCGCGTGCTGGCGACGATCTATGCGCAGGAGGTTGCAGCAAGGCTCGATAGCGGCCTCACGCTGGGCGCCGCGGTGCCACCGGGCGTGCTGCCCGATCCCGGTGACCGGGTCACGCCGATCCGCCCCGGGCTCGACCTCACCGCGAACGATCTGCTGCGGCGGCGGCCGGATGCCCAGGCTGCACCCGGGCCGGCGCAGCCCGCCTATGTCGAGATCGGCGCAAGACTGACGCCGATCATCCGCGAGACGCAGAAGGTGACGCTGGCGGGCTTTCGCATCCTCGATCCGCAAGGCGTGGTGATCGCCGGCCGGCAGGAGGTCGGGCAATCCCTTGCGCACATCGAGGAGGTCGCGGACGCGCTGCACGGGCAATACCGCGCCACCTTGCGCAACCGCGTGCCGGACAAGCCGCCACCGCCGATCTATTCCTTCAGCCGGGGCCTCGGCGTGCACGTGTTCTCGGCGATGCCGGTCATTGTCGACAATCGCGTCGCGGGGGTGATCTACGCCACGCGGACGCCGAGCAACATCTTCGACCACCTTTACCAGGAGCGGGCCAAGTTCGTGCTGGCGGGGCTGGCCGTGCTCCTCGGCACCATCGCGATCGGGCTCGTGTTCTCGCGCACCATCACGCTGCCGATGCGCGAGCTGATCGATCGCGCCGCCAGAATCGGCCGCGGTGACCGCGAGGCGTTCCGGCCGCTCCGGCACTACGGCACACGGGAGTTCGCCCAGCTCTCGCACAGCTTCCTCGGCATGGCCGAGCAGCTGGCGCGGCGTTCGGACTACATCGCGACGTTCTCGGCACACCTCACCCACGAACTGAAATCGCCGCTGACATCGATCAAGGGCGCGGCCGAGCTGTTGCAGGATTCACTTCAAGGCAAGGCCGAGGGCCTGACGCCGGCCGAGCAGACGACATTCATCGCCAACATCCTGTCCGACACCCAGCGGCTGGAGGCGATGGCGCAGCGGCTGCGCGAGCTCGCCCGCGCCGAAAGCCTGCCGCAGAACGAGCGCACCGAGCTCGCGCCCGTGATCGCCGACCTCCGGAACAGGTTTCCGGCAAGCTCGATCGAAGCCAGCGGCAGCCTCGACCGGGCGATCGGCATGTCCGGCGAGAAGGCGCTGATCGTGCTGTCGCATCTCGCCGACAACGCGGTGCGGCACAAGGCCGGGACGATCAGGCTGGAGGCGGTCGACGAGCGCACCACCCTGCGGCTGACCGTGAGCAACGACGGCGAGCTGATCTCGGCGCCCAACCGCGACCGGATTTTCGATGCGTTCTTCACCACCCGCCGCGACCAGGGCGGTACTGGAATGGGGCTGGCGATCGCGCGGGCGGTGATGGCGAGCCATGGCGGCTCGATCAGGCTCAAGCCGACCGGCGACGGCGTCGCCTTCGAGCTCCAATTCCCTGTGGCCTGAGGTGCAATGCGCATCGCCCCTCAGCTTTCTTGTTGAGGCATGATCTATCCGGAAAACCGCTTCACACTTTTCCGGATCATGCCTCAGATCGCGAACACCCAGGCGGCGACGATGGTGCCGATGGTGACGAGACCTGCGATGGTCCAGCCCGCGGCATATTCAAGCTCAGGATGACCGGTCGCCCGCATGATCTCGACCGGATCGGCGGTATGCTTCTCTGCCATGACAGCCTCGCACGTTTCTTCCCGCGTCATAGATAAGTCGCAGCAGCCGCCATTAGGTTCCATCACGGAAATGCGAGGCATGACGCAGCTTGGTTTGTTCGCCGAACCGGAAGCGGGCCCTGCGGGGCTTCGCCATACGGACGACTTCATCGATGCCGCGGTCGAGCAGGACTTGATCGACCGCATCGCAGCATTGCCGCTCCAGCGCTTCCAGTTCGGCGCCTTCGAGGGCAACCGGCGCGTGGCATCGTTCGGCTATCGCTATGACTATTCGCTGCAGCGTCTGGCCGAGGCGGAGCCGATCCCGGACTGGCTGCTGCCCGTCGCGCGGCAGGTCGAGGCATGGGCGCGGCTGGCGGAGGGCAGCGTTCGGCAGGTGCTGTGCACCGAATATGAGGTTGGCGTCGGCATCGGCTGGCACCGCGACAAGCCGCACTTCGACAAGGTCCTGGGCCTGTCGCTCGGCTCGCCCTGCAAATTCCGCTTCCGCCGCCGCAACGGGGACAGATGGGAACGCCACACGCTCGAGGCCCTGCCGCGCTCGCTCTACATGATGGAGGGCGAGGCGCGGTCGCAATGGGAGCACAGCATTCCGCCGGTCGAGGCGCGCCGCTACTCCATCACCTTCCGGACGATGAAGCGGGCCTGACGGGTGGTCCAAAACAAAAACTGCGAAAACAACCCCATGCACAGTAGGAAGCCATTTCCGCTGCGGGCCCAGGTGGCGCCGGGTAACAGCTTGACGGACCGGGACAAAATGGCCGCGCCGCGCAATCGTCGCGCGGTCCGCGAACTTGCGGTCCAATCCGCGGCTGCTTGCCAGACTGAGGCCCGCGCCACGCCGGCCGCCTGCCGGGCGAAGGTGCCGTGAATTCGCCTCAACATCAGCCAACTAATGAGGCGAATTGAAAAGACAGGCCCAATCGGCAAGCCAATATCGGTCCGCGAGGCCGGCATCACCATGAAGAACTACCTGGCATTTTTCCTGCTTTTGACCATGACCGCGGCCTCCGCACACGGAGTTTTGCCGGCGCGGCTATCGCCGCCCACCGGGCTCATCCAGGCGGGCCTCACCGACAGCGGCACCACCGCCGGCGGCACCGCCCGGCTGTGCGAGCAGGTCACCTTCTCGCGCGGTCTGCGCTATGGCGAGAGCGAGGCCAACGTGCTCGACGTCGCGACCAGCGCGACCAAGGCGGACACGCCGCGGCCTGTGCTGCTGTTCGTGGCGGGCGACACCTTTACCGGCGACCGCGCGGCGCCGGAGCTGTCGCGCCAGATCCAGGACCAGGCCATGTGCTTTGCCGCGCGCAACGAGATGATCGGGGTCCGCGTCAACTATCGCCTGGCGCCCGCGGCGACCTGGCCCGCCGGCGCGTCCGATGTGGCGGCGGCGCTATCCTGGGTTCACGGCAATATCGACCTCTTCAACGGCGATCGCCGCGAGATCGTCGCAGTCGGCTACGGCGCGGGCGCCTTCCATGTCGCCACCCTGCTGGCCCATCCCGAGTTGCAGACCGACGGCGCCGACGTCGCCGGCGTTGTGCTGGTGTCCGGGATCTACCGCGTTGGCAAGGAGGCGAGCGACAGCGAGAAGGCCTATCTCGGCACCGACCCCACCCAGTACGACAGCCGATCGGTCTTCCCAGGCATCCTCAATGTCGATGTGCCGATCGTGCTGGCCTGGGCCGTGGACGATTCCTCCGGCCTCGTGGCGCAGGGCGAAACCCTGAAGAAGACGCTCTGCGGTGCCGGCCACTGCCCGCGCAGCACGCTGCTGCGCAGCCGCGAAGGTATCGCGAGCGCCTTCGGCCTCGACGGCTCCGGCGAGAGCCTCGCCGAGCCGACGCTGCTGCTGGTGCGTCAGCTCGAGGCGCGCGGGCTGCCGTAGCGAAGGCTCGGGGATACATAGCTGTAACAGAGCGTCAGCACGTCTGCCCCTTTAGGTCGAGGCCGTCAGCCCCGCTACTTTGAAGTGGGCCGGCAAGCCACACGATTGACAAACGCTTGACCTAGACGGAGCGGCCTTGGTGTGGGGCCAACGACAAGGTGTCGAACATGCGCGTCACCGGCAGACTGCTGCTCGTGTTGATCGCCGCCTTCGCCTCGCTCGGGGCGATGTCCCAGCAACGTGCCGAGCAACCGACAAGCAACGAGGAAATCCGCATCGGCAATGTCATGCCGTATTCGGGACCGCTCTCGGAGTTCGGCGCCATCGGCCAGGCGGAAGCCGCCTATTTCGACATGATCAACGCGCGTGGCGGGATCAACGGCCGCAGGATCCGCTTCATCACGCGCGACGACAATTCCGATCCGGCGACTGCGCTGGAGCTGACGCGCAATCTGGTCGAGACCGAGGATGTGCACCTGATGTTCGGCTCGTTCGGCACGCCCGGCAATCTCGCCACGCGCTGGTACCTGAACGAGAGGAAGATCCCGCAGCTTTTCGTCGCCTCCGGCGACGAGGAGCTGAGCAAGGCCAAGGCGTTTCCCTGGACCATGGGTTGGCAGCCGTCGTTCAGGTCCGAGGGGCGCATCTACGCCAACTACATCCAGGCCTACTACCCCAGGAAGAAGATCGTGGTGCTCTGGCAGAACGACCAGTTCGGGCGCATGCTCTACAAGGGCATCCAGGAAGGCCTCGGCGATCTCAACCGTCACGTCCTCGTCGACATCGCCTTCGACATTGCCGACGAGCATCTCGACGGGCACGTCTCGATCCTCAAACGCGCGGGCGCCGACATCTTCGTCTTTCTCGGCGTGCCGTCGACGGCATCCAAGGTGATCAAGCTGGCGGCGTCCTTCAACTGGCATCCGGTCTTCATCGTCAACGATGCCTCCGCCTCGATCGCCAATGCGATGGCGCCCGCGGGCCTCGAGAACTCGGCCGGTGTGATCTCGGCGGCTTTTCTGAAGGATCCGAGCGATCCCGCCTGGAAGGACGATCCCGCGATGAAGGATTGGTTCGCCTTCATGGACAAGTACCATCGGGTCGAAAGCACCAACAACAGCGCCGCACTCTATGGCTACGCCGCGGCCGAGGCGCTGACGCAGGTGCTGAAGCAATGCGGCGACGACTTCTCGCGCGAGAACATCATGCGTCAGGCGGCTTCGCTCAGGGACTATCATCCGTCCGTGGCGCTGCCCGACATCCGGATGAATACTTCGCCCAGCAACTACCTGCCGATCAGGCAGATGCGGCTGGTCCAGTTCGACGGCCGTTCCTGGCAGCCGTTCGGCGAGGTGATCGAGACGGCCTTCACGGAAGGCGCGGCAAGGTGAGCTTCGCGTCAGCGCGCCGTTGCGGACAGCAGCGCGACGACGGCTCCTACCATTTGCTGGGCCACCCCTCTCCCCCGCCCTCCCCCGCAAGGGGGGAGGGAGCGCAGCAGGATGCGCCGTTACACTGTACCTCGCTGCGCCATGGCAATGATGAGAACGAGCTCGCGCCACAACAAAGGTATGTTCCCTCCCCCCTTGCGGGGGAGGGTTAGGGAGAGGGGTGCCGCACGGGGACTCTCGCGATCGAAACGAACGTTACGCGCGGCCGCCGCCTTCACGCCGGCTTGAGCGAGGCCAGCGCATTTTCCAGCAGCGAGCGCACGCGTGCGGCATCGCCTGACTTCACCACGGCGGGGTCGAGATAGAGTTCGAGGCCCGGGGCGCGCTCGGTGATGATACCGCTGTTCTCCGCCGCCGCGTCGCTCAGCGCGTCCACCGAATAGGGAATGACCTCGCGGCTGATACCCTTCATCGTGATCGCCGGCAGTGCATGGGCGCGGACGATGTCGCTGACGAGGGCGAAGGTCTCGTAGCTCAGCACGATGCCGCCGGGCTCGGCGATCGATTGCAGGCGCGCGGCGAGGTTCGCCTCCGCACCGATGATGGTATAGTCCATGCGGTCGGCGCTGCCGAAATTGCCGACATTGCAATAGCCGGAATTGATGCCCATGCGCGAGCGGAACGGCTGCTCGATGCCGGAGGCGCGCCATTTCGCATTGAGCTCGGCGAGGCGCTGCTGCATGCGCCAGGCCATCTGCAGGCAGGCCTGCGCATCGGCGCGGTCGCCCCTGGTCTCGGGATCGCCGAAGAAGATCAGCATGGCGTCGCCGATGAACTTGTCGATGGTGCCGCCATATTCGTGGGCGATCGCCGACATCTCCGTGAAATATTCGTTGAGGAGCTGCGTCAGCTGCTCCGGCTGCAGCCGCTCGGCGGTCGCAGTGAAATTCTGGATGTCGGAGAAGAAGATGGTGAGCTTCTTGCGCTCGGTGTGGATGGTGACGTCCTTCTGGCCGGAGAAGATGCTCTTGTAGACCTGGGGCGGGATGTAGCGCGAGATCTTCATCGAGAGCGAGGCGAGGAAGTCGTTGGCGGATTCGAGCTCCTTGTTCATGCCCTTGATCCGGCGCGCCTGGCGGCGCTGCAGCGAGAGGAACGACAGGCCGCTGCCGGCGGCGATCACGAAATAGGCCAGCAGGAACTTGAACGAGAAGATGTTGGCGGCGATCGGCTGGGCGATGATCACCTCCTGGATGCCGCGGACATCGCCCACCTTCCAGTCCGTCTTCGGGCTTTCGGGGTGGCTGTTGTGGCAGCTCACGCAGGCCGGCCCCATGGTGACGGGGGCGACCAGGCGGACCTTGTCGTTGAACAGCGAGGTCTCGGTCTCGACGATCTTCTGCTCGGGATCCTTCCGCAGCGCATCGAGCGCGTCCTTCTCGAACTTGTCGAGCTGGTGCGGGGCACGGTTCTGGAACGGGAAGTCGGAGACGAAGCGGTAGGTGATGTTCTCCTGCTGCGCGCCGATCACCCGGCCGAGCTCGAGCGACAGCGTTGCCGGAATCGGGATCGCGCCGGGGATGGATTCGTAATTGTGCACCACCCGCGTCGTGCCGTTGGGATTGGCCAGCACCCGCCCGACCACGTTGGTCGCGTAGTAGCTGCGCACGCTCGTGATCACCGAGTTGAGATCGATGGCCTGCCGGCGCAGCGCCGTCTTGCTCAGCTCGGTCAGGTCCAGCCACACCGCGAGCGGCAGGGCGAGGAGCAGGAAGGCGATCACGGCGCCCGTGAGAATGCCGCTCTTGCGCTGATCTTCGGCGATCTCTTGTTTCACTCTGTGGCTCCGCCGTGTGCGATTTTGTCGCAAACCCGTCGGGATTTGCGGCAAAGAATGCGGCAGCACAGAGCCAACAATCGCGGGCCCGCGCAACCCCATTTTATGGTGGTCGGGCGAAGCGCCCTTTTCGTTTCATCACGGATGTTTAAGATCGGCCGCGTCTGCATCCGCCCCGCCGGGAGAAGCCCATGACCGAGACCATTCGCATCAAGCGCTTCCACGCGCGCCCCGTGATGGTGCCGATGAACCTGCCGCTCCAGACCTCGACCGGGGCAATCGCCAGGGCGCCGCTGCTGCTGATCGACTGCGAGACTGACCAGGGCGCGGTGGGCCATGCCTATCTGTTCTCGATCACGCCCTCGGCCTTGAAGCCGCTGACGGCGATGGTCACGGAAATGTCAGACCTGCTCGCCGGCGACGAGCTGCTGCCGTTCGAGATCGAGCGCAAGCTGAGCCAGCGCTTCACGCTGCTGGGCCTCGCCGGGCTGCAACGGCTGGCCCAATCCGGCATCGACATGGCGGCCTGGGACGCGCTGGCCCGCACACGCGGCCTGCCGCTGGCCCGCCTGCTCGGCGGCGCGCCGAAACCGGTCAGGGCCTACAATTCGAAGGGGCTCGGCATCATGCCCGCCGGCGCCGCGGTCGAGGAAGCCCACAAGCTGCTGGCCGAGGGCTTTCGGGCGGCGAAGATCCGCGTCGGCCGGCCCGATGCGCGGGAGGACCTCGCCGTCGTCCGCGCGGTGCGCAAGGCGGTCGGCGACGAGATCACGCTGATGTGCGACTACAACCAGGCCCTGACGGTGACCGAGGCGATCCGCCGCGGCGAGATGCTCGACGACGAGGGCCTCACCTGGATCGAGGAGCCGATCCGCCACGACGATTATCCCGGCTGCGCCCGCATTGCCGACGCGCTGCATACGCCGGTCCAGATCGGCGAGAATTTCGACAGCGCCTTCTCGATGCAGGCGGCGCTCTCGGCGGAAGCCTGCGACTACGTGATGCCCGACGTGCAGCGCATCGGCGGCGTCACCGGCTGGCTCCGCGCCGCCGCGCTGGCGCACGCCGCCGGCATCGAGATGTCGACGCACTTGTTCTCGGAAGTGAGCGCGCATCTGCTCTGCGTGACGCCGACCGCGCACTGGCTGGAATATGTCGACTGGGCCGACGCGGTGCTGGCGACGCGGCTGACGATCAAGGATGGCTTCGCACTGCCGGGCGAAGAGCCGGGGAATGGGATTGCGTGGGACGAGGCCGCGGTGAAGAAATATCTGGTGGGGTGATCGCGAGGTGCCGGGTCTCTCATATCGCCATTGCAAGCACACGATCTCCTCCCTCGTTGCGAAAGCGTGCGACACGGACTAACGATCCGCTATGACCACTTGGCGCCCCCACCCCCACATCCGCGTCGTCGCGATCGGCCTGCACTGGCGCGGCGGGCGGCTGCTGGCGGCCGAGGTGCGCGACGATGCCGGCCGGGTGAAAGGCGTGCGCCCGCTCGGCGGCGAGATCGAGTTCGGCGAGAGCTGGCGGGCGGCGCTGGTACGGGAATTCAGCGAAGAGCTCCGCATCGACGTCACCATCATGGGCGAACCACTGGTGATGGAGAACATCTTTGTGCACGAGGAATCGACCGGGCACGAGGTGATGTTCATCGCGGATGTCGCGTTTCCGGATGGCGCATTCGCCGGCCAGGAGCGCATCGACTTCCGCGAGGACAACGGAGAACAAATCGTCGCGCGCTGGTTCGATCTTGCCGATCTCGACCTGGACGGCGGACCGGAGCTCTATCCGACCGGGCTGAAGGACTTGCTGCGCGGGAGCAAACTCGACGTTCCGTCATCTTGAGGCCCGAGTGGCGCGATGCGAAAGCATCGCGCCGGGAGCCTCGAAGGATGAACGGCCCGGATGCAGCCGGGCCGTCGCCCTTCGAGGGCCGCTGAGGAAGCGGCCACCTCAGGGTGACGGTCCGTAGGAATGTGGGGCAACCGCATGGCCCGCAAGGCTACCACACCTCCGCGCCGGGAATTTTCTTCCGCATCGCCATCCGTTGGATCCAGATGCAGCGGCGGATGGATCTGTTGGAGCGGCCGATGGCGGAGATCCCCTCGCCGGCCTGAAGCAGCGGCGCCACGTTCCGGCGCAAGCTGCGGCAGCGCTGGAGCTCGGCCTGCCAGTCCACGATCGCGGCGTCGGCGCGCGATGCCATCAGCGTCAGCATTGCCACGCCGAGACAGCTCGCCCACATCGTTTCTCTCACTGCGATCGGCCTCCGTCGCGCTTGTAGCGGAAGTCGCAATGGGAGGCGCCTTGCATGATCGTCTGCGTGCGCGTGAGCTTGATGTCGGGACCAAAACCTTCTGCGGCGGCAAAGTCCGCGGTGCAGATCAGGAGGAAACCGAGCTCCGGCTCGCCCAGCGCCTTGTAGAATTCGGCATAGGCGCAGCGCGTCACGTCGAAAGCGAACGCGTCATGCGTATGCTCGATGACGTCATAAGCGAGCGCATCGTCGCGGGCATAGGTGCGGAAGGCCGACGACACGGCCTTGCCGAGATCGCTCTCGTTCTTGGCCTTCCAGAATTCCTCGCCGAAGCGGCGATAGAGATCGCCGAGCGCCTTGCGCACCAGCGCGTTGGCGCGCAGCTCGCCGAGCTCGGCCTGCAATGCCTTGACCAGCGGCACCAGCACCTGCGCCTGGATCTTGGCCTGTTCGATGACGGGCACGGTCATGGGCGGCCTCGCGTGGAAGGCTGCATCTTAGCCAGGATCGAATGCACAGCGTAAACCGGGAAAACGGCAGGGAGCAAACCGCGGGTTGCGCTGCGCTCCATCCAGGCTACGGGACGTTCCTATGGATACCGAACAGGCCGCACCAGTCGGTCTACGCCCTCTAGGCTACGCCGGACACGCATCGCCGCAATCATTCCGGCTGTGCCACGCGAAGCCGAAGGCGAAGCGTGGTGGGCACGACAGGGATCGAACCTGTGCCCCTACCATGTCAAGGAAGGTGTCGCCGGCATTGCCGCGATTTCGGGACCGTCTCGATCATCGGCCCTCTCATATGACTTCCCACAGAACAAGGCTGCTCGGATCGCCTCCGTGCGCAAACTGGACGGCGTTAGTCATCGGGCGGGGCATGAGGGTCAAGCGTGACACCCCTGCTCCGGAGTGCCTCCCCCATTTTCACAAGATCAGCCAGAGATCGCGCATTCATCTTCCGCATGATTTCGCGCCGATGCACCCGTACCGTGACCTCGCGTATGCCGGCAGCGCCAGCGATCTGCTTGGTCTGCAGGCCGGAGATCGTCAGCGCCATCACCTGGCGTTCTCGGGATGTCAGCGCTTCGAAGCGCTGCCTGATATCGGTCAGAGTGCGGTCGTTCGCCCGACGCTGCCGGTCCTTGTCGATGGCCGACAGCACCGCTTCCAGCAGATCCTGATCGCGATAGGGTTTGGTGAGAAACTCGACCGCGCCCGCCTTCATGGCCTGGACGGACATATGGACGTCGGCATAGCCCGTAACGAAGATGATCGGCGCCCGGATACCGGCCGCGGTCATCTCGCGCTGAAAATCTAATCCGCTCGAACCGGGCAGGCGGACGTCAAGAATGATGCAGCTCGGATTGTCCTTGCGCTTGGCCTGCAGATATTCGCGCGGCGAGGCGTACAGCTCGACGCGAAGCGCAGCCGTCTCCAGCAGTCCCTCGATGGACTCACGCACCGACACGTCGTCATCAATGACCGCGACGATAGGGGATTCCTCGTTCATAGGTCGACCTGCGCCTTGTTCGGCAGGATGAACTGGAATAGCGCGCCGTGTGGTTCCGCGGGTGAAGCCCATAGCCGTCCACCATGCGCTTCGATGATGGAGCGGCAAATCGTCAATCCCATTCCCATCCCCTTGGCCTTGGTCGTGAAGAAGGGACTGAAGATCTTGTCCACCGTCTCCCGGTCGAGACCAATGCCGCTGTCACGCACGAACACCACCCCCTCGCCATCGGCCCCTTCGCGCGAACCGACGACCAGCACCTTTGGTCGGCCGGTCACCTCCGACATGGCGTCCGCTCCATTGATGACGAGATTGAGGACAACCTGCTGAAGCTGGACGGAATCGCCGAGAAAGGCCGGTAGCGCCGGCGCAAGCTGGGTCTGCACCGCCACATCGCGCAGCCGCAGTTCGGTTTGCAGCAGGTCGAGGACGCCGCCAATCAACTCGTTGAGGTCGACGTCGGTGGCCTGCGGCGGCGCCTTCATCAACAGCCCCTGGATGCGCCGGATGACACCGCTCGCGCGCTCACCATCCCGCAACACGCGTTCCGCCGTCGTGCGGGCCTTGTCCAGGTTCAGCGTCCTCTCATTGAGCCAGTGCAACACGGTGTGCCCGTTGGTGACGACGCCGGTGAGCGGCTGATTGATCTCGTGTGCGATCGATGCCGCGAGCTGACCCATGGTCGTGGCCCGCGTTACGCGGGCGAGGTCGGACTGGGCGCGCTGTAGTTCGTCGGCAGCGCGCCTGGCAGCGGTGATATCCATGACCGCGCCGACGAAACCCGCCTCGCCCGCCCACTCCCTGGCAATGCGGGTGACAATCCGGACATAGCGAGTTTCACCGTCGGGCATCGACAGCCGATGCTCAAGTGCAAAGTCTGTCTGCTCCCGGAAAGCCTTTTCGATGGTCTGCTCAAGCAGCCTTTGGTCGTCCGGATGCGTGCGCGCAAGCATGGCAGCGAGAGTGGGCGCCGTTTGGCCCGGTTCATATCGATAGATGCGCCATGTCTCCCGCGACCAGTACTGTTCGCCCCGAGGATCGCGCCAGCCGACGCTGCCTGTGCGGCCCAATTGCTGCGCTTCCGCGAGGAAGGCTTCGCTCCTTTGAAGCGCGTCCATCGTGGACTGGTTGCGCATCACCAGCAAGGTCGACATGGCAATGCCGACAGCACCGATGACGCGGTCGATCAGCGGCCAATGCGACCAGGGATCGCCCGGCGAAAACGGATGCGCGATCAGAGTCAATGCCTCGCAAGCCAGCCCGGCGACCAAGATGCCGGTCCGGCCGTAGATGGACGAGACGACAAGCACGACAAACACGTAGAGGATGCTGACCGACACTTCGAGCGGCGTAAGAACGTCGACGGCGAAAATGCCAGCCGCGAGAGCCATGATACCGATTGTGGGGAGGACGCGGTCATGTCTGGAAACGGGCTGGTTCATCGATCCGCGCTGACCATTTGAAGGCGATCGGAGCCTAGGTGGCGCTCTCCGATTTCAGGCGTCCTATGCCCGCCTCACTTTACTAGCAAAAGCCGTGAAATGCGGCAACGCACCTAAACGAAACGATAGTATCCGCGACTCCTTGGTTAATTCGGGCAACGAATTCGGCACCTAGAGTGCCGCCTCCGCCAATGGTCACCCCTTCCGTTTCCCGTCAATCTGGGACGATAGGAGAGCATCTTGAACGATGAACCCTTGATCGCAATCGTGGACGATGACGAATCGGTGCGGGTCGCCATGGGCGGCATGGTTGAATCGTTCGGATACACGCCTGTCACGTTTGAATCGGCCGACGACTTTCTGAAATCCGACAAGCTGCCCGATACTTCCTGCCTGATCCTGGATGTCCAGATGCCCGATATGAGCGGACTTGAACTGCACGGCAAGCTGACTGCCTCCGGCCGCAGGATTCCGACCATTTTCGTGACGGCCTTTCCGGACAAGCGCGTTCGCGATAGAGCCCTGCGCGCCGGCGGAGTTTGTTTCCTGTCCAAGCCATTCGGACGAGACGATCTGCTCGGTTGTATCGAATCCGCCCTCGGCAAGCAGACCATGTAGGGCATGCCATGACCGCGGACACCGTCATAACCCAGGAGGTTTCGGCGGTAGGCCCTCCCAATACGTTGCCGCGGGCGACCCAGGCGAATGCGCCGGCACAAGGCAGCGCGGCAGAGAGCTTCTTCGCTTTTGGTCCGTACCGGCTTTTTCCCCGTCAGCGGCTCCTGCTCAAGGACGGCAACGCGCTCCCAATCGGCAACCGCTCGCTCGAAATCCTGATCTTGCTGGCGGAACGACAGGGTGAGGTCGTCGGCAAGAACGAGCTCCTTGCCCGCGTCTGGCCCGGCATCAACATCGAGGAAGGCGGATTAAGGGTGCAGGTCGTCGGGCTGCGCAAGGCGCTGGGCGACGGAATTGGCGGTGCGCGCTACATCAAGACAGTAGCCGGCCGGGGTTATTGCCTTGTCGCGACCACCGGCCACTTCGAATCCACTGGCGCGCTCGCGCGGGGCACGGAGCGGGGTCAGGCACAACGGCTTCCGATGCCGCTGGCCCGAATGGTCGGCCGCGACAACGACGTGCGCAAGGTCTCGGACCTGCTGAGAACGACGCGATTCGTCACCGTTCACGGACCGGGAGGTGTCGGAAAGACAACAGCCGCCATTGCTGTCGCTCACGACCAGCTTGCATCCTTCCAGGGCGACATTCATTTTCTCGATCTTGCAAAGATCACCGAGCCGCATCTTCTGCCGGTCGCGTTGGCATCTTCTTTCGGACTAACCGCCCCGTCGAGCGATCCGAATGCAGCCATGCTCGAATTTGTACGCGATCGACGCATGCTGCTGATCTTCGATAGCTGCGAACATTTGATCGATGCTGCCGCAACGTTAATTGAGAAAATTCTACGAGAAGCCCCCGAGATACGTGTCCTTGCGACGAGCAGGGAGACACTCCAGGCCGACGGCGAGCACGTGTACCGGCTTTCGGGTCTTGAGTGTCCATCGATCGAAGATGAACAATCGGCCGAGCGGCTTTTTTCCCATCCAGCACTCAACCTGTTCATCAACAAGGTCGCAGCGAGCGGACACCAGTTTGAGTTGACGGAATCCGACGCACAGATCGTTGCGAAGATTTGCCGCAGACTGGACGGACTGGCACTTGCCATCAACCTGGCGGCAACGCGCGTGCCGACGCTTGGCCTCTCGCAGATCGTCGGCTCTCTTGAGACGAATACCTGGCTGTTCTGGCAGGGTCACCGAACGGCGTTGCCGCGTCACCAGACGATGGCTGCATCGATCGACTGGAGCTACAACCTGCTTGACGAAGACGAGAAGGCAGTGCTGCACCATCTGTCCGCTTACAGGGAGTCCTTTACGCTCGATGCAGCCTGCGAGGCTGCTCGTCAGGTCTTGCTGACTCCCTTCGATGATCTGCTTGTCATCGACAAGTTGGTCACGAAGTCATTGATCGAAGCCGGCGAGGGTCTCGCGCGATATCGATTGCTCAACTCGATCCGAAGCTATGCGCTTGAAAGACGCGACACAGCCGTGAGCTTGAAGGAACCGCGCCGAACATCCTGGGCGCCCTTGGCATCCATGTCGCCGAACAAGTAGCGCTCGATCTCGTCGTTGACCAACGTTCCAAAGAAAGTTGAATAGAGTTCGCGCCGCTGAAAGTGCGCGCAGGTCGTGCGTTGGCGCGGTTGCCGATGCCGGTCATCATCCCTTCGTGCTGCGAAGCCGGAGACGAGATCGATGATTTCGCAAGGATGACGGAGAAGAGATCATGGCCCGCTGGTTCGATCTCGCCGTGGACGGCGGCTCGAGCCTCTATCCGACCGGTCTGAAGGGTTGCTGCTCCTGCCGGAGAACAGCCAACCAGCGTCTGGATGCTTCTACGCATCCCTGCATCAAAAGAGTGATGCGTGATGCTGCTTGTCGAGACGTCGGTTGACAAGCACGACGCTCTCAAGCAAAATTTTCTCAGGTAGATACCGCCTGCCGCTTGCGCCCTTCGGGGTATGGTGAAGTGTATCGGACCGCCGCCCGCTTCCTTTGCTCACGCGAACGGGTCAGTAACGCAAGCCCTGACATTCTCCGTTCATACTGCAAAGGAAGGAAGTATGCGCGATTTCCGCGACGCCAAAGCCATGGCGCAGACGCTCCGCGAAACCCTGAACGCCCGTTCGGTCTCCCTCACCGTCAGTGAGAGCCTCGAGCTCGTCGCCAGGATATTCGGGTTGGCCGACTGGAATGTCCTAGCCGCTCGAATCCGCGCCGCGGAGCAAGCCGGCTCGGGCCGGAGCAACGAGGGAAGCAACAAGGCCGACGCTGCGGATCAGCTCCGGTCGAGAGCCAAAGAGATTCAGTTACCGCGGGCGGTGCTGGATCGTTATGCCGGAACATACCAATTCCATAGCGCCGTCTTCACAGTGACGTGTGACCAGGACCATCTATCGGGACGGCTCAGCGGTCAAAGCTCGGCGCACTATTACGCGGTGGGCGAAACCGAATTCGTCGGGCGGGGGATCGATGTTGAACTTCGGTTTGCCCTCGGGGCAGATGGGATGCCGACGGCCGTGATCCTGCGCCAGCACGGCAATGATCACACCATGCGGCGCATCGACGCGACCGTGGCGCAAGAACTCCAGCGCGCGATCGAGACTCGCATGAGCGCCCGGTCCGCCAATCCCGGGACCGCGTCCGCGCTTCGCCGTCTCATCGAAAGCGTCGCATCGGGCCAGCCCAATTATGGCGAGATGAGTGCGGATTTGGCTGAGGCGACCCGCAAGCAATTGCCGCGCTTGCAGCCCGGCCTTTCCGAAATGGGTCCGATCACGTCGATCGATTTCCTCGGCGTGAGCGCGCAAGGACAGGACGTCTATTCTGTCTGGCACCAGGGTAGCGCCGCGTCGCACTGGCACATCGCGCTTGGCAGCGATGGCACGATCATCTCGGCTTTCGTCACGCCAGGGCCATAACCTCGGTCAGGCTACCACGCTTCCGCGCCCGGAATTTTCTTCCGCACCGCCTTCCGCTGGATCCAGATGCAGCGACGGACGGACCTGTTGGATCGGCCGACGGCGGATATCCCCTCGCCGGCCTGAAGCAGCGGCACCACGTTTTCGCGCAAGCTCCGGCAGCGCTGGAGTTCGGCTTGCCAGTGGACGGCGGCGTCAGCGCACGACGCGATCAGCGCCAGCATCGCCATCGCAACACAGATCGCCCGCATCGCTCGCATTCCCTTCATCGCGATCCGCCCGCATCGCGCTTGTAACGGAAGTCGCAATGAGAGGCGCCCTGCATGATCGTCTGCGTGCGCGTGAGCCTGACGTCGGGGCCGAACCCGTCCGCGGTCGCAAAGTCCGCCGTACAGATCAGGAGGAAGCCGAGCTCGGGCTCGCCGAGCGCCTTGTAGAACTCGGCATAGGCGCAGCGCGTCACGTCGAACACGAAGGTGTCCGCCGTCTGTTCGATCACGTCATAGGCGAGCGCATCGTCGCGGGCATAGGTTTTGAAGGCCGACGAGACGGCCTTGCCGAGATCGGCTTCGTTCTTCGCCTTCCAGAACTCCTCGCCGAAGCCGCGATAGAGATCGCCGAGTGCCTTGCGCACCAGCGCGTTGGCGCGCGCCTCGCCGAGCTCGGCCTGCAAGGCCTTGACCAGCGGCACCAGCACCTGCGCCTGGATCTTTGCCTGTTCGATGACGGATACTGTCATGGGCGACCTTCGCGCCTGGGACGATGCGGAGCGTAGCCCGATTGGAGCGCAAGCGTAATCCGGGACGGCGTCTGAAAGGATACACCCTGGATTGCGTTTCGCTCGATCCGGGTAGGCACTTAGCAGTGCTGAATTGTTTGGGCTTGCCGAGCCGAAGCTCGCGGCGGCCTGTCCGCCTTCGCCCGTTGGGCTTCGGCGCGGCATCCTTCATTCGCCTCGCGAAGCGAAGGATGGTGGGCACGACAGGGATCGAACCTGTGACCCCTACCATGTCAAGGTAGTGCTCTCCCGCTGAGCTACGTGCCCTAAAGGTCATTTCGGTGGGGTCCCTATAACGGCTCAGGGGACCCGGCGCAAGGACGGAACGGCGCCGATTTAGGCCGCCAGCATCTTGTTCACTTCGCTGACCAATTCGCGCAGGTGCACAGGCTTGGACAGCACCTTGGCGTTCTTGGGGGCGTCCGAATCCGAGTTCAGGGCGACCGCGGCAAAGCCGGTGATGAACATGATCTTGATGTCGGGATCGAGTTCCGAGGCGCGGCGGGCGAGCTCGATGCCGTCCATCTCCGGCATCACGATGTCGGTGAGCAGCATCTCGAACGGCTCTTCCCGCAGCCGCTGATAGGCGGCCATGCCGTTGTCATGGGACGAGACCTGGAAACCGGCGTTTTCCAGCGCCTTGACCAGGAAACGGCGCATGTCGTTGTCGTCTTCGGCGAGCAGGATTTTTGCCATGGCAGGAAACGTCGAATCCCCAGAGGATATCAGCAGAGGTCACTAAGCCCGACAGAGGGTAAATTTGGGGTGAAAATCTTTACCTTGGGCCGGCTGCGCTGCCGGCTCTTGTGAACCGGAACGGGCTCCGAATCAATCGAGCCGAATCGGCTGGTCCCCGCCACGATGCCCGCACGGTTAAGACATGTTCCAGCGTCCATCACATCTTTTCGCTTGGCAGAATGGTTGCGATTCCGGACAATGACGACACATAAGAGCCGTTGACCGGCCGAATCATTGGACCGGAGCTTTTCCGGATCGTGCGGCGCCAAGGGGGCGAAGCCTGAGTAAGGGACGAAGCTTGAGAAGATGACCCGGTTTGACGGCGACATGTCGCCAGCCTTCGAGATCTTCGAGCCCGCCGAATGGCGCGCGCCTGTCATCTTCAACTCGCCCCATTCGGGCTCGACCTATCCGGACGAATTCCTGGCGGCATCGCGGATCGACCTGCCGACGCTGCGGCGGTCGGAAGACTCGTTCATGGACGAGCTGATCGGCCATCTGAGCGACCGTGGATTCCCGACGGTCAGGGTCAACTTTCCCCGCTCCTATGTCGACGTCAATCGCGAGCCGTATGAGCTCGACCCCCGCATGTTCAGCGGACGGCTGCCGAGCTTTGCGAACACCCGCTCGATGCGCGTCGCCGGCGGCCTCGGCACCATTCCGCGCGTGGTAGGCGACGGCCAGGAAATCTACCGCGAGCGTATCCTGGTCGACGACGCGCTGGGCCGGATCGAGACGCTGTACAAGCCCTACCACCGCGCGCTGCGCCGGTTGATCAACAAGGTGCACCAGATGTTCGGCACCGTGGTGCTGGTCGACTGCCACTCGATGCCTTCGGTCGGTGTCAGCAGGGACGAGCCGCGACGGCCCGACGTCGTGATCGGCGACCGCTACGGCACGAGCTGCACGCCGCTGCTTTCAGATCGCGTCGAGGAGACGATGACCGGCCTCGGCTATTCGATCGGCCGCAACAAGCCCTATGCCGGCGGCTTCATCACCGAACATTACGGCAATCCCGCAAGCGGCCTGCACGCGGTACAGCTCGAGCTCAACCGCGCGATCTACATGGATGAGCGGCGGCGGGAGCGGAGCGCACGCTTTGCGCAAGTGGCCTCCGACTTCGGCGTTCTCGCCGACGTGCTGGCCAGTACGATTCCGTTCGCCGATCTCGGCCCGTTCCAGGCCGCAGCGGAATAGGCCGGCGTTCTTCGCACGATCATGTCGTCTGCGATTGGAGGCGAAAGCGCGCTCGCTTCGCTACGCACCTTGAAGCAAAAAGAGGCGCACAGAAAAAAGGGCCGCTTCTGATGAAGAAGCGGCCCAAGTCTAGGGAGGAAACGCCCAAGGAGGGCAGCGGTAACGCCAAGCGCTACCGCACCGCAACAATATGCGACCGCGCCGCACAAAGTGCAAGGCCTTTTGAGCCATTTCCCATGCAATTCGCACATGGCTCAGTTGCTTCCAGAGAAACCCAGATTCAGTTTCTTTGATAAGGAAATTCAATGGGTTGATAATCATTTGCATACCAACGAGGCAACTTCGGAACGAAGTTTTCAACTCCGTGATCGATATTTGGCCAGCAGATGACTGGGATGAGGCAGCGCGCCCCGGCATCCAAAATACCAGGGAGCAAATCAAGACAGCGCTGCACGCGGGGGAGGAATTGAGCTAGGCAGGAGCCCAGCTTCATCCAACCTTCGCTTCGAGGATTCCCGTGACGGTGATCGACTTCTCCGCCTTCATCGGACGGCTCGCCACCGCCTCCGGCGAAACCATCCTGCCGTTCTTCCGCACCTCCTTGTCGATCGACGACAAGAGCAAGACCAAGGATTTCGACCCCGTGACGGAGGCCGACCGCGCCGCGGAGGCGGTGATGCGGCGGCTGATCAGGGCCAATTTCCCTCAGCACGGCATCGTCGGCGAGGAATTCGGCAATGAGCAGGACAATGCCGACTATGTCTGGGTGCTCGACCCCATCGACGGCACCAAATCCTTCATCGGCGGCTTTCCGATCTGGGGTACGCTGATCGCGCTGCTGCACAAGGGCGCACCGGTCTACGGCATGATGCACCAGCCCTTCATCGGCGAGCGCTTCTCCGGCGACAACGGTTCGGCCAATTATAAAGGGCCCTCCGGCGAGCGCCGGCTCCAGGTCCGCCGCTGCGCCTCGCTGTCGGAAGCCACGACCTACACCACCAGTCCCCTGCTGATGAACGAGAGCGACCGCGCCATCTTCGGCCGCATCGAGCAGGGCGCGCGGCTGTCGCGCTATGGCGGCGACTGTTACTCCTACTGCATGCTGGCGGCCGGCCACGTCGACCTCGTGGTCGAGACCGAGCTGAAGCCCTACGACATCGCAGCGCTGATCCCGATCGTGACCGGCGCCGGCGGCGTCGTCACCACCTGGGAAGGCAAGCCGGCCCAGGGCGGCGGCCGCATCATCGCGGCCGGCGACGCGCGGGTTCACGAGGAGGCGTTGAAGCTTTTGAACCAGTAGCAAGCGGGAGAGGTGCGCACCACGGATGCAGCGGAGTTGAGTTGCCTCACGCCGCCTCTGCTCGCAAATGCTCGACCAGCATCTTGGCCGGCCGCGGCAGCGCCTTGAAGCTGCGCGCGCAGATCACGAGGCGGCGGTTGGCCCAGGCATCGCGCAGGCGGACCATGGCGAGCGGCATGGTCCTGGCGCAGCGCCGCGCGGCCGCTTCGGGCACGAGCGCAACCCCGACATCGGCGGCGACCATCTGGCAGATCGCGTCGAAATCACGCAGGCGCGCGCGGAAATGCGGGCGCAGGCCGAGCCGCGCGGCGTGCCTGGAAATGTGCACCTGCAGCGCGGTGGCGCTGGTCAGGCCGACGAAGTCGCAGGCCCCGGCCTCCTGAAAGTCGATCTGGCGCCGGCCGGCGAACGGGCCGCGTTTCGACGTCACCAGTGTCAGGCGGTCCTCGCTGAAGACGAAGCGCTCGATATGCTCGGGCAGCGCGTGCTCGGCGGCGAAGCCGAGATCGGCGGCGCCTGCGGTGATGGCCGCCGCGATATCGGTGCTCTCGCGCTCCTCGATGTCGACGGCGACGTCGCGATGCGCGCGCAGGAAGCCGGCGAGCGCTTTCGGCAGATGTTCCGACAGGCCCGACGTGTTGGCGAGGAAATGCACGCTGGCGCGCAAACCACTGGCAAAGCCGGCAAGATCGCCGCGCATGGCGTCGATCTGGTGGATGACCAGCCTGGCATGATCGAGCAGGCTCTCGCCGGCCGCGGTCAGCTCGATGCCGCGGCGTCCGCGCTTGAGCAGTGCGACGCCGAGCGCATCCTCGAGCCCCTTGATGCGCGCGCTGGCGGAGGCCAGCGCCAGGTGCGAGCGCTCGGCACCGCCCGTGATGCTGCGCTGGTCGGCGACCGCGATGAAGAGCTGGAGGTCGACGAGATCGAAGCGCATGCCGGTGTCTCCAGCCTTCGTTCCAGACGAAGGCTCTCTCCGTAACCTCCAGATTGTGCCGGATCGCAGCTTCGGTCAATGTGCCGACATGATCGACCCGCTTCTCATCGTGATCGCCGCCGTCTTCCTGCTCGCCGGATTCGTCAAGGGCGTGGTCGGGCTCGGCCTGCCGACGGTGTCCATGGGCCTGCTGGCGGTGAGCATGGCCCCGAGCCGCGCCATCGCCATCGTCATCGTGCCCGCCATCATCACCAACATCTGGCAGACCTTCGTCGGCCCCCATCTGCGCGACATCCTGAGGCGGCTGTGGCCGCTGATGATCGGCACCGTGGTCGGATGCTGGCTCAATGCCGGCGCGCTGACCGGGCCGCATGCGCGCTACGGCACGATCGTGCTCGGCGTGCTCCTCGTCATCTACGCCGTGATCGGCCTGAACAAGTTCCACTTCCGCGTCGCGCCCGAGAACGAGAAATGGGTCGGTGGCGTGGTCGGAATCGTCACCGGCGTGATCTCGGCCTCGACCGGCGTGCAGGTGATCCCCTCGATGCCGTTCATGCAGGCGATCGGCATGGAAAAGGACGAGCTGGTGCAGGCGCTCGGCGTGTTCTTCACGACGGCGACGCTGGCGCTCGCCTTCAACCTGACCGCCGTCGGATTGTTGACGCCCGCGAATGTCGTGCCCGGCGCCGTGGGCCTCGCCATGGCCTTTGCCGGCATGTTCATCGGCCAATCGGTGCGGGCGCGGATGCCCGCGGAAGCGTTTCGCCGCTGGTTCCTGATCGCGATGATCCTGCTCGGCCTCTATCTCGCCGGCAGCGCGCTGGCGAAGGAATTGGTCTAGCCGATTCCTGGCGGGCGCCGACGCCAGCGTCGTATCAATTCAGCTGCATCGCCTTTGGACGGCAGCGGCAGGTGAACGAGCGCCAGAGGCCAATTCGGCGCCGCGCGTGCCTCGGCGAGCCGACGAAACGCGACGCCGGGAACGGGCATGTGACGGGACACGCCGGCCGGTACAAGCGCAGCGCCCAGACCCGTCGCAACAAGGGTCAGGATCGTCGGCATCCGTGACGCCTCGTGAACGACGCTTGGTGACAACCCGCGGGAGTGAAACAGCGCAAGGATCGCATCGTAAAGAACGGGCCCCTGCGATCTCGGAAACAATATCAGCCGCGGCGCAAGCTGCGCGATCCCGATCGGCTTGTCGTCACCGACATCGCTGGCGGGAAGCGCGGCCATGAGCTCTTCCGCGGCAAGCTCGAATGTCCGCAGGCGCGGCGGCGCGGCAAACGGCGGCGAGACCAGTGCGACATCCAGTTCGCCCTTGGCGAGAAGCGCCAGCTGATCGTCGGTGCCCAATTCAACGAGACGGATCGCAATGCCCGCTTCGTTTGCCGTCTTCAGCAATGAGGGAATCGGTCCCCACAGCGCGAGGGAGACGAGACCGATGCGCACCACCGCGCGGCGTTCGGCTGCGGCCTGGGCGAGATTCTTGGCGCGGTCCGCAGCTGCCACGGCGACCCGGGCCTCACCGACGAAGGCCTCGCCGGCCGCCGTGAGACGTGTGCCGCCGCGGCCACGCTCGAACAACCTCACGCCCAGCGAGTTCTCCAGCCGTTGGATCGATTGCGACAGCGGCGCTTGCGCCATGCCAAGCCGGGCAGCCGCCCGGCTGAAATTGCGCTCGTCGGCAAGTGCAATCGCATGGCGGAGATGGTGCAGATCCATATCACCACAATATGAAAATTGTCGCCATTCATATTAGACGACGTCGAACGAGATGCCTAGCTTCCGGCGTGTGACGAACCGGAGAGAAGCGGTGTCCAAACCCATAATCTTTGCCAA
This sequence comes from Bradyrhizobium sp. 191, assembly GCF_023100985.1. Lineage (NCBI taxonomy): Bacteria > Pseudomonadati > Pseudomonadota > Alphaproteobacteria > Hyphomicrobiales > Nitrobacteraceae > Bradyrhizobium > Bradyrhizobium sp. 191. The sequence continues at coordinate 3,668,627 of NZ_CP064692.1, forward strand.
GCGAGGTGTCGGGCAGAGCCGTCCAGGGCATGCGGTGATAGCTCGAGCAGCTCATCTCCTTGCGCCAATCTTCCTTGTATGGGGCCAGCTCATGACATGCGCAGTTGCGGCCAGCACGGTCGAACGGGAAGACTTCCAGGTCGAAAGCGCCCCAGGCATTTCCATCTTCGTGCGCGAAATCCGCGCCAAGGCACCTGGCACCGCCGCCTCACCACTGCTGCTGGTCCACGGCGGCGGGCCTGGCGGCATCGGCTCCTTCGATCTTCCCGTGCCGGGATATTCCTTTGCGGAGAGCCTCGCGACAGCGGGAGCTGGCCGTACGGTGTACATCATGGATGTTCGCGGCTGGGGCCGGTCGACGCGCCCGGCGGAATTGCAGCAGCCTGCCGACGCGAATCCACCTGCCGTCGCTGTCGATGCTGCCGCGACGGACATTGCAGCAGTCGTGGACGCGATCAGGATGAGGACACATACTTCGCGCGTTGCACTCTTCGGCTGGGCGAGCGGCGGCCACTGGAGTGCGTTCTACGCGGCGCGACACCCGGACAAGGTGAGTCACCTCGTCCTTCTCAACACCATCTATGGCGTCGATGCGCCCTGGCCGTTTGGCGAGGTATTCGCAGACCCCAAATTTCCCGGCCGCTTCCGCGCGAGCGGAGCTTATGCGCTCGCCGATGCGAGCAGACTGCTCGCCCGCTGGGACACGAGCATCCCCACGCCGGACAAGACCGAATGGCGCGATCCCGCCGTCGCCGAGGCCTATGTCAACGAGACGATCGCCAGCGATCCAACAAGCGGGAGCCGCGAGCCGCGGAGCGTTCGCATACCGACGGCGTACCGGCGCGAAGCCTTCGAAATGGCGCATGGTCGCAAGTACTGGGACGCTGCCGACCTGCGCGCCGCCGTGCTCGTCATTCGCAGCGAGCTCGATTTCTGGTCACGCCCCGCGGACAGTGCCGCGCTGGAGCGCGAGCTGACCGGCGCAGCCCGCAAGCGCTTCGTCACGCTGGTCGGCGCCACACATTACGTGTTCGACGATCGGCCCGCACGCGGCCGCCGCCGTTTGATCGAGGAGATCGTGTCGTTCATGGACGGGACGGACGTGCCCTCAGGTGACAGATAGGCTTACCGCGTCTCCAGCATGGCGACGCGGACGCCGAGATAGATGAAGAGGCCGCCAAGCGCGCGATTGACCCAGGCGATGGCGCCCTCGGATTGCCGCAGCCGGTGCGCGGCCTTGGCCGCGAACGCGGCCAGCACCAGGCACCACAACGTCCCCGTCGAAATGAAGATGAGGCCGAGCGTCAGGAAGGCGAGCGGCTTGTGCTGCGCGTCGGCTGCGACGAATTGCGGCAGGAAGGCCAGGAAGAACAGCGCGACCTTGGGATTGAGCGCGTTGGTGAAGACGCCCTGGAGGAAGACCCGCCGCAATGAGCTCCGCACCGGCTCGTCGATCGCCGACGCCGGCACCGGGCGCGACAACAGCATCTGGAGCCCGGTCACGACGAGATAGGCCGCGCCGACCAGCTTCAGGATCGAGAAGGCGGTCGACGAGGCCATCAGCAGCGCCGAAAGCCCAATCGCCGCGCCCGCGACATGGACAAAACAGCCGCAACTGATGCCCAAGGCGGCAGCGGCGCCGCCCCGCCAGCCCATTTGCATGCTGCGGCCGATCACATAGGCCGAATCCGGCCCCGGCGTGATGTTGAGCAGCACGCCCGACAGGATGAAAAGGCCGATCTCGTGAATGCCCAACATGCAAGGTCCCCGCCGCCCGTCCGGGCGTATTGGTTCCGCATAGTCGGTTCGCCCATCCCCGTCCACCGCCGGAATCGCTTAGGATTTGCCTCGAATTTGCAATGCGGATCAGGCTTCCGCTCGGCCTCATCTGCTTTATAAAGGGAGGGTTCTCGAAATGCGGGACTCGAGGCGACTGCCACGCCGTGGCCGGTCCCCTCTCCCTTGGAGCTTCGCGGATATGGAAAGACGTCTGGCCGCCATCGTCTGTGCCGATGTCGCCGGCTATTCGCGCATGATGGGCAGCGACGAGGCCGGCACCCATGCCGCGTTCAAGGCCCATCGCGCGGCGATCCATCCCATCATCCTCAATCACGGCGGCCGCGTCGTGAAGAACACCGGCGACGGCTTCCTGCTCGAATTCGCCTCGATCGTCGGCGCCACCGAAGCCGCGATCGCGATGCAGACGCTGATGGCGGAGCGCAACCGCCACCTGCCGGCCGACCGCGCCATGCAGTTCCGGCTCGGCATCCACATGGGCGACGTCATCGCCGACGAGGACGAGGTTTTCGGTGACGATGTCAACATCGCCGTCCGCCTGGAATCGGTGGCAAGCCCCGGCGGCTTCGCGATCTCGGCCAAGGCCCACCGGGAGGCGAGCAAGCATCTCTCGGTGCCGCTGATCGATGCCGGCAACCATCGCTTCAAGAACATCAAGGATGCGATCGGGGTCTGGACCTGGACGCCCGACGGCGCGCCGGCGCTTGCCCCCGAGCTCCGGGAGGCTTCGGCGCTGTCGCAGCAGTACCGCACCGCGATCGTTGGCGTGCTGCCCTTCGCCAATCTCAGCGACGCCCAGGACGAATATTTCTCCGACGGCCTCACCGAGGACCTGATCCATGCGCTGTCGCTGCAATCCTTCTATCGGGTGCTGAGCCGCAACTCGACCTTCGCCTTCAAGGGCAAGAACACGAGCACCCGCCTGATCGCGCGCGAGATCGACGCCACCTACCTGATCCAGGGCTCGGTGCGGCGCGCCGGTGCCAAGATCCGCGTCACCGCCGAGCTGATCGCGCCGGAGACCGGCGAGCAGCTCTGGACCGGCCGCTATGACCGCGACATCGGCGACCTCTTCGCGATGCAGGACGAGATCACGACCAGCCTGTCCGCTGCGATCGCCACCGAGATCGTCCGTGCCGAGGCCTCGGCGCCGGCGCGGCTCTCGACCGACGTCTCCGCCTGGGATCGCTTCCTCAAGGGGCTGTCGCACTACTACCGGCAGACCAAGGAGGATCTGGCAGTCGCCGTCGACCTGTTCCGCGAGGCCATCCGGCTCGATCCCAAACTGTCGATCGCGCATGCCTATCTGGCCACGATCCAGATTCAGAGCATCCAGTTCGGCTGGGTCAAGGGCACGCGCGAGATGTGGGCCGAGGCGATGAGCCTCGCCGAAACCAGTGTCCGGCTCGATCCGCGCTCCTCCTTCGCGTTCTCGATCCTGACCTGGGCGCACGCGTTGGAGGGTCATCACGAGGCGGCAATGGACGCCGCCAAGCGCGCGGTCGCGCTCAACCCCTACGACAATGGCGCGCGCGGCGTGCTCGGCATCTGCCATTTCATGATCGGCGAGCACCGCGAGGCGATCGAGCTGTTCTCGATGGCCGCGCAACGCGACAACAGCGACCCGCGCTACCAATGGGCCGCGCTGAACGCGTTCAGCCATTATCTGTTGCGCCAATATGACGCGACCCTGTCCTGGGCCCGCGAGCAGCTCTACATCAATCCGAACCACATGCAGGCGTTGGCGATCCGCGCCGCGGCGCTGGCGCAACTGGGCCGGACCGACGAGGCGAGCGAGGCCGCCGTCGTGCTCATGGGCAACTACCCGACCCTCAATGTCGATCGTCACTTGCGCAACTTCCACTGGAAGCGGCCCGAGGACATCGCCCATTATCGCGAGGGACTGCTGAAGGCCGGCGTGCCGCTCGGCAAGCTGACCCTGGTTCAGAGCGACCTCAAACGCGCCGCCGAATCCTGAGAAACTGCCCGCGCCAGTGCCGTCCGGCACCGGCTTTTATTGACAGGACAGTGAATTCAGCCACACTTCGTTGCACGCTGAAGTAGTATATCCTGCTGTCGTTTGGTTAGGATTTTCCGCGCTTGATCGGCGCGTCCTTATTTGCGATTCGCCATTTTCAGGATTTGGGCCATGCATGACCGCGCTTCGAAGCCGCCCTTCGACCCCTCGATCCAGGTCTCGCCGAACAATCCCTGCCCCTTCCTGCGCGGTCTCGTCGGCGAAGGTTTCGTCGATGGCGGCACCGTCCCACTCCGGACGCTGTCGCAGACCATCGCAAATGCAAGCGGCGAGACCGGGCTGAAGAAGACCTCGGCCCGCATCCAGGTCCGCGGCGTCGCACTGATCGCCAACGGCGCCTGTCATATTCTGCAAAGCATCTTCTGGGGCGCGCAGCTCAACACGCTGCGCGGCGGCCCGCTCGACAAGCTCGGTGCCGGCTCGCGCATCCTCGGCGTCGACGGTCGCGTCAACGAGGACGAGATTGCACGGCTTGCCGGCTTCGGCGGCACCTACGCCGATCCCGATGGCGGCGGCACCGAGACCGGGCTCAACGCCTCGCAAATCCAGACCTTCATGAAGGACAACCTCAAGCGCGCCGGCAATCAAGCGCGCTGGTACTACCCGATCCTCATGAAGTTCGAATGGCCGATCCTGCTCAAGATCATGGGCAAGGGTCAGGGCGACGACCGCTATCTCAGCGTGGCCGAGGTGAGGACATTGTTCAACGAGCGCAAATTCCCGGACAGGATCACCCAGCGGGTCGCCAACCAGCCGGTCACCCCACCCTCGCTGATCTTGCGCGCTGCCGGCGGACTGGTCGCAGCCCTCCTCGTCTTCGGCATCGTGGCGCTGCGCTTTCCGGATCAATTCCAGCCGATGCTGCCCGGCATCCTCGGGGACCTCGTGGCCCCGCCCTTGCCCGCGCACGTCGAACCCCGGGCCGCGTACTGGCTCGAGCAGAACTGGGCGCTGGAGGACCGGCACTGGTTTCATCATGCCAGCCAGGGCACCGCGACTTTCCCGGTGCCCTATCGCTGGTTCATGGCGCTCGAGCAGCCGCGGCTTCATTTCTTCGCAAAGCCCGGGATGCTGCATGACAGCGACCATCTTCAGCGCTTCGGCTTCATCCCCAGCCCGCAGACGATCAACACCGACGACGCCACGCTGCGCCGGTTCGGCTATGCCAATGTCTACGACAAGACGGAGCCGGTGCCGGCGCGGCTCTGGGATCCGCCGGTCAACTGGGGTCCCCAGGCCGAAAACGTCGACGGCCTGCCCGTCGGCTTTGCGCGCATGACCGGCGTCGCCGATCCCGCGACCGGCCAGATCGGCGAGGACCGGATCGGCCTGACCTGCGCCGCCTGCCACACCGGCCAGATCCAATACAAAGGCATCGCCATCCGCTTCGATGGCGGTCCGGCCATGACCGACCTGAGGAAGCTCGAGGTCACGACCGGTCTGTCGATCGCCTACACGCTGCTCGTGCCAGGTCGCTTCACACGCTTCGCCGATCGTGTGCTCGGCACCTCCGCCAGCGCTGAGGATCGCGATGCACTGAAGCAGAAGCTGCGCACGATCAGCACATTCCTGGTCGACTGGGAGAAGACCTACGCGAAAACCGTCGCCGGCAAGACGAGGCTCAACCCGAAGACAAAGCGGGAAGAGCCGCAAGAGAACACCGAGGAGGGATATGGTCGTCTCGACGCGCTCAACCGCATCGGCAATCAGGTCTTCGCCCAGGACATGGCGATCAGCGGCCTCAGCGGCTTCGAAAAGAACCTGCATGCCCAGGACGCGCCGGTCAGCTTCCCGCCGATCTGGACCGTGCCCTGGCTCAAATACGCGCAATATGACGCTTCGATCGAACAGCCGCTGATCCGCAATGCCGGCGAAGCGCTGGGCGTGACTGCGCTGCTCAATCTGTCCGACAATACCCCCAAGGACAGGCTGTTTCGCTCCTCGATGGACATCAAGAATCTGATCTGGATCGAGGATCTGCTGAAGGGGTCGCCGCCCTATCCAAAAAAGCAGCTATCCGGACTGACATCGCCGAAATGGCCGTCGGACATCTTTGGCGATGCTGCCTGGAAGATCGATGACGAGCGCGTCAAGCGCGGCCGTAAGCTCTACGCGGAGCTCTGCGCCGAATGCCATCTCGGTCCGGTCGACGACAAGGCGTTCGACGCCGAGTTTCCGGCCCAGAGCATCTGGTCCTCGCCACGCTGGGAGACCATCGGCAACGACAAGTTCCTCAACGAGGTTCAGAAGAGCGTCAAAGGGATGGGCACCGACCCCGCTCAGGCGGGCGTGCTGGCGACGCGAACGGTTCAGGTGCCGGGCTTCCTCAAGCTCGACCCCACGCAGAATCTCAACGCCTGGTGGAACTGCAATCTGCCGGATATTTCGTCGACCGACATGCCGTACTCGCTTGGCCTGATGGTGCTCGTCGACATCGTCAGCCGCAAGGCGATGGACGATGCGAAGATCGACCCGAAGGTTCAGGATGCCTGGTGGGGCAAGCGCAAGAACTGCCCGAATCCCGGTCCGCAGCCGGCCGACAAGAACGAGCCAGGGCCCTGGTATCGCGCGCGCCCGCTCAACGGTGTCTGGGCCACCGCGCCCTACCTGCACAACGGATCGGTGCCCTCGCTCTACTGGATGCTGAGCCCCGCGGCCGAGCGCCCCAAATCGTTCTGCATGGGTGGCGGCCGCGACTATGATCCGAAGCAGGTCGGCTTCGCGGTCACTGACGGCGAGAGCTGCAAGACCGGGCAGACGCGTTTCTCGACGCGAGCGTCTGATGGCACTGACCTGTTTGGCAACAGCAATCTCGGCCATTCGTTCGACGGCACGCCAGGCCCCGGCAAGGACGGCACCATCGGCCGCCCGCTCAAGGAGCAGGAGCGCTACGATTTGATCGAGTATTTGAAGACGCTTTAACGCGACCAGAGTTCGTCGTCGTCATGGCCGGGCTTGTCCCGGCCATCCACGAACTTCCCCCTGCCTCAAGAACGTGGATGCCCGGGACGAGCCCGGGCATGACGAGTTCGTGGCACGATCCCTCGCTCAAGCGCTCACTTGAACAGCGGCGTGCCCGGGACGAAGGCGTCGAAGGCGGCCCAGAACTGGGAACGGTAGCGGTCCTGCTCCTGCAGGATCTCGTGCTTGGAGCCGGCGATCACGAGATGGGCGCCGGCGCGCAGGTGATAGGCAAACTCCTCGATCGCCGCGGTCGAGACCACGGTGTCATTGGAGGCCGCCAGCATCAGGATCGGCTGGCGGATCTGGGAGGGGTAGTTCACGCGCTTGAATGTGTGCATCGCGCGGAAGGCCGTATCGGCCCAGGCGACCGTCGGTGACGCCAGTCCGAGCGTCGGATCCTCCTCCAGGATCGCGGCGTTGCGCGCATAGCGCACGGGGTCGCTGGTGAGGGGATTGTTGATGAAGGGTTCGAGCCCGGTGAGGCGGTCGCTGCCGCCGGGAACGTAACGGCCGCCCTGCCCGAGCAGGCGCATCGTCTTGAGCAGCGCACGCACGGGCAATGAGGTGGTACGGCCCGGCAGGTCGATCATCGGCGCCGACAGCACCATGCGGTCGAACCAGCGCTTGCCGGCATGCGCCACCCGCAGCAGCACCGTGCCGCCCATGGAGTGGGCGAGCGCGAAGAACGGCGGCGGGCAATCCGGCAGCACCACCTGCTGCACGAAGGTCTCGACGTCGATCTCGAAATCGGAGAAGTCGCGCACATAGCCCTTGCGCGGATCGCGCAGGCGGCGCGAGGAATGGCCCTGCCCGCGCCAGTCGATCATCGCCACGGCAAAGCCGCGGTCGCGCAAATCGCGCACCGTCTCGAAATATTTCTCGATCTGCTCGCTGCGCCCGGTGAAGACGCAGACGGTGCCCTTGCGGTTCGCCGGCGGCGCCCAGCGCGCAAAGCGCAACTCGGCGCCATCGGGGGTCCTGATGGTGCCGCTGACGACGTTTTCGGGAACCGGATTGGACGGGATCGAGACCAGCGTCATAGGCGGGAAGTACTGCAATCAAGGGGCTAAAGCGCCGAAAAGGCGCAAATGCCGCCCTCTTGAACGCCGTCTCGTTCCACCCATATCATTTTCGTGCAGGCCGCTACCAGTGTTTCGGAACCGGAACATCAGGCTGCACACAGACGAAAGCCCGGCCCGATGGCGGGCGGGTTGCCTAACAGTCGCTCAATGGAGGACTTGACCATGCGTACCTACGATCTCACCCCGTTCTATCGTTCCACCGTCGGCTTCGACCGCCTCTTCAACCTGCTCGACCAGGCCGGTTCGGACGGCAGCCCCGGTTACCCCCCGTACAACATCGAGCGTACCGGCGAGAACGCCTACCGCATCACCGTTGCGGTCTCCGGCTTCGCCAAGGATGAGCTCTCCATCGTCGCGAAGGAAAACACGCTGACGATCAAGGGCGAGAAGGTCGCGAACGAGAACTCGAAATCCGAAGTGCTCTACCGCGGCATCGCCGCGCGTGCCTTCGAGCGCGCTTTCCAGCTTGCCGACTTCGTGCAGGTGAAGGACGCCTCGCTCGAGAACGGGCTGCTTCACGTCGACCTCGTACGCGAGATTCCGGAGGCGAAGAAGCCGCGCCAGATCGCGATCAACGCCGGCGCCAAGGCGCAGGTGATCGAGAACTCGGCCGCGCAAGCCGCCTAAACAGAACGCGACTTCCACGTTGCGAAAGCGCCCCGGTGCCCCGGGGCGCTTTTTCGTTGTGCATTGCATCACAGAGCGGTGAAGCCGTGTAACGCCGCCATCGCTCCCTCCGTCCCTTGGGCATCGAGCTCAAACAAGATGGAGAAGATCATGTCACTCTGGCGCAGCCTTTTCGTCGCCGCGAGCCTTCTGGCGGCTCCCCTCGGCCTTGCTCATGCGCAGACACCTGCGACGGTCAAGGCGAAGAACGTCGTGCTGGTGCACGGCGCCTGGGCCGACGGGTCGAGCTGGTCGGAGGTGATCCCGATCCTCCAGGCTGCAGGCCTGCACGTGACGGCCGTGCAGAATCCGCTGTCGTCGCTTGCGGACTCCGTCGAGGCGACGCAGCGGGCGCTGGCCGAGCAGGACGGGCCGACCGTGCTGGTCGCGCATTCCTGGGGCGGCACTGTGATCAGCCAGATCGGCACCGACCCGAAGGTCACCGGGCTCGTCTACGTCGCCGCCCGCGCGCCCGATGCGAACGAGGATTTCGTGGCGCTGTCGAAGCAGTTTCCGACCGGGCCCGCACGCGCCGGCATCGTCGAGCGCGACGGCACCACCAAGCTCTCGGAAGAGGCCTTCCTGAAATACTTCGCCAATGGCGTGAAGCCGGAGCAGGCCAGGGAGCTCTATGCGGTGCAATGGCCGACGGCGGCCTCGATCTTCGCCGGCCGCACCACGGAGGCGGCGTGGCACTCCAAGCCGAGCTGGTACGCGGTGTCGAAGAACGACTACACCATCAATCCCGATTTCGAGCGTTTCCTCGCCAAGCGCATGAACGCGACCACGATCGAGCTCGATGCCGGCCACCTCTCGCTGGTGTCGCATCCGAAGGAGGTCGCGAATCTGATCCTGGCCGCGGCGGGGTATCCGCGAAGCTGAGGTGATAGCGTGAATGCAAAAGCGCCCGGCTGTTCGGGCGCTTTTGTTGTGCTCGGATCTCTCTCCATTGTCGTCCCTGCGGACGCAGGGACCCATAACCCCAGGGAGCAATTTGACGGAGACTGCTCGTCTGGGACTCGCACCTCATCCCCCCGATAGATCACGCGGTATGGGTCCCTGCCTTCGCAGGGACGACACCATTGGTGTGGCTGTCGCCACCGCGCCAAGCTCGCAGCGCTAATCCAGCCCCTGCACGGCCGGCATCTCCTGCGTCGGCAGGATGGTCGGGGCAGGCTTGGCCTGGCCGACGGTTGGCGCGGCTGCATCGGCGGGCTTGGCCTGCGCGGCGGCCGCTTGCTGCGGAGGCTGGGCCTGCGGTGCTTGAGCCTGCTGCGCGACCGGATCAGTCGGCTTCGCGGCAGCGACCGGCGTCTCGGCGCGCCGCGGGGCGGCCTTGGGCAGCGGCACGGCGCGGCTTGCCACATGCGGGATCGGAGCCGGCGGCCGCGGCGGGCCGCCGCGGATCACGGTCGGCGGCGGCAGCGCGCTTTGCGGTCCGTAAGGCGCGACCGCGCGTTCGTCATAGGCGGGCGCCATGCCGTAGGCGTCGGCGGCGGGCATGAAGCGGATGATCCGCCCGTCGCGGGCGTCGATCACCAGCCGGCCATCGTCGCCGCGGCGGTCGATCACCGCGATGGTGTAGACGCTGCCGCGCAGGCGCGGGATGCCGAGCGGCAAGAAACCGTTTTCGCGCAGCACCGCGTAAACCTCGGTTGACGGCAACAATACCGGCGCCGGACCGCGTTCCTCGTAGCCATAGCCGTAACCGTAACGCGGTGGCGGCGGGGCGGCCTCCGGCGCGTAGGGTCCGTCGAAATCCGACACCGCGACGATGGCTCCGCTCGCGATACCGCCGGCGGGAACCTGGGCGTGGCCCGCACTTGCAGCCAACGCCAGCGCGGCGGCGGCCACACATCCTGTGAAAAACTTCATGGTCGAGACGCTCCTGTCAGGCCCCCCGATGGCCGCCCTCTTTCGCTTCTCGCGGCGTGGCGCGCCTTCCGAAGGGTTGATCCGAAGCTTCATCGGGGATTTCGGCGCGCGCGGGGCCGGATCAGGGCGCGTTTGCTTCAAAACCGGGGCCGCGCAACTTTTGGAAAGCGATTGATTGACATATCGGGAATCGGGACTTTCGCGCGCTTGTGTGCTAGACAAAAATTTGGCAAGGTGATGTTTAGGACAGGAAGACTGTCTCAATTTTGCGTGCGGTTCCGGCACAGGGATTGCAGCGAAAACCGGTGCTCTCGAGCGTCGGCAAGGTACCAGGCAAAGCCGTTCTCGGGGACGAAGAGCGCCTAGGCCTGAATTTAAGAAAATGCGGCTCGCAGCGGACGAGCGGTGGCCCAGGAGCGGGTGCCGCGGGACACCCAAGGTGCGCCGAAGTTGGCGGTGAGGCAGCTTGCCGCATGGAGAGGACAGAGCAATGAACGGGTCGCAATTCGAGCGCGCAAACATCGTGGCAGAAGAGCTGTCGGCGACGGTCGCCTCGAAAACGACCGACCCGATTCAGGAACACAATTCGCGTCCCAAAGCCGAGGGGCTCTACGATCCGAGCCTTGAGAAGGATTCCTGCGGTGTCGGCTTCATCGCCAACATCAAGGGCAAGAAGTCGCACGAGATCGTCTCGGACGCGCTGAGCATCCTCTGCAACCTCGAGCATCGCGGCGCCGTCGGTGCCGACCCGCGCGCCGGCGACGGCGCCGGCATCCTGGTGCAGATCCCGCACGCCTTCTTCAGCCGCAAGGCCAAGGAGCTCGGCTTTGCGCTGCCGGGTCCCGGTGAATATGCCATCGGCGCGCTGTTCATGCCGCGCGACACCGCCTGGCGCAATGTCATCAAGAGCATCATCGCCGACCAGATCAGGGAAGAGGGCCTGACCCTGCTCGGCTGGCGCGACGTGCCGACCGACAATTCCTCGCTCGGCGTCACCGTGAAGCCGACCGAGCCCGCCTGCATGCAGGTGTTCATCGGCCGCAACGGCACCGCCAAGACCGAGGACGAGTTCGAGCGCCGGCTCTACATCCTGCGCAAGTCGATCTCGCAGGCGATCTACCAGCGCCGCGACCGCGGCCTTGCAGGCTATTATCCCTGCTCGATGTCCTGCCGCACCGTGATCTACAAGGGCATGTTCCTCGCCGACCAGCTCGGCAAGTACTATCCCGACCTGCACGAGCAGGATTTCGAGAGCGCGCTGGCGCTGGTGCACCAGCGCTTCTCGACCAACACCTTCCCGGCCTGGTCGCTGGCGCATCCCTACCGCATGATCGCGCATAACGGCGAGATCAACACGCTGCGCGGCAACGTCAACTGGATGGCAGCGCGGCAGGCCTCGGTGAGCTCCGAGCTGTATGGCAAGGACATCAACCGGCTCTGGCCGATCTCTTACGAAGGCCAGTCCGACACCGCCTGCTTCGATAACGCGCTCGAATTCCTGGTGCAGGGCGGCTACTCGCTGCCGCACGCAGTGATGATGATGATTCCGGAGGCGTGGGCCGGCAATCCGCTCATGGATGAGAAGCGCCGCGCCTTCTACGAATATCATGCCGCGCTGATGGAGCCGTGGGACGGCCCCGCCGCGATCGCCTTCACCGACGGCCGCCAGATCGGCGCCACGCTCGACCGCAACGGCCTCAGGCCCGCGCGCTATCTCGTCACCAAGGACGACCGCATCGTGATGGCGTCCGAGATGGGCGTGCTGACGATCCCCGAGGACCAGATCATCACCAAGTGGCGCCTGCAACCCGGCAAGATGCTGCTGGTTGACCTCGAACAGGGCCGCCTCATACCCGACGACGAGATCAAGGCCGAGCTCGCCAGGAGCCATCCCTACAAGGAATGGCTGGAGCGGACCCAGATCGTGCTGGAGGAGCTGCCGAAGGTTGCGACCACCGGCGTGCGCTCCAACCTGTCGCTGCTCGATCGCCAGCAGGCGTTCGGCTACAGCCAGGAAGACATCACCGTCCTGATGACGCCGATGGCCGCCACCGGCGAGGAAGCCGCGGGCTCGATGGGCAACGACACGCCGATCTCGGCGCTGTCGGACAAGGCCAAGCCGCTGTTCACCTATTTCAAGCAGAACTTCGCGCAGGTCACCAACCCGCCGATCGACCCGATCCGCGAGGAGCTGGTGATGAGCCTCGTCTCGATCATCGGACCGCGGCCGAACCTGTTCGACCTCCAGGGCATGGCCACGACCAAGCGCCTCGAAGTGCGCCAGCCGATCCTGACCGATGCGGATCTGGAAAAGATCCGCTCGATCTCGGAAGTGGCCGAGTCGCATTTCAAGTCGCGCACGCTGGACACCACCTTCCACGCCGGGCTCGGCGCGGCCGGCATGGACCAGGTGCTCGACGAGCTCTGCGCGCGCGCTGAAAGCGCCGTGCGCGAGGGCGTCAACATCATCATCCTGTCCGACCGCATGGTCGGAACCGACCGGGTGCCGATCCCGGCACTGCTGGCCTGCGCCGCCGTGCATCATCACCTGATCCGCGTCGGACTGCGCACCTCGGTCGGCCTCGTCGTCGAATCCGGCGAGCCGCGCGAAGTGCATCATTTCGCCTGCCTCGCAGGCTACGGCGCCGAAGCGATCAATCCCTATCTCGCGTTCGAAACCATCATCGCGATGAAGGACCGCCTGCCCGGCTCGCTCGACGACTATGAGATCGTCAAGCGCTACATCAAGTCGATCGGCAAGGGCCTGCTCAAGGTGATGTCCAAGATGGGCATCTCGACCTACCAGTCCTATTGCGGCGCGCAGATCTTCGATGCCGTCGGCCTCAAGGCCGACTTCGTCGGCAAGTTCTTCGCCGGCACGCATACCCGCGTCGAAGGCGTGGGTCTGGCCGAAATCGCGGAAGAGGCGGTGCGGCGCCATGCCGACGCGTTCGGCGAGGCGCTCGTCTACAAGAGCGCGCTCGATGTCGGCGGCGAATACGCCTATCGCAGCCGCGGCGAGGACCATGCCTGGACCGCCGAGTCGGTGTCGCTGCTCCAGCACGCCGCGCGCGGCAATTCGCAGGAGCGCTATCGCGCCTTCGCCAAGATCCTCAACGAGCAGTCGGAGCGGCTGCTGACGCTGCGCGGCCTGTTCCGGATCAAGAACGCGGAGGAAGAGAAGCGCAAGCCGGTGCCGCTCGACCAGGTCGAGCCGGCCAAGGACATCGTCAAGCGTTTCGCCACCGGTGCGATGAGCTTCGGCTCGATCTCGCGCGAGGCGCACACCACGCTCGCCATCGCCATGAACCGGATCGGCGGCAAGTCGAACACCGGCGAAGGCGGCGAGGAAGCCGACCGCTTCAAGCCGATGCCGAACGGCGATTCCATGCGCTCGGCGATCAAGCAGGTCGCCTCCGGCCGCTTCGGCGTCACCACGGAGTATCTGGTCAACTCCGACATGATGCAGATCAAGATGGCGCAAGGCGCCAAGCCCGGCGAAGGCGGCCAGCTGCCCGGCCACAAGGTCGACGCAACCATCGCCAGGGTCCGGCATTCGACGCCGGGCGTCGGCCTGATCTCGCCGCCGCCGCATCACGACATCTACTCGATCGAGGACCTGGCGCAGCTCATCTACGACCTCAAGAACGTCAACCCGACGGGCGACGTCTCGGTCAAGCTCGTCTCCGAGATCGGCGTCGGCACGGTGGCCGCGGGCGTTGCCAAGGCGCGCGCCGACCATGTCACCATCGCGGGCTTCGAGGGCGGCACCGGCGCTTCGCCGCTGACCTCGATTAAGCACGCCGGATCGCCGTGGGAGATCGGCCTCGCCGAAACCCATCAGACGCTGGTGCGCGAACGGCTGCGCAGCCGCATCGTGGTCCAGGTCGACGGCGGCTTCCGCACCGGCCGTGACGTCGTGATCGGCGCGCTGCTGGGCGCCGACGAGTTCGGCTTTGCCACTGCGCCCTTGATCGCGGCCGGCTGCATCATGATGCGCAAGTGCCATCTCAACACCTGCCCGGTCGGCGTCGCGACGCAGGACCCCGTCCTGCGCAAGCGCTTCACCGGCCAGCCCGAGCACGTGATCAACTACTTCTTCTTCGTTGCCGAGGAAGTCCGCGAGATCATGGCAAGCCTCGGCTTCCGCACCTTCAACGAGATGGTCGGCCAGGTGCAGCTGCTCGACCAGACCAAGCTGGTCGCGCATTGGAAGGCCAAGGGCCTCGATTTCTCCAAGCTCTTCGTCAAGCAGAAGGAAGAGAAGGGCCAGAAGATCTATCACTCCGAGCGCCAGAACCATCATCTGGAGGCGGTGCTCGACCGCACGCTGATCGAGCGGGCACAGCCCGCGCTCGACCGCGGCGCGCCGGTGAAGATCGAGGCTGCGATCAACAGCACCAACCGCTCCGCCGGCGCCATGCTGTCGGGCGCGGTGGCCAAGATCTACGGCCATGCCGGCCTGCCGCACGACACGATCCATGTCAGCCTCAAGGGCACCGCCGGACAGGCCTTCGGCGCGTGGCTCGCCCACGGCGTCACCTTCGAGCTCGAGGGTGAAGGCAACGACTATGTCGGCAAGGGCCTCTCGGGCGGCAAGATCATCGTCAAGCCGCCGAAGAACTCCGCGATCGTGCCGGAAGAGAGCATCATCGTCGGCAACACCGTGATGTACGGCGCGATCGAGGGCGAATGCTACTTCCGCGGCATCGCCGGCGAACGTTTTGCCGTGCGTAACTCGGGCGCGGTCGCGGTGGTCGAAGGCGCGGGCGATCATTGCTGCGAATACATGACCGGCGGCATCGTGGTCGTGCTCGGCAAGACCGGGCGCAACTTCGCAGCCGGCATGTCCGGCGGCATTGCGTACGTGCTGGACGAGAGCGGCGACTTCGACCAGCTGTGCAACATGGCGATGGTCGAGCTCGAGCCGGTGCTGTCGGAGGAGATGATCAACGCCGACACCTATCACGCCGCGGGTGACCTCGAGGCGCACGGCCGGGTCGACGTGTTCAGGAACCTGCTCGCCTCCGACGTCGAGCGCCTGCACGTGCTGATCTCGCGCCATGCCAAGGCGACCGGTTCCAAGCGCGCCGCCGACATCCTTGCCAACTGGAAGGAATGGCTGCCCAAATTCCGCAAGGTGATGCCGGTCGAATACCGGCGCGCGCTGCGCGAGATGGCCGCCAACGCGGACGCCGAGCCGAAAATCGCGATCGGGGCGTAATAAAAGCCCTCATGGTGAGGAGCGCGATAGCTGCGTCTCGAACCATGAGGTCACCATGTGGGCCTCCATCCTTCGAGACGCGGCGCGACAGAGCGCCGCTCCTCAGGATGAGGAATGAGAGAACAAACGAATTTAAGCGGCAGGGACTTCGGGTTTAATGGGCAAGATCACGGGTTTTCTGGAAATCGAACGGCACGACCGCAAATACACTCCGGTCGCCGAGCGCGTGAAGCATTACAAGGAATTCGTCGTTCCTCTCTCCGAGAAGGAGCTGCGCGACCAGGCCGCGCGCTGCATGAATTGCGGCATCCCCTATTGCCACGGCACCGGCTCGGTGGCGCCCGGCACGCCCGGCTGCCCGGTCAACAACCAGATCCCGGACTGGAACGACCTCGTCTACCAGGGCAATTGGGAAGAGGCCTCGCGCAACCTGCACTCCACCAACAATTTCCCGGAGTTCACGGGGCGCATTTGTCCTGCGCCGTGCGAGGCGTCCTGCACGCTCAACATCGATGACAACCCCGTCACCATCAAGACCATCGAATGCGCGATCGTCGACCGCGCCTGGGACAATGGCTGGCTGAAGCCGGAAGTGGCGACTGAAAAGACCGGCAAGAAGGTCGCGGTGATCGGCTCGGGTCCCGCCGGCATGGCCTGCGCGCAGCAGCTCGCCCGCGCCGGCCATGACGTGCATCTGTTCGAGAAGTACGCCAAGGCCGGCGGCCTGCTGCGTTACGGCATCCCCGACTTCAAGATGGAGAAGAGCGTCATCGACCGCCGTGTGGCGCAGATGGAAGCCGAAGGCGTCACCTTCCACTACAACAGCCATGTCGGCGCGGAGGGCAATGTCGATCCGCGCGAGATGCTCAACGAGTACGACGCGGTGGCGTTGACCGGCGGCGCCGAAGCCCCGCGCGACCTGCCGATCCCCGGCCGCGAGCTGTCGGGCATCCACTACGCCATGGACTTCCTGCCGCAACAGAACCGCCGCGTCTCCGAGGAGCCGCTCGGCGGCGTCCAGGAGATTCTGGCCGGCGGCAAGCATGTCGTCGTCATCGGCGGCGGCGACACGGGAAGCGACTGCATCGGCACCTCGCTGCGCCAGGGCGCGCTCTCGGTGACCCAGCTCGAGATCATGCCCGCGCCGCCCGAGCGCGAGAACAAGGGCCTGACCTGGCCGAACTGGCCGCTGAAGATGCGCACCTCCTCCAGCCAGGCCGAAGGCGCGATCCGCGAATACGCCGTGCTGACCCAGAAGTTCACGGGCGAGAACGGCAAGGTCAAGAAACTGCACTGCGTGCGCGTCGACGACAAGTTCAAGCCGATTGCCGGCACCGAGTTCGAACTCGACGCCGAGCTTGTCCTGCTCGCGATGGGCTTCGTCCACCCCGTGCACGAAGGCCTGCTCAAGCTGCTCGCGGTCGACCTCGACCCGCGCGGCAACGTCAAGGCCAACACGCTCGACTACCAGACCTCACGCCCGAACGTGTTCACCGCCGGCGACATGCGGCGCGGGCAATCGCTGGTGGTCTGGGCGATCCGCGAGGGCCGGCTGTGCGCGCGCTCGATCGATACGTTTTTGATGGGGAAGACGGATCTGCCGCGTTAGCTGCTGCGCTCGGCTGCCGGCTTCAAACGATGCTGTCATCGTCCGCGAAGGCGGACGATCCAGTATTCCACAAACCCGCGTTCGAGAGCACACACTCACCACATCCGGTGCAGCGTACTGGATGCCCGCTTTCGCGGGCATGACGACGGAGTGATGGTGAGAGCGCCATCAACTAACCCGCATCCACTCGAACGCGATCCGCCCCTAATTCTGCAGCCTCACTCCGACCAGCATCACCGTCCCCTGCGAGCTCGACCCGGCCTGGTTCGAATCCAGGATGTCGTGGCGCAGCGTGCCCTTGATCCAGATGTTGCGGTTGAGCTTGTAGATCAAATTGCCTTCGAGCGAGTAGGTCTTGTCGTTGCGATTCTGGCCCTGGTAGTCGTAGGTGCCGTAGGTGAACTTGCCGACCGCCGTGAGCCAGCGGCGGAAGTCGTGGTCGACTTCGGCGGCGTAGGTGCGCACCAGGACGCCGGAGGACCCGGGGATCGTGGTCTCGTTGATCTGCGTGTCGGTGAAGAATTTCACCGTGGTGAGGCCGCTGGCGTTCCAGATCAGGGAGCCCGTGGTGAGGAAGCCCGCGAGCTGGCTGAGGCGCGGGTCGGTGTAGTTGCGCGCGGAATAGCCGACCGAGATCTCGCCGATGAGGATGCGCGAGAACTCGAAGGACGAGCCGACCTTGGCATAGCCGCCATTCGAGTCGCGGAAGTAGCCGTTGCGGTCGGCGGCCTGGTCGTGGACGCGTGTGTCGCCCTCGATTTCGACGAACGGCTTCAGGCCCGGCTTGAGATCATAGGAGAAGCGCCCGACGCCGCCATACTGGTTGAAGTCGCGGTCGGTGTTGGGGAAGACCGAGCCATCGGTGAGTTTCGAATCCGTGTAGGCCGTGCGATCGATCGTGGCGCCGGCGGCGACCTGGAAGCGATTGAAGGTCTGGTCGAAGCCGATGGTGGTGCCGTAAGTGGCATAGACCGGGTATTTCTGCAGGCCGGCCTGCACGTTCGGGCTGCCGGGATTGTCGGTGGCGAGCCGCAGGCGCAGCTGCGAGAGAAGCTTGAAGTCGCGGGTGACATCGAGCCGGCCATCGACATGGCCGGTGAAATCGGGACGGTTGGCCTCGACCGGCGACGGCGAGGCGAGGCCGTTGATCGTCGCCGGCATGTCGTTGGTGTAGCCCGAGAACGAGCCGCGCAGATCGGCGACCAGCGCATGGCGCTCCCAATCGGACACCACGAGCAGATCGGGCGCGATCACATAGGCCGGCGAACCGACAGGCTTGTTGAGGCGCGTCGGATTGGTGTCGTAGCCGGCGGAGAGCTCGAGCCCGCCCTTGATCAGGAAACTGCCGGCATAATCGCCGACGGCACCGAACGGATCCTCATCGGCCCTGAGGCGGCGCCGCAACGGCTGCCCGGGCACGTTGCCCGCCATCGCCGGCGGCACCGGGACCTTGTGCGCGGTCTCGGACGGCGGCGGCGCGATACGCGGTGGTCCCAACGTCGCGACCGGCGTGGCTGGTGGCACCGGTGAGCCTGGACCGACAGGGCGCTTCGGCTTCGGTTGGCCAGGATAGAGCTTTGGCTGCTGCCGCTTGCGGTTCAGCGAATCGTAGCCGGAGCTGCTCGCGCCGCCGGCGGCGGGCAGGCCGTAGGTCGGGACCTGACCGATACGCGAGGTCGCCGGCGTCTCGCGGGCCTTGCGCGGATCGGCATTGGGATCGGGCAGCGTCGGCAATGCATCCGATGGCGCCTGCGGCACGCCCGCCGTACGGCGCGTCGGCAACGTGTCGGGCGAGGCAAAGCCGCCGCGGTTGGGATTGAACAGGTCGGGCGTGAGGCTTTGGGCGGCCGCCGGGGCGCTTCCGAGGGCCGTCAGCGCAAGGCATGGCAAAGTCGCGCGCAGGAAATGCGCGCGTTTGCTCCGGCCAGTGCCTGGAGACGACCCCACGATAGAACAACCTCAACGAAATCAAATACTTCCACGATCGCCCCGGCCGGCCGGCAGGAACCATCGTTAATGGAGTTAAAACAATTATGGTTAATGACCCGTTGAGGGTGTCGGAGCGGTCGTCGCCTCGCTTGTCGGGGCGTGCTAAGCAGGCGCCAACGGGCGAACGCCCCTCCTCCCTGGACCAGACTATGCCGAGTTCGAAACCGCTGATGACCGCATCATCCGGCCCCATCCCCGACAGCGTCGAATCCGCGCTCCGCACGCTGGAAACCGAGAGCGGCGGCATCAACGCGCTCGCCGCAGCCCTGCGCGGCCCACTGGGCGCGACCTTCGCGAAGGTCGTCGACCTGATCCGCAACGCCAAGGGCCGCGTCATCGTCACCGGGCTCGGCAAGTCCGGACACATGGGCCGCAAGATCGCGGCGACGCTGGCCTCGACCGGCACGCCCGCCTTCTTCGTGCACGCCGCCGAAGCCGGCCATGGCGACCTCGGCATGATCACCACCGACGACGTCATCATGGCGCTGTCCTGGTCCGGCGAGCAGCCGGAGATGAAGAACCTCGTGAACTATTCGGCGCGCTTTGCGATTCCCATGATCGCGGTGACCTCGAACGCGTCGTCGTCGCTCGGCCAAGCTGCCGATCTCGTGATCGAGCTGCCGAAGGCGCGCGAGGCCTGCCCGCACAATCTGGCGCCGACCACCTCGACGCTGATGCAGGCCGCGATCGGCGACGCGATCGCGATTGCGCTGCTCGAAGGCCGCGGCTTCACTGCGCTGGAATTCGCGCATTTCCACCCCGGCGGCAAGCTGGGCGCGATGCTGAAATTCGTTCGCGACTACATGCGCACCGGCGCGGAGATTCCGGTCAAGCCCGAAGGCACCAATATGTCGGAGGCTGTGGTCGAGATGTCGGCCAAGGGGCTCGGCTGCGTCTGCATCGTCAACGCTGCGGGCGAGGCCGTGGGCATCATCACCGATGGCGATCTGCGCCGCCACATGCGGCCCGACCTTTTGACGGTGACGGTCGATGAGATCATGACGAAGCAGCCCAAATCCGTGCCGCCCTCGATGCTCGCGACCGAGATGATCGAGGTGCTGAACACCCGCAAGATCACGACGCTGCTGGTGACGGAGGCGGGCAAGGTGGTCGGCATCGTGCATCTGCACGACCTGCTGCGCGCGGGGGTGGCTTAAGGCGCGCGCACTCTCCACGGAGTCATTCCGGGGCGATGCAAAGCATCGAACCCGGAATCTCGAGATTCCGGGTTCACGCTTCGCGCGCCCCGGAATGACAGCGAGGATGTGGCTCGCAATGACGGCGGTTAGAGCGCAGCGGGAAACCGCGCCGCGTTCTCCTCCAGGGGCAGTCGCAGCCCGTTCGCCAGATACGATACCGTGCGATAAAAGCCGCAGAGCAACATGATCTCCAGGATCTGCGCCTCGTCGTAGTGCACCGACAGCGCGGTGAACTCGGCGTCACTCAACGTCGCGCGGTGATGTAGCGCGTCCACGGCCACGATCAGCGCCTGCTCGGCAGGCGACCAGCACGACGACGTCGCATCGCCCTTGACCGTTGCACGCACTTCATCGGCGGTGAGCTTCGCCGGCCCGGCAAAGATCGCGACATGCACGCCCCATTCGTATTCGCACCTGGTCAGCGCGCAGGTGCGGTCGATGACGATCTCGCGTTGGCGCAAGGACAGCGGACCGGGATCAAGCAGGCCGCCGGCGCGAAACTTGTCCCAGGCACGGCCGTGACCCGCGATCACCCGGAACAGCATCAGCGGCGGCGCGCCGCGCATGATGCGGTCGAACTGCGCCTGGATCTCCGGGGGATAAGGCGGCGCGAGCGGGGCGATGCGCGGTGCGGCTTCGGACATCGCAGCAGACATGGGCCGGCTCCTGTGCTACATTTATAGTAGCAGTACGCTACATTATTTGTAGCACGACGCAAGGGGCGACGATGGCGAAACAGGCCGGCTCGAAGACCCGCAGCGTCCGCGGCTCGCGCACCGGGCGGCCGATCATGGCGCTGCTCGACCTGCTCGGCCGGCGCTGGACTTTGCGGATATTGTGGGAGTTGCGGGAACAGCCCCTCAGCTCGCGCGCGCTGCGCAAGGCCTGCGACGAGGCTTCGCCGACGGTGCTGCAAGCGCGGCTGACGGAGCTGCGCGAGGCTGGGTTCGTGGAGTTGGGTGACGGCGGCGGTTACGGGCTGACGCTGCTGGGGCGGGACTTGTGCGAGACATTCATGCCGCTGCACAGGTTTGCGGAGAGGTGGAAGAACTGTTCCCCCTCTCCCCGCTTGCGGGGAGAGGGTCGGGGTGAGGGGGAGCCTCCGCGCAAACGGTGAAAGATGGACTCGCGGAGAGTCCCCCTCACCCGGATTGCATCTGCGATGCAATCCGGCCTCTCCCCGCGCGCGGGGAGAGGCGAAGAATCCTCACGCCGCAGCGACCGTCAGATTGGCACCGTCGACCTGCACCACCTTAACCCGCGTGCCCGCCGGCGTATCCGGGCCGGCGACGCGCCACACCGTGTCTCCGATGCGCATGGTGCCCGAGCCGTCGATGATCGGCTTCTCCAGCGTGAACTCGCGCCCGAGCAGCGCTTCGCTGCGCTTGTTGAGGAAGGGGCTCGCGCTCGCGTCCGGCTTCGGCCTGGCAAGGCGGCGCCACACCGGCACCGCGGCGGCGGCGAAGATCGCGAACATCACGAGCTGGATCTGCCAGGACATGCCGATCGCGAACGAGATCAGCCCGACCAGCAGCGCAGCCAGTCCGAGCCAGAACAGGAAGATGCCCGGCGCCAGCACCTCCAGCGCCATCAGGAGAAAGCCGAGAATCAGCCAGTTCCAGGTGCCGAGCGAGACGAACATGTCGATCATGATACGGCCTCTGTGGGTAATGCCGTCATTGCGGCGGCACGGTCGGCGGCGTCGGACGAGACGACGGCACCGAGCCACGGCGGGCGGCCGCGGACACCGCGCCTTCGCCGAACGTCGCCTTGGCGATCTCGCCGATGCCGGCGAGCGAGCCCAGCATGCTCATCGCTTCGACCGGAAGCATGATGACCTTCTGATTCGGCGAGTCCGCCAGCTGCCCGAACGCCTTGATATATTTGTCGGCGATGAAATAGTTCAATGCGGCGACGTCGCCCTTGGAAATCGCTTCGCTGACCATCTGGGTGGCCTTCGCCTCGGCCTCCGCCGAACGCTCGCGTGCCTCGGCGTCGCGGAACGCCGCCTCCTTGCGGCCTTCCGCCTGGAGGATCTGGCCCTGCTTGGCGCCCTCGGCGCGCAGGATCTCGGACTGGCGCTGGCCTTCGGCGGCGAGGATGTCGGCGCGCTTGACCCGCTCGGCCTTCATTTGCCGGCCCATGGCCTCGACCAGATCAGCAGGAGGCACGATGTCCTTGATCTCGATGCGGTTGACCTTGACGCCCCAGGGCGAGACCGCGGCGTCGACGACGCGCAAGAGGCGCTCGTTGATCTCGTCGCGATGCGACAGCACCTGGTCGAGGTCCATCGAGCCCATCACCGACCGGATGTTGGTCATGGTGAGGACCGTGATCCCCTGGTTGAGATTGGCGACCTCGTAGCTCGCCTTTGCGGCATCGAACACCTGGTAGAAGGCGACGCCGTCCACCGTCACGGTGGCGTTGTCCTTGGTGATCACCTCCTGCTCGGGAATGTCGATCACCTGCTCCATCATGTTGATCTTGCGCCCGACGCGATCGAAATAGGGCACGATCAGATTGAGGCCGGGGCTCAACGTCTGCGTGTATTTGCCGAACCGCTCGATGGTCCAGTCATAGCCCTGCGGCACCGTCTTCACGCCGGCCACCAGCGTGACGATGACGAGCAACACCAGAACAATAGCGAAAATGTCGAAACCGCTCATATCTCCTCCAAGCCGGGAAAAAGCCCTTTCCGGCGCTGTCATTGGTCGGCATCACGATCCTACCGGTTCAGCGGTCGCGCGTAACGTCGATATCGGTGCGATTCTGCACAAGTGGCGCGGAGAGGGAATGCTCGCGATATGTATTTGCGACAGGCTCTTGAAAGCGAGCGGCGCCCACCCACCGACACATATCAACACATCCGGCCATGCCGTCCGCAGCGGGCGGCGTCATTCGATGACGTCGTTCGCGATTGCCAAGAGGCCTTCGGAAAGCGTCACGCCAAGCTCTTTGGCCGTCTTTAGGTTGATCGCCAGTTCGAACTTGGTGGGGTTCTGGACCGGGAGGTCGGCCGCCTGCGCACCCCTGAAGATGCGGTCGATGTAGTCCGCCGCACGCCGGAGCTGCTCGGCGCTGTCGGTGCTGTAGGACATCAGCCCGCCCTCGCCGACGAAGGTCCGGCTCCAGAATACCGCAGGCACGCGCGCCTGTGCGATCACCGAGAGCAGCTGCGCGCGGTTGGCCATGGTGAAGAAATCCGGCAGGACCAGGATGGCGCCGTCCTTCCGCGAAGCCAGCGCCTCGATCGAGGCGGCGTCATGGACCGGCGCGGGCTCGACCGTCACGTGCAACGTCCGTGCGGCATCCTCGATGGTGCGGAGCATCAGGGGCGCGAACGGCGCGGTGGCGGGATTGTAGACGACGAGCACGCGGCGGACGGGTGGCGTGACCTGGGTCAGCATCTCCAGCCATTTGCCGGCGAGCGGACCGTCATAATCGGTGAAGCCGGTGATGTTGCCGCCGGGATGGGCGAGATTTTCGACAAAGCCCTGGCTGACGGGATCGGTGACGACGGCGAACACGATCGGGATCGTCGTTGTGCGCCGGCGCAGCTCCTCCACCGAGGGCGTGCCAATCGCGAGCAGGATGTCGGGCTTGAGCGCGATCAGCTCGTCCGCAAGCTGCGCGATGCGCGCGCGGTCGCCGCCGCCGCTGCGCCGGTCGATCTTGAGGTTGTCGCGCTCCTTCCAGCCAAGGCCGGCGAGCGCCTCGACCAGGATCGTGCTGCGCGCCCGCCCGATCGCGTCATCGGCGGCCGTGACCGAGAGCACGCCGAGCCGCCGCGCCGCGTTCGGCGGCTGCGCCAGTGCCGGGGCCGGCAGCGCCACGATCATCCCGAGAAGCGCCAGGAACTCACGGCGGTTCATGGGGCGCCCATCAGATCCAGCCCTGTAGCTCACGCAGCACCAGGGTGCGGATCACGTCCATGCCAGGTTCGCTATCGTTGAGGCACGGGATCGCGGAAAACTGCTCGCCGCCATTGTGCTTGAAGATCTCGGCGTTCTCCTGCGCGATCTCCTCCAGCGTCTCCAGGCAGTCCGCGGAAAATCCCGGCGTCACCACCGCGATGCGGCGCACGCCTTCCTTGGCGAGACGCTCCATGGTCTTGTCGGTGTAGGGCTGGAGCCACTCGTCATTGCCGAAGCGCGACTGGAAGGTCAGCAGCAGCTTCGTGTCGTCCATGCCGAGCCGGCGGCGCAGCGCCTCTGTCGTGGCAATGCAGTGCTGCTGGTAGGGATCGCCCTTCTCGACATAGGATTTCGGCATGCCGTGGAAGGACGCCACGATCAGCTCCGGCTTGAAGGACAGCGTCGCCAGGTGCGCCTCGATCGAGGTCGCTAGCGCCTCGATATAGGCGGCGTCGTCATAATAGGGCGGCGTCACCCGCAGCGTCGGCTGGTTGCGCAAGCGGGCCAGCACGCGGAAGACTTCGTCGCAGACGGTCGCCGAGGTCGAGGCGGAATATTGCGGATAGAGCGGCACGGCGAGAATGCGCTCGCACCCCTTCGCGATCAGCGCGTCGATGCCCGATTTGATCGAGGGATTGCCGTAGCGCATCGCCCAGTCGACAACGACGTGGCCGCGGTCCGACAAGGCTGCTGCGAGCTTGTCGCTTTGCGAGCGCGTGATGGTTTTCAGCGGCGACTCGTTCCGCTCGGTGTTCCAGATCTTCTGGTAGTCCAACGCCTTGGTGCGGGGACGGCTGCGCAGGATGATCCCGTTCAGCACCAGCTTCCAGATCAGGCCCTGGTCCTCGATGACGCGGGCGTCACTGAGGAACTCCTTGAGGTAGACCCGTACGCCCGGTGCATCGGCGGTGTCAGGCGTTCCGAGATTGACCAGGAGCACGCCAACGCGCGGCAAGGTGGATCGGGTGGCCGGTCTCGTGGTCTCGATGGGGACGACACTGGTCATGGCTCTGTGGGTCGCGCGTTGGTCCGAACTTGTCAAGATGAGCCGGGGTTCGCTAGGGTCGCACCCAAGCGGGGGGAGGCAAGATGACGCTCGCGGAATGGTGCGTGTTCGGAGCGCTGCTGCTGTATCTGGCAACGATTGCCTCGGTCAAATGGATCAGGTTTCGCCGCTTCGACAATTCCCGGCCGCGCGATCCCGCCTTTTATGAGGACGCCCTCTCGCAGCGCGCACTCGGGGCGCATCAGAACGGCATCGAGACCTTTCCGTTCTTCGCCTTCGCGGTGCTGCTTGCCGAATACCGGGACTCGCCGCAGCGCCTGATCGACGAGCTCGCGGCGCTGTTCCTGATCGTGCGCCTCGCCTATGTGCTGACCTATCTCGGCAACCGCCCGACCCTGCGCTCGATCCTCTGGAGCATCGGCTTTGCGATCAACCTCGGGATCTTCTTCATGCCGGCCTTGAAGCGGTTCCTGCCGGTGTGAGGCGGCGTCACACCGCCAAATGACGCTCGCGCGTCCCGATCAGCGCCCGCATCGATGCCGGGATCGTGACCGGACGATGGGTGTTTTGGTCCGTGTAGACCCAGACGATCTCGCCGGTCACCAGCGCGTCGGCGCCGATCTTGCGGAAGATGGCGAGTTCGAAGACGAGGCTCGAATTGCCGATCCGCGCCACGCGCGCGCCGACGTCGAGCTCCCAGTCGAAGCGGACCGGCGCCTTGTACTCGATCAGCGATTTGACGACGTGAAAATCGATGCCGCTCGCCTGAGCATCCGCATATTGGTCATAGCCCAGCGCGCGGAAATATTCGGTAATGGTGGTGTCGAAATAGGTCAGGTAATGCGCGTTGAAGACGACACCCTGGCCGTCGATCTCGGAATAGCGCACCCGGAATGGGTGGAAGAACCAGAAATCTTCGCGCGACATGGTATCCCCCGAGACGTTCTTGTTTGGTTTGATGATGTGAATAGCGGACCGGAGGGAGTTCGCAAAGGTGCCATGGCCAGGATGGTCCATCCTCGTCATTGCGAGGAGCCCTTGCGACGAAGCAATCCAGACTGCCGCTGCAGAGACACTCTGGATTGCTTCGCTACGCTCGCAATGACGGAGCAAGGTGTAGACTGTCGTGTCCAGCTAGCGCCGCGAACCGCAGGCGCGTCCTCAAAAACACGTCGTCCGTTCGGCGGCGATGTAGCCGAACAGCAGGCCGACACCGAACAGCAGCACGAGGCCGGCGGCGCCGAATTCGATGCCGCGCATGAAGAGCGCACCGCCGCCGTCGCGCCCGGCGCTGAGGCGGGCGGCGATATCCTTCGCGGAGACGGCGACGATCGCGATGGCCGCGACCGTGATCGCGGTGCCGAGACCCATCAGGAAGGTTGCGGCGACGCCGGCCCAGAACAGGCCCTGGGCCAGTGCGAACACCAGGACCAGGATCGCACCCGAGCACGGGCGGATGCCGACGGTCAGGATCGCAGCGAACCCGCGCCGCCAGCCGCCGGGGCCGGCGAGCTCGCCGGGGGTGGGGCCGTGGGAGTGGCCGCAATGCTCGTCGTGGACGTGACCATGGCCGTAGTCATGGTGAGCGTGGCTGTGGTCATGGTGGTGATCATGCCCGTGATCGTGGTCATTATGAGCATGGGCCTCACGATGATGGTGATGATCGTGATCATGATGGTGCGGCACGCCCGCAATCGCCGGCACCGGCTGGGCGGCCTGAAGCGCGCGGATGAAAGTGCCGCCCTTGACCCACACCAGGCGCAGGCCGAACAGCGCGATCAGGGCGTAGCTCGCGATCTCGATCACCCCTTCCGCCTTGCACATGGTCTTTGCGGTCGCATTCAGGATCCAGGCCGAAATGCCGACGATGAGGATCGCCACCAGCGACTGCATCAGGGCGGAGGCAAAGGACAGCGCAATGCCGCGCCGCGCGGTCTCGCGGTTGGCGACCAGGTAGGAGGCGATCACCGCCTTGCCGTGGCCGGGACCGGCGGCGTGAAAGATGCCATAGGCAAACGAGATGAACAGCAGCGTCCATACCGCCGATCCGTCCGATTTCGCGGCCCGGATGGTCGCCGACATCTGCCGATAGAATTCCGACTGCTTTGCCAGCAGCCAGCCGATGACGCCGCCGGCTTCAGGCTCGGCCGCCTGCGCCGGCCGTGGCGCGCCGAACGGATTTTGCGCGAGCAGATCATGGAGCGCGGCATCGGCCATGCCCACGACCAGCAGAACGGCGGTGCAGGCGAGCAGCCCGCGCGCGAGCGGAGAGAGTTGCGGCTTCAAGGGCAATCCACCGTGATCTTGTTGGCGAACATCATGCCGAAATTCGAGTTCTCGCCGTTCAGGAAGGTCTGCTCGTTCAGCTTCTGCGCGCTCGCGGTGCCGTCGTTCGGTCGCTCCAGCTTCATCTGGCAGCCCGCGGGCGCGCCGACCAGCTTGACCGGATTGTCCTTGGCCATCTGGAAGTCGATGAAGAAGGAACGGTCGAATACTTCGAGCACCAGTTGCCTCGGCTTGACCGGGTTCTTCAGCGGCAGCGTGAAGTGCAGGGTCAGCACCGTGTCCTTGTAGTCGAGGAAGTAGTCGACCGGCTCCTGGAATCTCTCCTTCTTGCCGTCGGCTCGCGCAAAGGTGAAGTAGGCGTATTCCTTCAGCGACTCGACATTGGTCTGCGCCAGCGACGTCAGCTCCTCGCGCGTATAGGCGCCCTTGGTCTTGCTCTCGAGCCCCTGCACCGCATAGGCCGAGAACATGTCGTCGAAGGTCCAGGCATGGCGCACGCCGGTGATGCTACCGTCGGCAGCATAGAGCAATTCGCTGGTCGCGGTGATCCAGACATGCGGATGCGCCTGCGCCGTGCCTGCCGCGAGAGATAGGACGGCGGCGAGCAGGCATCCGAACAGGGCGCGCATGCTCATCAGGCCGCCTTGGCGTCGTCGAGCAGACCGCGCCGGCGGAGCAACGCGTCGGGCTCGGGCGGGCGGCCGCGGAAGGCCTCGTAGGCGGCTTCGGGATCGACCGATCCGCCGCTCGAATAGATGTCGTCGTGCAGGCGCTTGGCGACGGCGGGGTCAAAGATGTCCCCGGCCTCCTCGAAGGCGCCGAAGGCATCGGCGTCCATCACCTCCGACCACATGTAGCTGTAATAGCCCGCGGCATAATGATCGCCGGTGAAGATGTGGCCGAACTGCGTCGGCCGGTGCCGCAGCGCGATCTCCTCGGGCATCCCGATCTTCTCCAGCTCGCGCCGCTCGAAGGCGCGGACATCCTGCGCGGCGGCGGCCGGCTGGGTGTGGAATTCGAGGTCGACCAGCGCCGAGGAGACGAACTCGACCGTGGCAAAGCCCTGGTTGAATTTTCGCGCGGCAAGGAACCGTTGCAGCAGCTCGTCCGGCAGCGGCTCGCCGGTCTGGTAATGGCGGGCGAACTTCTGCAGCACCTCGGGCCGCTCCTGCCAGTGCTCGTAGAGCTGGGAGGGCAGCTCGACGAAGTCGGTGAACACGGAGGTGCCCGACAGCGAGGGGTAGGTCACGTTGGAGAGCATGCCGTGCAGGCCGTGGCCGAACTCGTGGAACAGGGTGCGGGCATCGTCGGGCGACAGCAGCGAAGGCTCGCCGCCGGCGCCCTTGGCAAAATTACAGATGTTGAGAACGAGCGGCGCGACATCGCCGTCGAGCTTCTGCTGGTCGCGCAGCGAGGTCATCCAGGCGCCGGAGCGCTTCGAGGGCCGGGCGAAGTAGTCGCCATAGAACAACGCCTTGTGCTTGCCGTCCCTGCCCTTCATCTCCCAGACCCGGACGTCCGGGTGCCAGACCGGAACATCCTTGCGTTCCTCGAAAGTGACGCCGAACAGGCGCGTGGCGCAGTCGAATGCGGCGGCGATCATGTTGTCGAGCGCAAGATAAGGCTTGATCGCGGCGTCGTCGAAATTGGCGCGCTGAAGACGCAGCTTCTCGGCATAGAAGCGCCAGTCCCAGGGCGCGAGCTTGAAATTGCCGCCCTCTTCCGTGATCAGCGCCTGCATCTCGTCGCGGTCCGCGAGCGCGCGGGCCCGCGCCGGCTTCCACACCCGCTCCAACAGGCTCCGCACCGCATCCGGCGTCTTGGCCATGGAGTCCTCGAGCCGGTAGGCGGCATAGGTCGGGTAGCCCAGGAGCCTGGCGCTCTCCTCACGCAGCTTCAGGATCTCGACGATGGTCGCGTTGTTGTCGTTGGCGTTGCCGTTGTCGCCGCGCGCGATGAAGGCCTTGTAGACCTTCTCGCGGAGGTCACGCCGCGCCGAGCTCTTCAGGAACTGCTCGACCGAGGAGCGCGACAGCGTGACGATGGCCTTGCCTTCCATGCCGCGCTCTTCTGCCGCAGCCTTGGCGCTGGCGACAAAGCTCTCCGGCAGGCCCTGGCGGTCGGCCTCCGCCAACTCCATGAACCACTCCTGCTCGTCCCCGAGCAGATGGTGGCTGAAGCCGGTGCCGAGCTGGGCCAGCCTCTCGTTGATCTCGGCCATCCGCGCCTTGGCCTCCTCCGAGAGACCGGCGCCGGAGCGGTGGAAGCGGGTGTAGGTGCGCTCGAGCAGGCGAAGCTGCTCGGGCGTGAGCCCAAGATCGGCGCGGTTCTCGTGCAGCTGGGCAATGCGGCCGAACAGCACGGCGTTCATCATGATCGGATTCCAGTGCCGCGCCATCCGCAAGGAGACCTCCTTGTCGATCTCCAGGATGGCCGGGTTGGAATGCGCCGAGACGAGGTCGTAGAAGACCGCCGCGACCTTGCTCAGCAGCTTGCCCGAGCGCTCCAGCGCCGTGATGGTGTTGGCGAAGTCGGGCACCGCCGGATCGTTGATGATCGCCGCGATCTCGGCGGAGTGGTCGGCGAAGGCCTGCTCGAACGCCGGGAGGAAGTGCTCCGGCTTGATCTCGTCGAAGGGCGGGGTCGCAAACGGCGTCGTCCAGGCCTTCAGCAGCGGGTTGGTCTCGGCGTCCGTAGTTTGGCGGGTTTCTGACATCACAAGTCCCGAATTCGTGGCTCGATTGTTGCGGCCAGCTATAGCACGCGATGGGGCTTTTTTGGGCCATTTGCCCTTGCTCCCGGCCACCTTTTCGGGGAGATTGCGCCCCTTCGAAGCTACGGATCCTGAGCTCATGAACGCGCCTTCCTCATCTTCCCGTCAGATCGCCTGGCCGAGCGTCATCACCGTCATCAGCGCCGCCATCCTGATCGGCGCCGAGGTGTTCGGCGCGGCCTTTGCCGGCGGCTGGGCGCTCGCGATCCTGTTCGGGCTCGGCGACCAGGGCGCCCACATCCTCCAGGCCGTGCTGTTCGCACTCGGCGTGCTGGTGATGACCGCGTTCATCCGCGGAGCGCAGCGCGTCGAGCCGTTCACGAAGCGCGGCTGACGCTCACGCGCGACAGACACGCGCGCTGCACGAAGAAGCTTAACGCGCGTTCATCTTCCGCGTCGCTCGCGCAACACTGCGCAAGCAGATGTTAGGCAATTCGGTTGCCAGCCTAAAAAAATTCTTGCGAAGCAGAGTCAAAACGCTTATGTGCGGATTTGCCCAATTTCGCACGTGCCTGTGGTCGTGTGTCAGTCGGTAGGTATCCGGACAAGAGGCCGGACAGCCGCCAAGGGGTGAAGAAGCCGAGGGGCTCTTCGGAAGTGCAGAAGTCGAAAGACCCAACGTCGCAAGACGAGGTCAGACGACGGAGCAAACCCGGAGCGCCCAGCATCTCTCTCAAAGAGGTGCCATGTCGAAGGTGACTTTACTCTTTGCAACCGTGACTGGCAGCCGGAGGCGAACCGGCGCACCCCGCTCTCAACGGGGGACGCGACTTAAAGCAACGACGGATCGGGCTTTTTTGGTCTCTACCGGCAGTCCAACGCCGGCGCGGGCTACTGAAAAGGCTTGTCCTTCATTGCCAGGTGTGCGGGCGGGAACACTCCCAACCAATCCACGGCAGCACAGTCTGGTTTGAGTCTTGTGGCTTCGTCGCGCCTCCATCGCGCGATCCGGCCAGAGCACTCCTATCCGACGTCATGTTTTGAACGGGCCCGTCGCTGGGCCGTTTGGAGAGTGCCATGACCGAACGTATCCAGGAATTCCTGCGCAACCGCCGCAAGGATGGCCTCGACACCGAGCCGTGCCTCGTCGTCGACCTCGAAGTCGTGCGCGACAATTATCAGAGCTTCGCCAAGGCGCTGCCGGACAGCCGCGTGTTCTACGCCGTCAAGGCGAACCCGGCGCCGGAAGTGCTGGCCCTGCTCGCCTCCATGGGCTCCTGCTTCGACACCGCGACCGTCGCCGAGATCGAGATGGCGCTGGCCGCAGGTGCGACGCCCGACCGCATCTCCTTCGGCAACACGATCAAGAAGGAGCGCGACATCGCGCGCGCCTTCGCGCTCGGCATCCGGCTGTTCGCCGTTGACTGCGCCGCCGAAGTCGAGAAGGTCGCCCGTGCCGCCCCCGGCGCGAAGGTGTTCTGCCGCATCCTCTATGACTGCGCCGGCGCCGAGTGGCCGCTGTCGCGGAAGTTCGGCTGCGACCCGGAGATGGCTGTCGAGGTGCTCGACCTCGCCAAGCGCCAGGGGCTGGAGCCGTGCGGCATCTCGTTCCATGTCGGCTCGCAGCAGCGCAAGGTGAAGGCGTGGGACCGTGCGCTGGCGATGGCCTCGCAGGTGTTCCGCGACTGCGCCGAGCGCGGCATCAACCTGTCCATGGTCAACATGGGCGGCGGCTTCCCGACCAGGTACCTGAAGGACGTGCCGCCGGTGGTGACCTACGGCCGCTCGATCTTCCGCGCGCTGCGCAAGCACTTCGGCAACCAGATCCCGGAGACCATCATCGAGCCGGGACGCGGCATGGTGGGCAATGCCGGCATCATCGAATCCGAGGTCGTGCTCATCTCGAAGAAGAGCGACGAGGACGAGGTCCGCTGGGTGTATCTCGACATCGGCAAGTTCGGCGGTCTCGCCGAGACCATGGACGAGTCGATCCGCTACGCCATCCGCACCCGTCACGACGGCGCGGACATGACGCCGTGCGTGCTCGCAGGTCCGACCTGCGACAGCGCCGACGTGCTGTACGAGAAGAACCCGTATCCGCTTCCCGTCACGCTCGAGATCGGCGACAAGGTGCTGATCGAAGGCACCGGGGCCTATACGTCGACCTACTCGTCGGTGGCGTTCAACGGTATCCCGCCGCTGAGGACGTATCACATCTGATCCGCCTCTCTGTTCCAGAGGCCTGACGAACCCGGGAGCCGGTCCGCCGGCTCCTTTCCTGACATTGCCATTCTGACGACGCGCGAATCCGCGTGCCCCTGGCGCACGGATTCGAGCGGGGACTGACGTGCCATGACTGCTCCTCGGAAGACACAGATCGCCCTCACCTCGAAAGCCGCTCCGTTCGTGATCCGTGCGGAACGTGCTGGAGACGTCGCGATGCGTGAGGCGCTGCTCGATGCCTGCTTTGGCGAGACCCGCCACGGCCGCACTTGCCAGCGCCTGCGCGACGGGCGCGCACCTGCCGCCGGCCTCGCGCTGGCCGCCGTGCGCGAGGGCAAGCTCGTGGGAACCGTGCGGCTGTGGCATGTCAGCGCCGGAGGCAGGCCCGCTCTGGTCCTCGGACCGCTGGCGGTGGACCCTGCCTGCCGCGAGCTCGGGATCGGCGCCGCGCTGATGCATCAAGCGCTGGCCGCCGCCCGGGCGCGCGGGCATGCCGCCGTGATCCTGCTCGGCGACGCGCCCTATTACGCCCGCTTCGGGTTCTCGGCGGAGAAGACCGGCGAGCTCTCGCTGCCCGGCCCGTTCGAGCGCGACCGCCTGCTGGCGGTCGAATTCACCGATGGCGCGCTCGATGGCGCCGAAGGGATGATCGTCCCGACCGGCGCGGCCCTGCCCAAACGGAGGGCGGTTCGCGCACCTGAGGCGCACGCGGCCTGAGGGATCGCCTTCATAGCGAAGAGCGCGCCGTACCGAGCGGCAGCGCCCAAACGCGCCTGCGCCGGCTTCCTTTGGGGTTGCGCAGGCGCGAGAAACGCCCTTTAACCCCGCAAAACCACCCCTTCAGTCGAGGCCCATCACCATGCCCCGTCGCCTGATCTCCACCGGCTCTCCGCTCGAGAAGACCGTCGGCTACAGCCGCGCCGTGATCGACGGCGAGTTTGCCTTCGTCGCGGGAACGACCGGCTATGACTACACGACGATGACGATGCCGGCCGATGTCACGAGCCAGTCACGCAACTGCTTCAAGACCATCGAAGCCGCCCTGAAGGAGGGTGGATTCGAGATGACCGATATCGTTCGTGCGACCTACTACGTCACCGACGCCAGCACCATCGATGCCCACTTCGCCGTCTGCGGCGAGGTTCTCGGCGAGATCAGGCCGGCCGCGACCTTGCTGGTCGTCAGCGCCCTCGCCAAGCCCGAGATGAAGGTCGAGATCGAAGTCACCGCCAAGCGCCGCGGCGTCTAAAAAGCGCCGCAGCATCTGACAAGCGCCGCAGCGCCTGATCCACCCCACCCTTGTCTGCCAGCACTTTCCGGAGAAACCATCCCATGAGCCCCGCCTCGCAGATCTACGCGAAGATCACCGGTCCCATCGTCATGGTCGGCTTCGGCTCCATCGGCAAAGGCACGTTGCCGCTGATCGAGCGGCACCTCGACTATGACAGGTCTCGCATCACCGTGCTCGATCCCAAGGACGAGGGCCGCAAGGCGATTTGCGAGAAGCACAATGTCAGGTTCATCCAGAAGGGCCTGACCAAGGACAATTATCGCGAGGTGCTGACCCCGCTGCTCACGGAAGGCGGCGGCCAGGGCTTTTGCGTCAATCTCTCGGTCGATACCGGCTCGACCGACATCATGGAGCTCTGCAACGAACTCGGCGCTCTCTATATCGACACCGTCAACGAGCCTTGGCTCGGCTTCTATTTCGATGCGTCGAAGGGCCCGGAAGCGCGCTCCAACTACGCCCTTCGCGAAGTGACGCTGGCCGCCAAGAAGGCGCGCCCGGAGGGCTCGACGACGGCCGTCTCCTGCTGCGGCGCCAATCCCGGCATGGTCTCATTCTTCGTCAAGCAGGCGCTGCTCAATGTTGCCGCCGACCTGAAGCTCAATGCCCCCCGGCCAAAGACCAAGGGAGAATGGGCGGATCTGATGCGGCAGGCCGGTATCAAGGGCATCCATATTGCCGAACGCGACACCCAGCGCTCCAAGTCGCCGAAAGAGCCTGATGTCTTCGTCAACACCTGGTCGGTGGAAGGTTTCCTGTCGGAAGGCGTGCAGCCGTCCGAGCTCGGTTGGGGCACCCATGAAAAATGGATGCCCGAGAATGCACGGACCCACGAAGCCGGCTGCGGCGCCGCCATCTATCTGATGCAGCCCGGCGCAAATACGCGCGTGCGCACCTGGTGCCCGACCCGCGGCGCGCAATATGGCTTCCTCGTCACTCACAACGAGTCGATCTCGATCGCCGACTACTTCACCGTGCGTGACGCATCGGGCACGGCGGTCTATCGGCCGACCTGCCACTACGCCTACCATCCGGCTGACGATGCCGTGCTGTCGCTGCATGAAATGTTCGGCCGCGCCGGGAGGATGCAGGAGAAGCACCACATCCTCGACGAGAACGAGATCGTCGACGGCATCGACGAGCTCGGCGTGCTGCTGTTCGGCCACGACAAGAACGCCTACTGGTTCGGCTCGCAGCTCTCCATCGAAGAGACCCGCAAGCTCGCGCCCTATCAGAACGCCACCGGCCTGCAGGTGACCTCCGCCGTGCTCGGCGGCATGGTGTGGGCGCTGGAGAACCCAAACGAAGGCATCGTCGAAGCCGACGAGATGGATTTCGATCGCCTGCTGGAGATCCAGATGCCCTATCTCGGCCCGGTCAGGGGTTTCTACACCGACTGGACGCCGCTGACGGATCGTCCTGGACTGTTTCCGGAGGATATTGACACCAGCGATCCCTGGCAGTTCCGGAATATTCTGGTGCGGTGAGGGGGCCAAAGCTTCTCGCCCCAAGCTCGATTGTCATGCCCCGGCTTGACCGGGGCATCCCAGTAAGCCGCGGCTTCTCCGTATCCCATCGCTGTCTCTGGAATACTGGATCCCCCGCCTTCGCGGGGGATGACACCGCGTGCGTGGCTGGGAGCGCGGCCGCCAACTACTTCTTCTCGATCGGCGGCGCGATCTTCTCGGCCGGCGCCTGCGGCAATGCGGGCTTGGTGGCAGCACCCTGCGTCTGGGAATCCGGTCGCGCGGGCTCGGGGGCCGGCGTGGTCGGCCGGTCACCGCCGGGCTTGGACTCCGCGGGCGTCTTGTTCTGATCGTCGGACGGGGTGCCCTGGAGCGGTGGCGTCGCCTGGGCCAGATCCATCCGGCTTTCGGCGCGGATTTGCGCGAGGGATATCACTGACACCACGACGCCTGCTGCGAACAACGCGCCGGCAATTGTCAGATCGAGCTTCAGTCTGCGCTTCTCATCCTGGCCGGGCATATCGATCACCGCCTTTGTCCGCGGAATCAACGAAACCGAGGCCCGCCGGTTCCAGAGCCGAAGAAGCGGGAACCCGCCCCTTGCGCGCCAAAACGCCGCGCCGCTCAATCGGTCGTGCTCACCTCCCAGGTGGCGTGGCGCACGCCCGGCAAATGCTGGAGATCTGTCGCCACCGCGTTCAGCTCGTTCGGATCGACCGCGGTCGCGACCAGCCGTGCGGCGATCTCGAGAACGTCCTCACCGATTTCGGCCACGTCGATATCGGCCACCGAATATTTCGCAGCCTCGAGCTTCTCGACAAGCCGGTCGCGCATATCCGGAAGAGCGTCGGCCGCAACCGCGAGCTTGAAATAGTAACTCGCCTCCAGCGCCTTCTCGTTCAGCGGGATGCGGTTGATGGCATTGACCAGCGGGCGCAGCATGGTGTTGCCGGCGATGACGAAGACCGTCAACGCGGCCGCCTGCGCGATCATGTCGGCACCGGCGCAGGAGCCGACCGCGGCCGAAGCCCATAGCGTCGCCGCGGTGTTGAGCCCGCGCACGTCCATGCCCTGCTTCATGATGACGCCGGCGCCCAGGAAGCCGATGCCCGAGACGACATAGGCGATCACCCGCACAGCACCGTCGGCGCCGTCCAGCTGCATGGCGAGATCGACGAAGGCGGCAGCGCCGACGGCAACCAACACGTTGGTGCGCAGGCCCGCGGTGCGCTGGCGGTACTGCCGCTCGGCGCCGATCAGCGTTCCCAGCACGAAGGCCGTGGTCAGGCTGATCAGCGTGTCGCCGAAGTCGGCAAGCTGGAAGGTCGTCAGAAACCGCATGGCCCCCTATACGGCCGGAACGATGACAGATTAAAGCTCCAGCAGGCCGCCATCCCCATTTTCATCGGCAAAGGCCAGCAGCGTCCCCTTGGCGTTCCAGGCGAGCGCGGCCACGGCAGGCGTGCCGTTGCGGCGGACCAGGATCTCGGCGCCATCCTCCAGGCGCACCATCAGCACGGTGCCGTCGCTGTAGCCGGCGGCGAGGATGTCGTTCTTCGGATGGCAGGCGACGACCGACACGCGCGCCTGCAGCGGGGCGAGCATCGCAGGCTCCTTGCCCATCGGGCCGTCCTTGCTGCCGAACGGCCATACGATGACGGTGTCGGCCCCCGAGGTCGCCAGCCCCTTGCCGCCCGCGCTCCAGGACATCGAGCGGACCCGGCCGGGGTAGCCGGTCATGCGCATGTGCCTGTTGTCGGCCAGCCGCCAGCCATGCAGCGCCGGCTCGTGCATCGCGGTGACCAGGAATTTGTTGTCCGGGCTGAAGCTGACGCCATGATGCGAACCGGCCCAGGGCAGGAATTCGGCTGATCCCGCCATGTTCGGAAACCACAGCGTCACGCCGTTGTAATGCGCGATCGCGAGCCGCAGGCCCTTCGGCGCGAAGGCGAGGCCGCCGACGGTCGAGGGCACTTCGAGCGACTTCTCCTCGGCCTTGCCGCTCTTGACGGTGGCCGTCTTGCCGGCCGACCAGGCGAAGGCACCGTCGGCGTGCAGCGCCACCGCATCGATCCAGCGCCGCTTCGGGTCGGTGGCGAGCAACGTCACTTCGCCCTTGGCATCGAGCGAGACGACCTTGCCATCGTCGCCGCCCATCACGAGGCGCTTGCCGTCGGAAGCGGTCGAGAGAATGCCGCCGCTGTGCACGGCAACCGTGTCGATCTCGCCGTTGCCATCGACGAACGCAACATTCTCCTCGCCACCGACGAAAGCAGCGCGGGGGCCGAGGAAATGCACCGAGGTCACGGCCATGCCGAGCGTAACAGGCTTGACGCGGTCGGTGACGGAGACGATCGAGGCGGAATCAGGAGGCGGCGTGAACTCTTTCATCACGAGACGATGCAGCTCTCGAAACCCTTGCGGATGGCCTCTTCCGGCAATTCGCGGCCGATGAAGACGAGACGGCTCTCGCGCGGCTCGCCCTCCTTCCACTTCCGCTGGTGGTTGCCCTCCAGCATCATGTGGACGCCCTGGAAGACGTAGCGGTCGTCGTCGTCGTGGAACGCGAGGATGCCCTTGGAGCGCAGGATCTTGCCGCCCTCGACCTGCACCAGGTTCTGGAGCCAGGGCATGAACACGTTCGGATCGAGCGGCTTGTCGGTCTTGAGCGAGAGCGACTGCATCTCCTCGTCGTGATAGTGCTTCAGGCCGTGACCGTGATCATGGTGGTGATGGTCGTGGCCGTGATGGTGATGATCATGGTCGTGATCGTCGGCCTCCAGGAAGTCCGGCTCGATGTCGAGGATGCGGTCGAGGTCGAACGCGCCGCGGTCGAGCACGTCGGCCAGGGCGACCGAGCAGCGCTCGGTGCGGTGAAGTTTCGCATAGGGGTTGATGCCGCGAATGCGGGCCTCGACCTCGGCGAGCTCGCCCTTGGAGACGAGGTCGGTCTTGTTCAGGACGATCACGTCGGCAAAGGCGATCTGGTTCTTGGCCTCGGGTGCATCCTTGAGCCGGTCGGACAGCCATTTGGCGTCGGCGACCGTGACGACCGCGTCGAGCCGCGCGTTCTTCTGCACGTCCTCGTCGACAAAGAAGGTCTGCGCGACTGGCGCGGGATCGGCAAGGCCGGTGGTCTCGACGATGATGGCGTCGAACTTGCCCTTGCGCTTCATCAGTCCGTCCATGATGCGGACGAGGTCGCCGCGCACGGTGCAGCAGATGCAACCATTGTTCATCTCGAACACTTCCTCATCGGCGCCGATGATGAGGTCGTTGTCGATGCCGATCTCGCCGAATTCGTTGACGATGACGGCGTACTTCTTGCCGTGGTTTTCGGACAGGATACGGTTCAGGAGCGTGGTCTTGCCGGCCCCGAGATAGCCGGTCAGGACAGTCACGGGAATCTTTTGGGCGGTCGCTTCAGACATAACAACTCCGGACTTCGGGCTTGTCGCGCGACGCGAGGCGGGGTGGCCCCTGCCCTAATGGTCAAGCGCGCTGGTCAGGGCCTTTATATTGTGCCTGACCATGTCAATGTAAGTGGGTGCAGGCCCCTTTTCGTCGGTCAAACCGTCCGAAATCAGGGTCCCGCCGACCTTGGCGCCGCTCTCGGCCGCGATCCGGCGGATCAGGCGGTCGTCGCTGATATTTTCCAGGAATACGGCCGGAATTTTCTGGGCCTTGATCTGGCTGATGATGGCCGCGATGTCGCGCGCGCTGGGTTCGGTTTCCGTGGAGACGCCCAGGGGGGCGATGAACCGGATACCGTATTCGGCGGAAAAATAGCCGAAAGCGTCGTGGGTGGAGATCACCTTGCGCCGGTCCGGCGGGATCTTCGCCACGGCGTCGCGGATATCGCGGTCCAGCGCTTCGAGCTTTTCCAGATAGGCCTGGGCCTGGGTGCGGAAGAAGTCCGCCTCAGCCGGGACGGCGGCGGCCAACGCATTGGCGATGTCGGTCACGTAGATCCTGGCGTTCGGGACAGACTGCCAGGCATGGGGATCCGCGGCTGAGCCAAGCTTCAGAGGCGCGATGCCGGCACTGGCAACGACGACCGTTGCCTTGCTGCCGGAGGATTGGACGAGACGCGGCAGCCAGCCCTCGAGGCCGAGTCCATTGACGATGACGAGCCTTGCATCCGCGACCCGCTTCGCATCGGCCGGGGCCGGCGTGTAGACGTGGACGTCGCCGTCCGCGCCGACCAGCGTCGTCAGGTTGATGCGGTCACCACCGACGTTGCGGACGAAATCGCCGAGGATCGAGAAGCTGGCGACGACGTTGAGCCGCTCGGCGGCATGCAGCGGCGCGGCGATCAGCAACAGCGCACAAAACAGGATGAGCCGCATCGTCATGCTTCCAGGTGCCGGCCGGGAAACAGTTGCCGGACGATGCCGCCGACGCGGCCGAACAGGACGGAGACGATGTAGAGCATCGTCGCCACGAGGATGATGGCCGGGCCTGACGGCACACGGGTTTGGAACGACAGCACGAGCCCCGCATAGCCCGAGACCGCGGCGGCAACGACGGCGATGCAGATCATCGTGGTCAGGTCGCGCGACCAGAACCGGGCGGTGCCCGCGGGCAGGATCATGAGTCCGACCGCAAGCAGCGTGCCGAGCGCCTGAAAGCCGTTGACGAGGTTGATGACAACGAGCGCGAGGAAGGCGAGATGCGCGGGGCCGCCGGCGCGGCTCACGGTGCGCAAGAACAAGGGGTCGACGCTCTCGATCACGAGCGGGCGATAGATCACCGCGAGCACCAGCAGCGTCACGGTGGCATTGAAGGCGACGACCAGCAGCGTCTGATCGTCCATTGCGAGGATGTTGCCGAACAGCACGTGCAGCAGGTCGATATTCGTGCCCTTGATCGAGACGATGGTGACGCCGAGCGCGAGCGAGGCCAGATAGAAAGTCGCAAGCGACGCGTCCTCCTTCAGCCCGGTCGAGCGCGCGACCACGCCGGCGAGGATCGCGACTGCAAAGCCGGCGATGAGGCCACCGGCCGTCATCGCGAACAGACTGAGGCCCGAGAGCAGGAATCCGACGGCCGCGCCGGGCAGGATCGCGTGCGCCATGGCATCGCCGACGAGGCTCATCCGTCGCAGCATCAGGAATACGCCGATCGGCGCGCCCGCCAATGCCAGCGCAATCACGGCGGCGAGCGCCCGCCGCATGAACTCGAATTCGGTGAACGGACCGATCAGCGCGTCATGGATCATCGGATATCAAGCCGCCCGCGAGCTGACATCATCGGCCGCGCAGGCGGCGGCGCTGTCGTCGAAGGCCTCGCACATCCGCATCGCGACGATCAGGTTTTCCGGCGTCAGCACCTCAGCGGTCGGGCCCCATGCCACGGGGCCGCGCGCCAGCACCAGCGTGTCGCTGAAATGGTTGCGCACCATCTCCATGTCATGCAGCGCGGCGAGCACGGTGCGGCCTTCGCCGTGCCATTGCTTTACCAGCGCGAGCAGATCGGCCGTGGTCTTGGTGTCGATGGCGTTGAAGGGCTCGTCGAGCACGATCAGGCTCGCATCCTGGAGCAGCACGCGCGCGAACAGCACGCGCTGCATCTGGCCGCCCGAGAGCGTGCCGATCGGGCGGTTCTCGAATCCATTGAGGCCGACGGAGGCGATCGCGCCGAGGATTTTCTCGCGCGCGGCCCTGCCGATGCCACCGAACAGACCGGTGGCGCGCCACAGCCCGGTGCCGACGAAATCGAACACCGAGATCGGGAAGCTGCGGTCGATCTCCGCGCTCTGCGGCAGATAGGCGATGTCGCGGGCATCGAGGCCGCCGAGATGGATGGTGCCATCGAGCGGTTTGAGGATGCCGACGATGCCGCGCAGCAGGGTCGACTTGCCGGCGCCGTTCGGGCCGATCACGGCGACAAGTGCACCCGGGGCGACCTCGCCGCTGAGATGGTGCACCGCCGGATGACGGTCATAGCCCAGCGTGACGTTGTGGAAATGCAGCGCCGCCATGCTCACCTCATCGCCAGAAAAACGATGCCCCAGAGCACGGCACAAACGGCGGCCGCGGCCGCGAGGCGGCCTGCCACGGTCATGCGCAGGATCGACCAGCGCGCCGCCTGGGCCGGATGCGGAGACGTCGCATCATGAACATGGGCATGGCTGTGGTCGTGCCCATGCGAATGCCCGTGGCCAAGGGCGTGGCCCTGGACATGGTCATGATGCTGGGCGCGGGACGCGGCGGGAACCATGTCGACAACGTTATATTATAACATCACTCCTGTCCACGCCGGGCTCAGGGCTTGCCGATCACCATCGCGATGGCGGCGGCCACGAACGGGAATGGCACGGACACGGCACAGCGGAACCAGACAAAACGGGCCGGCATGAACGGGATTTCCCACAAAATCACGCGCTGAAAAGCGAACAGCGCCCAGGCGACGACATAGGCAACCACCTGGGGCATTCCGCCGCCGGACTTCAGCGCCACGGTTCCGATGGAGAAGCCGATCACGGGACCACCGGGCGTGGCCGCGCCGGCGACCACGGCAGTTGCGACCCCGAGCCAGCCGCTGTCCGGGCCCAGCCAGCCGGTGATCACCTCCTGCGGGATGATGGCGGCGATGTAGCCGGAGCCGATCACACCCAGGGCGATCCGCGGCACGATGTTGATGAAGTCCATCGAGCCTTCGCGCAGCGAGGCCTTGAACACGGGAGGGCCGCGGCGGAACGCGATCAGGCCGACGCCCAGCACCGAGCCCCACAACAGGATGTCGATCAGAAGCGCCGCGCTCAATTCTCGTCATCCTTCGCGAGCGGCTTCGGATAGAGCCTGACATAGACGAAGCGGCCGAGGGCACCCGCCAGCACCGGCAGCGGCAGCGAGATGACGATCCGCCACAGCGTGAAGTCGGTGCCCATGATCGGGATCTCCCAGGCGACCGCCCGGCCATAGCCGATCAGCGTCCAGCTCACGACCATGGCGATGGTGGCGCCGAAATCGGCGCCGACCGCGAGCAACGCGCTCGCCACCGGATAGGCGGTGAAGGGACCGCCCGGCAGGATCGCGCCGAAGGCGGTGCCGATCAGAAGACCCATCAGGCCGGATTTCGGCCCGAGCGAGCGTGAAACTTTCTCGTGAGGCAGGATCTCGGAGATGAAGGCGCCGAGCAGGCACCCAGCCAGCACGCGCGGCAGGATGCCGCCGAACAGCGACAGGTCATGGGTGAGAATGTCGAGGACGCCGTCGGCACCGTCACGCCGCCAGACCAGTCCCGCGCTCACCGCCACCAGGACCGCAATGATGATGGTCGACCAGCCGATCGGCTTGCGCACACGCCCCGGCCGCGGCTCGGAGTCTGCGTCCTCGGCAGGCGCCGGGTCTTTCGGGGAAGGTTCTGACAACGGGC
The DNA here is from genome assembly GCF_023100985.1 of Bradyrhizobium sp. 191. Taxonomy (NCBI): domain Bacteria; kingdom Pseudomonadati; phylum Pseudomonadota; class Alphaproteobacteria; order Hyphomicrobiales; family Nitrobacteraceae; genus Bradyrhizobium; species Bradyrhizobium sp. 191. The sequence continues at coordinate 3,711,346 of NZ_CP064692.1, forward strand.
TCGGGTCGGCTCGAGGGGATGGCCCGTTCTGATTAGGAGCGCCGGCCGGGCGATGCAAACGGAACGATCACAGGCCGATACGCGCACCGTGCAGGGCAATTCCGCACAGCAAAAAGGCGGCCGCTGATGCGACCGCCTTTTTGTTCATTCCGGGGCGGCGCATCAGCGCCGAGCCCGGAATCCATCGGGCGTCACCCGAACGGATAAATGGATTCCGGGCTCGCGCTTCGCGCGCCCCGGAATGACACTTACGCCTTCTCGAACAGGGACTCCACGTAGTCCCAGTTCACGAGGTTCTCGACGAACGCCTTGAGATAGTCGGGGCGGCGGTTGCGATAGTCGATGTAGTAGGAGTGCTCCCAGACGTCGCAGCCGAGGATCGGGGTGGCGCCGTGCACCAGCGGATTCTCGCCATTCGGGGTCTTGGAGATTTCGAGCTTGCCGTTCTTGACCTGGAGCCAGCACCAGCCGGAGCCGAACTGGCCGACGCCGGCCGCCTGGAAGTCGGTCTTGAACTTCTCGAAGCCGCCGAGGTCCTCGTTGATCTTCTTCTCGAGCTTGCCCGGCAGCTTGGTGCCGCCGCCATTTGGCTTCATCCAGCTCCAGAAGTGGATGTGGTTGTAGTGCTGGCCGGCATTGTTGAACACGGCAGGGTTCTTGCCGAACGAGCCCTTGACGATCTCTTCAAGGGACTTGCCTTCCCATTCGGTTCCCTTGAGCGCGTTGTTGCCGTTGGTGACGTAGGCCTGATGATGCTTGTCGTGATGATATTCCAGCGTCTCCTTCGACATATACTGGCCGAGGGCGTCATAGGCGTAAGGGAGTGGGGGCAGCGTAAAGGTCATGGGTTCTTGTCCGCAACTGGTGGGGAACGAGTTCTAACGGTCACCCCTTATAGAAGGTTCCGCCGTCATTAAATACCTGAGAATTTACGAAAAGGCGTGACCGGGCGAGCCTTGTCCGATGCACAAATTCACCGCAACCGGCCGCCGTCGATCGGGCCTGCGGGCGCCGGGAAATATCATTGCCTTTGAAGCGCTTAAGACAGAACTGACGCGCCAAGGAACGGAGTTGCGAAGGAGCACGCCATGAGCATCGAGATCGACATTTTGAACGGCGACGCCTCGTGGCAGATTGCCGAGCCGCTGCTTCAGGCGGTCTGGGCACCGCAGTTGGTCGCGGGTAAGTCCTGGGCTCACGTCAAATGGGCCAATGCCGATCTCCGCGTGCTGCTCGAGACGCCCGAGGACGGTCTCGTCTGCCATGTCGGCATCTACTTCCGGACCATCAGCTGGAACGGACAGAAGGTTCACGTCGGCGGCATCGGCGGCGTCTCCACGCGGGAGGACCGGCGCGGCCGCGGCTACGCGACCATCGCGATCGATGCGGCGGTGCATACCATGCGCGCCAACGAGGCGGTCCGCTTCGGCCTGCTGTTCTGCGAGCCGCACAATTTCGCGTTCTACGAGGCTCGCAAATGGCAGCGCTTCAAGGGCGAGGTCTATTGCGAGCAGCCGGAGGGGCGGATCCGCTTCGACTACATGGCGCCCTACGTCTTCGACATCGTGCGCGCGCCGACGCTGGGCACGATCGACCTATGCGGCCTGCCGTGGTGAGCCCTGCGTGAGCGAGGGCTGCGCCGGCTGCCGCAGGCCTTATAATATGTCGGCCATCATTTAATATTCCGCCCGGTGAACATGACGATCGACGCCACAGCAGACGCCGTCCCGCCGGTTGCGCCGGTCGCCTCCCCCATCGCCAGCCTCCTGACCGCGCCGATCTTGCCGACGCTGCTGCGGCTCGCGATCCCCAACATGATCGCGATGGTCGGCAGCGCGCTCGTTGCAGTGGCCGAGACCTCCTATATCGGCCGGCTCGGCACCATTCCGCTCGCCGCGATCGCACTGGTGTTTCCGTTCGCAATGCTGACGCAGATGATGAGCGCAGGCGCGATGGGCGGCGGCGTTTCCTCCGCGATCAGCCGCGCGCTCGGCGCAGGGGATCGCGACCGCGCCGCGACGCTGGCGCTGCATGCCGCCATCATCGGCCTCTGCGGCGGGCTGTTCTTCACGGTGACGATGCTCGCCTTCGGCCGCTCCTTCTTCGCACTGCTCGGCGGGCGCGAGCACGTGCTGGAAGAAGCCAGCGGCTATTCGCAGGTGCTGTTCTCCGGCGCGGTCGCGATCTGGCTCGTCAACACGCTGGCCTCGGTGATCCGCGGCACCGGCGACATGCGCCTGCCCTCGATGATTCTGATCGGAGCGAGCGTGCTCCAGATCGCGCTCGGCGGCACGCTCGGGCTCGGCCTGTTCGGCGTGCCGCAATTCGGCATGCCGGGTGTCGCGAGCGGCCAGCTGATCGCGTTCAGCTGCGCGGCGATCTTCTTCCTCTGGTATCTGTTGTCCGGGCGCAGCCGGCTGCCGCTCGATATCCGCGCGTTTCATTTCGAACGCGCGATGTTCCTGGACATCCTCAAGGTCGGCGCGGTGGCCTGTTTGTCGCCGCTGCAGACCGTGCTCACCATCCTGATCTTCACGAAGATTCTCGCGACCTTCGGCACCGAGATGCTGGCAGGCTATGGCATCGGCTCGCGGCTGGAATTTCTGCTGATTCCGATCACCTTCGCCTTCGGCATCGCCTCGGTGCCGATGGTCGGCATGGCGATCGGCGCCGGACATGTGAAGCGCGCGCGGCGCGTGGCGTGGACGGCGGCTGCGGCCTCCGGACTCACGGTCGGCCTGATCGGCCTCACTGTTGCGCTCGCTCCGTCGCTGTGGGTCGGGCTCTTCACGCGGGATCCCGGCGTCACCGCCGCCGCGCACAGCTATTTCCACTGGGCAGGTCCGGCCTTCGTGTTCTTCGGCATGGGCGTATCGCTATACTTCTCGTCACAGGGCGCGGCGCGCGTCGGCGGGCCCGTGCTCGCCTCGACGGCGCGGCTCCTGATCGTCGCGATCGGCGGCGTCGGACTCCTGACCGCGCAAGCTCCGGCCTGGACCCTGTTCGCGCTGGTCGGCGGCGCCATGGTGGCGTTCGGGCTGTCAACCGCGGCCTCGGTCGCGTTCGTGCGCTGGGGCAAATGAGCGCAGGCAAAACGTTCAGGCCGTCGAACGCAGGAAAGTGATTCCGGCCGGCGTTGCACTATCCTGCCGGGCTGCTATGGAGGCGCTCCATTTTCGGGGCCTTCCATGACGTCCAGATTCGCAGCTCTCATCGTCCTCTTCGCCGCGTTGCTTGGCACATCTGCCGCTCGTGCGCAGAGCGCCGACGGGACCTGGCTCACGCAGGCCGGCGATGCGCGCGTGAAGATCAGCAAATGCGGCGGCGGCATCTGCGGCCACATCGTCTGGCTGCGCGAGCCCTATGATACTTCGACCGGCCAGCCCGCCACCGACAGCAAGAATCCCAATCCCGCACTCGCCAGGCGTCCGATGATCGGCCTGCCCTTGTTCAGCGGCATGGAGCCGGCGGGACTGAACAAATGGTCGGGGCAGATCTACAACGCCGACGACGGCAGCACCTATGCGAGCAACATCAGCCTGACGGGCGCGGACTCGCTGCGGGTCGAAGGCTGCGTCGGCGCGCTCTGCGGCGGTGAAACCTGGACGCGCGCGGGGCGGTGAGCTTCTGAACTCTCGTGCCCCGGACGCAGCGCGGCGCTCTTGCGGTGCGCTGCAGAGCCGGGGCCCAGACAGCAGCACGGTGCGACACCGAGATATGGGCACCGGCTCAGCAGCGCATCACTACGTGCTGCGCTGCGTCCGGGGCACGAGAGTCTTTCACATCATCGCCTTCAGCGCCGTCGCCGCCGAGGCATAGCCGCCGCGCGCGCCGTCGATGAAATGGACGTGATCGCTGCGCAGCGCCGACGGCGCGAAGCAGGTCATCATCGCGGCGTCCTGCTGATGGAGGCCGTAGCGTACGATGCCGTCGCGCGCGGCGGCCGCGAGACGTTCGCTCAACAAGCGCTCGAGCTGCGGGGTGCAGTCGAGTATCATGCGCAGGCCGTCGTCATACTTGCGGAAGTCCGAGTTCTCGACGACCTGGCGCTTGTAGAGGCTGGGCACGAAACCGCCGATCTTGATGTCGAAGCGCATGATGAAATAGGCGAACAGCGTATAGGCCAGCACGCTGGCTCTGCGCGCGAGCAGCGGACCCCCGCGCCTGGTGCGGGCCTCGAATTCCACGCCCTGCGGCGGCCATTTCAGCGGCGGGCCCTGCGGCGGCACCGGGCGGCCCCCTTCCGGGCTGCGCTCGACGAGATGGATGATGTCCTCGATCACCTTGCGCAAGGCCTGCGGATCAACGCCGCGCGCCGGCATCACCAGCACCGACAGGATCAGGCCGCGCGCCGCGGGCATCACTTCGAAGCGGCACGACAGGCCCGAGAGGTCCGGTTGTGCCCCGGCGGGCGCCTCCTCGACGGCAAACTCGCCGCGCTTCATCGCGGCGTCGGCCCAGGCGAGCCCGCCGCCCGAAAACATCGCATAGGACAGGTTGGCCGACGGCCCGAACCGGGCGACGCGCACGTCAAGCCCCTGCACGCGGATGGCGCTGGCCGGCACCAGTGCGACGCGCATGGTCAGATCGAGATCTTCCCGCACCCAAGTCGCGGTCGCGGCCAGCGCCTCGCGGGCAAGTTCGACATCCTCCGGCGCAACCGCAAAGCTCGCGCCATCGCCGCCGAACACGAAGGGGAATTCGCGTCCCCCCAACGCATTCGTCACCGCCGCGATCACGGCGGCTCCGGCCATGTTGACCGCCTTGTAGCGCTGCGCCGCGATCGCCCTGGTCGAATCGACGATGTCGGCAATGCCGATGCTCCAGTCCTCCGGCAGCGGCGAATACAGCGCCGGGTCCATCAGGCTGGTGAAGCCTCGGAAGACGGGAATGCCGCCATAGAAGGATTCGCCTGAGGTCATCGGGGTTGCCGGATGGTTGGAGTACGAAGCAAATACGTGGCAGGATCGATCCGGGTTCGCCGAACGGCGCCCCCAAATTCAATCATTGGCCGAAACCGACCCGGACAACAAGATACGGCCCCGCTGCAATTGCCGCGGCGGAGTCATTGATCGGCATCAAACGACGGCCCGGGGAGAACGGCTATCGTCGATCGCCTCCAAGGGTTGCATGGGATGATCGAGGTGCCCGACTTCGGCAACAAGGACTCCACCTCTCCGGTCAGGCGGCGCACGGGCATCGACCCGATCAGCGCCGTGAAGATGCCCGAAAGGCTGACGGCGGCCGTCGACGCTTGGGCCGAATCTCATCAGCTGACTCGCTCGGATGCAATCTGCAAGCTGATCGAGCTGGGCTTGAAGACCGCATCCCCGGTCCTCACGCCGTGCACCCGCTCGAATCGGACGCCACCAGGATCGAAGAGATCGCAGTCCATGAGATCGAGACGCTGCTCGATCCCGCATTACCGGCGGACGAACGCGAGCGCCGCATCCGCCGCCTCACCGAAGGCCCGCCGGAATTCTCACACGAGCGAATTGACCTTCCGAAGGACTCGCCGAAGCTGCGGACATGAGCGGCTTAGTGCAGCCGCTCATCCTGAAGCTTGCGCAAGGCATCGAGAGACGCATCATGGCAGCCGACCAGACGGACGAATTGCTGCGGGTACATTTCATGGCCGTGACTGCCGGAATTCTGATGTGTCATCGGCGGGCAGCGGACATCATTCGGTTTCGCAGGGGATTGCTCCGCGCGGACCTGATTTGAAGCGGTCATGTTTGATGTCGTCATGGACTGCTCCCTGTCGATTAGGGCAGATCGATTGACGTAACCCAACCGATTGCGGGGCATCTTACGACCAAATCCGGCTGAATGTCATTGGGCCGGATCAACACGATCATGGCGTCAGAGTTCCGCTTACGCCGTATTCCCCGCGTCGATGGTGAACACCGTCCCGGTGACGTTGCGGCCGCCTTCGCCCAGCAGGTATTCCACCATGCGCGCGACGTCGTCCGTCTCCGGCAGGCGACGCAGCGCGCTGCGGCCCGCGATGCGCCTGCGTCCCTCGTCGGAGAGATTGTGGGTGAGCTCGGTGTCGATGAAGCCCGGAGCGATCGCATTCACTGTGATGCCGAGCTTGCCGACCTCGCGCGCGAGGGATCGGGTGAAGCCGGTCGCGGCCGCCTTGGTCGCGCCGTAAACCGACAGGCCGTTGTAGCCCGTGGTCGCGATGATCGAGGAGATGTTGACGATGCGGCCGGCACCATCGGCCATCATCTGCCGCGCGACATATTTGGTGAGGACGATCGGCGACAGCACGTTGAGCTGCACCAGCGCCGCAATCTCCGAATTGTGCATGGTGGCGAGCAGGCCTTCAGTGCCGAGGCCGGCATTGTTGACGAGGCCGTAGATCGGGCCGAATTCGTCGCGCACCAGTTTTGCGAAGGCCGGGATCGCATCGATCACCGCAAGATCGCAGGCGCGGAAATGCAGCCGCCCCTCGGACCGGACAATCGCCGCCTTGAGCTCGTCGCTCTCGCGCCGCGCGGCCGCGATCACGTTGAAGCCACCTCCGACGAGGCGCGTTGCAATGGCAAGACCGATACCGCGGCTGCCGCCGGTGACGAGAACGTTATGCATCGGTGCGCGCCAGTTTGCCGGCCGGGGTGACGTCGAGCGCCTCGACGAAACGGATCACCGCCGGCACCTTGTGGGACGCGAGCTGGGCGCGGCACTGATCCAGGATCTGGTCGCGTATCTCTTTCGCGCGCGCCGCATCGGTGCCCTCAGTGAGGATCGCGTCGGCGACGACGATGCCGCCGGTGATCGGGCTGCGGCGCGACTTGGCGCGCGACATCCGCACGTCAGGATGGCGATTGATCACCGCCTCGATCTCCTCGGGATGGACCTTCAGCCCGCCGATATTGATGATGCCGCCGCGACGGCCGACGAAGTAGTAACGGTCACCGCGCAGCTCGACGATGTCGCCGCTGTCGACGAAGCCGTCGGCATCGGTAAGCGCCGCCGCGTCGCGGCCGACATAGGCATGCGCCGTGCGCGCCGAGCGAATCCGCAGCGAGCCGTCGACGACCTTCATCTCGACGCCGTTGCGGTTGCCGAGATAGTCGGCCGGAAAGCCCTCCAGCCCGTCATTCACGGCAAAGCCGACTCCGGCCTCGGTCGAGGCATAGGCGTGGCCGACCGAAGCATCGGGGAACGCCGCCTTCAAGCCGTCGAGCACGGCCTGGTCGGCGATCTCGCCGGAGAGGCGGACGTAAGCCGGGGCGAATTGCGCGGCCGCGCCGCTCATCAGGAGCTTGCGCCAGTGCGAGGGCGTGCCCGAGATGTGCGAGACGCCGCGCGCATTCAACCGCGCGATGTGATCGCCGAGCGCTTCATGCGGATCGGACAGCACCATCGAGCCGCCGGACAGGATAGCGCGGAGGAAGATCTGCAGGCCGCCATAGCGGCGGATGTCGTAGAACGTCGCCCATACCGGCGCCGGTCCGCGCGCAGGGCCCTCGGCAACGATCGCCCCGGTCAGCGCCTCCAGCGTATGGCCAGCGATCTTTGGCACGCCAGAGGTACCCGAAGTCAACATCAACCATTCGGTCGCACGCTCGCTCGTGGCCGGCGCGGTGGCTTGAAGCGGCAAATGCGCGGTGACGACCAGCGGAACGCCGGTGCCGGCCCAGCGATCAGGCTCGTCGGTGACGACGGCATCGATGCCGGCATCAGCGATCAACGTGTCAAGATGCGCCGGGTTGAGATCCGGCGGACACAGAAGCATGCGGCGGGCGATGCCGTCGAGCTCGATCATGGCAAGGCCGGACCGGAGCTGGTCCGACAGTTTCAGCAGTACCGCGCGGCCGGACAGCTCGCTCAGACGGCCGCCGAGAACCGTGTGCGACAGGATGTCGGTCAGCGACACGACATCATGCGCATCGGAGATCGTGCGGCCTTTCAGCTCCGCGCCGAGATGGTCGCGAAGCGCAAATATCTCACGCGGGGACATTTTCGTAGGCCCGCACGAAATCGCCTACCGTGGCGGGGAACGCAGCGTCCTCGGAAATGGTGAATGGGTCGATGCCGGTCTCGTCCTCGAGGCGCGCCACAAGAATGGCGAAGGCGAGCGAGTCGAAACCCGTCTCGTGCAGGGACAGATCGTCCGAGAGTGCGGGAAGCGCGACATGCTGCTCTCTGGCGATCTGCTGGATCGCTTCGATGACCTTTGACCTTACCGACATGGCTGGCTCGCTTTTCGTTATCATTCGTGTTCCGGCGGCTCTTGATGACCGCCTCCCAATGACCCTCTGTTTACCCGACAGAAGTAAATGGCCTCTTGGACAATTCAGATAAAATTGGACCCATCTGGCGGATTTTGTTGCCGTTACAGCCGGATCATGCCGTCTACGATCCCGGCAAATGTGCTGGAATCGAGCGCGACATAGGCGCCGGATTTCGGGTCGAGCATGAACAACGGATCGGAGATCGCAGCCGGGTCAAATCCCTCGCGCGCGAGATCGCCCTTCTTCTGCTTGAACGTCTCGGTCGCATCGAGCTCGCGCGAGATGCGAATGAAGACTGGCCGGGCGTAAGCCGGCAGGCGCTGCGCGAGATGCGCAGGCAGCGCGGCGATGTCAAAGCCCTCGTTCACGACGATCGCGCTCATGCCGGCGCGGCCGTCGGCGCCGGGGATGGCGACGCCGTAGGTGGTGGCATCAACCACGCCGGCGAAATCGCGCACGGCGTCGTTCACCTCCGAGGTCGCGACGTTCTCGCCCTTCCAGCGGAAGGTGTCGCCGATGCGGTCGACGAAATGGAAGAAGCCCTTGTCGTCGATCCGCATCAGATCGCCGGTGCGGAACCAGGCATCGCCTCTGGCAAAGACGTCGCGCAGGATCTTCTTCTCGGTCTCGCCCGCATCGGTGTAGCCTTCGAAGCGGCCGCCGCCCTCGTCCGCGGTGCCGATGCGGCCGATGGCTTCGCCGGCCTCGCCGCGAGCACAGGCGATGCAAAAGCCCTCGTCATTGCGCAGCGGCACGCCGCTGCCGGGGTCGAGCTTGACGAGACCGGCGGGAAAGCGATGTGCGAGCAGCGGCGGAATGCGCCCGATCGCGCCCGGCTGCCCCTCGACATTGAACAGCGAAAAATTGCCTTCAGTCGCCGCGTAGAATTCGAGGATGCGCGGAATGGAAAAGCGCGCCTGGAAATCTTCCCAGATGTCGCCGCGCAGACCGTTGCCGCAGACGAGCCGCAGGCGGTGCGTGGTCTCGTATTCCGACGGCGCCGCCTTCAGCAGATAGCGGCAGAGCTCGCCGATATACTGAAACATCGTGCAGTCATGCCGGACGATGTCGGACCAGAAGTGCGAAGCCGAGAATTTTTCCGCAATGGCGACCGAGCCGCCGGCAGCCAGCATGCTGCACGGCGCGACGATGCCGCCGACCGAGTGGAACAACGGGAGACAATCGTAGAGCCGGTCCTGCGGAGTCGCGCCGGTGAGGCCGGCGAACCAGAAGCCCCAGTTGAGGATACGGCGGTGGCTGATGCTGGCCGCTTTCGGCAGACCAGTGGTGCCCGAGGTGTAGATCAGCAGCGCGCGATCATCGATCGTGACGTCGCCATGTTCGTCCGACGAGAGCGGGCCGTCGTCGAGGACGGCGAGAGCGACATCGATCGCGCGCTGGCTGCGGGCATCACCGTGGGTCCAGACCTTGGGCTGCGCCTTCAGATGCGGCGTTGCGCCGTCCAGCATCTCCGTCAGCTCGTGCGCGACGATGATGTGCGCCGGTCGTGCGACGTCGATGCAATGCGCAAGCGACTGTCCCACCAGCTTTGTATTGAGCAGCGCCACCACGCCTCCGACGCGGCTGATGCCAAGCCAGGCCGCGAGATAGTCGATACCGTTCGGCATGATGAGCGCCACGGTATCGCCCTTGGCTACCCCGACCGAGCGCGCCCAGCGCGCGTAGCGATTGATGCGCTTCGACAGGCCTTGATAGTCCAGACTTGTGTCAGCCGTGACCAGCGCAACGCGGCCGGGCTGGCGTTGTGCCCAATCGTCGATGACGTCCGCGAACAGACGCCCGGGCAATGCCTCGATCCGCGCAGTGAGCTCGATCGCTTTCAGCCAGATCTTCGAGGCCGACGGTGCGTGTACGGCTTTCGGCTGCTCGATGACGCCGGTGGTCATATTGTTCACTCTTTCGGGCCGTCTGCTTGTGTCCGGCAGCTTAGCCCGCGCGCGCTGCCCAGGTGTTAAGAGACAAGGTAAAACTCCGTTAGTGCGCGATTAACTCTAGCGATCCTTTACCAGGCTGGCGGGATCGGCGTGCAGCCCGGTGCCATTCTTGCGACAGCAAAGTAGCGAAGCCGAGCGGGAAGCTTCCCCTCTCCCTCGACGCCGGGATCAAGGCCCGCATCGCCGACCTCGGCGCGATCCCGCTGCACAGCAATGCCCATGAGTTCGGCAGCCTGCTGACGGCAGAAGCCGATCGCTGGCGCAAAGTGGTCGAGCTGTCGAGCGTGAGGAGGGAATAGTGGGAGGGGCTAGGCCGCCTTCGCCAGGCAGGAAATTCCTTGCTCTACCATCCCTTGTGCTGACCGCTTCGCCTGTGACGCTGGTGCGGCGCGTTGACCGGGTAGTACGGATTGAGGTCACAGGTCGCGGCGCGTCCCGAGGCGGTCGCGCGGCACTGCGGCAGCGAGGTGAAGGAGCAGTCGTACCAGTCCCCGCCACCGCCATTCGCGCCGGAATAGACGTGCATGCAGACGGGATAGCGGGGATCGAAGGTTTGACCATGCGACGGCGCGGCGGCGAGCAGGGCGCCGCTCGCCGCGATCAGGGCGAGCGAGATTCGCGCGGCGAAGATCCGAGAGAGACGCATGGTGGACCGCTAGTATTGCTGCTTCTGCCGCTTGCGCGGGCGCGGCGGGGGCTGATCGAAGGCGTAATACGGGTTGAGGTCGCAGCTCGCCGAGCGCCCCGACGCGGTCGCGCGGCACTGCGGCAGCGAGGTGAAAGAGCAGTCGAAATAGTCTCCGCCGCCACCGCCGAAGCCGCCGCCGGGTGTATAGACGTGCATGCACACCGGATAGCGCGGATCATAGGTCTGGGCGCTGGCATCTGCCGCGACGAACAGGGTCGCAATCGCGGTGAGGGTCAAGATCGGCAAGCGCATGGACGCATCCTCGAGTAGCCGCCGGCGGATCGGGGCCGGCGGTTCCATATGGCATAACATCACGGCGGACGCGACTGTTCCTGCAAATAGATGACGGCAAGGTGAGTAGGGTGGGGCTGCGGCGCTAGGCGCCGAGCCCCTGCAGCACGAGCCGATTCAGCCTTGCCGCGAACGCCGCCGGGTCCTCCGGCAATTCGCCGTCCAGGATCTGCGCCTGTTCGAGCAGCAACAGGCTGAGATCGTCGACGACCTTCGAGCCGGCTTGCGCCTTGGTGACCGCGGTAACCAGCGGATGGCGCAAATTGATCTCGAGGATCGGCTTGGTCTTCATGCCGCGGTTCTGCTGCGACAGGATGCGCTCGAGCTCGCGGCTGGGCCCCTGGCTGTCGGCGACGAGGCAGGAGGCCGAGCTGGTGAGCCGGGTCGAGGCCTTGACGTCGCTGACGCGTTCGCCGAGCGCGGCCTTGATCACGGCGATGGTGGCCGCTTCATCCGCGGCCGGCTCGTCCTTCTTCGCCTCGTCCGCCTCGTCGACGCGCGGAATCAGGTCGAGATTGAGATCGCCCTGGCTCAGCGACTTCAGCGGCTTGCCGTCGAACTCCGACGGCATCGAGGTCCAGAAGGCATCGACGGGATCGGACAGCAGCAACACCTCGATGCCGCGCGCGGTCGCGGCTTCCAGCCGCGGATTGGATTTCAGCCGCTCGATGCTGTCGCCGACCAGATAATAGACCTCGGTCTGGTTCGGCTTGAAATCGGCGATGACCTGCTTCAGCGAACGCTTTTCGCCCGACGTGGTGGTGAAGCGCGACAGCGAAAGCAGCTTTTCGCGCCGCTCGAAATCCTCGTAGATGCCTTCCTTCAGCACCGCGCCGAAGGCGTCCCAGATCTTGGCAAAATTCTCCGGGTCCTTGTCGGCAAGACTTTCGAGCTCGGACACAACCCGGGTCGCCACGGCTTTGCGGATCTGCGCGAGCTGCGGATTGTTCTGAAGCATCTCGCGGGAGATGTTGAGCGGCAGATCCTCGCTGTCGACGACGCCGCGGATGAAGCGCAGATAGCCCGGCAACAGATCGGCATCGTCGGTGATGAAGACGCGCCGGACATAGAGCTTCACGCGCCCCTTGCGGTTAGGCTCGAACAGGTCGAACGGCTTGGTCGAGGGCGCGAACAACAGAACGGCGTAGGAATAGCGGCCCTCGGCGCGGTAGTGCAGCGTCATCGCGGGATCGTCGAAGGCGGAAGCGATCTGCTGATAGGCCTTCTTGTAGTCGTCCGCCGTCAGCTCGGATTTCGCGCGCTGCCATAGCGCGCTGGCCGAATTGATCTGGCGCGGCTCGCCCTCTTCGGGCACGAGCTCGATGGGGAACAGGATGTTGTCGGAATAGGCCGTGACGATGCGCTCGATCTCGTAGGTCTCGAGATACTTCTTGGCCTCGTCCTTCAGGTGCAGGACGATCTCGGTGCCGCGTGTCACGCGCGCCGCGTCCTCGTCGCTGGCGCGGGCGATCTCGAAGCCGGAGCCACCGGACGACGTCCAGGTCCAGACGTCGCTCTCGCCGGCGCGGCGGCTGATCACGACGATCTTCTCGGCGACCATGAAGGCGGAATAGAAGCCGACGCCGAACTGGCCGATCAGGCCGAGACCGTCCTTGGCCTCCTTCAGCTTGGATACGAACGCCTTGGTACCGGAGCGGGCGATGGTGCCGAGATGATCGATCAGCTCCTGCCGCTCCATGCCGATGCCGTTGTCGGCGATCGCAAGCGTCTTGGCCGTCTTGTTCGGGATGATGCGGATCTTGAGCGCGTCGCCTTCGCCCAGCAGGGCGGGACTGGCGATGGCCTCGTAGCGCAGCTTGTCGCAGGCATCGGAGGCATTGGAGATGAGTTCGCGGAGGAAGATATCGGTTTCCGAATAAACGGAATGCACCATCAGGTGCAGCAGTTCGGAAACTTCGGCCTGGAAAGGCTGCGTATGCACAGCCGTATCTGACGTCGTCATGCGCTTACCCGGTCAAAACAAAGGGAGGAACCCGGATATAGCGCGAGGCAACGGCGGATCAAGAGGATGTGAAGCATCCGCCCGGAGGGCTCCCGTCACGGGAGGCGCGGATCAGGTCACGCAACGGCCGGGCTGGAGCAGCTTTGCGACCTCGGTCAGGGAGCTGACCATCGGCTCACAGGCGATCGTCGTCGGCCTGGTGCGAACCTTCTGCTGGTTCAGGAGCAGCACCGGCGGCTTGGCGTTGCCGGTCTCGATCACCGCCGGGAGCCGCAGCAGCACCGACGTGTCGGCGAGGTCGTTCAGCCGCATCGACACCGTGCGGGTCGGAGCCGGCGCCGGCTTGATTTCGGCCAGCCGGTCCGCCTTTGCGGTGCGATTGACGTTGTGGCTCGGGGCGAGGTTCGCGCCGCGGGTGTCGGCGACCGCCTGCCAGCGACCGGCCAAGTCATGGCCGGAGGCCAATTGCACAGCACCGAGCGTGGCGACGGTCGCAATGGCGCCTAAAAATACCTTTTGAATCTGTGACATGGCTGTCAATCCCTCGCCCATGGCGATCACGGGAACAACGCCGCCACAGGATCGGCGGTTCTCGGCCATTACGATCACTTAACCGTGTGCGGAAAATGCCGCAGGTCGGCGAAATATTTCGCAAGCCATGGAACGACTCCGACGGTCAGGAGTCGTCTCAGCAGCCGGCTATTCCCCCCTGCCCCATAAGCCGGCGACGTAGGGCGCGACTGTGGTGATGCCGGTCGCGCCTTACTTTTGTCCGCAAGCCGCCCGGAGATTCCGTTGAAGGCCCCGGAGCGCGCTCGGCGGAAGCCGGCACAATGCCGCGCATATCGTTGCGCCGTCGCAACGTGGGGAATTTCCTGACTGCCCGGGGAGTCAGCCCGACTAGCCCGGAGGCCATTTGAACTCCAGCCTTACCCGGCACCGCTGCCATCCCGGGAGACTGGATATGACATTGTTCGTGCGATCGAAAATCGGCAGCTGGCTATCCACCGGCCGAGGTGACGGCCCCCGCGTTCTGTCGCCCGGACCGGGAGCCCCCCGGGCCGCGCGCAACATCCCGGCGCACGCCGGGAAATCATGGCGTCGGACGACCATCTTCCAAACTATCCTCGACCGGGTTTGGGAAGCGGTCTTGGCGCGCTACGTGTCATCCCCCACATCGAAGGCACGCGAATGATCGGAATTGTGGTCGCCTGCATGATGTTCTTCAGCGCCAGCATTCTTGTGGCGCACCTGATCGACGCCATCAACGGTCCGGCCGAGGATTCGTCCTAGGTGTGACCGCTTCGTATCGCTACGTAGAGGCAAGCGATCAAGGACGCGAGGAGCACAGCAAGCCGACGTCAGAAGAACCGAGGTACCACTCACGAACTTCTTGCGATGGGACGAAGCGGCATCCTGGTCAGATCCGCGCGGCGTGTTCGGCCGCCTCATTCCGCAATATCGCAATATCTCAATATGCTGAATGGGTCGACGGGCCAAAGGTCGGTCAGACGACCGCTTTCAATCGTGCACGCAGCTTCAGCCGCTCCGCGGCACGCGCGACGGCCGGATCATAAATTACGAACTCGATCATATTCAGGAGTTCGTGCTGCTCGGACCTGCATGTCGCGCCGGCAACTCCGGCCGACGCAAGCAGGCGCTTGGTCTCCTCAAGCGCCTCTACAAGAATTTCCGCATCAGACTGCAATTTGCCATTTCCAACGATCGTGGACGCCAGACTCATGCCGCATGCCCTCCTTTTGCACAAGCCCCACGCAAAACCCTGAGGTCAAGGATGCGCGACGCGCAACGCGATCGGTCCCAACAGAGAATTCTCGTGGGCGGATCGAATGACGCGGAAGCAGTCGCAGGATGCCTGCTCCAGGCGGGTCTCATCGACGATCACCGTTCGCCCACGGCTCCGCCGGATCAGACCGTTTGCCTCCATGTCTCCCACCGCAGTCGTAATGCCGGCACGGCGTACGCCGAGCGCTTGCGCCATGCATTTGTGAGTCAATGCAACCTCGTTGTCTCCGATCCGATCGCGTGCGACCAGCAGCCATCGGGCCAGCCGCTGCGACAGATTATGCCGCGAGTTGCATGCGACCAACTGAGCGCTGTGTATCAGCGTTGCCTGGACGTACCGCAACAACAGCTTCTCCACCTCTGTGTCCGTCTTGATCAACCCGATCAGCGCTTCGGTTTGGATCCGCAGCGCCTTTCCAGGAACGTGAACAGTGCACCGATGCGGAGAGATCCGCATTCCGAGCACCAGGGGGACGCCGACGAAGTCTTTTTTCCCCAGGGTATGGATTTCAACAGGCGGGCAATCTCCGACCCGGGTCGTGAGCGACGCCGCCCCGGACTCGATGAAGTATGCGTATTGCAGGGGAAGACCTCGCTCCTGCAGCACCTGTCGTGCCGTCAAGCGGATCGAATCGCAGCGGTCCAGAACCAATCGACGCGACCGAGGCGAGAGATGCGCGATGAGGTCGTTGCCCAAGGAGGGAGGCGATGCGTCGCGCGTCTGGGGAGCGATCTTCGACACGATCGACGGAGCAGTCCCCGGTTTTCGCGCGTTCTTCTTTACAAGATCCAGTTCCAGCATGTGCCATCTCTCGGTTGCCGTTTGACCGATCATGGGGAGTGGGTCACTTTTGGCCCAGTCGGGCTGAAGGACGGTTCCCGTCAGGAAAAACCTGACAAGTTGGCTTTGGCGGGTTGCTGCGGCTTGCGAACCGCGGCCATGCTAACGTGAGGCACCGAGAGTGAGAGCAGTTGTCCAACCAGGTTCGGCGCGGGCCGCACAACGTCCGCTGATCCTGCTCATCATGGCGGCGGCCATTCCGCTCGTTCTGTTCGCGGGGTGGGTCGTTTTCCTGAATGCCCGCCAAGAGCGGACCGACTCGCGCCTCGCCGCTCTCGAAACGCTCGACCGTGTCGTGACGCGAATCTCTTCGGATCTGGCGCTTCAGGTCCAGATCGCCGAGACGCTTGCTGCCTCAGCCAGCCTTGATACTTCGGATCTCTCGTCGTTTTATGTCGAGGCTCTACGCGTCAAGGAAACCAGGCCTCTTTGGGAAACGATCGAGCTGGTCGACCCCAAGGGCAATCAAGTGCTCAATCTGCTACGCCCCATCGGAGCCGATCTCGGGGCAACTGCAGATCGGGAGAATTTCGAGAGAATCCTGACGACCCGCAAGGCGGCGATCGGTGGAATTGGACCTCTGGGTCCGATTTCGGGCAAACGCCTCGTCGCCTTGCGAGCCCCCGTCGAACGGAACGGCGACCTCAGATTCGTCCTGACTGTCGCGCTGGTGCCCGACGCGGTCAGCCAGATTCTGAAGAGCGCGGGGGCGCCGCCTGGATGGGTCGGCGTCGTCGTCGATGGCAAGGGCAACATCGTCGCGCGCACCGTCGCCGAGCAATTTGAGCTCGGCCGTCCAGCCAGCGCATCTGTGCGGGAAGCAATCGCCCAAGGGTCCCAAGGCAGCTATGTCGGGACGACGCTCGAAGGAGCCAAGGTCGACTCCATCTACAAGGGACTGCCTGGCACAGGCGGTTGGTCGGTTCACCTCGCCATCCCGACGGACCAGCTCGATGCCCCGGTCCGCCGGTCAGCAATTTTTCTCGCCAGTGGAGGTGCCGTGAGCCTGGCCCTCGGGCTCGCGCTCGTCTGGTTTACGGCGCGCGACATATCGCAGCGACGCGTCGAGCAAGAGGCCCAAGCCGCGCTGGCCCTGAGACAGAGCGAGGAAAGACGACGGCTCATGGTCGATGCGGCGGATCTCGGAGTATTCAGCTGGAACGTGCCGACCGGCGAAGTCATCGCCTCGCAACGGGCCCTGGACATGCTCAAGATCATCAAGAGCGCCGCCACCGGCGACGTGAGCCTTCCCTTCGAGACGCTCCTGACCGGCATCGACCCGGCGGACCGCGCCTCATTCGAGAAGATATTGCTGCAATCCCGCAAGAGCGACGCCGTCGCCGCAGAGTTCCGCACGGCTCCTCCGGACGGCCGCTGGCTGCGCGCCAGCGGCCGCAGCTCGCGGATCGACGGATACAACGCCGAAGTCATCATCGGTGTGCTCCTGGACATTGACGAGATGAAGCGGGCGGAGTTCGATCGCCAGCGCCTGCTGCGGCGGCTCGGCGACGCCGAGGAGAACGAACGCCGGCGAATCTCCCGTGAATTGCACGATCAGATCGGTCAGACGGTGACCGGGCTGCTGCTGGGGTTGAAGAACCTCGAACAATCGCTCGCGACGACATCCTCCGATCCGGCTCAGGTCGATAAGTTGCACTGGCTGCAGGGGCTCGCCAGCGGGATCGGACGAGACATCCACGAGATCGCTGCAGACCTTCGTCCTACCGCCCTCGACGATCTTGGACTGCACAGAGCCATCGAAGCATTCTGTGCGGAGTGGACCCGGCGCTTCGGAATCAGTACCGACGTCCAGTTGATTGGACCGGCAGACCGCCTCCCGATCGAAGTCGAGATCGCCCTCTACCGCGCGATTCAAGAAGCTCTCAACAATGTGGCCAAGCACGGCAATGCGCGCAACGTCAGTCTCGTCTTCGACCGGCGAAAGGACGAACTTCGCGTCATCGTCGAAGACGACGGGATCGGCTTCGATCCGTCGAAACTGTCGGGCCTCAACGCTTCCAGACTCGGCCTTTCCGTCATGGAGGAGCGGCTGGCGCTGCTCGGCGGATCGCTTACCGTCGAATCCGCGCCCAATATCGGGACGACACTCTTCATGACGGTACCTCTTTCCGGACAGGATGCAGGCTCGTGAAACCGATCCGAATCACGCTGGCTGACGATCATCCGCTTGTCCTTGCAGGCATGAAGGCCTTGCTGGAGCCCGTTCAAGACATCTCCATCGTTGGCGAGGCGACCGACGGGCAGAACGCGATCGACGTCATCGGCAGGGAGCGACCGGATATTGCCGTGCTGGATATCTCGCTTCCAATCATTAGCGGCATCGAACTGGCGCAACGAATTGCGATCGAGTTTCCCAACGTTCGATTGCTGGCACTCACGGTGCACGAGGATCGTGCTTACGTTCAGCCGATGTTGCAGGCCGGCGCACGTGGATATCTGCTCAAACGATCCGCAGCGGATGAACTGGTGCGTGCCATCCGTGCGATCGCCGAGGGCGGGATCTATCTGGACCCGGCGATCGCGGAGAAAGCGCTGCCATCTCCACCCGGCGATCACGCACCTTCCGAAAGCACAACTCAGCTGGAGCTCACGCCGCGCGAGGCCGAGGTCCTCCGCTTCATTGCCCAGGGATTTAGCAACAAGGAGATCGCAGCGCGCCTGGACGTCAGCATCAAGACCATCGAAACTCATAAATCGAGAGCCGTGGAGAAACTGGGGCTGCACAAGCGCGCCGACATCGTCCGCTACGGCGTCTCTCAGGGCTGGCTCGATCATCTGTCCAAGGAATGACGTGGCGATGCCAGCGCCAAACGCGGTGTGGGCTCCTATCCCGCTCGACTCGATAAGGACCGGGTCGTGGGCTGAGCCGGAGTCCCTGCAGCTGAGGCTGACGCCGGAACGGGGAATCCGGCATCGCGGCAATTGTGATGCTCCGCCCCGCTCTTTTCGATGCGCGAGATTACGCTTCCGCGCCGGGTCAGCCCGGCCGCCCTTGAACGCCTTGCGTGACAGCTACCGGCTCGGTGACTGTTCAAGAAGAGTTGGCCGTGCGAGGTTTGCGGCCCAGCGAAAAACGGCTCTGACGCGAGCGTCGGAGCCGTATTCCCTCCTGGAAATGATCTTGGCGGCCCGAATTTTATCTTTGCCGCGAGACGACATCTTACGATGAGCCCTCGCGGCTGTCACGGCATGCCGGCTCGGAACGTACGTTTCGGTACGCACTCCTTCAGGCCATCGATGGGTCATCGCCATCCGTTTACGCTGCTCGCTTGGGTACGCGTTTGTACCTTGCGCAATTGAACCTTGGGCTAGCAGATGAATTGGCCCAACGCGAAGCGTGATAAACGGAGATCGAAAGTGAGACATTTGCAAAAGCTGGCCGTCGCAGGCGCGCTGCTTGCGACCACCCTTGGAGCGAACAGCCTTGGGATGAACAGTCTCGGCGTGAACAGCGCGACGGCCGCACCTCTTGCTGTACAAAGCACGCCCGGTATGCCCTCCAACATCGTCGCCGTTCAATGGCGAGGAGGATGGCATCATCACCATCACCACCACGGATGGCGCTATGGCTATCCGCGCCGTTACGGCTGGGCCCCGGCGCTCGGTGGATTTGCGGCCGGCGCCGCTATCGGGGGAGCGATCGCGAACAGCCGCGCCCAGGCAGCCGAAAACGATGCGTACTGTTCGCAACGATTCAAATCCTACGACCCGGCTTCGGGAACGTATCTCGGATATGACGGGCAACGTCATCCCTGTCCGTGATTTGAGACCTGCGTAGGCGAACGACGTCGGCGTCTCTTCCTGACATGCGACGTGCCAATCGAAGGGTTGGAACGTCGTATTCAACGGGAGTGGCGTCGATGGCTATGTAGCTCTCTCAGCTCCTGGCCGCATCACCATTCATGCGCATCGGACGCATCGCCCTAATCGAAGGAGAAGACGACCTGAGCCGTACCGAGCGCGATGAATACGAGGATCAAGGGTGGATACAGGACGGATGCGGCATGGAACCGCAGGAAGCGAGGACTGCCGCCCTGCTTGTCCGGCAGTCCGGCGTAGATCAGCACGATGGCAATCACCAGCATGCCCAAGCCGATCGCAAGCTCCATGGTCTCCTCCTGCACGGTCCCGGCTCGATCTTGCGCGGCCTCATGTCGTCTCGTCAGTCAGGTAACCTCCAATCGGCGTCAGGAAATCCCTGACCCGCATGCACGCTTGGTGCGGCTATGGCCATCCTTGTTGCAGCCGTCGATCGGGCAGGCGCCCGTTTCACTAGGAGAGACCGACATGAACGAGGCTGTTCGGACCGCTTTCGCGCGGCTCCGATCGGCCGGCCTTCCTCGTTTGCCACTTACGTCGCTTTCGCCGCGAGCCATTCCCGCCCTTCGCCATAGAGCTTCTCGACTTCCGGGCCGGTGAGGCCCGGCATGTCGCGCTTGACCTTGTAGCCGATCAGCTCCTGCATGTAGGCGAGGTGGCGATAGCCTTCGGGCAGCGCGGCGAGCGCCTCCTGGTCGAGGCGCAGCGTCGCGGCGGGATCGACCGGATCGATCCGGTCCTTCTCGTAGATCGGCTGGCGGCGGACGATGCCCCATTTGCCAATACCGGATTGGTCATGCCGCTTCTCCAGGAAATCGTAGAAGCGCCCGGTGCAGACGACGTCGCAGAGCACGTCGTGCACCAGGGCGCGCTGCGAGATCGTCATCTTGGTCTGGGCGATGGCCCGCTCGCCGGCAAGATCGATGCTGGTGCCGCCGAGGAAATGCAGGATGCGCACGCCTTTCGCGAATCCCTCCTGGCTGACGCGCATGAAATCCCGCGCCGGCCCCTGAAACCAGGTGGCGGACATCCAGCCCTCGTCATGCCAGACCGTGGCAAAGCGCTCCCAGTCGCCGGCGTCGCGCCACACCGCCCAGTTCTCGACGAGATCGCGGATGGCGAGGCGGTCGAGGAGTTGCTGATCCATGGGGACATCTCCGATTGGTGCGGCCGCAGGCGCAGCCTCTGCATGAGGTATGGGCGGTGAATTCCACGGCCGTCAAGCATGGCAGCGGACATGAAAAATCCGGCGTGCCTTGCGGCACGCCGGATCAGATCACTTCGCCAATTGCCGGGCTACCAGGCCTTCTTACGCCGCCGGCGCCTTCGGCGCGCGATTGCGCGAATTGCGCTGGAAGAACAGGGCCTGGCTCGCCACTGCCGATACCATCGCCGGCTGGAACGGTTTTGAGATCAGGAACGCCGGCTCGGGGCGCTCTCCGGTGAGGAAGCGCTCCGGATAGGCCGTGATGAACACCACGGGCACCTCGAAGGTACGCAGCAGTTCATTGACCGCATCAAGGCCCGACGAGCCGTCGGCGAGCTGGATGTCGGCTAGGATCAGGCCGGGCCGCTTGTTCTTGGCCAGCGCCACTGCATCGGCATGGGTGCGCGCGACGCCGACGACGTTGTGGCCGAGATTCTTCACCAGGCTCTCGAGGTCCATCGCGATGAAGGTCTCGTCCTCGATGATCAGCACGTCGGTCGCAATCTCGGCCGCCATCTCGCGTCCGGCAGCGTCTGCAAGGCGCCGCGTCTCCGCGACGTCGGTGCCAAGGACGAAGGCGACTTCCTCTTCCGAGAAGCCCTCGAGCGAAAGCAGCAGGAAGGCCTGACGCGGCAGCGGCGTGATGTTCGACAGCCGCCGCTCCGGCGGCATCGGCAGGGTCGTCACCTCGGCATCCTCGTTGACCGAGACCGAATTCCAGATCTGCGTGAACAGCCGGAACAGGCCGGCCCGAGGCCCATGGCTCTCATCGAGCACCGACGGATCTCCCAGCATGGCTTCCAACATGGCTGCGACATAGGCGTCACCGGAGGCCTGGCTGCCGGTCAGGGCGCGCGCGTACCGGCGCAACAACGGCAAGTGTTCAGCAACAAGCTGTGAACGGGACATCCCCACTCCATTCGTCTTCGGGCCAGCCTTGAGGTCAGGAGACACGCGGGGGGCCCGGGTTCCCCTGCTGGGCTGACTACGCATCAGCTCAAGAAAAGTTCCGTAGAGCGCGGAACTTTTTCGCGGACCTGGAATTGAGCCTATCCAGGGAACGGCTCCCGGTTGAGAAAACCTCTCGAATTTGCAGTCACTTAACTCGGGGAAACGTGGAACAGGTCATGAAAGATCTCAAGTCTCAAGCCAGCAGAAGCACGACCCCCGGCAAGGGAGGCCTCACTCCGGAGATTCAATCCCGGATCGGGCATCAATTGCGCGCCATGTACGACGACGTCGTGCGACAGGGGGTTCCGGATCGGTTCGCCGAACTGATCAAGAAGCTTGATGCGCCGGGAGCGACTCCCCACGTGGAAAATGAGGGTGGATCCAACGACAACAACAATGGGAGGGATTAATGCCTCTCACGGACTCCCTTCGTAACGACATCCTGGCGGCCGTGCCCAGTTTGCGCGCCTTCGCCATCTCGCTCAGCGGCAATGCGGACCGGGCCGACGACCTGGTCCAGGAGACGCTGCTGCGTGCGCTCGCCAACATCGACTCGTTCCAGCCGGGCTCCAACCTGCCGGCCTGGCTGTTCACGATTCTCCGCAACCTGTTCCGCTCCGACTATCGCAAGCGGCGGCGCGAGGTCGAGGATGCCGAGGGCAACTACGCCAAGACGCTGAAGACACAGCCTTCGCAGAACGCGCATCTCGAGTTCGAGGAGTTCCGCACGGCGCTCGACAAGCTTCCGCAGGATCAGCGTGAAGCGTTGATCCTGGTCGGCGCGTCCGGCTTCTCCTATGAGGACGCGGCCTCGATCTGCGGCTGCGCGGTCGGCACGATCAAGAGCCGCGTGAACCGCGCCCGCTCGAAGCTCGCCGCGCTGCTCTATGTCGACGGCGCCGAGGATTTCGGGCCCGACGAGACGGTGCGGGCCGTGATCGGCGGCAGCGGCGGCTGACAGCCGACGCCAATCGGACTCGGACGAAACGAAGACGGCCGTTTCCACGGCCGTCTTCGCGCGCGTCCGATGCGGGTGGCGCCGGGTTCGCGGCGCTCGATCACTCGTCAACAAAGGTCACGGTATCGGCCACGCTCGCACGCGAGGTGCGGTAGCTGTTGACCTTGTGCGCGTGATCGGCGTAGCCTAACGAGATGCCGCAGACGACGCGGCGGTCGTCGGGCAGATTGAAATGCCGGCGGATCAGCCCGGAATGCCGCGCGAGCGCCGCCTGCGGTATTGTGCCGAGCCCCAGCGCCTGCGCGGCCAGCATGAAATTGCTGACATAGGCGCCGCAATCGATCGCACCGTAAATGCCGAGCGGCTCGTTGGTGTGAATGATCGCGACATGTGGCGCGCCGAAGAAATTGTAGTTCTCGAGCGCCTGCCTAGCATAGGCCATCTTGTCGCCACGGGCGATGCCGAGCGTGTTGTAGAGCTGGAAGCCGCTTTCGCGGCGGCGCTCCAGGTAGACCCCGACATATTCGCGCGGCGGCGTGAAATCGTAATCATCGCCAAGGCCCTTTGAGGCCTCCGCGTAGATCGCCTTGCGAAAGCGCTCCTTGGCCTCGCCGCTGGCGATGATGACCTGCCAGGGCTGGCTGTTGCACCAGGACGCCGTGCGCTGCGCGGTGGTCAGCACATGCTCGATGGTCGCGCGGTCGACTTCCCGGGGAAGGAAGGCGCGGACGGAGTAGCGCTCGTTGAGCAGCTCCTCGAGCACGCCGATGCGGTCGGTTTGTTTGACGGTAGCGTCCATGAATCAGCTCGCTCTTCGTAGGGTGGGTTAGCCGAAGGCCTAACCCACCTCTTTGGTTTGCGCATCGGCGGAGATGGTGGGTTACGCCGAGCAGATGGGCTTCGCCCACCTGCTCGTCTAACCCACCCTACAAGACTGGTATCACCGCCCCTTGGTCGGGATCTTGTTATACGGCACGTCCTTGTCCACGCGAATGTCGCCGGGCAATCCCAGCACACGCTCGGCGATGATGTTGCGCAGGATCTCGTCGGTGCCGCCGGCGATGCGCATCGAGGGCGAGGACAGCAGCATCTGCTGGAACTGGCCCTGCACCGTCTCCTCGTCGTTGCCGGTGAGAACACCGGCCGCGCCTTGGAGGTCCATGGCGCAGGTCGCGATGTCCTGGAGCATCATGCCCGACACGAGCTTGCCGATCGAATTCTCCGGGCCCGGCCGCTCCCCCTTCGACAGCGCCGAGATCGTGCGGTAGCTGGTGTATTTCAGCCCGCTCGACTTCGCCGCCCAGCTCGCGAGCTTCGAGCGCACGGCGGGGTCGTCGATGGCGAGTCCGTCCTCCAGCATCAGGCTGGAGCAGAACTCGAACATCTCAGGCACGCCGGTCGCAAGCCGCGCGCCGATCGACATGCGCTCGTTCATCAGCGTGGTCAGCGACACGCTCCAGCCCTCGCCGACGGCCCCCAGCCGCTGGCTGTCGGGGATCACGACGTCGGTGAAATAGACCTCGTTGAACTCCTGCATGCCGTTGGCCTGCTTGATCGGCCGCACCTCGACGCCGGGGCTCTTCATGTCCAGGAAGAACATGGTGAGGCCCTTGTGCTTGGGCACGTTCGGATCGGTGCGCGCGATCAGCAGTCCGTAGTCGGAGTAATGCGCGCCCGAGGTCCAGATCTTCTGGCCGTTGACGACCCAGTTGTCGCCCTTCTTCTCGGCGCGCGTGCGCAGGCCCGCAACGTCCGAGCCGGCCGATGGCTCGGAGAACAGCTGGCACCAGATCTCCTCGCCCGAGGCAAGCTTGGGCAAGTAGCGGCGCTTGGCGTCTTCGCTGCCGAAAGCCATCACGGTCGGGCCGCACATGCCCTCGCCGATCTGGAACGGCTGCGTCAGCTTGCCGTAGAAGCCCTCCTCCTGCTGCCAGATCACCTTCTCGATCGGCGTGGCGCCGCGGCCGCCATATTCTTTCGGCCAGTGCAGACAGGCCCAATTGCCTTCGAACTTCTTCTTCTGCCAGGCCTTGCCGACATCCACGATGTCGCGATTGGCAAGGCGGATACGGCCGAGCGAGGATTTTGACAGCTCGGCATGCAGCTCCTTCGGCGCATTGGCCTCGATCCATTTGCGCGCGGTCTCGCGGAATGCGGCTTCCTGTGGCGTGTCGTCGAAATTCATGGCGCTTCCTTTCTTGTCATTCCGGGGCGCGCAACGCGCGAACCCGGAATCCAGAGCTTGCATATTCACTTCGAGATTCCGGGTTCGCGCGTTGCGCGCCCCGGAATGACGGCTAATTCCTTCCCTTCGTCGGGATCTTGTTGAATGGCACGTCCTTGTCGACACGGATATCGCCGGGCAGGCCCAGCACCCGCTCGGCGATGATGTTGCGCATGATCTCGTCGGTGCCGCCTTCGACGCGGGTGCCGGGCGCACGCAGCAGCATGGCCTGGAAACGACCGGCCAGCTCGGCATCCTCGCCGCTGACGACGCCGGCTGCGCCCTGCAGATCCAGCGCGTAGGTCGCAACGTCCTGGATCATCGAGCCGGCGACCAGCTTGCCGATGGAGTTTTCCGGCCCCGGGCGTTCGCCCCTCGACAGCGCCGAGATCGCGCGCATGCTGGTGTATTTCAGGCCGCTCGCCTTCACCGCCCAGTTCGCCAGCTTCGAGCGCACCGCGCGATCCTCGATCGCCGGACCGTCGTCGAGCATCAGGCTGGAGCAGTACTCGAACAATTCAGGGAAGCCGGTCGAGACGGCCGCGCCGATCGCGCTGCGCTCGTTCATCAGCGTGGTCAGCGAGACATTCCAGCCGTCCCCGACCTCGCCGAGGCGCTGATGGTCGGGGATGCGGACATTGGTGAAATAGACCTCGTTGAAATCCGAGGCCCCGCTCGCCTGCTTGATCGGCCTGACCTCGACGCCAGGGCTCTTCATGTCCAGGAAGAACATGGTGAGCCCCTTGTGCTTGGGCACGGTCGGATCGGTGCGGGTGAGCAAAATGCCGTAGTCGGAATAATGCGCGCCCGAGGTCCAGATCTTCTGGCCGTTGACCACCCACTCGTCGCCATCCTTCTCGGCGCGCGTGCGAAGCCCTGCGACATCAGAGCCGCCGGCGGGCTCGGAGAACAGCTGGCACCAGATTTTCTCGCCGGAGGCGAGCGGCGGCAGATATTTGCGCTTATGCTCCTCGCGCGCGAACGCCATCATGGTCGGCCCGCACATGCCGTGGCCGATGATGAACATGCGGGACAGCTGGCCGAACGGCCCCTCTTCCTCCTGCCAGATCACCCGCTCGATCGGCGAGGCGCCCCGGCCGCCATACTCCTTCGGCCAGTGCAGGCAGGCCCAGCCGGCGTCGGCCTTCTTCTTCTGCCAGGCTTTTGCCACTTCGAGAATGTTGGCGTTCTTGAGGACGGTGCGGCCGAGCGAGGATTTGCGCAGCTCTTCCTCGTATTGCTTTGGCGCATTCGCGCTGATCCAGGCGCGCGCTGTGGCGCGGAATTCGGCTTCCTGCGGGGTGTCGTCGAAGTTCATGGCTTTTTCTCTGTTGTCCGTAGGGTGGATTAGCCGAAGGCGTAATCCACCTCTTTGGTTTCCTCTTCGACAGAAGAGGTGGGTTACGCCGAGCGGCTCGCGCTTCGCGCAACCCGCTCCGCTAACCCACCCTACGCACCTGTCATCAGGCCGCGTTCTTCTTGCGCATACGGTCGATCAACTGATCTTCCCAATAGCTGAGGCTGCCGAGCCCGAGCGCCATCGCGTTGGCGCGGCGGTAGTACATGTGGCAGTCGAACTCCCAGGTGAAACCCATGCCGCCGTGAACCTGGATGTTGTTCTTGGCGCAGTGCTGGAACGCCTGCGTTGCGCTGATGCGCGCGGCGGCTGCGGCCTCCGGCAGTTCGGCCGCGTTGGTCGAGAGCGCCCAGGCGCCGTAATAGCTGTTGGAGCGTGCCAGGGTCGCCGAGACGTACATGTCGGCGAGCATGTGCTTGACCGCCTGGAAGGAGCCGATCTGGCGACCGAAGGCGATGCGGTCGAGCGCGTAGTCCCGGCCCATCTCCAGCGCGCGATCGGCACCACCGACCTGCTCGAACGCGCACAGCACCGCGGCACGATCGAGCATCTGGGTCAGGATGCTCCAGCCTTCGCCCGCGGCACCGAGCGGCTCTGCCTTGCACTCCCTGAAGCTGATCTCGGCCTGCCCGCGGGTCGGATCGAGATTGGTGAGGCTTTTCACCTCGACGCCGCCGGCCTTGAGGTCGACCAGGAACAGCGAGATGTCATTCTCGCGTCCGCTCGATCCCGTGCGCGCGGCAACCACCGCGAAATCGGCGATTGCCCCGTCGGCCACCGGCTTCTTGACGCCGTTAAGGACACCGTTCGCGGCGGTGATCTTGACGTTCTTCGGCGACGGATTGCCCTTGCCCTCGAACAGCGCAAGCGTGCCGATCGCCTCGCCCGAAGCAATTGCCGGCAGCCATTTCTTCTTCTGCGCGTCGCTGCCGGCGATCAGCAGCGCTTCGGCAGCGAGGTAGACCGTCGAGGAAAACGGCACCGGCGCGTTGGCCCGGCCCATTTCCTCCGCGATCACGCAGAGCTCGAGATGGCCGGCGCCCGCACCACCAAATTCCTCGGGAATCGCGACACCGAGGAAGCCCATCTCGGCAAGGCCTTTCCACAGCTCCCTGTCGTAAGGCGCCTTGCCGTCGAGCACGACACGCACCGCCTTCGCCGGGCATTTTTCCGCGAGGAACTTGCGAGCCTGGTCGCGGAGCTGCTTCTGGTCGTCGGAGAAATCGAAGTTCATGGGCGGGCTACCTTTGGTTATTCGTTGTCATTATTGGCACCGTCATTCCGGGGCGCGCGTAGCGCGAGCCCGGAATCCATAGCCACCAGCCGGGGTTATGGATTCCGGGCCTGGCCCTTCGGGCCATCCCGGAATGACGAGGTGAGAGATTTGCGCACTCATCGCAGCACAATCACATCCTCGTCCGGTCTGTCGGCATAGAGCCGCTCCACCAGCGCGGCGCGGCGCTCGAGCCCGGCGCGCTGGTTGATGTAGCCCTTGTCGGTGAGCTCGTTGCCGTCGATCGAGGGCGGCTCGACCATCAGCATCGCGCGCGCAATCATGCGGCTGCTGGCCCCCTCGCATTCCCGGTTGTGCGCTTCCAGGCCGCGCCTGAAGCAGGCGATCACCTCGGGATGGCTCACGGCATCGGCAAAGCTCAGATCGGGATTGCCGACGAGCTGGCGGCAGGCATGCAAATTGGGCCAGGCCAGCAAACCGATGAAGGCGCGATCCTGCCCCGCGACCAGCGCGTCGTGCACCACAGGGGTCGCCGCGGCGATCGCATCGGTCCGCAGCGAGCCGACATGCACGAAAGTGCCGGTGGTGAGCTTGAAGTCTTCCACCACGCGGCCAGCGAAGATGATGCCTTGTACCGGATCGGTGTCGTCGACGAAGATGCCGGCATCGCCGATGCAGTAGAATCCTTCCTCGTCGAACATCTTCGTCGTAAGATCCGACTGGCCGAAATAGCCCGGCGTGACGTTGACGCCGCGCAGGCGCAGTTCGTATTTCGAGCCGCACGGCACCATCTTCAGCTCGACCCCGGGGAACGGCAATCCGATCAGGCCGACGCGCTCGGTGTCCCAATAGGTGCCGGTCGACGTTGGCGCGGTCTCGGTCGACCCCCAGCCGGTGTAGAACACGATGCGTTCACCGGTGGTCTTCACGGCGAGGGCCTGCATGCGCTCATAGAGATCGTCGGGCAGCCGCGCGCCGCCATAGGCCATGATCGAGAGATTCTTGAAGAAGGAGCGGCAGAGCGCGTCGTCCTTCTCCATCGCGGCCGCGAGCGCGGCGTAGCCGGCGGGCACGTTGGCGTAATAGGTCGGCGAGATCTCACGCAAATTGCGCAGCGTCTCGTCGAACTGGCCCGGCATCGGCCTTCCGTCGTCGATATAGAGCGTGCCGCCGTCGACCAGGATCGGGTGGAACGCCGCATTGCCGCCCATGGTGTGGTTCCAGGGCATCCAGTCCAGCATGGTCGAGATCGGGCCATTCGGATCGCGCGGCCGCACCTGCATCATCATCGCCGCATTGGCGCACATCATCTCCTGCGTGTTGATGACGGCCTTGGGCATGCCGGTCGAGCCCGACGTGAACAGCAGCTTGCCGACGGTCTGGGGTGTGATCTCCGCAATCGACGCTTCGACATCCGCCGTCACTGACGTTGCCGCGAGCTCGGCAAAGCTGACGCTCTCGATGCCGTCGCAGGGCCGCGCGACGTGAACCACGGTGACGCCGGTGAGATCGAGCGCCTTCAGCGCCTTCTCGAAGGTCGGGCCATCCTGCACCATCACGACAGCCGGCTTGATCAGGTCGAACAGATATTTCAGCTTGACGTGATCGTGGCTCATCAGCGAGTAGGCCGGCGAGACCGGAGCCGCTGGAGCGCGCGCCTGCATCGCGGCCTGCGTCATCAGCGCGTGCTCGATCGAATTGCCGGAGAGGATCGTGACCGGACGTCCCGCGAGCTTGAGATTGAGCAAGCCTTGCGTCAGCGCATCCACGGTGCGCTTGGCTTCGCCGTAAGACACCTTGCGCCATTCGCGGTTCGGACCGCCGCGCTGCGCCAGCCAGATGCGCTCGGGCGCTTCCTTCGCCCATTTCGCCAGCGACGCCGGAATGTGCTTCTCATAAGGCTGCAGCGGAATGCGCGACTTCAGCACCACAGTGCCGTCATTGCGGCGCTCGACCTCGATGTCGCGCGCGAGCCACTGGACCTTGCGAAAGGCGGGCTTCGTCATCACGGCCGCCGCGCTTCCACTCATTTTTGCGTCTCCCGGAATTATTGTCCTTTGCGGATCTTCGTCGTTCAGCGCTTGATATAGACAGGCTTTCGCTTCTCGAGGAAGGCCCTGATGCCTTCCGAAAACTCTTCCGAGCGGCTGCAAAGGACCTGGTTGCGATCCTCCATCGCGATCGCAGCTTCCAGCGATCCGGCATCGACGCTCATGTTGAGACATTCCTTGGACAGGCGCAGGCCCACTGGCGAGGCCGTCATCATCGCCTCGACGTAAGGCTCGGCCGCGTCATCCAGACCGTCCTCCTCGACGATTTCCGAGACGAGCCCGACCGCGAGCGCTCGCTCGGCGCCGATGAAGCGTCCGGTGAGGATCAGTTCCGATGCCACGGAGACGCCGACCAGCCGCGGCAGAAAATAGCTGGTGCCGATGTCGCAGCCGCCGAGGCCGAGCTTGATGAAGGCGCAGTTCATCCGCGCCGACCGCGTCGCGATGCGGATGTCGGAGGCCAGCGCCAGAGCAAAGCCGCCGCCGGCCGCCGCACCCTGCACCAGCGCCAGGATCGGCTGCGGACAACGCCGCATCAGCATCACGATGTCGGCGATGCGTCGCTGCGAATCCAGCGACTCCGTGACGCCGGGCGGCTCCTGCTGCCCGGCGCGGCGTTGCATCGCGTGCTTGAGATCGAGACCCGCGCAGAAATTCTTGCCGGCGCCCTTCAGCACGACGACGCGCGTGTCGCGATTGCGCTGCAGGCCTTGGAAATAATCGTTGAGCGCGTCGATCAGCGTGGGATCGAGTGCATTGAGACTGTCAGGACGATTGAGCGTCACCCGGTCGACGCCGTCGTCATGCTCGATCAGCAGCGGTTGGGACATGGGAGCCTCGTGCTTGCCGCGGGTCTCGGCGCCGATTGCTGCGCCCTCTCCCCTTGTGGGAGAGGGCATGTACATCGCTAGCCACATACTCGCTTGGGTAAGGGGTCTGTCTCCACAGATGAGATCTCGGAGAGAACCCCTCATCCGGCGCTTCGCGCCACCTTCTCCCACAGGGGGAGAAGGAAAGAAAAGAATTACCGCGGCGCCATGCGGATGGCGCCGTCGAGGCGGATGGTCTCGCCGTTGAGCATCGGGTTCTCGACGATGTGCACCGCGAGCATGCCGTATTCATTGGCGTCGCCGAGACGCGAGGGGTGCGGCACCTGGGCGCCCAGGCTCTTGCGGGCCTCTTCGTTCAAGCCCATCAGAAGCGGTGTGAAGAACAGGCCGGGCGCGATGGTGTTGACGCGGATCTTCTGGCTGGCGAGATCGCGCGCGGCCGGAAGCGTGAGGCCGACGACACCACCTTTCGAGGCCGAATAGGCGATCTGGCCGATCTGGCCTTCATAAGCGGCAACCGAAGCGGTGTTGATGATGACGCCGCGCTCTTCGCCGATGGGCTCCGCCGTGACGAGGCGCTCGGCGAACAGCCGCAGGCAGTTGAACGTGCCGATCAGGTTGACGTTGATGATGCGCGCGAACTTTTCCAGCGGGTAGACGCCGTCACGGCCGACGATGCGCTGCGAGCCGCCGATGCCGGCGCAGTTCATCAGCACCCGCGCGACGCCGTGCGCGGCTTCGGCCTTGGCGATCGCCGCCTTGATCTGCTCTTCGCTGGTGACGTCGGCATGAAGCGCGACGCCCTTCACCTCGGCCGCGACCTTCTCGGCGTTTTCCTTGCTCTGGTCGATCACGCCGATCTTGGCGCCCTTGGCAGCCATGGCGCGGGCGGTCGCGGCACCAAGGCCCGAACCACCGCCGGTGATGAGAACGGCTACGTCTTTCAACTGCATCGCTTGTACCTCTACCTTTTCCTTGGGCGTTTCTTCTCTGGACTTGGAGTTCGGCCGATTATCCGGCCGCGGCAGCTTCCTCGGCTTGCGTGAGGATGCCGCCGCAGATGAGCGTTTCCATGTGCTTGATGTATTGCCGGCAGACATCATCGGTGACCGGGCCGACGCCGGTCGCGCGGGACATCGCATGCCGGCCGAAGAACAGATGATCGCAGGCCCCGATCAGGCTGGTGTAGAACAGCACCGGATCGGTCTGCCGGAATTCGCCGCGGCTGACGCCTTCGGCGAGCAGGCGGCGGTGGAAATCCAGCAGCGGGGCGACGAAGAATTTCGAGACTTCGTCGGCGGAGCCCGCGCTGGTCTCGTGCAGCAGATAGTGGATCAGCCGGTTCATGTAGGGGAATCGGTGATAGGCGCGGATGATGCCGGCGATATGCAGCTTCAGCTTCGCCGTCGACGTGATCGGTTGCGCCAGCAGATATTCGAGATTCGACATCTCGGTCGCCGCATCCCGTGCAAGCAGCGCCAGCAGCAGGCCGTCCTTGTTGCCGAAGTGATATTTGACCAGCGCGGCGTTGGCGCCGGACTTCTGCGCGATATCGGAGAGCGATATCTCGATCGAGGAGCGTTCGATCATCAGCTCGCTCGCGGCCACCAGCAATTTCTCTGCCGTGGAATTTTTCCCGCCGGGGAGCCTGTTCGGTACGCTGGTAGCCACGGAGATCCCTGTTTTCGCCGCTTGAAGCGGGGTGCAGATAAGCCCAAGCAGCGCCTCATCACAAGAGTTAATTGATCGATTGACTAAACGATCTCCGATCCCTTAAATCCGACCCGACAACCAACCCAGTCAAAAATTCAGGGAGAGACCGACATGGCCGAGGCTTATATCGTCGCCGCTGCGCGCACCGCGGGCGGGCGCAAGGGGGGCCGCCTCGCCGGCTGGCATCCGGCCGATCTCGCCGCGAAGGTGCTGGACGAGCTGGTCGATCGCACCAAGGTCGATCCCGCCCTGGTCGAGGACGTGATCATGGGCTGCGTAATGCAGGTCGGCGAGCAGTCCAACAACGTCGCGCGCAACGCGATCATGGCCTCGAAGCTGCCGGAGAGTGTGCCGGGCACCTCGATCGACCGCCAGTGCGGCTCCTCGCAGCAGGCGCTGCACTTCGCCGCGCAAGCCGTGATGTCGGGCGCGATGGACGTCGTGATCGCGGCCGGCGTGGAATCGATGACGCGCGTGCCGATGGGCCTGTCGTCGCAGCTTCCGGCCAAGAACGGCTTTGGCAACTACAAGAGCCCGGGCATCGAGAAGAAGTATCCGAACATCGTGTTCAGCCAGTTCACCGGCGCGGAGATGATGGCCGAGAAGTACGGCCTCTCGAAGGACGAGCTCGACGAGTACTCCTACAACAGCCACCAGCGCGCGATCGCAGCGACGCAATCCGGTCACTTCAAGAAGGAGATCGTGCCGCTCGAGATCACCCGCGCCGACGGCAGCAAGGACACCCACCACATCGACGAGGGCATCCGCTTCGACGTCAGCCTCGACGGCATCAAGGGCGTCAAGCTGATCGCCGAGAACGGCAGGCTCTCCGCGGCCAGCGCCAGCCAGATCTGTGACGGCGCCTCCGGCGTCATGGTGGTGAACGAGAAGGGCCTGAAGCAACTCGGCGTCAAGCCGCTCGCGCGCGTCCACCACATGACCATGACGGGCGGCGATCCCGTGATCATGCTCGATGCTCCCTTGCATGCCACCAAGCGCGCGCTCGAGAAGGCCGGCATGAAGATCGGCGACATCGACCTGTTCGAGGTCAACGAGGCCTTCGCCTCGGTGCCGACCGCATGGCTGAAGACCACCGGCGCCGATCCTGATAGCCTCAACGTCAACGGCGGCGCCATCGCGCTCGGCCATCCGCTCGGCGGCTCCGGCACCAAGCTGATGACCACGCTGGTCCACGCCCTGCACCAGCGCGGCAAGCGCTATGGCCTCCAGACCATGTGCGAGGGCGGCGGCATGGCCAACGTGACGATTGTCGAGCGGCTGTAAAGCCGAGACGTCGTCCCACAAACAATGTCGTCCCGGACGAGCGCGCCACAAGCGCGCGCCGATCCGGGATCCATCGCCACAGGACTCCGTGGTTGTGCTGCGCCGGAGCTCCATCTCGTTTCAACAACCACGCCCTGTGGTTATGGATCCCGGCTTCTGCCGGGATGACACCTTCTTTGTTGCGAGACCTTCGCCATGACCCACCCCTCCATCCACGCCCTCACCACGCCCGACAAGATCGCCTACCAGATGGCCGGGACCGGCAAGGCGATCACCTATCGCGAGCTCGACGAGCTCTCGAACCAGGGCGCACATCTCTTCCGATCGCTCGGGCTAAAGGCCGGCGACCACATCGCGCTGTTGATGGAGAACCGCCTCGCCTTCATGGAGCTGTGCTGGGCCGCGCAGCGCAGCGGGCTCTATTACACCGCGATCAGCCGCTACCTGAAGCAGGACGAGATCGACTACATCATCGCCGATTGCGGCGCCAAGGTCGTGATTACCACGCCGAAGTGCGCCGACCAGATCAGGGGCCTGAACAAGGGCACCGCCGGCGAGCCGATCTTCTACATGATGGACGAGCCTCTGCCCGGCTTCCGCTCCTACGACAAGGAAGCCGCTGCGCAGCCGACCACGCCGATCGCGGACGAGGTCGCCGGCTACGACATGCTGTACTCCTCCGGCACCACCGGACGGCCCAAGGGCATCAAGAAGGCTTTCGAAGGCAACAGGATCGACGTGCCGAACGCCTTCCTGCGCGTGCTCTGCGCCGACATGTGCGGCATGAACGCGGAGAGCATCTATCTGTCGCCGGCGCCGCTCTATCACGCAGCTCCTTTGCGCTTCAACATGATGGCCACCGTGCTCGGCGGCACCTCCATCATCATGGAGCACTTCGATGCCGAGGAATTCCTGAAGCTGGTCGAGAAATACAAGGTGACGCAGTCGCAGCTGGTGCCGACCATGTTCGTGCGCATGCTGAAGCTGCCGGACGAGGTGCGCACGAAGTACGACGTTTCGACGCTGAAGGGCGCGATCCACGCCGCCGCGCCCTGCCCGGTCGACGTCAAGGCCAAGATGATCGAATGGTGGGGACCGATCCTGATCGAGTATTATGCGGGCTCGGAAGGCAACGGCGTCACGGTCTGCAACTCGCAGCAATGGCTGGAGCACCGCGGCAGCGTCGGCCGGGCCGTGGTCGGCAAGATCAAGATTCTCGACGAGAACGATGAGGAGCAGCCGGTCGGCGAGATCGGGACCGTCTATTTCGCCGACGCGCCCGCCTTCACCTATCACAATGATCCCGAGAAGACGAAGAAGGCTTACAACGCCAAGGGCTGGTCGACGCTGGGCGATGTCGGCTATCTCGACAATGACGGCTTCCTCTATCTCACCGACCGCAAGTCCTACATGATCATCTCGGGCGGGGTGAACATCTACCCGCAGGAGACCGAGGACGTGCTGATCACGCATCCTGAGGTCGCCGACGTCGCGGTGTTCGGCGTGCCGAACGAAGAGATGGGCGAAGAGGTGAAGGCGGTGGTGCAGCCCCACGACATGAGCCGCGCCGGCAAGGCGCTGGAGGCGGATCTGATCGCCTATTGCAAGACCCGCCTCTCCGCGATCAAGTGCCCCCGCTCGATCGACTTCGAAGCCGAACTGCCGCGCACGCCGACCGGCAAGCTGGTGAAGCGGCATCTGCGCGATCGGTATTGGCCGAAGACGGCGACGAAGATTTAGGACGAGCGCCTGCTCCCAACACCGTCGTGCCCGGGCTTGTCCCGGGCATCCACGTTCTTTGTGCTGCGAAGGAAGACGTGGATGGCCGGGTCAAGCCCGGCCATGACGCCGAGCAAGCTTTCGCAACCTCAATCAAACAAACTCGGCGTGTGGTTCACCAACGCGCCTTCGATCTCGAGCATCTTCAGCTTCGTCACCACGCCGCCGTTCGCCGAGAAGCCGCCGGGCTTGTTGCCGGCCGCCAGCACGCGATGGCAGGGCACGACGATCGGGCAGGGGTTGCGGCCGAGCGCCTGGCCGACGTCGCGCGACAGCTGGACGCCGCCGAGCTGCTTGGCGATGTCGCCATAGGTGATCGTCTTGCCCGGCGGAATGGTGCGGGCGATGTCGTAGACGCCGCGGTTGAACTCGGGCACGCCGTCGAGGTCGAGCGGAATGTCGATGAGGTCATCCGGCTCGCCCGCGAGCAGTTTCGTGATGCGGTCGATCGCCTGCTGCACCGCGGCGGTCGGCTCGGCTTCGCTGGCATCGGCGTGGCGCTGGCTGATGCGGGTGCGGATCTTCTGCTCGCCGCCCATCGGCAATTGCGTGCCGTTGATGCCGCGCGGGCCCCAGGCGATGGCGCACAGGCCGATCCGGGTATCGAACAGGGCAAAATGCTGGTCGGTCATGGCTAGGTTCCTGGCTTGCGTCTCGTGCAGGCCCCCACTTTCATCTCGCGGCAAATCTAGGCTTGGAAATAGTTGCGATCCACCCGGTTTCCGGGAATCTTGCACAGGAGTTCCAATTCCTCACGAGCCCTGAATGCAAAGCGTCCACGTCAACGGATACGACATGCCCTATCTCGACGTGGGCGAGGACAGAGGCCGTCCGCCGCTGGTCTGCGTGCACGGATCGCTCAACGACTTCCGTGTCTGGGGCTGCGTGCTCGGGCCGTTGACGCAGCGACACCGGGTGATCGCCGTCAGCCTGCGGCACTTCTTCCCCGAGCGCTGGGACGGCCTTGGTGACACCTATTCGATCACCCAGCATGTCCAAGACGTCATCGCTTTCATCGACGAGCTCGATCTCGGACCGGTCGACCTGATGGGACATTCCCGCGGCGGGCACATCTGCTTCCGCGTGGCGCAACGGCGGCCGGATCTGCTCCGGCGGCTGGTCCTGGCCGAGCCCGGCGGCGAGCTCGATGCGAGCCTCGATCCTGATTACGTCGGCGGCCCCTCTCCCCTGCTGGCGCGCTTCACGGCTTCCGCAGAGAAGATCGCTGCCGGCGATGTCGATGGCGGCCTCGCCGTCTTCGTCGATACGCTGGAGGGGCCCGGCACCTGGCCGCGACTGCCGGCGATGGTGAAGCAGAATCTGCGCGACAACGCCATGACGCTGATCGGCCAGGTCCGCGACAACCGCCCGCCGTTCTCGAAGGCGGATGCGGAGGCCATCAAGATGCCGACCCTGTTCATCCTGGGGGCGCGGACCAAGGGCCTGCTGCCGAAAGTGCTGCACGCGCTGGCCGCGCATGTGCCCTATTCCAAGACGGCGATCATCCCGAACGCGACGCATCCGATGTTCGAGCAGGCGCCGCAGAAATATTCCGAAGTGGTGCTGGATTTCTTAGCAGGTTGATTTTGGCGAGCTGACCCATGCAGACAATTCGCGTCAACGGTTACGACATGGCCTATCTGGAAGTTGGAAGCGGCCATCCGCTGGTCTGCGTGCATGGCACGCTCGGGGACTTCCGCACCTGGTATTCAGTGCTCGGCCCGCTGTCGAAGAATCATCGCGTGATCTCGGTCAGCCTGCGGCGCTTCTTCCCCGAGCATTGGGATGCGGTCGGCGACGACTACAAGATGGCGCAGCATGTTGCTGACGTGATCGCCTTCATCGAGCAGGTTGAGCCTGCGCCGGTCGATCTCATGGGCCATTCGCGCGGCGGGCATATCGCGTTTCGCGTCGCGCAGGCGAGGCCTGACCTGTTGCGCAAGCTGGTGCTGGCCGAGCCCGGCGGCGATCTCGACGCATCCCTGCCGGTGCCGGAAGGCACGCCCGCGCATCCGCCGCTGGCGGCCCGCACCGTGCGATCGGTCGAGATGATCCGCGCCGGCAATATCGAAGGCGCGCTACAGAATTTCTACGAAGGCATCGAGGGCGACGGCTCCTGGCGGCGCGTGCCCGCCGCGGCCAAGCAGCAACTGCGCGACAATGCGCTGACCTTCCTCGGCCAGATCAACGAGCAGCGCCGGCCCTACACCCTCAGCGACGCGCAGGCGATCAGAACGCCGACGCTGCTGATCGGCGGCGGCGCCACCACGGGCAGCCTGTCGGTGATGTGGCGCGTGCTGGCCGACCACATCGCCGGAGCCGAGACGGCGGTGATCCCGAACGCGGGCCACTGGATGTTCGAGCAGGCGCCGCTGGAGTTCGGTGAAGTCGTGAACAGGTTCCTGGCGAAGTAGGGGCGGCTGCCCGCCTCCAGACTTCGAAAACAACCCCATGCACAGTAGAAGGGCCTAGAGATATCAACGGCTTAGCGGAGGCCGAAAAGCCGCTTGAGCGGGATCTCGAAGGTTCGCCTTGACGCCCCAACCGTCCCGGCATACCTTCCGATACGGAATTCCGTATTCCGTACGAGGAGCCGCCGGCGTGATCCCTCTCGACCCGCTCCCGAATCTGATCGACCAGGTCTATGCGCGGATCCTGGAAGCGATCTCCGACCGCACGCTGCGCCCCGGCCAGCGCATCCGGCAGAACGAGCTCGCCGATAAGCTCGGCGTGTCGCGCCAGCCGGTCTCGCATGCACTGCATCTGTTGCACCGCCAGGGCTTGGTCGCCGAAAGCGGCCGCCGGGGATTTGAAGTCACCCAGCTCGATCCCGCGCGCATCCGCCAGCTTTACGAGGTACGCGGTGCCATCGACGCGCTGGCGGCCCGACTCGCCGCGGCGCGCGCAGGCACTGACGCGGCCGGACGCGCACGGCTGGAGGCGGCGCTTGCCGCCGGACGCCGCAGCGACCGCAACACGACGCTGGCCGAGCTCATCGCGCTCGATGTCGACTTCCACCGCGCGATCTATCAGCTCGCCGGCAATCCCGTGATCGAGGAAACGATCGCACCGCAATGGCCGCATATGCGGCGCTCGATGGCGACGGTGCTGTCCGAGCTCGATTATCGCGACAGCGCCTGGGCCGAACATGCCGACATCGCCGCACGCATTCTCGCCGGCGATGCGAACGGAGCCGAACGCGCAGCGCTGGCGCATGCGCAGACGGCGGGACGAATGACCGAGGAGAGATTGAGGGCGACGGACGAGGCAGCGGCGTAGCGGCAGGCGCCGTCATGCCCGGCCTTGTGCCGGGCACCCACGGTCTTTCTTGACGAGCCGCAAAGACGTGGATGGCCGGGTCAAGCCCGGCCATGACGAGAAAGAGAACAAATCAAAACAGGAGGACGACCCATGAAACTGTCTCAGGAGCAATTGGAGTTCTTCCACCGCGAGGGCTGGCTGTTTTTGCCCGAGTTGTTCGCCCAAGAGGAGGTCGATCTGCTGGCGCGCGAGGCGGTCGGCATCTACGACGCCAACCGGCCGGAGGTCTGGCGCGAGAAGAGCGGCGCGCCGCGCACGGCCTTTGCCGCACATCTCTACAACGAGGCCTTCGGACTCCTCGGCGCGCATCCGCGCATGATCGAGCCGGTCGAGCAGGTGTTCGGCGAGCCCGTCTACATGCACCAGTTCAAGATCAACGCGAAATCGGCCTTCACGGGCGACGTCTGGCAGTGGCACCAGGATTATGGCACCTGGAAGCGCGACGACGGCATGCCGGAGCCGCGCGCGATGAACATCGCGATCTTCCTCGACGAGGTGATGCCGATCAACGGCCCCTTGATGCTGGTGCCGCGCAGCCAGAATGCCGGCGACCTGGAGGCCTCGCATGACCTCGCCACCACCTCCTATCCGCTGTGGACGCTGGACGAGGACACCGTGACACGCCTCGTCGAGCAAGGCGGCATCGTGGCGCCCACCGGCAAGCCCGGCGGCATGCTAATGTTCCACGGCAATCTCGTGCATGGATCTGCCGGCAACATCACGCCCTACCCGCGCAAGATCGTGTACCTGACGCTGAACGCGGTCTCGAACCACATCCGCACGCCGACCCGGCCGGACTACATCGCGCATCGTGACTTCACGCCGATCAAGACCGTGGACGACGACGCGCTGCTGCGGCTCGCCCGTGCACCGCGTCAGGCGGCGGAGTAAGAGTAGGATCCGGTCCCGTGCCCCGGACGCAGCGCAGCACTCCCGGCGATGCGGAGCATCGTCCGGTGTGATGCGCTGCTGAGCCGGGGCCCAGGCCGCGCCGAATTCCCTGCACTGGGTCCCGGCTCTGCGGAGCAGCGCTGAAGAAGCGCTGCACCGCGTCCGGGACACAAGACTTATCGGATGACAACATGAACCTCTTCCGCCTCCTCCAGGCCCGCGCGTCCGCCGGCAAGCCGGTCCGAGTCGCGCTGATCGGCGCGGGCAAATTCGGCTCGATGTTCCTGGCGCAGGTGCCGCACACGCCTGGGCTGGAGGTGCCCATCATCGTCGACATCGACCGTGACCGCGCGCGTGAGGCCTGCCGCACCGTCGGCTGGAGCGCCGAGCGGATCGCCGCAACCATGTTCACCGATGACGGCGCGCGCGCCATTGCCGGCGGCACGATGGACGTGGTGGTGGAGGCGACCGGCAATCCTGCGGTCGGCATCAAGCATGCGCGCGCCGCGATCGCGGCCGGCAAGCATATCGTGATGGTGAATGTCGAGGCCGATGTTCTGGCAGGCCCCCTGCTCGCCGAGGAAGCGCGCAAGGCCAGCGTGGTCTATTCGCTCGCCTATGGCGACCAGCCGGCGCTGACCGCGGAGATGGTGGATTGGGCGCGGGCCACCGGATTCCGCGTCGTCGCTGCCGGCAAAGGCACGAAATATCTGCCGGCCTATCACGACGTGACGCCCGACGCCGTCTGGCAGCATTACGGCCTGACTGCGGGCGAGGCGCAATCGGCCGGCATGAATCCGCAGATGTTCAATTCCTTTCTCGACGGCACCAAATCGGCGATCGAGATGGCCGCGATTGCGAACGCCTGCGGCCTCGACGTGCCCACGGACGGCCTGCTGTTTCCACCCTGCGGCGTCGACGACCTGCCGCACATCATGCGGCCGCGCTCTCGCGGCGGCGTACTGGAGCGGTCCGGCGTCGTCGAGGTCGTCTCCTCGCTCGAGCGCGACGGCCGGCCGGTGTTTCGCGATCTGCGCTGGGGCGTCTATGTCGTGCTGGAGGCGCCGAACGATTATGCCGCCGACTGCTTCAGGCAATATGGCCTGAAGACCGACGCCAGCGGACGCTTCGCCGCGATGTACAAGCCCTATCATCTGATCGGGCTCGAGCTGAACATTTCGGTGCTGTCGGCCGCGCTGCGGGGCGAACCGACCGGGCAGGCCATTGGCTTCCGCGGCGACGTCGCAGCGGTGGCCAAACGCAATCTGCGCGCCGGCGAGATGCTCGACGGCGAGGGCGGCTATACGGTGTGGGGCAAGCTGGTACCGGCGGCTGCGAGCCTGAGGGCCGGCGCCCTGCCCATCGGACTAGCACATCGCGTGAAGCTGAAACATGACGTCGCCCATGGCGCGGTCGTGCGCTGGAACGATGTCGAATTCGACCCGGGCAACGAAACGGTGAAGACGCGCAAGGCAATGGAAGCCGCGTTCGCAGCGCAGCATTGACCGGCCTGCCGGCGCCTCAACCAAAGTGCGCTTGATTTGCGGTTCCCCTTTGGTCATGCTGACTGCGATCCGGGAATACTGAATTTCGGACAATAAGGAAACGTCGGCCACCGACGAAGACGAAAGCGGCGCCAAGACCGCGATCCCTCGTCGAGGACACGACATCACAGGAGGGAAACGCATGGAACGTCGTAAATTCCTGACGGCAGGCGGATTGGGCCTGGCCGCAAGTGCCGTTGCTTCGCCGGCTATCGCGCAGTCGATGCCCGAGGTGAAATGGCGGCTGACGGCGAGCTGGCCGAAATCGCTCGACACGCTCTATGGCGGTTGCGAATATTTCTGCAAGCGCGTCGCCGAGATCACGGACAACCGCTTTCAGATCCAGCCCTTTGCTGCCGGTGAAATCGTGCCGGGCCTGCAGGTGCTCGACGCGGTCTCCAACGGCACGGTCGAGATGGGCAACACTGCGCTCTATTACTATTGGGGCAAGAACCCGGCATTCACCTTCGGCACGTCGCTGCCCTTCGGTCTCAACACGCGCCAGCACATCTCCTGGCTGTTGTGGAACGGCGGTCAGGACATGCTCAACGATCTCCTGAAGGAGCACAATGCGGTCGGCGTTCCCACAGGCTCGACCGGAGCCCAGATGGGCGGCTGGTTTCGCAAGGA
This sequence comes from Bradyrhizobium sp. 191, assembly GCF_023100985.1. Classification (NCBI taxonomy): domain Bacteria; kingdom Pseudomonadati; phylum Pseudomonadota; class Alphaproteobacteria; order Hyphomicrobiales; family Nitrobacteraceae; genus Bradyrhizobium; species Bradyrhizobium sp. 191. Next base: position 3,752,950 of record NZ_CP064692.1, read on the forward strand.
GATCAAGACCGTCGACGATCTCAAGGGCCTGAAGTTCCGCGTCGGCGGCTTCGCCGGCACCATCATTTCGAAGCTTGGTGGCGTGCCGCAGCAGATCGCGGCCGGCGACATCTATCCGGCGCTGGAAAAGGGGACGATCGACGCGGCAGAGTGGGTCGGGCCCTATGACGACGAGAAGCTCGGCTTCGTGAAGGTGGCAAAGTACTATTACTATCCGGGCTGGTGGGAAGGCACCGGACAGGGCCACAACATCATGAATCTGGAGAAATGGAACGCGCTGCCGAAACACTATCAGGCGGCGATCTCGACGGCATCGCTCGATACGTTCACCTGGGTGACCGGCAAGTACGACTCGGTCAATCCACCCGCCCTCAAGCGGTTGCTCGCTGCCGGCGCGATCCTCAAGCCCTTCCCGCAGGAGGTGCTCGAAGCCTGCTACGGCGCAGCCAACGAGATCTATGCTGGTCTCGCCAAGAGCAACCCGCATTTCGCCAAGATGTATGCGAGCCTCACCGCCTTCCGCAGCGAGTCGCTCGCCTGGATGCAGGTGGCCGAGCTCAGCTTCGACACCTTCATGATGCGGATGCGGACGAGGACGTAGTCGCATCGCGCTGCAAGCGACGAAACGACGAAAGCCCCGGAGATGTCTCCGGGGCTTTTTTGTGTTCATGGCGATACAGGTACACGAAAGCCTAGTGGTTCATCACAGTGATTTTGACTCTTTAGCGGTGGCTGGATAAGCGCGGCCGAGTTTGGCGCGGGCTTTGTCGGTTGTGAACATCCATTTGATGCTGGCTCGGGTTTTGTTTCGCCGCCGTTGCCATGCTGCGATCTCGTTTCGGAGCCTTTTGGGGTCGTCGATGCGGCGGCCGAGACACTGGCGCTGCAGCACGCTGATCTCGCACTCGACCATGTTGAGCCAACTGGCGTGTTTCGGAGTGAAGTGGAATTCGAGACGGCGCAGGATGCGTCGGGCCTCGGCGGGCGCGAAGGCCTCATACAGCGCCCCAGGTTTATGGATCGACAGATTGTCCTGCACGACACGGATGCAGGCGGCGTCGGGATAATGGACGTCGACGAGCTCACGCATGCATTGGGCGTAATCCACGGCGGCGCGGCGATCGGTGACCTTGACGTTGCGCCAGCCGCGATGCGGATCGAAGGTGACGAAGAGATTGACGGTGCCGTTGCGACGATACTCGTAATCGTATCGCTCGCGCTGTCCCGGTTGGGCCGCGACAGGCTGGCGCACCTCGCCGATCAGTTGGACGGGGGTCTCGTCGAAGCAAACCAGCGGCCGGGCGGGATCCGGCGTCTCGGCGTAGAGATCGAGCACGTCCTCCATGCGGGCGACGTATTCGCCATCGACATGAGGAATGCACCACATGTCCCTGCGCCATGGCTTGAAATCGTTCTCGGCCAGCCGGCGGCGCACGGTCTCGCCCGACAGGCTGTCGTGATCGGTGAGCTTGACCATCGTGTCGGCCAGAAGCGTCAGCGTCCAGCGTTTGTGGCCGGCGGGCGGCTTGGCGCATGCGGTCGCCACCAGCAGGGCCTCCTCCTTGCCGGTCAGCTTGCGCTCTGCGCCCGGACGCGGCTCCTCGCTCAAGGCCCGCTCCAGATTGCCTTCCACGAAGCGGCGCTTGGTCCGGCCGACGGTGGAGAGGCTGACTCTCACGGTCCGGGCAATCTCCTCGTCGCGGCCGCCCCTATCGGCCGCCAGCAAAATCTGCGCCCGCTTAAGCTTGCGGGCGGCGTGTTTGCCGCCACCGAGCATCGCCGTCAGTTCATCGCGCTCGGCTTGGCTCAATTCGACCCGATAACGTACATTCATGCTTTGCCTCCTTGTCGGAGGCCGGGACGAATCCAGCGATGAGTCAAAAATCAGGCGCGCACTTCACCGAAAAGCAGGGACATTACCTGGCCTTCATCCATACCTACGCCTACATGTTCGGACGCCCACCCGCCGAAGCCGACATCCAGCGCCACTTCCGCGTCAGCCCGCCTTCGGTCCACCAGATGATTGTCACCCTCGAACGAAACGGCTTCAT